>NZ_JAAOIW010000009.1 GCF_011440305.1 Paenibacillus agricola | reverse complement strand
AGCCCCCCTCAAGATGAGATTTCCCAATTAGTAAGACCCCTTATAGACGATGAGGTAGATAGGTCCGGGGTGGAAGTGCCGCAAGGCATGGAGCTGACGGATACTAATCGGTCGAGGGCTTATCCAATACATGAAGACATCCGTGGTATAAGCGCGGCGCTGTCCGGTTCAGCAGCTTGTTTCGAATCCAGTTTTCAAGGTGCAAGCCTTGAATGTTTTTCCCATGGCTTAGACTGTTTGGTAATGATGGCGGAAGGGAACCACACGTTCCCATCTCGAACACGATCGTTAAGCCTTCCAGCGCCAATGGTACTTAGATCGCAGGATCTTGGGAGAGTAGGACGTTGCCAAGCAAGAAAAAACCTTAAGATCATATCTTAAGGTTTTTTTGCTATTAAGAAGCTTCGGAAGTTATAATTATCGGCTCCGGGCACTCTTGACTTTACATCCTTATTAAAGCCAATCCCTTGGCAATGGTTGGTCCGTGCTAAACTGTCGCTGTCGCCTTTCGTGCCTACATTAACCCCAACACAAAATAGCAGACCACCGCGGCAGCCTGCTCCTATAAACATTTATATCAGAGACTCAGGTTCTCTGCCCGGCTGAACCATAATAGATTTCCACGGCTTGATAGCAAGGCCGATTCCGTCAACCAAACCTTGCAAATAAATGATTTTTTCTTTATCCGTTGGATGCCGTGCGGAAATATCAGTCAGTTTTCTGCGGAATTTAACCTCTGTGGCCTCGAGTTTTTGGATCATTTCCCCGACATCCGATACGGCCTCGCGACACTCCTTAAAATCATCAGGCATTAGAATATCTTGATTCTTCCTAATAAGATCTTGTATGAAGCTTTGTAACTGGTCTTTTATATCTCTCATCTCCTTTTAATCATCCTCCTTATTCTCTGACAATATAAAATTTGTTATTCATGATCGGCATTGCCGGTATCTTGCGGCGTAAAAGAGACCTAGGCCAAAATGATTCAGATCTAAAGCTCCGACTGTTTCTGGGACTAACTTGTAGAAGCACTTGAGCAAATTCGTCTGGCATCAAGGTCAATCCCTACATAAAATAACGGATAGAACATGGAGCAATACGGTTCCAGTACCAGATCCAAATCTACGGTATCAAAGTAAAATCGTAAATATAACATGTATAGAAAGTAATCGGTTGTAAAATAATAATGGAGAAATTCTCCTTTTACCGGTGGTGATTGACGAGCAAGCTTATGAATAGGCAAATCGTATTGTCCATGCGGAGGTTATAGAGGGAGGTTCTTCTAAGTCTTAGCAGAAAGCTTATGATCATAGAATTTATAATTTTAGAAGGTGCGGACTCAGAAGGAATTAACAGTATATGAAATATGCGATTGGCTGGAAGGCAATATAGGTAACTGGATGACAATTGAAAAAAAAGAACAGCAAAACACTGTTATGATCGATTTTTTGCTTGATGATGTCAGTTTAATGCGCAATTCTGAGGACTTAGACCATTTTATTTCACTTGAATCTATCGTGCTTCATGGTGATGGAAGTATGGACTTGCCCGAGGATCAAAGTGAAAAACTTCCTGATAACATTCATGAAATTCCTTATAAAGGGAACATCCAAGGCTTTCAGAATGAAAATGAAATCAATATTCAAACCGAGAATGCCCAATACTGTATCACTCTTAAATAAGTCAGCTGAATCAAAAATGTTATGGAGGAGATACAATGATCCCTAATTTTCGCGTGTTTGCAGGATCTTCACACCCCAAGCTTGCAGAAAGTATTTGTAATCACCTTGATCATCCTTTAGGCAGAGTTAAACGTTCCCGATTTAAAAATGGCGAAATCTATGTGCATTATGAGGACGGGCTGCGCAACTGTGATGTATATCTTATCCAGACCTTTTCATATCCCGTAAATGAGCATTTTGTCGAGCTATTAATTATGATTGATGCCGCAAAGAGAGCTTCAGCCAGATCAGTTAATGTCGTTGTTCCCTATTTGGGGTATTCCAGGCAGGAGCGTAAATCAGCTCCGCGTGAGCCAATTTCGGCAAAAATGGTGGCTGATGTAATAACAACCTTAGGCGTGAATCGCGTAATTACTTTGGATCTACATTCACCTGCTATTCAAGGTTTTTTCAACATTCCAGTAGACCATCTCACTGCGCTGGACTTGCTAAGCGAATATATTAAGTCTAAACAGATACATAACCCTGTTATAGTTTCACCTGATGCAGGACGTGCTGAAACCGCAGAGAAATTAGCGAGTCACCTTGATTGCCCTTTTTCAATAATGGTTAAAAAACGAACTGCTCATAACGAGGCCTCAATAACACACATTATAGGGGAAGTTAATGACCGCACCCCTATCATCATTGAAGATATAATTGATAGCGGCTCTACAATTATCAAGGTTGTTGAGGCATTAATCGATAGGGGGTCAAAAGATGCTTATATTTGTGCTACGCATCCGATCTTTTCTGAATCAGCCATAGAGCGATTAAAGCATCCTAACATAAAAGAAATTGTAGTAACGGATTCCATACCTTTGATTCAAGCTTGTCCCGACTATTTGAAAGTAATTTCAGTGGCCAGTCTGTTGGCGCAATCCATTAGAATAAACATGCTTGGTGGATCTATAAGTTCATTGTTCGAAATTAAAAGTTTATAATAAAGCTGTTTGATCAAACTGACGGACAGGGTATAAGGGCTTCCTTTTTTCTTAACGTGATCGCTGTTTCCCAGTTGGGTCTGTGTGATAATCGCTTTTCTCATGGTTATCATTTTTGCTTTCTTTATCCTGCTTTTTCCAGACTCGAGACATGATAAGCGTAAGTAAAGCGATCACCGCTATAAAGCCAAGGCTAATGTAAAACCCAGGACGGCTCACGCTATGAAACAACGTCCCGGCTACGGCCAATGCAACAAGCCCAATACCGAGGTACTTTTTTATTTTGCCCCAAATGGTAAGCTTGAGCAGACGCCCTGAAGTCATTAAAATGAACAGCCAGTTATACAGCAGCATTAAACTTGCCGCCGTTGTGACGTATTCATATACGCTTTCCGGCATGAGGAGTGCGAATAAGACCGATGCCCCAAGCCCAAGAGCCGTAAGTCCAAAAGCAGAGAGTGGCTTTTTCTTTTCGTTATTTTTATTTGCCGCAAAAATAGACGGCGCATCACAGTCATTCGCTAATGTTACAAGCATCGTCGTTACAGCGAATAGAGAAGCGGTCATTGTCGAAAAGCCCGCGATAATAAGTGCAGCATTAAAAAAATGGGGAACGAAAGGCAGCTTGTAGTCAGCAAGGGAAACAACAAAAGGGCTTTCTTTTGCCACATACGATGTCCATGGCTCCAGAAGCAGCACCAGCCCGATTGAACTTACATACACAATGGCAAGCAGAAGCAGCATGATTTTCCCGGCTTTTGGCGCATCGCTAGGCTTCTTCAGCCGTATCGCCATTAACCCCATAACTTCCAGCCCCCCATATCCATAAAAAGCGAAAATGAGTGCAGCCCAAAGTCCTGTTACCCCTGTGGGAAGCCAATCTTGGGGCACAGCCGGACCGTGGTCCGTTGTAGTGATTACGTTAAACAGGATCAATAGTGCAATCACAATAAACATGAAGATCGCAGCAATTTTGGTAACTGCAAAAATGTTTTCCATCCGCTCAAAACCTTTTGTTCCAATGATAATAACAAGAAGTCCTAGGATACCGTAGCCCGCCGCAAAACACCACATGGGTATCTGTGGGAACCAGAAGCGTGAAAAGAGTGACAAAGCTGTTAGTTGGCTTCCCATAATCAGCAACTCTGACGACCAATATACCCAACCGCTGCTGAAGCCGGCCCATCGGCCGTAAGCTTTCTTGGCGTAAGAACGGAAAGAGCCGTCCATAGGATGATCGGCCGTCATTTGAGCCAGTTTGTCGAAGACGAGATACGCTCCAAAAGCGGCAATGGCATAAGCAAACACCACTGCCGGTCCGCCGATTTCGATAGCAAGATGCGAACCCAGAAAAAAGCCGGTCCCTATGGTACATGCAACTCCCAGCAGCGAAAGCTGCCACCACGCCAGCTTTTTCTCACCCTGTGTAGTGCTCTTGGTTTTTGCCATTTCACTCACCTTATTGTTATAGTGCTTTCCTAGGTTCCTACAAATGCTGGTTTCCTACACAATAGGATTCCTATCTCCCCCAGACTTATTCTTGCATAAATCTAAAAAAGTCATAAGGAATGGGAATGGATGTCACCACGCCAACTTGTTTATTACCGTTTCTGGATTTGTTTGACTTTTGCCTTATTGTAACATCAGTGGGCATTGGGGGATTTTTGTATGACCATCCTGCATGCGGGGCTTGCGCACATTACCTCTGCGAATGGAGGTTCACAGCAAAAATGCGCTTGAGGTCGCTCGGTATTTGGAGTTTCGGAGAGTAATAGAAAGGCTTCGAGTGTGTAAGATTGGTTTATCCTGGGGATCTCATGGAGGCATCCTCGCCGTACGTGTATCCCGATTGTCGCCGCTCAAATTCCATGACTAGATAGCGGCTAAATACGACGGTCGTGTGGCAAAATCAGCATGTCAAAGGATCGACCCTGAAATTCGGTTCCCAGCTTTAAATAGCTTTTTGATTATCTTAAAGAAGGTCTCAATACTCCATCGCATACCATAAATACGTACAATTTCACTCGGCTCTAGAGCACCGCTGCTTATTGTTTCTGCGCCTATCAGTAAAGCGGATCGAACTCATAATCAAGCTCGTAATCGTGAACTTCGTCATCGCTGATAAACGAATACAACAACAGATCAAGATCTGCCATCATCAACACCAGACGATTATAATCGGAAATCATCAGTTCCCTTTTATCTTCATCGATATCGAGCTCGACAGCCATACTAAGTATGCAGGTACTACAATCGGTTGATGTGAAGTAATAGTATGTATTGCCGTGAGCGGTGCCGAGCCATCTTACATCATCGATCGAATCGCCGGCTTCTTTCATAGTATTCTCAGTTCCGACCGAGAACAGATATAGCCCGTTAGCTTCGAATGTCTCTTCATCGATTTCCCAGCTGGGTGAGCTGTTGCCGGTAAAATACACATCAATGCCGTAGTCGCGCTCTTGGATGCTGTAATAATCTTGCCAAGATTTCGGAAATGAAAGCTCATATCCCAAATTGTTATCATAATACCGATCCTCATATCCCCGATAATCGCCTACTTGATACCATCTGCTGAAATGATCGAGCGGAAACAGCTCTCTGGAATCCGTGTAATCTTCGTCACTAATCAGGTTGCCCGATTCATCAAAGTAGTGGTTAAGGATTTTACCATGAATCATGTCGAAATCGGTTTCAAAGTATTCACTTTCATCGTGCAAGTAAGTCGTAATTTTGTTGTAGCCGATAAAGTACCATTCATCGACCAAGTAGGCGAATCGGTAATTGTTAGACCAGCGCCAATTGCTGCCACCGTATTCACTGACTGTTAAAATCCCTTGATCATCAAAGTAAATGCCGTTGTATGGATCACCCAATATGCCGCCTTCATCCGCACGAAGGACGATATTATCGTTGAATGCGGCCAACTCATAATTGCCGTACCCCGTACCGTATCCGATCACCAGAGCACGTGCTGGTGTCAACTCGAAATCAGCTTCATTTTGTTCCACGACGAGCGCTACATCCTCGATGTCGTCAAAATTCATATCTCCGTAAACAACAGCCGGTGCAAATGAATCCAATACCGACCAGCCCTCCGTAATTAATTGTTGTGCCGCTTCTGTGACGGTTTGCGAGTTCCGTATGCTTAATCGCCGCACGTTCCGTAAACGGGAACGTCGCAGAGGCGGTGCCGTTAAATGTTGTGAGTGCGGATATCAGCAGCACGACCGGCAAAAAGTTGTAAAGCTTCATGTTGAACCTCCTTTACCATAATCGAACTGTACGAAGCTGAACGGATTGATCCTTTTTTCGTCCGTACTCAATACGTAGCATGAAAATATTGGTTTCGAATTTTGTGCAAGATTATGCCATAAAGTCTACTTGCGACTGCGCATGCAGGTCTTGGTATGATGATTTGGACTTCTGTCAAGTTACTAGACATATAAAGAAGGACTTTTTTATGAACGGGGATAAGTAGTCAGTAGCTTATGTGAAGCTAAGCATTCCGACAAATACGGGGAGCGCACCGGAATAGCTTCTTCATGGATCCCCAAACCTTAAAAAGCGATGGACGAAAGTTTATCGGTTGTGGCTCGGGCAACTGATGTTTGAGCGAGCACCCGAACAGGTTATATTTCAAATATTCGTTCAGACATAATAACCGCCTTGTTTCTTAATCCTCGGTCGTTCCATAATATTGCATATTCGTTTGTTGCGTACGTGGTTGTGGAGAGGATTAGGCAATCATTTGGCACGAATGGGATAACGGTCTCTTATTCATTTATTGTATATTGGATATGACTTTAAGTGGCGGCAATAACATAAAGAAAGGAAGATAGATTATGCAAAAGCGTAAATTGGGTAAAAGTGGACTAGAAGTTTCTGCAATTGGGTTAGGTTGCATGGGAATGAGTCAGAGTTTTGGTCCGCTACCAGAAAAAAAAGATGCGATTTCTTTAATCCATGCGGCGGTTGACCTAGGTGTTAATTTCTTCGACACTGCTGAAGTTTATGGGCAGTCGCACCACAATGAGGAGTTGGTAGGTGAAGCGCTTGCCCCATTCAAGGGAAAGGTGCTCATTGCTACAAAATTTGGGATAAAAGTAGTGGATGGTATGCAGGTGCTTGACAGCAAGCCGGAGGTTATTAGACAATCACTTGAAGGCTCGCTGAAACGGCTTAAAGTTGAAACTATTGACCTTTACTATCAGCATCGTGTTGATCCAAATGTGCCAATCGAAGAAGTGGCTGGAGTCATACAAAACCTAATCAAGGAAGGCAAGATCAGACATTGGGGACTATCTGAAGCAGGGGTAGAAACGATCCGCCGCGCACACGCGGTTCAACCGCTCACTGCAGTTGAAAGTGAATACTCCATGATGTGGAGAAGCCCTGAAAAAGAACTGCTGCCAGCCCTTGAAGAACTGGGAATCGGCTTTGTTCCATTTGCCCCGCTGGGCAAGGGCTTCCTTACTGGAACCATTGATAAGCATACAACCTTCGGTAACGACGACTTCCGCAGCAAGCAGCCTCGGTTCCAATCGGAGCATCTTGAAGCAAATCAGGTTTTAGTGGAGCTGATAAAGAAGGTTGCTGCAGAGAAGAACGCAACACCTGCTCAAATCGCACTGGCGTGGGTACTTGTCCAGAAGCCATGGATGGTTCCGATTCCAGGCACTCGTAAATTGGGGCGCTTGGAAGAAAATCTAGGTGCGGTGGGCGTTGAGCTAACTCACGAGGAATTAAGTGATTTGAACGATGCGCTCTCGAAGATCGAGATTTCGGGGAACCGCTATCCGGCAGGTTCAGAATATGCAAAAAGGGCGGGCAAATAAGTAAAGATAGATAGAAAAGAAGGGCATATTATCAGTCTTTCTTCTGTAGCTGGACACTTCGTTGGGGCTGGAAGTACGGTCTATACTGGAACTAAGTTTGCCGTTACGTGCTATTTTTGAAGGACTTCGTAAAACTGAGCTTGGCAACAATATTCGTGCAACCATCATCTCACCAGGAGCAGTTAAGACCTGAGTTAACAGAATCGATTACAAATATGGATCTGAAACTTTGGTATTTGGTAATCATTAATTGAATAAAATTCGTTAGATCAACCTCCATGTGAACTACTCGAAAAATTTAATAAAAAAATCTTCATCAAGTTATTTCGTGATAAGGATTTTTTCAACAGTTCCCCAAACGATTTGCAAACGCACAACTAAACTACAGATGAAGAAAACAATAACAATATCTAATGGAAAGTGAGGAACAATCAAATGGAATATGTGAAACTTGGAAATACTGGTTTGGATGTTTCTCGGATTTGTCTTGGTTGTATGAGCTTTGGTGTAGCAGATCGGTGGGTTCATCCATGGATACTTGATGAAGAGCACAGTCGTCCTATTATAAAAAAAGCTCTGGAGCTTGGTATCAATTTTTTTGATACGGCAAATGTGTATGCAGACGGAACAAGCGAGGAAATTATTGGACGAGTTCTAAAGCAATATGCCAATCGTGATGAAATTGTTCTCGCGACAAAGGTTCATTTCCGTATGCATCAAGGTCCAAATGGTGCTGGTCTTTCCCGAAAGGCAATCATGAGTGAAATTGATAAGAGCCTTAAGAGATTGGGAACGGATTATGTGGATCTGTACCAGATTCACCGCTGGGATTACAATACGCCCATCGAAGAGACGATGGAAGCATTGCATGATGTAGTGAAGGCTGGTAAGGCAAGATACATTGGTGCGTCTGCCATGTACGCATGGCAGTTCCTAAAGGCATTGCATGTAGCTGAAAAAAATGGGTGGACCCGGTTTGTTTCGATGCAGAATCATTTAAACCTCATATACCGTGAAGAGGAGAGGGAGATGCTGCCGCTTTGTAAGCAAGAAAAAATCGGTGTGATTCCATATAGCCCGCTTGCATCAGGAAGATTGACGCGTGATTGGTCGGAAACAACACATCGTTCCGAAACCGATCAAGTTCAGAAATCTAAATACGATGCGACTGCAGATACTGATCGATTGATTGTGGAGCGCGTTGCAGCAATAGCAGAAAAACATGGCGTTCCCCGCGTTCAAATCGCACTTGCCTGGTTGTTGCAGAAAGAACCAGTAACGGCCCCCATTATCGGTGCTACGAAAATGTCTAATATCGAAGATGCGGTAGCTGCTCTTTCGATTACGTTAACACCTGAAGAAATTGTGTTGCTGGAAGAGCCGTATGTTCCCCACCCGGTAATTGGTGCAGTTTGATATACTTCCTTAACCTGTTCGGTCCATTCATTGTGCTGGCGCTCTTGTTTACTCGCAGGGCGCCCTAGCCACTTGTTAGCCTCTACGAGAAACTATCATGACGCTGAACATCTTCTCCAGTCGGTATTCGGTGCGGTGTTCATAGATGAACGTATATCTTACCTGGTCTTTAGCAAAGAAGTGCATGTGCATCGCCTTTTTAAAACCTCGTTCTCCTCTTGGAGATCACGAATCTGCTTTTGGAGTTCCTGGAGACGCTGATCTTCCGGCTTCAACGCTCTCACAGCGACGACTTCAATGAAAAAATATAAATATTACTAAGCCCTCCCAATCGAATATAATGAAAATAAAAGAGTTTATTGGGAGGGTGAAATGAATAAAGAGAAAGATCAAATGAGTAAAAAGACAAAGTATTTAATGTTTTCTGGTTCATTTATTTTTGCGGTTTCTCACTACTTACACCTTGCCAACCTATGGATCAGCCGCTCAAAAGTCATGTAAAAAGAATAACATCCGTATTTCTCTTCCTACTTTTTGTTGGCACAATAATGGGGATGGCACTTTTATTACTACGATTCTTAGTCATGTACTTAGATCATTAATAAAGAATTTCACATCCACTGATATGAGTTCGACAATTTTGCTTGTATTCGCTAGAGGAACATTAGGAGATGCAGATTGTATCCATTTTCATTTTCTGCGGCGCAGCGCTGGTCTTGCACTGCATGAATGACTAATGGACACGATAGCTGAATGAGGTGCTTAGTAGAAGGTCTCACATGGGGCTCTATAATGGACAAATTTGGATATAATCTGGGGGTTCGTATGAAAATTCTAATCATCCAACCAAAATTTGAGAAGGACATTGTTCAACTTGAGAGTGAATTGCGAAATAATTCTTCCGCTGATGTTTTAATCTTTCCAGAAGGTTATTTGAATGAAAATGTGGAAAAAGCATGTATCTTAGCAAAGAATTATAACAAGATTTTAATTGGGGGACATAGAAGGCTAAACGACAGTCCAATGGATAGAGCCATAATTATTAATCGCTCTGGTGATATCGTTTTGGATAGGATTAAGTATAGCCAGACGACTTTTAAGTCAGTAGAGGGTCTAATGATGGGACACATACTTTGTGATGAATTGGTCAAACAAGGAGTGAAGAATGAAGATATTAGTGCTATTGACTTAATTGCACATCCAATCGGTGTAGGAATGTTCAGTGAGGAACAGTTCGATGAATGGATAAATGAAGCCCAAAAGATTGCTATTAGATATAAATCAATGATTATTGGTACCAGTCACGCCGACGGCTCATTCAGAGGTAGTGATATATCCATACCAATTGCATACTGCTTTGATGAAAATGGAAATGCTATTTTCATTTCTAAGAACGATGTACGAACTCGGATGTTGGATATTCAAACAAAAACCGTTTCTTTTTCTCAACTCATCAATCAATAAAAGCGAATTGTTTAAGCTAATGGCACGATAGTTCAAATTTGAAAGCGCTACTGCGATGTGTTTTTTTGCTTCGGACGGGCAGAGGCAGACTTGAATATCATTTCGCATAAATTGAAAATAGGGTGTGTCCTTGATTGGTTGTAATTCAATCCGTTGGAAAAGGAGTGTGTTCAAGGATGGATGATCGTAAATATTTACTTGAGGCGTTTTTAGAAGCTGAAGAAGCTAAAGCTGAGGGGACGTATCCTATTGGAGCAGTGATAGTAGACATAGAAGGTGCAATCATTAGTAGAGGACGTAACAGGATTTTTTCAGGCTCCGACACAACAGCACACGCGGAAGTTGAAGCAATAAGAAGAGCTGGATCAGCTATGGTAGATATTGAGAATAAAAAATTTTTGAAGAAGAATTATACGTTATATACTACCTGTGAACCTTGTCCGATGTGTAGTTGTACCATACTGCTTTCTTTTAGTATTACAAGGGTTGTTTGGGCAGCGACTGATATCGAGATGGGAGCTATGAGGAAATTTAAAGAAGGACCACATTTTCTAGATCGTTTCAATAAAATATCTTTTGATGCAGCTCCATTTAGAGATTTGGAAGTCAGACAAAGAAAACTACTTGCTGATTGGTCTATAAAACGAGGTTATCTAGATACCCCATGGCAATATAATAATGAGCTTTAAATCAACGGATACGATAGCTGAAAATTGAAAATGATTAAGAATTCCTAAAGCTTATTCCCGTAAATCAACAGGGTTACACATAAGCCCCAGTACGTCCCTTGACTTGGGACGTGAAGACCCTGATTACGATGACGGCGTGTTCGTCAGCATGTCCGAGGACGAATCCAAACGGTGGGTCGACTTCTTCGATATGGAGAAACCTTTCCATTGAAATAATAGGGAGTTTTTTATATAATATTCGTATCGTAAATGCGAGGGAAGTGGTATGGATGGCAATTAAAGATTGTCGGAATGGGTCTCATGCAAAGCCTGTTTTAGAGGCGATACTTTGCATGGGCGTAAAACTAAAATCGCCCCAATAAGCATTCATCGTTTCTAATACTTGGCTTTGCACCTTATTTCATGATTAAAAAAATAAGGGGCTGAACCTATATGTGTAAACCATTTATTAGAAACCATCAATATAACGTTATCAAAAAGCAAGTGGGTATTCTGCAAAATGCTCTCAGAACTATAGTGGATCCCAAAGTATTGGAATCGGTCAGATATGGCACAGAATCCAAAATAGTAGAACTGTTTCCAGATGTTCCAGACATTCAGAAACAAATGTTAGAAAGATTTTCTTCATTAGAAACGGTTGAGGATTTTCAGAAGTACCTGAGAGAGTTTGAACCGTATTTGGTGGAATTTCCGCAAGTTACAGCCAAACAGATTCAGAAACTATTCCCTAAGAATAAGAAATTAAAGATTCCTGACTTATCCGTAATAGACAATCGTTATGTAACCTATCTGAGTTGGGTCGATATTTCTACAAACAAATTGTTCATGGTTTATCATTTAAACGGACATTTCATCGGTATAGAAGGCAAATACACGCCCACAAATAAGAAAAGTTTTTGCTTTTTATGTAATCGGTGTGAAGAACTTGCTTTATTTTCGGCGATATCCCAAAAAAGACCGGCCAATTCTTCGCCTGATTATTACAAAGCGGTTGGTAACTATTTGTGCGTGAATAGTCATGAATGTAATAAGAACATTTCAGATATTACTTCTTTAGAAAAATTTATTGAAACTGTTATAAGATAGAGCCTAAAACCATTGAATCTACTGAAGATTCAATGGTTTTTTAACTGTATGTGGAGTTTAGGTAAGCGATAGGGAGGCGAAGTGTGTCACTGCAATTATTTAATTTTAATGTCGAGAGTCATCAATCTATACCGATAATAGACCGCGAAAATCGCGGATTTTTTATTTATCGGAATAACATCTCGCGGAATCGCCATGACAAGAATCTATGCCGATTGCCGGACGGATTACCATATAAATGTTGTTCCAGTTGTCACGGAAAAGAATTATGCTGTAATTTCTGAAATAGGAAAATTAAGTGATTGCTTAGTATTTATTATGTATTTAAAGAAGTTCATATTAGATATGTATTTGCTTACATTCAGAGCTCATGACCTGTCCGGATTCTGCCTTGAGGAATTCCTCAGACTAAGTGTTGCTAGAAATAAAAGTGTAATACCGATAACGGACATAACAATGACGATGAAAAAGGCGAGTGTGAAGCTAATATTCAAAGATAAAAATCGACTTAAAATAGAGGGTCCAAATGCTCCTCCCAAAATACTAAATAGCGTAAAGAGTCCCATTCCAATACCGATCTCAGTTTTTTTCAAGGTGGAAGGTACGACATTGGCAGCGGATGAAACTAAGGTGGTATAACCCATTGTAAAGATAAACATGACTATCCCAATCCCGATAGGGAAGTCTTTCAAGAGCGCCATTAGCAGAACCCCCAGAATCATTAAACCATGTCCAGCAAGCATAACAATTCTTCCATTGTATTTACGGGAAAGTGCTCCCATATAAGGTCCGGATAACGCACCCAACAGTGCTCCTGGAAACATGATGATGCCAATCATGCTTGCTTGCAAGTTGCCGCTCTGCTTCAAAATCAAGGGCAATAAAAACATAATGGCTGGATACGCCGATGTGCCGGCAAATACAGAGAGTAGGGAAAATCTAAAGCCTTTATTCGCGAGTAAAGATAAGGTTATGAAAGGTGTTGCTTTTCTGCGGATATGGAATGAAAACCATATAAATAGCAAGGCCGCAACGATTAAGAGATAAGGATTTAAGGTGATGCCTAGAACTAAAATACCAACGGCTAAGGAGAACAAAATTGCTCCTAAGACATCAAATTGCTGCCCTTGGGCGATAGTAGTCGGGAAGTATTTAAAAATAAATGGTATTGTACATACGACCAAGAGAGAAACGGCAAATAGACCATGCCAACCAAATAGTTCAATAATATATCCACTGATAACAGGTGCAACTCCGCCCATAAGTGCAAAAGTAGTAGTCACAAGGCTTAAAGCTTTACCCCTGCTTTCTGGTTTGAAGTATTTGGATGGAAGTATATACGCCAAGGAGGTTATAGCCGATGCACCAGCGGCTTGAATAACTCTAGCGGAAATAATGGCCAGAAAGGAATTCGATATAAGTCCCATAAGTGAACCGAAAATGAATAAGGCGAACCCTGTAAGAATCAATGATCGAGCTGAAAACCGATCTGAAAGCTTTCCATACGTACCCGAGCCTGCTGCTAATACAACCGCATATAGTGTCGTTATTAGGCTGCTTTCAGAGGTGGAAAGGTGCAAATCCTTAATAATAAAGGGGACAGCAATGTTGAACATGTAGACATTCATGGTGGCAAATGAACAAGCGATTATTAAAATAGCCAATAATGCCTTTTCATTTATCTGTTTAGTTGCAGAAATCATCCTCAATCTCCTTCGACATGTTAGGTGCCTGTTGAATTTTTATTCTTTTTAGATTAACATACAGCAAGTAACCCGTCGGCAAGTGGCCAAATTGGAATAATCGATATTTGGTTCTCTAGACAATAAGGTATGATCTCCACTTCTGCATTTCTCGCGAGCAAATATATTGAACCTGAAGAATATCCAAATGACCATCTGTATTAAACTCTAACAGTTGATCAACATTCGGATACATCATTTGATTACCTACAGAACCAGCACCTAGTCCAATTTTGAAGACATCTAAACCTGTTTTACCTAATGTTGTTCAATTACTCATCCTTTTTTTCTCCTCTTTAACATTTATTTTAAGAACACTAGGATTATACAACTTAGAGTCAACTCCAAGTCAAGCGCGTACTCAATGTATTTTAGAATCATTTACATTCTTCCTATTTAATTTTATATTAATAAAATCCACAATAATCTGGAGTTCTACTATTTGATTTTCTATATTTTTCTTGTGGTCTTGAAGCATTCGATACAATTCGGGAAACTCTGTAAGATCATCACCATAGGAGAGATGCAAATACGGTTTCATATCATCGAGTGACATACCCGTTTTTTTCAAACATAAAATAATATTCATTGAATTAATATCTTCTGAACGGTAAACGCGATGACCATTTGCCTTTCGCTCTGCACGTGGCAGCAGACCAATTTTCTCGTAATAACGTATTGTATCATCGCTAAGTCCGGTCTGCTCCGATGTTTGTTTAATAGAAAATCCATTGACTTCACTCATTATTTTCATCACACGCTTTCTTATCTGTTTTAGTCAATTGTACAACTTGGAGCTTACTCCAAGTCAAGTGTATAAGGCTGATTTAAGCAAGCTTCTGCAGAATCGAGATTAGAAGTGAATGCCCAGGATCCAATAAAACACCGATGAGCGGAAGCTCAGGCATGCCAATGTGGCTACTTTCCTTTCGTCATCTCTTTTTTTTTCACCCAAGCAAGGGGGCAGTTCGCCTCATGATGCCGCATTCGGAGAGAGCAGGGGGAAGACGGGCGTCTTCATCAATAAGGTACCTTGAACGGCCGCAAGGAAATTTACGATGCGGTGGAATTATTAAGGGAAGTCCCGGATTGGGAAGAAGTGCGGCTGGTCTCAACCTCCTCGCATATTGGCATTCGGGAAGGGCGTCGGGTTACCGGCCTCTACAAATTAAGTGCTGAAGATTTGCGGCATGGTCAAAAGTTTGAGGACGGGATTTGTCTCGTACGCTTTGGGGTGGATGTGCACGCACTGGAATCCCAAGACAAGATCGGCTATAGCAACAAGGATGTCGTTTCCAAGCCGTATCAAATTCCTTATCGCAGCCTCGTGGCGTTGGACATCGACAATCTTGGATTGGCTGGCCGCAATGTAAGCGGCGATTTTTGGGCACATGCTTCTTACCGCGTGACTGGAAATTCGGTACCTATGGGCGAGGCAATCGGATTTGCTGCAGCAACGGCAGCTAAACTGGGCTGCAGGCTTGACGAAGTGAGCGGAAGCACCGTTTCCGAATATATGAGTGATCGAGGCTACGAGTTGTAGATGAAGTGTCCGGGGGCAACCTGCCCCTTGGATCGTACTCTACCTTATATGCGGGAACAAGGATAATCGAGAAAAATACGCAATTGCAGAGCGATCAGTACTAAGCTTAAATTGCTGGGAGGCAACTTACCTCTATTCCTTCGATCTATCGATCAGATACTTCAAGAGATCAGAACGTGAATATATAGCGACACACATATAATTAGAAGAGAAAGATCGGAGCGTGCTTAAACGCTCCGATCTTTTGTCTTTTTGTTAAGTCCCAACTGTCGTTTATCCGTTAAATTAGTAGCTATTGGAATTGTGGGTGACAAGTAGAGGGAACAAATTAGAAGGAAAAGAAAGGAATAAGAGTGGTGGGCAGCCAATCCTGACGATGTTAAATGGTTAATAGAGTCAGGTGCAGCAAAATTCGCCCAAAAAAAATATATCAAAATATTTAATTCCCATTCGAGGGTATAACGCTCTTTAGACCCATGGATTTATACGACGACTACCTATATGGGACTTCTGTCAAGATAGAAGACACAGATTGTATTCTCACACAGCCAGATCATGGTAGAGAATGGTTGCATCTGAAATTCATGGCTTCTGTATCATGTCACATCATGTCCTTTTCATAAGTGTTTATTGATTGACCACTATCCATTATGCAGAATTAAAATAGGTACTCGTAAGGATTTATTGGTTTCTGCTAATTGTGGGCACGGATGATTCAATGACTACCGTCAGGTTAACATATCAATTCGAAATGTTCATGCAAAAATGATACATAAAAGAATTATTAACATTGAAAATAAAGGAAATGAGTTTGGTTTACAGTTCGTGGTACGGGTAAGCAGCAAGATCTTGCTAACGAGGGTCAAGCAAAAGTTTTTAAAACGTATTAACGGCCATCTAAAGAAGATTGGAAAAGGAGAAGTGGATATGGAGAAAAAGAAAGCTATGATACGTTCTGGGATAATGTTACTAGGTATTATTATGGTGATCTTATCAGCTTGTACGAAACAGGAAACTCAAAATACAGCTTCTGAACCTGTAGAAACGAACCATATCCTTACAATCGCTAACAATATAGATGTAGATATGTTTGATACGCACAATACAACCAATGTTGTAACTGAAAGTGTTGTTGTTAAAATTCAAAGCTACTTACTCAAAAGGGATTTTCACTACGCAGCAAAAATTAGAAGAGGCCCAACATTTTTATACAGATGTGAAAGCAAGGCTTGCCCAATACGGGCGCCTGCCGGAACACTTACATATATTTACAGGAATGGCTCCGATAATTGGAAGGACTGAAGAGGAAGCTAAAGAAAAAGAACAGGAATTGAATGAATTAATTATGCCTGAGTGGGAGTTAGAACAGCTTTCATTGTTATTGGGAATGGATATGTTTGCATTTCCTTTGGACGGGCCGCTTCCAGAATTACCGGACTCCGAAGAAATCAATGGGCAAAGAAGCAAGTATAAATTATTCGTCGAATTTGCGAAGCGCGAGAACTTAACCATCCGACAGCTTCTTCATCATACTGCTGCTGGACGTGGGCATCTTACTATTGTAGGCACTGGGATCCTGGTGAGGTATTATGTGAGACGGATGCAAGAGAACTTTATGTTCTTCCTGGTTTGATTGATGTCCATGTGCATTCGAGGGATCCTGGAGCGACCCATAAAGAGGATTTTGGACATTCTACTCAGGCGGCTGCAGCCGGTGGGATTACAACTCTATTATGCCGAATACGAACCCACCAGCCAGCAATGTAGACAACTTCCATAGCCAAGTAGCGCATCTTCAATCCAAAGCTTTTGTTGATTTTGGGCTATGGGGAATTTGCCTGGGCAGATTAAATTTGAAGGAGATTGCTGCCCTTGATAAAGCAGCTGTTATCGGATTCAATTTTTTTTTGGCTACGCCGTTAATAGCCAAACCTTCCAGTTGGTTTACAACTATAAAGCTGGTCAGGAGGATTTTACTCATCTGAATTTCTTACTTGTAAAGTATGTCATTTCTCAAGGTGGCAACTGTGTTTAATGCCTGGTTGATATCGGCTTCATTTACCCCGAAATGTTCCAACGCATCATGCAAATGTTTTACAATGGCATCAAAATGTATAGGTTGCAGGTTCATGCCTGTATGTACTTTTGCCATGGAATTCCCTGTGTAGTGATTTGGACCGCCCAGGGCGAAGCTAATAAATTTTGTTTGATGCTTGCGTTGTTTGTCCATATCTGTGTTGGCAAAAAAGTGGTTGACTGTTTCATCAGCTAATACATGGTCATAAAAATAATCGACTACTTTTCCTATGCTTTCTTCCCCACCAAGTTTTTCATAAAGCGTAGTTGCAGACATGTAAATCCTCCGTTCGAATAAGAATATAAACATAGATATTATCTCCAAATGTAGATCGGTTATGCTATAAGAATGAGCAGTATTTAGCGTCGCGGAAAAAGGTTGGATCGGAATGGTGTAATTGGGATAGATGAGGTCCGATTAGCTTGATAATAGAATAATGACAAGCTTTGCTGCTCTGATGTAATCAAATCCCAGTATGCCTGTCGCCCGATGGCATCACTTGTTATTCGGGATCTACGTCCCAACCAGCCTCAATCATGGTCATTACAAGGAGGCGTGAACATTATAGCGCTCAGGATCCAGTCCCACGGGCAGGATAGTTGAAAAAGTCCTCAGCTCCTCTTTATATTCAACAAAGTAGCTGAGTATGTGCAAAATAAGTAACCGGCTTCCCTTCGGGTAGAGTGAATTCTGAACAATAAATAGAATAAAACTAGGGACGTTTCTTGATAGACTTAATCTCATATGAACTAAACTCTGTATGGATAAGGTAATCTGGTTTTGGCTTTCCAAGTTTTGCTTTATGTCCAGCAATGTGGACTTCACTCTTTTGCCATTCCTTACAATTCTGTTCTGATTCCCAACGAACTAAAACCATAACTTCCTCATCACCACGATTGGCCTTTTTAACCATTACGGTTGAGTCAATAAACCCCTCTTGTTCTTCTAAGATCCCTGCTTTACTAAATCGTTCTACTAATTCATCTGCATGATCCTCTGTAACTATCATTCTTCTAGATTGAACAAACAATAATAACATCTCCATTCGTCGAAACTATTAATAAAAGAACTAGTGTAGCGTGTAAATTATCACCAACGTCGACTCAAAACAAGTGAGACTACCGATTAAACGGCTTTGGCTGGCTGTGGAGTTTTGGCCGAATGTGGAGCTTTGTCTTTGCGGATCCCAACTGCAGCTGCCCCCAGCACGAAGGTAACTGCGATTACAGCAACAAGGCCCATTACAGCGCCGCCTGCTTTCGGTCCACCAAACAGCAGGTCCATCATTCCTTCAACGGCATAGGTTGCCGGGAACACGACACTGATGTCTTGGTAGAAATCAGGCAGTAGTTCGCGAGGCATCATAGCGCCTGAAGACACCAATTGTGTGGACAGCATAATAATGTTGAAAACCATGCCGGCCGGACCTAACAGCAGCAAGAACAGCTGGGACGTGAATAGGAAGGCGAGCACGAATAGCGCTTGGAAGCCCCATAGTGCCAGAAAGCCATGCGCCACCTGACCGCCGAGCGCCAATACAAGTGCAGAGCCTATGAGCGAAACGAAGACCGCAGCAGCGATATTAATGATGGTACGTGCGCCGAAGCGCTGCCAGCGACTGTAATTAGCAGCGAGCATCATCGACGATGTTTCCAAGTTCATGCTAAGAAGCATGGCGCCCACATAAGAGGCTAGAACCAACATCATCGGTACCATCTGGTTGTTCTGGCCATCGACTTTGTTCGAATAGTTGAATTCGGATGTAACCCGCTCCGACAAAGCTGCCGATGTACCTTGTACCTGATCTGTTGGAAGCTTTGCTTCTGTAAGAACAGCTACCACACCTTGCATAATCGCTTGCTTGTTAACCGTTTCCGTAATTTGAACGGCAATTGAGCTCATGACACTTTTAATCATCTGTGGGTTCGATTCGTTGATGTTGTAAGTCAACTTGGCGCTCCCGTCCTTGGTTGAAACGGATTGGCTGAAATTTGCAGGGATCGTAACGACCATCTGAAGCTCGCGGTCGTTCAGCTGCTCTAGCGCTTCATCCTGGGAAGCCAACGTGACGGTTGAAACCGGCAGGTTCTTCGTTAATTGCTCCGCAATGGCCGGTCCCATCTGCGTATCGAGCGACACGATGCCCACATGAAGCTCCTTCATGCGATCTACATCGGTAACACCGTTATACCCCGTCATCCAGATCACTGAGAAAATGACCTGGAACATTAATGCGGTAATAATGCCAACTTTCGTAAGCGGTTTTTGGAAAAAAGCTTTAATTACATCTCTCATCTTATTTCTCTCCTAAACATATTTAAAATTCGTGGTTGCAGGTAATCCTATTCATTCGAAATCCTATTGTTAATAGGGGGCTAGCTTAGATGTCGAGATCCTCTATTGGGTCATCTTGCAAAGCTCGAAAAGCAGCTTGGTACAATTCATCCACCACGTGCTCTTTAAGCTCTTCCAGAGAAGTATAAACTTCAAGCGTGTACTCTGGTTGTTTGTGCCATATAGACCAAGCCTGTTTCTTTTTTTTCCAAGCTTCGTTCCGTGCGGGGTCGTCCGAATATTTTTTCATCCAATAGGGCACTGTACCATTATCAGCATCTTTCCATTTCATATCAGTACCGATATCATTGTCGTACCACCACTTGGGATGATTTGTAATATAAACTGCGAATGCCCCTTTGGCAGTGTTGTAGACTGTATACCATTGGTGGTCTTCTTTGTTTTCACCCGTCAGCTGGCCTTTCGCAAGTAGTCTACCCCAGAATCGTTTGCTTGTAATAGCCACTTTTCCGACCTTCACAATGATTTCCTCCAGTCCTTCTGCCTTGGCTTCAGCATTTTTAACATACCGACGAAGTGCCTCTGTGATCGTTGCTGACAAGTTTTCACCAGCCAGTTCCTGTGCACGTTCAAAAATAAGTAAATCTGTATCGGATACGTAAATTGTCTTATTTGGCATAAGTAATATCCATCCTTTCTTGAATTTATGATGATCACATATATATGTATAACATACTATACGTATATTAACAACTGCTATTCAAGTACAGTCTTAGCGATACGAGTATGCCTCAAGCTGCTGAATAGAGTACCCGCACCGCTATACATGTCAGGATACATAACATTATAACTAGAATTGTGTTGACGTTTTAAAATGTTCGGGCTATAATTCGTTATGACGATATAACTAATAGAAAAATAGGTTATGAGGGTGATGTTGTGCCGGATTTAAAGAGGGATACTCGATTGCCATTATATATCCAGCTCAAGGATGTTATTGTTGAAAATATTGAAACTGGAAAATGGGTATACGGAGATACGATCCCGACAGAAACGGAATTGCAGAAGCAGTATAAAATCAGCCGTATTACAGTGAGGCAGGCGATTGGAGAACTTGTAAACAGTGGTATTCTGACCCGGATACAAGGCAAGGGAACCTTTGTGGCCGCTCCCAAGCTGGAGTCTATCAGGCCTGAGCTGACCAGCTTTACCCGCGATATGAACGAGAGAGGCTTCAAGACCAAGTCCTATGTGATGGATTTCTCTATAGAAAACTCCAACGAGAGGCTTCAGAGGGTATTTCAGATTGCAGATACCGTCAAGGTCACCAAAATCGAACGTATTCGTTTGGTTAGCGACATCCCGATCGGGATTCATACCACGTACCTCAATACGTCGATTACCCCGCATTTGCAGCTGGACAAATACATTTTAAGTGACGAGTCCTTATATTCAGCTTTACATAACGAGGGAGTCCTGTTGGGCGAGGCTCATGAGACGGTGGAAGCGGTATTGGCCGATCAACAGACATCCGGTTATCTGGATATTTCAGTAGGCTCCGCGGTATTGGCTTTAACCCGGATCACGAGGCTGCAGGATGGCAATGTATTCGAATATTCGAAAATGCTATACCGGGCAGATAAGTATAAATACACCAATGTACTGAAATAAATACAAGTCAGAGAGACACTGGCGGAGCTGCAGAGACAAGGTGGATTTAATTATCCTCAACCCTTATTCTGCGCTTCCAAAATAATACATCATGACGACATGATGTTATAACTTTTAAAGGAGGTGAGGCCTGGAGTGCTGAGAATAATCATTTCGTGGATTTGGAAGCTTGTTGGGAACTAACCGAGTCAGCGGTCGACTTATTCGCACTTGCAAGCAAATGGCTGGAAGTTGGGGTAAACAGCAGGGTTGAAGGCAGTTGATCATGGCTATTCAAATTATGACTATTATGGAGGGTTACTATGTCCGCGACTATTTTTCCAAGTAAAAGCAATGCCGTATTGGATATATTTAAGACAAATAAAGCAATCATTGGTATGATTCACTTAAAAGCTTTGCCGGGTGCGCCCCATTTTAAAGGCGGGAATTTGGACGATATTTTCGAATTCGCTTTACAGGATGTGCGTGCTTTTGAAGAAGGGCAAGTTGATGGCTTGATTATTGAGAATGCCTGGGATTTGCCGTTTTCCAAACCGGAGGATATCGGAATGGAAACCGTTGCAGCAATGACTGCATTGACTGTAAGACTGAAGCAGGCAACCCGCTTGCCGATAGGGATTAACTGCCTGGCTAATGGCGTTATTCCAGCTTTGGCCGTCGCCAAGGCTGCCGATGTTCCCTTTGTGAGAGTCAATCAGTGGGTGAACGCTTATGTCGCGAATGAGGGAATTCTTGAAGGTTCTTCGGCCAAGGCGATGCGCTATCGTTCGAGTATCAAGGGTGATAACATCAAAATTTTTGCTGATGTTCATGTGAAGCATGGTAGTCATTCGATCGTTGCGGACCGCAGTCTGGCTGAGCAGACGCGTGATAATATTTTCTTTGATGCGGATGTGCTGATTGCCACAGGCAACCGTACGGGAGATGAGACCTCAACGAATGAGATAACCGGAATTAAGGACAATACACAGCTGCCAGTCATTGTAGGAAGCGGCATTACCGCATCGAATGCCAGGAAGATTCTGGCACTGTGCGATGGCTGCGTTGTCGGGAGCTCCTTGAAAGTAGATGGATTATGGTGGAATCCGGTCGATGTCGATCGTGTCAAACAATTAATGGAGGTCGTATTCCGTCTCCGCGAGGAAGTAGGTAGTGCCAGGTGACCCAAACGCAACAAACGCAACAAACGGATATTATCGTGTATGGCAGTTTAAATATGGACTTTGTAGCCTATGTTGAACGTCTTCCGCAAACAGGAGAAACGATCTCAACCCGGACACTTCACTTGATACCTGGAGGAAAAGCGGCGAACCAAGCAGTCGCTGCGTCCCGTCTGGGTTCGAAAGTGACGATGGTTGGGCGGGTTGGCGATGATGATCTAGGCGCTAAGATGAAGGGCTTTTTAGAAGTCGACAAGGTGGACCATCAATATGTGAGCTTGACTGCGGGCTCTGAAACCGGGCTTTCCTTGATTCCGGTGGATCGGGCAGGACAAAACACGATTATTACGCATTTGGGCGCCAATGCCTTGCTGACCAAACAGGACGTCGACCAGTCAGGGCCGGCTTTGAAGCGGGCGAACATTGCCATTGTGCAAATGGAGATGGAGCAGGAGGTAGGCGAGTATATCATCGCATCTGCCCACCAGCATCAGGTGAAGGTCATTCTTAACCTGGCACCGGTTGTACCTATTCGATTGGAGACCCTGCAAACCGTTGATTTGCTTGTCGTGAATGAAACAGAAGCCTCTCAGCTGGTCAATGCCGGGGTGGATTCCATCCAAACCTCCATGGATGCTGCAGAAAAGCTGTTTGACATGGGCATCAACAATGTAGTCATCACCTTAGGGGACAAGGGTGCTGTTCTGAAAACACATACCTCCTTGGTTCACTATGCTTCCCCGATTGTTCAGGCGATAGATACGACCGCCGCGGGTGATTGTTTTGTGGGAGCCACAGCTCATTTTTGGACCAGAGATCGGGACCTCGAATCTGCCATTCAAAAGGCGATTCAAGTCGCCGCTTTATCCGTTACCCGTATCGGAGCCCAGTCATCATTGCCAACCATGGAAGAATATCTGGCCTTTTTAAGTTCCCTGGAATCAGATCAGCTTTAGATACCGTCGATTTATGTTATGTAATTTAACACGGAATTCGTTATAATATGACGGATTTTGTTTTTTTATTGACAAATTCCTATTATAGGGAGTAAAATTCGTTATAACAACATGACTAGTTAGATAATGTAACATGTTAATCGTATTGGATAGTATGGACCTGCAGGCCATTTGATTTTACTGAAATGAAGGTAATACAGCATCAGTAGTGGTTATGATGTTATATCGACATGATCTATATTCATTAGGGAACAAGAAAAATGGAGGAATGAACATGAGAAAAAAGCCAATGGCAGTTAGTTTAACACTTCTTTTGACTGGATGCATGCTGCTTGCCGGATGTAAAACCGCGGACCAGCCTTCTGCGGGTGGAACTCCAGCTCCAGCTCCAGCTCCAGCCCAGGCTCCAGCAGTCTCCAAAGCAGGAGGAACGGTGAATATCGCCATATTCGCTTATCCAACGAAGCTCGATCCCAAGTATTCACTGACGATCCAGGAGAAAAACGTCTACCAAAGCTTGTATGACAAGCTGTTGGATATTGATGCAACAGGCAGCCTAGTCCCGATGCTCGCAGAGAAATGGGAAATATCGAACGACAAGAAGGAGTATACCTTCCACCTGCGTCAAGGTGTTAAATTTCATGACGGAACCGATTTTAACGCAGAGGCAGTCAAATTCAACTTCGAGCGCAATATGGAGGAGGATTCTCTAAGACGAAATGAGATCAAGGATGTTGAGAGCCTGACGGTTGTGGATGCCAATACGATTAAAATCGCACTGAAGCAGCCGTTCTCGCCCTTCTTATCCGTATTGACGGAAAAGTCCGGAATGATGGTATCCCCCGATGCAGCTAAGAAAGCCGGCAAGGATTTTGTCAATAAACCTGTAGGTACGGGTCCTTATATGTTCAAGGAAACCTTGAAAGGATCTTCCCTTACACTCGATAAAAATCCGAACTACTGGAAAAAAGATCTTCCTAAAGTAGACAAGCTTGTCTACAAGGTGATAGAGGATTCGAACGTCGCCTTGGTTAACCTGAAAAGTGGTGACGTCGACATCACGGACAAGGTTCCATTCAAGGAGTTGGAAGGACTCGCCAATGACAGCAAAGTCAAACTGGTCAACGATGTGTCTTTCGGAACGAGCTATGTATATTTGAACACTTCAAAGCCTCCGTTTGACAAAAAAGAATTCCGCCAGGCTGTGGATCTGATGATTGACAGGGACGCCTTGGTGAAAATCGCCATCAATGGAGCGGGCACACCGGCGCATTCGCCATTCTCCTCCAGAAACTTTGCTCATGGCAATAATGATCAATATGAAAAACCGAATCTTGACAAAGCCAAAGAGCTTATGAAAAAGGCTGGTATGGACAGCGCCTCATTCTCGCTCAAGGTCGGTACCCTCCCTAAGGACCAGCAGGTCGGACAAATGATTCAGAACATGCTGAAGCCGCTCGGTGTTGAGGTAAAGCTGGAGAAGTTGGAGTATGGCAGTCTAGATGAGCAAATTATCAGCGGTAATTATGATATGGGACTCACAGCCTGGAGCGGCCGCCAAGATCCAGACCAGAGCATCTATGACTGGTTTATTACCAAGGGACCGAGAAACTTCGCGCGTTACACCAATCCGGAACTGGACAAGCTGTTGAATTCCGGTCGTACAGAAGTCGATCAAGACAAAAGGAAGCTAGTTTACGATCAAATTATGAATATCCTGCATGAGGATGTACCTGTCGTATACCTGTACCATGAGAATATTGTCTTCGGCATGTCCAAGTCGATTCAAGGATTTGAATATGTGCCTGATTTCATCATTCATACCGCTAATCTGGGCAAGTAAGTAAAGAGGTGGTTTTTTTATGGCGACAATTGTTAGACGGTTGTTATTGACCTTACCGGTCGTAGTATTGGTCACTTTGATGGTATTTTCATTGTTGCATATGCTGCCCGGAGATCCAGCTTCCGTGATTCTGGGCCAGGAAGCGACACCTGAAGCGATCGCCAACATGAGGGAGACACTTGGTTTAAACAAACCGATCGTGATGCAGTATTTCGATTGGCTGCTGGGTGTGCTGCAAGGAGACCTGGGCCATTCCCTGGTTGACGGTTCTCCGGTATCCGGGTTAATTGCACAATCCTTGCCGGTTACGCTGGAATTAACGGCTGGCACCTTTCTGATCGTTCTTCTGATTGCTATTCCTGCTGGTATTCTGGCAGCTTCCCGCCCTCGTGGCTGGATCGATTACTTGTGTACCATCTTTGCGCTCGGAGGCATGTCGATTCCCCATTTTTGGCTCGGTATGATGTTTATTGTCCTATTCGCCATGAATTTGGGGTGGCTGCCCGCTTCAGGCTATATACCTTTCAGTGAAGATCCATTAGGCAATATAGCGGCTATGATCATGCCGATGGTGGCAACAGGCCTGCGTGAGGCGGCGGTGCTGATGCGTATGATGCGCAGCAGCCTGCTGGAGGTCATGGGTGCGGATTACATCCGCACCGCATACTCCAAAGGATTAAAGGAAAAAAGCGTGATTGTCAGCCATGCGCTGAAAAATGCGCTAGTGCCTGTCATCACAACCAGCGGTCTGATGATAGCCGGCTTGCTGGGCGGGCTCGTCATTACCGAAACGATATTTTCGATTCCCGGCTTTGGCAAGCTGATCGTATCGTCCATCTACAAACGGGATTTTGTGACTGTACAGGGAGCGATTCTTGTATCCGCGCTGTTGGTTGTATTGATAAATCTTGTCGTTGATCTATTGTATGTGATCGTTGATCCGCGGATCAAGCTAGGAAAGGGGACAGGTTGATTTGAGCCAGACTTCCGGCATGACTACGGGCTTGAACTCGCAGCAGCTTCACGATATGGAGAAAAAAGAAAACAGATGGCTGGGCTTTCTACGTGACTTTTCCAAAAACAAGCTGGCCATGGCTGGCGCCCTGATCATTCTGCTGCTGTTGGTGCTCGCTATTTTTGCACCGCTTTTGGCTACACATGATCCGATAACCGATCAAGACTATTCGGCCACCTTGCAAAAGCCGATGGCCGGACATTGGTTAGGCACCGATGATCTGGGCCGTGACGTCTACTCCCGCCTGCTGTATGGTGCCCGGCTTACGATTCAGGCAGCTGTTATATCGGTAGGTATCGCCGTATTGATAGGTGTACCGATTGGTTTGATAACAGGCTACTTCCGGGGAGCCTGGGACGAATGGGTGGTTATGCGAGTCGTCGATGCGATGCAGGCATTTCCTTCATTAATTCTCGCACTTGCGATGGCTTCTGCTCTTGGGGGCGGATTCTATAATGCGATGGCTGCCATTGGAATCGGGTTCATACCTTCCTTTATCCGGATTACCCGTGCCCAGGTGATGAGCGTATCCAATCTGGAATTTGTCCAGGCCGCCAAAGCCATCGGTGCGAACGACTGGCGAATTATGTTTCGACACGTACTGCCCAACTCGATGCCGCCGATTCTCGTGCAGATTACGTTGGCGATGGCATCTGCCATCATCCAGGAAGCGGGGCTGTCCTATCTGGGTCTGGGTGCCAGACCGGAGGAGCCGTCCTGGGGATCGATGCTGTATAATGCGCAGGGATATTTAAACATTGAGCCCTTGCTTGCCTTGTGGCCCGGGATTGCGATATTCCTGGTCGTGCTCAGTTTTAATCTGTTGGGTGACGGAATCAGAGTCGTACTGGACCCTAAGACGAACCGGTAATATTCCGGCAAGAAAATGAGGTGGGATCTGTGGATAATCTCCTGGAAATCAAAGGACTAAAAACCGAATTTATTAGCAAAGGGCGCATCATTCCGGCTGTTGATGGGATCGATATGTCAATCGCCAAGGGCGAAATCATCGGAATTGTCGGTGAATCCGGCTGCGGCAAGAGCGTGACCTCACTGTCCATTATGAGACTGCTGCCCAAAACAGGTGTTAGCATTAAAGAAGGCGAGGTGCTCTACAAAGGCATTAACCTGTTAAACCTGACGGATGAAGAGATGCGCAGGATGCGGGGTAATGAGCTGGCGATGATTTTTCAGGACCCGATGTCCTCGCTTAATCCTGTACGCACGATCGGCTTCCAGCTTTCCGAGGCGGTCATGCTGCATCGCGGGTACTCCGGCAAGCAAGCCCGGATACACGCGATCGAAATGCTCAAAAAGGTTCACATTCCAAGGCCTGACAAAATTATCGACGAATATCCGCACCAGCTCTCAGGCGGTATGAGGCAGCGGGTGATGATTGCGATGGCGATGTCCTGCGAGCCGGATTTGCTGATAGCCGATGAGCCTACCACGGCGCTGGATGTGACGATCCAGGCGCAGATTCTGGATCTGATGCTGGAGCTTCGTAATCGGCAGGGCACCTCGATTCTTTTTATTACGCATGACCTCGGGGTTATTGCGGAGCTGTGCGAACGGGTGTTTGTTATGTATGCGGGACAGATCGTCGAGGAGGCTAATGTCAGCACGCTTTTTGACAATCCCTCTCACCCGTATACGCAAGGGCTGCTGAAGTCAACACCGAAGCTCAATCGTGTACAGGAACGTCTCGACTCGATCACGGGTAATGTGCCTTTGCCGGGTACAGTCAAGCAGGGCTGCCGATTTGCCTCGAGATGTCCTCACACGAAATCGATTTGTCTGGAGCAATCGCCGCCGCTCTTTCAAGTGGCAGATGGACAGCGGAGCCGCTGCTGGCTGCATGCAGAATCGCAGTCGAAGGAGGATCAACACTATGAGTACACTTCTTGAGGTTAAAGGCCTGAAAAAGTATTTTCCGATTCATAAAGGCGGATTCGGTAAGCCGCAGAGCTTTGTCAAAGCGGTCGATGAGGTTTCGTTCGATATTCAAGTCGGGGAAACACTCGGCATCGTCGGCGAGTCAGGCTGCGGTAAATCGACAACAGGGCGGACCATCCTTCATTTAACAGATCCGACCGGTGGGGTCGTGATGTTTCAAGGGCAGAATCTCTCGACTCTGAAAGGCAAGGAGCTCAGGGCGATGAGGCGTCATATGCAGATTGTATTTCAGGACCCGTACTCCTCATTGAACCCACGTATGACGATTGGCGATACACTGGAAGAGCCCTTAAAGCTGCATGGGATCGCAACCGGTGCCGAATGCAGAGATCGCGTTAAGGACATCCTGGAAGTGGTTGGTTTGTCTAACTATCATTATCATCGTTATCCGCATGAATTCTCAGGGGGACAGAGGCAGAGAATTGGTATTGCCCGTGCATTAATTACGAATCCGAAGCTTATTGTAGCCGACGAGCCCGTATCGGCATTGGATGTATCGATCCAATCACAAATTCTTAATTTACTGAGGGATCTTCAGGATCAATTCAAGCTAACCTATATGTTTATATCCCATGATCTGTCGGTAGTCCGGCATATTAGCGATCGTATCGCCGTCATGTACCTGGGCCGTATTGTGGAGCTGTCGACCAAGCATGCCTTGTATGACAATCCACTACATCCTTATACACAAGCGTTGTTATCTGCGGTGCCCAATCCGGATAAACGATTGAACCGCGAACGTATTGTCCTCTTAGGTGATGTCCCGAGTCCGGCCAATCCGCCTTCCGGCTGCTCCTTTCATACCCGCTGCCGTGCCTGCATGGACATTTGCAAGATAGAGAGACCGGAGCTTAAACCAATCGCAGCAGGGCAATATGTTGCCTGCCATCTGTACTAAAGCGGATATGGACTGATCCGCAAGCAGCAAGCCTGCAACAATCTCGAACACGTCAGGTGGTGACTATCCATTGATCCAGCAACAATCGATTACCGGCACCAAGGCTATGGTTGTCAGCCCGCATCATTTGGCAACTGCAGCCGGGGCGCGTATATTGGCCAAGGGAGGCAGCGCTATCGACGCTTCGATTGCCGTCAGTTCCGTTTTGGCGGTTGTTTACCCGCATATGACGGGAATCGGCGGCGATGCTTTTTGGCTGCTGTATGATCGGCAGGACAACCAGGTCAGAGCCTATAACGGGAGCGGCCGATCAGGCGCCGAGGCCAGCCTCGATGCCTTTGACGGAATGGCCTCGATTCCAAAGCGCGGAATCCTTAGCGCCATTACAGTCCCCGGCATGATCGATACCTGGTATGCCGTGCATAAAGAATATGGAAGATTGCCGATGGCGGACATTCTAGAAGCGGCGATTTCTTATGCCGAGCACGGCTTTCCTTTATCGCGTAACCAGATCGAGCATACAGTGACCGAATATGAGCTGCTCGCACAAACGCCGTACACCTCGGATATTTACCTGCCATCAGGTAAACTGCCGAATCCCGGAGAGTCATTCGTCCAGACCCATTTGGCCGCTACCTTAAAGGAAATTGCCCGTGAGGGCAGGGATGCCTTCTATAAAGGCAGGATTGCCGGTGAAATTGCCGCTTTTCTGGGCGAAGCGAAGGGATTATTGACCAAGGACGATTTTGCCGGACACCACGGCAACTGGGTAGCTCCGATTTCAAGCACGTATAAGGGCTACGAGGTTTATCAGATGCCCCCGAACTCGCAGGGCTTCAGCGGTCTGATGGCGCTTAATATTCTGGAGCCGTTTGATCTGGGACAGCGCGTCATACACGGCTCCTTCGAATATTATCACCTGCAGATCGAGGCCCTGAAATTAAGCTTTCGCGACCGGAACCGGTTCTTGACCGATCCCGAGCATGCGTCGGTTCCACTCGAGCGGCTGCTTAGCAAAACCTACGGCTCTAAGCTGGCTTCCTCCATTCGCATGGATCAGGTCTGCTCGATAGAGAGCGAGCCCAAAGGAAATGATACAGCTTATGCCGCTGTCATCGATGAGGAGGGCAACGCTGTCTCGTTTATCCAAAGCCTGTTCTACGCATTCGGCTCGGGTGTAACTGCAGGTGAGACGGGTATTATGCTCCAAAACAGAGGCTCCTATTTCTCACTGGACCCGGGGCATGTGAATGTTTTGAAGCCTAACAAGCGTACTTTCAGCACCTTGATGCCAGCAATGGCCTGCCTGCAGGGCAAGCCTAGTATTTTATATGGTACTCAGGGGGGCGAAGGACAGCCGCAAACGCAGACCGCGATATTCACGCGAATGGTCGATTACCAGATGGACCCGCAGCAGGCGATTAATGAGCCACGCTTTGTATGGGGAACGAATTGGGGAGATACACCAAAGCAGTTGAAGGTGGAGAGCCGGATAGATCCGGGTGTAGTGGATGCTTTGATGCACGCCGGACACAGCGTGCATACTGTAAAGGCATATGATGGCGCGATGGGGCAAGCCCAGGCCATTCGTATCGACGAAAACCGACTTATTAAAGGGGGCTTTGACCCTCGGAGTGATGGAAGTGCCATAGGCTGGTAGCCGATCCGATTAAAAGCATCCCGCTCTTATTTTCATGATAGGATCTGGGTCCTCAGTAGTACTGTAAACGAAATAGGAGCAGATTTCCTAAGTGCATCTGCTCCTTATTTAACGACTAATTGTAAAATACTGATTTATTTCTCGGTTCATTTTGCGTAATCAGAACCTGCCGGTTGTCTTTCGAAATAGCGATTGTTAGATATCAAGTTTACGGTTACCGATCCATTTCACCATTTCAGGATCCCGATGTGAAAAGAACAGGCTCTGTTTCGTATCTAACGTAGGAATCGACTCCATGTCCTCTTGGCTTAATTCAAAATCAAAAATATTGAAGTTTTCAATAATTCTTTCTTTACGAACAGACTTTGGAATTACAACGACTTCTCTTTGTGTCAACCACCGTAAAACCACCTGAGCAACGGATTTATTATATTTTTTAGCTATGGATACCAGTACTTCATTCTGGAACAAGTTATTTTTTCCTTCAGCAAAAGGCGCCCAGGATTGGATTTGAACATGGTTCTCTTTCATGAATTCCGCACTTTCGATTTGCTGATTGAAAGGGTGCGTTTCAACCTGGTTTACGGCAGGAACTACTTCATTATGAATAATCAAATCGATCAGACGATCCGCATGGAAGTTACTGACGCCAATTGCACGGACCTTTCCTTCGCGATACAATTCCTCCATAGCGCGCCAAGAGCCATACACATCGCCAAATGGCTGATGAATTAAATACAAATCCAAATAATCCAATTGCAATCTTTCCAGTGATTTTTCAAATGCTTTTTTTGTGCGCTCATAGCCAGTATCCTGAACCCAAAGTTTCGTAGTGATAAATAATTCCTCTCTTGCCACACCACTCCGTTTGATCGCTCTGCCAACTGCTTCTTCATTTAGATAAGAGGCAGCTGTATCAATCAGTCGATAGCCTGCGATAATAGCGTCATAAACGCTTTGTTCACATTCATTTTGATCTGTAATCTGAAAAACACCAAAACCGAGTATAGGCATCTCAACACCATTGTTCAACATTACTTTTTGCATATAAAATCCTCCTGTTTTTTAAAATTATTTGTAAATCGAATTCATCATAATCTGAGATTATGAATTGTGACGTACCGACCAAAAGCTTATAAGGGTCAGCATGTAAATTTCCAAGTGTTGCTCATAGCAATGTATTCTCTCCGGCTTATCCCATCCTTATTATGCACCAGATGACAAAGCGACCGTTATCCCATTCGTGTCAAATGTTTGCCTAATCCTCTCACTACCACTTATGTAACAGACAAATATCATGATAATGAATGATATGGGATGGAGAAGGGAGGGTTGACCGCCATAAGCCAATGTGGAGATCCATAGGTGCAACCACTCTACCTTAAGAGCCATTTTAACAGAGGATGGTCTAGTTGGAGATGTTTTTGCGCTTTCTGTAGCCCTTCTGGGCAAGAGGGTCACGCGTGGACGTTATGGTCATATTTTTCCTTGAGACGCTTTATGTCTGCTCTGGGAGGAGAACCGAACATCCGAGAATATTCACGGCTGAATTGGGATGCACTTTCGTAGCCTACCCGGAATGCTACATCAGCGGCATCTGCTGACTCGGCTAGTAAAAGGCGCCGAGCTTCCTGCAATCGCAGCTGTTTTTGAAACTGAATAGGGCTCATAGCGGCTACCTCTTTGAAGTGTCTGTGAAATGAAGAAATACTCATACTGGCCGTTTCTGCAAGCTCTTCAATTCGCAAAGGCTTCTCACAGTTATTCGTAATTTGTTCGATAGCGTCCCTGATTCGATAGGTGCTGCTTCCTTCCATTGCGATTTGTGCCAGTGCAACTCCATATTGCCCTTGCAGAAGCCTGTATAGAATTTCCCTTGTGTAGATGGGAGCAAGGTACGGAATGTCTTTGGGCTGTTCCAGCAAACGAGCTAATCTGAGTATCGCATCCAGTATAGGTAACTCGATCTGTCCGACATACATAGCTCGCTTAGCGTTTTCTTTCGGGGTGATTTGAATCTCAGAGTCATTTAAAACCTCTAAAATTTGACTCTGTGTAAATTCAAGTTTGAAACTCACATACGGAGCGTCGGAAGAAGCCTTTATGACCCGGCCGATCACCGGCAAGTTCATGGATGAAATCAGGTAGTCGGCAGGGCCATACTCAAAACGCTCCTGTGCCAATAATATCTCTTTTAGACCTTGAGCTATGAAACATAAGCAAGGCTTGTAAACTCTGTAGACGGGTCTGGTCACATTAGAGCGGTGAATAAAAAATAAAGATGGGATAGCGGTCTCGTAAACTCCCTCCAGACCCGAATGACGCTCAATTAGTTTGGCGAGCTCAACCTGCTGTTTTAGTATTTCCTCACTCATAGGCTCCTCCTTGTTGTTGTATCCTTTTTCAATTATAAGGCATGTACGTCTGTAACGTAAGTGGGAGTGAGAGAATTAGGCAATCATTTAAGACAATTGGGATACCGATCTTTTTTTATTTATTACATAATAAGGTTACGGCCTTAACATAACAAGTAAGAGAGGGGAATTGTGATGAAAATCCATTCACTTGGAAGAACGGGTTTACAAGTGACGAATCTTTGTTTAGGAACGATGACGTTCGGCAATCAGGCGGACAAAAAGACCTCTTTCGAGATTCTCGATAAAGCTTTTGCTGAAGGTGTGAATTTTATCGACACAGCCGATGTGTATCCAATTGGGCGGGCATCGTATGCAATCGCGGGTGCAACGGAGTCAATTATCGGAGAATGGCTGCAGGGCAAACGAGATAAAGTGGTTCTCACAACAAAGTGTTTTGGCGCGATGGGACCTGGGTCCAATGATAGGGGGTTGAGTCGGAAGCACATCATGACCGCCGTAGACGACAGTCTTCGCCGGCTAAAAACGGACTATCTCGACCTCTATCAAACCCACCAATTCGACCCAAGCACACCCATGGATGAAACGTTGCGCGCGTTTGATGATCTCGTTGCTCAAGGCAAAGTGCGTTACATTGGCGTATCGAATTGGCGTGCTTGGCAAGTGGCGAAGGCAAACGGAATTGCGGACAGAAAAAATTACGCCCGTATGGTTAGTGTTCAGCCGCGCTATAACCTTTTGTTTCGAATGATTGAGGACGACTTGGTCCCGATGGCACTTGACGAGGGGGTTGGAATTATTTGTTACAACCCCCTCGCTGGTGGCATGTTGACCGGCCGTTACGGGAGAAACGCGAGTGTCCAAGAGGGGACTCGTTTTGGGCTCGGGAACCATGCGGGTTTATTGTATCAGGAGCGTTATTGGCAAGAGGCGTCGTTTGACGCTGTTGAACGATACCAATCTTGGTGCCGAGAGCACAATTTTGATCCGGTCACGACGGCCGTACGTTGGGTCACACAACAACCAGGAATCACCTCTGCGATCATTGGTGCAAGTCGTCCAGAGCAATTGGACGCTAGCCTGCGCGCTGCCGACATGGATGAATTAACGGAAGAGGAGTTGGCGTGGCTCGATGGGCTATGGTTCTCATTACCTCGTCGTCGAGAGTTTAGTTAAGAGCAGTTTAAGAGCAGTTTAAGAGCAGTTTAAGATCAGTTTAAGATCAGACCACCTTCCCTCGTCATTAGAGAGTGTGATGGGCTTTACAACAAGCGGGCAATCAATGGCTCGGTAACCGTAAAATTAATATTTAATGCTCTTGTTGAACGAAGCCCTATTATTCGAAAGTGAGGAACAATCAAATGGAATATGTGAAACTTGGAAACACCGGTTTGGATGTATCACGGGTTTGTATTGGCTGTATGAGCTTTGGTGTAGCAGAGAGGTGGCATCATCCATGGGTGCTTGATGAGGATCGCAGTCGTCCTATTATTAAAAAAGCCCTTGAGTTTGGTATCAATTTTTTTGATACGGCGAATGTGTATGCAGACGGAACCAGTGAGGAAATTGTCGGACGGGCTCTAAAGGATTATGCAAATCGGGATGAAATTGTCCTGGCGACAAAGGTTCACGGGCTTATGCATCAAGGTCCAAATGGTGCGGGGCTTTCCCGAAAGGCAATCATGAGTGAAATTGATAAGAGCCTTACACGCCTGGGAACCGATTATGTGGATTTATACCAAATCCACCGCTGGGATTATCAAACACCAATCGAAGAAACGATGGAAGCACTTCATGATGTTGTGAAGGCGGGGAAAGCTAGGTATATTGGCGCTTCTGCCATGTACGCATGGCAGTTTCTGAAGGCGTTACATGTAGCGGATAAAAATGGATGGACCCGGTTTGTATCGATGCAGAATCATCTCAACCTCATGTACCGTGAGGAGGAGAGGGAGATGCTGCCGCTTTGTAAGGAAGAAAAAATCGGTGTGATTCCGTATAGCCCGCTTGCAAAAGGAAGATTAACGCGTGATTGGGAGGAAACGACACATCGTTCCGAAACCGATCAAGTGCAGAAAACCCAATACGATCCGACTGCAAATGCCGATCGATTGGTGGTAGAGCGGGTTGCGGCAATCGCAGAGAAACGTGGTGTCCCCCGGGCTCAAATTGCGTTTGCTTGGGTTCTGCAGAAAGAACCGGTAACCGCTCCGATTATCGGTGCTACAAAGATATCTCATCTTGAAGATGCGGTAGCAGCTCTTTCAATTAAGTTAACACCTGAAGAAATTGCGTTTTTAGAAGAGTCGTATGTACCGCACCCAATCATTGGTTTTAAGTAATCGTGTGCAATGAGGTTTAAAGTAGAAAAGGGGGCAATGCAGACGCAGTAATCTGGACCCCATGTCAAGGACACTTAAAAAAAGAGTGACGTTGATCAAGCGGACAATAGATGATTCCTGTATTGAACAGGGGTCATCTTTTAGCGAATAAAACGATCAATTTCAAGCTTAACCTCTTGTATAGAACGGCAACTGCGGTAATCATGGCTGCACTGATCCGAGTGGATAACCGGAATGGATGTGACCGGTATTGAAGAGCAAATCATCGCGTTATACGCCAAAGGCGTAAGTACCCGGGATAAGTGCAGCCATACTTTACCTAAGTAACCATTTTCTTATGAGATGTGGCTAAGGAAATGTTCTTTTGTGCTTTTTCTAGCCCCAACTATTTCTTCAGTTTCAACTTGATTCCATCAAAGCGTTGTCATCACCGTTTGTAAAATATCGAATATCTAAGAATAAGCGAGATTTCATGAGTAAAGTTACTCTTCATAGAGGGAGAATAGTGTAATAAGTGTGTACTTGGAAATCCCTTTTTACGGTTCTTTAACTTGTCTATTCTAAATAAATTGACTAAGTCGTAAAAATGAGAGAATCACCTTTAAAGGTGAGATCAATTATAAATTCCTTTCTAACAATGCCCCTACTCGTTGTGCCATGAAGTGAGGTGGGTAAGGCTTTCCATTCTTGAACCACCATTCCATTACCCCTACGATAGCCGCTCCTAAAAATTGAGTATCAACATCCTCACCGTCAGTTAATCCTTGATTGTTCCCTTCGGGCATATCGTTCTCTTTTTTCTTTAACTCTTGGAGGAAAAACTCAAGGAATCGATTGCGGAAAAAAGAGCTCCCTTTACTCGCTAGCATCGCGGAGAAGAATAAATAATGACTCTCAAAATACTCGAACCATAACAACACCGCATCCATATAATCGGCGTCATTGCCTGCCGAATCGCAGAGTTCCAGCAGCTTGTCAATATGTTCTTCGATGAGCTTATCCAAAAGATCAAATTTGTCCATGTAGTGAAGATAGATGGTTCTTCGGCTAACATCTGCCCTGTCGGAAATATCTTGTATCGTAATTTGATCAAAATTTTTTTCATTCATCAGTTTAATAACAGCCATTTTTATTGCTTCTTGGGATTTGCGTATCCTTCGATCGATCTTTGACACTTGAGAATCACCAGCTTTTCTGAAAATAAATACACAATTATAAAGGATTTGTAAACTAATGCACGGAACCTGCCTTTTTAATAATTGTAGACTTTCTATTTCTGTTTACAATTATACATAGTTGCTTCTTAATACACTAATGTGTATTTTATGTGCACATAAGCGGATAGAGTTAAACATAATCACCAATCGAAGGAGGAACATCTCAATGAAAATCGCGGTTATTGGAGCAACAGGGGCAACTGGGAGGAAAGTGATGGAGCGGGCTCTTGAATTGGGACATGAGGTTGTAGCCGTGGCTCGCCGGCCGGAAGTCATCACCCCCGCAGAGCGGCTCAGTACCCGGCAGGGGGATGTATTCGACGCGTCGAGTATGGCCAAAGCCATTGCCGGAACAGATGTGGTAATCAGTTGCATAGGTCCAACCAAAAACTTCTCGCCGGGTACCTTCATGTCCGAGGGAATCCCGAATATCCTTGCGGCAAACTTCTCGCCAGGTACCGTCATGTCGGAGGGAATCCCGAATATCCTTGCGGCCTGTCAGCGTACTGGAGTTAAGCGCCTAGTCATGCAGAGCGGCATTGGTCTGAGCGACGGGAAAGAACTTTCCGCAGTCAATCGGTGGGCAATACGCATTAACCGGCGCATCTTCTCGAAGGCGATCAAGGACAAGGCCATTGCCGAGCGTGCGGTGCAACGGAGCGACCTTGATTGGGTTATTGTACGACCGGCCGGACTTCGTGATGTGGCTGCCACTTTGAAATATACGGCAGAACCCTCAGCCCGCATCGCTCCGTTTCAGCCGCTCCCCTTCTCAGACTGTGCGGACTGCCTCGTACGGGCGGCGACGAGTGAGCCAACCTGGGTAAGGAAGATCGTTAACGTAGGGAGGTAATGGAGTTGACTTATAGGGAGCGCTAGTTCTCGTCGAACTCAACGCGATCCATGCTGCTTCAGAACGGCCGTGCTGCATTACTCCAGTGCCTTTTGCTCCGACAGCAGTTTCCAGATGTGATCGTTCAAGCTCCTCCAAGAGGAGGTAATCATTTCCATAGTGACACACAACCAGACCCATTCACTTTTTTGGGATATTTTTTGTTTGAGGAAAGCAAACCGTCTTATCAAATGGGGATGAATCTGATTTTGCGAAAGAGTTTTGCTGCGGGGACCGCGACTGGGGCTCGAAATGAGTGAGTATTCATGTATCCACACGGCGATTGAACAAACGAGCACGTTAGTTGAATAATTAGGGAGCAGATTGCCGTGGCAGCTGCTCCCTTTTTTTCATAGAGGGAGTATAGTGCAATAAACAGAACCGAACTATAGTAATATTAGGTGATAATTACCAAAAAAATTATTGATACTGTGGTGTGGACCTTCTTAACTTATCCGTCGGGTGTAACAATATAAAAGATCACTTGCCAGCCCCCTAGGATGACGGAATGTCTTTACTCCTCGAACACCGATTTTCTCGATTTCCGCAATCCGTAAGAAACGTTCGCTCGCATGGCGTGATAGGATTGAGATGATGAACGGCCTTGGCCAGAGGAGGATATTATTATGAACGTTATTGAGGATTGGAGCGGCGAATTGAAAAGGGAAGCCGAGTCGACGCGGTCGCTTCTCGAAAGGCTCCCGGAAGACAAATTCGCTTGGAGACCTCACCCGAGATCGATGTCATTAGGACAGCTCGCCCTACACGCTGCGGGAGTGCCCGGAGGGCTGGCTCTATTGCTGGACGAGGCGGTCAGCGAAGTTCCGGTCGTTCCGCTGCCGGAGCCGTCCACCCGGCAAGAACTGCTCGAAGCGCTGGAATGGAGCGTGTCTCTCGCCGAGAGCAAGCTTCGGGAATGGGGAGAAGACGGGCTAAGGGATACCTGGAAGCTCGTCAGCAAGGGGGAGACCGTCTTGGAATCGCCACGGATCGACATGGTGCGCACGCTGATGTTCAATCACGTTTATCATCATCGGGGTCAGTTGACGGTCTATCTCCGACTGCTCGGAATACCGGTTCCAGGGATGTACGGCCCCAGCGCGGACGAACAATAACGGTGATTCAGTGACCAGGACGCAGCCGCCACTCTAGAGCAGGTCGCACGCGTGGCGGTGGTCGGCACCGGCACTTTCTACCGTCACTTCCCGACGCGACGGGCAGATTAGTTTATATAAAAGGTTATAAGCAGTCTTGATAATTCTATAAGAGGTTGTTCAAAATTTTGATCACGAAGTCTCAGGAAGCTTATTTGGCATCGTAAAATATATTTTTAAAATATTATTTTTGAAAAAAAGCAACATTTTGGTTATTTTTGTGTACAATTTGTTCAATGAATCGATTCAGCTGGCATCTTAAGTATAGAAAGACCCAAGTAAGCTTGGTATTTAGGGGGCAGGCAGGTGCGTGAGCGTATGGAACGATTGGAAACGGGTGAACGGGTACAACAAATTCCAACAGGGCTTAACGAGCAGATGCTTGTGGAAAGGGCAAAACAAGGGGATACGGAAGCTTTTGGTGATTTGATACAGGCACACCGAGGTCGGGCAAAGGGTTGGGCGGAGCAGATGACCAGAGATTCGCATCTGGCGGATGACATCGTACAGGATGCACTCATTCGTGCCTTTCTCCACGTTGGTACATTGGCAGACACGAGCCGTTTTCTCCCTTGGCTGCACCGAATTGTGCACAATCAGGCCAATATGCGCTTGAGGCGCGGAGGTCCGTACAGAAGGGAGCGACCCGTCAGCGGGTGGACGGATGCGGATACTGCTGCAAGCGGGAAGATCGATTGGGAAAATCTTGACAGCATCCTGCATCATTTGAACGCGACGTATACGAAAGCAGCCGCTGAGGAGAGTGACCCTGCAGAGCTGCTGCTTCGCAAGGAGTTGAACGAGACGATCCACACGCTCCTGCATTGTCTGAACCGCAAGGAAAGGGGCATATTTGAGGCCCATTTCTTTCGGCAGCTGTCACCGGTTGAGATTGCCGAGATGTATCAGACAACGACCGGATCCGTATATACCTACCTCCATCGTTCACGACGTAAGCTTCGTCAGGCACATGTTCGCGTCATGCTGGATCTCCCTCCCAACAAAGGAGGAGTCGAATTGAATACAGTACAAAAAGTTCCCTTGCCTGAGTGGCCGGCAGCAGGTTCAGTCATGACGACGTTCGTTGACCGGATCGGACACATGCTTGCGGCAATGGGTGACAGGCGGACAATGGTCGAATTGATGGGTCGTTCAGAATTTGCTTTTCGTATGAAGATTTCAAATAAAACCTCGTATGCGGACGGGATTTATGTTTTTGACTGGAGACAGACGCTTCGTTCGTTTATGGATGAGCTTGGTTATGAGGTAAGCATCGTTTGCGGTCAGTTGTCTCATGCACCGGTGCCTTTGCTGGCGGCGGCAGAACGGTTTCCAGTCGTATTGCCGATGGAGGAGGCGATCCTTCCTTTTATTCGCAGGTATATTGATGAAGGTAAGCCGGTATTGTATTTCGATACTCTAGCGATATCTCCGCATATTCATGAGTGGGCGCTTATTTATGGGTACGACGATACCAAGCAGGAGGTCCATGTGACGGACGTCATGTTGCCTGAAGGGAAGCAGCTATCCTATGAAGATTTGGCGGAAAATCCACTGCGATTTGTGGCTGTGATTGATAGTAGGAAACCGCTCGCGGAAGCTGGTAATCAACGGTCTGAGGTGGGGCAAGCACTGCGGAAGCTGCAGGAAGTTGTACGTTATGCTCGTTCGGGTTGTTCCTATACGCCAATGACCGTCTACTTATGTTATACCTCAGGGCTTGCTGCGTATGACCGATGGATTGGGTTTTTGGAGAACTCGACGCTGCTGCCGAACCGCTATGGGATGGGCCATTTGACTGCGGTGTATGCAGAAGCGAAGCGCTATGCCGCGAAATATTTGAAGACCGTACCTCTGACTGGAGAACCGATGCGTCTCGTACTGCTGGCAGCTGAAGCTTATGAACAAGCTGCCGAATCACTGGAATCGGTGGGAGAGAGAGTTCCTTTTATACGAACTACGACCCCGCTCACGCAAGAAACCATGGTCATATGTGCGTCACTTTTGAGGAAAGCCAAAGAGTTTGAAACTGCTGGAGTCGGTTATTTGGAGAATGCGTTAAACTTATGGAATCGGGAGGAACATGAATGAGTAAACGGGAATTAAGATTTTTAACGCAATTCGAGAAAGTAGATCATTTAATGAGAGCCAAAACTTCTTTTGAGCAGGCATATCCTGATGTGGAGATCATTGTCGAACAGGCTGCAGATAACTTTGAATCGCTTCGGATGTTCAAGGCCGATGCACCGGACATTATGGATTCGGGCGGCTGGGGGTTATTCAATCACAAAGGCGTCTTCATCGATCTGCTGCCATACGTCAGGGAGACGAGGGGGCTTGAAGATGATTTGAATCCCGGAATTATGCGAGTAGCAACGAAGGATGGAACGCTGCCAGGTCTCCCAATAGATGTGTCCCTCCCCTTAATCCTCTACAAAAAATCGATGTTAGATGCCGCTGGGCTTGCTTATCCAACTGAAGATTGGACGTGGGATGAAATGATGGCAATGGCCAACAAGCTCACCATTCGCGGTGAGACCGGTGTCGCGAAGCAATTTGGTTTTGCTACGGGACCGGATATTGAGAACTACGAACCTTTTATTATGCGTAATGGCGGAAGCTATCTCTCCCCAGACGGAGCGACAGCCAGAAGCTATATCGATAGTGAAGCAACCATCGAGGCATTTCAGAAAATGATCGATATGTATCGCGAGCACCAGGCAGTACGCAAGCCGGGAGAGCCTTCGGAAGCTGGTCATTTACATCAAGGCTTTGCTCTCGTTTTTGGTTTTACATGGTTCGTAGGCGGATTGGAAAACAATGATCTGTCCGACCAATATGGGATTGTCGGATTGCCGCAGATGCCGGGCGGGACTGAAGCCAATATGATTTACATGGGCGGGTGTGGAGTTACGACGAAATCCAAGCAGCCTGAGCTGGCTTGGGCATTTATCCAGCATTACATTCTACAGCAGCCCCATAATTTCGAGCAGACTCGGGTTTTGCCGATCACAAAAACACTGGCAGAGCAAAGCGGTATGAGCGGCCACCGGTTATGGTCCCGATTTCTGAAGGAGCTGGACACGGTTCAGGTTAGCGGCTTTTATATCAGTGATAAATGGAACACGTCCCGCCAACTTATCAACGAAGATATCGTCAAAATGATAAACGAGGGTGCCGATGTGCGGCAAATGTTGAAGTCTTGGCATCGATACGCGTAACCTTTAATGAAAAATGGGTGGCCTCCTTCCTTTGGGATTGAGGGCTCCATTTGTTTATTTCAATTTATTGGTGATGCTTGTCCGACAATGCCTTGTACTGTTCGATGAAGCGAATTTAAGCAGACAACCCTGCGAAGCCTCCCTGTCGCTACTCGAGCTTAGCCTCTCGGGCCCGTGAAAATAAGAACGTTAGGCGTAATTCAATATTAGCTACGGATTAATATCCCCATGTAAACCGTTTTATCCCCCCTTGCTTTTTAATACAGAACACACATTCATAATACTCAAACCCATGTCAGACAGCTTTGACATACATATGAATCATTTTTGTGGATTTTAGGGTATAGAAAAGTTGGCATACACTGATATAGAAATCGTTGAAATAGCTTGGAACTCTGATGCGAAATACTTAATTTACACAATTTAATGTATATGTCATTGAATATGCTATCAGGGGGGCGATACTCAGAGCATGAGAAGTAACAACATGATCTTGTTCTTTGTGGGAGTTAAAGGCTTACCAACGCAGTAGACGCTGCAGTCCATGATGTTGATAAAAATGAGGGATCACCTAAACGACGATCGTAGAGAGGAAATCCGTTCTTTAGGATTGACAGGAGGACTTTATATGAAAATTCATTTTCTAGGTACTGCAGCTACAGAGGGCTTTCCGAATGCATTTTGCGGCTGTGAGCATTGCCTCCAAGCACGTAAGCTTGGAGGCAAAAACATACGTACACCATAAACTATCTTATTAAAATGATTTTTGGACGGGAGAATCCCATTCGGTTTTCCATCGATTTATTTCCGTAAACACATTCGAAAAGGCTTGTCCTTTTTCAGTAATTGAATATTCAACTGTCACTGGAACGGTAGGAAATACTTGACGTTTAATAATTTGATGTTCTTCTAAATTCCTTAATGTATCTGTTAAACCTTTTGTATTAATATTACCTAAATTTCTTCGCAATTGATTAAAACGCTGAGGCTCCTTTAAAAGCTCTGTTATCACTAGAAAAGCCCATTTTCCTGAAAAAAATTGCAAAACTTCAGAAATCGATGATATACAATTACTTTCAAACTTGGAAGATTCCAATTTTTTCATCTCCAATTCATTTTATGATTAGACCTAAAAATAAAGTAAGTGTTTTGAATTGCATTATAGTAAAAAATGTTTTGAAATGTCACTATGATGAGCGGGGGACGAGCCAGCGATTTGGTCAGAAGAAAACGCGTATTATTGATGGGTTTAACGGTCTTCGCGCTCGCTCCCTTGGCATGAATCCGGTCTGGGGGAGCGGCAGCAGGATCGGTCGTCGGGCGTTTGCTATAGGATTCCGAAACAATCCATTGCTATCCTCGAATTGATTTCCGTATTGGCAGGTATTTTCGCTTTGGTCTACGGCATTTCAATGCCGGATGTCGACGGAAGCTGGTCGGCGGCGAGATCGCCATGTTGATTATCGGGATATTGGTATTGGCCGTTTTCATGATGATTGAAAGATATGCTAAAAATCCGTTGACGTCTAGTATTATCGGGTTTTTGAAGTTTTCTTATACGACTAGCTTCAACTACTTCTTGACATTGTACTTCCATGAGCTTGGCTATTCGTCTTTAACTATCGGTTTGGCTTTCTTGCCGCTGGGGCTGACTTCCATCGTCGTAACACAAGTTACGCCTTTTTTTCATGCGTAAATTCAGTGCAAAAAAAGTTCTAATCGTCACGCAGACCATTTTAATTTTGAATAGGAGACACCACATATGATTCTTCGTGCCGCGCGTAACTTTATTTTTATAAAGCATATATAAAAAAATTGCCTTCTTATGAAAAAGATTAATACCTGCTATAGTTGGTTCCGAGGCAATTGATGCTTCAATGCATCCTAAATGAGAAGAGGTTATTCACTTATGTAGACACAGAATACTCAACCACTTCCTATTATTTATCTTTCGATACCCAACTTTTTGAAAAGTATCTTGGAGAAATTAACAAAACGAAGGATCGATCGTTTTAATAAAAAATAAGAAGGAGAGACATCTATATGACAAACAAGCAAGAAGTTATAAATGAGCAAGAAGTTATAAATGAGCAAGAAATTCTACTTGATAAAATCAATAAACTTGAACAAAGATACCAACGTTTGGAGGACATCGAAGAGATCAAAAAACTAAAAGCACGTTATTTTCGCTTTGTGGATGAAAAGAATTGGTCTGAGTTAGCAAAAATTTTTACGGATGATGTGAAACTTGAACCAGATGGACATGTGTTCAAAAACGGGGAAGAATTTAGCACAGTGATACGTGACCTTGTAGGAGCAGCGCCTACTGTTCATCATGGACATATGCCGGAGATTGATTGGATCGATGAAAATCATGCTAAAGGTATCTGGGCGATGGAAGATTTGTTGACTTTTCCTGACAAGGAGGGCGCTCCAGAAGGGCATAACGGGTATGGCCAATACAGGGAAACGTATGAGCGTGTAGAGGGTGTCTGGAAAATCAGCAATTTGGTTTTAACCCGATTCCGGATGGATCCTCTCGCTAACTGGAACACATCCCAATAAACTATCTCTTACGGCTGATTTCGTCCGTGCTGCTAAGGCGTCACCATTCATCTAAACGTTACGATTATGACAGCATCAAGCAGAAGCAGGGGGGCTTGCTTGCCCCTCAACAACTCTTGGAGCAAAGGAGAATGTGATTATGAAAGTAGAAGTTTGGACAGATATAATATGTCCGTTTTGCTATATAGGCAAACGTCGTTTTGAAGCAGGTTTAGAGAAGCTTGCTCATCCAGAGTCAGTGGAAATCGTTTATCGAAGCTTCGAACTAGATCCACATATGCAGGTGAATCCATCGGATGATGTCGCTGGGCTGGCTGCTGCTAAACAGGGATCGACTCGCGAACATATGAAGGCATTGCAGGATGATATTTCGAGGCGTGCTGAACAGGATGGTCTGAAATTTAACTACGATAAAGCCAAACCCACTAATACATTTAACGCGCATCGCCTGCTACAGTATGCCATGCAGTTTGGTAAAGCGGATGATTTGCTGGAAAGGCTGTACCGGGCATATTTCACAGATTCTTTGTACTTGGATGATCTGAATACCTTAGTTGACCTTGCCGTACAATCAGGTTTGGATGCTGAAGATACGACAGCGATGTTGGCAAGCGATCGATTCCGTGATGTAGTAATGGCTGATGAATGGGCTGCGAAACGAGCAGGGATACGCGGCGTTCCTTATTTCGTCATCAATGACAAATATGCCATCTCCGGAGCTCAACCAGCGGAGGTATTCGCAGAAGCGTTAGAGCAAGCTTGGAAGGAAGAAAACCCGATTATTCCATTTAAATCATCTTCTGTTGATCCTAAAGCTTCTCTTTGTGAAGATGGGACATGCGAAGTACCGAATAACGGTGATTAAATAACAATTATAGGGGCTCCAGGATCGGATCATAGGGTTAACTAGAGCAAAAGAAATCATAATCTCTTCTATCATTGCTCATTAGGCTATTTGAGCTTTTTGATCTCTTTGTTCGGGGTTGTGATCACGATAATCAATATCCCTGAGCACTACTTTTAGAAATTGGGAGGAAACATGGATACCACAATAAGAAGATTAGAGATGATAGAGACTTTCAACTACCGACATGCAACAAAAGAGTTCGACCCTGAGAAGAAAATTTCAGAAGAAGATTTCCGATTTATTCTAGAGGCTGGCCGGCTGTCTCCTAGTTCGGGGGGGAATGAGCCTTGGAAATTCCTTATTGTACAGAGCACCGAATTTAGAAGTGAATTAGCTCCGCATGCGTACGGTGCAGCGCGACAGCTTCCTTCATCAAGTCATTTCGTTTTAATTTTGGCCAGAAAAGGTCTCACTTTTGATTCTCCATATATGATAGAACATCAAACCCAAATACTGCAGATGCCCTTGGAAATTTTCAGCGGAATGGGAGAGGCTTATAAAAAATTTTATAATGACCTGCATCTAGATTCTGAAAGAGCTTTGCTGGACTGGTCATCAAAACAAACATACATTGCACTTGGAAATATGATGACGGCTGCAGCACATATTGGAGTAGATTCATGTGCCATTGAAGGATTCGAATTAGACGCCGTTAATGACCTACTTCAAAAGAGAGGGCTACTGGGCGAGGATGAATTTAGCCTTAGTGTCATGGTGGCTTTTGGTTATCGGATACGGCAAGGACGCCATAAGAAAAGACGCCCGATGGAAGATATCGCATTATTCGTTTGAGAAGGGGCGTAGAGTATACTCTCATTAAATAGTAGAGAATGGATTTCTCCTAAAATTCTTAACAATGGAGGAAGATACAAATGCAAAAGAATAATAACGAAGTAACGAAACAGACGCCTATTCATTCAGGATTTGGTCCTCGAACGACGGCGAGTCATTATTCCAGCGCGTACACCAGAGAAAACTCAGGCTTCAGTTTCCAGTATTCCTGGAGTTGAATTAGAATCATTGGATCTTTTAGATCCATCCTCCATTGATGCATTCGCCCAACGCTTTCTTAATTCAAACCGTCCATTGCATATTCTTGTCGATAGCGCTGGGATAATGGCATCGCCGCTTGCGCGTGATAACCGCGGGTACAAATCCCAGTTTGCTACTAACCATTTGGGCATTTCCAATTAGCAGCTAGACTTTGGCAAGCTTTAGTCAAAGCAAAAGGGGCTAGAGTTGTATCTGTCTCGTCACGTGGACATGTGATTAGCGGCTTTGACTTCAAAGATCCCCATTTTGAAACTCGTGAATACGACAAATGGATTGCGTATGGTCAATCCAATTGAAAGTGATTCGAAGAAGACAAGGGCATCTGATAACAACGGATTCCCGCTGCGGCTCGGCTACGCCGAACCTTGGTCTGCCTGAAGCATTTCGGAGAAGTAGAATCAGAGGCAGACAACCCTGCGAGGATAAGTCTTCGACCCGCCGCTATGCGGCTTAAGCCTCTAGGGCTCGGGAATACAACAACGTTAGAAGAAATATCGGCGATTTATAACATGTGTGTGAGCAGTTCAAGAAGCAAATGTTAAAAAACTTATTACTTTGGTGTATACTGGATGTATAAGTATTTGGAGGTACCACTATGGATTTTGTTGAATTTCTCAAGTCAAAAAACCAGAATAAATTAGAAACGCTTAACGAAGTGATATAGAACATTGGATTTTACAACATCAGGTCTAACAGCTTGATGTTTTATTTTTTTGTAAGTAGTTCGAGGTAGGCCGATACATCTTCTAAGATCGTGTTCCCACTGCGGGGATTGATGAGATTTTTGATTGGATACATATAGAACGATTTGGAATGAGATTAGTAAAGAATATTGGTTCAGGTTATAAATTCATTATATTTGATATTGATTCTAAGGAATAAAAGCGAAGTGGCGGTACATTATCTACGCTGCGGTCTAACGGCCTTGGTCTGAGAGAGGGATTTCGAGGAAGCGTATTCAGAAGACAACCCTGCACGCCTAACCACGTTGCGGCAGGCCCAGTCGGGCCTTAAGTCGGTAAGACGTCGGGAACACAACAACGTTATCCGAAATTTCCTATAATGACTTTTTTAATGATCTTTAGCATTTCATGGAAGGAGAGAAAGATGACACAATGAAAGCAGTAATATTTGATATGGATGGAGTTATTATAGATTCTCATTCGGTTGCTTATCAACTTTTGCATGAAACAGCAAATAATTATGGCTGTAATCTTTCCATTGAAGAGATAAAGCGATGGGGGAGTTTAAGTTCACGTCAATATTGGCAAAAGGTTAAACAAGAATTCAAATTGTCACAAGATCTTTCTGAATTAATTAACACGTACGATGTAGATCGTGAAATAAGTTTGTATGGAGGAATTGGTTTAGTACCGGGTGTAAGATCGTTACTAGAAGACCTACAAGAAAATGAAATACATACCGCTTTAGCTACAAGTGCATCAAGAAAGAGAATGAACGCTGTATTGGATATCTTTAACATTGGTCGATTGTTTGATAAATGTCTTTGCGACGAGGATGTATCATTATCAAAACCGGATCCTGAAATATATGTAAATGCAAGTAGTAAATTAACCTTAAGACCAAGTGAATGTGTTGTAATTGAGGACTCCAATAACGGAAAAATTGCTGCCCAGAGGGCAGGAATGAAATGTATTGGATTTAAGGGCTTAAAACACGTAAATGAAGATATGAGTGGGTGTGAATTAATCATAGAAGATTTTGGAGAATTAGATACAGATAAGTTAAGGGCACTTTTCCAGTGATTCGAAGAAGATGCAACATCGGATAACACCATATCTACGTAGCGGTCTGAAGGCCTCGGTCTGCAAGAGGGATATCGAAGAAGTCGATTAAGTAGACAACCCTGCGTGCCTAAGTCCTGACGGACCCAGCCGCTTCCCTCCTTTAAGGCTCTCGGGTTTGCAAATACAACAACGTTAGCAGAAATTAATGTAAAGCGAGGATAACAACCATGAATGACATGTTTAGCTGTTACACGAGACGTCTCGTTTTCACAGGAGATTTAAGTAAAGATATACATACTTTCTTCAATTTTAATAATGATTTACGGACGTTAAATCATACATTAGAGGTTGCCGAGGAAGCTAATCGTATAGCCAATTTGTATGAAATTAAGCCTTCTAAGGTCGTATCTGCAGCTCTTTTACATGATATTAGTAACGTAATTCCAATCTCTACAATGCTGGAAATGGCCAAAAAACTGTCAATTGAAGTGCTTGAGGAAGAACAAAAATTTGATAGAAGCGTACATCAGAAATTATCAAAGTACATGGCTCAAGATATTTTTGGAATTACTGATGATGAGATATTAAATGCAATTGAAATTCATACAACCCATAAGCCAAACTCAAATATGACTGATAAGATATTATTTGTTTCTGATAAGATCTCGTGGAAATTACCTGGAGAACATCCTTACTTACAAGAAATGAGAGAAGAAGTAATTAAACTAGACATAGATAAGGCAATATTAATATATCTCAATCACATTTGGGACCAACGCAATATATTAAAACTTGTACACCCATGGCTAATTAAGGCGAGAAAAGAGATTTTGGAAGGTTATTCAAGAGGGCATTAACATCTGCTAGCAAGCTATTGAAGGAGAAAGGGGATTGTGAAATAGGCTAGTTGCAAAAAGGCTGCGCGGGGATATTCCTAATGCAGCCTTTTTTTGTGTGCGGAAAAGCGGATCTATGGATATGGGAGAAGATTCTAGCAGGTGTCTAGTCATGTCCAGATTCAGCTAATTTAGTTTAATAGTACTACTTGAATATCGTTTATAAAAAATGTGGATAATATGGATTCTTGCGGAAGTTTTAAGGTAAAATATGTTTATTAAATAATGTAGATTTATAAAGAGTTTTTAAAGTTGTTTTTAGAAATAGCAAAACATTACTAGAAAGTAGCTTTATGCAGATCAGTATCATTATATTGGCTCAGCAGGAAAAATTGTTGAAGCAATGCTTATCTAGAATCCGGTTGTACACAGAGGGTTCCTATGAATTAATTGTTATCAATGATGGAGCTTCACCAGAAATTGCCCGATGGTTGAATATGAGCGACGATATTAAGATCATAACCAATGCACAATATGTTGGCGTAGCCAGGGTTATAACCAAGGTGAGGCGATAGCGAGCGGGACTCGTTTGGTGTTCATCCGGGATCATATGGCTGTATCTGCGGGATGGCTGGGCAGCCTTGGTGCGTCTTTGGATAAATTCGGTGATTCAGCTTTAGTAGGTCCAGTAAGCAATGATATTAGTGGGAGGCAAAGAACTTCTTTTTATAGTGACAATATGGAGCAATTAAATAATGTTTCTAAAGGGTTAAGTGTTATGAACAAAGGTCGTTATCGAAGAGTGACGAGAATTATCAGTAATTTATTTATTATAAATAAGGGATTATTTCTGGAATTGGGAGGATTTGACGAAAGATTTGCCCTTGAAAGCTACGAGGACGATGACCTCTGTTATCGAGCTCTCCAAGCTGGATGTAGATTATATGTAGCCGAGGATTGCTTTGTCCAATATGTGGCACCACCTCCCTTGGTAAAGGAGGTTCCCAATTGGTATGCTCTGCAATTAGGCCGTAATAGAGCCATTGCATGGGATAATCTTACTGAAGCCTTATTTAATTGGAAGCAGCCAGTTACAGTAAGCTTATGTATGATCGTTACGAGTACTGCCTCACATGTAAGAACTAACTCGTAGCTGGAATTTAAATGAATCTTGGAGGAGGTTTCTAATGAAGACAAGCATTATAGTATTGGCTCAGCATTTTAGCATGGTTGGACAGTGTCTTGAGAGCATTCGGCGATCTACTACAGGCTCTTACGAATTAATTGTCGTAAACGATGGAGGCTCGGATGAAATAGCCGAGCTATTAAGCATGGACAAGAAAGGGATAACAACGATCACAGTACCAGAACGAAGTGGGGTAGCATCAGGCTACAATCTTGGCGCAGCCAATGCAAGTGGCGAACTGCTTGTGTTCTTGCGTGATAACATGACGGTCTCTAAGGGCTGGCTGAAGTCGTTAACCGGTTGTATGAAACGTTATCCAGATGCAGGAATGGTTGGTCCAGTAAGCAATGATGTCAGTGGAGAGCAGTGTATTCCCATTTCCTTACCCATTAGCAGTATGGGTCAGTTGAGTGCTGTAGCTAGAATGTTTATTAAGGAATATGCAGAACAAGTTCAAAAAGTGACAAGGCTTCTTAGTCAAATGCTAGCTGTTCGCCGGAATGTATACGACCAGCTAGGCGGGTTTGATGAGCGGTTCGGATTGGAATCGTTCGAGGATGATGACTTTTGTTATCATGCCATGCAGTCTGGTTATGGTTTGTATATAGCTAAGGATTGTTTCGTCCGCTATAGTAAACCTCCAGATTTGTTTCCGGAAGATCCCTATTGGTACGGAAAGTTGCTTCATGTCAATAAAGCGAAAGCGACCGAAAAATGGGGATTAGATATTTCACAAGCTTTGCTTAATTGGAAGAAACCGATAACGGTAAGTTTGTGCATGATTGTCAAAAATGAAGAGCAAACCCTTGAACGTTGCCTGTCCAGTGTTCGAGGGCTGGTTAATGAGATTATTATCGTAGACACGGGTTCGAATGACACCACGAAACAGATCGCGCAAATGTACACGGATCAAATATTCGATTTTGAATGGGTTAATGATTTTTCCAAAGCAAGAAACTACGCTTTCAGTAAGGCTACCCAAGAATATATCTTATGGCTGGATGCAGATGATGTGATCTTACCTGCAGATGCTGATAAATTAAAAGAGCTTATTGCCGAATTGGAATGGAATGTGGATTCTGTTTCGATGAACTATGTTCTTTCTCGTGATGAATATGGTAATGCGGTAACAAGCCTGCGTAGAAATCGACTGGTAAAACGGGAAAAGCATTTTCAATGGATAGGATACGTCCACGAATATTTACATGTGGCAGGAAACATCCAATATGCGGATATTAGTGTTACACATGACAGGATGCATGGCAACTCGGATCGCAATTTACATATTTATGAGAAGCATGAAGCGGCGGGCGAGATCTTTTCGTCACGTGATCTGTTCTATTATGCCAATGAGCTTGCTGATCACGGACTTTGGAAACCTGCGATTGAGAAATACGAGCAGTTTTTGCAACGGCCTGATTGTTGGGTAGAGGATCGAATACGAGCCTGCGGCCGTGCAGCAGACTGTGCAGCGGAGCTGGGGCAAGTAGATGGAGCAAAAGCCAAGGCTTTGCAATCGTTTGTCTATGCGCTGCCACGTGCAGAAATCTGCTGCCAGCTTGGATTTCTTTATATGAAGGAAGGTCAATATGAAGAAGCCATATTCTGGTACAAGCTGGCGACTGAGCTGAAGAAACCGACAGATAGCTTTGCGATGCTGCAGCATTCCAGTTGGACCTGGGTTCCACACCTACAGCTATGCGTATGCTTCGATAGGCTTGGGCAGCATGAAGAAGCCTTTCGCCACAATGAAAAGGCAGCCGGTTTTGTTCCGAATGAACCAAGTGTGCTTGCCAACAGAAAGTATTTTGAGAGCTTGGGCATTAGGTAATGAAATGTGTGTATATAGTGAGGAATCGCTGGTTTGAGGCAGAGCCTATAAAGGTAAGTGGTCTTACGGAAATGGTAGCGATAACGGCAAGCTCTGCGGATCATAATCTGGCACTAAAAAAAGATGGGTCAGTGTGGTCATGGGGTCGAACGAGGCTGGTCAATATATACTGGATAAGGGCTATTCCCATGGTAAAACATCTGCTACAGTTGCTGGATATAAAGGACGGGATTTGCTTACCCGAGCAGAAGCGATTCAGTTCGTCAGGAATGTCAAGGAAAAGGGAATGACGATTAAATAAATGACATTCCCAGAAATTCGGGATTTGTTGAAGGTGACAGGCTTTGTTGATTGTGAAATAACGGGTATCTTTAATTCTATTTCACAAGAAGAGAACCATATCCTTCAGGTCTTGGCTGTAAATTGCGGCCTTTTTTTTGTTATGTCTTTAGGTAATTTGAATTATTCTTGTTATAATTGAAGTGACTTGTCCATCTATAGTCCCGGTAGTGTTGAATTTTCGCCAAAAACAATCATTTTGTTACAAAATTTGATATAATGCACGATGACAATCAATTTCTGTCCACTTTTGTTTAGCAATTACATGAAGAGGATGACCCATATGAAATTAATGAAACATGTCCCTATAAAAACCTCTTTATTATTTCTTATTATCTTGATTCTTTTGAATATATCGTATTATATACATTCTAAAGAACTGCTAAATGAAAATCAAAGGGAAAAGATGACTTTGCTTTTTAACAGCATTAAAACGAATATTGAGCAAACTGCCGAAGGAGAGAAATTTGTTGAAGATATGATCGGTCACAATCTTCAAACTGCCGCTATCGCTGCAAAAATGAGATTAAACCCCGATATCAATCAAATAGACAATAAAGAACTGGTAGAGTTAAAAAAGATTATTGGTGTTGATGAGATAACTTTGTTTGTACAGTCCGGTGACGATATTATTGGAGCCAAATCTTCCGACCCTAAAGAAATTAATGTAAGCGCTAAAGGATGGGATACGATCTTTGTAGCATTTAAACAATTGTTTAACATGGAAGAGGTTAATGTCGGCATGGGACAAACCTTGACACATTTCTGGAGCGGCCCCATTGATACAGCAACAACGAACCCTGAACAATTGAACAAGTGGGGATATTATTACGATGGAACGACGAACTATCTCATTAATCCTTTTGTACATGACACGAGCTTTCGTAATTATCAACAAATTACAGGTATTGAGGACGTTATTAAAAAACTGATAAAGGATAACCAGGAAACGGCGTTGGAAGTATCCGTTTTGAACACGGACAAATTTCTGGAACGAAAACATCCTGTGATCAATCAGGCTCCGAGTAACTGGTTCTCGGAAAGGGAGGTTTTATTTGGGACTTATAGGTTCCGTGATCCTGAAGAAAAGAAATATGCCGAAACAGCTTTAGCCTTGGATAAGACCGTTTTCTACCAAACAGAATCTCAAGGGAAATCCATAACGAAATCGTTCACACCGTTACATATTGATAACATGAAATATAGCGGCTATGCTACCATTCCTTTGATTCAAATTACTTCTGATAATACCGAAATCGACAAAATTATTAACCAACAATTATGGAAAACCATTTGGTTTATGGGTTCGTGTACACTTGTTGCGTTAGCTATAATGGCTGCGACTTTATGGATTTTCAAAAGAAACAAGGAACTTGCTCTTCAGGATGTTCAAGAGGCTTATGTTGGAAATATTGAGACGTTATTTCAATCCGTCAGAGAGCAACGTCATGATTTTATCAATCATATTCAAACCATTCACGCCTTTTTGGCACTGAAGCATTATGATGATCTGCAAAAATACACCAATGATCTCGTAGGTGAGATTCGGGTAATCAATGAGTTGATCAATATTAATGATCCGGCACTGATTGCGCTCATGCAAGCCAAGATCACGCAAGCGGAGTCGCTTGATATTTTGTGTGAGTATGAATTCAAACATATGGACGAACTTAGGCTGAGTCCAATTAGAGCTACGGACATCGTCAAAATACTCAGCAACTTAATTGACAATGCCTTTGATGCAGTTATGGAAATAGAACATGAAAACCGGATTGTTGAAGTAATGGGCAGCATTTATAACAATCAGGTACAGTTCATTGTACGCAATACAGGCCCTGAAATTCCGGAAGCACTGCGCATCAAAATGTTTGAATCCGGATTTTCGACCAAATCCGGAGGGGGAAACAGCGGATTAGGGCTCCATATTGTCAAGCAGTTGGTTATCCGGTATAAAGGCTCCATTCAAGTTATGAGCGAAGAAGGTTCAACAGAATTCATTGTTTTGATTCCAATATTAAAGACATCATAAATTTACTGATATTGATGCTTTTCGACATCCGGCTCTACTGAGGCAGACGTGGATCACATCTCAGCTTCGTTGAATCGGATTGACTATATTGGTACAATAAGTATAATTATGGTAAGTTTTTTTCGGATATCTCAACGGAAAGAATCGGGCAGTTCCCCTACGGGAATCTGCCTTTTTTAATTACATAGATTGATTTTGATAATCATTGGAAGGGATTTTTTGGAAGATGTCGAAATATAGTGGAGGAAGCAATTATGATCGTTATCTGACGTTGGAGTGCAGAACGATTATGTATTTTATTACCATTTGGGGTTGAGGTCATTAATAAGAAGGAGCCATTATGACTAACATAGCTGCACGATTAATTCGTCAGAATGAATTAAGTGAACTTTTAAGATTATATAAACACATGCACGAACAAGACCCTGATTTAATTTTTGATAATAAACTTGAGGAACTTTGGAATGAAATATTGAATGACAAGTACATGAAGATCATTGTTGTGGAGAAAGATGGGACGATAATATCAACTTGTGTATTGACGATTATTAAAAACTTGACTAGGAATGCAAGACCTTACGGACTCATAGAGAATGTAGTAACACATAAAGAAAATAGGAAGAATGGGTATGCTCGAATGGCCTTAGATAAAGCAATTGAAATTGCTATCGAACATGAATGTTATAAGGTCATGCTGATGACAGGATCTAAGAGAGAAGAAATACACAAATTTTATGAGAAGAGCGGATTTATTAAAGGATTGAAAACAGGATTTATAAAGAAATTTGACTGATTTTGTGGGAGTACTCAGGTTAGAGGTGGCATCATATAACACCGTATCTACACGGCGGCCTGACGGCTTGGTCTGCCAAAGGGATTTCGAGGAAGCGTATTCAGCAGACATCCCTGCACAGCCTAACCGCGTCGCGGCCACTCATAAGGTGGTAGTTTCATGGAAGAATTAAAACCAATCGGAGTTGATCGATAATGTATGCTATAGAATTGTTCTTAGATTCTGATGTAGAGGGGTATGTTAGAAGAGTATGGACAGAATTGCATAATAAAAATATCTCCTCATTTATGTTCAACATTGAAGAATTAAGACCACATATAACATTAGCAGTATATAAAGAGTTGGATGATCTAGCGACATTCAAGAACAAATTTAAAGTACACTGCAATAACCATAAGAAATTGGATATAAAGCTTGATATGATTGGAACTTTTCCAACTTCAGGAACTTGTTTTCTGGCACCTACAATAACCAAAGAGCTATTGAATCTACACTCAGAATTCCATAAGAAATTTGAAGCGTATAGTCACTATGCCAATCCTTATTATACGCCAAATAATTGGGAACCACATTGTACACTAGCAACGAAGCTGACTCATGAGAAATTAGTAGAAACAATAAATTATTGCACTAAGGATTTTAAACCATTCAAAAGTACTATAACAGAAATAGGCATTGTGGAAATAACCTTCGAAGGAGATCAGTGTGTAAGCAGCCCAACAATATATTCAGAAAGATGTATGTAAGCAAAGTCAGAGAAGGCAGCAACCGCGTCCTATTAATGTGTCCAACAGCCTCCATTCTTTGAGTAACAGCATTATAGTATTACACAAAATTCTGTAGTTATTCTTGCGAGGATAACCTATCTTGGCAAGGATTTCTATACTCACACGTCGCAGGCTTAAATTAGCCAACATCTTATAAAGACGATGAGGGTCAGGTAAGCTGAAATTACAACTAAAATATGGAAGATCGACGGGCTGCAAAAGGCGACCAGAGGGAATAAGCCGTCTAACAGCACTTCCGCGATTATCGGCTCAGGGAGCCAGGGCAGTTGCTCAAACAGGTACATCAACAGGGTACCCTATAAAAAATCGTCGATGTTCGTAATAGTGGAGGAGGTGTGTATGTTCCTGATGGATATGTGGCAATATTTAAATAGGCGATGATCTGCTTGACAAAGAACAATAAGGCTTCGTAAGGTGATCCTTATCATTTAGTACCGGTCGCTTGGTTCATCCGGAACAGGGATTTGAACCGTAAACGTGCTGCCTTTTCCCAACGTGCTATCAACATTGATCGTCCCGTCGCTTAATCGGACAATCCACTTCGCAATAGAAAGCCCCAATCCATGTCCCAGTACAATTTTCGATCTTGATCTATCCTGCCGATAGAAACGATCGAAAATCCGCTCTTGATCCTTGGCATGGATCCCGATGCCTGTGTCCTTTACGACAATCGTTAAAAACTGATTCTGTTTTCGCTGATCCTTTCTTACCTTCACCTCCACACTTCCTCCGGCAGACGTATATTTAATGGCATTATCAATCAGAATCACGAGCAGCTGTGTTAACCATTGGATGTCTCCGTAGACGAGCAGTTTCTTCTGCATTTCCATTTGCAGCAAGACCTTATTGTCCGAAGCGATCGGCATAAGCGAACGTACAGCTTTCTCTGCAACAGGACGGAAATCAAACCATATAAGATTCAAAGTGACCTCATCAGAATCAGATCGAGCAAGACTAAGTAGCTCTGCGACTAACCGGGTCATCCGTTTCACTTCATCCTTCATGTCGTCCAACAGATTGCTTACAAACCCGTTTTCCTCGATTTGAACTTCCATTCTCAGCAATTCGATCGAAGATAACATCACACTTAAGGGAGTACGAAGCTCATGAGAGGCGTCAGCCAAAAATTCCCGTTGTCGAAAATAGACCTCAGAGACGGGAATCAAAGCACGATGAGACATCAAATAACTAATAAAGAGTGCTAAGAGGAAAAAGGAGAGCACAATACCACTGAGGACACGAATCAACCAATCGAAGAATATTGTAGTGTGTGAGAAATCCTTTCCAATGTAAAGCGATCCTACAAGCACGCCATCCACATAGATCGGTCTACTTGTGACCAGAAAATCGGCTTCTTGAGGTACGCTGTCTGAAATCCCCCCTTCTTTCGGAGGTTGGATGGAAATTTCCAGCGGTACTGTGACCACCTGATCATTTGCTGTCGAACCATTCTTCTCTATCCAAGACAAAACCTGCCACCTTATTTCCGGTTGTACCTCATCTCCCATGACGAACTTACCTTGATTATCCAACCAATAATAGAAAAATTGTTCGGTACTAAGCAGGAATAACTTAGAAGAGATTTGTTCAGATTTGTTTTCCTCAAGAATAGTCTGAATAAATTCGGTTTCGCTGCGAATAAGTATGCCCAGTCGCACTTTTTCATCTTTAAATATCGCGTAGTAAAGCAAACCGTAGACGATAACAACGAACAGGATGAGAAACAAAATAAGAAGCGCACTATATTGTAACGTTAATTTTCGTTGGGTACGCTGAAACATGCTGCCTTTCAGCCACTTAGCCATCGATTTTATATCCCACTCCTCTTACGCTTTGAATGAATTCCTTACCAAGCTTCTTGCGAATATGCTTTACCGTAGCGTCGACGATTTTTTCATTTACATCTGCACTCAAACCCCAGATTCGATCTAATAAGAGATCTCTAGTCAGCACACGGCCCGGGTTTTGCAGAAGAAAATCCATAAGTTGAAATTCACGCGGCGATAACTGGATCGCGTCCTTCTCATTACAACACACGGTCTGGTTGGAACGATTCAAGGACATTCCTTGTACGGTTATGACCTCATCCTGAAGCGGAGCGAAATTGCGTCGCTGCAACGTCCTCAATCTTGCGATAAGCTCTTCAAACTCAAAAGGTTTAATCAGATAATCATCTGCCCCTGATTCCAATCCTTCCACTTTATTTTCAAGCGTATCCTTTGCTGTCAGCATTAGAATGGCTCCTTCATACCCTTTGTTTCGCAGCTTTTTGCATGTTTGGATGCCGTCGCCGCCCGGCATCATCCAGTCGAGGATAATGACGTCATAAGTTGACGAAATTGCATACTCGTAGACATCTTCGCCTGTCGTCACCCAATCCGTCAAATAACCTTCTTTTTTCTTTAACATTTGACTAATTAGTTTGCCCAGTCGCGGGTCATCTTCCGCTAAAAGTATTTTCATTCTTCACCACCTATTTGGTTTACTGTCATTATTTTGCTTGGTTAAAGGTTCATTTATTCAAAAAAATAACCTGAAGGTCAGATGCATTAAATGGCATCAGTCCTGCAGGTCATGGTTAAAATATTATTTTAGAACGTTATGCGAACCTTATTGAAAATATTGTCCATTCTTGTTAATCTCTTTCTCAATTGCTTTTTTTGCAAGTTTTTCAAGGCTTGCGATCACATCACCTTTTAAATCGACGTCTTGATTTTTGCTGATCACTTCAATTGTCTTACCTTTATTCAATTGCTCTTTGAAATTGCTCTCCGACATATCAAGCTTATCGGCAACATTCTCTAAGTATCCACTCTTTTCAAAGTAAACTTTATCTGCCGCAGTCATGCTGTTTTTACCGCTCCATGATTGCTTAACCAAATCGGCAATTTTTTGTTTTTCTACCTTTAGGACGGCAGCAGTTACCTTCTCATCATCGATTCCTATAGATTCAGAAATGTCATCAATATCTTTTCCGCTTTTTACTTTCTGAATAATTTTACTAATATCCATATCTAGCAGTTTGGCTACTGCGGCTAATTTATAATTTCCGCCCATCGCAGGAGTCTTTCTTTCATCCATGTATTTTTGGGCTTGATCCTTATTTCCAGCTTTTCTTTGATTATATTGGTCTTGTGTCATTTTTCCTGCTTTAAAGTCTACATCCAACTGTTTGTCATTCGTTTCTAAGAGGGTGTCCCTCACTTTGTCTGGATTGACGTTTTTGTCTTTAGCCAAATCTGATAGCGATTTACCGGCTCCAAGTTTTTCATTTATCTCCTCTTTACTAAAACCAAGAACGTTCTGTAGTGAAGTATTTGCTGCTAATTGATCCAGGTTCCCATTCATTTGATTTATATTTTGGTTTTGGTTTACTTGAGTTTGATTTTGCTTGGTAGATTGAGAAGCAGGGGTGGCAGCAAAGGCGGAACTAGCAAAAACAAGAGACAAACCTAACGTTATTGGTAGTACCTTTTTCATTTTTGGACTCATATTCATTATCTTATCTCTCCTCATGGTGTTGTTTTTGTCGGCCTGACATCTATAACTATAAAGGAGTATAAAGAAAAAAAGTGACAATCGTTCTTATAGGTACATGGAAAAAAATGGATCTGGTGCGATGACGCTGTAGTTCCAGTTTTGTGCATGTCCCATATCAGGGCAGCCCTTCCCTAACCGCCTCTGCGATGTTGCGTAAATGATAAAAATGGCCCAAACCCGTTTGTAGATAGGGCTTAAGCCATCATGATGGCCTGTTGAGTAACCACTAAATGGTAGAAAAAGAGCCGCCAACTCGGTAAAATGTTTGTACCCCTACAAACTCCCGAAAGGTGGCGACTCCATGAAAAAGTCTACCACGATTCTTTCCATCCTTCAATCCGTTATAACGCCGGAGGAAGTCAAAACCGTTGTTCAAATTGCCGATTACGAAGACAAAGCTCGCAAGTTTACGGTGTACCATCTGCTTCAATATTGGTGTATGGCAGCATTCGGGGAGTGGGGTAGTTATCGATCTGGCGTCGACCACGCGGCTTCCATTGGCTAACCACATGTGCATGATTCCAGCTTTTCAGGTAGAGCTGCCGACGTTCCATTTTCGGTATTCAAAGCGTTATTTCACTTGCTTGTGAGCAAATGCAATCGATCGGAAAACAAGCAGAAAATTGGCGTTTCCTAAAGAGTTGCTTCTCATTGACTCTAAGACCGTAACGGTGTCGATCTAAAGAACGCCACCACGTAGTGGTCTTTTCAGGACTTTGAAGGTCGAGAAATCCAAGTCGTTACGGACTTGATGCAAGTCACCGCCGAGCAAATTGCACAGATGTACAAAGCTCGTTGGCAAATCGAGGTGTTTTTCCGCTGGATTAAGCAGCATCTGAATATTCCCACTTTGTTTGGCACATCATCTGTACGATCAACCCCAAACTCTTATCATATAGTTCTAAGTTGTATTTTTCGATTTAACGAACAACTTTAATGTGAATTGATTGAAGTTGGTTGTAAAAAGTGTTATTCTAACAACGGTAAACTCGAAATCTATGTTCTTCAATACATCTAATAATAGTCACTATTTTAGTTATAAAGAAAGGTAATACTATGATAAAAGTTGAAAACTTATCCTTCTCATTTCCGCAAAAAGAACTATATAAAAACATTTCATTTACGCTTGAAGAGGCACAACATTGCGCTTTTATAGGAACAAGTGGCAGTGGGAAAAGTACACTGATCGATATACTGATGGATCCAGAAAGATATTTGTTTGATGGCATGTTAGAGATGGACCCAACTTGCAAAATCGGGTATGTAAGTCAGTTCTCACAACCAGACAAAACTAAAGAAACAACTGTTTTCGAATATATCGGAGAAGAATTTATTAAGATTCAAAATGAAATACAATCTATTTGCACTGAAATGGAAACATCATCGGATATTGACTCGTTACTAGAAAAGTATCAATTAGCTTTAGACGCATTTGATTCAATTGGTGGGGATGATTTTGAAAGCAACATTAATAAGAAACTAAATCTAGCAAACCTCATGAAGCGAAAAGATCTTAGGGTATCCGACCTGAGTGGTGGGGAATTCAAACTTATTCAAGTGATGAAGGAAATGCTTAGTAGTCCAGACTTAATGATTATGGACGAACCAGATGTATTTTTAGACTTTGAAAACCTAAATGCGCTTAAAAATCTTATTAATTCTCACAAAGGAATATTGCTAGTTGTTACGCACAACCGATATCTATTGAATCATTGTTTCAACAAAATCATGCACCTTGAAAATATGGACATCCAAGAGTTTGATGGGCGATATATTGATTATAACTTCTCATTACTTCAAACTAAAATTGAGTTACAAGAACTCACAATCGCTGATGATGAAGAAATTGAGAGAAACGAGAACATAATCATTAATCTTAGAAATATCGCAACGTATAATTCAGAAGCATCTAGAGGGAAAGCGTTAAAAGCTAGAGTTAAATTTCAAGAAAGATTGGAAGCGCGCAGAATTAAAGCGCCATTTGTAGATATTAAGCAACCGAATATCAGTTTAGATATTGATAATGAAATTGAAGAAATCAATGTTTTAAATGTCAATAATTATAGTGTTGCCTTTGATGAGTTGCTTTTAGAAAATGTTAACTTTGAGATAAAATCTACTGATAAAGTAGCCCTTATCGGTCCAAACGGTACCGGGAAAACGACTTTACTCCGAGAAATCTTTAAAAATAATCATGATTCAATTGAAATAAATGCTGATGTCAAAGTGGCTTATTTATCTCAGCTTCAAGGCGAAATGCTAAAGGATTCTAATACAATACTAGAAGAATTCATCGATGCTGGATTTAAAACTTATGAAGAGATTAGATCATATATTTCAAACTATGGCTTTGAAGGAGAAATCGTTAATCAAAAGATAGAATTTTTATCTGGTGGAGAAAAAAATGTGCTTCAATTGGCTAAAGTTTCTGCCAGTAAAGCAAACGTATTGCTTCTTGATGAACCGACAAGTCATTTGGACACCTATACACAAATAGCACTGGAGAAAGCCATTGAAGACTATAAAGGTGCGATTCTCATGATTTCTCATGATTTCTATTCTGTGGTAAATGGTATGGATTATGTTTTAATCATTGACGATAAGACGATTAGAAAAATGACTATTCAAAAATTTAGAAAGATGATTTATGCTAGTCATTTTGATAGAGACTATTTGGAAACTGAACAAAAGAAAAAATCAGTTGAAACGAAAATAGAATTGGCTTTAAAAGATACTAATTTTGAACTTGCAAAAGTATTGCTTGATGAGCTAGAAGAACTGATTAAGTTGCTTTAAATCATAACCCCTCTGATTGAAATGATTACAAGAGTCAATTTATTGTACTGGGAATTACGGCTACTCCGGATCGAGGCCACTGAAAAACTCCATAAAATCAAACAGGCAACCTTTGCGCAATCTATTGTGCGAAAGTTGCCTGTTTTCTTGTGCCACGACAATGGATGGAATACGATCGACCCGATCTGCCTATTCAAATACTTGTTGCTAAAATCGATCTTTGATTTGTCAGATATCGATATCGTGGAACGCTCCAGATACGATATGTCCTTTAAATACTTCCTGAACATGGCTCCTGAAGATAACGTGATGAATCCGAGCTCGCTTACGAAATTTCGTAAACTTCGATTAAAAGATGTAAACCTGCTCGATCTGCTGATCAATAAAACGGTTGAAATTGCGATGAAACGATGAAGGCAAAATTCCCGCCAAAGACGACTACGGATTCAATCGAGGACGAACTTGACTATAGCCCAAAATTAATCGATATCATTGAAAAAGAAGAGGCGATTCGTGAATACCCGAAAGTAAAAGAGGAGCTGAATTTTTTAAAAGAAGTCGTAGAAGACCATCATGAACAGCTTCAACTGTCGAACGACCCTGATGCACGGGTTGGGCATAAAACAGCTGACTCCTCATTTTTTGTATGTTATGCAAAGCTGGACACATGGCCATTCAAAGAGCACGTACGGGAAAAAAAGGAACCAATAAGAATCAAAAGCATACCTATTATTTTGATATTGAAACGTGCAAGAGCTGTCCGTTCAAAGCCGGCTGCTACTAAGAAGGGGCTAAAAGCAAGACCTATTCGGTGGCGATTAAATCAGGCGAACACCAAGGGCAGATGCAGTTTCAAGAAAGTGAATATTTCAAAGAAAAATCAAAAGAGCGCTATAAAACTGAAGTGAAAAATAGTGAATTAAAGCATAGACACGGGTACGATGTAGCGTCCTCCTCGGGTCTTATTGGCATGCAGATGCAAGGGGCAATGGCCATATTCGCCGTTAACCTCAAACGAATATTGAAATTAATGGATTAAAATATACCCTACGAGGCTCTAAAACTTAATCAAAAAAGACGATTTCCAATTAAAAATCGATTTGAAAGTCGTCTTTTTTTCGAAAACCACCAAAAGTCCTAAGTTTATCAGTGGCCTCGTATTGCACAGGGGTCATCTTTTTTAATCCCCATTGATGTCGATTATCTTTGATACCCTATTCAGTTAAAGTATCGGCCTTGCATATGATTAAAGCACTTTATTTGACCTAACCAAAGGCTTCGATGTGATCACCTCTATCCTTTAAAGCCCCTTGGTACAACAGTACAGGGAGATCCGGATTGTTCGGAACTGTCCTGTCATCCTCAAAATAAAAACAGTCAAGCTCAAACGATCCATATAATTGCTCCTCCTTTAAATGGGCTGATAAAACTATGGTAGGTATACCATTATTCCCTTCATTTGAATAGCTTCGTTGTATCATCTCTATGCGCTAGCGTAATTTTTTGTTATAAAGTTGAAAAACAGAAGTATACATTGGCGGAAGCACGCAAAGGCGTTTGCGCGTCCCCGAAAAATATATTTGCGGTTACCAAAATTGATTTATCGTTTACTATAACTAAAGAAATACTACTTATGAACTATATTCGTTAAACTAAATTTAACAAAAAGTAGTAATAAAGGTTCATCGGCTAGATTAGAATGGCAATTCATTTTTGGGATGATTGGAAGGTGATTTGGTGGAGGCGTTACAGGCGCATCAATATATCGTTGTTGAATTGGGTCATGAGAAATATGCATTAAAGATTTCTGAAATTTATGAAATTATCAAGCTTCAGAAAATTACGGCCGTTCCTAATAACAAATCGTTTCTAGAAGGAGTCACAAATCTGCGAGGCAAAATCGTACCTATCATCAGCTTACGCAAACGCTTTGGGTTGGAAAGCAGCAAAAAAAGAAAAGGTGAACGAATAGTTGTCGTTCAATACAAGGAGGAAATGATTGGCGTCATTGTTGATGGTGTCAGCCAGGTTACGCGGTTTACGGATATTCAGTCTTCCGAGGACATCGTTTCGGGCTTCGATGGTTATTATTTCTCCGGGATCGGCCATTCGGAAGAGGGTTTAATTAGTATTTTAGATGTTGAACACATTTTAGATGGAATGGAGGTGAATGAGCGATGAACCGATCAGAATTGATGCAGGCTTTTCTGGCCGAGGTAGATGAACAGCTTCAGCAATTGGAGCAGGACATCTTGCATCTAGAGCAAGAGGGTGAGTCGGATCGTGTTATTCAAAATATTTTTCGAACCGCCCACACGCTAAAAGGCTCTTCTGCGGCTATGGGCTTTCAGGGAATGAAGAGCCTAACCCATGAGATGGAGAATGTGTTGGATAAGATTCGCAATCGGAAGCTGCTTATCACCCCTCAAGCTGTCGATATATTGTTTGAATGCTTGGACTGCCTAGGTGTACTGAAACGAGAAATTGAAACCATCGGAACTGCGAACACGGATACGAGTGATATCGTACTCAAGCTACGGCAGCTCGCAGACGGTTCCTTGGCTCCCAAAGTAAGCCAGTCCTTCATATGTCAAGTAGTCATCTCGCCTGTCTGTGAGATGAAAACCGCACGTGCCTATATTGTTTATAATGAATTGCTGGAATACGGAAAGGTGCTTTCTACCGAACCCAACATTCATGACATAGTGGATGAGAACAATATCGAGTGCATCACCTACGTTATCGAGTCGGATTTAAATGCCGAATTGCTTGAGAGCAAAATCCGCGGGTTGCTGGATATTGAGCAGGTCACCTGCTACCCTGCTAATTCAAAACCCCAGAATGTACTTGCTCCAGTGAGTTTAGAACTGATGTCTATGTTGTCAGAAACAAGCGAGCTGCAAGCAATATCCTCCAAGAAAGAAGAGGAAGGCTATCGCAAAAGTGGGCAAACGATCAGAGTGGATGTCGAGAGGCTAGAGACCTTGATGAACTTAGTCGGGGAGCTCGTGATCGATCAAACACGAATTAGTCAGGTGAGCGGAGTTCTCCGGGATAAGTATAATTCCGAAGAGGCGCTTGACGATTTGGAGCAAGTATCGAATCATATTACAAGAGTGATAAGCGAGCTTCAAGAATCAGTAATGAAGACACGCATGTTACCAATTGAGCAGTTGTTCAATCGTTTTCCAAGGATGGTTCGTGATTTGTCACAAACATTAGGCAAGGATATTGAGCTTCTTATTTCCGGGAAAGAGACGGAGCTTGATCGGACAGTCATTGAAGAGATTGGTGATCCTTTGATCCACTTAATTCGTAATTCCGTAGATCATGGCATCGAATCAAAGGAAGTGCGGCACCAAGCGGGAAAGCCGGTGAAGGGTACTGTGAGGATGTCAGCCTCCCATCAAGAAAACCAGGTGGTCATCACGGTGGAGGACGACGGAGGTGGGATTCGCGCTGATAAAATGAGGGATTCCGCTGTTGAAAAAGGTGTGATCAGCACACAAATGGCTGAAGGGTTAAGTGACAAAGAGAGTGTTCAGCTTATCTTCGAGCCTGGCTTTTCCACTGCTTCTGAAATTAGTGACGTTTCTGGCCGTGGTGTGGGCATGGATATTGTCCGAAGCCATATCGAGAAGCTTAATGGCTTAATTGATGTGGATACACGACCGGGTGAGGGAACGAAATTCACCATTAAGCTCCCTTTGACCTTAGCCATTTTGCGTGGATTATTGATTAAATTGAATGAGCTTACCTACGCTCTACCGATGAGCAGTGTTATAGAAATTGTTCGCATTCCCCATAATGAAATTCACTCCGTTAAGAGCCAGGCTGTAGTGAAATTCAGGGAGAAGGCGCTCCCGATCTTATGGCTCCACGATCATTTCGCCATTCCTAGAAACAAACGGAAATCCGAGAATGTGTTTCTGGTTGTGGTAGGAGCTGGTGAGAAAAGACTTGGGTTGATTGTGGACGAATTAATTGGCAATCAAGAGATTGTGGTGAAATCGATAGGCTCCTACATTGGTAAAGTCGAAGGCGTGTCGGGAGCGACGATTCTTGGGGATGGAAGTGTGGCATTGATTCTTGATATTACTGGCATATTGAAGCTGGCATCTGTACAGGAAAGTGCCTTACACGAAAGGGAGGAAGTTTTAATCGCGAAGGTTGTATGAAAGGAGGGATCGTATGGCGAAAGGTATTGAGCAATTGGTTACCCTGCGAGTAGATGGGGAGCATTTCGGAATACCTATTACGCAAGTCTATGAAATTATTTTTGTGTCGAAGCTAACTGGAATCGCGAGGGCACCTAGGTCAATCATCGGTGTCATCAATTTGCGAGGCCAAATCATACCCGTAATCGATTTAAGGCTACTATTCGACAAGCCTAAGGCGGAACCGACGAAACGTCAGCGTATTGTTGTTACACAATCACAAGGGAAAATCATCGGTTTATTGGTAGATGAGGTTACTGAGGTACTGCGAATTCTAGAGGGCAATCTGGAGGCAGCACCTGATACTTTAATGACTACATATACATCCTACATCGATTCCATCTATAAGCTGGAAGACCGTATCGTGGTACTGCTGCAGATGGATCAATTGTTAATTAATTCTGAAATGGATTTCATTCACAGCGCGTTATAACGCGACTTATAGGAGGAACAATTAATGGTTATGAAGCAAACTTTAGGCATGAAGTTAATGAGGCGTTCAAGTGAGTATAAACTATGGATCGCTCAATCGTTAAGGGATTCCTCGACACTGGAGAGCCACTTAAAGGATCTTGGTAGCATTACACAGCAAATTGCTGAAGGGACATCGCAACAGGCGGCATCACTTGGTAAGGGCAGCTCGGTGGCACGTGAGCTTACAGCTTCCATTAATGGAGTAAATCGTAATGCCCAAAATTTATCCGCTTCGGCGAAAGAAGCAACGGATACGATTAATGAGCTTGTCGCTTCGGTGCAGCAGGTTTCGGGCAATGCGGAAAAAACAACAGAATCGGTTGAGCAAATATCTGCCTCGGTTGAGGAAATCAGTAAATCGGTAAAGGGTGTGGCCATCAATGCTGAAAGCTTGACTGGCTCAGCGGAAGAAATGTCTGCCTCGATCCAAGAGATGGTAGCCTCCGTCCAACAGGTAGCAGGCAATGCGGAGAGTACGGCCAGCTTCGTCGAGCAAATCTCCGCCTCTATCGATCAAGTTTCTAAGTCAGTGGTAAGCGTTAAGGATAACGCTGAAAGTTTAACAGCTTCGGCCGATGAGACTGCAGCAGCGATTCAAGAGACCGTTGCCTCCATTCAACAGGTCGCAGGAAATGCAGAAAGCACGGTAAGCTCGATTGAACAAATTTCCGCAGCACTCGAAGAAATGGGTAAATCGATTCAAGGAGTGTCCGATAATGCAGAAAGCTTGAAGGCGTCGTCCGAAGAAACCGCAGCGGCTATTCAAGAAACCGTTGCTTCGATCCAGCAGGTGGCAGGGAACGCATCCAGCTCTGCCAGCTCGGTCGAACAAATCTCTGTTTCCATCGAACAATTAGGCAGCTCAGTGAAAGGCGTAGCTGGCAACGCCGCAAGTTTAACAGCAACCTCTGAAGAAATGGCATCTGCCATTCAAGAGATGGTAGCCTCCGTTCAACAGGTAGCAGGCAATTCGGAGAGCACTGCGAGTTCAGTTGAGCAGGTGTCCGCTTCCATTGAGCAAATGGGTAAATCGATCAAAGGCGTAGCGGACAATGCTACCAACTTATCGGGTTCTGCTGAAGAAACCAGCAAAGCGGTAATTGAGCTTGCCGCTTCGATCCAACAGGTGGCGGGAAATTCGCAAAGTACCGCAGGCTCAGTCGAGCAAATGTCCGCCTCAATTGAACAAATGGGCAAATCGATCAAAGGCGTAGCTGGTAATGCCGAGAATCTTACCGCATCAGCCATGGAAACCACCGCCGCTATTGAAGAAATGGTTGTATCTATTCAACAAGTAGCTGGCAACGCAGAAAGTACAGCGAGCTCTGTTGAACAAGTGTCCGCTGCTATTGAGCAGATGGGCAAGTCGGTTCGCAGTGTCTCCGTTAATGCGGATGAGCTACAGAAGACTACTTCGAATACGTCAGCAGCCATTCAGCAAATGGCTGTATCGATTGAGCAGGTTTCCAAAAATGCACAAACGGTAAATGGTTTGTCTGAAAAGGTGCAAACGGATGCTTTAGACGGCCAGAAGGCGATCAACCAGTCTATGAACGGAATGAAAGAAATCGGAGAAGTAGTCATGCAAGCAGCGGGTGTTATGAATAATCTGGGAAAGAGCTCTGAAGAGATAGGCAGCATCATTGAAGTGATTAATGATATCGCAGAACAAACGAATCTTCTGGCTTTGAATGCAGCCATTGAGGCTGCAAGGGCAGGTGAGCATGGCAAAGGCTTTGCTGTAGTTGCCGATGAGGTTCGTAAGCTTGCCGAGAGGAGTGCAAAAGCAACAAAGGAAATCGCACTCTTGATCAAAGGTATCCAGGGCGAAACAGATGCTGCGATTAAGGCCATTCAAGTAGGTAATGAAAAGGTTGAGCAAGGAAATCGATTGGCGGATGAAACAGGCAGGGCTATTGATAAAATCGTGACTGGCGTCCAAGGAATTACCATAGAAATTCGTCAAGTGATGACAGCAACCGTAGAGCAGACAAAAGGCAGCGAACAGTTGGTAAAGTCTGTGGAAATATTGACAAGTCAGACTGAAATGGTGACACTAGCTACCAAAGAACAAGCGCTTGGTGTTGATGATATTCTAAAAGGTGTAGGCAACGCCAGGGAGCAGATGCGTCAAGTAACCAAGGCCACTATTGAGCAAGTGAAGCAATCCAAAGACATTGTTAGGTCAGTTCAAGCTGTGACAGCACAGTCCGAACGTGTAACCATTGCTGTCCGTGAACAAGCAATTGGCGTTGAGGAAATTATTAAAGGTGTGGCCAATGCACGCGAACAGGTGCGTCAAGTTACAGTGGCGACAGGCGAGCAAGCCAAGCAGGGGAAGGAAATCGCGATTTCTGTCGAAAATGTAACAAGGCAAGCTACGATGGTTACACTAGCGGTTAAAGAGCAATCCGCGGGTGTTGAAGAAATTATTATCGGGATTGCAAATGCAAGGGAGCAGGTTCGCCAAGTAACATATGCGACAGGCGAGCAGGCCAAGCAGGGAAAGGAAATCATTCGTACTGTGGTCAGTGTAAGAGATCAAGCGGCACTTGTCTCGGTGGCGATGAAGGAACAAACCCTGCAAGTAGAAGAAGTTATCAAGGGTATTGTAAATGCAAGAGAGCAAGTACGCCAAGTGACAATAGCCGCCAGTGAGCAGGCGAAGCAGGGACAGGATATTGTTCGTTCCGTTGAGAACGTAGCGAAGCAAGCAGCGATGGTTACCCTCGCCGTTAAAGAGCAAGCTGCCGGAGTTGAGGAAATTATTCAAGGCATCGTCAATGCGAGAGAACAGGTAAGACAAATAACAGTGGCAACTGGTGAACAGTCCAAGCAAGGAAAAGACATCGTTCGAGCAGCGGATAACGTATCAAAGCAAGCAGCAATGGTCACACAGGCTGTAAAGGAACAAGTTATCGGGATTGAAGAAATAGCCAAAGGAATTGTCAGTGCGCGTGATCAGGTTCGTCAGGTGACCACGGCTACAATTGAGCAGGCGAAGCAAGGCAAAGAAATCGTGCGTTCCGTAGAAGTCGTAGCTAAGCAATCATTGATGGTTACCCAGGCAGCGAAGGAACAAGTGACAGCATTCGAGGAAGTTGTGAGAGGTGTCATCAATGCGCGGGAACAGATGCATCAAGTAACGACTGCAACGCGGGAACAGTCACAGCACGGAAAAATCATTGTGAAGACGATGCAGGGTGTCACGCAGCAAGCCTTGGAGGTAAATGATTCGATCAACCAGCAAGCAAGTGAAATGAAAAATCTGGACTTCTCTCTCTCCGAAACGGATCGTATTGTGCAGCAGAACATTCGAGATGTCCAACGTACGGTAGTAACCACAAAGGTCCTTACCGAACAAGCCATTATGATTAAGAATGCTTTCATTGCACTTCAATAAAGTTCTAAAGGAGAGAGAAGTCATGGGTGAACAACAATCAAATTTGCATGATGATGAACAGAATCCCGTATTATTGGAGCTGTCAGCAATGATTCATAAGTACTGCGGAATCAAGTACGACGACAATTTGTTTTCGCTTAACTCGAAGGTGCAGCAAAGGCTGGGAGCCTTGCAGGTATCCCTTAGAGACTATCTGCTGTATTTGGAGGCGACTCCGGGAGAATGGGATACGCTAGTAGAATCGATTACAATTAACGAAACCTATTTTTTTCGGGAAGAGATGCAAATGCAAGAGATGATGAACAATGTACTTCCGAAGCTGGCAGCTAACGATTCGATTCGAATTTGGAGTGCGGCTTGCTCAACAGGAGAGGAGCCTTATACGATTGCGATGTCCATCGCTAATTCCCATGTAATTCCCCTTTCCAAGGTTGAAATTTACGCAACAGATATTAACAGAAAGGTGCTTCAACTGGCGGAACAAGGTTGGTATAGTAAAACCTCTATGTGCTTCCGGCGAACGCCGCAGGAGATGAAGAACAAGTTCTTCATTAAGGATGAGTTGGGCTATCGATTACGCGACAGCATCCGTGAACGTGTGCAATTCAGCCACATCAATCTAACTGATGAGGATCGCAAGGCTTCCTCTCAGGATCGGCCTTTAATGGATGTTATTTTTTGCCGAAATGTATTGATCTACTTTGACCAGCCGACAGTTCGCCAAGTCATTCAGCATTTATCACAATGGTTGAAGCCTGGCGGGTATTTATTTCTTGGGCACGCGGAGACTATAACTGGAATGATTGAGGAATTTCAGACCATAAATACGGCAACAACACACTATTATCGAAAGAGTGGGGGTTCTCAATGAAACAATACGGTGTTTTGATCGTTGATGACTCAGCTTTCATGAGACGTGCCGTCAGTTTATTGTTCGAAAAGGATCCAGCTTTCTATATTGTGGGCATTGCCAGAAATGGCATTGAAGCCATTGAGAAGCTCCAAAGGTTTAAGCCAGATGTCATCACAATGGACGTAGAAATGCCGGGCATGGGCGGTATTGAAGCACTTGAGTTGATCATGAAAGAGCACCCCGTTCCTGTAGTTATGTTAAGCAGCCAAACCGGCGAGGGGACACAAGCAACCATTCAAGCTCTACAGCTGGGGGCAATTGATTTTTTTCTGAAGGAATCCCTCATTCACGAGTCATTAGACAGCTTGGTATTAAACGACTTTTTGGAAAGAATGAAGATTGCAGCTACAGCCAAAATTGCAAACCGATCTATCCAAGAAACCGTGGTGGATTCACCCATCTTGAGAGAAGGCCATAGTTTAAATCCCTCTTACGATTTATTGGTTATTGGCTGCTCAACCGGGGGGCCGTCAGCATTACAGACAATCTTGCCACGGTTTTCCCCTGATTTTAATGCTAGCATCATCGTGATTCAGCACATGCCCCCGGGATTTACGGGTCCGCTCGCCGAAAGATTTAATAATATTTGTCAGATGCGTGTAAGGGAGGCGCAGGATGGAGATCTATTACAGCCAGGGACGATTTATATTGCCCCTTCCGGGTACCAGACATTGATTCGTAAATGGCCGGACGGTAGTAAGACCCTTAAGGTGACGGAGGAGCCAGTTATGCTATATAAACCGTCGGTAAACGTCACATTAGAATCCGCAGCACCTATCTTTGAAGATAAGCTACTGGCAGTGGTTCTGACCGGGATGGGGAACGATGGGTTGGAAGGCTGTCGGATGGTTCGTAAACATCAGGGGCGCATACTTGTAGAGGCAGAAGAATCATGCATTGTCTATGGCATGCCGAAGGTTATTTTTGAAGCAGGGTTGGCTGACAGGCAAGTAGCGCTTCCTCGCATATACCAACACATATTGTCGTTTATGTGAGTGGAAGGGTGTAGGGTATGAGGGAGTGGCCATTAGATGTATCCGCGTTAGCTTTTCTTCATTTGTTCAAGCATAGCTTTGATGGGATCGCACTCCTGGGTCCTACGGGAAAGATTGTCGAAGTCAACGATGCTATGCTATATATGACAGGTTACCAAAGAATAGAGATAGTCGGACAAACCATTGAATTTCTGTTGCGCTCAAGCACGATGTTGGATGGACGGGATAGTGCAATCGTTATCCATAAAGCCGGGCGTTTCATTCAAGCCAATATGTTTAATATCCCGATTCCATTAGACGGAGACTTGGTGTATAGAATGGTGCTTCTTCAAGACATTACAAGACAGAAAGAAGCGGAACACATCATTCACTATATGACCTACAACGATATTTTAACAGGATTACCCAACGGGATTTATTTTCATGATGTAGCGAATGAGGCGGTAGCAACGGCTACGATGTACGGAAAGAGATTTGCTATTCTTTACATAGGCATCAATCAAATTAAAGAAGTTAATGACAAATTTGGACAGGGACAAGTTGATTTGTTGCTTGTTGAGGTGAGCAAAAAACTTGTATTGTGTTTGCCGGAGAATGGCTCCTTATTTCGAATTGGCGGACATGAATTTGTTGTACTGTTAACGGATACAGGCTGCGAAGAAGCGGTCTCCAGTCATATCTTCCAGACACTTGCCTATCAAACTATCCGCATACAGGGGCAACCTGTCGAGGTTAATTGCAGTATCGGAATCAGCGTATATCCAAAAGACGGAATGAATCCTGAGGAGTTGTTGAAGAACGCCGATATTGCAAGGGATAGTGCAAGGAGAACGGAGGAGCCTTATTGTTTTTTTAATCCTGAGTTGCTTCAATCAGCTATCAGCCATATTGAAATGAAGTATCGATTGAGGGAAGCGTTAGAGAATGAAGAATTTGTTCTCCACTATCAACCACAAGTGAATATCGAATCCGGTCGTGTTATCGGCGCGGAGGCATTGCTTCGCTGGCAGCATCCAGACTTTGGGCTAGTAATGCCAAATGAATTTATTCCTCTAGCAGAGCAAACGGGTATAATTGGGGATATTGGGGAGTGGGTACTCCTAACCGCTTGCCATCAAAACGCTCGTTGGCAACGACAAAGTGATTCGAAAATACGCGTGGCAGTGAATTTAAGTGCAAGTCAGTTATTTCAAGCTGGCTTCGCCGACATGGTTTCTGGTGTCTTAAGGAAGACTGGACTTGATCCTGACTGCTTAGAGCTGGAAATTACAGAAAGTATGATGATAGACACTGAAAAAGCCATTAAAATATTAAATGAGCTCAAATCTATTGGCGTTCACATTTCGATAGACGACTTTGGAACCGGCTATAGCTCGTTACAGTATTTAAGAATTTTACCCGTCGATAAGCTAAAGATCGACCGGTCATTTCTGACCAATGTGAAAGATCATTCTTCGGATACCGCGATCGTGTCAGCCATTATTGCTATGGCTCAGCATTTGGGCTTAAAGGTAATTGCGGAGGGGGTAGAAACAAAAGAACAACTGGAATTTTTGCGTAAAGAACGCTGTGATGAAATCCAGGGCTTTTTAATAAGTAAAGCAGTGCCTGCAAACGATTGGGAAAAGCTGTCCTTACTATCATACAAGGGAGGCATATATGGCTAGAGTACTGATAGTAGATGATGCGGCTTTCATGCGGCTGATGTTAAAGGGAATTTTGATTAAGGCAGGTCATGAAATTGTGGGGGAAGCGTCGAATGGGATGGAAGCAATAGAGGAATACAATCGATTGCAGCCCGATATTGTTACGATGGATATCACTATGCCGGTAATGAACGGGATTGATGCAGTTAAGAAAATAAGGGAAAACCATTCGAAGGCAAAGATTATTATGTGCTCGGCCGTAGGTCAGCAGCAGATGGTTACCATGGCAATAGTAGCTGGTGCCAAGGATTTTGTCGTTAAACCCTTCGAGGGCGATAGAGTGATTAAAGCTCTCGAAAACGCGCTTAAATAAGTTGCGAGGCTCCTTTTGGAGCTTTTTTCATATAAATATTTATCATTTCAAAATGTTAGGAATACTAACAAATGCTAATTGTAAAGCTAATCTACAACTTTTACTTGTATGGTAATTTATAGTAATAACAAAATCTTTAAAGACAACCAGATGAAATGCTCTCAGGGGGATAGACAGTTGAAGGATAGTGAATCTTTAGCGATTGAAAATCAACACCTACAAGAAGAAGTGAACCAACTGCGGAAGCGGCTTTCCAAGAGTGAAAATAAATATCGACAAGTGATCGAGCAAAGTAGGCGATCTATGGACATCAACTCTGATTATTTAATCGAGTATTTGAATCCAGCTGGCCTAAGAGCATTAGGAGCGAGCTGTCGTATAGAGAATTACAACCGTTTCGACAAATCGTTTCAATTAGCTTTTAACGATATGATCCACAGAAAACAATTGGAAGAATCTTTGATGAAGAGCGAAGAGACATATCGCCGTCTTGTCGAGCTATCGCCAGAGCCGGTTCTTGTTCATCAGGATGGCATTTTCTTATATATGAACAAGGCTGCGCTAAAGCTATTAGGCGGGGAACAGCCGTGTCAGTTCATAGGGCAGTCCATATGGGAGTATTTAAGCCAGGAATATCTGCCTATGCTCAAGAACAGGATGGAACGCATCCTGGATGGTGAAGAGACAGACCTAACGGAGTTTGTTATTATTAGAATGGACGGTAAGCTAGTTTATACAGAGTCTAGAAGCAGCTTGATTTACGTTAACGGCAAGCCTTCCATCCTTACTTGCTTGCGCGATATAACGTTAAGGAAAAAAAATGAAGAGCTTCGAGAAGAGAAGCAGCAAAAGCTACGTTATAGCGAAGAACGTTATTATCGGCTGCAGCGCAGTCTGGATCGATTCTCGCGAGATGTGCTTAGCGTTGTAAATGTAGGGGAGCTGGAACGAAGGCTTATTAAAGAAGTGAAAAAAATCTTAAAGGTAGACGCTGTAGCAATCGTAGAATGTACGCCTGAAGGCATACTCGTTCGTTGTGGTTTATCGAGTTTATCCAAAAGGCTAGAGAAAGCGCTGAATGCGCACAACCAAATGATTATTACAGCTAATGCTTTATTCCATATTCATGGGGGGTGGTTTGAGAAAATCGGAGAAAGACAAGGAAATAATATCTACTTATGTATCGACGAATCGGCAGAGATACTGATGGTTCAACCCAAACAGGTGTGGCTGCAAACACTGGCTCGTTATGTTCATGTTCTATACGATAATTTTCTCGTTATTGATAATCTTAGTATGGACATTGAACAAATCGTTGGGCAGCCCGAGGCTCCGCCATGGATGCTCAGAATGCAATTTACACTTTCGGAGAATGAGAGAAAACGGCTTTCTCAGGATTTGCATGATAGTGCACTTCAAGAGCAGATCGTGCATTACCGCCAGTTGGAGGCCATTATTAACGATTTTGAATTTGATCCGCCAATTGCAGCCAAGCTAGAAGAAATTAAAGAAGGTTTGCTTGATGTCATCTATCAAATTCGATTAACGTGCAACGAACTTCGTCCGCCGCTCCTGCAAGAGTTTGGGTTGGTCGCTTCCTTGGAGAGCCTTGTTCAAGCTGAACAACTGCGCAATGATTATGTTATCCGTCTCACTGCTAATTACCCCACCGAGCATAGCGATGACCTGACTGTAGCTATTTATCGAATTGTCCAGGAGCTATTGTCCAACGCTTCGAAGCATTCCAATGCGACCGAGGTGACACTGCGTTTAAACACAGGAGATTTCTGTATTTCCTTGGATTATGAGGATAATGGTATCGGTTTAAATTTGGATAATCTTCAAAATACCTATCACAGTATGGGTGTGTATGGCATTCGTGAAAGAATTAGGAGCCTGAACGGAACGATTAGCTTTTCCTCCGCACCAAATAACGGATTGAAAATAGGGGTCAAATTGCCAACGTTATTGGAAATATATGAAAAAAAGGAGAATTTATGCTACACATCTTAATGGTCGACGATCATCCATCGGTAATGGAAGGCACGAAAATGATGCTGGAGAAAGAATCTGATTTCCAAGTCTCCTTTTGCTTCCCAGAGGATGAAGTGGTTCAAATCGTCACGAGCAATGCTTTTGATGTCATGTTATTTGATCTAAATATGCCAGGGATAAACGGAATCGAGCTGACGAAGATGGTGTTGGCAGCTCAACCTAAAGCAGTTATTCTTATATTTACCGGACTTGACATTACTCCTTATTTCCATCAATTAATTGAGCTTGGAGTGGCAGGGTTTATTTCTAAGACCGCTACCCAGGAGCATCTAGTAAGTTCTATTCGTTGCGCGATTCGTAAAGAAGCGGTCATACCTCTCACCTTACTCCGAGAGTTGAATAAAAACAAATATAGAGACAAATTGAAGGCTGGTGAAGATAAAGGGGGAGACGAAGCGATGCAAATGATTCCTAGAGAAATTGAGATTATTAAGGAAATTGCCAAAGGAAAAACGAATAAAATGATTGCCGAAATGATGCTAATGAGCCAAAGATCTCTTGAATACGCACTTACTCAGGTGTTTCAAAAGCTTCAGGTGCATTCCCGGCTTGAAGCTGTAACGAAATCCAAAAGGCTGGGTATCATTACAGATGGGGATTTCCTGTAATTTTGAACTGACACTATTTTCATTATTGATATGCATGAAATATCCAATAAAGTTGTTATTGTAAAATAAAACTAGTAAACGCTCGGCAGTACCGCGGTTTGACACTGAGCCTCCCCCAGTCTGATAAACGTGCGGTGCTCCGAATGCTTCCGCACGGAGTCGACAGCCAATCAGGCCCTCCCCCTCCTTGTAAAGCCGAGGACTGGCTCCTGTACATTTTCAAACGCTCATGGTAATCAACCGAGGCATAACGGCTGCCACTATCTGAATAGTGTAACACGTCGCCTTTGTTCGGTTTTTGACGACTATAGGCTTGCCTCGAGGAAGAACGTCCTTGCCTATTGCCAAAGATGCCCCTATTTTTCTCCTTCGATCTGGAATGGGATAATACTACTACTTACCTATTGAGCCATATTCAGGATTAATTTTATCCAACGAATGAATATTGACCGCTAACGAGCATAAAAAAACTTGCAATTATGAACCTAACAGTTCATAATTAAAAAGCGAAAGCATTTTTATTAAACTGTTCACCCTGTTCAACGAGAATAACTGAGCAGCACTCAAGTAACCGTATCACGCCTAATTTTGGACCTAAAGGTACAAATTTAAAATGAGAGGAGTTTTACATTTGAATACGACAAGCACAATGAATAAACCCTTAGCCGGCAAAAAAGCATTAGTCACCGGAGGAGCTCGCAGCATTGGCGCAGCAATCGTGAAGAGGCTTGCAGCAGACGGTGCATCGGTTGCTTTTACTTATGTCAATGCGCAAAGCAAGGCAGAGGAACTGGTACAAGAAATTAAAAGCGCAGGTGGTCAAGCTTTGGCGATTCGTGCGGACAGCGCCGATGTCGAGGCATTGAAAGGCGCCGTCGAAGAGACGATCCAAGCATTTGGCGGTATTGATATTCTTGTAAATAATGCTGGCATTTCAATGTTGAAGCCATACGACCAGTTTGCCCTTGAAGAATTCGATCAAATGATTGCTATTAATTTGAAGGCGGTATTCGTTGCCGTTCAAGCGGCCGGTCCGCAAATGAAACAAGGCGGTCGCGTCATCAATATTGGTAGTATTGCCGCCGAAAGTAATCCATTCCTTGGAAACAGCCTGTATGTCTCGACAAAAGCTGCGGTAGCCGGATTGACACGGGCGCTGGCGCGCGATCTGGCGCCTCAAGGCGTTACAGTCAATAACATTCAACCGGGAATGATCGATACGGATATGAATCCGGAGAACGGCCCCTATGCTTCGGCCGTACAAGATGCGATTCCGCTGGGAAGATACGGCAAGGCGTCCGAAGTTGCAAGCATGGTGGCTTACATCGCTTCACCTGAAGCCAGCTATATTACCGGGGCAAGCCTGAATGTCGACGGAGGTGGGAGCGTTTAATCACGAGCGGTTTCCCAACGAAGCCCGTATGAACGAGGAACCGGTTATGCAAGCAAAATGATCCATACTGCCAGGAGGTCGGGTTGCCGCCGATCTTTCCGGGCAGTCTGGATCTTTTTCATATTTTCCGAAACCATTACAAATTCCAAGCCGTGTAGTATAATATCAATTATCTGTTTTACGAAAAGGGGGGATGGTTATGGCAGCCGGACGTCCTCGGGCCTTTGACATTAAACGAGCACTTGAGAGTGCCCTGGAGATTTTTCGGCAAAAGGGGTATGAAGGGACTACGTTGTCCGACTTGACCGAAGCCATGAAGATCAACCGTTCAAGCTTTTATGCGACTTTCGGTAGCAAAGAGAAACTGTTTCATAAGGTGCTTGATTTATATATTAACGAAGGGCCGATTCAAGCTTCGGTGGCTTCGCTGAACGAACCGACAGCTCGAGCTGTCATCGAAAAACTTCTTCGTGCAACGGCGGATGCGGTGGTCAATCCCGCTCATTCTCCGGGCTGTTTAACGGTCAAAGGAGCCATTGCGTGCAGCGAGGAATCCGATCCGGTCAAACAATTGTTGACCAATCTACGCGTTCAAATCGAAAAAGCGCTAAGTACCCGGTTGGAGCAAGCCAAGAAGGATAGAGATTTGCCCGAGCACGTCGATCCTGTCGCCCTGGCCCGGTATATCGCAACCCTCGTGGCCGGTATGTCGATCCAAGCCGCGAACGGGGCCAGCCGTGAAGATCTCGAAGACGTGATCACTATCGCTCTGTTCGCATTGTCAGCATATAAATAATCGTACGTCGATGCAACCGGCAAATATTGAAAAACCATCTACAAAACCCCCCTCGCCACGCGTCCGTCTGCGAAGGGGGTTTTAAGTTTTTTACTGGAGGGTACCGGCGCTGGTACCGCCTGCCGGAGGGAGAAGGGTTCCCACCCCTTTGTCCAAATTACTTATAAAGTGGCATAAATTGCAGTTTTTTTTGTTATCTTCACTCGCTAAGCTAACTGGGAGCGTTAATGAACCTGATGCTTTCTCCACTAATTGGCGTCAATATAGATAACGATAATAATCGAGTGCTTCAAGCAAGCTCACCTGAAATTTTAGAATGCAGATTCTTTTCAAGAGATGATCTTCCTAAACAGATCAAAAAAGAACCTGGGGAGTTTTATCAGGTTCTTTTTTATTGCATATAAACAGACACGATGATATAATCAGATTACGAATTTATAAAGTCACATGGACATAGTTATTGAATCTTATACTTTAATGTTACCATGCCAGTAAGCTCTTGTCAAATGTTTTTTCTCAATTTAATGGTTAGGAGAGATATTGAATGAGTTCTTTAGTTCTCGATTTTCAGGAAATGGAAAAAACGCAGCTTTTGCTCGTTGGCGGAAAAGGGTTAAATTTAGGAGAATTATCAAAAATTGAAGGAATACAAGTACCAGAAGGATTCTGTGTTACAACAGTGGGATATCAAAAAGCCATCGAACAAAACGAAACTTATCATGCTTTGTTGGATCGACTAACAATACTAAAAGTAGAAGATCGAGATCAAATTGGTGAAATCAGCCGGAAGATTCGACAAATCATTATGGAAGTAGAAATTCCTTCCGATGTTGTGAAAGCAGTTACTCAGAGTCTCTCCCAGTTTGGTGATGAACATGCTTATGCAGTGCGTTCTAGTGCGACTGCTGAAGATTTACCACATGCCTCTTTTGCTGGTCAACAAGACACCTATTTAAATATCATCGGCGTCAATGCCATCTTGCAGCATATCAGCAAATGTTGGGCTTCCCTATTTACGAATCGCGCGGTAATCTACCGTATACAAAATGGATTTGACCACAGTCAAGTTTATTTATCTGTTATCATTCAAAGGATGGTATTCCCACAGGCTTCAGGGATTTTATTTACCGCTGATCCAATTACCTCCAACCGAAAGCTGCTATCCATCGATGCCAGTTTTGGACTTGGAGAAGCGCTAGTCTCTGGCTTGGTATCTGCCGATTGTTATCAAGTACAGGAAGGGGAAATTGTCGATAAGAGGATAGCAACCAAAAAATTGGCTATCTATGGACTAAAAGAAGGCGGAACAGAGACCCAGCAGATCGATCCCGATCAGCAAAAGACTCAAACACTTACTGAACAACAAATTTTACAACTGGCACGCACAGGGAGACAGATCGAAGCTTATTTTGGTTACCCACAAGATATCGAATGGTGTTTGGTTGATGATACATTTTATATTGTCCAGAGTCGACCAATCACGACTTTATACCCGATCCCTGAAGCGAATGATCAAGAAAATCACGTTTACGTATCTGTTGGTCATCAACAAATGATGACCGATCCCATGAAACCACTGGGATTGTCTTTTTACCTGTTAACGACTCGTGCACCCATGCGTAAATCTGGTGGAAGATTGTTTGTTGATGTAACACAAATGCTGGCTTCGCCTGTCAGCAGAGAAATGATATTAAATGCCTTTGGAAAATCCGATCCGCTCATAAAAGACGCACTTATGACCATTGTAGCGCGAGAAGATTTTATAAAATCGTCACCAGATGATGGTAAAAAAATACCTATGCTCAGTAAAAGCAATGAAGATATTTCGTCTTCGGATTTTCAAGCACAAATCGAAAACGATCCGACAATCGCTTCTGATTTGATTAAGAGTAGTGAAACATCGATAGAAGAGTTAAAACAAAACATCCAAACGAAATCAGGATCCGATTTATTTGATTTTATTCTGGAAGATATCCAGCAATTAAAGAAGATTTTATTTGACCCACAAAGTTCGCGTGTATTTATGGCTGCTATGGATGCTTCAACATGGATCAATGAAAACATGAAGAAGTGGTTGGGTGAAATAAACGTAGCAGATACGCTTTCTCAATCTGTGCCCAACAATATTACTTCGGAAATGGGTCTGGCGCTATTGGATGTCGCAGATGTGATTCGTCCTTATCCAAAAGTAATTGATTATTTACAACATGTAAAAAATGATAACTTTTTGGATGAACTGATTAAGTTTGATGGTGGACAGGAAACTGGGGACGCTATCTATGCTTATCTCGATAAATACGGAATGCGATGTGCTGGAGAAATCGATATTACTAAAACTCGTTGGAGTGAAAAACCAATTACACTTGTCCCGATGATTCTTGGTAACATCAAAAACTTTGAGCCTAATGCTGGCAATCGGAAATTTGAGCAAGGGCGACAGGAAGCTTTAGAAAAAGAACAAGAATTATTAGATCGATTGAAGCAATTACCGGAAGGTAAAGGAAAAGCCGAAGAAACAAAACGAGTGATCAGCCTAATCCGGAATTTCATCGGTTATCGTGAATATCCAAAATACGGCATGATTAATCGCTACTTCGTATATAAGCAAGCTTTACTGAAAGAAGCCGAACAACTCGTACAAGCGGGCGTTATTCATGAAAAAGAAGATGTATATTATCTCACCTTTGAAGAACTTCATGATGTCGTACGCAAGAATAAACTGGATTACCAGATCATCAGCAAACGAAAAGACGAGTACAAATTTTATGAAAAGCTAACTCCCCCACGTGTTATTACGTCTGATGGTGAAATCATTGCGGGTGAGTACAAACGAGAAAATCTCCCTGCCGAAGCTATGGTAGGTCTGCCTGTTTCTTCCGGAGTTATAGAGGGAAGAGCACGTGTCATCTTAAACATGGAAGATGCTGATCTAGAAGATGGAGATATATTAGTCACCTCCTTTACTGACCCAGGCTGGACACCATTGTTTGTATCCATTAAAGGACTAGTCACCGAAGTTGGTGGACTGATGACCCATGGAGCAGTTATCGCACGTGAATATGGCTTGCCAGCAGTTGTCGGGGTGGAGAATGCTACCAAACTGATAAAAGATGGGCAACGAATTCGCGTGCATGGAACTGAAGGGTATATCGAAATATTGTAATGGCTGCATACGTCAAGTAAGAGCCTTTGTCATAATGGACGGCATAAATGCAACCTGTCATGGATAGCCAGCATCGAACGAGCGGTTCAATTGACAGTGGAACGTCACGGGCGCCTCGATATAGCGTTCAATAACGTCGGTATTTTGATCCCCGTATCGCCCCTAACAGAGGTCAAAGAAGAAGATTTCGACCTTCTCCACGCTGTAAATTACAAAGGCATCTGGGTAGCAATGAAAGCTGAAATCAAAGCTATGCTCAGTACCGCAGGCGCCGGTGCCATTCTCAATAACAGCAGCGTGGGCAGCTTTATAGGAAATCCGGGGTTGTCTGCATACGCAGCCTCCAAACGGGCTGTTAATAGTCTGACCGAAACGGCCGCCATTGAATACGGGCCTGCAGGCATCCGGGTGAACGCAATTGCACCTGGCACCACCATGACTGAGATGATCGAGCAATGGATTGCTCAAGATCCGGCAATTATCGAAAAAAACAACTTATTGACGCCTCTTAGACGTGCTGCCGAACCTATTGAGATCGCGCAAGCGGCTGCCTGGCTTCTGAGCGATCATGCCTCTTATATAACCGGCGTCGTGCTTCCAGTGGACGGCGGCAGAAGAGCCTGATCCCGGCAAAGCGGGTGCCCCAAAAGGTCCATTGACCTGGGGCACCCTTTCGTATGCTGTGAGATACACGTGAACGAACCATTCCTTCAAACGCTCCTACCCCCATTACAAATCAGGCAAAAGATGCAGCTCCCACTTCTCCTCAGAGCTGCTGGATAACCGTGAGATTGTACAGATGACGAATCATTTGTACGTTATCTGAATAAATGCCGAACACGGGATACTTCAAAAAAGTGAAAAGACAGGAAAACCTGATTCCATGCGGGTTTAGGCGGGACAGTAGCCAGAAGTAGAATTCATTATAAAACCAGGACGAGTTTATGCAGCATACTATCAAAGAGGCCAAGTCTGTCTAGCTGCACCAAGTTGAAGAAAGAAAAGTTTTTGTAAATGTCCAGATTCGATGAATTCCTATTCCAAACTGTTCCAGTAACTTGGAAGAAAACATGGTAGTAATATAGGAATTTAGTAACATAATATGAAATAATACTACATAAATATTGTTTTTATTTACCATCATTAGTAAATCAATGGTACAATATTACTATATATTGATGTGTAGAAGGGTTGATAACGGAATGAAAAAAGTAGTGAATGGTATATTGGTATTATCAATGGTTGGAGTAATGACTGCATGTGGTACTCAAAATGAGGTTGCTGTTAAGACAGCTAATATGCCAGTTGTGCAATCAGCCAAAGCAGAGGTCAAAGAGCCAGTAAAACAGCCAGTAAAAAATAAATTTGAAATACAAAGAGAACAAGATTTGATAAAATTTAATGCTTATGTAGCAGTCATGATGGATTCAATGTCGTTCGTGAAGAGTGCGACTTGGGTGGATAATGTGATATCCATAGAATTTTTGGATTATAGCGAGTATAAGGGAGAGCTCAGTGAAGATGAGTTTACTGCTAAATGGAGTAAAAATGATAGAGTAAGAACAATTTTGATGGAATGGACACTCCTATTACTAAGAGAATTTCCAGATTTGCTGATAGTAAGAATGACAACACCTCTTATTGATGGTAAGAAGCTATTCTTTGGGTTATTCAAACCTACAGCCGAAGAAATATACGGCTTCAAATTTAAAGAATTAGACGCAGATCAAACAGGACAGTTATGGAAAACAATAGCAGCTACTCTTTTCACAAAAGAAAACCGTGATTATTTGGAACAGAACTATTTTAGAGATTTGACAAAAAAACCAATTCAATAATAACGGAAAAAGGAATAATCAATAGAAGGACTCAAAATTGAGTTCTTTTTTTGTTTTATAATCAAGATTATAATTATGTGAAAATTGTATCGGGTAAAGCACAAAGATATTTGATCAGTCCCCAAAATGAACCTTTATTTAGAACCGATGGTTACTGAATATTATTTACAATATAAATCCTCATAGATATAACGAATAGGACAACATATTTCACTATATGATGTAAAAAGACACTTCGTTCCTGAGAATCATTTTATACGCTACTTGCCTGTCGTAACAGAGGGGGAGTGTTGAAATTGACGACAATTGGAAAAGCCATTCCAAGGATTGAATCTAAGGATAAAGTGACTGGATTCGCCAAGTATACGAACGATATGCAATCCCCTGGTCTTCTGCACGGCTGGTTAGTCACCAGCCCTTATTCGCATGCCCGAATTTCATCTATCGATATCTCGAAAGCATTGGAAGTAAGCGGCGTGCAAACGGTAATCACGGGAGACTATTTTCCAGTACTCACTGGGGGCATTCTCGCCGATCGTCCGCCCCTTGCAATCAAGAAAGTGCGATATTTTGGCGAGCCGATCGCCATAGTGGTGGCGGAGACAGAACAGATTGCGAAGCGGGCGGCAGAGCTTATTCGAGCCGAATTCGTGCAGCTTCCTGTCGTCCATTCTCCTAGCAGCGCATTACAGCCGGACGCGCCATTGATTCACGAGGATTTGGGGAGCTACCAGACCTTTGGCGACGTATATCCCGTTCCGCATACCAATATCGGCAACCATGTAAAAATCCGAAAAGGCGATATGCAGACAGGCTGGGCGACTAGTGAGGTGGTGGTTGAAGGCACGTACGCCTTCAATTCGTCTGATCACTGCGCGATGGAACCACGCTGCTCCATCGTAGAAGCGATGCCCAGCGGATTGATTGATATCCAAACGTCGACACAGGATCCGTATAATATTAAACGTTTGTTTCATCGCTTTTTCCAAGTTGACGAGTCCAAAGTTGTTGTACATGTGCCGTTTGTTGGTGGTGGGTTTGGAGGGAAAGGCTCTGTTCAACTGGAGTACATCGCCTATTTGGCTTCGAAAGCATGCGGCGGTCGGCCAGTCAAACTCAATAACACCCGTGAGTCGGACATGGTCAGTTCGCCCTGCCACATCGGGCTGGAAGCAAAAGTCAAGCTAGGTGCGACCAGGGATGGAAAGTTGACAGTTACAGAGATCACTTTGTTGTTTGATACCGGCGGCTACACCGATGAGGGAGCAGCTGTGACTCAAGCGGCTGCAGTCGATTGTACGGGTCCGTATCGGATTGACCATGTGTGGTGTGATGCATTATGTGTCTACACGAACCACCCTTATGCCACCGCATACCGGGGTTTCGGTCATACGGAAGTACTTTTTTGCATGGAGCGTACCCTGGATCTGCTAGCAAAGAAGCTGCAAATGGACCCTTTGGAATTGCGGCTTCGCAACGCCATCAAGCCTGGGGACACGTCACCGACGCAAGCACCGCTGAACCGCAGCAACCTGGGTGACTTGACGCAATGTATCGTTAAATTAAAAAGGCTCATTCAGTGGGATGAAGGCCAACGGATTGCCCTCGATCGCTATAAGGTCAGGGCTAAAGGACTGGCTTGTGTCTGGAAAACCTCCGGCTCCATGGCAGATACCGGTTCTGGAGCGTTGATCACATTCAATCACGACGGCACCTTGAACCTCAGTGTAGGTGCCGTAGAAATAGGGCAAGGTAACCGCACCATTATGGCGCAAATTCTCGCAGAGCGGATGAACATGCCGGTCACTCAGGTCCATATCAAAATGGATATCGATACGCAGATTACTCCAGAGCATTGGAAAACAGTCGCTAGCAGCAGTACGATGCTGGTCGGCCGAGCCGTACTGGATGCGGCGGTGGATGCCATTGCCCAGTTGAAGCAAAATGCTTCTCTGGTGCTCAAACTGGCTCCAGAGGAATTGGAAGTCGGCAGCGGAAGGGTCTATGTCATAAGCAATCCGACGATTAGCATGGAGATCCGTGAGCTCGCTAGCGGATATATGTATCCGGACGGTAGTGCGACTGGCGAGCCGGTCATCGGTCGAGGACGGTATAGAATCCATCAACAGACTAGACTCGATCCTGAAACAGGCAAAGGCATACCGGGTCCGCAATGGACGGTCGGTGCGCAAGCAGTCGAAGTCGAGTTCGACATCCGGGACTGTACGTATCGAGTGCTCAAAGCAGCTTCCGTTTTCGACGCTGGAAAAGTAATCAACGAGGCCACAGCACGAGGTCAAGTTATGGGAGGCATGAGCATGGGACTCAGCTTTGCCAGCAGGGAGGCATTTTTGTACAACAACGCGGGCGTCGTTCTCAATCCCCAGCTGCGCTCTTATAAACTGATTCGCTTTGGGGAAACGCCGGACTATTTGGTGGAATTTGTGGAAACGCCGTACTTGGATGGACCTTATGGCGCGCGTGGTGTGGGGGAGCACGGTACGATCGGAATGGCTGCGGCTCTAGCAAACGCTTTATCTGTCGCAGCTGGTGTCGAGCTGAACCTACTGCCGCTAACACCTGAGCTCATCTGGCGTTATAAAGGGGATCACCCATGATCTCATTTGATTTCGAATATTATAAGCCAACTACCGTTGAAGAGGCAGTTCGCCTGTTTCAGCAGCAGGATTCGGAGGGCAAAGAGCCGCTTTACTATTCTGGCGGTACGGAGATTATCTCCATGGCGCGGCTGAACCAGCTTCGCACAAGGGCAGTCATCGATATTAAGGGGATTCCTGAATGTAACGTTATGCAGATTCGCCACGAGCAGCTTGTCATTGGCGCAGCTATTACGCTCACGGCTCTGTCGGAGGCGAATCTGTTCCCGCTGCTTGGCGAGACGGTTCGAAACGTAGCCGACTATACCAACCGCAATAAGATTACCGTAGGCGGTAACCTCTGCGGGAAATTCATTTACCGGGAAGCTCTGCTGCCTTTTCTGCTGGCGGACAGTCATGTTGTCCTGGCTGGCACAAAGGGAATTCGCCATGTGCCCATTCACCAGATCTTGAACGGCGAACCGCGCTTGGAAAAGGGGGAGCTTCTTGTGCAGATTCTAAGCGACAGACGATACCTTAATTTTCCTTTTGTTACTGTGAAAAAGACTAAGCAAGAAAAAATCGATTATCCGATCGTCCGTATTTCTGGTTTAAGATCTAAAGAGGGGATGCGAGTGGCGTTTAGCGGCGTAAGTGCCGTCCCCTTCCGCTCGTGGAAAATAGAGGAGGTTCTGAACAATCCATCGCTTCCTTTGGAAGAACGTGTCGAGAATGCCATACGTATATGGCCTGTGCCGATTTTGAATGATATCTTAAGCTCCGCAGCATATAGGACGTTTGTGCTGCGCAACACGTTAACGGACGCTATTGATATTGCAGCTTTGGAACGGAGGATTGTATGATCACACGGGGTACCGTCAAATGTGAAATTGAACTGTTTGTCAATGGAAAACGACAACATGCCACGATCCGTTCAGCAGATACTTTATTACGCGTGCTGCGCGAACAACTGGGGCTTACGGGAGCCAAAGCCGGCTGCGAAAACGGCGACTGCGGCGCATGTACAGTCATCGTCGGCGGGGTGCCGATTAAATCTTGTTTGATGCTGGCAATCGAGGCTCAGGGAAACAGCATTACAACGATCGAAGGCTTGCGGGATACACCGATCCAACAAGCGTTTATTGACAAATTTGCTTTTCAATGCGGATTTTGTACGCCAGGATTTATTATGGTATGCCATTCATTAGTCAATAATCAACCAAATGCGAGCGAAGAGGTGGTACAGGAGTGGCTGCAATCCAATATTTGCCGCTGCACGAGCTATGAAGAGATTGGGGCAGCAGTCAGGTCGGTGTTGACCCATGAATGATTGGTATCGGATGATGCAGAAAATGAAACAAAACGATCGACAAAAATTTGCTTTGGCGACGATCATCACTGTAGAGGGCTCGTCTTACCGTCGCCCGGGAGCCAAGATGTTGATCGGAGAGGATGGCAGTCAATATGGGACGATTAGTGCCGGATGTTTAGAAGAAGACTTATTGCATCATTCCCAGGAGGTGATCCAAAGCCGACGGCCGAAAACATTGGTTTACGACTTGAGATCGGATGATGATTTATCTTGGGGGCAGGGAGAGGGATGCAACGGGTGCATCAAAGTATATGTCGAGCCTTGCGAGTGGGGATATAAGACAGATTCTGGAAATGGGCTTTTATGGTCTCAAGTGGAGTCACTTCTGAATTTAGGGCATAGGGTTGTAAGCGCAAGAAGGTTAAGCAATGACGCTTCCAGCATCAGACCTCTATTTTACGCCGAAAACGGTACGGTATTTGGAGATACGGTCCATCTAACAAAGGAAAAGATAGTTCCAGAGCTAAGCAGGTTTCTTTCAAGCCATACAAAAATAAAATCCGTTCAATTAAAGGATGTCGAAGGCGAAATATTGTTCGAATTGTACGAACCGAGAGCACAACTTTACGTATTCGGAGCGGGCCCGATATAGAGCCAATTGCCCGACTGGCCTCCGAACTGGATTTCTATATTGTCATCATTGACCCCAGAAGCGACCGATGCAATGAAAGGAACTTCCCAACGGCAGATAAAAGGCTTATCGAACATCCAGAGTCTTATTTGCAAAACAATTCTATACCCTACAACAGCTTCGTACTCATTATGACGCACAGCTTTCAGCGGGATCAGCATATTTTGCGTAAACTGATGGATACGCCTCCCCGTTATTTAGGAGTATTGGGGTCAAAATTGAGGATAGAACGATTGATGTTTCCCGACCCGTTACCAGATTGGCTTCATGCTCCTGTGGGATTAAGCATCGGTGCTGAAGGACCTGAAGAGATCAGTGTAAGTATTATGGCAGAATTGCTAAAGATTAAGAATACAACTACAGCCAAGCATCGATGAAAATTCGCGTTGCCATCGAGACGAAATAATAAAGATAATGTGGGAGAAGGCATTGAGTTATCAATATTGATGTCGATGATGATGCCTTTCTTGTAGATAAACGGGCTTTTTATAGACCTGCTATCCTCATTGCTGAAAGAACGAATGGAACCATTAGCACGGACAATTAGCTCAGTAAATGTAACAAGATTGAATAGTTACAAATAAAGGAAATTACGCGTTTGGCGCATTTATCATGTTGATGAGCACATTAAACTCCTCAAAACCTTCTCGGGACACATACATATGGAGGAATGGAAACGCGATAAGCTCTACAACGAGATCCGAGTTCGTCTTAATAGACGTCCAGATAAGTCGGTTCGCCGCCATTGGGGTGCTGTTCTCCACATATGTACTGGTGCTTATCGCTCAACTAACTTTCCATAATCTATAGATGGGATGATTCCTTTATTGGTCCGAATTTTGGGTTCCACGAATAAGAGAGCAACATTACAAAATTCACCTTGTGTTATAACTATCGTGTACCGTATTAGACACAAGAGGAGATTAATATCATGACTAGATTGAAGGGTAAAGTTGCTTTGGTTACGGGCGCAAGCCGGGGGATTGGACGTGCCATTGCGACACGTTTAGCGCAAGAAGGTGCATTAGTAGCTGTTCATTATGGCACGAACCGAGAAGCTGCAGAAGAAGTAGTACATGATATTGAGCAGAATGGGGGGACTGCATTCACGATTGGTACGAAACTTGGTTCTTCAGAAAGCTTACAGACACTTTATAAGACAATGGATGAATTGTTGAATGAACGTACAGGTGACATTCACAGGATCCTGGAGATGAAGGAATATTAGGGGAAACGGGAAGTCAGACGATTTCCATCCCTGACTCAGTTGGCAAATTATCTCGGAAACAAGAAGTTATGTCCAAACTGCTTATCAAGTTCAGATGGCCTTTGGATACCGACTTCGTTTCGGAAATATTATGGGATACCGAAAAGATTTAACCCCCTCTTGGTGGTTAATTTTTTCTTGAAGACAGGGCAGGGAACCAACAAGGGTATATGTTCTTGTCCTCCGACAATTGTCGGAAGTCAACATTAATGTTACATTAAAAGTCGCTTAAATTACGACTTATTTTAGTTATGCAATAAGGTTCTTGTCATCGATCGATGACAAGAACCTTATTACATTCCCAACGGAGTCTTTTTAGCCCCCCTATAAGACTTGAACTTGGAATGATTCATGAACGAATCCCACCCAGGTCGTCAAATGAGAATGCTCATTGAATAAGAGGTGCAGTGTCCATCATAAGGTGAACCGCCTTTATCTTTCTGTCTTATTCAGGTAATCACTTTACTTATTTTTTTAATGAAATACCTGCTTATTTCTACCCATAGCCAGCTGTAGAAAAATGAGAACACATAAACAATTGCGATTGTACTTAGGTTAAACGTAGATGAAATTGTTGGACCCAGAACCGGAAATCGAAAAACGTAAAGCAACAAAAGGATTCCCGACCATAAACAAAACGACCCGACCAACACAGCTGATAACCGTGTTTTTAAATATAACAGCGAACCGCCAATCCCAAGCCCCAATAGACCTGTCGATAAAGGAAAAACGATCAGTTCGCTTGGTTGGATAAAAAAGAGAAGCACAATAGTGAGCAAATAGGCGGTCAGACCCGAACGGATAGAAAGGATAGTACATAACACAATGGGGGCTGTGGCAAGGGGACTAATCAAGTAGCCGATCACTGGCAGAAGCCCTCCAATGGATTGAAAAATGGCGGATAGCGTGGAAAGAAAAGCGATAGTAATCATTTTTCTTGTGGCAGCTTCGGCTGTTCCAAAACGGGTGTGAATCTCTGAAACTTCTACACATACAGGTTTTAGCCAGTAATTTTTCATAGGGTTCATCGTTCAAAAACTGCTCCTTTCAACAAGATATGGATCAGAAGCAGGATCATCGCAGAAACGATAATCATCCAATCCCGCCAACTAAACTGCAAACGGCTTGCCCGGATTTTATTTCCCGGTAAGTAACAACGAGCATCCATAGCAAGAGCCAATTGGTCCGCCCGGCGAAGCACGGCAATGAACAGAGCAACGAGAAACTGAAGAAGAGATTGTATTTTTGTTTGAAAGCTTGCGCTTTTATATCGTGCGTGTTTCACTTTTTGCGATTTCAACATTGAGTCCGCTTCATCGATAAAGAGAGGCATAAATCGAAAGGCCACCGAGATCATAAATACGAAATTTTGAACCGGAAATCGAATGAGAATGAGCGGGCGCATGATAGCCTCCAGACCGTCTGCCAGCTTTGTCGGGGTGGTCGTTACACTGAGCACTATAGCCGTTATGATAAAAAAAATTAGCTTGCAAGGTAGAATTACTGCATTTTTAATATCACCTAACAGCATGTGGTAAAAAAACAGTGAGAGCAGAAGGGGGAGCAAGCCCTTCAGACCATTCCATAAATAAGCTAGCGGCAACCGGGCGGTGAAAACCAGTATAAATCCAGCGATTGCGTAGAAAACCATGCTGACTAGATCATTCGAACAGGTAACCAAAGATAAATATGTCGCTGCAAAAATAAGTTTTGAACGAGGATCCAAGTCCTGTAAAAAAGAGCCTGTGTTCATAGACGGCCCGAAAGACAGCAACTTAAACCAGTGCACGTCACAGGTCCTCCCTAGAGAGATTAGTGATGAATGACATCAGTTGCTCTTCTTTATATAAACTTTCGGGTAATTTTTCGGCGAACCGCTTTTCGAGTGAATCTATAAAACGGAGCAGGGGCGTTTTAACAAAACCGATTCGTTCCAGCCGACACCAGTGATCTTGAATTTTACAAGGGTGGAAATCCGCATACAATTGACCATGGTCTAACACGAGAATACGATCAGAGTACTCTAGGGCTTCTTCAAGACGATGAGTAATGTAGAGAACAGTCATTTTTTTCTCATCTTGAATTTGCTTTATGTACGATAACATTCTGCTTCGTTCCCAGCTATCTAGACCCGCTGTCGGTTCATCCAGAATGAGAATTTCTGGTTCCGTAACCAAAACTCCTGCCAGTGCAATCCGCCGCAATTCACCGCCGCTGATTTGAAACGGTGATAGGTCTTTGAATTGCGAATAGCATACCCCTACGGCTTCCATGGCTTGTTTCACCTGCTCAGAAACCCATTCTCGACTCATGCCCAAACGATTTAGTCCTGCACCGATATGATCGAAAACCGTGTCCTCAAATACTTGGTGCTCGGGAAATTGGAACAAAAACCCGATTGTTTTCCAAAGGAGGTGTCGGTCGGCTTTATTATTCACTTGGTAAGGTCCGACCCGTATTACCCCTGAATGAGGGAGGATCAGGCCTCCAATCATCTGTCCTAATGTGGTTTTTCCGCTCCCGGTCGGTCCCATAATCGCCACGAACTGACCTGCAGGAACGTGTAATGAGATTCGATCAATGACTTTTTTATAATAAGGGGTTCTAGCGGCAAGCATGCAATTTACGTTCTCTACAACAATATCCATCACTGATCCGCTAATTCAAGTTCACTCATAGCAGGTAATTTCAGCCCTTTTTGCGTGGCAATGTCACGCATTCGAACAGAAAACGGTGGGAGAAGTCCGGAGTCTGTAAAAACGCCCGAATTGCCTGCCGCCTCTTGGGGTGTTCCATCAAACCGGATCATGCCTTTCTGCATCACTACAAGACGATCAGCAGTGAAAATCTCCTCGATCTCATTGGTCACATGGACAATTGTGATTCGGTTACGATGTAATTCGGACATGATCTGATGAATTTGTTGGACGCTTTTGGTATCGAGCATGGAAGTAGACTCGTCAAAAATGATCACTTTGGGCTCCATTGCCAGAACTCCGGCAATCGCCAACTTTTGTTTTTCCCCGCCGGATAGAAAATACGGAGGATGATCCTTCAGTCCATAGAGCCCAAGCATTTGCAAGACGTTCCGGCACCGGGCTTCTGCTTGTTCCGGGGAAACGCCGATATTATACATGCCAAAAGCTGTATCCTCTCGAACGGTCATACCAACAATTTGATTCTCCGCGTTTTGGAACACCATACCAACATTTTGGCGAATATTCCTCAAGTGCTGAGGGTCGCATGTCATCTTTCCGTAAACGGCGACTTCTCCCAATGTAGGTTGGATAAGGCCGTTAATCAATCGAACTAACGTTGATTTTCCGGAACCGTTTCCACCTACGAGCGTAAGCCATTCTCCTTCATAAATGGTTAAACTGATTTCCCGAAGCGTCCAATCCTGGCGCGAATCGTACCGCAACCATACGTTTTTTAACGTAATAACGTTTTCCATTGTTCCCTCCGGCTTTTATACGATATTCATAATTCTATATGATTCTATATGTGAATCTGAGGAATATTAGAACGCTAGAGTTGGATAAAGCTTGAACTCTATCTGGATCAAAGAAGCTCGGGGGTTTCGGGTTTCAGAGGAATCATGGAACAATTTCAAAAACAGTACCTTGATTAGAATCAGCTACTTTCATAGAGCTATAAACCCCTAAATATAGTCTGGTTTGATTTAGATTCGAACCCAAACTAACATAATAAGCTGATTGAGACCCAAAATTATAATCGATTTCAATAACATTAAAATCATTTAGTTTACCATCTGTCCTTACCCTGGTATAAGCTAAAGCCCCTCTAACCGGAAGTTGAGATTCTTTATCCCGCGCTAGATCGGTAAACACAATGTTTCCCGATAAATCGGGGATTTCATTTCCCAAATATGGCTGGACTCCTGTAAGTGCAGTTGCTCTAAACTTATCGGTTCGGGGATCTTCATGAAAATAACTCGTTAGAGGCGGAAGACGCCGCACTGAAGTTTTTACAGCTTCATCGTAATAAGCAATTGTGTTCTCATTCAAAGCCGGATTTGCAGAGCATCCTGTTATTATCGAAGTAGGAAAAGCCCCTTCCCACCCTCGCCAGCCAAAGTTAATAAATCCTTCTTGGTCAGGTTCAGATTTCATTAAAGAAGCTTGAACAAGCTGAGTAACCGGTATTGGTTTATAATGAGTGAATGAATAAATCGACTCTGCGAGATCTTGTCCAACATTTCCAACGTATTTGATATACTGATTATAAAACCTTTGAAATGAAATGCCTGGTATATTGCGAACTCCTTTGGCAATTACCGTAAGCGTTTCCTGAATAGGCACGGGTAGCTCATTAAAACGTGTAACTACGGGTGGATTATCGGTAAATATACTGTTATCAATTTCGATTATTTTACCTGCTATTTCCATGTCATCTTGGCTTAAATTAAATGGATCATAGCCTGATCCGCCATCACCGGTTGTCAAAACAAGTTTTCCGGTTTCAGGTGAAAAATTTAAGCTGTTGACACCGTTATGGTTTGAAAATGGCCTTCTTATATTAAGTAATGTCCGCCGTTTTTGAGGTTGGCCATTCGAATGTAGAATCCATTCTTCAACTGTATCAATATGATCATATTGAATTTCTCTATTTATCCACTTTAGGTTTAAGGTGCTAGAATCACACGGGTTAGGCTTAAAAGAATCATGAAGAGCACCTGGACCTTGGGTTCCAGCAACTGAATAATGGAGATAAAACAGGCGATTATAATAAAATTCGGGATGAAATGCTAGCCCTAGCAATCCCCGTTCATCATAACCACCGCTAGAAGCACCTAGTTGTATGATTCGTGAGCGAATATCTAAAAAAGTCCCTACAACTCCGTTTCTTATGTAAAAGATCTCTCCTACCTGGGTTGCAATAAATAATCTTTCGATGGAGTCACCTGGAAGTATAGTAGTTTTCAACACAGTGGGTAAATTTAGCTTACTAACAATGGGCCGCAAACTAACTTTAACTTTTACCATTTAACTTTACCCTCCTTTATATTTTTTTCTTATATAAGAATATGATTAGAACTGTTTAATATTACCGGGGTACCCGCTCCTACTGCATCTGTCTTGGTGCTGCACGATGCATTTCCGTTCATCAGGAGGCGGAAGCATTACTCCGTAAAGCAGGAATTCCGTGGCTTGTAGAACGGAAGAGATTGCTGGGAAAAACATCCAGGTTAGGCTCGTTTCGGACCTAAACAAAGCGCAATTATGTTACCGAGATGTGCTTGGATGCCGAGTGGATGATTGGGGTCACGCGGAACGGGACGATATGATCTTCATTCTACAGCTGGCAGCATCGGTCGAGGATATTAATCCGAATGCAGCCACCGCAAAACGTACGAATTACCCAACCGACTGGGAAGGACCGGAGTACGGATGGGACACGTTTGTACATATAGGATGGGAGGCCTCGATATCTACGTCGAAGAAGTACGTGGGAAAGGCGCTAATGTCGCAATCGAGCAACTGCGAAGGTATTTGTAATCAGATTGCAATCTAGTTTTCATCTGGCGTTAATAAATCAAGCCTATAATAGAACTCGACCCCCCTTTTAACATATAAAAATTAAGACCCGCATCCCGTTGATGTGGGTCTCTTTTTGACCTATGATCTTTACAAAAGAAATAAGCCCACCCAACGTAGTACCCATGCAAGCTTTTGTAGATTATATAAAGCGTACAGTATAAGCATTTACTGCGCATTACGTGGGATAAATTTCCATAGACTATCATTAAACTAACGCGCAGTATACAGCAATAGGAAATTAGTGGTAATCTAGTTTTGTTAATTTAAAAGGGGAGGACGATGAAGTGGCTCCAAAACATATAGTTTCTGCGGCAACAATTGTAGTTAATGAGCGTAACGAAATATTATTGATAAAAGGACCTAGACGAGGATGGGAAATGCCAGGAGGGCAGGTTGAAGAAGGGGAATCATTGAAAGATGCAGCGATAAGGGAAACAAAGGAAGAGAGCGGTATAGATATAGAAGTGACAAAGTTTTGTGGTGTTTTTCAAAATGTAAGTAGCAGTATTTGTAACACTTTATTTTTAGGCAGACCAGTCGGAGGAGAATTAACAACTACCCCTGAGTCTTTAGAAGTAGGATTTTTTCCAATAGAAACAGCATTAGAAATGGTAAATTGGGGAAATTTTAAGCAAAGAATTGAGCTTTGTTTGAATGAAGAACGTCATCCTTTTTATGTTGAATTTTCCATTCCGCTTAAGGATTGCTAGTGCTCCATAAGTTTTTTTCGTCGGACAGCGTCAACCTGATGGATATGATAGTTCAATAAAGGACTCTATACAAACGATGAAGGAGCTGCCGTGGCAGCTCCTTTTACATCTGCACAAATTAAGAGATATTATACAGTTGTCTTGATTTCATGCCAAGAAATTGGAGTTATGTGGCTTTAGCGGAGAGAAAGCGACATGTGGTAATATATATTAACGGAGGTAGGTGAACATGATCAAATCATTATCCACAAAAATATTTATGTTATATACCAAATTTCAAATGTTGATATTATCAGTATTCGTTTTTGGATTAATTGAAGCTGGGGTATATTTTGATTTAGTGTATACAGTTATTCTAATGCCTGAACTCGCACCTATAATCGCTGCTGTGTTATTAATTATATGAATATGGATATTTATAAAAAAGAAAAAAGTGAGAAGCCCAAATAAGCCCAAATAATTATGGAGAATAAGGGATTAAGATAACTTGTAGATATGCTCACAAAATTAAGTGTTTTTATACAGATGCACTGCTCACTGCTAGGCATTAAGAAACGGACAGGATTTCTCAATAACCGTTATCTGAAGGGTTCTGTATGAATTCGCTTTCACGTTTTGAGGGAAAAGAGAGAATCCGAATAGATGATTATAAAATTAAGATTTTACGAAAAGAAGAGCTTCGACGTAGATACAATATAAGAGAAGTGATCTTCATTTTCGAAAAATATGTTGAGTGAATTTGTCTCACTAACGGAAGAGGAGAGTTTGAAAACGCACACAATGAGGCTGCCGTAGGAAACAAACGGCAGCCTCATTGAACTTTGCGATTTCCCAGCCTTCTCGACGAAATCGCGGCGCTACAATGCCGATGCGAGAGGTTTCGATCGGATTGTTACGTTCCCGTTGCTAATGAGTCGTTCAGCACCCATTGCGAATGAATGTTGGCTTCGTCTCGGTAGTGCTCAGGCTAGAACGGCTGGCTTTAGCACTTCCACACACCACTGGATAAAGCTGGTGGGGGTAGGCTGCGCGGTACGCGACTCGTTGTTGTAAATGCCCTGATCCTGGGCCGCAGCCATGTCGACCAGGCCCTGCGCCCATGCCTCGGTCATCCCGTACTGCATCATTGTCGCCTTATAATCCGCGCTGGTGATTTGCTGAAAGCGAACCGGCCGCTCCAGCACCTGGGAAATGATCTGAGCCATGTCTTTGGGGGTCAGATCGTCGGGACCGACTACCGGGACGCTGTCCTGACCGGTCCATGAGTCATCGAGCAGCAGTTTGGCAGCCACCGTGGCGATATCGCGGGTGGCACAGGTCGCAAGCTTGTGATCTCCGGAGTTGGCCATAAAGAACATGCCCTGGCTCTTGATCGTCTTGACCTGGTTGAGCAAGTTCTCCATGAAGAACGGCATGCGCAGTGCCCGGTAGCTCACACCCGTGGTTTCGATAAGATCGTCCATCGCGAACGCAGGCGACAGCAGCCCGGCGTTCTTGCCGAACTCGCGACCCAAGCTCGAGACGCCGATCACGCGCTTGACGCCCTGGCTCTTGATCGCCTCACACGCCGGCCGGGTGAAATTCAGGTAGTAGCCCTTGGAGCTCTCGGCACGGGGGTTCGGGGGCACCAGCCATAGCACGCAGTCAGCGCCTTCGAACGCCTTGGTGACGACATCGATGTCGTCGTGCGACCCTTGCACGACTTCGACGCGCTCACGCATGCGCGGGGACAGACGGGATGGATCGCGCACGATCACGCGGATTGCCTCTGTGCTGTCAAAGATGTTGTCGAGGATCTGTTGGCCGATCTGGCCGGTGGGAGTGGTGACGACGATCATGAAAACCACCTCCAAGAGAGGGATCCAATGACATTGGGTGCTCCAAATCGTGTTACTACCATTGCTATCACACAAATCATCCTTTCTCGCGTTTTGCCAGCCTTAAATGGTTTATCTGAGTGGCCAACATTGAAATATTACACTGTTGTTTACACAACAATTTCGTGTATACTACACTGTATAATGAATGATAAACGGTTTGAGCGATCCATACAATCAGCAAATGGTCGTTACCGTGGTATAAACAACATCTGTGCGGTTTTGTTGTCTTTGTAAATTGAGGAGTGAAGTGAAACATGCCGGTAAATGCAAACGATCCCCGCGTGAAACGCACGCGTCAGTTATTGATGCAGTCCTTTATGGAACTGCTAGTAGAAAAGAAGAATATCTACTCCATTTCAGTTCAAGATATTGCTGCTCGGGCGACTGTGAATCGCGCCACATTTTATGCGCACTTCGAAGATAAATTTGCTTTTCTTGAGTGTTGGATGAGGGAAAAGTTTCAGAGGAAATTGAAAGAAGCATTGCCGGATTCTTCAATATCGAATATGAGTAGTTTGCGAACCCTCATTCTGGCCGTTTTCGATTTTCTTGCCCGTACTCGACAGTACATGACTTCAGAGGACCGTCAATTTGAACCGCTGTTTGAAATCGCGATGCAAAAAGAACTTTATCAACTCCTGTTCGAATGGTTGAGTAAAGAGTCAAATTCCTCGGTCCCGCAAGAGATGGTGGAAGCTACGTCCCTCATTACAAGTTGGGGCATATTTGGTTCTGCCGTGGAGTGGAGTCGAAGTCCCCAGAATCGCACAGCGGAAGCGATGGTGCAAGACGTATTGGTGGTTGTGGCGGCGGGTTTGGCACCCGTAATGACATAATCCATCTGATGGATATTAGCTCGGATGAGCGTTGGATCTCTGTCAAAGATCGGACAATAACAACCGATAAATTTACGCAGCGAAACAGATCAAACGTTCGTATTAGGGTGTAAGATACCTTATCGCTAGATAGAAAAACCAGACAAATTGTTGTCTGGTTTTTTCTATTTTCCCTAAAGGGATGATTAAGTTGCTCACAAAACTGCGAGAAAGTTACAAAGCTTGATATGTTAATTTTATTATTTATAGAGCCGACCATTTTTCGATGCCGCCAATGCCCTTGTATTACCATTGCTCAATATCACCGTATGTGCTCCTTTGATCGGGTCGGCCTCTTGATAAAGTAACTTGTTCGTTTGTCATTTCACCTTGTGTTTTGCCTTGACGAACCAATTCTTTAATCTCATCCGACCAGTCGTAATCCGCTAGTGGGTCGCTTGACTGATAACTTCTTGCGCGTCTGCACTTCCGTTGGATATGGTTACGGCCCCGCTATTATAACTAACAACGGATACGCCCCAAGAAGCATTTCCTCTAAATTCCCCTGCTTCAATATTGCAAACCCTTATATTATAAGGGTTTTTCACTTTGTTCAGGAAGTTTATACAATTGAAAAGAGTATATCAGAAGCTACATGTTTATCCCTATACAACCTAGTCTATCTTAGGCTTTATTGGTATAAACATAAGTATGATTGGAGTTAGATATCATAGTCAATTTTCTTATAGGAAGGTGAGCGTATGAGCCAAATTAAAGCAATTGTGAACGGTAAGTTAGTAACACCCTACCATGTTATCGATGACGGGGTCGTATTGATCATTGACGATCTCATCGCCGAGTGCGGGACGAAGGGGAGCATAGTCATCCCAGAAGGTGCTCAAATTATTGATGCCAATCATAAATATATCGGTCCCGGGTTCATAGATATCCATTGTCACGGGGGAGGGGGGCACTGGTCTTGGGAGGAGCCAATACCATTTGCCGTAAGCCACTTGAAATTCGGGACGACCGGTATTTTGCCAACGCTCGTCTATAATTTGAGTAGGGAAGAGACATTGGAGGGAGTAAAGAAAATCCTACAGGCGGAGGGTCAACCCTATAGTCAAGTTATTTTGGGCATACATATGGAAGGACCTTATATTAATAACAAATACGGTGCGATTACGGCTCCGATAAGACCGGTAGATCCGGTAGAATACCAGACGCTTCTGGCATGTGCCGGCGAACAAATAAAAATATGGACGCTTGCTCCCGAATTGAAAGGACAAATTCAATTTGCGGAAGCCGCATTAGCATACGACATTGTGTTGTCTGTTGGTCATTCGGAAGCGGATGCGGAAACGATTTTTTCATTTGTCCCCAAAGGGCTTAGGCTTGGCTGTCATTGCACGAACGCATCTGGTGTTACACCATCTCCTACAAGATACGGAGGTACGAGGGAAGTTGGCGTTGATGAGGCAGTGCTTGTTCATGACGATATTTATGCGGAAATCATACCTGATGCTGGAGGGGTTCATGTCAGACCGTTAATGTGTAAATTGATTCATAAAACTAAAGGTACAAACCGCGTTATTATTATTACGGATGCGATAAACGAAGCAGGCGTCGCGCCAGACCCCAACCAGAAGGCGGAGGGTCTATATGAAGACGTAAGATTTATTGAAGGAGTGGGGTTATCCGGCAGTAAATTGACTATGAACAAAGCGGTGCGCAACATGATGCGTCATACTGGTGTGGGATTTGTTGACGTGTTTATTATGGCATCGTTAAATCCTGCGAAACTACTGAAGCTCAATGAGCTTGTCGGCAGTGTAGAAAAAGGGAAGCTAGCTAATCTGGTTATCGTGTCTGAAACGATGGAAGTGGACACTGTTATCTTTCAAGGTAACGTTGTGGAGTAGTTTCATGCTTCAATCCCGTGCGATGTAAGATTAAAAATTGTTCTTTATTGATCACTAAATTCATATATTGAAACTAGTGTTTTAATAAGTAAAGTGAGGCGAAAGGTGTGAACAACAACTGGACGTTTAACAAATACGATCAAGAGGCAGCTCAGGAAATACGCTCATTTCTACCCGCCAAGATATTTGATATTCATGCTCATATCTACCGGATTCACGATCTCAACCCGACAGGAGCAAGCATGTGGACAGAAGGTCCCGAGGAAGCATCCATCCAGATATGGCGAGGACATTTATCCGCCTATTTAGGTGAAAATCGGTTAGCCGGTGGTTTATTTTTTCCTGTTCCGATGATCACGGCAAATCTGCGTAAGCAAAACGATTATCTTATTGAGCAATTGGAGAAAGATTCAGGAAGCAGAGGGTTAATCTTGGTCTCTCCCGATGATGAGCTGGAAAATATGATCGTTTATTTAAACCATCCGCAGGTAGTCGGGTTTAAAATCTATCATATTTACAGCAAAGAGATGCCGACCTGGCAATCTTCGATTAGCGGATTTTGTCCCGACTGGATGTGGGCAGCGGCAAATGAACGCAGCATGATCGTGATGCTGCATATCGTGAAGGACTTGGCGATTGCCGACTCGGATAATGTTAGGGAAATTCGGGAATTGTGCACGAAGTTTCCAAGTGTCAAACTCGTCTTGGCTCACGCTGCACGCTGCTTCCATGCTCCCAACGCGGAAAAGGGGATAAGTGGGTTAAGAGGACTGGAAAATGTTTATTTTGATACGTCAGCTGTTTGTGAACCGGAAGCCATGAAGGTAATTCTACAGCAGTTCGGACCCCGTAAATTATTGTGGGGAAGTGATTTTCCTGTCTCTCAGATCCGAGGGAAATCTGTCACCGTCGGAGACGGATTTGCGTGGTTGGAACGGGAATTTTGCAATTGGGATCAATCTGCTCACTTAGGTCATCCCATTCTGGCAGGGATCGAATCTCTTCGGGCGCTAAGGAATGCTGCGAATGATCTTGGATTAAATGAAGAGGATCTGAACGATATTTTTTACTCTAACGCATCCAGGCTCCTCCAATTGGAGGATAAAGGGAACAATCGGACGAACGAGCTTTATCTTCATGCGAAGACACGTATACCTGGAGGGGGGCAGCTTCTGAGTAAACGGCCTGAGAATATGGCTCCCGGCAGGTGGCCGGCTTACTTCAGAGAAGCGAGGGGCTGCGAGGTCTGGGATTTAGACGGAAAGCATTATTATGATATGTCGACGAACGGTGTAGGCTCCTGTCTATTGGGCTACCGCGATCCAGATGTGACCCAGGCTGTCGTGCGCAGGGTGAATCTGGGAAGCATGAGTTCTTTGAATGCTCCGGAAGAGGTTGAGCTAGCAGATATGCTTTGCGATATTCATCCATGGGCGGAGCAGGTCCGATTCGCGAGAGGCGGCGGTGATTCATGTGCTGTTGCGGTCAGAATCGCACGCGCTACTACGGACCGCTCCGTTGTAGCAATTTGTGGCTATCATGGTTGGCAAGACTGGTATTTATCCGCGAATTTAGGTGAAAACGACGCATTGCGTGGTCATCTGCTCTCTGGATTAAATCCGAAGGGTGTTCCAAGTGAGCTTCGCGGAACGACGGTGACCTTCAAATACAACGATCGAAATGCTCTGAATACGATTATCGATCAATACGGCAGCAAGTTGGCTGCTGTGATTATGGAACCGTGCCGATACGATAATCCGGAGCCGGGATTTTTGCAGGTTGTCCGCGAGAGCACTCGACGCTGCGGCGCTCTGCTCATTTTTGACGAAATTACAATCGGCTGGCGTCTACACTATGGTGGAGCGCATTTGAAATTCGAGGTCACACCGGACATTGCGGTATTCGCCAAGGCACTGGGTAACGGTCACCCCATCGGAGCGATTATCGGTACCGAGGAAGCTATGCAAGGGGCACATGAATCGTTTATTAGCAGCACCTACTGGACAGAAAGTGTAGGTCCTGCAGCCGCCATTGCCACGGTTCGTAAGCTGGGTAAGACGGATGCCCCGGCGCATGTGGAGCGAATCGGAAGCCTCGTTATGGATAGCTGGCGACGCCATGGTGAAAAATACCGGCTTCCTGTACATATAGATGGAGGTTATCCTTGCTTGGCACATTTCAGCTTTAAGCATGAGGAATCAGAGAAACTGCGTACGATGTACACTCAAATGATGCTGGACCGCGGTTTTTTGGCTGGAACCTCCATTTATCCGACTTTAGCTCACAATGACGATATGGTACATATATACGACTTGGCAATCGATGAAGTATTTGCTGAAATATCAGATGCCTTAAAAGCAGGTGATGTGGACAAGAGAATGAGAGGCAATGTGGCGTTGAGCGGATTTCAGCGATTAATATAATCGATATTTCCAGGGAGGAAGCAAGATGTCAGAAATCAGATTAACAGGGGAACAGAAAAGCTTTTACAAGGAAAACGGTTATTTGATTGGACTGCCTCCTGTCTATGCTCCTGACGAAATGAATCAGTTACAAGATGGTTTGAAGGAACTGACTGATCTTCTTCATGAGGGAGAGCAGATAAATGATATCATCTATTGGGAAAGAGAGAGTAAGTGGCTTTATGATATTTCCGCAAACCCGCAAATTCTGAACTACGTAGAAGATATCCTTGGCCCCCATTTTTATCAATGGGGTACAGAGTTTTTTGCGAAGGCTCCCCACAGTTCGAAAGTAGTCCCTTGGCATCAGGACGGCTATTATTACCCGTTTACGCCACAAAATAAGACGATAACTGTATGGTTGGCTTTTACGGAGGTGGATGAAGAGAACGGTGCGATGAAAGTAATTCCCGGTACTCATAATAAAGGTTTGATCAGACATAGAAAAGCGGATTTGAGCGGCTCCTACTTGACACTAGAGCTTGATGAAGGGACCTATACAGAAGAAACTGCGGTATCTCTCACATTGCAGCCAGGAGAGATGTCCATCCATCACGATTGTATCGTACATGGTTCTCCCGCGAATGTGTCGGATCGCTGGCGGATCGGTTTAACACTGCATTACAGTTCGACCGAGGTGAAATGTGATACGACGAAGAATCCAGGATTTAAGTGTTTTCTCATGAGAGGTATAGACGAGTTTAAACATAATCAGATAGGAACGATTCCGACAAAGCCGTTCGGGCGTATTTACGAAAAATACAAGACACCCGAAAGAACTGAGTGATGGAAAGGAAAATTCAATGTGAAAACTGTTAACATTAATGGTCTGTCTATTTCTCAGATGACATTAGGTACCGTTCAGTTGGGGTTACCGTACGGTATAGCTAACAAAATTGGAAAACCGGATCAGTCGCTCGGGCATCAAATTCTAGGCGAAGCTATCCGTGGTGGGATCAATTGCTTCGATACGGCTATGGTTTACGGAGATTCCGAGCGTATACTTGGAGATTATTTTGCTGATAAAGATAAACCGTTTATTATTTCTAAGTTAATGCTGGACATTGACGGGAACACTACGTTAGCGGGAATCCAACGACAGGTGTTCTCTTTGGTAGAGGGTTCGCTTGCCCGACTTAACCTTGCTAAGATTCCCTTAATGATGCTTCATAAGCCCTCCATACTGCATGAGCATGGAGAAGCGGTTACTGCAGCATTTCGCGCTGTAGTTCGTGATGGGTTAGCTGAACGTATGGGAATATCGTTTGGTGCTGAGGTGGAAAATGAGTTTTGGGAAATATGGAAATATGCTCGGGATGATGTGTATGAAGCGGTACAAATTCCAATCAACATTTTCGATCATCGTCTTATTCGAAGCGGAGCGCTGGGTGTCATTGGGGAAGCGAAGAAAATGGTGTTTGCCCGCAGTATTTTTCTTCAGGGGCTTCTACACATGTACAAGGAAGAACTCCCTGTACATTTGTCTGAGGCAGGCCCGTATCTGGAAACGCTAAAGAGTCTTGCCACGAAGGAAGGGCTGAGTATTGCGCAAATGGCTGTTGCATTCGTACGGGATTTACCGGTGATCCATAGCCTTGTCATTGGCGTGGAAACTGAGGAACAAGTTATAACCAATATCGATCTGATGAACTGCCCAGCAATTAGCGAACCCACCCGCAAAGAGATATTGCGGCTCTTTGGTCATATACCGGAGTTTATAATAAGTCCACAGTTATGGAATCTTGATACGGGTAAATAATGGCTGCAACCGGTAAATAAGAGGTTACTCAAGAATCTATTATTAAGGATAGCAAATAAATGGATGGAATGGGTGAAGTGATAATGAAACAAAAACTTACAGAGGCCAATAGTGAACAGGAGGATATACAGGCTCGTTACACCATTAACTCTATTGATAAAGCAATGGATGTCATCGAGGTTTTGTCCGAATACGGCTCGTTAAGCCTAATTGATCTTGCTAGTCTGGTCAAACAGCCAAAATCATCACTGTTTAGAATTATACTCACTTTAGAAAAAAGAGGATTCATTGGGAGAAGTGAAACGGACGGTAAATACTGCCTGGGACTCAAGCATCTCGTTATTACTAAAAACTTATTGGAACGTAACACGCTGCGAACCTCATCGTTACAAGAAATGCATAAACTGGTCGACAAGTACGGCGATACGGTCAACCTTTGCGTTTTTTTGGAGGGCGAAGTGTTATATGCAGAGATCATCGAAGGCACTTATGCCCTGAGAATGTCGGATCAGGTGGGATCCAAGGCTCCCCTGCATGCTACAGCAACCGGCAAGGCTTTTGCGGCCTCGCTTCCTGAGGAAGAAGTGCGAAGCTTATTGGATCAAAAAGGTTTAGACTCTTATACACCCAACACGATTATAAGTGTACAGCGTTTTTTACAAGAGCTGTCGATCATTCGTGAGAAGGGATATTCCATAGACGATCAGGAAATTGTATGGGGTGCAAGGTGTATTGCGGCTCCTATCTTCAATATGTTTGGACTCGTGGAAGGTGCGATCAGCTTATCTGGTGCGATGCATCGTTTTCCAGATGACCAGTTAGCTGCGATTGCAGAGGATGTAAAGGCGGCAGCATACGCCATATCGATGAAACTGGGATATACACTTTAACGTTTTCTAAACCGTCTCGAAGTCCTGTGAAGAACGAGCGAAGCGGCCAAAGTAAATGGATACCGGAGGTGCATAATGACATTGAGACCCGTCTCGCATGAAACACCAGCGGTCGTTGTTGATTGGGATATCATGATGAGCAACATTCGCTTGACAGCTGAGAGAGCACGTAATTGCGGCGTTAAGCTTAGACCTCATACGAAGACACACAAAAGCATCAGGATCGCGAGAGAACAAATTCTATGTGGAGCTCAAGGCATCACCGTAGCGAAGCTCGGGGAAGCGGAAGTGATGGCTGAGGGTGGAATTGACGATATTTTAATTGCTTTCCCTATAGTGGGCAAGGCAAAGCTTGAGCGTCTCGGCAAGCTTCTACAGAAGGCTCGTGTTATCGTAAGCACTGATAATTACGATGTGGCTCGTGGGATTTCCGAGTTGGGTGAATCACTTAAAAGGCGAATCCCGCTTTACGTGGATATTAACTCCGGCTTGAACCGTTGTGGCGGCGAACCTGGTGAGGAGTCGGGCGAGACGGTGGTGCAAATTGCTTCTTTACCGGGTGTCGAATTGATAGGTCTCATGACTCATGCAGGCCACGTATATGGCTGCTTATCCGATAACGAATGTCGCAGCATCGCCGTAAGAGAAGCCGAAAGCCTGCTCTCTACACAGGATTGGTTGAAACGGAATAGAGGAATCGAGGTCACTGAGATTAGTGTCGGTTCTACGCCTACCTCAAAATTTGTCGGCGAGCTGCCCGGTGTCACGGAGATGCGCCCCGGTGCCTACGTCTTTGGCGATGTTTCCCAAATTGTTACGGGGACGATCAATGTGGAGAATTGCGCGCTACGCGTACATGCTATGGTCGTGAGTACACCACGTCCGGGAACCGCCATCATCGACGCAGGGTCCAAAACGTTGTCCAGTGACATCAACGGACAACGTAGAGGCTATGGTCTGCTGCCCGCCTATCCGGACGTGATCGTAGAACGGCTTAGCGAAGAGCACGGAATTCTTAGCTTACCGGAAGGCACTACCTTCCGGGTGGGGGATGTCGTTGAAATCATTCCCAACCATTGTTGTACGCTGGTTAATTTACACGACCGACTTCTTGAAGCGCGCGGGGGCAGTATTCATTCGTACATTACCGTAGACGCTCGAGGTAAGATCATCTAATTGGCAGCGCAGCGGGACTTATTCGCCGCACTTCTAGAATAAGCCAAGTAAAGTAGCACAGGATTGGGGGAAGGCTATTGGCTGAACATTTAAAAAGGAAACTGAAGATCGCGGTCGTTGGTATCCTGCATGAGACCAATACGTTTGCTCCCGGAACAACCGGAATCCAAGGTTTCACCGGTGAGTACACATCAGGGAAAGACGCGTTTTATGAGCGATATGAGGGAACGCGCACTTCCATGGGCGGCGTGATTTCCAAATCACGGGAGCTTGACGTTGATCTTGTTCCGGGTATTTACACTTCAGCTACGCCGAGCGGTATGGTGGAAGCTGAAGCAATGGAGACGTTAATCAATGATGTGCTGACCTCAGTTGATGTCAGTGCGGATGCTGTTCTGGTCATCATGCACGGCGCAATGGTAGCTGAAAATATTCCCGATGCCGAAGGGGAATTTCTCAAAAGGATGCGAGAAATCGTCGGACCCAAGCTTCCCATTGGCATGACGCTCGATTTGCATGGAAATATAAGCAGACGGATGGTCGAGCTGGTGGACATCATTGTCGGCTACGATACCTACCCGCATGTGGACATGTTTGAACGTGCTGAGGAAGCGTTAGAGCTTCTCGTTAGAACCGTACGGGGGGAAATTAGGCCAGTACGGGCCTTGGCACAACCAAGGATGTTGGTAGTGCCGCAAGGCATGCTGACTGTGGAAGGCGCAATGAAAGAATTGATGGACGAAGCCTTCGCGATGGAAAAGGAATCAGGCGTACTCAATGTGACGGTAGCTGGCGGTTTCCCCTACAGTGATGTCCCCGATGCGGGCATGGCCTTCGTCGTTACGACAGACGGGGACCTTACACTAGCTGAACGGTTAGCCGAGCGCCTATCGATGCATGCCCGTCAAAATAAGGAACGGTTTACAGTTCGTTTCGTTACACCCGAGGAAGCGGTCAGCCAAGCGTATGCCCAATCGGAAGGACCGGTCATTTTAACGGAGGGTTCGGATAACGTGGGCGGCGGCGCTCCTGGGGACGCTACGCATCTTCTTGCATTGCTGGTTGATCCGCCCTCACCGAGCTTGATTGTCATTCGTGATCAGGAGGCTGTTGCAGAGGCGCACCGTATCGGGATCGGGGGTGTCTTTGAATGCGAGGTAGGGGGAAAAAGTGATAAGCTCCATGGTAACCCTATAGGTATTAAAGGGCGGGTTCGTACTTTATTTGACGGCTTCTATACCCACATCGGACCGTATATGACCGGTCATCATGCCGATATGGGAAGAACAGCGGTTATCGAAAGCGGTAAGTTGACCCTCATATTGACGGAAAAGCGGCAGGCGCCTTGGGATCTTGGACATGTTCGCTCAGTCGGACTTTGGCCAGCCGATTTTCATGTGATAGTCGCCAAGTCGGCGATTGCTTGGCAAACAGCCTTTGGCCCATTTGCGAAGTCCGTCATACATGTCGAATCGCCGGGATGCTGCACTTCAAACCTGAAACATCTGTCTTATCAACTAGTGATGAAACCAGTTTATCCACTTTAGTAACAAAATACGCCATTAGAAGTTGTTCAGAACACTCAGCATTTTATAATCTATGTCAAAGGGGAATTGGTGCCATGAGGTTGGATGGAAAGGTGGCGCTCATAACTGGTGGCTCGACGGGAATCGGCGAGGCCGTGACGGAGCGTTTCGTAAGGGAAGGGGCGAGAGTAGCAATTATCGGACGGGATCGAGCGCGACTCGAACGAACCGTGGAAAACATAGGTTCTGGCGGAGGTAAAGTAATCGGGATCGTAGGAGACGTTCAGTACGCCAAAGATGTACAACGAATGGTAGAAGATACGTTGAATCTATGGAAGCAGATTGATGTGCTGGTGAATAATGCAGGAATATGCAGTCCGGCGCCTTTCCTTGAACTGTCCGAGGACGAATGGGATCGACATATGGCAATCAATTTAAAGGGTAGTTTTCTGGTCGGGCAACAGGTTGCGCGCGTAATGGTAAAACAGGATACCGGCGGTTCGATTATCAACATGTCCAGCGTGAACGGTCTAGCAGCAGAAGCTGATCAAGCGCACTATAACGCAACCAAAGGAGGTATCAATTTGCTTTCCATGTCGATGGCCCTCGAGCTTGCGCCACTCGGTGTTCGCGTAAATGCGCTTTGTCCAGGGTTTATCGAAACGAGATTAACGAAGCCTCTTATCGATAATCCTGCTGCTTTTGGTCCTTATTTGCAAACAATTCCGATGGGACGTGTCGGAACTCCGGCGGATATTGCATCTGCGGCACTGTTTCTCGCTTCGAACGATTCCGCTTATATGACCGGGCATTGTATGGTGGTAGATGGCGGTCAACTGATCAAACTTTCTTGAAAAAGAGGTGTGCCCTATGAGCAAGCCCATAGTAGAGCGTCATACGATCCGTCTTGCCATGCTTGGGATGGTGGAAGGTAACGGCCACCCTTATTCATGGAGTGCCATGTTCAATGGTTACGATCCAGGGGAAATGAGCCAGTGTCCATATCCCGGCATACCGGCATACTTAGATAAAGAACCGAAGCTTACATTGCGCATTCCCGGTGCGATCGTCACTCATATTTGGACAGATGATCCGTCGGATGCGGAGAAGGTATCCCGTGCAGCTCAAATACCACATATCGTAGAACGCCCAGAGGATGTAATCGGACAGGTGGACGCGGTCATTATTTCAACGGACATAGGACACGAGCATGTTGAGAGAGCAAAGCCGTTCGTTGAGGCTGGGCTGCCGGTATTCATTGACAAACCGATGGTCGATAATGAGAAGGACCTGCTTGTCTTTCACGAGTGGGTTAAGCAGGGAAAGCCCATTCTGTCATCGAGCTGCATGCGCTACAGCAAAGAATTCATCCCGTATCATCGTTCCATCCATAACTTGGGTGAGCTTCGCTTTGCCAGTATAACTACAGCGAAATCATGGGAACGATACGGTATCCATGCTCTGGAAGGCATCTATCCCATCGTGGGTCCAGGCTTCGAATCGGTACGCAATACGGGGTCACCCGATAGGAACATCGTGCATCTCAAACATGGTAACGGTTTTGACGTCGTCGTTGTCGCCACTAAGGATATGGTTGGTGGGTTTGGTCTATTACAGCTAATCGGAACGTCTGGACATACCTTTGTACCCTTTCAGGACACGTATTATTCGTTCAAAACTCAGCTCACCAGCTTTATCGATTATTTGAGGACCGGCCAGCGTCCATTCCCGTTTGAGCATACAGTGGAACTGATGAAGCTCGTCATTGCCGGTATCCTTAGCCGTGAGGAAGGGGGACGCGAAGTTTACCTATCGGAAATTGCGCCTTACTGACACGAACAAACAACCAAAAGGAGGGAAGTTTCATGCAGGGAAGAACGTATGCCATGCGTCCGAGTCGTGTACTCCGCAAGCTAAGAGCAGGAAAGGTTGCGCTGTGCACCAAGCTAAATTTATCGGATGCCCGGGGGGCTGAGATCGCCGCCATGTCCGGCTTCGATTGCATTTGGACCGACATGGAGCATGTCGGGAATGACTGGTCGTCTGTGGAAAAGCAGATCATGGCCGGTAAAATGTATGACGTTGACACAATTGTCCGCGTTGCGCGTGGCAGTTACAGTGACTACATAAGGCCATATGAAATGGACGCGACGTCCATTATGGTTCCTCATATAATGAGCCTAAAAGATGCTAAGGCCGTCGTACGCAGCACGAAGTTCCATCCGCTTGGGTTAAGACCGGTTGACGGTGGCAATGCGGACGGAGCGTATTGCCATATCGAATTCATGGATTACATCCGTCAAGCGAATGAGGAGCGGTTTAACGTGCTCCAGATTGAGGACGTCGAAGCGCTCGAGGAGTTAGAGGAAATCATCGCACTCCCTGGATTGGACATGATATTCTTCGGTCCAGGCGATTTTTCCCAATCAATCGGAGCTCCCGGGCAAATGAATCATCCCCTGCTCATAGAGACACGAAAGCAAATCGCAGAGCTTTCAATCAAGCACAACAAGTATGCCGGAACCGTAGGCAGTATTGACAACTATGCCGAATTGGTCGATATGGGTTACCGATTCATCAGCGTTGGGGCTGATGTGATTGCTCTTGGTCAGTATTATCGGGGTATTGTGGACGAAATCGAAAAACGGGTCAGCGGACGAATCCAAAGTGTGTATGCAGAAAGCGGCAAGGAGGGTGAGGTATGAACATGAATGTGATGGATTTCTTTACATTAAAGGACAAGGTGGCTATCGTAACCGGCGGATCAGGGCTATACGGACGTCAGATCACCACCGCCCTCTCGCAAGCTGGAGCCAAGACATACATTACCACTCGCGACAAAAGTAAGCTGCGTGAGTTGGAGCAAAGCTTTGCGCAAGACGGTACGAAGGTAAGCGCCTTATCTCTTGACCTCGAATATGAGGAGTCTATTCTGGAGCTGCGGGATCGGGTGATGCGAGATAGCGGGCGCATCGACGTGCTCGTCAACAATGCGGTGGCACGTACGATGACTAGCTGGAACGATCCGCTCGATGCTTTTGCTAGAAGCATGCATATTAACGCCACGGGTCTCTTCGCCATCACCCGTGTGTTCGGCGACATTATGGCAGAGCAGGGCGGCGGTTCCATCATCAACATCGGCTCCATTCAGGGAATGGTCGGCGCAGATGCAACTTTGTATAAGGACATGGGATTTCACGGAATGGTGCCCGACTATTTCTTCCATAAGGGTGGTATGCTCAACTTTACACGATTCGTCGCGAGCTATTATGGAGAGAAAAACATTCGCTGCAACTGCCTGAGTCCGGGAGGGCTCGCTTCGCAACGAACGCCAGAGCTTTTTGTAGACCGTTACAGTGAACGTACATTCTTAGGTCGTATGGCCAATGAAACCGATTTGATGGGAAGTATCGTCTTTCTAGCTTCAGACGCTTCACTTTATGTGTCAGGCGTTAACCTACCCGTAGACGGTGGATATACCGCGAAATAACGTTAGGATTGGAGGTTATCATGTTCAAACCTTTATTTTCATTAGAAAATAAGACGGTTGTCATAACTGGGGGCAACGGTTATTTGGGTAGCGCGATAGTACGGGGGCTATCCGAGTTTGGCGCTACGGTCATTGTGGCCGACTTGACCGTTCGGGAATTCGAGTTGGACCGGGTATACGGAATCGAGTGTGACGTTTCAGAAACAGATTCCATCCGCAGCATGTTACGGATGGCAGCCGAACGGACAGGGCGGATAGACGTTCTGATCAACTGCGCGAGCTACGGAGCTGGCTATGGGCCTGCCGGTACCGTCGAGAACATGTCTGACTACGATTGGCAAAAAGGGGTTGACGGTGCCCTGGGCACAACTTTTCGATGTACGAGGGAAGTTGTACCGTATATGGAAGCGGGAGGCGGAGGAAGCATCGTCAACTTCTCGTCTATGTATGGGGTCGTTTCGCCTGATCCCTCTGTTTACGGCGACAGTGGGGCCAATAATCCAGCCAATTACGGTGCCGGCAAGGCTGGAGTCATTCAGTTCACCAAGTATTGTGCGGCCCACCTCGCGGCCAAAGGTATCCGGGTTAACTGCGTGACCCCAGGACCCTTCCCGAATCCCCAGATACAGACGAACGCTTCATTTCTTCAGGAGCTCAGTCGAAAGACGATGATAGGCCGCGTAGGAAGGGCGGAGGAAATCGTAGGTGCTGTTCTGCTATTGGCTTCTGAAGCTGCAGGGTATATGACCGGTTCAAATATTACCGTCGACGGGGGTTGGACGGCGTGGTAACACAGGAGGGAGTACCGCATCGATATATCGGTGTAGGATAGAACCAAGCAACTTATCGGTAAAGGTTGCTTGGTTTTTTCTTGTACATATCATTATAAAACGATGGTTTTAATTTATGGCTGGACAAGGTATAAACCCATCATAACCATCATATAGTGACATCAGAAGGTCCTAAGTTACCGAAAGGCTTGATGAAACCGCCATACTCATGTTTTTCTTTCACTGTTTATGTCATATCGTTAGCGGTTGCATACAGCCCTCGGCAATGCCGGGAGCTAGCTCTATATTCAGGGGAGGTTTGACATGAAAAAAGCATTGGTACTACTAATGTCACTCGTGTTCTTCGCAAGCATCATTATTGCTTGTACCAAATCGGACACCCCAAGCTCAAGTTCGGTCCCGAACGAGAGCCCAAAGGCTACCGTACCAGTTAGCCCGAGCCCAAGCGCACCTGCGGTAACGGTTCCTGCAGCTACTGGGGAAAAGGTGTTTTTGGTGGCTGGTGGCCCGGATGATAAGTTTGGGGCTGCTTGGGCCGATTACGGCGGTTTTTTCAAAACAAACCTGTTCCGAAGGCTGCTTGTCCTCAACGAAAAAGTAGAGCCGGTTGGGAAGGATCTCGCGAAGGAATTTACTGTTTCTCCAGACGGCCTGACCTACACATTCACACTCAGGGATGACGTTAAATGGCATGATGGGGTAAAGTTTACAGCCGATGACGTTAAATGGAGTTTGGGAATGGCCCTTAAATCGGCTTCCATCAACGCAGTTTTCTCCGGTGCGTTCATTAAGATCGCTGGCGCAGACGATTGGAAGACAGGCAAGGCGACCGATTTGAAAGGTGTCACCATTGAGGGTAGTAAGGTAACCATTCAATTGACCGAACCAGTAGGCGTATTCCAACTCGTCATGGCCCAATGGCCTCCTTACCCGAAGCATCTGCTTGAAAAAGAGGATCCGTCTAAGCTGCATCTTTCCTCCTTTTGGGAGAAGCCGATCGGGAACGGCGCCTACATGCTGACTGAAGTACAGCCCAATAACTATGCCGTCATGGAGATTTTCAAAGATTATTACGGACCTAAGCCAAAAATCGAGAAGATTAAGCTGCAGACTATGACAGAAGATAAGATTGTCACGAAGTCTCAGGCCAACCAACTTGATTACATGCAGGTCATGAGCTTGGATCAAGTAAATGAAGCGCTTAAAAACCCTGCGTACAAAGCCTATCCCGTTGATATATTTTTCGATCGATACCTACAGGCCAATATGACGGGATCAGATGGAAAAGGCAACAAGAAAATTGCTGATTTAAAGATTCGCCAAGCTCTGCTTTACGCGATCGACCGTAAGGCTTTGGCTGATAAGCTCTTCAAGGGTCAGGCAGAGCTGCTCGAAACCAAAATCCCAACGAAAATGCCCGAATTTAACCAGAATGTGGTCAAATACGCATTTGATGCTGCGAAAGCGAAGCAGCTTTTGAACGAAGCCAACTTTGACTTTAATCAAACTATCAAGCTTCAGTACTACTATACCGATCAGCAATCCGTTGACCTCATCGATACCATCAAATATTACTGGGAGCAGATTGGTGTGAAAGTTGAAGCCTCGCTCATGAAGGGAAACCTGCTGGAGCTTATATACACCAAGAGAGACTATGATTTCCTCTATGCCGGCTTATCAGCGATGTCGTTGGAGGAGGCATATGGTCTTTTCCACACCGATAGTCCTCTCGGTATGCAGGTATTGGGCGGCGCCAAGGACAAGTGGGATCCGCTTATCAACGACTTGAGACGAGAGTCCGATCCGCAGAAGCGAAAGGCAGCCGTTGGCAAGCTTCAAGAAATGGAAAGCCAGTTCCTGTGGCATATGCCGCTCTTCTCGATTAAGCAGTATATACTTGTCAATGAAGCTAGATTGAAAACGTCTAAAATTTTCGGAAATGAGTGGACCAACTACGATCGAAAACAGCAGGACTGGGAGCTCTTAGTAAAATAGTACGATCAACCCATACCATGCACGGTAAAGCACAGCTGCGCCAAACGCCTTACCGTGCATGGTATGCCTAAATGACGATAGTTGATCGAAAGAAACGGACGAAATTAGATTGTAATTGTTACAGCTTCGCAATAAGTTTCACCGGTATGCTTATCGAGGAGAGGATCCCATGCTTAAATATTTTACCTTCCGGTTTTTATCTATCATTCCCATGCTCTTTCTCGTCATCGTCATTATCTTTATCGGCCTTCAGCTGACTCCCGGTGATCCGCTGACCTATTTAATTCCTCCGGAGATATTGAGCTCAGCTAACTTCGATATAGCGGCATACAAGAAAGCTATGGGCCTCGACGCCCCCGTATATATTCAGTTTATCCGTTGGTTCACTGACCTTCTACAGGGTAAGCTGGGTTACAGTCTGGTTGACGGAAGCGATATTACCAAGATGATCTCGAATCGACTCCCGGCCACTCTCCAATTGGCTGCTGCTGCGTTGTTCATATCGTCTGTTCTCGGTATTTCGCTTGGGCTGTTGTCGTCCATCAAACAGAATTCGGCCGCAGACTACGGGAATACGGTTATAGGCATCATTGGGATCTCGATCCCGGAATTTTTCATAGGCATTATCGGGATCCAAATCTTTGCTATTAAACTGGGCTGGCTCCCTGTAGGTGGACAATATGAATACGCGGATTCAGGCTTATTGGACAGGTTACGGCATTTGCTCCTGCCCTCCCTTGTACTAGGATTCTCACTGACAGCTGCTCTCATGCGATATACTCGCGGTACCATGCTGGACGTCCTCGGAAAAGAATACGTAAAGACGGCACGTAGCAAAGGGCTACCCGAGTGGAAGGTCAATATCAAGCACGCCTTCCGCAACGCCCTGATGCCGGTTGTGCTGCTGCTTTGTTTCCGACTTCCTCTCTTAATTGGAGGTACGGTAATCATTGAAAGTGTCTTCGGTTGGCCCGGAATGGGGGGGATGATCCTGAACGCCGTGTCGGCCAAGGACTACCCAGTAGTCATGATCGCTACAATGATGACTGCGTGTATGGTGCTTTTTGCCAGCTTCCTCGTCGACTTATTGACCGCCTTGCTTGACCCTAGGGTTCGGTTCGAATGATCTCTGATACAACAAGGAACAAACAAGGCAGGAAGGAGAGGTGCCTATATGGGGACAAGAGCTGTAAGAACCAGTTTAGCTCTTCGCAATTGGGAAAAGCTGAGCAGAAACAAGCTGGCGATGGTAGGATTCGCAATAATCGCGATAATGATCATTAGTGCGATTCTTGCTCCCGTTCTTTCAGTATACAAACCTGACGAGATCGATCTCGCTAACCGGCTTAAGCCACCATCCGGTGATCATTTACTTGGGACGGATAAGCTCGGTCGCGATGTGTTTTCCAGAATCTTATACGGTGCACGCATATCCATTCTTATCGGCTTGAGCGGTGCCCTAGGTGGTGCGCTAATCGGAACCATATTCGGTTGCTTTAGCGGTTACCTCGGCGGTTGGTTCGATAAAGTCATGCTTCGTATTTCTGAAATATTCATGACTTTTCCGCAAATCATTCTCATTCTTTTACTTGTTGTTTTCATAGGACAGGGTCTTTTCAATCTGATACTAATTTTCTCAATAACCGGATGGACGGGAACTTATCGGCTCGTACGAGGTAGATTCCTATCGCTCCGCGAGGAAAACTATGTGGATGCGTGCCGTGCGTTCGGAATCGGAGAGCTCTCCATCATGTTTCGGCATATTCTCCCCAACACGCTGAGCCCCGTTATCGTTACGGTCACTCTCTCATCGGCAGGGTACATTTTGGCAGAATCGGGACTGAGCTTTCTGGGTCTGGGTGTACCATCCGGAATTCCTACTTGGGGTAACATCATTAACGCAGCAAAAGCTATAGATGTCATCCGAAACAATCCCTGGTTATGGCTTCCTCCGGGTCTTGCCATCTCGCTTTTCGTTATGGGCGTCAACTTCTTCGGGGACGGTCTTCGTGACGTTCTTGACCCTAACCAATAATTCGATAAGTAAGGGGAGGCTTATAACTTGAATGTCGAGAATGACCTGATTTTGAAGGTTGACAATTTGCATACCCAATTTGATATGGGCAGACGTGTCGTCAAAGCCGTGAACGGCGTTTCATTTAGTGTCAAGAAAGGCCGGACGCTTGGCGTTGTCGGAGAGAGTGGCTGCGGAAAAAGCGTCACGGCCCACTCCATTTTGCAGCTTCTGCCGAAGCTCGGCAACATAACAGACGGCAGTATAACGTATTACGCTGATAACGAGGAGATCATTCTCAGTAAGCTAAAGAAAAATGGCAGCGCTATTCGTTCCATCCGAGGCAAGGAGATTAGTATGATCTTCCAGGACCCGATGGCCTCACTTAATCCAGTTTACACGATTGGCAATCAAATTTGCGAAAATCTACTTCAACATGAGCGAATTTCGAAGAAAGAAGCCATGGATCGCGCGGTGGATATTCTGACGCTTCTTGGGATTCCGAAAGCTTCCTCCCGGATCATGGACTATCCCCATCAGTTCAGCGGTGGGATGAAGCAGAGAGCTATCATCGCCATGGCCATGATATGTAATCCCAAACTTGTCATAGCCGACGAACCGACAACAGCGCTCGACGTGACCATTCAAGCTCAAATTCTCGAGTTAATGAAAGAAATGCAAAATAAATATGGTACCTCGATCATTCTGATTACCCATAACATGGGGATCGTAGCTGATATGGCCGATGACATTGCTGTCATGTACATGGGGCGAATCGTGGAGTTTGGTACGGTTCGTCAGGTTCTCGGTTCACCACAGCATCCGTATACTAAAGCACTGCTAAACTCCGTTCCTGTACTGGGTATCGGGAAAAATGAGCGTTTGGAGACGATCCGTGGTAACACGCCAGACCCGTCTGATATGCCTGATGGCTGTGAATTTGCACCAAGGTGCGACTTTGCAACTGAACAGTGTACAACGGTGCCGTTGGAAACCGATTTGGGAGACGGTCACCGTGTAAGATGCTGGAATTGCAATGGAGGCTAATAACATGAAAGACAATCACCCCAATACCAATGAGATTATTCTCGATATTAAGAACATGAAGAAATATTATCCGGTCTACAAGGGATTGTTCAAAAAGGTAGAAAACCATGTCAAGGCAGTGGACGATGTCAGTCTGTTCGTGAGAAGGGGCGAAACGCTTGGCTTGGTCGGCGAAAGCGGCTGCGGCAAGACGACGCTTGGCAAATGTATCGTTCGTCTTCAATCGCCCACCTCAGGGGAAATGCGATATCGGTTCGATAACGGCGATATGCGGGATATTCTCACTTTGGATAAACAAGAAAGCTTTAGTGTCCACAAGAAAATCCAGATTGTTTTTCAGGATCCATATTCTTCCTTGAACCCGGTTAAAACCATCTATGACTCTTTCGAAGAGCCGCTTCGTATCCACGGCATGGGCAGTAAAGCCCAAAGAAAAGAAATCATCGTGCAGCTTCTTGAATCGGTTAATCTGCGTGCAGATTATATGTACCGCTATCCACACGAGTTTTCAGGTGGTCAGCGACAGCGGATCTGCATCGCAAGGGCGCTTTGCATCAGGCCCGAATTGATGGTTTGCGATGAACCGGTGTCGGCGCTCGACGTCTCGATCCAGGCACAGGTCTTGAATCTGATGAAGGACTTGCAGCAGCAGATGAATCTGACGTACATCTTTATCGCGCACGATCTAAGCGTAGTCGAGTACATGAGCGACAGGATCGCCGTTATGTATCTTGGTCAAGTGGTCGAATTGGCGAGCTCGGACAGTCTCTATTATTCACCGCGGCACCCTTATACCGAAGCTCTGCTTTCGGCTGTACCCATTCCCGAGCTTGACAAGAAGAAAGAAAGAATTGTACTCAAGGGCGACGTTCCAAGCCCGATTGATCCCCCGCAAGGATGCCGATTCCACCCAAGATGTGAGAAGTGTCAGGCTATCTGCAGGGTAGAAGCTCCTGTGCTTCGTAGGGTCGCGGGCACGGAAGATCACTTTGTGGCTTGCCATCTCGTCGATACATTGCCGATAGAACTGACATTACAATAGAAGGAGAGTATCCCATGAGCGATAAGAAAAAACAAGCAGCATTGCAAATAGGCAAACGCATAGAAATGTTTGTTGACGACTACCTGATCGACCGTATGGAGAAGGCCTACCTGAAGCTGACTCCACCAGAGAAAAAAGAAATCGTTCTAAGGATGGAGAAGCCTTGGGAAGGACCAGGCAGCGGCATTTATTCCTGTGTATTCAAAGACAAGGATACATTCAAAATGTATTATCGGGGAACCTTCGACAACAGCTCTGATCAATCACAAGGCCAATCTTGCTGTTATGTCGAGAGTACCGATGGGATTCATTGGGAGCGACCTGAGCTTGGTATTCATCAATTTGACGGTTCATCTGCAAACAATATCGTGATGCTTGGGCATATCGCGCACAATTTCAGTCCCTTTATCGACCAGCGCCCGGGATGCGCCCCCCATGAGAAATACAAGGCCGTGGCCGGATATGCTCCGGAAGGATTATTTGCCTTCGTATCGGAGGACGGGCTGCATTTCAAGCCGTTTAGAGAAGAGCCGATTATTAGGAAAGGCGCATTCGATTCCCATAACCTTGTTTTTTGGGACCCTAACCATAACTGTTATATGTGTTATTCCAGATACTTCGCCTCCAACCAGGAGCCAAATATCGAGGCGCCTAGAGACTCGGCCATCTTCTTGGGAGTCAGAGCCATCCAGAATTGCACATCCAATGACTTCGAGAACTGGACGAAGCCTGAGCCAAATGTTTACGACAAGGGAGTTCCTTTAGAACATTTCTACACCAACGCCACGATCCCATGTCCGGGGGCCGAGCATACCTACTTATCGTTTCCGATGAGGTTTATGCCGGAGAGGAATAAGGTAACTGAACACGAAAAGGTCGGCGTCTCTGACAATGTGTTCATGTCTAGCCGAGACGGCTTTAAATGGAATCGCCCCTTCCTTGAGGCATGGATAAGACCGGGTCTTGACTTCAAAAACTGGACTCAGCGAAGTCTAATTCCCGCATGGGGTATTCTGGAGACCTCACCTGAGGAATTTTCTATGTATATCAATGAACACTATTATTGGGGTGATTCCTATATTAGAAGGGTAACGGTTCCACGACACCGGTTTGCCTCGGTACACGGTGATTATTCGGGTGCCGTATTTACGACCAAGCCGATCATGGTGGAAGGCGATTCACTATTTATCAACTTTGCTACCTCTGCACCAGGTTCGGTTCGAGTGGGAATCATCGACGAAACAGGCTGGCCGGCGGCATATTACAGCGCTGAGGACTGCGATGTCATATATGGAGATGAACTCGACTGCAAGGTCTCATGGCGCGGGGATTCCGACTTGACCCCATTTGCCGGCAAGGTGGTGCGCCTAAAGTTTGAGCTTAAGGATGCAGATATTTACGCTCTGCGTTTTGGCAGCTGACCAAAGAATATTGAGCGCTATGTCCCATACGCTCGATATCGGTAACCAATTGAAGGAGGAGCTACATGGGGAACTTGAGTAATAACGTTAAATTCACTTTTTTTGATAACCGAACCTATGAATACATGTTTGGGTTCAAGCGTGAATTGGGACAGGCGAAAAAGTACGAGGGCAACCCTATTCTTGAAGCCGAGCTGCCACACGAATTCAAACGAGTTCATTACTATGGTACGGCTATTTATGATGAGGATGAATTGATCTACAAAACATGGTATTCCACTCACTACTATGGTCCCGCTTTTGGTGAATCCGATCCGCAGGCCTATGCTTATCTCAATTACGCCTATTCGAATGATGGCATTCACTATATCAAACCTGAGCTTGATATCGTGCCCGGGACCAACATTGTATTGGACGACGATCACAAGACCCATGGACCCACCGTTATCAAAGATTATTTGGAGAAAGACCCTGATAAGAGATATAAGCTCGCCATGTCCCCTTACACCAAGGGTTGTTCTATATTCCTCTATGCATCACCCGACGGCCTTCATTGGAAGCCGATATTCGACAAGCCCGTTATAGAGGTGTATAGCGACTGCCATACCGGATTCTACCGTGATCCTGAGTCGGGTATGTACCGCCTGTCGTTCCGCACACGATGTCCTGACAGACGGGTGTGGGTCTCGGAAAGTTCGAATCTCTCCAACTGGACGAAACCGATTCTAGCCATCGAGCCAGATCAACTTGACTCTTGTAACACCCAGTTTTACGGGATGCAGATGACTCCTTACGGTGCCTATACGATGGGGGTAATCTCCATGTATGATACCTACAATTATGAAGTCGATCCCAAATTCAACAAGATGGCAGGAACGATGGACATTCAATTAGCCTACAGCAGGGACGGCTTTTGCTGGCACCGGGCTATGCAGGGAAGGAAGATGATCGCCCTCGGCGCCGAAGAGGAATGGGACTCCAAGTGCATAATGCCTTCTTCGACGATTATCTATAGGCCTGAGAGAATGTTGTTCTACTATTCGGCAGCACCCGTCGACCATTCAGGATTCAGTTTAATTCCTTATGAGGAAATTCCCAAAGAGAGCATCGGTCTGGCCACCCTTCGTCCGGATGGATTTGTTTATTTGCAAGCGACGCATGATTGGTGTGAGCTTATGACAAGACCATTCGCCGTTGAAAACCCTGAGCTCTATATCAACGCTGCTGCTTCTGACGGCATTGTTAAGGTAGCGGTCTGCACGACGTCGGGGAAGGCGATTGAGGGGTTCTCCTTTGATGATTGTGTGCCCTTCAGCGGCGACAGCACAGCTGTCAAGGTTCAATGGAAGGGTAACCCCAATTTTGGCAAGCTTGAGCGAGAAGTGATTAGGATAAAAATACGGGCTATGAACGCCAATGTGTATTCATTCTTCTTCCCCCATGGTGAAGATGTAGGTGAATATTGGAAATTCAAGGAGGTCTCTTGTCTGAATCCCTTGAAGTTCGACATTCAGGAGGATTCCGACCATGGATAAGGTGCGGTTCGGCATCGTCGGCTGCGGGTATTTCGGCTCGGGACTGTCTAGAATTTTGCACCGGATGGAAAGATCGGAAGTGACAGCGGTTTATGGGGGAAGCCGATCACAGTTGCTTGCGGAAGAATTACAGTGTAATTGGATGGAATCCCTTGAAGAGCTGATGGAGAGCGACAGGGTAGATGCCGTTATCGTGACGACCCCAAGCCATCTTCATCGGGACCCGGTCATCTTGGCTGCCCGACACGGCAAACACGTCTTTTGCGAAAAGCCCGTCACACTTAAACATAAGGATTGCGAGGACATGATTGAAGCATGCAAGAAGGCGAACGTCCTCCTGATGGCAGGACATATTTATTATTTTGTGAATGGTATTCATCAAGCGCGTCGTTGGATTCAAGACGGTGAAATCGGGAAACCGCTCGTCGTACATTCCGAACGAACGGGCTGGGAGTTTAAGCAAGAGAAGGTCAGCTGGAAGAAGAACAATGAGAGTTCCGGTGGACACTTGTTCCATCATATACATGAGCTTGATTTCCTGCAAACGATCATGGGGCCAGCCAAAACAGTTAGCATGGCAGGCGGCAACCTGGCCCATAACGGGGAAGGCTACGGAAATGAAGAGGATATCCTTCTGCTTACTCTGCAATTCGAGGGTGGAGCCTTAGGAAGTATGCAGTACGGCTCGGGCTTCCGCTGGGGTGAGCACTACATCAAGATCAACGGCACGGAAGGTGCCATTCTCATTGATTTCAAGAAATCAAAGGTTTATTTGAGGAACAACAAACCGCCCATTGAACATTTACTCCACAGCTCCGTAGAAGAAGACGAAGAGCGAGCGCAATATTATCGGGATGCAGATGGCGGGATAGCTTACGGGAAAAGCACAACGGATCAGTCAGGGTTTTTAACACGGCTGATGGAATTGGAAATGAAGGCATTTCGGGATGCCGTGATGGGGATTCCGGTAGAGGAGCATTTGAAATCATTATTTGACGGCTCAGCGGCTCGATCTTCTGTGGCTACGGCTGAGGCTGCTTTAACATCTTTAAGAGAGCAACGGTGGATCCAGTTAAATTGAAAGAAGGATGGTTTACGATGGATATAACGTCAAAGGCTGAGGCTCCAGTTCAAGCGGCGGTAATCGGACTCGGCAATATTGGATTGCTGTACGATATTCCATTAAAGGCTCAACCACAAAGCCACTCATTAGCTTATCATCTTCATCCGAAAATCGACTTAGTAGCCGCCGTCGGTGTGCGTCAAGAGCAGGGGGACACACTGGCACTAGTCGCACCAAGAACCGAATTTTACTTAGATCTGGTCGCTATGCTTAGGAACCACCGGCTGGATATTATCAGTATCTGCACACCTTCTGACGTCCGTTTCGATTTGTTAAAGACCGTGCTCGAGAATTCCTCCGCTAGAGTTATTTTCCTTGAGAAACCAGTAGCAACGAGCATCCATGAAGCAGAGAAAATCGCAGCATTGGCGCAAAGCTACAACCGCACTTTACTCGTCAATCTTTCCAGAAGGTGGAGCGATGGGGTGGTCCAGATCCGAGAGGCGGTTCGAACCGAGCAGTACGGTAAGCTGAAGAAAATTCATTTGCGTTATACAAGAGGCATTTTCAATTACGGCTCACACTTATTTGATTTGGTTCGTTTTGTATCGGGATCGATAGATCAAGTGAGAGTCATTGAGCAAGTCCCGACAAACCTGGATGCAAGGGAGGATTGGACTTATTCCTTTCTATTTTCATTGGCAAGTGGCGGGATTGCGGGTTATGCAGAGGCTTTTGATGACAGAGACTTTCTTATTTTCGAAATGGATTTGTATTTTGAACAAGGTAAGATTGAAATGCTTAACAGCGGAGATAAGATCCGCTATTATGCCACAGAGGCACACCCCATGCTTGCAGGTATCAAGAGCTTAGTTTTGGAGCATCAGGAAGATAATCTGCTTCATCAATCAAGTAATATTCAGAATGCAGTAGATCACCTAGTAGACGTCCTAACAAAGGGTGCGAAACCGATTAGCACATTAGAGGACGGCATTTACCCGCTCTACGTGGCAGAAGCTTTGATGAAATCGCATCGGAATAACGGGTCTGTCGAAAAGGTAAGAAATAACAAGAACAGTGGAGATGGGAGGGCACTATGAGGGATATTTATACAAGAGCCCAACATATTGTAACTAAAATCGACGAAGATACAGACGTGTTTGGGGGTGCTGTCATTCCTCCCACTTTCGAGAATACGATTTATCGTTATCCGGATTTTGACACGGTAGTGGAAACGAATAAGGGTGCGATCTCACGTTATTCATACGGGAAAAATCGGAACCCTACAACGGATGCTCTGGAGAGTAAGCTTGCGGCCCTTGAAAAAGGAGAAGCTTCGAGGTGCTTTGCCTCTGGCACAGCTGCCATTTACACGACGCTCTTGAGCATTTTAAATCAAGATAGTCATGTTATCACGATTAACAACGTATACGGTCGAGTGTCCGATTTCTTGAGAAATGTTTTTGCGAAATTTGGGGTTGAGAGTACTTTTGTTCCTGGAGATCAATTGGAGGACTTTTCAAACGCAATTCAAGCAAATACGAAGCTTATCTATCTAGAAAGCCCGACTTCCTGGCATTTTGAATTGCAGGATATTCGTACAATTATGGAACTTGCCAAAAAACACAATCTCAAGGTGGTCATGGATAATACGTGGGCGACTCCAATCTTTCAAAATCCTCTGGAATATGGTGTCGATGCCGTCATTCATTCCGCCTCTAAATATTTGGGGGGACATAGCGATCTAGTTGCTGGAGTTGTAGTCGCTTCCCGTGAGTTCATTGCAAACCTTCCTCAAATCGGGGCGGTTTTATCACCATATGAATCCAATAAGTTACTAAAGGGGCTGCGCACATTGCCTCTACGTATGGAAAGACACGAGAATAATGCAAATATTATTGCTGACTATTTAGATAAGGAGCATAAAATCAGTGTTGTGCACTATCCGGGTCTACATAGCTTTCGACAATATGAATTGGCTGTACAACAAATGAAGGGCTGCAGCGGATTGATGTCCTTTGAGCTTGAATCAGATAAGGAAGGGGTTAAGAGATTCATCAATTCTTTGAGGCATATTTCAATTGGAGGGAGCTGGGGCGGATTTGAAAGTGTCATTTATGCAGCTGCCATGTCGGGGGAAGACAAAGAATTGGAAAGTCGAGGATTCGGTATAACCCAAGTCCGTCTTTCTGTAGGATTGGAAGATTCCACTACCCTGCTGGAAGACATTCACGGTGCTCTCCAGAGCGTTTGAGTTTGCAGGATGGGCAATGATTACCGGATATGCATTAAATGTAAGTACTACACCATAAGGAGAATGCACATGAAAGATTACTCGCTATCCAAATACTCGGGGATTATTCCCGCAATGACTTCCTGCTATAATGCTGCAGGTGAAATCGACATAACGGCGACTCGGAAAATGACCCGTTTTCTAATCGACAAAGGAGTTAACGGACTTTATATCGGAGGAAGCTCGGGGGAAGGACTCATCCAAAGTGTAGACGAGCGCAAACAGATGCTGGAAGCTGTATTGGAAGAAGCGAACGGGGAAATAGTCATCATCGGGCATATCGGGGCTATTAACACAAAGGACAGCATAGAGCTTGCCATTCATGCGGAGCAAGCCGGAGCTGATGCCATTTCGGCAGTCCCCCCTTTTTATTATCGATGCAGCGACAACGGAGTACAGCGGCATTGGAATGCAATCATGGAATCCTGCAGTCTTCCCTTTATCATTTATCATATTCCTTCAACCACAGGCTTTAGTTTAACCCCGGTATTATTACGTGAAATGATTAAAAATCCCCAAGTGATCGGTGTGAAGATATCGACATCCAGCAGTTATGAGCTTCAACAATTTAAGGCAATAGGCGGAAAAGACTTCCTGATATTTAACGGACCGGATGAACAATTCATTGCCGGAAGAATTATGGGTGCTTCTGCGGGGATCGGAGGAACATACGGGGTCATGCCGGAATTATTCGTAAAACTGGAGCAATTGTTCCGGGAGCGACGACTGGAAGAGGCAACCTTGCTGCAGGGAAAGATCAATGACATTATTACTTTGCTTCTCGCCCTTCCTATCCATGGTGCACTAAAGGAGATTATTAAGCTGCGCGGGATCGACTGCGGTGGAGTAAGAGCTCCGCTCGAGATGGTTTCTGCAGATCAGCAACAAGCAATAATCCATATTCATCAAAAAATAATGAGTTATATACAGGAATATGAGGGAGAAATACAGCAGGAGCATCATCTTATTCAGGAGGGACAGGAATGAAAACTTACAATGTTTCGGAAAGCAAATTTGCAGAGTCCAAGAAGTACTTGTCCGGAGGGGTATCAAGCTCTCTTAGAGCTTCAATGAAGCCTGTCCCTATCTTTGCAGAATCCGCTTCCGGGACACAGATCCGGGATGTGGATGGTAATGAATATATTGATTATATGCTTGCCTATGGACCATTAATTTTGGGTCATTCTCACCCTGTATTGATGCAGCGTATTGTCGAGTCCATGCAAGTGGGGTTCACATACGGAATACAGCACGAAGGTGAAATTGAATTAGCGAGGCTGCTCACGGAAGTTCTTCCGGCGGCAGAACAGGTTGCATTTAGCGGCTCTGGTACAGAGGCGGTTATGCTTGCCCTCAGATTGGCAAAGGCCTATACAGGGAAGAGGAAGGTTGTTCGGTTTCATGGGCATTACCATGGTTGGTCGGACTCCATATTTACATCGTTCCCAAGCTCGGATATGAGCCAAAAACCGTTATTCGAGCATGAGTCGGACGTTCCGCCGGGAACTGCTGGTCAAAGTGAGGGTAGTTTGCAGGATGTGCTTTTACTACCATGGAATGAACCAGAGCTTCTGGAGCAAGTGCTTCGTACGCACCACCAAGATATTGCAGCTGTTATTACAGAGCCCATTATGTGTAATTCCGGATGTATCATGCCATTACCAGGTTATTTGGAAAATATGCGTAAATGGACGAAGGCGTTAGGAATAGTCCTCATATTTGATGAAGTGATTACTGGCTTTCGTCTCAGTAACGGAGGAGCTCATGGGAAGTTCGGCATTATTCCGGATTTGGTCACGGTCGGTAAGGCGCTTGGGGGTGGGATTGCCATCAGCGCAGTGGGAGGATCCAGATCTATCATGGAGCTTGTGGAGAGTGCAAAAGTAAGCCATTTGGGTACACTGAACGGAAATCGTGTGTCGACTACCGCCGCAATAACAACGATCCGAGAATTGTCCAAGAATAACGGTCACTTATATCAACAAATGGAAGCAACAGCCGGGAAGCTAGCGGAAGGCATCCGTTCCCTGTTTCGAAAGCATGACATCCCCGGGCTTGTGAATCAACCGGGTCCTATGTTTCATGTAATGTTTACAGAATTGACTGAGGTGAATCATTTTGATCACTTCCAAAAAAGGGATGCGGATGCATACACCCGTTTTGCCGAGCTATTAATGGAGGAGGGCGTACTGGTACGTCCAAATGGGCTGTGGTACGTGTCAGCGGTTCATTCCGATCGTGAGGTCGATGAGACACTAAAAGCAATTGATCGGGTTCTAGAACAATTACCCAACCATGAAAGGAAGATTTAAATCATGTCAAATGCTATTCAAGTTCCTCAAGCTCCGCAATTTTCGCTGCCATTTTCGCATGCCGTACGTGCAGGAGACTTTGTGTATGTTTCGGGACAAGTAGGTGTAGACCCTGTCATCGGTGAAATTAGTGGACCAACCATTGAAGAACAGACACGCCAATGCTTGCGCAATATTGAAATCATATTGGAGGCCGTAGGCCTTACCTTGGATCATGTCATCAAATCAAACGCTTATGTAAGTCGCAAAGAGGATTTTCCCGGATATAACCAAGCCTATTCGGAAATGTTTAACCAGCCTTATCCCACGCGTACAACAGCTCCTGTCGATTTGGGCGCTTATCTTGTGGAAATTGATGTGATCGCTTACGCGCCGGAGAAACGAACAAGACTTGAATAGGATTACAGTTAAGGGGATGAAGTGCATTGAAAGACTGGTTAAGCTCTATCAGCAGTCATAAACGAGGCATCTGGCGTTACGAGTCTATGCTCCCACACATTCGTCCTGATAAGCAAATTACGATGGGTGAAGGGGGAACCGCCTTGGTACGAAGCCAGCATATAGCTAAGGAGCTGGGTTTGTCCTCCATCTATTTTAAGCTGGAGTCGGGAAACCCGACGGGTTCCTACAAGGACAGAATCTCCGCAATGGGCGTCTCATGGGCTTTAGAGCAGGGTAAGAACGGCTGTATCGGCACATCGTCCGGAAATGCCGGAGCATCGGCGGCGGCCTATGCGGCCAGGGCAGGATTGCCTTACCATCTCTTCGTTCTCGAAGACATTGTTGAAGCTAAATTGATGCAGGCCGTGATTCACGAAGCGGAAATCATTAGGATCAAAGGCTTTGGAGAAAGCGCGGAAATCGGTGAGCAGGTTTTTGCTTTCATCGAGCAAGAAGCTGCAAAGCGAAACCTTGAAGTCATGATCACTGCATATCAATTCAATGCTGTTGCCATGGAAGCGGTCAAGACGATAGCCTTTGAGCTTGCCGAAGACTTTACCGCCACAGGTGAACCGATGCCTGACGCGGTATTTGTGCCAGTCGGTGGAGGTGGATTATATACGGGGATTTGGAACGGGTTCTTTGAGCTCATGGAAAAAGGATTTATCGGAAGAATGCCCAGGATGGCGGCTGTGCAATCTGACGGCTGTTCCAATATTGTCCGCGCTTGGCAGCAAGGGAGCGCAAGCCCTTTGCCTGGAGACTCGACTTGTCGCATTTCTGGCTTGCAGGTTCCCAATCCTCCGGATGGCAAAGAGGTCTTGAGGGCCTTGCACGCGGGCGACGGTTTTGGAATCGAAGTTAAAGACGACGAGGTATGGATGTGGCAGGAGAAGCTTGCTACCCAAGAGGGCATCTTGTGCGAGCCTGCAGCCGCTGTTTCACTAGCCGGATTACATCAAGCCCTTAAGGAGAAACGACTACAGCCAGGTTCATCAGCCGTGTGCATCCTGACGGGCGCTGGATACAAGGACAATGATCGCCTTAGGGCAATCTGCCGCAGCAAACCCGAAATTCCTATGTGCGAAATTTCCGAGTTAAGCGGATTAGCATGAGGCTTACGGACCAGCTCTATCTTATCGGCAGCGGCGCTCTTGGATCCAGCCTTACGGATATTTACGATTGCAATGTGTATTTGATTGACACAGGCGGTTCGGTCTTGCTGATTGATAGTGGTGCTGGGATTCGCCCAGAGTTGATAACTGCCGAAATGAAAAAAGATGGGTTTGAGCCCGAGAGAATCTCGCATCTGATCGTGACGCACGCACACGCTGATCATTCTGGCGGAGCCGCTGCCTTGCAGCGAATGACGGGGGCTCGGATTATATGCTCAACGGCCACAGCCTATATCATGCAAAGCGGCGACGAAGCTGCCGTTTCATTGCCGCAAGCGCGACGGGTCGGCATGTATCCCCCGGATTACAAGCTAAATGCATTTCATCCTTCCATAGAAGTTCACCATGGTAACAAGCTTCAAGTAGGCAACTTGACTTTCGAAATTATTGAAACCCCGGGACACAGCGCAGATATGATTTCCTGCTACATACCCGAATTGAAGGTCATGTTTTGCAGTGATGTCCTGTTTGAAGGCGGGAAAATTGCTATGCAAGTGGCGCCGGATTTTTCGATGTTTGAATTGGCTAACAGTGTGAGGGTCTTGTCTGGTTATGAGGTGGAACAGTTACTTCCTGGGCATTTGTCGCCCGTTATGAGTAATGGAAGCTTGCTGATCGAACAAGTCAAGCATACATTTGATGCTTTAAAAATTCCGCCAAATATCGTTTGAGTTCCGTGATTTCAGGGAGGTAGCGCACAATGAACACGCTGGAGATGTTCGGTCTGGACGGACAGGTCGCGATTGTAACGGGTGGATCAGGCGTGTATGGCCAGTTTCTATGCCAAGGACTTTGTGAAGCAGGGGCGCTTGTTATTGTTGCCGGAAATGAGCTTGATACCTGCGAACAATTTGTAAATCAGCTCAGACAAGCTGGACATCTGGCTGTAGCCATGTTCCTGGATTTAAGTAATGAGCCTTCCATTAATAACCTTGCAAAAAATGTTATAGAACAATACGGTAGAATCGATACGCTGGTGAATTGCGCAGTTTCAAGAATCGGGAATGCAAGTCTTGAGGAAGTAACGGCAGCGGGATGGGTAGCAGCAGAGAACGTAAACGGAACCGGTACCATGCTGATGACGAAAGCGGTCGTCCCGCATATGCGTCAGCAAGGCAAAGGCAGTATCATCAATATTTCCTCCACCATGGGTGTGGTCGGTCCCTATTTTCCGATGTATGAACTAGACGGCATCGTCAGCGGCATTGAATACACATATACGAAATTCGGCATCATGGGTATGACCAAATGGCTGGCTAGCTACTACGGTAGATACAATATTAGGGTGAACTCCATCAGTCCTGGCGGCAATAATATAAAAGGCACCAAAGATGAAATCCGTTCACAAGCCGTGATTGACAGCTATCTGGCGCTTACGCCCATGAATCGGTTTGCCGATGAGAATGATTTGAAAGGTCCTGTTGTTTTTCTCGCATCTGATGCTGCTAAATATGTGACCGGCCAGAACTTGATCGTTGATGGCGGATACACGAGCTGGTAAGGGGGTATCAAGTAAATGCCGAATTCAGAGACTTTTGATTTTCAAACCTACGATAGTAAGCTGTTGAGGACTGGTCTTAAAAAGAGTGTTCTATTGAGATTTGATGAATCCGAACAGAGTGGTCTCTTCCCCGTCAATACGGTCAAAGGAAGCGAGGAAGGCCCCACGCTGCTCGTATTGGCGGCGGTACACGGTGACGAATATGAAGGCGTCAGGGCACTGATCGAATTGTACCGGAATCTACAGGCAAACGATATCAGAGGCACTTTAATTATGGTTCCTGTTGCCAACGTTTCTTCCTATTATTCTGGAAATCGCACCACGCTTGTTGACGGTTTAAATTTGGCCCGTGTGTTCCCCGGCAGCTTGAACGGCACCTTTACTGAGCGGCTCGCCTTTGCCTTAAACCATACCTTGATCGCGAAAGCAGACTTTTTGCTTGATCTTCACAGCGGTGGGACTCACTATGCGATGCCGCTGATGGTTGGGTATTATGAGAACGACAGCACGGAGTGCGGCCGCAAATCAAAAGCAGCTGCTGAAGCCTTCGGTATCGAAGTGATATGGGGCCACGAAGAGGTGGCTCCCGGTAGGACGGTAAGCACGGCGACAGATTGCGGTATCCCTTGGCTCTATATCGAAGGCTACGGTGGACGTCGGATCCGTGATTACGAATATAAGCATTATTATGAGGGTACGCTTCGCCTCTTGAAGCATATGGGCATGCTCATCACGCCAGAGAACTGGATACGCGACGAGCCGCTCGCATTGAAGTACCGTTTTCTCGGTGACGGAGATTTGGACAAAGCACCTGTGGCCGAACAAGACGGATTCTTTGTGCCGGCCGTTAAGCTGCTGGACAAAGTGGACAAAGGGCAAACGATCGGCATGATTTACGATTGGTTTGGCGATGAGCTTCAAGTTGTGCGTTCCCACCAGGACGGCTATGTCATGATGCTGAGGGAAGTCCCTTATACCTTGAAAGGTGAAGGGTTATTTACTATTGCTAATCACCAGATCATTTAGGTGTTCTACTGTAAGAAATCCGAGAAACCCATCATCGATTAATAGGTAGCCCTTCGGGGCTTTTTCGTGCATTACGTGACCTTTTATAAATTCTATTTTACTTAATTTTTATACATGTTATTTGTATAACAAAGTTCAACCGATGCACTGGATAGGTTGGGCCGCGATTATGACGGGATCATTGCAGAATGGAAATACATTACGCGGGAGGTAAAAGTGGATATCGTTTGTTTGGATAACGAAACGTTGTTTGATTCTAGGAAGTTTCCGGACAATGGGTGATTTCGAAAAATTGATGGTGCATTCGTTCGGGTGTATCAGGAATGGAAATCCGGTTTGATTACGGCCACGTTGGCCATGAAACAGTTGGATATGAAGCATCGAACGTTTTATAGGCGCGTAAAATTTATCGGTTACCGATACTCAACTAAGGGAGGATAATGCAATGATATCTGACGTAGGAGCCTCCAGCTATTGCTCTGCATTTTTGGAACCTTATACGAATAAAACTCACTTAATTAGCCATAATATACCCAAATAATATAAATGGAGGAAAATATGTGGATAATGCGGTATATTCATCGTCTGAGATAACGGATTTTAAAACTAAATCCGAACATTTTTTTCCATTAGCTTGGTATAAGAAAATGCTGGAGGAGCATCCGGTTTATTATCATGCAGGCACGGACACTTGGAATGTTTTCAAATACGAAGACGTTAAGAGAGTGCTGACAGACTATGCATTATTTTCGAGTGTTCGCCAACGTACCCTTGTCAGTGCCGGATCTGGAACAGAGGAAGGGACTTTCCCAGAACGTCTAAATATCCATGATAGTGACCCGCCTGAACACCGTAAGTCACGTTCCTTGCTTTCGGCAGCTTTCACGCCTAGAAGCCTACAAGCATGGGAACCACGTATTGAACAGGTAGTGAATGATTTGATAAGCGAGATGGAAGATAAGACGGAGATAGATATTGTCAAAGATTTTACAACCCCCCTACCGATCATAATAATGGCCGAGTTACTTGGGGTTCCGCATAAAGACAAACTGCTTTTTAAGAAATGGGTCGACATTTTGTTCATGCCGTTCCATAAGGAAAATGTTGAAGAAGTTAATCAACAGAAAGGGAAGGCAGCAAAGGAGTTTTTTAGTTATTTGCATCCTTTCGTTGTCGAAAAAAGAACGCAACTTTCAGACGACATTATTTCTGATTTGATTCAAGCTGAATTCGAGGGAGACAAGTTAACGGATGAAGACATTGTTAAAGTAACTATGTTTATTCTTGGGGCGGGCATAGAAACAACCAGTCACTTGTTAGCTAATTCATTCTACTCCTTGTTGTATGACGATCCTAAACTTTACGATGAATTAAGAAGCAACATCAACCTCGTGCCTAATTTTGTTGAGGAGATGCTCCGTTACCGTTTTCAAATTAGCAAAATGGACCGTACAGTGAAGGAAGATAACAATGTCTTAGGTGTTGATTTAAAGAAAGGTGATGTGGTGGTTGCTTGGATGAGTGCAGCAAACATGGATAAGGATGTCTTTGACGATCCATTTACATTAAACATCCACCGTAAAAACAACAATCGGCATCAATCGTTTAGCAACGGGCCGCATATCTGCCTCGGTGCACCTCTAGCGAGAATGGAAGCTAACAAAGCTTTTAAAATTTTTATCGAAACATTCTCTCACATTGAACCTGTTCCTGGGTTCGATTTGGAGAAGAATTTGCAGCTCGCAGCTGCTGGCCAAACCTTATCGAGCTTACCACTGAAGGTCCGCCGTTAGGACACGAACCCCGTATATAGCAATTACGGGGTTAATTACTTCTAGAACAGACCACCTCGAAGCAAATCGGTTCAAAACCAGGACGGACGTTGATCCGAGTTCCGGGAAGCCTAGCTTCCCCATCATCGATGGCCTATTAAGGTCCATCCTTCGCTCGTAGCCGATCAACCAAATCTGAAATATTGCAGCAATACAATAGCAGCCCCTAAAGCAATTTCAAAGACCATGATAAAATCAAAATATTTCCCTGCCGAGCCAACTTTGATACTTGAATACAGCCTGCCGAGACCCGAGCAAATGACGACAACACCAATAAAATAGATTAAATCGGTAAACTCGCTAAAATGAAAAACAGTCCAGGCCATCAGGAAGCCCAGGCCGAAATAAATGCCACTCAAGAACCGGACCAAATTATCTAAGACGCGTTGTGGCGGAGTTGTACTTGGCAAGAAAGAGCCTGCTCCTTTTGTCAAAAGGTTTAAACCTCCTGCCCAGCATATCAGGGTAATCAGGCCCAGCAAAATCCTTAGAGTCAATTCCATTGCTTTTCTCCCCTTTGGTTTGCGATGTTCTAGATACTGCGTTGTAATTCTCGGTCGTCATGAATCCTTGAAGCGTTATATTCGGCTCTCTGCATCTCCCCGCTGTCGTTGCTCAGCTTGTCTTTGAGCCGTCTCAACTATAGCTCCGCCAACCTTCGCGACTTTATCCCAGAAGCCCATAGGATCATCTCTCTTTCGGATCAAATAAGACAACAATTGCTTCTCCGATTCCAAGTGTCGGGAGTTGATCCTGTATACCACCAAGATTTTCTGGAAGCAAGTTCGCTACTGCACTCTTATCAGATTGATTCGATAGTCGAAGCGCAACTACGTTATTACACTGACTCATTACAGTAGTGTTCAGTTCAGAAGGACGTTGGCTAATAATGAGTAGGCTACCTCCATATTTGCGTCCTTCCTTGGCAATTCGCTCAAAATGAGCCTGCAGTAGGGATAAAGGCAGTTTGCCGCTTGCTGGCCCCGTCCAACTGGTCCACATCTTTACGGTTTAATTCTTTGGCCCACCGCAAGACCATCTTGGGATCCAGTTCATGCTGCCGGGATACGACCGTAAAGTTCCCGATCTCTTTCCCTTTTCGAATAATTTCCATCTTGAAATTAAGGTCATATTGCACACGTTTCATAACGTTCCCCTCCGTCTACTTTTATTGAATTGGATTAAGGGGTGTGCTGTCCAAGTCTTCTAGGGGGCTAAAAAGGCATCTTAGGTTCTGGAATTCTGTCAAGATAGTAGACACTTCGTTAAGAGTATGATTAGGTAGCCTTCATAAAACTCGCAGCAAAACACTGAGTATAACCCCCTCGCAAAACAAGTTTCTGTCTTATCCCACTGAAAGCCTTGACATAGAGTGCACTCTAGATGATATGCTTTAAACTAATTCATTAGAAAGGAGAAATGTCCGATGTCAAAAAACGGGTGGATCTTCTTATGAGTCTGCAAATTAGTCAACTCGCCAACGAGACTGGATTATCAATTCACACGCTTCGTTACTATGAAAAGGAAGGTATTCTTCCGCCCGTAAAGCGTAGTGAAAACGGCATTCGCATTTATGATTCCGAAGACATTGAATGGATCAAATTCGCTTGCTGCCTTCGCGAAACGGGAATGGGTATTGCCGAAATGAAGAAATTCGCGCAACTCGTCATTCAGGGAGACGAATCTAAAAACGAGCGTATTAAACTGCTTCGTCAACAAAACACGCGAACCAAAGACCAAATTGAGCAACTAACGCGCTGCATGGAACTCATAAATCGCAAAATCGAGTTATATTCTTCCCCAGCAGGGGATTAGAGGAGGAACTAAGGATGAAAACTATATTGATTACCGGTGCATCGGCAGGAATCGGGAGAGCAACGGCCTTACATTTCGCGAACAAAGGATGGAATGTAATTGCAACCATGCGTTCTCCTGAAAAAGAAACGGAATTTACCAAGGTCGAGAACATTTTGGTCACCCATCTCGACGTTGAAATCAAAGAATCCATCCACAACGCGATTGAGCAAGGGATCACGAAATTCGGGAATATTGATGTGATTGTAAACAATGCAGGTTACGGTGCATTTGGTATCTTTGAAGCTGCAACAGAAGAACAAATCCAAAGACAGTTTGACGTCAATGTTTTTGGCCCGATGAAGGTAATAAAATCGATCCTGCCTCACTTCAGAAAGAATCGTCAGGGACTTATTATCAACATTAGCTCCGGGGGAGGAAGACTCGCACTTCCGTTGTTTTCTCTTTATAATGCTTCCAAATTCGCCCTAAACGGACTTACGGAAGCTCTATTGTACGAGTTAGCCCCACTCAATATTCGGGTAAAGATCGTAGAGCCGGGACGCACTAATACCGATTTTGCAGGGAGATCTATGGACCCGCTGCAGGATACCCAATTGACGAATTATAGTGAAATCGAGCAAAAAATCGGATCAGTGTACCAAGGCTTGTTTGACCCTCAACAAGTCGATTCTCCGAATCTTGTTGCCGAATTGATTTACAAGGCGGCAACTGATCCTTCCAGCCAATTGAGATACCATACCGGCGAAGAGTTAATGAAGGCACGTGAAGAACTGAACGAAGATGAGTTTATTAGCAATATGGCACAAAGCTTTGGTATTGATATTCCATAATATTGCAGCAAAAAGATGTCGACGTACATCACATGGTAGCAAGGACAAAGACGAACAGTTTCCTGTAAATAGTTGCTGTTCGTCTTTGTAATTAAAGTAGCACTAGGTAAGCATTTGATGTGATCTCCAGCTTTTCCTCTGCTCCACACGGAGCGTGCCAGTTTCCAAAGCACTCCGCGTACCATCTAATTGAAATTACTAGTTCATTAGCTCCTCGTTACTCATGGATATGGATGGCCCCTATGTTTCCATATGCTCTCTAACTTTAGACCCTTACATTCGGTTGTTTGTCAGTTCCTTTTTCGGAACATACTCACCATATTCAGTTTTTCAGCCGCGGGGAATATCCATTGGCGTACCTGTTCCGTTAGGATTCTTTGGCCCACCGCAAGACCATCTTGGGATCCAGTTCATGCTGCCGGCTACGGCTGTAAAGTTCCCGATCTCTTTCCCTTTTCGAATAATTTCCATCTTGAAATTAAGGTCATATTGCACACGTTTCATAACGTTCCCCTCCGTCTACTTTTATTGAATTGGATTAAGGGGTGTGCTGTCCAAGTCTTCTAGGGGGCTAAAAAGGAAGCATTGTGAAAGCAATGATTAAAGCCGCGGAAAACCAATTTGAAAAAGTAAAGATATATACCTGGAAAGAAATGAATGAAATATTATAGCCCACTCGATCGTAATGATTGAATGTGTTTTTCCAATCAAGATTGGACGATGAAAGTTTAGTACATACACCTATTCGGCTTACAATTCTAATTAAACAATTAAGGACAATACATCGTAACGTAACTACATATAGCAATGCTGCTGCACCGATTCCAAGGAGTTCGCCGGCGTGTATGCGGGAGAGCTCTTTATTGTCCTCCTTCGACAACGATTTGGCTTATAGAGCGTTCTTATAAACCACTGCGTTTTTCATAAGAATCGAATATTGGTTATTTATATCCGACAGAAGATCCAGATCCTCGACCCGAGATAATCTATTACTATTTCTTTGTTAAATGATTTATACTAATGGTAAAGGAGTGGGGTACAAAAAATGAGCACTCGAGGCGCAACAAAAGAAGCCTTTTTGTCCACAGGGATAAATTTATTTATAGAACACGGATTCGATCAAGTCACGATCAATCAGATATGTAAAGAGATTAATGTGACAAAAACCGCCTTTTACTACTATTTCAAATCCAAAGATGAGTTAATATCCGAATTTTTTTCGGTTGACAATCTGATAACCCAGGATGATTTACTGGAAATTCTGTCTGTCAGCGATTATGCCGATCAGGCCATGAAGGTAATGGGGACTTATGTTAAGCATATTGTTCGCTCGGGAGTCGAACTGACCAAGGAATTTTACAGGGTCCACCTTCGAAATGAAATCATTCCGCTCACCAAGGGCAAATCAACGTTGTTGGGCAGCATTATTCCAATTCTGATTCAACGGGCCAAAGACGCGGGTCAAGTGAAAAACCCGGCGAGTGCTGAAGATTTGCACGATACGATGTGTTGTATTGCCAATGGGGTCTGTCTTCATTGGGCTATCGAGGGCGGTAATTTCGATGCTCTGGAAGAAAGTAGGAGGCGATTTGAAAACCTGCTGATCGTGAAATGAGAAAACGCCCGTCACAATTTGGATGCGCCAAGGCGCCTTCGTGATTTCGGTCAAGCTTTACAGACCATGAGGATGCGGGCCCGCATATCTTTTGTCTTTCATGCAAAATAGGGTAGAAGTACGCACCGCTCAAGAGAGTGGGTGCGTTTTTTTGTATTTGCTTTGATTATGATTGAATTGGTTAAATTCACAGGTGATAATAAAAGTAACCTGACTATTGACTAAACTTTACCTGAGTAATATAATTCAGTTGTTCATTCAAATTCATTCTGTATGATTGGAGAGATTAAGTATGGAACAAAACTCGTTAGAGTCAATTTTAATTATAGGCGGCACAGGAACACAAGGCGGAAATGTAGCTCGTGAGTTGTTGAAACACGGTCATCGTGTGCGTATCCTTACCAGAAACGCGGAGTCATCGGCTTCCAAACAATTGGCTGCTAAGGGTGCTGAAATTATCCAAGGAGACATGGCCGATTTGGCATCGTTGGAACCTGCCATGGAAAATGTATCGGCGATTTTTTCGGCACAGTACGCCGACCCCTCCGATCCCGCGGTTGAGCCGCGTAACGCTGCAAACATGGTGCAAGCTGCAAGGAAAGCCGGTATCGAACAAGTCGTACACACATCGGTCGCCGGCACCAATCTGTTTCCGCGTTGGGACAAATACAAGTCCCTCGCTCAGATCTGGGAGGCCAAGTACGAAATCGAAGAGAGCATACGCAATGGCGGTTTCCGGTATTGGACGATTTTGCACCCTTGCTGGTTTATGGAAAATTTTGTGGAGCCTAGTGCAGCATTTATGGCGCCTGAATTGAAAAATGGGGTTTTGTTTGGCGCTATGAATGGGGATACCCCTTTAAAACTGAATTCCGGGGAGGATACAGCCAAATTCGCCCGTGCAGCTTTTGAGAATCCAAAGAAGTTTCATGGAAAGGATATTAATGTCGCAAGCGATGAGCTTTCCATGACGCAGATTGCACAAACGCTGAGTCGCGTTCTTGATAAGAAAGTGGTCTTCGAAACGGTCAGTAATGAGGAAGCCGTAAAGCGTGGTCTGTTTCAAGGAACGGTTTATTTTATGGAATGGATGGAGAATGTTCCTGGATATGGATTTGAAATTCAAGAAACAAAGCAGTATGGTGTTGCACTTAAGTCTTTTGCGGAGTGGGTTGAGGAAAACAGACATAGGTTCGAAATTAACTAAATCGCATTTGTTGAAGGCTTAGCGGTCTCCATAGATGTGCACACATACAGAGGTAACAAGTGGAATTAGCTGAGAAATTATTGTTTTTTACAATTGAAGTGAAAGTCGTCTGCGGAATTCGCAGACGGCTTTTTTGTCTAAATGGGATGATGATACCAGCTCTAAGGTGGCGAAGGGTGTCGTCCAAGAGTTGCTACGCACCGCATAGGGGTGTAATTCCCACGGTCTACTTTGTTCATGTCCAATCAAGAAGAAGGGTTTGAATATTTGCCTTTAATTTTAATCATAATAAGATGGGATCTTTTAAATTTCATAAATCAACTTATCAGGAGGAAAAAATAATGGGGAAATTAGCTATCGGAATTATCTTAGGAAGTACTCGTCAAGGACGTGTAAGTCCACAAGTGGGAGAATGGGTAAAAAGTATCGCTGATAAACGCAACGATGCTAATTATGAAATCGTAGATATCGCAGACTTTAAGCTGCCACTTTTAGGAGAAGTCGATGCTACAGAACAAGCGACAGCTTGGAATGCAAAGCTTGCAAGCTTGGATGGCTTCGTATTTATCGTTCAAGAATACAACCACAGTATATCAGCATCATTGAAAAATGCACTTGATTATGCGCGTGATGCATGGAACAATAAAGCAGCTGGTATTGTTAGCTATGGTTCCGTGGGCGGGGCTCGTGCAGCTGAGCATTTACGTGGAATCTTGGGGGAATTGTCCGTAGCGGATGTTCGTGTACATCCCGCATTGTCACTATTCACTGATTTTGAGAACGGAACTGTTTTCAAACCAGCTGATCTGCATCTTACAAATGTTAATGGCATGCTTGACCAAGTGCTTGCTTGGAGCGGTGCATTAAAAACGTTGAGATAGTATTCAAACCCCCACTTCTTAGAGATGAGGGATTGTTCCATTGGCACTCTATTTTTTTAACCGATGACCCTTCTGCGACCCATGCAGAGGGTTTTTTGCCGAAGCAGGCAAGCTTGCGCTTAACAACATTTTGGCTTTCTGGGAAGAGTGACTGGCAGGGCATCAATCCTTCATCCCATAGCGTTCTTGTCTCACCTGGTCAATCCCGAGAAAACAGGTTTCCGATGTGGTCAGCTCCGCAGGGGTGTTGCAAGGAACGCTTTATTGGCACTTTTAAAGCAAAGAAAAGCTTGCTTTAGAAATCATTGAAAGTGGCAAACTAAAGGTGATCAGTGTCATTGAACGTAAATCATTACACAATGGTTAAACCACAGGAGGAAAAAGATATGTCGATTAAAGTGAAACAATCATTCAGAGCCGTTATGTTAGTAAGTGCAATTGCCCTCGTATTAGCGAGCTGCTCCACGAAGTCTACGCAAACGCCGGAGACAATGCCAAACAATACACCTGCTGGGACATCGGCAAACTTGCTGGATAACATTAAGAAATCGGGAAAAATTAATATTGGCCTCATGGGAACTTACGCTCCGTACAATTTCCTGAATGACAAGCATGAGGTCGACGGATTCGACGCCGATGTCGCCAAGGAAGTTGCTAAGAGAATGGGCGTTGAAGTCGAATTCATTACTGGGGAATTTTCCGGCTTGATCGAAGGGCTGCAGAAGGATAAATACGACGCGCTAGTCTCCCAAGTGACGATTACGGAAGATCGCAAAAAAACGATGGATTTCTCAACACCTTATATTAAAAACAGTGTTAATGTCATAGTACAAGAAGGAAATACGACCATCCAATCCGTTGAAGATTTTAAAAGCAAAAAAATCGGTGTTGGGCTAGGCACTAACGACGAAAAATATTTGCGCGAAACATTGATTCCGAAGGTGGGAGATTTTGAAATCGTTACTTATAATGATGTAATCACTTCGTTAACGGATTTGAATATCGGGAGAATCGATGCGACTATTAACAATATGTTTGCCATTACACCACTCGTTGAAAAAAATCAGATCAAAATTAAAGCGGTAGGGGAAGCTATAAAAGATGATTTTGCCGGTATCGCTATTCGTAAGAATAATCCAGAGCTGCTGGGTGCGGTCAACAACGCTTTGGATGAGATGAAATCTGACGGCACGTTTAAAGAAATATTCCAAAAATGGTTTGGTGTCGATCCTAACATCTAAAGGGAGTACAGCATATGGGGGAGATGCATGAATGGGACTTGTTGCACAAAACTTTGATTTTCTTCTGAAGGGCGCCTACTATACTTTGTATATTACGATCGTCTCGATGTTTTTTGGCTTCTTTCTCGCTTTGATCTTAGCCATCGCCCGTTTGAAAGGAAATCTGCTGATAAGCAGTATAGCCAGAGTCTATGTTTCAATCTTTCGTGGAACCCCGATTCTTGTGCAAATATTCATAGTATACTTTGGTTTGCCTGATTACGGGATCAAATTTGGTCCGCTTACCGCGGCCTGTGTTGCTCTTAGTCTTAACATTGCCGCGTATTTATCCGAAACGTTCCGCGGTGCGATTGTTTCGGTCAGCAAAGGACAGACGGAAGCCGCTTTATCTCTTGGCTTGTCCCCTTGGCAGACTATGCGGAGAATCGTTCTTCCGCAGGCTGCGCGAGTAGCGATCCCGCCAATGGGCAACACCTTTATCGGTATACTGAAGGAAACCTCTCTCGTTTCCATCGTTACCGTAACTGAGTTGCTGCGATCGGCTCAACTGTTAATAGCAAATTATTATATTGCCATGCCATTCTATATTGCCATTGCCATCATGTATTGGATCATGAGCTTGGTCTTTTCCGCTATCCTTAACCGTATTGAAGATAATTTATCGAGAGCTTATTAAGGGCGTGTTTCAGCATGATTGAAGTAGACAAGCTTTCAAAAAGCTTTAACAATTTGGAAGTCCTGCATAGTGTTCGTTTTAATGTCCGTCCTCAGGAAATCGTTGTGCTCATTGGACCGAGCGGTTCCGGAAAAAGTACGTTGCTTCGCTGTCTTAACGGTTTAGAGGAGCCGAGTGAAGGGTTGATTCGTGTGGGCGATGTGATGTGGGAAGCCTCCATGGACGCCAAGAAGAAAAAGCAAGCCATTCGGCAATTTCGTACATTAACAGGGATGGTTTTTCAGTCTTTTAATTTATTCCCGCACATGACGGTGTTGCAGAATATTATTACGGCACCCTTGTTTGCTAAGAAAGTGCCTAAAAAAGAAGCTATTCAGTTAGCCGAAGCTTTGCTCGAGAAGGTTGGCTTGCTGAATAAGAGGGATGAATATCCTTCCCGGCTTTCCGGTGGTCAGCAACAGCGAGTAGCGATAGCAAGATCGCTGGCGGTTCGGCCGCAAATTATGCTATTCGATGAGCCCACTTCGGCTCTCGATCCGGAATTGACTGGTGAAGTATTGTCGGTGATGAAGCAGCTTGCCTTAGAAGGTATGACGATGATTATTGTCACCCATGAGATGAAGTTTGCCCAAGAAGTAGCGGACCGTGTCATTTTTATGAGTGAAGGTAGTATTCAAGAAGAAGGAGAGCCAGAGTCGTTTTTTTCTCAACCGAACACGGAGCGGGCGCGCAAGTTTTTGCAGCAATTTAACCATTAGCTGGAGGTGTTTGAGATTTGCTGCATATAGATGAAGATCATTTAAAAGCAATTGATGAGAGAGCAAGATTCATTATGGAAAGAGAAAAAATCGATGCTCTCGTGGCCCTGAGTTGTGAGAATTTTTACTACCTATCGGGTCACCCGAGTACTTTTATGTATACATTGCGCATGAACGAAGTAGCCATTGTTGTCTTGTTTCGCGATCCAACCCGCAAGAAGGTCATCATTATGAATGATTTCGAAGCCTCTGGTGTTTCGGCAAATTTACAGGGATGCGAGATTAGGACCTATCCGACATGGGTAGACGTGGACGATCCGCTCGGTCTTCGAGGTGGCAAATATGAGGGCAAGCGTCCCACGGCCCATCAGGTGCAGGAAATGTTCGGATTGTTTCATGAAACGTTGGCTGAGTTTGGCGTTCAAAACGGCATCATTGCCATCGAGTTAAGCGCCTTACGGCACGAGCCCATGAATGTATTACGTCAAATCGCTCCAAATCTAAAGCTTGTAGAAGCAGGCGGGATATTTACCGAGCTGCGGGTGATCAAAACGGATTGGGAAATTGAGCAGCTGCGCTTAAGCTGCGTTTATGCCGAATCCGGAATAGTTGAAGCGATCCAGACGATTCGAACAGGCAGTACGGCCGCAGAAATTGCTCATGCTTTCCGATTAGCCTTGATGAACCATATCGAAGGATCGGTTTCCCGATTCAATATGATTTCTGTAGGGGCTCATTTTGCCCCTGCACATATATTCGATACTTATCCAGCGAAAGCGGGAGATGTGATCAAGTTTGATGTGGGTGTGGATGTGAACGGATACGGTTCGGACATTGCCCGGACCTTTGTGCTCGGTTCCCCCACGGATATAGTGAAGCATATTTACGAGGCGCTACGAGCAGGGCACGATCACCTCCTGCAAATCATTAAGCCGGGGATACCGATGCAAACTGCTTTTCACGAAGCGATGAATGTGATACATGATGCCGGATTGGACAATTACAACCGAGGCCATCTGGGACATAGCGCGGGTCTAAGCCTCGCGGCAGAGGAAGCTCCGTTCATCAGTCCTTCCGAAAAAGCCGTCTTTTGTCCAGGCATGGTCGTTTGTTTGGAAACGCCGTACTATGGCTACGGTATTGGAGCAATCATGATTGAAGATATGGTGCTCGTCACTGAAAACGGCTGCGAGCGGCTTAATAAACTTTCTCGGGATCTTATTTCTCTTTGAACGTATCTCACAAAGTGGTAAAGCGGAGAGTGTTGCTTGGGAAGTTATACACTTTATTTTGAAGTAGAAATTTAGAAAGGATTATGTAGAATGAACCATATAAAGCAAAGGAAATCAGGAGGAGCAGACGATTCTAAAATCAAAACGCTTCATAAAACGTTTGTACAGGCATTTAAATTAAAAGATATTCCGTTTCCATATCTTAAGGCTTTTAGAGCCGGACTGGCTGCTTCATTGCCTGTGTTTATCGGACTTTTATTGAATCATTTTGAGTATGGTTTGCTAGCTAGTCTTGGGGGGTTTACCTATCTATACGTTTTTAATCAACCCTATGCACAGAGAGCTAAAAGAATTTTCTTTGTCATGTTAGGAATCACTTTATCCATTGTGTTAGGTACTGTTTTGGCACCCTATCCGCTTGGTGCAGCTTTTGTAATGGGCCTTATTGGAGCACTGCCGATATTTATATTTGGTGCTTTACGAATTACAGGGCCCTCAGCTATATTTTTCATTTTAATTTATGCGATGACGACAGGTATGCCTGTTGATCCATCGCTGGCCCCGTTACGTGGAGGACTTGTGTTGCTAGGTGGGGCGCTATCTTGGATAATCTCCATGCTAGGTTGGTTTGTCAACCCTCATGGACCTGAAATTAAGGCAATGAAGAAGGTTTATTATGAATTGGCTGAGGTTCTAAATTCTGTGGGTACCGAGAATTTTAATACGGCTAGACATCGAACCGTTTTGGCCTTGAAAGATGCAGAAGATATCCTCGTGGCTGGATATTCCACTCTAGCAAAAGCAAATACCTTTAAGCGATTGTTTTTATTAAATGAACAAGCTAATACCCTATTTTTGGAAGCACTTGAATTAGCTTTCAAGGGTAAGGCTAACCTACCGATAGAATTAACGCAATCTGTTCGTGCTCTTGCACTTGCCATTGGAGATAAACAGAAAATTAATGAAACCATTCCACACCAAGAGCAGATGGATAAAGAAGTAGAGAATTTATTCGTAAAAATTAACAACGCCTATGCTGTATTGAATGAATCGGTTGATCATATCCAACGAGAAGTCCAAATTTCAAAACCATCACTAAAAACTCAATTTCTAGGAAATTTCGATAAAAATTCGGTCGTCTTTCTCACGGCTGTACGCAGTGGAGTTTTCATTATTTTTGCGGCCATTATTGCCATTTCTTTCGACTTTAATCGTTCCTATTGGATTCCATTATCCTGTGCTGCTGTCATGGCTGGATCTACTTTTATCGGCACTTTCCACCGTGCTATTCAAAGGGCTTTTGGAACTATAGTAGGTATTTTAATCGCAAGCTTGATTCTTGCAAATGTGCATAACGGGTATATGATCATCCTCTTTATATTAGGTTTAACGTTTCTAACCGAGATTTTTATTGTTAAAAATTATGGATTTGCTGCGATGTTTTTTACACCCGCTGCTTTAGTGATGGCGGAATACTCAACTGGTGTTTTTGACTTTCCCTATTTTGCGACAGTAAGAATTACGGACATCTTAGTAGGAAGTATGATTGGTCTTGTTGGTACGATCGTCATTGGAAGGAGATTAGCATCTGGTTTGCTGAACCATTTTATCGCTAAAACCATTCGAAGTCAGGGACAATTTTTACTAATGCTGTTCTCCGAAAACAACAGCAAAATTACAATTGATGAGAGTAGAGAAAGAAGTAAAATGCAAACCAATTTATCCAACCTATTAACGGTATACAATACCTCTTTAGGTGAGTTGCACATTAATAGGATAGAAGCCATGTGGCCCATTATATTCTCGGTAGAGCAAATGGGTTATTACCTAGACGCAAGTTTAAAATATTATGAACGGTCCGTCCTTTCAGAAGCAGACCTCTCTGAATTGCTCTATATATTTGAAACCATGGCCATAGCAGTAGATCACAATTCCCCTTTTAAAATGAAAAATATACCTGAAATCGAAGGATTCTCAAAAATTCGACATGAAATTTTAGTTCTTCAAGAAGTTCTAAAGTTAAGAGGGAATCTGCATAATAACCCTCAATAATTATTGAAGTAAAGCATATTACCGAGAAAATTCGATTCTTCCTTCCTTAGCGTAGGAAAAATCGAATTTTTGTTTCCAGAATAGGTCTTAGCGTATGTTTTGTCAAAATCTTTGTACTACCCTTACTAATTGTACTCAATTGTGCGAATAAATGCTTCATTTGGGCGACTCTTCCCATGCTTCCTCCGGTCACAATAGCTTGCTTTGGTACAAACGCCCATATAATGGGCGTTTGTATTAGTAACAGAAGCGGATAATTACCATAGATTGGAGGTATGTTCAGTTCAATCCTTCCTTCATGGTTGTATCAGTGATCAGAAAAAAATAATAGGAGGTTTTTACAATGAATCAATTTCAAAATGATCTTCAACAATTGAGCGTTTCCCAATTTCAGGCCGGAGAGATGACGCCTTGGAATCAACAAAACCAGTACCCAGGGGTTCAGTTTCCAAATGGCATGAATCAGCAGGACCCGTCACGGCTATGCGTTGGTTTCGGCGGCTTTTGTGTTGGTTTTTGTGGTGGTTTTTGTGGTGCTGCTTGTGTAGGTTTTTGCAGCGGTTTCTGTGGTGGCTTTCAATGCGGTGGCTTTCAATGCGGCGGTTTTCAATGCGGTGGTTTTCGTTGTGGCGGATCTTGCCATCATCGTTGTCGTTAACTTTATTGTTTCAAGGTTGTTAATTAAAATTGCATCGGCTAGTGGAGAAGAGCCCGCCCCTTACAACAACAGGTTGTCAGGGGCATTTATTCATTACAGGGAAGGCATGTGGGACGAATTAAGGTACATATAATATTGAAGAGAGGGTTCCACGATGGTAATGCGCACCAATTAGGAGGAGTGAAATGACAAGTCTAACCCCTGCTGCACGCCTGAAAATTAAGGATGACACATTTTTTCTCCCTGTTCCGAACGACGGTGTGTACTTCCGGAATAACGTAGGCACATTCCGCATGGAAGGTGGGATGATCTACCAGTGGATTGAAAAACTGGTTCCCATGTTCAGTGGAGAACATACATTGGCAGATTTGACAGACGGATTGTCGTACTCTCACCGTGAACGGGTTTATGAAATCGCGAATGTGTTATATCAACAGGGCTTTGTTCGGGATGTAAGTAGAGACCTAAAGCATCAATTGATGGACGGGATTATCCAAAAGTACACTGGACAAATAGCCTTTTTAGAAAGCTTTGGCGATTCCGGCGCATACCGGTTTCAGTGTTATCGGCAGGCTGCCGTATTAGCGGTCGGGTCAGGTCCGATCTTCGTTGCATTGGTTTCCGCATTAATGGAGTCAGGGCTGCCTAAAATCAATATGTTGATAACCGATTCGGTGCCGACAAACCGGGAACGGCTCGTGGAATTGGAAGAACAGGCCCGCCGTTCGGATCCTGATATGGTTCTTAAGGAAATCATTAAGCGAAGGGAAGGAGCAGACGGTTGGAGGGAATTGGTACAGCCATTCCAATCGATTCTGTATGTATCTCAAGAGGGGGATGTGGAAGAGTTCCGCCTGCTCCATGCAGTTTGCAAAACGGAGAAGAAGATTTTGCTGCCAGCAATGTGCCTGCATCAGACCGGAATGGCAGGTCCGATTGTACATCCGGATTCTGAGGGGTGCTGGGAATCAGCATGGCGTCGTGTCCATCAGCCAGCTGTTTATAAGGACCCGGAGCTGCATGTTTTCTCATCCACGGCGGGAGCGATGCTCGCCAATGTGATTGTGTTCGAGCTGTTTAAAACAGTTACCTTGGAATCAGAGCTGAGAAACTCGTTTTTTCTACTGGACCTGGAAACGTTGGAAGGCAGCTGGCACCCATTCATGCCGCATCCTCTAATTCATGGATTTGAGGAAGCCCGAACGGTTCAAGCATCGAAACTTCAGTTGAAGCTTCAGCTTGATGGGAGTGAAGGGATCGCGGACAAAAATGGTTTGTTGACTTATTTGAACCGATTGACTTCGGCACAATCCGGGATTCTCCATGTTTGGGAAGAAGGGGACTTGAGGCAGCTCCCACTCTCGCAGTGCCGTGTTCAGTCGGTTGATCCGTTATCGCAAGGTCCTGCAGGCCTACTGCCGGAGCTGATCGTTACAGGAATGACACATGAGGAAGCGCGGCGGGAATCGGGACTGATTGGGATTGAAGCTTATGTATCACGATTGGCCAACATAATACTGCACACGAAAGAAGTTGTCGGAATCGGAGCAGGCCAAACGGCAGCGGAAGGGGTTTTACGAGGATTAAAAGCTAATTTAGCCGAGCAGCACGCCATACAGCAGCAGGTTCAGAAGCAAGCTGTCACTCGGATACAGTTAAATAGGGTGGAAGATCAACGATGCCTGTATTATTTACAGGCTTTGACCGCTATGAGGGGAGAACCGGTGATCGGATTGGGAGAGCAAGTGTTGGGCTTCCCAGCAGTATGGGTTGGTACAGGTGATTACTGGTATGGCAGTACTGACTTGAATATAACCGTAGCACTGCAGAAGGGACTACAAGCGGCGCTGCAGAAGGTGCAAAATAACTCCGTGTATCCTGCGAATCAGGTACTGGAGCTGGAAGCTTCGTCCGTGCGATTTGGCAATGATGCGGTGGTTGACTTTGTGATTCCTTCAAATGAAGGAACCTTACAAACCGAAGCTTTACAGGATGCTTTACAAGTATTAAAAAAGAACGGCAAGCAGCTCTTCGTTGTGGATCTGGCCGTGGAACCGTTTTTGAAAGAAGAACTCAAAGGAGTGTTTGGAGTGCTACTGCGAGAGGGGGAGACTCGATGAACAGAGGGTTGGCTATTATTGGAGAAGGTGGATTGGCGGATCTTGTGTGTAGAGAGATGTCCACCCAATGGCTGATTGCGCGTCTGAGCGACTTTAAGGAAGGAATACCGGAAGACGTCGATTTCGCCTTGGTGCTGCACGATTCATGGCATCCCTCCATTCATCAGGAAGCGGAAGAGCTTTTCCGGAACGCAGGTATTCCATGGTTGCGAGGTTTTGTTGCATTCGGTGAAGGTGTGATCGGACCACTAGTTCGACCCGAATTGTCCGGGTGTACACAATGCGCTGACACTCGGCATCTCTTGGCTGGACGTGACCGCAAGGAGATGTGGATGCTGGAGCAGCGTCTGAAGAACGGTGGGAATTCTCGTGACGCCTGGTCATCAAGTACAGGACTATTACAGATGACACACCTGATCGTGAAAGAGTCGAAGAGGGTACTTCAGGGCAACTCTTCCCGCTTGGAAGAACGGATGCTTTACTTGGATATGAAAACACTGAGGAGCACCAGCCACTTCTTTCTGCCGGACCCTCTATGTCCATTTTGCAGTCGTTTGCCTGAAGATACACCAGCAAGGGCCCGCATCTCACTTCAATCAAGTCCTAAGATTAGCCAAAAAAGCTACCGCAGCCGGTCCTTAGTGGAGCTTACAAGCTTTTTGGTTAAAGAGTATCTGGATTATAAGATCGGTTTCTTGAATGGAAAAATGGTTGATCTCATGTCGCCTTTTGCCGATGTGAGTGTAAATCTACCCATGTTTGACCATGATGAGGTAACAGCAGGTCGTACGCATTCCTACGCGGAAAGTGAGCTGACTGCTATTATGGAGGGATTGGAGCGATACTGTGGTATGGCCCCCCGCGGTAAAAGGACGATGGTCAACGACAGTTACCATAATCTGGCGGATCATGCGCTTCATCCTGCCAAGGTAGGCTTGTATGCGAAGGAGCAATACGAGCGGCCAAATTTTCCTTTCAAGCCATTTCATCCTGACGATCCGATCGATTGGGTATGGGGCTATTCGTTTGAGCGGCAAAGTCCGATTTTAGTTCCGCAGCAGCTAGCCTATTACAGTTCGAGCTGCGGTCAAGGATTTATCTATGAAACATCCAACGGCTGTGCGTTGGGAGGCAGCTTAGAAGAGGCTATATTTTACGGCATAATGGAAGTAGTGGAACGCGATTCCTTTCTGCTGACCTGGTACGCACAACTGTCGCTCCCGAGGCTTGATCCTTATTCGGCAGGTGATACGGAACTGGAACTCATGATCCAACGCTTGCAGACAGTGGCCGGATTTGATGTATATTTGTATAACGCAACTATGGAAAATGGAATCCCGAGCGTCTGGGCATTAGCCAAAAACAAGAAGCCAAAGGGAGTCAACCTGATTTGCGCTGCAGGAGCCCATCCAGACCCGGTTCGTGCTGCGAAAAGTGCGGTTCATGAATTATCGGGGATGACGTTGACACTCGATGGAAAGTTCGAAGAAAACCGGGAGCAGTATATGCAAATGTACCATGACCCATCCTTGGTAATCGGTATGGAAGATCATTCGATGCTTTACAGTTTACCGGAAGCAGAAGAGCGTCTGCAATTTCTCCTGGAAGAAAATCGACCTCTGCGGGCATTTAAGGAGGAATTCAATCGGGTGCCCATGCATTCGGATCTGACCGATGACCTGAAGGACGTCCTTCAGGCGTTCCACCAGTTGAATCTCGATGTGATCGTGGTGGATCAGACAACTCCTGAATTACAACGTAATGAATTGTACTGTGTGAAGGTGCTGATTCCAGGTATGCTTCCGATGACGTTTGGTCACCATCTCACCCGTGTGATAGAGCTGGACAGAGTGTTAAAGGTACCGGCGCTGCTCGGGTATGTAAAACATCCGCTGCTCTTGAACCAACTTAATCCACATCCGCATCCGTTCCCATAAAACGATTGAGGAGGAAGGAAGATGAGTCTGGAAGCATTCCTGCGCAGTCTCCATGCGGATACTAACGAGTCCAGACCGCCGGATTGGCAAGTCGACTGGGATGACGCGCCGCTTACATATAAGCTATATCGCAGATTACCGGTCATTCCTCTATCCATGGAAATCCCGTTGTCACTGTATAGAAATCGATCGCCCGCCAATCCCGATCTGGCAACAATCGGTCATTTACTTTGGCATGTATATGGCCTTACCCGATTGAGCCAATACCCATCGGCCCATTCTATGAACCAAACCATGGGCCCGTTACAGATGTACCGGCGTTTTGTTCCTTCCGGTGGTGGTTTGTATCCGAACGAGATCTATGTATATCTGAAAACGACGGATGTTCCTGTCGGAGTGTACCATTACGATGTGGCGCACCATCAGCTAGTATTGCTTCGTGAGGGGAATTTTGATTCTTACCTGAACCAGGCACTCGGCAGCCGATGTGAGATATCGGGTTGTTTTGGAACTATTTTTGTTTCGGTTATGTTTTGGAAAAACTTTTATAAATACAATAACTTTGCTTATCGATTGCAAGGATTGGATACGGGTGTATTGATCGGACAATTACTTGAAGTGACCAAACAGTTTGGTTACGAATCAGCTGTGTACTTTCAATTTCTTGATCGGGCGGTTAATCATCTGCTTGGGCTATCCGATCGGGAGGAGAGTGTGTATGCAGTGATTCCGCTTTCGGCGAATCCCGTGATATCTTGGTTTCATAACGTGATGGATGGAGAGGGACCGAGTTCCGAGGTTCATTTGTGCAGGGAACTACCGATAGCTCGACATGAACACTACGTGCGGTCGCAAAAAGTCAAAGCGTTCCCGATGCTGACCCAGATGAACGAAGCGTCCATGCTAGAATCAATAGGTTCGTTTCGACACCTCGGGGAGGCGAAACATGTTGAAAGCAGACTACAGTCGGTATATATGCCCCGCGTGAAGCAGTTATCCTATGATCTGGCCTCCATTTGCCAAAATCGGTATTCGCCAGAATCGGATTTCGTATTGAGAAAGGTGACACATTCGGAAGTGGCGGCTTTATTACAACAGGCGACGACTTCCTTATTTTATTATAATGACCTAAATGCACCTAATGAAAATCCTGCATCTCGTATGTCATTGTACTGTTGTTTGTATAACGTTGAAGGTATTCCTGACGGTGCCTATCGCTATGACAGCACTGCCCATTTGTTGTGCCGGGTTCGTTCAGGAGATCATCGGCTATGGTTGCAGCAGGGAATGTCCATGAATAACGTCAATTTGTTTCAAGTACCACTCTGCCTACATGTGGTAAGTGCACAGGACTACCACAAATCGGTACTAGGGTATCGGGGATACCGTATTCAGCAGATGGAAGCGGGGATGCTTGTACAAAGCTTATTGTTAGCGGCATCCGCCATGGGAATGGGAGGGCGGCCACTGCTCGGATTTAATCCTGCTATTTGTGATGAGCTATACAAATTGAATGAGTGCGGAAAAACCAGTCTGATTCAGATCCCGATCGGTCACCATCGTCAGCGTCCTCGTTTGGAAGGAAGTTTGCATAGCTAGCTATTTAATCACGATGTCAGTTCAGAGCAATCGTTGGAGACAGCTAAATTGTCCGAAGTCAAAATTATGATTACATTAAAAGTCGCCTAAAATTGAATTGCGGCTTTTTCCGTATGGACAACTGTAAGCCTATCCCAATTTAACCTATGTATTTACACTTGGTGACAGCGACGCTGATCTGAACCCACCGATAAATATAATAAAACACGATTAGAAACAGAAGGTGCAATCAAACAGCTACATGGTACCGTATAAATCACAGCTTGCTCCGGAACGAAAAGTAAAAACCGCTTACCCAACACCAACGAAGGATAAAAACGGTTTGAACCCAGAACGAAGAGTTATTTCCCCTTCGTTTACTCCCAGGAGTCCTGACAATATATATACTATTTGATAAAACATCCTTCTCCTGATTGACTCTAATCCTCATAGACTGAAAAAAAAACATCGTTAAGAATTGCTTTCGCTTTCTTTAAGTTGCGGGAATCCAGCTTGTTGAGCATCACCATGATTTCGTTCATTTCCTCGGTAACCGTTAAAGAACGAAGGGACTTGTCAGTATCTGGCTCTTCGTTTGTGCGCACATCCTTCTGACTGGGTGCCATGGATTCCCTGATTGTCTCCCAATGAATCCATGATGTATGTAAAGTTTCACGAAGGGCATTGAGGAGAAAAAGCAATTCATCTTCGTTATACCGTTGCAAGAAACGATTGGCACCGATATCAATTTGATGATGCATGGCTTGATGCAAACAAAAAATCTCTTTTCCTAATGATGTGGTACGGAACAGGATTTCTTTTTTGTTATCCGGAAGGTATTCAATTAGGATGATTTGTTTATCAACCAGTTTTCTCGTGATTTTGGAGACACTCCCTTTGGAAATGCCGAATTTCTTCGAAATAGTAATACCGTTTATAGGCTCAAGCTTGCCAATCGCATCCAGCACATGCAGCATCAAAACAGTCATTTCTTTCATCAACTCTGCAACAACGGGATTAGGGCTATTCTGGATCATCCACTGTTTCTCTTCGTCATCTTCCGATTGTAATCTCACATGTATTTCATTCGCGGTTTCCAATAGTTCCTTTATCAAAAATTTTTTTTCTATTAATTGATTGATCATTAATTTATCCTCCGATGGTGACTTGATACCAGTATATCAAAGGAAAAGCCATATTTAAAGTTTCCTCGAAACAATATTGACAAAGAAAGGGGGATGATTTATTATTGTTTCTATGAAACATATAGTTTCACTGGAAACTAAAGTCATGAAGGGGGAGCTATCTATGCAAGTTGTCATTATATGCAAGACCATCGGAGGTCGATCCACTTGACCGAACACCATGACATCGACGTACTCATCGCGGGAGCTGGCCCGACCGGCTCCACGCTGGCGGCTGACCTACTACGGCGCGGCCTTCGTATCCGACTGGTCGACAAGGCACCGCACGCCTTTAAGGGCTCCCGTGCCAAGGGCGTCCAGCCACGCACGCAGGAGGTCTTGGAAGACCTCGGCGTACTGGGCGAGGCTCACGCAGAGGGCGGCCCATACCCGCTCGCGGGCTTCCATCTCGGGCTGATCACCGTACCGTGGCGGATGCAGCAGCGGAAAAAGCCGACGCCCGATGTGCCATATCCGAACATCCTGCTGCTGACACAGCACCGCACCGACGCCATCTTGCACCGCCTGGTCGACCGCCTCGGGTTGCGCATTGAGTTCGACACCGCAGTTGAAAGTTTCATACAGGATACCGACGGGGTGACGACAACGCTCTCTTCGGGGGAGAAAGTACGAAGCAAGTATCTGGTCGGGGCCGACGGCGGCTCGAGCACCGTCCGCAAGGCCGCGGGTATTCGGTTCGTCGGAGAGACCGACGACTCCGACCGTATGCTCATCATCGACGGCACGATCGACGGACTGTCACGCAACCGGTGGCATATGTGGCCAAGCACGCACGGCAAGTCGGTGGGAGCATGCCCGCTGCCCCACTCCGACCAGTTCCAAGTCATCATCCGGCTGAAACCAGACGAGACGCTTGACCTCGACGAAGCTGCGATGGCCGCCCAGTTTCAGAAGCTCACCGGTTTCCGCCTCCACCACATCACCTGGACCTCGGTGTTCCGACCCAACGTCCGGCTCGTCGAGCACTACCGGGTAGGCGGCGTCTTTCTGATGGGCGACGCCGCCCACGTCCACACCCCGGCCGGTGCGCAGGGCCTCAATACCGGCGTGCAGGACGCCTACAACCTCGGCTGGAAACTCGGCCAGGTCATCGCCGGCGCACCCGACAGTCTCCTCGACAGCTACGAGGCCGAACGGCAGCCAATCGCCGCACGCGTCCTCAATAAGTCCAGCGAGTTGTACTCCGGTCTCAACCAGCAACGTCTCTCCAGCCTCAAGCGCGGAGACGAGGAGCGACAGCTCGGAATCTCGTACCACGGCGGACCACTCGCTCACGCTGACACCGCAGCCACCAAGACCCTCCATGTGGGCGAACGGGCACCGGACGCACCCTGCACCGGAGCTGGCGGGGCACGACGTTTGTTCGACGTCTTCCAGGGACCACACTTCACCCTGCTGGCCTTCGGTGCCAACGCTGCCAAGGCACTCCCCGAGCTGACCTGGCCGACCTGCGGAGCCGAATTGCGTCGCTACCCCGTCGGCACCGGGCTTGGAGTCGACAACAATTGCCTCAACGACACCACCGGTAAGCTATCCAGCATCTACGGCATCACCCGCGACACGTTGGTGCTGATTCGACCAGATGGTTACATCGGAAGCATCATCACGACCGACTGGCTGGCAGCCTTCGACAACATGGCCAGGACGATTACCCCCCCACGGTTCCACCACGGATAACATCCTCTTAAAATATGGGATTTGGTGCAGATGTTCCGTGAGTAAACACTTTTGTGGTACTATTGGCTCTAGAGGTGAGTGTAGATATGTTGAAAAGATTATGGCTAATTGTAATTATAATTACATTGCTTACTGCGTGTAGGAACAGTGCAGATGGGGGGGATATGAGCATCACCACCGCAACCACAAGTGCCGGTACGCTTATAGTAGATAAAAATCCAACCTATGTCGTCGAGAAGCCGGAAACTTCAAATAATAATAAGAGTTCCAAAGAAGTTCAATCAAGCAACGATACAGTGACTCCTTATGGCGCATACCAATTGACAGATGAATTCTTCGAGTTAATTCGTTCTAATCCAATTGATAGCGACTACAACAAAGAGTCTAATGAATTTCAGAATTCTAAGGATTTCTCTACAACGGGTTGGCTTCAATTAGAGGCAAAGTATAAAGAAGTATGGGATAAAGAGTTAAATGCTGTTTACAATAGTCTCTTAGATAAGCTCGATCAAAAACAAAAAGCTTTATTAGTTGAGTCTCAAAAGGGTTGGCTTCAAAATCATTTAAAAGAATCAGAATTCGTGCAGAACACATTTATTCAAGGTGATCCAAAGAAGAACATAGGCACCCAGGGGAATGTAAATCTGGAGATCGCCATTAAAAATAATTTACGAGACAGAACGTTTCAATTGATGGAGTATTATTATATGCTCGGTGGGAAATTGGAGTTTTAGTATACAGGAGGTGAGTAAGACATAGGTAAAACACTTATGAACATAACACCCGCTTTTGTATACGTAATAAAAGCCCTATAAGCCATTTTCTTTTTCTTGGTCGAAGAAATTACTTCGTAAGAAAAGGAGATGGGTAGAATAGGGTCTTTCTGTTTGTATGACGCTTTATCGTTTTTTTATAGATACCGCGGGTAACATGCTCACAAAATAAGCGATTTTATAAGATGTCTTGATTTCATGCCAAGAAGATGGAGTTATGTGGTTTTAGCAGAGAGCAAGCGACATGTGGTAATATATATTAACGGAGGTAGGTGAACATGATCAAATCATTGTCCACAAAAATTATGTTAGTTATTATAACAAATTTCAAATGTTGATATTATCAATATATGTGCCGGAAATAAATATCTCAAACAAATGAGCTGGAATGGCTTCAAGCATCATATGACAAGAGGAAGAACCGTTCAGTAAAAGAAGATCGCGACATATTGTTAATGCACCAACGGGTGGGAGGACAGACCATGAACAAAGAAGAACAGGTCATAATGGGTTTCAGGGACTTATTTAACAAGATGACTTCGCTTAATAAGATTAAGATGGAAGACAGTCTTCAGGGTTATAAGCCTTCAGAAGTACATTGCATCGAATACATTGGAAGAAATGTAGATTCCAACGTGACAAAACTTGCGGAGTCCTTTTATATGACTAGCGGTGCCATAAGTAAATTAACTAAGAAGCTCATAAAAAAAGGCTTTATCGAAAGCTACCAGAAGCCGGATAACAAGAAAGAAATCTATTTTAGGCTTACTGAGCAAGGGAAAGTAATTGACAAAGTCCATGAGGAACTGCACAAAGAGTTTCAAGAGCGGGATAAAGCCGTATTTGAGCAGGTAACCGAGCAACAATTTGACAGTATGCTTAGCTTCGTGGAAAAGTATAGTAGCCATTTGGATGCAGAAATAAAGAAACTGGGTATAAATATTAAGGCGGAATAAATTTGAATAATGAAAATGAAACCACAGGCAGCCGGGCTCTATTGAGAACGAGCTGCATTTTTATTGCTATTATTTTGTTGACAAGGAAACAAAATTGCGATACGATGAATTTGTTTCCGAGGAAGCAAAATAATAACTTTTGAGGTGAGAATTTAAGTGTTCAAATTTAGATCACACAATGAACAGAACACAGAACAAACCGTGGATAAACACGCTTTACTATTCGGTCTTATCTCTGTATTTCTTTGCGGAATAGGCTTCAGTATCATAGCACCTATCGTCCCATTCTTAGTGCAGCCTTATACAAGCAATCCGGGAGAACAAGTTATAGTCGTTACGCTGCTGACCTCTGTTTATGCAGTCTGCGTGTTTTTTGCGTCCCCCGTACTTGGGGCTTTGAGCGACAGATATGGCCGTCGTCCATTGCTCTTAGTATGTCTTTTGGGTTCCGCAATCGGGTACTTAGTTTTTGGCATAGGAGGAGCTCTATGGGTACTATTTGCTGGGCGCATAATAGAAGGTATAACAGGCGGGAGCATAAGCACTATCTTCGCATATTTTGCAGACATCATTCCTCCAGAACAGAGAACCAAATACTTTGGATGGGTGAGTGCGGTTGTAGGTGTAGGTGCCGTCATTGGCCCAACTCTCGGGGGATTACTTGCCAAGTTTGGTTATTCTGCACCCATGTATTTTGGAGCAATAATAACTTTATTGAATGTTGTTTATGGATACTTTTTTATGCCTGAGAGCCTTGACAAGAATAATAGACTTAAAGAGATTACTCTCGTGAGGTTGAATCCATTTATACAGCTTGCAAACATACTTTCCATGAAAAACTTAAATAGGCTACTTGTCTCAGCGTTCTTACTTTGGATACCCAACGGATCTTTACAGGCAGTTTTTTCGCAATTTACAATGGATACTTTCAGTTGGGATCCTGCACTAATCGGACTTATGTTTTCAATTATGGGCTTCCAGGACATCATTTCACAAGGTTTCATAATGCCAAAGCTTTTGAAAAAACTTAGTGATAAACAGATAGCAATTCTTGGAATGGTATCGGAGATTATAGGCTACAGTCTTATTGCGCTATCTGCTTTGTTCTCATTCTATCCTCTTTTTATCGCTGGAATGTTTATATTTGGTTTTGGTGATTCGATCTTCGGGCCTTCATTCAATGGGATGGTCTCCAAGTCTGTCGATTCTAGTGAACAAGGAAGGATTCAAGGTGGTAGCCAATCTATTCAGGCTTTAGCAAGAATGATTGGGCCTATCATTGGAGGTCAAATCTATATATCACTTGGTCATGCCGCACCCGCTTTTATGGGTGTGATCCTTATAGCAGCAGCAATACTAGTTTTGTATAAGGGTACGCATGTAAATAAGTAAATACTTACTCCGCCAAAGGCGCGCTCGATCTGAAAATCTGAATGGGGGTTTGGCGGATGATCGCAGCTACGCAGACAGCTTCTCTGTGTATCGCTGGAGTAAACGGGCAATTTAGGCAATCACTCTTATTCCTTTAGGAATATTTGTACATTTGTACTTAATGTGAACCACGCCAAGCGTGGTTTTTTCGTTTGTCAGGGAATTGGTGCAGGCGAGTTTAACTAAGCACTGAAGATACGCTCCGGGATTCCAGCTGCCTTCCACGTTTACATTCGGTTTAAATAAATAGGGTATCTTGTTTGTAGTGCATGAATCGTATTTGATCTTATTTGGAAAAGGTGGATGGCTATGAAAGAAATTAACCACAAAGGTGGATGGCGTGACTTTGTCCAGCTCATTTGGCAAACGAAGCCACCGTTATTGATAATGGGAATTGCGCTCGCAATGAGCATGGGATCTACATTAGTCGGCTTGAGTATTCCGCTGTTCACGAAAAATCTGGTTGACAGCTTCTCGCTCGAATCGCTGAATCGGCTCCAGGTTGTTGGGCTAGGCGTGGCTTTCATTATGCAGGCGGTTGCCGGAGGCGTTTCGATTTACTTATTGAATCGTGCTGGGCAGACCGTCGTCGCCTCGCTGCGTGATCGGTTGTGGAAGAAGCATCTGCATTTGCCGATCTCCTTTTACGATAAGAACCAAACCGGTGAGATGATCAGCCGGATCATCAATGATACGGGAATTGTCAAAGGACTGATTACGGAGAATTTGACCAACCTGATTACCGGCTCGATCTCGATCATTGGCGCGATAGGTGTGCTGCTGTACCTGGATTGGAGAATGACAATGCTAATCGTATTGGCCATTCCACTCTCAATGCTGTTTCTACTGCCGCTGGGACGCCGGATGTATAAGATCTCCAAAGGCTTACAGGAGGAGACCGCGAAGTTTACCGCCGTTCTGGGACGTGTGCTTTCTGAGATCCGGTTGGTTAAAGTGTCCAATGCCGAGCGTGTGGAGTATGATAATGGCAAGCAGGGCATTAACCATTTGTTTCAGTACGGCCTGAAGGAGGGCAAGATTCAAGCTTTCGTTGCCCCGCTGATGTATTTCGTACTGATGCTGCTGTTCGTAATGATCGTTGGTTACGGAGGGCTGCGGGTATCCTCAGGCGAGCTGACATCCGGTGATTTGGTTGCATTCCTGCTGTATTTGTTTCAAATCATTATGCCGATTACGCAGGTTTCGAATTTTTTCACCCAGTTTCAAAAAGCGATGGGCGCTACCGAGCGAATTATCGCGACACTGCAGGTGGGTGAAGAGGAGCTATACATCGGCGGTAAGCTTGAGAATAGCCAGCGGGCCATTCGCCTGGAGCAGGTATCCTATGCCTATGAGTCGGGTGAACCTGTGCTTAGTGGTGTGAGCCTAACGGTGGAGCCGGGCAAGGTGACAGCAATCGTTGGGCCAAGTGGCGGCGGAAAAACGACGCTTTTCTCGCTGCTCGAGCGGTTTTATGAGCCACAGAGTGGGATGATACGGATGGGAACGGAGGCTGTGGGCGACATGTCTTTGCAATCGTGGCGCAGTCAGATCGGTTATGTTTCGCAGGAGAGCCCGCTGATTGCCGGGACAATCCGTGAGAATATTACCTATGGCACGGAGCGGGAAATTAGTGAACAAGAATTGAAAAATGCAGCTCAGCTTGCCTATGCGGATGTATTTATTGATGAGCTTCCGAAGCAGTATGAGACGGAGGTCGGGGAACGGGGCATCAAGCTCTCCGGTGGACAGCGGCAACGAATTGCCATTGCGAGGGCATTGTTGCGGAATCCACAAATTCTGATGCTGGATGAAGCTACATCCAGTCTAGACAGCATGTCCGAGGTTGTTGTCCAAAAGGCGCTGAAAAATGTTATGGAGGGAAGGACAACGATTGTGATTGCCCATCGGCTGTCGACTGTTGTGGATGCGGACCAGATTGTATTTATTGAAAAAGGCAGAGTAACGGGCAGTGGGACACATGAGCACCTGTATGAGTCACATGCGATGTATCGGGATTTTGCCAACCAGCAGTTGCGCATGTTGCCTTCGGTCTAAGTGCTAAAAGCAGTAGAGCTATAGTAATTTTGCAGGATAATATGAAGGGAATTCGCTGGGAAGGGGATGAATGAATGCCTGTAATCTTAGTTGTCGATGACGATCCGTATATTAGAGAGCTGGTCCGCGTATTTCTGCAGCGCGCTGGTTTCGATATCATCGAGGCAGCGGATGGCGCAGAGGCTCTGCTGAAACTGGAAACGGCCAAGGCTGATCTGGTGATTCTGGACATTATGATGCCGAATATGGATGGGTGGGAGCTTTGCAGGGAGCTGAGGGAGCATTATAACATGCCGCTGCTAATGCTGACCGCGAAAGGCGAGACCGTGAATAAAGTAAAGGGATTTGAGCTTGGGACAGACGATTATTTAGTCAAACCGTTCGAGCCAGCTGAGCTCGTTGCGAGAGTGAAGGCCCTGCTGAAGCGATACCGGATAGCTGCCTCTCAAGAGGTACAGATCGGGCCGTTGTACATGAACCGCCGAACCTTTGAAGTCAACGTAGATCGCGAACCCTTGACACTGCCGTTGAAGGAGTTCGAGCTGCTGTTCAAGCTCGCCAGCTATCCCGGACGAACCTTGTCGCGGGAGCAGCTGATAGAAGATATTTGGGGCTACGACTTTCAGGGGAATGAGCGAACACTAGATGTACATATTAACCGTTTGCGGGACCGCTTCGCGGACTGTAGACCGTCTTTCAAAATCAGTACGATCCGGGGGCTGGGCTACAGGCTGGAGGCGGGCGATTGATGAATGTACGGATTTCAAGGATTTTACGGGGACTGCTGGGTATTTTGGTCGCACTGCTGGGTCAGGTTGCTTGCTGTGCACTGGCTTTTGCCGTAACCTCCTGGTTATATGTCTATATGGATATGGAAGTGTCGGGCTTAACTGCCCAGCTCATTAATGTAACACTAGGTTCGATCTTTGCGGTTTTCATTATCTGGATGATTGGATTTTTTACCAGGCCGAAGCAGCTTCATTTCTTCCATGCAATAATGGAGGCGATGAGACAAATCAGCCAAGGGAATTTCAATGTAAGTCTGGAAAAAAACTCCCGCCATCAGGGCCACTTCGATGTATTCGTCGATAGTATTAACCATATGGCGCAGGAGCTTAAGCATATGGAGGCGATGCGTCAGGAATTTATCTCCAATGTATCGCATGAGATCCAATCGCCGCTGACCTCCATCAACGGCTTCGCACAGGCGCTGCAGCATGATCAGTTGAGTGATCAAGAACGGCAGCACTATATTCACATCATTGAGACTGAGAGCAAGCGGTTATCTAGGCTTAGCGACAATCTCTTGAAGCTGACTTCATTGGAATCTGAGCATCACCCCTTTGATCCCCAATCGTACCGACTGGATGCCCAGTTGCGTAACCTGGTGCTGGCCTCTGAGCCCCAATGGTTGGCTAAAGCACTAGACGTGGATATTGAGCTGACTCATCTCCGTATTACTGCTGATGAGGAGATGCTAAGTCAGGTATGGGTAAATCTGCTCCATAACAGCATCAAGTTCACACCAAACGGTGGTTCGATCACTGTACGATTGGAGAAGCTGGAGACTGAAATCATGGTTAGTTTCTCCGATACGGGGAAAGGTATTTCCGAGGAGGATCAGAGACGGATGTTCGAGCGCTTCTTTAAAGCAGATATGTCCCGCAATCGGACGAGTAGCGGAAGCGGTCTCGGTCTCTCCATTGTGAAGAAAATTGTCGAACGGCATCAAGGCAGTATTCACGTGGACAGCAAGCTGGGAATCGGAACAACGGTTACCGTCACTTTACCGCAGGACATAAGCGCTTTAGTATCCTTGTGATCGATTATTGAACGCTGATGCAGACAGGCATGACTAACAGGCTCAGGCTAATAAGATGGTCAAGATGCATTGGATGGTCAATATCAAATGTCGGAAGTCAATATCATTGTTACATCAAATTAAATAGGGCTGAAATACTTAAAATACTAACAAATCATCAAGAGAAGAGTATCCTCATCAAGAATAACAAGGATCTTTTGAAAGTGTTAATGAGAAGCAATTGACTTGAAATTCAAACTCGGACGCTCAAGAATGGGCAGATCAAGGTTCTCACTGCTGACCAAGTGAAAGGAAACGCCGACCGAGCTGTGGCGAAGCGGGCGGCAGACCGGATAAGAGGCATATTTGTTCCAGATGAAAGCTATTTTGATGAAGGCTTCAACCGCATGGCTTACAGCCGTTGGATGGCCAATACGCCAGAAGGATACGGGGTGGCGAATGGCATTCAAGAAATGGTCCAATATATTCAGAGTGGATTGATAGCCAAGGAAAGACTTAAGCATGTGCTCGTAGTATCAGAAGGAATGTTTGAAGATGAAAACGAGCTGGATAACATATTCAGGCTGGTGCTGGATATTGGGCTTGAGCAATTTATGAGCAATCGGGAAGAGATGGAACTGCAGAAGAACTTGAGGCCCGATGATAAAACAGGCATATTAATTTCATTCTAAAGTTACTGTTGAGATGCTAGCTGGCAAGGGCGAAGTGGTGCTGCTCCCTGTTTCATTGAAGTAGACGGGTAGTTAAAGACATATAGCAGAGAACGTGCAAGTATACTCTTGCACAACATAGATACTTCTTAAAAATGGGGTTATGCCATGTGGAGGAGCTTGCTTTGCAGCGGCTCCTCTTTCGTTTGTTGAAGTAACGGGCAAGATAGCTTTACTTTGCAAAATTGTCTATGTATCTCATCATTTCTGATATGCCTTTCAATTGATTTGTGCCAATTGCTCATTTAGCTTCTGCAGAGTTACCTGGAAAGAGTGTTCAATAGCAGTTAATTTTGTGACTCTAAGCTTCAAGTAACGGTTTCATTCTCTCAATAGAATAGACTGTCTTCCTTAAACTGTTGATAATAATATTTTTTTTTAATTCTCGCTGTGTAAAGACCCGGTATCCGTTTTCCGGATTCCTCTCAGAGCGTATTAGCCTCTCCTTTTCCATAGCGGATGGAATAACACCAGCTATAGCGGCAACCTCCCCGATTCTCATCTCTTCCGTTATCAGTATGTTTCTATAACTAGAGAAATCGGTTTTTCGAATCAGCCTTATGATCTCTTCGATTCGTTGCTTTTCTGTTTGAATGTTGTATTGCTGTAGATTGACTACCCATAGAGCCTGTTCTCTGTGGCCTTTCTTTAATAACCTCTGTTTCTTCCTCAATCTTATTATTTTTTCGTTTGAAACGGAATATTGGATACTTACTAAATCACTTAAGCAAAGCATCTTCCCGTTCACGAAAATAAGTCACTGATTACTGCGCCATACGTTCCAGTGAACTAAAATCAATTGTTATCATGGCTACGCATTCCGCACTCCTATGCCTCTAAAAATAGATAATTTTGGTATATAGAACTTCGCCAGCACATCGACCAGTGGGCAGCACGGCATGGATGAATCGATCTATCTTGGCTAATACAATCCGTTTGTTGTAGCGATGGTTTTGTTCCTTAAGTCAACGCCGTCTCCGTTTTTATGGCTCATTTCCCTCAAAATTCCATTCGCTACCACTTGGTTAGGGTGCGGAATGTGAGGTCTAAGCAATGTCTAATTATTTTTTGAAAATTAGATAACGCATATGTAAAAAAATAGACATCAACAGAAAAAGCTTCATTTACATTGGATAACTGCCCCTATAACATATTAAATAATGCAGACCACACCATTTCCTGAGGTAAACCAATGAATGAATTTTAATTTTATAAAATGAGGGGGAAGATGGAATTGCCATATATTCAGGTTAAAAAAAAGTCCAGCAGCAAAGCAGCAACGAGCATAATGCCCAGTTTTTTAAAGACCATTCTTAAGTACAAGTTTTTATATGCACTAATGCTGCCAGGAATTGTTTGGTATATCATTTATCGTTACTTGCCCATGTTGGGTTTGGTCATAGCTTTTAAAGAATACAACTTCGCGCTGGGAATTTGGAATAGCCCCTGGGTAGGTATGAAATATTTCAACTATTTATTTTCTTCTTCCGAATTTTATTTAGTGCTGCAAAATACAGTGATCATCAATATGTACAACTTAATTTTCGGGTTTCCGGCACCGATTATATTGGCTCTGCTGCTGAACGAGTTTAAAAACATGTTTTTCAAGCGAACGATTCAAACCGTAATTTACTTTCCGCATTTTTTATCTTGGGTTGTTTTTGGGGGAATCATTATTCAATTTCTCAGTCCCAATGAAGGCTTTGTTAATCAGATTATTAAATATTTTGGGGGTGACCCCATTTTTTTTCTCACTCAATCCCAATATTTCAGGAGTATCCTCGTAGGCACCAATATTTTGAAGGAAGCGGGCTGGGGGACAATTATATATTTGGCTGCATTAGCCGGTGTGGAACAGGAGCAGTATGAAGCGGCAACGGTTGATGGAGCCAATCGTTGGCAGAAACTAATCCACATCACGCTACCTGGTATTACAAATGTCATCATCATTATGTTAATCTTGAAGGTTGGCTACTTGCTTGATGTAGGATTTGAACAAATTTTTATAATGTATAATCCAGCCGTCTATGACGTCAGTGATGTCTTAAGCACTTATATTTATCGGGTAGGTATTCAAGATTTAAGGTTCAGCCTAACAACAGCACTAGGGTTATTCCAAGCTGTTATCGGATTTATTCTCATCTATGTAGTCAACACAATAGCCAAAAAATATAGTGATGTATCCATGTGGTAATAAAAGGAGTGAAAGTGAGTGGCAGCATTGAAAACAGGCGGCGTTTATAATGTTCTCATCTATAGTGTATTAATCTTGTTTGGTCTGGTTACCTTTATCCCATTTTATTATGTTTTAGTCGCTTCGCTCAGTAATCCAGATTTAATTGCAGAAGGGGAATTGATGCTTTTGCCAAGAGGATTTACTTTGGAGGCTTACAAAACATTATTGTTTAATGATAAATTTTTAAGCGCTTTCTATATGACGGTGACTCGAACAACACTAGGCACGCTAGTAAATTTAATTTTACAATGCTCGTTCGCCTATTCGCTATCCAAAAGATATTTGCCAGCCAGAAAATTTTTCATGCTATTTATTATTATTACCATGATGTTTAACGGTGGAATTATTCCAACTTATTTAATCGTGAAAGCAACGGGATTGATTGACACGATCTGGGCTTTAATTATACCTGGAGCCATAAGCACATGGAATATTATCCTGTTAAGGTCATTTTTCGAGAATGTGCCGGAAAGTCTGGAAGAATCAGCACGAATCGATGGTGCTAATGATATTTATATTTTAATCAAAATTATTCTTCCCTTGTCGATGCCGGTCATTGCAACGATTGCGTTGTTTTCGGCTGTAGGGCATTGGAACTCATTCTTGGACGCAGTCATTTACACCAATTCACCCAAGCTTCAGGTATTGCAAATTTTCCTCAGAAATATGGTTGTGCAAATGCAAAATATTGTCGCCAGCGGCGATGCAACCGCGATGACTAAAGGTGTATCTTCATTGACATTGAGATCTTCGGCTATTTTTGCATCAAGCTTGCCTATTATTATTGTTTATCCATTTATTCAAAAGCATTTTATGAAGGGTGTTATGCTAGGGGCCGTGAAGGGTTGATTCCAAAAAGAGGATGGGTGATATCTTGGAAGCTTTGTTAAAGGTCGGATTAATTGGTTGCAACAGCTTGGTATATAACTTTGTATATGACTGTACGAAGCATTTGCCGATTAGCTTATCGGCAATATGCGACCCGGATGAAGAGAGGACGGCCAAGTTTGCACAGCGGTATAACGTACTTAAAACCTACTCAGATTATAATGAAATGCTGGACCAAGAACATCTGGACGCAGTAATCAGTTTTCCGGAGGAGATCGACACGCATTATATGATCGTCAAGGCCTGCTTGCAGTCTGCCGTCCATGTGCTAACGGAACGTCCGGCCTGTCTCACGTCGAAGGAGGCAAGAGAGCTGCTGGAGCTTCAAAGGAAAACAAATTGTTATGTGATGCAGCGGCTTAATAAACGGTACACTCCTGCATACATAATGGCCAAAGAAATATTGCAAAGGGAAGAGTTCGGAGAATTGACGATGTATCTCGCTAAATATCAAGCCTCCGAGTATGAATCTGAGCATGCATTCATCTATAAGCATATTATCCATCATCTAGATTTGGCACGTTATTTGATGGGCGAGATTTCTTTAACCCATGTCGATGTCAAACGAGTTGACCGCACAAGACTCGGATTTAATATATCGTTCGTCAACGAGCTGGGCGCGATTGGAATGCTGCAGACCAGCTCATTGCAGGATGGCAGCTACCCGATGGAACAGGTTGAAATAACCGGAGTGGGGCACTTAATTACTATCGATAATATCAGGAGCGTAGAATATAGGAGACCAGGGGGAATGCGAAAAGCGGGAACAGTCGATTCACTCTACGAGAAAAACGATACATTGAAATGGAGCTTGAATAATGGCCATATGTCCAACTTCTCTTATATTGGCTTTGAAAATTTATTTAATGATTTTGTTCATATAATTGTGCAAGGAAAGCCGCCGTCTGCTGACCTGGTGGATGCGGTCAAGACGATCGAATTAGTAGAGGAATTGTGTGCGTTAATGGCTTTGAATTCCAGCTCAGGTGTAGTAAAATAACAATGTCAAACAAACGTTCGGCATTGTAAGCGTTACCTTTTTGATGCATCCGAGCATCATATGAGAGGAGGAATAACAATGATTTTCTCTTCCAAACCTAATGGGGATAATGTTGGTAAGCGGCTGTTTATTTTATATGTGAGTATCACTCTCTTATTTTATTGCGCCGCTATGCTGTATATGGTCAAAAATCATTATGTGGCTATTGAAAAGAAAATAGACAATCATATTTCTGATTATAAGACAATGAACAGCATAGTGGAAACACTCGTACAAAAAATAGGCTCGATCAGCTATCAGATCGCTACGGATTATGATACGAATGAATGGGCCCAATATAATGATAACAATAATTTGGATTATTACACGCTATATAAAATTCAAAGGAGATTTATTAGCATTATCAATTCCGATCCGGAAATATCCTCGATTTATTTGTACAACCGAAAAACAAACAAAATTTTTTCAACCAATTTTATGATATCGGATCTTGAAGCTTTTCCTGGGAAGCTGGTTTTAACAGAATATTTGCAAAACAAGGAGAAAACGGCCTTTAGTAAATCGAGAGTCGAAAGGCAGACGGATTCGGGAGTCAATATGATTATTCCTTATGTAACAACGATTCCCGCAAGCGGCACAGAGGGTGGTGTGCTGGTCGTGAACATCAATGAGAAAAAATTGCTGACTGAAATAAAAAATAATTCGGGCGGTATTATTCTTTTTGATGATAAAAGAAATGTGCTCACCTATAGAAACAATGAAGTCCTGAATGTTTTCGAAAACAGCAAGGAAGAGATGCTAAAAAATGAATTGACCCACAATGAAATTTTGAACACAGGTTATGTGAAATGGAATAAACAAACCTATTTTTTTGCTGTCTCCAATGGCAAGAACAAAGGGGTAAAGATCGCTTATATTGTTCCTTACAGCGAGATTCTAAGCGATATCCAATACGATAATCAAACGATTCTGTATGTGGCCCTGGCGACAATTGTGCTGCTTATTTTATCTATTATAACCTTTCCTTACTTCAAGAGAATGTATTCAAAGCCGCTGGTGCGCTATAGCCAGAATTTAAAGGATAATATCGATGATTTGAGGGAAACGCTGATCTCCCATATTTTAACAGGTAAAGTTTCATCAAGAGAAGAAATTATTAACAAAACCAGTGAGTTTACAATCGATCTTGTCGACCGGGAATACCTGATTATCGTTTTTCAGGTTAATGATTATTACAAAAATTTGCTGAATACGCAAAGTGAAGACCGCCATACGATCAGCAGATCGATATTGAAGGCAATCAAGTACATGCTGATGGTCGATCATATTCCCTTTGTAGTTAAAACGGATCTCGACAAGATTGCTGTTCTATTAACTATTGCATCGGGGAAAAAGCCGGAAAAAGTAATCTTAGAATTGAAAAAAACCATTTGCTATGTGCAAAAAGAAATTCAGGAAAATTTCAATTTGTCTGTTTGTGCTGCTGTAACGGAAATTTCCAATGAAATCAAACAAATTCCGAATCTGTATGCCCAAGCAGTCAAAGGTCTGGATTATCGGGTCATTTATGGGCGGGATTCAATTATTGAATGTAAAAATTTTCGATTGATTGAAAAAGACGACTATATTTACCCACTAAAGGAAATTAATCATATCGCCGACTGTATCCGCAAAGGAAATATTGACGAAATTGAAAAAAGCCTGAACAAAATTTTTGAACATAGCATCGATAATCACTTGTTCTCGTTAGATGCGATGAATGCGGTTTACTCGAATATTTTATACAGCATTGTCAAGTATTTACTAGAGCTTGGTTATTCGATCAATGATGTATTTCAAGAGGACATTTTTGTGATGCTTTACGGCTATGAGATGATCCAGGAGAAAAAGGCTTATATTCTAAGAGCCTGCAGCCAGGTGCTCAGCTACAAAAAAAGCATGGAAAACAATATGGACACGATCATTATGGAAAAAATTTTATTGCATATCAACAACCATTTCGATAAAAACATTTCGTTAAGCAACCTGGCTGAGGAATTTCACATGAATCCCTCCTATTTGAGCAGTTTTATAAAAAAAAATCTGGGTTTTAATTTCATAGATTATGTTAATGATTTGCGAGTTGAAAAGTCTATCATTTGCCTCAAAGAAACGGAATTGACTGTACAGGAAATCGCCAAAGTTTGCGGTTATGATACCGTGCATTCGTATATACGCAATTTCAAGAAAAATCATGATGTTACCCCTGCTGTTTTTCGAACTATGTATTTAAAAAATAAAACGACAAGCGCTTTCAGATAAATCCCTATGTACAAAAAATTTGGACAATACATAACTAAATTTAAGCTCTTATTTTAAATTAATAGACATTTATTTTTGCCATTAAATCGCTATCATTCTTGGTAGGGCATAGGAAAGCGTGTAGCTGTAGCTGGACAGGGATTGATTAATTACTTCGCCAGTACAGCTGCTGGTTCCGTTGTCTATATGAAAAGGGAGGCACATTATGGGGAAATATTCGAAACGGCTTCAAACTTCAGTAATTGGCACGTCTGCGATGATGATAGCATTGTCTGGCTGCAGCACCGCCGTAAAACCTGGGGAGTCAGTACAACCAACTGCGGACAACCCGGTTACCGTGAATTACATGTTCGATTTTAATGTCGATTTGACGGAAGGAACCTTGCTCAAAAATAAATATGTTGATTTTTTACAGAAAAAAACGGGCGTTAAAGTAGCATTGGATGCCCCTAGCTCTGCTGGTTATGCAGATAAGCTGAATATTATGATGGCTTCAGGGAGCCCGCCGGACGCATTTATGACGAGCACTAGGGATACGATTCTCAAATTTGCCGATCAAGGCTTGCTCACAGACTTAGCTCCTTATATCAACGACACTGCCAAATATCCCAATATCGCTAAATTTATGAAAAAGGAGGCTTTTCTACCCGTTACTAAAGATGGCAAGATCTACGCCTTCCCTTATTCCCGATTTGATGCACTTACACAAAATGTATATATTAATAAATTATGGATGGAAAAGCTTAATCTGAAAACACCAAAAACGATAGAGGAGTTTTATCAGGTAGGAAAGGCTTTTACGGAGCAGGATCCCGATGGCAATGGCAAGAATGATACCTTCGGATTTATAAGCAACGCTGGGTTGCAGTATGTGGGACAAATGTTCTCAGCATCGATGGATGCCAACTTTTATAAAATTATTGATGGCAAAGTAACTCCACCTGAGATTACCAACGAGTATAAAGAATTTTTGAAATTCATGAGAAAATTGGTCAAGGATAAGCTTCTGGATCCTGAGTTTGTAACGACCAATGTGCAAATTTATATGGACAAATTAAAAACAGGGAAGTATGGGATTACTAACAACTTCTGGCATGGCAATCAATTCCCCGGGTATGAAGATGGAACCGTTGATAAAGTATGGCAAGCCGTCGATTTGCCTGTCAAGCTGGATGGAGCACCGGCCAAATTCAGTTACAGCTCCATTAATCGCCATTATATCGGAATTCCCGCAACCAGTAAAAATGTAGAGCCACTAATGAAATTTTTTGATTGGGTTTGCTCGGATGAGGGCAAGAAGTGGCTGTACCTTGGTGTGGAAGATGATGAGTATAAAATGACCAATGGCAAACCGGAAATCCTTAAGCAAAAGCATTCGCTGCATTGGGGCTTCTCGATGGTTAATCCGGGCCAATATGATGATGAAGTTAAATCCTATTTGGGCTTAGTCTATCCGAAGGCATCCATCGATAGGCTTGATAATGCAATCAAGAATGGCGCCTTGGATAAGCTCCAGGCTGCCTTGCCTTATTACCCAGAGCTCTCCAGCTTCAGCCTTACCAAAATTTCGGATGAATATAAAGTTAAAGCGGTGCTGGGTAACGCAGATATCGATTCCACCTGGGATGATTATGTTAAAAATTGGAAATCGTCTGGCGGAGATAAAGCAATCCAATTTTGGACGGACTGGTACAACAAAGAAGGCAAAAATATAGTTAAATAAATGGGTTAATAGATTGGATAAAAGAGGAGTGTTGACAATGAAATATACTACACTTGGCAAGACAGAGCTGCATGTGAGCAGAATTGCACTCGGGGGCTACCCCTTCTCTGGAGTTAATAAAGCGAATGGATGGGATCCCTACAGTACGGAAGGCCGCGCAACAGCTATTCGTACCATTCATACGGCGTTGGATGCAGGGATCAATTATATCGATACAGCTCCCAGCTACGGCAATGGACATAGCGAGAGTATTATAGGTGATGTGCTCAAAACCAGGCGTGCAGATTGTTATCTGGCAACCAAGGTCGGTTGGAAGGGGTTGGACAAAGCCTCTGTAATCCAAAGTGTAGAAGAAAGCTTAAGCCGGCTACAAACGGACTATGTAGATGTCATTCAATTTCATGGAGGCATGTATACCCCTGCGGATACCTATCATATTCTTAATGATGGACCCTTGGAGGCATTGGAGTCACTGAAGAGCCAAGGCAAAGTCAGATGGCTGGGGCTTACGACAGAGGAGCCGTTCTCGGCACTCGATTTAATTGATAGTGGACATTTCAGTGTCGTACAGCCCTGCTACAATATTATTTACCAATCTGCAGCACTTCATTTGCTAAAAAAAACGGCAGAGAACAATATTGGAGTAGCCGTTATGAGACCAATGACTTCAGGTATATTTCAACGAACTCTCGAATACCTGGAGCCACAGGTGTTGGCTAATACGGATGTGTATGCCTTATGTATGAAGTTTCTATTGTCTGATTCGAGAGTAGACGTTTTAAATATCGGGATGCGTTGGCCCGAGGAAGTAGAGCAAAATATTCGTTTGCTAGAAGCATTCATTCCAACGGTAGATGTATCCGATATTCCGCGGTTGACAGCGCGTATTTATCAAACCGATGATGAGCGAAAGGGAGCCAAATAACGATGGAAGTAAAGGATGGACTTATTAAGTGGAAGCTATTGACACTGGGATGCCTTAGTAGGAATAGATTTTGGGGTGAGGATGAGGGAAAGGCGCATAGACAAGCGTTTTGTACCACTGTGCTGCTAGTAGCCGAAGGCAAGAACATCCTCATTGACCCTTCGTTTCCTAGAGAGGAAATGGCTCGCATTTTGGATGCGCGCTGTGGGTTGACCCATGAAGATATTGATATAGTCTATTTGACACATTCGCATGGCGACCATGTTGTAGACATCCATGCCTTCGCGAAAGCGACGTTATTAATGGCAAAAGAGGAATTTAAATACTTGAAAAATCCCGATGACCCTCATTTATCTGGGGTAAAGCCTGCGGAAGCCCCGCTTGCAGCGGGAATTGAATACATTCACCTACCAGGTCATACGCTGGGTCTGACAGGTCTTGTCTTTCAGGCGGCTGAAGGCAATATAGTGTTAGCATCGGATGCTGCAATGACCGAGGACTTTTATCGTACTAAGCAAGGTTATTTCAACAATGTGGATCCTGATGCGACCGTGGAATCGATTAATCGAATCGCCGAAATCGCTGATATCGTAATACCGGGCCATGATAACTATTTTTTAGCTTAAACGGACTGAGTTCTTACAATTTAATAGGCTATTACAATAAATAAAGGTGGAATTAAAGTGGGAAGACATATTGTGGGTACAGTGGCTGAGCTGCCCCAGGGCACAAGAAAAATTTTGGATTTGGAAGGTCGATCTGTAGGGCTATTTAATGTTAACGGTATGTATCATGCATTGAAAAATACATGTCCACATCAAGGAGCACCCCTGTGTGTGGGCACCGTAACCGGAATGACATTGCCATCTGAACCTGGTGAATACATCTATGGGAGGCAAGGGGAGATTGTCCGCTGCCCATGGCATGGATGGGAATTTGATCTAACCACGGGCAAATCGATTTACGACCCGCATAAATGCATGGTTAAAACCTATGAGGTTGCTATAGAGCTGGAAGAAGCAGTTGAGGGAATAGCTGCGACAGGATCAGTGGCAATTGCAGCGGCAGAATCTGCGGCAGTTGCAGAAGCCTTGGCAGAAGTTGAAACCTACCCCGTTAAGGTAGAAGCAGGATTGGTCATTATCTATATTTAATATGAAGTGGAGGAATGATTAAAATGAATAAAGGTATTATCGATTGTGACGTTCACCCGATGCCCAAAAGCATTGATGAGATTCGTTCCTATATGCAAATGCCATGGAAAAGCAGGCATAATGGCGGCGGGCGCGGTTTATTCGGCAATCCGGTTCACGGAGCCCGTCTGGATGCCAAGCCGACTAACGGAGGACCTGAGGGGAGCGATCCAGAATTTCTCCGTGAGCAGCATATTAAGCCTTTCAATGTTGCCCATGCGATTTTATTGCCGAGAGCTTTCTGCAATCTGCATCCCGATCCTGATTTCGCTACTGCTGTCGCTGCGGCTTACAACGACTGGCAAGCGGATACGTGGTTAGGTAAATACAACCCGGATGGCGTGTTCAAAGGTTCAATAACGATTGCGCATCAGGATCCTATTGCTGCCGCGAAAGAAATCGAACGTTGGGCTGGGCATCCACATTTCGTACAAGTAATGACGGATTCTGGTGCACGGGCGCCATTTGGGCAACGGCAGTATTATCCTATTTATGAAGCCTGCGAGCGCCATGGATTTCCTCTGGCTATCCACCCCGGCACGGATGGAATGGGAATCAATATTCAACCGTCACCGGGTTATCCAACCCATTATATTGAATGGCATACATGCCTGTCCCTAGCTTTCCAGGCTCATTTGGTCAGCTTTATTACGGAAGGTGTATTTGAAAAGTTTCCTGGCTTTAAAGTGGTTATGGTTGAAGGCGGTTCTGCCTGGCTGCCTACGCTGATGTGGCGTTTGGATGCTGAGTACAAGGCGCTGCGTTATGAAGTGCCCTGGGTGAAAAAACGGCCAAGTGAATATTTGCGTGATCATGTTCGTGTGACCTCGCAGCCTCTTGAGCGCCCTGACAATGACAAGCATTTGCTCAACACACTGGAGGCCATGGATGCCGAACACATCATGATGTTCTCAAGCGATTATCCACATTGGGACTTTGATTCTCCGAGGCTTGCTTTCCCGAAATTGCCAGAAACCTTGCATAACCGTATCTTTTATGAAAATGCGCGTGAGCTGTATAAGCTATAAAAATATTAACAATAAAAGGGATAATAAGATATGTACCGGCATGCTTCCAGCAATAATTTATAAATTTAGCCTTGAGGGATGTTGTTCCTTCAAGGCATTTTCTTACCCTTCCAGTGCCTCATTCAACTATTATTGCAGTCGATTTCTTGGCCAATTACAAGTAGCCTTCGACGATCTGCAGCGCCTGGCTCAAACAAAAGCTGGAAGACGGCTAGGGCTAGACCATCCGAACGATTTAGGGTTGTGGTGCAAGAATTTTTTGCACCACAACCCGCTCATTTAACTGGGCAGAATTGCGCAATATCATAGTCGGTTAACCAGAGAGCTTTCCACTCGACTGGAATTTATAGTATGCTAAACTCTATAAGGTAGGAGAGGAATTTATGGTCAAACAACTGATCGTCGGCGACGCATCGTATGAACTGGCCACTACGCGCCGTATTCTGGAACGCTTGCCCGAGGAGCATATGTCGTGGCAGCCGCACGAAAAATTCGTTAAAAAAAGTTTCGGTTTGGGGACTGAACATGGAGGCAATTAAACAAGCTCATGTACTAGGAAAAAGCTTCTAAGTAGAAAGTACTGACAAGCCACTTATTTGGGGACTCATCGTATATAATATGCTTTGTTTCAATTATAAAGGGAGGGGAATGCAGCTTAGCCTGTAGCTCCTTCTTCTTTATTTTGGATTTGTAGATATTGCTTATAGCTCCCATAATTTTCAGTTGACATCACGATTATGGCGGATTAACTGGGTTTATCATCTTCAATAATACAGAGAAATACTTAGAAGAGGTTGATTTCGAAGATAATATGGATGGTAGAGACACAGTGCCCCTGTTTAAATTGACTACCCGTAGATGCTGTGTGGCGATGTGGACGCGGCGTAAGCCGTGAGAGTGCTCAAAGAGAACATTCAGGGGGCTCGACTACCCTAGCCTCCACGAACATGAAAAAGGACACCTCTGAGGTGTCCTTTTTGCGTTGTGTGGAAAGGAAAGACAGGGAGTTGCCCCTTTCTGGGGTTCAGTCCGCACGGACCGCAGCGTAAGCGAAGGGAGTGCGGGATCGATATTCACCGCTAAGGTAGTCATCGTCGAGTGAGCATCGGGAGCAACTTAAATCTGAATATCGATACTATCCTCGCCTCCACCAATACCAGGCAGTTTAATTATTTTGATTTTTCTGAAATTTGTAGAGTAAAAAATCCCATTTTATGGTATCGTATTTTTATGGTGGATGTCATAGTATAGGGGCCGTATAAGGATGATAGGGAATACGACAGAGAAAGAACGGACGATATTTGATCATGCTGGAAATACGATCAAGACAGAAGATCGAGAGATTCGAATTCTTGCCAAGTATGAGGCACCTCTGATTGTCGTACTAGGAAATGTGCTTAGCGATGAGGAATGCGATGAGCTAATTAAACATTCTAGGCAACAATTGCAACGTTCAAAAATAGGCGAAGATCATGCGGTCAATCAAATTAGAACGAGTAGTGGGGTGTTCTGTGAGGAGAATGAGACGATTACAAGAATCGAGAAGCGATTCTCTCAAATTATGAATATTCCTATCGAGCATAGTGATGGCTTGCAAGTTCTTCTGTATACCCCTGGCCAAGAGTATCGACCTCATTATGATTTCTTCGCAGAAACGAGTCGAGCAAGTGCCAACAATCGAATTAGTACGCTCGTGATGTATTTGAATGATGTGGAGGAAGGCGGAGAAACGGCGTTCCCCATGCTTAATTTTTCTGTTGTTCCAAACAAAGGAATGGCGGTCTACTTCGAATATTTTTACAATAATCATGAATTAAACGACTTCACCTTGCATGCAGGTACGCCAGTGATTAAAGGGGAAAAGTGGGTTGCAACGATGTGGATGAGAAGACAAGCCTTTCGCTTCTCCTAGATGTATGATCATGTACTGAGTGATTTGGAAGCAATGGAAAGTCAGCTCGTTACTAATTCTAGTAACTCTCAAGTGACATCAAGACTGTGACTACACCCGTAGAAGCCTATGTGGCGTTAGCTTCGGACAGGGGCTCGACTCCCCTCGTCTCCATTGCTGAAAACCCTGTACGTGATTTCCGCACCGTAATGGTTGATATCGGTGGATGGTTGGATTACTACTCAGTCAACGTATTCTTGAAGCACTTGTTTCTTGTCCTCATCACTTCCGGACAGGAGCAGGTGCTTCTTGTCGTTTATGGCACATCGAATCTACAGGGTATGGGGTGATCTTTTGTACAACTCTCATATTGATGTGAAATTGATGTGAAACATTAACATCAAGGGCAACAAATCACTATAAAAGAACACAAACGAATATGAAAAACCTTGATTCTATGCGGTTTTATGGCACTATATTTATTATGCTCTGAAACTCTATACAGCAGCTTGTAAGGACTTCTCAGGTAATGCTTTCCTAAGAAGCCCACCCAGTGCCGAATGAAGGAAAAGTTCATAATATTATATGCTTAATCGTGCTCATGCCTGTGAGATATTTTTTTGAAATGAGCCCAACAGTAAATAATCAACCTAAAAATAAGAACATTTGTTTGCTTTTATTGGGATTTTGTGGTATGTTATCCATAAGAATTTGGAAGGGAGAGTTACGATGGCTGTTAAGCAGAACAAGACATTGAACCAGTTCACTGATTTTTTACCTTGGGTGGAAAAATTGAGGGAGACTGACAAAGATCTCTGGATAAAACCTATATCAACGGGGAAATGGTCTCTCAGGGAGATTCTAACTCACATTATGCACTGGGATAAGAACAGTTTAGAAATGATGCTTCCAAGTATGGCGGAGGGGGCAAAATTATTCTTCGTGGATATTGAGAAGCATAACCAAGAAGCCGCAGTATTTGCCCAAGCATACACTACCTTAGACGTACTTATCGATGACTTAATCAAGACACGACAACAGTTGCTTGAATTACTAAAAGAAAAATATGATGATACAAACAAATTCACTATTAATAACTGGAACTATACATATAAGAAGTTTGTTAATGTATTCATACATCATGACGAACACCATAAGAAACAAATCGAAGCCTTTCTAGAGCAAGAGAAAAGTGCATAAGACATGATAACCCCCCTACCAATGGTTGGGGGTATCATGTATAAAGAAATCTGATAAGCTAGAGCAAACACTATTCCTTCGGACACTATCATGTTTTTGTTGTCACTGTATACTCCACACATTGGAGTGCGTGGTAAGGAAATATCGAGAGGATTGAGCAGATCTGGTAAAAGGCGTATTTTGAGGGTAAATCAACTGCCCATAGTCGCAATTTAAGATGATGCTTTTAACATATATAATTAACTATGATTCTAAATCTATTAAAAGTGAGGCGGTAAAATGGAAACAGGTAATAAAGTAATGATAACGGTAGAAGCCACGGTTCATACACCAGTTGAAAAAGTGTGGGAGTATTGGACAGAACCAGAGCATATAACAAAGTGGTATTTTGCTACTGATGAATGGCATGCACCAAATGCCGAAAATGATTTAAGGGTTGGCGGAAAATTCGTTACAAGAATGGAAGCAAAGGATGGAAGTTTTGGATTTGATTTTGGTGGGGTTTATGATGAAGTGAGAAAAATGAATTTATTGGATTCACTCTTGGAGATGGACGAAAAACTACTGTTACTTTTATTAGTCATGATAACGAGACTAGAGTAACTGAAGCTTTTGAAGCAGAAGCTACTAATGAGATTGAGATGCAAAAAGCAGGCTGGCAGGCGATTCTAGACAATTTTAAAAAATATAGTGAAATTTCCAAAATAGATTAGGATAAAAGAATCAGACATGCAGGCTTGTTCATAATTACTGAATACATAAATTTAAACGACCTTCCTTTTGGAAGGTTTTTTCATGCGAACAAACGTTTAATGTTATGTAGGTGTTTTTGTTGTGATGTACAATGATGGAAAAAGTCTGTCGAATAAAGGAAATTCCAGTTGGATTGTGGAATGAGTCTAAGGAACAATTTTTCTGGTGATCGTCAATTAGGAGGGCTTACCTTGAACAAAAAAACTTATCAGAACGCGATATATGCTCTAAATACAAACACCAGCACTTATCCAATCAGGATGGGATTTACAAAAGCAAATACGTGAGGAAGTTACTGTTACAGATGGAAGGCGAGCGATCCATACAAGCAAAAAGCTGCGGGAGAGAGTTGATATGCACCATGAAGCAATCAGGGAGCAATTACTGCTGAAGCTGCTGGGCGGCAAACTCGATACTCACGGTGAGCTGCTGTATTGGCAGGAAGATTTGGAGCTTCGTTTTCCCCATCCTTTGTTTTATGTTATTACGATTACATCAAAAGAACCGTCACAATTAACCCCTCTGATTAAAGATCAAATATTGAAACTGTTAGAGCCGTATTCCCAGGGAAAAGTTAATCTATACGGTGTGGAGCCTGCCGAGGAACGGTGGATCGCGGCAATCATCAATGCTGATGCTCATGAATCAAACGAGGACGCCCAACGAGTTCATGGACAATTCCTCGCGCAACTGGTTCAGGAGCATCTGGACGTTATACCGATCGTTGCGGTCGGTTCCGTCGTGACGGATCCTCTTCATATAAACCGCTCTTATGTCGAGGCTTCGGCATGTCTGGAGCATGCTGTTGTAACCGGGCAGGAAGGCTACCATCAATTCGGTGAAATAAAGGCCGACAGCGAGCAAGAACACTGGTATCCCATTGAGGAGCAAATCCGTCTTAATCAAAGCTTAAGGCAGGGGGATCGGTCAGTCGCACGTGAAAATCTGGATGCTATTATGAAAGCGCTTATAAGCCGAAGTTCATCGTTATTAATGCTGCGATACGTATGTTTTGATATCGCGAATAATTTTATCAAAGAGATCAAAGCGCTCGATAAACATGTGTTTGCCCGTGACCTGGAAAATTTGATGACCTTTCAAACATTGGAAGAATTGGGAGCAGATGCTCCGGAATTTAATCGATTCTGTGTGCGGTTTGGTTGAAAAAATGAAGGAAACACGCCATGAGGAGCTTGTCGAACGGATGATCACATATGTTCATAAGTCATACCGGAATCCGGGGCTAAGCTTGGATCTCGTGGCCGATGAGTGCGGTGTCTCCGTATCGCATATTGTCAAATTGTTTCGTGAACAAGTCGGAGCCACCTTCATCGACTATGTAACGAAAATGCGAATGAAGGAAGTGAAGCGTTTGCTTACGGAAACTGCGGAGCCTATCAAAAATATTGTCCAGCATTGCGGGTACATCGACCTGCCGAATTATGTCCGTAAATTTAAAGCGTATGAGGGGATAACTCCCGGACAATACCGCAAACTGTATGGCAAGTCTGTAGCGAATGGACCTGATCGGAAATGAATGATATACAGCCATCCCGGAAGTGGTGCAAAGCTCTAAATCATGATAACGTAACTGATAATGAAGTCATGGGATGAGTAACTTATTTTGGAGACGAAAATGGATTAATTTAAATGAAAGCAATATGAATCAGCGATCATTTTACTAACGGTAAGGTGGTATTTGAAATATAGTTTAAGCTATCAAGATATAGTCGAAATCATGGGCGAGCGAGGATTAAAGATTAGGTGGAATAGAGGCTTGTTTGACACCTTTACTTGTACTCCTAATCTTCCCGAAGAATGGCCTATCATGTCATTAAAAGCTATTAAAGCTTTTGGAAAAGAATTTGACACGTCCATCGAACGATGCCATAGGAATATAAAAATAAATATAACAGTAGAAGGTAATGTTTCAAGTTATATCTGCATGGCGGGAGAAAAGATAACTATTAAGTTATAATATAATAGGATAGGATAAGGACCTCTCTACGAAAGGAATAAACCAATGCAAATAAAAACAGAAAAAGAAAAGATGTTAAGTGGAGAACTTTACCAGGCGACCGATCCGGAGTTGGTGAAGGATCGTTTGAACGCACGTCGGCTGACACGATTATTCAATCAGTCGATTGAAACAGAATATGAACTAAGAATAGAACTTTTGCGAGAGTTGTTTGGCTCAACGGGAAACAATTATTACGTAGAACCAACATTCCGCTGCGATTATGGCTACAACATTCATGTTGGTGAGAATTTCTATGCAAACTTCGATTGTGTGTTTCTCGACGTTTGTGAAATTCGTATAGGTGATAATTGCTTCCTGGCTCCCGGTGTTCATATCTATACTGCGACTCATCCCCTGGGGGCTCAGGAAAGAATTTCAGGGGCGGAGTTTGGAAAGCCGATCACGATCGGTCACAACGTATGGATTGGCGGGAGAGCGATTATCAACCCGGGCGTAAAGATAGGTAATAACGCGGTGATTGCTTCAGGAGCAGTTGTAACAAAGGATGTTCCTGCTAACGTGGTCGTAGGTGGTAGCCCAGCAAAGGTCATCAAGCAAATTTCTGTATAGGCTTAGTTAGGTTTAGGTTTAGCTCTTAAGCTAACGCAGAACGATAGCGCAATAATCAGGGAGCAGATCGCCATGCGGCAGCGACATATGAATGAATTAAAGAGCTGAAGGAAAAACGCCGCTCGTAATCAGCCCGTCCCAGCCGCAAACCTCCGTTACGCTTACTGGAAAGGCCCTTAAGGCCAGTACAACGCTAAGTGGGCTCCTTACGCCAACCTGCCGTATCGATTCTTAGTCGGCGCAACGGGTAAAACCATGTATTCCGACAAAGCAGACAACACCAACAGGGCACCCTGAAATTGCTTCTTTGATTGATTCGTTGAAATAGAAACAAAACAAAAAAGGTGTTGGGGTATTTCACCCCGACACCTTTTTTAAGTACGCCCAGCATGGACGTCTTCTCTAGGGTGAAAGTCCCGAACGGGGGCTGGCGAGCGTCTTCTGTAGCCAAGAGCAAGACCCTCTATGTCAATATGGAACATATGTTTGTTTTTTGTGGTTGGGAATATTCATAAGCTTTGAGGTCTTCTGCATGGTGGATACGAGCATTGTCCAGAACCATGACGAGGTTGCTCTGGGAAAATCAATGGAGACAAGAATAAAAATTGCATATAAATTGTGAGTATTGAGTTTAAATGATACTGCTGATAGGCTTAACTCAAGCCGAAGTAAGCGAATATAAAGAACTCGTCCCAATTAATTAAAAAGAAAGGAGGAGATCCGGGTTATCGATAATCTAGACCTTGTGGGCAAAAATGTTGAAAAATCAAAAATCAGTCAAAATCTCTATACTTATCGGAGAACACTAAAAAGAGATTTTATGAAAAATAAGTACATTTATCTGATATCTCTGATTGGTATCGCTTATTACATTATTTTCAAATACGTGCCGATGTATGGAGTGGTCATTGCTTTTAAAGACTTTTCTCCGGGTAGAGGAATCCTTGGGAGCCCTTGGGTAGGTTTTAAGCATTTTCAGGCTTTTTTTGACAGCTATTATTTTTGGAGAATTGTAGGCAATACACTTTTGAACAATATTTATCAGCTTTTGTTTTCTTTTCCTGCTCCAATCATCCTGGCTCTGCTCCTTAATGAGATTAAGCATTCGCTCTTTAAAAGAACGGTACAATCCATTACCTATTTACCCCATTTTATATCGACTGTTGTTATTGCAGGGATGATTGTGGACTTTACCGCAAAGGCGAGGCTAATAAACACCCTCATTACTTGGTTTGGTGGAGAGAGGGAAAGTTTGCTCCTTCAAGCAGATATGTTCCGAACCATCTATGTTAGCTCCGAGGTCTGGCAGCAGGTGGGATGGGGCTCTATCATTTATCTCGCTGCCCTGTCGGGTATAGATTCGTAGCTATATGACGCAGCTACCATCGACGGCGCCAACAGGTGGAAACAAATGCTCCATGTTACATTGCCCGGACTTATGCCGACCATTGTGATTTTGCTCATCTTGCAAATCGGTGGAATGATGAACGTTGGATTTGAAAAGGTTATTCTTCTTTATAACCCTTTGACGTATAACAGGGGATGTTATTTCGAGCTTTGTATATCGCAAAGGTATCCTGGAAGCCAACTACAGTCATATGCTCTCTTGGATATCCTTCAAAATAGGCTAGCATTGCTTGTTCCACCGTCTCTAGTAAGTGTTGTTTATCCGCTCCCGCATGAAGCTGTCCATCAAAGGCAAGAATTACAACTCTTAACAACGGATTAGTAAAGTTGAGACCGATATCCCTTCCTTTATCGTTAAATTCTTCTACGGATTGGATTTGTCCTTTCAACAAGGAAAACATCAAGTAGTCTTTTGCTGCCGTATTATTATTTTCTGCTTTTTCACTTAATTCGCTGTTTCGCAAGGACAAAAAGGCTAGAGCATCCCGCATCTTTTCCATTGGTTTATAGTTCATATTCATACTCAAAAAAATGGCTATACCACCCAACAGCAGGATTGCAATCAAGCCGTACAATAAACCGGTCTGGACGGTTGTGACTTTTTCCATCACATGTGAGACAGGGATGAGGGTGACATATTTCCATCCAGTTTCCAGAGATTTGAGTGAAAAGAGAAAAAACTCATTATTATTTAACGTAACAGTACGTGACAGCTCCTGAGGACTTAGCGTTATAAGGTCAGTTAATGGTTTGGAGTTTGTATCAAACTCTTCGCTCCCGAAACGGGAAACCAACTGGCCGTTTTGATCAAAAATCAAATAGTTAGCGCTTTTGCTTTTATAATCCTTTAAAAGATCGTGAATGGTGCTCTCCTTCACCAAAAACAAAACCGTTGCACCTACATTGTTCGGCAGAGTAGGATAAATAAGGCTAATATAGCGTTCATTGTCTGTTTTATCCTCTACCGGACGTACAGTTATACTGTTAGCCGAATTAAGATCATTGTAGAAATCGTCTTGTTTCCAATTTTTAAATTGATAAATATGGTCGGTAAACATAGGAAACGTATACCTACTATTGTTGGAGTAAAGGAATGATTCTCCCCGAAAATAGATCATCATCTCATGGATAAACCGGTTGGTGGCTTTATAATTTTGAAGCTCCTGGGTGATCTTCCAGTCCTTGAGCTGATCTTCCTGCAGCAGTGTAAACGGTTTCAAATTGTTAACAAACATGATTTGGTTGCTCGTATTCTGCAACCCTAACAATTGCTGGTCAACTATATTTTAAATCTGTTTAAATTATTAAAATTGTTAGTGATGACCTCGTCTTTTAGAACGTTCATAAAATAACTAAAAATAAAAAAAGCGGTGACAACGATAGGAAGCAGTAGTATGAAGAGATACGACAGTAAGTATCTAACGAATAAATTAGAATTTTCATGATTTGTTTTTATCATATGCACTTCTAACTCGTTTTTGATTGTCTACTAAGTCTGCTATACGAACCCGATTTTTTGCGAAAATGCTTAGGAGGTTTATGATGGACTGGATATGATTTCGTATCGTTCGAAGTTATTAGTATTGGGCTGAAAAGAAGCGTGTTTGCCATAAGGAGGATCTCACATTTTGTTTACATGAAAATTTGAATGGCGTTGCCTATCACCACTGATGTTAAAGCAAAGGGATTTAACCGTCAAGTACATTTGAGCACTCTTGCTATATTTAATTGATTCGCCCCGATCTTCAAGGGCGTGGATACGGCAGAGCTTTTGTTTCCTTTCTTTCAGCAGTATAGCTATCATGAAGTCGGTGCTGAGTTGGTCTAAGGGTATTACTAATACGGTAAAGTGTAGAATATCATTAAATGAGGTGATGTAATGGACAATCAAGTTGTATTGAATGCACTTGCTAAAATTCCTGAGCTGAGAATAATTAAGCATCTAAAGTCAGATTTGTTTAATGCAGAATGCATAACTAAGAAACAACATCACAGAAGAAAAAATATTGTTGGCGATATTAGACTAAGTGGATCTAGTTTTATTCTCTACAATAATGGAGTATGGATTCCGAGGAAGAGACTGGGTATTAATACACTCGAAGAGACTGGGTATTAATACACTCGATGAACTTTTGGAATGGGTAAGAAGAGATATCGAATTTTTATCGCGTTAATCTGAACCCACATTGTCATTCAGAAGATGAAAACTGGTGTTTTCGGGTATTCTCAATGATGACCGCGCTTGATCTTGGCGTCACACTGTTCGATACGGCGGATATTTATGGCGGTGGATTTATGGAAGGAAAGTTCGGCGGTAACGAGCGGATGGTCGGCCGCGCCTTGAAAGGACGCCGGGACAAAGCTGTGATTGCGACCAAATTCGGTATCGTTTCGCCGGATATGAAATCGCACGGACACCCGGCTTATGTCAAAAAATCAGTCGATGCCAGCCTTCTTCAGCTTGGTATCGATTATATCGACCTGTATTATCAGCATCGCATCGATCCGAATACGCCGATCGAGGAGACGGTAGGTGCCATGGCGGAGCTTGTCCAGGAAGGCAAAGTTCGCTATATCGGCCTGTCGGAAGCTACAGCCGATCAGATTCGTAGTGCGCATGCGATTCATCCGCTCACTGCGGTGGAAACCGAATATTCACTGTGGAGCGGAAAACGAAGTGCTGCCGGTGCTGCATGAACTCGGCATCGGCTTTGTGCCTTACAGTCCGCTCGGACGCGGTTTCCTGACCGGGCAAATCCGAACCTTCGACGATCTGCCCGCAAACGTTGCACACCGTTCCAACTGGCTCTCGCCTGGCTGCTCGCGCAGGGCGAGCAGATTGTTCCAATTCCCGGTACGAAGCGGCTGGACCGAGTGCGGGAAAATATCCGCGCGACAAGCTTGATCCCATCAGATGAATGATCAAGTGAAGTACATGACAAGAGCAGAGGTTGCAGCAATCGTGCAAAGATTGCTGCAGAATTCTGGGCTGATTTAAAACAGCGATGGTAAAGAATCCATGGCAAAGACCCTTTGAACGGACAAGAAGTTGCTTGAAAGGGGCAATGTGCAGAGCAAGACGGAGGGGTTGACCGACCCGTACCGCTCGGTCACAATAAGAAACACAGAGGCGATTTTGTTCGTTCAAGCAACGTAAAACCAAACTTCCAAAACACTTGAGAACCTTGATTAAGGGTAATTTCAAGTGTTTTTTTGCGTCCTCGTATAATGCTATAAGTCTAGTAACTATCAAGAAAAGTAAGCCAAACCATCATGTACTCAAAGAAGCGGTTTAAAAAATGAATATCAACGTTTCTATGGATGATTGATAAGATGACGGCCACGATGTGCCTTGGATTTTTCAGAGTATGGCAACATTAAATACATAAGCCAATTCAGTGACAAGTGGATTCGAAGGAATCAAGGAAAAGTTAGATATTGCAAAGAATCGCCTATGTTAAAGGTTTATAGAAATTAGCCCTATGATTAAAGGAACGACTTGCCAAGCTGAAATCTCCATCTTATTTTCTTATCAGGCGCGGTTGGCGTTGGAGCATTACTACCCTCATCCGGACATATAATAACGGGATTACTTCTTAAAAAATTACTAGAACTGCAGCAAAACCACGTGATGACGGACCTAGATCATCCCAAAACGGATTTAAACAAATACAAAGCTGTATTCGTTCCTGAACATTTTTATGGATAATGACTGCTTGTTCACAAAACCCCCCTTATTTGAATAACAGTAGAGGGGAGAGGGAGCTGTTTATGAAATGGATAGAAAGCGCTTATATTTTTCTTATTGATATGAATACGAGACCTGGGTATTACTTTCACCGGATGATCTGGTTAGGTTGTATATCAGTTTGTATTCCGGTTATTTTGGCAGGCTTTGTATATTATAATTTTGTGATCAATAAAGAAAAAGCGGTTATTCGAGAAGACAATCAGACCTCGCTGCTTCTGATCAGGGATAGAGTGGAAAGCTTGCTGCAGAGCCTTGAGGAGCAGTCGCTTCAGCTGGCTATAGATCCAATCATCAGTGCTTCCTTTGCACTGCCAGATTTTCGTGACAATGTCGACTATCAGTTGGATTTGCTTAAGGCCATTACGATCAAAAAATATTCCAACAAAATGATCGGTGATATTGTGTTTTACAATGATATGACAGGTCAATTATTTTCCAGTAATGACGGTCAAATTCGCAACGGTAAAATCAAATTCCATGCAGATCTTGACAAAGTCATGAACTCGGATCAATTATCCCAATGGCTGCCTTTAAATAGGGGCAAATCACAGGATTTATTATCCTATGCAAGAAAATTGCCTGTTATTTCGGGAGGCAAACCATCAGGATTAATCATCATTTATGTAAAGATGGAGGTGCTGCGCACTTATTCGGAGGATTACTCAGGAATCGGAATCTCCAATAGTAAATTGATTACCGTTCTGGACAATGATAATAAAAGCATTCTCTACTCAAACAAATCCAGTCCGATCAATCAACCGCTGCTCAGCACGATGATTAGCATCCTCGAATCAGCAGACCTGACATCCGATAATTTTATAGCCGTCGATGAAAATGGAAAATCCATGATTTTTTCCCATTTCAAAACCGCATTTGGCCGAACCTATCTGTCCATGATCCCTGAAAAGGTAGTTACCGATAGATTGAATTGGATTCGCACCTATACGATCATTCAAGTGATTTTGTTTATCCTGATTGGAATTATATCGACGTTGATTGTATCCAAAAAGAACTACTCTCCGATCAAGCAGCTAATCCATTTCGGCAGAGACATCAGCGAAGGACGAATCGCCAAAAAAGGAAATGATATTTCATTTATCCGGGAATGCATGGTCTATTTGCAAAATGAAACCAAACTGCTTGAAAATTATAGGAGTAAAACAAAAAATACGCTCTGCGAACGTTTTTTACAAAAAGTAATTATGGGCAATCTGCATGGATTCACTGAACCTGATATTAAGAATGAATGTGAGTCTTACGGAATTTCGTTCAACCAGAACTATGTCGTCTTGATTGCCAATATCGAAAATTTATATAAAGAGAGACGGTTTTTACCCGAAGATAAGCCTATTATTTCGTATGCAGTGATCAATATCATGGAGGAATTGCTTCTGCAAAATAAAACGAAAATAACAGGCTTTGTGTTTCAGAGTATCGACGGCAATAATGTGGCGTTGTTGCAATTTAGCCGCGGCTTATCCGAAGAAGAAACCATTGAGTTAGCAAGCAATTATGCATTATCGACTAGCGAGTCAATCAGCCGTTATTTAAAGCTTGAAATGTCTGTTGGCATCGGGAAAATATATGCTCATATTTCCGATGTTTCATTGTCCTATAGGGAGGCTCAGCTTGCGCTGCAGTACAGGATTTATAAAGATGCCGAACGGGTGCTTTATATCGGTTTTTTAGAGCATGCGAAGAAACAGTCGATGTTTTTCTACCCTCATAGCACAGAAGAACGAATCATTAAATCATTAAAGGCGGGCGACCTTAAGGCTGCCGAAGTTGCACTCAATGAATTTGCTGATGTCACACGTTCCTCGGAATCCTATAACCTGATTTATCAAAGCTACCATGTTCTGCTTTCCGCAGTCATTATGTCGTTTGAGAAGCAGGGAGGAAGCACACTGGAAATGATGGAATACAATCTGTTCGACCAACTGAGAAATCGCCACACCTCCTGTGAAATATTGGATTGGTTTCACGAGGATTTATTTCCGCTTTACCTGAAATTGATTGGCACCAATAATTTTGTTACGCGCAACGCAAGCCTAAAGCAAGTATGCACCTATATCATGGATCATATTGACTCCGAAATATCATTGGTCCAGTGCGCAGATCTAATCCATATGAGTCCCTCGTACCTAAGCCGTATTTTCAAAAAAGAGGTAGGCACATCATTCATGGAGTTTGTCATGGTTTGCAAAGTAAATAAAGTAAAGTCGCTGCTGCTGGACACGGATCAAAAAATCAGCGATATTGCATTGTTGGTGGGCTATTCCGAACGAAATCTAAATCGGATTTTCCAGAAATATACCCAGCTGTCGCCAAGCCAATTCCGCTTGTTCCATCGCTAATCCTATATCAATCGGACAAATTATGCTGTAAATCGGACATAACTTGTTGACTTTACTTATATCGGTATTTTCGCAATAGTTGTCTCTTGTAAGTTGAAATACCGCACGTTTAAATGGAAATAAGAACTGAATTTGAATCAAAATGAAGAGGAGGAAGCAGATGGAAAACCCAGTCACACCCAACTTGAAAGCGGATTCAAAATTAACGTTACAACCTACCCATTCTTTTCGTTTATTTCTTAGGCGGCTTATCCTTCACCGATATTTCTATCTTCTGATCCTACCGGGATGCCTGTATTTCTTTATTTTCAAATTTATCCCCATGTGGGGAATTCTGATTGCATTTCAGGATTACAATCCGTTTGCAGGCATGATGAAAAGTAAGTGGGTAGGATTTCAGTATTTCCAGGATTTGTTTGGCTATGATCATTTTTATGTACTGCTTCGCAATACACTGGGCATTAATTTCATGAATCTGATCTTATATTTTCCGGTCCCGATCCTGATGGCTCTCATGCTAAATGAGGTTCGTCACGAGGTATTTAAAAGAGTCAGTCAGTCGATTTTTTATTTGCCGCATTTTTTATCGTGGGTTGTTGTGGCCGGGCTTACGTTCTTCATGATCTCCACGGATGTAGGAGCGGTCAATAAATTACTGCACGATTGGGGCATGCAGCGTATCGTTATTCTTTCCAACAGCGACTATTTTTGGCTGCTGATCACGTTGCAATCCATCTGGAAGGACGCAGGCTGGGGAACGATCATTTTTTTAGCTGCGATTGCCGGGGTTAATCCCTCTTTGTATGAATCAGCGGTTGTCGACGGCGCAGGACGTTTGCGGCAAATATGGCATATTACCCTTCCAGCTATCCGTCACGTAGTTGTCATTCTATTAATTCTTCGTGTGGGCCATATGATGGATGTCGGATTTGAACAACTGCTGTTGATGATGAATCCCCTAGTTATGAATGTTGCCGACGTATTTGATACATACGCCTACAACAATGGGGTTTTGAAGGGTGAAATCAGCACTGGTGTTGCGGTTGGTATATTCAAAGGAATAGTGGGGCTTATTCTTGTATTGGGAGCTAATTTTATTTCCAAGAAAATGGGTGAGGACGGAATATTCTGATATAAGGAGGTGATCGGCTTGAGCTTTGTCGCAAGAAAACAATTTTCTTTGGGTGAATGGGTTAATTATGTGCTGCTCGTATTGATTTCTTTAATTACCCTGATCCCATTTTTCTATGTTGTCAGCATTTCGTTGACGGATCCCGAGATCTATGTTCCTATGCGATTCTCTATGATCCCAGAAAGGTTTTCATTGGCTGCTTATACCTACTTGTTGTCAACAAACAGCTTTCTTAACTCGTTGTATAGCACTTTGTTTATTACGATCGTAGGCACCATTCTGAATGTCATTGTCACGTTCACGATGGCTTATGGACTTACTAAAAAGTCGCTTCCGGGACGAAAAATCGTTTTAAGTTTCGTAGTGTTTACGCTTGTTTTTAATGCAGGAATTGTTCCCCATTACCTGCTGGTCAAGGAACTGGGGCTGCTAAACTCCTATTGGGCTTTAATTCTAATCTCTTTGACGAATGCCTGGAGCTTGATTGTTGTCAAAAGCTTTATGGAATCGCTGCCTTCCGAGCTGGAGGACGCGGCGAAGATCGATGGCTGCACGGATATAGGTGTATTTATGAAGATCATCATTCCGTTGTCGATGCCTGCTGTAGCGACATTCACTCTATTTTTTGCCGTTGCCCACTGGAATACCTACTTTAACGCTTTGATTTATATTACAGATTCTGCCAAATGGACGCTTCAGGTGCTTGTCAAAACACTTATTATCGATTCAAACTCACAGGGCTATGCCACAAGCAGCGGCGATGACAAGGCGCTACCACAGGAAACGATCCGTATGGCTTCGATTGTACTGGCCATTTTGCCCATTCTACTTGTGTATCCGTTTATTCAAAAATATTTTGCGAAAGGCGTTATGCTGGGTTCTATTAAAGGATAATCAGGTTGGCAGGCTTGACGAGCCGGGTGGATACAGCAAGGGAGGTGATGTAAGCAAACTCAACCAGGGTCAACCCCCAGCGGATGTAGATCGGTTGCGGGTAAATAAGCGATTATGTCTGGATAGTTGTAAATATAAGGGAGGATATAACTATGAGCATGAAGGGAAGAAAGTGGTCACCCGTTTTAATAAGCACAATGCTTGTTGGTTCAATGCTTGCGGGCTGTTCAGCACCACCGGGAGGTTCCGCAGGAGGAAGTACAGCGGTGCCTGATAGTAAAGACGCAAAAGCTACTGCACCGACGGTAGCCCAAGCGCCGCTTGAGATCAATTTTATGCTGGCCTTGTTCGATCAGCTTCCTGATATGAAAAATGAAATCTGGACAGAAATCCAAAAACGGACCAACACGAAAATGAATATCGAATGGGTGCCTTCCGGAGATTATGATACAAAAATGGATCTGGTATTGGCTTCAGGTAACATTCCCGATGTTATCTTCGCCACGACGACGAACAGGCCAACGATCTTGAAAGCTTTTGAAAATGGTGCTTTTTGGGATTTGGCTCCCTTTCTCGGGGATTTCAGCAAATATCCGAATCTGAAGAAGAATTCTGCTACGAATGTTTTCCGTTATGTTACCAAAAATAAAAAAATTATGGGTATGGTGCGAAATAGGCCCTATATTGACCAAGGTATAAAGCTGCGCAAGGACTGGCTTGACAAGCTTAATATGAAAATCCCGACGACGATGGACGAGTATGCCGATACGTTGATTGCAATGGTAGAGAAGGATCCGGATGGCAATGGGAAAAAGGATACCTTTGGCTACGTACATCCCGGCGGAACGGGCATTCCGGGTAATTTTCTGGCGGCCTTTGGTACGATGAAACCGCAATTTACAAGCGATAACAAGGGAATTATTCATTCAAATCTGAATTCAGGCTACACGGATACTGTGGAATATATGAGGAATCTATATGCCCGGGGTGGGATGCCGGAGGAATTCGCGACGATCAAAGCGACCCAGGCTCAGGAGCTGTTCGAAACGGGTCAAGCGGCTTCCTATATCCGTAATATATGGCGTGCATGGACATTCCAGCAAAATATTAAAAAGGTTCAACCTAATGCCGAGGTCGTTATAGCTGCTCCTAAGGGACCCAAGGGCGATGCGGCTGTAAACTTCTCGCTTGATACGTATGGCGCATTGTACATTTCCAAGAAAGTGCCAGAAGAGAAGGTTAAACGGATTTTGGACTACTGGGAAAAGACGAATACGCCAGAATTTTTTGACTTAATTTTCTTCGGTGTCGAAGGTGTTCACTACAATGTAGTTAACGGCTACAAGGTAATGACGGAAAAAGGCGCCAAACAGATCGATACCAGCGTCCAACAGCCACTTCCAATGATGTGGAACGATTGGTGGAAGAGCTACGATAAAAATGCTCCTAAGGAGTACAATGACAAGATTTGGACGCAGGTTAAAGAATTCGGCAATCTTGGCAAGCTTGATCCATTTACCTATTTGAAATCGGACACATGGACAGCGAACTGGTCGAAGTATAATACAGAGTGGACCAGCATGGTGGTACAAACGATTATGGGCAAGAAAACAATGGATGAGTATAAAAAATATATAGAATCCATTCAAGCCAAACCGGAGTTCCAGAAGGCATTCCAGGAATTCAAAACCGAATATGATGAGTATCAAAGCTACAAATAAAGATTAATGTTTCGTTTATTGGTAGCATCCAACCTTTTGGTATGAATGGAAGGTTGGATGCTTTGGATTATTTAGAAACAGAGGAGATGTGAAGGGATGATACTAAGCAATGCCTTTAAAATTAGAATCGCTCGTAGTGCTGCCGATGCAATAGCCGCTAATGATTCAGTGACGTGGGCCGTTGAGCATTTAGCGAGCTTAATTAAGGGACGGGGGATCGAGCTTGCAGAAGCAGCAGACGACAGCGATGAAGGGGCAAAGGGTGGGCTACTATTAAGCATTGTGGGATCAACCTTCGCAGCTGAGCAACAGGATATCCAGACACAAACGAATAAGGATATCCAGACACAAGCGAATGAGGAGGAGCTTCCTGCTACACCCGAATCGTTTTGTATCATAAGGGAAGCATCAGCAGGTGGTGAGGGAACACTTACACTTATCGGAGCCGACGTGCGAGGGCTGGTCTATGCTGTTCTTGAGTTGGCGGATCGCATCAAGTATAGCGATGATCCTCGGACGGCATTAACGAGCATAAAGTCATACAGCGAGAAGCCTGCCAACCAGATCCGAGGCATCAGCCGTTCGTTCTGCAGTGAAATTGAAGATAAGCCGTGGTTTAATGATAAGGTGTTTTGGGGCGAGTATTTGACCGAGCTTGCGACGCATCGCTTTAACCGCATTCACTTCACGCTGGGCATTACTTATGACTATGGGCATGATCCTGATGTCAAGGATAATTATTTTGGCTTTGCCTATCCGTATTTTCTGTCTGTACCCGGTTATAAGGTTAGCGTTCGGGACATGCAGCAACAGGAAGTGGAGCAAAATCTACAGATGCTGCAATTTATTAGCCATGAGGCCAAACGCCGTGGGATTCATTTCCAGCTTGGGCTTTGGAACCATGCCTATCATATGACAGATAGTCCTAACGAGCTTCATGTTATAGAAGGTATTGACGAAACCAACCATGCCGTGTATTGTCGCGATGCGCTTCGGCTGCTGCTTCAATCCTGCCCGGATATCGATGGTGTCACTATTCGTACCCACTATGAGGGAGGCATTCACGAGCCATCTCATGTATTCTGGAAAGAGGTCATGAAAGGATTAACCGAATGCGGCAGGGTCATAGAAATCGATATGCACCCCAAGGGCGTAAACGAGGAAATGCTGGAGGTCGCACTAGACACAGGCATGCCGGTCATTGTTTCCCCGAAATTTTGGGCAGAGCATATGGGATTGCCTTATCATCAGGCAGCAATCAGGACCAAGGAGCTTCCTATTGCTATGACTGATCGAACCGACATGATGTCGATTACGCAAACCTACAGACGTTTTACCCGATACGGCTACGCGGATTATTTGAACGAGGATCGCCGGACAGGCGTGCTTCACCGTATCTGGCCGGGCACGCAGCGTGTACTGCTATGGGGTGATCCCGCGATTGCGGCTGGTTATGGCCGGAGCAGCAGCTTCTGTGGCAGCGTAGGTGTAGAGCTGTGCGAACCGATGTCATTCAAAGCACGAAAGACAACCGGAAGCACCGGAGGACGGGAGCTCTATAAGGATGTTTCGCTGCAGCCTGATGGCCATGAGTGGCAAAAATATTTGTACACCTACCGTCTATGGGGAAGACTAGTCTATAACCCCGATGCCGATAAGGAGCAATGGATGAGGTATCTGCGGCAGGAATTTCACGAGGCGGCAGAGGACTGCGAGCAGGCATTGGCTCATGCCAGCCGGATTTTATTGCTTCTCACCACCGCCCATCTGCCTTCTGCATCGAACAATTATTTTTGGCCCGAAATGTACCATAATACGGCTATAATCGATACCGGAAAAACGTCCCATACCTCTTTTGACACTCCGCCTCCACATACATTTGGGGCAGTAAGTCCCTTGGATACAGGGATTTTCTACGGGATCAACGAATATGCTGACGACTGCACTGCAGGAAAGCTTCAGGGTAAGTACTCGCCTTTGGAGGTGGCACAATGGCTGCAGGGACTTGCAGTAGCAGCCGAACAGCATCTGGCGACCGCAACAGCGCTAATTGGCGTCGAGCAAAGCGCTAACTATCGGCGCTGGGCAGTAGATATAAGCGCACTAGCGGGGCTTGGCCACTTCTTCGCGCGCAAGCTGCGAGCCGGAGTTTCCTATGCGCTATATGAGCGTACTGAGCGTACAAGTAACCTGAAACATCTTGAGGATGCGTTAAGCAGCTATAATTCGGCCCGGTCGGCCTGGGAGCAAATCATCGCATCCACGAAAGATGCTTACCGCGATGATATTACATTCGGCTACAAGTCGCTTATGCGAGGGCATTGGTCGGATCGCTTGGCGGGGATTAAAGAGGACATTGCTGACATGGAGCAGGTGTACGCCAAAGCCAAAGCAGACGCTGAAGCAGCAGGGACGAGCGTAGGAACATCAGGTACGCAATCACTACTGCATAGTGCAGTTACAGTATCGTCGATGTCGCAGCGGCCTGCTTATGAGCATGCATCCCCAGTTTCATTCAGCAGGGGAGAAGCCGTTGAACTGCGCTTGTCACTTGCCGAAGCTGCGGACAATGTGGACGTTACACTACTTTACCGGCATGCCAATCAGGCGGAGGCCTATCAAGCAGTGAATATGCTGTTTGCCGATGGCAGTTATGCCGCTGTCATTCCAGCAAGCTATACGCTTTCTCAATACCCACTCGTTTATTTCTTTGAGCTGCGCAGCGGACAGGGCGATGTATGGCTTGTTCCAGGACTAAATGCCAATCTTTCCAATCAGCCTTATTATGCCCTCCGTCAGCAGTAGGTTAGCTATCCGGAAGGCTTCTGGCTGAAGGCAGTTGTTACTGGTCGTGACAGTTGATTTTAAATTTAACTTCAGGGAGGCCATTATTTTGAAGATTAAAAGCATCGAAACCTTTACAACCAAAAATATTAGCATGGTAAGAGTGAAAACGGATGACGGGCACGAAGGCTATGGGCAGCTTGCTACGTATAACGCTAATATTTCGGCATTGGTGCTCCACCAACAGATAGCCCCTTACGCTTTGGGAGCCAGTGCGGAGCGTATAGCGGATTTGGTTGAGCAAGTTGTTTACGGGGAGCATAAATTCCCCGGGTCTTACATATGCAGAGCAGTTGGCGGTCTGGACACTGCTTTGTGGGATTTGCATGGCAAGCGTGCGAACAAAAGCGTCTGCGAATTACTTGGCAGCAAACCGCGCCCTGTGGATGTATACGGCTCCAGCATGCGCCGCAATATTTCACCCGCTGATGAAGCTGAGCGGTTAAAGAAGATGCAGGCGGAACAGGGCTTTCGTGCTTTCAAAATAAGAATCGGCAACAATTTTGGGCGCGATGTCGACGTGTATCCCGGAAGGACTGAGCAGGTGGTTGCCTCCGTTCGTCAGGCTATTGGCAACAATACGGATTTATACGTCGATGCGAACAGTGGATTTTCCCCGCGCCGCGCAATTGAAGTCGGGCGTATGCTGGAGCAGCAAGGCGTCGTTCACTATGAAGAGCCTTGCCCTTATCCTGAATTGGAGTGGACCAAGCAGGTTACGGATGCATTGGATGTAGCGGTTACGGGTGGAGAGCAGGATACAGATATGGCGCACTGGAAACGGATGATATCCATGCATGCCGTTGATATTGTCCAGCCGGATATTTGCTATGTTGGCGGCTTGAGCCGAGCTTTGGAAGTGGCGAAGCTTGCGCAGTATGCCGGGATGACGTGTACACCACATGCTGCTAATCGCTCGATGGTTGCGATATTTACTTTGCATATGGTCTCAGCTATTCCGAATGCCGGCCGGTTTATGGAGCTATCCATTGAATCCGATTCGTGGACGGAATCCTTATTCACCACAAAGCTGGAAGTACGTAACGGACAATTGCAGGTTCCGGATGGCCCAGGGTGGGGAGTTTCTATTAACCCAGAGTGGCTGGATAAGGCAGACTATCAAATTTCGCAAGTGTAGTAGGGAGTGCGAACAACCTATTAAGATGACTTCCAATTGGTTCCACTAAGCAAAGCAACGGAGATACGATTAACATAGTTTCTGAGCATAAGTGATATGATACAAGGCTTACAAATTTGAAGATTTAATTGAGGAATTAAAAACACTTCAGCCGCACCTATGTTCTCCTCAAGTGGTCGGAGAACATATAAGAAATCGTTTGGCTAAACTGAATTAGTTTCACAAACAGAAAAGCTGCCTTGATAGGCAGCTTTTCTATGTTATCTTATTTCGAAGATTGGGATTCTTGTTGGAGCCAATGCTTCATTTCTTTAATAATTTCCTTTTCATTTTTTTGAATGGCTCCAATATACCGGTTAAAAGGCATTACTACGGCATAAAATTTGACCCAATCAAAAAACCTTCTGTCTTTGGGGGCCGTATAATTGCGTAGCACGTCCCGGGCAAAATCCTCTCCAAACCGTAGAAAGAGGCTTTCAAAATCAAAGGCGGGGTCAGCAACTTGCAGCGAACCAAAATCAATGATTCCAGTTGTGAATAAATCCCGACTTAAAGGGGTGCCCTCCATTTATGGATAGACGACATAAGGAGGAGGGTCATTTTTTAGGGATGAATCTATAAAATGAGGGATTGACAAATTCACTCTTTTTTGCAGCTCTGGCAAAACCCGCAGTTCCCTTTTCATATTACGGATATCTTCCTCCGTTCTTGGAAAACGAAACACCAGAGAATTTCCTGAGACAATTACCCGGTTTTGATGGTCGATTTCAATAACCCGAAAGGTTCGTCTTTGGTTTGCGGGTACTTGGAACGAAGCCAGGCAAACAATTCTTTATCGGTTTTCACTAGAATCCTGTCCTTGGGTTGGGTATCCAAGTTCAAGTTCATAAAATGCCGCATAAATTGCTTAGACTCTCCCTGTAAATGAAGTGACCGAAGCCTAACCCATTTATTTTTTAGCTTTCCGTAAGGAATTCCATTTATTGGAAATTCCGGCGGGCACGTTGCCTGATCCTAATTATGCGGCAGCCTTATGCTCGGCCTACAATGATTATACCAAGGAGCATTGGCTCGACAAGGATGATCGGCTGCGAGGATCCATCAACATCCCGAAGCAGCATCCGGGCTTGGCGGTCAAGGAAATTGACCGTTTGGCTTCCGTCCCTGGACATCGGTTCGTTCAGGTGCTGGTTCCAGGCGGAGCGGAGAAGCCTTACGGAAACCTGATGTATGAGCCGATCTTTGAAGCCTGCGCCCACCATGGGCTTGTGTTTACGATCCATATCGGCAACGAGGGCCAAGGTATTAACCCTCCACCGACTGGTGCAGGACACGTTACTTATTATATCGAATCGCGCGCCAGCCGCACTCAGGTGATGATGGCGCATATGGTGAGCCTGATTGTCAGCGGTGTATTTGAAAGGTATCCAAGTTTGAAGGTTGTTATGCAGGAATCCGGCGTGATGTGGGTAGCTCCTTATTTATGGAAGCTCGACCAGGACTGGAAGGGCTTGCGCTTTCAGACACTCTGGGTCAAGAAGCCGCCAAGCGAATATTTCCGCTCCAATATGTACGTGTCCTCCCAACCACTGGAGCTTCCCTCCGATCCGAACATGTGTTACACCCATGCTGGATATGATTTACGCCAAGGAATGCCTGTTGTTTGCCAGTGATTACCCGCATTGGGATTTCGACTCGCCCAAATTGGCATTTCCAAAGCTTGCCAAAGACTACCATGAACGGATCTTTTATAGCAATGCTGCTGAGCTTTACGGGCTCGTTACGCATGGAAAGGCAGATGAATAACGCATGGCTTTGCACTACATTGGAATGGTTCACGAATTCCCTGAAGGGCAACGAAAGCTTCTACAGGTAAATGGGCGCAGTATCGGCATTTTCCATCTGAACGGGAATCTCCATGCTGTGTTGAATTATTGTCCCCATCAGGGTGCACCGTTGTGCGAGGGACTGGTAATGCCATGGATAACTTCAACCCTGCCGGGGGAATTCCTATATGAAAAGGAAGGCGGTATTGTCCGTTGCCCTTGGCACCAGTGGGAATTTGATATCACAACCGGCTGCCTTGTTGTGGATGAAAAAGTACGCACTAAAACTTACGAGGTCACCATTGAAACCTTCGATGTATCCGTAGATGAAGGCAAGGTATACTTGAAGATCTAATGGAATTTGGATACGTGAATAAGTCATATCCTGTACACTGGTACCCATAGACTGGACACTTAGAAAAAAAGGTGTTAAGGCTATGGGTATCTTTTTTCTATACTAGAGTAAGCAAAATCCCGAGAGAGATATTTGAAGCTCACGGATTCATATGAATTATAGCATGGTCATTCTTGAGGCTTGTTAGCGTGGTGTAAACTTCCTAACCCTAGGAATCCAAGGACCGCATCAAGGCCGATGGGGGACACCCCATTATTTTTTTGAACATTTTGTTGAAATGGGACTGGTCATTGTAACCCAAATAATCGGAAATTTCCCCGATGGTCATCCTCGTACTGCTAAGTATCAAAGTGCGAGCCGTTTGCACGCGAAGATGGTGCATATAAGTGATAGGGGTAAGTCCAGTTATTTCCTTGAAAGTTTGAGTAATGTAGTTCGGCGCACGGTCCGCGGAGCATGCAGAAGCTGTAAGCTGGGATTTACTAATCAATGCTTAAGCAAACGCGGGGATATGGGCTTTACTAAAGATGGGGGCTATGGCCCTTATATGGTCGTTAACGAAACTATTTTTTTCCCTGTGGATCATGAGCTTCCACTTTCTGAAGCAACTATGCTGCTGGACATTATGGGTACAGGCGGACATGCGATCAAAAGGGGCTTGCTAGTCCATCCAGATATCCAATCCATTCTGGTGGCAGGTGCAGGCCCTATCGGACTTGGGGTATTGGCGATGGCCAAAATTTTGCTTGGTGAATCTATACCCGTTTATGTGATGGATATGATTCCTTACCGCTTGGAGTTAGTAAAGAAGCTTGGCGGAATTGCTATTGATTTGACTGAGAACAGTCTTGATGAGTTTTTGCAGGCAAATGGAGCACAGGGCATAGATTTGGCGAAACCCGGTTTCTGCCGGGTTTAGCTCTCTCTTCACTTGTTTCTCTGTAACCGTTAGTTTTAAGGTTGCCTGCGGTTCTTTTATGTGGTCAAATATAAGATAGTACATACAGCTTTTTAAATTAGGAGGCGAGTCAAATGAACTACAAAGCCGATGTTGTCGTTGTAGGCGGAACCCCCAGCGGGATTGCTTGCGCCATAAGATGTGCCAGAGAGGGATTGGATGTGATATTGGTCAACCTCAGCAATCACTTGGGAGGCATCATGAGTTCGGGACTTGGCGTAACGGACACGCTTTATGACGGCTTTCGTGCACCTGTTTATGAAACGTTTATTCAAAAAGTTCGGGACTATTACAAAGCAACCTACGGCGAACAATCGAAGCAATATGCGGCTTGTTATTCCAAGCGGAAGCTGCATTTCGAGCCGCATGTGGCCGAACACGTGTTGACGGGCCTGGTACAAGCCGAGAGCCGTATAAAGGTGCTACACCGTTATTATCCTGTGTCCGTCGAGCGGTCGGGTCGCAAGCTGCTGGCTGTGAATGTGCGCAGCTTTGATGACGAGCCATCCCTCAAGCTGGAAGCAGACTCTTTTGTTGATGCAAGCTACGAAGGGGACCTTGCCGCTGCCGCCGGAGTGGAATGTAAAGTCGGTAGAGAAAACCGCGACAAGTACAATGAACCGCATGCGGGCAAAATATTCACCGGTCAAAGCGGTTTATTTTCGCGGGATGCGACGGCAGGATTGTTGAATTTGGAACCTTTTTCAACGGTATCGCAGCACATTTTTGCGGGCAGCACCGGGGAAGGGGACAACGCCTTGCAGGCCTACAATTTCCGCGTTTGCTTGACGTGCGATCCCGAGAACCGGGTATATCCTTCGAAGCCGGATTCGTATGATAAAACCCTTTACCTGGGACTGGTGGAGAAGCCGGATGAAAACCGGGGAACAACGTTTGTGTTAAGAAGCCATTTAATGCTGAGCGACGGCAGTTGGGGACTGAGCAGCCATATTCCGAACGACAAGCTGACGTGGAACGATCCTCTACTGCTGGGTGCCCAGCTTGAATATCCGAATGCTGATTGGTCTCGCAGAAATGAAATCATTCGCGAGCACGCCGACTTTGCATTGGGTATGCTGTATTTCCTGCAGAACGATGAAGCGGTGCGGCCGGATGTCCGGAGGGAGGCACTGCACTGGGGCCTTCCCAAGGATGAATTTGCAGAAAACGGACATTTTCCGTATGAATTGCTGGTACGCGAAGGAAGGCGTATAGCAGGGCGTTATATCTTTACGGAGCATGACGGGACTCTTGCCCCAGGTCTGAACAGGACGCCGGTTCATTATGATTCCGTAGCTATCGCGGAATGGCCGATCAGTTCGCACGATTGTACGGCGGACAGACGTCCCGGAAGCTTTAATGACGGAGTGCTGATGTTGTCTGAGTCAACCCGTCCTTCGCAAATTCCGTACCGATCTTTGCTACCAAAAGATATTGATAACCTGCTGGTCACGGTGTGTTTGTCCTGCTCACATGTCGGATGGGGCACCCTGCGGCTTGAACCGGTGTTCATGCACGTGGGAGAATCTGCCGGATATGCGGTTGCTTTGGCTACCGAGCTGGGAACAATGCCAGGCAAGCTGGATGCGGACACGTTGGTTCGAAGATTGGCGGATAACCGAGTGATGGTCAGCTTTTTTAATGAATTTGATATGTTGACTGGGCAGGATTGGGTTCCGGCTGTACAATATTTTGGAACGAAAGGATTTTTCTGCGGTTACGATGCGATACCTGAGGAGCTTCTGGACCGTCATAGTGCGGGTATATGGGCGAAGGCGTTCGGCAGTTTGCTGGCCGGCAGCTTGAATCCTTTAGAGACAGCCCGGAAGCTATATCAAGAGCGGTTGCAGACGGAGGTTGCCGATCCTGTGAGCGGTCAGCAATTGCGGCAGTATTTGGAGCAAGAGCTGCTAGCCCTCAATCTGGAGGGGGTGTGGCTGGATTCTATAAAGGAAAACGCCGCTCCATTGCGCAGAGGCGAGGTTTGCTTGTTGTTATACAGGTTGCTATCTAATATTTCAAAACAACCTCAAACTCTGTTTTAGAGAGAGTGGACTGCAATTTTACATCCAATACAGAGTTAAGATAACCAGTCGATTTGGCTGGTTTTTTTGTTCTTAAATCCGTCTACAAATACCTACGGAGGCAAATAGCGAGAGGTGGAAGACAGGCTTAATAGAACCGGGAAGAGTGGTTTTATTAAGCCCTCTTTCTCTTGTGTTAGGATTTTCTGTGCTTCAGCAGAGCGGATGGCGGATCTCCCGTCACCTTCTTGAACACCCGGTTGAAATAGGTGGGTTCACAGAATCCAAGATAATCGGAGATTTCGGCGATCTTCATATCCGAACGCAGCAGCAAATCCCGGGCAACTGCGACACGATGCTGATGCAAGTACTCAATCGGGCTTTGTCCGGTCACTTCCTTGAAAATGCTGGAGATATAATTGGGAGTCAGATTAACTAGCTCGGCCAATTGACCGTTTTGATGTCTTCCTTGAAGTGGGACTGGATATAATCCTCGATCTCGGTAGCGATAAGCCGCTTGTGCGCAGGAATATCCTGCTGTCCAAGCTCAAGCAGCAGGGAGCCGTACAATTCTATAACCATGCCTTGGCATATAAATTCATGTAATGGCAATTTGGTGATCCAAGTCTGGTAAAGCTGGCTGAAGCGTTGACGGAAATATTCAAACTTGCGTGTTTTGAACAACCGGTATCCCTTCATAGGGTCTACGGCATGCATGGGATGGCCTTCAGGAAACTTCAGAGCAAAGTGGGCGGAATATTTCTGATGTGGTGGGTAGGGACCGTTGGAGCCGGATCGAACCGTTCCCGGATAAGTAATCAGTATATCTCCCTTGCCGAGCTTCCGCTGTATGCCCACCTTCTAAGACGTATTGCGCATACTTTTTGATTTGGACAATGGGCATTTGGGCTTCTTTAAGCTTGAGTACGAATTGTAGCCATTGGAGATGTAAATCGCTGTAAACTCGATTTCCTTGGGAATTGCGATCCGGCTTAACGATTTGCTCTCGCTCGTAATAGCGCAGGGTGTATGTGCTGAGGTCCAACAAGTTGGCAAGCTGACTAACAGAATACATGCGGTGTCTGGTCTCCTTTGCGGAATCAACGATCCGCTCGAACGTAGTTTGAAAATAGTTTGACTTAGAGTTAACTGTAATGAGTATAATTCTTAATTGAGAGGAAAAAAAAAGGAGGAATCATGATGAGATACACCGTCATTACAGGTGCCAGCTCTGGGATCGGATATGAAACAGCACTCGCATTCGCAGCGCGCGGCAAGAACTTGATTATCGTTGCCCGCAGGTTGGAGAATTTGGAAGAGCTGCAGTCTCGAATTCAGCAGATGTATGCTGACGTTCAAGTGGTCATTCGAACAACGGATCTATCCATTTCCGGTAATGCGCTCAAACTTTACGAAGATCTAAAGGCGTATCAGATTGAAACGTGGATCAACAATGCGGGTTTCGGCAACTTCGCTTCGGTCGGCGAGCAAAATCTGGACAAGATCCAAGCTCTGCTGCATCTGAACATCGAGACGCTCACTCTACTCAGCTCACTCTACGTTCACGACTACGCCTCAGCGGAAGGAACGCAGCTCATTAATATTTCATCGGGCGGCGGATATACAATAGTGGGCAATGCGATCACCTATTGCGCGAGTAAATTCTATGTCAGTGCATTTACGGAAGGCCTTGCCCATGAACTGAAAGCGAGTGGCGCAAAAATGAAGGCGAAGGTGCTGGCTCCGGCTGCGACCGAAACGGAATTCGCCAAACGCTCGATGGATCTGGAGCAGTTTGAATATACAGGTATCGTTCCGAAGTTCCACACGGCAGAGCAAATGGCCGGATTCTTGCTGGAACTGTATGACAGCGACAAAGTGGTTGGCATCGTCGATGGTTATAAATATAACTTCGAATTGAAAGACCCAATTTTTCCGTATGTGGCAATGATTAGATAAGCGCGAAACGCAAACGGGGGCTGGCGAGCGTCTACTGTAGCCAAGAGCAAGACCTTGACACGGAACATATGCTCGGTCTTGTGGTTAGGAATATTCTGTATTGTGTTCACGGGAAATATTATGACGTTTTATGAAAAATAAAAAAAGCCATGAAATTCAATGGTGGTTGATTTTCATGGCTGCTGAGCAATCGTTTATCTTCTAGCGTTGAAGCCGATAAAAGCTTTCGTGTTGAAATCGAACACAGCTGTCAACGGTCCAAGCAACTCGTCTTGGTCCGTGTTGTAAGTAACCGTCACAAAATTGCCGTTCGCTGCTTGAACGTCTGTGAGCAATTTCTTCTGCTCGTCTGTGGAAGCCAAGACGCCAACTTCTTTAGAGGAAACAATTTGGACGGCTGCTTCGTCTTGCTTCGTCGTAATATGGGCCACTTGTTCCTTCACTTGCGACCATGCCAAGTTGCGGTATTCCTGCGCTGAATCTGGCGACATTTTCGGAGTGCCCGTTATAGGCGCTTGAGCCTGAACAACGAGGAGGAACACAGGGCTTTGCGGAGGTAGGCTTTTCGTTTCAAATGGACCGTAGTAGGCTTTTACTTTCGTGTCGGCTTTCAGGTCCTCCCATTTCACGGATTCGCCTTGAGACGTCATGACGCGAGTTTCTTTACCGCCGTTAAGTACCAAACTGTCGCCTAATTGAACTTGCCAGCCATCATCCGTATGTTTCACTTCTTTGATTATATCTTCTTTGACCGAGCGATCTGCGTGAACGTTAATGCTTATAGCTTGCGCTTGGCCCGGATAGCTCATCGCCATTGCTGGCCCGAACTCGGCGTCTATTTGAGTACCAGCTTTAAGATCGGCTGCAGTTAGCATCTTACCGTCTAGGCTTTTGATGGCAGTCGATTTGTCTACGGTTAAAATGACCCATGTGCTGCCGAGCAGCTCGATGCGGGTATTACCATCTTCCTTAGCCTGTACGCTTACGATCACACCGGAAGCACGCATCAAGTCAGCCGCTTCGTCCAGTTCGATCTCTTTGTTCGCTTCATCGTAATTTACCGTATATCCAAGCTTAGCCGCAGCATCGCGTACTGGGATATATGCTTTTCCATCGATATAGACAGGCGTAAGTGTGCTGTCTTGTCCGTTAACAAGAACCTTTACATCTTTTTGTAAGTAGCCTGTAACCCTTTCTACCAAATCTTCTGCTCCAACTACAGCCGTCGTGCCGAGTATCCCAGCCAAAGTTAATAATACAGTTAGTTTCTTCTTCATATTATTATGCTCCTTCTGATGTTAAAATTTTAGCCAATCATGTTGACAATCCATCAGACGGTAGTCGGTTCGAATAGGTTGCAGTTGTCCAAAATTATGTTGCAAGATTTACGCACTCTGGAGCTGTAAGGCTGCACCTCTCCTTTTTCCATCCCATGATCTCGCTTGGTCCCTTATTTCAAATTAAAGGCAATCATCCCGATTTTATTTCCCAGCTGATTCTCGCCGGCTCCCTTGGCATCGGTAGAATTAATGGAGTAGACGAGACAGCGCTGCAGGTGGCGAGTGGCGAACATGCCGTAGCCATAACCGGGTCTTGCACCGGTTTTTTCCAAGAATAGGCATAAGTCTAGTGTAACTACTGGACTTTAGTCTGACCAATATCACATTTATTTTCCATTTCCTCACTTGTTGTTCAAATGAGTTAAGTAATAAGCATTACGGAATTTCGTGGGAGTCATTTTCTCATAATTTTTAAACAGCCTCATGAAATATTTCTCGTCATGTATGCCAACTGCCTTGGCAATTTCTTTAACACTCATAGTAGTACGCGAGAGCAGTTCTTTGGCTTTTGATATTTTCTGAACATGTATCCATTCATTTAATCGAACCCCCATCTTCTGCTTGAAGATATGGGACAGGTATTCCGTATTGTAATTGAAAGCGCTGGCAATCGAGGAAGCAGAAATACTACTCGTCGAATGAAGACGAATCCACTCCAAAATTTCAGCCAAATTTCTATCGCCAAGTGACTTCATCTTAGCGGCATGTTCGTTTACGATCAGTTGCTCGGTCATTTCAATTAGCAGCGCAGTCAGCAAATAATGGACCCCGCGAAAGGTATAATAATTAGAATTCACCAAATGTTGGATCTGATGAAATAAAATATGGATTCTTTCAATATAGGGAGGTGAGGAATAAAGAGGAATTAAGACAAATGGATGTAAGTTGAGCGATTCAGGCTGCGTTGTAATAATGTTGACGTCAGCGCCCAAGCTGCTATCCTCGAGAATTTCAAATAATCCGCGACATTTGAAGTGGATCCAGCTGAAGGAAATGTTCTTGGAACACATAGCATAGCCTTGATGAGTTCGAAAGGGAAGCAGGAATAGCACGTCTCCCGGCTTGACCTCGTATTGAATGTCATCCTGTTGAATGTATAGGGTTTCCTTGATACCGATAATGATCTCAAAGCTGTCTATATTCCGTTTCGAATGGATCCAGGATACATCAGAAATAAATTGTCCCCCTGATAAATACTCGATCGGCTGATCTATACTGGCCTTAAGATACAACATGGCACCAGTTCTCCTTTGTATTGAATAGTTTGATTTTATCATGCTTCCTACAAATTGAATACCTAGGTTTTATCCACCTATTCTGACGTTTGGGTTACTGACTAGAAGGAAATTACAATGATATAATGGTTTTGGCAATGAAAGCGCTTTATTAATGCCGATAATTACTTTATAAGGTTTTGTTTACTTTGACAAGGAGGGGATTTGAAGAAATGAAAAAGACACACGCGATTTCGATGAAGCAAGTAACGATTAATGATTTATTTTGGGGCAAGCAGCAAAAGCTTATCCTCGAAAACGTTATTCCGTTTCAGTGGGGGGCATTGAATGATGCCATTCCCGATATTGAACCAAGCCATGCGATTGAAAATTTTCGCATTGCAGCGGGAGAGAAGCAGGGGGATTATTACGGACGCGTGTTTCAGGACAGCGATTTGGCTAAATGGCTTGAAACCGTAGGTTATGCTTTAACTTTGCAAAAGGATGAAGCATTGGAACAACTAGCCGATAAAGCGATCGAATTAATAGGTCGGGCGCAGCAGCCTGACGGATATCTTAACACCTACTTTACGGTATCCAAGCCAGGGCAGCGCTGGACGAATCTGCGGGACGATCATGAGCTTTACTGCGCTGGCCACATGATTGAAGCAGCTGTTTCCTATTATGAAGCAACAGGGAAGTCTAGGCTTCTTGATATCGTAATCCGTTTTGTCGAGCATATTTCTTCGGTATTGGGTGCTGAGCCTGGCAAAAAAAGAGGGTATCCGGGCCACCCGGAAATCGAGCTAGCCTTAATGAAGCTGTATCGGGTAACAGGCGATAAGCGGCATCTGGAATTGTGCAGCTATTTCGTCGATGAACGTGGGCAGCATCCACATTTCTTCGATCTGGAGGCGGACGAGCGCGGGGATGCCGTCAAGCTGCATAGGGGAAGGTATCCCTATAGCTATTCCCAATCCCATTTGCCAGTAAGAGAACAGCTTGCAACGGATGGACATTCGGTCCGGGCGATGTATCTTTACAGCGGTATGGCGGATCTGGCTGCAGAATTGGGAGATGCCAGCTTGTTTAATGCCTGCAGGGAGCTTTGGAGCAATCTTATTGGAGCGCGGATGTACATTACCGGGGGGATTGGCTCAAGCGAGTATGGTGAAGCCTTCACCTTTGATTACGATTTGCCTAATGATATTGCCTATGCTGAAACCTGCGCATCCATCGGCTTGGTGTTCTGGGCCCATCGCATGCTTCAATGTGACACAAGGAACGAATATGCGGATGTCATGGAGCGCGCTTTGTACAATGGTGTCATGAGCGGAATGTCTTTGGATGGCAAGAAATATTTCTATGTCAATCCGCTTGAAATCTGGCCTGAATCCTGTGAATTGAGGGAGGACAGGAAGCGGAGCAGGCTGAAAACAACCCGTCAGCATTGGTGGGGCTGCGCTTGCTGTCCGCCTAATATTGCCCGCTTGGTCGCTTCACTAGGCGATTATATTTATTCCTACAACCCCACGAATCGGGAATGGTTTGTGCATCTTTATATGGGCAGCAAGGTAGTCCAGCTCTTGGATGGCCAGCACGTGGAGCTGTCACAAACAACGAATTACCCGTGGGATGGCAACGTGGATTTCAGTATATCGATGGAAGGCCAGAGTGAATTTACATTAGCACTCCGGTTGCCTGGCTGGTGCCGCAGCGCACAACTATGGGTGAACGGAGAAGCAATGGAGATATCCGAATCTAGTGTAAATGGTTATGTTAAGCTTCACAGAAGCTGGACAAATGGGGACTGTGTCAAGCTTGCGCTTGACATGCCAATTGAAATCATTCGCGCCATTCCCAAGCTCAGAGCAGCAGCCGGAAAAGCTGCGCTCCAACGGGGACCGATTGTATTTTGCCTCGAGGAAACGGACAACGGAGCCAATCTTCCGGATATATGCCTTTCGTCCGAGCCGAAGCTAACCGCTCATTATGAGGAGCAGACCTTGAACGGAGTATCTGTTATTACAGGAGCTGCGTTTCGTTCTGATCCCACGTCGGCTGACGGTCAACTATACAGCACAGCTCCAACAAAGAAAGTACCTGTTCAAATTAAGGCCGTCCCCTATTTTGCGTGGTGCAATCGTGAGCCGGGCGAGATGCAGGTATGGATCCGGGAATAAGGGCTGGCTTCAACAACGCAGTTAGGTTGTACCATTCACAATGTCTTAAAGAGGATTGCTAGCTGTGAGTCGTTATTGATATCGAATCGTCCAATCATCATCACGATCCGTTACTTGAACGAGGGGAGTGTAGCATATGCCTAAATACTTCAAAAAACTGCTTTTATTTAGCACGGTTCTTGTTTTATTGCCTATTATTATTTGGGGTATCTATTCTTATTTCCAATTGTCCGAATCGATTATTAAAAAATTTTCATTGCAAAACAAACAAAGCTTATATCAATCCCACTTAAAAGTAGAACAGGTATTGGAAACCATTGACTATTTAGTAACGCAGTATATGCTGTCTCCCTCGTTTCGGTTTGTTGATCGCTCTCTAGGTGTTCCTGAATTTGTAGAGATAAGGGAGCTATTAGATGGAATGCTGAAGCTCCCGGTAAAGCGTCTCGGGGTTGAAAGCTTTGTTTTATTAAACAAAGAGAAAAAATGGATCATTTCAAACGAAGGTTTTGAGCTCTTTAGCCAATCCGATAAGCCCGATGTATTTGAACAATATAACAATTTACCCTATACATCTATGTGGACCCATAATACTGCCGACAATAAGACAATTGATTTGGTGAAAAAAATCCCCATATTAACCAATTCAAATGACCCCAAAGGCCAAATTGTGATGAAACTCAACAAGTCCAAAATTAATGATCTGCTGTTGCAGGAAGTCACCTTCGGCGATTTTTATATTTTTGATCAAAGCCTCCAGCTCATAGTCAGCAATAACACTAATACAGGAAAAGCTAAAGAAATCATGGCTCTATTTGGCCAGAAGGAAATTCAAATGCATGGGGATATGACCATACATATCGGGAACAGCGACAATATGATTAATTATCGCAAATCCGCTTATAACAATTGGCTTTATGTGTCAACCTTTTCAATGAGTGATGCAACGAGTGATCTCAATAAAATGGCAAGGATAACCATTCTATTTTGCCTTTTAATAGTAATGGTGATGAGTATTATTATTATTGTGGGAACTCGGAAAATGTACAATCCCATTCGCAAAATTTTTGAATTATCTAAAAGAGAAACAAACACCAACACCGGGATAGGCAAGGATGAATTTCTATATATTGAGAAACGTATGGATACATTAATGAAAGCGCAATTAAAGCTAAGCACCCAATTAGAAAGCCAAACCAAATATTTATCAAGCTCTTTTTTATTGAAATTGCTCTTAGGACTTGTACAATCCAATGAACTGGAGAAGCAGGAATATATGTCTCAGCATTCTTGGAAGAGGCTTGCTGTTATAAGCCTGCAGATCGATTCTGCGGAAGTCAGAGGTTATAGCGAACGGGACCGCCATTTAATTTTATTCGCTATGGATAACATCACTTTGGAACTGGTACCGCCATGTCAATGTATAGGAACTATGGTTATAGACCAGACTCAGGTGACTATTCTTGTTGGCCAGCAGGAGACGGAACAGGAATTTAAAATGCATATCAACCGTTTAGCGAATATGATCAGAAACTCGATATATAGTTATTTGAAAATAGAAGTAAGTATTGGAATAGGTGGCATATATGCTGAAAAAAATTCGATTTCAAAATCGTATAAGGAATCTTTGGAAGCATTGAATTACCGAATCAGGCTAGGTTCTAACGTAATTTTGCATCTGGATGAAATTATTAATCCAGCCACACATGAGTTTGTATACCCGCAAAATCTGGAGGAACAATTAACATATTCCATAAAGATGCTGGATTACACAGAATCGAAAATCATTTTGAATCAATTTCTTAAAGAAGTAACCGAGAAAAATATGACTTATGGCGAATTTCAGTTTGTGATGCTTCAATTAATTTCTTCCTTAACACGTATTATTCATGAGCAAGGCCAATCTATTCAAGAAGTCACTGGAAAGAATGTAACAGTTGAGCATCTTTTCTTACTTCACTCGAAGGATGAAATTTGTGATTGGTTGTATCATTCTATGATTAGGCCTACGATTCATTTTTTTGAGAATTCCCGGGGAACTCAGTCTGACAATCTCACGGAAGCCATAACACAAATTATTCACAATGATTTCGAGTCGGGAATTACGTTGGAGTATTGTGCTGCACAAGTTAATTTTCATCCGAGTTATGTGAGCAGAGTGTTTAAAAAGGAAATGGGCATAAGCTTCAGCGAATATGTGGATAATCACCGTCTCAAGATGTCAGAGGAATGGTTGATTCAGACGGATATGAATATTTCCGAAATATCCGAGCGATTTAAATACAACAGCTCTGCTGCGTTCATTCGATATTTCAGAAAAATGAAAGGGATGACACCAGGAGAGTTTCGAAAAAGGCATCAGCTAGCTAAATAAACAATGGCATCAGGAACTGTTAATCTATTTGGCAGTTTCTTTGTTGTAGGATGGATACCCAAATGGACGGATAGTCTGTAAAAAGGATATGTTGAAGTCATACGAAGGATGTTTTTCATGGGAAACCCTTATGGGACGGGGAATATTTAATAAATGTGGGTGTAAATATTGGGATATATACAACGGTATTTCCCGTTGCTATGATTTGGGTAATTCATACCCCGATGTTGAGAGGGATGCAGCATGGAGGATTCATGGAACCCTTGTCCCATCTCCCCCAGCGGATGGGATGCCGAGAGGCTATTGAAATAAAAGGAGGAATGATTCAATGGACAAACAGCTTGAAAAGGAGAAAGTAAGGTCAAAAGTCAAGACAGGGATCGTGGATTGTGATGTTCACATAAGCCCGAGGAATAAGGACGAAATACGCTCGTACATGAAGCCGCCTTGGAGCTATAGGTACAGCGGTGGAGGCCGTGGAGGGTTATTCGGTACGCCAGCGCCTTCACATCCGATGCGGCTTGATGCTATACCCCCTAATGGAGGCCCAACGGGCAGTGATCCAGATTTTCTTCGTGAGCAGCTGATTGATTTATATGGCATCGATTATGCGATTCTATTACCCCGTTCATTTTGCAACCTGCAGCCGGATCCCGATTTTGCAACCGCTATAGCAGCAGCCTACAATGATTGGATTGCTGATACATGGCTAAGTAAATACAATCATGATGGTGTGTTCAAAGGCTCGATTACGATTGCCCATAATGACCCTTTCGCGGCAGCTAAGGAAATTGAACGTTGGGCTGGACATCCCCATTTTGTTCAAGTGATGACGGATTCTGGTGCCAGGGCTCCATTTGGACAACGTCAGTATTATCCGATATACGAAGCTTGTGAAAAGCATGGACTCCCCTTCGCGCTTCATCCTGGTACGGATGGTATGGGGATCAATATTCAATCAAGTCCCGGTTATCCGACACACTATATTGAGTGGCATACCTCCCATTCTTTAACCTTCCAGGCCCACTTAATCAGTTATCTCACAGAAGGGGTTTTTGAAAGGTTTCCGAACTTGAAGATCGTACTGGTAGAAGGAGGTGTGGCGTGGCTGCCCACGATGCTGTGGCGTCTTGATCAGGAGTTTAAGGCACTACGCTACGAAGTACCTTGGTTAACGAAAAAACCAAGTGAATATTTGCGAGACCATGTCCGCATTACTTCTCAACCCTTGGAGCGTCCCGATAATGATGAGCATTTAATGCAGGTGCTCGAAATGATGGATGCCGAGCATATTTTGATGTTTTCAAGCGATTATCCGCACTGGGATTTTGATTCCCCTACTCGGGCTTTTCCTAAATTGCCAGATGCCATGCGTCAACGTATTTTTTCACAAAATGCTCTTGATCTCTATAAACTTTGATCGCTAACGGAGGGAAGAATGTGATATGGCAGACCATACCATTGGAACGGTGGCAGATATACCGCAAGGAACACGCAAAATCGTAGTGTTAGAAGGGATCAAGATTGGCGTCTTTAATATCACGGGGAAATTTTATGCAGTAAAAAATACGTGCCCCCATCAAGGCGCTCCGCTATGCGAGGGCTCTATAACTGGAACCATTCTACCATCCCCTCCCGGTGAATATGTGTGGGGGAGAGATAATGAAATCCTTCGTTGCCCTTGGCACGGATGGGAATTTGATATTACGAATGGGAAGTCTCACTATAACCCGCATCAATGCTTTGTAAAAACTTATGAGGTAAGTATAGAGGAAGAGGAGATTGACACCGTTACCGTTGATACTTATCCAGTTAATGTGGAGCATGGAAAAGTTATAGTAACTGTTTAGCGAGGTGGAAATGACGATGGCCAATCCATATCCAGTAAAAAGAAAACCGTTTTTTTTTCATCTTTTGAAAGATCGCTGGCTTTATGTATTCCTTGCGCCAGGCATCGTTTATTTCTTACTGTTTAAGTATGTTCCTATGTGGGGAGTATTGATGGCATTTAAGAACTATCAGCCTCATGCAGGATTAATGGCAAGCAATTGGGTCGGGCTCAAGCATTTCATCCGTTTCTTTTCTGAGCCCACCTTTTTTAAGCTATTTGGCAATACAATGTGGATCTCTGTACTGGACCTCATTATTTTTTTTCCGGTCACCATTATTCTTGCCCTTTTACTTAATGAAATCCGGCATCAGTTTTTTAAGCGTACGATGCAGACTTTAATTTATTTGCCCCACTTTCTTTCATGGGTTGTGGTAGTGGGCATTTTTTATATTTTTTTTACTACAGAGGGCGGGCTTATCAATGAGTTGATTGCTGCTTCTGGTGGACAAAAGGTTAACTTTTTGATGAGCGATGAATGGTTCAGGCCGCTAATCATTACCCAATTAATTTGGAAAGATGCAGGTTGGGGGACGATTATCTTCCTGGCCGCTTTGGCGGGGATCGATCCCTCACTGTATGAAGCTGCACGGATGGACGGCGCTAACCGAATCAAGCAATTGTGGCATATTACCTTGCCGTCGATACGAAGCGTCATTATTATTTTGTTAATTCTTCGGATGGGGAATTTTATTGATTTGGGCTTCGAGCAAATATATTTGATGCTCAACGCATTGAATCGAAATGTTGGAGATGTGTTTGATACTTATGTATTTGTTGTGGGGCTTCAGCAGGGCCAGTTCAGCTATGCGGCGGCCGTCGGATTATTCAAATCCGTTGTCGGCCTGATACTAGTATTTGGATCCAATTTCTTGGCCAGAAAAATGGGGGAAGAAGGCATTTTTTAGTAAAGGTGGGACTCCGAATGGTCGAGGATCGAAGTTTACTTAGCCGAGTATTTGATATATTCAATTATTGCTTCTTAGTTATATTTTCGCTTGCTACATTCTTGCCATTTGTTTATGTGTTCATTCATTCCTTTTCTGCTAAATCAGGGATGCTGTGGCCGGCAAGCTTTTCGCTGGATGCTTACCGGTTTATTTTTTCCACCAATACGTTTATTAGAAGCTTGGGTGTTTCCGTCTATATAACGATTTTCGGGACAGCGATTAGTCTTATACTAACGTCTTTAATGGCGTACGCTTTATCCTATAAGCACCTAAAGGGACGTAGCCTTGTGCTTATAATGATCATATTCACCATGTTATTCCATGGGGGTATTGTTCCTATTTATTTTACGGTAAAAACGCTGGGAATGATCAATACCCTGTGGGCGTTAATGCTTCCTAATGCAATCAGCGCTTTTTATTTAATTATATTGAAAAGCTTCTTCCAAAACATACCCGATGAGCTGAAAGACTCTGCTAAAGTGGATGGAGCCCACGAGCTAACCTTATTGTTTAGAATTGTTATTCCCTTGTCATTACCAGCGATAGCGGCTTTTGGCCTCTTCTATTCCGTAGGTATTTGGAATCAATATTTCAATGCGGTGATGTTTATCCAAGACAATACGAAATGGCCGGTTCAGGTTTTGTTAAGGCAAATCGTTATTTTATCAAGTGGCGGGCTTGGTAATGATAAAGACTATTCAGATGAGCTAGCAATGTCTGCGCAAGGCATAAAGATGGCGGTTATTATTATTTCAACCTTGCCCATTATCATCGTCTATCCATTCTTGCAAAAGCATTTTGCCAAAGGGGTATTGTTAGGTTCGGTAAAAGGCTAAGCAACGTTGATTTAACCGATGGCTTTATCTGTTGGGTCATTTTTTAAACAAATAAAAATTAGGAGGGTTTGCATTGAAGAAAAAAACCATGTTAACAGCCTTGTTTTTGCCGGTTCTCTTGTGCTTGAGTACTGCATGCTCCAGTGAAAATGAGAGCGCTGACAGCCCTAAAGCACCGCCTACTCCTACCTTAGATAAGGGTGAAAAGGTTAAAGAAGATCCGCTTAAATTATCGATTATGATTGAGCCGCGCCCGGACACCGACCTTACTGGAATTGTGCCCATTATCGAAAAATACACGAATACAAAGCTAGATTTCCGTATCACTGCCAACTTGAATGACGTTTTGCCGGTAGCTATGGCTTCTGGCGATTTGCCAGATGTGCTGACGTTCGGAAATGCAGCAATGAGAGCACCCTATATGATCAATGCTATGAGGGGAGGCGTGATTTGGGATATTACTACCTTCATTGCTGACTACCCCAACTTAAAAGCTATTCATCCAAAGATCTACGAAAATATTTCTCTTGACGGAAAAATTTATGGGCTGCCAAGAGTAAGGCCAATATCTCGGGTCACGTTTGCTTATCGCCAGGATTGGCTGGAAAAGCTGGGATTGCCCGAGCCGAAAACAATCGATGATTATTACAATATGCTGCGCGCTTTCACTTTTAATGACCCTGACGGGAATGGTAAACACGATACCATTGGATTGACAGAATTGGGGACCGCAAACGTCGAACGCATTATGTCTATTCTATTCGGAGCCCCTAACAGATGGGGTGTAAAGCCCGATGGCTCCTTTGTTGGAACATGGGAAACGGAAGAATATTTAAATTCATTAAAATTTATGAGGAAATTGTATGCCGAAAAATTAATAAATCAAGATTTTCCTGTGCTTAAAGATCAACAGTGGAAAGATTTAATGCTGAATGGCGTAGCAGGTGTATATCCGCGACATATAGACGAAGCCTACTATTTCCAACAAAAAATGCCCGATGCCAAAATTGGAGTCATCAGCCAATTAAAAGGTCCGAATGGCGTTCGTACGACTGGTGAAAATGGAGCGAACGGAATCATTGCTTTTACAAAGAGTGGATTCAAGACAGAAAAGGATGTAAGAAAAGCACTTAAATTTTTTGATGACCTTGCCAGTAAAGAGATGTCCAACCTGTTTGCCTGGGGAGTAGAAGGACGGCACTACAAGATTGAAAACGGCAAGGCTGTTATGACTGATTTAGGCAAATATGGAAGCGAGCTTGAGCATTTAAGAAATCAACTGCTAGCCGTGCATGCAAATGTGAATGCCATACCAGGAAAATTAATCGAACTCGTTGAGAAAGGAGAGGCTCTCAAAGAAGATAATATTCAATATGCGGTATTCGATCCAACGCTGGCATTGATTTCCGCTACGCAAGCAGAAATCGGGACACAATTAAATACCATCATCGACGATGCGCTTGTAAAATTCATTATCGGCCAAATTGATGAGGCTGGCTGGAAAGCAGAAGTAGAGAAATGGCGTAAAGCGGGGGGCAGCAAAGTTGCCAAAGAATATGCAGACGAACAAGCAAAATTGAAGAAAAAGTAGTGTATGCGTCTATTCGGGGATAGCAACTTAAACCATCATTTCAGGAGGTTATTAAATGAGTAAGAAGATTATTGGTATACAGCTATCGAATCTAAGTATGCTGCATGAAGGACCTGAAAGCTGTCTGAGGTTTTTAAAGGATACCGCTAATATTAATGCGGCATTTATTTATGCGACAACCTATCAGATTTATCGATGGGATCGACACACAGACGGCTCGCAGGGATTGGCACCGGATCATCCTATCCCTTCTCCAGATTTTGATTATGGTGATATTGGCAATACCTTCTTCAAACCGAATCCCAAATACTTTACAGGAACCCCCATTTTCATGGAGGAAAGCGCAACCAAGCGATACGGGGATCGCGATTTATTGGCAGAGGCTATTGAGGCCGGGGACAAATTGGGCATTGATATTTATGGAAGATGCCTTGAGCCTGCACCGGCAGGCTTGGTACCCGGATGGCATGCGGTGATGTCGGAGGACTGCTTTGGCAGACCCGATCCGCATCCTTGCTGGAACAATCCGTATTATCAGCAGTGGTGGATGTCCATTACTGAGAATTTGATGAAGGATTATGCCGGTCTCGCCGGGTTCAAATACGGGGCGGAGCGGAGCGGTCCGTTGTCGACCACAATACTTAGAGGCCAGCTCCCGCTTTGCTTTTGCAGGTTTTGTCGGGAAAAAGGCGAGGAGTTGCGTATCGATTCGAATAAGGCCAGGGAAGGATATATCAAGCTGTACGAATACGTACATGGAATCAAGGAAGGTACTTCCAACATCAGGGATGGTGCCATGATCGGCGTCATCCGGTTGTTCCTCGAATACCCAGAGATACTCGCTTGGGAAAGGATGCAGATCCAAGCAGAGGAGCATATCAACGAGCTTATTTATGGAAATATACACAGTATCAAGCCTTCAGCCAAGTTCGGCATCCATGTGTACCATTGGCAATCATGGGATCCGTTCTATAGGGCGAATATTAATTATGAAAAAATGGCTAATTACACAGACTTCATCAAACCGGTGGTATACCATGATGTTTCTGGCATGAGGCTGAAGAAAGATATACAGTTCTGGAATGAAACCTGGATGAGGGAATTGGGTCCTCAGCAAACGCTGGATATGGTGTACGCCATGATGCAATATAACGATGCAGAGCTGCCCGAGTGGAATACGCTTGCAGAAGTGGGCTTTAACGAAAAATATGTGTATAACGAAGTGAAACGGTGTGTGGATGCTGTCAAGGGCAAATCTCTAGTGCTTGCGGGCATCGGCTTTGATGTTCCTTCGACGCATGCCGTAACCAGTAAAAGCCCAGAGGAAATAAGCGAAGGTGTATACCAATCCGTGTGTGCATCCTTTGATGCTGGGGCGGATGGCATTCTGATATCCAGGGAATCGGATGAAATGAGAAAAGTAAATCTCCAAGCAGCGGGCAAGGCCATAGAGAAGTATTTGTAAGGCTAGAGCAACCTAATTGGTGCGAGGCTGCATTTTAATAAAAGGGAGAATAAACGATATGGAATCGAAGCGTATCGAAAAAATTCGGGAGCAACTGAAGCTGCATGAGCTGGATGCTTTACTGATAACCAAGCGTTGCAATCGCAAATATGTATCGGGATTTACCAGTTCCGCTGGATGCGTGCTGATCACGAAAAGTGAAGCCATATTATTTACGGATTTTCGCTATCGGATTCAGGCGACTAAGCAAGCGGTCTTATACAAGGTGATTGAATATACCGGGCAACCAGAGACAATGCTCAGCAAGTGGTTGAATTCATTGCAGATCCATAGACTGGGGTTCGAACAAAGCGATGTTTCCTATGGTGCCTACTTGGCACTTCAAGGAGCATTTAACGGGGTTGAACTGGTTCCGACCCATCATTTAGTCGAACAACTGCGCTCCTACAAGGATGACTATGAACTGAAAATGATCCGTAAAGCCGTAGAGATTGCTGATATGGCATTCGAGCATATCCTTGGGATCCTGAAGCCTGGTATGTCGGAAAGAGCTGTAGCGGCTGAACTCGAATACTTTATCCGAAGGAATGGAGCACCTTCATCTGCCTTTCCCATGATTATCGCATCAGGAGTAAACTCCGCTTTGCCTCATGGCTATGCAAGTGAAAAGGTGATTGTAACCAACGAATTCATTACCATGGATTTCGGTGCTGAATACGAGGGATATCTCTCGGATTTGACTAGAACCGTGATTGTTGGACAGCCGACGGCCAAACACAAAGAAATTTATGGTATTGTTTTGGAAGCGAATCTTGCCGCAATACAGAATCTAAAACCAGGCATGTCAGGCGTGGAAGCGGATTCATTAGCCAGAGATATTATTTCCTATTATAATTACGGCGACTGCTTCGGACATGGATTGGGCCATGGAATCGGCTTGGAGATCCATGAGAAAGAACGTTTCTCCCAAGACAGCAGCATGGTGCTTGAGGCGGGTATGGTGATGACGATAGAGCCGGGCATCTATATTCCCGGCTGGGGCGGAGTGCGAATTGAAGACGATATTCTCATCACTCCAACAGGAATTGAAGTACTGACTCAAGCCAGGAAAGAGTTCATACTTATATAAATTCGACAGTGGGAAAAAAGCTGGACTAAGCTTGATGAAGCTCGAAAGAGGTGACAATGGGTGTGAAGTCCTTAACTGCAGATGTGGTAATTATCGGTGGGGGTATTATAGGTATGGCCATTGCTTACTATACAGCTAGTCAGGGAATGGACGTTACGGTAGTGGAACAGGGGGAAATAGCTGGTGGAACCTCTTCACGCTGTGACGGAAACATACTTGCGATCGATAAGGATCCGGGCTTTGACAGTCAAATGTCATTGAAATCGCAAGAACTGATTGCCGAACTGGTCTACAAGCTTGATGACGAGTTTGAGTATCGGGCGCCGGGAAGCATCCTTGTTTGCGAAAATGATCAAGAGATGGAAGCCGCTCAAAGCTGGGTCACTCGCCAGCAGGAGGCAGGTTTGCCGTTTCGTATGCTCGACCGTCAGGATTTACGCAGTGAGTGGCCTTATATGGCAGATGATTTGCTGGGAGGACTGGAGTGCGCAACGGATTCCACGGTTAATCCCGTTCTGTTAACTTATGCACTTGCTTCCAAAGCCAAAAAGCTTAGAGCAACTATTTTTACACATACTGCTGTAACGGGGATTGAATTGACGGTAAACAAAAGTGTTCAAGGTGTCCATACCAGTCAAGGATTTCTGAAAACAAAGCTGGTCATTAATGCGGCAGGTGTAGGATCCAAACACATCGGGCAAATGGTCGGAATCGATATTCCAGTAGAACCTAGAAAGGGACATATTCTGGTTTCAGCGAGGACACCGAATATCGGGAAACGAAAGGTGATGGAGTTTGGCTATCTGATCAGTAAGTTTGGTGGCAAGCGGCAGATCGATGAGAGCATGGAGAAATATGGAGTTGCTTTTGTATTTGAACCTACGGCATCGCAAAATTTTTTGATTGGCAGCAGCCGCCAATTTGTCGGATTCGATTCCAAAGTGGATTTAAAGGTGATCCGTGCTGTAGCACAAAGAGCTATCCGGTTTTTTCCGGCCATACGGGATATTCCAATGCTTCGCTCCTATGCGGGACTGCGGCCGTGGACGCCTGACCATCTTCCAATTGTCTCCCCTATTGCCGAGGTACCGGGCATGTATATTGCCTCTGGGCATGAGGGAGATGGGATCAGCCTGGCAGCGGTCACAGGCAAGCTTATAAGTGAAATGTTGCTTGGCTTGCCTTTGTGTATAGACGCGCAGCCATTGCGGTATGAACGATTTCAACAACAATCCTTGCGGCATGAGGTGCGGATATGAAGTTTTCGCAATTAATTACAACGATCGATACACATACCGGCGGCAATCCGACCCGTACGGTGACGAGTGGTGCCCCCAAGCTGAAAGGTCGAACGATGACCGAGAAAATGGTCTACATGTCGAAGTATCATGACGATTTTCGCAAAGCGCTGATGCTTGAACCACGCGGTCATGAAGTGATGTCGGGATGCATTGTAACCGAGCCCTGCGACCCCAGCGCGGATATAGGTGTCGTGTTTATCGAAACAGGCGGCTATCTGCCCATGTGTGGCCATGACACGATTGGATTATGCACGGCTTTAATCGAAGGGGGCCTATTTCCAGCAGATACAACCGTCATTCGGCTGGATACACCTGCAGGGCTGGTTGAAGCGAGGTTGAATAATGTCGGTGGTAAAGTAAAGCAGGTTACGTTTCGGAATGTCCCATCTTTTCTGTACGCCCGGGATGTGGAGGTAGTCGTGGATGGAATCGGTCCCGTATGTCTAGATATTGCGTATGGGGGCAATTTTTATGGAATTATCGATGCCCGGATGCTACAACTGCAGCTGAACCAGAGTAATGCTCATGCAATCATACGTTCAGCGGTAGACATCCGAAAAAAGGTGAACGAACAGATGACAATCGTTCATCCGGAAATTCCGGTTATCCGTGGTTTAACCCACATCGAGTTTTTTACAGATCCGCTGTCTCCCCTTGCGCATTGTCGCAATACGGTGGTAGTACCTCCGGGGGGGATTGATCGATCGCCCTGTGGGACTGGAACGGCAGCAAAGGTTGCAGTCTTATATGCCAAGGGAAAGTTGGCATTAGGCGAGGAGTTTGTTCACGAAAGCATCGTGGGTTCCTTATTTTATGCCAAAGCTTTGTATGAAGCTCAAGCAGGACATCTTCCTGCAATCGTTCCAGAAATAACCGGATCGGCATGGGTAACCGGATTCCACCAATTTGTGATCGATCAAGATGATGAGCTGAAGACGGGATTTTTTCTGCTTTAAAGTAGTGCAAGGAGGGCGGTTCATGGAGTTCATCAAGCTGTATAATGCCATAGACGTTCACGCAGGCGGCCAGCCTATCCGGATCTTTACAGGAGGTATTCCTCATCTAACAGGCAATACCCAAATGAAGAAGCAAAGTGAGTTTATAAGGCATCATGACCACATTCGGAGGCTGCTGCTATCGGAACCCCGTGGGCACAATGCTATGACAGGGTGCCTCCTCACTCCGCCCGTTACTGAAGACGGAGCCTTCGGTGTATGGTTTATGAGCAATAATGGATATGAGGCGTTAAATGCCCACGGCATTATTGGCGTAGTAACTGCACAGCTGGAAACAGGGCAATACCCGTTTACCGAGATGCTCATAGAAACATCGATCGGGATGATTAACGCCTCCGCCCAATACATCGACGGGAAGGTAAAGGAAGTGAGTTTTGACAATGTACCTTCATACGTCGTAGAAGAGGCAGTGCTCATCTCCCACCATGACCGGGAGGTGAAGCTCGATATCGCTTATGGTGGGGCATTTTTTGCTATCGTGGATATAAGCAGCCTTGGCGAATTGACAATTTGTGAAGAGCATATGCCTGAGCTGTTGTCTTGCGGCCGTTCCATTATGAATAGCTTGGCAGCAATGAGAGCCATTAACCATCCATTGTATCCCGATATGGCTGGCGTGCATGGAGTTGTTTTTACAGATTGGTCACAACAAGAGGATGGTATTATCCGAAATTTCACTGTTTATGCAAATGGGTTGTTTGACCGTTCGCCTTGTGGAGCCGGAGTGTGCGCGCTAATGGCGTTCATGTTTCAACGCGGTGAGCTGCACGTTAACCAACAGAAAACTTATATAGGCATCATCGGTTCTTCATTGCTTGGGAGGGTATCCGCTGAAACAACGGTAGCTTCTTACCCAGCTATCGTTCCGCAAATCAGTGGCAATGCGCATATTATGGGATTTATGAGCTTCGTGGTTGATCCTGCTGACCCGTTAAAGGAAGGTTTTTTGCTTCGATAGTTCGATAGCTTGATCATAGGCATTTATGGAGAGGGGATTATATATTCATGATTCGTTTTGAAGGTGTATATGTAGCTATTGTTACTCCGTTTACCTCATCGCTGGAGGTTGATTATGCGCGTTTGAAGCAACATGCTGACTGGCTTGTTAATCAAGGCGTTCACGGTATTATTCCTACCGGCTCGGTTGGAGAATATGCAGCGCTGCTGGACGATGAACGGGAAAAGGTCGTGGAAGCTGTTATGGATACAGTAGCTGGTCGTATTCCAGTCGTCGTCGGTTCGGCTGCTCCTTCTACACAGAAAGCTGTTCGTTGGGTTACCCATGCTAAGCAAGCAGGAGCAGCCGGAGTGATGGCTCTGCCGCCAATTAATTACCGTCCAACGAAGAAAGAAGCTTATGCACATTATGAAGCCCTGTCTGGTGTCGGTCTACCGATCATTGCTTATAATAATCCGTTTGATACGGCTATTGATATGACTCCTGATTTTCTGGCGGAGCTGTCAGCGATTGACAACGTAGTAGCCGTTAAGGAATTTTCCGCGGATGTACGGCGAATTTATGAGATCCTCGAAAGGTCAGATCTAGAGGTGATGGCGGGCGTGGACGATTTATCTGTGGAAGGGATCATTGCTGGCGCAACTGGCTGGATCGGCGGGCTCTCCAACGTAATGCCGAAGGAAAGCGTTCGCTTGTTTGAGCTATCGCGTGAAGGGAAAATAAACGAAGCGATGGAGCTTTATCGCCGGGTGCTTCCACTGTTCCGCTACGATTCAACACCACGTCTTGTGCAGGCGATTAAATATGCGATGGGGTTGGCTGGTATGCCTGTAGGCGAGACTCGACCGCCAAGGTTGCCGCTGGAGAATGACGAGAAGCTGGCCGTTGAGCGCACCTTTATCCAAGCGCAAGGCAGCTAATGGGTCAGCTAACGATGATTATTTGCCGATGCGAGGAAGTTAGCGTGGACCAATTGGAGCAGGCTTATCATTCCGGCTGCATAACGACTCGCCAATTAAAGATGAAAACAAGAGTGGCCATGGGTGCTTGCCAGGGAAGAATATGCCGCCATCTGGTGGATTCATGGATGCAGCTTCACAATCCTACCGCCGGACGCGATGAAACTCTGCTGTCTTACCGGATGCCGATTCGGCAGGTTACCTTTGGACAGCTGGCTAAGGATGATGACTAATGACGAGTCTGCGTATTCACAACCATCCCATTCTGGGCAATAAGCCGGAGAATGTAACGGTATCCTTTTCTTTTAATGGAAGAAGTCTGGGTGGCTTGCAGGGTGAATGCATTGCCGCCGCATTATTGGCTAATGGGATACGCATACTTCGAAGGCATGAAGAAAGCGGCAATCCTCGCGGCCTTTACTGTGCAATTGGACATTGCATGGAATGCAGGGTTCAAGTCGAGGGTAAAGGAGTGCTTCGCTCATGCTTAACTCCGCTGGAGAATGGCATGAGCATTACCGAAGGGGCACAGCTGTCGAATGAGATTACGGGGAGGAGGTTGCTGTGAGTACGGATCGCTTGTATAAGGATCTGATTATTATAGGTGCCGGCCCTGCGGGGCTGTCTGCAGCTGCAGTTGCAGCCGCACAAGGTTTACAAGTGGCCATCATCGATGAATTTCCTGAACCTGGAGGACGGATGCTGGGGCAATTTCATCAGGAACCTGGGAAGGGGATGTGGGTAGGCAAGCAAATCGCAGAGCAGCTGATCGGAACGGTGCGAAGCTTGGGGGGGACTATATGCTGCGGCATATCCGTATACGGATTGTTGAAGCTGGACGATAAGTGGGAAGTATCCACTTCCAAGGGCTGCATGATCTCGCGATTTGTGCTTTTGGCAACTGGAGCTGCGGAAGCACCTGTCCTCATACCGGGTTGGACGTTGCCGGGAGTGCTGTCCATTGGAGCTGTCCAAGTTTTAACGAATGTCCATTACGTCAAGCCTGGTCACCGCGGCATGATTATTGGAATGAACATGCTGGCAATGGCCATCACAAGCGAGTTGGCAGCTAGCGGTGTTTCCTTATCCTGCATGGTTCTGCCTGCAAGCCCGTTGGCAGGTAAGGCGGGGAATCCTGTCGCTAATTTAACTGCATTAATGACATTGTCCCATCTGGCTCCAACAAGCTGGATGCGATGGGGTGGGCAGCTTGCAGGACGGCTGCGGCTTAGCGGCCATGCTGTGGCCTTGCTTCCTCGCAGGGGGATTAAGGCTTGGGGAATTCCCCTGCTGCTCCGTACAGCGGCTGTTTCGATTAATGGCAGGAATGAAGTCGAATCCGTCACGCTTGTTGATCTAGACCGACATGGCAAACCAATTGCAGGCAGCCAACGGGAGGAGAAGGTCGATTTTGTCGCATTGGCTGGAGGCTTGTATCCATTGGCTGAGTTAGCTTCGGTTGCTGGTTGCCCATTTGTTGATATCGAGGAATTAGGCGGGCATGTGCCACTGCATAATGAACGATTACAAACACCGGTGGATGGGCTCTATGTAGCTGGAAATATAACAGGTGTCGAAAGCGCCCAGGTGGCAATGGCACAGGGTCAACTGGCTGCAATCTCCATCTGCAGTGCTTGTGGACTTGTAGGATCAGAAGCTGATGATCAGCTCACAGCAGCTATACATCATGTGAATCACGTACGTTCAACATCGCTGATTCAATTTCATCCTGGAATCCAACAGGCACGCAACAAATTGTATCGAATGATGGAAGGAGGTGAACAGCTTGAATGAACGTGTGCTAGCCTTACATCGGGTAATGGATCAGAGAAGCTTGGATGTTATCATCATAACTCAGCCCAAGCATGTAGCCTATTTGTCGGGATATGCTTCCGAGCCGCATGAGCGATTCCTGGGGTTGGTTCTGCCAAGAGCACAGGAGCCTTTTCTGCTTGTGCCTGCGTTGGACGAAGAGGCAGCCCGTGCGGTATCAAGCATAACAGCTATTATGACGCACAAGGACACGGAGAACCCATACCATGTACTTAAGCGGGCAATCCGCTCGACTGCAAAGCGGATAGGAATCGAAAAGGGCCATTTGACCGTTGCACGGTATGAGCAATTGTCCGCAGCTTTGGACAGTAAGCAGTGGGTTGATATAAATGACAGCTTGCAAGCAATGCGAGCTATTAAGACAACAGAAGAAATAGGCCGGTTAAAGGAAGCTGCCAGAATAGTGGAAGACGTGCTGAAGGATGGACTGAAGCTGGTAAAAGTCGGTATTACGGAGCTGGATATCGTTGCTGAGCTAGAATATCGGATGAAAAAACAATGGGGAGCTTCTCCATCCTTCGCCACAACTGTATTATCCGGGCCTAATTCCGCTTTGCCTCATGGGGTGCCAGGTTTACGCAAAATTGCAGGTGGCGATCTGCTTTTGTTTGATATGGGAGTTTGGGTTGACGGCTATGCATCTGATCTTACAAGAACATTTGCTGTTGGAGATGTCGGTAAGCAGTTCCAGCAAGTATATGATATCGTTCTGGAGGCGAACCGGCTGGGCATTGCGGCAGTCTGTCCAGGCACGGCTATGAAGCAGGTTGATGAGGCCGCACGAGGCTATATTGAAGAGCAGGGCTATGGGTGCTATTTCACACATCGTCTTGGCCATGGGCTCGGGATGGATGTGCATGAGTATCCATCTATTAACGGTGTGAATGAAGACCTGCTCTGTGAAGGTATGGTCATTACCATTGAACCGGGCATCTATTTGAAAGATAGGGGTGGCATCCGCATCGAGGATGATGTGCTGGTAACACAAGCAGGGGCTGAAACATTAACAGCTTTTACAAGAGAATTGACCGTGATTGGATAACCTTATAAGGTGCAGAGAGCTATTTACTGGTTGAGATGGGATACGAGGCAACCTTTTTGTAAACGCTTTAACATTTGCACGGTTACCCAAGTGCTACAATTCTGGCCGTTTTGTTGAATGGGGAGGTGGGCTTCCAATTCAAGGGCAAGAAGGTGTAAATACAAACCATATTACGCGATAGGGGTGTTGGTCTTGGTTGAATATCAAACGAAAAAAAGATACAAAATTGGTCTTGTGGGGGCAGGAAATGTTTCGGGCATGCATTTGGAGGGCATGATCCGCCATCCAGAGCTTGTAGAAATCCACGCAGTTTGTGATCCCGTTGAACAGAATCGGTTGGAGAAAAGCACCAAATATCAAATTCCCAATAGCTATGAGACGGTAGAGGCCATGCTCCAGGGAACCATTATTGACGCAGCAGTTGTATGTACACCCACATTTTTGCGTGAAGAGGTACTTCTTCAATTGATGAAAGCGGGAATCCCTGTATTTTGTGAGAAGCCGATTGCAGAAAACTATGAGAGTGCAGTCAAGATTGCGAACTGGTCACGAGAATTCAATGTACCGATTGCTGTTGACCAAAATTTCAGGAGATTTTTCACCTTTCATATGGGTCGGGAGCTACTGCAAAAAGGGACTTTAGGAGTTCCGCTGCATATCACCCAGGTTGTCAACGGTTGGAGACGGGATAAAGGCTGGAGGATGGGGCTGGAGCGATATGTGATGGCGGTCATGTCTAACCATTGGTTTGATGGCTATCGGTACTTGCTGCAGGATGAAGCTGAAACGATTTACTGCAGAGGCGTCAAGAATGAGACGGGCCAGGACGTCTCCGTCTCCGTAATCCTTCAATTCAAAAAAGGGACGGTTGTTTCCTTGACCGAAAGCTTTAATAGCAGGGCTAGGCTAAATGGGGCGATTGTTGAATGCGAGAAAGGCAGCCTGGTTATGGATTATAAACAAGCTACAGAAATTAACGTGGCGGGCGATAAGCAGGAATACGTGAATACCTTCGATAAATCCGAAGCCACCTTTTATCTTCTTTATGATTTGCTTCGCTCTGTAGAAGAAAACCGCCAGCCGGAGACAGGAATTTTCGATAACCTGCATTCACTTAAGCTGATGGAGGCTGCCTATCAATCGCTGGCTAGCGGCCAAGTGATCAGATTGGACGAATTTTATAGCTAATCCATGATTGCCATTCAAAAAATAGTGGAGGTTGATCAAATGAGAGCAATAAAGAAGCTAAATAGTGTGTTCGCAGTAACGATGTGCTTGGGTCTGGTTGTCGGATGCAGTGCCACTCCAGTGGCACAAACTGCGTCCTCAGAAAAAGTGGAATTCACTTTTTCGTTCTGGGGCAATACCGATGAGAAAGAATCCTACAATAAGCTCATTGAGGAGTATAATAAGGCGCATCCCAATGTTACGGTGAAACCGATGTATATCCCGGATGATTACAGTACTAAGCTTAACGCACTAGCCTCCTCAAATACGCTTCCTGATATCGCCAAAATTCAGGCGGGTCAAGTCTTTCCTTGGTCCAAGTCGGGCAAATTCGTAGATGTAGAGCCTATGCACAAGACGGGGGACATCGCAAAAAAGCTCGAGTATACCGGATTTAAAAATTCAAGCGGCAAAGTAATCGGGTACAGCTCAAACAATGAAATTATTATTATGTATTATAATAAAGAGATTTTCGATGACGCCAAGCTTCCTTATCCACCTGCAAGCGCCGATAAGGCATGGACATGGGATCAATTTGTAGAGGTAGCAAAGAAACTTACCAAGGATAAGAACGGCAAAAGCCCCGGCGAATCCGGATTTGATGGGGAAAATATTACAACCTACGGAACCAACATGATATTAAATGGAAACAGTATTCAACCATTACTTTATAGTAATAATGGCGGAATTGTATCCCCTGATGGCAAAATCATTCTGGATTCCCCAGAGAGCATAGCAGCGCTTCAGCAAATTGCAGATCTTGCGAACAAGCATAGTGTCATGCCGAAGCCTTCACAAAGTGCTGCGATTCCAAGCGCTGATGCGGCATTGCTGACCAAACGGGTAGCGATGGTCATTGATGGGCAGTGGAGCTTGCAGGTGCTTGGTAAAGCGATGGCTGAGAAAGGCTTGAAGCTGGGTGTAGCGGTATTGCCTAAATTTCAAATTGCGGTTACGACTAATACCGGATCGGCGATCGAAATTATTACAACAGAAAACTCCAAAAAGCATATGAAGGAAGCACAAGAGTTCTACAAGTTTGTTATGGATCCGTCTAATATTTTTCCTTTGATCGAGAATGGCCTGGCAATGCCTAATGAGGAGAAATGGTTTACTGACCCTGCTTTAGTTAAGAAGTGGGTAGACAATAAGTACCATCCAGCCGAATATAAAACAGCCGTTGTCGATTATGGCTTGAACAACGTGAAGCAGCCCTCGGGGTTTTTCTGGGAAAACGATGTGAAAGCAAGCTCAATCATTTATCCTGCGCTCGACCAGCTTTGGCTAGGAAAGAAAACCGCAGAGGAAGTTGTGAAAAAGGATATTATGCCGAAGCTGAAGCAAGAGCTAGAAATCAAATAGCCTAATTCATTGAGTGTAAGCCCTTACAAGAACCTTACAAGAACTAGGAGAGGAATGTCATCGTTGCCTAACGCGCTTGTAGGGGCTGCAAGGAATCGGATAGGAGGTTTGTTCGTGCTGGAATATAGCGCTACTAACAGTGAGGTTGTCCAGAAGGTGTCCAAACGTTCACGAAGAGCAAGAAGCGAGGCAATTGCTGGCTATTTATTTGCATTGCCAGTCATTCTTGGAGTTTTGCTACTGACGATAGGTCCCATGATTGCTTCATTATTTATCAGCTTTTCGAACTGGCAGGTTTTTGATGAGTTGAAGTGGAGTGGGTTCAAAAACTACGAAAAAATATTCACCAGGGATTTATTTTTTTATAAATCCATAGTTGTTACTCTTTATTATGCATTCGCCAGTGTGATCACAACGACTATCGCCTCCATTATTCTGGGGCTGATGATGAATCTGGACATCAAGAGGATAGGGATAATCCGCACCATCTTATATATGCCGACTATCGTCCCGGCCGTTGCCAGCAGCTTTCTGTGGATCTGGTTATTCAACCCCGATTTCGGGCTGCTTAACTCGATTTTATCGGTGGTTGGTATCCCGAAGCTGCAGTGGATTTTCGAGGAATCGACAGCCGTCCCTTCCCTAGTGTTCATGCATTTATGGGCAAGCGGCTCCGGTGCTCTCATCATTCTGGCCGGGCTCAAGGATGTGCCCAAGCATTTGTACGAAGCCGTTGAGATCGACGGTGGCGGCTGGTGGCATAAGCTTGTATATATCTCGATACCGATCATAACTCCGGTTATTTTTTTCAATTTAATTATGGGCTTTATCGGCTCGCTGCAGGCTTTTACACAAGCCTATGTAATGACTGCAGGTGGACCGAATAACGCTACGTTATTTTTCGTCTACTACATTTACAAGGAAGCGTTTGTCAACAATAATTTCGGTTATGCAAGTGCCTTGGCATGGGTCTTGTTCTGCATCATCGCTCTTTTAACGGCGCTCATATTCAGATCCTCGAAGGGTTGGGTTTTTTATGGCGGCAAATAAACAGCAGCAGGTGTTTGTGCTTAATGCACTAAGAAATGCCTTCTTATTCGTTATTTGTGTGGCATCGCTGTTTCCTTTTTACTGGCTGGTGAAAAGCTCCTTAATGGACGATTTGGAGTTGTTCCGGTTTCCTCCCAAGTACTACATGGATTCCTTCCGCTGGGAGAATTTCGCTGAGGTGTTCAGGGCGGTGCCCTTCCATCTTTATTTCCAGAATACGATGATGATTATTATTCCCGTGCTGATCGGCACCTTGGTTACATGCAGCTTGGGTGGCTACGCCTTTGCCCGGTTGAATTTTCCGTTAAAAAATATGTGGTTTATTCTGGTGATGTCCTCTTTGATGCTTCCACCGGCTGTGACGCTCATTCCCAAATATATTGTATGGAGCCATCTCGGAGCCATTAATACGTTTTATCCGTTGATCATCCCTGCTTGGTTGGGGGGCGGTGCCTTTAATATATTTTTGATCAGGCAATTTTTCATGGGCATTTCCAAAGAGCTTGACGAGTCTGCAACAATCGATGGAGCCGGGTATTTTCGCGTATTCTACGACATCATGCTTCCGTTAATTACACCTGTACTCGTTGTCATTGCCTTTTTCACATTTATTCATGAGTGGAACGATTTCTTTCAGCCTTTGCTTTACCTTAATAATGACTCTAAATTTACGTTGGCGCTTGGACTAATCACCTTGAGGGGAGAATTCAGCACGAAGTGGAATTTATTAATGGCTGGCTCCGCCATTATGACCTTACCGGCCGTGATCATTTTCTTTTTTGGGCAAAAATATTTCGTGGAAGGCATCAGCTTTACAGGAATAAAAGGATAATTGGGGAGGAATAAGGATGATGGATATAAATGGATCACCGCTGGCAGCGGAGGGAAACATCAGGCTGGCTTTTTCAAAGCCTACTCGTACCGTGGAGGAGCAAAGCTTGCTTTTTAATAGTTACGGTTCATGCGGTTATGAAGGATTGCAGTTGAAAAACAATCAATATGCCCCTTACCTGGATGAGCCTGAACGGTTTAAGGAGCAATGGGGACATCTGAAGGGAGTCGGTTCTGCATTGATCGCGTTTGGGTCTCTGCAGGAAAAGGACCAGGTCAATCTGCGGCGTATGATCCAATTCGGCAAAGTCTTAGGTACGGAAATCATTGTATTCTGCCCTGCGGATCCCAGACAAGAAAAAAATCGGAAAGAAGATATCGCTAAGGTTGCGAGTGTTTTATCCGGTTTGGGCATGGAAGCGCGTGAGGAAGGCATCCAAATATCACTGCATCACCACTACAATTCGCCCGTTATGCACAGGGAGGACTTTGACATCTTCTTCGATCATATCGAGGATCAATCGATTGGTTTGACGGTGGATACCGCCCATTTGGTCAAATCCGGCATTATGGATATTGCCGAACTGGTGAGGAGCTTCCGACAGGTGATCAATAATTTTCACCTGAAGGATTACTCGAACGGAGAGTGGAGAGTGCTCGGACAGGGCGACATTTCGTTCGATCCGGTGTTTCAAGCGATTCACGAGATCGGGTTCAAAGGATGGGTATCTGCAGATGAAGAGAGCGGTGGTGGTATTACCGAGGGGCTCGGGGAATGTTTTTCATACATCAATAGCCGAATGATTAAACTCCATCCTTGATGGAAAGAAGAATGGCGAGATAGCTGTGATGCGATAAATGTACCTGGATGGTTCCCAGTAGTTTAAGGGTACTATCCATTTTGATCCTCTGTGGTGCAGCACAGAGGATCATTAAATTTCCGCTTTGCAAAACAAACGAACACCTCGGTACGATGGGAGTACCTTACTTTAGATCGTCAAGCACTAGTTTTGATTTTGATCCAAAAAAAGATTCAAATCTTTCAGTACTGCTGAAAAAACAATTGACGGAATCGAAGTAATGCATAAAGGGCAGGTCGAATGCAATCATTCGTCTGTCCTTTATGAAGTTAAATTAATCAATATTTGTTTGGTTTAACAGCATAATTAAATGGTGGATATCTTTGATTTATTTTAATCGTTGCACCAAAATAACATTTATATTGTCGGTCTTGGTTGGAATTGCTATATTGTTGTTAGTACAATTCCCAGAGAAGAAAAACAAGAGCGACTGTAATTTGGCACAGCACCTGTAAGCATAATTGAACCTAACTTATTTAAGGATTATTGTCCCAACAGTCCCATACGTAACATCGGATTACAAAGTGCTTGGTGGAGGACATTAATTTGAGAGACTAAATACAGCTATGAAAGTTAAGCTAATATATGTAAAAGGAGGAGGAGGGTCTATGTGGAACAAAATGAACAATCTTTGGAGTCCACTGTAAGTTTCACATGGAATTATAACCAAAGTATGTGGTTACCGCTGGTGATGTAGTACAAATTGCAGATCGAAACGGAAAAGTCCAGAACTCACATATCTATATGATGAGTGGAGGAATATACAAAGTCAGAAGGAGATAGTAAAAAACTGCTTAATAAAAAACCATCACTCATATGCGATGGTTTTTTATTGTTTTTTTTAGAGGGGGTAATGAGATGAAGTTATTGTAATTTATGGGATAAAGTTCTTGTTCATTCACTCAACAGGAAACAAGGGGTGTCCGGCGACACAAACATGAGTGCTTTTAGGTCCCCGCCAATCGGGGATTTTTTATTTCAAAGCACCTATGTTTGTGTCGCGAGATCATGACACAAACATAGGCGCATAATCGCGGTGATATTAAAGGTTCGATTTGTAATGGATTATTCACATGACCATTAAGCTAATGGGCAGCATAGTTGAAAAGATATCCTTTCTGTTATTAATATGACACAAGCTGACATATATAAGGTCTATAATGGGTGGTAGATCAACGAAAGGAGTAACAAATCATGAAACGGAGAATAATTTTAGATTTAGCAGTTACATTAGATGGTTTTATTGAAGGGAAAAATGGGGAAGTTGATTGGTGCATTATGGACTCTGAGATGGGGTTTATTAATTTCTTAAATCAAATTGATACTATTTTCTATGGAAGAAAAAGCTATGATTTATGGGGACAATTTACTCCAGAAATTGAACAAACTGATACTGAAGAAGAAATTTGGGGATTAGTTCATAGTAAAGAAAAATATGTGTTTTCCAGGACACAAAAAGGGACTGATAATAAAGCAATATTCATAAATGATAATATTCTTGAAGAAGTAAATAAATTTAAGAATAAGCCTGGTAAAGACATTTGGCTATATGGTGGAGCAAGTCTTATTACAACTTTTATCAATTTAGGGCTTGTTGATGAATTTAGATTATCTGTTCACCCTGTTATTTTGGGAGTAGGGAAACCAATGTTTATTGATATAAACCAGAGGTTGAATTTAAAAATGGTTAATACAAAAACGTTCTCCTCTGGCGTTGTGCAACTAATCTATCATTTGAATGGGAAATAATCATGCACACTCATGATAAAATACAATAAATATCAACAGGAAATACTGGATAGTAATTGTCACTTCTTAAACGAACGTAGGTACGATAGTTAAACATAAGGGTTCCACATATTAGTCATGACTAATATGTGGAACCCTTTATTTCATCTGAGTTTTATAAATTTATGTCTTGATAAACTGAAATAATAAAGTAGTAGACTGACGGCATCTCTCAGCTAACGGGCAGTTTAGTGAAGAAGGGATAGAACTCCTTCCTATAGAATTCATTGAAGACAGATTATTGATAATGTAGGAGGCGATACTCATTGAAAACAATTCAAAAGATGTATGAGCATTTAAATTGGGCGAATCAACGCATTCTAGAAACGTTGCAAAATGTTGGGGCTGACAGTCAACAGGTGATAAATTTATTTTGTCATATCCTTTATGCAGAACAAGTATGGGTAACTAGATTAAGAGGAGTTGACAGTTCACAATTGCCCATCTGGTCGGAGGGTGATATAGCAATCTGTGCAAAACTTATTAAACAAAATGAAGAAAACTTCAAAACATTTCTCACTGATATAGAAAAAACTGACCTAGATAACTTAATATCTTACACAAATAGTACAGGTAAAGAGTTTGAGTGTTCTATGCGAGATATATTAACTCATGTTGCACTTCATGGTCAGTATCATCGAGGACAGATTAACTCGCGACTTCGAGCAGATGGGATTGAACCAGTTAACGTAGATTTTATTACATTTGTAAGGATGTATCAGCGTGAATAGCTAAAGAACCGTTCAGCTAACGGAAATAGAAGCTTAATAATCATCAGGACTACTATGGATCGACCGCCTTCTCCGCTACTATGAAAATTCATTTTCATCCTCTGTGGGGGCTATGAGGAGCTGGACGGATGTCAGGCCGATGGACATGGCAAAAAAAATCAAGTAAGGTAAACCGCGATGCTCGCGGTTTTTATTATTTTGCGATGGAATGAACCTTTTGAGCTGCTCGAGACTCTTAGTAATAGAGGTGAAGACATGGATGTAGTTAATGCAGTTAAGAAAGCCAAAAAGAGGGACAAGGAAGCCTTACTTCAATTAATATTAGCAGAAAAAGAAGCTTATTATCGGCTAGCTTATTCCTACATGAGGAATGAAGCGGATGCCATGGATGTCTTGCAGGAAATGATCGTGAGGCTTTATGAGCGGATCGGCCAATTGAAGAAAGAAGAGTCCTTTTACACCTGGAGTAAGACCATTCTGGTCAATCAATGCAAAAACTCGTTGAAAAGAAACAATAAGGTAATCCCACTAGGAGACCAGTCAGATGTGAATAAGGGGCACATCAGCTCTACCGGAATATCCGATTACCGCCAAGTGGAAGAGCAGATGGATCTGCAAGCGCTACTGACTCATCTGAACGCTGACCAACGCGAAGCCATTCAACTCAAATATTATCATGATCTGGATTATGGTTCGATTGCTGCGATGACCCGCGTTTCGATGGGAACGGTCAAATCAAGAATTTACCAAGGGCTTCAGAAACTGAGAGCGTTATACGGGAGGAATACAGATGAACAACATTGAAGATCGGTTGTTGGAAGAGAAAGTGCGGTTAAGTGAACTTTCCGCCCCTGAAGAGTTGGAAGCAAGATTAAGAATGGCGTTAAACACCGCTGTCCCCAGAAGAAAAGCGAAATGGCATGTAAAAAGAAGTTGGACAATTGCGGCAGCTGTCCTTGCGGTTATGCTGTTCGCGGGCAACCAATACCATGCGTTAGCCTATTACGGCAAGATGCTGCTCGGCTTTGACGAAGCCGTATATGACACTCTTAGCGAACTAGACAAGCAGGGGAAGGGACAAGATCTTAACGAGCGGTTCCAACTTGAGGACGGTACTATGCTTACCATCAACGGCCTTATGTCGGATGAAAATCAGTTTATCTTGTACTATACCTTGAGCAACCCGAATGGGCTTCGGAGTTACGACGGTTTTGATCCTAGTGGGATTAGGGGTTTTCAAACGGATTCCCATCATATATTACGTGGAGCAACATCTGGGCCAACCGGAGGGGTTACCGAGACTAAAGGATACGTGGCTTTCGATCCTGTCAGCCCGCTTGCCAAGAAATTAACGCTATCGTATTGGTATAAGCTGTCGGAAAGCGATCAACGACAGGAGGGACAAATTACGTTCACTTACCGGCCGGATGAAGCGATGCCTACCAAGATCAAACAATCCGTAAATGTTACCGTTAATGGCCAAACGATAACCATCGGCACGATTACCGCAACTCCGACGATGACTTTGATTGAAGGCACACTTCAAGCGGAAAATGAACAACTGAATCAAGCCGTTCTGAACGGAATGGATCTGATCGCCAATGGAGAGTCGGTATCTTTATTCGGCAGCTCATGGCAGTCCCAGACCGGAGCTTTTTCACTGGAGTATGATGCCCTCCCGGAAAATCTTCAATCTTTGCATCTTATCCTAAAGAAAACGGGTGATACGGTGCAGATACCGGTTAAATAAAAATTTCTTCAACTTAGTAGTTAGCGTGGAATTAAGATAAATTCAGGGAAAGCAGCTACACTTTTTTTTAGGTGAGGTAAGCGATATGAATCCAGTGATTGGCTTGGCCGAGAGGGTCGAAAGACTAAAGAAGCTTGAAACATATTTTTTAACAAATTGCTTTTTATAAACTTCAAAATGAGAATCTTGCCATTGAAGCTACGAGGACGGCGCTGATCGAGCTCAGTATGGATGATGAGTTTTTTATGAATAAATCAATAGCGGCAAAATCAAAAATGTTTACTTGGGCATTTATGGCAGCAGGAAGTAAGCGAAGTACAGTTACCGCAGGACGCCGATACCGAGCGTATATCCGCGGCGCAAGTGAGCTACACATCATACAACGGTGCATTCTGCCCGTGTGGCATTTAATTGTACTCATCTGCGATATTGGTGAGGGAGTCATGACCCACGACCTTTAACTGTAGTTTGTGATACGATTTCCTGCAACAAATTTTTGCTGCTTTCTTCCAATTTCATAGGGAACAGCTCGGTTATTTCGGGAAGCAGTTTCTTCATCTCCGGAAATACGGCGGCAGAGGCATAAATTTTGTCCAAGTGCCGAACCGCCTCATTCAGATGCTCGCTATCATTCATTCCCATTGCCTCCAAATGAAAATGATTAATCCCGGCTTCCCGAATCCGGTTGGCCATCCATTCTCCCCCTATTTTTCCCAGACAGACAAAGGCGACATGGGTACCTTGCTTCAGCTTGGCGATCTCAAGCAGCAGAGAAGCTTCAATTGTTGCCCCGATGACAATAACCTTACTGTCGAAGCGGGCAAAAAGAGCTTTGGCCTCATCCGCATGATTCAAGGTGGTTACGATAACATCGGAACGCTGGGCAGCATCTCTAGCGGCATCATCATTTGCGGAAATATCATCAAGAAAGTAAGTTTCAATTTCCCCATCGGTTGCTCGTTCTATTTGCTGGCGATAAAAAGGATGATCATGCCCTCTGCATTCCACCAGTAGAATTCGCAGCTTGCTAGCAGGGTAGGGGGGCTGCAGCAAGGAGTAGGCAAGTCCGGCTACAAAAAATGACTGCAAATCAAATCCCATGGCCGTGGCTTCGCGAATGGTATTATTCAAAAGCTGCTGCATGGGTTTCCGTTCTGCAGCGAGTTGTTTGGTCTCGCTCCCGCTGGTGATCTGAGTACCGCGTCCCTTCTGCATGGTAACAAGCCCTTCGTCACTTAGTTGGGTATATACCCAGTTGATTGTATTTCGATTGAGCTTGAGCTCATCAGCCAGCTGACTTGTTGAGGGGAGCATATCGCCGGCTTCCATTTGTCCAATTCCTATTAGCCATTTAAGCTGTTCTTTGATTTGTGTATTTACGTTAAAGGTCAATTGGGGATCAACTTGGAGGAAATATTGTTTTTCTTCCATAACAAACACCTCATTTAATGGTTAACTAGTTATATTATAACGCTATTTTAAACATAATCCAACTTTGAATTGTGAATGATACATAAAAAGTAGTTGACATTTAAGATTATAAATTATATAACTAGTTAACTAGTTATATAATATTTAGGTGGTGTGAGAATTGAATAAAGTTGACGAAGATAGCATTTGGTTGAAGATGAGAGGCCAAGCAAGAAGTCCTTTAAAAGTGGTTCCAAGGAATGCGTTGATCGGTGCGATTGGCGGATTTACTGCTATAGCTTTGTTAGCTTTTCTTTCCGATCTGACAACAAGTGTTTGGCTGATGGCTCCATTTGGAGCAACCTGCGTTTTGGCTTTTGGTTTATGGGATGCACCATTGTCCCAGCCGCGCAATATTATCGGCGGCCATTTTATTTCGACATTAGTAGGGCTGTTGTGTTCTCATTTCTTTGGTTCAAGCAATTGGGTTATGGCAGCGGCTGTTGGTTTGGCGATTGGCCTGATGATGCTGACCAAGACAACGCATCCACCCGCAGGAGCCGACCCCTTAGTTGTTATTCTAAGCGGCAGCGGCTGGTCGTTTCTGTTTTCTCCGGTATTGATCGGGTCTGTATTGATCGTATTGGTAGCTTTGATCATTAACAATCTGGATAAGACACGCAAGTATCCGACATTCTGGGTTTGATTGGAGGGAAGCAGCATGGAGAGTGTCTATCATGAAGGCGAGCTGACCGTCCAAAAACTGACGGGAGAAGAGGCAATCGCAGCACAGAACGCGAAGATGGTCAGTTCCCAGTTTTCGAATGGGATTATTCATTTTCTTAAATCCCAACAGTTTGCTGTATTATCATCCTCAGATCGTGAAGGAAACGTGTGGGTAACATTTTTGACTGGAGAACCAGGGTTTGCCGAGGTGCTTGACGAGCAATGTATTGTGATCCGGGCTGGATTAGTTGAAGGAGATCCTCTTGCTTTAGAACCGTTAGAACGGGAACAAATAGGGCTGTTGATTATCGATACAAACCGGAGAATCAGGCTGCGGATTAACGGAACGGCCAGCATGCAGAATGAGCAATTGATTGTGACCGCGCATCAGATTTACGGGAATTGTCCCAAGTATATTCAGAGAAGATCGCTTCGTACGGAAAAAGACGCCTTTAGGGTGTTAAAATCGGAGCACCGCAGCAAAGAATTGAGACTGCAGCAACAGGAGTGGATTTCAAATGCCGACACCTTCTATATCGGAAGCGTTAGTAAGACAGGAGAAATGGATGTCTCGCATCGGGGAGGGAATCCCGGTTTTCTTCAAGTATTCAATGCAAAGACGCTATTGTTTCCTGATTATTTCGGCAATTCGATGTTTAACACATTAGGGAATATTTATGCGAACCCTTCATCGGGGCTGTTGTTTATCGACTATGATCATGGTCATTCACTTCATCTGACTGGTTTTGCCGAAATCATTTGGGGTGAGGAGGAGGCTTCCGCCTTTCCCGGAGCAGAACGATTAGTACGATTTAAGATTGAGGAAGTTGTCCAATTGGATAATGCTACCGAAATGCAGTGGGGGGATACCGAATTGTCACCATTTAATCCGGAAGGCTGAGTGGCGTTCTGAAAGGAGGTGAAGGAAGCGGGAAGCGCTTGGAAACGATGTGCCAAGGATTTGAATAACAATTATTCACGGAAGGAATTAATAGGAGTACCAATAAATATTTGATTATCATTCAAGCCAATCAGCAGGATATGGGGAAAGCGATGCATGGACTGTTGTACGGTCAAGAGCTCACCTGAGTGGATGGAGATTTCCACTTAAACATACAATTAGAAAGGGATTGTATCCATGAATATTCAAAAGCTTCCTTGGGCAGGCATACGAGTTGAAGTAGAAAACACCGCTATTATCATTGATCCGCTTTATCATTTTCCTGCCAAGTTAGGCGAACCTCAAGAATCTTTCTTTCCATTAGAGTCGTATGGGTCTGCAGCTGCCGTCCTAATCACTCATCAACATGCTGACCATTTTGACCCACAAGCGATTATCTCGGCTTATGGATCTGACGTTCCGGTATTCGTTCCTGTGGAAATCGTGAATCTAGCGACTACCAACGGATTGAAACGCGTAACTGGCGCTACCATCGGTGAAACCTTTACCCTTGGGCCATTCACGATTATTGAGGCTAATTCGGTGGACGGCTCAGGTGACCCGCAAGTATCCTGGATTGTTCGCGGCGGTGGCAAGCAGATGATTCATGCTGGCGATACTTTATGGCATGGGTACTGGTGGAAGATGGTTAAAACCTTCGGCGCTTTTGATGCCGCTTGCCTGCCCATAAATGGAGCCGTAACCCAATTTCCGGGAGTTACACCATTCAGCGACCAGCCAATCTGTCTTACGCCGGAACAAGCGGTTACGGCTGCCGAGATCCTAAGAGCCCATACACTTATACCTATCCACTTTAAGGCAGCGCATCATCCACCGATCTATACTCAGACACCAAATATGATGAACCGATTAACCCAAAGCGCCATGGGTCGTATAAACTTAAGTATTTTACAAACAAAAGAAGTATTCACGATTTAGAGATTTACTCCCAAAAGGTAACGAAATCAAGGAATTACAAGGAGAAATAATGACGAAAAGAAAGATCGACCATGTGGGAATTATGGTGAACGATATGGAAACATCAATAAGGTTCTATACAGAGGTGGCTGGACTCGAAGTGAAGAATCGAAAAAAGAGTATAATATCGGAGTAAGAACAAACTTCATTATTGCTCTTTGTGTTTATTCTTGACAATTTGGAGGTAATACTAATGACTAATGAAAACCATTCATCTATACAAATGCCCATTCATTCCGGGTTCGGTCCTAGAACTACAGCTATGGAAGCATTGGGGGGACAAGATCTAACTGGAAAGGTTGTAATTATCACCGGTGGTTATTCTGGTCTAGGTTTAGAAGCTACTAAAGTGCTTGCAAAAGCAGGAGCAACGGTTATCGTGCCAGCTCGTTCACTGGAAAAAGCTCAAGCGACTGTTGGAGTAGTTCCTGGTGTGGAAGTGGAGGCTTTGGATCTTATGAGCCCTGAGTCCATTGATGCTTTCGCAGAGCGATTCCTTGATTCTAATCGTCCCCTACACATCCTTATTAATGCTGCCGGCATTATGGCAGTCCCCCTACTACGTGATTCTCACGGAAATGAGTCTCAGTTCTCAACTAATCACCTAGGACATTTCCGGCTAACTGCACGGCTGTGGCCATCTTTAAAGAAAGCAGATGGTGCGAGAATTGTCTCCGTTTCTTCACGGGCGGCTAAGCTAAGTGGTATAGATCTGGAAGATCCGAATTTTGAACAACAAGAATATGACAAGTGGATCGCCTATGCAAGATCAAAGATAGCCAACGCATTATTTGCCGTCGAGATGGATAAGAAGGGCAAAGGTTATGGAGTTCGTACCTTCTCCGTACATCCAGGTACGATTGTAACTGATTTGGCGCGGAACCTGTCTGACGAAGAGATGCGCGCTATGGGAGCCTTGAATGAAAAAGGGGAACGTGCTTTACCTGAGCTCAACGACGAGTTTAAGACAATTGAAGAGGGAGCAGCCACTATAGTCTGGTGTGCCGGTAACCGTCAATTAGATGGTATGGGCGGTGTTTACTGTGAGAATTCTGATATTGCAGAGCTAGTCCCGGATGATACCAATCCATTTGAAGCAGGTTTGTACCAACGGGCTGTTGATCCCGATTTAGCCGCTAAACTTTGGGATCTAAGCGAGAATTTAATCGGTTTCAAATTCAATCTATAAACATTTCAGATATAAAAGCGAATTTCAGACTGATTGGATGGCTACATTGCTTCAAACGGAACGGTTCTTCTCGACCTGACCATGACCATAAAAGCTACCACAATGAGCAGCTCGGAGTCTAAGATGAGCTGCTCGCCCCAATTTATATTTATTTGAAAAAAACGGAAGTGGTCCATGTTGTCTGCGAAGGTAGGGGTCAATTGCACTTCTCTTATCAAAGACAGTAAACTGATTGAACGAGGTGGTCAATACTAAGTTGACAAGCAGCATGGATATTTGCAAATGTGTTAATTTCTCGCGCATCCTTAACCTCCTTCTCGACGCAGGTCTGTCCTTATTCCTTCTCCCCTGTACTGTCCATAATTAGTCCCGTTTGCTCAATGACAAAATTCACTTCTATATTCGTCTTAAATTATTATATACACGTGCATAATTACCGAACCCAAAAGTATCAATCTGGTTTTTCAGGTTCTTTTTCAAAATGTCTTCGATATTTCCTGTGATTTGGTTTTCTATTTGATGTTCCAATTTATGCATATTTCTTGCATCCTTCGATTTCAAAAATTTTCCCCCTTCTCGCAGGGCACCTTTGGCTTTTATTTTTATGGGTATTCGGATTTTATAGTGGAAAAGGGCTTATAATTCGCCCTTCTCCATCTTCCCAATCAAGGTGGAAATGTCGATACCAAGAAGCTGTTCGCTACGTTCACGAATCACACCGACAGGAGGCTTTTTATCGAACATCGGAAAGTAATAATCCCGAAGCTCGTAGTCATCCAGACGCTTTTGATACTTAGGCTTACGTTCCTTGGCAAGCCCTTCTGTAAAGAGTATTTTGGCTCGTAGAGCTTCAAAGGAGTAGCCTCTCCTATCTTGGATGAAGGGACAACGTTGGTTCAATTCCGACCACTATTTGAGATGTTGGGCTTTGGGGTTCGATGGGATCAAGATAGTAGGACTGTTTTTGCTGAAAAAGCAGGGGTCCAAATCACCCTTCAAGTTGACAACACGGAAGCTATATTAAATGGTGACTCGACAACTTTGTCAGTTGCTCCAAGAAATATCGAGGGTAGCGTATTTGTGCCTATTCGGTTTGTAGGAGAAGCATCCAGTTTTGAAGTGTCCTGGGACAGTGCAACAAAGACGATATTCCTTATGCCACCTAGACCTGTTGTTAGCGTGGATGGAAAATCAAAAATCACTATAAGTGGTAAGTGGGGTCACATAACAAAAGTATAAATGTCGTAAGAAGAATTCTTTATTTCAATAAATAAGTCTAAGCCTCTGTATTACTAAACTAGCAGTGATGTCAGCCTTTTTGTTACGCTAACGGTGAACAAGAATTCAATAATGAGGCTGCCGACGGATGATCTTAGGGTAGCCTTTACTCAGCTAACGGGCAGGATTCAATAAGAAAGAATGTATAGACTAATGTATTATTATTCATTATAATGAAAAATAATACAGTTTCTTATACATACCAATCGATGATAGTCAATTGATGAAAGGATGGTACACTCATTTGGAAGAGGACTACAAAGGTTTTATTATTAGTGATGACAAGAGTTTATTAAACATTGAAATTGTTTGCGATTTTTTACTTAATAGTTATTGGGCAAAGAATAGGTCTGTAGAGCAAATTATTAAATCTATCGAAAATTCAGATTGTTATGGTGTATATGATGGAAAAACACAAATTGGATTTGCCCGTTTAATAACTGACAAAGCAACAATGTATTACTTATGTGACGTATACATTGATGAAAATTACAGAAGCAATGGGTTAGGCAAAAAATTCGTTGATACCATAGTGAATTTGGAGAAATACCAAGGTTTAACTGGGTTATTAGGTACAAAAGATGCTCATAAACTTTATGAAAAATATGGTTTTGTTAGAAATTCAGAAACTTATATGGTAAAAAGAGCTCAACAAAGGCTTACTTCAAACCTGCTGTAATTCTTGTCGTTCACTTATAAATACTTGACTCACTACAGTATGATTTGCATATACATGGTTTATGCAGAATTCAAATTTGCAAGTTGTTACGCAAACGGATTACGACAGCAAAGGAGCTTGATATGCTGCAGTTCCTCTTTTCTATTGGACAGGTTAGTTTAATAGTGATACGCTGAACCGAAAATGTGAATAGAGTGTTAGAATTGTTAGATTAAAGGCAACTTATCAACGAAAGGTGGAATAAAAATGAATATATGTATCGACCAAAAGGGTAATTCTAGGGTCGCAATTGTAGATAGCTCTGACATCATAATACGCGATGTTCAAGATGCATTGGATTTAATGGCTTCTATTAATTACAACAATGAATGCTATAAAATAATGATCAACAAATCGAACGTAACGAAGGATTTCTTCGAGCTAAAAACCAGACTTGCAGGTGAAGTACTGCAGAAATATGCGAACTACAATGTTAAGCTCGCTATTGTTGGAGATTTCGATGAGTATAACAGCAAGAGTTTGAAAGATTTTATTTATGAGTGTAACAACGGCAAGCAGGTATTCTTTTTAAAAGATAAACAGGATGCACTTCACGCTCTTCACAGTATCAATTAATTACCCTTATTAAGGGTGAACCGTTTATGAATGAGGGCTATATTGCGAAGTCTAATTTTAGCAGTAATTTTCGGAGTTATCATGTTCTTAATCGATTCAACCTCACCGATACGGCGGATTTGAATTTTTATTCGAAGGGAAGGAAATCGGACATCTGCATGGGGACCACCTTGTCGACCTGCTCTTGCCGAAATCCAAACGTGATGAATGGGTCACTTCCAGAAGAGCCGAACAACGCTTGCCTCCAAGAAATCAAATAACCTGGTAAGCAATTTCACCTTAAAGATGAAGGCTCAGCTGTTCTCAACTAATTTCACTTGATTGTATGGGTTTTAAAGATTATTATGGATTAGGAGTAATACTATGCCTATTATTCAAGCGCTGGATAGAGCATGAAACATTTTGGATTTATTAGACGAGCAAGCGAGAGAGCAGGAAATTACAGAAATCAGCGCGAGAATGAAGCTTTACAAGAGTCCGGTACACTCCTTGTTGAAAACGCTTCAGTTACACGTTACGTCCATCATGACATGGAAACAGAATAGTATAATTGAGGACTAAGCTTCTGGAAAAGGAACAGCTTATGCTGCAAAGCTTAGGCATTCGTACAGTTGCCCGAAAGCTCTTGACCGTTTTGTCGGCATGATGGGAACAAATGTGTGTACTTGGATAAAGTGGAGGAAAGGCGGTGATCCATTATTCCCGAATAGGACGCAGAATTGCACTTCAAAGTCGCACGGTAGCAACAATTATGCATGTCGAGTCCAAGCCAATTTTTTTATGTCGAAATTTGATAACTGTGTTTTATAATATAAAACACATATAGAGAGGTGAGCAATTTATGAAACTTATCCGTTTTGCAAATAAGGGTGGACAAATTTTCCAATTGCTGAAAAGCGATTTTTTAGCCTTGCTCCAAGAAGCAGACCATAAGATAGTTAGGAGGGAATTGTAAGATGACTATTACGAACCCGATTTTACCCGGATTTAATCCAGATCCTTCTATTCTCAGGGTGGATGAGGATTACTATATTGCCACTTCCACTTTTGAATGGTTTCCGGGTGTTCAAATCCATCATTCAAGAGATCTTGTTCATTGGGGGCTGCTTCCTCATCCGCTAACCAGAAAGTCTCAATTAAATATGGAAGGCGATCTGGATTCCTGTGGAGTCTGGGCGCCGTGTTTAAGCTACCATAACGGTGTTTATTATTTGATCTACACGGATGTAAAAAGCAGAATAGGCGCATTCAAGGATACCCATAATTATTTGGTAACTGCTGCGGATATTAGGGGACCTTGGTCAGAACCGATTTATTTGAACAGCAGCGGCTTTGACCCTTCCTTGTTCCATGATGACGACGGACGGAAGTGGCTTGTAAATATGATTTGGGATCACCGTAAAGACCATAACCGTTTTGCGGGAATCGTTCTGCAAGAATACTCGGCGGAAGAGCGGATGCTGATCGGGCCGGTCAAAAATATTTTTAAAGGAACAGAGTTAAAGCTTACGGAAGGTCCGCATTTGTATAAATGGCATGATTATTATTATTTACTGACCGCTGAAGGGGGAACCCAGTATAATCATGCGGTGACCATGTCACGCTCTAAAACCATTGAGGGGCCTTATGAGGTCGATCCTCAAAACCCGATTCTTACTTCAGCAGGAAGACCGGATTTGGTCTTGCAAAAGGCAGGACATGGAAGTATCGTTCAAACGCACACCGACGAATGGTACATGGTTCACTTGGTTGGGCGTCCCGTTCATGATAAATATTGTAACCTGGGCAGAGAGACGGCCATCCAGCGCATGTCTTGGACTGATGACTTATGGCTTAGGGTCGACGGAGGCGGCAATGCCCCTTCCGTACTCGTCGCAGCTCCGAGGATTCCCCTGCATCCGTTAGAACCCCCTGCAGAAAAAGATGACTTCGATCAGCCTGTACTTGGGGTGGATTGGAGCACGCTGCGAATTCCAGCTGATGAATCCTGGATTTCGCTTACGGAACGTCCGGGATATTTGAGGTTGAAGGGTATGGAATCGATGAGCTCGGTGCATAGACAAAGCATGGTTGCGCGCCGCCAGCAGTCATTTTACTGTGAAGCCGAAACAAGCCTTGAATTTGAGCCTGGGCATTTCCAGCAAATGGCCGGTCTGATTTTGTATTACGATACGATGGATTATATTTATTTGCGCATCACTCACCATGAAGATACCGGTAAAAGCTTGGGAATTGTCCGCAGTAGAAAGGGGCAATACGATGAGCTATTAGAACAGGATGTTTGTATCAATGGGGTTCAGCGTTGTGCTTTGAAAGCAGTGATTGATCGTGAACACGTCCAATTTTGGTTTTCCCCGGACGGTGAGGACTGGAGAAGGATAGGCGAGGCACTAAGTATTATTCATCTTTCGGATGACTTTGCTGATTATATCCGATTTACAGGTACATTTATCGGGATTTGTGCGCAGGATTTGAGCGGTAGTAGAAAGCATGCTGATTTCGATTATTTTGTTTATAAAGAGGCGAAGGCTCAAGTCTAGAGTAGGTTAAGTGCGAAGCAGCAAGTATTGACGAAGCATATCGTGTCTTGCGTTCCGGTGGGCGTCTTGCCATTTCGGATATTGTCACGACTGCTGAACTTCCAATAGAAATTAAGAACGATATGGACGTACTTTATTCCGGGTGTATCTCTGGTGCATCGTTGTTGAGGCAAGATGCCTGGAGCGAATATAGAGCAGTACATCGTGTCAGCGGTTATAGCAGGAATTAAGTTAAATGTTGGATCTCAGCTTCTTAATAGACTAAATAATAATGTTTATACAACGAATAATAAACTAATAGACTGACTGCGTCGCTCAACTAACGGGCAGTTTTGTTGAATAAGTTGTAAATTAACAATTTAAAGTAAGAGCATTTCTTTGTAATAAGAAATGCTTTTTATTTTATCAAAAACGATATTTATTTATTGTAAAACGATAAATTATGTTGTGAAGTAAAAACTGACATTAAATAAGTGAGGTGTAGTTTATGAAACGAGGAAAAACACTCTTTTTGAAGATAGCTGTTATTCTTATTGGAATCCCAATTCTCGCATTGTGCATATTTTTAGTGCCTAAGATTGGGAATTTTGCTGGAGAATTGTATCCAGAAACGGCTTATATGAAATCTCTCGTTTTAATCGATATGTACGCAGCAGCGATTCCTTTTTACTTTGCTCTGTATCAAGCTTTTAAACTTTTAAGCTATATTGATAAGAACCAAGCGTTCTCGGAATTATCGGTAAAAGCTTTAAAGAATATAAAATACTGTGCCATCACAATCAGTACCTTGTACCTGTTAGGTATGCCACTCTACTATCTCATGGGGAAGAGAGTTGACCCTCCAAGTTTCATACCAATGGGATTGGTCTTTATTTTCGCCTCTATGGTGATCGCCGTTTTTGCTGCTGTTCTCCAAAGACTTTTACAAGAAGCTATTAATATAAAATCAGAAAATGATTTAACGGTCTGAGGTGGAGCATATGGCAATTATTATTAATATTGATGTGATGTTAGCAAAACGAAAAATGAGCGTAACGGAGCTTTCGGAGAGGGTTGGAATTACTATGGCGAATCTTTCCATTCTGAAAAATGGGAAAGCAAAAGCGGTTCGTTTTTCAACATTAGAAGCGATATGTAAGACTTTGGATTGTCAGCCAGGTGATATTTTGGAGTACAAAAGCGACGAAGACACTCAATAAAAACAGACAACAAATTTATCCAAATGCCAATGTGGGGTGGCAATGCGCCAGAAGGCCACCTACATATAAAACACCTGCGTTTATGTTTCAAACAGACGATATTTATGCTTCATATCAATTTATGAAAAATAATGAAGTTGAACTTGTAACTGAGATACAGAGAGATCCAGATGGTAATCTCCTGATGGTAAGTAATTAATGCTTTTAAAATGTCTGGTTATTTCTATAGCCATGCATAATGGTGTTGATCAACTGAGAAAATGGAGAACGCAGCTACAAACGACAACACTGGAGTTTCACAAGTAATAGAACGAATTGAAAAGTAAATTTATTGGGTTACGGACCAAAATCTTAATTGATGAAAAATAAAGGAAAGGAAGAAATTACATGAATAATACTGCTTTATTTCAAGGAATCGACGGAGTTTTCATTCCAGTAAAAGATTTGGAAATATCATTAAATTGGTACAATTAGTCTTTACGAAGCATTCGTGCTTAATAGCGAAGAAATTAAATTCAGAAGAGTGGGTTATACAAGACCAGCATGGAACGAATGAGGCAGACCGCCACTGCGGTCTATTTTGCCTTTGAAGTAACGGGCAGGTTAATGGAATTAATACAGAAATACCCTGAAATAACAAGCCCGGGGATTAACGGGAATTCCGGCTCAAAACCGAAATCGGTGCTTGACCAGAGGAGTCGATGCGAGTACGTAAAAGCGTGCGAAAAATCTAATGGTTGTGAGCCACGCTATTTGGGTAAAAATGGGGGTTTACAAAATGTAACGGTTGCCAGCGGGCCTATTTCCCGTTTTTTCGAAGGCAGAGGAGACAACCGTTAGAAAAGAAACCTCCGTTTTTTGGACCGACTAATCGCTATGACAACTGTTAGCGTAGCAATGTACCAAACAGGTCGCTCGTTCGAGGCGTTGGTTAAGCACCGATTTCTAGGTTGAGCCGGAAATTCTCCAGCTAATCTCTTGTTATTCGCAAGCCGATGTTTTATATTGACATAGTAGTAGGTCGAAAATAAAAGAGGTGAACGGACGAGATGACTCCACGCACGAAGGAACAAAACGAAGATATCCGGCTGCGGCGTCTAGCGCAAATCCGTAAAGCCGCTGCCGATGTGTTTTTGAATAAAGGGCCTTTACTGGAAATCCGCGATGTGGCCGCGCAGGCGGGACTCGGCTATGGCACGGTATACCATTATTACAGCAATAAGGGCGATTTGCTCCACGATCTGCTATGGGACGCTTTGGTGCGGGCCGGGGGATGGTTGGAGGCCCCGCGCGCTTCGGCTTCGAGGGAGGCTCCGGCGGGCGGGCAATTCAGCTTGGCTGCTGCGGCGGACACTGGGAACTCGGCTGCCGCGGATTCCCGAAGCGGAAGCGACAAAACAGCCGCTGCCGCAGAGCTTGGCCCCGTCGCCGCCGCCGGCGTCCGGCTGCTGCAGCTTTGGGCGGAGGACCACGGCCTGTACCTGCTGCATAAGCTGGCCGGTGAGGGCTTTACCTCGCTGCCTGAAGCGCGGTCGACCCCGCTCTCGGCCGCCTTTCGCCGGGAGGTGCTCACGCCGCTAGCCGTGCTGCTGGAAACCAGGCGTGCCGCGGACGGGGCTGCTGCTTCCGGTGGAAACGCGGCGGAGCCGCATTATCTGCTACAGCGCGCGGAAATGCTGCTGGCCGCCTTGGTCGGCTGCGCCTCGATTTCGCTTCGCCGCGGAAAGCTGCACGAGGAGGCCAGGGATATCGCCCTGTTTTTAAAATTATAGAATTGATAAGGAGCGAATAAACAAAAGATGATCATTTTAAAATCACCTAGGGAAATCGAAGAGATGAAACCGGCGAGCCAAATCGTTGCGGACTGCTACCGCGAGGTGGCCAATCTGATCAAGCCTGGGATCACTACCCGGGAAATCAATGACTTTGTTGCCAGACACATCACCAAGCTGGGCGGCAAGCAGTTTACGAAAGGGTACAACGGTTTCCCCGCCGAAACCTGCATCTCGGTCAACGATGTGGTGGCCCATGGCATTCCTTCGAACCGGGCGCTTATGGACGGCGACTTGCTGAAGCTCGACATTGTCGTGGAATACGGCGGATGGTTTGGTGATTCGTGCTGGTGCTATGCAGTGGGCAATATCCGACCGGAGGCGCAAAAATTAATGAAGGTGGCAAAGGAATGCTTGGATCTGGGGATCGCCCGGGCGCTCCCCGGGGGCCGGCTCGGCGACATAACGTCGGCGATTCAACAGCATGCGGAAGCGAACAGGTTTTCGGTCGTACGCGATCTGCTGGCGCACGGGATCGGGCGGAGCCTGCACGAGGAGCCGAACTACGAGCATATCGGCGTAGCCGGCAAAGGCATTCGGTTAAAGGAAGGCATGGTGTTTACGATTGAACCGATGGTCAACGAAGGTACGTTCCGTATCACAACCGACGACGATCAGTGGACGGCGAGAACGGCCGACGGCAAGTTGTCGGCGCAATATGAGCATACGATCGCAGTCACGCTGGACGGACCGCTGATTTTAACTGCCCAGTAAGAATAGAGGCGTACGGAAGGGAATGCGTCATTTTAGGAAATGAGTTTCCAAGCCTGCCTGCTTGCCCTGACGAAAGTTCGTAATCCGACATTTTAAGATGTAAGACGTGTAAGTCAATATTCGCCCGAGCAGATGAAAAATGAGTGTTTTTTGAAGAGTGGAAATGGTAATTTTTAATTGCTCATTGAGCAAACGGAGAACGATAGTTCAAGTCAAACTGAAGTGAAATTTGGATAATAGCTTGCAGGAATAGGGGAGTCTGAATGAGAGTAATCGATTTGTCGTTGCCGATTGCGGACGGCATGCACGTTTATCCTGGCGATCCGGTGGTAAAAGTCAAGGTAGCGCACACATACGAGTGTCACAGCTGGGAGCTGCGGCAGCTTTCTTTGGGTAGTCATACCGGAACCCACGTGGACGCGCCTTCACACATGCATCCCGGTGCCGCGACATTGGATGAGCTGCCATTGGAGCGCTTTTTCGGAGCATCGCGTGTAGTACGGATCGAAGACCCGAATTGGCCGGAAGGCCGTGGGCTGTTTTTCTCCGAATCCGTCGGGCTAGAGTGCTTTGTCAGACTCGCTGAGCTGCGACCACCGTTCATTGGTGGAGAACTGTCTGAAGAACTAGAGCGGGCGTTGTTGGGAATCGGAATTGTGACGTATACGGGGTTGCAGGGTTTGGAGCGTCTTCCCCGCGGAACCGACTTTATTTTTTACGGATTTCCTCTGCGCATCGTCTGTGGCGACGGATCCCCGGTTCGGGCTGTTGCGGTGGTGGCGGCTGAAAATGAACAATAAAATGTCCTAGCGGAGAATGATAAAGTGGAGCTCCCCCAAGGACAGTTCCACTTTGATGTTTCATTGAAGTAACGGGCAGTTATAATGAGAAATCGAAATTATGATAACATGTTGTAAGATTGCTTTGGAGTGATTTTAATTGAAACGTCCACACTATCGCATGTGATACGGGATTCATGTCCCAACCAGCCTAACCATGGTTGAACAAGTAGGGGGATGAACGGAATAGCTCTCGCTACCGTTATCTTACGACCTTACAAAAAAGAGGTCGACCAGAAAGATCTGGTAACCTCATAATACGATTTGGCAGGATAACACAACAAACAAATGACATGTGGAAAATACAGGGATTTTAATAATAAGTGTAGCAAGTTCGAGGGGATCTGATGAAAGCACTAATCAATCAAGCCAACGTACATGAAATTCATATCGTTTACGATGTAATGAGAAAAGCATTTGAGGAGTATCGTGGGATGTTAACTCCTCCTTCTCGGGCACTTTCGGAAACAATTGATGATATTGTGAAGAAAGTCTCTAACAAAGGGGGGGAGCAATTTCGGTTTTCTATACCGATTAATGCTGTATTTTACCAGAAAATAATTTTGTATACTAGTATACAAGAAGGGTTTACATCGATTAAAAACTAGGCTACAATCAAATCATGAAAGCGTTAACAACATCGTAGACATTGCTACTATTTAGTTTATTCATTGAATTAACCAAGAGAAAACGAGAGGGGGCTTAATTCCGATCCGAACTTTTGCATGGTGAAGACGATTATTACTTAGCCGTTTCGACTTTCGAATGGTTTCCCGGGGTGCAAATTCACCGTTCCAGGGATTTGGTTAACTGGCATCTTGTGGACCGGCCTTTAAATCGTGTTTCCAAATTGCCGGCATCGTGCTGCAGGAATACTCTCATGAAGAACAATGTTTAATTGGTAAACCAAAGTGATTTTTCAGGGAACGGACATCAGAATAACGGAGTCCCTTCCTTACGTCATGGTACGACCCGAGAAATCCGCTGCAAAAGTGCAGGCATGCTTCGATTGTGCAATCGCTTACAGGCAAATGGTATTTGGCTCATCTTACAGACAGACCGTAGGTGGAATCGACAGATATGGAGGAAGTCAAGTGGTCTCCCGATTTTTCAGAAATCGACCATTTTGATCAAGCGGAGTTAAATCATCATTTTCAATTGTTGCGGATCCCGTTGACTGGCGACATCATGTCCTTGGCGAAAAATGCTCGTGTGTCAAGGGGTAAATACTGGGATCGGGAGGTGCATCTGCAGGAGTTCCGAACCATTAGGGCACTCAGTTTGCAGAGAAATATAACGTTCCGCTTTGGTAGGGGGATTTGGTTCCGTTTACAACGACCCCGCCAGCGAAGTGCCGAATCGCTTGCACGCAATGGACGATCAAATTGGTATCTTCGAACAGTATGGGGGCCCATTGGACCACATGGACCTACAAAGACGTCGGTTGAACATAACTTTATTTACGAAGTATAGCGAAGAGCCGTAAAATGGAGGTTGTAGTTTATGAACGCAATGAATAGTAGTGTTGCTCTGGATAAAAAGAATAGCGTTGGAAAGCCGCTGAAAAAAAAGAAAGGATTCCTTTACTATATAAAGTTTGATTTTATACTTTACCTTATGTTGATTATCCCTGTTGCATATTTATTGACATTTAAATATGCTCCCATGTATGGCATACAGATTGCTTTTAAGGAGTACAACATTTTTCAGGGCGTCAACATGAGTCCTTGGAATAATTTTGAAACATTCAGGCAAATTTTTGCATCACCACAATTTTTTCAGGTTGTTAGAAACACTTTGATGCTTAACGGTTTGGATTTGATTGTGGGATTTCCAGCGCCGATCATTTTGGCTATTTTAATAAATGAACTGGTATGGAATAAGTATAAAAAGATAAGCCAGACCATACTGTATCTGCCACATTTCCTTTCCTGGGTTATTATCGGTGGAATTGTTGCTCAGTTGCTTTCTCCCACAGGTATGTTAAATTCATTAATTAGCGATATGGGTGGACAACCGTTACCGTTCCTCACGAACAAATATGTATGGGTTGCAACTTATTCTTTAGTTGGAGTATGGCAGAACGCAGGATGGGGTACAATTTTGTATCTTGCTGCTATGACGGGAATTGACAAGCAGTTGTATGAAGCTGCTGACGCAGATGGTGCAGGAAGATTCAGGAAGATTTGGCATGTCACGCTGCCTGGTATCAGACCGACCATTGCAATCCTTCTGATACTGCAGCTCGGTAATATTATGGCTATTAACTTCGACCGTCCATTCACCATTCAAAATAACCTTGTTATGGACTTTGGTGACGTTATCAGCACCTATGTTTATCGTGTAGGTATTCAATCTGCGAACTTTTCAGTTGGTGCAGCTGTGGGCCTGTTCCAGTCTGTTATTTGCTTAATATTCCTGGTAACATCCAATTTTATTACTCGCAAATTAGGAGAAAATGGAATATGGTAAGGAGGTACCGACAATGTCACAAAATTTAAAAAATGGAATTATTGACTATACAGCAGCATTTATTGTTTTAATTGCGGTTTTTGTATGCCTGGTTCCTTTTCTCTATATTTTTTCGCAATCACTTAGCTCTAATAAGGCGATTATATCCCATGCAGTTACCATCTACCCTATAGACTTTAATATAGAAGCCTATAAAGTTGTATTCGGTGATGCCGGTATGTTGTACTCATTGTTTTATACGGTGATCCTGACGGTTGTATTTGTGCTCCTTGCATTGACGGTTACAATATTGGCGGCGTACCCGCTGACTAAAAAAAGACTCAAGGGCAGAAATGCTTTATTGCTAATGATGCTTTTTACCATGTATTTTAGCGGTGGTTTGATTCCGGATTATCTGAATGTAAAGAATCTGGGTCTTTTGAACACTCCATTTGCACTGATTCTTCCGGGTATGATGAGCGTATACTATATGATCATTTTGAAATCGTTCTTCCAGAGCTTGCCTGAAAGCCTGGAGGAAGCTGCACACCTGGACGGATGCAACGAACTGCAGATTCTGCTTAAGATTGTGCTGCCTCTTTCCAAGCCAGCACTTGCCACAGTCAGTTTACTATATGCGGTATTCAGGTGGAATTATTTTCAGGATGCTCTTTTCTACATTACAGACCAAAATTTGAATACGATACAGCTTAAGCTGTATAACGTTATCAATATTTCGCAGCAAATGTCTGGCGAGAATGTCAATGTAAATCTGCCTTCAGAGGCATTGAAAGCGGCAAGTATTATGTTTGGTACAGTTCCGATTCTTCTAGTGTATCCATGGCTCCAGAAATACTTTGTATCCGGCATTATGATTGGTGCCGTTAAAGGTTGATATAGGTAAGTGAAATAGATGTTTTAATCTATTTCACGAATTTATATAAATAAATTTGCTAAATATCAAATTAAAAAAAGGGAGTGGTTTCTTTGAAGGTAAAGGCACAACGATCTATCTGTGTTTCTTTGGTAGCGCTAACAATTACGTTGGCCGGCTGTCAGAGCAATTCGTCCAGCGGCACACAAAATGGTACAGCAGGCACTACAAAAGAACATCGAACATTAACTGTCGAAGTTTTCGACAGAGGCAAACCAGGCCAGCCGGATTTGAATAATAACTTTTGGACAAAGTATATCAACGATAATTTCGGCAAGCAGTTTAATGCCACAGTAAACTTTGTTTCAGTCCCTAGAGCCCAGGAAGTGGACAAGTTGAACATATTGATGGCAGCCGGCCAGGCACCTGACATTTCCTACACATACAACCAGGGTGTTGTTTATAATTATGTACAGCAGGGTGGTTTGGCAGAGCTTGATTCAGTTCTCAAGCAGGATGGATCTACTCTTACAAAGTATCTTGGCGATGATGTATTAAAGTACGGCAAATTTAATGGCAAGCAGTATTCGGTACCGGGCAAGCGGACTGTTCTCGCTGGTAATAATACGTTTATCCGTAAAGACTGGCTTGATAAGCTGGGGCTTCCTGTCCCAACAACACCGGAACAGTTCTATAACACCATGGTTGCGTTCAAAGAGAAGAACCCTGGAAGTGTAAGCGGTGTTATTCCTTATGGTTATTCGCTGTCGCCATCCGGTCCAGGGCTCAGCTATATACCGGAGGCCTTTAAGCCATCTAACCTTACTGAAGAACAGTTTGCTACACTTCAGCCGCAACCTATCTGGTCAACAAACTGGAATTTGCCTGGGTTTGATAAAGCTGTTCAATATATGAACAAGATGTATAATACAGGCTTGATTAGCCCGAATTTCGCAACTGACAAGGATGGAAAACTGCTCGACGCGGATATTTCCAATGGTAAAGTCGGTGCATTCCAGACGAACTGGGATGGTCCGTACAGGACAGCTCCCGGCACCTATACCAACCTTACAAAAAACGTTCCTGGCGCTCAGCTTATTCCTATCGATCCATGGCAGAATGATGCAGGGAAACATCCGAAGAACGTGTACAGCCCGAATGGGATGTATATCATTATTCCTAAATCAAGCAAAAATGTTGATCTTGCCATACAGTACCTCAACTGGATGGCTGACCCCAAGGTAACTCTCTTCCTCCAGAACGGTCAGGAAGGCGTGGACTACAACATGGTTAATGGTGTTCCAAAACAGACAGGAACAACAAATACCGGCGATAAGATGATGACGGTTGCGAACAACCTCGACTATGATATACTTTCAAACGGTATCGAGCTTGGTGATCAGCAGAAGAATAATGCAGCAATTTCTGCAGGATATCCTGGTTATGAAAAGGATGCAGAGAATGCTTTAAAGGTAGGTATGGTGGACTATTATACGACATACTTCTATTCAATACCAAATGCAGCCGATGCAAAAAGCAACGCAGAGCTTAGGAATCTTTCAGCTCAGTTGCTTGCAAAACTAATTGTTGCTAAGCCAGCCGAAGTGGATAGCCTGTACAAAACATTGGTTCAACAGTACATGGATCAGGGTGGCAAGGCAGTTCAAGACGAGTATGTAAAAAATTACAAGGCTCAGAATGGTAAATAATAAGGGATCGCTATACTTCGTGGATAAAGTTATGTTTGAGAGGGATAGTAGAGCGATTTGACATGGAGCCTCTGCGGGCATGATTACTCGCGAAAGCTGCCGAATGTAAGGGAATTTGCGTTGCTAACGAACTTATCATGCCCGCTACTCCATGTAAAATCGCTGTCTCTTATACCCACTGCGAGTAGCGAGGACTTAGGTTAATGGATTTTTGGTTAAATGATAATTAGGTGTTTGGTGAATAGCTTAGGGAGGTGCCGACAATGGCAACCTCCCTAAATTATACCTTCAGAAGGGTTAACGTCAACGGTTTTGAAATGATTGAATACGAGAAAGATTTCTATAAAATCGATTATCATAGAGTCACTTTTGTCAAAGCACTTTAAACGATACTGCTGAACTAACGGTTACGATAGCGGAATATCAGAAGGTTTGCCCAATGGCGGTAATTCGCTCCGCTAACGGGCAGTATGGACCTTTTCGAAATTTATCTGATCTAGAACCAGAAGAAGCAGAAAAGGTTCTGAACGAAATTCGTTTTCAGAAGAAAGGATTTGCAAGCAAAAGGTCCAAGGACTATCTTACAATTCGACGAAGTCTTGAATTAAAAGCAAGAGAGTTATTCATATTAAAGGGAGGAAAGCCTAAACTAAGTTTTCCTCATTACATGACTGTTGGAGAATGCCCCTGGCTCTTAGAATGGTTTGAGAATGGTAAAGAACTTCAAATACCGATCACAGATTTCGACCCTGACACAATAAGTTTTACATACGGGGATTTGTTTCCAACGATGAGATATCAGGATGGGAAGATATATCGAAGCCAGGTTTATACGTTAAACGAGATTTATCAGGTCATAAATGATTTCGGATTACCGCAAGAATGGAACCGTGAGGGTAATAATGGACCAGATAGGTACATAGAAGTACAAGTTTGGGATGATAACCATTATCCACATGGTTGATGAACTAACGAGGGTTACGATAGTGAAATAGCGGTTGCTTCGGCAGCCGTCTTTTGTTTGCTCCGCTAATGAGGCAGTAATATTCACTAGTAATACAGGGAATTTAACAAATATCAAGAATTATATACAAGTAATCATTTTCCATAATTTCTAAAAGGAGTGAGTACATGTAATGATTGATATTTTAAAGCTTTTTGCGGCCTTAGCTTTGGGCTACTTTTTAGGCAGCCTTAATACAGCGGTGATTGTAGGGAAAATATACGGCAAGGATATAAGAAGCCATGGAAGCAAAAGCGCCGGGCTTACCAATACTCTGAGGATACTTGGGAAATCTGCTGCGGTGTTTGTTCTTGCGGGAGATATATTAAAAGGGATAATTGCCTGTTATATAGGCTTGTTGCTTGGCGTTTACTTTTATTCGGGAGAGGCTAAAGATTGCGTAAGCCTTTTAGCGGCAGGCGCAGGAGCGGTTATAGGGCATAACTGGCCGGTATATTTTGGGTTTAAAGGAGGCAAGGGAGCACTTACAGCAGTGGCTGTGCTGTTTATGGTTGACTGGGTTATGGCCCTTTTATGCCTTGGCTTTTTTGTGATAATAGTAGCTTTAACCCGTTATGTTTCTTTAGGCACAATATGTGCTACAATTATTCCTGTTTTTGGAAATACCTTATATTTTTATTTATTTGCATGCCTAATGGCGTTTATGGTTACTTTCAGGCATATGGAAAATATACAAAGGTTGCTTTCAGGAACAGAAAATAAGCTTATTTTTTTCGCGGAGTTGAGCATGTCGTCAAAATATAAAAATTTGGAATTAGTTAACAAGTAAGTGTCAAATACTACCCACCTTCTGTTGCATCTACCTGTGAGATAATCTTCTCATATCTGATAGTTCAATGCCAGAAGGGCCGCCGCGTGGTAGCCCTTCGCTCAGCTAAAGAGGCAGTTTAGTTGAAGAAAAAGCCGTTCCGTTTATGCTATAATCTAAATGGAATACTAATAATCAAAAGATACTTTAAAAAGTGAGGATATACGATGATTGCAAAAACAGAAGAAGATTTTTATGGTTTGAAGGAAATCGGAAAAATTGTTGCCTCCATTAGAGATGAATTGGTACAAAGAACAATTCCTGGCATAACGACCAAAGAACTTGATGATTTAGCAGGAGGGTTTTTAGAGAAAGCAGGTGCAGTTTCAGCCCCAAAAGGTGAATATGATTTTCCTGGCTATACTTGCATTAGTGTTAATGAAGAAGTGGCACATGGTATTCCGGGTCATCGGGTTATTCATGAAGGGGATTTAGTAAATATAGATGTTTCTGGTTCCAAAAACGGGTATTTCGCAGATACAGGAATCTCGTTTGTAGTAGGCGAAGGAGAAGAAGTATTAACGAAAATATGTGACGTTGCTAAAAAGGCATTTGAAGCAGGGCTTAAGAAAGCAAAACCTGGTTCAAAAAAAAGTGGAATCGGAAAAGTAGTATTCCAAACAGCGAGAGAGAATGGATTAACTGTTATCAAAAATCTTACAGGACATGGTATTGGACGTACAATACACGAAGCACCTGACAACATTTATAATTATAATGATACATGGGATGATGAATTATTAAAGGAGGGGATGGTTATCGCATTCGAACCATTTATCTCGACCTTTGAAGAAGAAGTATTCCAAAAAGAAGACGGCTGGACCTATGTTACAGAAAAAAGCTTTGTAGCTCAATACGAACATACGATTATTCTTACGAAGGATGGACCGATTATTCTTACATTGTAAGAGCACAAATAATTAAGACAACTTTTACACAATTATGTGTGCAAAAGTTGTTTTTGTATTTTGTATAATAATGCCCTTGGAACAAGAATTTAGGAACATTTGTGTCGTGTATAGCGACACTAGAATGGGATCATTAAATTCCTATATGCTTCAAGGGTTTTTCGACTTTGTGGGAGTAGTTTAGTGTCACGTTTCAATGACATTAAACTACTCCCATTCTCCGTTATTGGCACCAAAACAATACATAAGTAATCGAAATATATACAAAAAAACGCCCTCTGAAGGACGTTCTCTTGAGCCGAACCAAATGATATTAATTTTGAATGCTTGTAACTTTTCCTGTTTCATCAAAATAGAGATAGCTATTATTAAAATTACTTCCTTTATATATCCATTGTTCCGTATAACTATATTTACTTGAATACTTATTCGTATCATCCGGTCGGCCCCACGCAGCAATAGCCATTTCTTCATTCATACCGACCCTAACTAATCCTTTACGTATTAAAGCTTTTATATCCTGCGACCAGTTTGTAGTGTCAAATGGATCACTAGTGTAAAAAGTTTTCGCTAAAGTATCCAATGAAGTAAATGTGACCGTGTATTGCTTCTCATCATTAACTAGAGTAACTGTGGCGCCACTGTAACTAACAATCGTTTGTTGATTATATTTTTCTTGCATCAAAACATCACCTACATAATTGCTTCTATTCCATAATACAGGATTCTTCATCCATAAATTTTCTGAGACCACGTCTAAATTCAATTTTTTCGCTGCTGTATCAATTTTGGCTTTTTCTTTGCTTGCAGTTGTCCATGCTACATCTTTACTAAAATCACCTGCCGTGATATCTATTCTTCCATCATCACTATATGCGATTTGCATATCAAGATAGTCACTGAGAAATGCAAGTGGCACATATAATACATCGTCTTGCGAAATGATTGGATATTCTAATCTTGTTTGATGCTCCTCCATTCCTCGACCAAAGTAGGTCATCATGTTACTATCAGGCGAAACCAATAATATTCGATAGGGATGATTTATTTTAAGTACTTCATTATTATATTCGGCTGACATGTTTAATTGTCCAATAACGTCCCAAAAGGGTACATGAATAGCATTGTCTTTTGAGATTTGCGCATATTCAGTTTCCAATTGCTTATCGTTAATGTAAACGGTATACTCAGATTCTTCTGCTGAAGCAATTAACGGAATGAGAACTGATAAGCATAAAACAACGAAAAACATAATTTTAAGACGCATTTTCAAATAAATCATCTCCTAATTTGGGTAATAATACCCAAATTATTCTACCATTAATAGGAATATTAGTATAGGTTTATTTATTGAACAATTATAGACTATGAAAAATGGAGTGGATAACGGTGGTTGTTGCATAAAATGTTATAATAAAATTACATAGGACTTATTGGAAATTATATGGTAATAGTGTGTCGGGAGCACCGCCATAAAAGGTTAATTAATGGGTTCTCAAAATGTATAAAAGCCACAGTTTGAAGTAGCTTCGCCAGCCCATCATGGGTATGTGCGAATTGAAACGTCCCTCTGTACCTCGCTCTAAAAAGGCTTGTCCATGGCTCTCTCCTTTAGAAATATCTAACCCGAAACAGGATGCATCCCATCTCTCCTCGATATAAAATTGCCGGTAGCGTCAAAGGGTACAACTTGTCGCTCTATAGCATCGCTTGTTATACGGGATCTACGTCCCAACCAGTCATGACAAGTAGAGGTGAACATGATGGCGCTCTGGATCTGCGTCCCAAGGGCAGCTACGATCGACCCGGCTACCTTAATCCTGAAAGCAAATGCAAAAAGGATCAACCAGAAAAAACTGGTTGACCTTATAATACGAACGGGCAGTTTAGTCGAATAAGGGGTCCCGCCAACATTTTACCGTCGCCGCCGCTAATGAGCCGTTTGAGCTCCGCCTTGTTGGGCATCATTTCGAGGACGATCGTGACATCTGGGTGCGTTTGGCGAAACTGCTGCTTGACGGCCTGCTGAATGACAGCCATCCGGTGATCGTCGTGTGTAGCGATTCGAAGCTTTATTGGAAAATCCCTCCTTGTAGTGGTGATGCATGCTCATTATAACGGGGCTGCCCTGACATATCGTGTCCGGGTAGAGGGCTTATGGAAGAAAAATTCGGCTGCAGACGTTTCTATTTTGTTACTTACATTTGCTATACATGGATTATTATGGCATGAAGCCATTACAAATGTACAATGTACATAATTGGCTTGTCCCCAGCCACAAGGTGACTATTGACCATAATAAGTAACATCTAGATTTTTAGACGAGTGAAACATGAAGTCAACATGGAGGACTACCTCAAGGGACTCCTTCGTTCACCTAATGAGGGGACGATAACTTTATAAACATCAAGAAGGGGCTGCTGATTTTACATTCGGCAACCTCGTTAAGCTATTGGGCAGAATCCTTTAACTGTACTCGAACTAAACTTGCTATTGTCCATACTTTCTACGTGGTGTAATCTGGAAACAGCTTTTAATAAACTAGGCAAGAAAGGGCGATTAAAATGAAGTTCATACTTTTATTCGATCCCCAAGCTGTAGGAAAGATGACGGTGGGCCATGAACTAGTAAAGATCACGCCTTGAAGTTGTTCCACAACCATCAGACGATTGAGCTGCTTCATCCATATTTTGGATTTGGACTTGAAATGTGGTGGTTAACCGATCTATTTCGCAAGGAAATCTTTGAGCAGATGTCGAAATGCAATAGTGCGGGATTCATGTTTACATAGGTTTGGGGGTTCGATTTATTAGCTGACTGGGAGTTTGTTGATCAAATCTGTAAAATCTTCGAATCTAAGGGGCACGAGGTGTGTTTGTAGAGCTCGAGGCTGACATCGAGGATAGGCTTGCGCGTAATAAATCCCCTCATCGTTAACATAATGAGCAGACGAAACGGGACGTCGAACGATCAGAAAAGGATTTAATTCATACACTGGAAAATCATCGTTTGAACTCATTACCTGGTGAGATCACTAGGGAAAATTATATTCGAATTCAAACAACCAATCGAACACCGGAAGAAACGGCACTATTGATTAAAGAGCGACTTCACCTTTAGGTAGTTCCGCTAACAGAAACGATAGTTCAGCACAAACATATTAAGGGTGCTGCGTATCCGGGACACAGAATCCGATTCATTGCGCAGAGGGAAGGATGATTGTATATGGAAGTGCAGACTTTTATGAGAAAATGCCCGTTCAAGCAGGAAAGTGAGGACGCTTATGTCGTTAACGAGTCAGCAAATATATTTGGTATTTTCGATGGGGTTACCCCAATGATAACCTATCAAGATGAATCGGGCCATAACGGCGCTTATATTGCTGCGAATCTGTTTAAGAACCATTTTGAGGAAGTAATCGGATCTGTAGATTTGTCTTTCGAGCTAGATCGGGCCAATCGAAGCTTATATGAAAGGATGAGGGCTGCAAACGTCGATACGACGAGCAGACACGGTTTATGGTCAACGTGTGCGGCAGTAGTCCGAATTGGGGAAGAGCAAGTTTTCTACGCACAGTTAGGTGATTGCATCGTAGCAGCTCAAGACAAGAATGGGCAGATCAAGGTTCTCACTGCTGACCAAGTGAAAGGAAATGCCGACCGAGCTGTGGCGAAGCGGGCGGCAGACCGGATAAGAGGCATATTTGTTCCAGATGAAAGCTATTTTGATGAAGGCTTCAACCGCATGGCTTACAGCCGTTGGATGGCCAATACGCCAGAAGGATACGGGGTGGCGAATGGCGTTCAAGATATGGTCCATTATATTCAGAGTGGTTTGATAGCCAAGGAAAGCCTTAAGCATGTGCTTGTAGTATCAGATGGAATGTTTGAAGATGAAAACGAGCTGGATAACATATTCAGGATGGTGCTGGATATTGGGCTTGAGCAATTTATGAGCAATCGGGAAGAGATGGAACTGCAGAAGAACTTGAGGCCTGATGATAAAACAGGCATATTAATTTCATTCTAAACTTTCTGTTGAGATGCTAGTTGGCAGGGCGACGCGGCGCTGATACCTGTTTCATTGAAGTAGATGGGTAGTTAAACACATATAGCAGAAAACGTGCAGTATACTCTTGGACAAGAACATGTATCCATTAGCGTTACCACTTAAAACACTTCTATGACTGAATAGACAGTAGCATGTTTTAACGACCAATTCTCTGACCCATACTTCGAGCCCTATGTTGAGCCCTATTTTCATCGGGATTCCTATGGGTATAGACCTGGAAAGTCAGCCATGGATGCGCTGGCGGTGACGAGGCAACGATGCTGGAAATATGATTGGGTACTTGAATTTGACATCAAAGGTCTATTTGACAACATCAATCACGAACTACAGAAGCCCCCATACAGATGCCAAACAAGGATCTGGTGACAAGAACAAAAGGCACACCACAGGGTGGCGTAATCAGTCCTGTGCTAGCCAATTTATTTCTACACTATGCCTTCGACAAATGGATGGAGAAGATGCAGCCGGGCAAGCCATTTGCGAGATATGCAGATGATGCAGTCATCCACTGCCACAGCAAAATGGCAGCGAAGCAGCTGAAAGCGGAACTTGAAGAACGGCTGAGGGAATGTGGGTTGGAGTTGCATCCGGTGAAGACACGCATCGTCTATTGTAAAGATGATAATCCTCGATTGGATCACAGTGAGATTGCGTTCGATTTTCTAGGATATACATTCCGACCGCGCAGAGCCAAGAATCGGGAAGGACCTTACTTCATCAGCTTCATTTCCGGGTGAATCGAGCGTTGATGAACTGGGCGATGAGAAAGTACAAAAGGTTCAGGCAGCGGCGCAAACGAGCATTGGATTGGCTTAGCCAGATCGCAAAGCGAGAACAATACATGACCGATTAATATTTTTCAAAAATCAAAGAGGCCCTCCTTTAGTCATGTTGTGACTTACGGGACAGCCTCTTCGTATTATTAGGTCAACCAATCAACGAAGAGAGTGTTATGCAGATAGTTCCATTTGCAACTTCTCTTCAAAGTGCAAGGCAAGCTGTGATATATATTGTTTCACCTACAGTGGCGCTGATAGGAAGGTAAATTTGCTGTGACATGGCAAAATGGCGGGTTTTGCTCTGGAAATAAATAACGTGTGTTCGCAAATTAAAATGATGGGTTCACTATCGGGTCTGCCGAGCATTTCATAGCGGGCAGACCTGACAACATTGAGCCAGCGGACCGGGCTCAGGGCTTCCACAAGGTGGCCGCAATGTAGCAGGAGCCGCCCATCTGATCGTTGAAGTAATACACCGTTACTAGCGTTCCGTCAGTCCGTTGCACGGTGCGCGTATAGCCGATATCGTGGCTGCCGGCGTCCTCCCGCAGGGTGATTTCATCGCCCCAGGTCAGGCCGTTGTCCTCGCTCAGCTTGGCTTTGATGCCGTATGGCGCGTTTCGATAGCCGTACGTCATGCACAGCCGTCCATCCTGAAGCTGAGTCAGCGTCGACGGATTGCCGCCGTTTCCAGTGTCGGCCACTGGGCGGTTCATATAGCTCCAGGTTGCGCCGTTATCCGACGAGGCGTATAGATCAATCCAGTTGGCGCTGCTTTCGTCGGCTACCCGTCGATCGCGGGTGGCTGCGAGCAGGTGCGAATCGGACAGGCGGACGCCGGCCGGCATGATATTGAAGCCGTTATCCAGCTCGGGGCCGATCCAGCTGACGAATTCGAACGTACGGCCGCCGTCTCGGGTCCTCGCGCAAAATACGCGGCTGCCCGTCTCCGTTCCGGGAATTGTCGGCGCGGTCAGGAACAGCAAGCATTCCTCGGGACCGGAGACGATATATTCCGTGCGTGCGGAGATGCCGACCAAATCCATCATCGGCAACAAATAGGGCCCTTGCCATGTACGGCAGCGGTCGGTTGACGTGTAAAACCACGATGTAGAACCGCCCGTCAAGTCTTTGCGCGCGAAGATCATGGCAAAGTCGGGATGGGTAAAATCGACGCCTCCCTGAAAAGGCATCAGCTCGTTCTGATTGTCCGTTCCGTCGGCAGAGCCTGGGACATCTTCCGTATGCTCGCCTGTCGACAGGCCTTTGTTGCCCGGCGTTTGCAGCGGCATCTCCTCCGTTGTCCAGGTTCCGCCGCCGTCCAGGCTGCGGGACTGCATGGCGGTGAACGGCTTTGTTTTATCACGGGCATGAAAGCCGCCGTCGGACAGATGGTATCCGGACGTGAAGCCCACTACAATCTCGTCGCCCCACGACCAGATACCGTAATTGGCCGGCCAGGCGGCATAACGTCCTTCTTCCTGGTAAAGGACTAAATGTTTCATATGAGAGTCTCCATTCTGGTATAACCTTCCCGTTCAGGCTGTAACGGGCGGGCATACTTGAGTTCAATGTTGCCCAATCAGGCGCTGTTTATTTTTTTATCCGATTCCAGGCTGTATTGTAAATCGTTTCGATCTCCGTGCCGCCGCTCGTCGCCACTTCCTTGACGAAGTCGTCGAGCTCGCTCAGCGGCCGTGTGCCGAAAATAAATTTGTCGATGTTTTGCGTCAGCAGCGTATTCACCTTCGTATTCAGCTGCTTCAGCTGCTCTGTCTCAGTCGTATTAAACGGCGGATCAAGCGGCTTCTCGATAACTTCCTTCGCATCCTTCTGCTTCTTGACGAAATCCGACCATTCCTTGAGCGCGGGATTGGAAATTGTCAGCATCGGCGTATCGTCGGTGAAGACGCTGAAACCCAGCAGCCCGGTACCCAATGCGGATTGCATGGAGCGGTAAGGGTCCTGCTTATCCTTATACTGATTCAACAAGGAATCCGGAATGGCCACCTTGTCGCCCGAGCGCGTGAAGTCGACTCCCGCTCTGCCGAAATTGGTCACGTCGGCGCCTTCGTCCGAGTACATCCAATCGAACATTTTTACAATTTCCTCCGGATTTTTCACCTTGTTCCCGATGACATAGAAGTTAAAGCTGGAAGGATTATCCATATAATTGCGTTTTTCGCCCTTACTGTTTTTGAGCAGAGAGATCATCTCGAACTTGGCCTTTGGGTTCTTCTGCTGTAGCGCGGCGTTAAAGTTAACGGCAAACGTATAATTGTCGTAGAAGAACAGGGATTTTCCCGAGCTTAAATTTTCGGTTCATTGCTGCTGCGTCAGATTCGCGAAGTTCGGATCGAGCAGTTTTTCTTTGTACAGCTTGTTGAAGTAGGTAATTACCTCTTTGAATGCATCGGTCGAGGTACCGTAAATGTATTTGTCCTGCTTCGGCTCATAGTAGATGTTGAAGCCACCGCCGAACGCGTAGACCAGGAATCGGAGCGTATACTGGGAGCCGTTTCGGATCGTCCACGGATACGAGTCCGGATAAGCTTTCTTGAAGGCGGCAAGCACGTTGTACAATTCATTGAAATCCGTAGGCGCCTTCAGGCCCAGTTCGTTCAGAACATCCGTGCGGATCATCGGGAAGCTGCCGACATTGGCGGCAACGGATTTCCGCGCCATGATCGGGAAGCCGTAAAATTTGCCGTCAACCATCAATTTCTTCGCTTCCGGCTCGACTTCCACCCGTTTCAGGAAGTTCGGGGCGTACTTGTCGAGATAAGGCATTAGGTCCACAAATACGCCAGTGCTAGCGAAGTTGGTAATATCCGCCTTGCTTACCCGCAGCACGTCAGGCAAATTGTTGGTGGTAATAAGCGTGCTTTTTTTGGTTTCGAAATCGCTGGCGGGCACGCCCTCAAGATTGATCTTCATATTTGTCTTCTTCAATATTTCCTGGAGAGCGGGGGCGTCCTTCACGATCGGCTGTACAGAGCTGTCGCTCATCATCACCGTAATCGTTCTTGCCGGCTTCTGTGCCGCCGCGCCGCCGTCGGAAGAAGCAGCCGGCGCTTGCCCGGAATTGCCGCCGCTTGAGCAGGCCGGTAATACGGCTGCGGCGAGCAGCAGGGTGCTTGCTAGAATAGGTAGGCCTTTCTTTTTCATAATGGTCACGTACCCTCCCAATTTGTTTTTATCCTTTCAACGAACCAACCATTGCGCCCTTGACGAAATACTTTTGAAGGAACGGATACAATAGAAGAATCGGCAGGATGGCGATGATGACAACGGCGTACTTGATGTTCTGGCTGATGATCAGCGATCCGGAAATGCCGCTCATTTCGGTAGCCTGATTGCTTGTATCTCCTTCCACAACTATGCTGCGCAGAATGATCTGAAGCGGATACTTGCTCCTATCATTCAGATAAACGAGCGCGGAGAAGAAGCTGTTCCAATGGCCGACCGCGTAGAACAAGGTCATAGTAGCCATAAGCGGAACGGACAGAGGAAGCACGACCTTCCGGAACACCGTCCAATCGTTGGCTCCGTCTATATAAGCGGATTCATGCAAAGCTTCGGGTATTTCCTGAAAAAAGGTCCGCATCATGACCATGTACATAATGCTGATCGACGGCGGCAGCACGATGGCCCATATGGTGTTGATCATCCCCAGCGAGTCGATCAGCAAATACTTGGGAATCAGCCCGCCGTCAAAAAACATCGTGAACACGATAAGCATTGCAAAGACGTTTCTGCCGTGGAACGATTTCCGGGAAAGAGGATAGGCGCACAGGCAAGTCATCGTCAAATTGATCGCGACCCCTACTGTCGTATACAGAAGCGTGTTCCAGAATGCCTGAACGATCGGCGCGTCCGTAAACACAATCTCGTACGCTTTCCACGTAATGTCGACCGGCAGAAACCCGACTTCCCCTCTGGACACGGAACCGCCGTTGCTGATGGAAACAATGGCCATGTAATAAAGCGGATACAACATGATAAAAATAATTCCCAGCATAAATGCAACATTTAGACAATCGAATAAGGAAAGGCTGACTTTTCTGGACCGTTTCATAAGATGTTGAACACCACCGTTCGTTACCATAAGCTCGTTCCACCTAACCTTCTTGTCATGCGATTTGCGCCTATCACCAGGAAGTACGCTACGACGGACTGGAAAATGCCCACTGCCGATGAGTAGCTAAGGTCTCCGCCAAGCAGCCCTATCCGGTACACATAGGTTTGGATGACATCCGCGGTTTCATAAGTGGACCCGTTGTACAGCAGTAATATTTTTTCGTAGCCGACGGAGAGGAAGTGCCCTATATTGAGCAGGAACAGGATGGTGATGACCGGAAAAATCGTCGGGATGGTAATGTTCACAACCTGCTTCCAGCGGTTCGCTCCGTCCATCTTCGCCGCTTCGTACAGATGCGGATCTACACCCGTCAACGCGGCCAAATAAATAATAGTTCCCCATCCAACCTGCTGCCATACCTCCGAGCCGATATAGATGGACCGGAATAAAGCAGGATCGTTCAGAAACTGGATATGCTCGCCGCCGAACCAATGAATCACCTGATTGAAAATCCCATCGTAGGACAGGAAGTTCACAACCATCCCGGCGATGACAACCGTCGATAAAAAATGGGGAAGGTAGGCGACGGACTGGACGAACCGTTTGAACAGCTGGCTTCTAAGCTCATTGAGCAGCAGCGCCAGCATGATCGGCGCCGGGAAGATGAAGACGAGCCCTAACATGCTCAGCATAAGCGTGTTGCGCAGCAGCTTCCAGAAATAAGGATCGCTCAAAAACAGCTTGAAGTTAGCGAACCCGACCCACTTGCTGTTAAACAGCCCCGCGACGATGTTGTACTTCTGGAAGGCGATCAGGTTCCCGACCATCGGGATGTAGTGAAACACAACAAAATAAATTGCGGGTAAAAGGAACATCAAATACAAATGTTTGTTCCGGCGTATTATGGCTCTCCTGCCGCCGGCGAGCTTGTCGGTCGGTATGGAGCGAGCCGGCGGACGGTGTAGTTCGTTCACTTTATCCCCCCTGTCTTTTCTTGGATGTGCGGATATCACGCACCCTTATCATAAGCCAAACCGGGAAGGGATGAATATTAGCATTCCGCCATATCGAGTCTCGATTGTCTGGATTGCGGCCCCATTCTCAACTTTCCGCCACAGTCTTAAGTAAGCTGCAGCGGCCGTGGCGACGCGCACAGGCCGCGAAGCCGCCCTACGGAGAAGGCTCGTTCTTGTGTTCCTGCTGCAGCATCTTCCGGTAGTCCTGCGGGGTGACGCCTTCATACTTCTTGAACAGCCGGAAGAAGGTGGCTCGGCTCAGGATGCCGATCTTCTCCGCGATTTCGTCATTTTTCAAGGCCGTTGTCGACAGCAAAACCTTTGCTTCCTGAATCCGCTTGATGCTGATGTAGTCCGTCAGGTTGGTGCCAGTTATTTCCTTGAATAGCTTGGAAACATATTTGGAAGACAAGTTCATCTCCGAAGCGATCCGCTCCAGGTACAAGTCGTTGCTGTAGTTCACATCGATGTATTCGATGATGCGAGCGACAAGCTGCCCCGATTTAGTCTCGTCCGGACCCATGGTCTTGTTCAATATTTCGGAGTAAAACTTCCGCAGTAGCGAGAGATGCTCGCGCAAATCCAGGATATGCGGACTTTTGCCGATCAGGATTTGATGATCCTCGTCCTGTATCAGATGGAGAGGTGTAATTCCTTTCTCCGCTGCGTACTTGATTCCGATCGAATAAAGCTCGATCAGCAGCAAATTCATATATTGATTGGAGGTGCCGTTTTCCAGATTGGTGCTGATAATCCGCTCCATCTCCGTCTCGATTAGCTTCATATCCCCGGACCGTAGACCGTTCACAATTTTTTGCTCGTGCACGAAAGTGAACCGGAAGCTTTCATCGATCGGGAGCAGGGAGGAGTCGACTATCTGAAAATCGGCCTCTTCATCCGTTTTGGCGAGCGCCATCTTAGCTTCTCCGTATGATTGGGCAAGATCGCCGAGCTTCGGATGGGCCCGGCCAATGCCGATGGCAAGACGGCAGTATCTGGAGTCGTAGCTGAAAGTCCGAATGATCGATTGCAGCGAGGCATCGAAGCGGGCGCGATCCTCCTCGTGCTTCAAATTGACCATCACGACATAAGAGTTGCTCTGGGTTTCCAGCACATAAGCGGTCACCTGCTGCTGAAGAACTCCGCCAATGACTTTCTTCAGCTTCTCCTGAATGAGCAGCCTATCGGTATCCTGGATTTCCGTGTAGAACGATTCCTTGAAGTAAAATTTCAGGCAGCAGCACAAAAATTGACCCACTTCGAAGCCTAACGCATCCATGATCGCTTCGTGCTTCTCCAGCCTGTGGCCGCTCAGGATGTAAGTGAAGGCACTCTCGATGAACTCGCCCGAGAAGCGTTCGTGCTTGTCCTGGGCGTCCAGCAGATTACGGATCGGATTGTACAGCTTCGTGCTGAAGCGGAAGGACAGAGCGATTCCGAAAATAACCAGAAGGAACGCGAGCCAGGCCGTCACAAGCAGAATGCCGTTGGCCTGTCTCCGGTATTCGGCGACCGGGGTGACGGTATAATAATTCCAACCGTATTCGGACACATAGGAAGTCACCATCACCTGATTCTTGTCCAGCGTGACCTCCGTTACGCCGTTATGCGATGTGATCAGCCGCACCGTCTCCGGCTGCCGCAGTGAGGGGTCCGCCACGATGACGTTGCCGTCGTTGTCGGTGACGACGAACAGTGTGGCATCGTTCACTCGGTTGCGGATCAGCATATCCATAATTTTTGTTATGGATATGTTCACGACCATCACCACGCGATTGCCCCTGATGAACTGCGAGAGGACAAGGGGGATGACTGTTTCGCTTTTTTCCGTATACTTTTTCTGCACAATTGTCGGTTTAAGCACGCGAAAAGAAAAGTCCGTTTTCAGTAAATTTTCCCAATAAGCTTCTTCGTATTCGTCAAAACGGCTGAACTCGGTGAAGAAGGAACGAAAGTTCTCCAATCCCTCGCTCTTATAAATCCATTGGTTGTCCACGTATACGAACATGTCGTCGATATAGGGATTGATGATATTACGACTGAAGGAAAGCATTCTCGTGATGCTGGACGATTTCTCTTTCGCGACATCGGTCAGCAAATCGGCCGGCAGCAAATATTGCTGCACGGTATCATTCATCAGAAAATTCATCCCCGTCTGCTCGGATGTCCGCAAATAAATGTCAATCACCTTGGAGGAGGACTGCACATTCGAAGATAGGTTGTCGCTTAACTGCTTTTTGAATATATGAATATTGGCAAAATATACAATAAATCCGATAATAATAGTTGGAATCAGCAGCAACAAAAAATAGCTGAGGATTCGAAAATAAAGCGCATTTAAGTGAAATGCCAGTTTCCATTTTCCGATTTTCATCGTTATGACTTCTCCTTTGCCATCTCCGGACAAGCCGGCTCCCGTCTTATGGAACCCATCATAAGGCATAGGACGGGGCAAGGCAACCCTGGCGAATTGGGACAATGACGGAGAAGTGAGATTGAGATTGTGATACGGATATTCGAGACTGTACAAGCCAACTTGCTAATCGTCAACATCCGTTGGAGCGGGTATGATAGATCGGGAGGGAGGGATTGCAGATGAATTCTGAAGAGCAAATTCGATTTCTACGCCAAGATGAAATGGCGGCGGCGGTCGCGCTGGCCGATTCCGTATTTCGCACCGACGGACGCGCATCCATGGGGGCTTCCTTGCCGAAAGTATTCTCGTGCAGCCTGCTTCAAGCGGTAGGCTGTTTCTCGGACGGCGTGCTTGTCTCGTTTGCCGGGTTTGTACCGTCCGTCGTGCAAATCGGCGGTGCCCGAATCTCCGTGTATTCGTATGGAGCCGTCTGCACGCATCCGACTTATCGGGGCAGAGGGCATGCGCGGGCGATTCTGGAGTTCGCCAAGCAGCAGGCGGAGCGGGCTGGAGCTTCCTTGCTGCTCGTATCGGGGGAGCTTCCACTATATATAAAAGCGGGATGCTGCCTCTTCGGAACGACCGGAACATACAGACTGCTGTCCGGGCATCTGGCAGATCTGGCTTCCAGCCGTTCTTCCGATCTGGTTTGCAGGGAAGCATCGTCGGCCGACTGGTTTCGTCTGCACCAGCTGGCAGCGGCAAGGCCTGTAGGGTTCGAGCAAAGCCTGTGGGACATCGCCGACCTGATGAAAGCCGAGGCGCTGGCCTCCATTCGCCGCCTGCGTCACCGCACGTTCATTGCGGAGAGAAGCGGCGTGCCGGTAGCCTTCTGCGTTTTTGCCCTGAAGCCGAAGGAGTATGCGGATCGCTCGATTGCGCTTGCGAGTGTGAATGCGATTGGTGGCGGATTCGCTATCGAATGGGCCGGTGAAGATAAGGCGGTTGTGTCCTTGCTGCTGCATGTGATGGAGAAAGAGGCGGTTCAGCAGTTGGAGGCGGTCATCCCTTGGCAGGAGAAGTCATTGGCACGGCTGCTCGAGCCCGCGTTTCTTGGGACAGGAAAAAATCAAGGCACGGTGTATGTATTGAATGCGAAGCGCCTGTTTGAGCAGCTTGGTCCATACTGGACCGGTCAAGGAGTGTCGCCCGGCTTGCTGCCGACTGTTCGTGCCGTGGAAGATCGGATGTTCGAGCTGTCCGTCGGGGAACGGCTGCTGCCTGTGCTGAACAGGCAGCAGCTGGTGTCTTTGCTGTTCGACAGCGAAGGGGAAGAGGACAGGAGCAGCTACGAATGGAAGCGTGCAGCGGGTGCATGCTTTCCGTTGCCGTTTCCGTATACGAAAGGATTGAATTTTATCTGAACGGGGGAAAAGTATGAAAACAATGTTTGGCATTCTCGGCTGTGAGCATAGCCACATCGGTATATTTGTTGGCGAGATGCTCCAGTTAGGGCATGAGTGCGTCGGTATTTACGAGCCCAGTCGCAGCAAAGTCGCCCTGGCGCTTGCAGAGAAGTTCCAGATCCCTCTGTTGTCGGATAAAAGGGCTTTGTTCGCGCCGCATGTTTCCATTATCGGGAGCTCCGCAATCAATAACGAGAAGATCGAGATTATCGAGGAGTGCGAAGCCAACGGCAAACACATCATGGTCGACAAGCCGGCCGTAACCGACCGGAGCGGCTGTGAGCGTCTGCAGGCCGTTATCGAACGGGGTGGCATACAGATCGGGATGCTGTTGACTGAGCGGTTTCAGCCGGCCATCCTCGCTCTGAAGTCGCTGATCGACAGTGGCCGTCTCGGGAAAGTCATCTCCATCGAGATACGGAAGCCTCATTTGTTAAAAGCGGCCGACCGTCCGCAATGGTTTTTCACCAAGAGCCAGAGCGGGGGCATACTGATCGATCTGCTGATCCACGACTTGGACCTGCTGCACTGGCTGACAGGGGATACAATCGCCAGAACGTCCGGTTACATGGCAAAGCATGTGCTGACGGACAAGCCTGAGTTCTACGATGCTGTCTTGCTGCAGGTGCTTATGCGCAATCACGTGGCGGCTCATTTGTACGCCGACTGGCATACGCCGGAGAAAAGCTGGACCTGGGGAGACGGCCGGATCTTTGCCACCGGCACGGAAGGGACCGCGGAGCTTAGGCTGAACGGCGATCCTTTCGTGAAGCGGGAGACGCTGCTACTGCTGACGACGAATTCGGAAGAACCCGCTCAAGCACCTTTGCAGCAGCCGGAATGGACGATCACGGAAGATTTCCTGCGCCGTATAGCCGGCTTGTCTTCCTGCATCGACCATCAGGATATTGTTGCCGCGTCGCAGGCTGCTGTCGATGCCGAAGAAACAGTCGGACTCATTCGGTCGGCGCATCACTAATTGATATGGGAGGAATGTACACGATGAGCGAAAAAATGAGATTTGCCATAATCGGCGGTGGCGTCATCGCTCCGTCTCACGCGCGTGCGATTGCCGGAAGCCCGAATGCGGAGCTGGTGGCGGTCGCGGATATCGACAAGGACAAAGGAAATAAGCTGGCTGCCGAATTTTCGGTATCGCACGTATACGCCAGCTACGAGGAGATGCTGAAGCGCGACGATATCGACGCGGTTTCGATTGCAGTACCGAGCGGCTTCCATGCCGACGTGGCGGTCGCCGCCGCGCAGGCGGGCAAGCACATCCTGTGCGAGAAGCCGCTCGATATTACGAGCGACAGCATGACGCGCATGATTGCCGCCGTCCGCAGGGCGAATGTAAAGTTGGGCTGCGTGTTCCAGCTCCGCCTGACGCCTGCCGCCATCGTAGCGAAGAAGGCCATCGAGGAAGGCAAGCTCGGCAAGCTGGTGCTCGGCGACGCGTACCAGAAAAACTACCGAAGCCCACAATATTACAAAAGCGCCGGCTGGCGGGGCACCTGGGCGATCGACGGCGGCGGTGCGCTGATGAATCAGGGCGTGCACGGCATCGATTTGATCCAATGGCTGATGGGCGACGTGCAGTCGGTATTCGCCTACTCGGCGCCGCTCGTCCGGGAAATTGAAGTAGAGGACACGGCGGTGGCCGTCGTGAAGTACAAGAACGGGGCGTTCGGCGTCATTCAGGGAACAACGTCCGTCTACCCGGGGCAGGAATCGAGATTCGAGCTGCATGGGGAGAATGGGACGATTGTGTTTGGCGATTCCGGCTTCAAGCAGTGGAAATTCGCGGATTGCGAGGAGGAGCTGCCGCAGGTCGCTCCCCGCGTAAGCGCCAAGGACGACCCGACGCAGATTGCGAGCGATGGCCATTTTCTGCTCGTGGAGGACCTCATTGCAGCGGTGCGCGAGGACCGTGACCCGATGGTGACTGGCGAAGAAGCGAGGAAGTCCGTCGACCTGATTCTCGCGATCTACGAATCGGCGAGGACCGGGAAAGAAATTACGATCGCTTGAGCCACTAGTACAAAATGGCGAAAATAGATGGCCATTTGACTGAGTGATAGAGCCGCAGCAGGGACCGAACGGACTGAGGTACCGCTATTTTGAAAAAATCACAGCAATTTGCCGATCAAGCGAATACACGGAGACTGTCGATTAACTGTGAAAAAGTTAGATACTGTGAATAAAAATGCATTTAGATACAGGCAAGGAGTACAATCACACAAGTTTCAGCGGATTTACCCAATTTTTAGTGGAAATCAAGTGAAACCGAAATAATGATACTCTTCATATTATTTAATTAAAGAAAAAAAAGCCCCCATTCTCGAAAAGGAGGGCACTGAAAAAGTCTTCTCCGTAAAAAAGATGCAGTTTCTCAAGAAATTTGAGGGTCTGTATCTTTTTTTAGTTTAATTAAAACATCAATGGAGATAGGGTGAGTCAATTGATCGAACAACAACAAAAGTGCCATTTATATCCCTCCTTATCACCATTTTCCAATATGTGGGAAGTGTAAGATTAATCTCTCTTGCAAACTTTTTAAGACTTCTGCTGGTACTTCCCTGAAATTGATATCCCCACCTAGAAAAAGCAGCCAATTTGTTACTTCGTTCAATTCTTCTGCATGATGAACATGGATAAAAGTCTTTAGAATGGCTGTCGCTTGGTAAGGATTCGTATAGGAAATTGTAAATCTTAAAGGATGGTACTTTCTGAACTGGGCAATTGCTTTTGGACCAAGTTCAAGGACTAGGTTGATTACTTCTTCCTGCATCCTCAGTTTTTCTAAAATTTTTTTCTTGCTTAATCTTTTTTTCGTTGAGTAAGGCTGGATATCGGTGAGATTGTCGACAGGAAAAACCTGCTTCTTTTCTTCCTTTAAGTCAAAGCCCTCAATCAGCCAAAGACTTTTTTCCCGATAAAGGTGCAAGAGATAAATGGGATAAGACTTTATTATCTTGTCTTCTTCAATGGTAATCCATAAATAGCTATCCAAAAGAAAGGTTTGGATCAGTTTTTCTAACATAGGATGGGGGAGGTCTGACAGATCAAGCAGGTCGGGATTATTCGGGTTGGTCCCTTCAAAAAGCAAGATTTGATTTAAAAGAACAAGGTCATCTTGTTGGTTTTCTGAGATGAGGCCCAGTAATTTTTCAGCTAAAGACTGACGACTCTTCAGATAGGGGAGTTGTTGATTTCTTGTGGCTATAAAGGCAATAAAAAGAGCTTTGATCTCATTATCGGTAAAGCGAACCGTGGGCAGGACAGAGTTGTTCATGACAAAATACCCCCCATCCCTTCCAACTTCAGCGACAAGTGGCATCCCCATGGCTTCAATTTCTCTGATATCTCTAATAGCTGTTGAACGAGAGATATTAAATTCTTGCATGATTTCAGAAATTGTAAAGTGGGCACGGTTGTTGATATACCGCATAATGACATTAATCCGTTCAACCTTTTTCATAGGCCCCCCCTAAACAGTATCATTTTTTGACATGATTCAAGGCTATTATAAACCTATCAAGTGAAAAGACAAAACATTTGATTAAATTTAAAAATGGAAGGTTTTGAATATGGCGAATTATACCCTCGAAGAAAAAGACAGCTTTACCGTTTTAGGTTTTGGAACTGAGCTTAAGAGCAATTACACAGACTTTACCGGCATAAACAAGGAAAAGTCAGACTTTTGGCAGGCCGTCAAACAAGATGGAAGGCTTCACACTTTAAAAACCATAGCCGCAAATGACTACATTTTTGCCGTGAACGAAGCGGTGAATAACAAGATGATGCATTATGCTGGCGTCATGACAGAGGTCTCAGTACCCGAAGCGACCAGAGTTATCCAATTTCCTAAAGGGAAATACCTCGTTGTTAAAGGGGAAGGAACGACAGCGGAAGAGTTGAGTAACAAGCTTGCCGGCATTGCCTTTGGTCAAGTTTTGCCAGAAGCAAACAATTTTTCCTATGTTGGAGGGCCAAATGCAACGGTTGAGATGGGGCAGCAGAACGGCTTAGTAGTTGGTGAAATGTGGATTCCTGTTGTTGGGAAATAAAGGTATAAAAGGAGGAGTGGAAATGTCCTGCATCGTTGATTTTAAACATGTGTCCACGGTTGGTTTGGAGTCTTCACCCACAGCAGAAGCGCTTGCTGGCTTACGTGCTAATGAAGCCCGTTACTTTATGAACAAATATAAGCATGAATTTACAGTTGTATCCGCTAGCGAAAGCCAGGATACCCTTGAGTATGTGAATCGAATTTTGAAAGAGGAACGTAATATTGAGTTTGCCGCCAACCCTTTAGAAACGTCGTGTTTTCAAGTGGAAAATATCAAATTTGCCTACGTGTTTTTTGAGGATGGCCTTGGGGTCAACGTCATGTATACGGTTGATGACCCTAAGAAGAGAGCCGTTGGTTTCAAGCTTTCTGAGGGAATGGAGGTACCCAAGGAGTTAGATAAGAAGTTTAAGTTTGCCAGGCAGAAGTCTAAACTAGCTGGAACAATTCGGGGCTCTTTTTTTGTAATTAAAGGAGAATATTAAAGTAAGCAAAACAGCACCTCTCCGTCCAATTAGAGGGTGCTGTTACTTTTTTCGCAAAACCTCGTCTTGTTTATATTTTTTTCAGCATGCGGGAGCCGATTCCCACGCCAATCATTAAAATCAAAGAGCCAAAGTTCCAAAAGAATGAGCCGCCATCCGTTACTTTTTTCAAAAGGAGGACAACGAGTTTGATCACCAACAGCGCAAGGCTCGCTAAAATGAAGACATCAAATTGAAACTTCAATTTCGGGTGAGCCAATTGCCTGTCCAGTTCATGCTGCCGGGCTACGGCTGTAAAGTTCCCGATCTCTTTCCCTTTTCGAATAATTTCCATCTTGAAATTAAGGTCATATTGCACACGTTTCATAACGTTCCCCTCCGTCTACTTTTATTGAATTGGATTAAGGGGTGTGCTGTCCAAGTCTTCTAGGGGGCTAAAAAGATCATTATAGTGGTGTATCTGTATTAATCCCCATCATATAAGTAAGACCATCCTACTCATAACGAGAGAATGGTCTATTTTTCATTGGGATTAATCATAAGCAGCCGATGGGAATAATTTTTATTACATTGGATAAAATACCCTCTAGACAATGAGGAGGGATATCTATATGCCAAATGAAAAAATCGATATTGAAACAGACGGAGATCCAGAAACAATCTATGAAGACACAGAGGCACATGAGCGAACAGGTTTTATGGTTGAAGATACAAAGCAGATTCGCTATGACGATGTAAACGATGATGTAATTGAAATTGAATATTAAGACATTTATCTTATCAGTAAACTTGCCTCCATTCAAAATGGAGGTTTTTTCTATTTCCATGATTTTATAGGTATTACTTAAACTCACTCATACTTTTGAACAATTACTATTGAACTATAAGTATGATGATCAACTAAATCTATCAAAGATTGGATCGGAAAAAGAAACAAAGTCGACCAAGAAGAATACTAAGAAGTTGTATATTTATTTAGGTATTGGCCTACTCGCTGTGATTATTGCAGGAACATCATTTATATTAATAAATAACCCAATATCGAAATTTAAAAGTGCTGTTGAAGGGAATAAATATGTTGAAGCAAGCAGCGTTTACAATCAAAAAATCAAAGGTAATCTTGAAGAAGAGAAAAAAGTGGAAGATTTTATCAAGTTAGAATTAGCTAAAATAGCTGGTTCTAAGTGGACTAACCCCTATTATCAATACTGGTTGGAAGAATACAAAGAAAAACCTCTACATTAACAACCGTGAACAATAAATATATTGGGTTTGAATTGTTGAAAATCTAATTAGTAAAATTGTAGCCAAAAGAGATGGGGGAAATAATCCTCATCTCTTTTTTCTAATAATGTGGTATTGTGGCTGAACATGATGAGGCAGTAATTTTAAAAAAGCCCCTTTTTCTGCTCGTCCCATTTACGTGAGACATGTCACCCCACGAAAACGCACACAAAAGCAGGCTGTTGTGGGAGCAGCCTGTTAATTTATTAAACTAACGTTTTCGATTACCGAACTTTTTTTCTTTGTATAAAAAGACGTATGCCTGCCGTTAGCAGTAGTAGCAATGTTACTATCCATGTAAAAAAAAAGGAGAGACCCAGACCAATATTGGCCCCTACTATCTTTGCAGGATCGTTGTTGTACAGCATATAAAGTAAAGGCAGAGTCAGGATGATGAATGTAGTTAATATACTTACCCATCGAAGGTTATGCTGGAAGCGGATTGTCCTCCATAGCAGCCAATGAGCGAACGCCAGAAGAATCAGAGAACCTGTGGAATAAATGATTAGCACTAATCAACACTTCCTCTCTTTTTTCAATACCAATAAGGCTCCTTGATTTCCACCAAAATCATTCCTGATTTTTCAATTGCTTATCACTTACAATCCTATTTTAAATGACATCGGATGTTCTCGTAAGTACTATCTTTTTCTAGTACCCTTTTCCCGTTCGTTTTACCTCGATCACTGCTGGCTTAGTCGGTTTTAGAAAGGGACGAATTTGCTTGTCTAATTCCGGCACAAACTGGTGAATTCATCGCATGATGTTCCACCAGAGCCAAAATTGGGATGAAAACACGAAGGTACTTTCCCACAGCATGTAATGAAGAGGGAGAGCTATGAAGACTTATTATTCCATGGAATGGTCAAATACGATTATTTAAAAGAGTATTCTGATGTTAAAGAAAATGGGTTGTATGGAAAATATCCAGAAGCTGTACACATCAAGTAGCTTTTACATCATAGCATAAGGGGGGACTATTTGTCGTTCACGAGCCTCGAATTGATCAACCAAATCGCCAGAAATTTCAATCTTTTTGCCTCGACTACTGTAAAGCCGGTCTTGATTTTACTGGTGTCTGTGGTACAATTTACCTAAAAAGGTGCTCTTCTCTTTGGGTGATGTGTTAGGGATAAAACACAATATCTACCAAAGAATAAGAGCATTTTTCATAATTTCAAAGAAGGTTACTTTCGAAATACTTCATAATAAATGAAAGCAAAGTTTCAAAATGAAAGATATCTAAGGAATTTCGGTAAAGGGAGGGTTTGCATTGCTTAGAATCATCTTTGTAGACGACGAACCCTGGGCTCTGACAGGAATTAAAAATATTATAGATTGGAACAAAGAAGGATTTGAAATTATCGGGGCTTTTTTATATCCGCGGAAGGCACTTGAGAGCATCATGAGTATTCAGCCGGATATAGTCTTTACCGATATACGTATGCCGGGAATGACCGGACTTGATCTGGTTAGGGAAGCCAGAGAAAAAGGAATCAATTCTGAGTTTGTCATCATAAGCGCTTTTAGTGATTTCGAGGTAGCCCGCGAAGCCTTGCAATATGATGTGTTTCACTATATTCTTAAACCTCTTGACCGGGATGAAGTGGGAACTGTTGTGGACAGGCTCAGAAAAAAACTTGTTTCTGCCAAACACCCTGTCCTAATGGAGGTCTTTCAAACCGGCAAACTCATGAATGAAAGACAGAGAGAGGTGCTTGTATCAGCTGCTGTCCATCCTCATTGTTACATTGCAGTTGCAAAAGATTACAACTTGCCAAAAAAAAAGGACATGTGTGTTGGACAATTTTTACTAAATGATGGAACAACACTCTATCTGCTTTCATCAAAGCAGAATCTGGAGCCCTTTTTCAACCAATGGAGGATGTCTGCTGCTGCATGTGGGGTAAGCTTAGGCATAAGTGTACAACGTCCCGGTTTTGAAGATTTCGATCAGATGTTTTCTGAAGCTGTCAGCTCTGCACAACTGGAAATTGATTATTCTGCAAACTCTATGGTAGCGGCGATACAGGTATATCTTAGCAAAAATTATAAAAATGAACTCTCGCTTAGTGAGATCTCTGAAAGATTTTATCTATCCGAAACATACTTATGTGAGCTTTTCAAGAAGCAAACAGGGATTACGTTAACAGGTTTTTTGACTGCGATCAGGATGAAGCGAGCGGCACTCCTGCTTGTGGAAAACGGAGCACCTGTACAGCAAGTGGCGGATATGGTAGGTTATTCAGATTATGGTTATTTTGGAAGGCTATTTAAACGTTTCTTTGGATGTACTCCCAGTAAGTACCGAAAAATTCAGAATACTGCCATCATCAAAAAGAATTTCAGCATGCTGGAGGAGTAAAATTCGGGCTTAACATTGTAAGCGCTTTAGGTATACAGATGACGACTTTTGTGTAGTAACCCTTAACAGAGCGGACCTCAAAGCGATATTGGTCACCAAAGCTGTTCTTTAGACGCTGCTGGATATTATAAAGGCCTATATTCGTTTTTCCATGAGAAGTACTATCGTCTATCGGCTGGTTAACGTTATTTATTTTTTTGAGCTCCTCATCGGATATGCCGGCACCATTATCGGCAATGTTTAGTAAAAGGGACCCATCTTTTTGAAGCCGACCTGATATCCTTATGATGCAGGGCGGCATTTTTTCTGCAAAACCATGTTTAATTGAGTTTTCAACGATAGGCTGGAGAAACATGGCATGTATAGGATGGTTCATTGCCTCAGGCTGTATATCCAACTTTATTGTGTACTTGCCCGGAAAACGCTGGCTCATTACCTTCATGTAGTCACAAGTATGTTTTATCTCGTCTTGAAGGGTAACGATGGTTCCAGAGCTTACAGAATAACGGAACATGCTGGCCATTGATGTGCAGATATCCTCTATACATCTAACACCATAGGCTTGGGCCATGCTTCGCACACACTCCAAGGTATTAAAAAGAAAGTGCGGATTTATTTGGCTTCTGTATGAGAGCAATTCGGCCTTTTGCTGGGCAATCATGGATTGGTAGAGATTCTGCTGGGATTTTCTAATCTCTTTTTGGGAAATTTCAATTCGCTCCAGCATATCATTGATATCCTCGGCAAGTCTGGCAAGTTCGACAGTTTTCGGTATACTCACCCTGACTCCATCTTTCCGCAATGTAAGATTTCTCATATCACTGATGATCTGATCTATAGGATTGGTCACGGAGCGCAGCACAAGCTGCATCTGGAAAAAAAGCAGAAGACCGGCAGCAAGTATAATAAAGATACCGATGCTTCTTATAGGAATAAGATCGCCAATTAGGGAATGTCTGGTGGTCAGTGAAACAAAACGCCATCCGAATTCGGGTACCGACACGGAGCTGGTGAGAAATTTTTCGCCATTGACGTTCGCCTTGCCCCGGCCCTCTTTTGCGTTCAGCAATATAGACCGCTCGACTTCATTCACTTCCCGGCTGGAATTTATGATTTTATCTTCAAATATGAGTGCAGTTATACCATCGTTGGATATGCCGGTGTTAAGCTCGCCTGTAAAAGATTTTAAATTGACTACGACAGTACATAATGCTATATTTTTTTTCTCGCTATATCCTTCTAATATGGAACGGACAGGGAGAAAGTACAAAAAGTAAGGTCCGTTATTGCTGCCACTATTGTCGAAGAATACATTACTAACAATCGGGTTGCGGAGTGTGATATCTTGATCTAGTCCGTTTTCCGCAATTGCCTTTTCTCGAATCTCATGGAAACTATCGCTAATATAAAAGTTATTCATGTTTCGGGATGTAAGGACAATGCTTTTTATATTTTTGCTGCTGTAAATGGAGTCATATAGAACCTCGGTAGCTGAAGCCTTCAATTTAAAATATTCGGAGGGATTATCCGTTAACAGTAACTGCTGAACGGTAGTAGAGTAAGACACCCGTTTGGCGGCTCTGTCGATTTCATTGATTGACATGGCAAGCCTCCGGTCCATCTCATTGGAGAGAAGCTCAAAGGTCTGATAAGCCCTGCGCTCGATGATGGATTCGAACCCCATATTGTATATGATTATTAGAACACCCATGGAGAAAAGAAATAGAAGCGTACTTCCTATAATACGGCCTCGAATAGAATTGAACTTACCAAACCTCATAATAGATAAACTCCTTCAAATAGATTGATGACGCTAAAAATTATGCTCTCATTATATATACGATTGGGTAATGTTTGCAATATACCTAATTTAATCCTATTTCAACCTAATCTAACGCATATCGCTGTTTACTTGCACCTGCTAAAATTTAAGTATGAAAGCGATTAAAAAATACTCACTTAAAATGCTTTTGAAAGCGCTTCAATGATAAATCCTTTACATACTCTAGGGCGAAAGGAGGCGGTGAAATGGCAAATCGGCAGGATTTAACTGCCCAACTTCCCGATGGGCAAATGTTTCAGTTCTGGGAGGTCGAACAAAAGTATGATCGCGAAATTCATGGGGACAACAAAAACCCTCTGGCATCGGATGAAAACAGCGTCGGTGATGAAGACCGTTTAAGACGATTAACGCAGCAGTGTTTTGCCCCAAAAGTACCGTTTTTATCGTATATTCGTGTGAAAGGGCTTACTTTGGCGCATGCGACATTGGGCTCGCCGATACCGCAGCGGGGTTCCCTATCCTGTTACAGGGAATGCACCCGTGATAAAGAAAACGTGATTGACAACAGCATTCTGTGTATTGACCCAAGAAACTGTCTCTCGATCTCAAGAATCGGCATTGGAGCAATACTAAAAAAATCCCACCGAAGTTAATGCTCTCGTGTCTTAACATATGGGAGCACTATAGGATGGTGGGGAGGAAGAGGCTTAAAATATAAGGAGGATGAAATATGACAAAGTTGAGGAAATTAGTATGTCTTGGAACGGCTGTATTCATCATGCTTAGTATTGCAGCATGCAGCAGTGACTCAGGGAATAAGTCGGATCAAAAAAATACCGATAGTTCCATGCGTGTCAAACTAACAATGGCGTCCGTACAGGGAATTGAAGGATTTAATTACACCAATGGTGATGCCCTTGCCAAGTATTATTCCGACAAGTTCAATTACGATTTAGATATGACGGCGCTGAACTGGGACAACTGGAATGAAAGACTCCGGATATGGATCAACTCAGGCGACATGCCGGATATTGCCGTATATAACTATATTCATGCGGATGCCGCTTCTTTTGTCGAGCAGGGACTTATCAAAAAGCTTCCTGACGACTGGAAAACCCGTTGGCCTAACGTAGCAAAAGTTTATAGTAAAACATCACTCGGGCCTCAGATGGAAAAAGTCTTCGGTGGAACCTATTTCATTCCCAGAGCACGTTTTATGACTAACTTGCCCGGGGACCCATTGTCGAATCATCCATCCATATTTATACGTAAAGATTGGGCTGAAGCTGTGGGTTTCCCTATCAAGTCCACCTATACGACCTCTGAGATTATTCAGTATGGTAATCTGATAAAGCAAAAGGATCCCGGAAAAGTAGGCGACAAATTAATTCCGCTTGCTGAGAATACAAATCATGCCGTTGATTTGTTTGTTGCAAGAAACAGCACTCATTTCAATAACTTTTACAAAGATAAAGACGGTAAGTATAAATGGGGCGGAGCTTCCGAGGATACCCTGAGAGGGCTTAAATTGTTCTCTGAAGCGTACCGGTCCGGTGTCCTTGGTAAGGATTTCTTCACTGTGAAAAATGAAGAGCATGGTTCTTACTTTAATGTAAAAGGCAATGCAGGTGCTACCTTCTTCCAGGCACCGACATCAGCTCTTCGGGTTTATTATGATGATTTTCAGGCTAATACAAAACTTGATCCATTTCAAAACATTCATATGGCTAATGTTATGGGGGAAGATGGTAATTATCATCAGGAAGACCTCATTAATTTCTGGGGCACAATCATCTTCAATCCGAAAATATCCGATGACAAATTTGAGCGCTATATGAGTGTGCTTGATTATAACGCTACTCAAGAGGGAAATACAATAGCTAATATGGGGTTAAAAGAAGTGGACTGGACTTATGACAGCAATGGCCAAGTAAAGTCACTCTTCGACCAAGCCAAAGAAGGCAAGCCACTTGGCGGCGCAACCGGAAAGTATCCAGCTATGGGCTATCTGTTAGGCAGCACGATTCTGTTTGACGATTTCGCATTCGACAATCCCAATACCGACCAAAGATTAAGGGATCTGTCAAAGCAGCTTTATGCCGAAAAAACGAAAAAAGGTACTCCTGACACATTCACTAAAGTTAACTGGGATTTATATACCTACGATTCGCCAAGCAAGAGAAGGGCCCAAATCGATTACTATACAGAGTACGCCAATCTTATTACTATTCAGGGTGATATAGAAGCAAACTGGAAGAAGTGGATTGATTCGAAGATGCCAATAATAAAGCCGGTTCTGGATGAACTGAACTCAAAATTGGCTAAATAGTCAGCAAATACCTTTCGATTAATTGGCTTCAAGTAGCTGCGGTGAATCCCATTTGATTTGCTCGGCTACTTGATTTTTACCACTCTGGTAGAAGGAGTTTCATATGGAGAATATAGTGGTGGAAAAGAAGAAGACATCCTTGGAAAAGAATCATTTATCCTTGTTGAGTCGCGTAGGGAAGTCCAGGGAAATTTACCTCCTGCTATTACCGGGAGTCATATGGTATATCATTTTTGCTTATATTCCAATGTATGGGTTAACATTGGCGTTTAAAACATACAAAGCCAATCTCGGAATTTTTGGAAGTCCGTGGATTGGACTCGACAATTATATTTATGTTTTTAGAGATCCCGCATTTATTGAATCGATCTGGAGGACGCTATGGATTAACGCAGGGCGTATCCTGTTTCAGTTCCCTATTCCGATTATTTTAGCTCTATTATTAAATGAAGTGCGTGTGAACAGATATAAAAAGGCTATACAAACGGTGTATACATTCCCCCACTTTTTGTCATGGATTATTGTTGCCAGCGTTATGAGTAATACTTTAAATACTCAAGGTATGGTAAACGGTATTATCAAAATGCTGGGTGGGGAAGCAGTCAATTTTCTTGGCTCCACTGAAATCTTCCTATCCTTACTGTATATTTCTGAAAACTGGAAGTCGGCAGGGTGGGTCATGATCATCTATCTGGCAGCTATTGCAGGAATTGATACGGAACAGTATGAATCTGCTCAGCTCGACGGTGCGAGCCGTTTGCAGACGATGTGGTATATCACCCTTCCAGGTATACAAAGTACAATTGTTGTAATGTTGATTTTAACAGTTGGAAATCTGATGAATACTGGATTTGATCAGATTTTTAATATCAGTAATGCTGCAACTGCCAAAGCCGGTGAAATCCTGGACATCTATATTTATCGAATTACATTTCAGTCTGCTGCCGACTTCTCTTTCTCAAGTGCAGTAAGTTTGTTTCGATCTATAATCAACTTTGCTCTGTTGCTATTCGCTGACCGTGTCTGTAAATGGCTTGGTGCGGAAGGACTTTTTCCGTCTAATAAGAATAGGGTTCGGGAATAAATTGGATGCGAATATATATGGGAAAGGAAAGTGAATATGGCGGGGGTTAGACCAGTACCGAAAAAAGCTTATCATCATAACCAAATACAATTATTGGATATTGTCCTGTTGGTTATTCTCACATTCTTTGCTATCGCCATCATTTTACCGTTTATTAACGTTGCTGCAGTATCCTTTTCAACACAACAGGAATATCTGAAATCAACGGTGTTATTGATACCAACGGATGTTACACTTGAAAACTTCAAGGCATTGTTTGAAGACGGACGCATATGGATAGGTTTTCGTACAACCTTGCTGGTCCTCGTACTAGGATTGCCGCTTAACATGTTTCTGACTACCAGTATGGCTTATGGGCTTAGCCGCCCCGATTTTCCGTTTAAGAGATTTTTCATTTATTTTGTTGTCGTTACTCTGTTGTTTCAAGGCGGAATTGTCCCCATATACCTGTTAATGAAGCAGCTGAATTTAATTAATACAATTTGGTCCGTTGTGCTTGCCTATGGAGTTAATTCATTTTATTTAATCATAATGATGAACTATTTCCTGTCGATACCGAAATCGCTTATGGAGTCGGCTAAGCTTGATGGGGCAGGTGAATGGCGGATCCTCTTTAAAATCATATTGCCTTTATCCATGCCTATCATTGCGACAATCATATTGTTCTATGCCGTGGACCGTTGGAATGAATGGTTTAATGCAATGATATTCATAAGGAAAGGCAACCTTGTTGTCTTGCAGCTTGCTTTAAGGTCAATTGTTATCGATTCACAGATCAGTCAGCAAATGAATATTTCGAATGTGCAAACCGATGTAAAGTTTTCGGAAGGTATGAAAATGGCTGCAATCATTGTAACGATGATCCCTATCATGTGTGTATTTCCTTTTTTGCAAAAGCACTTTGTCAAGGGGATGCTGATAGGTGCAATTAAGGCTTAATAAAAAAGAAACATTGATTTTCCGTATGGATTATTTTCTAAAGAGAAGAGGGTTTCTTAATGATAAAGAAGGCAAAAGTGACTGTACACCCGGATTATAAGATAGGCAAGGTAGATAAACGTCTGTTTGGTGCGTTTCTCGAGCCGATCGGAAGCTGGGTCTATGGAGGCATCTATAATCCCAAGCACCCAACTGCGGACGATATGGGTTTTCGGTGGGATGTCATAGACGCTGTCAAGGAGTTTGATCTTCCGGCCCTTCGCTTTCCCGGAGGTAACTGGGTTTCGGGCTGGGACTGGAAAGATTCCATCGGACCGGTTGAAAACCGTAAGGTACAGCTGGACCTGTCGTGGTTCCAGATTGAGCCGAATATTATCGGCCATGACGAGTATTTGGAGTGGACCAAACGTGTCCATACAGAACCGATGTACACCATCAATCTCGGGACGGAAGGTATTAAAAGCGCCGCACACTTGGTGGAGTATTCCCGTCATATCGGCGGCACATATTGGTCCGACCTGCGCAAGAAGTATGGGCACCCCGACCCCTATCCCATTAAGACCTGGTATCTTGGGAATGAAATGGACGGCCATTGGCAGATAGGCTCCTGGGAAAAAGATCCAGTCGGGTTCGGTATTCGCACCCATGAGATTTCCAAGATGGTCAAATGGATTGACAACAAGGCGGAAACCGTTTTTGCAGGTACCTCCGACCATTACAAGCATTTCCCCGAATGGGAAATGGCGGCGCTTGAGCAGTGCTACGAATCGGTAGACTACGTATCCCTGCACCATTACCACTCCGCACCGGAGGGCGACATCGCCAATTATCTCAACATTTCCTCCGTATTTGAGGACTATATCAAGACAAGCATTGCTATGTGTGACTATCTGCAAACCAAGCTGCGTACGCCTAAGAAAATGTACATCTCCTTCGACGAATACGGCTGCAACTTTGGCAGGCAGGGAGAGGTTCTCTTCGGGCGCAGAGGCTGGCAGGATGTTACCAAGAGTTACTCCCAGTTTGCTCCCAGAGACAATGTCTTTACAAGATTTGACCCGGAGAATTATGTAGAGCGCAGGTTTGGTTCCCATCAAATGCTGAATGCCCTCGCCATGTCCTCGGTGCTTCTGACTTTCCTGCGTCATGCGGACCGGATCAAGATAGGCTGCATGACCGGCGGCATTCGAAACGCCCTGGCTTTTAACGGCGCACATGTGTGGAAGAACGCGGCATATTATCCATATTACCAGATGAACAAGCTAACCCGCGATGGCATATCGATCCTGCCCGTGGTCGACGGACCGATCTTCAACACCGAGCAATTTGCCCTTACAGGCTCTAATCAGTGCCACGCCTACGAAAACGTTCAGGCTATAGAAGCCGCCGTTGTGCAAAATGAGGAAAAGGGCGAGGTCTACATCTTCATGATCAACCGGGGGATCGAGGATGACATCGAGGTCAGCTTGGACGTTCGCGGCTTCGATGGTTATAAGCTCGCCGAGCATATTGAGATGTACACCGATGACCTGGAAAAGGAGAATAGCTTCGAAAACCAAGATGCGATAAAGCCCACAAAAAATACCGACACCAAAATGGAAAGCGGTAAAGTGACAGCCATTACCAAGAAGCTTTCATGGAATGTGATTCGCCTTACGAAATAAATACCATTTGAAAGCGATGATAAACAGATTTTATAACGAGTAAGGAATTGAAGAGAGGAGCATCAAGTATGCTTAGAGTAGTGAAAGTTGAAAACGGTACAGTTCAGGGGCAGCCGGCAGCCGACCCCCGTATAACAAGTTTCAAAGGTATTCCATTTGCTGCACCGCCCGTAAGCGAGAACCGCTGGCGTGCCCCACAGCCCGCAAAAGATTGGGAAGGTGTGTTGAAAGCATACGATTTTGCGGCGGCCTCGATGCAGGTAAGGCAAAAGATCGATGTAAATAACATCTATACCAGGGAATGGGCTGTGGACCCGGACATCCCCATGGACGAGGACTGCCTCTACCTGAATGTATGGACTCCAGCAAACAGTCCCGATGAGAAGCTACCGGTGTTTGTATGGTACTTCGGCGGCGGGCTGCAGGTCGGTCATACGGCTGAGATGGAGTTTGACGGCGAACGCATTGCACGCAGGGGCATCGTGGTGGTAACGATTAACTACCGTTTGAACCTGTTCGGATTTTTATGCCATCCTGAAATAACGGCGGAAGCTCCGGAAGCTCCCGCAAACTTCGGCCACCTTGATCAGCAGTTCGCAACGCAATGGGTCAAACGCAATATCACGGCTTTTGGCGGCGATCCCGATAACATTACGATTGGCGGACAATCTGCCGGCGGCGGAAGCGTCATGAGCCAGCTCACTTCGCCTCAGAACGAAGGTCTCTTTCAGAGGGCAATTATTCAGAGCGGTGTATTAACGACGCTTTACCCGGGAGGCCGCATGCCCAGAGTTCGGCGAATTCTGGCGGAAGCCGAACAAGAGGGTGAGAAATTCTTTAAATTTTTGGGAGTTTCCTCCCTTGCAGAAGCCCGTAAGCTTGATGCAGAATATCTCCACGACAAGATGCTGGAATATAATAAGGGGTTCGGGTTCTGGGGTACCGTTGTTGATCATGTGTTCAGCGTAGGCAACGCATTTGATCTATTCCTTGAAAACAAGCGCCGGATGGTACCAGTGCTTTGGGGCCACACTTCCTCCGAATTTTTCAGTGTTCCGAATGTCAAGACACTTGAGGAATTACGGCAATTGGCTGCCCAATTGTTTGGCGATGATGCCGATGAGTTTCTTGCACTTTGCCAGGCTCAGTCGGACAACATAGATGAAGTAGTGAAAAATGCTTCCGCGAGCAGTTTCGAATATGCGATCAGGAATGCCTCACAAGCCAATGCGGATACCGGAGCTAATATCTCGCTGTATTATTACAATTTTGATGCGGAAATACCGGGATGGGATAACCCTGGAACCTTCCACTCGGTGGATCTCTGGTTCTTCTTTGAAACCCTCGCCAAATGCTGGAGGCCTTTTGTCGGCAAACATTATGATCTTGCCCGTCAGATGTGCAACTACTGGGCTAACTTCATCCGTTCCGGAGATCCGAATGGAAAGGATTCCACAGGAGAGGATATGCCGCAGTGGGAGCCCTATACTCCTGAGGCACCATACGGAATGGTGTTCAAAGATAAACCAGAGTTTGTCAGGGAACAACCTAGCGATTTAATGAAATTCCTTGTGAAGCAATATTTCAAGAAAAAATAATAAGGAGAAATATCTATGAAACTAGTATGCGGTGACTATGCCCTTAACTTTCAGGACGGCGGAGTTGAGGTACAAAAAGAAGGAAAGCTTCTATATTTTAATAAACGCCCGATGTTTGTAACGGTAAAGACCATTGTTGCTCTTAGTGAGTTTTACGACAAAGCATACAGCGAGATTGCCATTTCCGGCGATACAATCACCGCCAAGGGTACATTAACCGTGCCCTCCGGCTCTGAATTTTCCTTTACAGATACTTATGAAGCAACCGGCGCCGGACTTAAGCTAAGCAGGAACGTAAAGGTGCTGAAGGCGGGAGATGACCTTGGTTTTTCCACCAAGCTCTCCTTTATAATGACGGAATCGGACGATCCGCATGAATATAACTGTTTCGCGCCGGGTGTATGGTATAAGCAAAACGAATTTGCGCGTGAGAACGCCTTTGGCAAAGACCTGGATTGCGAGTATTTCTGGCGACTGGAGACCGCTTGTGCCCTGCCTTTGTTTGCCATGCAAAACATCGCATCGGGCGAAATGGCGGCAATGTCACGTTGGACGTCAGACGTGACCATGCGGTCTCTGGATATTGCACAGGCTGCAAATCATGTTGACCCCAAATTTACCATTGGAGCCATTGGCATGAGCAAGCCGGAAAGCAGAACCACGAATTATCTGTATTATGGTTTTGCCGTTCGCAAGGAATTCGAGACGAAAGTCGACGGCTTGTCCATCGATTATGTATACCCAGGCTGCGATGGTCAGATGCCTGCAACAAGAAGGTATGCGGGTCTTGACTTCAAAGATCAATTCAAATCCTTCCAGCGCGTGAGCCACCCGGTGGAGGTCGGTTTTGAGCAAAACTACGCTGTGGCTGTAAATTTCGGACACTATAGCGGCTTTCAGCTAATGATGAGAGACATCTGGCGGGTGACCTATGACCGGATGCGCGACAAGTTATTTGATGTAGATAATGAGCTCCATTTCCACAACTGCATGAAGATGCTCACCAAATATACGCGGCAGTACGGCGATTCGTACGGGTTGCCCTTCTCCTGCCAGTTGCCCGACATGGATGTATCCAGTGTGTCCTTCCAGTTCGGCTTTGTCGGACAGCAGCCCGGAATCGGTTATCAGTTGCTGCGTTATGGCGATGAGGAAAACGTGCCCGAAGCCTTCGAAAAAGGCGTGAACATCATGGATTTCTGGGTGCGGACGGCGATGACAGAATCCGGCTTGCCGCAAATGTGCTACCATCCCGGCATCAACGAGTTCGAGCCCTATCCCCACTATATCCGGATGCTTGCCGACGGGATTGAGCCCATTCTAGACGCGTACCTCTATATGCACAAGATAGGCGACGAGCGGCCGGCATGGCTGGAATTCTGCAGAAAAACCGCCGATTGGATTGTGAACATTCAGAATGAAGACGGCAGTTTTTACCGTGCATACAATACGGACAGCTCCATCCGCATGGACTCCAAGGCCAACACACCCAGTGTGATTCGTTTCTTGGTGCAGTTCTATCTGATGTCGGGCGATGAAAGATATAAAGCCGCTGCGATCAAGGCGGGGGATTGGTCTTACGAAAATGCTCACTTGAACATGGAATACCGGGGAGGCACCTGCGACAACATGGACATCATGGATAAAGAGGCCGGGATCTATGCTTTGTTCGGCTTCCTTGCCCTGTATGATTTGACCCGTGAAGACAAGTGGCTGGAAGGCGCGATTGGCGCTGCCGATTATACCGAAACTTGGACCTATGCGTGGACATTCCCTGTGACTACCCCTTGGCCGAAGCATCCATTCAACAAGTATTCTATCAGCGGACAGAGCATTATCACCATCGGCGGGGGAGCCGATGTGTATATGGCTGCCTGTTCATATACCTATTACAGGCTGTATGTGATTACAGGAGATGAGCATTATCTGGATTTTGCGGAGTTCATCCATAAGAACACCCGACAGTCCAATGATGTGGACGGCAGTATTGGATATATCATGCCCGGCTTGGGGCACGAATCAGGCAACTTTACCAGTCAAAATCTGCAAAGCCACTATCATTGGCTGCCTTGGTGCACTTATGTGGAAATCGATCCCTCATCGAGGATGTATGATACCTTTGGCTGCTATGAAATTGCAGATGCCCAAAGACTCAGTCCGGAGGAGAGGGCCAAGAGAAACCGTATATATGATTCATTTGCTGAAATTCAGATAGGAAGCTAGGGAGCTCGCTATATGATTCGGAATCAGACGAAAATCAAATTGCCCCGCTTGATCAGCGACGGTATGGTGATACAGAGAAACGCGCAGGTAAACATATGGTGCTGGGCGCCGGCAGGAGAAGTCATCGCGGTCCATTTTATGGGAAAAAGTGTGGATGCCCAAGTAAAGGCAACTTTCTTTCTGGGGAACGTTGTAGATAAGGATACGGTTTATATCAACGGTAACATTATTGTATGAATAGTTTTGGATTGCTGCAAATTTTTCATATTGAAATAATAAACAGTGCTTAACATTGACTTTGGATAGTTCAATGTTAAGCACTGTTTTGTTTTTAATTATAATACTGGTGATCTAAGGCCGCTTATAGAGGGCATACCGATTCTGTTCTTGATCATGAAGAAGCGGATTGGGATCGGGTATTCGCTTCTTCCGTTAAAGAAGTATTTCTGACGCGTGACCTACCTAGCAAAAACCTTGGTATATCCAGTTTCCGCCAAGTGGAACTTGAATTCAATGCTTCAATGCGTTTGGCCAAGTCAATGATTGCCGGGGCTATCCTTTTAAGGTTTCCTTTACCGACTTTTCCAGCCTGTTCGTATCCAATGCATTACCTTTTAAAATACCAGCAATGACTAGCATGACCAACCCATTAATGATGAAAACCGTCGTAATTGAGAACAAATTGGCAAGAAAGCCGCCTAATAAAGGACCAATCATCATTCCAACCTGCATCGAGGATTGGTTCAAGCTGAAGGCACGGCCCCGAAAGTTTGGTTCCGTCACCTTGACAATTAGTGCGTTGAGTGACGGGTACACAGCAGCAAAAAATAAGCCATAAGTAAAACGCAATATACCAAAGCCAATAAGATTATGCAGCATAATTTGCACGATATTGCCAAGACCGCCGCCGATTAGACCGATCATTAATATCTTCTCATATCCGACTTTCGTTCCAAGCTTTCCCCAACGGGGTGCAGCAATTAGCGCTGCCACACCAACTGAAGAGAATATAATGCCAGCACTGAGCGAAGCCGATTGATTCGATGCCCCTAACTGGATGACATAAATTGTCAGTAGCGGCTCCAGCAGCATGACGGACATTGAGGTCATCATCACCACCCCCAGCACCATAACAAGCCTGTTATTCGCCAACGCCGACTTTAGGTCATGGATTACCGAAATTCGCGTGGATGATCGTTCGAACTTCTCCTCCCTGGCCCAAATCCAAGCAATGAGAAAAGCAGCCAGGATCGCGCTCCCTGAGAACAGGAAGGATTCGCGGTTGCCGATCCAATGGCTCACGAGCCCGCCGATCAAGGGACCGAGAATCGTCCCCGCTGCACTGGCAGTAGACATAAAGCCTAATGCATAACCGACATTTTTCTCGGGCGTATTGGTAGCGATCATCGCAATAGCGGAGGGCACGAATCCTCCGAATAGCCCTTGCAGTAACCTAATAACCAGTAACTGGTAAGGATTGACTACAAAGAAGGAGGCAAAATGCAGAATCATTAAACAAAATCCCGAGCGAAGTAGCGTTTGTTTACGTCCATACTTATCGGCTAGAGCCCCCCAGAACGGGGCGGTTACAGCACTGGCAAAAAAGCTAATGGCAAAAATCGTCCCTGCCCATGTTTCCAAATGATCCTCCACTCCAAGCTCATCATGAAGGAAAATAGGCATAAAGGGGACAATCATGGAATAGGCCATGCTAACAAAAAATACACTGGTCCATAAAATATAAAGATTGCGCTTCCATGGATAATTCATGAAGGGTTTCCTTTCCAAGTTCAGTTTATAACATCCAGCGACCAGGACTGCGTTGGATAGTTTCTTTTTTTATTTCATTAACCTTTTATCTCATTTATCATAAGCTATCGCTAATCGGTCGTATACAGACATTTATTGCTTTGCACCAATAATCGTATTTGCACAGCAAGTTTAAAGGGGATATTTAACATGTAAAGAATGTCCTGCCCCGGCCATATTTCAGTATTTTGAATTTTTTTTCACAGGATAGTGGAACATGGAACTTGAGTAGAAGTCTCGTATATATTTAACATAACATTTAATATGTAATCTTTATTGTCCGATGTTCTCATTATAGACATATTGTCTCCGTACCGTTTATACTTTAGCTACTTGAAATTCGAGGAAGGTGCTTATGAGGGGGAGACGGTTTAACCGCATTACGACCCAGTTCAATGATTTCTTCCATAGTCTACCATTTAAACAAAGAATCCTGATTTCCTTCGTCATCTTGATCACATTGGCAATTAGCGCGGCAGGTACGATTTCATATTTGATCGCATCCAAGGAAATTCAGAACAATGCGTTTGAATCTAGCCAGGAAACCGTCAATAAGACCGCGCAAATCATGGATACCCGACTGAAAAATATTTCTACATCGATTCAATCGCTAATGTTCAGCGACGCCTTCGAACAAATGCTGCGAGATGTTCAGAATAACGATTTTCTCAATTATTATAAGCACTTATCCGCATTGCGGTTTGTATTTTCCCAAATAAGCTATAACGAGCCTTTGATTCAAAATGTTTTAATAGCGACGCCAATCGGTGATTTTTATTCGACATCCGACAATCGAAACCCAGCTCAATCATTTTACGATTCCGACTTGTATGATAAGATCAAAAATAGCCCAAAAGGCGTTTGGTACAAAGGACACGCCGATCTCTTTTTTTCGGGAAACCAGCGTGTGTTCTCTTTTGTTACCAAAGGGATGCATGAACGTGTGTCCAGTGATCCGCTGAATGTATTTGTTGTCGTGAATATTAAGGAAAGAGAGTTTGTCCGCTTAATTAACCAAAAATCGCCAAGTAAAGACCGCAATTATGTATTAGTTGATGCCAAAGGTGAGGACGTCATTCAAGACGATGTCCCGAACACTTACCATTTCAATCAGGACGCCTTGTTTTTACAGCAAATGAGGTCTGGGCTGCAGGGTTCTTTTTTTCATGAATTCCATAAAGCCGATTATTTGGTTAACTATACGAAGCTGGAAATTACCGATGATTGGGTTCTCATAGGTACACAGTCCAAGGATCTGCTGCTGCAGCAGGTGAACAGTATTAAGCGGACGACCTTATATATCATTGTGGGCTTCGTGTTGACATCCTGGCTGTTGTCTAATTACTTGACGGCTTTGCTCTTGAGACCTTTGTTTAAGCTGCAGGGATTGATGAGAAAGGTCGAGGACAACCAGCTGTCGGTTCGTTTTGAAAGCCGTTATACAGATGAAGTGGCTCAGGTCGGATTTCAATTCAACCGGATGCTGGATGAGATCAATCAACTGATTGGCAACGTCAAGTTCAGCGAGCAGGAGAAACGAAAGGCAGAGATGAAAGCTTTAACGGCTCAGATGGAGCCTCATTTTTTGTACAATACTTTAAATGCGATCTATTGCAAGTCGGTTTTGGGAGAAAACAACGACGTGAATGAGCTGATTCTGGCCTTATCTCAAATGTTTCAGTTGGGCTTGAGCGGCGGCAAGGATATGATGACACTGGAGGATGAATTATCGCATGTCAAGCAATATTGTGCGATTCAGCAGAAATGCTATGAAGGTTTGTTTGAGTACGAGTTGATTGTTGAGGATGATCAGCTGCTAGCCTATTATGTACCCAAAATTGTGCTCCAGCCACTGGTTGAGAACAGTATTTTACATGGATTTAAGGACAAAGCTTCCGGAGGTAGGATCCGCATACAGATCTCAGAGGACGATCAAATGCTGCATCTCCTGGTTGAAGACAACGGCACAGGTGTAGATATGGAAAAGGTCGAGCAGGGAATGGCAGCTGGTGGCAATACCAAAAATGGCTATGCATTACGAAATATTAGCAATCGGCTGCAGCTGTACTATGGGAACGAGAGTCGCATGAAGCTGACGAATAATGACAAGAACGGAACTACAGTAGCTTTGTGGATTCCGATAAATAAAGGAGACCATGAATAGGATGGAATCGCATAACCTTATTAAATTATGTGTCATTGACGATATGAAGATGGTTGTCGATATGATTTCACAAAAAATAGCTTGGCTCGATCACCAGATTGAGATCGTCGGTACAGCATTGGACGGAGAAGCCGGACTGCGTCTGGCACAGGAAATGAAGCCCGACATTATTTTAACCGATATTCGTATGCCTCGTATGGATGGACTTGAAATGACTCAGGCAATATTGGAAGCATCACCACGAACCAAAATTATTATTTTGAGTGCATACTCCGATTTTTCTTATGCTCAACAGGCCATTCGACTAGGGGCCTTTGATTTTGTGAAAAAGCCGTTTGCTATCGATGAAATTGTCAGCGTTGTATTGAAAGCCAAGCTGACCTGTGAGATGGAGCACAAAGAACAGATCAGACTCAAAGAAATGGAGCAGAAAATCAAGGAAAGCCTGCCGATCCTGAGGCAAGAATATTTGACGCTGCTGCTGCATCACCAGACGAGTGAGGCCAGTGCCAGACAGCGTTGGGAGTTTCTCGGGGTCGATTTGGAGCCGAAGGACTTCGTAGTTTTCATTGTTGAAATCGATCAATTTATGGACAAGTATCAGGCGCTGCCTGTTCAGGAAATTGAATTGATCCGGTTCAGTCTGCAAAATATTATGGAAGAAACAATAACCTCGGTGACTACAGGTATTATTTTTCGTGAAGCTATCAACCGTTATGTGGTTGTAATGAACTGTAAGGATGATCAGATAGCATCTGAAATTGCCGAAGCCTGCTGCTTGAACATAGCCCGTTATACGCGATTTACGGTTTCTATCGGAGTAGGGCTTGGTGTACAGGGCATTCATGAACTGCCTCATTCATACCTCCAGGCTTTGAATGCATTATCTTATCATTTTTATACCGAAGGCAACGGTGTATTCAGCTGTATGAATATGGCAACTGGACAGAGAGGCATACCGAACTATTCAATTTCGAAGGAGCAGGACTTCCTATTCGCCTTACGCTCAGGTAACAGTGACAAAAGCCAGCATTTGCTTGAAGAAATATTCAACGATCTGGTTGATATTGTTCCGCTTCCCGAGCCGCAATACGTGGAAAATGTATGCTATGAGCTGTCCTCCAAAATTTTCAGGCTGATGCTGGAAAAGTTTCCCTATGAGACTGTTCATCAGATGGAAACGAAAATGAATGAGTTTAAAAGTAAAAGCCAGCCGTCGCTTCAGGAGTTTCGAACCTTATTGAAAGAGCTCTGTCTGGAAGGCTGCGCATGGATTGAAAAAGAACGTTCGCATGAATCGATCAAGATTATTCATCAGGTCAAGGATTACATCCGGGCCAATCTGCACACGGATTTGTCGTTGGAGCATTGCTCTAGGCAAATTAATCTCAGCCAAGGCTATTTTTCTAACCTGTTTAAAAAGGTACTCGGCGTTTCATTCCAGCAATTTGTGATTCAGGAAAAGATGGAAAAGGCCAAAAACATGCTGATTGATGATTTTCAGGTTCAGGAAATCGCACAAGAGCTTGGTTATGAGCATCGGCGTTATTTTAGTGATATTTTCAAAAAACATACGGGCATGACACCATCTGAATTTAAAATATCATCCCATGGAAGAATTCAATCATGAATTTCTTCCCTTTTTTATGTATGAAAACCTGCCCTTAATGTTGGGTTAACCGCCTTATGTAATAGGCATAAAACACTTATAATCAACTTGTAAGCTAAAGTAATGAAAAAGATAAGGGGAGATCAATATGAATACAAAGCTGAATCAAAAAATGGCATTGTCTGCATTTTGTTTATTTCTGGTAACAGGATTGACGGCATGCAGCACCACTCCGGCAGCTGCACCTGCACCTGCAAACAACAAGGATACAGCGACCAAGCCGGCAGCCAAAACCAAGCTGACTTATTGGACTGGAGACCGCCATGATGCGGACTATATTAAAGAAGTGATTGAAAAGTTCAATACAACGAATAAAGATAACATTGAGGTTGAACTTGTTGTTAAAACGGATGACTTCAACCAGGCGATCGACTTGTCGTTTTCAACAGCGGATACACCGGATATTATTCGTGTCAAAGAAAATACGATTCAAACCTTTTACAAGAAGCAATACCTGGCGCCAATCGACAGTTATTTGACTGCTGATCAGAAGAAAAATTTCCCGGCAATGGTTGATTTGAATAGCTTTGATGGTAAAATGTACAGCTTGCCGAACTATGGAACGACGATGCGCTTAATCTACAATGTCGATTTGTTTGAAAAGGCCGGGATCAAAAATCCGCCTACTACGTTGAAGGAAATGGTCGATACCGCTAAAAAGCTTACAGAAGCCGGTAAAGCAACGGGCTCTTACGGATTTGCAGAAAACTTCAAAAGCCCGGAGAGTGCGTTGAACCGTTCCGCTCGCGTTATCGCGGAGGTCAGCGGATATGGAGGCTTTGGCTATGATTTCAAAACTGCCAAATTTGATTTCAGCGGCTTTAAGCCCATCATCGAAGCCTTTAAGCAAATGAAGGATGACGGCAGTACATTGCCGGGAATGGAATCTCTCGATATCGACCCGCTTCGCGCACAGTTTGCTGAAGGCAAGATCGGCATGTACATGTCCTTCGCTTCGGAGCCGGGTGTTTACAAAAGTCAGTTCCCTGCGAAGATCAAATGGGCAGCAGCTCCAGTACCGAGCATAGATGGCAGTATCAAAGGCGCTTCAGGTTTTCTGGGTGGGCAATGGCTATCGATCAGCTCCAAATCGACCAAAAAGGACCAAGCGTGGAAATTCATCAATTTCATGTATCAAGAGGAAGTATTACAACCGTATCATGAAAAAGGCTTCGGCATCTCAATGGTTCCAGCCGTTATTGCAAAAGCAAAAAAACCTGATATTGGCGGAATTGAAGGATTCCTGCCTAACAAAGTGGATGGCGTATGGCCAATCCAACCAAGCGTCAATGTCAAAGGTATCAAATACACCGATGCATTTTTCAAATACATGCTTAGTGGTGGCGATTTAAATGAAGTGATCACAGATTTGAACAAGCGCTATAATGAAGCACTGGCTGCCGGTGTGCAAGCGGGCGAATTTAAAGTAAGCCCTATTGCGGACTTTGATCCAGCGAAGCTTGCGGGACAATTTGCCAAATAATTTCATGCAGGGACCAATTTGGATGGGGTTCTCACCCCATCCTTCTCTATCCGAATTTATGCTATAGGAGTTGATATTTTCATGAATAAAGCAGGGAAGTACGGGTTTGCCTATAGTTTTTTGATGCCAAGCTTTATTCTGACTGTGGTATTGGGATTGTATCCGATTGGCTGGGCAATGAGATATATGTTCTACGATTATAAAGGTTATGGCAATGAAAGATTTATCGGTTTCGATAATTTTTCACAAATTATGGAAGACCAGCAGTTTTGGGATTCAGTTGTCACAACATTTATTTTTGCAGGTGGGAAGGTGCTGTTGTCACTTCCTCTGGCTCTGATTCTGGCAGTTGTACTTAACAGGGGATTAAGGGGCAGACATTTCCTGCGAGCGATTTATTTTATGCCTACGATTATTAGCTCTGCTGTTATGGCAGTCGTATTTTTTGCGATCTTTAATTCCTATAATGGTATTCTGAATCAATTTCTCATGAAGTACCAGATCATTGCGAAAAATATCGATTGGCTCGGTCCTGACCATGCACTGCTGACGATCATTCTTGTTGCTGTGTGGGGAGCTGTCGGCAATTATATGCTGCTATTTCTAGCTGGATTGCAAAATATTCCCTATGATATTTACGAAAGCTCGGCACTGGACGGCGCCAATAAGATTCAACAGTTCTGGTATATCACCATCCCGATGCTTGGACCTGTTCTGCAAATTATTATTATGCTGGCGATAATTAATGCCCTTAAAGGTTATGAAAGTATCATGGTCTTAACCGGCGGGGGACCGATAGGGAAAACGGAAGTTATGTATTTGTATGTGTATAAGCTGTTCTTCCCTGTTGTGGGTGATTCCCAGGCTGTACAGAATATCGGCTATGGCAGTGCCGTCGGTTTCGTGACAGCTCTGATCGTCGGCGTGATTACGCTCGCTTACTTTTATATGTCTAAACGTGTTAATAAAAATTTCTGATATGAAAACAAAGTTAATGCTTACGAAGTCCGTTTTCTTGCGAAAACAAAGATAATGCTTACGAAGTCAGTTTTCTTACGAAAACTCTGAGGAGGTCCAATCATGAACATGCAGGCAGCTGTCAGGCCGAACACGACCGTTAACCCATCTATATTGTCCCGCATGCTTGGGCAAATCGTTTTATGGATTTTTTTGCTGGCTATTGCATTTCTAACGTTATTTCCTGTATTAATCGCGATCCTCGGTTCCCTCAAAACCAATATGGAATTGACTACAGGGGCCACTATATTCCCTTCGAATTGGATGTTCGAAAATTATGTGCAAGCCTGGAAGCAGGCCAATTTCTCTACCTTCACCTGGAACAGCATGTTTGTCAGTATTAGCACAACCATTGGAACTCTCATTATCGCTTCGATGGCTGCGTATGTCATTGATCGTTTGGGGTTTCCGGGTAAAAAGCTGTACGTTGCCATACAAGGAGGCACCTTATTTGTTTCCGTAGGTGCAGTTGTATTGAGACCGCAATTTGAATTGATGATTAGCTTGAATTTACACACATCGCTTTGGGCAGTTGTACTTATTTTAATTAGTGCGCATGCGTATATCTTTTTTATTCTGCTCAGCTTTATGAGTGGAATACCGCGAGAATTGGATGAAGCTGCCACAATCGACGGTTGTTCCCTGGGTGGAACCTTTTGGAGGGTGACTTTGCCTTTGTTAAGACCGGGTCTTGCTGTATGTGCTCTATTTACTTTCCGACACGCTTGGAATGAGTATTTATTGCCCATGGTCTTTACGATGAGCAAACCCAACCTGCAAACATTAACCGTAGGTTTGGCGAATTTAAAATACGGTATGGCCGCAGCCTCGCAAACCCACTTTATGATGGCTGGCGCTTGTCTGTCGATTCTTCCTATCCTGGTTGTCTATATCTTTGCTAACAAGTCCTTTATGCAAATGACATCAGGTTCGCTTAAAGGTTAATGTTCATCTACAATAGTCCAATATTCATTTGATTATATTATTCGATTGCTGTCCAGCGACACAAGATCCCCGCCAATCAGGTTTTTTTTATTTCAAAGCACCTATGTTTGTGTCGCGAGGACACGACACAAACATAGGTGCTTAATCGTTTTGCGACACAAACATATGCGCATAATCGCGGTGATATTAAAGGTTGGAGGGCAGGATAGTGGGGCAAACAAGCTGAACTAAATAAATACACAAGAGGCTCTGCGCTTCTATCATGGATTATAATTAATTAGTAACATGAAAATGAAATAATTTCTCTTAAATTAACTGTATAAGGATTCCATCTTCCTCCGAAAAATCTATATCCTAAAATCGATGTCCTTCCGACAAAAGTCAGATAGAACCAAAAGCTATCTCCATTATTGAGCCATATGAAAGTGTATTGATCCAAACAACCAGAAATTGTCCCAAGGTCAACAGCATATGGAGACATTTGAGGTACATATGAGGGTGGAGGAGAGGTTGGTCCTTGCTGCGGTATAAATCCCATTCGATTTATTCACTCCTTATTAATTGGGCTTCTAACTCACTGTATGCCGAGATAAAAATTAGGGATTGGATATATGCCCATATCTATCTCGTAAATAAGTATGGAATAGTTTTTGTGTTCTGAATTCCGATCATTTCTTCATTAAAGCCACTTGCTGAAAGTAGCTTTTCTCATGGATAATAATGCAATACGTGAGGAAATTTCATTGCGGTTCACAGTAGGCGATATATTCGAAATTAGGGTACGACAACGACTGCTCGTTGAACTAACGCAGTTTAATGCAAAAATATGTTATTATTGGATGTATATAACTAATTTTAGAAGAGCTGAGAAGAGAAGGGTGAGCTGAGGATATGGGTGAAATAATTATACAGGAAATTAATGATGTAACTGCACTTCAAATTGCTGAAATGGATTGCTCACCACTACCAAAGGAAAGAGATTCAATCTATCTCAATTTTTATCGTTTTTTTCGTGATACATGTTTGGTGGCTGTAAATGATGGTGAAGTTGTAGGTTTCGCATTAGGGAGGATTGACCAGACTTCTACATCACATTCTTACCTTAACTATTTATTTGTCAAAGAGGACTACAGGAAAGCAGGAATAGGCAAAAGATTATTGGAACAATTTGAGATAGCCACTTCAAAAAAAGGTTGTAGGTTTGTAACTTTATTAACAGGTAAGACCGAGAATATTGAATACTACCAAAGGCAAGGTTACGAAAAGAACATAGCGGTATCGGGAGTCTAAAGGGTTATTTTTGATTACCCACGAAGACCGTCGATTAGGATCGACACGACGCGATCCGGAAAATTTCCGCTCTCCCCGGTTGCTTGCAAGATGCCGATAAGCAGGACTTTGATATCCTCAATGCGAGCATCAGCCCGAACGGATCCGCTGTGTTGGGCACGGGCGAGAAGATTGTCGATCCCTCGCCAAAAATTCCGCGCTACCTCCGAACGTCCAGTGTTTATATTCAGACTGCTAACAATGGCATCAGTAATCGCCTTGTTTGCAATCCCCTCACGTATGATTCTTGCAAAATAATAAAAGAACGCGTCGCCCGGATCGTCGTGATCAAGTAATTGATTAGCTTCTTCGATAAGACGTGCCTTGTGGCTGACAATAACGGCCCCAAATAAATCTTCCTTAGTCGGGAAATGCCGATAGACGGTTCCCACGCCAACACCGGCACGTCGGGCGATTTCATCCATCGAGACGGAGATTCCTTCGGTCCTAAAAACTCGATGAGCGACATCGAGCAGCTTATCTCGATTTTTTTGGGCATCTGCACGTAATGCCTTTTCGGGAGGCGTGGCAATGACGGAATCTGTGGTATCTCCTTCTCGAGCTGAAATATTCTCTTTAGACATTTTGGGATAACACCTCTTTAGAAATATTACATCAAGAGCGATTTGTTGACAACCGGAGAGTGATCTCCATATAATTAAAAGCGGAGAACTTTCTCCGTTTAGGATGGGAGGTGATTCGCGATTGATTCAAGTCAGTCCCGCGAAAACCCAAACGTCGTAATTGTAAATCGATGAAAAGGAGAATATAAACACATGCAAAATTCACCGAGCAAAAGCGCGCTGTTGGTCATGGATATGCAAAACAGCGTCGTGTCGCGGTTCGTAGACAGCGAAAAGGCATTGATTCCGTTCCAAAAGGCTATTGAAGCCGCAAGAAGTCATGCTATTCCCGTTATTTACGTACGTGTCGCATTTCGTGCAGGTTATCCCGAGATTAGTTCTAGAAATAAAATGTTCGCGGGTATTGCCAGCCGGGTCGGAACAGTGGCAGCTCCGGAAGCGACGATGCAAATTCATGAATCCGTGCAGCCTTGGCCGGACGAGCCGATTGTGACCAAGCTTCGAGTAAGCGCGTTTGCCGGAAGTGACCTTGAGGTGATCCTTCGGTCTCGCCAGATCGACACGCTCATCCTCAGTGGTATCGCCACAAGCGGGGTCGTTCTATCGACCTTACGGGAAGCGGCAGATAGAGACTTTGCCCTTACTGTGCTTTCCGACGCCTGTATCGATGCTGACCCTGAGGTTCATCGGGTTCTAACTGAGAAGGTGTTCCCCCATCAGGCCGAGGTGGTACCTGTAGACGCGTGGGTGGCTTCTTTATCCAACTAACTCACGATCATATTACGTTGCAACTTAGCCACTTCTCCAGCATCTGGAGTAGTATTTTACATATGGATTTGCAAAGGGCACCTAAAAGGTGCTCTTAGATTTAGCTCTATAGATGATACGCTGATGCGTAGCATAAGTAAGGGCAAGTTTGGATGCAGAGAAATATTTGTAAACTAAATAAAAAGTTTAATTTACAAACCGATAGTCGGTATGTATAATTGGAAATAAGTAAAAACGAATTGGAAATGAATCTGATTGCGACCATCGGAGGGACGACCATGAAACAAGAGGAACGCAGGCAGCAAACCATACGGCTTCTGCTTGATGCGACCAAAGAGTTGATAGGGGCAAAAGGATGTCATTCGATCACAATGAAGGACATTATGGATCAATCGGGCTTGTCGAAAGGGGCTATTTTCCATTATGTGAAGAGCAAAGACGAAATCTTTGTCTGGGTGCTGCAGGATAGGCTCGAAGAGACGAACGAACGCTTTATGAACGAAGTGGAGAAAGGCCGTCGATCATTCGAGGAGCCGATGTGGAAGATCTCGGAGAGTATTGCGGCATACGAAAAGGCGGATGTTACGAACAAAGTGTTGATGTATCTGCTCGGGAAGGAGGAGCCGTTTATTGCAAAAGCACTCAAGCAGTATTATGAGCGGTCCGTGTTTTTATCTAGACAATGGATTGAGATCGGTCAAAACAGCGGGGTGATTCCGGAATCGGTCGATAAGGACAAAACAGCCGAAATGTTCGTTCTGATGACGTTCGCTTTACGTATCCGCTCCTCCATTCCCTATGCACCGACCGGTTTTACGGCGCATGATTTCTCGTCATTCATCAGTGATATCTTGTATCCCAGCAAGAAGGAGAAGAAAGGAGAGATCTGAGTTGAACTTGTGGCTAACTCTGCATTTGGTTGGAGTCGTGCTGTCCGTTGGAAATATCATAACGGCGGCATTTTGGAAAATTCGGGCGGATATGACGAAAAATCCGGCTGTCATTCATCGTGCGGCCCAAACGTTATGCTCGCCGATTATGATTTACGATACCGGGTCTCGTCCTTATTATCGTCTCGGGCAGTATCATGGCCGTCAAAGCGGAAATTCCGATGTCGGAAATCAATTGGCTTACGTTATCGCTGATTTTGTTAGCCGTTACCGGTCATTATATATCTTATGGTTATGAAAGGTTTCTAAAGTATTAAAAGGAGTGAGCCGTATGGTACCGTTCTATGCACTTGTTGCTTCTTTTCTGTTGTTCAAGGGTCTGGGCTTGATCGGACTGTCTTATTTCGGGGGCTGGCAATCTCCGCTTCAGGGAGCTGTTGCCGTGATGCTGTTGCTTACGGCTTCCGCACACTGGGGGACCCGACGACCGGACTTGATCCGTTTGGTTCCTCAGGCATTTCCCAGACCGGATCTGATTGTGACGGCCACCGGCTGGCTGGAGCTTGCCGGTGCGGTCGGCATCCTATTTCCGGCCACCTCGAAGTTGGCTTCTATCGGCTTGGCGGTGCTGCTGATCGCAATGTTCCCCGCCAATGTGCGGGCGGCCCGGGAAACAATGACGATCGGGGGGAGGCCCGTACCGAAGCTGCTTCCCCGAACGGTGCTGCAACTCGTTTTCCTCGCGGCGGTCCTATTGGCGGGGTAAACGAGTCCTATCCTAGTCTCGTAGATGCTTCGGGTATCAGCAACTATATGACCATTCAACGTTCTCTTCCGCTCTTCGGTGCTGAAGAGAGCGTTGACCGTTCTACATGTGGAATATCCGTATCCGATAATGAGACTGGGTTTATTGCAAGGAACTTATGCCGAATCGCTCTATTATAATTTAGGTTTCATGCTTGTTGATGATTCCTTTCTAACAATGCCCTACTTGTTGTGCGATAGCCGCTCCCAGAAAGTTTTGACAGATTTCATCCATTTTCATCCTCTGCGCTGCATGATGGCTAACGGGCACGTTAGCTTAATAAACGCTGCGACGAACCGCTCCTTTGAGGGGGCTGGTTTTTTGGATACATAAGACAAGGTATGTGTTGAAACTGTCGTTAAGCTTCCACGAATTCATTTTCATCGGTAGAGAATTGGGAATTTATAGAGAGATTATGTCCAAAAATTGGATACGATAAGATGGTTATATGGTAAAATGATTAGTAAATGACTGATAAATTTCGATGGCGATTTTGACTAAAGGAGATGTGAATAATGAGTGAACAAAGAACAATTGAATTAACAATAAATATGAATTCTATAGATTCTATATATAATGCTTTATAAAACTTGGTGTTAATCCTCCAGTCCCGAGGGAATGGATAGAAAAGATATATGATAGCATGCCTGCCTTTGATGTAAATCTTTCGCCAACAAGAGGAATGGGATGTATTGCAGAGTTATTTAGGAAAATGGGAGCTGCAATAATAGAAAATAATAAAAGATATTGGAAATGGTTTGATGATTATGCTTATGACGCTGATGAGGATTTTGAACAGATTGGAAAAGCATTTGATGAAACTAACAACGTTACATTAGGTGAAACTGGCAATGCTAAATGTAGAATATTTAATATGAAAGCAGGTGTTGATTTTGCTGGAAAATGGTTGCAAAAGAATAGATTCAAGACATGAGTTCATGCAACTAACTGGGAACGATAGTTTAGTAATAATACCCAAGCAGGCTGTAGCAGCGTATTCGATTGACACCCACTGTGCGAACGGGCACCATTGTTAAACATTTGAAGGCTGCCGAGTGGCAGTCCTTCGCTCGAACGGGCAGTATAACGTATTAGGCGATAATCTTTATGTGAACGGACTTCAAAATATTATTGGGGGGAAATATGGACAAACGATTAGCATTTAATGAGGATGTGGAAAACTACGACAAGCGGAGACCTACATATTGTGATGATTTATTCAAAGATGTCCTTGCGTATTCTCAACTTGAGCAAGGTAAAAAAGCACTTGAGGTTGGTATTGGAACCGGTCAGGCAACAAGACCCTTTCTGGAAACAGGTTGTGAATTAACGGCAATTGAGTTAGGGAGAGACCTCGCAGAATATTCAAAATTAAAGTTTCAAGAATATAAAAACTTTAGGGTATGCAATACTTCATTTGAAGAATATGAATGTCCAAATAATAGTATAGATATAATTTATTCAGCTACTGCATTTCATTGGATTCCAGAAAATATAGGTTATCCTAAAGTCTTAAAATTATTAAAATCCGGTGGAATACTAGCATTATTTTGGAATCGCCCATTTGTAGCACGAGTAAATGATGAATTGCATCAGAATATTCAAAGTATATATCAAAGATATAGACCTTCTAGTACAAAAATTATCGAACATGATACTGAAAGATATAAAAATATCTCGAAGACAATTCAAGCATATGGTTTTAGAGAGGTTGTGTTTAAGCTATATCACTTAACAAGAACATTTTCTTCGTCTGACTATATTTCCTTATTGAATACATATTCAGATCATAGAAGCTTGCCACCCGCTACAAAAGAATTATTTGAAAGCGAAATTAAAGAAGCGATTGTCCGTTTTGGTGATGTATTGAATGTTTATGATACTATCGATTTATATTTAGCAAGAAAATGATTCGCCGCTAAGTTAACGGTAACGATAGTTCAATACCGCCACGCGGCAGTCCTTCACATGCAATTGACCATTGGAGGGAAATTATGAACAATTCCATTATAGTTCGTCAAATGACTGATTCAGATGTGGAACTTGTATACCAAGTCTTTACTGAACATGATATTAAAAAACCTAGGGATTACATCTTGAGGTGCTGGGAACAGAACGTGGCAGGAGAAAGAATAACTTTATTAGCCTTTTACCAAGGGCAGTTTGCGGGAAGCTTACATTTGCTTGCTACATCTCATTATCCTTACTTTGTTGGAAATGGAATACCTGAAGTTAATGATTTTAATGTTATTCCTCCATTACGAAATCATGGAATTGGAAATACATTAATGGAGGCTATCGAGAACATTGCATTTGAGAAATTCGAAATAGTTGGAATTGGCGTTGGACTATACAAAAGCTATGGCAGCGCGCAACGTTTATACGCAAAAAGGGGATATATACCAGATGGCAGGGGAGTTATGTACAAAGAACAACCAGTTGACCCTGGTGCCATGGTTTGTGTTGATGACGATTTGAATCTGTATTTCACTAAAGTTAAACCATAATTGTTGAGCTATCATGAAAGAACTGATTAACTTTCATCCTCTGTGGTAAAGCACTGCTTTTGCGCTGCATGAATGGCTAACGGGCAGTTCACCAAGTCTATTGAATTTCATATATGTCGTTAACTGACCAGGGCCATCGGAACACGCCAGCCGCTTTTTCACTGGATATGGAAACAGATGTGCCTAGATGGATGGCGATAGAAGATTTAGGAAGTGTTAAATCTCCTCCGCCTGGCTTAGATTGGTTGCCAAGGGTTGCGGAGGCATTAGCCAGAATCCATGTCCGTAATATGCAAAGGGGTTCGGGGATGCTGTGGCTCCCCCATGCTGACCGTCATTATTGGAAAAATTATTTAGTTACGCAAGTATCTATGAACCATTTTGAAGCGCTTATGGAGCAAAATCCCAAATTTTGCAGAGAATTTGGCGCGCATCTGCCATCATTACGTGAAAAAGCCAACGCTTTTGCACGTGATATGGCGGCTTTGTACGATGAGAAGGAAAGCCTGACTCTCACGCATGAGATCTGCAGTCGGTAGATGGTTCCCACATACATTATTATCATGGAAAACCATATTTTATTGATTTTGGGTGGTGCTATTATGCGCCTTTTTATATTGACCTGGCCAGTTATTTTAACCTTGAGGATGCCAAACTTTATTACAACGAATTAATTGCAAACGGTATATCACTTAACTTAGCTATGATGGTTTTTATGAAAGATTGAGGGCAGCATTTCGTTACTGTGGGTTGATATACCTATGTCCCAGTATTAGACAATGGTCTCTCGGGCCAACTGAACTAACGGGTAAACGTCTGCTTCATATGTTGAAGATTATACTTACAGGCGAATTTCCTGAGCGGAGGATTAATTACTCTAGTGAGCTTTTCGCAAAGCTGCTCAAGGAACATAAGAATGGTACACTTCATAAGCCCAATTAGATCCGATTATCAGGCCAGCGTTCAAACCATGAAAACCTGGTGTGCCGAGCATGACTTCACGGTTCCACCACCTCATCGCTTCAAATCCAAATCGGTGTTGACCGGATCGAGGTTCGTCCCGGTTTTGAACCTAAGCTGCTTCGCAATGTAGTGGCCTCGCTTACTCTGTTATGCTGTGATCCACTTCAACCTCGCCTGTGTATCTGGCCTGCGGCAGCACCGGCATGCGCAAATCCATCGTATTTTCATTATAAGCGAGGTGTCCTCTTGACGAGAGGATAAATTTGTAATACTATAATGTCAGTCACCACTGACAGACATTTCGTAATCTACAGAAAGGGAGTTGATCATGCATCAAACTAAGCAAGGGAGCGCTGAGAAATTGTTACGGGCTGCGATTGACCTAATTTCGGAGAAAGGCTACCACGGCGTCACGACAGAGGAAATCGCCTCATCTGCCGACTTAAGCGAAAAGACGCTTTTTCGGCATTTCGGTAGCAAGCAAAATTTGTTGGAAGCCGCCCTTGAACGATTTCAGTATGCCGAAGAGATGCGAGCACTCTTCAACGAACAGATTGTATGGGAGTTAGAAGTCGACCTACTAGCCATCAGCAAAAAGTATCATGACATCATGAACCGAGACCGAAAGCTGATTCTAATCGCCTTAAAAGATGAGGTCTATGTCCCCGGCTTTAAAGAACGTCGACTGCAACATCCTCGCCAACTGTTGACGTTTCTGACGGATTACTTTATAACGATGAGCGAAAAAGGGAAAATGGTTTGTACGAACCCAACCATGATGGCGTTTACATTCATGATGGCTCAATATGGCGCGTTCATTAACGATTTGGAAGCTGGTAACAATTATCCGGGTATCAGTCTTGATCAGTTCATACAAGAGAACGTGAAAATCTTCGTCCAGTCTCTAACTCTTTCCAAAATAAACTGTGAAAAGGAGCAGTAAAAGAAATGATGAATCAGGAAGTTTCCGCATTTATCGAGAACCTTAGTCAACCATGGCAAATCGAGGTCAGCAACCAACTACGCAAGATGGTCCATCAGGTTATTCCTGAAGCCGAAGAACGCATTCAATACAAGAAGCCCCATTTCCTGAAAAATGGGCATTATGCGGCGGTTATATCACCATCGAAAGATGCCATTGCATTCATGATCATGAATTCTTCCGGCCTTACCTTTCCGAAAGGATTTGAAGGGCCAGACGAGAGGAAGTGGCTAAAAATCCGTAAAGAGGATACACCCGATTACGGTCTCCTGGAAGATCTTCTGGTTCAGGCTTCAAGCACTCTATAGCAAAGTAGGGCCAGTAATAAAATATCTGCAGGGAAAGAAGCCATTAAATTGGCCAAGGACTGTATTCGAAACAGCCGCGATTTTTCAGTCGAAACTACATTGGCTGGAGGTAATGCCATCAGGCTTATGCGTGATGGCAAGGCCAATGGGTTTGAAATTACAATGTTTTATGTCGGTCTAGGCGATTATCATTTGAATCTTGAGAGAGTGGCAGTGCGGGTGGAAAACGGTGGACATCATATCCCTTCTGAAGATATCGTAAGACGGCATCCAACATCGATTCAAAATTTACTCGCTCATCTTGATTTAATGATCATTTAATTGTCATTGATAACAGTTTATCGGAGGGAAGAATTATTCTGGGTTCGGACGATGGCTTAATATCCTTATCGATCTGATTCCGGTCCTTCTTGGATTGAATGCATTGTACAATAACTTGAACCATAACAAGAACAGCCATGTAATTATGGCTGTTCTTTTCTTCTATTAATTGCGGACCGATAGTCACGGTTCTGTGTATGACGCCCAGGATGAACTGCTCTTACCTACCGAAATACCATAGCTCAATAAAAGACATTTGTATAAAACACCCACTTTGATACATATGTACTGCCTAGATTTATCTGTTCATGAGTTGAACAAATGGATTGGATCAGCAGGCTTATGTGTGAATTCTGAAAGACAAATACTTACGGTTTTACAAGGTAAGCCAGAAGAGGAAAAGTGATGGTCGGTGCCTTCTGGAGGTAAAGAAAACGAGGAAACTTTAGAGAATTGTTGTATGTCATGGACAGCCGACCATCCACGATCCTGATGGACTCATACATGAAATTGCTTGGAAAACAGTGGAGCAAGTAAAAGAACTTCAGCTTTCCTTTCCTGAGGATAAAGAATTTTTATTGATCTATATCGAGCAAAAAGATTGAACTAACGGATACTAAGTGGAGTGGAGGAGTAAACTGGTACCCATACACTGGACACTTTAAAAAAAGTGTTTAGCGTATGGGTACCTTTTTGTATACTAGAGAGAATAGTGGGGGCGAGCATATGAGTAAAAAACACTTTAGTAAAAATGAGCAGG
>NZ_JAAOIW010000008.1 GCF_011440305.1 Paenibacillus agricola | reverse complement strand
TAGGTCCGGGGTGGAAGTGCCGCAAGGCATGGAGCTGACGGATACTAATCGGTCGAGGGCTTATCCAAAGGAAGTCCCCCCTGAAGTGCAAGCTAAAGGGGGTGCGTTGCTCGACGCAGAAATTGTTGGTTCGGATCTAGTTTTCAGGGAACAATAAACTATTGCTTCTACTGATGATCATGGAGAGATACCCAAGTGGCTATAAGGGGACCCTCTGCTAAGGGGTTAGACTGCGTAAGTGGTGCAAGGGTTCGAATCCCTTTCTCTCCGTAGTATTTTTGTAAGCATGGCGGTGTAGCTCAGCTGGCTAGAGCGTACGGTTCATACCCGTGAGGTCGGGGGTTCGATTCCCTTCGCCGCTACCATTCAATTTTTTATTGATTTTAAGTGAGCAAATATGTTATGATTTCATTTGTGTCATCCCATTACGGAGGCTTAGCTCAGCTGGGAGAGCATCTGCCTTACAAGCAGAGGGTCGGCGGTTCGATCCCGTCAGCCTCCACCATTTCACTTTTTAGTGAAGGATAAGTTTACGGACTTCTTCACATACTTAACTAGGTGTTATCCAATTATGCCGTTGTAGCTCAACTGGTAGAGCAACTGACTTGTAATCAGTAGGTTGGGGGTTCAAGTCCTCTCGACGGCACCATGTACTTATTGTTAAATGCGGAGCCGTGGTGTAGTGGCCCAACATGCCTGCCTGTCACGCAGGAGATCGCGGGTTCGAATCCCGTCGGCTCCGCCATTTTATTACCATCGTTTATAAGAGGACAAGCATCCCTTTTTATAGGAATGGTCGCAAGAAGCACATAACTTACATATGGCTCGGTAGCTCAGTCGGTAGAGCAGAGGACTGAAAATCCTCGTGTCGGCGGTTCGATTCCGTCCCGAGCCACTTTTGTTTTTTCTGCTTTTGCAGAATGATCGATTTATGGAGGATTAGTGAAGTGGCTAAACACGGCAGACTGTAAATCTGCTCTCTCTGAGTTCGGTGGTTCGAATCCATCATCCTCCACCATGTATTTGAGACATTAGCTCAGTTGGTAGAGCACCTGACTTTTAATCAGGGTGTCGTAGGTTCGAATCCTACATGTCTCATCCATAAGAAAAAGAGACCTGCATAGGTCTCTTTTTTGTATTTAACGGTGCTTCGTGCAAAGAGTAGCTCAATATTACAGTAGGTTCTTATATTAGCATTTTTCCCTTTTGAATTGCCTACTTGCTTAGCTTGAGCTCGACAGATTTCATTTTTTGCTCCATGGAGCTGGTTTGGTCTCGCCGGTCATCGATTTTGATCGAAGTCGATACACGCTCCGCTCCTTTTTGAAAAGGCAGTTCATGTAAGCGGCGTACAATCTGAAGCAAGTCACTTAGCTCACCCTCGATAATCGTGCTCATTGGTGTCATTTGATACTTGATGGGCTCTTTGGCTTGTGCAAGCACCTCTTGAATATCAGCTACAAAGGGGCTCAGGCTGGTCGAAGCCGTACGGACCGGAATAATCGTTAATTCAACAATGGCCATACGAAGCGAAGCCTCCCATATTTCTGTTTTGCCAGTAGCAGCGGTTTATGGCTTTATATGACCTATTGTAGCGGAATGTGCTTTATAGATCAAACCCAGTTTCCTGTTTGTGGGCTGTATTCCACCAGTTTCAGAACAAAGGTAACATTTGCGTAATGATAAGATTTTTTTCCCATGGTAATGTGTTGATACGGGTACAGAGATTACCCAAGATGGATAATCAGTCATGAACTGGAGGAAATTGTTTATGATAAAAAACACCACGATTCGCACAGCACGAACGGCGGGATTAACGCTCGTTATGACGATTGTTCTAGTAGGTGCCTTTGCTGCACCCACATTGGCGGCTTATGATGATATGGATGCAGTATCCTTAAGTGAAAAACTGGTCGGTAAGGAATATACGCTTGGTGGGGAGTCCATAAGCAACGGCTTTGATACCTCAGGCATGAATTATTATGTGTATAAAATGCTCGACTATAAGATGCCGCGGGCACTGGATGATCAGTTTAAGATGGATAAGCCGCTGATTAAATCATTGTCCAATGTGACGGAAGGCGATGTTTTGTTTTTCGGTAAAGGCAATAACCCGAGCTTCTCCGCCATTTATATCGGTAATGATAAAATCATCATGGCATCTAAGTCGAAGGATGTAGTAACTACGTATGATGTGGACACCTATCGCAGCCAATTTATTGGAGCCCGCCGTATACTTAGTGCAAATGACCAAAAACGTATAAAGCTGGTGCTGACCGCCCGAAAGTATTTGGGTACTCCCTATGATTTTGGAGCCAAATATGGACAGACCAAGACCTTCGATTGCTCGTCGTTTATGAAATGGATTTTTGATAAATATGATATTGAGCTACCGCGGATTTCCAGAAACCAAGCCAAAGAAGGCAAATATGTTAGCAAAAGCAACTTGGATACAGGTGACCTCGTATTTTTCACAACGACAGATTCTAAAGGGGAAATTGGCCATGTCGGCATGTATGTCGGCAATGGCATGATGATACATACTTACGGGGAAGGCGGTGTTAAATATAGCACTATTGAGAGTGGCTGGTGGGACGAGCATTATGTAACAGCCCGCAGAGTTATCGATTAATCGCATTTCCCTATAGAGAAACTATCTTATGCAGCCTGCATACAGATGGTTTCTTTGTTTAGCACTTGGTTGTTAATTACTATTTTGCTATGATGGGTCTAGGACTCACGTTCTGCTTGTATAAATATAAATAGGTTGGGAGCTCGGGTATGGAATGGGAGCCATTGAGGCAACAGCTAGAACAAATTTTCAAAGCACCTGTGCGCTTATCGCGATGGTCTTGGGAGCAATGGCTCCTGCAGGTTGATTCTGACAATAATGATAAAGGAACTCCGTCCAAAAGCATCATCCAAAATGGTCAACTGTTATTCTTTGTTCATAAAGAGCTGCAGGATGCGCTACTGTTATCAGTCGCTGCAGAAGGCATTACTGTCGCTGAGCGTCAGCTTGTGGAGTTGATGCTGGAAACACGGAAAATTCAAGATAAGAAAAACACATCCTCAACTAGTGAAGAGGAGCGTAAAGCATCGATGGTAAGGGAATGGTTCCGGCAGCAGCAGGAGATGGGGCTAGTCCAAGCCGAAATGCCGGATACGCTTGTATCGCAATTATCGTTATATTCGACGAAAATTCCGTTGTTGCTTTATGGTGACTATTCCCAATCGCAACGTGTCAGCTACCAGGAGCTGAAGAAGCTGCTGGAATCTTTTTTTGATACAGAGATGATCCTTGTACCTTTGATGGACAAGGAGTGGCTTATTCTTGGTTCTGAAAAAATGCTGTCGATCGATACAACGGACGACCGTGACAACGGTGATGAAGAAAGCTTGGAGGACACGCTGGCAGCGATTGGTTTTGGTCTTCATGCGATGCTCGAAAACGAATGGGTAGGGGAATGCCATCTTGCGATCCACTATCCTATGATGCCTGCCAAGTCGCTATATGCGAGTGTACTGCAGCTTCGCGAGACCATGATGCTAGGCCGCACCTACCATGTAGGAAGCAATATGCATTTGCCGTGGATGCTGCAGTTGGAGAAGCTGATCCATTTGATCCCTGAAGGGGATAAAGCGAGTTTTTTGGAGCGCGTGCTGAAACGGCTGGATGTGGCGCTGGATCCGGAAACGATGACGACCTTGGAGCATTTTTTTCGAATTGATTGCAATGTCAGTGAAACCGCGAAAAAGCTTTATATCCATCGAAATACGCTATTATACCGGCTGGACAAGTTTAAGCAAGAGACAGGTCTCGATGTTCGTACCTTTAATGATGCTGTTTTAGTGAAGATTGCTTTGCTATTGTACAAAGTAACGAAAAGAAAGTGATTTTTTTGTGAAGATTGTGCATAGTCATAGGCAGGGAGGTGAGGTAAGATAAGTATATAAATTGATCATAAATATGTAGGGGGAATTGAATCATGGCAGGTGTACGTTTAAACCATATCGTTAAGAAATATGCGGGTTCAGATGAAGCAACAGTTAAAGATTTCCATCTTGAAGTCAAAGATAAAGAGTTCGTGGTACTTGTAGGCGCTTCCGGTTGCGGTAAGTCCACTACTCTTCGTATGATTGCTGGCTTAGAAGAAATCACTGAAGGCGAACTTTACATCGGCGACCGTTTGGTGAATGACGTAGCACCTAAAGATCGTGATATCGCGATGGTGTTCCAATCTTATGCCTTGTATCCACATATGAGTGTTTATCAAAATATGGCGTTTGGTCTTAAGCTTCGTAAATTCAAAAAAGCCGATATCGATGCTCGTGTTCGCGACGCGGCTAAAATTCTTGATATTACCCATTTGCTTGACCGTAAGCCAAAAGCTCTTTCCGGTGGTCAACGCCAACGTGTTGCCTTGGGACGCGCGATTGTTCGTGAGCCACAAGTTTTCTTAATGGATGAGCCACTTTCCAACTTGGATGCGAAACTTCGTGTACAAATGCGCGCGGAAATCAGCAAATTGTCCAAACGTCTTGAAGTTACAACTATTTATGTAACGCATGACCAAACCGAAGCAATGACAATGGGCGACCGTATCGTTGTTATGGAAAAAGGGATTATTCAACAAGCTGATACTCCAGAAGAAATTTATAACTTCCCGAAAAACATGTTCGTAGCAAGCTTTATCGGATCTCCTTCGATGAACTTTATTACGGGTAGTTTCACGGATGCTAACAATAGTGTATACTTTAAAGCTGATGGCGTGAATGTAGAAGTGCCAGAAGGCAAAGCGAAATTCCTGCGTGAGAAAGGCTACCTAGGTAAAGATGTTGTTATGGGCATCCGTCCTGAGGATCTTCATGAAGAGCCTGTATTCCTGGAAGCTTCACCAAATTCCGTTGTTAATGCCCACATTGAAGTAGCTGAGAACTTGGGTCATGAAATGTTCTTGTACTTGACTGGCGTTGGCAAAAACAGCATTGTTGCCCGTGTTGATGGACGTGCTGGATTCAAAGAAAACACAAACGTAAAATTAGCTGTTGATATGAACAAAGTCCATTTCTTCGATCTGGAAACAACATTGTCCATCTTCACTTCTTAATTTGACCATAAGTAAAAGGCCAGTCATTACGACTGGCTTTTTTTGTTGGAGTTTTTGTTGGAATAGGACAAGAAAATCTAAGATTAGTTGATTTATCGAGCTATTTTATATACCATGAGAGTATCGGGAAAATGAAGGAGACGGAAGAGCGATGCCTAAAAAAGTAAAAGTATCTGACCTTGTGGCGGAATTTCATTTGGAAGTCATTTGTGGTGAGGGAGGACTGAAAAGGCCGATCACGGTAGCTGACTTATACCGCCCTGGTTTGGAGATGGCAGGGTATTTTGAGTTTCATCCTACAGAACGCGTACAGATTTTGGGCAAGACGGAGCTAACTTTTTTCCATGGACTTTCATCGGATGAACGGATGGATCGGATGACACGTCTATGTATATCTGAGGAGACACCATGTATCCTTATTAGCCGCGGATTGGATGTACCGATTGAACTGCTGGCAGCAGCTAACGAAAAGCAGATACCTGTGCTTCGCACGCCTGCATCAACGACGATTTTGGCAAGCCGGATTACCGGCTTTTTAGAAAATAAATTGGCTCCATCCACGACGATCCATGGCGTTCTCGTTGATGTGTACGGGATCGGTATTTTGATTTCAGGTACGAGCGGGATCGGGAAAAGTGAAACAGCGCTGGAGCTTGTCAAAAGGGGCCATAGGCTTATTGCCGATGATGCTGTTGAAATTCGCCAAACAGCCGATCATGTCTTGGTCGGTAATGCGCCTGAACTCATTCGCCATTTGCTAGAAATCCGTGGAGTCGGCATCATCAATATGATGACTTTATTCGGAGCAGGTGCTATCCGTAATGTAAAGAAAATCTCGGTCGTGATCAAGCTGGAAACTTGGCAGCAGGATAAGCAGTATGACCGTTTAGGTCTTGATGAAGAAACAACCAAGATTATTGATACGGATATTCCCTTAGTTACGATTCCAGTTCGTCCAGGGCGAAACCTGGCGGTCATCGTGGAGGTTGCTGCGATGAATTACCGGTTGAAACGGATGGGCTACAATGCAGCACTCCAGTTTACGAACAAGCTGACCGAAACGCTAGCCGAAGATATGGATGATATGGAATAAAAGAAGGTTTAAGCATTCAGAAGGAGGAACGGCATGTGGTTAGCAATTAATCCGATCGCCTTTGGTATCGGGGCACTGCAGGTGCATTGGTATGGTATTATTCTCGGGACAGCGGCATTAATTGGGCTGCTGCTCGCTATTCAAGAAGGCAAACGATTTGGAATGAATCCAGACTTTTATATGGATTTGGTACTGTTGGGTGTACCTTCAGCCATTATTGGCGCACGTATATATTATGTAGCGTTCAAGTGGGAGGATTATCAGGATAATTTACTTGAGATCTTCATGATCTGGCATGGTGGTATTGCCATTTATGGTGCATTGATCGGAGCTGTCATCTGCGCAGTTATTTATACCCGCCGTAAAGGCTATAGCTTCTGGCGTATTGCGGATGTGTGCGCACCTGGCTTGATTATTGGCCAGGCTATAGGACGCTGGGGCAATTTTATTAACCAAGAGGCACATGGCGGACCTATAACCGAAGGGTTTCTAAGGAGCTCCTTGCACTTGCCGGATTTTATTGTGAACCAGATGTTAATAAATGGAGCCTATTACCATCCAACTTTTTTATATGAATCGATATGTAATTTTATTGTGTTGTTGCTTTTGTTTGTATTGCGCAGGCAGTCATTTCTGCGCGCGGGGGAGTTATTCTTAAGCTACTTTATCGGATATTCGATCGGTCGCTTTTTCGTTGAGGGGCTGAGGACAGATAGCCTGGACTTCACTGGACCTATGTGGCTTGCATCCTTGATGAATGGATTGTGGGCACCGATGCAATGGCTTGGCTTTAGTCCTGGCACCATGACTTACGGCGGCAATATTCGTATCTCACAGTTGTTGGCCGTGTTAATTATTGTGTTGGCGATAGCTTTAATTATTTATCGCAGAAAAACCGGCGCTTCGGCCGAACGTTATTCCGACCCGATCCTCCCGCTGGCTGCTGCTGGTGAGCATCCAGCTACGCTGGCAACCAGTGGTGCCGAGGCTTCTGCTGAGGCCGCTGAGCTGTCTGCCGTGCCTGTTTTAACAGGCATTCCTGTAGTGGTTCCAACGCCACCGGAAATTGTTGTTGCTGAGCATGCTGAAGATCGTGAGCTTCCTAAGCAAACCGACGAGTTGAAAAAAGAATCCGTTCAAGATCCTGATAAAAATCATGAAAAGTAATGCTTAGAAAAGAAATCTGCCCGACGACAGAAGATGTTTACGCACCCAAGTGAGCGAGTCCTGAAAGGACAATGCGATGCTAGGACAGCAGAGTGTGCCATGGGCCAGTAACGCCGGAAGGATGCGTGCGCACTCAAGCCAAGCGTGTCCCGCAGGGACGGAAGCGACCCGAGAACACGCAGTCATGCATCCCATACATAGCACCCAAGTCAAGCGTGTCCCGAAGGGACGGAAGCGACCCGAGAACACGCAATCATGCAACCCATACATAGTACTCAAGTCAAGCGTGTCCCGAAGGGACGAAAGCGACCCGAGAACAACACAGTCACTCCCCCACCACGGGTGTCCAGAGGGCAGAGCCCTTGGAGCCCTCCCTATAGGGAGGGTGTGGGAGGGTAAAGAGGAGCCTACTCATGATCCACACCGTTTTATTTGACCTCGACGGCACTATTATCGATACGAACGAGCTAATCATCCAGTCGTTTTTGCATACGTTTGAAAATGCACTTGGCGAGCCCATCACCAGAGAGCATATTATCCCCAATATGGGGCGTCCCTTAATCGAGCAAATGCAGTTGTTTTCCGGCAGGGACAATGTAGGGGACCTGGTTCATAAATACCGCGCATTCAATATAGACAAGCACGACTCCCTCGTAACGGAGTTTCCGGGTGTGCGGGAGACTATCAGCAAGCTGCACGCGGCTGGTATCAAGCTAGGAATCGTCACAAGCAAGGTGCGAATTACTTCAGAGATGGGGCTCAGGCTCTGTGGGTTGTACGATTATTTTGATTCTATCGTATGTGTCCAGGATGTAAAATGGCCCAAACCCGATCCAGAGGGCATACGCAAAGCGTTAAAGGAGCTAGGCTCGGAAGCACAAGGCGCAGTCATGGTGGGAGACAGCCATTACGATGTGGAGGCTGCCCATAATGCAGGAATCCCGTCAGTGGCTGTTGCTTGGTCGCTAAAGGGGATTCCTTATTTAGAGCAGTACAATCCTACCTATATTATCCATGATATTAGGGAGTTGTTAACCATTACAGGCGTTGAGGAGAGTTCAATTGAGACAAACGGATAAATTTCCGGTCGAAGGACCCAACTCACTCTGGCAAATGTACCGTACCGTTAGTCGCTGGAAGGCAGTACGTAATTTCGTCTGTATTCAGATTTCAAGGTATACACCTTCTCTTCCTATGAAACGATGGATTTATCGCCAGCTGTTGGGGATGAAGGTAGGGGCGCAGACATCCTTTGCTTTGATGGTCATGGTGGATGTGTTTTTTCCGGAGCGCATTGAGATAGGCGAGAATACGATAATCGGTTACAATTCTACGATTTTAACCCATGAATATTTAATCAAGGAATACCGGATTGGAACAGTCCGTATCGGCTCTCATGTGATGATTGGAGCCAATACGACGGTTCTTCCAGGTGTAACCATCGGTGATCATGCAGTGGTAGGGGCTGGCTCGGTAGTTCATAAGGATGTAGCAGCCTATAGCTTTGTAGCTGGTAACCCGCTGCAGGTAATTCGCGCGGATATACGGATTTAAGAGGATGCTGGAGTAGACGTTCAACCTATAGGGATCATAAGATGGTCAGGCAAAAGAGCAGTTCAAGTCAATAACGACTTGAACTGCTCTTTTGCCTATGGGCTAAATTTTAGACAGCAGAGCCCTCTACAGGAAAAACTGCTATTGAAATGTATTATAAAAACCCGAACGTTTTCTAAACCAATGATAAATATGGGATACAATCACCTTCAGCACGGCATATCCAGGAACAGCGAGAATGATACCGGTTAAGCCGAACAAATTACCAGCGGTTAAAATAACAAAAATGATGGTGATGGGATGGATTTTTAAGGATTTTCCCATAATTTGCGGAGAAATGAACTTGCCTTCGATCAATTGGACAATGGTCCAGATTACTATCATTTTGAGCAGCATGACCGGAGAAGTTACAGCGGCAACAATCAAAGCGGGCGTAATCGCAATAACAGGACCTAAATACGGGACAATACTGGTAAAGGCCGCGATAATAGCAAGGATCAGGGAATACTTCAGCCCAATAATTAAATAACCGATATACAACAGAAACCCTATGCAAAAGCTAACAATGATTTGCCCACGAATGTAAGAGCTAATTTGGTGGTTCATCTCGGACATCACTTCATAGGTTTGGCTCCGAAAGGATGGGGGAAGAAATTCCAGAATGAAATTCGGCAATCTATGGCCTTCTTTAAGTAGATAGAACAGGATGAACGGTACTACGGCTATGGCGAGCAAGGTCTCCGTTACAACCCCTAGAAAGCTGCCTATACTCGCCCCCGCAAGGCTTATAAATGAAGACAGGCGTTCCGTAATCGTATTGTTCCAATCGGTTGAATTGAAGCCTGTAGTCTGTTGAATCTGATTGAACAAAGAGCCACCGATCCAGGATTCAAAATTAAGCTGTACTTGCTGGCTATAAGTTGGGAAATTTTTCACTAGCTCCATAACTTGTACGTTAATAACAGGGATGACAGCTAGAATCAGAAGCGTAACTACGGCAATAATCAATATGTATAAGGTAATAATGGAATAAACCCGTTTCATTTTTCTTTTCTCAAGCAGATCGACAATCGGATTTAATAAGTAGTAAACAACCCCTGTAAGTATGAGAGGGAGTATGACGGTTTTGACTAGGACGATAAAAGGTTTGAAAACAAAGGGGATTTTATTTAGTACAAAAATGTTTAAGCCGATCAATAGCAACGTCAATAGGAATAACACAAACTTGTTATCTAAAAACAATTTTTTGAAGCGGTCCGGCTTGATTTCGGGAATTTGCATGCTCGTGCCCCCTTACTTAATGTAGGTATAGGATTCCCAATTATTAACAATCCCATAACTAATTAATTATAATAGTTTTTATTGACGTTGTAAACGTTGGATGGTAAACTAACGTTTATATCCTTTATCTTGGTAATATGGTAGCACATTATCGCGTTAAAGTAAATTCGGAAATAACTAAGTAAAACTATAGGTGGTGAGGTTTGGTGTCGAAACCAAAGGTGTTTGAAAAACCAACGGGTGTAAAGGATTATTTGCCCGAAGCTGTAACCAAATTACGCTCTATTGAAACGAGTGTACTGAACTGTATGGAGCGTTGGGGATATTCGGAGATTATAACGCCGACCTTGGAATTTTATGACACGGTAGGGGTTGCGAGCTCTACGGAGGACCGCAAGCTATTTAAGCTGCTTGACCGTAAAGGGACTACGCTGGTTATGCGTTCTGATATGACGGCACCGATCGCGAGGGTGGTGTCGTCTTTATTGAAAGAACAGCCATTTCCGATACGTTTGTCGTATCATGCGAATATTTTTCGGGCCATTGAAGCGGAAGCTGGCCGGGATGCGGAATTTTTCCAGACGGGTGTGGAGCTTGTGGGCGATGCTTCCTCGGAATCAGATGCAGAGGTAATTGCACTTGCCATTGCCAGCTTACAGGCAGCAGGGGTTAAAGAGTTCAAGATAGCCCTCGGTCACGTAGGCTTTTTGACAGGGCTCTTTAATGAAACGCTGCAGGAGCGTAAAGACGAGCAGCAAAGCTTGAAGGAATGCTTGCTGAACCGCGATTATGTTGGTTATCGGGAGCGAATTAAAGCACTTGGACTAAGTGATGCCTTACAAAAAGAGCTGGAAGGCATTTTACGCTTGCGCGGCGGTGAGGAAATATGTGCACAGGCTAGGCAGGTTACGAAGGATCCGGTGGCCCAGCAGTCGATAGCCCATCTATGCCAAGTATGGGATGTGCTGAAGGCGTATGGTGTAAGCGAGCATGTGCTGATTGATCTGACGATGATTGGGGATTTCTCTTATTATACAGGAATGACCTTTGAGGGCTATGCGGCAGACTTGGGCTTCCCCGTATGCAGCGGTGGCAGGTATGACAACCTGCTGACCCAATTCGGGCGTCCAGCGCCAGCTACAGGATTTGCGTTAAAAACAAACCGGATCCTCGAAGTGATCAGCAAGCAGCCTTCGGAATCCAGCTTCCGCATCTTGGTTGCTTATAAGGCAGCCCAGCGTAAACAAGCGTTCCTCAAAGCGCAGGAGCTGCGTTCACAAGAAGGCACGAAGGTAGAGACGCGGTTGCTGGCTGATGATAGTGGGGAATTGGCTGCGGAACGGTTGGACAATGGGACCTTCCTTGTGAATGGCATTGCCTATGGAGATGTAATTGAGTTTGGATAAGGGAGTGGGTAGCATGCAGGACATATTAAAGGTAGCCATGCCCAAAGGGCGTATCTATAAGCAGGCATCAAGATTGTTTCGCGAAGCAGGGCTCATGATTCCCGAGGACATGGATGATTCGCGCAGGTTGATCATTCCCGTACCTGAAGCAGGAATGGAATTTATTATGGCTAAGCCCGTCGATGTGCCAACGTATGTCGAATATGGAGTGGCTGATATAGGTGTAGTAGGCAAGGATGTATTAATGGAAGAAGACCGTGACGTCTACGAGCTGCTTGACCTCGGTATCGCACGCTGCCGGATGTCCGTTATTGGACTGCCGGATTGGCAGCCTGTGCTGAATCCGCGGGTAGCGACCAAATATCCGAATGTAGCTTCGCAATATTTTCGTGAGCGCGGGCAGCAGGTAGAGGTGATCAAGCTGAACGGCTCGATAGAGCTGGCACCGTTGATTGGCCTTGCCGACCGGATTGTTGATATGGTTGAAACGGGGCAAACCCTTCGTGATAATGGGCTCGTAGAGCAAGAGGAAATCTTCGCGATTACGACCAGGCTGATTGCTAACCGTGTCAGCTACCGAATGAAAAATGCGACGATCCAAGCGCTATGCGACAAACTGCAGCTTATGATTGCTTCGGTTCGCTAAGCTTAATAGAAAAAGGAGGCATAAGCCATGAAAATTGTGCCAGCAAGCGAGTTTTCGCTGCGCCGTGAGCTTGAATATGGCTCAGAGGAGCAGAATGAAGCGGTTAAGCGCATCATCGAGGAGGTGCGCCGCGATGGCGATGCTGCGCTCCGCCGCTTCGCCGAGCAGTTCGACGGCGTGAGCGTTGCGGAGCTGCGCGTCAGCAAGGAGGAAATCGAGGCCGCGTATGCGTTGGTGGACGAGAGCTTTCTCCAAGCGCTACGTGAGGCGGCGGTCCGCATCCGCAGCTTCCATGAGAAGCAGAAGCGGACGTCCTGGATGGATCTGCAGGCAGACGGCAGCATCCTGGGGCAAATCGTCCGGCCGCTGCGGCGGGTCGGCCTGTATGTGCCCGGCGGCAAGGCGGCCTATCCATCCTCGGTGCTGATGAATGCGATACCGGCCATGGTTGCTGGCGTGCCGGAGATCGTGATGGTGACGCCACCGGCAACCGCTGGCGTGGACGGCATTGATCCACATATTCTCGTTGCGGCGGCGGAGGCAGGGGTGAGCGAGATCTACCGTGTAGGCGGAGCGCAGGCAATTGCGGCGCTGGCCTACGGCACGGAATCGATCCCGGCGGTCGACAAAATCGTCGGACCGGGCAATATTTACGTCGCGCTGGCGAAGCGTTATGTATTCGGCATCGTCGATATTGACAGCATTGCGGGCCCAAGCGAAATTGTCGTCTTAGCGGACGATACGGCAGACGCTGGTTACGTAGCGGCAGACCTGCTCTCGCAGGCGGAGCATGACGAGATGGCGTCGGCGATCCTGATTACGCCCTCCCAAGTGTTAGCGGAGGCGGTGCAAGCCGAGGTCGCCCGGCAATTGGCGACACTGCCGAAGCGGGAGATTGCGGCACAGTCGATCCGTGATAATGGCGCGATCTTGACCGTGGCAAGCCTGGAAGAAGGCGTGGACGCTGTCAACCAGCTTGCGCCTGAGCATCTTGAAATTATTACGGCAGAGCCGTTTCAATATTTAAGCAAGATTGAAAACGCAGGGGCTATTTTTCTGGGCCCCTACAGCTCGGAGCCGGTGGGCGACTATTTTGCGGGACCCAACCATGTACTTCCGACTAATGGCACAGCACGGTTTTCTTCTCCGCTGAATCTGGACGATTTTATGAAAAAATCGAGTGTGATCTATTATAGTAGGGAGGCCTTGCTGCGTGACGGGCAAAAAATCATTGCGTTAGCCCAGCACGAAGGGCTCGAAGCCCATGCCCGGGCTATCCAAATACGACTAGAGAAAGAGGGGAATTCCAATGGCTGACGCATTAAATGGTACATCAACCGGCGAACAACAGGCTGTACGTTCCGCCAAGATTGACCGCAAGACGAATGAAACAAATATTCAGCTCAGCTTTAATGTAGATGGCTCCGGCATTTCCGAAATCGAAACCGATGTACCCTTCTTGAACCATATGCTGGATTTATTTACGAAGCATGGCCAATTTGATTTGAAGGTTACAGCCAATGGCGATATTGATGTTGATGACCACCACACGGTTGAGGATATCGGGATTTGCCTCGGCAGCACTCTTCGTGAAGCTTTAGGGGATAAAAGAGGGATCAAACGTTATGCCAGCGTGTTTATTCCAATGGATGAGGCGCTTGCCCAAGTTATTATCGATATTAGCAACCGCCCGCATTTTGAGTACCGAGCGCAGTATCCTTCCGCACAGGTAGGCAGCTTTACTACCGAGCTTGTGCATGAATTTCTGTGGAAATTCGCTTTGGAGGCACGGATTACCCTGCACGTGATCGTTCATTACGGGCATAATACGCATCATATGATTGAGGCGATTTTCAAAGCATTAGCGCGTGCCTTAGACGAAGCGACGAGCATTGACCCGCGCGTGAAAGGTGTGCCATCGACGAAGGGAGTGCTGTAGCATGATCGCCATTATCGACTATGGAATGGGTAATTTGCACAGTGTCAGCAAAGCGGTCGAGCGCTTGGGTTATGAAGCGGTAGTGACTTCCGATGAGAGCCAAATTCTGGCGGCAGACGGCGCAATCCTACCCGGCGTAGGGGCATTCGGAGATGCGATGGAGCATCTCCGTAATGCTCGCTTGGAAGGTGTGGCGGCACGTTATGCGCAAACCGGCAAGCCGTTGCTTGGCATATGCTTGGGCATGCAGCTGCTGTTCACGAGCAGTGAGGAGCACGGCTCCTATGAAGGACTGAACCTGCTGCCAGGCAAGGTAGTCCGTTTCCAAGGCAGCTACAAGATTCCTCATATGGGCTGGAACCGGCTGCAATTTATGCAGCCAAGTCCGCTGCTGGAGGGCATAGAGGAGGGGCATGTGTATTTTGTCCATTCCTATCGGGTGATACCGGAGCAAGCGTCGGATTTATTGGCTGTCACCGATTACCACCAGCAGGTGAGCGCAGTTGTTGGCCGCGGTAATGTGTATGGCATGCAGTTTCATCCCGAGAAAAGCGGCAGTATTGGCATGCAGCTGCTGGGCAATTTCCTTGGTTTGTGCAAAGGAAAAGAGGAGGGCAACTAATGCTGGCAAAACGAATTATTCCATGCCTCGACGTGAAGGACGGCCGAGTCGTGAAGGGCGTTAACTTCGTGAACCTCCGTGATGCCGGAGATCCGGTTGAGCTGGCTGCGATTTATGACAAGGAAGGCGCCGATGAGCTTGTATTTCTTGATATTTCCGCTTCTATAGAAGGCCGCGCGACCATGATTGAGGTTGTGAAAAAAACCGCAGGGGAGATTACGATCCCCTTCACGGTAGGCGGCGGTATCTCCAGTGTGGATGACATGAAGCGGCTGCTGCGCGCAGGTGCTGACAAGATTGGGATCAATACAGCTGCCGTGCGAAACCCGCAGTTGGTGTCAGACGGCGCCAAGCGGTTTGGCTCGCAATGTATCGTAGTCGCGATTGATGCCCGCTTTAATAAAGAGTGGGGAGAATGGGAAGTATTCACGCATGGCGGCCGCAATAGCACAGGCATTCGGGCGTTGGAGTGGGCGAAGACGGTCGAACAGCTGGGTGCCGGCGAGCTTCTATTAACGAGCATGGATGCAGATGGCACGAAGGACGGCTTTGACCTACCCCTTACGCGAGCGGTGTCTGAGCTTGTAGGCATTCCTGTGATTGCTTCAGGCGGTGCGGGAACCAAAGAGCATTTCTATGACGTATTTGCTGAAGGCAAAGCGGATGCAGGACTTGCCGCAACGATTTTTCATTATAAAGAGCTGACAATTGAAGAGGTTAAAGAGAACCTTAAACAAAGAGGAGTGGAAGTTAGGTGAGTAACAATCAAGAGCAAGGTACAGCTAAGCAAGAACCGGCATTATCAGGGGAGCAGTTGAATGCTGCGATTAAGTGGGACGATAAGGGCTTGGTGCCTGCGATTGTCCAGGATGCGGCAAGCAAGGAAGTATTAATGATGGCTTACATGAACCAAGAATCTTTAAAGCTGACTGTAGAGTCGGGAGAAACCTGGTTTTGGAGCCGTTCTCGTAGTGAGCTATGGCATAAAGGGGCTACCTCGGGACATATCCAGAAGGTTAAAGCACTAAAATACGATTGTGACGGCGATACCTTACTGGTGCTTGTTGACCAAACCGGACCTGCTTGTCATACTGGCGCTTATAGCTGCTTCTCCAACAACGTGGAGGTAAAAGGACAAGCCCTTCAACCGTCTGGTGCTGCAGCAGGCAAAGACCGGTTCTCTATTTTATCTTCTCTGGAGGGTGTTATTGCTAAGCGGGATGCAGAGCGTCCAGAGGGAGCTTATACGACCTACTTATTTGAAAAGGGAATCGACAAGATCCTCAAAAAAGTCGGTGAAGAAACGGCAGAGGTCATCATTGCCGCCAAAAACCGCGATAACGACGAGCTTCGTTACGAAGCAAGTGACCTGCTCTTTCATCTAATGGTGTTATTGCGTGAAGCAAAGCTTCCGCTGGATGACCTGATGCAGGAGTTAGACCGCCGCCATCATTCCAATAAATAAGGTAGGAGAGATTCCGATGCTGATCGATTACCATACCCACCATGTCCGTTGTGGCCATGCATCCGGAGAGTTAGAGGAATATGTAAAGAAGGGCATTGAGCTTGGACTGGTGCAATTAGGGCTGTCCGACCACATGCCCTTGCTCCATGTCGATCCGGCTACCTATTTACCAGGGATGGCGATGCCGATGGAGGAATTGCCGAACTATGTCCAGGAAGCTTTCCGCCTGCAGCAGCAATACAAGGGACAGATTGATATCCGCGTTGGTCTTGAAGGGGATTATATAGAGGGCTATGAACGGGAAATTGAAAGCATTATTCGCGCTTACCCTTGGGATTATGTCATTGGCTCTGTCCACTTTCTAGGGGAATGGGACATTTCCGATTATCGTCAGTTGGATGGATGGAACGGACGCGACCCTTATGACGTATATGTTAAGTATTATGAAGCTGTAGGTAAAGCAGTCCGTACTGGATTGTACGACTATATAGGGCATATTGATGTGATCAAACGATTTGGTTATAAGCCCGAGCAAAGCGTTGTACATCTGGAGAATGAAGCGCTGGATGCAGTTCATTCTGCGGGAATGGCTATTGAGCTGAACGCCTCTGGATTACGGATGCCTGTCGGTGAAATGTTTCCCAGCCGGCGGATGCTGGAATACTGCTGCGAGCTGGGGATTCCGCTGACGATTGGTTCCGATGCGCATCAGCCCGAGCGGCTTACGCAATATTTGGACCAGGCGGTGGTCCTGCTTAAGCAGGTTGGCTTTACCGAATTGGCTACATTCAAGCAGCGGCAAAGAACGATGGTCCGCTTTTAATGTAAATTTTGGAATTCACCTAAATGACTTTTTCTAAATGTTTTATTTTGATGTATAATAAAGTTAAGAATTTGTTGTATTTTGTTGGATTATATTTATTTAATGTAAATTGTATACGATCTCCAGGGAGGTAACCATGTTTAGCGACCAATTAAAAATTTTTTCGGGATCGTCCAATCCGAAGCTGGCTGCAAGTATCTGTAAAGAATTGGATCTTCCGCTTGGCCAAATCAAGCTTTCTAAATTTAAATGCGGAGAAATCTACTGTCTTTACGAGGAAACGATCCGCAATTGTGATGTATTCTTGGTACAGACCTTTTCCCATCCGATCAATGAGCATTTCATGGAGCTACTGGTCATGATGGATGCCGCCAAGCGTGCGTCGGCCAGGACGATTAATTTGGTTGTTCCGTATTACGGTTATTCCCGTCAAGAGCGTAAAGCGGCTCCGCGTGAACCGATTACTGCCAAGCTGGTAGCTGATTTACTGAATACGGCAGGAGCAGACCGTGTGATCACGATTGATCTGCATGCACCAGCGATCCAAGGATTTTTCAACATACCGGTTGACCATTTAACAGCGCTCGACATTTTAAGCAGCTACATTAAAGACAAAAAAATCGAAGATCTGATCGTGGTATCCCCGGATGCCGGCGGTGTAACAAGAGCCGAGAACTTGGCCAATGTACTGGAAGCGCCGATTGCGATGATGTTCAAGAAACGTTACGCCCACAATGAAGCTACGGTTACCCATGTCGTTGGCGATGTTGAGGGAAAAACACCTATCATCATGGAGGATTTGATTGATACGGGCAAAACGATTGTGAATGTAGTTGAAGGTTTGAAAGAGCGCGGAGCCAATGATGTGTTCATCTGTGCGACCCATCCTGTGTTCTCGGGACCCGCCTTGCAGAGGCTGGATCATCCTAATATTAGGGAAGTTATTATTACGGATTCCATTGCCATACCAGAAATTCATTCGCCGCGTTTTACCGTTTTATCTGTAGCGGGCTTGTTGTCTAATGCGATTCGTATTATTAAAGATGGCGGCTCGATCAGCTCCTTGTTCAAATACGGCGGCATCTAATATCGGTTAAAAATCACCTGACTTATGGATAAATATTGAATAGATGTTCTTTAGTCCTTATGTATTTGTCAGGTTGTATGCTATACTTTTTGTAGATTAACGCTGGATTCTTTTGCGAATTCCAGACGGAACCGGAGGTGCCTTACTAATGGAGAAGAAAAAACGTGCTGCCAGAACCAAGCCTAATAAAGTGATTCCGATCAAATTGGATGCCACCTTCTTTTTCGAAAGAGCTGTTCAGTCTTTGGACCGATATCATTATGATAAGGCATTGAAGTATTTTCGTCGTGCTGCCGAATATGAACCGGAAAATCCGGTGAACCATTGCAATTTGGCGGGACTTCTCTCGGAGATGGGGAATTACGAGGAATCAAATGTTATTTTGCAGCAGGTAATAGACCAAGTGGACCCGACGATGACGGAATGCTACTTCTATATGGCTAATAATTTTGCGAATATGGAAAACTATGAATCGGCTGAGAAAGCAATCATACACTATTTAGAGCATGATGAATCCGGGCAGTTTCTGGAGGAGTCCGAGGAAATGATCGAGCTGCTGAGCTACGAGCTGGAGCGTCCAACACAGCTGGCGGGGATCAAAAGCCGCGAAGGTATGTTCGAGCACGACCGCGCCCGTGCCCTGCTAGAAGAAGGCAAGTTTGCTGAAGCCGTACGTATTTTAGAAAAAATCACTGAAAAGCATTCTGATTTTATGGCTGCACGCAACAATCTGGCGTTAGCCTATTATTATATGGGGCATTTCGACAAGTCGATAGATATGATCCACCAAGTTCTGGATTTAGACCATGGCAATTTGCATGCGTTGTGTAACTTGGCTATATTTTACCAGCATTTTGGTGATTGGGAGAAGCTGGGCGAGTTGCTCAGCGTTTTGCGTAAAACCTACCCGTTCCATCAAGACCATGTGTTTAAGCTGGCTACTACGATGGGCATATTAAACCAGCACGAAAAGGCTTATCATTTGTTTAAACGTCTGTTGAAGACGGGTGAAGCTGGTTTGGATCCTTGTTTGTTCCACTATACAGCGGTTGCGGCCTATAACACGAAACGGTATGTCGAGGCAGAGCGTCAATGGCGGCAGGCGGATAAATTCGATCCTACCTCGGAGATCCCGAAGTTTTATTTGAGCCTGCTCGATAAATCGCGAAATGAAGAGGTCAAGCCATCGGTGAGCTACCATTACCACCTTCCATTTGAAGAGCAATTCCGTGGCTTGGAGAAATCCACAGACGGCTTGCCTGACCATTTAAAGCGGGATCCACTGGTACGTTCCTCCTTTTTCTGGGCACTGCGCCATGGTGATACAGAAACCAAGCTTCAAGTCATTCAAGCGTTTGGGCTGATCGCGGACAATGAAGTGAAGGATGCTTTGATGGAATTCGTGCAAGAGCCGGGCGAGGATGACTATTTGAAAAAGGTAGCCATTTTCGTGTTGCGTAGTATTGGTATCCACGAGCCGGTTAATGCTGTGCTGGACGGTCGGAAGCTGATCGTGCCTGCGTCACCGTTCTCGCCGAATTTGCCTGTGTGGGAAACCAAATGGCAGCAAATTATGGATATGGCTTTACTGCAAATGAACCGCCGCTATGATATGGTGCAGCAATATGATTTGCAAACCCTGTGGGTCGAATTTTTGTCCCGTGTTTCCCCGGATCGTACGCCCAAAATATCGAAAATCGAAGGCTGGGCAGCGGCTTTGGAATATTTGACAGCAAAAATGCATCGGCGCGCGATTTCTTATCACGAGCTGTCCCAGCGTTACGGTGTGTCGGTCGCAACGATTAGCAAAAATGTGAAAATTATCGACGAAGCTTGCGGATTAAGGGAGAAGATGGAAGCGATTTTCTCGAAATTTTCGACCTTTGACCATAAAATAAAATAATGCTTACGAAGTAAGTTTTACGTTGTAAAACTCTAAGGAGGACATAACCATGTACAGATCGATCATTATAGGTACAGGGCCAGCAGGCCTGACAGCTGCTATTTATTTGGCACGTGCTAACCTGAATCCTCTAGTTATTGAGGGACCAGAGCCTGGAGGGCAGCTAACGACTACGACCGAAGTGGAGAACTTTCCCGGATTTCCTGAGGGTATTATGGGTCCTGAATTGATGGACAATATGCGTAAGCAAGCCGAACGCTTTGGTGCCGAGTTCAAGACAGGCTGGGTCAATACGATCGATTTATCCCAGCGTCCATTTAAGCTTTCCGTGGAAGGTTTGGGCGATATTGAGGCAGAAAGTGTCATTATTTCTACAGGGGCTTCTGCGAAGCTACTGGGTATCGAGAATGAAAAAGAAAGCATCGGGCATGGCGTAAGCACTTGCGCAACCTGTGATGGCTTTTTCTTCCGTGGCAAAAAAATCATTGTTGTCGGTGGCGGCGATTCCGCAATGGAGGAAGCCAACTTCCTGACACGCTTCGCTACTGATGTACGTCTTGTACACCGCCGCAGCGACCTGCGTGCCTCGAAAATTATGCAGGATCGTGCGCGTGAGAACGCAAAGGTTTCCTGGGGCTTGAACAAAACGCCAATAGCCGTTATTTCCGGCGATAGAGGCGTAACCGGGCTTAAGGTACTGGACAATGAAACAGGCGCCGAAGAAGTAATCGAGACGGACGGTATTTTCGTAGCGATCGGGCATACACCCAATACGGGGTTCCTTGCTGGGCAGATCCAAACCGATGAAACAGGATATATTCTAGTGAAGCCGGGAACTACGCTTACGAATGTTGAGGGTGTGTTCGCTTGTGGTGATGTGCAAGACAGCAAATACCGCCAAGCCATTACGGCTGCGGGCAGTGGCTGTATGGCAGCACTGGATTGCGAGAAGTTTTTGGATGGCCATATGGTCCATGATTGGAGCCAATCCTTATAGTTCCTGCAAAACGTGGACGCTTAAGCTCCACGTTTTTTAGTCTGATCTTCATTGACCTTTTGCCTTGACCTGTAACTAGGCTTGGCTTATAGTTGGTTATAAAGATAGTTGTAATCTTAGCTTATGAGGTGACCAAAGTGATGGGAAAGAACGTTTATGTTGGAGTCGACTTAGGAGGAACCACGATCAAGGTAGGCCTTTGCGATGAGTTTGGCAGGTTGTTGCATACGTATGAAGGACCAACCGGAACCGAGCATGGCTCGGATGTAGTCTTGGAGAACATTGCGCAGTATACACGCAAGCTGGTTGCGGATTCTTCACACGAATGGGAGCAGGTTGCAGGAATTGGAGCAGGGATTGCCGGATTTATGGATATTCCAGAGGGCTTCATTAAGTTATCCCCCAACTTGGGTTGGCGCAACGTTCCTGTAAAGAAAATCCTGGAAGAAAAGCTAGGGAAAACCGTCAAGATCGACAACGATGCGAACGTAGCGGCGCTGGGTGAAGCTTGGAGCGGCGCGGGCGCAGGTATCCCTAATGTGGTATGCTATACGCTCGGCACCGGAGTCGGTGGTGGAATTATTATAAATGGAAAGATTTATCAAGGCTTTAAAGGAATGGCTGGCGAGCTCGGCCATATCACGGTAGTGCCAGACCTTGAAGCCGTCCGTTGTGGCTGTGGAATGAAGGGCTGTCTGGAAACCGTTTCCTCGGCTACGGGCATTATTCGTATGGGTAAAGAAGCCGTGGAGCGTGGCGAGCATACCTCATTGGCATTATTATCTGATTTGACGGCCAAGGACGTATGTGACGCAGCTAAATCCGGCGATGAGGTTTCCTTGCGAATCGTTAATCGTGCCGCGCTGTATTTGGGTAAATCAATGGCTGCTGTTTCTGTGATCCTGAACCCGCAGCGTTTCATCATTGGTGGTGGCGTTTCGAAAGCTGGTGAATTTTTGTTCACGGCGATCCGTAAGTATTATCAGGAGTTCACCCAAGAATCAGCAAAAGAGGGCGTGGATATCGTGGCGGCTAGCCTTGGTAACGATGCCGGGATCGTCGGAGCTGCAGGTTTAAATCTGCATTCTTGATTAGGAGGAAACACGCATGGAGGAATTGCATACCCTAGGCAAGCTGGTCATCATTACCGGTATGTCCGGAGCAGGCAAAACGATTGCGGTGCAGAGCTTGGAGGACTTGGGTTATTTTTGTGTAGATAACCTGCCTCCGGTGCTGATTCCCAAATTCGCGGAATTGATTGAGCAATCCAAAGGGCGAATTGGCAAGGTGGCTTTGGTTATCGATTTGCGGGGCAGGGAATTCTTTACATCTTTATCGGAATCCCTTAGCTTCATCAAGGAAAACCAATCTTTAAAGTATGAAATCTTGTTCTTGGACGCAACCGATTCGGTGCTGGTCCAGCGCTATAAGGAAAGTCGCCGCAAGCATCCTTTGGCTCCAGCAGGTGCACCGCTCGAAGGGATACTCCAAGAACGCAAGCTGCTTGAGGAGCTTAAAGGCATGGCTACGCAATCCATTGACACCAGCAGTATTAAGCCTGCGGAGCTGAAAGAAAAAATCGTTGCCCGGTTTACGAATCACCAAAAGGATGGAATTTCGATCAATGTGATCTCCTTTGGCTTTAAATATGGGATTCCTATTGATGCCGACTTGATCTTTGATGTAAGGTTTTTGCCGAACCCTCATTATATCGAAGAATTGCGGCCCAACACGGGCCAGAATCCCGATGTGTATGACTATGTGATGAAATGGAGTGAAACCCAGGAATTCTTAGTCAAGCTGGTGGATATGCTCCAATTTTTGGTGCCCAAGTACAAGAAGGAAGGCAAAAGCCAGATTGTAGTAGGGATTGGCTGTACGGGCGGGAAGCATCGTTCTGTCGCAATCGCGGAGTATTTAGGCAAGGTGATGGGCAATAGCGAAACGGAAATCGTAAGGGTCAGCCACCGTGACTCCGAGCGGGATCGGGTCGAGGTGAAGAAATGACTTTTGATTACGGGGGCAATGATCGGCCTCGTATCGTGGTAATCGGTGGTGGAACCGGCCTGTCCGTGATGTTGCGCGGACTCAAGGAAAAGCCGCTGGATATTACGGCCATCGTAACGGTGGCGGATGATGGAGGCAGCTCCGGTATCCTGCGCTCGGAGCTTGAGATGGTACCTCCAGGCGATATCCGTAACGTGCTGACGGCTTTGGCGGATGTAGAGCCATTGCTTGGTAAAATGCTGGAGTATCGCTTCCAGAAGGGCCAAGGGCTGGCTGGCCACAGCTTGGGCAACTTGATTTTGGCTGCGATGTGTGATATTACTGGTGACTTTGTTACCGGTGTACGAGAGCTCAGTCGTGTCTTTGCGGTCCGTGGACGGGTCTTACCGGCAGCTAACCATGCAATTGTGCTAAAGGCGGAAATGGCCGATGGCAGCATCGTGGTGGGCGAGTCGAAAATTCCGAAGGCGGGCAAGGTCATTAAGCGAGTGTTTATCGAGCCGGCTGATGTATTGCCATTACCTGAGGCAATTGAGGCGCTGGAGCAAGCCGACGCGATTGTAATCGGCCCAGGTAGCCTGTATACGAGCATATTGCCCAATTTGCTCGTACCGGAAATTGCACGGACGATTGTTGGATCTAAAGCACTTAAAATTTTTATCTGCAATGTGATGACACAGCCGGGCGAGACGGATGGATATAGTGTCAGCGACCACATTAAAGCACTTCATGATCATGTTGAGCAAGATTTGTTCGATTATGTTATTGTTAACAATGGGGAGATTCCACCCCAGGTTCAAAGCAGGTACGCTGAAAAGGGTGCCAAGGTGGTTCACCTTGATCTGGACAAAGTATCCCAGCAGGGTTATAAAATCATTGCCGATCACTTGGTATTGTTCCGAACCTACTTGCGCCACGATGCGGAGAAGCTTAGCCAGCATATTTATCAGCTGGTGGAGAGCTGGATGCACAAGAAGAGGTGAAACCCCGTGTCCTTCGCCGCACAAACAAAAAAAGAATTAACGTTAATTCAGTCTGATACTTGCTGTGAAAAGGCTGAGCTTTCTGCCCTCATTCGAATGAACGGTTCTGTACAGCTAACGAACCAACGAATCGTACTCGACATCAGTACGGAAAACGCAGCTATTGCAAGGCGTATTTATTCGCTGTTGAAAAAGAAATTTCAAGTCCATATCGAATTGCTGGTTCGCAAAAAGATGCGCTTGAAAAAAAACAATGTGTACATTGTTCGTATTCCTAATCAGGTCCAGGATATTTTGTCGGAGCTGCGGATCGTGTCCGAGGGCTTTGTATTTACCCCAGGGATTGACGAGGAAATGATTCCAGATGAGTGCTGCAAACGCGCTTATTTACGGGGTGCATTTTTGGCAGGCGGATCTGTTAATAATCCGGAAGGGTCTTCCTACCATTTGGAGATTTCGTCCATGTACGAAGAGCATTGCCACTCATTATGCCACTTGGCTAACCAATTTGAATTAAATGCACGGTGTATCGAAAGAAAAAAAGGTTTTGTGTTCTACATCAAGGAAGGCGAGAAAATTATTGACTTTCTAAGCATCATTGGCGCCCACCAAGCATTATTGCGCTTTGAGGATGTCCGGATTATGAAGGATATGCGGAACTCCGTCAATCGCTTAGTCAATTGCGATACGGCGAATTTGAACAAAACGATCGGGGCTGCCATCCGCCAGATTGAAAATATTCGCTTGATCCAAAAGGAAATGGGCTTGGAGAGTTTGCCTGAAAAATTGCGCGAGGTTGCGGAAGTCAGGCTACTAAACCCAGACATCAATCTAACGGAGGTTGGGGAATTGCTGAAGGGAAGCGTTAGCAAGTCCGGAGTTAACCACCGGCTCCGCAAAATTGATGAAATGGCTGAGAAAATTCGAAAAGCTTAAGCATATTTGATTAATTGCAGATATTTTATGTAAATTTTCAGGTTGTTCTAGTGTATCGGATTTAAAAATGATATAATAATTGAAAAATCGCTTTTTCATGGTCGTTTATAGAATGATCATTTGCAATTTAAGATTTAGGGGGTATTGGTTGGAATGTCGAAACGCCCAGTAGTCGTGAAGTTAAAAACAGGCCTTCATGCCAGACCAGCAGCACTTTTTGTTCAGGAAGCAAATAAGTTTTCTTCCGAGATTTTTGTTGAGAAGGACGAAAAGAAAGTCAACGCCAAAAGTATTATGGGTATTATGAGTTTGGCCATCAGTACAGGGACTGAGGTTTATATCAGTGCCGAAGGCTCGGACGCAGAACAGGCTGTAAACGCTTTAGTAACTTTAGTCAGTAAAGAAGAGCTGGAAAACCAATAAGGATCGTCGCAGGCTTCCGTCAAGGAAGCTTTTAGTGACAAAGGTATGACACATTTCAACACTAACTGACAATAACCAGGTTAAGATAGGTAGAAGTTCGCAACCTTTTCTGAAGCGAAGCGTCTATTATGACGAGTCTTCTGAGGAAAGGTTTTTTTTGCTGTCCGCCTAACATACCGTCCAAACAAGCAAAAGGAGTAGGGAAATGAAACAAATGAAAAAAGAGTTATCTTTGTTGATTGTGATAAGCTTGCTGTTCAGTATTATGGTTACATCCGTGGCATCCGCGGCACAGTCCACGTCTTCGACTTCAACAACTTATATGCTTCTTTACGTCGATAAAGTGGAAGCGTTTTTTAATGGGCAACAAATTATATTGGAATCACCAGCGACAATCATTGAAGATAAAATGTTCGTGCCTGCCAAAGTGCTTGGCGATGCCATGGGTCTCAAGGTGCAATGGAATGATGCCACGCGCCAAATCGAAATGACTACGCCGGGCTTTAACATTGTGCTCGATAGCGACCACAAGGTCGTCTGGATCAACGGAGTCCGTTATCCCTTTGATTCGGTAGCCTCAATTAGTAAAGAAGGCAAGCTCTTGATCAAGCTCACTTGGCTAGCCGATTATATGGGAGCGCGTTATATTTATAATGATGAGCTGCGGCGCGTTGAAATTATTCATACCCAAACACCACCGGGCATCTACATCCCGAATACAGGTAATTCCAATCCGGTAGCCAAATTTAACTTTGCCAAAGCGACTTATAAAACGGGAGAGCCCATCAAGTACATCGACTTGAGTTATGACCCGGATGCGGAAGGGCTGGTTAAATATGAATGGGGCGGCAACCAGGAAGTATTCTTTACACCAGGTACATACCCGATCACATTGACAGTATGGGATGCACATGGCAATAAAAGTGAAACCTACCTGCGTAATTTGACGGTTGAGAATAAACCGTTTCTTAGCGAAATCGAATATCCGATTTATTACAAGCCGGCAGGCAGCTTTATAAAGACGGATTGGAGTGTTTTGTGGGGTAGCTTCTGGAACCTGCCACAGCTTCCGAAGCAGGCCACAACCGACGATAGCCGCAAGCTGCTTGTGAGTGATAGCCCGGAGGAATTTACGGAAAAGGGCATCCTTTACCAAGATAGTGTCAAGGGTAAAGGCCGGCTTTACGCCGATCACATCAATGGGACGAAGGAAAAGGTCACTCTGGCGATTCTGGCCAAGAACCTGACTAACAAGCCAGTCACGATCAAAACGACCAATAAAGGCGAAGTGTGGCCTTCTGTATACGCCAACCTGATTGGTAATGAAGCGTCTGTGGACTTTTTGATGAACGATCCGCGCAGCGATTCTATGGAAGTGCCAGCGGGGCAAACCTTTATTTATTCGCAGATGCCGGAATTTTATCCGGGCCAAGGCGTTAACCTGTTCTATGATGTGGAAACGACCGGAGACATTCAATTCTCTTTCGTTGCTACCAGCCAAGTGTCACAGAGCACGCTGAATACATTGCCGATGTTAGCCTTTAATGGGCATGTCCGAGGCACATTTCCGGTATCGGAGGTCCACTGGCAGGTGGATGCAAGCTCCTTTACGAAGCCTAACCGGTTGATCATCGGGGATGGGGTCACAGATCCTTTCCAGCCGGGCTATGACCCGATGCGCAAGCAAAATGTACTGAATGAGGGCAACTACGGAGTGGTCTATAAAATCCACGCGGACAAGCCTAGAAAAATGGCGATTATGCTGCTGGCTTACGGCGGTGTATTTAAAGGACCGATCAAAATCAACGGTGAAATTAGCCTTGTGCCGCAATCGGGTGTGATTACAGCCTTCGATGGCATGCAGATTTTAGCCAGGACGACGGGCTTTGAGGAATCGCTGGATATTGAATTCACGCCCCCGGCGGGCTCGGCGTTCCCGATTGACCTGATCTTCTATCCATTGGATGATAAAGAATAATTCAAGCCTCCAACCACTTCTTGTGGCTGGAGGCTTTTTTCATCCAAGTTAGGGCTATTATTTTAAGGTGCTGCGAGCTGTAGCACGCAGCAAAAAGCCCATCGCAGGGGAAGCTACGATGGGCTTTTTGTATATAGAGCTTTCGATTATACTTTGGTAATAACCTTGTCGATCAAACCATATTCACGCGCTTCTTCGGCATACATGAAGTTATCGCGGTCGGTATCCTTCTCAATGCGTTCGAAGGTTTGTCCTGTGCGTTCGGCAAGGATGGTGTTCAGCTTATCGCGCAATTTAATAATGCGATTGGCGCGAATTGCGATATCGCTCGCTTGGCCCTCGGCACCGCCTAATGGCTGGTGAATCATAACCTCGCTGTTCGGCAAGGCAAAGCGTTTGCCTTTGGCACCTGCTGCAAGCAAAAATGCGCCCATGGAAGCGGCCATGCCTACGCAGATTGTGGAAACATCGGGCTTGATAAATTGCATCGTATCGAAGATCGCCATACCGGATGTGATCGAGCCGCCTGGACTGTTAATATAGACACTAATGTCCTTATCCGGATCCTGTGCAGCTAAGAACAGCAATTGCGCAATAATCGCGTTTGCTACCTGGTCGTTAATGGCGCTTCCTAGAAAAATAATGCGGTCCTTCAGCAGACGGGAGTAGATATCATAAGCGCGTTCTCCTCTGCCGTCTGGTTCAACTACCATGGGAATGAAACTCATAAGCTGCAGCCTCCTAATAGTACATGAATGTTTGATATATTGATAACACTATAACCATCATAGCGGAAAAACAAACAAAGGTCAAGAAAGGTCAAACGACCTAGATTAAAAAACCTCTGCTGCGGGTTCTAGATAGGAAGCCGCAGCAGAGGTTCTGAATGAAACTATGGGAAGGTTATGTGAAACGCGTTTGAAAGGAAACAAAAATTAGTGGCGCGCCCATAAGGAATCGAACCTTAATCTCAGGCTCCGGAGGCCTACGTCATATCCATTGGACCATGGGCGCATATTTATAAACCGGACAAAACGAAACAAGCAAGGGTTATTATATGATAAGCCGGGGCAAAATGCAACTTTGTTTTGGTTAAACACTCTCTATTTGCTGGTTGAACGTTATTTTTGGCTAAATTGTGAATATGTGTTGAAATTAACGGGAATATTTTATATAATAGAGTGGCTAAGGAAAGCTTAGCTATTTTTTTGGAAGATGTGGGACGAAAAATGTAGTACTGGGACAATTAACGTCCATCGCTTTTTAACGGGAGTGTAAAGTATGAGAGATATTCTCGGTATTCAAAAGCAGCTTTTGCCAGACCTGTTGGAAACGATGAAGAAACGTTATACGATTCTGCACTATATTCGCGTATCTGGGCTTGTAGGCAGAAGGACGCTGGCTGGTTCGTTGAATACAACGGAGCGTATTATGCGTGGCGAGGTCGATTTTTTGAAAGAGCAAGGGCTGCTTGAGGTTGAGGCTTCCGGTATCCGGATCAGCGAAACCGGCAGGCTGCTGCTTGAGCAAATCGAACCGCTGGTCAAAGACCTATTCGGTCTTACTGAGCTTCAAGAGCAGCTTCGGCTGCATTATAATTTGAAACAGGTCGTGGTGGTGCCTGGCGACTCCGATGTTTCGGCACACACCAAGAAAGAGCTAGGGCTTGTGGGTGCTTCGATTTTACGCAAGCATATTACACAGGACGAAGTTATTGCTGTGACCGGAGGGTCCACAATGGCTGAGGTTGCCAACCACCTATCCCCCTCTACAGCGCTTAAAGGCTGCATTTTCGTGCCGGCACGAGGCGGGCTGGGAGAGAGCGTAGAGCTTCAAGCGAACACGATTGCCTCGACAATGGCCAAGAAGACCGGAGCCCGTTACCGGCTGTTCCATGTGCCAGACCAGCTTGGTGAGGAAGCTTACCAGTCGTTGTTGCAGGACGGCTCGATTCTGGAAATTATCGCGTTCATCCGTAATGCCCGAATCGTTATCCATGGCATGGGAGAAGCTATGCTGATGGCGCGCAGGCGCAGGGTTGATGCGGCAACAACAGCGATTCTACAGCAGGATGGCGCTTTGGCGGAAGCGTTTGGTTACTATTTTGACCGCAGGGGTATTATTCTTCATAAGATGCCAACTGTTGGCTTACGTATCGAAGATATTCAGGAAATGGACTGTGTAATAGGTGTCGCAGGAGGCAAAAGTAAAGGTGAAGCCATCGCCGCCGTGCTGCAGTTCGGTCATGAGGATATTCTTGTAACCGATGAAGCAGCCGCAATCGAAATGGTACAAAATCTACATCTTGGCAGGCACAGCCTGTCTTGACATATATACAAAATAAAGAAATACTAGGAGGCCTTCTCAATGGTAAAAGTAGGTATTAATGGTTTTGGACGTATCGGTCGTAACGTATTCCGTGCCGCTCTAGGCAACCCTGAGGTAGAGATCGTAGCTATCAATGATTTGACAGACGTTAACACGCTGGCTCATTTGTTGAAATATGATACAACTCATGGCAGAATCAATGCAACAGTTGAAGCAGCCGAAGGCGCTTTGATCGTTAATGGTAAATCGATTAAAGTATTTGCTGAGCGCAATCCAGAAAACCTGCCTTGGGGTGCTAACGGCGTTGAAATCGTTGTTGAATCCACAGGTATCTTCACTTCCAAAGAAAAAGCTTCCCTGCACATTAAAGGCGGCGCTAAAAAAGTTATTATTTCCGCTCCAGCTACTGACGAGGATATTACGATCGTTCTTGGCGTAAACGAAGATAAATACGATGCAGCCTCCCACCATATTATTTCCAACGCTTCTTGCACAACGAACTGTCTGGCGCCTTTTGCCAAAGTATTGAATGACAAATTTGGTATCGTAAAAGGTATGATGACTACGATCCATTCCTATACAAATGACCAATCCGTGCTGGATCTTCCACACAAAGACCTTCGCCGTGCACGTGCTGCTGCTGAGAACATTATCCCTTCCACAACAGGCGCTGCTAAAGCGGTATCGTTGGTATTGCCTGAGCTGAAAGGCTTATTGAACGGCATGTCCTTCCGTGTACCTACTCCGAATGTATCGGTTACGGATCTGGTTGCTGAATTGAAAGTGAACGTAACTGTTGACGAAGTGAACGCAGCTTTGAAAGAGGCAGCTGACGGTCCTTTGAAAGGCATCTTGTTCTACTCCGACGAGCCGCTTGTATCCAGCGACTATAATGGCGACCCTGCTTCCTCCACGATCGATTCCCTATGCACAATGGTAGTGGGCGACAACATGGTGAAAGTCGTTTCCTGGTATGACAACGAGTGGGGCTACTCCAACCGTGTTGTTGACTTAGCTTCTTTTATTGCTAAAAAAGGCTTGTAAGAGAATCATTGTGGTTATGACCTAAAGTTTGTATTCATGCTTCACCGTCTTGTTTAGGGGAGGTACAACGGATTTGCCCGAGCTCCGTGCTTGTGGACAATCTCATGTACGCCCCGGCATGTTTGCGGCAGCTAGATGGATACAATAAGGGCATACCCACAATTTTTGTATGCAGGTAAATTCGTATATAGATTGGTATTGGTATTGCACGTAGATAATCAGGAGGTGTGCCGAATGAGTGTGAATAAAAAAAGCGTTCGTGACGTAGAAGTAAACGGCAAAAAAGTGTTTGTGCGTGTCGATTTCAATGTCCCTTTGGAAAATGGCGCAATCACGGATGATACACGTATCCGCGAAACGCTCCCAACGATCCAATATTTGATCGATAAAGGCGCAAAGGTCATCCTTGCGAGCCATTTGGGCCGCCCTAAGGGTGCTGTAGTGGAAGAGCTGCGTTTAACTCCGGTTGCAGCACGTTTGTCCGAGCTGCTTGGCAAAACGGTAGCCAAAGCGGATGAGGCTGTAGGCGAAACGGTGAAAACGCAAGTGGCTGCACTTCAAAACGGCGATGTGCTATTGCTGGAAAATGTACGTTTCTACCCAGGTGAAGAGAAAAACGATGCTGAGCTAGCTAAGGCTTTTGCTGAGCTGGCGGATTTGTATGTCAATGACGCCTTTGGCGCAGCCCACCGTGCCCATGCTTCCACAGAAGGCATTGCCCACCACCTGCCGGCTGTATCAGGACTGTTGATGGAGAAAGAGTTGGAAGTGCTAGGCAAAGCTCTACATAACCCAGAGCGTCCGTTCACCGCGATTGTTGGTGGATCCAAGGTTAAGGATAAAATTAGTGTAATCAGCAACCTGTTAAATATTGCAGACAATATTATTATTGGCGGCGGCTTGTCCTACACCTTCTTCAAAGCCCAAGGCCATGAGATTGGTAAATCGTTAGTTGATAATGATAAGCTGGAGCTAGCGCTTGGATTTATTGAAACAGCTAAGGAAAAAGGCGTTAATTTCCTATTGCCTGAGGATATTATTGTAACCGATGATTTCAGTGCCAAAGCAAACACACGCGAGGTTTCGATCAGTGAAATTCCTGCCGATTGGGAAGGCATTGATATCGGACCCAAATCCCGTGTGAAATTTGCCAAGACAATTGCTGAATCCAAGCTGGTCGTTTGGAACGGACCGATGGGCGTATTTGAAATCGAGCCTTTCTCCCATGGAACACGTGCGGTTGCAGAAGCTTGTGCAGCAACAGCTGGTTATACCATCATCGGCGGCGGCGATTCAGCGGCAGCGGTTGAGAAATTCCATTTGGCGGATAAGATGGACCATATTTCTACAGGCGGCGGAGCCTCCCTTGAATTTATGGAAGGCAAGGCGCTTCCGGGCGTTGTTGCACTAAACGATAAATAGACTAAATATAGCGTATGAAAATACTATATAAGGAGTGAATACTTTGCGTAAACCGATCATTGCCGGCAACTGGAAAATGTTCAAAACGGTAAGTGAAGCAACGGCTTTCATCAACGAAATTAAAGGACAAGCTGAGGTTGAGGGTGTGGACAGCGTAATTTGCGCGCCGTTCATTAGCTTGCCTGCACTTGTTGAAGCCGTAAAAGGCACAACCTTAAAAGTAGGCGCACAAAATCTTCACTGGGAAGATAATGGTGCCTATACAGGTGAAATCAGCGGCGTTATGCTGAAGGATCTTGGTGTGGATTATGTGATTATTGGTCATTCCGAGCGCCGTGCTTATTTTGCGGATACGGACGAGACCGTTAACAAGAAGGTACATGCTTCGTTCAAGCATGGTATAACCCCGATTGTATGCGTAGGCGAAAAGCTGGAAGAGCGTGAAGGCGGCGAAACCAAAAGCGTATGCAAGGTGCAAACGGAAGCGGCTTTTGCCGGTCTTAGTGCTGAGCAGGCTGAACAAGTCGTCGTTGCTTACGAGCCTATCTGGGCGATTGGCACAGGCAAATCCTCGACAGCGGCTGATGCAAACGAAGTCATCAGCTATATTCGTGAGCTGATTGCTGGGTTGTACAGCCAATCCGTAGCGGATGCGGTTCGCATTCAATACGGTGGCAGCGTAAAGCCGACTAACATTGGCGAATATATGCAGGAATCCGATATTGATGGCGCGCTTGTAGGTGGAGCCAGCTTGGAGCCTGCTTCCTATACACAGCTTGTTCAGGGGGCTAAGTAAGATGTCCAGACCAAAACCGGTGGCTTTAATTATATTGGATGGCTTCGGCCTCCGCGGTGACGTGATGGGCAACGCCGTAGCGCAAGCAATTAAACCGAACTACGACCGGTATTGGGCGGAATATCCGCATACAACATTAACGGCCTGCGGCGAAGCTGTGGGCCTTCCCGAAGGGCAGATGGGCAACTCCGAGGTTGGCCATCTGAACATCGGAGCCGGTCGCATCGTGTATCAGGATTTGACGCGAATTTCCAAGTCGATCCGTGACGGCGACTTTTTCGAGAACGAAACCATCCTGGGCGCCGTCCGCCAAGCTAAGCTGAATAACAAAAAGCTGCACCTGCTGGGCCTGTTGTCCGATGGTGGCGTCCATAGCCATATCGCGCATTTATTCGCTTTGCTTGAAGTGTGCAAGAAGGAAGATTTCCATAACGTTTATATCCATGCCTTCCTGGATGGCCGTGATGTTGCGCCGGATAGTGCGAAGATGTATATGGAGCAGCTGCTTTCCAAAATCGCCGAAGTGGGCGTAGGGAAGCTGGCAACCGTACAGGGCCGCTATTATGCAATGGATCGCGACAAGCGCTGGGAACGTACCGAGAAATCGTACCGTGCCATGGTTTATGGCGAGGGTCCGCACAATACTGATCCTTTGCAAGCGATTATCGACTCTTACTCAAGCTCGGTATATGACGAGTTCATCCTGCCAACGGTCATCGTTAATGCAGATGGTTCACCGGCAGGCCTCGTGGAATCGGGGGACTCGGTTATCTGCTTTAATTTCCGTCCAGACCGTTCCATCCAGCTATCAAACGTACTTACGAATGCCGAATTTCTTGGCTTTGACCGGGGACCGCATTACCCCTTCGGTTTGTACTTTGTCTGCCTGACAACGTACAGCGACACGGTCGTTGGTTACGTGGCTTATGGTCCGAAAAATCTTGACAATACGCTGGGTGAAGTGCTTGTGCAGCATAAATTGACCCAGCTAAGGATTGCCGAGACCGAGAAATATCCGCATGTCACTTTCTTTTTCAGTGGCGGGCGTGACCATGAACTGCCGGGAGAAACACGGATTCTCGTCAATTCCCCGAAGGTCGCAACCTATGACCTACAACCGGAAATGAGCGCGTTCGAGCTGGCGGAAGCAGCGGTTCGAGAAATTGAGGCTGGTCGCCAGGACGTCATTATTATGAACTTCGCCAACCCTGATATGGTTGGGCATTCCGGGCTGCTGGAGCCAACGATCAAGGCGGTAGAAGCTGCTGACACCTGCATGGGCAGAGTGGTGGAAGCGGTGCTTGCCCAAGGCGGCATCGCCCTTATCACGGCTGACCATGGCAATGCGGACGTGGTTACGAACGCCGACGGTAGCCGGAACACGGCACATACGACCAACCCGGTGCCTTTTATTGTAACGTCCAATCATGTTACACTAAGACATGACGGGATATTGGCAGATATTGCCCCGACGATCCTCAAGCTGCTACAAGTACAGCAGCCTGTTGAAATGACGGGGACGACATTGGTTTAAGAAAGCTCGCTTTCCCTTTTGCCCTAAATAACCTATTTGAAGGAGTGTTTCGTAGTTATGACAACGATTGGCAATGTGTATGCTCGTGAAGTATTGGATTCCCGCGGTAATCCGACAGTAGAAGTAGAAGTATATTTGGAGTCCGGTGCAAGAGGCCGTGCTATCGTTCCATCCGGTGCATCCACAGGTGCCTATGAAGCGGTTGAGCTTCGTGATGGCGACAAATCCCGTTATTTGGGTAAAGGCGTTATCAAAGCAGTAGATAATGTCAATGATATTATCGCTCCTGAGTTGATCGGCATGGACGCTTTGGACCAAGTCGGCATTGACCAAAAAATGATCGAGCTTGACGGCACGCCAAACAAAGCCAAATTGGGCGCTAACGCGATTCTTGCTGTTTCCATGGCTGTTGCCCGTGCTAGCTCCGATGCTCTGGATATTCCTTTGTATGTATACTTAGGCGGATTTAACGCGAAGCAGCTTCCTGTTCCGATGATGAACATCATCAACGGCGGCGCACATGCCGATAACAATGTGGACGTACAAGAGTTCATGGTTATCCCTGTTGGCGCTCCTACCTTCAAAGAAGCGTTGCGCACAGGTGCAGAAATTTTCCATGCCTTGAAAACCGTTCTGAAAGATAAAGGCTTGAACACCGCAGTTGGCGACGAAGGCGGCTTCGCTCCTAACTTTGCTTCCAATGAAGAAGCCATTACAACGATCTTGACAGCTATCGAGCTTGCAGGCTACAAAGCTGGCGTTGATGTATTCTTGGGTATGGACGTAGCGTCCACCGAATTTTATAAAGACGGCAAATACCATCTTGAAGGCGAAGGCAAATCCTACACTTCCGCTGAGTTCGTAGACTTTTTGGCAGATTGGGCAGATAGATACCCAATTATTTCCATTGAAGATGGCTGCTCCGAGGACGATTGGGAAGGCTGGAAGCTGTTAACTGAGAAGCTTGGCGGCAAAGTGCAACTGGTTGGCGACGATTTGTTCGTAACGAACACTGAGCGTTTGGGCAGAGGGATCGACGAAAATATCGGTAACTCCATCCTGGTTAAGGTTAACCAAATCGGTACATTGACCGAAACGTTTGATGCCATTGAAATGGCCAAACGTGCTGGCTACACAGCAGTTATTTCCCACCGCTCCGGCGAAAGCGAAGACAGCACGATTGCTGATATCGCGGTTGCTACCAATGCCGGACAAATCAAAACCGGTGCTCCTTCCCGTACAGACCGTGTGGCTAAATACAACCAATTGCTTCGTATCGAAGACCAATTGCGCGACACTGCGATCTATGCTGGCAAAAAAGCGTTCTACAATCTTAAAAGCTTTAAATAAACGAATAGCAATGGTTTAGGGGCAGTGATCTAATGACACAGCTCCAATCCTTATAAATTAGGGGGAATCCGCGATGAGCAGCTGGCTAAAGACTGTATGTTTTTTAATAGGGTCGGTCCTGCTTACACGTTGGATTCCCTTTTCTTCATTTTTTCGCAGTCTCGATACGATGATCCACGAATTCGGGCATGCCCTTGTAACCTTAGCCTTCTCTGGCAAGGTCAATTATATTGAGCTCAATGCTGACCACAGTGGAGTTACACTTTCTTCGGTAACGAATAGCTGGAGTGTGATCCCTATTGCGCTGGCGGGTTATATGCTGGCTTCCTTATTTGCTGTTTTTCTATTCAAAATGCAAGCGATCGGCAAGCAGAGCCTTGGGCTACAGGTTATTACCGTGCTGGCGATTATTTCTTTGCTAGTTTTCGTGCGAAATGGTTATGGGATGGTCTGGTTAATCGGTTTTATTATCCTTAATGTGGTGATGCTGTTCGTGGTGCCGCGTTGGCTGCGGGATGGCTACTATATGTTTATGGCATTTTTAACTTTGGAAGAATCGGTGATGGGCCCCATCTCCTTGATCTTATATGCTTGGAACGATCCGGCTTCGGCTGGAGATGCTACCAATTTGGGCAGGATGACTCTGGTTCCTGCAATTGTCTGGGCGCTTCTCTTTACCTTGTTTTCGCTGTGGTGTGCGAAGAGCGCGATTGGTACCTTTTTGCGTAGTAAAAGGGCAAGGCCTGCACCTCCAGAAAGCACGGTTTACCCACGTTAAACGAATTTTTTTGCATGTATACGAATGGAAAAAGGCTGCTTACAGTAGTCTTTTTTTGTTTGCATTTTCACGTAATTATTTCAGCTTTTCATGATTTTAGTTCCGAAATTATGTTTAATAACTTACATTGGAGGTAGATCCTATGGAGAAAATCACAATACGAAATCGGGCGCCTCTAGCAGACCAACCAGATTATTGTGGCTCATGAGCACTACGGTACCGCGGCTACGCAGATGATCATGTCGCAGCTATATCTGTATATTTTCTCAACTGGAACTCATCAAAGATATTTGAAATCATGAAAAATGCAGGGATACTAAATTCATAGTAGGTGAGCTTCCTTTTAATGTTGACGCAAGTCTGTGGAAAAATGTGGGGGTTGACGGACATGCCTACAATGCTAAGGATGCCATTTCCCAAGCGTATGGATTGATTGCCGTGACCTAAAGCGGTGGTACCATCATCCTTTTTTCCAACTAGGGGGAGTTCAAAATGAAAGAGCAACAGATTGTTATATCTTTATTGTGTGACCCTGATGGACGGATTGTATCGATCATTCGGGACGACCTAAGCATATCCGATACCTTGGATAATACCCGAGGTGTATATTCAATATTGGATGAAATGAATACAATGAAATTTCGTCAATTTCTAAAGGAAGTCAAAAGGAATAAAGCCCTATTCAACTGGGAATTAAATCTCAATATCGGTGATCGGACGGAGCTTTTTTACTTTAACGGCGGCCTGTTCGAGGATAGTGTACTGGTCGTGGGCTCCAAATATAATTCGATCTACTCTTATTTTTATGATGAGCTGATGAAAATCAATAACCAACAGCTTGTGGCTCTGAGGGAAACGATCAAAAAGCTATCGCAGAAAATGTTTCTGAAGCTGGAACAGGAGCAGAAGGCGTTCGAAGAATTTTCGGCGCTTAACAATGAGCTGGTAGCCGTGCAAAGACAGCTTGCCAAAAGCAATATCGACCTTAAGCTCTCCAAGGAAAATGCGGAACAGGCGAACCAAACAAAAAGCACCTTTCTGGCCACGATGAGCCACGAAATCCGCACGCCGATGAATGGGATTATTGCGATGGCCGAGTTGCTCTCTTATTCAGATTTATCGGATGCCCATAAAAAATCGATAGCGATTATCCTGGATTCCTCTAATTTATTACTGACGATTATAAATGACATTCTCGACCTTTCCAAAATAGAGGCGGGCCAAATGCGGCTAGAGGAAGTCGACTTTGACCTTCGGGTTCTGCTTGACCATGTCGTTCAATTGATGATCCCCCGGGCGCAAAAAAGAGAAAACCGGATAAACCTGCATATTGGGCCCGAGATAGCCAAAAGATTAAAGGGTGACCCTGACCGGATTCGCCAGATCCTGCTTAACCTGGTCAGTAATGCGATCAAATTTACAGAGCAGGGAACGATTGAGGTAAGCGTGAAGCTACGGTCTTTTTCCGAGAAAAGGCAAAAGCTGTTATTTGAAGTCAAGGACACAGGCATTGGCATTTCCGACGAAAATCGCAAAAAGCTGTTCGAGCCCTTCTACCAGGCAGATTCCTCGTTTACCCATAAATTCAGCTCAACAGGCCTTGGGCTGTCCATTTCCAAAAGGCTGCTCGAAATCATGAAGGGTAAAATTGGTTTGGAAAGCAGCCTGGGCGTAGGCTCAACCTTTTGGTTCGAGATTGATCTTGAGCGTTCATCAGATAAGCTGATTCCTGAAAGCATGACATCGTCTGCCGGGCATGTTGATAGCAGCAGGCCGATGTTTATGAACAAGGACTTAAGCCTGCCCATTCTGCTTGCTGAAGACAATCTGATCAACCAGCAGGTAGCCTTGATGCAACTTAAAAAATTGGGGATACCTAATGTGGTGGTCGTTGCTAATGGTGCTGAGGCTGTGGAGGCTCTCAAGGAACGCCAGTTTGCGTTGGTGCTGATGGATAACCAGATGCCTGTAATGAATGGCTTTGAAGCTACCGTGGAGATTCGTAAGTGGGAGTCGGAAAATGTCTGGGAATCCGGGCATGGACCGAGTGGAAGGCTTCCTATTATTGCGATGACAGCCAATGCGATGCAGGGCGACCGCGAGAAATGCTTGGCAGCCGGAATGGACGATTATATGACCAAGCCTGTTAATTTGATGAGGATGAAAGAGATCTTCGGAGATTGGCTTCCTGAATTGGAAAGCAGCCACGGGCAAGACGAAAGCTCAGGCAGGGGGAACTGGGACGAGGCAATGCTGAATATGAACGTCATCCAGGAGATTGTTGAATTGGACGAGCAACAGGATAATTCGATGCTCAGGGCGTTATACGAGCTGTATTGCCAAGATACGCCACATAAAATTGAACTGCTCCAGAAGGCAGTTGAGCGCGAGGATATAGATGCTGCAAGGCTGATAGCCCATGACTTGAAATCCTCGAGCCTAAGCCTTGGCATGGATTCACTTTCGAAGCTGTTTGCGGAGATTGAGTTTAAGGCGAGAAAGGGCATGCATCAGGAAGTGGGTACAAGCTTGCTTGGAGAAGTGGACGAGCTGTACTCGCGGACATGTGAAGCTTTTAGGAAATTACTTGACGAAGGAAGCGTAACCAAGCAGCAAGGCATGGAGCAGAACAGCATGTAGTTGGGAGTGCTTTTGTTGAGGGCTTGTTTTGGCGATTTGTTTGCTAGTCCATTAAAGCTATGATATAATTTTAATACTGTCTAATTTTAGAGTTTCATTCGTGGTTTAACACTATTTAGCTGAAAGTGGTTCGCAGGAGGTGGAAACATGGAAATTGTTTTGAAAATTATACTGGTTATCGCATCCCTCGGCTTGATTGCAGCGGTGCTGCTTCAGCAAGGGAAAAGCGCAGGTTTATCCGGTGCCATCTCCGGAGGTGCGGAGCATTTATTTGGTAAACAAAAGGCTCGTGGTCTGGAGCTGTTTTTATCTCGTTTAACGATGGGGCTAGCAGTTGCGTTCTTCGTCCTATCTGTTATTGTAGCTTATTTTGTTAAGCAGTTGTAATCGAAAAGCTTGTGCAGCAGGAGGCCATACTCCTGCTGTTTTTTTGTGGAATTAGAACGGTGTTTCCCTTTAAGAGTGGTAAAAACCTGGATATATCTGAGACAAGGCCTAATAAATGGCTTGATTGCTTCAAAGCCGCTTCATAAAGCCTTTCATTTGCGTAAACTGGTAACAGCTACAAGGCTGATATGAGGGTTCATTATCGAAAAATGGGTAAAGCTAATAATAAGGCTTCATATAGATAGCAGGAAAAAGAAGGAGGATGATTTTATTGGTTCAACGTGATGAAATATTGGATTATTTAAAGGATACGGCATATAAACCGTTAACATATCAAGAATTGGAAAAGCATTTTCAGATTAGCGGCGCCCAGGATTTCAAGAAATTTCTCAAGCTGTTGAATGAATTGGAAAACGAGGGCCTGATCGTAAGATCGCGGACGGAACGTTATGGGTTGCCCGAACGGATGGATTTATTGCGGGGCAAGCTGCAGGCTCATGCCAAGGGCTTCGGATTCCTTATACCTGAGGACAAGGAGCATCCCGATGTGTATATCCATGCCAACGATATGGGCGGTGCCATGAATGGGGATATTATATTGGTTCGTGTGACCACCCGTGGATCATCGGGAGGCAAGCTCGAAGGGGAGGTAGCCAAGGTCGTTACGAGGGCAAATACGCAAATCGTCGGCTTATTCCAGATGAATGAGGGCTACGCTTTTGTATTGCCGGATGACAAGCGGATGGCAAGGGATATTTTCATCCCTAAGGAAGCCTTTAATGGAGCCATGGACGGGCATAAAGTAGTGGTGAATATCCTTACTTACCCTGAGGGGCGCGCTGCCGCCGAGGGTGAGGTTGTCGAAATTCTCGGGCATAAAAATGATCCCGGTGTCGATATTATTTCGATCATTCGTAAGCATAAGCTGCCCGAATCGTTCCCTGAGGAAGTGCTTGAGGAAGCCACTGAGGTTCCTGAGGTTATTGCTGAGTCCGATCTGGTTGGGCGGCGCGATTTACGTGGAAAGCGGATTGTCACGATTGATGGCGAGGATGCCAAGGATCTGGATGATGCGGTAAATGTGGAGCGGCTGGAAAACGGGAATTATGTACTAGGTGTGCATATTGCCGACGTAAGTTATTATGTGCGTGAAGGGGCTCCGCTGGATCGGGAGGCTTATAATCGGGGCTGTAGCGTCTATTTGGTCGATCGCGTTATTCCGATGCTGCCGCATAGGCTGTCGAACGGGATATGCTCGTTGAATCCGCAGGTGGACAGGCTTACCATGTCCTGCGAAATGGAATTCGACGAGAATGCTAAAGTCGTGCGGCATGATGTATTTACAAGCGTAATTAAAACAAGTGAACGGATGACCTATTCGAATGTGAAAAAGCTGCTCTCTGATGAGCCTGAGCCTGAATTGCTGGAGCGTTATGCCTATTTGATGGATGATTTCAAGCTGATGGAAGAGCTGGCTGGCAAGCTACGTAATCGTAGGATGAAGCGCGGCGCTATTGATTTTGACTTCGAGGAATCGAAAATATTGGTCGACGAGCAAGGAAAACCAACCGATATTGTCAAAAGAGAGCGCTCGGTAGCCGAGCAAATTATCGAGGAGTTTATGCTGGCGGCCAACGAAACTGTGGCGGAGCATTTCCATTGGCTGAAGGTTCCTTTCTTGTACCGGATCCATGAAGACCCGGATACAGAAAAGCTCCAGCATTTCGTCGAGTTTGTTACGACCTTTGGCTACACGGTTCGTGGCGTAGGAAACAAGATCCATCCACAGGCTTTACAGGCAGTGCTTGGGGAAATTAAAGGCAGCAAAGAAGAACGGGTTATCAGTACAGTCATGCTGCGTTCCATGAAGCAGGCTAAATACGATGCACAAAGCACAGGGCATTTTGGCTTGGCCGCGGAATTTTATTCGCACTTTACTTCACCGATCCGTCGTTATCCGGACTTGATCATCCATCGCGTCATTCGTGAGGTGCTAGAGCAAGGCGATATGAGCGATAAGCGCCATGAATATTTGGCGAGCCGTATGGATGATATTGCGAAGCAATCCTCAGAGCGTGAGCGTGTTGCTGTGGATGCAGAGCGGGAAACCGAGGCGCTGAAAAAAGCTGAATTTATGATGGATAAAGTCGGCGAGCAATTTGACGGCATGATCAGCAGTGTGACAAGCTTCGGGATTTTTGTGGAGCTGGATAATACCGTTGAGGGATTAATCCGTTTAAGTGATATGCATGATGATTATTACCATTACCATGAAGCGCAGCATTCACTGATTGGGGAGCGCACCTCTAAGATTTACCGGCTTGGCGATGAAGTGCAGGTACGTGTAGCGCGTGTCAGCACGGAGGAACATACGATTGATTTCGAATTTGTTGGTATGTTGCCCCGCCAGAGCAACAGAGTGAGCCTGACGGATGCATTGAAGGCTGTGCGCCGTGGCGACAAGCGCGGTGGACGCCGCGGTGAAGGCGTCGGCAGCGGAGCCCCTGGCGGGCGCGGCGGCGCAGGCGCGAATGGTGCCCGTGGCGGTGCTAGCGGCGGCAAGCGTAGCAAGGGCGGAGCGAGCGCTGGCGGTGCTGGCGCGGGCAAGAAAGGCCCGCCTAGCGGTAGCTGGCGTGGCGGCAAAGGCGCGGCCGGCGCAAGCGTGGCGACAGGCGAAGGCGGAGTAGGCGGCTGGAGGAGCGGCAAAGGCGGAGCGGGCGCAGGTGCGGCGGCAGGCGAAGGCGGAGTAGGCGGCTGGAGGAGCGGCAAAGGCGGAGCGGGCGCAGGTGCGGCGGCAGGCGAAGACGGAGCAGGCGGCTGGAGGAGCGGCAAAGGGGGCGCAGGTGCGGTGGCAGGCGAAGGCTATGCCAGGCTCGAAGCCGGCGAGCGTCGCGGTGGCAAAGGTGGAGCAGCATCAGGCGGTGGTAAAGGCATAGCAGCGAGCTCTTGGCGTAGCGGTCGGGGTGTAACGGCAGCTGGCAGCGAAGGTGGAGCTGGGGCCGAAGGAGCCCGCGAGGGTCGCGGCGTAGCGGAAGGCGAGAGCCGTGCAAGAGCTGGAGCCGAAGGCGGCGAAGGCTTTGTGAGCGATGGCTGGCGCAGCAGCAAGCGTGAAGCGGGCGCGGCAGCAGGCTTGGGCTCAGCAGGCGGCAAGCGGCGCGGTGGCAAGAGCGGACGCGCAAGCGGCGGAGCGGCGGTCGGAGGCGGTGGCCCGAAGGGCACCGGTGTAGACGCCGCGAAGGCGCGCGCACTGAACGCGGTAGCGAAGGGCGGCGCCGAAGGCGGCCGGAAGCGAAAGAAGCCCACCAAGAAGTAATACGCGGCTTGCTTCGGGGGAATGGAGTTGGTAAAATAACTTCAATCCCCTTTTTAGTAAAGTGCGGGCAGTAAGAAGGAGTGAACAGCTATGATGGCTAATAGATCTGATGGCAAGGTGCTGGCACAAAATAAGAAAGCTTCCCACGATTATTTTATTGAGGATACATACGAATGCGGACTGGTACTGACTGGAACAGAAATCAAATCCCTCCGTTTGGGCCGTGCCAACATTGGCGATGCTTTTGCTACCATTCGCAATGGTGAAGCTTTCATTCATAATATTCATATTAGTGCATTCGAACAAGGAAATCGCTTTAATCCCACTGACCCTACAAGAACCCGTAAACTATTGCTCAAAAAACTAGAGATACGTAAATTGTTTGGTCTAGCCAAACAAGATGGATACGCGCTGGTGCCTCTGAAAATATATATACGAAACGGCTTCGCTAAGCTGCTGATTGGTCTGGGCAAAGGTAAAAAACAATATGACAAACGCGCCACAGACGCCAAACGCGACGCTCAACGAGATATTCAACGAGCACTTCGTGAAAACCAGAAAGTTATTCGGTAACAGCTATGGATGTTGGGTTTTCGTGTTTTTCCTTATTTTTATGTAAGAGGTTTGATTCAGCATACGAGGATTTAAAGCGGATTTGTAGAATTCAGGTCACGCAATTCCAGCTGGGTGAATAGGTAAGATGCTGGAAGTAACTTTACTTTAGATTTTGGACACTATATAATAACTAAGTACCAACAAATAAGTTAGATGCCAAAAGCATCAAATTGTACAAATGGCTACATTATGCGGGGACGTTCTTGGATTCGACGGGGATAGTTTGGGCATGGGTAGCGGGTAGTGGGGACGCGTCCGCTTTATCAACGCTAAAGCCTATTAAATGGCAAACAACAACAAAACTACGCTTTCGCAGCCTAAGAAACTGTGAGCGTGCTTCTACCTCGCATCACCCATGTGCTAGGCTAGGGGCTCAACTTTAGTGGGCTACGCTGTCCGATCTCCGCCTGCGGTCGTACGGAATAAGATAATCAGGCTGACCTGAAGGAGAGCCGGTTACGGGGCGCTTCTAGGGTGACATCAAAACTGTAGCTACACCCGTAGAATCTCATGTTGCGATATTTCCGGACAGGGGTTCGACTCCCCTCGTCTCCATTAAATGCAGAAAGCACTGACCATTCGGTCGGTGCTTTCTTGCATTATGGAGAACTCGAGGGGAGGAGATCCCCGCTAAGGTGTTCAGTTCGCGTGGACCGTAGCAAATGGCAGGGAGCACGGCATAGAAGTCTACGGCTAGGGTCGTCGTCAACCATCATCGAATGGGCATCGGATATGTCAATTAAGTGAGTACGGCATGGAACATGTACCGCTAAGAAAGTCATCGCCGAGAAAGCATCTGCGTAGGTTTGATCTCTTATGTCCATCCCCCTGGAGTCGGTGACTATTTTCGGGGGATCAGATATGGGACCAATTTCATTGCAATAATTCGATGCCCCCGATCATTGGGATGGATGGGCAAAAATCCGCTCAACGCGTCTTCAATCTTTCCTGTTCGATATCCATACAAAAGATCTGCCTGTTTTCCTTCAAACCACGTATGAGCGGGAGCTACAGTTACATCGTAACTATGGGCGAGCTCGTTGATCGTACGATTTAATCGATCTACCCACTCGACCGAAAGAGGGCTGTTTGGAAATGGATTGTATTGCGTGCAGCAAATGATCCGGGCACAGCTTCCTTTTTTTATTCGAGTAAAAATGGTACTTAAATTACGCCTATAGTTGGTTACAATGTGTTTTGCAACTGGTGGTTGCTTTGTTCTAAATGAAAATAGTGCCGCGGTAGCTAAATCCACGCCTCCGATCCATACTGAAACAACAGCAGAACGACTGATTATGGAGGATCCCTGCCATATCACTGCATCCAATAGATCATAGCTGCTCCAACCAGGCCGAGCCAATACCAACCCACGAACCTTACACGAGCTTGAATTTAATGTAGACACAGTTAAATGAGGATAAGCCTTTGCAAAAGAGGAAGCATGTTCTCCAAATGTAATGGAATCTCCAAGAGCTGTATAGATCATAGGAATATCACCAACTCCAACTTTTAATCATACCTACAACGCAATATCCTATTGGACAATAGGGAAAATCGACTTATTGCTTGCTTGTGTATTTTCTCAAATGTATCTTATGGGTATGGTATGTAATCATGCACAAGTTGTGTGGACGTTAACAACTTTAGGAGCGGTTATTAAAATTGGGAAAGATGCTAGGGTGACAACAAAACTGTAGCTACACCCGTAGAATCACATGGTGCGATGTTTTCGGACAGGGGGTGGCGAGATGCAATGGGAAGAAGTGCGAGAAAAGTTTCCCGATGAATGGGTTGTATTTGAAGCTGCAGAAGCTTATTCCGAGGACGGATTTCGCTGTATTGATTCGGTTACTGTCATTGATCGATACGAGGACTCGGCGGATGCTATGAAACGATATAAGGAATTGCACAGGAGCCAGCCAGCCAAAGAAATCTATTTTATTCACACTTCACGTCCTGATTTGAAGATGGAGGAGAAATGGGTCGGATTTAAAAGATGGCGGTAAAACTGAGCTTATTATACGGTCTTCCAATTGTTGATATTGACGTCATTTTTGACGGACGAAACTTCATATTAAGAATGTACTTTTAGATACGGGATCAGTTGGAACTATTCTTGATGCGGATGTGGTTTCTGAAATTGGGGTAAAACCTGAGGGGACAGATAAGACAGCAATCATTCATGGGGTTGGTGGGGCTGAAATCGTTTTTACGAAATGGTTTGATTCTGTATCCTTAGGTGATTGGTTTGTGAAATCTTGTAAAATTGAAATTGGTGTGATGGATTACGGCATCGATATTCAAGGTATAATCGGTTTTGATTTTTTAAGAGCAGCCAAGCTAGTTATCGATACGGATAAAATGTTGGTATATTCCTCAAAGTGATAATTGTGCTACGCGGTTTCACCAAAAATCCTGACCATTACGCGGCGGCGGCGGATTGTCTTGCTTGCATAGAGAAAGAAATTTTAGTAGCAGAGGGTAACAGGGCAGGGATAATGAAAATTACTCTAGCATTTTTCACAGGGATAGAAAGCATCGTGTTCTCGGCTATATTCGTATAGACAACTGTTATCAATATCATTTCAGCGGCGACTATAATCCGATCTAGTATGGAGGTGCTTTTTTGAGCTATCGAGTACGAGTGTTGAATGTTTAGCTTCATGGCCAGCAGGATGAGGCATAGGCATTGTTTCGATGAGAGAACGGCCAAGCTTGTTGAAGATCTATGCCACTTCGCCAAAAATCCTCAGCATCAAGCGGCAGCAAAATGTGGATTTACCACACAGCGGTTCGTCTCCATACTGCAAATCCACAACAACGAAAAGGAGCTTTGCCACTGAAGTACGGTGGCAGGCTCCTTTTTGTGTTACACGGCATCGCGGCTGAGGCGAAACAGGTCTTGTTTGTCTACGAATGCGGCGAAATTCTTGTGATTTGTACCGTCAATAGCGACGCCAGCGGCAGCATCCATTTTCAAAATGACTTCCACATGATCGTTATAGATGATGAATTTTTCAACGTTGCTGGCTATGAGTTTCTTAATCTCGGGAACGTTTTTGGTAGAAACGTATTCTCTGAATCTAGCGAAAAGCTCTCACACGGTGTCCTCTGTGATGGCGGGAGGCTGTTCTGGCCAGTCTGTAGTTCCAGCATGCGGACTTCCAGCAGTGCCTTGTCTTCCTCCAGCCCGGGCAGTTTCTGTCGGAGAATACCGCATCCTCCATTAGAATCTCAATATTCTCTGTGCCGCTTTCCTGGCTAGGCAAAAGGTTGTGCGTGCCGTCTACATAGAAGGGTGGTTGTCCGCAGCACCATACGAATGAGAAAATCCTGCTCAGGATGGAGTATTTGACTCTCATCCAAGCAGGCGGATAGGGATTCTTTTAGTTTTTTTGCATAGGAGGTTACGGTGAGCGCCATGATCCATATGTTGCCGTAGGAGTCAGGGGCGTTAATTAAATTTTATATTTTCAATGCGATAAGATACAATATAACCATATCAAATGGATAGAAGAAGGGAAATGAGAATGGATTTTGAAAAAAAGCTAGTAGAGTTGAACATCCAATATGCGATAAAAGGTGAAGTCACAACAAAGCTGAAGGATATTCTTCAAGTCCGTACAAAGGAGAAATTAAGTTTACTTGCTTCCAGTTACGCGCTTCCAGGTCGATCCAAGATGAAGAAGCAGGACCTTGCAGATGCGCTTTATCAGCACATTATGGATGTCAATGTATTGAGAGATGTCTTGTTAATTGCGAAAACAGAGGAATGGAAATTAATAAATAGGCTTCTAGAAGTTCCTTATGTCCATGATGATACACTGTATCCAGGGATGTATTTGTTTTTGATGGGGAAAGGTCTGCTTTATTCTTTTTATAAAGAGGAGAAGATGTACTTCTTAATTCCTGAGGAGATTAAGGAAGTATATCGTAGCATACCTCTGAAGGCTCTTCTTGAAGACCGTGACCGCTCACAGTTAATTTTACAGTATATCAATGCATCGGCTAATTTATATGGGATCTGTCCACAGGTCAAGGTCATCGAAATTTTCAATTCACAAAATAAGAGTCAATTGACTGAGTCCGAGTTTTATGATGCTTACGTAAAGATTTCAAGCAGGGCTCAAACGTGGTACTTAAAAAGTGGCGATGTCATCGATGAGTATTTTGATTGCGATAACAAAGAGGATACAGATGCACTTCTTGAGGGAGTTAAAGATAAACCTTACTTTATTCCAGACAAGCAGGAGTTTTTAAAGTACGCAGAGTCGGATTATTTCGAAAAAACTCCTCAGTTGGCTAGTTTGCATACATATATTTCACAGCACCTATGCAAGGATAAATGGCTTGTAGACTCGCTTGTGGATGATATTCAACTTGTTTGCTCTATGGAAGAGCCGTTAGCCGCTGTCATGAATGAATTTGAGCGAAGAAATATTCGTTTCAATAAAAAGGAGCAACTGCAGTCGATTATACCATTGATTGCACATGTCTATAATCACACTAGGATTTGGTCCAATCGTGGGCACACACCTGCCGAGTTAGGTTCAATCTCCAGTCAGAAAACAAATAATAACAATGTTATATATATTGACCAGCAAGTAGCGTCAGTTAAAGTGGGGAGGAATGAGCCCTGCCCGTGTGGGGGCGGGAAGAAGTATAAGAAATGCTGTGGTCAGTGAGGCGTGTCGACGCTTTTGACAGTACTGGAGCTTTTTTGTTGAGAGCTAGACCAAGGAGGATGCATAAGATAGGTTCCTGTATTGTATGACTGTATAATTTACGACAATCAATAACTATACACAGGGTTATTCACAATGCACACAAGCACCAAAGCCTTACTGTGCATAACTTTATGTGAAGATATAAACATATCCACAGCATTAGATACTCACAAGGAAATTAAGCCACCTTTCCAAACAATCTCAGTATCATGCGACGGTGAATTGTGGATTTGTCACACAGTTGTTCGTCCCCATTGCAAGCCCGCCCCCAGAGCGGGTTTTTTGCTTGTTGACGAGATGTCTACAATAAAATCGCCATCAGTCTCTACATATATGGAGTGCTTAATATTGATGGTGCTGAAAGAATAGATGAGATGTGACAGTATTGCCCAAATGCATTGCCATCTGCCATTCAAGTTGCATTTACCCGGAAAAGGCCGATAAGTAAGTAAGGCAACGATTTCTACCGACATCGATACTCCTTCTAAGCCTATCAGCCCGATAATAACATTACTTCCGTGGTGGAATCTATCGCCCATTTCTTTTCCTTAAATGAAAGATAAAAACAGTGTCGAATTTTCCCGAATAATATATTGCAAAATTGAGTGGCCTATACTATAATGGAACTTATTCCGAGTAAAACTATCGAATTAATTTTATATACAGGAGAGATAACAAATGGCATACTTTGCAGTATTTGTAACTGAATTGGACAATTCCAAAAAAGATCAATATTTTGCGGACCATATGAAATATTTGGATGATTTACGCGATCAAGGAACAGTTATCGCAAACGGCAAATTCGCGGATGGTTCCTTAGGATTGATTATATTCCGTGGTGAGTCTCAAGCTGAGGTTGAAGACATTTTATCTCGTTCTCCTTTCGCAATACATGGTGTACGTGAATTTAAAGTTCATGAATGGGTAGCTAAATGGGGATCTGAAATTTAGGAGAGTGATAAAGATGATCGAATCTTTTACATATAATCGTTTTTTACAAAGTACTAGAACCATGGGAGGCACGAAAAATGATAATCCGGACCAAGTCCATTTATCATTTGGGTATCCCTATTCAGATTTGTTTCCGATTCAAGAGCTCGCCGAGGCAGCCAAACAAGCTACTTTCGAGCAAGGAAAAAGCGCACTTCATTATTTCGGTGGCCCGGCAATTTCATATTTGCCAAGCTGGGTAGGTGGACGCCTTGAAAAAATCGGGATCCAAGTGCCAGTGGAACAAATCAAAATTACGATTGGTGCTGCGCAAGCGATTGAAATCATGGCACGTATTCTATGTAACGTAGACGATGAAGTTTGGGTTGAAAACCCCAGTTTTTTTGGTGCCATTCGTATGTTTAGTCTTGCGGGTGCCACTACAATTCGACCCTTTGAAATCGATTCGAACGGTATTTTGGTCGAACCTTTGCAAGTGGAGTTGGAGAGAAGAGCGCAGGCAGGTGAGGCATTGCCCAAATTGTTGTATGTGATGCCGAACTATCAGAATCCAACGGGAGTTTCTTTGTCTGTTGAACGCAGAAAACAATTGGCTGCATTGGCGAAAACCTATGGATTTTATATATTGGAAGACGATGCGTATCTGGAGTTGAACTATACAAACGAATATCTTCCTGCCATTCATACATTTGCTCCAGATCATGTGATTCATATTGGAACGTTCTCTAAAATTGTCGGTCCTGGTGTTCGTTTAGGGTGGGCAGTCGTTCCTCCAGCATTATTGAAATTTGTGCAGCAATTTATGAGTGGTTCGGAAACGAATCCATACATGCAAGAGATCGTATCCACATATTTGCAGAACAACGATTTTCAATCGTATTTGGATGGTGTTAATGCACATTATAAGGATCAAAGAGATACGATGGTGCATGCGCTTGTAAACACATTTGGAGATCTTATAGAAGTCGAAGTACCACAGGGTGGATTTTTCTTGAGTGTTCGTTTTACACAACCGACGGATGTCATTCAGCTGACTCAGCTTGCTGAACAACAGGGTGTAAGTGTGTTAAATGGTAGTGCTTTTTACGCAAATCGCGAAGGAAGAAACACAATTCGATTGTGTTTCACTTATTCTTCAAAGGAAAGAATTGTGGTGGGAATCCAACGCTTATTTGAGGCGTACCAACAATTAAAGTAGTTACTAATAGTTGAGGTGGAGGATATTATGAGTCATTATACGTTGCATACTCATGGGATTTATCAAATTCGTCTCCCGATGGGCAACCCTCCTTGGATGAACAGTTATTTGTTACCAGACGGGGATGGATACACATTAATCGATCCTGGATTTAATACAGAAGCCATTATTGCTTTATGGCATGAACTGAGTAAAGAAATCGGATTTACATTTGATCAGATTCGTAAAATCTTAGTAACGCATCATCATCCAGATCATTATGGTCTTGCGGGTTGGTTTCAACAACAATCCCATGCACCTGTTTATGTATCTACCATTGCGAAAAAACAAATTGAAGGGTTATGGGGAGAAGGTAGACCTCTTGTTTCTTTTTTCCTAGAAACCTATCAAAAGAACGGCCTTCCAGAAGATTTATTTACGCAGTTGGAAGAACAATTGAAAAACAATATGCAGCAAGTACTTCCACAGGCGATACTGACCACATTAGATGATGGTGAAACGATTCAAATCGGAGACGCAACGTTCGAGGTATTGAGTATTCCGGGTCATGCTGCTGGTCATAGTGCATTTTATAGTAAAGATTTAGAAGTGATCTTTGTAGGTGATCAAGTGATGCCGGATAGCTTGCCAGATACATGTTATGTGTCAGACGAGTTTGATCCTAGTCCCGTTCATAGTTTTATCCAATCGTTAGATAAATTAAAGCCGTATTCCGTACAATTCGCGTACCCTGGTCATCATCAACCATTTGCACATTTTAGTGAGCGATTAGTGCAGCTTAAGCAGTTAAATGCTGACCGTCAACAAAAAGTGGTAGATCAATTTACAACGGATGAATGGAAAACCGCTTACGAAGTATATTACGGCGTATTTGAACCTGTATCTGCTTTGATGCAAAAACGATTCCATTTTACAGAAACCATATCTCGAGTTCGTTATGCTTTGTCTGAAGGATTAATTGAACAAACGGAACAAAATGGAATTGCTAAATATAGAAAATTATAATTGTGATGTAAGGATGGAGGATACAGCATGGCTAACAAACGTAATAGACAAATGAAATTAGGTGCTCGTGTATTCGGTATTGGACATTATCGTACATCTTGGCGCCATCCCAACGTACCGTCGGACGGTAATGTGAATTTTGCAGAGCATATTCTTCAAGTTCAAGAAGCAGAAGCAGCCAAATTTGATTTCGTATTTTTCTCTGACCGCTTGTACTTTGATGAGCACAGTGCTCCAAAGTCAGTGAATCAATTTGAGCCATTAACTTTGCTTGCTGCACTAGCTTCCATTACCAAAAATATTGGTCTAGTCGCTACAGTTTCGACTTCCTACTCAGAGCCATTTAACGTTGCTCGTCAATTTATGTCAATCGATAAAATTAGTGGTGGACGTGCAGGTTGGAACGTTGTGTCTACAGCGTTAAGTGGAGCATCTTTAAATTTCAGCCGTGATGTACACTTCGGTCATGCGGAACGCTATCAACGTGCCCAAGAACATTTGGATGTTGTACAAGGTTTATGGGATTCATGGGAAGATGATGCTTTCGTATATGACAAAGAAAACAATCTCTTTTACGATAAAGATAAATTACATACTTTGAAATATGAAGGTGAGTTTTTCAAAGTTCGGGGTCCGTTAAACATCAATCGTTCTCCTCAAGGACAACCCGTTATTTTTCAAGCAGGTCAATCTGAAGCAGGTAAAAAATTTGCGGCAGAGTACGCGGAAGGTGTATATACAACTCCAATTTCGTATGAAGAAGCAAATACGTTTTTTGAAGATTTAAAAGCCCGTGTTGTAAAAGTGGGTCGTGATGAAGATGATATTCTAATCTTTGCTGGCTTGAATCCGGTAATTGGTAGAACAGAAGAAGAAGCAAAGGCAAAATTTGAAGAGGTTCTTTCTTATATCACCTATGAAGAGGCGTTAACAGAAATAAAGTTGTTCTTTAAAAATGTGGATTTGTTTAAATTCGATCCAGATGCACCGTTCCCTGATTTGCAGGATGAAGGTAATGAAGGCTATAGCTATATGGCAAATCGTATTAAAAAAGCAGCAAAAGAATTAGGCTTAACACTTCGAGAAGCTGCATTCCGTTATGGCACACCAAAATCCGAGTTTGTAGGAACTCCTGAACAAATTGCAGATCGTATGCAAAAATGGTTTGAAGGTAGAGCATGTGACGGTTTCTTCGTATGGCCTCCATATAGTGAAGGAACGCGTGAGTTCATTGACCTTGTATTACCGATCTTGCGTGAACGGGGATTGTTTAGAGAAGAGTATGAATCTACAACATTGCGTGGAAACCTGGGACTGGATTTCGTTCCAAATCGGTATGCTAAATCTTGATAGGGTCACTGATATCGATTGAGCATCGAGAGAATTGGGGGTGGAAAAGAAATGCTTCAGTTAGAAAATATCCATAAAAAGTTTGGTTCGGAAGAAGTGTTGAAAGGAATTTCACTACAGGTCAATCGCGGTGATGTCATTTCGATTCTCGGTCCAAGTGGATCAGGGAAAACAACACTTTTAAGATGCATTAATTTGTTGGAGAGACCTAATCAGGGAACGATTACAATCGGTGACTTATCGGTCAATACCGAGAAATTATCCCGCAAAGATATTTTGCAGCTACGTAGAAAAACAGCGATGGTATTTCAATCGTATAATTTATTTGCCAACAAAAATACATTGGAAAATGTGATGGAAGGTTTGCTTGTTGTAAAGAAAATGAAAAGAGCGGAAGCGAAAGCAAAAAGCTTGGCTTTACTTGAAAAGGTTGGATTGGCAAACAAAGCAGATCATTATCCATCTCAATTATCTGGTGGGCAACAACAACGTGTCGGTATCGCGAGAGCACTCGCTTTAGATCCAGAAGTTATTTTATTTGATGAACCAACGTCTGCATTAGACCCAGAATTGGTTGGAGAAGTGCTGAATGTCATTCGAAAAATAGCTCAAGAAGGTGTAACGATGATTATCGTTACGCACGAATTGAGTTTTGCCCGGGATATTTCCACACGTGTAGTTTTTATGGAAAAAGGGAACGTCGTAGAACAAGCTGATCCGAAGGAGTTTTTCTCTAACCCTCAGCAGCAGCGAACCAAAGAGTTTATTAGTAGTCACCTATCAGAATGGTCATATGATATCTAAGTAGATAGTAAAAAGGGGAGTATTGAATATGAAAAAGATTTCTTTAGTAGCAATTATTTTAGCATCGGTTATGGCTTTAACTGCATGTGGCTCTAGCCCAAGCAAAGACAATAGCGGAGCGCCTTCAACAGGCGGCGGCGAAACTGCTGCTGCAAAGGTAACTGTACTTAAGGTAGCACGTAATGCAGTACCCAATCCTCCATTCAGTTATTCGAATGACAAGAATGAAATGGAAGGATACACGGTTGAGTATTTGAAATTGTTGGATGAGCGTCTACCAGAATATAAGTTCGAATATGAACAAATCGCTCGTGAAGCTATGCTTGTTGGTGTTGAGTCTGGTAAATATGATTTCGCAGCAAACTTCTACTACCGTAACCCAGAGCGCGAAGCTAAATATTTGTTCAGTAATGTAGAATACGGTTATTCTTTGAACTCTTTGATCGTGAAAAATGATCGTAATGATATTCATAGATTGGATGATATGAGAGGGAAGAAATTAACTCCGATGAGCCCATCCACCGGATTACGTACAGTAGTCGTCGATTACAATAAGAAAAATGCTGGTAATCCAATTATTGCAGAGGATATCGATGCGGTTACAGATGCAGAGTCCGTACAATGGGTAGCTAGCGGTAAATATGACGCATTTTTAACAAACACAACCGTATTTGACAACGTAAATGCGCAATTGAAATTACCTTTGAAAATTGCAGCTTATATAACAAAAGAACCGATTTGGGTATTATTTAACAAAGAGAAAAAAGATCTAGCAGCACGTTTTGATGAAGTAACAAAAGCATTGGTGGAAGACGGTACATTGCCAGCACTTTCTGAAAAATATTTTAAGGTGAACATGTTCAAGCCTCTTGAAGACGTAAAGTTGAACTAATATTTTTTTGAACGGAGGGGCAACCTTTTGATTAATTTTGCAGAAGTCATAGATGCGTTTTGGAAGCTGCTGCCTAAACTGCCCCTTACGTTATCCTTTACGGTATTGGCATTAGTCGGGGGCACCTTACTGGGATTCGTATTAGCGCTGATTCGAATTTTTCGAATCCCAGTGCTTTCCCAATTGATTATTGTGTATATTTCTTTTATGCGTTGTACACCTGGTATCGTACAATTATTTTTAATTTTTTACGGAGTACCCAAGCTATTGCTTCAAGTTGGCATCCAAATTAACTCATGGAGTAATTTTACGTTTGCAGTGATCGCCTTTGGATTGCATTGTGGAGCTGTTATGTCGGAAGTGATTCGTTCTTCCTATTTAGCCATACCGAAATCACAGCATGAGGCAGCGAGTGCAGTCGGAATGTCATATTTCCAATCGTTGCGACGCATCATTATTCCACAAATGCTACGCATTTCAATTCCGGTTGTTGGAAATAATGCAATTACGATTTTTAAAGAATCGTCTTTGGTTTTTACAGTCGGTGTTGTTGATATCATGGGTCAAGCCCAAATATTAACCCAACGTAATTATGGGATAACCCTGATTGAAACATATCTAGCTGTATCGTTTATATATTGGTTCTGTTCGATGTTATTTGGTCGTTTGCTTGCCTTTTATCAAAATCGTACGGAACGGAAATATAAGATTATGGCTAGAAGGGCGTAGGGGTGATTTAACATGTTACTAGATTGGGATTATATGTTGAGCAAGCTGCCTTTAATTATTGATGCCATACCAAGAACGTTGCTGTTGGTTTTGGTATCGGCAGCCATTGGATTTATTCTTGGCTTTTTACTATCTATAGTTCGTTCTTATCAAATACCTGTATGTTCACAAATAGCAACAGCGTACATTTCCATTTTCCGTGGGGTCCCCTTACTTGTTCAAATGTACCTTGTTTATTTTGGATTACCAGAGGTATTTGTGCATTTAAATGAGGCTTTTGCCGTTACATTCTTTCCTGTCGAGTTTAACAAGACATTTATTGCACTTCTCATTTTTTCACTGTATACAGCAGCCTATCAGGCAGAGGTTTGGTATGCTGCCCTTCGTGCAGTGGACTATAATCAAATGGAAGCTGCTTTATCGGTTGGAATGACATTACCACAAGCGATGATTCGTATTTTTATTCCTCAAGCATTAGTAAGTGCCATTCCGAATTTTGCAAACTTGTTTATTGCTTTATTTAAGCAAACGTCACTTGCTTTTACGATAAAAGTAATTGATATTATGGCAGTTGCAAAGATGGAGGCTGGTTCTACTTACCGTTACTTGGAGATGTATGTGCTCATTGCCATTGTCTATTGGGTTTTGATATTAGCATTTGAACAATTATTCGCATATTTAGAAAAATATTTCTCAAATCATAAAAAACTTAGCGCTGTTTCCAAGGGGTAATGGCCACATTGTAAAAGGTGACATCAAACGGCGACGAATTGTGGATTTGCCACACAGCGGATCGTATCCATACTGCAAATCCACAACAACGAAAAGGAGCTTTGCCACTGAATACGGTGGCAGGCTCCTTTTTGCGTTACACAGCGTCGCTGCTGATGCGAAACCGATGTTGCTTGTCTACGGACGCGGCGAAATACTTGAGACCCATCGTGCTACTTAAGGTCAATTAGTCAAGGTCCAAAGACATTGAAGAGTTAGGCAAACGTTCTCCCCAAATGTCCGGATCATCAGGCTGCGGTGGATTGTGGATGTGTCCCGCTAGGCTGGCATATCCGACCGCAGGGGTGCTATCTTTCCAACATAGTGAAAGGCACTGGGCGGCTTTTTTGTAGTTAAAAACGTGTGGTATCAAATAAATAAATAGATGTATTCAAAAATTTAATAAGGATGGATTTTTACTAGCCCAGACTCAGTATTTCAATGCGGAAGTCATTCGATGATATTGATAATCGTTATCACTTGTATTATATTTATCTTTAGCGTAATGACGATCATTTATCTCGGAGAGCAAGGAGGGAATCGTACAGTTAGCCGAGCTTAGTCCCATACTGTGTGAACGTGCACTGCACCACACAAAGAGATTCTACATATTGGTATGAAAGTAGTTTTTGGTAAGCAAATATAAACTGTTGGGGGATGCAAGCATGTTGTTTGTTAGAAGTAAGAGGTTTTACATAAGTTGTGTGTTAATTGCGACATTAATGCTTACAGCCTGCACGAATAAAACAGAGAATACAGCTGCGAATACAGCAACGAATACTCCGGCAGCAGCCGTTCAACAAATCGAACAACTGAAAATCGCCGTCCCTACTGACGCTGGACCGCTCAATATTTATAACACTAGTGTTGATTTCATGACGGAGCTGGTATTTGATAAATTGTTTGGCCCTTCACCCTATGTTGCTGAGCCACAGCCATGGCTAGCTGAATCCGCAGAGCAAGTAGACAGCCTTAATTGGGTAGTCAAGGTGCGCAGCGGTGTCAAATGGCACGATGGAACACCATTCACAGCAGAAGATGTGAAATTTACTTATGAGTATTACCGCGATGGTCCGCAGAATAGACACTCGCACCATGTTAGTGATGTGCCACAGATCAGTACAATAACATTGCTTGATGAATCCACGGTTAAGTTTACTTGTGCATATGCCTGCCCGTCTTTGAAGACAGTAACCCTCGCAGACTTGCCGATCCTTGCAAAGCATATTTGGAGCAAAGTAGAAAATCCGCGTAAATACACAGAACTGGCCGTTGGAACAGGACCTTACAAACTGGTTGAATATGTGCCTGATCAATATTATAAGCTTGAAGCCAATCAGGATTTCTTCATGGGCAAACCGGCTGTTAAAACGTTGTATATGCCAATTATCAAGGATCAGACTGCGATGTTCAATTCGCTTCGATCCGGAGAGATCGATGCTGCGGCGAAGAGCGTACCGCCGGAATTGCTAGATACCTTCAAAGGTGCGGCTAATATTAAGGTAACGACAACACCAGAGCTTACGATCGCTGAGCTCAGGACCAATTATCAGAGATTCCCGCTCAATATCCATGAGTTCCGTAATGCACTCTCGTTAGCGATTGATCGTCAGGCGATTACTGATATTGTATTACTGAAACATGCGCGTCCTGCTTTCAAAGGATATCCACATCCAGATTCACCTTGGACCAATCCCGATCTGAGCACGCCGTATGATGCCAAGCAATCTCAGAGCATTCTGGACAGTCTGAAGCTTATTGATCGTGATGGTGATGGTATTCGTGAATCAGAGGACGGTAAGAAGCTTGATATAAGGCTGGCTGTTTCTTCCGCTGAGCCTACCTTTATCCGTACCGCTGAGCTGTTGAAGGAGCAATTCTTGAAAGTTGGCGTTAACCTCAAGGTGGAGGTTATGGATGCAGGAACTCTTGCGGGGATATCTTCGGAACGAAATTTCGATCTTACTATCGGCAATATTGGAGCACATGGTGTAGCTGATCCCGATCAATTCATTATGTCCCATCGCGCTGATTATTTGTGGAAGAAGGGTCTTGCTTATCCAGAATGGGATACTCTATTCGAGAAGTGGAAAGCTGAGCCGACGATTGAAGGCCGTAAGCTGATATCGTTCGATATGCAAAAGCTGTTTAACCGTCAACCAACAAGTCTAGTGCTATTCTATCCAGAGCAAAACTGGGCGTATCGCTCGGATAGATTCGATTCATGGATTCAATCCCCTGGCTTTGGTATCTTCCATAAATATTCGTTATTAAATGAAGCGGGAAGAAAGATAGCTACAGGTACAAAATAGAAGGCTTGCAAGAAAGGGAGAAGGGACTCTTCTATGAATGAAAAACAATTACAAACCTCAGGAAGAAGGGTCTTCCTCCTGAGGCTTGGTCGTAAGTTTGTGCAGTATGCATTTGTTATTATTGTAGCCCTTACTATTAATTTCTCTTTACCTCGTCTTGCACCAGGTGACCCTTTGTCATTCGTTATCGGTTCTGAGACAGCGAACGAGCTCACTCCTGAGAAACGTCAGCGGATTGAGAAGGAGCTCGGTTTGGATGGCACAGTACTCGAGCAATATGGCAGGTTCATGGGTGGAGCTGTTCAGTTTGATCTGGGCATCTCCACTAAGTTCGGCAAGCCAGTCACAAGTGTGCTAGGAGAACGCATGCCTTGGACCTTGATTGTTGTTCTACCTGCATTGGTCTTAAGTCCGTTGATAGGGATCATCCTTGGTGCCTATGCGGCATGGAACAGAGGGAAGAAAAGAGATGTCGGTTTGTTGGCTGCTATTTTAACCCTCGAGTCGATGCCCGCATTCTGGGTCGGGATGATCCTCATTGCCGTATTCGGAGTTACGCTTGGATGGCTTCCGACCTTCGGGGCTGCTCCTATGTTTAAGACGGATAATTGGTCGTATGTGATGGATGTTATACGTCATTTGATACTTCCGGTTGCTACGATTACCATTGCTTCGGCTGGCACCAACTTCCTGCTGACTCGCTCCTCGATGCTCGATACATTGGGACAGGATTATATGATGATGGCGGAAGCCAAGGGTGTACGAAAGAGCGGCATCATATACAAGCATGCTTTGCGCAATGCGTTGCTGCCTGTGTATACCCATGTCACGATGAGTCTGGGGATATTAGTCAGCGGAGCTGTTGTTGTAGAAACGGTATTCTCCTATCCGGGTATCGGGAGCTTATTGTTTGAGAGTGTGATCGCGCGCGATTATGCGTTAATGCAGGGAGTCTTCTTAATGATTACCATCGGTGTAATACTAGCTAATCTATTGGCTGATTTAACCTATCCACTCGTTGACCCTCGTGCTCGTATTCGTAAACCAGTGGAGGGATCCGTATGAGTGGTAGATTATATAATAAACTAGGTTTAACAGGTATGTCTGGAAAGATGGGCTTGTTAGGTTTTAGCATGCTGCTCTTTATGCTGCTGTTGGCTTTAATAGGTCCGTTTCTGGTGAAGTACGATGCTAAGGAGAGATCAGGTACACCGCTATCTGCTCCGGCAAACAGCCATTGGCTGGGTACGAATGATATGGGGCAGGACATCTTGGCGGAGCTCGTTGTTGGGGCACGGGTGTCATTGTCTGTCGGACTGCTAGGTGCTCTAGCCGTATTGGTCATTGGTACAATAATTGGACTTGTGGCCGGTTATTGGGGTGGGAGAATCGACGCCATATTTATGAGAATTATCGATATCAGTATGACATTGCCTTTCTTGCCGCTTATGATTGTCATCGGGGTATTCCTGGGACCGAGCTGGACGACGCAGATCATGGTAATTGCCTTGGTCATGTGGTCTAAGGTAGCACGGGAAACGCGTTCACAGATTTTATCTCTCCGCACACGGGGGCCTGTATTAGCTGCTCGTTCAATGGGCGCGGGTGATTTTTACTTATTGCGTAAACATATTTTTCCCGGAGTTGTTCCTTTAATTATCCCGCAATTCGTACAGACGGTAAACGTGGCGATTATGATGGAATCCAGTTTAAGCTTCCTTGGTTTGGGTGATCCCTTAACGAAAAGCTGGGGCAGTATGTTGTATTACGCCAATGCCCGTGGCGCGTTTCTGACGGATGCTTGGTTATGGTGGGTATTACCAGCAGGCTTAGGTATCGTCATCACCGTACTGGCTTTCTCCTTTATTGGCTACTGGCTGGAAGAACGGGTAAGCCCTCGACTACGGACTATGTATCGCATCGCCTCCAACAAGAATAAGCAGGCTCGCAGTGAAAAGCTCATGTTGGATGAAAGCTTGAGCTCAATTATAGAGGTGGATAAGCTGACTGTCGTCTATCCGAAGGATCAAGGAATGGTAACAGCATTGAGCGAGGTCAGCTTTAATGTTGGAAAAGGCGAGGTTGTTGGTATTGTCGGCGAGTCTGGCAGTGGGAAATCAACGATTGCTGCGGCTATTATGCAATTATTGAAGCCCCCGGGAGAGATCCAACAGGGCAGCATCCGCTTGTATGGCTGCGATCTTGCATCGCTTTCGAGCGAGGAGCTGCGCAAAGCTAGGGGCAGTAAGATTGCGTTGATCCCACAAGCTGCTATGAATGCACTTAATCCTGTATTAACGATTCGTACGCAATTGGCTGAGGCAGTTCTTTGCCATCGTAGAATGAACAAAGAGAGCTTAAATAGGCGGATCGACCAATTGCTTGAACAGGTTGGCATGGCTGCCCGTTGGGGTTCGGCTTATCCCCATGAATTAAGCGGTGGGATGCGTCAAAGAGTCGTTATCGCTATGGCTTTAATTAACGAACCCGAGTTCGTTATTGCCGATGAGCCAACAACGGGTCTTGATGTTAAGGTTCAGGTTGAGATTATTAACTTGCTGAGAAGCCTGCAGAAGCAGCTTGGACTGTCGATGATATTCATCTCCCATGACTTGCCGGTCGTGCTGAGGCTTGCTGACCGGATTATCATCTTGAAGCAGGGGGAAATTGTAGATGAGGGAGCAACAGACCAGATTGCTCATGAATCCAATCATGTATATACCCGTCGACTGATCGATTCCATACCACGGTTGAAGAAACGCAACACCCCTTCTGACCAGGGTGCTCAGCAAGCTGAACTGGTGTTGGGGGGAACGATATGACAAATGAGCTGCTGCTTGATGTTCGTGGCTTAAGTAAGAGCTATGGCGATTCAAGCCATTCGTTGAAAAATGTAGCGGTTTTGAATGGGATAGATTTTGGGGTTTCACATAATGAAACTATCGGTCTTGTTGGTGTAAGTGGCGCAGGAAAAAGTACAATTGGACGGATCATTGCAGGTCTGGAAAGTGCGGATCGTGGATCGATTTATTACGAAGGCCAAGATATATTGCGCCTAAAGGGTGCCCGCAGGAAAGCAGTGACAAGCTCGATACAGATGATTTTTCAAGATCCCTACGAGTCTTTGTCGCCGCGTATGACCATTGGCCAGCTGGTGGCGGAGCCGCTGGTGATTCAGAATACATACAAGAACAATAACGAGCAGCTTTGGAAGCTCGTTAGCAATGCCTTATCGGAGGTGAGCCTATCACCCGAGCGTTATATGAATCGTTATCCGCATGAGCTATCAGGGGGTGAACGGCAAAGAGTAGGCTTGGCACGTGCATTCGTATGCAATCCCAGACTCATCATTGCCGATGAACCGACCTCGATGTTGGATTCATCCCTTAGGCTGGAGCTACTCGATCTCATGGACCAACTGCGTAAGAGACATAACACGTCAACCATTTTTATTACCCATGACCTTGCTCTGACCTATCATTTCTGTGATCGTCTAATCGTGCTTGATCGGGGTGTCATTGTGGAGTCAGGTAGTCCAAAGCAGGTGATCGACAACCCGCAGCATCCTTTTACTCAAAGCTTAATTTCAGCACTCATGGAGCTGAATCACCTCTAATCAGATTAGATTAGATCATCAGGATAGGTGCACAGCGAGGAGGAATTTACGAACATGATTCGCATCCAATCGCTTAACAAAAGGTACGGTGAGCGTTCCGTGCTTCAGGATTTGAATATGCATTTGGCCCCGGGTGAATTCGCCTTTCTTCAAGGGCGTTCGGGATCGGGCAAGAGTACGCTGCTCAAGCTGCTCTATCGAGACATCGGTGATTTCTCAGGACAAATCGAAATTGCAGGTAAGCCCATTGAAAGCATTCCGAAGTATGAGCTAAGACGAAAGATTGGCGTCATCTTTCAGTCCTTTGAGCTGCTTGAGCGAAAAACTGTGTTTGAGAATATAGCTTTGGCAGGAGAGGTTGTTGGTGTTTCCCATAGCGATATGGTGGATGAAATCAATCGCCTGCTGCTTCGAGTCGGATTGCAGGGAAGGGAAGAGGCTTTTCCCGACCAGCTCTCAGGAGGAGAGCTGCAGCGTGTAGCCATCGTACGGGCCTTATTGAATCGCCCTGCGCTTATTTTGGCGGATGAGCCAACCGGTAACCTCGATTCGGAAACCGCTTCTGACATTATCCGCTTGCTCCTGGAGCTCCAAGCGGAATCACAGCTTGCAATGCTGGTCGTTACCCATTCCGATCGGCTTGTAGCTGAATTTCCCTCCAAAGCATGGAAGATGATTGAGGGAAGGGTAACTGCAAATGAGCTTATTTAAGTACTATCTTCGGGACGCAAGGGAAGGGATAGCACGAAATATAGGTGCTGCGCTTGCAGCAGCAGCGCTGGTATTCATGGCTATGCTGCTGCTGGGCAGCTTGCTTGTGCTTCGTTCAGGACTTGTGGGTGTGATGGGCTACATGCAATCGCAAATTGGCGTGAAGGTTTATGTGGATTCCGCAGTTGATGTACAGGAACTTGCAAAAATTATGGAGAGTAAAAATTTCGTGAAATCGGTCAGCGTCGAGACGCGGGAACAGCTGCTTGCAAGCTTGAGTGGATTCTTCCAAGGGAGGGAGCTCTTGCTTCAGACCTTTAAGGACAGTGATCTCCCCAATGCTGTTCGATTAGAGCTAGTAGATTATGATCTTGTCGAACAAATAGCAGAGATGCTGCGCCCAATACCCGGAATAACGGAAGTGATTTACCCTCAGAAGCTTGCCAAACAGGTTGTCTATTGGTCCAATCAATTGAATAAATTCGGAGTCATGCTGCTGCTCTTTTTTGTCATTATTGCTTTTCTGACGGTGTTCTTAGCTGTGAGATTGGCATTATACCAGAGATTAAAGGAAATTCGCGTGAAGCTGCTGCTAGGAGCGAAGCCGATGCATGTCAGGGGCCAATTCATGTTCGAGGGACTGCTGATCGGGTTTATTGGCAGCACAATGGCAGCAATTGTTTTATATGTAATGAGCGGATATATGTTTGTGGCGTTGGAACGTCAATTCCCATTTATTTTCCATTTTATCTCAACATCGCTTAATGGAATGATGCTCTGTATGCTGCTCTCGGGCTCCTTCCTTGCTTTGTTTGCCAGTTATTTATCTACTCGAAGGATAATCAACCATGTATAAGCGGTTGATTATAGGGTTACTGTTGGTGCTTTTATGGGTTGGCGCAACGAATGTGTATGCACATTTGACGGGCGCCTTCGCCGAGTATTTGGCTTCCGTTCACGATGAGTCAACGACTAATAAGCTAAAGCAAGAAGTGGATTCGATTGAAGCAGAAATCGGCGAATTAATTCCACGTATGAATACGAAGGAAAAGGAATACAAGCTGAAGCAGACAGTCGCAGTCGATAAATTACTGTTCTACAATGAGCAGGGTTTGGATATGTGGGCCAGCATGCTTCAACAATCGAGTGATGTCGTCGATCTGCTGGGCAATCAGTGGCTGATGGAGCGTAATCTGAATGCCTACTTGCATGAGCTTGAACAGCTGCACACGGACTACTCACAGCTTGTTCTGACAAAGGATACACTGTCCCGCTACCGAGAGCTGCTGGATACGATCGGGAGAAATTTAGCGCTGAGACAGCCATATCTTGACAGCGTGAAGGATTATTCGTTGGAGGAGAAATCCAATTTCTTGGATATCGACTGGGACAGTGAAGTAGAGGATAAGCTCGTAGCCGCGCTTGACAAGGATAAACAGCTGGTGATCGGAGGATGGAGGGAATGGGTAGCTCCTCGCTCTAGAATGTCCGTCCCCAATGATGCCGCTTATGAAATGAATGAAGAGTGGCTTAATGAGCGAAGTAGTTTACACTATTACTTTCGTTCCGATCACATCTATACCGTGTTTGAGCAGCCGGGTGCAAATGTAATTCTAATCGGACAGGTGCTTAACAATGACCAGAACCATGCTGAGCTTCAATTCGAATCGGGGTTTTACAACGGATTTCTGATGCCGGCTGTTTTGTTAGAAGAGCTCAAAGGCTTTCGGCTTCCTTATGAGGAGTTAAAAATGTTACAGGGCGCAACAAAAGCTTCCTACTTACAGCAGTCGAGCGGCAAGCTGCTTTTGCTTTCGACTCCATGATGAGAGGTAGACTAAGGAGAGGGTGGAAACGATGGAGAATAAAGATATTTTATTACTAAATGCACAAAGTGTAGGTATGGGTGAGGTTTCTCTTGAACATACCTTTGCTATGCTGGATGTTTATGATTTTCCCCAAGCAAATTTGGAGCCATATATCGCTCTAATTATTCAAGGCTCTATTGATCAGGAGCTCTTGTTAAAGCATAAGGAGAAAATCCGCAAGTTTGTCGATAGCGGCAAGGTGCTAGTTTTCGGAGGACACCTCTTTCTTCCTTGGCTGCCGGGCGCTGCTTCATTTATCCCTAAGGAGATTCGTGGTCATCAGGATTATGAGGTCAACTTTCATCAAGCTCATCCGATCTTTGAAGGTGTTGACCCTAATGAATTGTCTTATAGGAAGGGTGTAGCTGGCTTCTTTGCACGGGGGCATCATCCACTTCCGGCAGGAGCAGAGGTGGTACTGACCTTGCCTGACGGTGAGCCTACTTTGTATATTGATCGTGTCAGTACAGAGGGGACCTTATTCGTGAGTTCGGGTAATGCCTTGCTTGGTTACCAAGATCCAACCGAATCCACCGGACAGATTACCAAACGCTTGATCGACTGGATTCGTAGCGAATATGTTCATCTTCAACAAAGGAGTGTAGCACAATGAGGAAAATCGCAGCTTTATACGCAGGGGTATCTTATCAATATCGCAGCTGGAATGAACCGAAATACAAACAATATTTGTCGGACATTCTATATGTGCCTGAGCTAACAGAAACATCGTTTGATGAATTTGATGCCATTATTGTTCCTTCACGACTGCATGCGGGCTTAATGGAGCGTATTACGCCATGGATTCAAAGGTTTGCCGATAATGGAGGTACAGTCGTATTATTCTGGCCGCAGAGTGCGGACTGTGTTCCCTTGCAAAATTGGGAGAACAGACCGACGAATTTCTGGTGGTGGCTGGATAAGGATGCGAAGAGCGGACTTGAATTACAACAGCCTGAGCACAACCTATTCAAGTATTTAACGCTGGAGGATGCAACCTGGCATTATCATGGTGTATTCTGGCCTCCTGCGGGTGCAGAGGTGCTTATTACGACGGAAGATAATGGAGCCATTCTATATATAGACAAGGTGAGTTCAGCAGGAACATGGGTGGTTACCACACTTGATCCCGAATTCCATTTCGGGTCGTACTTTATGCCGGCAACGGAACGGTTTCTAGATGGCTTCTTCCCTTGGCTGGCTGAGGGGGAAATCGCATGAGCAACAAAGACTTTCTGATGCTGCATTCAGATAGCAGCTTTGCTCAGGATCATATAAGAAACCTTCAGTTTAAAGAGGACTATACCTTTCTTGATGCGTACGACCTGCCAAGTTATGATTCTTCAGAACATATCTGTATGGTAGTCAATGGGTTGACCGATCAGGAATTTCTGTACCGGGAGAAGGAGATTATCCGCCAATTTCTTGATCAAGGTAAGGTGCTGTTATTTAGCGGACACTTATTCCGTGAATGGTTGCCTGGCGCCAAGGCATTCATTCCGAAGAGTATTCACAGCCATAAAGATTATGTTGTATCCATTGCGCAGCCCCATCCTATATTCGAGGGTGTGTTAACAGAGGATATGACATTTAGGAAAGGTGTTTCTGGCTTCTTCGCTCGCGGCCATCATCCGCTTCCATCTGGAGCGGAAGGGCTGCTGTCTCTTCCGGGTGGAGAACTGATCACTTATATCGATCGTCAGAGCACAAGGGGGACGATTATTGTTCATTCGGGCAATGATCTGCTGGCATATAACGATCTGTCGACGACGACTAGCCGGATAGGCGCTCAATTGATCGACTGGATCCGTGAGGAACATAGTCGGATTGTGGAGAGGGGTGTTCATTCATGAGGAAAATTGCTGCATTATACAGCGGAAACTCGCAGCATTACCGTTGCTTGAACGAGCCCAAATACCGTCGTTATCTAGATGAGATCATCTATCTGCCGGATTTTGCTAAGCAATCACTTGATGAGTTCGATGTACTGTTTTTTCCTTCGCAGCTTCATCAAGGTTTAGTTGTTCAATCCAAAGCCAAGATCGATGCCTTTCTGGAGCGGGGAGGTACGATTGTTATCCATGGACCGCAGCCTACAAGCTGGTTTGCCGGGCAGAAATGGGAGCATAGGCCGACCAACTTCTGGTGGTGGTTGGATAAGGAACAATCAAGTGGACTGGTGCTTACTCAGCCTGAGCATGATTTATTTACATATATAACGCTGGAAGATGCAACCTGGCACCAGCATGGGGTTTACTACCCGCCGGATGGCGTGGACGTTTTAATTGCTACCGAAGATCATGGAGCCATTCTATATGTAGACAAAGTGAGTACACCGGGGACATTAATAGTCACAACCTTGGACCCTGAACACCATTTTGGCTCCTATTTCATGCCGGCAACCGAACGATATCTAGATGGATTTTTGCCATGGCTTGCTGAGGGTAAGCTTTAAAAATTGGTACAGTGGATTAGCCACCTAATGAAGAATCAACTATAACAGTATTAACGAGCACTGCTCCTCTAGAACATTTGGGGAACAGTGCTCTAGTAGCACTCCGTCGAATTGTGGTTTTTGCCCAGCCAAGCCTCGTCTCCATACTGCAAATCAAAAAGGAGCTTTGCCACTGAAGTACGGTGGCAGGCTCCTTTTTGCGTTACACGGCATCGTCGCTGAGGCGAAACAGCTCTTGCTTGTCTACAGACACGGAGAAATCCTCATGGTTCGTACCGTCAATAGCGACGCCAGCGGATAAAATTCGCATCGTAAAGGACTTTGTCAGAATTAACCTCAAAGGTGTGAGTCCTTTGGAATATACACCTCGTCCAGGCGCAGCGCCACAGCAGGTTATTGGTAATGCCAATATAGAACTTATACAATTAAAGCAACATATACTTGGCACTGCAAAGCCATAAATTGAGGTAATATGATGAGTAAAGCTGCAAACCCATACCCAATTTTCTCCCCCATGCTCATACGTATGGTTTTAGACAAGGGCCTAGCCGCAGGCTAGGTTTTTCTTATGGAAAATAGATCGCTTGCGAGCAGACAAGCTTGTTATTGATATGGATGAAATGCTGTCATATTAAAGAAACTCTATGATTAAAAATGATTCTCTAGAAGATAACATCCTAGATTTTTCCTTCACTAAACAGACATACAAACATTTATAATAAGAGCTTAGATATTGAAAATCATTATCATTCATAGTAAGATTGTCATCAAGAATGATTATCATCAAGAATGGTTATCAATTAGAATGGGGTGTGCATGATGTCAGTTATTAAAATAAAAGATCGCGGGGAACTTTTAACCTTGCAGTTCTCTGAGCTTCGCAACTATCATGGGAATTTAGCTTTGATGGCAATCGGTGTAGGTTTCCGTGTCGTTCAGGCGGCATTAGCTGAGCTGTATAACGAGGAAGCTCCCGAACGCAGCAGTTTGTCCGTACGTTCCGGTCATGCAGGACCAGGCTTTCGTGACGCGTTCGAATATATAACTCGGGCTGTGACACGCGAAGCTTATACGGTTGATGTGAATTATCCCGCTGCCCAATATGACCCGTACCGTCCTCAGTCCTATGCATACGTTATTTCGGATTTACAAGGGGCATCGGTGGAAGTTTCATTGAAGCCGAATTTTTTACCGGCAGTATTTTATGAGTATTTGAAAAAAGGCAGAGAAGGTACGATGACAGAAGAGGATAAAGCAGCAAATACGCAGCTTAAGGCTGATTTGTGTAAAAAGGCACTTTCACTTCCGCAATCCGAGCTGCTGGAGGTTAAAAGACTTTCATGAGCCAGACTGCAGTAGCTGATTTCCTTCTATTAGATTCAGGTGCAAGTTTTAGTGAGCAAACCGTTCGCGACGGACAAATTGATCCGAATACGAAGGTGCTTGATCAGTATGACTTCGCTTCATATGATTTTCTTGAAGCGGGTCATAAGTTTTTAGTTATTGACGAATTCATTGATCAAGAATTAATGTTCGAACAAAAAGATCGCATTCGGAATTTTTTGGATCAGGGCCATGTATTGTTTTTTGGCGGACATTTATTCCGTTACTGGATTCCTGGCGCGTCTTTATTTGTTCCCAAAACCATTCACAGTCATCTTGATTATAAAGTGACAGTGCTCGATCATCCGATCTTTGAAGGTGTACTGTCAGATGATATTACATACAACAAAGGGGTATCTGGTTTTTTTAGCCGAGGTCATCATCCGATACCCGAAGGGGCAGAAGTGTTGTTAAGGCTCGCAGGAGAAGAGCCGATCACGTATATCGATCGTCTAAGCAGCCAGGGAACAATTGTTGTACATGCAGGCCGCAATCTTTTGAAATATCGTCACGGAAATAATAGTGCAGGACGGATCGGAGAGCAGTTTTATCGATTTCTCTATGCAGAGCATCAGGCGCTGCAGCAGACGAGGGGGGCACAAGTATGAGAAAGATAGCGGCTCTCTATTCAGGCAGCTCGCATCAGCACCGTTCTTTTACGGAACCCAAATATAAACAATATATAGCTGAATTGTTGTATTTGCCTAAGCTTGCTGAAATAGATTTAAATCAGTTTGATGTTTTGATTGTCTCTTCACAGCTTCACCAGGAACAGGTTACGCGTCATATGGATCAAATTCATGCTTTTCTGAATAGTGGAAAAACAGTCGTTGCTTTAGGTGCCCAGCACCAAAGCTGGTTTCCGGGCCATCGTTGGGAGACCCGTCCTACAAATTTTTGGTGGTGGCTTGAACCAGGTGCTAGTAGCGGCCTAGTGTTGGCAAAGCCGGAACATGATTTATTCCGTTATATTCAGCTTGAAGATGCAACATGGCATTATCATGGTGTATTTTTCCCTGAACAGGAAGTGGAGTCACTTATTGAGATTGAGAATGACGGTTCGATTCTCTATGTGGACAAGAAAAGTACAAAGGGCACGCTGATCTTAACAACGCTTGATCCTGAGTATCATTATGGTTCTTATTTTATGCCAGCGACAGAACGGTTTTTAGACGGTTTTCTGCCATGGTTGGCAAAAGGCCATATTTAATGTCCATGTACACCTAATATTGAGAATGATAATCATAAGCAGGGGAGAATAGAAGAAATGTTTGCAATGAAGATGCAAAAGTCAATGACGTTAATGATGTTAAGCTTTGGTATACTCCTTACAGGATGCCTTGGAGGGAACGAGACGGGTAGCTCTACTGCAACGGATGCCCAGCCTAAAAGCTCACAGGAAGCTGCTGATAAGGCTCCTGCCCCTGCGGCGACAACAACTCCCAAAGTAGATATTTTGAAAATTGCAGGTAGCAATAATGGCTATCCGTCTCCATTTGCCTTTAGTTCATCGGGTCCTTTCGGATATTTGAGAAATTCACTTATTTTCGATACGCTGACTTGGAAAGATGATAAAGGTGTGATTCCATGGCTCGCCAAATCATGGGAAGTAACCAATAACGGACTCACCTATACGTTCAAGCTTGAAGAGAATGTAGAATGGCATGACGGTAAAGCATTTACCGCAGAAGATGTTGTATTCAGCTTTAACTATTACAAAACCTACCCGTTTAATTGGAATGGAGACATCAGCCAAATTAAAAGTGTAGAAAAAATCAATGATTTGACTGTAGCGTTCAATCTAAATAATAAATATGCACCCTTCCTTAGTGATTTGGTAGGTATCGTGCCGATCATTCCTAAGCATGTCTGGGAAAAGGTGACCAAGCCTATAGAGTTCCGCGATGATGCTGCTTTGGTTGGAACAGGTCCGTATAAGCTGAAGAAATATGAATCTGCATCGGGGCAATATTTGTATGCAGCTAATGATAAATTCTTTAAAGGCCAAGTGCTGGTAAATGAATTAGCCTTTGTGTCGGCATCTAATAAATTGCTCGCTTTGCAAAACGGCGAAATCGATCAAACGTATACTTCAAGCTATGCTGATGTTCAAACCGCTGAAAAAGCAGGCTTAAAAACGATTAAAAGTGAACCGGCTGGCAGCGTAGTGCGCATTTCGTTTAATTTGGAGCATGCTAAGCTTGGAGACAAACGTTTACGTCAAGCCATTGCGTATGCGCTGAACCGTGAAGAAATTTCAGCTAAAATAACAGGCGGCCAACCGATGGTAGGTAATGCCGGTGTTATTCCGACGGATTCACCTTGGTATAACAAAAATGTTAAGCAATACGCCTATGACGTTGCTCAAGCTGAAAAAATATTAGATGAGCTTGGCTATAAGAAAAATGCAGATGGTATGCGTGAAAATTTAAAATTAAATTTGATGACCTCTTCAACCATGCAGGATGCAACCATGATGAAAGAAATGCTGAAAAAGGTGGGTATTGAATTAAACCTTGTACAGCTTGATTCTGCTGCTTTTGCTGTGGCATTAGGCGAAAACAATTATGATATTGCATTGACAGGCCATGTTGGAGCCAGCGGGGACCCGGATTATTTGCGTCTATGGTTTTCAGGTCAAGCTGCCAATATGTGGTCCTCACGCGGCAAAAGCTTGAAGCTTGATGAGTTCCATAAGCTTGCTGAACAGCAAATGCAAGAGCTTGATGAAGGAAAACGCCGTGAAATTGTAAACCAAATGCAAGATATTCTTGCCGAAGAGCTGCCTACTCTAGTGCTTTATCATCGTCCATTCTATGACATTCATAAAGCTGCAACATTTGATCGGTGGAAGAATACTTACGGCGGGATAGCTGATGGTATGCCGCTATGGGAAAACAAGGTGTTCCTAATTGATCTTAAAAAATAATAAATACGGTTCTTACCTGCTCGTTTTGGTATTCGTATTATTATTGAACTTCTGGCTTCCTCGGCTTCTGCCGGGGGGGCCCGTTGAATATATTACGGGTGGCGGCGAAGAGGGCGTTGTGTTTTTGACGGAAGCACAGAAGGCGGCAATGTTGGAATATTATCATTTGGATGATTCTGTTGGTCAACAGTTTATGAAATATTTGAAGGGCATTTTCACATTGGATTTCGGCTTATCCATCAATCATAAAGCGCCGGTGAACTCTATTATTATAGAGCGCTTACCTTGGACGATGTTTATTGTAGGAATTGCGAGCATATTTTCGATTATTATCGGTTTGCTTGCGGGGCTTTATTCTGCGTGGCGATATCCTGGTAAAACGGATCGCGGCTTGTTTTTGTCCATGCTCAGCTTGAGTACGATTCCTGAGTTTGTAATTGGCATGGTTTTTTTAATTTCAATGTCAGTAAAGCTTAAATGGTTTCCACTGAGCGGCGCTAAAACAGCATTTTTACGCTCTGATTTATGGATGGACCACGCGACAGATATAGCTCGCCATGCTGTACTGCCTGCGCTTACGCTTACAATAGGAAGTCTTGCGGGGATTTATTTGCTTATGCGTAATGAGGCTATCCGTGTTCGCAATGAACCGTATGTTGAATTTGCTTCGGCAAAGGGAATCGGTTCGCAAGGAATTGTATTCAAACATATTGCCCGCAACGCTGCGCTGCCGCTTGTAACGATGATTATTATTCGCATGGGGGCGCTGATGGCCGGTTCTATACTTGTGGAGTCCGTGTTTGCTTACCCGGGTGTCGGCAAGCTGCTCCAAGAGGCGATTCTTGGCCGGGACTACCCGTTATTGCACGGTTTGTTTTTATTGATGACGTTATTTGTACTTCTTCTTAATTTTATCGCCGATATGATTTATCCTTATCTGGATCCGCGGATTCGTACCGCTGCGAAAAGAGGTATGCAAGGATGAAGCTAACCTGGTCTCAGCGTGTTGGATTATTGTTATTTGGTATTTTTGTTTTGGTTGCCTTATTTGGGCCGCTTGTCACTTCCTCGCCTTTTACGATAGATGCAGACCGGTTATTGCCTCCGTCCAAACAATATTGGCTAGGTACGAATGCTATTGGCCAAGACAATTTCAGCCAGCTTGTGCATGGTGCTAGAACTACACTATATATTGGTTTGATGGTAACGTTAATCAGCACGTTCTTAAGTGCGAGCTTGGGACTGCTTGCCGGCTACTCCAAAAGGCTGGATCCGCTGTTAAACGGCTTAGCCAATATGCTGTTGGTTCTTCCTTCTTTACTGCTCATTTTAATTGTTGCTTCGTTTACAGGAGGCGGTACGTGGCAATTAATTTTAACGCTGGGCTTGCTAACCTGGCCGGGATATATGAAGCTTATTCGAGCATCTGTGCTTTCACTGAAGGAAAGGGAATTTGTCAGAGCAGCCCAGCTATATAACGGGAAGACAGGTTATATATTGGTTCATCATCTGCTTCCGTTTATTAGGCCGCTTGTGCGAACAAAGTTTATTCTTTCGTTTCGCTCTGCCGTAGCGATGGAAGCAAGCTTGTCTTTTCTCGGTGTTGGTAATCCAAGCACAGTTTCATGGGGGAAAATGCTTCAGGATGCGTTCTCGCGTACACAAACATTTATTACGGATGCATGGCTTTGGATGATCGTGCCACCTGCAGTTGCCATTCTATTTGTCACCATTGCTCTTGCGCTTATCGGAGAGAGCAAGATGACAGGAAATCCTTTTGCAGCTAGGTTGAATCGTAAAGAGAGCCGTGTTGTACCTGAGAAAGAAATGGAGCATAAAACAGGCTGTGAAGAACCTTGTGTTGAAGGGGTATCCCTTGGCTGTCATTTGGCGGCGGCTGGTGAACAGCCATCAGCAATTGTCGTTCGCGATTTAAAAGTAACGTATGGCGTGAAGAGCATTATTTATCCGATTTCATTTGAGGTGAAGCAGGGAAGCATCACATCCTTGGTCGGAGAATCAGGATCAGGCAAAACGACAATGGCCCGCACCATTTACGGACTTGTGCCGGATGAATCGGTGGACGGCACCGTTATGATTGACGGCCACCATATTTACATGAACGGCGAGCCATGTACGATGCAGAGATGGGTGGATGCCGCTTATATTTTCCAGGATCCCAGGAACAGCTTTAATCCGATTATGACGATTGGCCAGCAGTTTTATGAAACGATGCGCCTGCAAACCAGCAAGGAACAGAAACAAGCTGCGGCAGTGGCTGCATTGGTAGAGGTACAGCTAGGCGCCCATGTCATGTCTTTATATCCTCATCAATTAAGCGGCGGCATGTTAAGCAGAGCGTTGATAGCGTTGGCGCTTGTGAACAAACCTAAGGTGTTAATTGCTGATGAACCTACAGGAGCATTGGATCCGATTGTTAAAAGAGAAGTGTTCGACCTGCTTGTCAGTAAAGTGAAGGAGTATCATATGACGCTTCTATTAATCACACATGATATTCCTGCAGCGCTGCATATCTCCGATAACATTATCGTACTTCAGGATGGCGTGCAGATACAGGGTGAACAGAAGCAGCATTATTTAGAAAAAGGTAATCAGCTTTATCATCAATTTGGATAACGGGAAGTTCAGCTGGGAGTGAACGCGTTGTTACGTGTAGAAGAGGTTTCCAAACATTATGCAGGCAGCGAAAAAGGGCAAATCACCAAAGCAGTGGATAAAGTTTCTTTAACGTTACATCCCAATGAAATATTTGCACTGATTGGAGAAAGCGGTTCAGGCAAGTCAACATTGGCTGAGTTGATAGTTGGCTTGCAGCAGCCGACAAGCGGTTTGATCACTTGGGCGAATAACCTTCAAGCACCCAAGAAGGATAGGCCAACTTCACGTATTCAGCTTGTTTTCCAAAATCCTGACCGTTCAATGAATCCCTATTGGCGTGTGAAGGATATTATTACGGAGCCGCTACGCTTGAGCAGATATCCCAAGAAAAAAGCATATGTTCATGCTGAAGAGCTGCTTGCCAAGGTGAAGCTGTCTGCTGATTTTTTGGAGCGTTACCCTGCGGAATGCTCAGGGGGACAAAAGCAGCGGATCGCGGTAGCAAGAGCGCTGTCCATGTCGCCACTTTTGCTAGTTGCCGATGAAATTACATCGGCATTAGATCCGACCATAGAAGATGAGATGCTGCAGCTCCTGCTATCCTTGAAGCGATCTGAAGGAATGTCTATCCTATATATTACACATCGACTTGAAACGATTTCAGGATTCGCGGATCAGGTTGCTGTGATGAAAGACGGAGTTATTCAAGAGCTGGGCGACACAAGAACTGTTCTTACTGAGCCAAAGTCGGAATATACGAAAGCGTTGCTGAACGCTGCAGCTTATAAATAGCCGTATATAGAGAACCTCGTTTGGCCGACCGTACCTCGAATCAAGCCCTCTCAGTGGGATAACGATGGGCTCCCAAAAGTTCCCTTTTTATTGATTGAGGAAGATCACGACGATAGGGGTTCCGAACTGAGAAAGCAGTTGTTGCAGAGATTCCTCTGTGATGGCTGCTTTTTCTTTCCCTACTATAGATGGGGATGTCTTGCATTCTCGTAGAGCCTTACTGACTTACCCAGATACCGTGCTTTTCATTGCTCCCGTAATTGAGCTATGATTTACGGAACAATTTGCCAATATTACCGGTGTTATAGCGATCAAGATGGCGCCATTCAATCGGTATCAATCGCTTGATGTGGGGCGGCCAGTCTGTGCCTCGGAGCGTCGTGATGATATGGCTTTATACACAAGGAAATGTTGATAATATATTGATTTACTGGCTAGCTATTGTTTTAATATCGATGATACAATGGTTAAGAAAGCAATGGTTGGCGGACTGCTGGGCCATTGGGCTGTGGTAGCACTACTGGAGCAAAATCAAGTTAGCTCGTAATGCAGATACGATTGAATTAGTGGCTAATGTGGAATATTGAAGTCACAGATGGTAAGGTCGCTTGTATCGATCCATCACATTCCGGGGATCCACGAGGTCCTCCGGCGTCAAGGCTTGCTTGAAGTGTTAGGGTGTTTGGATCCGCACGAAGTGCTTTCTTCGGGACAAAAGGAAGAAATTGATCGGATATATTGGGATTATCCAAGTTTGAATGACGATGCTTATATTACTCAATATCTGGAGGATTGGTTAACCTAGGCAGGAGGCAAATATGAGATTCAAGGATGTTTTCTCGATTATTGGACCAGCGATGATAGGACCCTCAAGCTCACATACAGCGGGAGCAGTTCGGTTAGGGAGGACAGCCCGCCAGATATTAGGAGAAACACCGCAAAAAGCAGCTATTACGTTTTATGGCTCCTTTGCGGAAACTTATCAAGGGCATGGAACAGACTATGCGATTATTGGCGGCTTGCTGGATTATGAAACCTATGATCAGCAGGTCGCTTCTTCGATGGAAACGGCGAGGGAATCGGGCATGGAATTTACTTTTATCCAGGGTAAGGGCCTGTATGCTCATCCTAACACGGTTCAATTGGAATTATTCACGGAAACCAATCAGGTAAAGGTCATCGGTTCCTCGATTGGCGGGGGCACGATTGAAGTCAATCATATCGATGATTTTGATATCCGGTTTAGCGGGAGCTATCCGACATTGATTATTTATCACCAAGACCGACCGGGCATGATTGTGGAGCTATCCCAAATGCTTCTGCGTGAGAATATGAATATTGGTTATATGGATGTAGATCGTAAAGGCAGGAGCGGCGAAGCTTTAACGGTTATTGAAGTGGATAGCTCGATTTCGAAGTCGCTTATCATAGAGATTGGCAGCATTTCAGGCGTAAGAAAAGTGAAGAGAGTCGATTTGACGGAGGTGCATTAAGATGAAGTTTAGTACACTGGCCCAGTTAACTGAGCTTTGCGAAGAAAGGCAGCTGCGCATCTCTGAAGTGATGCTCGAGGAGCAGGCCGCAGAAACAGGTCGCAGTGCACAGCATGAATTTCAGAAAATGCATGAATATTATCAGATCATGAAGCAAGCGGTTGAGAAGGGATTAACCGAGGATACAACCTCACGCAGTGGTTTGACAGGCAAGGATGCCCAACGGGTAATGAGCTATCTTTCTGAACAGGAGTCTTGCTTGGGTGTAGAGGCATGCGAGACGATGGCTTACGCTTTAGCGGTTTCAGAGGTAAATGCCTCTATGGGCCGGATCATAGCAACTCCGACAGCAGGATCGTGCGGGATTATTCCAGGTGTTTTTGTACGTTCGCAGCAGCGGTTTCAATGGAGTGACGAGCATATGGTTATGGGACTTTTCAGTGCCGGAGCGATCGGCTTTGTGATTGCAAACAATTCGTTTATCTCCGGAGCTGAGGGCGGCTGTCAGGCAGAGGTTGGTTCAGCTATCGCCATGGCGGCGGGAGCCATGGTCGAGCTGAGGGGAGGAACTCCGGCGCAGGCGATCCATGCGGTGGGTCTTGCCTTGAAGAATTCATTAGGCTTAATTTGCGATCCTGTAGGCGGCTTGGTTGAAATCCCTTGTATTGTGCGCAACGGGTTCGGTGCTGTTACTGCGCTTGCAGCAGCGGACATGGCGTTGGCCGGCGTAAGAAGCGTGATTCCATCGGATGAGGTGGTGCATGTCATGCTGGAGGTTGGCAGCGCCATGCCGGAAAAGCATCGCGAAACAGCAAAAGGTGGGTTGGCACAAACGCCGACGGGTAAAAAAATTATGGACCAGCTTCATCAACAAAGAAACGGACGGAAGATTTGATTCATGATTTAACGCTGAACGCATAAGATGTATTGATTTGGGGGAATGCTTATGATACTTAAAAGAATAGCAAAATATTCGTATTTGTCATATATGATAATCATTTTCCCAATAATAATATTGTTAATTGTAATGACATTTGGACTATTTTATTATGAAAATAAGAATAATTTTATAAAAAATTCCACCGATTCTCTTATAGGCATGCAAAAAGCATTTGATGTTGTGGTATCGGATATGAATTTAAATGCAACAGAGATGCTTGACTCTGCCGATTTTTCGACAAGTAAAATAACAACTAAATATGGGAGCTTCCTTGGAATATCCCGAAGACTTTCAAGCTATGTAAGTTATAGCAAAATGATTAACAATGTCTTTTATATCAATAATGACCTGAAAACGGTGTACACTTTGGGGAAACCGTATACATATGAAGATTTTTATTTGTTTAATGATGGGTATAATATTACTAAGGATACATATGCACAGTTCTTTCTCAAGAATATATTGCGTTTTTGGATTCCTGCTCAAAATGCAGGGGCCAACGGAGAGCAAGTGTTAACCTATGTAGTTACGTACAATGGGGAGCATAATTACCCAAGCAATGCCTTAGTTGTCCATATAGGTACTGAAAAGCTAGATGAGTTGTTTGATGGATTTTTACCAAATTCTCAAGCGGAAATGTTAGTTTTAGACAACAATAATAGTATTTTATATTCGACGTTAGGTGAGTTATCACAAGATATACAAAAAAGTCTGATTTCAATTAATACGGATAGCCTTGAACCTAAATACATGGACTACAACAAAAAACAATATCTAGTTTTAACAAAACCCTCAACAGAAACTCCAATAACCTACGCACTTATTATTCCTACAGCGGTTATGTTGAAGTCCATGAATGCGAGTATACTATTTTTTGCAATCCTTATGGTAGTGGTTGCACTGATTTCAATATTTGTAATTGCCGCTTTACTAAAGGCCTCAAGGAAAAATCGTGCTGCCATGCTTGAGCAGATAGCCTTAAAGCTGGTTCAATCAAATTACGGGAATCAGCAAGCGCTGCAAGATGACATTAGAACAGCAGGTCTTGAAAGATTGGGCCCGCATTTTCAAGTGGCAACTGCTATGTTAACAGCTAAATATCCAATTCAGAACCAACTGATAATTTACCAAGAAATATCGCGGCTTATTGAAAAAGAGCTTCCCATCCATCCACAAAGTAAAGTTTTAACTTGCAGTAGCGATGACTTGATTTATGTTGTTTTTTCAGGTCAAAAAGATATTTTCGCATCGCTTATAGATGCGCTTTGCGAGATGAAGCCCAAAATTGAAAGCCTATTTCAAGTTTTTTTGTCAATTGGAGTAGGCTCGGCCAGCACCATTGATAATATTGGCACATCGGCAGAGCAAGCACGGATTGCGAATAAATACCGTTTTGTAAAAGGGGAAAACGCAATCATATATTTTGAAAATATAAATAAACAAAATTCTTCCAAACTCATATATCCATCTGAGACGATAGAACTCTTTTACAATGTGATTTTGCAACGCGAGGAAGAGAAAATAAATCTTGTGCTGACAACGTTAATTGAACATATATCTCGAAACAACAGCCTTTTTTTCGGCACTTGTCTCGCTTACGACATTGTTAATACATCACTTAAGGCAATGCGAGAACTTAATTATTCACTTTCAAATTTTAAAAATACCGATATATATAATCGCGATGGATTCAAGTCTATTGATGATGTTAAAAATGTACTCAACTTGCTTATAGAGGAGATTATTGCGACCTTTTCTTCTGAGGGTTATGAGCAAGATGAGGTTCCTGAAAGTTCGAAGCATAGTCTGCTTATAAACCAGATGAAAAAACACATTGAAGAAAATTGCATTAAAAGTGATTTTTCAATAAATTCTTTAGCTGACAATTATAAGATGTCAATTTCTAATTTAAGCCATTACTTTAAAAAGCAAACAGGAGAAAATGTATCTGACTTTGTCCTTAAATTGCGTGTTGATAGAGCAAAATTTCTTCTGCGCACCACTAAATTGACATTGCAGAAAATATCGCAGGAGTGCGGATATGTTCATATTTCGACTTTTTTAAGACAGTTCAGGCAAAGCGAAAAAATGACACCATCTAATTATCGCAGCAGTTTTGGAGTAAAAGAGGCTGCTCATAAAACACTATCTCAATTTGAAGACAGTTAGCATGGAAAGCCAAGCTTTGTCAAGAGATACGGCGGTTGTGGATCACTACGTGTGGTGCCTAGCCATCATTTACGCAAAAAAACCGACCGTTTCCCTTGCGGGAGTGGTCGGTTTTTAGTTTGGACGAACTGGGTATCCCTTGAATCATGGACTCCGGCGTTCTTCGTCAGTTAAGCTGTATTGCAAGCAGGATGTGTCCATGTGCAACCTCCGGATTAAATATATTGAATAGGAATATGCTTTACTTGTAAATATGATACAGCGCTTGCGTGCCTTTGTTTCCATAGCCCGCTTCCTGCAGCTGATCATACAGCGATTTAGCCAGCTTCAGACCGTGCGTTTCAATCCCCATCTCATCCGCGGCCTGAATGGCGATACCCATATCCTTGATGAAATGCTTAATGAAGAAGCCTGGCTCAAAGTCTCCGTTGATGATTCTTGGCGCCAAGTTACTTAAGGACCAACTGCCCGCCGCCCCCGACTCTATGCTCTTGAGCACAACTGACTGATCCAGTCCGGCCTTTTTCGCATAAATCAACGCTTCGCAAACACCCATCATATTCGAAGCAATCGCAATTTGATTGCACATTTTTGTATGCTGTCCTGCGCCCGCTTGTCCTTGATAAACAATATTGCGGCCAAGCGCTTCAAAAACGGACTTGAAGGCATCAAACACATCCTGCTCGCCGCCTACCATAATGGAGAGTCTTGCTTCACGCGCACCTACATCGCCTCCGGATACAGGGGCATCCAGAGTGCAGCATTGATAAAGCTTCGCTTTCTGTTCGATCTTCTTAGCCAGCGACGGACTTGATGTCGTCATATCAATAAGGAAGGTTTGCGGCTTGGCGTTGCGAACAATTCCCTTTTCTCCCAAATATATCTCTTCCACATCGCTCGGATAACCGACCATCGTTATAACGGCATCGACCTCGCGCGCCAGCTCAGCCGGTGTATCGTGCCAGACCGCACCTATTTCAAGCAGTTCATCAGCCTTGGATTTGGTGCGGCTGTAGACGTGCAGCTTGTAGCCTGCTTTAATCAAATTTTTAACCATGCTTTTTCCCATAACTCCCGTACCGATAAATCCGATAGCGGCAGCTTGTTTGATTGAATTCATAATGTTACTCCTCCTGAGTTATCTGCTTCAGCAAAGTGTTGCAACCTTCGAACTTACTGTAACCTTCTATCGTTTTCTGCCTAGTTCCACAGTTCAACTAATCGAACTTCAAATTCAGCTCCTCGGCTCTTTCACCACTTACGGCTGCAAAGTTAGCTGCCAAAAAGCGATTCGTTCCCGCTTCCATGTATAAGTCACGTAAAGCTCATTATCTTTGGCAACAATGGCCGGGTATGAATACTCTCCAGGCTCAGTTTCGAGCTTGATCTCATCCATCCAGGTCAATCCGTTGTCTGAAGAAAGGCAGATGACTATTGGTGTACGGGGACTGCGTGTGGTATATCCGGTCACCGGATTAAAAATAAGTGCTAGTACCCCGCTATCCATCTGCACAACATCAATCCCACTGTTGTTGTTAGGCAGGTCTATTGGATAGGCCATACACCAAGTTTCTCCGCTATCCTCTGAATCGCTGCGATAAATAAAACCTTCTGTGCTGCGCAGCAGCATATGGACATTCGTGCTGCCCGACGTCCATAATGTTGGCTGAATAAAACCTTTGGCACGCGAATACTGTGTCCCTACAAGCTTGGAGACTTCCATGGGCACAAGGCCGCTCTGCTTCCAGGTAGAACCCGAATCGTGTGAAATATCAACAAACGCTTCCCAAATTTCCTTGCCCGGCACATCCGGATCCTTTCTTTCCACTGAAGCAGGAGCCAATATCGTACCATCGCTTAAGGAAATCGGTTTGTTGCGAACCGGCCCCCGTCCGCCGATATCGCCTTCAACGAGCTCCTTCGGCTCCGTCCACGTCTGTCCACCATCAAAGGAATGGATAGCCCGTGTAAACCATTCGGTGATTTCATGGCCGACCTTATAATAAAGAGTCAGCTTGTGGCCATCGTCAAAAAGAACCGGATTCCAATGGGCAATGCCTTCTTCATCCGCTGCTTTATAAGGAGCTGACCATACTTCGCCGGTCTTACGCGACATCCAAATTGCTACATCGCTTGCTTTTTCATGAAGTCCACCGAACCATGCAGCAAGCACGTCTCCGTTCGGCAGTATAACTAACGTGGAAGCATGACAGCTTGGAAAAGGGCGGTCATCTTCAAATATATATTGCTTTTGAGATGTAATATTCATTCTATAATCCTCCTATAATTTGTAGTAGAACTGCCTTAGCCCTTAACCGAACCGACCATAACACCTTGCACAAAATATTTCTGAACAAACGGATACACGGCAAGAATAGGAGCAATAGCTACAAAAACAACTGCGTACTTAATGTTTTGAGCAATAACCAAAGATCCCATGATCCCGCCCATATCAAGCCCCTGACTTGACATATCACCCTGAATAACAATATTTCGCAAAATTATTTGCAAAGGAAATAAGTCCTTATCATTCAAATAGATTAATGCTGCGAAGAATGCATTCCAATGCCCGACAGCGTAAAACAAAATCATTGTGGCAATAACCGGCGTAGATAACGGAAGCACAATGCGGAGAAAAATGCGCAGCTCGCCTGCTCCATCTATATTAGCCGATTCATGAAGAGAATCCGGTATGCCCTGAAAAAATGTGCGCATCAAAATCATATACCATACATTAATCGCCGTCGGTAGCAGGAGTGCCCACATCGTATTGATCATCCCAAGCTCGTTGACGACCATAAAGCGCGGAATCAGTCCACCATCAAAAAACATCGTAAAAGCAATCAGCAGCGAAAATACACTTCGTCCCCAAAAGCCCTTTCGCGACAACGGATACGCACAAAGAGAGGTCATGCAAAGATTAATCACTACACCAAGAGAGGTATATAGAAACGTATTGCCGTAAGCTCTCATAATAGAAGGATCATTAAACACGATCCTATAGGCTTGCCAACTGATATCGATAGGTGTCCAAATGACATCACCTCTGGAAACGGCAGTCCCTGAGCTAATGGACACAATAAACATGTAATAGAGCGGATAAAGCGTCACGAAAAGCATGCCCAGCATGACAAGCAAGTTAAAGGCATCGAACATACCGAATCTTTTTGTTCTCATGGTCTGCCTCCTCCCTACCAAAGACTCGTTTCACTGAACTTTCTGGAAATTTTATTAGCGGTGACGATCAACGTAAACACTAGCAGTGATTGGACAATACCGACAGCCGATGCGAAACTGAAATCACTGTCAAGCAGACCACGTCGGTAAATAAACGTTTGGATGACATCTCCCGTTTCATAGGTGGAGCCGTTATACAGCAGCAGAATTTTTTCGAAGCCGACAGATAGAATCTGGCCGAGCGTCAGTAAAAACATGATGGTAATGATAGGCTGGATGCCAGGCAGCGTAACGTGTTGTATCTGCCTCCAGCGCCCGGCTCCGTCCAGTGTAGCTGCTTCGTAAAGCTGAGGGTCAACACCAGCCAATGCAGCCAGATAAATAATTGTCCCCCACCCGACCCCCTGCCAGATCTCAGAACTTACGTAAATAAAACGGAACCAATCGGGTTTCATCAAAAACGATATTTTTTCCCCACCGAAAAAGGCCAGCATCTGATTGATCAGACCGTCATACGACAACAGGTTCACAACAATCCCAACGACCACAACGGTGGACAGAAAATGCGGGATATAAGTAATGGTTTGCACAAAGCGTTGGAACAGCCGATGCCGAAGCTCATTCAACAGCAGCGAAAACAGAATCGGCGCCGGGAAATAAAAAATCAGCGAATATACATTCAACAGCAGCGTATTGCGGACTAGCTTCCAAAAATAGGGATCCCATAAAAAAGCTTCAAAATGCTTGGTGCCCACCCATTTACTCCCGAAAAATCCCTTGAATGCATTATAATCCTCGAAAGCCATTAGATTTCCGAACATTGGAATATAGTGAAAGATGATAAAATAAAGTGCCGGAAGTAGAAACATTGCGTAAAGCACCAAATTTTTATGAATCTGTTTTCCAGCGTACTTAAGCCTTCCCTCGCTTACTTGCACGTCAAGCTTTGCTGCCTGTAATGCGTTTTGCATCGGGCCATCTCCTTCCTTAAAACTCCAAACCAATTACTTTCCTACACGGGAGTTGGCATCATTATAAATTCCCTCAATTTCTATAGCGCCTTTATCCTTCAGTTGCTGGATAAAACTGTCATACTCGTTAAACGCTCCATCATCCATGATGAACTTATTCACACTTTGTTCCAGAAGTGTATCTACTTGAGACCGGAGCTTCTTTAGCTTCTCACGTTCTGTTTCTGTAAATTGAGGGTCCAATGGTGGGGCAAACAGCTCGCCTCTGACCTGAGCTGCTTTCACCGTTTTATCCCACTTCAACAGCTCCGGTGGTGAAACAACGGCTTGCGGGCGATCGTCAGCAAGTAGCGCTAAACTCAAAAAACCGGTTCCTATCGTGGATTGCATAGCACGGAAAGGGTCCTGCTTATCTTTAAACTGGTTCAGAAAGCTATCATTGATCACAAACTCACTACCTTTTTTCGTATAATGCTGGCCTTCGATCCCAAAGTTAGTCAAATCGGCGCCCTCTTCACTGTACATGTAGTCCATAAGCTTGACTATTGCAACCGGGTCTTTAGTTTTGGCACTAATGACTTGAACATCGGTTAAATGACCGGATGGGTACATTAAGTTTCTCTTGACACCTTTAGCTGTACTTAACACTGGTAACAAATCGAAATTAGCCTGCGGTTCCTTACTTTGCAGTGATTTCGTAAAGTTGGTCGCAAACGTAATATTATCATGGAAATAAAATGATTTTCCCGAGCTCAGCTTTTCCTGCCACGTTTGCGCGGTATTGACTGCATAATCAGGGTCCAATAGCTGATCCTTATAAAGCTTATGCAAATATTCTAGCGTATCCTTGAATTCAGGTGTTAGGGCTCCGAACTGATACTTCTTTTTTTGAGGGTCATAGTAAATGTTATAGCCGCCGCCAAAGCTGAAAGATAGAATCTCCAGCAAGTTTTTCGCGCCGTTGCGGGTTGTCATGGGGTATGAATCAGGGTATATTTCTTTTAGCTTTTTTAACACTTGATACATCTCATCGAAGGTGGCAGGCGGTTTGATATTATTTTTTTCTAGTAAATCAACACGAATCATCGGCAGTTGGCCATAATCAATCTGCCATCTGTGAAGATAGGGGAAGCCATATAGCTTACCATTGATCATCAATTTTTTGATCTCCGGAGTCGTCTCCATAATTTTTTTGAAATTGGGTGCATATTTATCGATGTAATCGTTAAGCGGCAGCAGTATACCTGTATCGGCAAAGTTCGAAACATCCGTCTGGGAGACCTTCATAACATCTGGAATGTTATTGGTCGCGAATAATGTCTTTTTCTTATCATCAAAATTGCTTCCCGGTACCGCTTCCAGATCAATCTTGACTCCTGTTTTTACTTCAAGCTGCTTAATCACTGCAGAATCCTTAATAATTGGCTGTGCGGGATTTTCAGCTCTCATCCACTTAATGGTAATCGTTGTGGCAGCTTCCTTATTATCGCCAGCAGCTTTATTGTCCGGCTCCTTCGTGATGGAACAGGCGGCTAAAGTTCCTGTAGCGAGAATAGAAGACAAGAGAACGGCAATCGTTTTGTTGGTGCTCTTTAACATGTAGACTCCTCCTCGTATGGCTGTTGTTATTCTATTGCTTGTTACCGAAGCCTCCTCTCGATGCTAATGCGCCTATCTTTGTTCGGAGTAGCTTTACTGTAAACCTTATGGTCGCTATAGATAAAGAGGCAAAGAAACACATCGATGTGCTAAATTTCCGGGTTCACGCCGATGTGTCATTTGTCCACTGTGTTCAATTTTCTGTATTGCCTTATCCATCAAGCTCTCTGTAACGAACCTGATCTATCAATTAGGGACTCTCGCGTTCAAAGGCGATTCGATAATCCATCGGGGTAATGCCTTCATACTTTTTGAATAGTCGTAAAAAGGTTGAGCGGCTGTGAATCCCAACCTTCGTTGAAATATCGCTGATCAACAGACTTGTCTCGGACAAATATTGCTTTGCCTTGTTAATGCGGATCAAACTGATATAATCTGTGAGGTTTTGTCCTGTTGTCTCTTTGAATATACGGGAAATATATTTGGGCGACATCCCCATCTCATCGGCGATCATCTCGAGATACAGGTTTTCCGAGTAATGCTCGTTAATATAGGCCACGATTAGGGGAACCACTTGATTCGTTTTGCGTTTCGGCTTCGTTGCTGTTTGACCGATAATCCGCTGGTAAAACGTTAGCAACAGCTTGGTTCTCGCATGAAACTCATGCGGCAGCAGCCCTTTACTGGAAAATGATAGGTGTTCCTTCTCGGACAGAAAAGAATGCAGATCGAGTTTCTTTCCAGCCAAAAACCGATTTCCGGTACTGAACAACTCCGAGAGCAAAGCATCTAAATATTGATGCGAGGCCCCACGGTTTTTATTCATTTTGAACAATTCATCTACGCTTCTTTCGAGAAACTCAAGGTCTCCGAATTTCAAACCGTTGATGATTTTATTTTCATCCAGAAAGGAATAGTAATAGCTGTGTTCGATTTGTAAATGGGTGGCATCCATGATAACCATATCGCCATGATCCGGTTTATTGCCAATCGCTGTAATGGCTTCATAGTAGGACTTCACGATGTCCTGAATGTCTTGATAGTCCTTGCCTACACCGATAACCATATCGCAATATTTGACATCGTAGCCGAAGGTTTGTTTAATATTTTCGAGGCCTTTCATCAGCTTGCTTTTATCGCTATTCGGGTCCAGTTTAACGATGCTCACATACGTATTCTGCTCATACTCGATCAAATAGCAGATCACGTGCTGCTGCAACACCCCCCAAATCACCTTTTTAAGCTTCTCCAATATGATGAATCGTTCCGTATCCTGAATCTCATCATAAAAGGCATCCCGGAAACGGAACAAGATACAGCAGCATAAATAACGACCATTTTCAAAACCAACCTCTTTCAGCATCCGATAAAATGATTCCTGATGAACAAGCGGAACGCCTCGTATCAGCGAGGTAAAAGCATTATCCAGAAACTCGCTTGAAAACAAGCTGAACCTCCGGTTAGCGATCTCGTTCGTCTCCAGCAATTTCCGGATACCTCTGTCTATCGCCGCCAGCTCGTTGCCCCCCATCTCATCATCCCAGGATTTCGTCGTTTCACTTTGAATCAGCACGTCGCGCATATTGCGAATCGGATTATATAAATTGATGCTGAATATTAAGGAGAGGATTACACCGAACACGATCAGAATCAAGCATACCCAAAAAATAAAGCTTAGCATGCTGGAGGCCTGATAATTATATGCCGTTTCTGGTGTTATGGAATAATACGACCATCCGATAGTTTCGGAAGACACACGGGCTACGAGTGAAGGCTGTCCTTGCAACTTCATCTTTAGTGTTGGGCTCTGGTCTGAATAGAATCCCGCGGTTATTTCGTTAATTTCCGCTTCGCTAAAGGATTCTGTATCTACAATTAAACGACCCTGTTGGTCCATAATAAAAAACCGGGTATCGGGAAAGAGTGAGTTGTCCACCATCAGCTTAGACATCGCATGAACGGATAAATCCGATACCAGCACCGTCATATGCCCCTCTATATATTGAGCGGACAGAATCGGTATGACCTTCTTCTTTGTATCAGATCCCAATGTACTTACATCGCTTGCTTCTAACACTTCAAAATTATGATTGTTAAGCAGTTTATTTTGCCAAAATGATGCCCCATATTTCTCATAACGGCGCACACTATCGAAAAAAAAGTTGAAATCATCTGCACCGTCACTGCGATAAATCCTTTTATTATCGATATATAAATACATAGTATCCACTATCGAGCTCACAATGCTCCGACTGTAGGCAATCGCCGCAATCAGCTGAGGCAGACTGCTTTTATTTTGTGATATAAGTTCCTGATAAGGGTGCAGATTTTGCTGCACAGCGCCATTGAACAGCAGATTCATTTGGGTATACTGCGCCATTTCCAGGTTATCGTCTATTTTTTTAGAGCTTGCCGTTAGGTTGTTAACCAGCTTGGTCGATACATCCTGCCCCAACCATTGAAGCAAATTGAAATAAGCAATAAAGCCTATTACCAAAATTGGAAGCAACAAACAGAGGAAGTACATGAGAATTTTTAAAAATAGCTTATTCTTTCGCATCGCCTTAATCCGATTGTTAATATTCATAGTATCCTCCTTGCCATTGATCTAAAAGTGGATATTTAAAACAACTTCTCTAATCGAATTATAATCGATGTCAGGGTGAAGATGATTAACTATTTCCATGGAGCCGTTTCATATATCCATGTTTAATGCTTCATTTTTCCTACCATGCTTCAACTCTCTACTTTAGCACGTTCAAATGATATCAAAGCGAACTAGAATCGCATCTCGACTCAATAGCCGATGACCGCTACATTCTTGTGGAAGACCGTGCTTACGGCAAGATGGAGCGGTTGGATCGCTATGTGCAAGACGGCCAATCGTTTGTCATTCGCCTTGAAAGACAATGTGTATGTCCTATTAAAATGGCTTTTTGACAAAACGGGCCCTTTTATTAAATACTTCGAATAAAAGGCCTGAAAATCAACAAATGCCACATGAATACAAAAACTGATACTATTAAATTTGTTAAAAGCGCTGTATGTTGAACATAGCAACAGTTCTTAGGCCTACTTTGATTAAGAGTGCACCTTAGTCGGGAAGGCAGATTGATTTAAATTTACAAATTTCATAATGGGAGTTTGAAGAAAAGCAATGCTTAAAAAATTTTTATGGGGGGGATTAATGTGAAAAAGCTGCTTTGCTTATTCATTGTATGTATGATGGCACTTACGTTATTTGCTGGCTGTACCCAGACGACTGTATTGCCTGCTCCGGGATCAGACTCAAAGACAACACCGGCTGCTGCTACAAAACCACCTAAAGCCCAGACTCCTGTGACTCTCAAACTCCTTAGCACAGCTGATGAAGCAAAAGCGATGCCCCAACTTTTGAAAAAGTTTAATGAGACTTATCCAAATGTCTCCATTGAGTCCATTATTGCTTCAACGCCTGACCAATATAATTCAATTATGGCAGCTAAAATTGCTGCAAAGGATGTTCCTGACCTGCTTCTTTATCAAGCAGGTGCAGTTACCGCTCTGTATGCATCTCAAGGGATCATAACAGACCTCACTGACACAGGCTTTATTGATAGAATATCAGCAGGTGACAAAAGCCGTTATTCATACAAAAGCAGAGTGTTTTCCGTCCCGCTTGTTCTGGGCGTTGCGGGTATTATTGTAAATACAGATGTCATGAAAAAATATGGTGTTACCGAGATCCCGAAAACACTTAAAGAGTTTATCGAGATATGCGAAAAATTTAAGAAGGCTGGACTTGAGAGCCCTGTTATTGTAGGCGGCAAAGAGCTTTCCCCAGCTTCTCAATATGTGTATCAATCGATTTATTTGAACATCTATGGGAAAAATCCGAATTGGTATATAGACGTATTAGAAGGCAAAAATAGCTGGAACGGCCCTGAAATGCAGCGAATTATTGACGGCTATGCATCGTTTAAGCAGTACATAAACAAAGATACTCTTGGCCTTGACCTTAATGGGGCTATTAGAAGGCTAGCCCTTGGGGAGGGCGCATACCTTATAAATAATGCGTCCGGACTTGTCGGTCTAAGAGCAGCAAACCCAGATGGTAATTATATGGTTATTCCGCCGCCATGGACAATGGAAGGCACTGACACTTTGGCGAATTCCGACTACGACAATGCTATTTCAATATCATCTTCAACCAAATATCCAGTAGAAAGTTTGGCGTTTGTAGATTTCCTTACATCAAAAGAGGGTGCAGCCATTTTTAACAACGCAACAAAAACCTTCCCATCCGTATTGGGCGCAAAGGTTGATTTAGATCCTGCGTTGACATACGTCTTTAAGAATTATATCGATAATAAAAAATCTGTTGGTTTTTATTCCCGCCAATGGGTGCCGGGCGTTCAAGATGTTATGAAAAAGTCAGTACAGGATTGGCTTGGCGGATTAGATAAGACTACTGCCTTAGACTTCATTGAGAAAGAGCATAAGCGTTTAATGCAGATCAATGCCGAGTATGTTAAAGATTTCTTGCATGATAATCCCAGACATTGATTAAAGTCTACCGGACAACGGAGCACAAACTCCGCTTCGTTGTCCGTATTCTGAACGTGAAGGTGCCGCTATGATCATACAAAAGCTTTTAAAGAATCATACTGTGTTTATGCTGATGCTGGTACCGGCTGTTGTGTTATATCTTATTTTTGTCATCTATCCTATGTTTGGCGGTATGTATTATAGCCTCACGAATTGGACAGGAATGGACGCAAATTATAAGTTTATTGGTCTAGACAACTATCAATCAATTTTCACAGACCCACGGGTATTGGTGCCCCTTAAAAACACTTTTATCTACGCATTTCTTACAACTGTTGTTGTAAACATTATGGCTCTTTTTATTGCTGTTGGCTTGGATAGCGAGATAAAATCAAAAAATATCCTAAGAGTACTCATTTATATTCCTTGCATACTTAGCTCTCTTATTGTTGGCTATGTTTGGAGTTTTATTTTCACAGAACCGGTTGCCCATTTGGGCAAACAGCTGGGTATTGAACTGCTTTCCAATAACATTTTAGGCTCAAAGGCATCGCTTTTTGCAGTTTCATTTGTTACAATCTGGCAAACTGCCGGCTGGTATATGGTCATATATCTGGCAGGATTACAAACTATAGACCAAAACCTATATGAGTCCGCAATGGTAGATGGCGCCTCCCGCTGGCAAAAATTCATATACATAACGGTGCCGTCTATGGTTCCAGCGTTTACTGTGAATTTGGTTATCGCACTCCTGCGTACATTCAAACAGTTCGATCTTATTTTTGCCATGACAAATGGCGGGCCTGGGAATGCAAGCGAGGTTGTTTCTCTTGTCATTTACAAAGAATCCTTTAACAGCTTCCATGCAGGCTATGGATCGGCAGTAGGCGTATTGCTGTTTGCCATTATTGTAGTTTTTTCGCTAATTCAAATATCAATATTTAGAAAAGCGGAGGATAAAGCCAGTGTTTGATAAAAATACTGTAAAACATAAAAAGCCGCTTAATGCTAACCGGGTTTACCTTGTCTTAGTTGAATTAGTGATGATTATGATCGTTCTACTATTTATGTATCCATTTTATATAGTTGTGTCTGTTTCTGTTAAATCCGCAAGGCAGGCACTTATGGACCCGTCCGGTTTCCCCATAAGTTTTCACCTTGAAAACTTTGCCGAGGCTTTCAACACAATGAAATTCCCAACAGTCTTTATGAACAGCTTATTTATCACAGGACTTGGCGTATTAGGCATTGTCTTAATCTCTGCGTTTGCGGCGTATCCCCTGGCAAAAGCAAGGGGGAGGGCTTATGGGATCATCTATTTATTATTTGTCTGCGGAATTATGATTCCTTTTCATATGACACTGGTACCCCTAATGAAGCTTATTGCTGATTTGGGTTTCATGAACTCACGCCTCGGGCTAATACTGGTTTATTGGGGCAGAGACATTTCGTTTTCTATCTTTCTTTATGTAGGCTTCATCAGAGGCACTCCGAGTGAAATCATTGATGCGGCAAAGTTAGATGGTGCCGGAGAATTCCGAACCTTTTGGAATATTGTGTTCCCTTTACTGAAACCAATTACGACGACAGTAGTCATATTAAATTCACTAGATTTGTGGAATGATTTTCTATTGCCTCTGCTTACTATTTCAGATGCAAATAAACAGACTTTACCTCTCTCTCAATACCATTTTCACGGGTCCTTTGGTACTCAATGGCAGCTGGCGTTTTCAGCATACATACTCGCTATGCTTCCTGTGATTATCCTTTATCTATTTCTGCAGAAGAACATTGTAAAGGGTATCGCTTCCGGTGCGCTCAAAGGATAATAATTAATAGAGGAGCTAATATGGATGTGGTGGAATGAGCTTATAACGGTTGTACAGACGAATTTGCAAATAAAGGATGCAGTTAAAATTAAACCGAAGGAATTGGCTGAGCAGGTATACAATATGGGAGCTGACGCGCTGATTTTTAATGTGGGCGGCATCTATGCATGGTACCCCAGTGAAATAAAATATCATAATCATGGAGATTTTTTAGCTGAATACCCTACACTTCTTGAGGAGGTCATCGATGAGTGTCACAAAAAGGGGATGAAATTTATCGCCCGTTTTGATTTTGGAACTGCGGTTGATTACATTTATGATGATCACCCAGAATGGTTTGTCCAAAAAACAAATCGCGAGCCAAACATAATTGGAGCTCATCGCCCTGGTGGCTGGCAGCTTCTTTATCAGACCTGCATCAACGCGCCCTATCGTAACGAAGCTGTTGGCGTGCCTGTGATGCGTGAAGCTCTCACCAAATACAAGATAGATGGGGTTTTTATCAATGGACCTCACCCAAGAAATTGTTGGTGCGACAACTGCAGAAGGAAATATTTGAAGCTTTTTAACGAGAATATGCCGGATAATCCGCGAGAGTTTAATTCAGGGTGGAATACTATCCAGTATAAAGAGAATATATCGAAGTATTACGATGTAATTAAAAAGGTAAATAAAGACATTCCATTAATTTTATACTATATGTTTGAAAATGTTACCGAGGATTGCTTTGTTGCTGATATTATATGCGCTGAGGCAAGGAACTCTTTGTCTGAAGGTCTGACTCAGGTGTGGCAGCCAGCTGTGCGCATGAAGCTGTGCGATATTTTTTCAAAAGGTAATCCTTCATGGGGTTTCGTCCATTCAGCTCCCGGACTTGATTGGCGTCATGTCGGGCTTCCACCGGTTGAGTACGCTTTCTGGCTCAGCCAGATTCCTGCTAATGGTGCAACATTAATCCATTCATTAACCGGTATTCCCGACACCATACTAGATAAGCGGATTATTGACAATGTAACCTGGGCCAACCAATGTGCAAAACTTACTTATCCCGCTATGAAGGGTAAAGTCGCAGTTTCCGATATTGCTGTTCTATATAACGAGATTGATCCCCAATCCAATTCCAATGATGAGTTAACCTGGATGAATGTCTTATTGGATATTCAAATGCCTTATTCCGTTTTAATCGAAAAAGATGCCGTATTTGAAAAGATGTCAGAATTTAAGCTTATTGTCAAACCAAATGGATATAAAATGACAGCAAAAGTTCTTGATAGCCTCAAAGAATACGTATCCTCAGGAGGTAAATTAATTTATGAAGGCAGCATAGAAGATGAGTTTTTAGAAATGTATCCAATGTGCGGCATCAAGCCTTATGGTGTTAGAAGTAGTTATTTAGATGCTTCCTATTTCAGGATGGAGCCTGCTGGAGAGTTTTTAAGTGAAAATGGGCTTGAAAACACCGTGTTTAGTGCACTCCGTGGTGAGGTATTCTACTGTACGCCGGAAAGCGCGGAGCTGCTTGCCACCCTTGTCCCTCCTCATGTTCCAGCAAGTGAAGCATTTACTCCTCCAGAACGGGCGAGTATGCTTACAAGCCATACCCATATTCCAATATGCCTGATGAACCAATACGGGGATGGGCGGGTAGCTACGATTACTTTTGATATAGCAAAGCTTTATGCCGACTACCAAATTGTAGACCATCTGGTTGTGCTTAGAAATTTGATTTATAACTTAATAGGCGCACCTACAATTAAAACTACCTCTATGCAGGGCTTATATATCACAATGTTTGAAGATGAGAATGCAATGGTTGTACATCTGACAAATGGTGCTGGCAAACGACCATTATTGAATGTCACGCCACTATTTAATATTGACGTAACCCTAAACATTACAAGTATCAGCTCGGTAAAAGGATTAATTGTAAATAAGGACATACCATTTGTTAAGAAAGATGACGGCTATCACTTTACAGTAGACCAACTCGATACATGGGAATGCTTTGAAATTATTAAATAATTAATTATGAGAGGAATGTTAGGCAATGAAAAATATTGGATTTATTGGTGTAGGTATTATGGGGAAATCAATGGTACGCAATTTAATTAAAAATGGTTTTAATGTATCCGTTTATACCCGTACCAAAAGCAAAATTTTAGATGTGATTGATGAAGGGGCAATCTGGTGTGACAGTATTAAATCTTGCGTAGAGAACAAAGATGCTGTCATTACTATTGTGGGCTATCCAAAAGATGTAGATGAGGTATATTTTGGCTCAGATGGCATTATTGAAAATGTCAAAAGAGGTGCATATGTGATCGACATGACAACTACAAGTCCAGTACAATCGAAAAAGATATATGCTGAGGCGAAACAACGTGGCATTTTCACCTTGGATGCTCCTGTATCCGGAGGAGACGCTGGTGCTAAAGCAGGCACATTATCCATAATGGTCGGTGGAGATGAGGAGGCTTTTAAAAGCTGTAAAGATATTTTTGCAGCTATGGGCACAAATGTTATTTATGAAGGCGGCGCAGGCTACGGTCAGCATACCAAAATGGCAAATCAGATTGCTTTAGCAGGAGCGATTGCCGGCACAAGTGAAGCTATAATTTACGCCCAAAAGGTTGGCCTTGATGTTGGGACCATGCTTGAAAGTATTAGCAAAGGTGCAGCGGGTAGTTGGCAGATGACAAATAACGGACAAAACATACTTAAAGGCAATTATAATCCCGGCTTCTTTATTAAACATTATGTAAAAGACTTGTTGATAGCAGCTGATGAAGCTTCAAATACGAATCTAGACCTTAGAGTCTTGAATAATGTTTTAGCTATGTATAAAGCTCTTGAAGAACGTGGAATGGGCGATCTTGGCACTCAGGCACTTGTTAAATATTTCGATGAATAGACAATGCTGCAACAGAACTGCGTGACGCATTGCCTAAGTATAACGATATAGTTATGGCGCTGAACGGGGAGTTTGATAGGGTCCCCGGACTGCGCCATTTTTTGCGGATACCGCTATGGGAATATTTGTGTAGGATGGCTCCTGATCACAATGCTATCATCTGACATTTATTGAAATTAATAATTGATTTAAAGAGATAAGGTGTAATACAATTAGGAGACAAAGTTTGGAAGCGGCAAAGTGGGAGTGAGATAATTTTGGCAATTATTGATGTCATAAAATTTAATGGAATAGCCAACCGTAACTGGTTGGTTTATCGGTATCCTGGGGAAAGTTTTGTTTATGGTACACAACTTATTGTCGGTGAAGGTCAAATAGCTGTTTTTGTTAAAGGTGGCAAAGCGCTAGACTTTTTTTCTGCAGGTACCTATACGCTTAACGCCCCAAATATCCCCATTTTGCAATCCTTAATTAATATTCCTTTTGGTGGCAGGACCCCTTTCACTGCAGAAGTGTTCTTTATAAACAAAACCGTGAAACTTGATGTCTTATGGGGAACGAGTGATCCGATCAGTTTAATCGACCCTAAATATTTGGTTAGGATGCGAGTGCGCGCGTTCGGGCAATTTGGAATTAGAATTACGGACTACCGTGTGTTTTTAACAGAGATCATAGGTGCTGTTGGCGATGATCAGATCGTTAAATATGATGCAGTATTGAATTTCTTTAAAGGTGTTACTGTAACTAAGGTTAAAACCATTATTGCAGATACCATTATTAATAAAAAAATTTCTGTGCTTGAAATAGCCCCACTGCTGGAGGATTTATCAGAGACATCTCAGGAAAGCCTTTCCGGTGAGTTTGAGCGCTTTGGCATACAAATTGTCAATTTCAATTTGTCATCGATTAATTTTCCCGATGAGGATTTTGAAACGATTAATAAAATACTTGGTGAAAAGGCCGCTTTCGACATTATAGGAGATAATCGTTATCAGGTTAAACGCTCATTTGATGTCATGGAAGCTGCAGCTGGCAATGAAGGTGGAGGAAGTATAGCATCGGCTGGTATGGGTTTAGGTCTTGGTGCTGGAGCGGGTCTGGCGATGGGTAACTTATTTTCCAACACGGCAGGTAGAGTGATGAATAATCCGGTTAAAGGACTATCATGCAAAAAGTGCGGGGAAATGAATGAGGCAGGAGCTAAATTTTGCTGCAGCTGTGGAGAAAAGATTGCAACTGCCCAAATTGAATGCTACTCATGCAGCACAACAGTGGATGAGAATGCCAAGTTTTGTTCAAACTGCGGCAAATCCATGTTAAATAAAACTTGTCCTGGATGCCACACAGAGAATAAGCCTGGAACCAAGTTCTGTTCAGATTGCGGAACTAAATTGGAGGAGTGAAGATGAGTAATTACAATTTTTCAATAGCCAGATCGCTTAAATTGTTGGGAGTTCTGGTTTTTGACATTGCCGTTATTATGATCTTTATTAGTATGTTCTCCAGTTTGTTTATTCTTGCACCTGTAAAATTAGCTTTAATGTCTATGGTTTTGCTTACAGGGCTATTTTTTTTCAGTGTTTCTGTTATTTTTCCAAGATTATTGTCGAGGGGATACGGCGTTGTTTATCCAATAGCTACTATTATCGTATCCATCATTTATTTGGCTCTTGCTAATCTCATTTCTGTATTCTTTATTGTAGGAAGTACGGTGTGGTACATAGGTTGGGAATTGCTTGCTTTTGCGGGTTTAATCGGTGTACTTTCCGTTTTTTTATTCTTTTCAAAGCGTGAGACAGAGAATGAGTACCAGGTTGAATTAGAGCAGTCGAATAAGACATCCATCCATATGCAGCTAATGTTTATTGAAGCCTCGCTTACTGCAGAACAAAATATCGAGGGAATCTTGCCCATTATTCATTCCTTCAAAGCGTTAAAAGAGCGAATTCATGCTTCGACTCCTTTTGGAAGAATTACTGGAAATAGCGTAGTTTTTGAACTCGAAAATACAATCCGGAGCAATTTGGATTACTTGCAATTATATACGCGTACTAACACATTAGATAAAAATATGGTTGATATTCAGAAACTGATTGATGAAACCCGAGCACTTATTGTCAATAGGGAAGTATTAAATGTAAGATAGTATAAATAGCGAGGAGATGTTATTATGAGCACAAATAACTGCCAAGCATGTGGAGCTCCGGTCGGACCCAATGTAACAGAGTGTAAATATTGCGGAGAAAACATCTCTGTTAGCCAACCTCAATTTTCAAATCAGCAGCAATCTCCAAATTCCTTCTTTCAAACGACGACTTATACTACGTCTAATTCGAACTCTACCATCGATGTCAAAGAAATCATGGAAACCGTGTCGTCTGCCATCAATATGAATAATATGAATAACAACATGAACAACATGAACAATATATATACTTCTAATAAAAGCAAGACAACTGCCGGCATACTTGCCATTTTACTTGGGAGTTTGGGGGTACACCACTTTTATTTGGAGAATATTGGATTGGGAATCGTCTATTTACTTTTTTGTTGGACAGGAATCCCGGGTATCATCGCTTTGATTGAAGGGGTTATTTACCTTGCATCGAGTGAGCAGTCATTTAACAGGAAATACAGAAAAATTAAGCCCTTTTAATTACATAACAGGAATAACTAAGAGTTACTCGAAATAAGATATGCCAGCCTATCGTTGATACAAGGGATAGGTTTTTTGTATTAGAGGTTGAAGTTAAGTAGCCTCCCCCAAAAAATCCTAATCAACACGCGGCGGATTATGGATTTGCTACACATCGGTTCGTCTCCATACTGCAAATCGACAACAACGAAAGGAGCTTTGCCACTGAAATACGGTGGCAGGCTCCTTTTTGCGTTACACGGCATCGGATTAAAAGTCAGATGCAAGGGTAATGATCTTTCAGAATTCTTTCATTGTGCCCTGTTATACTACCAAGTATTGAAACCAATTCAGTGACCGCCATCTAGAAAACTGTGCTCAAATCACTGTTAATCCACCATTTGCATCGTGGAGCCACTTATGCGGTTCAATCGGATGAAGCGGGAACTGGAATTGTGGAGATTTTTTTACTTAGAGGAGGAGAAGGGAATAATGGGAAATCCACGTTTTCAGAGACACGACATCAATAAGGGTTACAGGGGGGAAATATGGTCTATATAAGTATGAAAAAAAGTTTGTTGCTGCTTGTTACTGCCCTACTATGTATACTACCTTTTTGGAGCAGATCGGCACATGCCGATCTTGATGTAGATTACGGAGAATTGGTAGTTTCGGTTCTAGTAGAAGGAGAATGGATCGAGCAAGGCTCGCTGCCTTACGGTCGGTTTGTATCTGAAAAATCGCTTCAACTGAGCGGCACCCAGGCAGACGAGCCCGCGGTAATCAGGGTGCTGCAGCAAGGAGGCGGAAAATCACATCTTGATTCCGTTTTACTTGGAACTCAATCTCCAATCGAGGTAAACGGGGATACAGCTACAGCTGTTCGCAAGCTGGCTACTGCAGACCAAGATTTAATCAATGTCGAAGCATCCGGCATGATCTTGAAGTTTGCTAACGGGAATCCCAGCAGTATATTGAAAGTAGATGCACGTGTTGAACCGGAAGTCATTAGCACCATTCCTTTTCATTATCCAACCAGCAATTTATATAAGGACTTTGATCTCAACTCCGAGTATTATACCTATCCAATTAACTCTTCTCGGGGAAATCTCGTAATGGACGGGCAATTAAATGAAATCTCTTTGCAAGCGCCGTTCTTTCAGCAGTATACCGTACCGGATTCCGGTCATCCGGATGGTGTAACGTATGGATGGGTATGGAATGACGATGAAAATTTGTATGTCGCCATTGATTTTACTCCTGACAATACATTTGACGGGGACGCGGATTATACGAAAGTTTATGTTAAAACGAGCTCCGGTGTCAAGGAATTTAAGGTATCCGTTCCCGAAACGACCTGGGGCCAACAATTTTTTACGTATTCAGACAAGGTATCCTATCAGCATAAAGTATACGAGTACCAAATTCCTTTAACCAACCTAGAAATTGCGGCGGATCAAACCGAACTTCAACTGGGCTTTGCAGCCTATGGGACGGCCGCCGCTGGTAATGCAACAGACAATGATCAGACTAAGGTGGGTATAGACGGAAGAGATATTTCCGTTACATGGGAGTTTTGGCACCTTAGCCTTGATTCGGATAAAGATAGATATACGTATGATATTTATATGTTGCCATCAATATTGACGCGGATTCCTGATCTTGCTAGCGATAAGCCTATCAATAAATCTCCTATCCCTTACGGGATTAATAAGGATGAGGCTGAGGGATGGAATTGGACAGGCTCTCCCACCGATACTCTGGACAGCACGAAAATGCCAATGGCCGGAGGCGAATATAAAATTTTCATTTATACAAATTTCAATTCTTCTCCTCCAGACGGTGTTTGGGTCTACAATACTCCCGGTTATCCAATAAGCTATTCAATAACGCTCCAAACCGATGTCGATGCTTCTAAATTTGCCGTTGTAGATAACTACACGGGAACGCAGGATAAGCTCCAAAGCGTTGTGAATGCAGTAGGAGCAAATTTGCCGGTAACAGCTTATTTATGGACGGATAGCAATACCAATAGCTCAGTTGATGCCGGAGAATTAGGACCGGCCATCTCTCTTGGAACGAGCGCTGCGGACGGATCGGTGGCCGCGGCCAACATCGGCGATTTAACCGCCGGAACTTATAAATTTGTTATCACCGCAACCGATAACGGAATCGAATCTACCAAAGACGCAGCACATGCCGTCACGGTAACCTTAACCAAGGGAGCGCTTCCTCTGGAGATGACGTTGAACAGCATATCGAGCAGCAATCCGACGGCCGGAGTGGCCAAAGTAGGCGACACCGTGACCGTGACGTTTACATCTAATAGGGAGCTTAGCGCTCTTCCGGACGTATATATCGGTAATTTTGGAACTGCAATAACCGCCACGAGCGTTAGCGGCAACGTGTACAGCGCAGCGCGTACGTTCACGGCTAGTGACAGCGAAGGGGATATGCGCATTTACATCTCTGCAAGTGCTCCCGGTACAAGTAAAACAGTGGATACGACAACGGACAGCAGTGGTAAGAGTGTGAATTTCGACAAAACATCTCCAGCAGGAACATTGAGCATTAACGGCGGAGCGGCGGCGACCAACTCGGTATCGGTTACTCTGACCGTGACAGGCGAAGATCCCGATGGGATAGGAGCGCTTATCTTGACAAAAGCAGAAAAGCAGCCGATATGGCTTGCGTCAAGTAACGATTTGATCCTGCGGGAGCTGGCTGCTTCCATGAAGCTGGCAATTTCGCTCCCTCCATCGGTCCCGGGAACAGGCAATGTCCAGATGTCGTTCTCCAACGACGAGGTGACTTGGAGCGCATGGGAGCCGGTTGCCGGAACGAAGCCATGGACATTATTAGCGGGTAACGGTACCAAAACTGTGCACATGAAGCTCAAGGATGCAGCAGGCAACGAGACGGTGACAGCAATTACCGCCTCCATCGAATTGAAATTGCAGGAGTCGTTGCAGGAGTCGTCTTCTTCCGGAGGAAGCGACAGTTATCAGCAAAGTGAACCGATCACAGTCAAAGAACCCATCAAAGTGGAAATGGAAGACGTGAAGCCAGAGGTGGAGAAGCAGCATAAAGCGTATATCTCCGGTTATCCAGACGGTACATTCGGTCCGGAAAAAAGCATTACCCGCGCTGAAATGGCAACCCTGCTGTTCAGAACATCCGAGAAAGCAGCCAATAAAGCCCACTTCACTTACACGGATATCGCTTCGAATCACTGGGCCCAAGTGGCTATCGAGCAAGTGACGAAAATGGGCTTAATGGAAGGTTATGCGGATGGAAGTTTCAAAGCGGAGCAGATGATTACCCGCGCTGAAGTTGCCGTGATCTTATCCCGATTGCTGAGCAACACTCCAAGCAGCGGCGAAAGCTTCCCAGATGTAAAAGGGCATTGGGCCCAGTCAGCCATTGAGCAATTGAAGGTGACTGGCATTATCAGCGGTTATGCGGACGGTATGTTCCGTCCTGAGCAGCCAATGAAGCGTGCTGAGGTGGTTGTGATGGTCAATAAGTTGCTAGTTCGAGGGCCATTAACTACTATGGCCGCTAAATGGTCGGATGTTCCGAATGATCACTGGGCATTTGGACAAATTCAGGAAGCATCAATCGATCATGCTTCCGAGCAAAAGGCAAACGACAAGTAATCATTCGATTCCATTGTCCTTGAGGGAGCCTTAAGTGGCCCCCTCAAGGATCTTTAGTATTACGCTGCGGAGAATTGTGGATTTGCCACACAACGGATCGTCTCCAAACTGCAAATCCACAACAACGAAAAGGAGTCTGCCACTGTAAGTACGGTGGCAAGCTCCTTTTTGCGTTACACAGCGTCGCCGCTGAGGCGAAACAGCTCTTGCTTGACTACGGACGGACGTGGCGAAATCCTCGTGGTTGGTCGTGTCTACAGGCCAACAATACCTGGTTTCTTCTGATCTCCACCAAACTCGCCCACCCTATTCAAGTCGAAGGACTTGGGAAGTAGCGGCGTCCAGATCGGCCAAAACATAAAAAAGATAAGTTGGAGAAATGTATTATAACCAAGTAAACTGCTGGGAAAAAAGTGTTATTGCTATGAAAGTTAATATAAGGTATGGTTTATTTATTCAGCTGAACCGGTGAAATGGAAGGAAGGCCTATCCGTTAATGAAATGGTTAGTTTATTTGAATAAAATATTATTGTCATGGCCTAAAGGGCGATTCTATCGGAAAAGCCTCATTTGGGTTCTTGTTATTACTTGTATTCCGACTATAACTATAGGATTTGGTGCAGATTTGATTGGAACTTACCAAATAGAAAAGACGATTGTAGCTTCCCGCCAGAATGAGGTGGCACTATCTGCCAAGCGTATCGATGATTATTTGTCTCATTTAGAAAAGACTGTTACTCAATACGCATCCAATCCGGAATATGGAATAAGACTCCGGGCGCTGGAGGCTACCTACGATTATGAATATATACGTGATATATTCAATTCCCTGTTAGCTCTCAAGGGTTCCAATCCGCTCATTGATCAGGTTAACTTGTACCTTGTTGGGTCTGAAACGATCTATTCAGGGGAGAGTGGGGTTAACGCTATCCGCACGGAGGGGGAGAAGGATCGGTTTCGCGTTCTGCTCGAGCAGCCGCGAACTGCTTATTGGCTGCCGTCCTTTGTTACTACGGGAGCGAAAGACGGGGAAGAGATGCCAGTACTTATATATAAACTGCCTGTAGGCTCGGGTCACCCCTTTGCCGCACTAATTGTCTATATAAACAAATCACGTATGGCCCAAATGATAGGGGAGTCTACAGCTGACGGCCAGAAGGGATCTTTCCTCATACAAAGTCAAGGGGATTGGATTGTAACGGCTGAAGGTAGGTCGAAGCCTACGAAATTGGAAGAGGCGTGGCGGCAGGCGATTCCGGTTAACGGGCAGGCAACAGAAACCTTCGTCCATTCATGGGAGCATGAGACGTATTCGGTATCCTATAGTCGAATGAACAGATTAGGGAGCGCATGGATTTATGTAACGGGTACCTCGCTGTCACGTTTATCGGCGCCTGTTACTTTGGCCTCACGCATTATCTATGGCTTCAGCTTGCTAGTGCTAGTCACAGGGATTGGAATCTCGATGATCGCGTCAAATCGTCTGTACAGGCCGATCCGTCTGCTGACGCATACGTTCCGAAACCATGGGCATACCGATTCCGGAACGGAATTGGTTGATGAAATTGAGTTTATTACCAATAGGTGGAATATTCTCACGGAGCAAAGCAGCTTGCTTGATGAACAGCTTCAGGAGCAACTTCCCCATCTGAGGGAAGGCTATCTTCTCCAACTTATGCATAAAAGGCTCCACACATCAGATGAGGAAGTACTTCTGAAGCGAATGGAAAGGCTAGGCTGGACAGTTCGTAATACGTCATTCACAGTTCTGGTCATACAATGGTTGGGCTTCAACAAAACTAATGACCTGCACTCCCAGGGTAGTCATGAAATTATGGCCTCTGCTGTTGTACATGCGGTAACACAGCTCGTGAAGAAGCGTCATGAGCATTCTGAAATGATGAATTTACAGAGCGGAACCGTAGGAATACTGCTTATGTACCCTGATTTCAAGTCGGAAAAGTGGATCAAGGAACAGATGTACCAGCTTGCAGATGAAGTCAGCTCCTTAGTCAGCTCTAGCTTTCAATTGGAGGTTACAGCTTCATTAGGAAGAGTTACCTTCAATGTTGCTCAGCTTCCACAGGTTTTGGAGGAAGCCATGGGTGTTCTGAAGTTCAGGGATTTGACCGATACGAATCAAATACTGGATGCCAATCATTATACCCGTCAGGAAAGCGTGCCAATCCGATATCCATTCGCACTGGAAACGGAGCTGATTGATGCTGTTCGTACTGCAAGAGAGAAAGAAGCGATTGAACTGCTGGAAAGCTTCTGCCAAGAGCTCGCACGGCATGCTGGTAAGCAGTTTTTGTTCCAGCAGGGGATGCTGCAATTGTTCGGCAATCTACAGTTCGGCTTCCTAAAAGCGGGTTTCCCCCCGCCTTTTCAAGAATCTGCTGCGGAGCTGTATGAACAGCTGGCGCAAATGAAGGAGCCTCATGAGGTGATAGAATGGTTCAGTGACTGCGTCATTCGGCCTTATATCCAGGAGATCAGAGAGGCGTCCCAGTTGCAAAGCAATAAACTGAAGGATACCGTAGATCAAATCATCGTGCTGATTCAAGAAAAGTATAATACCGAAATATCGCTGGAGATGTGCGCAGAACTGTACGGTATTCATGCGCTGACACTAAGCAAGTGGTTTAAAAAAGCGACGGGGACTACCTTTATCGATTATTTGACGGCTATACGTCTCGACAAGTCGAAGTGGCTGCTTGCAAACACGAATTCCAAGATTAACGATATTGCCCAATTAGTCGGCTATCAGCCTACGTATTTCAACCGCCTCTTCAAACGGCATGAGGGCTTGACGCCAAGCCAGTACCGGGATAAATACAAGAACGTGTAATCGAAACAAGGGAGTGTAGGTTCATCATGATTCGTATGCTGCGCAAAGATAAATATTTGTACCTGCTGGCGCTGCCTGGCATCCTGTATTTTCTGCTGTTTAAGTATGTACCGATGTGGGGTGTTGTCATTTCGTTTCAAAATTATTCCCCTTATCAAGGAATAATGAACAGTGCTTGGGTGGGCTTTGAGCATTTTGGCCGTTTTTTCTCCAATCCGGACTTTTGGAAGCTGTTCCGCAATACACTGGCGATTAATGTATTAAGCCTTGTCTTTTTCTTCCCGCTTCCGATCCTTCTATCGCTGCTCATGAATGAGCTGAAAGGTGAAAGGTATAAAAGAGTCGTTCAATCTATCGTTTATTTACCCCATTTCTTGTCATGGGTCATTATTGTGGGGATAACTTTCCTGCTCCTGTCGCAGTCTGAGGGGATAATAAACAAACTTCTAGTAGCTATGGGATACGCTAAGGTGGATTTTCTTACGGATCCGAATAAGTTCTGGATGCTGCTCACGGTACAAAATATTTGGAAGGATGCAGGCTGGGGGACGATTATGTTTCTGGCCGCCATAGCAGGGATTAGCCCGCAGCAGTACGAAGCGGCGCGAATCGACGGCGCTGGCAGGCTGCGGCAGATGTGGCACATTACACTGCCAGGGATTCGGAATGTCATCATCATTTTGCTCATATTGCGTATCGGCCACATCATGGATATAGGCTTTGAGCATATCTATCTGATGATGAATGGGGCTGTCTCCGAGGTGGCGGACGTGTTCGATACTTATGTGTTCCGTGTGGGTATTAAGCAGGGCCAATTCAGCTATAGTACGGCTGTCGGGCTGTTCAAGTCAGTTGTAGGTCTGGTCCTTGTCGTAACGGCGAATAAGCTCGCCAAACGATTCGGTGATGAAGGAGTTTACTGAGTATGAAATCTTGGAATGATCGAAAGTTTACCATTATAAATGCGGGTGTGCTGGGACTGATATCTTTGGTTACCTTATTTCCGCTGTATTACGTATTCGTCGTTTCCTTCACCCATCCAGATGAATATTTAGCGAAAGGGTTTGTGCTGTTGCCTCAGCATTGGAGCCTTATATCTTACCGATATATTCTGGCGACAGATACCTTCGTCAAAGCAATCGGCATAAGCGGCTTTCTGGCAATAGTAGGTACGCTGCTTTCCCTGGTAGTCACCTCAAGCTTCTCCTATACGCTGTCACGCAGGCGGTTTATGGGGCGTAAATGGCTGCTGCTGCTAGTATTGCTGACGACTTTGTTTCAACCTGGCATTATCCCAAATTATTTGCTTGTCCGGGAGCTGGGGATGATAAACAGTGTATGGTCGCTCATTGTACCCGTTTTGTCCAGCGGCTGGTATGTTCTTCTAATGAAGGGCTTCTACGACAGCATTCCATCGGAGCTGGAGGAGGCGGCAGCTATCGACGGATGCAATGATATGGGAGTATGGCTTCGAGTTATTTTACCGCTATCCCTGCCTGCAATGGCGGCGTTCGGGCTGTTTTTTGCCGTAGCTTATTGGAACACTTTTTTCAACGCTATTCTGTACATTAATGATCATCAGCGGTGGCCCATGCAGGTCATCCTTCAAAATATGCTGATTGAATCCACCACATCGACGGGTGCAGGCGCCGCTGAGGTAAGCGCTGAGATGCAAATTCCGTCGGAAACGATCAAAATGGCTGCTGTGGTAGTAGCTACAGTGCCAATCATACTGGTTTACCCTTTTTTACAAAAGCATTTTGCCAAGGGTGCCATGGTAGGCTCTGTCAAAGAATGAAAAACACATTGTAGAACAAGAGAGGAAGATCATGATGAAATTGAATACCCTAACCAAAGCCGTATTACCTGTCCTTCTAACAACTGGAGTTTTGGCGGGCTGCGCACAGCCGGCGAAAGAGGCAGTATCCAGCAAGGATGCAGGACCTACGAATATAAATATTATGATGGAGCTGACGCTAACGGAGCCCCCTGCCGATGACAATTCGGTCAAGCAGGAGATAGAGAAGAAAACGAACACAAAGCTCAATATTTCATGGGTATCCTCGAACAATTTTGTAGAAAAGCAGAGTGTGACCTTGGCCTCAGGAGATATTCCAGAGATGATGATGGTTAATGATGCATACGATCCGCAGGTCTTGTCGTTAGCCAGACAGGGAGCCTTCTGGGATATAACGCCGTTTGTGAAGGATTATCCGAATTTGAAGGCTCTTCAGGCCGATACCTGGACCAATACGAGCATTGATGGCAAAAGCTACGGGGTGCCTCGGTTGAGAGCATTAATCGGGGGCGGCAATTTCCCTTTGATTCGCAAGGACTGGCTGGATCAGATTGGGCTCAAACAGCCTGTGACGATGGACGATATGTATCAAGTTTTTAAAGCATTCACAGAGCAGGATCCGGACGGGAATGGGAAAAAGGATACGATCGGGTTTACCGGTTACGTGGCGGCTGATGGTCCGGGTCAATACGCATGGGTTGAAAATGTTTTTAACAACACACAAGGCAAATGGAAGCTGAAGGACGGACAATTGACAGATGTGACGTTTGATCAAGGAACACGGGATGCTTTGGTGTGGTTAAATAAGGCCTTTACCGAGGGAATTATAGCTCCAGACTTCCCTACACTCAAAAATTCTCAGGTGCGTGAAATGATTACAACCAATAAAGCGGGTTCGTTCTCCGATGCTATGAATCCGTCCTGGCTATTAACGGGTCAATTACGGAAAACTACTCCGCAAGCTAATCTGCTGCCGCTTACTTATTTGGAGGGGCCTCAGGACAAATATGTTCCTAAAGATTCAGGAGCCTATGGAATGTATGTCATTCCTAAATCGGTACCTGAGGCGAAGGTGAAAAGTATTCTGGAGTTCATGAACTACGGTGCGTCAGAAGAAGGCTCTGTACTGGCGAACTATGGCTTGAAGGAAATCCATTACACGGAAAAAGACGGCTTGAAGACGACCAATGAGCAGGCCATCAAGGATAAGGTTGCTGCTTATGGAGGGCTTTTTGCCAATCTTGATAAATACCAAAGAGGCTACCAAAGCGGAATTCCAGCAGATTTCATGGATCGCAACCGCAAAATTATTGACGAGCGCACCCCACACGCGGTTCCTAATCCTGCCATTGGCTTCATCTCCGAAACAGGGATTAAAGTCGGTAAGGAATTTGATAAGAAAATTCAGGATATGAAGACGAAGGTCATCATGGGACGAGAGTCTATCCAAGCATGGGACGATTTTATTGCAGCCTTGAAAACTAACGCCGATTACCAAAAAATCATTCAGGAAACGAATGAAGCCTACAAAAAGAAAGCGAAGTAAAAAAAATGCGGAAAGGGAGGGTGGAGATAACGATGTCAAATGAGCGAAAGCAACCCAACATTTTATTTCTGATGAGTGATGAGCACCGGGCTGATGTGACCGGTTATGAGGGGAACTCTGTGATTCGCACTCCGGTGCTTGATGAATTGGCTCGCACCGGAGTCGTGTTTAGAAATGCCTATACGCCATCACCGATCTGCGTTCCAGGCAGACAGGCTATCATGTCGGGACAATTCCCAAGACACTGCGGCTGCGAACGGTTTGGAGAGGATCTGACTCCGGGTTATATGACCTACTCCCGGCGGCTGGCCGAATTCGGATACGAGACAGCGGTTAGCGGGAAACTGCATCATACAGGCACGGACCAGATGCAAGGATGGACGACCCGGATCAGCGGGGACATGCAGATAGCCCCTCGTTATCTAGGAGAAGGAGCGGGCGCAAGCCGAAGGTCACTCGCTGAAGTGAAGTGGAATGACGCTAAAGAGATTACGCGAGCGGGAGTCGGGCGTGGTCCTTGCGTTGCACATGATGAGTATGCGGTTGAAGGGGCGCTCAATTTCATCGAGAACTATTTCAGCAGCCCCTACTATGACCGTGAGCAGACACATCCGCTGCTGCTTAAGGTCAGTCTGCTTCAGCCCCATTATCCTTATTTAACATCTGAAGAAAAATTTACATATTATTTGAATCGGGTAGAGCCATTCATGGGACAAGAAGCCTCCGAGCATCCGTTTCTCGGTCAGAGGCAGATTCGACCTGACGTAGATGTGACAGAAAGGGAGCTTCGCCGGGCGACTGCAGTATACTATGGCATGATTGAGACCATTGATGAGCAGTACGGCAGAGTGATCCATGCGCTGGAGCATGCAGGACAGAATTTGGACGATTGGATCATCATTTACACGACTGATCATGGAGAGATGCTGGGTGAGCATGGCATCTGGGAAAAGCAAAAGTTTTATGAGGGCAGCGTACGCGTCCCGCTCATCATTCGTTACCCTAAAGGTTTTGCCGGAGGCAGGATCGTCCAAGAGAATGTGAATTTGTGCGATTTGTTCGCCACATTGTGCGATCTGACAGGTATCGAAACACCTAGGGGATTAGACAGTCGCAGTCTTGTTCCTTTAATAAAGAGCGATGCTGAGTCTGGTTGGGACAATGAGACTGTATCGCAATTTGGCGGGACGAATTTGATGATCAAGAAGGATCATCTGAAGTATCAGTATTATGGAGAGCGCATGCCGGAAGTTCTGTTCGATCTGGAGCGAGATCCTGAGGAGCGGCACAACATGATTGATGATCCGAAATATACGGGGGATTTGGTCTATTTTCAACGAAGACGGGTCGATCTTGGCTTCGGTGGAGCGGGGTGGAACTAATCAAAAAACGAGAACAACTAGGGAGTCGTCAGGACGAGACATCGAATCTTACGTTCAGTTATCTTCGGACAAGGTTCGACCTAATGACCTATTAAGCTTAGAATTAGAGCATGGCTAGGAAAATGGGAACCCCTTTCCCAGCGTTGGTTTAAGCCAATTTTGGGGACAGGGGTTCGGCTCGCTTGTTAGAAAAATGGACCTGAGTCGGACGTTGTCTGATAGGTTTTATTTATGATATAAAAAGATGGACAGATTCTGCTGGAGGTGTCGAGATGCGCTGGGAAGAAGTGAGGGAACAATTTTCTGATGAATGGGTTGTCTGCGAAGCATTGGCATCACGTTCCGAGGAAAATGTGGATGCCACAAAACGCTCAGTCTGGACCTTTGTCCATGCAAAACCACAACTTAATTAATGCGCTAGACAGAGGTTGAACATGGATGGCATCTTGGCACAACTAACACTAGAAGCTTGACCGGGAAGCAGTTTCCGGTCCATTTATTTTTTGTGTTATACTAATAACAAACGTTGTTACCAGGCGGCATGGCCATGAGATTGCTTTATGGTTTTCCAATTGTTGATATTGACTTTATTTTTGACGGACGAAAACTTCACATTAATTATGTACTCTTGGATACGGGATCAGCTGGAACTACTTTTGATGCGGCTGTGGTTTCTGAAATTGGGGTAAAACTGAGGGGACAGATAAGACAGCAATCATAGCGAATTGTGGTTTGCTACACAGCGGTTCGTCCATTGAAAGACCCCCTCTCAGGAGCGGGTCTTTTGCATTTCTCTGGTGTTTGCTTTTCCGTGCGCTGACCGAACGAACGTAAGGTATAAATAAAGTGTGAAACGAATAGAAGGTACATCGTATGTCTGAATCCGGATAGACCTTGTACCATTTCAACAGCAGCCTGGCAGCTGATTCACAACGGGACTAAGATGTATTTTATACGGACTGGGAGGAATACTGGTGTTCATTACATTAACCTTGCAATTACTTGATAAAGAATTGGAAAAAATTCAATCGGCGTTACTTCGAATTTCCGACGAAGCTTTGTGGAAAAAGTTCCGTGAGGGAACGAACAGCATAGGAAATTTATGTCTGCATCTATCTGGCAACGAATATCACAATATTGCCAATAGTATCGGCGGGTACTCTTACGAGCGTGAGCGCTCGGCAGAATTTTTGGCGGAAGGCGGGTATACATGCAGGGAGCTTTCAGAGCATCTCGCCTCTGTTCGGGAAAAGTCACGCGTTGTGCTCGCCACACTTTCCGAGAGTGACCTCCAGAGGGAGGTCAACATTGTTTATCCTCCAGAAGCGGGAATCGCTTCCTACACCCGACAAATTCAGGAGTTGCTCTACCACATGACGGTTCACTATGCCTATCATACGGGTCAAATTATACATATCACTCGACAAATTCAGGGGGAAAATACGCATTTATTAAAATGGAGACATTAATTGAAGTATCTTTGTTCACGTATAATAAACGTTGTTCATTTTATTTTGCAAAAAAGAAGGTAATCCGACTATGTTTGTCGAATTATAAATGGGTTTATTTCAACCAAGAACTATACTGGAGGGTAACAAAATGAAAAAGGCATCACTTTTCGCATTAACTGCGATACTATGCGTGACCACCGTTCTTGCTGGCTGTGGAAAAAAGGAAGCGGAACCAATATCCGGCAACGCAGCAGAGCCTGTTAAGGCTGAAGCGGTTTCGGTAGATATCGGCATGCTTAAGCTGGCTAGTTCGGCGCCATTATTTATCGGGATTGAGAAAGGCTTTTTTAAAGAACTGAACATTGATGCAAAAGCCAAATGGTTCGACGCTGCACAGCCGATTGCTGTGGCTACTGCAGGGGGCAGTGTCGATGTAGGTGCAACCGGGATAACAGCGAGTTTATATAACATGGTGGCTGGTGGTCAAAAACTGCTTATCGTTGCGGATAAAGGCAGAGAACAGAAGGGCTATTCTTCAACAGCCTTGATGGTTCCCAAAGACTCCCCTGTCAAGTCGATCGAGGAATTAAAAGGCAAAAAGATCGGAATAACCCAAACGGGCTCCACTTATCATTACATGGTGGGTAGGCTACTGGAAAAGCACGGATTAGCTCTTAAGGATATCGAGCTGGTGCCGCTGAACAGTATCAATGGCCTGATGGAATCGTTGAAGAGCAAGCAGGTCGATGCGGTTATGCTTAACGAGCCGAACATCACAGCTGTTGTGAAGGAAGGCTACGGAAAAGTTGTGGCGCAGGTAGGCGACGAGATGGAGTACCAAACCTCGGGTTTGTTCTTCTCACCGAAGCTGGCGGGTAATAAGGATGCAGCTGTACGCTTTTTGCAGGCCTATGCCAAGGCAACGCGTTATTACTACGATGCTGTGTTGACGCAAAAGGATGGTAAAGTCGTGCCTGGCGTGAATTATGACGAGGTTGTTAAAATTGTCGCCAAATACACCGACCAGCCAGAGGAAAATGTAAAGCAGGGCCTTCCTTACATGGATCGCGACGGCAAGCTATTGGCCACAGATATTAAGACGCAGGTGGACTGGTATGCCAAAGAGAAGCTGATCGAAAAAGTGGTTGACACCAATGGAATCGTGAATACCGAGCTCCTGGATGAAGCATTAAAGAAGCTGGGGAAATGACGTCATGAGAATCGTAGTGAATAACGTGGAGAAACGGTTCATGGATGCAAAAAAACGAGATATCACCGCTCTCCAAAACATCAACTTTACCATTGAGGAACAGGAGTTCGTAGTGCTGGTAGGCCCCAGCGGCTGCGGAAAGTCCACTCTGTTAAATATTGTCGGCGGTCTACTTACGCCCTCTGGCGGTGAGGTTTACTTTGAAGGCGTAGCCTCCGGTAAGCCTCCTCGGCTCGGTATCGTCTTCCAGGAAATTGCGCTTTTCCCTTGGCGTACCGTGTATGAAAATGTTATTTTCGGCTTGGAGGAGCAAGGAGCAAGTAAGCAGGTGCAGCGCGAAAAAGGTAAGCACTTCATCGATATGGTGGGACTCACCGGGTTTGAGTCAGCTTACCCAAAACAGCTGTCTGGCGGAATGCGCCAACGGGTAGGGATTGCACGAGCGCTGGCGGTGGAACCGGATCTGCTGCTGATGGATGAACCGTTCTCGGCACTGGATGCGCAAACGCGGACGCTAATGCAGGAGGAACTGCTCTCCATCTGGAATCGCACCCGTCTAAGCACCCTGTACGTCACTCATAATATTCAGGAAGCCGTTTATTTAGCTGACCGAGTCATTGTCCTCTCACGCCATCCCGGACAAATCAAGGAAGTGATTCATATCGATCTGCCTAAGACGGGTAGAGATCAGGAGCAACACCGGGCTGCTTCTGAGCGGTACACTAATGAAATTTGGCAGCTGATCCGGCATGACGCACAAGAAGCGTTGAAGGAGGGTTAGGCCATGAATCAATCTTCGAGAGAAGTTATAAGCAAAACGCCTTCCCGAGTTTCGGAGCAAGGAGAACAGCGGCATATCATACGCAACCGTGTGTTGTTTCTGGAGCAGAAAATACCCGGCTACGCATCTGTGCTTGGAATTGTCGGTATTTTGTTGCTATGGGAAGCGATCTGCCGATTGGAGCTTGTACCACCATTGTTCCTACCGGCACCGACGTCTATCATTTCAGCAGGTTGGGATATGCTGATCAGTGGCGAGCTGCAAAAAAATGTAGTTGCGAGTCTTTACAGAATTGCCATCGGCTATGCAATAGGTGCGGTATTAGGTATTGTTGTCGGGCTGCTGCTAGGCTTTTCGCGCTGGACGGACGCAATTCTCACGCCCATTGTGTATTCCATTTATCCAATTCCGAAGATTGCGCTATTGCCGTTAATTATTTTATGGCTCGGAATCGGGGAAACGCCAAAATTTACGATGATTGCCCTTGGTGTATTTTTTCCCGTGGTCATTAACACATACTCAGGTGTGAAGAATGTTGATCCGATCTGGATCAAAGCGGCAGTTACGTTCGGCTCCAGTCATATGAACGTCATCCGTAAGGTCATTCTTCCGGGGTCACTACCGATGATTTTTGCTGGGCTTAAGCTTGCCGCAGGCACCTCCCTACTGCTGCTTGTTTCCTCAGAGATGATTGCCGCCCAGCAGGGGCTGGGTTCGATGATTCTGCACTACGGCAATCTGATGATCACGACCAAGCTTATGGTCGGGGTTTTACTGCTCTCTCTGTTCGGGTTGCTCTTTAACCGAGGGCTCCAGTGGTTGGAGCGAAGGCTGCTGCCGTGGAAATAAGCGGGAGGTTCGCCGCGGCGGATAGGACCATCCCGGTTTATGAAAGGCGCACTCGAGGGTATCGGGATCATTTCGGGTATGAAGAATAAACGAAAGTATCTTGATATGGATATTGAAATGCAAGAAGAAAAACCTAGCGGGGGATCGCTAGGTTTTTTGAGCACTGTAGCATGGGACAAGTCTTTTTTCGTGTTTATTCCTTAAAGCACCTTTTCCAGAAACCTCCGGGCACGTTCATTCTGGGGCCCGCTGAAAAATTGTTGCGGGTTCGCCTTCTCAACGAGACGGCCGTTTTCCAGAAAGTAGATAGTATTGGCTGCTTCCTGGGCAAACCTCATTTCATGAGTCACAATGATCATGGTCATTCCCGTTTGAGCCAGGCTTCGTATGACATCCAGCACTTCCTTAACCATTTCAGGGTCGAGCGCTGAGGTAGGCTCATCGAACAGCATAATATCGGGCTCCATCGCAAGACTTCGCACGATAGCCACCCGCTGTTTTTGTCCACCTGAAAGTTTCGAAGGGTAGGCTTCCGCTTTATCCACAAGCCCGACACGCTCCAAAAGCTCCACAGCTTTACGCCTTGCCTGCTCCCTGGACCAACCCTTTACTTTCATGGGTGCAAAGCATATATTGTCCATAACACTCATATGAGGGAACAAATAAAAATGCTGGAATACCATTCCAATCCCCTGTCGTACCTGAGCAATATTGGTTTTCGGCTCCGTGATATTTTTCCCGTTAATCGTGATCGTGCCTGCTGTTGGAGACTCTAACAAGTTCAAGCATCGAAGAAATGTCGATTTACCTGAGCCGGAAGGACCGATAACCGCTACAACCTCACCTTGGGTAATAGTCGTAGTAATATCATGAAGAACCTGCTGCTTCCCGAAGGACTTGGACAGATGGTTAACTTTAATCACTGCGGCGCAGCCTCCTTTCAAGAACTCGGGCGACCGTCGATAGAATAAGCACCAAAACATAATAAATAACAGCGACAAAAACCAACGGTTCGAAATATTTGAACGTATCCGCCCCCACCACATTTGCGCGGCGCATCAGATCCTCCACACCAATGACCGAAACCAGTGAAGATTCCTTAAGCAGCGATATGCATTCATTCACGAGCGCCGGCAAAATATTTTTGACCGCCTGCGGCAAAATAATGCTGATCATCATGGTCTTATAAGGAATCCCTAAGGACATCGCGGCTTCATGCTGCCCTCGGTCAACGGATTGGATGCCAGCGCGGATCGTTTCCGATAAGTAAGCGGCTGAGTTAAGGCCAAAAGCTAACCCCGCGGCCATCAGCGGCGAAATATCATATTGAAATAATTGGGGTATCGCATAATAAATCAACAATAGTTGAAGCAGCAGCGGTGTTCCTCGAAAGATCGAAGTGTATACGGTAGCAAACCACCTGAGCGGACCTATATTGGAAATCTTGAACAGGGAGAGAATAGTTCCCCATATAAAACCAAAAAGCGCAGATACCAACGTAAACAATAGCGTAATGGCTGTGCCCTTCATTACATAGGGAATATATCCGTTCAGAACACTAAAATCTAAATTCATCGTTTAACCATCCCTTACTCAAACCATTTCTTGATCAGTTCTTCTTTCTTGCCGTCATCTTCCAGTTCTTTAAGTGCTTTATTGAAGTCATTGACCAATGTGGATCCTTTTGGAAAAGCTACGGCATAACCCTCTTCTTTATCTGTGGCAATCACCTGAAATTTCAGATCGGAATTGCTCTTCGCATAACCCTGAACCACCGCATCTTCAATAATGGCGGCGTCAATGCGGTTGGACTTTAATTCCTGGATCAGCTCGGGAATACGGTTTAATTTTTTGATCTGGGCTTCTTTTAAATCCACAACGACCTGCTCTTGCGTAGACCCCAGCTGTACGCCAATTCGTTTGTTGCTGATTTCATCCAACGTCTTGTATTCTTTATCGCTCTTGGATACAATCGTATTTTTCGCTACAAAATAAACATCGGAGAAATCTACACTTGGTTTCCGTTCCTCGGTTATAGACATGCCTGACATGACAAAATCAACCCGTTTCGACTGCAGGGCGGCGATCAAGCCATTGAAGTCCATGCTTTGAATCTGTAACTCATATCCCATTTTGGCGGAAACTGCTTTTGCTATATCGATATCAAAGCCAACGATTTCGCCGTTATTCTTGGCATCTACACTTTCGTATGGCGGATAATCGGGGGAAGTGCCCATAATCAGTACCTTTTTGTTTCCCCCGGAGGCAACTGCCGGATCTGTACTAGTCGGATTCTTACTGGTGCCGCACCCTGCTAGCGCAATGAGTCCTGTTAGCATAATTACTATAAGGGGCAAAATGTGTTTCTTCATCTTGTTCACTCCTGTTGTCATTTAGTTTGTTTAGTTCCAAAACATATACTCTTAAATATATCGAATGTTAGCAACAACATCTAATGGGAATATATTCCTAGCCATATTGTGGCTTGCCATGCCACGATTACGTTTTTCTGAACCGTGTTCGCATCATAACGTAATTATTTATATACACCATAAATATAATGATAAGAAGTCTTGCGACAATTACCAAGATTAATTTATCTTCGCAGGTGAAATGCTGATTGGGGGATCCAAGTATGCTTGCTCAAAAACTTGCTGAAATTCATTCAAGCTATGGTGTATATCCAGAGGAGCTATTACAAAATGCAAAACGAAATATAATTTCTGATATCAATAAGATAAGTGATTTAGCTTACCTTGCCCATTTTTTTAATCATTATCAATCTGCCTATCTAAGTAGATGTGAAAGCCCGTCTCCTGAAATAGCGGATTTAAAAGGAGCTGCAAGAAGCATTGATCTTCCCTTTATTGGCCCGGATGTCGTTACTTCTGGAAAGGCAAAGTATATGTTTGTTTTTGAGGGCTCACTACAAAAAGCTAATATTCTTAGTATGACCGTATTATCTTGTTTTTGGTTAATAAAGGATGATAAGTATTATGATGCTCAAATGAAGCGATACTGGGGACGCCTCGATACATATCACCGAATTAAACGTGAACTTGGCATTACGCTGGAAATAGCCAAACAATCTTACGTGGTTGATAGTTTTCGAATGGGTAATAAGAATGGAAATAGAGATACAACAAGAAATCGAAAGTTACTCGAAGAAGAGGTTAAACTACTTAAACCTGACCTCATAATACTTGTGGGATCAACAGCCAGAGACATTGTAGGAACAAGAATGATCAAAACGGATAACAAGTATGTTGCTGTACCTTTTCCAGCAAATGCAGTGCCTACGAAAACTCGAGAGAGCGCACCAGCACTATATAGGCAATTGAAGGACACAATAGAACTTCATGAGTCCTTTCCGAATATAAAGAATGGTCTGACTTGAATTTATTTTCGTCATGCTGGCTGCCTCCTCATACATCCGAACCAGCACGCGGCGATGAATTGTAGATTTACTACACTGCAAATCCACAACAACGAAAAGGAGCTTTGCCATTGAAGTACGGTGGCGGGCTCCTTTTTGCATTTAATCAGCTAATAAGCTGTGTATACTTTAATATAGATTTGGGATATCCGGGAAACGCAGTGAAATTTACCGATTATGGACGTATTCATGGGAAGTAGCCCGTAATCCCTTTCCCATCAAGGGCTTAAGCCGTTGATGGGAAAGTGGTTTTACACGGCTGTTGCATTTTGGGCGAGTTTGGATCTGTAAAGCGGCTTGGTTTATATCCTGTTTTTTATAGACTCTTAGGGCCCTTAATAAGGATCGGCCGGATGGCCTGTCCGTTCTGCTTCAGTAACAGCTTCAGCTGTGTGGCTTGAACCCAAGGGTCCACCGAATTCGGTGTCGGCATTAGCTCGACCTGCTGATGCCAAACCCTCAGCAACCCTGCGGCCGTAATCGGGATCGCATTTTGAGAACAATTCCGTCATGGTTTGTTGAATGTGTGGACTGCATGTTCGCAAAGTATTAACGAGATTGTTAATGAGGTCGTCGCGTTCCCAATCCTCAAATTCCCGGTATCGCTCCCCAGCATATTTGTAATCGTTCGTTCGTTCGATGGTTTGACGCGTCAGGTTGCCTTCTACCCACGGCGTGTACTCTTTACCCGTCCGCGCAGCTTCCTTCAGACCGCCTAATGAAGAGGGCTCGTAATTAACATGAGGATTCTGCCCTGGTGCCCCACCAACCTGATAAGTCATTTGTCCATCGCGCTGGTTAGTGGCCACATGCTTCTTCGGAGCATTGATTGGCAGCTGCAAATAATTTGGTCCTACCCGATATCTCTGGGTGTCTGAATAAGAAAATGTTCGTCCTTGCAGCATTTTGTCATCCGAGAAATCAAGCCCATCAACAAGCACTCCAGTTCCAAATGATGCTTGCTCCACCTCTGCAAAATAATTTTCCGGATTCCGATTCAGCACCATGCGTCCTACTGGGAGAAAAGGGAATTTATCTGGGGGCCATAGTTTCGTGTCATCCAAGGGGTCATAATCAAGCTCGGGATGTTCATCATCACTCATCATTTGGATACAAAGCTCCCACTCCGGATAATTACCCGATTCGATGGCTTGGTACAAATCTTGAGTGGCATGATTAAAGTTTTTCCCTTGTATTTGATCGGCTTCCTGTTGGGTTAAGTTTTTGATCCCTTGCTTAGGTTCCCAATGATACTTGACTAGAACGGCTTCCCCTTGCGAGTTAACCCATTTGTAGGTATTGACTCCAGAGCCCTGCATTTGCCGATAATTGGCAGGAATCCCCCAAGGTGAAAACAGGAAGGTGATTGTCAATAAAGATTCAGGGGTATGCATAATAAAGTCGAAAATACGCTCTCCGTCTTGAATGTTCGTAACAGGATCAGGCTTGAAAGCGTGAATAAAGTCTGGAAACTTGATGGCATCCCGGATGAAAAAAACCTTCAAGTTATTGCCGACGAGATCCCAGTTGCCGTCCTCTGTATAAAATTTAACGGCGAAGCCTCTAGGGTCCCTCAGTGTCTCTGGCGAATCTTTACCGTGGATGACAGTTGAGAAACGTACGAATACAGGAGTTTGCTTGCCCTTCTCTTGAAATAAGCGGGCACGGGTATATTTCGAAACTGGCTCATCGCCGACCTTCCCGTATGTCTCAAAATATCCGTGAGCCCCAGCGCCCCGTGCATGAACAACACGTTCAGGTATACGCTCTCGGTCAAAATGCGTGATCTTTTCGATAAAGTCATAATTTTCGAGAGTGGTCGGACCGCGGCTTCCTACCGTACGCATGCTTTGATTATTGTCGATCGGGTGCCCCTGACGATTCGTCAGTATGGAATCTTCCTTCCCCGAGGCCACTTCTTGGTCGGCCGAGCTTTCCGCATCGTGAATAGGCGTACTGAGTATAGTTGGATCCAGCTTATCGTTTCCATTTGTTACTTGTTCGTGCAAGTTTGTTGCCTCCTTTAATTTTTGGAATATTTTATATTTCCACAATTTGCATAGAAATATTCTCATGTCATCGATTATTAGTAGATGGGCCGGTTCGTCTCCATACTGCAAATCCACAAAAACGAAAGGAGCCTTGCCATCAAAGTTCGATGGCAAGGCTCCTTTTTGCGTTACACAGTATTACCGCTGAGGCGAAACAGTTCTTGCTAGTCACTAAAGGGACGTTGTGCTCATTCTCGGGCTAGCCAAGAGGGTAGATTCTTACCCTTTACTTCACTTTATCAACGTTTTGAATATAGATCAGTGTTCCTTGGTAGATTACATTCACTATTGCGGATTATTTTGCTTTGGAATTCCATTTATACTCGGTGGTCGTTTTGCAGCTTTATCAGCTTGCAACACAGCCTCTTCTTCAATAAATTTATTTTCCTTAAAATCCGGACTTTTGGGAGAATTCGGCTTGGTAACATCCATGTTAAGAAATCACCTCCTGTCCCATCTAGTATCCCAGCAATCAAACTTACTATTCGCGCTCGTTCTTACTGAGGTAACATCCCATTCACGAGTTTACGGAAGCACATTACCTGCCGCACGATAGATGGCATACCATTCTTCGCGCGTCAGATAAATATCGCTTGCTTTACAGCAATCCTTTAAACGGTCTGTATTCATCGTACCGATGATCGGTTGCATGTGTGCGGGATGGCGCAAAAGCCATGCGATAGCGATGGTCGTGTTGCTAACTTCATATTTCTCCGCGATTTCATCGATCTTCTGATTCAATTCCGGGAACTTGTCGCTTCCGAGGAAAACGCCTTCAAAGAATCCGTATTGGAAAGGTGACCAAGGCTGAACGGTGATATCGTTCAGTCTGCAATAATCAAGTATACTGCCATCCCGGTTCACCGCGTGGTCATTTTCCATATTCACATTAATTCCTTGGGAGATCATGTTGGCATTAGTGATGCTTAATTGCAGTTGGTTTGCAACAAACGGCTGCTTGACCGACTTCTTCAGCAACTGTATTTGCATCGGATTCTGATTGGAAACGCCGAAATGACGCACTTTTCCTGAGCTTTCAAGTATATTGAAAGCCTCTGCCACCTCGTCCGGCTCTACCAGCGCATCCGGGCGGTGCAGGAGCAGAATGTCCAGATAATCGGTTTTTAGCCGCTTCAAGCTGCCGTCCACCGACTCTAAAATATGTTCTTTAGAAAAGTCGAACATCCCCTTCCCAATGCCACACTTGGATTGCAGGATGATCTTTTCACGAATATTTTCGTTCATATGGATGGCATCTGAGAATATTTCCTCACACGTTCCACCCCCGTAAATATCCGCATGCTCGAAGAAATTCACACCTTCTTCCAATGCCGTTTGGACAAAGTGCTCAGCCTTGACCTTGTCCAGCGATTTAATACGCATACAGCCCACTGCAATGATCGGCACCTCTAATGTGCTGCTTCCAAGCTTCATTGTTCTCATGATTTTGTCCTCCTCATTCTAATGGGGTAACTTATTGCGATGGGTTCGTCACATACAGAGAAATGGTTCGACCTTTTCTTCCGCGCTAGCTGACCAGATCTATGTAAACGTCACATGGATATTATGTATCTCCCTTATTGATTGTGACACACAAGCACATTGATTTTCAAGTCTGCTTCGGATCGCAACGAAACCGAATATCGTTAACCGTATACTGGGCTCTGCGGAGCAGGTTACCAGCGTATTGACAGACTTTATCCTTGGTGATAGTATCTATCAAAAAGAAGTAATGCGCTTTCAATTCCAATCGGCACACTCCGTTTAAAGTAACAAGCAAAGCTCTTCTCATTGAAGAGTTTTTTAAATTCAAAAAAAAGAATGTGACGATATGCAACTGAATTTTAGGGTCAGGAAACAATTTTTTTTGGAAAAGTATTTTTCCGGAGAGTCTATCGATTATCGTCAAATCATTGCTCTATTTATACCTATTCTAATCGATCAGGCATTCTTAGTTTGTCTTAACTTATTGAACATAGCCATGATCAGTTCATCGGGTGTAGCAGCGGTCAGTGCAGTAAGTATGATCGATACGCTGAATATTTTTCTGATCAGTGTATTTGTCGCCGTTTCGACCGGGGGAACAGTTGTGATAGCACAATATAAAGGAAGCGGCAACGACCATATGGTTTCCAAAGCCGCTGCCAGCTCCATTTCCTTGGTTTCTATGTTGGCATGCTGTATCAGTTTGTTTATGGTCGTGTTTTATAGCCCTACTTTGAATTTATTGTTTGGGACGGCTACATCGGATGTCTTTGCCCATGCCAAAACTTATCTGATCGGAAGCAGCATATCCTATATTGGTTTTGCCATCGTGGAGTCGATTTGTGGCGCGATGAGAGGGATAGGGAATACTCGGGCATCGCTAACTCTTTCCTTAATCATGAACCTCTCTTACGTTGTTTTAAACATTCTGTTTGTCAACTTTTTGGAGATGGGTGTGCTTGGCATGACCATCGCTGTGAATATATCCAGATATTCGGCTGCAGTCTTCGCGTTGATCTATTTGGCGAAGATGGATACCACCCTGTATTTACGAATTAGGGATATGTTTGTTTTGAATTTTTCAATGCTCAAAAAGATTCTGTTTATCGGGATTCCATTTGCAGCGGAGCAGATGTTTTTTAATGGTGGGAAAATGTTAACCCAGGTGTTCATTGTCAGCCTTGGCACTTACGCGATGGCGACCAATGCCATCGGTTCATCGCTCGCTGCCCTGTTCCTGGTTCCCTCCATCGCCTTGTCCCAGACTACGGTAACAGTGGTAGGCCAATGTATGGGGAGGCGAAATGTTAAGGATGCCAGAAAATTCACGACATCGTTTCTCTGGCTGTCGTCCTTTTCCTTATTACTGATGGGATTGATCATTATCCCTTTATTCCTGCCGATTGTCAGTTTGTTTCATCCTCCTGCTGAAATTGTGAATGATATTTTCGTGATTATACTGATCACAGCAATCGTCCAAATACCGCTTTGGCCAATCAGTTTTCTTATGCCATCGGCGCTTAGGGCCGCGGGCGACTCGAAATTTACATCTGTCACTTCCATGCTGTCCATGTGGTTATTTCGGGTTATCCTGGGTTACATTTTGGGTATTGTTCTTCAATTTGGGATTATAGGCGTATGGGTGGCTATGAATTGTGAATGGGGGGTGCGAGGCGCTATCTTCTTGTGGCGTTTTCGCGGAGAAAGCTGGTACAAACATCGTTTGATTGAACCGGCTTCTGATGACTAATCCCTTGGGATGATCCTCTGGCTCCCGTACGGGTTAGTTAGAGGATCGCGAAATTTTGTGCAATAATAAAATGAGACGTGCATCCGGTGATATATCTCCAGTATCGACCATACAGCAACGCGACTAAACCAAGTGGAGGTCTACATGTCTATATCCTTAGTAATATTTCAGGGTCCTAGCGCATCAGGAAAAAGCACGTTACAGGCCCAATTAAAACTGCCTAGAGTGATAACATGGACATCCAGAGCACCTAGAATAGGTGAAATCGATGGCAGAGATTATTACTTTGTAAATAGTGAACACATGCTTTTTTTGTTTAATAATGGTAAAATGCTGGAAATGACGGAGTATCAGGGGCACTACTATGGTACTTCAATGGACTCGATCAAAGAAGTAATTGAAGAAGCACAGCCTCGATCCATTGTTATGGATGCAAAGGGTGCCAGAGCTATTAAAGCCTTATATCCAGAGAAGGTGCTTTTGATCGGGGTTTTTGCAGATAAGGAGCAATGCAGATTAAGGCTTTTATCTAGAAAAATCCCTGAAGAGGTTCTCTCACTCCGTATGAGTACTTATGACGCTGAAGTTTCAGAATTATCGCAATGTGACCTAGTCCTTAGGAATACCGATGACAATTATGATAAAGCAGAATTGATTATTAAATTTCTTGGAGAAGGGCTTGGATAACAGGATGACTATCAGCTTCTTTTCGCAGAAGCAGTTGGCGCAGAGTATACTCTGTGGCAACTGCTTTTTTGTTATTTACCCTGAGCGATTTAAAGTAGGGTGTGCATGTTGGACGCAACGAAGAAGTATTCAGTTATGGATGAAGCGGGTGATGCTGCTTGTGATTGTGAACAATTAGTAGCGGGGAATTTAGCTGTAATGACAAAAAAAACTATAATCAAATTGAAAAGGGAGGGTAGAAAAGTTAAGATGTAGGTATGTGAACAAGTGATGTCATAAAACTTCACTTCAAATGAAGAAGAATATGAAATTGCTGAGAGGGATGAATCGTATGAGCTTAGAGGTCTTGAACGAACGAGTGAAAACCGATCTTTCCTATATTGCTTTTGGGGGCACGAACTGGGTGCGACCGCTGGATCATCCTGAGGGGCACGTCTATGATGTAGTAGTTGTTGGCGGAGGGCAAAGCGGTTTAGGCACAGCCTTTGGTTTATTGCGTGAACGTGTCTCCAACATTCTCGTCATCGACGAAAACCAGGAAGGCACAGAAGGGCCATGGGAAACCTACGCCCGTATGGTAACGTTGCGTACCCCCAAGCATTTGACCTCCATCGACCTTGGGATTCCCTCTTTGACCTTTCGCTCCTGGTGGGAAGCACAAGTTGGCTCCGCAGGCTGGGAAGCTGTAGATAAGATTCCGCGGGGCGACTGGATGAATTATTTGCGTTGGTATCGGGGTGTGCTGAACCTTCCTGTTATTAATGAGGTGAAGCTGATGCTGGTCGAGCCTGCAGAAGAAGGCATCCACAGGCTGCATATCGAAGGGGCGGGAGCGCCTGCCGGCACATTTCTGGCACGCAAGGTAGTGCTGGCCACGGGAATTCAGGGGGGTGGCGAATGGCATGTGCCACCGTTGGTTGCCACGAAAGTGCCGCGCCACCGCTACGCCCATACTTCGGAAGCTATTGATTTTGATGCGCTTAAGGGCAAGAAGGTTGCGATTTTGGGCGGCGGCGCCTCGTCCTTTGACAATGCCAATTACGCGTTATCAGAAGGTGTGGCTGAGGCTCATATCTTTGTCCGCCGCAAGGAGCTTCCTCGTATTAATCCGATTCGCCAGATGGAGGTTTCCGGCATGATCGAGCGTTATCCCACACTGTCGGATAAGGATAAATATGCGACAATCGCCCATTTTTTCAAGCACAATCAGCCACCGACCAATGATACCTTTGCACGTGGAACCTCATGGCCTGGCTTTCAGCTGCACTTAGGTGCGCCTTGGCTTGATGTAGAGGCTACAGAGGAGGGCGCGGTGGTCACTACACCCCAGGGCCAATTCACCTTCGATTTCCTGGTCATCAGTACGGGCCTCCTTACGGATCCCGCTTTGCGTCCGGAGCTGAGGCTTATTGAAAGCCATATTGCTCGCTGGGGCGACCGTTACGAAGCTCCAGAGGCGGTGGCGAATCCGCTGCTGGATGCGCATCCCTACCTTAGCCCAGGCTTTGCTTTCTTAAGCCGAGATGTAGAGGGAGAAAAGCGCCTGCACGGACTTTTTGCCTTTAACTATTCGGCTTTGATCAGCTGTGGCCTTTCGGCTTCTGCGCTTTCGGGGATGAAGTATGCGATACCTAAGCTGGTATCGGCAGTGGCAGACCAGCTTTTCCTCGATGACCGCGACGAGATTTTGAAAAACTTTTTTGCTTATGAGGAAATTGAATTTATGGGAGAATGGCCGGCAGGCGGCAACCCATAATTATCGCTTACAGCAGCATCAATTGGCAAGGAAACCAGTGATACGACACCTACTACGCTGTTGGTCTCATAATCTTATCTATTCAACCAAGACACACGTAAAAAGACGGCTAATCGTTTTATCCGAAAAGCCGTCTTTTTACGTGGATAGCCGCGAACAGCCGCCAAGCCACCCTATGTTATTTGATATATGTATTCAAGATTGCCGTAACCTCTTCCACGGTTTCATCTAACTCATAATTTTCAACATTCACATCACATTCTTTTAAATAGCCCATCTCTTGTTCGTAGCGCTCCAAGTTTTTATAAATCACTTCGGTGGTATCCCCGCGCTCCAGCAAGCGGCTCATGACCTTATTACGATCCGCGTAGATCAAAATCTGGATCACCTTATCGCCGAAGACCTCCTTCACCAGCTTCGAGCCTTGGCGGTTCAAGATCAGGTATACATAGGGGTGCTGCTGGAAGGTAGCATCAATTTCTTTGGATTTTATCCCATAATAGACCCCATCAATTTCCAGTGTTTCGATAAACTCTTCATTTTGTTCAGCCTCGATAAATTGCTCGCGGGTGATAAAGTGGTAATCGATTCCATCTTTCTCATATAATCGGCTGGGTCGGGTCGTATAGGATAAAACTCGTTGTAGCCCACATAATGCCCCTACGCGTCCAGCAACGGTTTTTCTTCCGGAGCCATCGGGGCCAGTAAATACAAATATCAGCTTTTTGTCATTGATTTCATCCATGTTGATGCCTCCCAATACTTGAGTTTGATGTAGCTTGCCTTCATTATATCGGAATTGATTATGTTAATATATAGTAATTATATAAAATAATGCGGTTACTTTTTGTGGAATGCGACCCAGTTTTGAGATTATATGCAAGATCGATTATATTCATATATAGAGCGCGTAAGGGGAGGGATTACAAATAGAGCATCCGGGCGCACCCAATAATAGGTACGAACCCCAGTTTTCGCAGAATGCCCAAACGGCCACTTTGGGTATGGGTTGTTTTTGGAGTCCTGAGGCTTTGTTTGGCCAACTGCCTGGGGTCATAAGGACAAGAGTAGGCTATGCAGGCGGAACCACGATCCACCCGACTTACCGGCAGATGGGTGATCATACGGAAACGCTCGAAATTGATTTTGACCCTACCATCCTTTCCTTTGAAGAAATCGCAAATAAGTTTTGGGACAGCCATAAGCCCAGTAATATTAATGATTATAAAGGTAGGCAGTATCAATCGCTGTTGTTTTATCGGGATGGATTCCAGCAAGAAATAATCGAACAGGTTCTAGAGAAACGCAAGAAGCTGGGAAAGGGAGAGCCTGAAACCGAGCTTGTGCCATATGCCGGGTTTCAGCTTGCAGAAGACAACCACCAAAAATATTATTTGAAAAGGTACCCGAATGCAATAGAGAGGTTAAGTACCGTCTACCCTTCTCCAGATGAACTGCTCAACTCCACCTTGGCAGCCCGCCTGAACGGATTGGCAAAGGGGTATACCAACCTCGAACGCATCAAAAATGAAATCCAGCAGTGGCCAACCAACCCTCATACTCGGCAAACCCTGCTTGAGCTGTCCACGCAAATTCGATGGTAAGCAAGGGCATTAGCAGGATTGTCGGAGGATAGCTTTAAGAAAATTTTTTTGTGGAGATTAAAGGAAATACGTCGATGGTTGCTGAATTATTATAGTAATTAAATGTAAACGGATACAGGTAAAAAGACAACAAGTAAAGGTAGTATAATGAAGGAATCCAAGTTGACGGGGGAGTTATTATGATACGGATAGACGACCTTGATTACGCTTTAGAATCCAGACAGCTTTGTACACGTCTTGGTATGAATCCTAAAGAGATTCCCTTCCCCAAAAGAATTATGACTGCTGAAGATTTAGAGACCAAACGAAAAGAATATGAAGAAATTCTTTCGGTTGTTCATTTTTTTGGAGATAAAATTTTAACATCTTTGCAAGGGACACCGCTGTTGCTGTCGGTTGCTGATGAGAACGGTTATATTGTCCATATGATGGGCGATGAAATGATCAAAAGCACCATCAATCAATTGGGCATTAGGGTAGGCGTCCAATTCACGGAAGAGGATATGGGCACCAATGTAGTGAGTCTTTCCCTGAAGCATACGCCCCGCCCTATTGAATTGATCGGAAACGACCATTACCATGAATATTTGCACCAGAGTGCATGTTATGCTATCGCCTTCCACTATACAGATAATAATTTGTTGGGAAGCATTATTATTATGACGGCGATCCAGTTCCAGAATCCGATGATGATTACGATGTTATCTACAGCTGTAGATTCGATTGAGCGGGAATTGCTGCTGCGCAAGCAAAATCGAACCTTGGATTTATTAAACCAGATTATTATGGACAACACTCGTAATGGCATCGTGTTCGCCAACACCAAGGGAGAGGTTATCGGTTTTAACCAATCCGCGCAAACGATTACGGGGTTTTCCAAAGAACAAATTATGAACAAGCCTGTGCAACTGCTCAAACCCATTGGCTCTTACATAGCCGATGTAATCCAATATGAGAGAAAATTCGAAGATATTCAGGTAAATATCAAAAAAAATAAATTGGTATGTTTATTTGATGCGTTCCCGCTTTATGATTTTAAGAAGGAATTGATCGGGGCATTCGGCCAATTCCGTGATATCACAGAACGTTACCAAGCGGAAGAACGCTACAATTATTTGGCTAACCATGATGATTTGACGAAGCTGCCTAATCGGCGATACTACAAAAAACAAGCGATTGCGATCCTGAATCAAGCCAAAAGGAAGCCGTCTGAGCAGGTGGCCTTCCTTTATTTGGACTTAGACCGCTTCAAATTAGTCAATGATACCTTGGGCCATTCGCATGGGGATCTGCTGCTGATTCAGGTCACAGAACGATTCCTCCAATGCATGGAGCCAGGAGATCTGGTTGCAAGAATGAGCGGCGATGAGTTTATGTTTGTCCTGCCCCATGTTACAGAAACCAGTCAGATCATCCAACTGGCGGAGAGGCTGCTGAATCAATTTCTACAGCCGATCAATATGAATGGGTACCAATTTCATATTACCGCGAGCATTGGCATTTCGATTTATCCGGACGATGGGATGGATATCGAGGCCTTAATGATTCATGCCGATACGGCAATGTATTCGGCTAAAGGACGGGGTAAAAACCGCTATGCCTTCTATTCGGAGGAAATGAATACGAAATCGCATGAGAAGATCACGATGGAGGCCTCATTGCGCAAGGCGTTGGAGCATGAAGAATTCCGCCTTTATTACCAGCCGCAGGTAGACATCAAGACGGGCGAAATCAAAGGGGTTGAGGCTTTGATCCGTTGGCAGCATCCAGAACGAGGGCTTGTAAGCCCTGCTGAGTTTATTCCGTTGGCTGAGGAAACCGGGCTTATTCTCCAAATTGATGAATGGGTGCTGCATACAGCCGTCAGGGATAATAAAAGGTGGCAAGCATTGGGCCTGCCGGCGATCCGTGTGGCGGTCAACTTGTCCCCCCAACAATTCTCCAATGAACGGCTTGTAGAAATCGTAAGTAAAACGCTCGAAGAATCCGGGCTGGACCCCAAGTATCTGGAATTGGAAATAACGGAAACGATGACGATGGATGTAGAGCATACCATCCCCAAGCTAAAGCAACTGCATGACCTTGGGGTGCAAATCAGTATTGACGATTTTGGGACCGGATACAGCTCTTTGAATTATTTGAAGAAATTTTCCATTGACCGGCTGAAAATTGACCAATCCTTTGTGAGGGACATCATTAGTGACAGGAACGACGCAGATATCGTCGGGACCATTATTGCAATGGCCCATAATTTGGGGCTTGAGGTGATCGCAGAAGGTGTGGAGGAAAAGGATCAGCTCCGTTTCCTGCAATACCAAAAATGTAATGAGGTCCAAGGCTATTATTTCTGCCGGCCGATCCCATCCAGTGAGCTTGAGCAAAATTTCACGAAGCTGCGAGAAGAATTTATTAATAAATATTAAAGAGATCGTAATTTCGCTGGGGGCCCAACTATGGAAACTGTATCTAAGATCTTGTCATACCATCTTAATAAATGGGGGGTTACTCACGTATTTGGAATACCAGGCAAGCCAATTACGCCATTAATTCTCGAATTGGATCAGCTAGGCATAACCTTTGTGCTGAGTAAGCATGAGTGCGGGGCAGGCTTTGAGGCGGCAGGCTACGCGATAGCGAGCAGGGGCTTAGGGGTGGCGCTAGTTACAGCAGGACCCGGCGGCACTAATATGCTGACAGCGGCAGGACAAGCCTTGGCTACGCAATCGCCTGTCTTATTCCTGACGGGCCAGCCGCCTATTAAGGAAATCGGCAAGGTCCTTGGACAGGATAGCACGATGTTTGGCACTGATTTGGTCAAGATGTTTGAGCAAGTGACCAAGTTCAGCGCTCGGGTGGAACGTGGCGATTTATTCGAAGTGTATCTCAAGCATGCCATAGAGCGGGCCTTTACCGGAGTGAGGGGACCTGTGCATCTTTCGATTCCCTTGGATGTTCTAGTTGAAGGGATCCAACCTTTTGAGCTGGAGCTGCCTCTCCAATACCCGCAAGTGATTTCTACTAATATCGATAAGGTGGCCCAGCTCATGCTAGAGGCGAAGCGGCCGGTTTTATTCGTCGGTGGCGGCATCCATGCCCATGATGCCTATGAGGAATTAGAGCAGGTAGCCACGAGGCTGAATATGCCGGTTATGACAACACCAAGCGGGAAGGGCGTCTTTACTTCGCGGCATCCGCTCTCATTAGGGCCTTTTGGCCTGGGAGGGAGCCAAGCTTCCGAGGATTATATCCGTGAAGGTGTCGATGTTATGATTGTTATAGGTAGCCAGCTTAGTGACTTGGAGGTGCCAGGCTTATCTCCTGCGTTGTACCCGAAGCTGATCATTCATTTTGACTATGAGTCTACTTTTATTGGGAAAACTCTTTCAGTGCCAACGATTCCCGTGCTCGGTAATTTGAAAAGGAACCTGCAAGCCATTATCCATCATACCCGTACCGCTACAGTGGAACGCTCCTTGCCGATCATGGCGGAAGAATGCTTGACTGCCCATGCATCCGGTTACTTGTCCGCCGAGCTGGTCATGCGGATTATGCGCAATGAATTGCCTGGAGATGCGGTTGTGTTTGGGGATGCGGGGAGCCATTCTTTTTATGCCATCAAATATTTCGATATTGAAGAGCCGGGCACGTTTTTCTTTGAAGAGGTTTTTGCTTCGATGGGACGGGCTATAGGTTATGCTGTGGGAGCCAAGATGGCCGCTCCTGAGAAGACGGTCGTCTGCCTTACAGGTGATGGCTGCATGTTTATGACGGGCACAGAGGTGTCGACGGCTGTGAACTATGGGGCTCCTGTAATTTTTGTTGTCCTGAATAATGCCAGCCTGGATATGGTGGAAAAAGGGATGGCCCGCCATTTGGGAAGGGCTGTAGGCACGAATTACCACGTGCCCATGCAGGCTGCCAAATTCGGCGAAGCTATGGGTGCCGCAGGCTTTAGGTGTACAACCGAGGAGGAGCTGCGGGCTGCTCTTGTCCAAGCCTTAACGAATAAACAGGTTAATGTTATTGAGGTGATGGTGGATCCCCAAGAGGTTCCCCCTACGATGAAACGCGGATAATGACAAAGGAGAATCGAGATGAACAAAGAGACAACGAAGGCAGAGACGACGAATAAAGAACGTTACGAGCAAGGCATTGAAACCTTAGTGACTATGGTAGGGAAGGAAGGAGCCGGGATGATCGAAGAGATCGGCACCTTCTTCCCTGATTTTGCACATACGTTAATAGCATTTGGATTTGGCGATCTGTATTCGCGTCCTGCTCTTGATCTGAAGCAACGGGAAATGATTACGTTAACGTCGCTGATTACCCAAGGGGCTACAGAGCAATTGCCCTTTCACCTGAATGCGGCGCTAAATGTTGGGCTGAGCCCTGAGGAAATTATGGAGCTTGTCCTGCATTGCGCCGGATATGCCGGATTTCCCAAAGCATGCGGAGCCCTGAACGTGGTCAGGGAAGTATTCAAACAACGCAATATTGTAGTTTCGCCAGGCGGACAAGCTTAGCCTTAATAGCATTCATACCGAAGAAGCATGCCCGGCATATTCATCAGGGGTTTGGCCAATGAATAGCTTTTAAGGGGGTTGGCAATGCCTGTTTGGCGGGAGTGGTTATCCGTTCACTTGTTTCTGCTTGCTTCACCTTCCATCCCTTAGGGTAAAGAAGAGTTATAGCTACAACGAGCAACAACAACTTTTCTGGAGGTGCATGGCGACATGAATGGGGCACACGAAACGAACGGAACCAATGAATTATTGCAAGACGAGATATCGGTGCAAAAGCAAGGCAACAGCTTCGTGCTTATTGGAATAGGCGGTACCGTAGGGGAGATTACTTACAAGCTGGCAGATGTAGATACTTGGGTGATTGATCATACCTATCTGGATCCAGAGTACCGCGGCCGCAATATAGGGAAACGGCTGCTGGATTTAGTGGTGGATGAAGCGAGAGAGATGGGCAGAAAAATCGTTCCTTCTTGTTCTTATGCACTGGAGCAATTTAAGGCAAACCCCGAGTATGCGGATGTTTGGGAGAGGTCAGACACTCAATTTTCGGATACGTACAGCTCAAGCAGTGTGACTACACCTAGGAACTAAGAACATCACTAACTATTAACTGTATAAGCACTACAGGGCAGGCTCACGGATGACGTGGCCTGCTTTTTCTATAAAATAGGGGATAAAGCATATCGCCCTTGGGAAATCTAGTTAGGGTTCCATAAACATTACACTAGAGAAGAAAAAAAGTAGACAAAATGAAAAATAACAGTTTAGCATGTTAACAAACATTACATAAGGAAGGGTTGAAATTAAAGCTCATAACGCATATAGTTAGGTTATTACCTTATATTGATAGATATTTAAAATTTAACAGGGGGTGCTTAGCCAGTGAAAAAAGCAGTGCTTGCATTAACCATTATGACATTGGTCGGTACAGTATTAGCGGGTTGTGGGAGTAAGGTTGAGAATGCACCTGCAAGTGGGGGCGCAGCAGCAACCTTTAAAGTCGGGATGGTTACGGATGCAGGGACAATTGATGACAAATCCTTTAACCAAGGCACTTGGGAAGGCATCAAGAAAGCATCGGCAGAGCTTAAGCTTACAGAAAAATATTTGAAGCCTACCGGAACTACGGAAGCGGATTATATTAAAGAAATTGGCAATCTGTACGATGCTGGCTTTAAATTCATTGTGACACCCGGCTTTAAATTTGAAACCGCGATATTCAAGTCCCAAGATAAATATACAGATGCCAAATTTGTACTAATTGACGGCTCGCCGCATGCGGGTGATTCCAAGTCGGTAGTTAAGCCGAATACCGTCTCGATCTTCTTTGCAGAGCAAGAGTCCGGATTTCTTGCTGGTGTTGCTACGGCTGTCCAACTTAAGGAAGGCGAAGCCGGCTTTATTGGCGGCATGGAAATTCCACCGGTACAGAAATACAATTGGGGCTTCCAACAAGGTATTCAATATGCGAACGAGAAATTGGGCACCAAGGTTACCTTGAAGAAGGAAAATGTGCTGTACCAAGGCTCATTTGACAATGTAGCGGCTGGAGGCCAATTGGCTGCCCAAATGTTCGACCGCGGTGTTAAAGTTATTTTCTGTGCGGCAGGCGGCGTTGGTGTCGGTGCTATTAATGAAGCGAAGACTCGTGTTTCCGCAGGTAAAGCGGCCTGGATTGTTGGGGTTGACGTCGACCAATTCGCAGATGGCGTATACTCAGGCGAGAAGTCAGTGGTTCTAACATCCGCGATGAAGAAGATTGACCAAGCCGCTTACGATATGGTGAAAGCAGAGAAGGATGGCAAATTCCCAGGCGGACAAACGTTAACCTTTGATGCCAAAAATGACGGAGTCGGCATTCCTGCCAAAAATCCTAATTTAAGCGAGGATACAATGAAGAAAGTAACGGAAGTATCCGGCAAAATTAAATCAGGCGAAATTAAAGTGGCAGCAGCACAAGGAACCTTAATTAAGTAACTAAACCTAAAATGGGCAGCATTTCTATACAAGGTATTAATAAGGGCGGCGCCTAATTACAGGAACGAAATATAGCTACAGGAACTAATAAAAAAAGACGGGTGTACTCCGTCTTTTTTTACATCTGGGTGATCGTTATGGTGTGGGAGGAAGAAATCGATGGATTATGTGATTGAGATGCATAATATCCGCAAGGAATTTTCGGGAATAGTAGCCAATGACGATATAACGCTTTGTCTGCGAAGGGGCGAGATTCATGCCCTGCTTGGCGAGAATGGGGCAGGCAAATCGACGCTCATGGGCATCTTATTTGGCATGTACCAAGCCGATAGCGGAACCATTAAAGTCAATGGGCAGGAAACCCGGATTACGAACCCTAATGTCGCCAATAAGCTGGGAATCGGCATGGTGCACCAGCATTTCAAGCTCGTCGAGAAATTCACGGTGACGGAGAACATTATTCTTGGCAGTGAGCCCCGTAAAGGGCTGGTGATGGATATCAAGACAGCTGCGAAGCGTATTGAGCAATTATCTAAGCTGTATGGTTTAAATGTCGACCCTTATGCCAAAATTGAGGATATTTCAGTTGGGATGCAGCAAAGGGTAGAAATTGTGAAAATGCTGTACAGGGATGCCGAGGTATTAATCTTTGATGAGCCTACCGCTGTGCTCACGCCCCAAGAAATCCAGGATTTTGAGAAAATATTGAACAATCTGGTGCTGGAAGGCAAATCGATCATCCTGATTACCCATAAGCTCAAAGAAATTATGGCAGTTGCCCATCGTTGTACCGTTATACGTCGCGGCAAAACGATAGGTTTGGTTGAGGTGGCAGATGCCAGTGAAGAAAGCATGGCAGAAATGATGGTCGGGCGGCAGGTTTCTTTTAAAGTGGACAAGCAAGAACGGGTGCCTGGGGACATCGTATTAAAGCTGGAGTCACTCACAGTCAAAAACAATAAAAAGCTGATTGCCCTGAACCAGTTCTCGTTGGAGGTCCGCGCTGGAGAGATTGTTGGGATCGCTGGGGTGGATGGCAACGGCCAAGCAGAATTAGTGGAAAGCATAACCGGCCTGCGAAAGCTGGAGTCGGGCAGCCTTTCATTTCTCGGAAAGGATATTTCTGGCTTGTCGATCCGCGATAGAATTGAACAAGGGATCTCCCATATTCCAGAGGACCGGCATAAGCGTGGTTTGGTGCTTGACTACACGTTGGAAGAAAATATGATTCTGGAAGTGTACCACCATGCTCCCTTTTCCAAAAAGGGGCTATTGAATAAACCGTCGATTCGCCAATATGCGAAACGCATTATTGAAAGCTTCGATGTCCGTTCAGGAGAAGGAGTCCTATCGGTGGCCAGGTCATTATCTGGCGGCAACCAGCAGAAAGCGATCATTGGGCGGGAGATTGAGAAGGATCCTATTTTATTGATCGCCGTGCAGCCTACACGGGGCTTGGATGTCGGTTCTATTGAATACATCCATAAACGATTGGTAGAGCAACGGGATAAAGGCAAAGCGGTGTTGCTCATATCGCTGGAGCTTGAAGAAATATTAAACCTGTCGGATCGCATTGCCGTTGTGAATAACGGAGAGCTCGTCGGCATCGTACGGGCATCCGAGGTGGGTGAGCAGGAAATCGGATTAATGATGGCAGGCGTGAAGAGGGGGGAAGGCGCATGAAGACTGGAATCACTTCCTTGCTTGCTGTCCTTTTGGGGTTGATCGCCGGTGCCGTCTTAATGGCCGTAACGGGGCATAATCCATTCTTGGGGTATGGTTATTTGGTTGAAGGCGGCTTGAAAAATCCAGAAAGAATTGGGAATACGCTGGCAACGGCCACCCCGCTTATTTTTACCGGTTTATCCGTCGCTTTTGCATTTAGAACGGGCCTATTCAACATCGGTGTCGCCGGGCAAATGCTGTTTGGTGGATTTTGTGCGACAGCGATAGGTCTAAGCTTTGACCTGCCAAGGGCTCTCTTATTATTGCTGATGATCCTTGGTGGATTTCTGGGCGGTGCCTTATGGGGCTTTGTTCCAGGCATCCTGAAAGCCAAGTTTAATGTGCATGAAGTCGTTTCGACCATTATGATGAACTGGATTAGCTACTGGACGGTTTATTATGCAGTGCCTGCTTACTTCAAAGGTGCCTATTTGGAGACAGAGTCAAGGAACCTGCCGGAAGCCGCATTATTAAAAACACCCTTCCTCACGGAATGGTTTGGGGGCTCCTACATTAATCTTGGTCTATTCCTTGCTTTTCTGACTGTCATTATCGTCGCTTTTATTATTGATAAAACAACGCTTGGCTTTGAATTGAAGGCCGTTGGCTTCAATCGGCATGCCGCAGAGAATGCAGGCATTGCGGTTAAGCGGAGCATGACGTTATCGATGTTCATATCTGGTGGCATCGCCGGCCTTGGCGGGGTCGCCCAATATGCAGGCAATGCCGCTAATATCCAAATCGGCATTATGCCCTCGCAAGGCTTTGACGGTATTGCGGTTGCACTGCTTGGAGCGAATACGCCGATTGGGGTACTCGTATCGGCCGTGTTTTTCGGGCTCTTATACTCCGGTAGAGGCTTTATGAATGCGATGACGGAAATCCCTCCGGAAATTGCGGATACCATTATCGCCATTATTATTTATTTTGCAGCTACCAGCATCCTGATTGAACGGTTGTTAAGAAAAGTGAAACAGCGCCGAGCGGCAAACGGAAAGCAGGTGAAATGAGCGAATGTGGATAACGTTGCAACAAATATTTCCTTATGCCATCGTGTTTACCATTCCGCTTTTGATAACCGCATTAGGCGCCTTGTTTAGTGAGCGAAGCGGGGTCGTGAATATCGGACTTGAAGGGCTGATGATTGTAGGCTCTTTCACCGGTGCTTTTATCATCTTTAAATTGCAAGCGTTATGGCCGGGAAGCCCCGCTATTATTTGGGTCGGCTTGATAGCTGCCATGGCGGCTGGAGCACTATTCTCGCTGCTCCATGCTTTTGCTAGCATCAGCTTGAGCGCCAATCAAATCATTAGTGGCACCGCAATTAACTTGGTTGCCGGCGCCTTGACGGTTTTCCTGGCACGGAATATTACCGGCAGCGGCAATATTCGAATCACTAACGGCTTTGTGCCCTTTGATGTTCCAGGGCTTTCATCGATCCCGATCTTAGGTCCGTTACTCTTCTCAAATACGTACGCTTCGACCTGGCTGATCCTGGTGATCGTCGCCATAAGTACGTTTGTGCTTTATAAAACGCCGTTCGGGCTGCGCTTGAGGGCATGCGGGGAGCATCCCCATGCAGCGGAAGCGGCAGGGATCCATGTACAGTCTATGAGGTATACGGGCGTGATTATTTCGGGTGCCTTCTCAGCACTAGGAGGCGCGATCATGATCGTTACCTTTGCGGGAGAGTTCACAGGCAATGTGGCAGGCCTAGGTTTCTTGGCGCTTGCCTCATTAATTTTTGGGCAATGGAAGCCACTTGGCATCTTGGCCGCCACTTTATTTTTTGGCTTCGCCAGCACCGTTGCCAATGTGTCACAGGTTATCCCTTCGCTTGCAGTATTTCCGCCGATTATTTTGAAGGTATTCCCGTATGTCGTTACACTGATTGCTCTGGTCGTGTTTTCCAAATCGTCGAATGCGCCCAAAGCCGCTGGCGAGCCCTTTGATTCCGGCAAAAGATAGGCTTAACTTTGCCTCCCAGGGGCTACCCCATAAAAAAAGGTTGAGTAGGACCTTAGTCCTGCTCGACCCTTTTTGTGCGCAATATCAAATAAATATCAGTGCTTCCATTGCAGGAGCTGCTCATCGCCGTCCTGGACAGCCTTGGTTAGCATCACAATTTGTCCGGTATGGTAGCTATAGTGGGCAACCAGGCCGAGGATAATGAGCGAAATGGACTGCGAGCTATAAGCAGGGATTTTATCGAAGTTGGGATTGTCCCGATACATGCGTTTCCAATCATCGGGTTGGAAATACATGGGGATTTCCCTCTCCATATCCTGCTCCGTCAGCTGGCGGAGAATGGGAATCGATTCCTCTCTGACACGCTGCAGCTTTTCGGATAATTCCGCTGGCGTTAATCCGCCATCGGCTGTGAATTCCAGCGTCCGTTCGCGGATGAGCGGCTTGCCGCCGATGGCACTGGAGATGCGCTGGTATTCGGCACCAGCCAAGTGCAAGCACAGATTGCCTACGCTATTGGTCGATTCTCGTAAGCGCTTCCATACCGTTTCAGCCGATAAACGCTGAAAAGAGGCATTGATCTTGGCGAGATCCGAATCCATCGCCTGAATCGCATAAGAGACTACATCCACCATAAAAGTTCCTCCAATATTTTGTGATATCTTAACTATATACCCAAATGTTATTTTTTTGAAACTATTTGAAACGGATTTGAATTCTTTTCGTATATATATCTTGCGATTCCACTAATGATTATGTCATAATTGGGATACTATAATAGAATCATATGCTGCAATTGGGAGTAATGTAAACAGTGGGCCAACTACACCATATCTATCACAAATACAAGGGCCAAGATCTTATTTTTATAATTCCCCTCGCCCTGCTATCTCTTTGGATCCGATTGCGTTATTTCTTTTACCTCTTAAATTCGGGTAAGGGCTTTCCCCAATCTGACGATACACAATGGTATCTCGATTATGCATCCGCTTTAATGGTGAACTATAAGATCGGGCTGGATATGAATGATATCCTATATATTGGATACAATATTTTGCTAACCTTATTGCTTGCTATTTTCAAAGACCCTATAGCGGTTATCTTTATACAGATGGTAGTGGCAGCGCTCAGTGTCATATTGGTTTATAAGATTTCAATGCTGATCTTCAACCGGCTGACGGCTATTATCGCTTCTGTTTTATATGCTTATTCTTGGGATATTACGCTTTGGTCTACGTATATCTTGACGGACAGCTTTTTTATCAGCCTGTTGCTATTAAGCATATATTGCTTGTTGAAGTTTTATGATTCAGGTAAAAATGTATACAAAGTCCTATTTATAGTGACTGCTTTATACATGCTTGTATTTAGACCGGCAGGCATTATAACCGTGAGCTTCCTTCTGTTATATGTGGTAATCAAGCTGGATAGAGCAACTGTATGGGCATTTTTCAAGAAGTATAATTATATCATTGGCAGTGTATTTCTTGCGGGTGTGCTTGTGGCTATGGTTGTTTTGTCAGGTAATAAATTGGACCCGTTGATCGCTTCCATGCAGTTTAATGCCAAAAAAGTATTATATAACGTGTATGCAACGGGCTGGATATTTGATAAGGCATCCGCTTTTGACCACAAATATAGGCCGAATTACACAATTAATATAATGGACAGCCTGATCCTTAGCTTCATTATTAACAATTGGGATAATATTCTGATGTTATACGGTAGAAGGGCGCTTGCTCTGGTTGGCAGATGGGTATTTACCGTCGACCTCACCAGCGTACGTGGCGTGTTGAGATTTGGATGGTATTCTCTTCCGGTCATGATGTTCTTGATTGGGACAATCGAGATCATTAGAAATGGGCTCTCCAAAAAAGCATCCGTTTTATGGATGGCGATTCTCGCCTCGTGTGTATTTTGTATCGTGTTTTTTATCGATAGCATGTACAGGTATAGAGCTCCAGGATTACCCTTTATGTTTATCACCGTCGCTTATGGGGTAGACCGAATTATTCAATTAATCATTGTAGTTACAAAAAAATATGTGGGGAAGTTATTATGGAACAAGCGAAAATACTCATTGTAGTTCCTGCTTATAACGAACAAAACAATATCCTGAGAGTAATCTGGGACATCAGACAGACAATCCCCACTGCCGATATTCTAGTAGTTAATGATTGTTCAATAGATCAGACCTCAGCAAATGCAAGAAAAGCCGAGGGCGTGAAAGTTGTTGACCTTCCTTATAACCTGGGTATTGGTGGCGCTGTCCAGACGGGCTTTAAATATGCAACGGCGCACGGCTATGATTACATGGTGCAGATCGATGGCGATGGGCAGCATCTTCCTTCAGAGGTCACTAAGCTGTTTGAAGCTATGGTACGTAATGGCAGTGATATGGTAATTGGCTCGCGGTTTCTGGATATCCAGTCCTTCCGAACCACAAGGCTTAGAAGGATGGGCATCAAAGTATTTTACCTGATCTTCAGAATGCTGATCCATGCCAAGATTACCGATAGCACTTCAGGCTTTCGGATGTATAACAAGCAAGGCATTGCGTTAATGGCTAAATACTATCCAGATGATTATCCAGAGCCAGATGCTATTATTCTTCTGAAAAAGCATGGACTCCAAATCTCTGAGGTAGGCGTAGAAATGAGGGAGCGCGAGCATGGCGTTTCTTCCATATCTGCACTCAAAAGTCCCTATTATATGACCAAGGTTATCGTATCGATCTTCTTTTCCTATATTAGAGCTAGGGGGTGAAGGGCTACGGAGGGCGGGAATTTATACAGCGTTCAATTAATGGGTGTAGCATTCAGTTTAATCATGATTATCTCGGTATTTCTAATGGTCAGGGCAAGAATGATCAGGGAAAAATATTCGTTGGTATGGTTTCTTATAGGATTGTTTACGTTGGTCATGTCTGTATTTAAAAATTTGATGGACTGGTTCTCTGGACTGATCGGCGTCGATTATGCTCCTTCAGCTTTTTTTGCCATTTTAATCGCTTCAGCTTACTTGCTGCTGTTGAATATGAGTGTCAGTATTTCGGGCATGAAGATGCATAATAAGACCCTTACCCAGGAATTAGGTTTGACCAAGCTCAGGCTTGAGGAGCTTGAGAAGAAAATGAACGGCGGCGAATCACAATCAAATATTTAATTCTTTTTGCAAGCTTATCAATGACAGTAGCTGCCAGTACAGTGCTGAAGATCGGAAGCAGAAGCGTTAACTTTGAAGGCTCGCTTTGGGCTATTTTGCTAGGTTATATGAGTTCTCCCATGATTGTAACAGGGTTTGCCCTGTACGCCTTGGGAGCTTTCTTATGGATTTATTGCCTTTCCCAATTTGACCTTAGCTATGTAACCTTTGTATCCAGCGTCCAGTACATTTTATTGGTGGCTGTATCGATCTGGGTGTTTAATGAGCAGATCAGCATGATGAAATGGACAGGCTGCGGGTTTATTATGGTTGGTGTATTTTTTTGGGTGAAAGGATAGACGAGACGGGATGTTCAGATGTGTTCCTTATACCGAAGCGATGAAGGAAGAATGGGACGGATTGGCTCGAACCCAAGGTACGGTGTTTCATAGTACGGCATTTAGGCAGGTGTTGATCAGCTCATTCGGTTATACTTGCAGATATCATGCCGTTGTTAACAGCCAGAATCGTATTTGTGCACTGATTCCGCTCATTGTTGGCCGTAATCTTGGATGGAAAAAAGCCGCTGTTTCCTTACCTTTTGTCAATTACACCGACATTTGTTCGGATAGTGAAGAAGCCTTCTCCTACGCGATCCATGCCCTTATCCAGTTAAAAGCTGAGCACCGTTTGGGTTATATAGAGTTGCGTCTAAAGAACCAAAGCTTGGACAACTCTAGCTGGAGCTTAAACCTACATAACCATACCTTTGTGCTTGCACTTGACGAGGACGAAGATAAGGTGCTTGCGTTATCTAATGGCAGCAATAGAAACCATGTACGCAAGGTTTATAAAAATAATTGGTTTACCGTCTCCTTTGACAGCCAGCATCTGGAGGGCTTCCATAAGGTATACGTAAGAAGGATGAAGCAATTAGGCTCGCCGGCCCAAGATATCAGCTTCTTCCGCAACTTCTTGGTCTATTTGCCCGAGCATGCCCATCTGCTCACCGTACTGGACTCCGCAACTGGCGAGGTTGTAGGCGGTATGCTGCTGTTAACAAGCCCGGCAAATTCGACGTTGTATTATCCCTATGGAGCGAATTTATCCGAGTACAACAATAAATACCTGAATAACTTTATGTACTGGGAAGCCGTTCGTTTCGGCATTCGCCAAGGATTGAAGCATCTGGATCTAGGCAGGTCGCAGACTGGTTCAGGAACGTATAAGTACAAGGAGCAATGGGGAGCTAAACCCGTCCAGCTGAAGTATCTGGTTTACGATGGCGGACTTAATAAGGCGGCACCTCCTGATAAACAAAGCTTGAGTTTTTTCGTGGAGCTTTGGAAGGTGACCCCAGCATTTATTACCAACACCATAGGCAAAAGATTAATTAAATATTTATTACCTTAGAAATGCGGTGAGTAGCTTGCTGAGTATGGGGAGTCTTGGAGATAGATTACGTTAGCGGAGTGGCTGGGGTGTTCTGGAGTTAGCGAAGCGGTGCCTTTGTCATGGATTTTTACAGCTAAATGTTTTATCTAATCAAAAAAATCCTTGAACAACAGCAATCGGAGGAATATCCCATCCGCGCAGCAGCACGTATTCACATTCATTTACTATTTGATATTTTTGGAGGATATAACATAATGAGCAATTCCAATTGGAAGCAATACTTTGACAAAAAGGCCGAGACTCATGGATCATCTGTTAAATCTTCCGACTATTTTAATGAAGAAAGCTTTTTCATGCAAAGAGACAATACCCTTCGCTGGCTCGGGGAGCTAAAAGGCAAGGAAATATTGGATGCAGGCTGCGGCGTTGGAGCTTTCAGCGAGCCGTTGGTTGCACAGAACAAGGTATATGGAGTTGATTTTTCCGAGAAAAGCCTTGAGTTTGCTGCTAAGCGGGGACTTATCACCATGTCGGAGGATTTGACAAAGCTTCCATTTGAGAATGGCAAGTTCGATTTGGTCTTATGTATTGGTGTTATCCAATTGATTGAACAATACGTGTCTGTGATTAAAGAGCTGGCTCGAGTGACCCAGCCAGGTGGGACACTGCTTATACAAACTTTGAACAGTGGTTCTATCCAACGCAAGTTGTTAAGGCTGTTTGAACGCAGTAACAAGTTTGACCGGATGTATGCAATGAACGAGCTGAAGAAGGTATTCATCGAAAATGGCTTCGAGCAGATCGAATTTATGAAAATTTATCACCCGTTCAAATTTGTAACGAAGAGCAGTGGACAAGGAGCCTTATCAGGTACCTTCGCTACTTCGTTTACGATAAAAGGGAGAAAGAAACGTTGACCAAGCAGACGCCGAATGTAACGAATATGCTTACCTTTGATATCGAAGAATGGTTTCATGCCAATTACGATGATATTGCGGCTCCTGACCGAAGCAAAGGCTCGAATTTTCGGAACCACATGGAAATTCTGCTACAAATGTGCAGGGAAACGAATAGCAAGGCTACTTTTTTTGTGCTGGGCTGTATAGGTGAAGATTATCCGGATGTCGTTAAGGCAATTGCACGGGAGGGGCATGATGTGGCCTCCCACGGTTATGCCCATGAATTGGCTTATAAACAGACGATAGGGGAATTCCGAGCAGACGTACAAAAATCTGTCGATATTCTGGAAGCCTTGACTGGAACCAAGGTGTTGGGCTATCGGGCGCCTTCCTGGTCAATCGTGGAGAGCAATCTGCATTACCTGGAGGTTCTAGAGGAGATGGGCATGCAATATGATGCTAGTATTTTTCCGGTTAAAACCTTTTTGTATGGGATTCCTACAGCTCCAACCGAGATCCATAAGCCTTTGGTGAATGGCAGGGAAATCAATCTGTACGAAGTACCGATGTCTGTGATGAAGCTTGCTGGAAGGAATATCGGTTACTCAGGGGGCTTTTACTTCCGCTTTTTTCCTAAGTTTCTGATCAAAGGGGCTATTAGATCGGCGAACCGCCAAGGCAAAAGCTCGATTGTGTACCTGCATCCCCGTGAGGTTGATGCCTATGAGCAGAAGCTTGCGCTTCCTTTTAAGGAAAATTTTATCCACTACTACAATGTGGGCAAAACCCAAAAAAAGCTGGAGGACATCTTAAAGAGCTACAGCTTTACATCGATCTCCGAGCACCTCAAGCATAAGTTTCAAGTATAAGTAAACCCGCTCCCTGAGTGGGCTTTTTTCATACGGATGGACAGGCAGGATTTTCAGGAGTTTTGTCGAATTTTTGGAATTAATAGGTTTACTAGAGGGGGTAGTATTATACAACCAAATCGTCGACGTTCATACGAGAGATTGTTTTCGGGGGAATTTACGATTCTTAGGGAAGCCCGAAACGATATACTCCAGCTGCCTTCTAGCCAAGAGGCCATTCTAGAGAAATATACCCTGTTAATCGACCATTACGATAAGCTATTGAGAACAGCCTTAAAGCTATCACGAATTAGCGATATTCAAGGGCAGAGCCTGACAAACCAGAATCACAGGCTTAAGCAGCAGTCGGAGACGGATTTCCTGACGAGCCTCTATAATGTACGTAAGCTCGGCGAAAGCATACCTACATGGATGGCTGCTGGGATTCCTTTCGTGCTTTTGCTGCTCGACATTGATTATTTCAAGAAAATAAATGATACCTATGGCCATTTGTCTGGTGATGAAGTATTGAAGACTCTGGCTACTATTTTGCAGGAGCACACGCGTCCCGAGGATTTTGTTTGCCGCAGCGGTGGCGAGGAATTTTCCATTCTGCTTCACAATGTAGGGCTGCTGCAGGCCGAGGGCATAGCGCAAAATATTCGCCAGAAGGTGGAGGAGCAGGAGTTCTGGCTAATCGCCGGAGAATCCGTAGGCATTACGGTGTCCATGGGCTTGGTTGAATATGCCCCAGGGATGAGCAGTGAGGATTTACTCGTCTGTGCCGATGACGCTTTGTATTTGTCGAAGGAGCTTGGGCGAAATAAGGTGAGCTTATTCCCGCCGCTGTCGGACAAGCGCCATAATTGAATAGCAAACTGTAACGTTACGTTAATACCAGCAGCTACTAGATTGGCTGATCACCCTGATGATAATACGTGCCATGCATAACGTGGTCAGGTAGCCAGAGCATAGAAAAAAATACCGATCAGATCATGATCGGTATTTTTGCATGCTTGCCCCCTTCGGCATGGTCATGCTTTTTAAGCTCGGTATCCGTTGGGCACCGGTTCAGCTTATGAGCTTACTTTGAAGGCTTGGTGGCTGTGTAACGGAGCAAGATTTCGTTATCAAGCACAAGGTTGTTCGTCCAGACGAACTTGCCTTTGCCAAATTCATTGCTGAAACTCGTATACTCGCGCTTATTATCAACGCCAACATTTGCTGTTTTGTAGGTTGTTGCCTGCGGCCACGAGGCATCGTTGAAATCGACGGCATACCAACGATCCGGTACGGCAAAATGTGCTGCATAACAATCGGTTTTGCAGGAAGGTGTTGCTGAGGCTTTAGGTGTAGAATGAATCATTTTCCCATTCTTTTCTTCCACGACTAGATCGTTTTTGCTCATTAAAGGAGCTATGTAGAAGCTTTGTGCCTTCCAGCTTTCATTCGTTACAGTGCCATCGCTAAAAGTAGCTACGATACCCGCATCGCCAGGATGATACTTATTGCCTTTATTGTCCTCGGTGCCCAACCCGAGATTTTCCTCCCAATCGACCACTTTAAAAGCATAAGTTATCGGATAGCTGGCCTTAAATCGAACAACGTGGGAATTAAACGGCGTAAATGGGACGGCGTCCTTGGCAACGGCTTTGCCATTTACATATAATTCGAAATAATTATCGGCAAAGATATAGCCCGTAATAATCTCGCCCGCAGGATCGATTTCAACGACTGGAACCTTGCTTAGATCAATGGCAGCTACATGGGTGTGTTCTACTTTCGTGCAGGGATTAGACATGTCAGAAGCGTTAACAAGCTTTGTATTGATATTCGAAGGCACCACCCAGGTTTGTCCATCCTCCGATTTAATTTCGCCTAGGCCAGTAACGCGTCCTCCCTTGCAGGCGAATAGCTCGGGATTAGTTGTTTTGGCTACACCTTGGGTAAAGCTGGCTTGCAGTAGATTCCCAGAAGCAGAAGCTGCTGCTGCCGGCTGTTGGGTAGCTTTGCTGGTAGCTGAGGCGGTCGGTGTGGTTGCTGGAGTAGCCGATGAGGCAGCGCCGCTGGCAGGCTGGGGGGCTCCGCTCACCGATTGTGGCGGCGGTGTTGGGCTTGCATAGGAGCAACCAGTGAGGATTGCGAGAAGAATAAGCATGGAATAATTCAAAGTAGTACCCCCATCTAAAAATAAATTTATCTAGATTATACCTGCCGAATAAGTCGGGAGAAAGTCCGTTTTAATGTCGAAAAACATTTAGCAATAAATGAAGATATTATGAAGAATATGGTTCTAAAGCATGAAAATTATAGTACAATGGATGGACTATAGAGGAATTGAGGTTACGACTAACAGTGCTAACTTCTAAATTAAAGCTAAAACATACCCTTGAAAAGCTTGCAGAGGATCGGGAAGAATACAGCAAGGTTTTGCTGCTGTTTGGTTACCTGTTTTGTGTGGTTTCGGCATCGACGATTGGGCGAACAGCCGCCGATACGTTGTTTCTAAGCCGTTTTGATGCTTCTTATTTGTCGACGATGTATTTGCCACAAGCCGCGGCGATGATCTTCGTTGGTTTCTTGTTCCAGCGTTATAGCAGTAAGGCTCGCTTAGACCGCTTAATTCTGGCATTAATTCCTATCATCTCGTTGCTTGTGCTGATATCGAGGCTTGGTGTAGGGTCTGAAATGCGCTGGGTATTTCCGGTCATTTATGTCGTTTATGATGTATTTAATTTTCTAATGATCGTCTGCTTTTGGCAATTCGCTACAACAGTGTTGGACCAACGTAAAGTGAAACGCATGATCGGTTGGGTAGGGAGCGGAGGCATTACGGGAGGCATTATAAGCGGCTTTGGATTGAAAGCGCTTGTACCGCTTGTAGGGACAGCCAATCTGATTTATTTTTACATGGGCCTTCAGTTGCTATGTATCTTGGCAGTTATTCCTATATTGCGCATGCTGCCTGATAGAACGGAAATTTTTTCAACCCAGCAGCCTGCCAAGAAAAAGTCGAATACAACGAAGCCGCAAAAGGAAGCCAAGTCCGGCTTGTTTCAAAACGTGCCCCATTTAAAATATGTAGCGATGATGTCAGCAGCTTTGGTGCTGTCGCTTACGTTAATCGATTATCAATTTAAAGTAATATTAAAAGGGACTTTACAAAATGAAGCCTTGGCTGGATTTATGGGCAGCTTTTATGGATATTCCGGGCTGCTTGCCCTTTTTGTCCAGCTGTTTATATCGAGCCGAATTTTGACGCGGTTTGGGGTGATGACGGCGCTTCTGCTATTCCCGATTGCCTTGTTTATGGGCAGCTTTGGTGTGCTATTGATGCCGGTGCTTGCGATGGCAGTAGCGGTTAAGGGCTCGGATAAGGTGCTTGGGGATACGATCTACTCCTCGGTCAGCCAATTGATTATGTTCCCTATTCCACCGGAGTGGCGGGGGAAGGCCAAGGGCTTTCTGGATGGCATCGTCCGCAATGGAGCCAAAGGCCTGGCAGCCTTGTGCTTGCTTATTGTTTCACGGCTGCTTGCTCCAGAGCAGCTAAGCTATATCATTCTTGTGCTGCTTGCGGTTTGTATCGTTGCTGCCGTAAAGGTAAAGGGAGCGTATTTGAAAACCTTGCTCTCCACTCTGCAGGCTAGCGGTGATGATCTGGAGAGGGCAGAGCTTAATATGATGGACCCGGCTAGCCGCCAGCTGCTGGTTAATGCTTTGTCCAGCCCGGATAAGCAGCAGGTCTTATATGCAATGCGCTTATTGCGAGGGCTGGAAGCATTTGATCTTACTCCATATCTCCATGGACTGCTGCAGCATCCTGCCCCTGAGGTCTGTGCAGAGGCATTGGCTTATGTAGAGCAGCAGACGCCAGAAGGGCTCGAGCCGGAGCTGCGCTTGCTGCTGGCTGCCACCAATCAGCGAGTAAGTGCGAGTGCGATCTTAGCACTTGCCGCTTATGCCAATGATGACCATCTGGAGCTGCTTACAGCTTATCTTGAGGATCAGGATGTGGACATGAGGGCGGCTGCCATCGCGGGGCTAGTGAAATATTACGGCATTGAGGGGATGTTCCGATCAGTTGGAACCTTGAAATATTTGCTTGAGAGTGGCCAGGAGCAAGAGCGGACGGCGATGGCCGCGTTATTCGGGCAGATCGGAATTAAAAGCTTTTACAAGCCTTTGGTAGCTTTGCTTGAGGATGGTTCCGCGCAAGTAAGAATCGGCGCGTTGCAATCCGCGGCTATTCTTCGTGTATCCGAGCTGGTTCCTTTTATTGTGCCGCTGCTCCAAAACAGCGAAACCCGGCGATACGCGATAGAGGCTTTGTCTGATTATGACGAGAAAGAAATTCTAGTGTTGCTGGAGCCTTATTTTAATGAACGAAATGCTTCACTGCACTTACCGAAGGTTTGCGAACGGATCCATACGCAACGGTCGTTTGACCTATTGGTCGGGCATTATGAGCCCGCCCATTTCGAAATGCGTGATAAGGTGCTGGAAGCGCTGCTGCGGATGAATAAGGGTGGTTTTCAGATCGACGAGAAAAAGCTTGAAGCGCTTATTATGGGAGAAATACAGCTGTATTGGCAATTTGCTAGACATATGGCTGGCATTACAGGCATGGAAGACGGAGCGGAGCTTGTGGAGATCGTTGAACAGATACGCTTCTCGATTTGCCGCCGTATTTTTCAATTATTGTCTTTGATGGTTGATGCTGCAACCGTGCAGGCGGTGTTCGTGAACTGGTCAGAGGGAGATGCGAGGCAGCAGGCGAACTCCACTGAAGTAATGGACCAACTGCTGCAAGGGAGCCTTCGTATCGAATTAGCAAAAATGATGTCGGCTCCACGCAAGCTATCAAGCACCTATGTGGCGGGACCGACTGCCGATGAGCATTTGGTATGGCTGTATCAGCAAGACGATGCTTGGCTTCGTCAAATGATCCAATATGTGATGCACCAACGCGAGGAGCAGCAGGAGCCTCAAGAGCTGCAACACCGACCGCAACCGCAACAAACGCAACAGCATCTGGTAAGTAGAATCGGGGCGCTTTTACAGGGAGGTATGAGTACGGCAGAAGTAACGCTCACTGAGGAGCTTACTGAGCAGGTAGAGCGTGTACGGCTACTCAAAAATGTCTCCTTATTCCAAGGCTTAACCAGCCGGGATTTGTCTGTTATTGCGCGGCACTTGCGTAGGGTAAATATGGCTCAAGGAGCCACGATCATCCAAGAAGGCGACTTTGGCGACTCCTTATTTATTATTCATCGAGGCAAAGCGAGTGTATCTATTCATGGAAAGTTGATTAGCGGTTTGGGGGCAGGAGAGTGCTTCGGGGAAATGGCCATTCTGACCCAAGGGTTAAGGACAGCTACGATCCGGGCGGAAGAAGACATCCAGCTATGGGAGCTGGATTCTAAGGCTTTCTATGACATGATATTTGATCGGACGAGCATCGCACTGGAAATGATGAAGCTGCTGTCACGCAGGCTGAGATCCAAATTAGAGCAGAGCCAGCTACCTGCTCCGGCTATGCAAGAAGCGGCGGCAAGCACCAGCAGGGGAGCCGGAGCTGTCGATTCGAGCCAAAACGCCGTTATTTTAAGGCGTATCCTGGTGCTGCAAAAAATTAACCTATTCGCCCACCTCAGCCAGGATGATTTCATTCAGCTCTCACAAATCGTCGAAGAAGTGAGTTATGCTCCAGGCGAAGCGATATGTAAGGTGGGTGACTTTGGCGATACTATGTACGGAATTATTGAAGGCAACGTCCGCGTGCACAGGGAAGGCGAAACCTTCGCGATGCTGGGACCGGGAGAATGCTTCGGGGAAATGGCTGTTATCGACAGCAGCCCCCGCTCGGCCGATTGTACATCCAGTACGGATACAGTACTGCTTGAGCTCCATCAGGAGCAGGTATTCTCTTTTTGCTTCCAGAATATCGATGTGCTGCGCAGTATGATGCGGGTTCTGGCAGAACGGATTAAGGGGATGGCTTAAGCAAGCAAGTATCCTTGGAGAAGCACGTATGATAACGAGGTTATCTTATCGTCGGTAATGAAGCCGCTTGGCAGCACTCCTTTTTTTGTAGCTGTATAGCAGACAAAGAACCTCCAACCACATTCCAGTGGGATGGAGGTTCTTTTATGGAGTCTACTTTTTGGCCTGCAGCAATTCAACTAGCTGCTGCCCGCTGTTTACGCCTGGACTGCCACCCTGTCCGCCTGCTGGGCGTTGCTGGCCGTTTTGGCCTGTTTGCGGGCTCGCTCCACCTTGACCACCAGCGCCAGCATCGCCTTGCGGGCGTTGCCCGCCCGCTCCACCTGGGGCTGCCTGGGCGTTAGGCGCCGCTTGGCCTGCGCCGCCTGCGCCTGCACCATCGCCTTGCGCCCGCTGGCCTGCGCCTTGTCCATTCCCTCTTTCCTTGGCCTTGGCGGCTGTGTCCTCGATGAATTTTTTCTGCTCCGCAGTTAACGGAGCGATTAGGCTGGTTTGTGCATCAGCACTTAATTCATTTTTGGTAATGCCGTCCTGAACCAAAGGCAGCATTTGGGCAGCCTGCTCTTTGGTGATCGTTAATCCACTCGTTTTATCCATCGCAATCAGCGATTGGAAGGTCATCATCATTACACGTTGGTTCGGATTGGCAGTTGCTCCTTGCTGCTTGGTCGGATCCGTAGCTGTACCTGAAGGACTGGCCGGCACCTGAGCCTGAGCCGAATTTGCGCTTGTTTGGTTAGCGGCACTAGGCGTGGCTTCGCCACCGCCGCAGCCACTTAACAAAACAGCAGTTAATACGAATGCTGTGATTGCTTTTTTAGTATGCATCTCTCTACCACCTTCTACCGTAATTAACCAAATTATAAGCTGCTAACCTGAAGGCACACTTAATGCCGCCTGAACGCTAACTGAATAATTAGAGGCGCGCGAATTATTTATTTTGTACCAGCATCTTCATATTGTTACATCGTTATTCATATTTTCTGATAGAATTGAACGCCGTAATAGGATATAACTTTAGATAAACCGATTATTATGTATAAGGAGCGATTCATTTGATCCAAGTAGAGAAGTATTGGGAAGACCTGACCGTCCTGCAGGTGAATAGGGAGGCGCCACGGGCTTATTTCATCCCTTATAGTGAGGCACAAACGGCATTAGCGAATAAAAGAGCCCGCTCTCCCTTTTATCAAACCTTAAACGGTGGCTGGAAATTTAAATATCATACGAGTGTCAAAGATGTCGAAGATGGCTTCTACGCAGCTTCGGCCGATGTCAGTGGCTGGGATGACTTGCTGGTGCCTTCTTGCTGGCAGACTAATGGCTATGACCAGCTCCATTATACGAATGTAAACTACCCCATTCCTTGCGACCCGCCTTATGTGCCTAATGAAAATCCGGCTGGGCTCTATGCGAGAGATTTCAATATATCCGAGACCTGGGACGAAAAGGATGCCTATGTGGTGTTCGAGGGTGTCAATTCTTGCTTTTACTTGTGGGTGAATGGTCAATTCGTTGGCTACAGCCAAGGCAGCAGGGTTCCGGCAGAGTTCAATTTGGCTCCCTATTTAAAAAGAGGCAAAAACCGCATCGCGCTGATGGTGTTGAAGTGGTGTGACGGTACCTACATTGAGGACCAGGATTTATGGAGATTTTCAGGTATTTTCCGTGATGTCTATTTGCTGGCGCGCAACCCGGTCCATATCCGAGATGTGTTTAACAGGCAGGAGCTGTCGGAGGACTTCAGTAAAGCGGTTCTGCGTTGCGAGCTGGAAACAACGGGGCAACTAGAGGTTAAAGCGGAACTGAGAGATGCAAAAGGCAGCCTTATAGGTGAAGGGGCAACTTCCTTAGATGGGAAAGGGACTATAGAGCTGAATTTGGCGAATCCTGAGCTTTGGAATGCCGAGCGCCCTTACTTGTACCAGCTGTATGTATATGGTGGTGGGGAAGTGCTGCGGTTTCCTGTAGGCTTTCGTAAAGTCGAAATCACAGAAGGCGTGTTTAAGATTAATGGGGCAGCCATTAAATTAAAAGGCGTCAATCGCCACGATTCCCACCCGGAGCTGGGGCAAACGATTCCGCTTAACCATATGATCAAAGACCTCAACTTGATGAAGCGCCATAATGTGAATACGATCAGAACCTCGCATTATCCGAATGACCCGCGGTTTTTGGAGCTTTGCAATGAATATGGCTTCTATGTCATTGATGAAGCGGACCTTGAGTGCCACGGTGTTGATCGTATCGGAGATTACCACTTGCTGACCAAAAATCCGGAATGGGAGCAAGCCTTCCTGGATCGGATGGAGCGGATGGTGGAAAGGGACAAAAACCAGCCATCCATCGTTATTTGGTCGCTTGGCAATGAATCGGGATATGACAAAAACCATATGTCGATGGCCAGATGGACTAAGGCAAGGGATGCGTCCAGACCGGTTCATTATGAAGGTGTCGATCCTAGGTACAACGGCAGCAAGGATACAGAGGTCATCGATATGGAAGGGCGGATGTATACATCCGTAGCGGATATCGAGAAATATGCGTTGGACGAAGCGAGCACAAAGCCGATGTTCCTGTGCGAGTATAGCCATGCGATGGGTAATGGACCCGGGGACTTGAAGGATTACTGGGATGTGATTTATAAGTATCCATTGCTGATGGGCGGATGCGTCTGGGAGTGGACGGACCACGGGATCAAGACCGAAACAGCAGAAGGCATTCCTTTCTTTGCCTACGGTGGCGACTTTGGGGATCAGCCTAATGATGGCAATTTCTGCATAGACGGGCTGGTTAGCCCAGACAGGAAACCACATACAGGCTTGCTCGAATTGAAAAAGGTGATCGCTCCGATCCGTATCGAAGCTGAGGATTTAAGCAAAGGCGTAATCAAAATTACGAACCTTTATGATTTTATCGACCTATCGCAGATTGCTTTGTATTGGAAGATAGAGAAGGACGGACAAACCGTGGAGCAAGGCGAGCTGAAGCAGGCTGTTGCCGCTCCGCAGCAATCGATTATGGCATTCATTCCATATACGATTCCACAGGCATCAGAGAGCCGGTATTTCCTGACGTTGTCGTGCAGGTCGAAGCAGGATACGCGCTGGTCAGAAGCAGGATATGAGATCAGCTTTGAGCAGTTTGAGCTGCCAGTTGCAATTGAAGTTGCTGCAAGTGAAGACGGGAATAAGCAGAGCCAGCCAAGCCGCATTCGGACGATACAGGTCGAGCAGCAAGGCCATAACCTGGTTGTAGAGGGCTTTGATTTCGTCCATCGTTTTGATTTATATGCGGGCACGTTCACGAGTGTGTCCAAGCATGGAGTAGAAATGCTTCAAGCGCCAGTTGGCTTTAACATTTGGCGGGCACCGACGGACAATGACCGCAGAATTAAGCATGACTGGATGGATCAGGGCTACGATCGGGCAACCATGCATGTTTACCGTTCCGAGGTGACGAAGCAATCGGAAACGTCGGTTGAGGTTACTGTTGATTTTTCATTAGGTGGTTATATGAAGCTGCCATTGCTGCACGGTACTGCACAGTGGAGCATAGATGGCACAGGAGAAATTTCTTTGCAGGTGAAAGTGAAGGTAAGGGAGAGCTTGTCGTTCCTGCCAAGGTTCGGCTTACAGCTGGCTATGCCGCACGGCGCGGAGGAAGTGGAATATTTCGGCTTCGGCCCGCATGAAAGCTATGTGGACAAGCGCCAAAGCGTAAGGAAGGGCAAATATTTACTGACGGTTGACGAGATGTTCCAGAACTATATCATGCCGCAAGAGAACGGCTCCAGATATGGCACGGAATGGGCGATTGTGTCCAACGAGCAAGGAATGGGCCTGAAATTCGCCAGTCCTGATGGAGAGTTTTCCTTCAATGCGGCGCATTACACGCCTGCCGACCTGACAACAGCGCTTCATTCACATGAGCTTTCTAAACGTAAAGAGACGATTATTCAGCTGGATTATAAAATGAGCGGTGTAGGCTCTAATTCCTGCGGACCTGAGCTGCTAGAGCAATACCGCCTGGATGAGAAGGAATTTGAGTTTGGCTTAACTATTCTTCCTCTGTTTAAAGAGGACGAATAAGGTCTATAATCCGCGTTTCTGTGGATAAAGGGCGTTTATTGTGAATAGATTGTGGATAAGCTGTGGATATTACCAAAACAGCGCTGGATAAGACCCTTAACAAGAGAGCCTGCTTTTCACTGTAATCAGTGGAAGCAGGCTTTCTACGTTGTGGTAGGAGCCATAAAATAGAGGAATTTGCCTGATCTTGTCGAATAACTCGAAAATCGGATAAATTCGAGTAAATGGAGTAAAATGAGTAATCGCACGGGAGGACATATAAAGATGAAAGCCTTACAGGATAAGATCAGGCAAGATGGCATTGTATTAAATGAGAAGGTTTTAAAGGTCGATTCGTTCCTGAACCATATGGTCGATCCGCAATTAATGCTGGAGGTCGGGCAGGAATTTGTGAAACGGTTTGAAGGCCTCACCTTCGATAAGGTACTGACACTAGAATCCTCGGGCATCGCCCCTGCGATCATGACAGCTTTGACACTGCAGGTGCCGTTAATATTTGCCCGCAAGCATAAATCGCTGACGCTCCAAGACGATCTCTACGTAGAAACCGTCTATTCGTTTACCAAGCAGGTACATAATGAAATTACGATAGCACGCAAATTTTTAGCCCCAGGGGAGCGTGTTTTGATCATTGACGATTTTCTGGCCTATGGTGAAGCCACCTTCGGAATGGCACGGATTATTGAATCAGCGGGGGCAACGGTGTCAGGAATCGGGATTGTCATCGAAAAATCATTTCAGGAAGGTGCACTGAAGCTTAAAGATGCGGGCTACCGTGTAGAGTCGCTTGCTCGTATAGGCTCGTTGGCCGGAGAGAAGGTCACATTCCTTTAAGCTTACATGTGAGGTTTGTCCATACAGCCAGCCGCCATGAATAAGCGCATCAATTTAAAAAAAGCTTGCCAAGCGGCGCGGCACTGCTTCTTGCTTTGACCGAGCGGGCATATTCAGATGGGGTCATCCCAGTTATTTTCTTGAACGATTTGGAAAAATAATGGGGGCTGCTAAACCCAAGCTGGCTGGATATTTCCGTGAAATTGTACGCTTGCTCACGTATTAGCATTTTGGCATGCTCCATCCTCAAGCTTGTGAAATACCTCATAATCGGCTCGCCCGTTTGTTCCTTGAACAAATCCTTCAGCTTCGTTCTAGCCACATGCAGAGAATGGCTGATGTCTGATAAGGACAGCGGGCTATCGATGTTTTGCTGCATGAAATGCAGAGCATGTTGAACCACCTCATAATCCGCTTTCTCCTTAGCGGCAGCGGCTAAAGCAGGGCCTTTTGGTTTCCCAAAAGGCAAAGAAAATTTCCGCAGCAGCCGTAGCAGGAAAGATTCGAGATAAACGCGGACAAGTTGCTCGCTGCCGATTGGCGAGTCGTCCCTTCGTACCAGCGGGTGGTGAAAGGGGAACTCGAAGGCATTCATCCCCTCATTCACCATACTTGCCAGGAGATTACGTTCCTCGGTTTCCAAAGAGAGGACCTGCTGTTCAAATTGTTTCATCGCTGGCGATTTGCATTCGAAGCTGATCACGACAATATTGGGTGCTGTTCCGTTGCAAGCGTGGAATCGATGGAACTCATTGGGCTTATGGAAAATAATCATCCCCGATTTAAGCAGGTGCCGCCTGCTATCAGCGGTTACATCCACCTCGCCCTTATCGATATAGACGAACTCCCAAAAATCATGTTGTTCTCCGTGGAACATATAGTTTTTAGCAAATTCAAAGTAATACATCGTGATTAGCTTATCCACGACTAACGTTTGCTTCAGCGTCGTTCTCTGATAGTCCATAGCTTCCCTTCCTTATCCACCACCGCGGTCATTATATCCATCATATCGTTTACTTAAGCCCATTTAAAGCGGAATCGTAAGGTTGGCTAATGTAGCAAGAAAAACGTCCCGGAGGACAAAGCCCACAACCTATTTTCCTTATATACTGAGACTGATTGAGACAGTTGAAATCCATATATATATAAGCAGGCTATGGGAGGTTTTATTGATGAGAATGGGCGTTATTGGTTATGGGAATCGCATCGGTGGGATGATTAAGCAGATCCAAAAGGCAGACCCTGAGTGCCAGGTATCGGGCATTGTTGATCCGAACAAAGCACGAAGCAAAGTCATCGGAGAGAATCAGGGTGGAAAGGATATTCCCTGTTTTGATACACCCGACGAGATGCTCCAGTCCCTGCAGCTGGATGGAGTTTTGATCGGTACACGCTGCTCCTTGCATACCAAGATGGCGCTTCAAGTGCTCCCTTCGAACATCCCGCTCTATTTGGAAAAGCCGGTGGCGACAACGATGGAAGATTTAATGCGCTTGAAGCATGCCCATGAGCTGCATCATTCTCGGACCATCGTTTCGTTCCCGCTGCGGGTCACCACGCTTGTCCAGCTTGTGAAGGAAATCATCGGCTCTGGAAAGATTGGGTCGGTTGAGCATGTGCAAGCCGTTAATAACGTCCCATACGGAGGCGTGTATTTCCACAGCTGGTATCGCGATGAGAACGAGACTGGAGGCTTATTCCTACAAAAAGCGACACATGATTTCGACTATATCAATGATATTATAGGTCAACGGCCTGTAAGCGTGTGTGCGATGGTCTCGAAGCAAATATTCAAAGGAAGCTATCCGGCAGGGCTGAAATGCGTGGATTGCGCCGAAAATCGGACTTGCGCGGAAAGTACCGCGTTTACACCAGAGCGGGAGTTATGGCCGCATTGCTGTTTTGCCGAGGATACCGGAAACGAGGATTCGGGAAGCGCGCTCATGCGTTACGAGAGTGGGATGCATATGTCTTATTCCCAGAACTTTTTTGCACGGCGCCAAGCAGCGACTCGTGGCGCTCGTTTTCTTGGCTATAAAGGCACGGTGGAATTCGATTTCGTCACCGGTAAAGTGCAAGTGTTCATGCACCACACGCCGCGAGTAGAAACGTACCAGCTTGAGCTCGGCGAAGACCATTTTGGCGGGGACCGCACGCTGGCAGAAAGCTTCATAGGCATGATGCGTGGCACATCTGAACCGGTAGCCACCTTGGAAGATGGGCTGCTTAGCGCACTGCAATGCTTAAAGGCACGCGAGTCGGCGATAACGGAGACCTTCCAGACGATAGCGTGGGGGTAGCAGGTAGCAGAGCGGCGTTATCAGACTGAGGCTTCTTACAGGATGTGATTATGATATAATGTGCATGGTGATCTCATGAGAAATTTAAAAATCAAACACAAGCTCTTCATCTTCATCTCCTTAGGAGCCTTCGTTACCAGCTTGCTGGGATGGCTGTTTGTACAACAGTCACAAACGTTGTATGAACAGCTCATTTATCGTGAAACAGTCGGCAAATTCTATTTGTTTTCGCAAAAAATTGAGGAAAAGTTCAAAGAAATCGATAAATTGTCGCTTTCTGTCATGTCAGATTCGGACGTGCAAAATTACCTGAGAGTGATCAAAACCATTCCCGATACCTATGAAGCCTTCGATGCTGCCAATAAATTAAAGCAGAAGCTGTTAACCTACCATTTATACGATTATTCGGTATCCTCGATTGTGATCATAGACAGGAATACGAACCCTCATAGTGTCGGAGTTAATGTAGACAGGATGAACTATGCGAATATGGATGAAATTCGGCAGCTGGCCTATGAGCATGAAGGAGCTAGTGTATGGATGGGCGGGAAGCTGCAGGAGGATGCTTTTTTTTCAGTGCGTGATATCAGGGAGGTTGCTGATTTAAAGCTGGAATCGCTGGGAACGTTGATTATTCGGATCCAGGCAGATAAAGTGATGTATGCTTTGCCCAAGGAAAGCCAGGATTACGACTCCTCGTTAGTCATAGTGTCAGGGGACGATATCATCTACCCCGCCCAAAGCTCGTTTCATATCAAAGATTTGACGATAGATAAATCCAAGGGCTACAGCGTAATTACGATTGATAACAGCTCCTATCTTGCTGCACAATTCATCCTTACTTACACCGGTTGGACGATCATCCATTTGATCCCTTACGGGTTGATTTTTCAAAATGTGATCATGATGAAAGCAGCTTTGCTTAGCTTGTACGCGGTTATTTTATTGCTTCTGCTGTGGAGTGGCTTGCGGTTCTCAAGAAGCATTACGCAGCCACTGGAAACCTTAACACAGAAGATGGTTAACGTGGAGAAGGGGCAGTTCCTTATAGACAAGGCTGGATTTCCGTCAAGCCGGGATGAGATTGGATTATTGAACCGTAATTTCGACAAAATGACGGAGAAGCTCGACAAATTAATTAACGAAAACTATACCAAGCAGATTATGTTAAAGGAAGCCGAATATGAAACGCTCAAAGCCAAGGTCAACCCCCATTTTCTTTATAACACTTTGGAATCGATCAATTGGCTTGCCAAAATAAATGGGCAGACCGAAATTTCCGGGATGGTCAAAGCGCTTGGGGATATGATGCGAGTCGCGGTGAGCCAAAAAGAATTCGTCACCCTAGAGGAAGAAATAGCTAACCTGAAAAATTATATCCATATCCAACAATTCCGATTCGAGGAGCGGTTGGTTTGCCATATGGACATTCCCGAGCAACTGCATCCCTTGTATATGCCCAATATTATTTTGCAGCCGATTGTTGAGAACTGCATCAAATATGGGATTGAGGCCGCGACTGAACGATGTGTGATAACGGTGACCGCACAGAAGCACCTAGTATTGGATCGGCTTATCCTGATTGTGAAGGATACGGGGTCTGGGATGGATACGCAGTATTTGGACAAATTGCAGCAAAATGAAATTTCCGCAGAGGGAACAGGAATCGGGTTGCATAGTATCAACCAACGCATCCAGCTATTATTTGGTGATAGCTATGGACTTGAAATTGAGGCTGGGCTTGAACCAGGAACGCTGATTCGTGTGTCCATTCCTTGTTTGGCCGAACTGCCTGTTTAATAACCTGTCTAATAGCCGAAATACACCTGTTAAATATTGGAGGTGAAGTAACGTATGAGTGGGTTCAAAGTAGTACTTGCCGATGATGAAAGAATGATCAGAGAAGGAATTGCCCAGTTGATTCCTTGGACGGAATTAGGGCTAACGTTCCTAGGAACCGCCCCCGATGGGCTGATTGCCTATAATGAAATCATCCGCCTGCGTCCGGATTTGGTTATTACTGATATTAAGATGCCGAAGATGAGCGGGCTGGAGCTTATTAAACGCATCAAGCAAGAGCTGCCACATGTCCACTTTATTGTGCTTTCCGGTTATGGGGAGTTTGAATTTGCTTCTCAAGCGATGTTATATGGTGTCCGCCACTATCTGCTGAAGCCCTGCAATGAGCAGGAGATTATCGAAGTGCTGTATGAGGTTATCGAGGAAATGAAGGAGCAGCGAAGCCAAGGTGAGCTAGTAGCTTCGATGAAGCAGCAGCTGGAAGAGGCTATGCCGAAGGTGAGGGAGCAGTTTCTCCGGGATTGCGTATTAAACCGCAGCTATGTCCAGCAGGAGATGGAGCTCTATAAGCAGATGCTTCACATGGATGCTGGAAAAGTCCGCTTGATTTTATTTCAATTCGAAGAAAGCTTTGAATACATCGAGCTCTACACGCTCAAAAGGATTTCCGAAGAGCTCGGCTCAGATAATAAAATTGTGTTGAGCACTATCGTTGGCAACCAATTTTTATTGCTGATCGAGGAGGGGGGCATGCCTGCTGCTACGCAGTTGACGAGTCAGATCCAGCAATCCTTTCAGCGGCTGTACGACATGAATTTGACGTTGGCTATTAGCGAAGCAGGTCGAATTGAGGACATTGCCAAGCTGTATAAAGAGGTTCAGAAATATGTGCAGTATAAGTTTTATTTGGGTGAGAACGGTATTATAACGAGCGAATTCGATAAGCAGCAGCCACTCCTGACTACAGAAGTGGTTGCCTTCACTTACGATCCAATTGTCATGGCTGTAAAAATAGGGAATGCGGATGACGTCCATAAGGAACTGCAATCCTTCTTTAGCCATTTATATGAAAACCGCATTGAAATCAATGTGGCCATTAGCTTTTGTATCGAACTGATTACGGTAATAGTGAGGGAAACCTTGTCCGCATCGATGAACGAGCCCTTCAAGAAAATAGCCCCGATCCTCAGTATGCACACCTTAGAAGAAATCCAACATTACATAGAAGAGGTTTCATTAGCTACAGCAAGAGAGCATTATGAGGCATATGCCGATAAAAAAAACATGCTGATGACACGGATGACACAGCTTATTCAAGAGCATTTAGTTGACGAGCAGCTATCGCTGCAATGGCTGGCAAAAGGCTTCTTTTTTATGAACGCAGACTATTTGGGTAAATTATTCCGCAAGGAAATGAATGAGAAATTCTCACCCTATATAACGAAGCTCAGGATCGAACGTGCCAAGGCTTTAATTGCCAGCCATCCAGACATTAAGATGTACGAGGTCGCCGAGCAATCGGGATTTGGCAGGGATCCGCAATATTTCGGAAATGTATTTAAGAAGCATACGGGGCACTCGCCTTTGGAATATAAAAAAACGATAAAACGTTAAAAGCTGTAGGACCCGACCTGTGAATCCGTGAATAACATCACTGTTTTTCACAATTAAAAGTCGGGTTATTACCTATTTTTTCCTGAACAAAGGGAGTAAGATTAAATCAATTCCTACTATTCCCATGAGAATATAAAAAGAGGTGTAGAGACAGGATGACAGAGCATAAAGCCCAAGACACATTTATTCGTAACGAACGGGAGGCGGGAATTGCTAAGCTCGCCGATCAATTGGCTGTTAAGCTCGCCGAACGTGCACCGAAGCATGATGAAGAGGGGTCTTTTCCATTTGAGAATTTTGCCGATTTGCACCAGGCAGGCTATCTGAAGCTAACGGTTCCAAAGCAATATGGAGGGGATGAAATTTCTTTATATGAATTGGTATTGGCACAGGAAAGGCTGGCTAGAGGGGATGGCTCGACCGCTTTGGCTGTTGGTTGGCATATCGGTTCGATGCTTCATATCCGCAATACCAAGCCATGGCCGGAGGCCTTGTATGCGGGGTTCTGCAAGGAAGTAGTCAATGACGGCGCGATGATTAACCACTTTGCCAGCGAGCGGGCGACGGGCAGCCCCAGCCGGGGCGGAAGGCCTGGCACAACGGCCGTCAAGACCGAAGGCGGCTGGTTAATTAGCGGCTGCAAAACCTACAGTACGTTAAGCCCGATCCTCAAGCATTTCACCTTATCGGCCGCTATTGAGGGCACTGACGAAGTGGGCGATTTCTTCGTCCGCAGGGTTACCGCTACAGGAATCCGTATCGAGGAGACTTGGGACACGATCGGGATGCGCGGCACAGGCAGCCACGATATCATCCTTCACAACGCGTTTGTGCCCGACGAGGCAATGATCAGCCGCTCAGGCTCTGGAGCCAATTCGCAGCGGATTGACGATGGCAACGGCTGGCTGCTGCATATTCCGGCATGCTACATTGGCATCGCTTATGCTGCTCGTGATTTTGCCTTGGATTTCGCTAGGAATTATCGGCCGAATAGCCTGCCCGGCCCGATCTCGGAGCTGCCGCATATTCGGCAGCAAATCGGGCAGATCGAAGCCGACTTAATCACGGCACGCACGTTATTGTATACGGTCGCTGACCGCTGGGACCAGCAGCCGGCTGGGCGTATTGCACTCAAGCCGGAGCTTGGCTTGGCCAAGTACATCGCTACCAACCATGCCCTGCGGATTGTGGACCAAGCGATGCGTATTGTCGGCGGCACAAGCTTGTCTCGGAAGCTGCCGCTGGAGAGAATGTACCGCGATGTCCGTGCTGGGCTGCACAATCCACCTATGGATGACGTCGTACTGCGTAACTTGGCTACTCGCGCATTGGAAGATGTCTAAGCTTATCCATCCTATTTAATAAGACGAATACTAAGACGAAGGACGTGTATCTATGGCTATGAAGAAATTGACGAAGGTTAATCTTGCGCTCACGCTGAGCTTAGCGGTTGCTTTGACAGGCTGCTCACAACCATCCAATAGTGCTGTCAAGCCAGCAGAACCGGCAGCAGCGGGCACGCCTGCTTCTCCAGCTACGGCGAAAAAGGATCCAGTTACCTTGCGCATTACATACTGGGCAGGCTCGCAAATTACCGTGGATAAAACCAATGCGGTGGTTGACTTATTCCAGAAGGCCTACCCGCATATCAAGGTGGAATCGGAATATTATGCAGGTGACGCGTATTGGGACAAGCTGAATGTACAAGCAGCGTCCAGCAGTATGCCCGATGTGGTAAGAATGGATTATTCGAAGATCACCAACTATGTGAACAAAAATTTATTGCTGCCACTGGACGATTATATGGCTAAGAAAACGATTAACATGGACGGCGTTAATCCGATTCATATTGATGGTGCCAAATTTAATGGAAAAGTGTATGGCATCAATATTGGCAATAATTCCTTAGTCTCTTTCTATGATGCGGATCTGTTAGCGAAAGCTGGAGTAACACCTCCTACGCCTACTTATACTTGGGAGCAGTACGAGAAGGACCTCCGTACAATCAAGGAAAAGCTAGGCATCTACGGAGACACTCATATGAGCCAGCAGCATTTTGCAGTGTGGCTGAGACAGCATGGCAAGAAAATGTATAACGCTGCTCAAGATGGCATTGGGTATGAGGATGATAAAGTATTCACTGATTTCTTCGACCAACAGCTTCGCTGGCAGAAGGAAGGCTTGATTTCTCCGCTGGGCGTAGAGCTGGAAGTCAGGGGTCTGGAGGATGGTCCATTTCCTAAAGGGCAAGCGGCTTTCGGCAGCTTCAACTATTGGAGCAACCACGTAGATATTATGGAAACCCAGTTAAAGAAAAAAGTAGGCATGGCGATGTATCCAGGCTCCGGAGACGGCAAAGGGATGTACATTAAGCCATCCTTCTTCCATTCGATTGCGAGAACCTCTAAACACCCGGAGGAAGCGGCCTTATTCATTGAATTTTTCACGAACAATATCGATGCTGCGAAGTCGCTTAATGCTTTTTTCGGAATGCCGTACCACCCGAGGGTTCTAGAAGGCATGAATAGTTCATTCTCTGATACACAGAAGAGAGTGTCGGAATACCTTACCACGGTTGAGAAAAATTCCAGCCTGATTGATCCACCCGATCCGACAGCTGGTGTTGAGGTAGGGAAAATATTTAAAAATGTGAGTGATGAAATTTTCTTTGAGAAAATCTCGCCGAAGCAGGGCGCGGAGAAATTCAGAGCAGAAGCCAATGCGATTCTTCTGAAAAAGAAATAAATAGGGAGCTTGGGTCCTAGCTTGGATCTCTATCTTGCACTCCAGTAAGAAACTCATCTGGCAACTAAAGGGATAAGCGCGTGTGGCTTATCCCTTTAGTGCTAGCAGAAAGCGAGGTGCACCAATTTGAAAGCGGAGCCCAAAAAACGTTGGTGGACTCCCGATGATTGGTCGGGTTATGTATTTATTTCTCCATGGTTATTCGGGTTTCTTGTGTTTTCGATTATGCCGATAATGGTTTCGTTATATTTGGCTTTCACGAAATATGATATTTTGTCTCCCCCCGAATGGGTGGGCTTCGATAATTTCAAGGAGATGTTCACAGCCGATCCGCGCTATTGGAAATCGGTCAAGGCTACGCTTATTTTTGTATTCGTTGCCGTACCGTTACGTCTTTGCTTTGCACTGGTGATCGCGATGCTGCTGAATACAAAGCTTAGGCTGCTAGGTTTTTTTCGAGCCGCATATTACCTGCCTACCTTAATTGGGGGAAGTGTAGCCGTTGCTGTGATGTGGCGCCAGTTATTTGGCTCTGAGGGAGCCTTTAACTCGTTTCTGGCTGCGGTATTCGGCGTTGCAGAGAAAGTCTCATGGATCACACAGCCCTCTACGGCTATGGTAACCTTGATCCTTTTATCCGTGTGGCAGTTCGGGTCGTCAATGTTAATTTTTCTCGCTGGGTTGAAGCAGGTTCCCCATGAGTTGTATGAAGCATCGACGGTTGACGGTGCTAATGGGCGGCAGAAATTCATCAGCATTACCCTGCCGCTGCTAACCCCTGTTATTTTCTTTAATCTGGTGATGGGTGTCATTAATGGCTTCAAAGTGTTTACTGAAGGGCTGATTGTTACCGGCGGCGGGCCCTTAGATACGACCTTATTTTATGCACTCTACTTATACGAGAAGTCGTTTCGTTATTATGAAATGGGCTATGGCTCCGCCATGGCATGGGTTTTGCTGCTAACTATCGGTTTCTTAACGGCGATTCTATTCGCGACCTCCAAAAAATGGGTCTATTACGAGTCGAAAGGGGACTAAGTGATGAGTGGCCAACAACACCAAACCAAACGATTGCGAAGCATAGCCCTGCATCTCATCGTAACCGCATTTGCCGTGGTTATGCTATACCCCTTGTTGTGGATGGTATCCAGCTCCTTAAAGGACAATTCGGAAATTTTCATCCAAGCGCATCAATTGATTCCAAGCAAGTTGAATTTCAGTAATTATGTCAACGGATTTAAAGGGTTCGCGGGTACTTCGTTCGTTGTGTTTTTCAAAAACTCGCTGATCATTACGGTATTTTCCGTGATCGGCACCGTTATCTCTTCAACCATGGTAGCGTATGGTTTCGCGAGAATTCGTTTCAAAGGCTCGCGATTCTGGTTTGCTTGCATGATGATGACGATGATGCTGCCGGCAGAGGTGCTGACGATCCCTCAATATATATTTTTCCAAAAGATCGATTGGATTAATACCTTTTTTCCGTTAATTGTGCCTTCCTTTTTTGGGGGAGCGTTCTTTATTTTCTTAGTTATTCAGTTTCTGCGCGGCATCCCTAAGGAGCTGGATGAATCGGCTACCATCGATGGCTGTGGCAGGTACCGCATATTTATGCAAATTTTGATACCGTTGCTGGTTCCGCCTATTATTACGGTATCGATTTTTAAATTTTACTGGACGTGGGACGACTTTTTCAGTCCGCTGCTTTACTTGAACTCACCTAAGCTGGCAACCGTATCGCTAGCTATCAAAAATATGTCTGATCCGACGGCGCAGACCGACTGGGGCGCTATGTTCGCTATGTCCGTGTTGTCATTAGCTCCGATTGTTGCTGTCTTTATCGGCTTTCAAAAATATATTGTTGAGGGCATCAGTACAACGGGGTTAAAGGGCTAATACAAAAAAACTGCCACTCTGAATCGACAGAGTAGGCAGTTTTTTTGTATGTATTTATTGGGAAGTAGTGCTTGGCGGAGCCTGGTTCGAGAACACCCGGTCGAGTGCCCAGAAGTGGCTGCCGGCCAGCAGTAAATGAAGCGACATGGCGAGCAGGATAAGCTCTAATTCATAACCGGCGAAGCCCATGGCAAGCTTGGCGAAGCCAATGGCTGTAATCATAATAATGCTGAAAATCGCTGCAAAAATCCGCGTGCCCAAGCCAAGCACCATGCAGACGCCGCCGATAATTTCCAACCCGCCTACAGGATAGGCCATATATCCGGGGATGCCCAACGAATCAAAAAATCCCATCGTGTTTTCAATGCCGCCTTGATACTTCATAAGGCCGTGGATGAAAAAAACAATCCCTAACACAACTCTTGAAACCAATACCCCCATGCCCGCGGTGCTATTCATCCTGAAAACCCTCCATTAGCTAGATTTAGCTAGATTCTAGATTCACTACTTAATGTAGTGGAATTATATAAAAAAATTAGTATAAATTAAATATATACAAGACGGAAATGGCCAATAAAATATGCAGGGAGACCAAGGTGGATCTAACTGGCGGTTTAAAGGATATTTTCGTATGCGGATCAAGTATTTGCTTGATTCTATAGTTTACGGAAGTATCGGCAAAGGATGCGTAAGTAAAGGGCATCGAGAAACCGGAGCCTTTTTTTAATAGCTTAAGCAGTGCACTTCCTAATTGGACAGGGGAGCCCATTTGGTCGATCGCATATTGGTCAGCTACAATTTCTCTAGCAATCTTATACTGGTGCAGCATCCATTTTAACAGCGGGATATACCAGAATACGGATGCACAAAGCGACAAAATAAACATTTTCAGCGGGTCTGCGCTTTTTTTGTGCTGCAGCTCATGGTAAATCACGGCTTTAATTTCTTGCTTGTCCAATAAATTTAACAGGCCTGTGGCCAGAAAAACCTTCGGTTTCAGAAAGCCCATCGTGAATGCCATTGGCTCCGGGCAAGAAAAAATATGGATATGGTTATCACCAGTAATGCCAAACCTGCTTATTTCTTCAGAGCATGTTTCTTGGTGGGCTTTCATCAGCTTGCGATACATAAGATGGGACATATACAGCTGTTTACTCAGCAGCCAAATACACATAGCGAAGGTATAGATGACCAGCCCACCCAGAAAATAGCCAATCGGTAGAAAGCCCAACGATTTGAGCCAATTGTTACATAGCTGCAGAAGATTAAAGGTTAATTCCCGATCGAAAAAAACATGCAGGGCATACATGCCCATTTGCAGCAAAATAGCACCGGCGATAAGCAGACATGAAACAAATATGATTCTTGATCGGTTTGTCCACATAGTTAATTATCCTTTTTGAGCATCTTAATTTTTTGTTCAAGCTTGGCAAGCAAATCTTCATCGACTTCTTCAAGCGCATCCAGCATATGGTTGACGACAAGTGCCCCGAATTCCTCTATAAGCTCATGGGTCAATTCCTTGGATTGGTTCTCGAGAAAATGGTCTTTGCTAACGCTGGGCTGGAACAAGGTCGTTCTTCCTATAGTTTTCTTGGTTAGCATATCCTTATCCACCAAGCGGTTCATTACCGTCATTACCGTGTTGAAATTCAAAGTTTTGTCTTCTTCCAGCTTGGCTTGGACGTCTTTAATGGTCATACTGGAGCCATTCCATAATATGTTCATGATCTTGGCTTCCAGAGGCCCAAAAAATCGGTTTAAACCCCTTTCGTGATACTTGAAATTTTGTATTTTTACCATCTGATAACACCTCACACTACTAATTGTAGTGACCTATAGCAGCTATGTCAACTTCTGAATCCAGATTCATATTGGGGTCGTTAGGGTATCATTAATCCATCAGGCCGTATTGCAGAACGGAGAGATCTAAATGGATCCAACGGGTATAAACCACCAACGCATCATGATCGTTACTGGAGCCAATTCGGGCATGGGCTTGGCAACGACGATAGCTTTGGCAAAGGAAGGCTGCAAAGTGATTATGGTTTGCAGGAGCAGGGAGCGCGGCGCGACTGCTTATCAAGGAGCGCTGAAACAAAGCGGTTCAAGCGATATTGAGCTGATGCATGGCGACTTGGGCTCGCTTGAGAGCACTCGCACATTTGCCCGAGCTTTCAAAGCCAAGTATAGCCATTTGGATGGATTAATCAATAACGCGGGCGTAGTGGCTATTAAACGGCAGACCACTGAGGATGGCTTCGAGGTGCAGCTGGGAGTCAACCACCTGGGGCATTTTCTGCTAACAAGACTTTTGCTGGATGAGCTGCAGCGAGCCCCACAAGGGCGGGTCGTGGTTGTGTCCTCAGGAGCGCATAAGGTGGGGTCGATTTATTGGGATGACCCTTTTTTTACACAAGGCTACAGCTTCTGGAAAGGCTACGCCCAATCCAAGCTGGCCAATATTTTGTTCACCAAGGAGTTGGCCAGACGCCTACAGGGAACCCGTGTGACTGTCAATAGCCTCCATCCAGGCGCGGTAGGCACTAGCCTTGGTGTTAACCGCAAGACCGGATTTGGCAAGTCGATCCTCGCTTTTCTGGGGCTGTTTTTCCTCACACCCGAGGAAGGGGCGCAGACGGCGCTTTATTTGGCAACGAGCGAAGAGGTGGCGGGTATATCGGGCGAGTATTTTTATAAAAAAAAGATAGCCCCTGTCTCAGCGAAAGCCCAAGATGCCCAACAAGCGCGGCTACTATGGGAGTGGAGCGAGCAGCAAGTAGGTCTTTAGCGCCAATGTGATTCGATTCTGCATTTTATCGGTAATAAAGCGTATGGACAAGCGTGAATTGCTTGCGGAAATAGTTTTTTCGAAAACTCGGCAACGCTTACGAAGTAAGTTTTCTTCGAAAACTCTAAGGAGGTGCCAAATGGAACCAACGAAGTATGAAAAGCATTATACGGAGGTTGGCTTTTGGGGGAAGCTGAAGAAAGCTGCCACAGAGGCTGGAGTTAAGGTTGTTTATGCCGGGCTCATCCTGTACTACGCCGTGCAAAGCCCGAAAACGCCGCTCAAAGCCAAGATCCAAATTTATGGAGCGCTAGGCTATCTCATTTTGCCTTTGGACATCATACCGGATCTGATCCCAGTAGTTGGCTATATGGATGACTTGGGAGCCTTGATGCTGGCGGTAGGTGCTGTTGCGATGAACATAGACAGTGAGGTTAAACAAAAGGCGAAGGACAAGCTGGTCGAATTTTTTGGAGCGGAAGCGGTTAGTCATCAGGAGGTTGTTGATGTAGACGCACACATCACCTAAGGGTGAGGTTATGGATGATTCATGAATAGCGCCGGCCTGAACGTTAAGGAGGTGCTTTTTTGTGTGTAAAAGTAAAGCTGCCATTGGTACATTTATGCAAATAATAGCTTAAGTTGATGTTGGGGATATGATACAATACACTCATAAAGAATCATGTGTGGAAATTAGAAGGGGATAGCTATTATGAGATTCCGAGAAATTATTGGACCGTTCACAGCAATGGTACTGCCATTAATGGTGTTCTTTTGTTTGAAAGCGAATCCCCTGATTGATATAAAATTCGCGGTACCGCATGGGCACTTTTATATTGTCAGCATAGTTGCGATGCTTGCGGTCATTATTGCGATTGCAGTAGGTATATCGGGGGGCCGAATCAGGAATATCAAAGTTAACTTTCTGGCGCTCGCCTTTATTTCCTTGGCAGAAACCTTCTCCGTACATGGATTGTCGACCCCTAATTTCCTCATTCATGCTTCCCAGTTGCCCGGTGTGGCTGCACAAGCGAGCATATTGTTGGCATCCTTCTGGTTGTGGATGTCTTCGATATCCTCGGATCACTCCTTAATTGTCTGGCTTACTAAATGGAGAGGGTGGTTAGTGCCTGTATGGACAGTAGTTTTAGGCATAGTGGGCCTGTCTGCACTGACATTTTCGCATGTAATGGAGTGGTTTCCTTTGGATGGGGGGCTGCTTAGGTGGATATCCACGGTGGTCATTATTCTTCTTAATGCAATGACAAGCTACCGCTACTACCAGTCGTACCGGTATTCACGGTTTCCGTTGCAAATTGCGATTGTATATAGCTGCTGTTGGCTCGTAGCTTCCCAGATTATTATTGTAAACGGCGAAACCTGGCGGTCAAGCTGGTGGTTGTACCATTTCTTGCTGTTGGCTTCGATGCTTGTGATGGTAAATGGTTTACTTCGGCAGTACGCCGCCCATCATTCTTCGATGATGATGGCGATCCGCTCGCTATTCACGAATGACCCGGTAGAGCGGATTACGAGCTGCCTATCTCCCAGTGTAAAGCAACTGGTGCTGGCTACAGAGGTCAAGGATACTTATACAGCTGGCCATAATTTCCGTGTAACGATGTACGCACTCAAGCTGGGTGAAGAATTGCTCTTAAAGCCGGAGCAGCTCCGCGCTTTGTCACAAGGAACGATTGTACACGATGTTGGTAAAATTAAAGTGCCTGATTCCATATTGAATAAGCCGGGAAGGTTGACATCTGAAGAGCGGGCCATCATTGAATTGCATCCGTTGCAAGGCTACGAAATGTGCAGGAATTTGGGCTTTATGAAGGAAGAGTTGGACATTATAAGATCCCACCATGAGAAATGGGATGGAACCGGCTATCCCGACCAGCTTCAAGGCGAGCAAATTCCCCTGCTATCGAGAATTGTTGCAGTAGCGGATGTATACGATGCCCTCACCTCAACGCGTTCTTACCGTCAGGCTTGGTCGCATGAAGAAGCAGTGCAATTCCTTAAGGAGCATAAAGGGAGCCACTTTGACCCCGAATGTGTCCAAGCTTGGGTAAGTGTGAGTGACCGGAACCCTGAAGTGTACCAATTGCCTTCGAACCTTAGTAGCCCGCTATCGATTCTGGAGCCTCCTAGCCATAAAGGAGCTATATAAAAAAGCCCCCTCAGGCCCATGATTACCATGGATCTGAGGGGGTTGCTTGTATGTAATTACCTGCTCGAAGCGGCCAACTCATTGCTTTTAGCTGCTTGATTTGCGGCGGGAGCGCTGCCGCCTGCGGACTTATGCGCCTCAGGAGCTAATTCATACGGGAGACAAAGCGGTACGCCTGTGCGGGGGTCAGGAATAATATCCGCTTCGATCCCGAATACTTCACGCAGTACGTCTAATTTCATCACTTCAGCAGGCGTTCCACTGCAAATAACGGTGCCCTTCTTAATAGCGACCATGTGGTGGGCATAACGCGCAGCATGGTTAAGGTCATGGACAACCATAACGATGGTGCGGTTCTCTTCCTTGTTCAGCTTCTGCAAGAGCTTCAGCACTTCAAGCTGATGTGCCATATCCAAGAAAGTAGTAGGCTCGTCCAAGAACAAAATATTCGTGCCTTGGGCCAAAGCCATGGCAATCCAAGCCCGCTGGCGTTGCCCGCCGGATAGCTGGTCAACGGGGCGGTCGTAAAATTCATTCATTCCGGTCATTTCGATCGACCAGCGAACGGCTTCTTTATCTTCCTTGGACAAAGAGCCGAAGCCTTTCTGGTGGGGAAAGCGGCCGTAGGTGACGAGCTCGGAAACGGTCAAGCCATCCGGTGCAATTGGATTCTGTGGCAAAATAGCGAGCTGCTTGGCAACGTCCTTCGTTGCCTGCCGGTGGATGGATTTGCCATCGAGGAACACAGTTCCAGCCTTAGGCTTCATCATCCTTGCCATGGCTTTAAGTATGGTCGATTTACCCGACCCGTTGGCACCAACAAGTGCGGTGATTTGGCCGGAAGGGATGCTAATATTTAAATTGTCGACTATGCTGACGTCTCCATAGGCAATGTCCAATTGCTCTGTGTATAAGCGTTCCACGTGCATCGCTCCTCATGTGATACCGATTCTCATTATCACTTAAATTATAACGAACTATGGGTGTATATATCAACCCCTAATTATAATCAATGCTTGAGTGGGGAGGCAGTCGATGAGTGAGAACATTGCTAATATTTCGGGTGTTTTTATGTATATGGTACAATGTGGTTGATATGAAGGCGACCCGAGTCGATTTTTAATAAGGAGCAAGGATCATGATACGAGTAATGGCTGTTGACCATCATAATGAATGCATTCATGGAGCGACACTAAAGGATCTGGACAGCTCCGAGGTGAAGTGGTATTGGGTGGATTTCGATATTCCTTCTGAGGACGAATCGTTGCTTCTGGATTCCCATTTTCATTTTCACCCGCTGGCTATAGAGGACTGCTATCATTTGCTGCAGCGCCCCAAGCTTGACCATTATGACAAGGTTAACTTTCTCGTCGTGCATGCCGTGAATGCTGTAACCTTGGCAGCGGAGGAGGTAGACATTTTTTGGGGAGAGCGGTTCATTGTCACTTTTCACTTGTCGCCCTCATGGGAAATTGATGAAGCTTGGAGCCGGATGGAGCAGCAGGAAGGCTTGCGCCTAAGGGGACATGCTTATGTAGCCTATACGGTTATGGATAACCTGGTTGACGAGTATTTCCCCTCGATCTACCATATTGAGGACCAGCTTAACGATATTGAGATGCGGGGGCGGACGGCCTCCACCCACCTGCTGATGAATGAGATTTTTGAAATTAGGACCAGGCTGCTAAAGCTGCGCAGAACGATTGTGCCGATGCGTGACTTGTTCTATCGAATCGTCAGCTCGGATAAGATAGAAGGAATCAAAGAAGAGCTGATTTATTTCACCGATATCTATGATCATTTGCTGAAGCTGTCGGAAATTATCGAGACGACCCGTGAAATGACGGCGGATATGCGCGATAGCTATGTTTCGCTGAATTCAAACAGGATGAATACCATCATGAAGACGTTAACCGTTATTACAACCATTTTCATGCCACTGACGTTTATCGCAGGTATTTATGGAATGAATTTTGTTTATATGCCTGAATTGGAATGGCATTGGGGGTATTTTGCCGTTCTGGGTGCCATGTTTGGGATTGGCTTCGCGATGTTCCTCTGGTTTCGCAGCAAGGGCTGGTTTAAGTAAGGCTTCGGGCAGGACGAACGAATGGCGGGAATTGGTAAAAAATGCTGGCATCGCATGCGTGTTCGAGCTACAATGGATGGGAAAGAACCTGTGTTCGCAGCTTGTCCTCACAATCATCATGAGACACAAACAGGAGGAACTTAATCGATGCCATTCGCGTTCCATGCCGGAGAATATCCCGAAGCACCGGGCTGTTATTTAATGAAAAATGCTGCAGGGCGGATCATCTATGTCGGTAAATCGAAAAATTTGCGCAGCCGTTTGCGCTCCTACTTCCAGCAGAGGAAGCACCGTAAACGGATCTTGCAGCTAGTCCAGGAAATAGCCGCCATTGAAGTGGTGCTTGTCAACAACGAGCCGGAAAGCCTGCTGCTGGAAAATAACTTGATCAAAATTCATAAGCCCCATTATAATCGGGCTCTTAAGAAAGACAATAGCGGATACGCTTACTTGCAATTGACCGCTGAGCCCATCCCGCGGATGGACGTATTTTACCGCAAGCGGAAGCCGGCAATGGAGCACCAGGCTGGTGCTGGTGCCGCCGCTGAAGCCGCTGCCAGCACGGCCCATCTAGCGGCAGCGCTGAAGCCGTTGGCGGCTCCAACGGTCGCCCACCCAAGCCCCGCAGCGGCGGATGGGCGCGCTCTTGCCTCGGCACCAGCCAAGCCCTCCGTGGCTTCGGATGCCGCTAAGGAGCAGCGCTTTGGCCCCTATCCGAATTCACGCTTCCGTAACGCCGTGCTTGAATTCGTCACCGACCATTTCCGTCTGCGCACCTGCGTGAAGCTGCCCAAGCGCGCGTGCCTGCTCTACCATATAGGGAAATGCAGCGGCGTTTGCGAGGGTATGATCTCGGAGGAGGCTTACCGCGAAACCGCTAACCAAGCGGCTGAGCTGCTTGTGAACAACAGCGAGGATCTCATCGCCGCGATGTACAGCAAAATGTCGCTTTACGCCGAGCGGCTTGAATTCGAGAAGGCTGAGAGCATGCTCCGCCATATCCGCATTCTCGAGCGGATGCCGGCCAAGCAAATCGTGGATCGCGAGATCATCGTCAACCAGGATGTGCTTTACTTCGGAGAAGGCAAGGTGTTGATTGCTAAAGTGCAAGAGGGGATGCTGCGCGATTTCTACATGCAGGAGCTTGATCTCGGCATAGAGGAAACCGCGGCGGCATCAGCTTGTGACAGCTTCTTGATCTCGCATTACCGTGTGGAGCGGCCGGACGAGCTAATCGTCAACCGCATCACTGATCCCGGCAAGGTGCGTGCCTCGCTTCGTGCAGGGGGAAACAAGCCGGTGCGTATCACCCAGCCTAAGCGCGGGCTTAAGTATGACCTGCTTCAATTGTGTAAAAACAATTATGAATACAGAATGCAACGGGATTTATTCACTTTCTCAAAATGATCGGCAAAAGCACCTCGGTATCCACTTTTTTAGTGGAGCCGAGGTGCTTTTTTATATAGTCTGGCTGGTTGCTGTAATCGTGTTGGGAATGGGTAATAATGAAATAGAATCTATTCGTATACCGAAAGGATGAATAAGATGAAAAAATTGTTGATCACCGGAGCGGGCGGCAAGCTAGGCAGCAGCCTGAGAGAGGGCTTAAAGGAGCTGGGGGAATACGACATCGTCGCCGCTGACTTAAAGCCGGATCCACATGCGGATGTTGTAGCGCTTGATGTTACAGACGCCAAGCGGCTGCTGGAGCTGACGGAGGGAGTCGACATAGTGCTGCATTTTGCCTGGGCGAAGGATGAAGAGGACTTCCTCGGGAAAGTGCTGCCGATCAATGTGACGGGAGCCTATCATGTATATGAAGCCGCACGCGAGAATGGCGTAAAGCGGGTCATATTCGCCAGCTCCAACCATGCTACCGGGTTTTACAGAGTAGGGGAGACTGTGGATCCTGAAGAGCCCTACCGACCGGACAGCTTCTATGGTTTAAGCAAATGCTATATTGAGCTGCTTGGGCGATTTTATGCCGACAAGTATGGAATCTCCTCGATCAATATCCGGATCGGCAACTTTCCTGGAGACGACAGGCCGCATTCAGAGCGGTCGGCGCATATTTGGATCTCCAGCCGCGATATGGTGCAACTGGCAGCCTGCTGTATAGAGGCGGATCCCTCGATAGATTTTTTGAGCTTATATGGAACCTCGGATAATAGCGATAATTACTATGATATCAAGTATTTGGAGCCGCTGATCGGCTACAAGCCACAGGATGACGCGAGTAAGCTAATGGAGCAGGCCTACCAACGGGATGAGCCTATTAAGCAGGATGAAACTGAGTACCAAGGCGGGGGCTTTGTTGAAAAGGAACAGCCGAGCCGTTTCGATTAATTAGGGTTGAGCAGGCTGCTTGCAAGCAATCAAATACACCCAAGGTGGATAGCTGTGGCTATAGCCATTCAAGAAACTCTAGGCGGTTGCCAAATGGGTCAAACACATAGAAGCGTTGCACGCCTTCATCGTTTCTAACATCATCATCTATAACTTGGATTTGGTGGTTTAATAAAAATTGCCGCAATTCCACCAGATGAAGAACCTGGAAGGCTGGATGGGCCTTAGTGGCGGGTACAAAATGAGGCTGAATCCCAATATGCACCTGATGGGCACCACATTGGAACCAGACGCCGCCACGGTTTTTTAGGTTGTCCGGCTTGGGGATTTCCACCCAGCCCAATAAATCGGCAAAAAAGTTACGTGCTATCTCTTCGCAGCCTTCAGGTGCAGCTAATTGTACATGGTCAATTCCTGTGAATGTAAATACCATAAAAACACTCCTTCTTGTTTCAATGTATAAAACTAAGTTTCATTATATAAATACTTTACCAATAAAAACCATTTGGTGCCATATAAATATGTATATGAAAATATGGCCTGCGGATAATACTCACGTTTGTCCAATATGAAAATGACACAGAGGCTGCGCCTGTATCAAAGCCTGTCAACAGCAAAAAAGGCTATCCCAGAAGTCATGAATGACTGCAGGATAGCCTTTTTTTGCGTGCTTACACCGTAATGATGTACTGGTTAAGGACCGAGCGAAGCAGCTCAACGCGACCGGATTGGTTGGCAATCGGCTTGTTTTGCAGCGCATAAGCTTCCAGCGAATGGAAGTCGGCTTTGCCGGAGACGATATCGGCACCGATGCCGGTAGTGAAGGAAGCGTAACGCTCTTCGATAACGCTCTCGAAGGCACGGTCTTCGATCAGCTTGGCGGCTACCTGCAGTCCGCGTGCGAATGTATCCATCCCATTGATGTGTGCATAGACTACATCGATGGGCTCGAAGGAGGTACGGCGAACCTTCGCATCGAAGTTAACACCGCCGCGGCCAATGCCGCCTTCATTTTGCAAAATTTCGTACATAGCCAATGTTGAGGAGTACAGGTCAGTCGGGAATTCATCCGTATCCCAGCCCAGCAGCAGGTCGCCTTGGTTGGCGTCGATCGATCCAAGAGCGCCGTTGATTCGGGCTACCCGCAGCTCATGCTCGAACGTATGCCCGGCAAGCGTAGCATGGTTGGCTTCCAAATTCAGCTTGAAATGCTGCATCAGGTCATATTTTTGCAAAAAGGACAGTGTAGTTGCCGCATCGAAGTCATATTGGTGCTTGGACGGTTCTTTCGGTTTAGGCTCGATCAGGAACTGCGCATCAAAGCCGATTTCCTTGGCATAGTCCACAGCCAGATGCAGGAAGCGCGCCAGGTTGTCGAGCTCCAGGCCAAGATCCGTATTCAGCAGGGATTCGTAGCCCTCACGACCACCCCAGAAAACATAGTTTTCTGCGCCAAGCTCCTTGCCGTGGTCTAAGGCTTTTTTAACCTGTGCGGCTGCATAAGCAAAAACATCCGCGTTAGAGGTCGTTGCAGCTCCATGCACGAAACGTGGGTTGGTGAACATATTGGCGGTATTCCACAGCAGTTTTTTGCCGCTTGCTTGCATATGTGTTTTAATGAGGGCGATGATTTCATCGAGATTTTGGTTCGTTTCCTGCAGGGTATCGCCTTCTGGTGCGATGTCGCGGTCATGGAAGCAGAAATAATCGACATCGAGAATGTTCAGCAGCTCGAAGCAAGCTTCTACACGCGCTTTGGCCAATTCCATGCCAGAGAGGGAATTCCAGCTGCGAAGGGCAGTGCCCACACCAAAAGGATCAGCGCCAGCGCCAGTAAAGGAATGCCAATAAGCTACGGCAAAACGAAGATGCTCACGCATCGATTTCCCCAGGATGATTTCCTCAGGGTTGTAAAATTTAAATGCAAGTGGATTTGTCGACGCTTTGCCTTCAAACTTCACGGTTCCTACATGGTCAAAATAAGTCATGGTTGTACCTCCAGAGAATTGGTATTGGATGCTACAGGGTTCTATTACATCTACACTAGAACGCTTTCATTATCATCATAGCACCCTCTGGAATGTTTGTAAATCCATTAAACAAACTTAGTTAATGCGTGGCGCTGGCTTTCATGCTAAAATAAGTCCAAACCTACCAGATGGGGGCTCTTATGAAACAAACCGGCGATTTGAACCTAGTCAAAAAAATTAATAAGTCGATCGTACTTCATTATATACGCAATCATTCACCTATATCCCGGGCACGCATAGCCGAGCTAACGGGCTTAACCAAGGCGACGGTATCGAGCTTGGTCAATGAGCTGCTGGAAAGCAGCCTTGCCCATGAGATTGGCACGGGCAAGTCTAGCGGGGGACGAAAGCCTGTTATGCTATTGTTCAACCGTACAGCAGGCTATGCGCTGGGCATTGATCTTGGGGTTCATTATATCAGGGCGGTCCTGACCGATTTGAATGGAGTCAGTGTTGAAGAATATAAGGTGCAGCATGATAATGCCAAGGTGGAACTAGCGATAGCCGAGCTTAAAGCATGCATACGGGAAATGATAAGGCGTGCACCTGAAAGTGTGTATGGGATTATAGGGATTGGAATCGGTATTCCGGGGATTAGTGACGGCTTGGGCCAAGTATTATTTGCCCCTAATTTAGGGTGGGCAAATGTGCCGTTGCAGCAAATTATCGAGGATGAATTCGGTATTGCTGTTGTTATCGACAACGAAGCTAATGCGGGTGCTGTAGGTGAAAAAGAATTCGGAGCAGGGCGGGATGCGGATAATCTCGTTTATATTAGTGTGGGTATCGGGATTGGGTCGGGCATTATTATTAAAGGCGAGCTGTACCGCGGCTCATCAGGATTCTCAGGAGAGCTTGGGCATATGTCGATCCAGCATGACGGTGGAACCTGCCGTTGTGGCAATGCGGGCTGCTGGGAGCTGTATGCGTCGGAGAATGCGCTGTATGAATCGGCAAGAGCCTTGCTGCTTGGGGATAAAGCTGGGCGAAAGATGGAGATGGAGACACTCCTTTCGCTGGCGGAAGACGGTCATGAGGGGGTTATCAAGCTGTTTGCCCAGGTGGGCCACTTTTTAGGTGTAGGGGTCGTCAATATTATTAACGGCTTTAATCCCGAGCGTATTATTATCGGGGGCAGGCTGGCAGAGGCTGCCAAATGGCTGCGGCCCTCGATGCTTCAATCGATGGAAGGGCGATCCCTGCCCTATCCCCGCGAGCGGCTGCAGGTCGAATTTTCCCAGCTTGGCAGCAGGTCGGCAGTGCTTGGAGCTTGTTCATTTGCGATCTCCAAATTTTTTGTCTCCACTAAAGTATCTGTGGAATAAGCTTATCCAGCCCTATTTGATTGCTCCTAATTCGTGGGGCGAAGGCTTGGACATGGGGTATGGCAGTGGATGTTTGCCGTAAATTTTTTCGGAAGGCAGCTTGTCCAGCGTAGTTACATAAGGATGGTTGTACACCATACGAAGATGGTATTCAGAATTAATAATGCCATCCATCAGAAATTTTTCATGCCAAGTATTAAAGTACATCCAGCCGACCTTATTTCTTTTCAACAGCCTTGGGTCAGGAATCGGTCCATTCTCCGTATAAGCGACCATTTTTTGGTTATTTCCCATCACGTTAACCGAATCATAGGCATTCATCAGCGGGCTATAATCGCCGGCTTTGATGTAGCGGTCAATCCCCAATATATCCACATAGTCGTTGCCGGGATACCAATCCTTCGAGTAAACGGAATCGGAGGTTGTCCAGATCCAGATCAGGTTATTCAGCCCATGGAATTGGGTAAACCGCTCAAACATGATGCTATAAAGCTGTTTGGCCACCTCAGGTCCTTTGGCACCCCACCAGAACCAACCACCCTCTGCCTCGTGGAGCGGGCGCCACATAATAGGGATACCGGCAGCCTGGAACCGTTTCAGCGTTTGCGCCATTTGATCAAGATCCTTCAGCAACGCAGTGTTCTCCGGTGTTCCTGATTTGACAGCCTGGGAGGCATCGAAGCTTGTTTTGGAGGTCAGGAATTCATTTCCTCCCATTGGAGCCGACCAGTGCCATTCCAATGATGCCAGGCCGCCGTATTTAGCCCATTCGACGACGTTATCGCCGATATCGGTAGCTGCAAAGCCTAATACAGCAGGCAGTCTGCCGGTCTGCGCATAAATAAAGTTGGCTTCTGCGGAAGAGGTCCGCTGCTGGCCGGCAAGAATAGTTTTTCCGTACTGGGAGGTTAAATAAGTCATTAAGGCCTGGGCTTCTTTGGAAGGATTTGGGGTAACCAGAGTGGCTGGCAGGGTAGGGATAGAAGGGCGTTCCTGCAATAGCCCAATCCAGATGTTATCCACATCGAAATAGCCCCAATAAGTGGTAATTTCAATCACATTTTCTCCCTCATCGAGAAAGACCTGCCCAAAATCAATATCTGTAAACTCATCCACTTGAGGGAACATTTTTTCACCCGCCGTACTGCCGTTGACTTCAATATTGTTTGTTTTATCACCTGAGGGAGAAGCATAACGAATGCCAAGCGGATAATAGCCTTCCTGATCGACCGTTACGAGAAATTGCACAGAGTCTCCTGCCTCTTCAAAGCCCGTTACATAACCGCTGCCTGTGAATCCGGGGATTTCTTGTGCAACCATGGTGTTTATTAGCAGGGCGTCTTCTGCCTCATATAAGGTATAAGGGAGGTGCTCGGCCATTTCAGGCTCAGTATCTTCCCCCAGCACTAGGCTAGAAGCAAAAAATAATAAAAAAAGGCTGATCCAACCTATTTTATAGACTTGTGCTGACACGAATGTGGGGTTCAAGGCTGATCTCTCCTATTAGCAACGCATTTTAATGGATATAAGAATAGCCCCCGAATGATTATAGCGGGAGCTAGGCTCGGTGGAGGGACAGCCGTTCAAATAAAGTTTCGACATGATTATTTTACCTTGAACCAGGCTGTAATGCAATGATTTAAGCCTCCTGTATGCCAATCTCTAGCCGCTGTATTACCTAGTTAAATGAGGGCTTGTTGGAGGCGTTTATTATTCAAAAAAGCGCTTGCTTTTTAAAAGTAGCCATGATATTATGAGTATATTGAATAGATGTAACCTTAATTCAGATATTGTAAAGGGTTATTATTATAATAATGGAACCTTTTACAATGTGTGAATTTTTATTTTAAAGAATAAAAAAAGAACATGTTAAATATTTTTTGGAGGTAATACACATGCAAACAGGTACAGTTAAATGGTTTAACGCAGAAAAAGGTTTCGGTTTTATCGAAGTTGAAGGCGGAAACGACGTATTCGTACATTTCAGTGCAATCGTTGGCGACGGCTTCAAATCGTTAGACGAAGGCCAACGCGTTGAGTTCAACGTGGTACAAGGCAACCGTGGACCACAAGCGGAAAACGTTGTTAAACTGTAATTCCAATAAGATGCTCTCAACTTCGGTTGAGGGCATTTTTTTCGTTCTAATTTTCTCGTTCTAACTCAATTATGATGGACAAATAAAATCGATGACAGTAGTATGGTAAGAGGGCTGGCAGTATTGGCTTGCCTACTTATGGAATTTAACCCAGACAGGAGAGAAACCCATGTCTCAAAATTGTATTTATTGTAGCAAGGACGAACGTATGGATAAGCTAATGATTGAGATCGGGCAATTGCGGGTCTCTACCTTATTTTTGTTCAAGGAGCAGACGTACGAGGGCCGGTGTATCGTAGCGCTCAACGAGCATGAGCAGGAGTTTTTCCACTTGTCCCAAGACAAGCAAGACGCTTATATGCGGGATGTAGCACAAGCAGCACGGGCGATTGAATTAGCGTTTGCACCTGATAAAATTAACTATGGCGCATTTGGCGATACGATGCCGCATGTGCATTTTCATATCGTTCCGAAATATAAAGATGGAGCCGAGTGGGGTAAAATGTTTGAGATGAATCCTGCAGGCAATAAGCAACTGACCGAAAGTGAATATGAAGAAATGATTGGTAAGCTGAAGGCAGCCCTGTAAGCGTTCCCGACCTCATTTTCCGATAATTAATAGGGAATCGAAATCGCTGGCGTTGCAATCGTTATCCGTTGTTCATGAGTAAGTGAATCCCGATGAACCGCCACTTGGAGGTTCATTTTTTCTTTTCCCGTATTCCATTCGGAGGCCAGTAGAGACGAATGGTAAGAAACGCTTAAGCTGCCCGAGTCCTGGTAGCGGGCAAGCTCGTCGACAGGAGTCGTGGCTGATAGGTATGCCAGCAGCGATTGTGTATCGGGCATGGAGGCAGCCAACGGGCCCTGGATCATGACATTCCACTGTGCCTGAATGCCAAACTCCGCTTGCAGCGCTGCTGTCCACTGCAACTGCAGGGCTTGCAGCTGGGGCAGCCCGCTTTCCTGCAAGGTTTCGGCGTTCAAGCTAAGCAGTGTGCTGCCGTCAGCGAAGCCCACGAATAGCAACGTGGCCATCATGTTGTCCGAATGAGCCTGTGTAAACTTGGCGGTATACAAGTCCGTGTTCTGAACAACAGCCTGATGCGGGTTCAAGCCCTGAACCGGGCTATGTTTCGGGTTGCCGAGGCTCGCGTTCCTGTTTGGGTCCATGCTTTCGCCAACGGTCAAGGGGACTGGAAGCTGGAAGGCACGGCTTAGCTCCTCTGCGGCTCGAAGAAAATCGGTTTCGTCAGTGTAGGGCTTAGAGGCGCTTGTATATTTAATGATGACTTGCTTGCCGGCAGCCATAACAGGCTGGGACAGCGAAAGCAAATAATCGGTATCTGGATGTTTGCTCCCTTGCGCCGCTGTCCAGCCTTGGGAGTTAGCTAATAACGAAAACACAAATGTGACAGCCATGAATATTAACATTGTCCAACCCTGCGGCTTCCGTATCACGTAATTCCCTCCCTACATATCCTCGCGGTTCTCGTAATCCTTGCTAGTAAGCTAGCAAATCTTTACTAGAAGGATGGACAATTTTAAGAGGAAATATACCTGAAGCCCGTAATGGCTGAACAAAAAAAGGCACTACCTCCAGAAGAGGTGTGCCTTTCGATATAGAGGCGGAAGTTGCCGCCCTTTATTAATTCACTTTATGATGATTGTTAAGCAAAGGGAGCATTTTGGAGTTTTTGACCATCTCTGATTTGCAAATAGGGCAAAGCGGGCTTTTTTGCAATGAGAAGTTCTCTCGCATCCAGCACGAACATCCTTCTTTACTGCAAATCCACACAGATGTCTCCTCTTCTTGAACCGGTTCCATATTTTTTTTGGAGAAATACAAGGTTGAACCCCTCCTTCAGTTGTGGGTTGCGATTCTAACATAAGAATGACAGATGGCCGTTAACTGAAAAAGAACTGCCCTGTTCCGAGCAGTTCTCCCTCTCTTCATGAAACCTTACAGTTTCACTACATTTTCTGCTTGAGGTCCACGATTGCCTTGAACAACATTAAATTGTACGCGTTGTCCTTCTTCAAGGGATTTGTAGCCGTCCCCTGTAATTGCGCTAAAATGTACAAATACATCTTTGCCGCCTTCAACTTCGATAAAACCGAAACCTTTTTCTGCGTTAAACCATTTCACTGTACCTGTTTCCATCTTCTTAAAAACCTCCAATAAATGTTTACTCTTATTTTGCATGAAGAAGAAAATTCACACATTAGAAAGATTACCCCAATATTTATTGTAATAATCTTTATAAGATGTAAATTCCACAATCAGTACGAAGTTATAATACTGATTATACCATAATTTGTGTGGCATAACAACAAATTACTGACTCTACAGCTTGGACATAAAGCCCGAATAAATGGGCTCACGATAAGTTATTATATCCAGCATTTGCTGGTTTTATTACACTTTTTTCACAAGTCTCCACTGCCCGTAGGCGGAGTTGAAGGACGGGGTATTTTTCCAGCGATTTGCTCTAAAATGTCCAGGAAAATATCCAGCTTTTCAGCATCCAATTCATTCAAATAATTGCCGATAATTTGGCGGCGAAGCTGTTGGAGCTGCTGTAGCACATCATGTCCACGATCGGTAATGTCAATTAATACGACCCGTCTGTCTTTGTCATCATGCCGCCGCCGCACGACCTCCTGGGCGATCAGCCTGTCAATCATTACCGTAATTGCACTGGGTTTGACTTCCATTCGCGCTGCGAGGTCGGTTACTTTGCAAGGTCCTTTTTTGGAAATAAAATGAAGCATAATAAACTGCTGCCCAGTCAGCTTCAGTTCGGTATGTGAGGTAAGCTCAGGACCCAGCCTGCGGACTATCGTCCAAAGAGCTGTTTCAAAGCGTTCGGTTTGGTTTTCTTGTGGGGATTGCCCGTTATTCAATAGTAGATAACACCTCCATGAGCTAATGAGTACGTTTCCCGGCTGTTGCATAGAGAGGCTGATGGCTGCGGGAACTGCTATTCGCTTTACCAGCTAAGCTATGGAATGGCTGTACCTGTTATCAAAGTAACGTTAAAATAGTTATTCGTCAAGCTGCCGAAAAGGTGAAGAACTAATGCTCAGGCTTTGAATTCTTCCTGAATTCCTGCTCGCGGTGAAATTCGCGATATTTGCCAGGGGTAATGCATTCGAGCTTGCGGAAATAACGGATAAAGTTTTGCGGTTGAGGTGGTTCCCAATGACAGCTTGAAAAAAACCGCTGCGCTTTCCAAATGCTTTATTCGAACTGGGGAAAACGTCGTTTTTTCGAATATTATTGTGCAGGCAGGCTATTTTAATTATCAGCATTGCGATACAAGGTGAAAAATTTCTTATTAACAGCAAGCATGCCGAGAAAAACACGGATGACCTAATTGCCTCCTTACAGGAATGGTATGACCACGGCCTCCGCGCGTTCACTGTTGGCTTACAGGGAGGCGGTCCTGTGTTTACGATTGATGACTGGACGAGTGTCCAAAACAATCCGTTCAGTGCGGATGGGCTCACTTTCGACCCTGCTTATGAGCAAAGGCTGGATCGATTAATCCGGGCATTCGATGAAATTGGCATGGTCGTGATTGTCAGCTTGTTTTATTGGTCACAAGCAATTCAGTTCAAGGATGGACAAGCGATTCGCAATGCCGTGAAAACCGCCTGCGAGCTTCTGAAAAAAGGCAATTACACGAATGTGATTATCGAGGTGGCCAATGAATTTGATATTAGCCGCTTTAAGTCGTTGCCGTTAATTTATGAGCCGCAGGGCATGTCGTATTAAAGATCGATCTGGCACGTGAATACTCGGGTGGGATGCCAGTCGGAGCCAGCTTATCTGGAGGGAGGCTGAGTCAAGAGGTCGCTGAAGCCAGTGACGTGATCCTGATTCATGCCAATAATTTAACGCGCCAAGAATATTACAATATGATCAAGATTGCTCGGAGCTGGGGGCTGGACAAACCGATCGTCTGGAAGAATGGCAGTTTGGTCGATACGGCGTATTGTGATCCATTCATGGTCCAAAATGATATTACCTGGATCCAATTGCCTTGGATTATGGATGCTGAGGACAAGGAATGGGTCGCCAAAATATTCCTTGTGAGTGGCGAGCAGTTGGAGCGAAGTGTACAGTTGTAAGTCTACGGTTCGTGGAAATATGATCATGGATATGCGGTGTAAAACAAAGACCCTAGAGTCTTTGTTTTACACCTTTTTTTGAACCATACAACGATTCGAATCCATGAAACGGCAGGTAGAAGCAAGCTGGCCTTATCTCATCCGCGAAGCGGCGGTATGCTACAAGTTGCTGTTTTTGCTCGATACGGCAACGGGAGCAGAACCTTCGACTTCTAGCATCCAATCAAAGGGATCAGAGATCGTCCCCCTCTGGATACCAGATAAAGTATCGTAAAGCCGCTGCGAGAGATCACCTGTCTGGCCCTGATTGATCACGAGCTTTTCATCGCACCAGCTGAGTTCGCCTATTGGGGAAATAACGGCTGCCGTGCCCGTACCGAATGCTTCCTCTAGAAACCCGGCTTTGCCAGCTTCATATAGTTCCTCGATAGAAAGGATTTGCTCGACAACCGGAATGTTCCAATGCTTAAGTAGGTGAATAATGGAATTTCTTGTAATACCATCCAATATACTTCCGTTCAAAGAAGGCGTATAAACAGTTCCTTTGATTTTGAAAAATACGTTCATACTGCCGACTTCTTCGATATATTTTCTGTGGATGCCATCAAGCCATAACACTTGGGAATAACCTTGCTCTTTGGCTATTTCTTGAGCTTTTAGGCCAGCTGCATAATTTCCAGCTGTTTTGGCTTCGCCCACGCCGCCGATTACGGTACGAACATACTCCGATTCGACAAAAATTTTAACCGGATTCACACCCTCAGGGTAATAGGCGCCAACCGGCGACATAATAATCATGAACTGATAATGTGTGGAAGGGGATACACCTAATGCGGGTTGGGTAGCAAATACAAAAGGACGGATATACAGAGAAGTCCCGGCTTCCGTCGGAATCCAATCTTGGTCTACGGCAATCAATTGTTTCAACGCATCAAGAACGAGTGCCTCATCAATTTCAGGAATACTCAAACGCTCGTTGGAACGGTTTAATCTTTGCAGGTTTTTTTGCGGCCTGAATAGAAGTGTTCGTCCATCGTCGGTCAGGTAAGCTTTTAGCCCCTCAAAAATGGTTTGCCCATAATGAAATACTTTGGCCGCAGGGTCTAAGAGAATAGGCTGATAAGGCACAATACGAGGTTGATGCCATCCTTTTTCAATAGCGTAATCCATAATAAACATATGATCAGTAAAATAAGTGCCGAAACCGAGCTGGTCTTCGGGCGGCTTTTCTTTCTTATTTACACTCCGCTCAATTGTTATTTCCAAAGGTTGAACCATTCTAACCATCTCTCCTTAATGTTAGTTGTTGTAATTGAAGTGTACCACTTCGTTTGATATATTCAAAACATCTATTTAATTTGTTATTCATACCTTTTGGGTATGCCGGAGGGCGGAGAACAATTTGGACATGCGGCAGTTAAAATATTTTCTGGCGATCGCCCATGAGGGTCAAATTACACGTGCGGCTAGGCTGCTTAATATGGAGCAGCCGCCACTGAGCCGACAGCTCAAGCTTATGGAAGAGGAGCTTGGAGTGAAGCTGTTTGATCGGAATCGAATGCGCTTGAAGCTCACGGCTGCAGGAGAGCTCCTGATGAAGAAGGCAGAAATGATAATTAATGAACTAGACGAAACGATAAAAGAGGTGAAAGAATTAGAAGGAGGTGTTCGGGGAGTCTTGTCCATCGGCGCGGTTGTATCCTGCATCTCACTCTTACCGAAGCCCATTGAGCTATTCAGGAAAAAGCACCCTCAGGTTACATTTAAAATTTCAGAAGGTGACCATTTTTATTTAGGAGAAATGCTGGAGAAAAGAGAGATTGAGCTTGTTATAGCAAGACTGCCTTTTGAGGCGCAAACAGAGCCCCGGCAATATTCCATTCTGCAGCTGCCATCGGATCCATTTGTGGCCGTAATCCCCAGCTTGTGGACTGGGAATTCAGAAAACCAGAGCATCAGTATGCGAGAATTAGCCAGCTTTCCATTCATAACCTTAAAAACAGATAAAACCACTCGGATGCACGAGCAGGTTGTGAACGAATACAAACGCCATGGATTTGAGCCGAATATTATTTGTGAATGCTCCAGTGTAGCCATTATTATGGCACTTATTGCCCAAGGGATTGGCGTTACAGTGTTTCCTAAATCGGTGATGTCTTCTTTCCCGACAACTGTTGTTAAGATGCTGGATATTCAAGATGCCGACTTTCAATCAGGCGTTGGTATTGTGTGGTTAAAGGATCGGTATATGTCTAAAAGCGCCCAATATTTCATCGACAGCTTTCGAGATGTCCAGTAAAACAGACGGTTTAGAATCCTAATTCGATTTTCATTCCTTATGCCGACATTGTTTGATAAAATAAGATCAAGTATCAATAACGAGAATAAGCAGACATAGCAACGGGTCATCTTGCGGACTATCGCAGATACGGCTAGGTCTGTTAAAACTACATGCATAACCTTAGGAGCGACCTATGAACAATGGACGATTCAATGAACTGATACCATCAGGTGACGAGAAGCTGTGGGATGAACGTGGATATGCGAGCTGTTGGGAGCATTATGCCGATGAGCTGCAATTGTTGGATTGCAAGCTGCAGTGGCTGTACCATAAACGGAAAAAGCGGATGTCTGAGTGGCAGGCTGACCCGTTTAACGGCATGTTCGTCTCGGAAGAGGAATTTATGGGGCTGATTACGCTTGGAAGTGATCCGGCTGATTCCGACCCTGAAGCTGCATGGCTCTTAAGCCAGCTGCAAGCGCGGGAAGAGGCGGTTAAGCGCAGGCTTGCTAGCAGCGAGGCGGCTGGAGTGGTTTTACCACTCCCTTACGTAGCGAAGGTGTTCGGCATGCAGGGCTGGGAGCGGCAATGTGTCATGATCGCCTTGGCGGTAGAATTGGACCGCAAATATGAACGGATATTTGGCTTCTTGATTGATGACCTCACCTGCAAGCACCCGAATATTAGCCTGCTGCTGCAGCTGGCTTGCCGGGATCTCGGGGAAATGAGTGCAGCCCGGGTTTCCCTGTCACCATCTGGGAAGCTGGCGACGTACATGTTCTACAGGGAGGAGAGCGAGACGGCTGTCCGGTCGCAGCTCTCCAAGCTTGTATGGCTGGACCGGCGTATCCTGCGGTTCCTGTTTGATGAGGGAGATATAGAGCCCGGCGGACCGCTCGATCGGGTTGCCCAGCGCACCCGCTTGGATGAGCCGTTGCCTGTGCTGCGGATCGGTACCGAGCTGCAGGGTCGGCTCCAAGCGTTCGTGAGGGAGATGTATGCGCCAGAACGCAAGGTGCGCAGGCGGCTGGCCTTCTACATCTGGGGACCGCCTGGAGGCGGCAAAAAGCTGCAGGTCCAGCACTGCTGCAAAGCCTTTGGCAAGTCGGTGTTGTTCGCTGACGTAGCAGTGATGCTGCTGCAGGATAAGCCGTTCGCTGAGCTGCTGGATGAGGTGCTGCGTGAGGCGATCTTGCACCAGACGGTGCTATGCTTAACGAATGTCGAGGCGCTATTCCCTGACGAGCCAGACCTGCTGGCACGCCAGCGGCTGCAGACGGTGTACCGCGGCCTGAACGGCTACAACGGGCTGCTATTTCTGCTGGCACACAAGCACCAGCGGCTTTCAGCCGAGCTCAAGGATCGGCTGGTGCTTGATATGGAGCTGCCGATTCCAGACGATGAGCAGCGCCGAATCCTATGGGAGAGCTATGCCGAGGAGAGCGGTTTTAGCCACCCGGTGGATTGGGCCGTGTTCGGCGCCAAATTCCGTTTTACAGCCGGGCAGATCAGCCGGGCCTTGACCTTGGCGCATGGCTTCGCCGCCTGGAACGGCTCGGGCGATGCCGAGCGGCAAGTGGCTGCCGCCCTTGACGTGCAGGCTGGTGCCGCCCAGCAAGCAGGTGGTGCCATCCAGCAAGCCGGGGCTGATAAGCAGGCGGGCGCCTCCGTCGAGGCGGCGCTTTACAAAGCCTGCTATATGCAGGTCCAGCACGGCTTAGAGAAGAAAGCGGCGCGCATCCAGCCCAAGTATGCATGGGAGGATATTATTTTGCCTATCGAGCAAAAGGAGCAGCTGCGCCAAGCGTGCAACCAGATGAAATATCGCGCCATGGTCTACGGCCAGTGGGGCTTCGAGCGGAAGCTTGCCTATGGCAAGGGGTTAAGCATGCTATTCGCAGGTCCCCCAGGGACAGGCAAAACCATGTCCGCGCAGGTTGTTGCCAAGGAGCTTCAGCTGGAGCTGTACAAAATTGATTTGTCCCAGGTGATCAGCAAATATATCGGGGAGACCGAGAAGAACCTGCACGAGATTTTTGAGGAAGCCCGCATAAGCAATGCGATCCTATTCTTCGATGAAACGGATGCCTTGTTTGGCAAACGGTCCGAGGTTAAGGACTCACACGATAAATACGCCAATATCGAGACGGCTTATCTGCTACAAAAGATGGAGGAATATGAAGGGATTACGGTGCTGGCAACCAATTTGTTAAACAATATTGACGAAGCCTTTATCCGTAGAATTAGCTATATTATTAAATTCCCCTTCCCCGATGAGGAGCACCGTGAAAAGATATGGCGGTCTATGTTCCCGAAGGAAGCCCCGCTTGGTCCAGATGTAGACTTTAAATACATCGCAACGAAATTCCCAATTGCTGGCGGTAATATTAAAAATATTGCCGTTTCTTCGGCCTTTATGGCGGCAGATGCTGGAAGCTTGATCGGGATGCGACATATTCTACAAGCAGTCAAATATGAGCTTCAGAAAACGGGTAAAATATGGAATAAAGATGATGTTGATATGTATTGAATCTGCGCTTAACCAAGCATTCACCTACAACGGCTGAGGCATGGGCATTTATCCCTATAGATAGGGGTAAATGCCTTTTTTTATCGTCAAAATGGTTCAAATTTAACATTTTAAACGGTAGTCAATACCAATAAATACAACTATAATAGAAAAAGGACATCAGTCGACATATTGCTGACTTATTCGTCCTGTATTCTACAAATAAATGGCGGCAAAAGACGATATATAGAACATTAGGAGTGATAACCGATAGGCGATTATACTGTGATTGCCGATGTTGGAGCCTCTTTGGTCAAGCTGCTTCGGGAACAAATGACTCCTGAGCCGATCCCACAGCCGGAACTGATAGGACTAGCTTCACCTGCGGACAAAGGAGACCTCTACCTTTCGCTGTTTTTATATAACATCATGGAAAGTGGCGACAACCGCCAAACCCATATGATTGCCCGAGGGACAGATGCTATTCAATTCCCGCCGATGACCGTCGACCTGCACTATCTGTTAACAGCGCATTCGACGGCTGAGTTACAATCACGGGTTGTTGATGAGCATCGCATCTTAGGCAGAGCCATGCAGGTGCTTTATGATAACTCAGTGCTTCGCGGTACTACCTTAGTAGGCACATTGGCAGACCAAGGTGAAGAAGTTCGGGTAGTGATGGACACTCTTACCGGTGAAACGATGACCCGGATGTGGAATTTCTCTGACCTTCCATTCCGGCTTTCCATTGGGTATGTAGTGGGTCCGGTACGTATTGATTCCACTAGAATCAAGACTACGAAACGGGTCACGGAACGAGATTTTCGTATTCAAGGGTAGGGGGACCGGATGGAACCATTCAGAATATCTATGTCGAAGACTCGTGTATCACTTGCAGTGTGCCTCTTGGATTCCTTCACGTTAGCTCCTCCGCTTGGTTTACATACGAAGGTCGTGCTAGAAGGATCTTTCTCAAAACCTATTATCAAAGCTCATGGCATGTTCATCTTTACCAATGTAAATGAAGGCGTTTATAAGCTGCATATTTATGCAGAGGAATACTTCGAGGAAGTTGTTGAGATAACCATTGGACCCAAGGACAAGCTAGTCCACGTTTCTTTGCTGCCTCGCCCCTCTTATCCATTCCATGAAAAGGACACCCTGCTTCGTGCCCAGGTTAAAAACAAACACAATCAGCCTTATTCTGGGGCTACATTAATTGCTGCGGTTGTATCCGAAGAAGCATCAAGGGCACGTTTGGCCCAGGATCAAGCCGGGAGCGGAGAAGATCAACTCATGCTCGGCTCTGTGACGGGGAAAATCGGAGTAGGCGACCGGTTCCTGATTCGCAGCCGCAATAAAACGGATGCCGATGAGCTTTGCTGTATTGCTGCTGTACTTGAGCACCAGCGCAGAGTGAAGCTGGAGAAGCCCTTGGCAGGCTCATTTGCCCGCGGTTCCTTGTTATTGCCTGTGGTGCAGTCCAGAACGGACAGCCATGGAGAAGCCGTGCTCGCTTTTGCTAATTGTCGGGCCAAGCAGTTTCTAATTAAGCTTGATGTACAGCATGGCAATCTGTCCCTTTTGAAGGAGGTGAACCTCGCGGAGGGCGGAACGACATTAGCCGGAAGTCTTTGTCTTTGATCCGTTGGCAATATTTCCAAGCAACAACTTCAAAAAGCAACATCTAACTTTGTTAGCAGATCGGATTTATCCATCTTCTATAATCCACAAGCAGAAAGGAGAGAACTGGTTTCATTCTGCAAAGAAAGCATTCCGGTCGATGAAACGGAATCGCGCAGATCGATGAAACCGGGGAATAATGGCTGAGTATTTATCACCGGGAGTCTACGTAGAAGAATTTGATAGTGGCGCACAGCCGCTGGAAGGTGCAAGCACTAGTACAGCAGGCTTCATTGGTTTGGCACAACGGGGGGAAATTGAGGGTGTTCCTCTTTTAATTACCAGCGTAGCTGACTTTCATCGCAATTTCGGTAGCTATTTATCCGAGAACGCATTCGGAGATTACCGCTTTCTGTCTTATGGGGTTGAACATTTCTTTTTAAATGGTGGATCACGTTGTTATGTTATGCGTGTAGCTCCTTCCGATGCGAAGCTTGCATCCAACCAAAACGGAGACAATGCTGAGGCGAAGATATTGAATATCACCTCGAAAAATCCGGGCGCATGGGGCAACCAAATTCGTATTGTAGTCGTTCCATCCAGCAAAGCCAAAACACAAATTTTTGATATTATCGGTGTGCCAGGAGAATCGACTCAATACCGTGTTAAGAATAATGCAGGCTTTAACGTAGGCGACGTAGTTGCTTTCGAGAATGCAGGCGCTAAGCAATACAACCGTGTCGTGTCCTCGCTCGATAATATCATTGCGCTGGAAACGGTTCTTGTTGGAGATGCGGATGTCATTGATGTTAATCTTTTGCCGGCTAAGGTTCTGACCACAACGGAGTTTACTGTTCATGTATTTTATGGGGATGAAGCTGAAACATTCGAAAAAATGTCGTTAAATGTATCGGCTGCGAACCATGTTGAGAAAATTTTGGGACGCTCGAATATTATTAACGTTAAAGACTTAAGCTTAGAAACAGGCGACCTTGGAGTTATTGCTCCATTCGAGGCTTTGTCTGGTGAAACTGAAGAAACAGGCAAATTCTTGATCTCGCTTGCTAATGGTAGCGACGGTTCCATTGCTAATCTGGCTGCTTCCGATTTCATGGGCCAAGACCGTGGTCCTGGCAAAAGAACGGGTATCCAGTCCTTCATCGATAACGACGTTGTCAGCATTATGCTGATCCCAGGCGTAACGGATCCGAATGTCCAATTATCGTTAGTAGCCCATTGCGAAAACCTAGGCAGCCGTTTTGCGATTCTTGACGTTCCACGCGAGAAAACCAAGGTAGCTGATGTGATGACGCACCGCAATATTTTTGATAGCAGCTATGCCGCTATGTACAATCCTTGGCTGCAAGTGTTTGATCCGCTTGATAAGAGAAATATCTACATCCCTCCATCTGGATCGATGGCTGGTATTTACTCGCGCTCGGACCAAACCCGTGGCGTGCAAAAAGCGCCTGCGAATGAAGTGGTTCGCGGAGCGATTGGCCTGGATTGCCAATACAACAAAGGCGAACAGGATATTTTGAATCCGCAAGGCGTGAATTTGATTCGTGCTTTCGCTGGACAAGGTATTCGTGTATGGGGTGCCCGTACAACTTCGTCGAACGGCTTATGGAAATATGTCAACGTAAGAAGGTTATTTATATTCATTGAGGAATCGATTAAGAATGGAACCAGCTGGGTTGTGTTCGAGCCAAATGATGAACAGCTATGGGCTCGCGTGCAACGCACGATTGATGCTTTCTTAACCCGCGTATGGAGAGATGGAGCACTAATGGGAGGCAGCCCCGGTGAAGCATTCTATGTAAACATCGGCCGCTCAACGATGACTCAAGATGATATCGATAATGGTCGTCTGATTTGCATTATTGGGGTTGCGCCTGTGAAACCGGCGGAATTCGTTATCTTCCGGATTACTCAGAAGACGAGAGAAGAATAGGTTCTTCTCTGGAGTTTGAGTAAGGTGAACTTGTCATGAACCATACGAAAGGGGAAAAGTAAATAATGACTGGCGAGCGTAGAGATCCATATAGAAATTTTCGGTTTAGAGTAGAAATTGAAGGTATCCAACAAGCCGGATTTAGTGAGGTATCTGGATTTGATGCATCCTTGGCTGTAATTGAGTACCGTGAAGGCAATGAAACCATCACGGCTCGCAAGTTGCCTGGTTTGGCGAAGTACGGGAATATCACCCTGAAATGGGGGGCTACCGATTCAATGGATATGTACAACTGGGTACAGGAATCTATTGAAGGTAAAATGTCGCGTAAAACAGTTACGATTATTGCAATCGATGAAGAAGGCGGAGATGTAGCCACTTGGCAGGTTATTGAAGCATGGCCTTCCAAATATACAGCTCCTAACTTTAACGGTACAGGCTCTGAAGTAGCTATCGAATTATTAGAATTGGCTCATGAAGGTATGACACGCACGAGTTAACAATTGCAGGGAGGAAACAAGAGGAGGGATGGGGCGTGTATCGCTTTTCCCATCTCTTGTTTTCTTGACTTTGAGATGGTAATGCTTATCTTTTAGGAGGAAAACGCAATGGCATTTAAGACAGAATATGAATTCGAGCTTCCCCGAGGTTATGTGGACGATAGTGGCAATTTGCACAAAAGGGGCATTATGCGGCTTGCGACAGCAGCAGATGAGATTTTACCGATGCGGGATCAAAGGGTTCAACAAAATCCCGGTTATTTAACCATTATTTTGCTAACGCGTGTGATTACGAAGCTAGGCGAGCTAAGGGCCATCGATACTCGGGTTATTGAGAAAATGTTTACTGCCGATTTGGCCTTTATGCAAAACTTTTATCGAGAAATCAATGAAATGGAAGTCCCTAAGGTTCACACCATCTGCCCCAAATGTGAACATGAGTTTGACGTGGATGTGTCTTTTATCGCCGGGATGGAGGAGGCATAGTCGGTTACCCCATTGACAAGATTTACGAGGAGGCCGGGTTTATTGCTTACTATTTCCACTGGCCGCACGATGAAATCATGTTAATGGAGCATCGAGAGCGCCGGAAATGGTGTGAAGAGATATCGAGAATCAACCGTAATATGAATGAGGAAAAGCCAGCTAACAATCCGTTCGATGTGTTCAATAAGAGGTGATTAGCAGATGGATGATTATAGAGGAGTCAGCGCTCCATTCCTTTTTCAGGTCGAATTGGATGGGCTTTATGTGGGTGGCTTTACCGAGGTGGCCGGGCTTCAGTCGGAAACTGAAATGATTGAGTACATGGAAGGTGGCGTGAACGATTTTGTTCATTACTTTCCGAAGCAAAAGAAGCATCCAAGGATCGTTCTCAAACGGGGAATTACACGAACCAGGGATTTATGGGATTGGTACGAGGGTGTCTCAAATGGCAAAATCGTACGCAAGACAGGCACGATCATTTTATACCATACGGATGGCTATGAAATCTGTCGATGGAATTTCCTGGAATCCTTTCCAGTGAAATGGACGGGACCCGAATTGAATGCAACAAGCTCGGGTGTTGCTATTGAATCGATTGAAATCGTACATAGCGGCCTGAAGACAATCTTCAGTAAAAAATAAACGAGTAGGGGGACTGGCATGAAATCCCGGAAATCGCATATTCCCCGTTCGATAGCTCGGAGCTTAGTAGGTTCGACGGTGATGCAACGCAATCGCGTTCATGGCGGCGGGAGCAGATCAGCCCAGGACACTCGACTTTTTGCTGATGGTATTATTGGAAAGTATGGCTTTTGGCGAAGTGATTATGTAGGACGTTTGGCTTTTGTATTTCGTGAGCTCGAAGGCAAGAGAGGTAGAGTCCGTAAGGATGGCTCAGCGCATTGGCAGCAGATGATTGAAAAGCTGCAGGCGCAGCTGGCAGCCTTACAGCACGCAGATGCCAAGCATGTGGTGACGCGCTCGGAAACGATACATCGGCTGGAGCGGTTGATCCATTATTATGGTGGGCTACCCGATGGTCGGCAGCAGCAGGCGCCAACGCGATTGGAGCAGGCTAGAATAGCGGATAAGATCCTGCAGGGCACCCCCTTAGGCCGGGAGCTGGAACGTGTAAGGCAAGGGCAGAGCCGTGATGATGCACCTACAGGCGATATGGTGCATGTAGCCTCAGTGGAGCCAAGCTCCAGGAAAGCCTTGATTGACGATCTAGGTAAGAGTAATGGTAACGCAGGCAACAAAGGCAACGGAAGCGACAAACCGGGGCAGAGTATACAGCAAGAGCTGGCTCTGAAGCAAAAGCCAGGACAAGCACAGGATCCTAAGCAAAACAAGAATCAGGTCCAAGAGCACAAGCAGACACAGAGGCAAATTAAAAAGCAAAAGCAGTGGGAAAAGCAGCAGCAGCTCAAACAGCAGATTGAAGAGCGCGCCGAAGCGCAAGCTAAAAAGTGGTCAGAGGAACAGGCAAAAGAACGAGCTAAAGAACGTATCAAAGAACGTGTCAAAGAACGCGTAAAAGAACGTGCAGAGGCACAAGCCAAAGACCGAGCTGAAAATCAAACTAAAATCTATCAGGCATTTAATAAGCAGCGGCCGGATTTGTTGCATAAAGCAACAGCTTCCCTAGATGAACCAGACCGATTGTCGAATGATGGAATACGATTAAGCAGCCCAAGAGCATCAGGCGTTATACGTTGGGCATCCGATGATAACCAGCCTTATGTGAGTGTATTAGCCAAGCAGCAGCATGAGACAAAAAACAATTCAGGCTTGAATAAAGCCGATTCAGCTACATCGCCTGGTTACTTTATCCAAGCTTTTAGAAAGAATAGCAATGAGTCTGCTTTGATGCCAATAGCTTGGCATCCCCATCCGAATGCTAATCCTAGTTTAAGTAGTTTCGATGGCTTGAGCGAAAATAGACAGCAGCAGTTACCTTTTGTTTACCGCAATAACCAAAGCTCGAATGATCGTCCTACAGCTACAGATGCATCCTTAGTTTCATCCCGTTATTTAAGAAGCAACAAAGTCAATATGGCGGATATCATTCAACGCCAGCATACGTATATGCTCCCACCTAGCTATAAGGTTCAGCAAGCTAGCCCAATAGGACAAGCCAGCGTATACCAGCAAAGCAACTTTGTCTCCGTTCGTAGTGTAAATAAGGTTGATCGATTTAATAACAGCATACAACCTAAAGATGGTTTTTTGAATCATGAACATAATGCAGGGATAGGGGAGCTTAATCAGCCTTTAAGCAGGCAACAGCTACAGCCTTTTCGTAGTACGGTTGTCCAGCAGGCAGTCCCCTCAGCTCGGCTTGAACATACAACTAAGCTTATTCATCAATTATTTGCAACATATAAAGCTCGCCTTGGCCAGCCGGAAATACACAATCAAACGATCAGTGGAAAGCAAGGCACATCTCCAACTTATCGTGAGCTATGGATGAATCGGAGCTCCATAAAGCCTGAAAGCATAAACCGCCAACAGGCTGAGCCTGAGTCTGCGCAGATCACAGACACAGAGTCACAAGGCATGTCTAGTTTAGCTGGTCCAGAACTGTTGGTAAGAGCTCGTTTATCGAATCGTGGTGCCCGCCAGATAGATGAAACTACAGGTGCTCAACAGCTTGGTTACGAGCCCCGGAATATTTCTTGGGGTAAAGGAGTACTGAGCCACTTTTTCAATGATGGCAGAACTTCGATGATGCCGCCGTTAAGCTTGATGCTGCTAAGGACATTTGATCTATCGAACGCATCAAAAATGAGCAATCATGGACTGCTTGGCCCAGCAAGCCATACCAGCCAGAGTCATGGGATGCAAGAACGGGCCGTACTTGCTGGGGAGCGGATGCTTTCTTCTAATCAGCTTGTGCAGCGTTCTGTAGCCCCTGCATTCCAGCTAGGGGAACCAAGAAGTGAAGCTGAGGCAGGAAATTCCCAGAATGGTGGAAGTGCGTCTTGGCTTGATGTAGAGAATGCGGCCTCCTCTGGTCCTGTTTTAAATGTTGTAAGAGGTAACGAGCCAGCAAAGGCTGCTGGTTTCTCGATAGGGCAGCAAGCGATAGAGCATGCAGGATTTTCTGCAGAGCGGATCTTACAGCTTATGAAGCCAGAGCTTCGTTCTTATAGGTCGATGCAAGCTCCTATTGATTTGCAGCCGCTCAATCGGCTATGGCGTGCTGGGGAGGACAAGGCTTTTGCCTTTCGTAAGCAAAGGGATTCAGTGGGATATAGCGCGATAGTTGCAGATCAAACTCTGTCCAATTTTAAGGAATTGCCCGCAGATCTTGTAGATCTGTCGAACACTGCCACGAAGCTGGCAGATAGGCAGCTAGCAGGCGGAAGGATATCTGCAAAACCCAATGGCAATGTCGCGGGCTATCTACAAATGGCGGGAAATATCCGCGAAGGTCAAGAAGCCCGAGAAGTGCAGCAACGCCAGCTACGTAGAAGGCAGCGTGCCTCTCTGGCTTTAGCAACAACATTAGCAAGTGGAGATTTGGAAACGGGCAGGATAGGCTCGCGGATACAAAAAGCAGCAGCAGCTTTACAGCATGTGCAATTGAGGCTGAAATCCCATCCCTCAAGCCGTCCAATCTCTATGGGAAGTAGCCGGCAGGCACATTTCGCACTTCCAATGAATAATAGAGCAAAAGCCCAGTGGGCTATCTATCCCAAAGTAGCAGCAGCTATTGAAACTAACGGACCGCTTATTCTCACATCGATTATACAACGCGTTAAGCTTAATAGGGATTCTTTGAATAGACATGTAGTTACAACAGCTACTGCCAACCTGGTTAACGACTGGGGATCAAGCTTAAGTAATGAGGCGGCGGTACCCGCCCAGAGAGCAAGGAAAAAGGCAGAGTCCAGTTCTAGCGGTTCTCTGGTTGGAGCGGTACCTGAGTTGCAAAGTACGTTGGAGAGTGCTCTCCCAAACAGAGCCAAGTCCGCAAACGTAGCTCAACCATGGATTAAACCATGGATTCCATCAAGCAAAGCACCGACTGATTTACCTCCACTGGAATCAGCGATTGATCATGCTGTAAAGACTGGATTGTGGATCCAGGCTAAAGGATTATCGTGGTTGGAGGCTGGAGGTTCTCAAGCCCATGGTAGAACAGAAACACCAGATGGAGTACTCAACCGGAATAACCCTGAGAATCCAGCCATTACCCATGCGATGTTGGCTAATATTCAGAATAGCACCATGGGGCGTGAAGCACGCTTATCCAAGCGTTTTTCCATTCAAGCAAAGGTGGAAGAAGGCTCTGCATTATCACTTACGCCAGGGTCAGGGGCGTTAAGCCCAGTAACCTCTACAAGTGCACGTTGGGCAAGAGCTGCGGATGCCGAGACATCGGTTGTCCGTGGTAGGGCTGCATCAAACCCAGCTTCGACAATTGCAAGGAGGGCAAGGGTTTTAAGGGCTGCAGCATCAATGCTACGAACGTCAGCAATGCCGAACCCAGATGGCGCGGTAGCTCCGAGGGGAGTATTGAGCACAGCAGATTCTTTGGCGCATGCGTCTTTAAGCCTTTCCGCATTAATGGCTCGAAGAGTCAGCATGAACGCTTCTCCCAAGGTAGACCGAGGCATGGGAACCTCGAAGCTAAAAGCCTCGATCGCTCCAGGGATGCAGCTAAATATCCCTATCCCGATCCCGATGGCGAATGTTTGGAGAAGATCGGTTGTACCTAGCCACCCAATTGGGGCCGGGCAGAACTCCGTTGCATTGAATTCGTCGGTTGGCTTACCTAGTCAGAGGTTGGCAGTTTCGCAGGCTGCAGCTTCGGATAGCCGCAGCTTAAATAAGATGTATCCTGTGGCATCTGGAATTACAAGTATGGGGATCAGCAGGCTTGCTTCACAAGTTGATCAAGGAGCCTTAAGGAAAGAAGCCAGTTTCCCTTGGACAGCCGCAACAATGAATGCAAGTAGAGCATCCTCTCAGGATGAGGTTTTCCATACCCTAATTTCAGCTTCTAAGGCTTTAGGTTTACAAGGTGGTAATTTACAGCGTAAAGCTGCGAATTCATTTATTCATCATCAAGCAACACACCAAGATATCGCATCTCTTCAAGAAGCTCAAACTTATCCGTTTCAGCGATTGCTGGATTCAAAAGCAGGCAGAGATGGGGATAATCTGAATCTTGGAGGAATGGCTGGTCATCGTGGAGAGGCACCTGATCATCATGTAGATATTGTTGCCTTATCTAATGTCATTAGAATGATTTCTAGAAAAGCTATTAACGCCAATATTAAAATACCAGTTTCGTTAATGGATGGGATAAGTCCATTAGCTCTGGCAGTGCAATCCCTGGAGCATAGAAACCCGATAGACAATTTTGGTCGGCAGACAAGCTTAACAGCAAAGCCAGGGTCCAACCTAAATCGAGCAAGAAATGGGCAGACATTAAGTTCAATTACTGGTTTATTAAACCGATCAGCAAGCCAACCAGCAGGCAGACGGGCAAGCCAACCGGCTAGCAGGATAGCAAGCCAGTCAGTTAGTCCAGTAAGCGAATCAGTAAGCAGGTTAGTGAATCAACCAGTAGACACTCGAGCAAGCTGGTCAGCCAATCGACCGGTCAATAGGCCGTTAAGCGAGCTTGCTGGCCCAGTAGCAGCGATAAGCTTTCTATCTCGCCAACTGGCCACTAAGAAGATAACGCCAAAAGTAAATACAAGCATAGCTGCCAGTATTGCTGCTGACCATGCCTTACAGGCGACCCGCCAGGAAGCCAGCTTAGCCAATGCTTGGTTGCAACGCCCGCCTCGGATGGAGCAAACTACAGCAGCTTTTCGTAAGACGAATGTTGGTCAGGCTATAGATACCTTTACCGCAATTGAAAGCCCAGGCAGAAGGCTGGAAGTAAAACATAATGAGCGCAGCATTAATGAGGCTGGTACTATTGAGGGGCTTGCTGCCCAAGTGCAGCAAAGAACAACAAATCCAGAGAGTGAAGAAGCGATACGGCTGGTCAAGCCCTCAGCTTTAACCCAACGAAGCCGGATAACAGCCGCTGCTCCAGCAACGAGGCTCTCACAGCAAGGCTTCAGAGCAGCAAGGGTAAACCAGCTAGCCGCAAACGCAAACGTTCCACAAGCGTTAACGATAGGCAGGGGCTTGTCGCGGGCGGCGGCAGCGCCCATGTCACAAGTGCCCCGGTCTGCGGCCCAGCGAGCAAACGCCAATGGTCAGCCTGCGGCTCAGCGAGCTAGCGCCAATGGCCAGCCTGCGGTCCAGCGAGCCAGCGCCAATGGTCAGCCTGCGGTCCAGCGAGCTAGCGCGAATGGTCAGCCTGCGGTCCAACGAGCTGGTACCAACGCCCGGTCTGCACTTCAGCGCACAGCGGCGCGGATGGTAAGCGGGGATGAACGGCTGGCGGTCGTCAGTCCGGGCCTTTTGCAAAGGCGGTCGGGCGCGCAGCCAGATGGTTCATATGCTGCAATTGCAACTGCGTCTACAAATGCAACGACAACAACACAAGCGCCGGTTTCATTGCGTTACAGCGATCTGGCAGGGGCTTCAGCAAATCAGGAGCGGAACATATTCGCCAAGCCGGCTTCAAGCCCGGTTGATACGGCTGATATATTTGCTTACTCGCCACGTACGCCAGTCGCTCCCGGTATGCCCAGTACACAGCTTGAGCATAAACAGCCAGAGCCTAAAACGGGCTATCCCGCTTCAGTTTCATCTCCAAGCCTGGAGCTGCTGAAGCCACAAAGGCAGGCTGAGCCCGAAGCAGCACAGGCAATTACACAGCCCGTCGAGCCAGCTGAATTAACCGAGGAGCAAATTAACGAGCTTGTTAAGCAGCTTCCTCAGCTGGATGTGAACCAAATTGTAGACAAGGTGACACGGGAGCTGGAAAGACGTATGCGCTTCGAGCGGCAGCGTCGGGGAATGTAATGCTAGCCGGCAGCGACGCCAAAAAGTGGGTTCTGGAATTCAGTGACCGTTAAAAACGAGCCAAGTTACAGCAGCATAGGAAAGGGGATGTGAACGAATGGCACTCAAGAAAGCGAAAATTATTGCCTACAAAAAAAAGGGCGAAGAAACCATCGAGGTGCTATTCAATCCTAATGAATATGCGCTGGATACTTCAAACAATTACACCTTTAAAAAGGTGCCGAACATGGGGATGCCCATGGGCCAATTCGTTAACGGCGGAACTACTTCATTATCAATGGATCTCTTTTTTGATACGTATGAAAAAGGTACGGATGTTCGTGATTTGACCAAACAAATCGCCCAACTGCTTGATATCGATGTGGGACACCCGCCATTTGTCCGCTTTGTGTGGGGCTCCATAGATTTTAAGGGCGTGCTGGAAAAGGTAAGCCAAAAGTTTACGATGTTCCTTGACTCAGGCATACCCGTTCGTGCAACGCTGAAGGTGACCTTTAAATCCAATACGACCCAAAAAGAACAGGCAGCAACGGTGCCACCGGAAGCGGCAGGCCAAACCAAGCAAAAGATGGTGAAAGAGGGAGACCAGCTATGGATGACTGCGTATGCTGAGTACCAGGATCCTAAACAGTGGCGGGGGATTGCCGATGCCAATGGAATTGACAATCCGCGGAAATTAAAGGCGGGACGCAGAATTACCGTTCCTAAGCGGAGGTGATAACGATTGGCAGAGCTAAAGCTTGATAGCGGTCAGTTTACAGCTTCTGAATTAGGAAAGAGATATAACGATTTTTTTGCACCTGCCTTTGAAATCCTGGTCAACGGCAGCAAACTGGCCAGTGAAATCATGATAACGAATATTCGGGTAGAAAGTAGCTTGGAAGGTACAGCGGACTCGTTCTTATTTCATGTAACGAACGCTTTTGATATAAATACGAATGACTTTTTATGGATAAATGACGTTTTTGTGCTAGGTAAGGCGGTTGAAATCAAGCTAGGGTATGAGACTGAGCTCATTTCGGTATTTCAGGGATATATCACTTCGGTGACGGTGGAGTTTTCGGGTGATGAAGCGCCAGGTCTCCTTATTCGCGGCTTGGACATGTCCTACCTTATGATGAAGGGCTCCAAATCGAAATCATGGTCCAAAAAAAAATATAGTGATATCGTCAAAGATATCGCAGGTACCTATGGCATGAAAACGAAAATCGATGATACGACCACACTGTACAGCACGGTGTCACAAAATCAGGTCGATGATTATCATTTTATTCAATATTTGGCTGAGCTGGTCCATTATGATTTTTTCGTTGTTGGTAAAACCGTATACTTCCGCAAGCCTCTGACCGAAATGACGCCCGTTGTCGATTTGCAATATGGCTCCATGCTGCGTTCACTTTCGATCGATATGAATATTGCCGACCAGATTACGGAAGTGACCGTTCGTGGTTGGGATAACAAGGAGCTCAAGGTAGTTGAGGCGTCAGCTACAACGGTGACGAAGCTTGGCTCCAATTCGAAGACAGGCAAAGATATTTTGAAGGCACAGGGTACTTACAAGGAACATGTGTATACCAACATTGATTCACAGGAAGAAGCCAAGACACATGCGGAAGCCGTCTTGAATAAACGGTCTATGAAGCTGATTAGCGGGCAAGGCGAGTGTGTAGGCATTCCGGAAATTCGGGCAGGGCGCTACCTCAAGCTGAGTGGGATCGGCGAGAAGCTAAGCCAGCCTTACTATATCATGGCAACCGCGCATCTGCTTAATGAGAACGGCTACGTAACACGATTTCAATTAGGGGGGAATGCGGTTTGATGAATATTCCGGAGTTTTCGTTCCGCGGTACGTCCGAGCCTGTATTTCCAAAGATCAATGGCGTGATGGTGGCCATCGTTACGAACAATAATGACCCCGACGGCCTGGCGAGGGTGAAGCTACAGCTGCCTTTGCGTGAGGCGGAGACCGAAACCGACTGGGTACGTATCGCCACTTTAATGGCTGGCAAGGATCGGGGCAGCTTATTCATACCGGAAGTTGGCGATGAGGTGCTGGTTGCGTTCCATTTGGGTGAAATCCGCCAGCCTTTTGTTATCGGGGTGCTGTGGAGCACCAAGCAGCCTTCACCGAAAGCGAATGATAAGAATGATATTCGCCAGTTAAAATCAAGAGCCGGGCACGAGCTAACCTTTGATGATAACGACAGTGAAGGCAAAGTGACCATTAAAACGAAAAAGGGCCAGACGATTCAATTTTCCGATAAAGACGATACGATTGATATCAAGGAACAAAGCGGTAATAACGCGATCCAGATCAAAGGCGGCTCTGCTAACGAGATTTCCATCAAAAGTAGCTCATCAACCATCACGATGAATGCCAAAGGAGATATTAAAATCGAGAGCACTAAAGCCATAACGGTTAAGTCCACCCAGATTAAGATTGAGGCCTCGGCTACGATGGAGATAAAAGCAGGAGCTTCGCTTGACCTCAAGTCAGATGGGATCATTAATATTAAAGGAAGTTTAGTCAAGATTAATTAATTGTAGGGTCGTTCCTAGCGGGAGCATGTCAAGGAGGCGAGTGTGAATGAGCGAAGATTTTCTCGGACGCGGCTGGAAATTTCCCATTCAGGTGGACAAGGCCACCGGTCGAATTATGATGTCGGAATATGAGGGGGATATCATCGAAGCGATCCGCATTATTCTCGGGACTTCTTTGGGCGAACGCACGATGCGGCCTGACTTTGGCTGTGATGTACAGCGCTTTGTATTTGGTGAGACGGATGCTACGACGCTTATGATGCTCGGAAGCAACGTCAAAGAGGCGATCCAAATCTGGGAGCCACGTGTGCATGAGGTTGAGGTGCAAGCTCTTGTAGACAGCCAGGAAAACGGTAAAGTCAATATTCGTATCCAATACATGGTACGTTCAACTAACAATTTGTTTAACCAGGTTTATCCTTTCTATATTCACGAAGGCTCGAAGTAAAAGCGAATGAAAAGGGTTGAACATCGACCATGACAAAGCGGACAGAGAGGGGGTGGATGCATGCAGCCTCCCAAAATTGATACGCGTGATAAACAAGATCTAATCGAACAGATGAAAACAATGGCTCCTTACTATACGCCAGAATGGCGGTTTTCGCCGGAGGATCCCGATCCCGGAAGTGCGTTGTTTCTGTTGTTTGCTGATATGTTTCATGGCAATATAAAGCGGCTAAACCGGGTGCCTGTTAAAAATCTGGTTGCTTTTATGAACCTGTTCGATGTGACGCTGCTGCCAGCGCGTCCGGCAAGTGCTTATGTGACGTTCCGCTTGAATGCGGGAATGCGGGAGCCCGTGCTGATTCCAGTCGGTACCCAAGTGGCAGCGCAAGGAGAACAAGAAGATATTTTGTTTGAAACCGAGCGAACCCTATTGCTGACACCTGCCATGTTTACTGCCGCTTTTTTGACCAGCAAGAAGCATGATAGCATTATTCAGATTCCGGAATCTTTTATTACTGCCTCAAGAGAGGGGCTTTCTGCGCCAACCCCCTTATTTCAACTGCAGGACGGGGTGGACCTGCAGGAGCATGTGCTTTACCTGGAGCACAGCCATTTGTTCCTGCTGCGGGAAACAGCGCGCATTGAAATCGCTATAGGGCATTCGAGAAAGCCTCACGAGGAGCCGGAGATTTGTCAGCTTTTAGCGAATCCCTTATTGGCTGAATGGCGATATGCAACGGCTGATGGCTGGGTGCCCTTTGACAAGGTGGAGGCGATTGGCAATCGTGTAGTTTTACATAAAATGCAGCTTGGCGAGATTGCTGAACAGCAATTATCCGAGTGGAGCGGGCGCTTTATTCAATGCCGGATGAAAAGGACGGCGGCTCCTATGCTTTCACTCGCCGACCAAGGTCTGGAGCTGGATCGCATCCAGGTGAAGACCGATTATGTCGATAACCTGAATCGTGGGGGAATCTCACCGGATATTATGTTTTATAATGATGTTCAAGCGGATGCTACCGGCTTTTACCCCTTCGGGGACCAGTTTATTCCCTATGGAACGTTTTATGTATCAAGCAAGGAAGCCTTGAGCAAACGTGACGGGCTGATCACGCTGTCGTTTGCGTTGAAGGTGATCGTGAATCGCTTTCAAACCGAGCAAGGGCAGGTCGTGGACTGGAAGCCGATCATGAAAAAATCCACCTTTGAGAGGCCGAACCCACCGATCGTAGCGGTGGCCAAGGTCATCTGGGAATATTGGAATGGCATTTCATGGGTGCGCCTAGAGGCTGGACGAGATGCGGAACGGTTATTTTATCGCCCAGGCGAAGAGCTGCTAAACCATCAGGTGAAATTCCGGTGCCCCATGGACCTGGAGGAATCGTACGTTAACTCCCACTTGAACTATTGGGTACGGGCAAGAATTATTCAGATTGATAATTTATATTCCGTACTGCCGCTTTACCATTCTCCTTGGCTGGAGAACGTATCCTTGACTTATGAGTACCCTGAGGAGCGGATGTACCAGTTGCACCGCTGCTTATCCTTGAACCATACAGAAATCTTGGACCAAACCCGGCAAAGCCGCGGGCAAGCTGAGCTGTTCCAGCCTTTTTTTCATATGGAGGTGGAGCATCCGTCACTTTATGTAGCCTTGGATCTGCCGCCTGTCAAAGGACCACTCTCCGTGTTCGTATCTGTACAGCCGCAAAGGCTTACCGAGCGGGATATTCCGCTTTTGGAGTGGGAGTATTGGCAGAATGGCTTCCTCGGAGAAGGGCCCAGATGGGCGCCTCTTAAGGTGATTGATGATACCAATGGACTGACCAGGAACGGAACTGTGCAGTTTGCCGGCCCGGCGGATTTTCAGAGGAAGGTTTGGTTTGGCCAAGACGGCTATTGGCTGCGAGTCGTGAACAGGGATGATAAGTATGATGACCATTCAGGCACCACGGCTTTTCCTATCGTCAATGGTTTGTACCTGAATACGATAAAAGCGATGCAGCAGGAATCGGTCACCAACGAATACCCGGATCCGCGTGTAGGGGATATTGCTTCTGAATTCCAGCTAAGCCGTACCCCCGTCGTTTCCGAAACGGTATGGGTGGATGAAACAGGGAAGATGGCGGAGGAAGAGGTACGCCGGCATATGGAGCAGGGAACGCTGGAGCTGGATGTGATCCGCGATACGGATGGTTACATCTACCGGCTCTGGGTGAAATGGCATCCGATCGCCCATTTAAGCGATTCCGGCAGTGAGGACCGCCACTACACGATTGACCGAACCTATGGGCGCATCCGTTTTGGGGATGGCATCCATGGCATGGTTCCGCCGCAAGGCGGCGTGGAGCAGATCAAGGTCAACTACACCGTCACGCGTGGCAAGGCGGGCAACGTGGGGGCAGGGCAAATTGCCAGCCTGCAAAATTCGATTGCCTTTGTTGGAGGCGCGATGAATCCTGAAGCCGCATCTGGAGGCTGCGACGCAGAGAGCGAGGAATCGGCAATGCGCCGAGGACCGCAGCAGCTGAAGCACCGTGGCCGTGCCGTTACGGCGAAAGACTTCGAATGGCTGGCACGTGAGGCTTATCCGAACATTGCCAGGGTTAAATGCCTGGCCAACTATAATGCCTTGGTTGAGCCAGATATTGGTTGTATCACTTTGGTTATTCTTCCCCAGGAAGGGGTAGGCGGCCTTGCTGCTTTCCCTGAATTGAAACGGCAGGTTGAACGCTACGTGCTGCAGCGTGCTTCGAATCTAGTAGCTCTGCCCAATCGGATTCAGGTGATCCAGCCTGCTTTTCTGGAAATATCGGTGACTGCTTATGTCGCTGTTCAAGGGATTGAGGCGATTGTGCCAACAGAGCTTGAAGCGATTGCCAAGCTTCAGCGATTTCTGGATCCACTTTCTGGCAACTATGATGGTAAGGGCTGGGAGATTGGCCAGGATATCCACCAATCGATGTTTTACGCTTTATTAAAATCGATCCATTCAATTAACCATGTGGAGAAGCTTTATATGGCCGTATACAAGCTGGAGGATAATGTCCGCACCGAGCTGAATGTAAATAGCCTCCCGTCGCTGCTGCATGGTATCATAATTAGTGGAACCCATAGGGTCGTTGTTAATGCGATTTAAATAGGTAATTAAAAAGATAGTTTATAATAGTAATTAAAAGGATAGGAGGTGTAACGATTGCTGCCCATCCCTAATTTGGATGACCGTTATTTTGACCAGATTGTTGAGGAAGCCCGTAGGGCGATCCCTAAGCTATTTCCGCAGTGGACAGATGAAAACGCGCATGATCCCGGTATTACCTTAGTTGAATTGATGTCCTGGATGACGGAAGTTCAGCAATATTATTTAAACCGAATTACCGAAAAAAATGAACGGAAGTTTCTAAAGCTGCTCGGTATCCATCTGCGGGAGTCTACTCCGGCAACAGCCCAGCTTACCTTTACAGGCTTGCAAGAGCAGCATGTGCTGCCCAAAGGGACAAAGCTGATGGCGATCGACCAAATGTTCGAAACAAGCCATACCTTGCAGATCGTACCGTCTACCTTGGATAAAATCATCGTGCGGACCGATGTGGCAGCAAGTGACTACACCTCCTCCAACCAGCATGACAGTGTAGCTTATTACGCTTTCGGACCGGAAGCCAAAAGCGGCAGCAAGCTGTATTTAGGCTTTGATCGGGAGCTTCCACAGGATGTCCTGATCACGATTTCCTTTAAACTGTTTGACGGATATCCCGTGCCTGTTGGCAAAGCGGCGGATGGAACAGCGGAGCTCATCTCCTCAGGGGATGTATCTTGGAAATATGTAGGCTCTGAGGATGGTGAGGGCTGGCTGCCAGTCGAGCTCGTCCATGATGCTACGGTGCAACTGTCACAATCAGGACAATTGGTATTCCGGCTTCATACACCGATGCGGCCGATGCTGGTCCATCCGGCGAATGATAAGCGGCGTTATTGGCTGTGCTGTACCTTGGAGCGCGAAGGGTATGAGCTATCGCCCAAGCTTGAGCAGGTGCACATCAACGCAGTGACAGCGGTCCAGCAGACTACTTGGAGTGAGGTTATTCATTTTAACAGTACGGGCGAGGCAGGAATTGTATGCAGCAGGGTGGCTCATTTGCCGTACTATGGGCTGAACATTGTACAAGTACGTGAGCCAGGTGGTGATTGGCGGGATTGGCAGGCCGTAACGGATTTGGGGCGTTGCGGTCCTGAGGATTCCAGCTACGCGCTGGTAAGGGATCCTGTAAGCAAGGTGACCGAAATACGATTCGGTGATGGTGTGAACGGGAATATCCCCCCCGAGGGCAAACGTACAATTCGGCTTATTTCCTACGTACCGGATTTTGAGCTGGATCGCTGGATTGGCAAAAGCAGCGGCTTGCCCCAGCAGGAATTTGAGGTACAACAGGCGCAGGGTTGTTTGACCGCTTCGCTATTGTTACAGGTAGGTCGGAGGGAACCCGGCAAACCCGGCTTTTTGTGGGAGGACTGGTCGAGGGTTGAGGACTTTGACAACTCCGGCTCTGAGGACCGGCATTATATGTGGGATGAAGCCGAGAATATGTTCTGCTTTGGCAACAACGAGGCAGGCTGGATCCCCCATGCGTCGGAGCAAGACAACTTGCGGATCATTTCCTTGAAAACTGGCGGAGGCCAGCGCGGCAATGTGAAGAACGGCATGATCTCTGAGCTCGCTACAGAGGACCCGGAGCTGCTGGACTTGCGTGTGACGAATCCGGTTCCTGCTTCAGGCGGGGCGGAGGCTGAGTCGCTGGAGGAAGCCAAGCATCGGGTGCGCCGCGATCTTCATACTCCTTACCGTGCGGTTACAGGGGAGGATTATGAGATGATCGCGCGTGCCACACCGGGACTTCGTGTTGCGAGGGTTAAGGCGATACCGTTATATAAACCGGGTATGGTCGAGGAGCAGCAGGCCAAGGAAGCTGCCCAGATGACAGTTGTTGTCGTCCCCTATAGTGAAGCCGCCCAGCCCAAAGCAAGCGAAGGCTTCCTGCGAACCGTGCATAAGCATCTCGATTTGCATCGCTTGCTGACTACAGAGCTTCACGTAATTCCGGCCGCCTATATTAAAATTACGGTGCATGCCGTAGTCGTTATGGAGCCACAGATGAAGGATGAGTCGAGGCTTATTCTTCATCAGTTATATGGCCTGCTTCAGCCGCTCGACCGTTCGGACGGTTCAAAGGGCTGGACGTTTGGGCGGGCTGTGTACAAAGGCGACATTTATGGAGTGATAAGCCGGCTAAAGGGTGTTGTTTACGTTCAGGATCTATGGATAGATTACGAGGGTGCGGGTGCACGAAAAAATGCAAGCGGAGATATTCTTATTCCTCCCTATGGGTTGGTTACCTCCGGCGAGCACCAGGTCGAGCTTGTCAGTAAAACCGATGTCTAGATAGTGTCGAAGGGGGTGAAAGGTGTGCAGGAGCCGTACCAATTTTTCTCGCTTAATAAAAGGTCGGATTGGGATAAAGGCAGCTATTACAATCTCCATATGGTAGACGGGGGGCTTGGGATTCATCAAACGGAAAAGCATGGCGTGTACAAGGTCATACAGCCCGGGGAGATGAATGGCCCTGAGCATCCCCTTGATTTTGCAGTAGGAAAAGGTGGCAAGCTGTTCGTGCTGGATGAGCAAGCGGTCGTCTGGTCGTATGATGCCGAGAATCAATATACCGAGCAGCTATTTCGTCAAGGGCATGAGTTGTTCACAGGAGGAGCGATGCTGGCATCAAGCGGCGATACCCTATATGTGGCTGATCCCTTTAGCGAACGGCGTATGGCCGCCTACTCCGTGTCCAATAGCCAGCAGGTCTGGTCAGCTAGGGATTGGCAAGGCAGTCCGTTCTATCCTCTGGCCATTGGGACCGATTCGCAAAAGAGAGTGTACACGGTAATTCCGTTAGATATGATTATTGGGGTGAATGGAAAAGAAGAAGTCCCGGAAGGAGGAAGAATCGGAGTTGTGCAGTGGAGCTCATCGGGTGAACCGCTCCATGTGTTCCAGCATGATTCGCTTCGCTTGGAGCAAGTGACACCTGCAGCCGAATTGCTCAAAAGATATTATACAGCCGTTAATACAGCGGGAACGGTATATCTGTTTGATACAAGCCTGAAGCTGGTAACATGCCTTCAGGAGGACGGCAGGCTATCTGCCCAATTCTCCATCGCTCCCAAGGGTGCTTTTGCAGGGCTTTCCATTGATACGAATAATAATATATATATTGGCGACAGCCGATACGTGGGACCTGATGAAGAGGATGAACGCTTTATCCTGAAATTTGGGGAGCACGGCGAGTTTCAAGCTAAGGTATCCGGCTTTCGCGGACGAACCGATAAGCTGCTCTCTGGTTCGCGCGACTGGATGTATGTACTCAGTGGCGAAACGGGCGAAATCACGATTCTGGAGCCGCAGCCAAGGACACTGGAGCTGCCGGAAACACTGCTGCCAGAAGGTATATACCTCTCCTCAGCCCTGGATACAAGATCCACCGAAACTGAGTGGCATCGGGTGCAATTAGAGGCAGCCATACCGGATGAAACACAGGTCCGGCTTTACTATTACACCTCTGACCGTAATGAGCAGTGGCTGGATAATGAATATACGGATTTTAGCGAGTATTTGAATAACGCGGCCATTCCGCTCCGAGATAAACTTAGGGCTACGCGTGACCTGTGGTCGGAGCCTATAACCAATCCACGGGATGCGCTGCTCATGAATGCCAAGGGCCGCTATCTGTGGCTGAAGCTTGAAGTCGTGGGAAGTGAACGCCGCTCGCCAGTACTGAAGAGGCTGCGTGTTTATTTTCCCAAAGAATCACTGATTTCCTACCTGCCTGCCATCTACCGGGAGCAGCAGGATGAAGGCCGGTTTTTGGAACGGTTTCTCGCTTTGTTTGGATCGTATTTTCAGGAAATGGAAGAGAAAATCGACCATATCTCCAAATATTTTGATCCCGATGCTGTACATGGCCAATATTTAACCTGGCTAGGCTCATGGCTTGCCGTGAACGAGGACGAGTCCTGGGGAGAAGACAAGCTGCGCCAACTGATTAGGCAAGCCCCTGATCTGTATAAGCTGCGTGGCACAAGGCAAGGTTTGGTGCGGATGCTGCAGATTTATACGGGAGCGGAAGCCTACATCGTCGAGTATTTTCAAATGAAGCAAATGCAGGAAAAGTCGGAGCTGCGCGAGCTGTTGTCCCGCTTGTACGGGGATAACCCTTATTGCTTTTGCGTTATGCTCCCACAGGATTGCATACAAACCGATAAGCAGCGCTTAATTATTGAATCGATCATTAACGACCAAAAGCCCGCTTTTACTGAATGCAAGCTAACCTTGCTGCAGCCATGGATGTACATGGATATGCACTCGTATATGGGAATTAACACGTATCTTTCTGAGCCTACGCTGCTTACGCTGGATCAGAAATCATCCATGCCTTACAACACGGTGCTGATCGATCTTGACCGTGACAAACGAATGGATATCCATACCCGGTTGGGGCTGGATTCCGAATTGGAATAAGGCTGCCCGATCTTGGCACTCAGCTCAATATGCAGGGCACAATCTTAACAGGGGAAGGCGAGGGGGAATATTTGATGAAAAAAACACGCTACTATCCGTTTGAACGCAATCGCTATTTTTATGGCAAGCTGCTGACCGTCCGTGACTTTGAATCGGAGCAAAAATATTTTAACGACAAACGCCGCTTAATGAACAGGCTGCTGCATGGTGCCGGTGTGATCACGGGGCTGCAGGTTATTGCCGTTGACGATAAGTCGGTTTCGGTGGAGATGGGGGCGGCGATTGATGCATTGGGCAGGGAAATTATTATTCCTTCTCCGGTTACATTAAAGCTGTCCATGATGCAGGGCTTCACTAATAACGAATATGCCAAAAATGTATATGTGTGCCTCGCTTACGATGAGAAAGGCAAGGAGCCTGTCCATTCCGTAGCGAATGCGGCCGTTCGTTCCGACGAAATTAGCGAATACAATCGTGTGATGGAAAGCTACAAGCTATTTATACGTGAGGAAGCGCCAGATCCTGCTGCCTTCCCGATTGAAAGCCTGATGGAGCAGACCAGTGTACTGTACCAGGATGGGCAAATTCGAGTTTTGCAAAAAACACCACGTTATGTCAATCCAGGCGACATATTCGAGATGTCGATCTGTGTAGAAAAAACGCTGCAGGCTGCGAAAATATCGTTCGAGTTCGAGATGGTCACCCAGCAGCTTCTGGTTGAGGGGGCAGAGGCAGACAAGGTATCCTTCAATGAACCGCAGGATCAGCAGGAAACCGAATATGAGGTTAAGGTGAAATTGCGCGCTGATGCCTCGTCAAGGGGCAAGGGGACGATTGGTATCAAGCGGGATAACGCGGTGCTGCGAATCGGCGACAAACAGGTAAGCTTGTCCTCCAACCGTGCCAATGAGATCATGATTATCGATGGGGCTGTGGACAAGCAATGGGTGGATGACTTCGTGAACCGCTCGCTGGAGGCTTCATTGGATTCGCCTTCCGACCCGTGCATCTATCTGGCACGCATAAGCCTGCTGCAAATGGGACCCACATATATGATTGAACGTGTTGACCAGGTTCCGTTTAATGAATATGTATATAACGCATCTGCCCTTCAAAAGCTTACACCAAAAGAGCCCTCTAAATCTTCATTAGGCGGGCCGATCACAGCGAAATCCAAATTGCGAAAAATTTCGAGGGGTCAAGCACCGGAGCTTAAAGTGACGTTCGACCAGCAAAAAAGCGAACTAAGCTTTGATCTGGGATTGCCTGCTATGGCTCCAGGCGGCGATGAAATGCGGACAGGCGTTGTCGAAATCCCGGTGGAAGCACTAAACAAGTTTGCGGCTTCCCCGTTTGGAAGAGGGGGCAAGAGCTATGTGTCCCCTGAGATCGAGCATGGGCTGGGGCTGGGTAACCTGTTTATTTACACAGGCATTGAAGAAGTAAACGGCGATTACATTTCCGATATTCTCAGCAGCAGCGAGCGTTTATATTATGGCTCTGCCGATGTATTCAAAGGAAGCGAATATGAGCCAACCGGTCCTGATGTGAAAGTGGGAACGATTCTGTACCCGCAAAAGGGCACCTTTCGCATTGGCGTGCGTCTTCAGCAGCCAACAGAGGCGACCCAGATCAATATTCGCTGGTGGGCGTTTAAAAAAACCTCCGATGCGGATGAAGCAAGAAATACGATTGACATCGCTTTGCTGGAAACAGCTAGCGGACAGGAAGAGCAGCAGTAACGGGAAAAGCCTAACCCCGTATAACCATCATATGAGTATCGAAGGAGCCCACAGGGGCTTCTTTTTCATTTCAGCAGGCCATGAACCCATTGATAACAAGCCTCCAGCTGTTCATCGCTGATTAAATCAGATCGATGCTCGAACATAATTCGGGTATCCGGGTTTTCTTCCTTGAGAATTCGCAAATAGTCTTCAATCGGAGCCCACCCTTCATTAGGGTCTAAGTGAGGCAAGGCGGGATATTTATAATGCTCGATCTGCTCATTGATTTTTAAAGTAGATAAGTGAAGGATTTCGGCGTATTTTGCGTATTTTCGGATAACCAACCGTGCATTGAAATGCGGGTCGGTTCGTTCCTGTAAATAAAGCCGGCCGGTATCGAGGCAGCATTTGATGGTAGGGTAACGGATAAATAGGGACTCCAAAAAATCAGATTCATAGACATAGGCATTCAACGCATCGAATTCTAGCACGGGTATAAAACCATACTTTTCAGCTTTAAGCGCCAGCCATTCAAATAACTGCTCGCTTTTCTCCTTGAGCGCCTCAAACGAATATTGGCTTTCATACACAAATTCACGGCTATCGGCAAAACGCCAATTTTTCCAATCGGCACGATCATCCAAGATGACAGGCTTAGGGTAATGAAACAAAATATACTCCGGTTGAACACGGACTAAATAGTCCAGCTCCTGCTCGATATGGTCAAAAGCCTGCTGCCGGGTATCCTCGTCATGGGCTAAAAATAAAGCATCCCTAAATGGCGAGACGCCGGCACGCAGAGGAAAATGGACACCGATACGAAAGCCGTCCTGCTTGGAGAGGTTGACCAAATTCTCGATATCTTGTTCATCCTCGAATAAACAGGCTTCTATTCCCCAAAAGCTGGCTCTAAAATCCCTGTGGTATTTTTTGTAATTAAAGCCCCCGTACTGGCCAATCATAAATCGGTTCATGGTTCCCCTCACTTTCCTTGCTATGATATAAAATCAAAAACCCGTGATCAACACGGGTCAGGTTTTGGATTGGCTTAGAGTTGGTTTGGGTGTAGTGCAGTTAATTCGGCAGCTTTGTCGGGATGATTTCCAGCTGGGTAGGTAGATTGCCAGCCGTACGGTGGGTAAAGGTAAGCAGGAAATCATCTTTGTAATAGCTGTTCGTATAACTGCCGGCTGCCGCAGCTTGCCGCAGCTCCAATATCCGGTAGCCTTGGGTATTGGGCTGCTGAGGATCGGCGAACGCTTCAACACTTGGCACAATAAGCGCAAGTGGCTTGCTGCCCCATAGGTTGAAATTGGTAACAGTAGCTTCCTTCGGATTGGCAGGAGAGGAGCCCACGATAAAGGTCATCTGGTAATTCGGATAACTCAGCTGCAGCTCGGTAGTTTCACTCAACCCAGCCGCCCCAGCCGTGGCGCCACCAGTTGCTGGCCCTGCAGCAGTGGTTCCCGGTAGGTTTCCCCCGGCCCCAGCGGTAACACCCTCCGTTCCTCCCGCACCGTCCCCTAATAGGGCTGCAAGCGGATCCGGCAAGCCAAGTAAAGTGACCTCGCCGGGCTTGCCAAGGATGTCCTCAAGCTTTTTGCTGGATAGTCCGATGTAGCCTTGAAGGTTAACGGTGCCCGCCACGAAAAAGGATTTGAGCACCGGTGATCCATCCACATCGAATAAAGTCCCAACGCCATCATAAACACCATTTTTGAAATCGCCTTTATACAGCGTTTTTCCAGTTTCGTCCATCGCTTCTCCAACACCGTGGTACACATTATTGAGGAAGGCTCCCTTATAAGTAACGATGCCTTTATCATTGGTTGCCACGCCTTCTCCATTATAAACACCAGCGGTGAAGGCCCCTTTATATTTCAATAATCCATTTTCGTGGAATTCCGAGCCTTCTCCAGAGTATTTCCCGTTTTTGAATGCGCCATCGTAGACCAGGATACCTTTACTGTTGAATAGCTTGCCCGCTCCATTATACTCGTTTCCTGCGAACTCGCCTTCATATTGCAGCGCTCCTGCAACATCAAACAGCTTGCCTGCCCCGCTATAGCGGCCTGCGTTAAATGCTCCGTCGTACTGGATGCTGCCATTCGGATAAAACAGCTTGCCCGCTCCGCCGAATTGGCCATTCTGGAATTCACCGATATAACGTACCTTCTGGTCTGCCGCGTAAAGCGTGCCCGGTCCATTGTAGGCATCAGCAACGAATTGGCCTTTATAAAGCAGCTTGCCTTGCTCGTCATGCAAGGTGCCAGCCCCATTTTTCTGGCCTTTGTCGAACTCGCCATCATAAAGCAGCAGGCCTTGGTTGCCGTACAGCTTGCCTTTTCCCGCATACAGCCCATCTACAAGCTCACCTTCGTACCGAGCGCTCTTCTTGTCATCTACAACCTTGGCTTTGCCGGAAAAGGCTGCGGTTTTTGGTGTGTTCTCGACTAGTACAGTAGAGCGGTTGAAAAATTTGTTAACAAAAACAGGCGGGCGAATAAATATAAAATAGGCAAGCACTAGGATGATCAACAGCAGGATAAGCAATAGCCGTTTAGAAACGTAATAGTAGCCAACAGGTACATAGTTGGTAAGGGACGATTCCTTGGTTCCAAGGATGACCTTCATCCCGCCTTGAAGCTTTTTGGCAATAATCAGGGGTAGCGTTTTTAGACGGACAAGTGGTTTCAAAACATGGGTAATTAAGGGGGTGATTACGGGTCTAAAAACTAGCTCAAGGGTTTTAACAATTGGGTTCAAACTTTTCTCACTCCCGCCGCAGGATCACCTGCATGCAAATATAAAAGCTATAGCAGCAAATAGGACTAACTGTCCCTCACGCTTAAGGAACTAATATCGTGGTTTGTCCGGGGTTTACAACTTGTATGACGCCACCCCAGTTGCACATGCATTTAGAGCTATTGTTGAGTGCAGGCATATTGGCAACCATTACGGTTGGAGCGCCTGGGGCCCAAGGAGCGGCAGTGACGGGAATGCAAGGCATAGGGGTCAATACTCCCAAAGCGGCGGCAGTTGCAGCGGCTACCATAGGGTTAGCAGGAGAGTTGCACATCCCGAAGGGCATGATATTAAGCATTGGTTTGTTATCCATAATATTGGCAATGGGCATGGAGGTCATGACCAGATTGGCCGGGAGCACGTTCAAGGTACCGGGAGCAGCGCCGAAGCTACACTGAAGCATGGCTCCTCCGCAGACGAGTATACCCATCGAATCTACCACCTTAGTCCATAAGAGTATGATAAGTTTATAGTTTCCTAACAAATAGTCTACCAGAATCTATCTGGTATTTAAAGAGATAGAATGGCCTTACACCTACATATAGTGTCATATTTCACCCTTTTTTGCCCTTGTATCCGAAAGGAAGACACAGGTACAATTATGAGGGGGGCATAAGACCCTATTTTTCGATAAAACTTGAGTTTATTACACAATCAATCTTAATTGGAACAGCGAATTTACCGATAAATAGGATGCGGGAACTGTATAGTTGATGTACTATTAAAATATGATTATTTAACGTCGAAGGGATTTGAGTTAATGTCCGTAAAGCGTATCGGACTAGGTCTGGCGCTGTTGCTTTTTTTGAATCAATGGCTGGTTTACGCCGTATTTGCCGCTGAAGGAGACCAAGTCAAGAATTTGCCTTTAAAAGAGGCTATACAATTAGGGATGAAGAACAGTCCAGATCTAAGGGAAGCTAAGGCGGAATTAGCCAAAAAAAATGCGGAATTAATCCAAGCGCAATTTGCCGTAAAAAATGAAGATGCCAAGGATGCCAGCCTTTTCGCAAAACCACGGAATTTAAGCCAGGATTTGCAAATTCGCTTGAAAATACCGGAAGCCCGCAAACAGCAATTTATAGCTACAGAAGCGCTGCGGAGCAAGACAATATCTGTGCAATTTGATATGGAAAAGCTGTATTGGAGCGCGGTGCAGGGACAGCTTGCCGAGAATGCCGCACGCAAAAAGCTTGACCAAGTTAAGGGGCAGCTGGACAGTGTGAGAACGAAGCAAAGGTTTGGGTTAGCCGACCAGGCAGCCCGCGACCAGGCCGAAAAGGCATTAGAGCAAGCGGCATCGGCTTTAAAGCTGGTACAGCTGTCGTTCAAGTCAGGTTTACTGGCATTGGGAGAGAAGCTGGGACTTGATTTGCAAGGAGGCGCACAGCTTTCTTACGTGCAAGATTATGCCGATTTGAACCAGTCCATGCTGGAGAAATTTACTGCCGCCGCCCAGCGGACGAACCTCACCTTGCTTCAAGACCGCGAGGACCGCAGGATTGCTGATATGAAGGTGGATACGTCGCGCAAGCTGTATGCTTCCAAGTTTGGTGAGGCACGGATGCGCGTTATCGAAAGCATGTACAAGCCACAGGATGTCGATTACGACCTGTTCATGGCAGGTTATGATGCGACGCTAGAAGGAATTAAAACCGATTGGGAAGGATTTATGTGGCTCGCTATTTTTCCAATTCCCAAGGTGCTGCTACAGGGCGAATATGATGGCTTGCGTTATTTCGACGATATTCGGCAGTCCTTGCCCATATCGATGATGGACCAGAATAAAGCCGCTTTGAAGGAAAAAGGCAGCTTGAAAAACGTCGTGCTGGCATTGCGCCAGTCTTATCTGGACGCTAAGGGTGCGGAGGAGTCCTATGCACAAACGCTGCGCGACCGTGATAAAGCAGTTGAGGCTATCGGGACAGCTGCCCAAAAAGCGAAGCTCGGCTTTATGAAGCCGGAGGAGCTGCAGCTGGTAGTGGATGCAAAGGACGAAGCGGAGCTAACGGCGCTAAACGGTTGGATCAGCTACAAGCAGGCACTGGGCAAGCTGAATGTAGACACAGGCGGAGCTGTCGAACAGACCTATAAGGAGGGTGTCCTGCCTTACCGAGAGATCGATGACGGTCTTGCCAAGATCGAGCCGGCTGCACCAGAGGCGAAGGGCTCTAGTGGAACCTGGAATGTAACACCAGCCATAGGTTCGCTTGTCAGTGAATTTTCCATAAAAGCGGATAAAAAGCTGGAAGCCTCCGATTATGCGCTATTTACGGCAGGCGGCAAGCAGATTGGTAAAAAATCGCCTCTTAAAAAGCCGTTGCGTGATCTAAACGTATTGTTCAATGAGCCTGAGAGCTTAAGGGTAATTGTGTACCAAAATGAAGAGGTTGTTGCCGAGAGCACGCCAACAGGCTATGGCTCCTCGGGAATATTGAAATTTGATCCACCAGGTGAATTCGCGGCAAGCCCGGCTGTTAAAGAAGCCGTCGCTGCACCCAAGAATGGTGAGGCTGCCGGAGATGGCGGCGCAACACTCATTATTGGAACCTTCAAAGTGCCGCTAGATGCACTTACACCTGAGCTATTTAATGCGGCAAAGGGAACGATGGCCGATTCTGGGCAAGGGGTGCTCGTGAAGTCAGAGCTAACTGGGGGCGCATGGCTTTCAGCAGAACAAGCGTTGGATTTGAAAGCGATGGAGAACCCGGCAGCAACTGCTGTCATTTCGCCCGAGAAGATAGCCGAGCTAAAGCTGACCGTTGAAGTAAGCCCGGCAGGGCAGCTAGCACCACTGCTATCTGCAGCGGAGATCGGCATTGAGATCGAAGCTTTAAAGAAGGAGCAGGAGCAGCTTAAGCTGGATAAAGAAGCGGCACTTGCGGCGAAGAAGGTAACCGAGACGCTGCAGCTTTCCGTTAAGCTGAAGGAATCCGAGGCCAAGAGCGCGTTGCTGGAGGCATTACTCAGCGGCAATCAAGCCGCGGCGCTTAAGCAAGTAGCATTGCTGAATAACCCCGAGGCGCTGGCCAAGGTGCTGGAAGCAGAGCTTGTCGCTGCCGGAGGCACCGCAGGAGCGGGAGGCACCGCAGGGGCGGGAGGCACCGCCGGAGCGGGAGGCACCGCCGGAGCGGGAGGCACCGCCGGAGCGGGGACTGCTGCCGCGACGCCAGCCGCGCTGGAGCAGCGCAAGGAAGAGCTAGCGCTGCAGTTGAAGCAGGCGCTAGCTTCGGGCGATGCAGTCGCCGCGGCTTCGCAGCTCACTGCCATGCTGGACACAGCCGGCAAGCTGGCTGTGCTTGAAAGTGGCAGCGCGGCTACGATAGCCGCACTGCAGGACGCACAGGTCAAGCTGCAAGAGGTGCTGCAAACCGCACAAGCGCAGCAAGACACAGCCAAAGCCGAGCAAGTGCAAGGCTCGTTAGCTTCGCTTAACGAGATGGCCGTTACCGTCCAGAAGGAAGCTTTATTCGCCAAGCTGGATGCGCTTAGCGAGGTTTCAGGGCAGCTGCTGCAGGATGAGCAGGGGAATGTGTCGGTAGAAGCTCAATTACCGCCAGCCTTACAGGATCTGATTGCCCAAGAAAAGAAGCTCGTACTGGAGCAGATCAAGCTAAAGGAATTAGAAAAGTATTCATCCGAGCAATTGCAGGAATTGGCCTCGGCAACGTCAGAGATTATGCAAGCCTTAGGTGAAGCAGCGCAGATTTTTCCGGCTGAAAACGTCCTTTCACCGGACTTAATGATTACTTTTCCAGCCCCTCCTTTACTAATGAATGGAAAAGCCTTTCTTCCTGTAAGACCCATATCGGAAGCTTTCGGAGCAACGGTTCTGTGGGATGGCGAACAGCAGTCGGCCACGATTAGTTTAGAGGATTCCACAGTGGTGAGCAGTATACACAACGATATTGCTTATGTGGACGGAGCACCAATGTCATTGGATACACCGCCGCTATTAATCGCTGGGAGGACGTATGTGCCATTGCGTTTTATAGCAGAGATGATCGGGATCCAGGTGGATTGGGATGATAGTACCCAAACGATTCGAATTTCTACCGAATAAAGCAAACAAAGGCTTGCGAAATCGAGGTGATGTCAAACAATGAAAAAATATATGGTAGCTCTGCTGATTGTAGTATTGCTCGCGGCTGTAAGTTATGTGATTTACCGAAATCTCGATGTGATTACGAACTCGCCCCTCCAGCAAAAAACGCAGCTGACTAGTATTTCTAAGGCAATCACGGACAAACACAATAATACTTACATTATTCATAACTCCAAGAAAAATATTGTGAAGCTGGACCCGCAAGGCGCAGTCGTGTATACAATCAAGATTAGTGATTCCCGCCGCACCGATATTCATAACTTTAATGGATTGGCAGTGGACGAAGCAGGCAGCTTGTATACGACTAGGATGACATTGGATCCTTACGGGCTTGTGGTGAAATCGGAGCGAATTGTCCGTTTTACGCCGGATGGTAAGGAGGACGATAGCTTTTTTCCTTTGGAATATCCAAGTAATGAAACCAAACGCTTCCGTTATGGCAGCCTGAAATCGCTAGCCGTTCAAAATAACGTGCTTACCTTTTTCGTGGAAGCCAGCAATAAGGTTACCTTATACAGGATGCCTGTAGGAGCTGCAGCCCCTGTAGCTGCGGGGACTTGGCAATTACCTGAAGGCAAGTATGTTGCTAGTGTCGTTGGAAATGGTGCAAGCCTTGTTTATGTATCAACCCGTAGTGGGGAAATATACCGAATGCAAGCCGCAGGAGAGGCTGAACTGGTGTACCCTTTGGTTGGGATTGATCGGACAAGAAAGAATTTTCCCGAGCATCTGAGTTTGGATGCGAGTGGCCGACTGGTTTATGTCGATTTTGCAGCGAAGGTGGTCAGCAGGCTAGACCCCGCCCAGCCGTACATTATTGAAATGCTATTGACCGAAGACATGGCCAAGCAACAAGGAATCGAGTTATCCTTCGGGGATATGACATCGATGAATGTTGAAGCAGACAATACCTTGATAACGACACATGAGACGCAAATTATTCGTCTAGCTCCCGATGGCAGGCTTCAGCCGCCTCTTGTAGAGGGCTCATATTCTTCGGGATGGATCCTGAAGAAATGGCTAGTGTGGGTCGTTGCCTTGGCGGGGCTGTTGCTTCTGATTTATGCTGTTCGCTTATTTTACATCCATGTTATGGATCGCCGCGTTTCGTTGATGCTTAAGCAAATGATCGTGTTGATTCCAATTATTGTCGGTTCCATGGTCGTGGTTTCATATTTTATTTACACGGACTTCTCAGAAAAAATGGAGGAGGAGTCACGTGGTGAGCTTTCCTTACTGGCGCGAAATGGGCGTAATCTAATTGATGGCGATAAGCTGGAAAAGATGACTTCCCCGCTTGATTACAAGACAGGGGATTATAAAGTATTTCGTAAAAATATGGATTCCATTTATGATGAGAATGCAGAGAAGGATGACGGCGGCTTCTATAAAGCCTTATATAAATACGAGAATGGTGTTCTTTACCGGATGATTGAGGATGCGGATGATGTAAATATGTTTATCCCTTTCCCCAAGACGGAGAAGAACACGAAGGTTGTAGAGCTAGGCACCGTTGAGACCGACCAGTGGCAGGATGATACGGGCTATTGGATGTACGCAATTGGACCTATATTTAACAGTTCAGGCAAAGTGGTCGGCATTTTTGAAACGAGTAAAAATATGGAAGGTGTGCTACAGCATCGCCAAAAAATATTGCGAAATGTCGTACAAAACATTGCTATTATCACATTGATCCTGTTAGCTATTGTACTATTAACGTCCTATTATCTGCTCTCATCGATTCGCAAGCTGCGGAATTCGGCGCTAGCTATTTCCAATGGAAATTGGGAGACTGTGGTTGATATCCGGTCGCGGGATGAAGTATCCGATCTAGGAGATAGCTTCAATATCATGGCTGCACATATTCGCAGCTATATCGCCAAGGTAACCCGAGTAAGCGAAGCGTATTATCGATTTGTACCCCAACAGTTTTTGCACTTTTTGGATAAGGATAGCATCTTGGATGTAGAGCTAGGCGACCAGGTTGAGCAGGAAATGGGTATTTTGATCGTCAATATCCGATCCTTCTACCTGTTATCCAAGCGATTGACACCAGAGGAAAATTTTAACTTCGTTAACTCCTTTTTAAAACGCTTTGGTCCGTATATTCGTAACAACAATGGTATGATAAATAAATATTTGGGTGCTGGGTTTATGGCCTTGTTCCCTAATAAAGCCGAAGAAGCGCTCCAAGGCAGCATTGGGATGATCAAAGAGCTGGAGGTCTACAATATGCATCGGGCGAACAGCGGCTACAACCCTATTGATATGGGCATCGGGCTGCATAAGGGACCGCTTCGTTTGGGGATTATCGGGGAAGAGCAGCGCTTGGAGGGGAATGTCATCTCGGATGATGTATTCTTAGCCAGTATGCTGGAACGAATGACCGAACCGTTAGGCGCGAGCATTCTGGTTACGAGCTTTATCATCGAAGCGCTTGAGAACCGTGGCAGCTTCCAATACCGCAACCTGGGCATGGTAAGAATTGAAGGCAAGGATGAGCCGCTTCAGCTTTATGATGTGTACCAAGGAGAGCCCGATACCCGCAAAGCATTGAAGGAAAAAACAAAAGCAAAGTTTGAGCAAGCGATATTGCTTTATCAAGTTGGTCGATTTTATGACGCAAGGGAAGCCTTCCTTCACGTAATTAAGGCGAATAGACAGGATAAAGCGGCCAAGCTATATTTCTACTTATGTGATGAGTATTTCCAGCATGGCACAACTAAAGATTGGAATGGCACATTATCTGTTTCATAGCTTATATGCGAATGGGGAGAATCGATTGTGAGTAAAGTCATATTCCAAGTGAAATCCATGCAAAACGAGTTAGAAGCAAGACGGGTCAGCGATTTTTTTCTATCCGAGTACGCCTTTGACGACCAGAATCATACACCAGGGGAAATTGTCCATTTCAGCCAGTGGCCATTTGAAAGCTTGAAAATTCCTAATCATCGGCACTGGTATGTGGAGAACGAGCGGGGAGATATTGTCGGGGTTATCAGTACACGGGAAAATGAGCATCGAACCGGTGGCTACTTATGGGATTACATGGTCGTGCATAAAAATTACCGGAGAATGGGCATTGCCACACAGCTGTATGAGACGATGGTCGAATTCGCCAAGCAGCAGGATGGCCGGTATATTTTGACATATACTTGTGACCTTCCCCAATATGATTCGATCCAACGTATGTTCAAGGGTCTGGGATTTGAGCTCATTGGCAAGTACCCCGATTATTATTACAATGGTGAGGCACGGCTGGCGTACTGGAGAAGTTTATAGGTAGTACATCGTTAGCCCTCAAGTAGCCCTCAGGTAGCCCTTAGGGCTATTTGAGTTTATGTTGAATTTATGGTATAATTATCAGTAACTGCAATTGTAACAGTATCTAATAAATGAACGAAAACAACTTCAATGTGAGGGGGAAACTGGATGGTTCTAATTAAAAAAGCGGTATCACTGCTCGGTTATTTGATTCTGGCCATGGCTCTAATGGTTTCCCCTCCGACAAGCTCCTACGAAGAATTTTCAGCAAGCGAATCCATTCCCGAAACATCTGCTGCTAAGCAGGGCACTAAAACCAAACTCGCCACCCGCAAGCAATCGACACTGCTTTACAAGCTCGTTATATTTTCCAAATATTTACCGATTTTATTTGTTGTTCTCCAAATGGTTTTAAAACAACTTCCTTACCCTCGTATCACCTTTAAACCCTACATCTTTATATTGCTTAAACGATTATTTATGACCCCTATCAAGTTCACCTCCAACTTTTTGGCAATCAATACCCCCATCGCTGTTTAATCAACTTCTATCCTTATTTATTTCTTTAAAAACATCATTAAAGAACGTACGTTCGAAATCCGACCGTTTATTTATTATGGCTTAAATTGAAAAAGCGAGGCTTTATGGAGAAATAGTAACGTGTAGCCATTCTTGATAAATAGGCTGTTCCTAATAAATTTTTCGAAGAATACAAAAATTGGATCGGTCTGTCCAAAATATGTAAATATATAACTTAATTATATGATAATAGGAGGTAATTTACGAATGCATGTTCGAGAATCCGATTTGCCGGGGATTGGAAAGAAATTCGAAATTAATACCCGTGGAGGCGATAAGCTGGTCGTTATTATTCATGATGATGGGCGCCGCGAAATGTACCATTTTGAATACGATGATCCCGACCAAACGATCTCCACGATCACATTGGATGACGATGAGGCGAGACAGATTGCTGCGATCGTAGGGGGAATGACCTACACGCCCAAGGCTTTGGAGACCGTAGAAATGGCGTTTGATGAACTAATTATTGAATGGTATAAGATCGATTCCCATTATAAAAGTATAGGCAAAACGATCGGTGGGCTGGATCTGCGCCAAAAGTCGGGAGCTATGGTCATTGCTGTTATTGAAAAGAATCATACCAAGCATGTAAGCCCCGGACCTGAACTTGTTATTACAAATGAAGCTACGTTAGTGGTTGTTGGAGAAAGACAACAGCAAAAGCTGATCAAACAAATTTTATTGAATGGAAGTGGTTAATAGATGGATCATATGATTCTTGAAGTTGGCCTTGCCATCGCTCTAATAGCAGGAGCCGGGCTGTTGTCATCCCGGCTGCGGTTTTCTGTCATTCCCTTCTATATTTTGATCGGGATGGCTGTAGGGCCCCATGCCCTAGAGCTATGGCATTTTGATTTTCGGTTTATTCAAAGTGCACCACTAATTGAATTCATGGGCCGGATCGGTGTGTTGTTCCTGCTTTTTTATCTAGGACTGGAATTTTCAGTCGGCCGCCTGATCAAGTCTGGCAAGTCCATTGTTAAAGGCGGCTCGATTTATATTGGTATTAATTTTACGCTAGGCCTTATGCTGGGCTGGATTGCCGGTTTTCCTTGGGCAGAGGTGCTCGTGATCGCCGGGATTACGACGATTTCCTCAAGTGCAATTGTCGCCAAAGTATTGGTCGATTTAAAACGTACAGCTAATCCGGAGACGGAGATGGTACTGGGCATTACGATGTTTGAGGACGTGTTCCTGGCAGTCTATATCTCCATTCTGTCAGGCCTTGTCCTGAGCAACTCATCAAGCTTTGGCGGGGTCATGCTGACAGCTGTTATTGCCCTTGGCTTTATGCTCCTTGTGCTTTACCTTGGACGCAAAGCGATTCCGCTGCTAAACCGTGTGTTGAATATTAGGTCCAATGAGCTGTTTGGCCTCGTGATCTTCGCTATGCTGTTTCTGGTAGCCGGCTTTTCCGAGACGATCCATGTGGCGGAAGCAATCGGAGCGCTGCTGATCGGGCTGGTGCTGGCAGAAACCGACCATGCGAAGCGGATTGAGCATTTGATTATGCCCTTCCGGGATTTCTTCGGGGCTATCTTCTTCTTCAGCTTTGGACTCACCATTGACCCCATGGCATTGGGCGGCGCGATATGGCTTTCGCTTGTAGCTGTACTGATTACGCTGGTAGGCAATTTTGCAGCAGGGATGCTGGCTGGAGCCAATGCCGGTCTATCCGTGAAGGCTTCGATCAATATCGGCTTTACGATTATGGGCCGCGGGGAATTTTCAATCATTATGGCTAATCTCGCCAAAGCGGGCGGATTGATGCCCGTGCTGCAATCCTTTGCTGCGCTTTATGTACTCATCATGGCGATTCTCGGACCGCTGCTGTCGAAGGAGAGTAAGCATATTTATAAATTTTTGGATAAGTTTTTCAAATTTAAGGATACCGCCAAAAACAAAAAAATAAAAGCGGCGACTCAGGACTAAAGCCGCTACGATTAAAGCTCTGAAACGCTTGCTCGGAACTAACAGGAGTGTTGGATTCCAAAGTGAAAAGGAGGAATATCAAATGTTGCGTGCTGCAATCAACCATGTACAGTTTGCTGCTAGGGGTAGAGCAGCGATGTCCCGCCGATGGGGTATTCATGTCCTGTTTGTGATATTGGGAGGTATTCTTGCCTCAGTGGGGCTGGAGCTATTCCTGGTCCCCAACCAGATTGTTGTTGGAGGCATGACGGGAATAACTGCGCTTTTGTCCCATGTCACTGAGATGAGGATAGGTTTGCTTTTGTTCGTTTTTAATGTTCCGTTTATTTTTCTGGCATACCGTCATATCCGTATGGAATTTACATTAATGACTTTGCTCGGGCTATTCATATTTTCATTAAGTGCCATCATCTTGCATCCGGTCCCGGCTTTAATAGAAAATAGTTTGTCGGCAGCGTTATGTGGTGGTGTCTGCTTGGGGCTAGGCATTGGCTTGGTGGTCCGTTTTGGTGGCACGTTGGATACGCTGGAAATGAATGAAAGGTATTTGTCTACATCCAGGGGGCTAGGGTCCCCGGAAAACCTGATCATGATCATGAACTGCATGATCTTGACGGCTGCCGGATTTATTTTCGGCTGGAAGCAGGCTATGTATTCCATTATTGCTTATCTGTTGGCATTCGAAATGATCCATGTCTCCATCCGTGGGCTGTTCCCATACCGCACTTTGTGCATTGTGAGCGCCTGCGGCGAAGAAATTGAACGGGAAGTGCAGCGCCGTTTCGGCAAGATCGATGAACCGTTGGAGCTGGAGGTTAGCAACAACAGCGGCCCGCCCGAGATGGGAACCAAGCGGCTGTTGGAGCAGACCTTTGGTACGCCTCAATTTCTCATTTACACGGTGCACTTTCTTGATGTTTGGAGAATCAAAGGGCTGATCAGAAATATCGATCCACAGGCCAGCATAGCTGTGGGGGTGGGTAGGCCGAGCCAGCAGAGCCATTCCGAAAAGCGCAATCCCCAAAAGATAGGCTGAGAGGCAGTCCTTATAGCAGGGTGCCAATCGGACACAGAAGCCCTTTTTCAGAATAAAAGACGAAAGAGCACTCATTCTGGCAACAGGATGGGTGCTCTTGTTTGTTGTTGTTTTATGACGTAAACTCCCGATTTTTGGATGGATTATGTTATAATAGACCTAGATAATAGGTTCGGATTTCAATAGTAGACCTCACAGTTAGAATACATAGGATTGGACTTGATAGTGTGGTAGGTACTTTATTTCGATTACTTGGGCTGCGTGCGGAGGATTCACGTAAGCTATGGGTCATGATGCCTGTGTTTTACTTCGCGGGGATTGCCGAATTATTAAGCTATACGGCATTTATGGCACTATTCAATCAACGGTTTGGTGTGCAATTTCTTCCTTTTGTTTATATATGTGAAGCTATCATCATCCCGTTAGAATCATGGTTTTTGGCAAAGCTCGCCGAAAAGCTGCCAAAGGCCAGGCTGATGAGAACGCTCTATCTGATCATGACCGGTATTTTGCTTATCAACGGCCTGCTGTTGCTGATTTTCAAGGTAGTAGGTATTGATTTCATCTGGTATTATCCGATCTTGTTTATTTCCTCGAACTTTGTCGTTCGCCAGCTGACGCTGCTGCTATGGAGCACGGCCTTCGACCTCTGCCCGACGCAGCAAGCCAAACGTTTAATGCCGATTTTTGTGGGCGGCGCTACGCTTGGGGGGGTCACCGCTGGTTTTATTGCCCAGCAGGTCGGGCATTCATGGGGTACCGAAGTGGTTTATATATTGGCTCCGCTGTTCTTAATTGCAGGGTTATTCAATTTCCGCAAAGCGATTGCCAAATATTTGGTTCCATTAACATTGAAGGAAGATAAGCAGCTAGGCAAGGTAGATTTGGGTGCTGATGCTGCAGATCTGGTTCCGAAGGGAACCTACTACAGGCAACTGGTAAAAAGTCCGTTCCTGCTGTGTGCGGTAGGCTTAATGACCTTGATGCCGGCTTTATATTTTTTGATGGAATATCAATACTTCACAACTACCGAAGCGGTCTTTCCTATTGAACGTGATTTGACCACTTACTATGGAATGATCATCACGATCCAGTTCTCTGCTTCCTTGCTGTTACAGACCTTCTCAGGGAGGCTGATGAATTGGCTCGGTGCCAGCAATATGCTGTTGGCGATCTCGATCGTATTTTTGGCTGGGTTTGGCCTCTCGGCTCTATTTTTGGACACGGGGTCTGCGCTTGCTGTTGTTTCCGCGACCTATGCTTTATTTTATATTCTGCTTTATTATACCGCAGAGCCCTGCTACCAGCTTTTTTTCAAAATGCTGCCGATGAACCAAAGAGATGGCATCCGTTATGTTGCCCAGGGCATCGCCGCCTCTGGTGGTATTGTATTGGGTGCGGGCTTGGCATTGCTGCATTCCAATGGCTATATGAGCTTAGCTGGCGTTGCTATTATCGGTGTGGTGTTCGCAGCACTGCTGATTATTATAGCTTGGTTCGGGCGCAGTCTGTACATTAAAGAATTAATTAAAAGCGTGCAATCCTTCCAAGCGGATCTTTCGGAGGTTGCCGTAGCTTTTCTTGGGGGCATGCGGAGCACAAAGGTGCTGCAAGGTGTGATGGAGCATCTGAATAATCCGAATGACCATGTACGCGAGGTTGCCTTGGAGCTAGTCGGCAAAACCGATGATGTCTCCTTCTTGCCAAGATTGCTGGAGCTGCTGCACGATGACAATCCACGTATCCGGATTGGTGCGCTTCGTGCGATGAGCTTGCAGGGATCTACGATCCAGGAGCTAGTGCAAGTGGCAGCGCTCTTGGAGGATGAAGAGGTAGACGTACGCGTCGAATGCGTGAGGCTAATCGCCAAAGCGGAGCATCTGGAAAGCCAAGCCCATTATTTTATCCGCCTCAAGCTGCTAGATACCCAGCCCCAGGTCGTTGCCGAAGGCATCAAGGCGCTCTATGCATTGGGTCGGGAGGAAAGCTTCTCGGCTTGCGACGAGGCGATTATCAAGATGCTGGATAATGGAGGGGAGTGGGCGGTTTACGGCTGTCGGACCGTAGCCGATTTGGGGCTGTCGACCTATACAGACTGGATTATGTCGCTGTTGGAAGACCAGAAGCCCGCTGTTAGGGTCGCTGCCGTCAAGTCATTGGGTCGCTTGCAGTATGACGATGCGATAGGCTACTTGCTGCCAATGTACCCGATGGCCGACGAAGAGCTGCGCAAAGCGATTATCCAAGCATTGATCGATATGGGGGACAAGGGGATCGCTGCATTGCTGGAAGGCTTACAGCATCCACATCCGCTAATCTGGGATGCCTGTGTTGCAGCATTGGCGCATTTACTGCCCGAGGCAAGAATCCGTGAAACCTTGGTCGATTCTTGCATTCAGCGGCTGCAAAGCTCTAATCGCGAAAAGTCACTTTCCTTTGCCATAGCGGAGCTGGGCAATGCTGGGCTCGCTGATTTGGCGGAGCAGCGTCACAATGAAATCCGTAACGCTTTATGTGAAGCGGCTTGGGTGGTATTGGCAGAATTAACGGACGAACGGGTGGTTCAGGTTGTGCGTGAAAGCGTTCAGGATGAGGACGAGGAGCTTCGTGAGAATGGTTTGGAAGTGCTAGCTGAAGGGCTAGGCGACCGCCGGCTGGCTTATGCTTTGCTGGATATGTTGAAGAGTAACGATGAGCAAGCCGTCGCCATGGAAATTGTCGACCCTATAGCTATTATTGAGGAAGCCCGGCTGTGGTCGGATGACTGGCTGCGTGATATTGCAGCACATGCGTTAAGTCAGGAGGAGCAAGAAGACATGCCCAATGACCAAAAGCAGTTAACGATGCTGGATAAAGTACTTTTTCTCAAGCAGGTTTCACTTTTCTCTAATATATCGGTTGATGAACTGGGCCTGATTGCAGGTATTACCCGTGAAGAAGTTCATCCAGACCAGACGTTCTTGTTACGGCAGGGCGAAACGAATGCCAACGTATATTTGATCGTTGAAGGTAATGTGGAGCTAAGCATAGTATCCCAGAGTGGCGGGGAAGGAACGCTTAATGTGCTTGGGGCCAAGCAGGTTTTTGGCGAAACGACTGCTTTGGATCAGGCGGAGTCGTCTATATCTGCACAAGCGATATTTGATGACGTAAGGTTGCTGATGATTAAGGGAGAAAACCTGGCAAGGCTGATCCGCCTATATCCAGAAATCGGGATTGGCTTGCTGCATGCTTCTAGCGCGCGTGTGCGCTTGCTGGAATCGATGCTGATGAAAATGTCATAACCTAAAGGAAGGCAGGGATGGTGTGGGCGGTGAGCGCAGAGAAATTGAACTGAAAAACGACCTTGAAGAGCTGGAGCGGCTCGGGAATTGGTTAACCGAATGGGCTGAACACGAATCCTTGAATCCAAAGACGCTGTTTCAACTGAACCTCGTCTGTGACGAGCTAGTTACCAATACCATTTTGTATGGTTGTACGACGGATGCCGCACACACGATCTGGATTTCATTGCTGGCCGATTCAGAAACCATAGAGCTGACGATCAAGGATGACGGGCTGGCTTTTGATCCATTTGCTCGTCCTTCCCCTGATGTTACTCTCCCACTAGAGGAAAGGGAAATTGGTGGGCTTGGTATCCATTTTGTCAGAGAGGTTATGGATGAAGCCTTTTATGTGCGAGAAGGCTCTTTTAATACCATTTGTATGAAAAAAACAGGGTGGAAAAGCCCTCAGGAGGATTGATCTAATATGGTGATAATGGAACGTACTGTGGGAGATATTGCGGTTGTGGCTATCGAGGGCAGGCTGGATGCAAACACATCTACAGTGCTAGAAGCAAAATTTTTGCAAATGGTTGACCAAGGGAGCCTGAAATTCATCTTCGATTTGTCCAAGCTGGACTATGTAAGCAGCGCAGGCTTGCGTATATTGCTCGTTGCTGCAAAGAAAATGAAAGCACTTAAGGGCAAGCTTGCCCTGATCCAATTGACGGACAATGTTAGGGAAGTATTTGATATGTCCGGGTTTAGTGCCATCTTTTCCATATATGAGAATGAGGCGGATGCCGCCCGTGCTTTGGCTTAGTTATAGGGTGAAGGAAATCTAATAGGCAGGTGAAAGATCATGGGTGCGTTACCTTATGGCTGGATGCTAGCTGTCTTGATTTTGCTGTTAGCGGTAGGGATGATCGAAAGGCGACGGCGTATAGCTGAAAGGGAATTGTCGCGGACACTTCAGCTGTTTGAAGTCAGCTTGGAAATGAATTCTACGATATATAAGCAGGATTTGCTGCAAAAAATTATGGATACAGCATCAAGGGTGACAGATGCGGAAGCCTCCTCTGTCATTCTGGTTGACACGGAAAAAGATGAGCTTTTTTTTGAATTGGCTCTAGGTGAAAAGGGCGGCGATGTTCGCGAGATCCGCTTGAAAATGGGGGAAGGCATTGCGGGCTGGGTCGCCCAGTCTGGCGAATCGGTAAAAATCGACAATGCCGCACAGGATTCACGGTGGTCCTCCAAGGTAGCTAAACGTGTGGACTACCCGACAAGAAATTTAATGTGCGTCCCTGTGACAAGTAAGGGCGTAATTATTGGTGTGCTCCAGGTGTTGAACAAGCGTAATGGCAAGCATTTCAGCGAAAAGGATTTGAGGCTGCTGCAATCGATTGCCTCCCCTACGGCGGTATCCTTGGAAAACGCCATGCTGTACGATGCGCTGGAGAAGTCGATCCAGGCTTTGAAGGAATCAGTAGCCGCCAAGGAGCGAATGGACAGTGAGCTGCGAATCGCACATGATATCCAGATGGGCTTTTTACCCCATCATGTATCCTCACAACGGACGATTGCGGCTTTTTCCAATGAGGGGGCTTTATTGTCGGATGCTGATGAAGCTTATGAGAGCGTTGCCGAGCAGCAAATGTCCAACACCGTACGTTCCATTATTCGTCCAGCACGTGAGGTTGGTGGCGATTTTTACGACTATTTTACGATAGGGGATTCCTGCCTCTTTTTTACATTGGGTGATGTATCTGATAAGGGGATTCCTGCCGCATTGTTTATGGCGGTAACGATGACGCTAATCAAGAGTAAAATGAACGCAGATATGACGCCTGGGCAGCTTTTAACGGAGGTAAACCGCGAGCTTTACAAGGATGAATCGGCGATGTTTGCGACGATTTTTTGTGGGGTTCTCGATATCCGTACGGGAGAATTAATATATAGTGATGGTGGGCATTGTACACCGTATATAATCCGTTCTGAGGGTGCCATTGAACCGCTGAAAGGGATTAAAGGCTTGCCCTTGGGAGTATTAGAAGATATGGAATATCGTGATAACAAGGCAAGACTTGCGCCTGGAGAGCGGATTCTGTTGTATACGGATGGCATTAGTGAGGCTGAAGATTCACAACAGAGGCAATATGGTACGGTTCGCTTGCAGGAAGTAATGGGGAGTAACCATCTGCTCTCGATGGATGACATGGTTTTGCTGATTTTAGAGGATGTAGACCTGTTTACGGCAGGAGCCCAGCAGTCCGATGATATTGCTATGTTGCTCGTAACCAATGGCAAGAAATGATAAAGTGAGTTGCAATTCACAGAATTAGACCTATTCTTCTATTTCCAAAATATGATATAGTTAACTTATTTAATAGAACCATAGATAAGATGACGGAAATTTCTGACTATGAGGCAGCATTAAGGCGATTGTTCCTTTTAAATGTTCGAATAAGGTTTGCTAATATCGTTTTCACCCAGAAAACTCAACATATGCTGTGAGGCAAGTTTGCTTCGCAATTTTAGATTAGATTTACAGAGGACGTTTTCTGCGATAACTTGTGACAAGTAGCGATAACTCTAAGGAGGTCCAATATGCATTCACACCAATCACGTAATAGCCAGACATTAAGCTCTGCGGCAGCCCTGCAAAGACGGGCAGCAGCATCGAAAGAGACTGTGGCTGCTTCTAGCCAATCCCCTTTGGAGACGGCTGCAGGCATGATGAGCTTGCAAGGAACGATTGGTAACCGTGGCGTGCAAAGAATGCTGTCTAATGAATCTGGCGGCAAGCTGCCCATCCAAGCTAAAATGACGGTTGGTCCCGTTGGCGACCAATATGAGCAGGAAGCCGACAAGATGGCTGGCCAGGTGGTTCAGCAATTGCAAATGCGGCAGTCGGGAGCGATCCAACGCGAGGCCGAGGGCGGCGAGATGGAGGAAGAGGAGCTGCAGATGAAGCCGGCGGCGGGAGCGATCCAACGCGAGGCTGAGGGCGGCGAGATGGAGGAAGAAGAGCTGCAGATGAAGCCGGCGGCGGGAGCGATCCAACGGATGGCTGGGGGCGAGGAAGAAGAGCTGCAGATGAAGCCAGCGGCGGGAGCGATCCAACGCGAGGCTGGGGGCGAGGAAGAGGAGCTGCAGATGAAGCCAGCGGCGGGAGCGATCCAACGCGAGGCCGAGGGCGGCGAGATGGAGGAAGAAGAGCTGCAGATGAAGCCGGCGGCGGGAGCGATCCAACGCGAGGCCGAGGGCGGCGAGATGGAGGAAGAAGAGTTGCAGATGAAGCCGGCGGCGGGAGCGATCCAACGCGAGGCTGAGGGTGGCGAAATGGAGGAAGAAGAGCTGCAGATGAAGCCGGCGGGGGGAAGTGGCTTTGACGTAGCACCTTCAATCGAGCAGCGTATCCAAGCTAAAAGCGGTGGCGGCTCCAAAATGGACGGGGGCACCTTATCGGGAATGAACGAAGCCTTTGGGGCTGACTTTGGAGGTGTGTCCATCCATAATGACGCAGAATCGAGCCAGATCAGCGACTCTATAGGGGCGCAGGCATTTACGCAGGGCAAGGATGTTTTCTTTGCCGGTGGCAAGTATGATCCGGGAAGCCAAAGCGGACAAGAATTGTTGGCTCACGAGCTAACGCATGTAGTCCAACAAACGGGTGGACAGACATCGTAAACCGGCTTGATATACCGGCGCCCATTTAGCGATTCTGCTAGTTCATGCAACTGTATGCCAAGTTTATATGAAGAAAGCCATTCACCGTCTGCATAGGTGGATGGCTTTTTCGGATTGAGTCTTTTCAAGAATGCTGTTAAACAAACCCGCAAAATCTAGCGAATTTATAGCTCGTTGCTCGCTGAATCGTTTATCGTGCACTTATCTAAAAGAAAGAAGCGCCTCGTTAAGGTGCTTCTTTCTCTAATAAATCATTGTGTATATGAAGCATTTGGATTCATCTGACCTGAGTTCTGTGGTGATGATTGCATGGATTGGACAGGTTGAACGGATTGCGAAGACTGGGAAGCTTGGATGAGCTTATTCATCTGTTGGATGGCTTGCTCTACGCGCTGCTGGGTTTCGTACAAACGCCGTTTTTGGGCATCAAGCTGCATATCGATTTGGGACTGGTTTTGTTGAAGATCTTGCTGAACCTGCATTAATTGTTGTTGGGTCTCCCTGACAAGCTGGCTGAAGTTGTTAAGGCCGCTTGTTGTGAGTGCCTGTTGGGCCTGCTGGGCTTGTTGCATTTGTTGCATGTGTTGATCCTGCAAAAATTGCTGGTAAGACGGATTTGACGGAATCATGAATAGAAACCTCCTTATAAGTAATAAAGCTAGATATCACCTGAATTTCCTGCTTGTGCCACTCACCCTTTTACTTTGTGAAAAATGCTTGAGTTTTATGCAAGGTTTTAATTATAATTATAGTGGGTTTATATTCTAGTTATTAATATATGATAATTAACTTACATTATGAAATCGAAGATGTTATTCTGAAATGAAGGCGAAGATGTTATAATGAAAAATAGGAAATATCTAATAGATAAAAATAGGAGTGTTATTCATGATTTCTGCAAACCACGAGCAACAGATTACTACTGAAGACATTATTCGATCCCGGCGTTCCGTTCGTAAGTATGAACGTGGTGTTACGATTCCAGCGGCGGAGTGGAATGAGATTTTGGAGCTTGCTTTCAGTGCACCTTCTTCATGGAATTTGCAGCATTGGCGCTTTCTGACGATTCAGGAGCAAGCCAACAAGGATCGGCTGCTTCCGATTGCGTATAACCAGCAGCAAGTATCCGATGCTTCTATTAACGTAGTTGTACTGGGGGACCTGCAAGCTAATCTGGCTGCTGAAACTGTGTTTGAGAACGCAGCTCCTGAAGTTCGTGAGATGATGCTTGGCCAAATTAATGGTGCCTATGCCAATAATTCAGTATTTTCCAGAGATGAGGCGATCCGTAATGCTTCGCTTGCTGCCATGCAATTGATGATTGCTGCTAAAGCCAAAGGTTATGATAGTGTGTCAATGGGCGGCTATAACCCTAAGGCACTGATCAAAGAATTCAATATTCCCGAGCGTTATATACCCGTAATGATTATATCGATTGGAAAAGCGGCAGCTCCTGGCCGTGCCACCGAACGGTTGCCTATGGAACACCAAGTTATTAGCGAAAGTTTCTGACTTTAAAAAAGCCTCCCTACCACAAAAATGTGGAACAGGGAGGTTTTTTTGTTCTATGCCCTTACTTACAACCGCAAGGTCGGCTCGGTGGTGTAACTTTAACGGGCTTTGCCGACAACCGGCGGCGCCTGCAAGCGTTGCAGTCGACTAAACAGCGGCTGCGTCCACTGCTGAACAGTCTACAGGTGTTGGAACAGAAGTTGCGGCATCTCTTACTTCTTGATGTTCCTGCTACTCGGGTTGTGTATCTCATAGCTATCACTCCTTTCTATTTAATTTATGTAGTCTACCAGTAGGAAGCTTGGACTCAGAGACAGGGAAAAGCGTCTAAATCCTTATACAAACATGTTATTTATGTGTTATATACTATTACTTTACATGTAAAATAATATCTTGATAGTATTGCAAAATTTGTGAATAAAGGCGATAATTAGTTACCTATTCTATAACCATAGAAAATAAATTGTTGGTTAATTGCATGATGGGTTAGAAACTGCATATTGTGGGTAATAAGTTTTAAGCATATGGTAAAAGCTGTATTGGGGGTGTGAAATGATCGAATTTCGCAATGTGAATAAGCATTATGGCAAGTTTCAGGTGTTGACGGATATTAATTTGTCCATAAAAGCAGGTGAAGTAGTCGTCATCATCGGTCCTTCAGGCTCAGGTAAAAGTACATTGTTACGTTGTATCAACCGCTTAGAAACCATTACGGACGGCCAACTGGTCGTGAATGGCACCAATGTGCATGATAAAAAGGCAGACGTGAATCTGCTAAGGCGCCATATCGGGATGGTTTTCCAGCACTTTAATTTGTATCCGCATAAAACCGTTGTAGATAATATTACATTGGCTCCGATTAAGGTTACCGGAGTTTCGAAGAAGGAAGCGGTAGCGACGGCTCTGCACTATCTAGACAAGGTAGGCATTCCCGAAAAGGCTGATGTATTCCCTTCGCAATTATCGGGCGGCCAGCAGCAGAGGGTTGCTATCGCTAGAGGCCTTGCGATGAAGCCGCAAATTATGCTTTTCGATGAGCCAACATCCGCATTAGACCCCGAGATGATTGGGGAAGTGTTGGATGTAATGAAAAGCTTGGTTCACGAAGGAATGACGATGGTCGTAGTTACCCATGAGATGGGCTTTGCTCGTGAAGTGGCTGACCGGGTTGTATTCATGGACCAAGGACAGATTGTGGAGGAAGCAGCTCCTGACGAATTCTTTTCCAATCCCAAAGAGGAGCGCGCCCAGCTATTTCTTAGCCGTTTGCTTCAACATCATTAAATTCATTAAAATTTGAGGGGGATTTCGAATGACAACGAAAAAGAGATGGTTTATGTTTACCTTTATACTTAGTATGGTGGCTCTAGTGCTAGCGGGCTGTGGTACTACCAAGACGGAGACACCAGCAACCCAAGGGGCAGCACCTGCGCCTGCAACAACATCGGGTACTCCGGCTCCGGCAACAGGCAGTAAGACTTTGGAAGATATTCAAAAGCGCGGCAAGCTAGTTGTTGGCGTTAAGTTCGATACGAAGCTTTTTGGATTGAAGGATCCGGGCAGCGGCAAGGTTGAGGGCTTTGATATTGATATCGCCAAAGCGTTGGCGAAAAAAATTCTTGGTGATGAAACAAAGATTGAGCTTAAAGAAGTAACATCCAAAACACGGATTCCCTTGTTGAAAAATGGCGATATCGATATGATCATAGCAACGATGACCATTACTGAAGAGCGTAAGCAAGAGGTTGAATTCTCCGATGTATATTTCAAAGCTGGACAATCGCTGTTAGTGAAAAAAGGCAGCCCAATTACGAGTGTTGCTGATGTGAAAAAAGGAACTAAGGTGCTTGCAGTAAAAGGCTCGACTTCTACAGATAATATTAGAAAGAAATCACCAGAAGCTACGGTATTGGAGTTTGAAAACTACCAGGAAGCATTTACGGCATTAAAAGCAGGCCAAGGTGATACCTTAACAACAGATAATGCCATTCTTTATGGCATGGTCAAGCAAGACCCTGAATATCAAGTGGTGGGTGGCACCTTTACGGATGAGCCGTATGGTATGGCTATTCGCAAAGGTGACACTGGCTTCGCTACTTATGTGAATGATTTCTTGAAAGCAATGAAGACTAGTGGGGATTACGATAAAATGTATGAACTATGGATTGGCGAAAAACCTACTAAATAGTGAAAGTTTGGCAATAGGATGAGCAGCCAGAATAGGCAACTCATCCTATTCCATTCGGCTTTCAAGGAAGGGGCCTCAACGGGTATGGACAAGTTCCTTAATTTCAGTATTTTGATCAAGTACTGGGACATGTATATAGAAGGGTTTCTAAATACCTTGCAAGTTAGCCTTATTGCCCTAGTTGGCAGCTTTATTTTAGGTACACTATTGGCAGTAATGCGAATTTCGCCAATTAAGCTGCTGAATTGGATCAGTACGGCTTTTATTGAGTTTATCCGCAATATTCCACTGATTTTAATCGTGTTTTTATTTTTCTTGGGTCCATCCTCGCTGGGTTTGCCCTTAAGTGGGTTTGTGGCTGGAACGTTGGGTTTAACCATCTACACAGCCGTTTTTATTGCGGAAGCCGTACGGGCAGGTATCCAAGCAGTTCCCAAAGGGCAAACCGAAGCAGCGCGTGCATCCGGGTTAACCTATGGGCAAAATATGCGTTATATTGTGCTTCCCCAGGCTCTCAAAATCGTAATTCCGCCGATCGGCAACCAATTTCTGAATCTCGTCAAAAATTCATCGGTGCTTAGCGTGGTAGCAGGCTTAGACCTGATGTATTATGCCGATCTGATCTCTACCAAGACGTTCGTGACGTTCAGCGTTTATATTTTTGTGGCGTTATTTTATCTGATCATTACGATTCCTTTGAGTTTTGGAATTGCCTATCTAGAGCGTAGGATTGCGAAATCCCACTAAGAAACAACCGAATACTCATAAAGATGAATATTCGGTTGTTCCTTAGTGGCGGATCATAGGATTTTTGCCAGAGAGGTGAGGCTTTATGAACTTTATCGATGCCTATACATGGGAGCATATCCGCTTCATGCTTATGGGGCTTGGAGTCACCCTGCAGGTAGCTGTCATTGCGATTATATTCAGCTTTATTATCGGCTGTTTAATGGGGACGGTTCGTTACACGAAGCTTCCTGTCGTTTCACAGCTAACCGCAGTTTTTGTGGAAATTATACGTAATTTGCCGTTGCTCTTAATTATTTTCTTTACCTTTTTCGCTCTCCCAGAAATCGGGATCAAGCTAAGCGTAATGAATGCAGCGATTGTGGCGCTAATCGTCTTCGAAGCGGCCATGATCTCGGAAATCGTGCGAAGCGGCTTGAATTCAATTGACAAGGGGCAGATTGAAGCGGCGCGCTCCTCTGGTCTCACGTATATACAGGCGTTATGGCATATTGTGCTGCCGCAGGCTTTGCGGCGGATGGTGCCACCTATGGTCAGCCAGTTTATTTCACTGTTAAAGGATACATCATTAGCTGTCGTGATTTCATTAGGCGAGCTGATGCATAATGCACAAATCATTAATGGACAGGACGTCAACTTCGTGGTTCCGATTCTACTGCTTGCAGCTGTCATGTACTTTATTGTGAACTTTACATTGTCGGTGGTGGCTAAACGTTTGGAAGCCCGCCAGGTGTGACAGCAGGTCGAGCTGAGATGGACACCATTTTAACGAATGGGAAGATTCCCGAATATTCGAAAAAAGGAGCTATCCCCCTAATCAGAAATGAATTAGTGGGTAGCTCCTTTTTTGTTGATGCGTGAAACGGTCGTAGCAATAGCTAAACCCAAGCTCCGCGGCGGAAAAGCGGTTCCCGTGTTCCGTCGGCGTTCTCGCCATCAATATCAAGGTCTGCAGAGCCTATCATAAAATCTACATGGGTTAGGCTGCTGTTAGCCCCATGGGCGGCTAGCTCTTCCTTGCTCATCGAGGTTCCTTCTTTGATACAAAGTGGATAGGCGCTACCTATCGCTAAATGCGAGGATGCATTCTCGTCAAATGCTGTGTTATAAAAAATAACATCCATTGCTGAAATGGGCGAACCGATAGGGACTAAGGCAATTTCCCCCAGGTAATGGGAGCCTTCATCAGTTTCGATTAACTGCTTAAGCGTTTCATAACCCTCTTCGGCGGTGAAGCTGGTGATTCTGCCTTTCTCAAAGGTCAACGAGAACCGGTCAATCAGACTGCCATTGTAATTCAGTGGCATCGTACTGGTTACAGTCCCATTGACGCCTTCTTTGGCAGGCAGAGTAAATACTTCCTCGGTAGGCAGGTTCGGCACAAAAAACGTTCCGCGTTCATTATAAATACCGCCCGCCACCCATAGATGTTCATCAGGCAGCTCTACAACCAGATTCGTGCCAGGTGCTGTGTAGTGCAGCTTTCGGAAGCTTTTGTTATTCAGATATGCGACATGCTGCTGCAGCTGGCGAATATGCTCCTCCCATGCACCGATGGGATCCTCGCGATCCAAGCGAGTTGCTTGGAAGATATAGCCCCATAACGTCTCGATCGCCTCTTCAACCGGCAATTCAGGGAAAACCTTGGAAGCCCATGAAGGCGTCGGTACCGATACAATGGACCAGCTGGCTTTACCGGCCTGCAAATAGGTGCGGTATTCCTTCATCTCATTCATTTGTGTTTTGCTGGCTAGCGCAATCTTGCCCGCATCGATGCCTTTAAGCAGCTCAGGATTGGGCGCGTAGACGGTCAGGAATGCAGCATCCTCACGTGCCATTTCGGCAAAGCCAACGGCTTTCCACGAGGGGAATTGCTGGAACGATTCATCCCTCGCATGCAAGAAACGAATACGCCGCAACGCTTCATCATCCCATTCCACAAGAACCTGCCAAACACCGGCTTCATAAGCTTTTTGGGCAATGATGCGTACAAACTCAACTGCCGCAATCGGTGCAAAAACAACTAGCGTTTGTCCCTCATGTATGTTTAAGCCTACTTTTAAAGCCAGTTCAGCGTATTTCTCCAATTGATCAGCAAAATTCCTCATTATCAACCAGCCTCCTTGTCGGCACTCTATAGACAAGTTATATTATACGGCAGCCCCTTAAGGAATAAAAGCAAGGCAGCGTATCCCGCTTTATTCAAAATAAAGTCAGCTGCATAGGTTGTCCCGCATCTTCGTTTTCTTCGTTTCCCAAGGCTGCGTTTGACAATTGAGGTTCAGTGGCAGGTACGAACTTTTGCATATCCACTTTATGCTGTAGCAGCATAGCTTCGAGCTTGCGCATAACAGGATCCCGAAAGCTAGAGGGCAAGGATCCGGAAAACTGATATAGCTGGGCATAGGTTTGCGTTAGCTGCGGATAATGCTGCTGCAGCGCTTGGAAGAACCATACTTTGACGGCTGATGTGCTTAGGCGCAAGAAAGAGGGCATAAAGAACTGCGCTCCTGCTTGGGAAGCAGCGGCCACCAGCTCCTCCAAGTCGGCTTCACCATCTGTCAAATATGGAAGTAACGGTGCGGCGAATATTCCTGTAGGAATCCCTTGCTCATTCAGCCGCTCTACCGTAACGAGCCGTTGGGCTGGCGAAGGGGTTGCGGGCTCGAACTGGCGCCAGATTTTGTTGTTTAATGTGCTGATGCTAATATTGACCGAAAGCATAGGCAGCTTCTTGAGCAGGTCCAGATCCCTTAGAATTAACGGAGAGCGTGTAGTGATTGTGATCGGAATCTGGAATTCGGCTAATACCTCCAAGCAGCCGCGGGTTAGCATCGCTTTGCTTTCAATTTGCTGGTAGGGATCTGTGGCTGTGCCTATCGCTACTGGTCTCCAATCGGCAATTCTCGTATGACCACGAAGACGCTTGAGGATTTGTGCCCTTAGAATGGCAGGGGCGTCGGATTTGAGGAAAATATGGTTCTGAAACGCGTCATTGGCCTCCTCTCCGAGAAAGGAGTGGGTCGAACGCGCATAACAGAAGCTGCAGCCATGCTGGCAGCCGCGATATGGATTAATGGACCAATCAAATGGCATCGAGGGAGCTTTTACTGGATTTAGTATGGTTTTGGCTTGCATCGGTTCATATTGAATTTTGGATTGGATTGTGGAAGATTTAGCTATAGACATCTTGGGTTGCCACCTCATTTTATACGAATATATGTTCTCATTTTATCGTAGCAGATGGACAAACTAAAAGCAAGAAGCAGAAAGCAGGCTATTGCTGCAAGGTTCGTGTGCTGATAAGCAACTGTTATCCAACTAACTGTTATCCTACTTAAAATTTGTTTCACAGAGAAAGGCCAAGGGTAAATTACCTTAATTGGTTAATACCGGTAAGTGTAAACCGAATTAACACTTGGTGAGATAAAAGGAGCGGTGAATGGATGAAGCTTTTGAAAACTAAATTAGTTTTACTAATGCTCTGTATCGCCTTAATGCTGCCAGCAGTGGTTGGGGCGGCAACGCCTACCAATGATTCAATGATTGCAGCAGGCGATCTTCGTGCAGGGCTCGGCCAGCTGCTGGGAGAGCATGCCTTGCTTGCGGTTATAGCTATGCAAAAAGGCTATGATAAATCGGCTGACTTCACGAAAGCAGCGGATTTGTTAAACCAAAACACAGATAGGTTAACAGCTGCGATTTCATCTGTATACGGTCCTAATGCAGGACTGGTGTTTAAGCCAATTTGGGCATCACACCTTACATACTTGGTTGATTATGTGAATGCAACAGTTACTAAGGATGATGTCGGCCGTAAAGCCGCTATTATGAAGCTAGACAGCTACCGTACTCAACAAGCCGCGTTTTTCGCGTCAGCCAATCCAGAGAACTTTAAAGCAGCCGCTATTGAAGAAGAATTAAAAGTACATATCAATCATTTATTAGATGCGTTAAACGCTTATGCTAATAAAGATTATACGAGTGCCTATGCGAATGCGCGTATGGCTTACGGACATATGTTTGATACAGCTGATATGCTGGCCAGCGGTATAGCTAACCAGTATCCGGATAAATTCTCAACCTCAGCAATCAATTCTCCAACTGCCGACTTTCGTGGTGCACTTGGCCAAGTATTGGGAGAGCATGCTTTGTTAGCTATACTGGCTATGCAAAAAGGTATGGATGGTAAAATGGATTTTGAACCAGCAGTTGTGGCTCTTGGACAAAACACAGACGACCTGACGGCTGTAATTGCTCTTGCGTATGGCCAAGATGCCGGTAATGCTTTCAAACCCATCTGGGCATCCCACATCGGCTACTTCGTTAGTTATGTGAAGGCAACGGCCGCGAAGGATACCACGGCTATGAAAATGGCTGTAGACAACCTTGATGCTTACCGGGCGGAGCAAGCCAAATTTTTTGCAACAGCGAATCCACAGAACTTTATTGAAGCGGACATCAGCAAAGCATTGAAGGAACACATCAACCATTTGCTAACCACCTTTGATACGTATGCCAAGCAAGATTATAGCTTCACATATCCTAATGTAGAAATGGCTTACAGCCACATGTTCAAAACAACTGATGTACTTGCTGCTGGCATTTCAACACAATTCCCAGCTATGTTCCCAGCTAACAAGCTTCCAGACGTTGGGAAAAGCACAGTAATATTCAAAATCAACCATACAGAAGTCGATGTTAACGGCCATAAAATGATGATGGATGTTGCCCCTTTCCTTAAAGACAACTTTACTTACATTCCACTTCGTTATGCATCGGATGCCGTGGGTGCGACACTCGCTTGGAATGAAATGGATCGCTCGGCAACCATGTCATGGAATGGAAATAGCGTCATCTTCTCCCCAGGCTCTGATGTGGTCATCCATAATGTAGAGAAGAAGGTAGCAAGCGCCATGGTTACCATGCAAGGTGAAAGACTGGTGGTCCCTGTACAAATCTTCGCAGAAGTAACGGGCTGGACAGCTGATCTTGCTGAAGAAGGCAAAGTGATCCGCCTAATCGCCCCTTAAGCATAGCGTACAAATGTGAGGAACCATGTAATCCTATAAGGATGAAAGCGAGCCATGGGGCTCGCTTTTTTTCAAGAATCAAGTAACTTCGATCGAGTTCGCTTCGATCATCTAGTATCAAAAGTGGAGCTGGACCCTATACTTGTAAATGGAGGTGGTTGATCATGGCTTTCGCAATCGGAGCGGCTGTTATTGTTATCCCGATATTTATGTTCTCGGCGGCCAAATGGAATCGTGGCAATGGAGTGGGCTTGGGCTTTGATTGGCTTGCTATTGGCAGCGGATGGGTTATCGGCATTATGGTCGCCGTGAAGATTTACGATATTAATAAAAATAAAGAAGTGATGATGACGACCATTCATGAGCTGTTCGCCGATGTGCGTTTTCTCGCTTGTGGAGCTTATGTCGGCAGTTATATCATGTATCGGTTGATCGCTGTAGCTTGGGAATCTTATCAAGACATCAAGCTGCGGCGCATGTAAAATCAAATATAAAAAGGCACTGGAACCTTAATGGTCCTTAGTGCCTTTTTGTTATCCGTAATCTTTATCCCATAAAAGGCTTTTTTTCCTTTTGCTCATACGGCATGGCTCCAGGCTGGGTCTTAAGAATCCATTGGTCAAAGGAATCCTTGTAAATCTCGCAGGTATATTCATAAATGACCGATTCTGCAGGAGAAATCGTAATACCTGTAGGCGATTTAATCGCTTTGGAAACCGTGAAGCCAGCTTCGAACACGACTTGAGCCGTAATGCCATCTTCACCCATGATGATCTCTTTGATTTCCATACCATTTTTTTTAATGCCATCGCCTCCTGTCAAGACGACAACCGATTGCACAAAGCTGCTGCTCTGGGTCACATTTTCGATCAGCTTGCGAATCTTATTTTGCGGGACATCGTCAAAGCTGATTTGCACCGAGCGCTCGGTTTCATCCCAGGCCACGTCCGCACCCGCAGCCTCGCTTACAAAACGTAGAGGTATATACGTGCTGTTGTTGTGGATTTTAGGCGATACCTCAAGAAAGTAGGCAGCCTGATTCACGACAGCTGTGCCCTTGTTAATCGTCAGCATAATGCTTAACCCGCCTTTGACAGCTGTTGCCATCTGCCGTTCCGCGTCCCAAGTTACATTAAATCCGAGCTTCTCGAATAAAGCGCGCATGGGTACCATTGTGTTGCCTTGTTCAATAAAGGGCTGCTCGGCCCATTGCTGTTTTTCCTGGGAAATATATATAGGTATTTGTGCAGACTCTTCGGCACTAGCAGATAAAGGAACGACCATCAGCATGCAAATAGTTAATCCAATAACTATCCACTGAAAGCTTTTTAACCTGTGCATATTTATAATCCTCCTGATTGTATAGCTTTACTTGCGAATGCCGGACCCGATCGCCCGATTAGGCGGAGTCACCCTTTAAGAGTTGCTGGGCGCTCTGGAGAGCCTGAATGACTTCAGCCAGCTCTTGCTCATTCCAATGCAAGGTTACGTAACGTGGAACATATCCGCCACTGCTAACCTCAAGCATAGCGACTTTCAACTCATCATCTGCGATAAGGGATAGCTGTTCGCTATCGTAAATAGGTTTCCATGCCATCGTCAAAATCCCCCATTATATGAATCTAACACATTTCTGCATCTAAACACAATTCGACAGTTGCCCTTTAAAACCTTTTTGGACGAAGATAGGCATTAAATGGATGGGAGAGGGATTCGTTTCCCTTTTAGCGACTTTTTTGGTATCTTTGAGAGTAGCGGCTTTGTGTGGATGCGTAAAGTTAAAAGATAATGCTTACGTGGCAAGAGTTCTAAAGAACGCTATAAGGAGGGACAATGGGGATGGAAAAATCTGGCGAGCGCATGTTCGAAGGGGAAACACCGTTAATATCGGTTATTATTCCGACATTTAATCGGGCTGGTTATGTTAGTGAGCTGATAGAATCGCTGTTTAGGCAGACTTATCGGCATTTACAAATTATTATAGTCAATGATGCCGGGCAATCCGTTGAATTCCTCCTTAAGCTTTACCCGGAGCTGGATATTACGATCGTGGATATGGAGCATAATTTAAAGCATGTGCACGCCCGCAATCGGGGATTGGAGCTAGTGCGTGGTGATTATATTGTTTTATGTGACGATGATGACCTTCTGCTACCGACTCATATTGAGCGGATGCTGGAGGAAATTACCGATTGTGATATGGTGTATTCGGATGTGGAAATTTTTGATTATGTGCTGGATGGGCAGACGCGGCGTGCGACCAAAAGGTTCGTATTTGCCTATAAGCATGATATAGAAGCAATGCGTAAATTTTCGACCTTCGTCTCGTCAGGCTGTTTGTATCGCAAAGAGCTCCATGAGCAGCTTGGGTTATTTGATGTGGAGATGTACCATTATTGGGATTGGGATTTCTTTTTGCGGGCTGTGGAGCATTTTCGGGTAAAAAGAGTTCCGGTGGCAAGCGCCTTATACGCGTTCTCGGAGCAAGGGGGCAATATGTCGGGCCAGCATGAGGATATGCGCCCCTTCTTGGACAAGCTGTCTGCAAAGCATGGCTTGGGCGAGCTGCCTACCAAAAATTTTCTGCTTCTGTTAGAAGAACCAGCGATGCTTGAACGAAAAGCACCAACGGAAGTGCTATGGGATGGTGAGCCTATTCTTTCACGGTATGCACGTAATAAAGGGGGAGCATGATGTGGTAGGTACGATGGAGCAGGCAGAAAAGCTGCTGAAAACATATTACGGCTATGGATCCTTCCGAGACGGACAAAAGCAGGTGATTGCCAGCATTTTAAATAGGCAGGATACGCTTGGGATCATGCCCACAGGGGGAGGCAAATCGATCTGTTACCAGGTTCCGGCGATGCTCCTGGGCGGTACAACTATTGTTGTATCCCCATTGATCTCGCTGATGAAGGACCAGGTGGATGGGCTGGACAGCATCGGTGTGTCGGCAGCTTACATCAACAGCTCGCTTTCCTACGCCCAAGTGGAGCAGCGTATCCGCAAGGCGCGCCAAGGCGAATATAAGCTGCTCTATGTGGCTCCAGAGCGCTTGGAGTCCGAGCGGTTTATTGAGCTGCTCGCAGATTTGGAAGTACCGATGGTCGCGATCGATGAGGCGCATTGCGTTTCGCAGTGGGGCCATGATTTTCGCCCGAGCTACATGGCGATCAGCCGGCTGGTGACGCTGCTGCCGAAGCGGCCGATTGTCGCGGCCTTTACGGCCACTGCCACCGACCAGGTGCGTGTGGACATTGTCAAGCACCTGCAGCTGCGGGAGCCGGAAGTGTTCGTAACGGGTTTTGCGCGTGAGAACCTAGCGCTCTCCGTCATTAAAGGCGAGAACAAGCGCGACGTATTGCTTGGCTACATCCGCGAGCATGATGCCGAGGTGGGCATCATCTATGCGGCTACGCGCAAGGAAGTAGACAATTTGTATGAGCTGCTGAAGAAGCAGCGGGTTCCTGTTGGCAAATATCACGCAGGAATGACGGATAAAGAAAGGGCTATCGTGCAGGAACAATTCCTCTACGATGAAATTACCGTGATGGTGGCCAGTAATGCGTTTGGGATGGGGATTGATAAATCGAACGTCCGTTATGTCATACATTATAATATGCCCAAAAATATGGAGGCCTATTACCAGGAAGCCGGACGTGCCGGACGTGATGGCGAACCCAGTGAATGCATGCTATTATTCAGCCCACAGGACATTCATATCCAGAAATTCCTGATCGAGCAGTCGATCGGCGACCCAGAGCGGCAGGCGCAGGAATACCGACGGCTCCAGCAGATGGCCGATTATTGCCACACCTCGCAATGCCTGCAGCGGTATATTGTCCGCTACTTCGGTGATGATTGCGAGGATTGCGGTCGCTGCAGTAGCTGCAGCACGGAGCGGCAGCTGACGGATATCACCATCGAAGCACAGAAAATCTTTTCCTGCGTGCGGAGAATGAAGGAGCGCTTCGGGGCAACGACGGTTGCGTCGGTGCTGAAGGGCTCGCGCAACAAGAAGGTGCTGGAGATGGGTTTCGACAAATTAACCACCTACGGGCTGCTAAAGGACCGCACAGAGAAGGAAATTGTCGACCTGATCCAGCTGCTGGTGGCCGAAGGCTACCTGCTGATCACGGATGGCAAGTTCCCAGTGCTGCGGCTGCATACCAAGGCACAGGCTGTACTGGCTGGCAGCGAGCGCGTCGAGCAGAAGCTGCGCCTCCGCCAGGAGCCTGTGGCACGTGAGGTCGAAGCAGACCTGTTCGACGAGCTGCGGCAGCTGCGGATGACGATTGCCAAACGCGAGGGGATCCCGCCGTACATCGTCTTCCCGGACAGCACGCTGCGCGAAATGTGCGGGATCAAGCCGACGAATCCGGCCGCGATGCTGAAGATCAAAGGGATTGGCGAAGCGAAATTTTTCAAATATGGCGCATATTTCATCGAGTTTTTCAAAAATTATCAAGCTTAATAAGGCAGAACATAAAAACCATATCCAGTTTGGAAGGTGAAGCTTTTCCATGGCCAAGCAAAAGTTTTATGTAGTGTGGGAAGGGAAGGTACCCGGTATTTATACAAGCTGGGCAGATTGTCAGCTGCAGACGAATGGTTATCCGCAGGCTAAGTTCAAAGCCTATGAGAGTGCAGCGGAAGCTCAGGCAGCGCTGGCTCGCGGCTGGAAGGCTTCGTTCGCAAGCGCCAAGGCTGCTGCTGGAAGCGGAGCGGCTAGCAAGACTAGCGCTGCGAGTGGCAGCGGCGGCTCAGCATCAAAGGCGGCGAAGTCTGCGGCTAATGGGAGTTTGCCCGAGCAAGTCGTGCTGGACAGCATCTCAGTCGATGTAGGGAGCAAAGGGAACCCGGGGATCGTGGAATACAAAGGGGTAAGCACACGCACGGGGGAAGTGATCTTCGAGCATCCGCCGATCGCTAAGGGGACGAACAATCTCGGCGAATTTCTGGCAATTGTCCATGCGCTCGCTTATTTGAAGCAACGTAATAGCACAATGACCATCTACACCGATTCGAAGACAGCGATGAGCTGGATTAACAAACGGACGGTCGCAACCACACTGCCGCGGGACGAATCAACGAAGGAAATTTGGACGCTTGTTGACCGCGCGTTGGCATGGCTGCAGAACAATAACTATACGAATCCGATCTTGAAGTGGGATACGAAGGCCTGGGGAGAAATTAAGGCCGACTATGGTCGGAAATAGGCGATAAGCTTCGTCTAGGGCGGATATGCCCGAAAGCATGAAGTCTGGCGAATGGCAGGCAGGCGGGCTCACCTAGACGCCGACCGGCGAGCAACGCAAAAAACCATGCCCCTCAGGAGCATGGTTTTTAGCATATCGAGCTAGTGTTTAACATACCGAACTATTTATTGGTAGTGTGCTGTTTGTTGGGCAGCTTGTCACTAGGGGTTCCTTTACCCTGGTGTTTTTTATTTGCTTCAGCCTTTTTCTGTGTGTCGTGCAGCTTTTCGACAAACTCGTGGGTGCTGTCCATTCATGTAACCTCCTTGATGATACAATCCTTGTTAATTTAACCTTTGGAGCTAATTTTCATTCATAACCTAGTAGCGCCACACTGCAAGGCTTACATTAAGGCTTGCTAATCCTAACCTTCTGTATAATAATGAATAGTCTAGAAATTAACGCAAGGAGATCTGATTTGACAATGGCAACTACAACTTTAGAAGATGAAGGAAAGCAAGAATTAGAGCAAATTGAAATATGGAGATGCAAGCAGCCTGACTGTAAAGCATGGACACGTAAGGAGTTTGTTACAGAAACTTTACCTGATTGTCCTTTATGTAAAAATCCTATGGTGCGCAGCTATAAACATGTACCGGTTGTACATAAAAAAAGTAAAAAGAAAGGGTGACTTCAATTCAGCCAGTCCCCCAATATGACCGTAGGAGCCTCCGAAACCGCTGCGAAAGTGGGAGCGGAGGCTTCGTTTTCTTATAAATCAAGCTCCCAATAATTATAGTTTGCCGAGTGCCCTTCATGGGGAAAATATGAACATGATCAATGCACGGGAGGGGCTATCCATGACAAGACGAGGGAAAGGCTGGGTTGTGGGCATCGTTCTGCTGCTTACACTTACAGCCTGCAAGCAAGAAGTTAAGACAGATACGCTGTTGCAGACCAAACCATTTGCGGGACAAAAGCTAACCGTATTTGCAGCAAACCATCCATGGAGTAACATTATGAGAAAATGGATTCCCGAATTCACCCATAATACGGGTATGAAGGTTGATCTTCAGATCTTCTCAGAGGAGCAGCTTCATCAAAAGATGGCTGTCCAATTAACGTCCTTGGCCGAGACCCCCGAGGTGTTTATGTATAGAGCCTATATGGATAAGATTTTGTTTTACAAAAATGGATGGACAGTTCCACTGAATGGTTATGTGATGAGAAATGAGGCTTATGATTTTTCCGATTTCTCCAAGGCTACGATAGAGAGCAGCACGGTGAATGGACAATTAATGTCTATTCCGTTATTTACCGATCAGTTTATTTTGTATTACAACAAAGATGTACTGCAAAAAAATAACGTCCCAGTTCCACAAACGTTGTCTGAATTGCAAGAGGCTGCGAAAAAGCTGCATGATCCAAAGCATGATTTTTATGGCTTTGTCTCCCGTGGCCAGCGCAACGCGTTGGTGACCACGGTTTCCTCCTTTCTTTTTAGCGAAGGCGGCGACTATTTGGATGGTGACAGAGCGACTCTGAATACGCCGGATGCCATCCGAGGCTTTAAGATTTACGCAGATTTACTAAGAAATTACGGGCCTCGCGGAGTCGTGAACATGTCCTGGCCACAATCGATTGGCTTGTTTGCACAAGGAAAAGCAGCTTTTCTAGTGGATTCGGCAGCGCTTTATAGGAATGCAATTGATCCCGAAATCTCTGTCGTCCAAGATCATGTCGGCTTCGCGACATTTCCTGCTGGCAGCGCAGGTGCAAGACCCTCCAGTATTGCATCATGGTCGTTTGCAATGAACCCCAAAGCCAAAAACAGAGATGCGGCTTGGGCCTTTATGGAATGGGTTACAAATAAGGAAAATGTGCTTAGAATTCAACGAAACGGCATTCCTGGAGCGCGGAATTCCATCTGGGCATCCAAAGATGGGATCGAGATGTTTCCAAGTGATCTAGTGAAGGCTATCCAGGACACCATGGAGAAGGGAATCGGACACAGCGTGCCTTCTGTAATGAGCGTTCCTGAAGCGAGGGATGTTGTTGGCGGTATTGTGGTGAAAGCTATTCTGGGTGAAGACATTCAACATGCCGCTAATCAAGCAAACAAAGAGCTTCAAACCATTATTGAGGGTGACAAGAAGAATTGAGGGGAAAATCACATGTTTCATCGGTGGAATACGTTTAGCAAGCTGGCGCTGCTGATTGTGCTTATGTTCCTTTCACTCGTCCTCATCTATAGTTATACGAATACGGTTTCAGTTAACGTAGTCGAACAATCGCTTCGAGAGAAAAATTTAAAGCGGCTCTCCTTCTTCGGAACACAGCTCGATAACACTATAGACCGGTTATCAAGCTCAGCGATTGTCGTCAGCAGAGATCCGAGTATTAAAGAGTTGGGCAGTGTAGAAGATAACCGCGAGTCGTTTGAGCAGCTTGAAGCTGAGGAAGCGACTATTCAAAAACTTAGTCTATTAAGTGCGACAAGCACTTGGACTAACCGATTAACGATCTATTTTCCAAAGGTGAAGCGGGCGCTTTCCAACGATTATAGTAGTATCTATACGGACGAATCTTTAAAGCGGATTACAACCGCCCTTTGGGAATACCATGCAGGTCAAACAAGCAGCGATAGCGAGGGTTACTTTTCCAAAAAAATATCGAATCCGCTTCTGGTTAATCGCAGCCTTATTGAAGCTAATGCAGTGGTTGAAGTCCGTTTCGATAACAGCCAATTGATCAGAATGCTGAATGAATATAAGAACGACGAGACGATGTTACCCTTTTTTTACAAGCCCAGCTTCGATATGATATTGGGTACTGCAGCAGAGACTGGAATATCGAATGAAATCGCTAATTTCTTATCGAGGCAAGTTTTGGGGGACAGCGGAAGTCTGAATGCTGAGATTAACCATGAAAAATACATGGTGGACTATATTCGCTTGAACAGCTTGGGATGGTACGTGATTGATTATACACCGCTCAATCAGGTGCTTGCCCCCATTACAAACAGCCGTAATTTATTTTATATAGCTATTTCGTTAATGCTGATGATCAGCATCATCTTCATTGTATTTCTATATAGACGGATTCAACGGCCCATTCAGGTGCTTTTAAATGGGGTTAAAATGATTCAAACAGGGTCATATTCGCATCGTTTGAACTATTTGCCGAGAAACGAATTTGACTTCTTATTTGCGAAATTTAACGACATGGCCGAAGAGATTCAAAGGCTTCTTGAGAAGGTATATATGGAAAACATCCGTTTTCGCGATGCACAACTGAAGCATCTTCAGTCTCAAATCAATCCGCATTTTTTTGCCAACAGTATGTTTTTTGTGAAAAATATGATTGCCATTGATGATAAGCAAGCAGCAACGAAAATGATTCTAAGCTTATCCGAGTATTTCCGATACATTACCAAGATCGAGCATACACTGACCACGGTTGAAGAGGAGCTCAGATTGATTGATAACTATTTGACCATCCAAAACCTGCGTATCGAGCGGTTCCATTATGAAATGGACATCCCTGAATCCATGCGGCAGCTGCAAATTCCCAGATTGACGCTTCAACCGATCGTGGAAAATATTATTATACACGGCATTGAAAAGAGTAATCAATATGGCATTATATCGATTACAGGGGAGCAACAGGGAGAGGAATGCCGGATTATTATCGATGATAATGGCAATGGGTTAAGCGAGGAGCAACTGGCAGGCCTTGGGGTCAAGGTGTCCCTGCCTCTTGACCCAGAGGGGGGTTGCGGGCTTTGGAACGTTCACCAGCGACTGAATTATCAATTTAACGAAAATGCAGGGCTGTTGTTTTCTCCTTCTCCATTAGGCGGGCTTAGAGTCACGATTGCTTGGAAAACTGGATTGTAGAATTAACTCAGATAGAATCTGACTTAGAAGGAGGCACCTCGATGCTTCAGTTGCTTTTAGTAGATGATGAAATGAATGTTGTGGATACGCTGGCTGTTACAATCGACTGGGCTGACATGGATATTCACAGGGTTCATAGAGCCTACTCGGCATCCGAGGCGATGAATATACTCGCCTTATATCCGATTGATATTGTCATTACAGATGTTCGCATGCCCGGGATGGATGGCCTTGAGCTATCCAGGTTTATTTATGAGCACTGGAAGCACACGAAGTGCATGCTGTTGACAGCGCATGCGGATTTTGAGTACGCCCAGACAGCGATACAAAATAATATATGCGACTATTTGCTGAAGCCCGTCAGTGATGAAGATCTAATAAAACGTGTTTCTTTCGTTGTGGAAACGATTCGGATTGCTAAAGAAAACCATGAAGCTTATAACCGGGCGAAGCATGCGATGCGGGATCATCTTCCAAGGCTTCGCAGCGAGCTTTTATATGATCTGCTTCAAGGGTCAAGAATATCGGTAAACCGCTTGGAAGAAAAAATGAACTTGCTGGAAATGCCCATTCGTCTAGACAACCACATTGTGATGATGATGATCCGCTACAAAGAACAGTTTTCTGATTATAATCCGTTTGAAATGTCTTTGATCGAGTTTGCTATCGGAAACTTGGCGGAGGAAACCGTCGAGGAGTACTTTCACGTTTGGTACTGCAAGGATGTCCATGATTATTTGGTCTTGGTGCTGATGCCTAAGGAACCATGGGAACAAGGCCAACAGGAACGGCTGCATATTCACTTAAAACGTCTGACCAATCAGATTCAGCTGAATATACAGCATTATCTGAAGAAACAAGTATCTATTCTACTGGGGCATTGGGGTGTTTTTCCAGGCGACATCTCCAAATTGTATAGCAACTTATTGCTTCTCTTTGGTAAACGCTTTGGGAGTGAAAAGGACTTGCCGATTTATATTGCCGATAAGGATGAAATGGCCGATATTCGTTCCTTAGAGCGATTGTATGAGTCCCCGCTACTGATGCATTTGCTGGAAGCCGGAAGTTGGGAAGCGGTGAGTAATAAATTGACCGCCATTCTCGAAGAACTGGAGAGCGATTGGGTCAAATCACCGGAGCACATTACTTCCGTGTTCTTTAATTTGTTTGCCACATTTTCGTATTTTGCCCATAAGAACGGCCGAATGTTAGCCGATATGATTGACACTGATTATATGCGAGGCAAAGAGCTTGCACCCATCAAAACAGTAGGCCATTTAAAGGAATGGGTTTGGAATGTGATTGGCAAGCTGGAGCAGCATTCGAAGAATGAGATTAAGAGTGCCCGAATGGTAGCGGTGAAGGAGGCCCAGAAATATATTTTATCTAACCTTTCCAGTGACATTTCCGTTCAGGCTATTTCGGATCATATCCATTTACATCCTGCCTATTTGTCTAAGTTGTACAAGCTGGAGACGGGTGAGAACATCAGCGATTATATGACACGGCTCAAAATGGAAAAAGCACGCAAGCTGCTTATGTCGAGCACGAAGAAAATTTTTGAGATATCGATAGAGGTAGGCTACCAGAATCCCCATTATTTTATAAAAGTATTCAAAAAGCATTTTGGTACAACACCTCAAGAGTATCGAAATACACATGCTTAAAAAATTACACATAGACCTTTAATTATTGCTATATGAATAAATTCGACAAAATCATACACTTATTCATGTAGACAATAACAAGTTAAAGGGGACATATAAAGAATGAACATCAAAGGTATGGCTTTAATAGCAGCTGCATTATCATTGGCTATTGCGGGATGCTCCAAGCAAGCTCCCGCTGAAAATACGGCAGCAACAACCCCGGCTAAGGTAACTACGAATCCAGTGGAGATCAGCTTATGGACAGGCTATCCGGAGCTGGATCCTTGGTTTAAGATTATGACCGAGTCCTACCAGAAAGAGCATCCGAACGTAAAGGTTAACATTTCATCCTTCCCGCTTAAGGATTTCGAAAAGAAGATATCAACGGCCATCCCTTCTAATAGCGCTGCCGACATTATTTCGGTTAACCCTAGCCTTGCGCTAAGATATGTTCAAACGAACATGATTCAAAAAGCGCCGGATGACTTGTCTGCTTTCGTGAAAAGCGGGATTTTTCCGGAAGTTGTGGTTAAGGATGCCGTCTTCAATAATGCAGTCTACGGAATTCCACATATGATGGCGAATGCAGCTCTGTTTTACAATAAAAAGATGTTTGCTGAAGCAGGTCTGACCGAGCCTCCAAAAACGATGGATCAGCTAGTGGAATATGCGAAAAAGCTTACCAAATATGACGCAGCCGGTAAAGTCGAACGTTCCGGTCTTAGTCTTCGCCTTACCGGAGGTGGTAGCGGTGTTGCCGAGAAGTTCTGGGTTATGCAATTGCAAAATGGCGGAACGTTCCTAAAGGAAGTTTCCCCCGGCAAGTATAAACCTGATTACAATAACGAATCGGGCTTGAAAACCTTCCAGATGTATGTAGATATGGTGCATAAATATAAGACCGATGATCCGGTTATCAAGCATGATGCAGAAGCATTCGAAATGGAAAAAACGGCTATGTTGGTTCGTGAATCATGGGTTATCGGGGATATCAAGCAAAAGGCTCCCAATTTGGATTACGGCACAGCAACACTGCCAGCGGCCAATATCGTAGTGGAAAAAGATTTCTACGTGACCAATTCCGCCAAAGGAGATAAAGCAACAGCGGCGTGGGATTTCATCCGCTTTCTAATGGAGCAGGATAATCATAAACAGCAGCTTACAATGACAGGCTGGCATCCGGTTCGCGATGATTTGAAACTAGATGATGTATTTAAAGAAACGCCTCAGCTCATAAGCTTCTTTGCTAAATACAATCATTTGGAGGTATACCCTTCGATTCCAGAGCACGATGAACTTCAAACCAAGTTTGCAGATCGGTTAGCTAATAAAGGTTTTACCGACCCTTCGCTCGTAGGCAATGTGGACAAGATGAAAGCTATATTGGCAGAGGCTGAGAAAGAAACGATTGAAATTTTGAAAAAAGCAGGACATCTGGCCGAGTAATAATAGGGGGGCCTATCTAGATTAGGTGATAGGCCGCCTTTATATGTTTTATTAAGGAGAGAAATGTATGGATGCTACTGTAAAAAGAAAAAAGCGCCTCAGCAAGGCACATTGGTTTGTAATCTCGGGGTTAACACCTATATTGTTAATATATACGTACTTACGCTTCATTCCGATCTTGAAAACGTTTTATATGAGCTTATTTAATTGGGATTTAGTATCTATGGATAAACCATTTATCGGATTTGACAATTACATTGAGCTTTTCCAAAGTGATATGTTCCTCATTTCACTTTATAATACGACCATAATCGCTTTTGGCATTCTCATTTTCAATGTACCGCTAGCGCTGCTTATTTCCAATGCTTTAGTAAGAAGGATCAAGTTCAAATCATGGTTCGAGGCGATTTATTTCTTGCCGGTTATAACGCCGATGGTTCCTGTTACGGTTGTTTGGAAAATGATTCTGGATTCTAACAGTGGACTGCTGAACTATTTTATTTCGTTTTTTGGTATCGCTCCCAAGGCTTGGCTGCTGGACCCTACACTTGCTATTATCTCCGTCATTATGCTCACCGTGTGGAAGACAGTCGGATACAATATGCTTATATTTCTAGTAGGCTTGAAGGGTATTTCCAAGGAATACTACGAAGCAGCGGCCATTGATGGAGCGACCGGCGCGAAAGCGTTCTGGCATATTACGCTTCCGATTATGAAGCCAATTACTGTATTTGTTTCTGTTATTACGTTAATTCATGGCTACAATGTTTTCAGCCAAATTTATATTCTCGCTTCTGACGTGCAAGGATCGCCAGGATATGTGGTTCGTGTGTTAGTGTACGACATGATTGAAAACGGCTTCCGATTCTTTAAAATGGGCTACTCCTCGGCCGAAGCTGTTATCTTGTTTGCCATTGTGTTCGTGCTGACGCTTATTCAAATGGGCTTGGCAAAGGAAAAAACGACTTCAAGCAAGGGGATGAAATAATGGACCGCAAACTTGGAGTAGTAGGCACTATCAAAGTGATTTTATTAACGATTGGCGCAGCAGTGATGCTGGTTCCGTTTTTCTGGATGTTTACAACGGCCTTCAAGACTCAGCCTGAACTCAATGTATGGCCTCCAGTGTTCCTGCCGGAACGGTTTCATCTGGATAACTTTGTGGCCGTATTTAAAGCTGCGCCCTTCCATCTTTACTTTACGAATAGTTTATTGATGGCTTCGATCTCGGCTCTTTGTATTGTATTTACATCAGCGGTGGCAGGGTATATATTTGCCAAATTTGAGTTCTATGGGAAAAATGTATTATTCTCGCTAATTCTGGCGACGGCCATTGTGCCGTTTGAAATTTACATGATTCCGCTTTATTTGCAGATGCAGACATTGGGCTTGGTCAATACGTTTCTAGGCTTGCTCATGCCGTACTTTGTTATGAGCTTCGGGATTTTCTTTATGCGACAAAATATTATACAGCAAATTCCTGATGAAATTATTGAATCCGGACGGGTAGAGGGAGCATCAGAATGGACGATTTTTCTCCGAATTGTATTCCCGCTCTGTATTCCGCCAATGAGTGCACTCGGTATTTTTGCTTTCATCGAAGCTTGGAATTCGTTCATCTGGCCATTAATCGTCATCAACGACAAGACGCTTTATACGATGGAGCTTGGTCTCGCGATGTTCCAATCGTCCTTTAACATTGACTTGTCCGTCGTATCCGCAGGATCGTTGATATCGATTGTACCGGTACTTATCGTCTTTATTTTTCTCCGTCGGTATATATTGGATAGTATCAGTACGACGGGTTTGAAGTAAGCAGGGTATATATGCATAAGCCGTTAGTGTGGTCATTGATCACGGCTAACGGTTTTTTGCTTTTACTTAAGCCCGTCTCAGCTTTTATCTTTATGCAACAATGCGCTGATAGCGAAGCGGGGTAAAATCAATTGTCTGCGCCATCTTGAGGGCTGCTGAATTAATCTGTACAGCCATTCCACATTAAGCTTCTTCCAAATTTCTGGTGATCCTTTTACTTTTCCGGCAATAACATCCAGGCTGCCCCCGACGCCAATCGCAATCCTGGCATTCAGCTTTAATTTATACTTATGAATCCAGCGCTCAGCATAAGGGGCGCCAAGGGCTACTATTAAAACATCCGGTTTTGCTGCGTGAATTTCTTCTACAAGACCAGCTTCTTCATCCTGAGTGAAAAAGCCGTGGTGCCTTCCCGAGATTAGAACATTTGGATAGGTTTTACTAATGGCCTCATATGCTTTTTCGCTGGTTACAGGATCTGCACCCAAAAAATAAAACGACCATTTCTTCTGGTTTCCAGCCTCAAGCAGCCTTAATAGCATATCATAGCCAGTAACGCGCTCAGGAAGATTGCTGCCTTTTAAACGGGAAACCATCACAATTCCAATCCCGTCAGCGGTAATGAGACCTGCTTCTTCAACGATGGAACGTAGCCTGCTATCGGTTTGGCAAGCCATTGTGATTTCTGGATTCACCGTCACCACATGAAACAGCTCCGTTTTTTTCTGCTCAATAATGCTACTTACGATTCCTACAGAGCGATCTAATGTAAGTTTAGGGAAATGAATTCCCATGATTTTGGCGTAGTTTTCCATAAGACATCCACCTTTGGTTCAGATATCTTTATTTTAGCACAGGTACAATTTTTGAACTATATAAGATGATGAACCAAAGAAACGCGCAGCGTCTCCTTGCTGGTGGTATATGACCTATATCAATGGCTTATTTCGAAGCATTACCGCTTTTCGACCCTCTATACTCCATCGGTGTCATACCGACATTTGCCCTAAACAGCTTAATGAAATAGCTCTGGTTATCATAACCGAGCAGCTCGCAAATTTTCCCTGCGGATTGGTTGGTTTGGTCCAGCAGCTCTTTGGCACGGTTGATTTTCAGCTTGTTGACGAACTCGATAAAGGTTTCGCCGGTTTCTTTCTTAAACAGCCTGCTAAAATAGCTGGGATTCAAATGCAGGTGCTCCGCGACTTCTTCAAGCGAAATCCGCTTGCTTAGGTGCATCGATACATATTGGCGGGCATCCATCACTTCACTTCTTTTGCTGGAATCAAGGATTTCGCCAACCATAAACATCACCGAATGGAAATAGTCGATCAGCCATTGCTTTAATTCGGCCAAGGAATCGATCTCGATAATTTCCTGGTGCATAATATCTACCGTATAGACGGAACGGAAGTCCTGCATCGATTGCAGCTTGAGCTTTAAATCCAGCAGCAGCTTCAGCACCCAATCTTTGATGGTGTCCGGTGCGAAGCGGTGCTGCTTCAGCAGATCCATCCAGTAGGTGACGGTGGGCCTGACGGCATCCTTATTTTTCTCCATCATAAAGGTACGGAATTGCTCGCGGGCTTGGTCATACCAAGCGAATAAATCCTCCTGCCCGAAGATGATTTCCTGGTACTTGGTGATGGTGCCATCCTCCATATAAAAACGCTGGTCAGTATTAGCGATCAGCCGGGTTAGCTCTTGCTTGAACGCTTGGGGCTCGCGGCATAGGTCGCCAATGATGAACGAAACATTAATTTTCAGCGATTGCTTCAATGCAGTTTGTACACGATGGAGCAGCTTGGCAGCCTCGTCATAGCCATTGATCTTAAGGCCCGGAGCGACGGGATGCAAATAAAAGCTGTTTTTGTCTCCATAGGCAAAATGGACAGCCAGTGGCGCTTGCGTGCGCACCACTTCCTCCACCACATTATCAATCGCAAATTGCAAAATATCGCTGGATACAAAACGTTGCATCGCTGGGCGATAGCTATTAATGAAGCCTATGGCAGGCAGGTAGGCGGTGTTGCCCATATTCAGGCCAAAGGATTCAGCATCGTGCTTCCAAAGCTCCTTGTCGAGAATAGGCTGCTGGATCGTGCTGCGAAAAAACCTGTCCTTGACCATCTCCTTGTTCCGGTCAACAGTAAGCTGCAGCTTCGTCTGCTGCACCTGGATGCTGCGCTCTGCCTGCAAGCTTTCGACAAATTGGACAAGCAGCTTCTGCAGGTCAATCGGATCCAAGGTTTCCTTCAGCAAATAGTCCTGCACATGCAGCTTCAACGCTTGCTGGGCATAATGGAATTCGCTATGGCAGGAGAGGATACCGGCCCGTAAATTGGGCTTGAGCTCTTTCATGCGCCGGATTAGCTCCAAGCCATCCATCTTCGGCATGCCAATATCGGTAATGAGGATATCCGGCATCTCCTGCTGCGCATGCTCCCAGGCGCTGAGCCCATTCTCAAATACTCCTTGCAGGGTTAACCCCAGCTGCTCCCAATCTATAGCTGCGGATAAAAACTCCAGAACGGGATAATCATCGTCTACAAGAATCACTTTATACATGGCTTTCACCCACCTCCCTAGGAATATCCATCGTTACGCGTGTACATGCACCAGGCTTACTATCCACAGCCATCTCGAAGGTATCACCAAATGTCATTCGCATCCGCTCGTACACATTCGGCAAGCCAATCCCGGAAAAGCCTTGCTTTCTACCGGCTTCTGCTGTCTCTGCTTCGTCTTTGGTTTCACCGGCCGTCATATTATGCCGCAGCGCCTGGAGTGTGTCAGCATCCATCCCTTGCCCGCTATCCTCGATAGTAATGACGAACCGCTCCTCCAGGACTTGGGCTTGAATCCGAATGGATCCGGCACTTTGATGCAGCCCATGGAGCAGTGCATTCTCAATAACAGGCTGGAGGAAAAACCTCGGTACCTGGATCATGAACGCATCCTTGGGAACGTCGACCTCCAGCTGCACCTTCTCTTTTTGCCGCATATTCATTAGCTTGACGTAATCCATCACGATTTCCATCTCTTCATGGAAGTGAATCATGCCTTTGTCCTGGCTAATCGTTAGCCGGAGCAGTTTGGAGAGTGAGCTGATCATCTCAGCGCTCTCTTTGTCCCCCTTGCCCATCACCTTCATGCGGATCGAGTTCAGCACATTAAACAGGAAGTGTGGATTGATCTGCGCTTGCAGCATCGCAAGCTCGGCATTACGCTTACGGGTCTGCGTCTGGTTGACCTCAGCGATCATCCCTTTGACACGCTCCAGCATATGGTCAAACGCTTCGCCGAGATAACCAATCTCATCACCCCTCCGAATATGCGAGCGCACCTCCAAATTGCCACGCTCGACGGTTTCAACGACCTTCCTAAGCTTCATGATCGGCTTCGTAAAAGCACGCAGCACATATAGCAAAATAAACATAAACAAAATAAAAGCAATCAGCTGAAAAAATAAGACCCTGTTGAAAATCGAACTAATTTTAAATATGGCTTGTTCATAAGGAATGAGCGTCACGAGCTTCCAGCCTGTAAGCGATAGCGGGTGCTGGGAAATCAAGTAATCGACATTATCGACCTTAACGATATCCGACGATTTCTGCTGCTCCTGGGCTGATGCAGTGACCGGGAAGGGCTGCCCGATTCGCGCACTATCCTTGTGCGAAAGAATCGTATTTGATGTGTCCAGCAGCATCATTTCCTGGCCGAGAGCAAGGCTTTCGAAGCTCTGGTTCACCTGGTTTTCCATAATCGTCACGATCACATAACCGTATATTTTAAGCCCCTCACCCCGTAATGTCCGGGCAACTGAGATTTGGTAAGGGTTTCTGTTTTGCTCGTTATAGAACATTGTTGGAGTCGTACCGATCCAATAGGACTGGTAGCCATATAAATTATTTAATTGTCCAAACCAGGGTTCCTTGAGCATATGGATGGGATTATAGTCATGCAGTGAATAATTGGCGTAATAAGTGCCATCTGGCAATATAATCGTCACATAAGCCGGTTCGCCGCCAACGCCTGTGATCGTATCTAGTTTTTCAATGACTCGGGTTGTATCATAAAATTTGCGGTATTCCGCATCGGGTCCCTCATATTGCTTGCCCGCCGCTACTTCTTTGAGAATGGTGTTCATTTCAATATCATTCTGCACGTAATTCGTAATATAAAGCATGTGCTTTAGCAGGTTCGTTACATAACCGTCGACGAGCAGCAAGGTCTCTTGCGCATTCGTGACCGCCTGCTCCTTCATGGCGTCCCGGGTTAAATCATTGTGGATCGTCAAAGAAATAAGGGTAGGAATTAACGTACAGGTAAGTGCTGCAATCATCAGCTTAAAGCGGAAAGAACGTAAAGAGCGGAGCAGCCGAACCCACATGTTGCTTGTCCTCCTTAAAGTTTTCCGTAGGAAAACTGACTTCATAAATATTTCCTTATAATCGAAAAAAGAAGGTGCAGTTGGATCCTGCACCCCTGATGGTTCAATTATAACACTCTCTTACTTTTTGTTGGCAGCAATAATTTTATCAACACGCTCTTTGGTCTTTTTAACGGTAGTATCTAGGTCTTGCTTGTCGAAGATGAATTGCTCGTATTCCTCGTTAACTGCTTTGAAAATTTCAGCCTGATAGGAAACTGGCGGAATGATTCTGGATGATTTGGCTTGGGAAAGTACAGTGTTTAATGAAACTTTATCGACCTTCTCCGGACTTTTAGTAGCTGCCAATGTGGTATCAATAATTTTGCTTAAATCTTCGGCCTTGACTTTGTTCCAGGCAGGTACGTTTTTGGCTTGTGCAATTTGCCCATCTGTGGTGTACCAGCGAATAAATTGATAAGCCGCTTCTTTATTTTTGGAACTGGCCGCGATGGATACATAGTCGGTAGTTACAGGTGTAAAACCACCCTCATCGCCCGCAGCATTCTTCGGATAAGGAGCAACTGCTACATTAAAGTTCAATGGGAATTGCTCGGTACCACCAAGCTCTGTATTCATCCAGCTTCCAATTAGGATCATACTGACGGACTGGTTGAAAAATTGATTGCGGTAATGCAGCTTCTGGGAAAGCATATCGGCATAAGGTGTAGCAGACTTATCTACCTTTTCCATCTTAGCGCGAATTTCTAACGTTTTACGGAAGTTGGGTGTATCGATATTGGAGGTACCGTCATCCTTCACATATTCGGTATTCTCCGGTTGATTAGCCATAGCGAGCTTCAGGTATTCCAACCAACCGCCAGCTTGCGGACCGTGGAAGTAAGTGCCATAACGCTTTGTAGCCCCTTCACCCTTAGTGAGCTTCTTGGAATATTCCATAAACTGGTCCCAAGTCCATTCCTTTGGCACTTCTAGGCCAGCCTCAGTCAAATGGTCTTTATTCAACAATACATACCAAGGATTGAATTTACTTGGCAGTGCATAATATTTGCCGTTTAATTGGGTATCTACTTTATATTCTTCGTTGACTTTGAAGCCATCTTTGGCAATGTAAGCATCCATCGGTTCCACCATGCCAAGGCTAACACGTTGTGCATAACCGGCAGGGTCACTGAACATCAGTACATCCATCGGTTCTCCAGAAGCAGCAGCAAGGTCAAGCTTTTTGGAAGCTTCCTGCGAATCGCCTTTTTCACTGAGTACGATTAAATCAACTTTAATATTGGTATTTTTGGCATCCCATGCTGCCAAGGTTTGCTTCCAGTTATAGTTAGCCTCATTACCGAAAGTATGCAGCTTAATCGTAACCGGACTTGTGGCTGACGGTGCTGCGGCTGGTGCCGGTGTAGTTGCCCCGCCCGAGCAGCCCGCGAGCATACTTACTGCCGTAACTGCGCCGATCAGACCTGTCCATGTTTGTTTTTTCATCTAATAAACCCTCCCGTAATATCTTTCGTATTCGCTTACATTCCCATTGTAGCAAGACTGTTAGTTATAACCATGCTTGTAAATTGACTTCCTTTACAACTATCTTGACTTTATTTGGACCTTTTTATGCAGAACGTTACATTCAGAAAAACTTCCAGAAAGGAGACGCTGCGTAAGCAAAGCCTTCCTCCGAACGCTATTGTAGCCGGATTTTTTGATTGTCTTAACCCCCGTAAGAGTAACAATCCGGCTGTATGGCGAACACTGACTAGCCTTTGACGCCACCGACGGCGATGCCTTCAATAACGCTCTTTTGTCCAATCATGAAAATAATGAGCAGAGGAATGATCGCCGATACGGCAGCAGCCATAATTAATGAGTAAAACTCACCGTTGATCGTAGAAAACTTTTGCATAGCGAGCTGTAGGGTATATAAAGCATCGGTACGCAGAAAGATCAGTGGATTCTGGTAATCATTCCAGGTCCAGATGAAACGAAGAATCGCATAGGTAGCCACGGCTGGGCGCACAAGCGGCAAAGCAATTTGCAGGAAGATGCGGAAATGGCCAGCACCGTCGATTTTGGCGGATTCGATAAATTCCGAATTTACGCCCATAAAAAATTGCCGCATCATGAACGTGCCGAGAACACTAAAGCTGCCTAGCATGATCAAGCCGAAATGGCTGTCAAACAGGCCGATGGAACGGTACAAAATAAACTGCGGCACCAATATCGCTTGACTGGGCACCATATAGGTAGCGAGGACGATCAGGAACAAATATTTGCCGGCGGCAAAGTTCACTTTGGAGAAGCCATATGCGGCCAAGCAGGAGACAAAGCAAGAGATAGCGGTCGTCAGCACGCTAATTTTAATCGAATTCCAGTAATATAAATAGAAAGGATATTTGCCAACCCATACTTCTTTATAGTTTTCGATGGCATTCCACTTGGTTGGAATCCATTTGATCGGATAGGTGAACACATCGGCTTCAATCTTGAAGGAGGCGGATAGCATCCAAATAAAAGGCATTAAGAACAACAAGCTAATCCCGAACATAATGACGGTTAATACTAATTTTCTCCAATTAAAAGCTGTTGTTTGCATAGCATTCACTCCTTTCTCGTTTTAATAATTGACCCATTTCTTCTGGCCGACCCATTGCAGGAGCGTAATCAGTAAGACACAAGCGAATAGCGCAACCGCCATTGCAGAGGCATAGCCGATTTTCAAATTGCCAAAGGCAGTGTCATATAAGTACCAAACCAGCATACTGGTGGAATTAAGGGGTCCGCCTTTAGTGAGGATGGCGATCAAGTCAAATACTTTAAAGGTCGAAATAATTCCGGTAACGAGCAGGAAAAACGTGGTCGAGGAAAGCATCGGCATCGTGATTTTGCGGAACTTCAACCAACCATTGGCACCGTCAATGTCAGCGGCTTCGTAAAGATCCTTTGGAATCGATTGCAGCCCGGCCAAATAAATAATCAGGTTGAACCCTATCGACACCCATACAGAGATCATCATGACCGAAATCAGCGCATAGGAGGGGTCAGCGATCCACAAGGGTGGATTCGTAATGCCGATCGAACGCAGAAATTGGTTAATTGGGCCCGCTGAAGGATGGAACAAAACTTGCCATACAATGGCTACAGCTACGACGCTGGAGATGTAAGGCATGAAGAAGGCTACTTTGAAATAGCTCTTCAAGTACACATTCTTGTTAATTATAATTGCCAATGCCATCGATATCGCCAAGTAAATTGGCACTGTTAGCAGGAAGAGCGCATTATTTCCAAGCGATTTCAGGAACGTGGCATCCTCGGCCAGATTGGCAAAGTTTTTAAAGCCCACCCATTTAAGGCCGTTCATACCGGCGACAAAATTCCAATCCGCGAAGCTTAGCACGAAGGTGGCAATAATAGGAATCAAGGTCAATATCGTAACGCCGATCAGCATAGGGCTCACGAATAGGAAGCCCGCGATGGTTTCTTTACGTTGTAAAGCTTTCTTATTGGTGCGCGCTACTTTCTTTCTATCCGAAGCAGCTGTGGTGGCAGTCGAATTCATGCTCATGCGGTTCACCTCATATTATGTCGTTTGTTCTATTATAGAAAAAACATCGAGCCAGCCTATAACACTATTTTGATGAGAAGTGGTGCAATTTTGACTTTCTTTAGAAAAACAGCCCTAAACTAGCTCTTGGGAAACTCGTTGGTTAGTATATCCGAAACATTTCTATAGTATGAAGCCAGCCAGCATGAAGCCGGATGAAGCTTGCCATAAAAGTGGGGAGCTGCACGAAATTTGGTTGTCCGTAACAGGGAAATCAACTATAATCGAGAACAGTGAGCATCGGACCCGGCAATCCTGAGAGTGGAGCGCCCATACCAACTGAATAGGAGAGGATTTTTTTGTTTTTTCAGCAGCTTAGACGCGGCTTCTTTGGCAATGTCCGGAATGATGTATTATCAGGCATTACCGTAGCACTCGCACTAATCCCTGAGGCGATCGCTTTCTCGATCATGGCAGGTGTAGACCCAATGGTCGGCTTGTATGCCTCCTTTACGATTGCGGTCACAATTTCGATCGTTGGAGGCAGGCCCGGTATGATTTCGGCGGCCACAGGCGCGATGGCTTCATTAATGGGGCCGCTTATTGTCAAATATGGCTTGGACTACTTATTCGCAGCCACGGTGCTAACGGGGTTGATCCAATGGATACTAGGCGTATTCAAAGTAGGTCGCTTTATTACTTTCGTGCCGCATTCCGTCATTATTGGCTTTGTTAATGCGCTAGCGATTATTATTTTCATGGCGCAATTGCCCAACTTCGTTGGTGAATCGTGGCCAATGTATGCGATGGTTGCGGGAACGCTAGCGATTATTTATTTGCTTCCGCTGCTAACAAAGGTAGTGCCATCGGCGTTGATCGCGATTGTTGTGATGACGGTACTGGCAATTGCCCTGAAAATCGATGTGCGCACTGTAGGCGATATGGGTGAAATTAAGCAGGCGTTGCCCTTGTTTCATATTCCGGATATTTCCTGGTCATGGAAAACCTTGTTGATCCTACTGCCTTTCTCACTTGCTTTGGCTATTGTCGGCATGACCGAATCGCTGCTAACGGCAACGATTGTGGATGAAATGACGGAAACCGGCAGCGACAAAAACCGTGAGGTTCGTGGGCAAGGTATCGCTAATGTGATTACCGGATTTTTTGGCGGGATGGCTGGCTGTGCGATGATCGGACAAACGGTCATTAACATCAAATCCGGCGGCCGGACAAGGCTATCTACGCTTATATCGGGTGTATTCCTGCTCTTCCTGATCCTTGTGCTGGGCGATATCGTTAAGCAAATTCCGATGGCGGCGCTTGTAGGCGTGATGTTTATGGTATCGATTGGCACCTTCGATTGGGGTGCCGTGCGTACGCTAGGCCAAATTCCACGCAGTGATGCCGTTGTAATGGTGCTGACGGTTGCGATCGTAGTGGCCACCTCTAACCTGGCGATTGGCGTAGTTTCCGGTGTGGTGCTGAGCGCATTGAATTTCGGCTGGCGAATGGCAAGGCTGCGTTGCGAAGTGGTCGAGGAGGATTCGGGGCTTGAGACCTCCAAGCAATACGTAATAGCGGGACCATTGTTTTTCGGTACGATGACGTATTTTATCGAGCTGTTCAAGCACCATACCGATCCCGACCATATCGTGATTGACTTGCAGGCGTCTCATATATGGGACCATTCCGCAATTACGGCCATCACGAAGGTGACGCAGAAATACGCGGCGCTGGGCAAGAGGGTAACGATCACTGGACTGAACCCTGAGAGCCGGCGGATGATTGACCAGCTGGGGCTTCCGGTGAAGCTGCCGCTTTAAATGCTATAAATGAAATGAAATGAAAGAGTCGATATGACGAACGAGAGGGCAAACACATGATGGCGTTATGGGGGACGATAATTAATGCGGTGGCGATCCTTGTCGGCGGATCGCTAGGACTTATGCTGCATCGAATGAGCCCAGGCATCCGTAACACCGTGATGCAAGGAATGGGCTTGGCTTTGGCGGCCCTGGGCTTGTCCATGACGCTGAAATCGTCGAATTTCTTATTGATTGTGGCGAGCTTGGTGATTGGCGGGGTGTTGGGTGAATTATTACGGGTGGAACGCAATCTGGAGGCGCTTGGCCAACAGCTGGAGCGAGGCGTGAATATTTTAACCCGTTTAGGCGACAAACGTTCCGCTACGGTTGCTCCAGTAGCGGTTGCGTCCACGGTTGCAGCTACAGAAGCAGCGGCCGGAGCAATAGTTGCAGAAGCAACTGCATCGGCAACCGTGATTCAAGCAGCCCCAGCTGCATGTGTCCAAGAGCTGGAAGTGGAGGCTCCTTTGAAGGAAATTCTCACGGCTAAAGGCAAAAAGCAAATGCCAGTGCGGATTGCCGTCGGTTTTGTGAACACGACCTTAATTTATTGCGTCGGCGCCATGGCGATATTAGGGTCACTGGATGGTGGGCTGCGCGGGCAGCATGACATTTTATATACCAAAGCGATGCTGGACGGTTTCTCGGCGATTATATTTGCCTCTACGATGGGGGTCGGAGTCCTATTTTCATCCATTCCTGTGTTCATCTATCAAGGTATAATTGCGCTGACCGCATCGGGGATCGCTTCATTCATAGATCCAGTGATGCTCGACGAGATTATCATACAGCTCACAGCTGTCGGCGGCATTCTAATTATGGGTATTGGGGTCAATTTGCTGGAGATCCGCAAAATTAACGTTGCTAACCTGCTTCCCTCTTTGCTGGTAGCTGCGCTGGCGGTTCCCTTCCTGGATTGGCTATCAGCCTGGTAAGCGGATGCTGGATAGTTATTGAGTGCGAAATTGTGAGAGCACTGGCTGTTAGAGCCGGTGCTTTTTTTGCTGTAAAAAAACACCTCTAGAATTTAAATTTGAAATTCCGGCAAAACGGTGTAAGCTAGAAATGCTAATCTTTACAGCATATAGGGGGCAAACGTATGTTTTATTCACTGAAAAATCGCCTGATCGCATCCTTTGTCGTCTTGCTGGTGCTTTCATTTGGAACCGTATCCATGCTGCTGTTTAACGAATCGCGTTCGATCGTCCGCTCCTACATTGAATCCTCAGCCCTTGAGAAAATGGATGAATACGGCTCCTTCATTAATATGGCACTGCTGCAAATTTATGATTTATCCTCGCTCGTCTATAACAGCGACGTGACCAAAGGCTGGGATATCGCCTTATCCGATCCTGGGCTGCCCGCCGGAGAGAAGATGCTTGCCAATCTGGAGCTAAGCCGCTTCCTGACGCAAACGACGAATAACTATTCGGGTGTATCCTCGGTATCGATCTATCGTCCGGAGGGCTTATGGGTCAGCATCGGCAACCAGGTAGTGGCCGACCGTGCTTTTCTCGAAGAGCCGTGGTACAAGGACTTTGTGAAGCTTGGTAATCATTGGGTTTCGGCGCACAGGGACCAGGTTGAGGCTAGGCAATCCAAGCCTTACCAAGTGGTCAGCCTGCTGCTGCCGATTGGTACCTTCGAGCCCTCCCCTTTTAAAAGTGTCATGAAAGTCAATGTGAGCGCTGATTTTTTTCTGGAGCCTTTAAAGCGAATACATTTGGGTGACACAGGCACAATTTTTCTGTTGGATGAGAAAGGTGCTCCAATTTTATCGCAAAATGAATATGTGTCCAATCCCGAAACGATCCGCAAAATAGAGGCTGTACGGTCGATCCGTTCTCCCAAGGGTGTCGTTTATTTGGAGAATAACCGGGGCATGAACGATATCGTCGTTTTCAAAAAGCTGAATCAGTGGCTGCTAGTGGGTATCGTCTCGGAGGAGGATTTGTACGCCAAGCTATACAAGCTGCGCAACAGCATCATCCTGTTCACGACCTTGCTGCTGCTGTGTGCGATTCTAGTCGCGACTTGGCTCTCTTATGGGATTACGAAGCCCTTGTCCAGGCTCGCTTCTGCCATGCGCTCCGTACAAAAAGGTGATTTCGCCAATGCAGAAAGCCGTATTCCCGATGAGAAAACAGTCCGAAACGAGGTGGGGTATGTGACCTCGACCTTCAGGAACATGGTGGTGCAATTGAGGCACCATATCAAGACGGAATTTGAGCTCAAATTGCTGCGCCAGCAGGCCGAGTACAAAGCGCTGCTTATGCAGTTAAATCCGCATTTCCTGTTCAACACGCTAGAGCTGATGAGCAGCCTGTCGATGCAGCAGCGTACAGCCGATACGGTGAAGGTAATCGAATCCTTGGGCAAAATGATGCGTTTCTCGCTCAGGATCAACGAGGATCTTATTGCATTGCAGGAGGAATTCAAATATTTGAAGCATTACACTTCGATTTTGCAGGTTCGTTTTGGCGAACGGCTGCTTATCTCTATGGAGGAGGAGGGAGGGGCTGACAGCCGACAGATTGTGAAATTCATCCTGCAGCCTTTGGTCGAGAATGCGGTCAAATATAGCTTTCTTCACCAGACCGTGGCCAAGGTTACCGTCCGTATAGGCATTGAGCCTGACCGCGTCCGCTTAATCGTTGAAGACAATGGACCGGGTATAGCTGAGGCTTTGGTACAGCAGTTGTATGCGGAATCCCGATCCTCTCAACTCGAGCACATTTTGAATACAGGGGACCAGCAAATCGGATTGCGTAACGTCCTGGCTCGCTGCCAGCTTTATTATGGCAACCGATTTAGCTTCACGATAAGCTCCATGGACGGAGATGGAGATGGAGCAGGAGATGGCTTGGAAAAAAAGGGAGTTAGCCCAGGAACAAGAATCGAGCTTGTCTTGCCTGTGCAGCAGGTATTGACGAATGTGAGTAAATAGAGGCCTCTGTGTCCGCTTTTCTTGGTACCCGGTAATACAATCAAGCATGGAAGTAGAGTCAGGCGAGCCTATTATCATTTTCTTGCTAATTAATTCTAAGAAAGGGTGATTATCAATGTATCGCGTATTAATCGTAGATGATGAACCGGAAATTCGCTTGGGCTTGCGCCTGAAGGCGGATTGGGACAGCCTGCATATGTCCGTTGTTGCTGAGGCAGCCAATGGGATCGAAGCGTTAGAACAGCTGGCAGCCGAAGCCATTGACCTTGTCATTACAGATATGAATATGCCGGTTATGAATGGCGTTTCTTTTCTGGAAAGCTGCCATGAGCAATTTCCGACGCTACGAATTATAGTGATTACGGGCTACGAGGATTTTCATTATGCCAGAGCTGCTGTACGCAATCAGGCAAGGGATTATTTGCTGAAGCCGGTCTCCCAGGATGAGCTGATGGAGGCTCTCCGCAAGGTAGCACAGGAGCTGGATGAGGAGCGGACATTCCTCAACGAACAGGAAACGGTTCGCTGGCGGCTCTCCCAATATTATAAAGAGATGAAGGAGCATTTTATCCTCCATCTCGTCAAGGATGAGATCAGGTCGGCGCAAACGGAGCGTGAACGTTCAGAGCTGTTTCAACTGGACAAGTGGGGTGGACATAGCGTGCGTTTTCTTACTGCCGGATTAAGGGAGCGCAAGGCAGGCGTGAAGCCTTTATCTGATGCAGAGCGCACGCCGGATAAGCTGCGCCTGCCCTTCGAGATGCTTTGCCGCGAATTTGCTGAAACGCAACCACAACGGGTATCGCGGTTACAATCGCAGCCCCAGTCACAGCCCCAGTCGCAGCCAACTCCGCAGTCGCAGACGTCGGATTCGGGGCTGGTGTTGGCGCAGATGAAGCCGCAAGTATTTCTTGACCCTAATTATCCGGGGCTGATCCATTTCATAGCCGCTGCAAGCGACGAAGACGCTACAGCTTCATTTATCGAGGCTTTAAGAGCTTGCATAGCTGAGCATTTGGCATTCGAGCCCGCCATTGCCATGGGACAGCCGGTCACTGGCTTCGCCCAGTGGAAGGAAGGCTACATGTCCTCGCTGGTAGCTTGGAATCTACTGGAAAGCGATGTGGGTATCACCTCGAAGGATTACGCTGAGGGCAGGCCTGTGCTGACGGACGAAGCTGCCAAGATTATGCAGCGCCAGCTGGCTTGCGGCGAGCTTGACGCCTTCAAGCAGGCGATCCATAAAGAGCTGGCCGATGTCTTCTTTGAATCGCAGGTTCAATTCGTAAAGCTGATCCTTCAGCTATACCTGCTGCTGGATTCCCTGGCTCATGCAGCAGGGGTGCCGCTGGACACGGGGGAGCAGCTGTGGGTGCGCCCCGATATGGTGCTGGCGCTCGACACCGTGGAGAAAGCGGAAGGCTTTCTCGTTCAGCTAGGCGAGAAAATCCAGCGGAAAACAAAGGCCAATGCAGAAGATCCCGAGCAATCGATGATCCAGGCCGCGATGCTATTTATCGACAATAATTATATGTATGATTTGAATTTGACGATGCTGGCGGAACGGTTTAACTATAATTCCTCCTATTTCTCCGAGCTCTTTAAAGCGAAGGTGGGCACAACCTTTATCCAATACGTAACTGAGGTACGCATGGCTCACGCTATGCGCCTGCTGCTTGATACACCTCTGAGCTTATGGGATATTGCCGAATTGACGGGCTTCTCCAACGCCAGTTATTTTTCTTCGAAATTTAAACGGCTGTATGGGGTCACACCGTCAGATTTTCGTGCTAATCGAAGCTTACATTCCAGTTCCAGCGCCCGCACAAATCCTGATTTGGGTTCAGGCTCCAGCAACGGTTAATTCCAGCCCATCCGAAAAATTTAATAATGAACTGCCGAAGAAATAGAATTCAATTCGTTGCCCTCTCTCTGTATGATTACTTTACAGTTCGTGGTAACCACGCTGAAAGAACATTTGGATGAGGAGGCCACTATGCAAACTTCGCGCAAATCGACCCTTCACCGACAGAATCGCACAGCTTATTTATTTTTGCTGCCGTGGCTGATCGGTTTTTTCTGTCTTACACTAGGGCCTATGCTCGGTTCGTTATATTTGTCCTTGACCAAATATAATCTGCTATCTTCGCCAAGATGGCTAGGCTTCGACAATTACGTACGGATTTTTACGGATGACAGCATGTTCTACCACTCTTTGAGTTTAACGTTTCAATATGTGTTTTACTCGGTTCCACTTCGTTTGATCTTTGCACTCCTGGTTGCGATGGCTTTGAACAAAGGGATTCGGGCACTCGGGATTTACCGGACGGTCTATTACATTCCTTCATTGCTGGGTGGTAGTGTAGCAATTGCGATCGTGTGGCGGAAAATTTTTGATGGAAACGGCCTGTTCAACCATTTTCTGGGCTGGTTCGGCATTGACGGACCCTCTTGGATTGCGAACCCGAATTACGTGCTGTATACGATTGTGACGTTATCCGTATGGCAATTTGGCTCGGCCATGGTTATTTTTCTCGCTGGCCTCAAGCAAATCCCCGCCGATCTATATGAAGCCTCGCAGGTGGATGGTGCCGGCAAAGTACGCCAGTTTTTTCAAATCACGCTGCCGCTGTTGTCACCGGTTATCTTTTTTAACCTGGTTATGACGATTATTAACTCCTTTCAGGTGTTTACACCGGGATTCGTGATCGGCGATGGGCGCGGTGGTCCGATGGACTCGACGATGTTTTATACCTTATATCTATATTTAAAAGGATTTTCCTTCTTCGATATGGGTTATGCGTCCGCGCTCGCTTGGATTATGCTAATCATTATTGGAGGGTTAACAGCGATTGTGTTTGTTACCTCTAAGTATTGGGTGTTTTATGGCGATGGCAAGGAGGAAAAGGGGTGAGTACACAGATGGCATACAAAACGAATTACGCCCATTGGGTCAAGCATACGATAATTATTGCGTTGGGGTTGGTTATGCTATACCCTGTCTTGTGGCTGCTGAGCAGCTCGTTCAAGCCGAATAACCTGATTTTCTCGGATACAAGCCTCTGGCCGAAGGAATTTACGCTGGCTAATTATATGAATGGCTGGAAGGGATTGCAGGGCATTTCCTTTCTTCGTTTCTTTACCAATTCAGCGCAAATTTCGGTACTGTCCGTGCTCGGCAATGTGATCACTTGCTCCTTGGCGGCCTTTGCTTTTGCCCGTCTTGACTTCAAGTATAAAAAGCTATGGTTCAGTATGATGCTAGTGACGATTATGCTTCCTTACCACGTTACTTTGGTGCCGCAATATATTTTGTACAAAAATTTTGAGTGGATTAATACGTACCTGCCGCTAATCGTGCCGAAATGGCTAGCACATGATTCTTTTTTTATACTGCTGATGGTCCAGTTCATTCGAGGCATTCCCAAGGAGCTTGATGAGAGCGCTACGATTGACGGCTGCGGCCAAGGGCAAATTTATTGGAAAATCATTCTGCCGCTGCTGGTGCCAGCGTTGATTACGACAGCGATCTTTACATTCATTTGGACGTGGGATGATTTCTTCAGCCAAATGATTTATTTGAACAATGTGAAGCTGTTTACCGTGCAGTTGGGTATCCGTTCGCTGTTTGACCCTTCAGGAGAGTCGGATTGGGGCGCTTTGCTTGCCATGTCGGTGCTTTCACTGATTCCGATTTTAACGATTTTTCTGACGTTCCAGCGTTATTTTCTCGACGGTATTGCGACAACGGGTATTAAGTAGCTGTATGGGACGGGATGCAACAACTACGTGTGACCCGAAAAAATTGATAGTCAACTACCGAAGGAATACGATTCATCGCTATAGCGTTATCCATTATGATCGATACACAAGCTTTGAAACCATATAAGGGGGCAAATTGGGATGAAAAAAGGACTATCTTTGGTTGCATTGGCAGCGTTAATGGCTATCACATCGGCATGTGGCGATAGTGGTACAGGCAGTAGCGCGGACGGAGCCCAAACGGGTACTGGAGGTACGGCTGTTAAGGAGGGTGCCAATCAGGAGCCGGTTGAGCTGCGGATCATGTGGTGGGGCGACCAAAAGCGTGCGGATCGTACGAATGAAGCCTTGCGCAAGTTCGAGCAGAAAAACCCGAATATCAAAATCGTCGGCGAATTCGCGCCAAGCTCCGGTTATTTCGATAAGCTGAACACCCAGCTGGCTTCCGGGACGGCACCGGATGTATTTTTCCTCGGTGGCAATGTGGTCGATTATGCGAATAAAGGAGTGCTGCTGGATCTTGGCCCTAATGTGGGCAAAGAGCTCAACTTTACCGATATGGACAAGTCGATGATTGAGTACGGCACGATCAAAGGCAAGCTGCTGCACGTTTCTGCTGGAGCGAATGCCCGCGGCGTTCTGTTGAATACCGAGCTGTTCAAAAAAGCAGGTGTAAGCCTGCCGGGTGAAGGCTGGACATGGGACGATTTCAGTAAAATAAGTAAAGAGCTATCCCAGAAGCTGGGCAAGGACTATTATGGTACTTATGATTTCACCGTCGATGGCATGGATATTTTTTTGAAACAAAACGGCAAGCAGCTCTACGATATGGACGGCGGCAAGCTTGGCTTTGAGCAAAAGGATGTAGAGCCTTGGTTCGCTTATTGGGACCAGCTGCGTAAAGATGGAGGCGTAGTGACGCCGGAGCTTCAAGTATCCAATCCGCCTGGGGATACAAGTAAATCCCTTATTGTTACCGGCAAGGTAGCGATGAGCCTAGTTGCTTCGAATGCACTCGTTGCTCACCAGAACCTGATCAAAGACAGCCTGACGCTAGTTCCATTGCCAAGAGGTGCGAAAGGCACAGCCGTCATCTTCGAATCGAGCCAAGGGATGTCCGGTTACGCCAAAACGAAACATCCCAAGGAAGTAGCACTGTTGATGAATTACTGGATCAACGATGCAGATGCCGCCAAAATTCTCGGCAATGACCGCGGTGTTCCAGTCACAGCTCCGATGCGTGAGCTGTTGAAGAAGGAAGCTACACCTGTAGACCAGATCATATACGAATACACGAGCAAGGTATCGGATGCAGCCAAGAAAGAACCGGTCAAAGTCAGCTACAACCCTCCGGGCTTCACCGAGTACTCCTTGCTGGCGGATACGACCGTACAGGAAATTGGCTTCGGCAAAAAGGATGTTAAAAAAGCCGTTGAGGATTTCTACAATGGCGTTGTGAAAATATTTAACAATAATAAGTAGGCGCCACGAGGGTAAGTAAGTAGGAAGATAATGGGTGAGCACAACAGGAAACGGGCAGTTACTCGGTTAGTATTCGAGTTGCTGCCTGTTCTCCTTCTAGGAGAAACGAAGAAGAAGCTATCATCAATATGCATCCATCCTTGAGAAAAGGCGGTACGGAGAGCTATGAGTGAACGAATAGTGGAACGGTTAAGGCGCAGCAATACGGAGGAAAAGGTTGGCGAGCTGAAGAAGGCCTCAGATCGGGAAGTGCTTGCCGAGTGGAAACGCTCAGGCGTTCGCTTCGCCGCTTCCTCGGAACGCTTCGAAGGCGTGTACGATGCAGCGTTGAGAAAGCTGCTAGACTGTATCGTGCCAACTGGGATCAGTCACAGTGACAGCGATAGCTTTAGCGAGGAGCGCCCGATTCTGCATGAGGGCGGTATCTACCTCGGCTGCTGGCTGGAAAGCACAGGGACAATCAATGCCGAATTATTGTCGCGGTTCATTCCTTCGGTATCGGAAGCATCCTATGAATGCTTCGCTGATTTTCAGCTTGAGGATGGCCAGATGCCCTATAAAATAACGGAGCATGGCGCGGCGTATAGGCAGATCCAGATGGTTACGCCGCTTGCCAGAAGCGTGTGGAACCATTATTTGCTGAATGGGCGCAACAAGTCTTTTTTGCGTAAAATGTACCAGGCCATTGCCCGCTTCGACGAATGGCTGGTTACTTACCGCAATACGAGGGGAAGCGGCTGTGTGGAAGCCTTTTGCACCTTCGATACGGGCCATGATCTATCGCCGCGCTTCTGGCATATTCCCGATACGCCGCATCTTGATGATGCGCGGCAATACAATCCAGATTCGCCGGTGCTCCCGTTGCTGGCGCCAGACTTGACGGCCAATGTATATTGCCAACGCCTCTATTTACAACGCATGGCTGAAGAATTAGGCGAATCCGGCACAGATTGGAACGCCAAGGCGACCGACAGCCTGAACAGCTTATTTAAATATTGCTTTGATGAAGCGGATGCGTTTTTCTACGACCTTGACCGTAATGACAAATTAGTTAGGGTACAATCGGACGTGCTGCTGCGGGTGCTGGCTTGCGAAGTAGGGGATCGCGAATTTTTCGATAACGCCCTGCGGCGTTATTTGTTGAACACGCGCAAGTTTTTTGCCAAATATCCATTTACCTCGATGGCTATGGACGACCCGCGCTTCGATCCGATGTCCAGCTACAATAGCTGGGGGGGCCCGACCAACTTCTTAAGCTTGATTCGTACTCCGCACGCTTTTGAATACCACGGCAGGTTTGTGGAGCTGACTTGGGTGATCCTCCCTATCTTGTCCGCCTTCATGGGTGTGGAGCGTTTTGCCCAAGCCTTGAGCCCGTGGACAGGAAAAGAGGGCTTCACACAGACCTATTCACCTGCTATCCTGTGCCTAGTGGATTTTGTGGAACGACTCTGTGGCATTCTGCCAACGGCAGGTGGAGAGCTCTGGTTCACAGGGCTCGTCCCTTACGCGATGGACCACGGTGAAGAAGTAGCTAATGAAACAGCGTATAGCCGTACGGTGGAGGGTCATGATTTCGAACTAGCCAACACGCGTGAATCCTGCACGATTTATCGCAATGGAGCCATATATCTGCGGTTTCCGAATGGTTTACGTGTTGTCACCGACCGTGAGGGCAGCTTGAAATCGGTCATCGGGATGTCCGTCCGCTTGGTTGAAGGAACGATTCAATACGAAGGCGTGGACTATCCGCTAGCTGTGAAGGGCAACGAAATTCTGCAATTTGCGGATGGAAGGTTTACTAGTGTGTCAGATCCTGGGGTGGTACCGTTGGCTTACCGATAGGGATTGTGAAGGGTAAAGTTACAATTATCGTTTCATTGTGGATTAGGATATGGTTGAAGCAGTCATCGTAGAGAGCCCTCTTTGATGGCTGCTTTTTGTTTGGACGGGTTATCGTTTGGACTCCTGTCTGATGGGGCTCTATATCTGATATAATCATCTAAGGGCATGCCATGGAAGCAATGAGGCTTGAGATGATCATATTCGCAATAATAGGCTTGAGTGGGGGCATCTATGTATACAATTGTAATAGCGGATGATGAAGCCAATGTAAGAGAAGGCATTCGTGATCATATAAACTGGCATGAGCTGGGCTTTGAGGTAGTGGGTGATTTCGAAAATGGCCGAGAGGTGATTGATGCCATGGAGCAGCTTCAACCTGATGTCGTCTTAACTGATATCAATATGCCTTTTGTAGATGGGCTGGAAGTGGCGAGCTTTCTGTTTAATCATTATCCACGAACCAAGGTTATCATTCTAACGGGGTATGATGAATTTGATTACGCCCAGCAGGCGCTAAAGCTGAAGGTGCATGATTATATTTTAAAACCGAACACAGCAGATGAAATTCGCCAAATCTTGATCCGACTCAAAACGGAGATGGATGAGGAGGCACGTAGGACTGAGGATTTAACAAAGCTCAAGGGGAGACTCAAAGAAAGTCTGCCATTAGTGCGGGAGCGCTTTCTGAACCAGCTTATTTCCGGCAACGTGCGTGAGGGAGAGCTTAAGGATAAGCTTGCTTATCTGGAGCTTTCTATAGAGGGCTTGCATATTCTGGTTGCGGTTATCGATGTTGATGATCACGGAGAACTTGAGAAATATTATCCCGAGACCGAAAGCGCCTTGCTTTATTTTGCCGTATACAATATTAGCGAAGAATTGATTGCCAAGCATAACGGGGGAATCGTGTTCCAGAATAACAATGAAAAAACCATCGTAATTTTATCAGGGAGCGAAGTGGAAGCCCTTTATGAAAGCGCTATAAATATCCTTGAACAAATTAATGCTGCGGTTAAAAGCTTTCTGAAATTTACGGTGTCGATTGGTGTAGGCGATGTATGTACAGGCTTGAATAACATTCATCTTTCGCATAAAAGAGCGACGTCCGCACTGGATTACCGGTTTTTGTTGGGCAAAAATCGTGTGATCAGCATCAATGATATTGAAGGCAACGCCAAAGCGCATATGCCCTACAACAAGGTATGGGAAAGTAAGCTCGTGACAGGAATTAAATCGGGAACGCTAGAGGAAACGGAGCTGGTTATTGGTCATATCATACAGAACCTTAAGGAGTCCTATCTGCCGCTTGATCGCTGTTATATTCGTATACAGCAAGTGATGATATCGATTATAGATGCGTTGGACGAGCTGGATATTCGCGAAGATGCTATTGATAGGCTGGAAAGCAACCCTTTGACTGAAATTTATGATTTGAAAACGCTAAATGAGGTAGAGGCGTGGTTGGTTGCTTATTGTCGGAAGGTATCTCTGATGATTTCAGAGAAACGTGATCATTTTGGCCGAGTCCAGATGATGAAGGCAGAAGCTTATATTCAAGCCCATTACGCAGATGAGCTGATATCGCTCGGCTCGGTATGTAAGTATTTAACAATGAGTAAAAGCTATTTCAGCCTCCTTTTTAAAACCTACAATAGTGAAACCTTCATAAGCTTTTTAACAAAGCTCAGGATAGAGAAAGCCAAAGAAATGCTCAAGCAAACCAACCTCAAATCTTATGAAATTGCTGAACGAGTTGGCTATGCGGACCCCCAATATTTTAGTGTAATATTTAAAAAAACGACAGGGATGACCACAACAGAATATCGTAACAAGATTTGACGGAAGGGGCACAGAACGACGATGAATGGGAAGCTCACCTTTGATTTTTTACATTTTAAAAGTATTCAATCGACGATGGCGGTTGCCTTTTCCTGTCTAATTTTGTTTACGACACTTTTTATTGCCTATACGACGTATACGTTATCAACAAATGCCGCAGAGCAAGGCTCCAGAGAGCATACCTCCCAATTAATGGAGCAAGTGAACACTAACATTGAAACCTATATTAGCTATATGGAAAATATATCCCAAATGGTATTTTCTAACTATGATGTTCGCGATTATTTGAAAAACCCAACGCTATCTGGCGTGAGAGACAATGTCGATTTAGAACAACGGATTAGCTCACAGCTTAGCTCTGTTCTTAACACAAGAAAGGATATCTCTTCGATCCTTATATTTGATAATAACGGAGGAATCGTTCCGTATAACGATACTGAGCTCAATCCGTTTGCCGACCCGACGCAGCAAAGCTGGTATAAAAAGGCGATTGAAGCGAATGGCAATGTTGTCATCTCCTCTCCTCATGTGCAAAATGTGATTCGAGAATATAATTGGGTCGTCTCGCTAAGCAGGCAGCTTAGTGATGTGGATGGCAAAAGACTAGGCGTCTTGCTTGTGGATTTGAATTATAATGTCATTAATGATTTATGCAGTAAAATAAAACTCGGTAAAAAGGGTTATATCTTCATACTTGATCAAGAAGGGAATATCGTTTACCATCCCCAGCAGCAGCTGATTTACAGCAACCTTAAACAGGAACAAATTGAACAAGTGATGTCTTCCCAAACGGGTGGCTTCACCACTTCTGAAGGACAAGACAGCCGCATGTATACGATTAATCAGTCGATCAAGGGCTGGAAGATCGTTGGTGTTACTTATGTGGATGAATTAGTTTCGAACAAGAAAGAAATTCAGACTTATATTGTGATGTGGGGGATTGGGCTGATCGGCGTAGCCATACTCATTTCCCTATTTCTATCCTCACGTATTTCCAGACCGATTAAGCAATTGGAGACTTCAATGAAGGAAGTCGAAAAAGGAAATTTTGATATCCAAGTGGTCATTGAAAGCAGGAATGAAATCGGGCAGCTAAGTAAGCGCTTCAATCGAATGACTACCGAGATTAAAGAGCTGATGAGCCAAAATGTCACGGAACAGGAGCTAAAACGTAAAAGTGAATTGAAGGCGCTACAAGCGCAAATTAACCCGCATTTTTTGTATAACACATTGGACTCCATTATTTGGATGGCTGAAGGCAAGAAGTCGGAGGAGGTAGTATTGATGGTGTCCGCGTTAGCCAAATTATTTCGGTTGAGCATTAGCAAAGGACAAGAGGTCATAACGATAGCTAATGAAATGGAACACATAAAAAGTTATTTAACGATCCAAAAAATACGTTATAAAGACAAACTGGATTTTGAGATTGCTGTAAATCCTCAGATTGTATCGAATAAGGTGCTCAAAATTATTTTACAACCGTTGGTGGAAAATGCGATTTATCATGGAATTAAAAATAATGCAGGTGTAGGTACAATTCGCATTACAGGAGAAATTATCGCGCATCGTATTCGTCTTCAGGTAATTGACAATGGGATCGGTATGTCACCGGAGAGTGTTCAACGTATGTTTGAAAAAAACGATAATCCCAGCAGCGGTAGCGGGATAGGGGTAAGTAATGTGAACCAAAGAATACAGCTCTATTATGGTGCAGAGTATGGGATTACTTTTGAAAGTGAATGGGGACAAGGCACAACGGCCAATATTTGGCTGCCAATATTGAAGTAAGGGCGGGGCGAACAATTTGAAGTTGAAGCTTAGTCTGAAAGGCTTATTTCCTATCCTCCTTGCCATTATCGCTGTATGTGCTGTGCTGACTATAATTAAAGTGAATTTAGAAAAGCCTGGAAACAGCCAGCCGCATTTTCTCGTGATGATGAAGTCGATGGATCCCCAGATCGAATTTTGGAAAACCTTTGAGGCCGGAATTGAAGCAGCGAGAAAAGAATTCGATGTGCGGATTGATATGCAGGGGACGGAAAATGAATTTGATGTTGGGGGTCAAATTCGAAAGCTGGAAGAGGCTTTGAAGTCGAAGCCTGATGCAGTTATACTTGTCGCCGCGGACTATGAAGCTTTAGTGCCATGGGCAGAGAAAATTCGTAAGCAAGGAATTCCCTTAGTTATCATTGATTCTGGAATTAACAGTAAGGTTGCAAATAGCTTTATTGCAACCGATAACATAGCTGCGGGCCGTAAAATGGGTGATGTACTGTCGAAGCTGGTGGATCCATCCAAACATATCGCAATAGTTAGTCATGTGCAGGGTTCGTCTACTGCCATTCAAAGGGAACAGGGTGCGAGAAGTGGACTTTCCGAAAATTTTAAAAATTCAGTAGTAGGCACTTACTTTAGTAATGGTTCCCAAGAAAGGGCTTATGAGATTACAAAAAAGCTGTTAAGCGAACGGGGTGATATTGGCGGGATTGCTGGTTTAAATGAAATTTCAACGCTTGGCGCTGCTCAGGCCATTAAGGAATTAGGCTTAAAGGGGCAAGTTAAGTTAGTTGGATTTGATAGCTCGAAGAATGAGATTAAATGGATTGAAGAAGGTGTGATTCAGGCTGTTATTATTCAAAAGCCTTTTAATATGGGTTATTTGGGCATTAAGACGGCTATTGAAGCTTTGAGGGGCAACAAGGTTGAACCGATCATTGATACAGGCTCTGAAATCATCAATATTGCAAATATGTATACGAGTGAAAATCAAAAGCTGCTCTTTCCCTTTTCGAACCCATAATTAAAGGGTTTTGCAGAAATCTGGTTTCTTGATTGCCTTTCTGGACTTCGTGTCCGGTAAGGTTTTTTGTTGTTGATCATTCAATTGTGGAAGATAATCAACCTTTCAAAGAAGATCCTCTATTAATGAAAGCGTTATATAACGGTATGATTACTTCAAGAACCAACCGATTAGGAGTGATCATTGTGAAAGAAGCATTAGTGCATATGGAAGGCATTGAAAAGCACTTTCCAGGCGTTCACGCGCTTAATCAATGCCGTTTTGAATTATTTAGTGGAGAGGTTCATGCATTAGTTGGAGAGAATGGAGCAGGAAAATCCACGCTGATGAAGGTATTGACTGGGGTATATACGAAGGATGCGGGGCAAATTGTCTATAAAGGCAAGGAAATTGAAATCACTACACCCAAGATGGCGCAGGACTTAGGGATCAGTATTATCCATCAGGAGCTCAATCTCATGCCGGACTTAACTGTAGCGCAAAATATTTATATCGGACGTGAGCCCCGGAAAATGTTCAACCTTTTTTTGGATGAGCATGAGCTGAATAGGCGTGCGCAGCAATTGTTTCAGCGCATGAATCTCCAGATGGATCCACGGATTAAAGTGTCGGAGCTAACTGTAGCTAAGCAACAAATGGTCGAGATTGCTAAGGCGTTGTCTTTCCAATCAGAAGTATTGATTATGGATGAGCCGACAGCGGCTTTGACAGATACCGAGATTGACGATTTATTCCGCATTATTCACCAGCTTCGTGATAGCGGTGTTGGTATCGTATACATTTCACATCGAATGGAAGAACTCAAACGAATTACCAACCGCATTACGATTATGCGTGATAGCTGCTACGTGGAGACGCTGGAAACCAAAGACGCAACGATCGATCAAATTATCTCGCTCATGGTAGGTCGAGAGATTTATACCAAGCCAATCGAATCACTGAAACCAACGGATCAAGCGATTGTTTTGGAGGTTAAGCATCTCAATAGAGGTAGTGTTATCAAGGATGTAAGCTTTCAATTGAAGAAAGGTGAAATCCTGGGGTTTGCAGGATTGATGGGCGCAGGCCGTACGGAAGTGGCAAGGGCTATATTTGGTGCAGATCCTCTGGATTCGGGAGAAATCAGCATTCATGGCAGCAAGGTGAGAATTAAAAGTCCTTACGATGCCGTAAAGAACGGCATAGGCTATTTATCGGAAGACCGTAAACGATATGGGCTTCTTGTAGGGATGGATGTGGAAACCAATATTGCCATTTCTTCATACAAAAAATTCAGCAACTGGGGTTGGATGAACAAGGCGCAAAGCCATGCAACTGCAGAGCATTATTCAGAAGCCTTAAAGGTCAAGACACCCAGTGTGAATCAGACTGTACAATTTCTTTCAGGCGGTAATCAACAGAAGGTCGTTATTGCCAAATGGTTGAATCGTGATTGTGAGGTTCTAATCTTCGATGAGCCGACTCGGGGTATTGATATTGGTGCCAAAAGTGAGATTTACAAGCTGCTCGACGACTTGGCGGCGCAAGGAAAATCGATCATTATGATTTCATCGGAATTACCGGAAATACTTCGCATGAGCCATCGCATTTTGGTCATGTGTGAAGGCCGAATTACAGGCGAGTTAAGCAATATTGAGGCTACACAAGAAAAGATAATGATGCATGCAACAAATCGATCGGGGGCGTACTAGCATGAAAACCTTACTGTTAAAAAAACCCATTGCCTTCCAAGCTGGAGCCACACAAAAATTATTGGCTTTTGCCAGTTTGATTTTACTTGTGATCATTTTCTCCATCTCATCCAACAATTTTTTTCAATTTGATAATATTATCGGTATTATGCTCTCAACCGCGGTAATAGGCGTACTCGCCTTGGGCTCAACGTTTGTCATTATTACCGGTGGTATTGATTTAGCAGTAGGAACGGTTATGACATTCTCCGCTGTGATGACAGGTGTGATGATCACGCTTTGGAATTTTCCGATGCCCTTAGGCATTATTGGCGGAATAGCGACAGGTGCACTCTGCGGATTAATCAGCGGATTAGCCGTAGCGAAGATGAATATTCCGCCTTTTATTGCAACGTTAGCGATGATGATGATTACCAAAGGCTTGTCGCTGGTTATATCGGGAACGAAGCCGATTTATTTCAATGATACGCCAGGATTTACGGATATTTCCATGGGGTCGGCGATAAACGCTATGATTCCTGGATTAGAGATTCCGAATGCCATTATCATCTTTCTAGGCGCGGCGATTATTGCCAGCATCATCTTAACGAAAACGATTATCGGGCGTTATAACTTCGCCTTGGGCAGCAATGAAGAGGCGACTCGGCTCTCAGGAGTCAGCGTGAATTTTTGGAAAACGGCGATTTATACGCTTACAGGCGTATTTAGCGGTATAGCCGGCATTATGATTGCTTCACGGTTAAATTCGGCACAGCCCGCCCTGGGCCAGGGCTACGAGCTTGAGGCGATTGCAGCCGTTGTGATTGGCGGCACATCGTTAAGCGGTGGAAAAGGGTCGATTATGGGAACGGTAATCGGGGCTTTAATTATGAGTGTATTAACGAATGGCTTGCGTATCCTTTCGGTTAAGCAGGAATGGCAAACGGTTATCGTTGGATTAGTCGTTATCATTGCGGTATATGCGGATATTCTCCGTCGTCGTAAAAAATAAGGTAGTCCCTCCCATCGGGAGTTCTATAAAAAAATCATGTAAGGGGAGATTAAGTTGAAAATTCAAAAAAACCTACTCATCTTGGTATTTATGTTCCTATTTGCCATCGTATTGGCAGCTTGTGGCACTAATAAGACAGAGGAAGTTGGGAAGTCAGCAGTGCCCGCTGTAGCACCTGCACCAGCAGCTACAGCACCAGCAGCTCCAGATGCGAAAAAAGCAGATAAAATGTACATTCCCGTTATCTCCAAAGGCTTTCAGCATCAATTCTGGCAGGCAGTTAAGCTTGGAGCTGAAAAAGCAGCCAAAGAATTAGATGTGACGATTACATTCGAAGGTCCAGAAACCGAAGCCCAGGTGGATAAGCAAATCGAAATCCTTACAGCAGCGCTAGGCAAGAAACCAAGTGCCATTGCCTTTGCTGCATTAGATAGCAAAGCGGCTGTTCCTTTATTAGAGAAAGCCAAGGCTGCCAAAATCCCAGTCGTTGGATTCGACTCAGGTGTAGATAGCGATATTCCAGTAGCTACGGCAGCTACAGACAATATCGCAGCAGCAGGTCTTGCAGCGGATAAAATGGCAGGGCTCATTAATAACGAAGGCGAAGTAGCTGTTATCGTTCATGACCAAACAAGCCGTACAGGGATTGACCGCCGCGATGGTTTCGTGAACAGAATCAAAAGTAAATACCCAAACATTAAAATCGTCGATATCCAATATGGCGGCGGCGATCAATTAAAATCAACGGATCTTACCAAAGCAATCATTCAAGCACATCCGAACGTAAAAGGGATTTTTGGCGCCAACGAAGGGTCGGCAATTGGTGTATTGAACGCAGTTACCGAATTGAAGAAGGATAAAATTATTGTGATTGGTTATGATTCAGGCAAACAACAAATGGATGCAATCAAGAGTGGTAAAATGGCTGGCGCGATCACGCAAAATCCGATTGGCATTGGCTATGAATCGGTGAAAGCAGCGGTGAAAGCGGTCAAGGGTGAAAAGGTCGAGAAGAATATTGATACCGGCTTCTTCTGGTATGACAAAACCAATATCGATTCACCGGAAATCAAAGGTGTTCTCTATAATTAGTAAGGCAATAATAGCGCTGTAACAAACAGGTTGATAAAAGGGGCTGTCTTATTGAAGACGGCTCCTTTTCTTGATTTGTTTTCGCTCCTTTTTGTTCATTAGGATCACAATCTTTGTCGTAAGCTATATCTTCCTCTACACTGAGGCATTATGAATCGTGGGGACGTATCCCTAAAGTTGAGAGAGCGGCAAATGGGTACCGAATTTACACGAAGGGACATGCTGAGGCTTTATTTATCTGCGTTTAGTTGAGCTGCCGCCAAGTAATCAATATGCTTTTTGACCTCCATCCAATTGGAAGCACGAAATACCAAGTCATGAGTAATTGCCAAATTATAAGGCTGCTCATATAAAATAACTGGCTTATTGACTAGGGCAAACTCCTCAGCATAGTGGGGGCCATCATCAATCAATACATCGACCTTAGCGTGGATACACGCTTGGAGTTTGTTTTCAATCAGCGTAATATGATGATAATTAATTTTATGGTGCTGAAGCCACTTAATAGTAACCTCACGAAAAAGTAAGGGTCGGGCAGTAATAATAGATATTTGATGCTGGTCAAATAGCTCCTGCAAGATTTCTACTGCCATGGGTAGGGGCGATGAGTTCCAGTGAATATCATGACCGTATTGACTATAAATCGTGTCGCGTTCTGCCTTATCCCAGCCATATAAACGGTATAAATAAAAATCATTAACATCCTCAGGTGTTAATGATAATCCAGACGCAATATTATAGTAATGTAAAAAGGATGAAGTGGCATCAAGAATGGTATTGTCTAAATCGATTCCAATATGCAAGGGCAAGCTCCTATCTAAAATCTGGATTTTTTAGTAAATTGATTATACCATTGAAAGGGAAGGGCTTGTATTCATTTTATGATGGCAGATAGACGTATGAGGTGCTATATGGAAGCTTTACAAGTAAGCATACAAGGGTTTCTTTTTTCATTATCACTGTGCCTTGATCTGGGGATGGTCAATGTAGCCATTATGAGAACAGGGATGGAGCGAGGGTTCAGGCATTCATTTATGATCGGGTTTGGTTCTTGTTTTGGGGATTTGCTCTATCTTTTACTGGCTCTTATCGGGGTCAGCGTCATATTCGAAATCATAGTAATCAAATGGTTGTTATGGTTGGTAGGTTCGGTTTTCTTATTATACTTGGCTATCAAAATGCTGCGAGATACATGGAAGCCTAGACCCTTACAGGCAGGACAAGCTGGAATTGTTCACAAATCTCTTATTAAGGAGGGGGTAGCTGGCTTTGGCTTAGCCATTGCGTCTCCTTCGGTTATCACTTGGTTTGCACTGGTTGCAGGACCGATCGTTGCAGGAATGAACCTTTCCTATAAGGGGGCGTTGCTTTACTTTGTTGCCGGTTTTTTTGCTGCGGGGTTAGGTTGGTCACTTGCAGTGGCCTCCGCGAGTAGTTTATCTGGTAGGTTATTTCAAAAATCCATGATGAGAGTGTTATCCTTCCTCTCCGCATTACTGTTTTTGTATTTTGCCATAAAGGTTTTTTGGCAGGGCTTGTCCGATGTTGCCGGCTGGCGGTAGTGACCCTTTGCAACAAACCCAACAGAGTAACATGAAAAATAAGTTTTTCAAGAATCGAAGGAGTGAAGGCTCGATACAGCATCTGGCTTCGCCGAAGCTATCGGTATGCTCAAATATACCACAGTGCCCAAGCCCTCTTTACTGCGTATGGTAATTCCATAGGCTTCCCCATAAGCCAGCTTTAAGCGTTTGTTGGTATTGAAAAGCCCGATATGCTCCGAATATTCGTGCTCCATCTCGATATTTTTTCTGAGCATCTGAAGTGTATCTTTGTTCATCCCCAAACCGTTGTCCACGATCGTTATTCGCAGTATCGATTCCATAAGCTTGATTTTGATCTTAATTAGGCCGGGTCCTTCTTTTTCCTTAATACCATGATAAATACTGTTTTCTATAAAAGGCTGAAGCAGCAGCTTCATAACCCTGAAGCCTATTACCTTGGGGTCATAGTCCCACACAATATCAAATTTATCCTCGTACCGATACTTCTGAATTTCGAGGTAGCTCTTTAAATTTTTGATTTCGGTTTGTAAGGAAACCCGCTCTTCGGGATCGGTTAAGGAATATCTAAGAATCTCGGATAAATTATCAATAATTTTTGTGACTTGGTTTGGCTTGCCTGTCAGTGCGATCGTTTCCCAATTCACGGCCTCCAACGTGTTAAATAAAAAGTGCGGGTTGATTTGCGATTGTAAAGCCGTGAACTGAGCTACCTGCAGTTTGTATCTTCGCTCAGAGAGCTGGACCTTCAAATAGCTTTGCTCAATAAACGTTTTGACGATATTTTGCACGATATATCCGTACTCATCCTGAATCCGGTCAGGCAACAAGGGCAACGGGTTTCCTTTTTCAGCAGAATCAATGATATGGATGATATTGGAAATTTGATTATAACGATTTCGCGTTAAATAAAAGGCAATAGCCAAACCGAGCACAAACGAAATAAGCAGCAACAGCATCGTGATTTGAATAATCCGAAACGGTACCTCGTATAGAGCCCGCTGGGGAACGATCGAAATATATTTCCAGCCGTAGCGGGCGGAATTCAGCTGGGAAACGATATACGATTCATTCCCTTCCTCAAGCGTATAAAAGGCCTGATTCGATTGATTAATCGTTTCTAGCTTCAAATCCTTAAGGTATTCAGGCTGACGGTTGCTAAAAATAATTTGATTGTGCTCATTCACAACCAGAATACATTGTTCTGGAAAGGTAGATAGGGACTTCAAAACATTTTCAATATAATTCGGGCGAATATTAAGAACAATAACACCGTTCGTTGATTGAATACGTTGATAGATCGTTACAATAGGCGTAGACAGGGGCTCAAACTCGAACTGCTTGACCTTGCGCGGCTCAATCCACAACTTCACCTGCGCGTCCTTCTGGATAAACTGCGTATACCACTCCTTGTCATAGTACGTTTGTAAATCGGATAGCCCTAGATTGGAGGAAATAAACCGACCGTTGGTATTAGGCATATAGATGTAAAAAGAATCGATATAAGGCCGGGCATTGACCGGAGCGCTCAGAAAGCTTTTGAGAATATCATAGGTGATTAGCTCCTCGTGGGTCAGCGAGCTATTTTTCAAAATGGAGCTTAGCGCTTCGACGACCTTCAAATCATTGCCGTACACGAGACTCATCGGATCGGTTTCACTGAGGATCAATTCTATATTCTCTTTCGTCTGCTTGAGCACGTTAACCGAGTTTTTATTGATATCTTCCTTGATATAATTTTGTGTAATGAGAATAGAAAGTGTTCCCAGAATCGTAAGCGGAATCAGCAAGGGAAGAAGGAACATGGATAAATGCTTGATAAAAAACTTGATTTTCATGTGCTCGCCTTCCATTCTTTACGATTCATCTGGATTTATGCATGCTGGCGTTAATGAGGGGAATCGCGAAACTCACGAGGGCTTTTGCCGAAGTAGAGCTTAAAGGCTCTGGAGAAATTTTTGGCATTATCGTAGCCGACAGCACTGCCAATTTCGTAGGATTTATAAGAAATGTCTTTTAAAAGCTCCGCGGCTTTTTCCATTTTTACAGAAATCACATATTGAGAGAAATTTTGTCCTGTCCACTTTTTGAAATATTTACTGAGATAGTACAAATTCATATGGAACAAGCTGGCCACTTCTTCCAGAGTCACATCCTTATAGCCTTCCATGATATGGGCTTTAATAGCAGCGATCTTCTTTTCGTGGTAGCCCTGCTCCTCTACTGGAAGATCTGCTGGGGCCTCTGGTGGCTGAATGGATACGTCGGGCGCAAGAGGTAAGGGAATAGCCAACTCCTGCTGTCGCTCCCGATCCAGCTCATCCTTGATTCGGGTGAAGGTTTCCAGCAGCTCCTCATACTTCGTAGGCTTAATAATATAGCTTTTAACCCCATATAAAAGCGCCTTCTGCGCGTAATCAAATTCTTTATAGCCAGTCAGAAAGACGACCTTCACCTTGATCGCCCTGCTGAACAGCTCCTGGGCAAGCTCTATGCCTGACATAACCGGCATTTTGATATCACTAAGCACGACATCCACATGCTGCTTCAGGACGATATCGAGCGCTTGCTTGCCATTTTTCGCTTGCCCGACAATTTCGAAGCCGATTTCGTTCCAGGGGAAATAGTTGCAGATGCCGTTTCTTATTTTCGTCTCATCATCAACGACCAGCAGTGTGTACATAAGGAACCTCCTCCGCACAGATTGTGTGTGACTTATTATAGAGGAACGAGGAACAGCACACAATATAATAACAAATAATGAAAACAAATAACAAATTAGGCACCCTTATTCAGTTTGCCTGCTTCAATATTATAGACAAATATTCAAACCTTTTGCCAAATCAGGTGGATTTTAAGTGCGTGGGGTCATTGCTATAATAGAACCTGTAAGTGCTTGCAGCGGAATAATAGAACAAGAAGGGGATTAGAATATGAATCACTTGAAGAAATTATGGGGCTCAGCAGTTGTTATTTCCTTGCTCTCAACCAGTTTAGCAGGTTGTGGAGGCGCATCCGATCCAGCCCAGGGTACAGGCCAAGTAGATAGCAACCAACCGGTTACTTTAAGGTTTGCCTGGTGGGGGAGCGATTCTCGTCACAAAGCAACTTTGGAAGTGATTAATATGTATAAAGCGAAAAATCCGAATGTGACCATTGAGGCCGAATACGGCGGCTTTGACGGCTACGAGCAAAAAATAAAAACACAGCTGGCGGGAGGCACAGCACCTGATCTGCTCCAGTTGGATCAGCCGTGGTTATCCGAGCTGGGAAGCGGCACTGAGCTTCTACTGGATTTCAACAGCCAACAGACGTTCGATCTTAAAGGCTTTGATGCCACCTATCTGAAAAATTTCACAACCTACAATAACAAGATCATCGGTGTGCCGATGGGTACAAACGGCCGTACTTTAGTCTTTAACAAAACACTTGCGGACAAGCTGGGCATTAAGGCTGACCAGGTCTGGACCTGGGACAGCGTGCTTGAAGAGGGCAAGAAGCTTCATGAAAAGGATAGCAAAATGTATCTGATGAACTCCGATCTAGGTGTGGTTCAGGTGATGTTCTCATCCATGCTCAGACAAAGGACGAACAGTCCAATGGTCAAGGATGATTACACACTGGCGTTCACCAAAGAACAAGCAGCCGAAGCCTTCGATTGGATACAAAAGGCTTATAAAGTCGGCGTATTTCAGCCGCTCGGAGAAACCCAGTTATTTTCAGGAAAAACCGACCAAAATCCTAAATGGATTAATCAGGAGCTGATAGCCATTGAAGGCTGGAGCAGCGAGGTAATCAAATTTAAGGATACACTGCCTAAAGGCACAGAAATCCAATCCGTGCTGCCTGCAGCTTACAAGGATTCCAAGACAGGTGCTGCCGTTATCCGTCCCTCGATGGTGCTTAGTGTGAATAAGCAATCGAAGAACCAGGAGGAAGCCCTTAAGTTCGTAAACTGGATGCTGAGCGATACGGAGGCTGCAAAAGTACTTGGAGATGTGCGGGCCGTGCCTGCTCTGGAAGCTGCCAAAAAGGCTATTGTTGATGCGAATAAATTGGATAAAAATGTAGCGGATGCTGTTGATTTGGCAGCCAAAAACCAAGCCGTGCCGGATAATGCGATTACGCAGAATTCACAGCTGGGCGATATTGTGAAGGACATTATCCAAAAAGTCGCTTTTGAAAAGACTACACCTGCCCAAGCAGCCGATGAGCTGATCAAGCGATACACGGATAAGCTGAAAGAATTGAAAAAGTAATTTTGCACGGATAACGAGGTGAGGAAAAATGGCAACTACGAAACCTACTGTTAAAATAAAGAGAAAACACCAATATGTCGGCCTGCTTTACATTAGCCCATGGATTCTGGGCTTCCTATGCTTGGAACTATATCCGTTTCTGATGTCCTTTTACTACTCTTTCACATCATTTGATCTCATCAACCCGCCCAAATTCATCGGTTTCAAAAATTACATCGACATGTTTACGAAGGATGAGATGTTCTACAAATCCTTAAAGGTTACGCTCATTTACACGCTGATTGCAGTTCCTGCTAAGCTGGCGTTCGCCTTGTTCGTTGCGGTGGTTTTGACAACCAAGCTGCGAAGCGTGAATATATTTCGAACCGTTTATTATTTGCCCTCTATTCTTGGAGGAAGTGTAGCCATCGCCGTCCTGTGGAGGTTTCTGTTCATGAAGGACGGAATCGTTAACCAGATGTTGGCTACGGTCCATATCCCAGGTGTGGATTGGCTTGGCAATCCGGATATTGCTCTGTACACAATCTCCATGCTGAATGTATGGCAGTTTGGCTCATCGATGGTATTGTTCCTAGCGGGATTAAAGCAGGTTCCAAGCGAACTGTATGAGGTAGGGCGAGTGGATGGAGCTTCCAAAATACGGATGTTTTTTTCGGTCACCTTGCCTTTGTTGACGCCCATCATTTTGTTTAATTTGATTATGCAAATCGTCAACGCATTTCAGGAGTTTACGGGTGCTTTCGTAATTTTGCCTGACGGCGGGCCGCTTAAATCGACTTATCTATTCGGGATGAAGATTTATGATGAAGGCTTCAAGTTTTTGAAAATGGGTTATGCGTCCTCGCTTTCCTGGGTGTTGTTCGCCATTATTATGATCTTCACGGCCCTCGTGTTCAAATCGTCCTCCCAATGGGCCCATTATGAAGATGGAGGCGATAAGCGATGAAATCGGAATCGGTTAGAAACTCAATTACGTTCCTGTTGATGTGCTTATTTGGTCTCATTATGATTTATCCATTAATATGGCTGTTCACGGCATCCTTCAAATCTAACGAAGAAATATTCGGCTCGCTCAGCCTGTGGCCAGATCGTTTTCTATGGGATGGTTATCAAAAGGGCTGGGTAGGCTCCGGTCAATATTCGTTTAGCTTGTTCTTTATCAACACGTTCAAGCTCGTTATCCCTACCGTGGTCTTTACGGTGTTGTCCAGTACCATCGTTGCCTATGGCTTTGCCAGATTTAACTTTCCATTCAAACGGCTGTTGTTCTCCTTGATGATATCAACGTTAATGCTGCCGAATGCCGTAGTCATTATTCCTAAATATATTTTGTTCAAAAACCTGGGCTGGTTGAACAGCTATCTGCCTTTTATTGTTCCAGCCATGCTTGCGACCAGTGCTTTTTTCATCTTTATGATCATTCAATTTTTCCGCGGCCTGCCGAGGGAGCTGGATGAGTCGGCCAAAATGGATGGCTGCAATTCTTTCACCATTCTTGTCCGTATTCTGCTCCCTTTGTCGATGCCGGCCTTAATTTCAGCAGCGATCTTCCAGTTTATATGGACGTGGAACGATTTCTTCAATTCCCTGATCTACATTACCAGTGTAAAAAAATTCACCGTGGCGCTTGGATTGCGCATGGCGCTCGATAATTCGACCAGCGTAGCCTGGAACCAAGTGCTGGCCATGTCGGTAGTCGCTGTAATTCCTTGTATTCTGGTGTTCTTCTTTGCACAAAAATACTTTGTGGAGGGTATCTCCACCACGGGTATTAAAGGTTAAGGGGTGAGGCTGTCCCACACACTCATCTGAAATGATGAAAAAAACGAAAACAGGTTGGGCAGAGGATGATTCTGCCTAACCTGTTTTCGTTTTTCGTCCACAGCTGCTGCCTTGAGCAGATTATGGGCAAGCGAAAGCTAGCCTACCTCCACGCTCACTTTAGGTAAGCCACCCATCATTCCCCGTATTCTAAAGCCACCTTTACGACAAGTTTTTTCACTGGCAGCGGATCTTTTACGGCGATGCAAGCCATATGTACATCCTGTGGCGCAAGGATGGTGAAATAGCCTGCCGCCAGCTCGAAAAAGCTCCCGTTCCCCGCATACAAAGCAAAGTCGGTCGCCGCGTCATAGGCCGTGGATATCTCCATCCGTTCAATGGGTGCGACACCCATCAGCTCCGTACCTTGCGTTACATACTGCACGTCAAAATAACGATGATGCGCTTCCCATACGCCGGCCTGAAGCGGTCTGCTTTCATATTGCTGCACCAGTACAAACATCCGGCTGCCGTCAATTTCATATTTGCCTGGCTCCAAGGCAGCTGTCGGCTTCTCCTGCAACAATCGCAGCGCCTTGGCGATTCCCGGATGGATACCGTAGTACAGGGAAGCGTTGCTCATACTATCGAAAATCATCATTCAATCATCCTTTCCCGAATCTGATGCCCGCACATACCAGTACGATGCTCACTCTAAATATTGACGCTCTCTGGAGGGAAGGCTGCCCGCTCGCCATCGCCGAGGGCTTGCTTAATCGTGCGAAGGTCATTTCCCAAATACTCAATAAATGTGGTGATATCGGAGCTATGAATGATCATATTCATACCACGCTTCGCCCATTCGATGTGACGATCCGTACCCATCCAGTAATGGATGCCTGCACCGATTCCATGGCTTCGGGCTTTGTCGATAATTTCATCAACCGCCTGTAGAAACACAGGATGGTCATACTGCTCGGGCACATTCAGATTGCAGGAGAGATCATGGGGACCAATGAGCAAGGCATCTATATCGGGTACCTGCAAAATATCATCCAAAGCATCCAAAGCAGGTTTGCTTTCGATGTTGATGATCAATAGGTTCTGCTGGTTATATGCTTGCAGGTAGCGACCCAATTCTTCACTGCAAGTCTCGGTTCCGTCCAGAATTCGTTCCAGCTTCTGGCCCCGCAGCGGACGGTACTTGACAGCACCGCGCAATGCTTGAACCTGCTCTACGGTTTCCACATAAGGCACGATCACTCCGCTTGCTCCCCCATCCAACACCATGGTTGCAGCATAAGGGTCAGGGGATGGAATTCGCACTAGTGGGGCTAGACCGAGTGCCTTGTAGGCGTGACACATCCATGACAGCTCCTGACGGTCAATACTGATATGCTCCGTATCGATAAATACAAAGTCCATACCCAGCTGTCCGATATGTCCGGGCAGTTTAGGAGACGGTGAAGTGATGCATGTTCCGTAAACCCGATTTCCATGTTTCAAAGCTACTTTAAGCTCCTGCGTATTCATGGTTTAACCTCCTTTAGCGTTTTCGTAGAAAACTTACTTCGTAAGCATATGCTCATCATGATAATTCGATTGTAAAAGCACTACGAACAGGGGTCAATCGCCCAGTTTTCACGGCTGTTTCAGATATCGTCCTTGGCAAAAGGGGCGAAAATCGGCACAGGGTAGATTATTGAAACAAATCAGGGAGAGGGAGAAAATGAAACTTTTTTGCTCGTATTGGACGTATCTAAAACGCAGAGGCCGCTGTAATATAGGCATAGACCGACAGTGTTGGGAACAAGGAGGCGTATCCATGGCGGGAAAAGTGTTACCCGAAGTAACAAATTCGAGAACGAGTAAAGAAGCGTTATCATCCAAAATAGCCGATCGGCTAAAGCTGATTGAGCAAGGCAAGTATCTATATTTGATGCTGTTTCTGCCGGCTATTTATTTTATTGTCTTTAAGTATGGTTCGATGTTTGGTTTGTTGATCGCTTTTCAGAATTACAATTTTGTCAAAGGCGTATTTGGAAGCGAATGGGTGGGTTGGTTTCATTTTCGCGACTTTATGTCCGATCCTTATTTTTGGATACTTGTACGCAATACCGTGCTGCTCAATGTATTTATGATCATTTTCTACTTTCCGACTCCGATTATTTTGGCGCTTATTTTAAATGAAGCAAGGATTAAGGTGTTCAAGAAATTCGCGCAGACGGTCAGCTATTTACCGCATTTTCTTTCCACTGTAGTAGTCTGCGGAATGGTGATCAATTTCCTATCCAATGAAGGAATGATCAATCGCTTGATCGGGCTCATCGGCTTGGAGCCAGTTTCCTTCCTGATGGATGCAAATTGGTTTCGGACGATTTATATCAGCTCGGAAATATGGCAGGGTATCGGGTGGGGGTCGATTATCTATCTGGCCGCACTCACCTCCGTCGACCCTCAGCTATATGAGGCGTCCACCATTGATGGAGCCAACCGTTTTCAGCAAATCCGTCATATTACATTGCCTGGAATCGCCCCTGTTATTACGGTGATGTTCCTGCTCAACTTGGGCAATGTGATGTCGATCGGTTATGAGAAAATCTTGCTGTTGTACACTGGCCCTACTTATGAGACTGCAGATGTCATCTCGACTTATGTATATCGCAGAGGCTTGCTCGGCAATGACTTTAGCTATGCAACGGCGGTTGAGTTGTTTCAGTCAGTCATCGCCCTTTGTTTTGTCGTACTGGCCAACCGATTTGCCCGGAAGGTGAGTGAAACAAGCCTATGGTAGACTCCAACATGCAAGTCGCCAAGAAAGTGGCAGCAAGACCGAAGCTAAGAGGCGGTATCAAGCCCACGTTCGGCTCCTTGTTATTCGATTGTGCCATCTATGTGATATTGATTGCTATGGTATTAGTATTTTTGTATCCGCTTTACTATATGACGGTGGTCTCGGTCAGCAATGGGCTTTACGTCATAAGAGGTGAGGTCAAATGGTTCCCGATTGGCTTCAATTTGGATGCGTATAAAATGATTTTATCCGATGCCTCGATCATTCGCGCATATGGAAATACGCTGCTGTATACGACGGTGGGTACATTCATTAATGTGTGTGCAACCGCTCTGTGCGCTTATCCGCTGTCAAGAAACAAGCTGTATGGGCGAAAGCTGTTTACCCTGTTCATTATTATTACGATGTTGTTCCACGGAGGCATGATTCCTTCCTATTTAGTTGTGAACAGCTTGCAATTGACGAACAGCATATGGGCTATTGTAATCCCACCAGCTATTAATGTCTGGTACATGATCATTATGAGAACTTTTTTTCAGAATATACCGAACGAAATTCACGAATCCGCTTATATGGATGGGGCGAACGATTTGACCATTTTCCTGCGAATCGTGCTTCCGCTTTCCCTGCCGGTGATTGCCACAATGACGATGTTTTATGCGGTATGGCACTGGAATAGTTTTTTCCCAGCCATGATTTATTTGTTTGATAATGAGCTTTATCCCGTACAGATTATTATGCGAAGTATGTTGATTGACGGGAGTATAGGTAGCAATGACGTATCACGGGATTTAACGACGATTCAGACGAATATGAAATACGCCGTTATCATTATTACGATTTTACCGATTATTGCGGTGTACCCGTTCATTCAAAAATATTTTGTTCAAGGAGCCATGGTCGGATCGTTGAAAGGGTAACCTCTGATGTGCGGCGTAGTAAAGTGGGGATCCAGTTTAGGCAAGTCCAGTGAAAGGGGTGATTGCCCACCAATAGGCAGTGGATACCTACGTTTCACGGTATGATAAGTCAATGCGATTAATAATTTTCATCACTAACATTCAGGAGGGGTAAAGATGCATACAAAAAAGACCGTATATATGCTGGTTTGCTTATCTATCGTTTTACTCGGAGCGGCGGGCTGCTCGGATACAAAAGGCAGCAGTGCGGCTGGCGACAAGCAGACTACCACAAAACCGACAGCGACCACAACCGAAGGTGAGAAGAAAAGCGGCAAGCTGCTGGATGAACCGGTGACATTTAAGGTGATGATACCGGATTCCTCGCCGCAAATCGTAAAGGATGCGCCAGTATTTAAGCATATATTCGAGAAAACGAATGTGAAATTGGATTTGGAGCCTGTTCCTAGCGCCAACTATGATCAGAAAGCGCAAACATTGATCGCCACTAACAATTTGCCGGATATTATGCGGGTGCCCAACGGTAAGCCCTATTTCAACGAAGCCGCCAAGAACGGAATGTTTCTGCCGATTTCCGATTATTTGGACTATGCGCCCAATATTAAGCGGCTGATGAAGGAAAATAAAGAAATTGGCAAAGGCCAGGTTAACGGGAAGCTATATGGGTTCCCACTGCTGGGTCACTGGAAGCTGCAGCTGGCGCAGGCACCGATGATTCGTATGGATTTGCTCAAGGAGCAAAACCTGGAGGTGCCCAAAACCTACGATGACCTGTACCGTGTTTTGAAAAAATTCAAGGAAGCGTACCCGGACAAAATTCCGTTCACCAATAGAGAGGGAGCGGCCAACCTGCTTATTTCCATGGGATTTGCCATGGGATCGGGTTTCAAGGTGTATTACGATCCCGATGTTAATGGGGGGGAGTATGTATACGGTCCGGCTCACGCCGAGTTCAAATCGCCGCTTGAATTCCTGAATAAGCTGTATAAGGAGAAACTGCTTGATCCCGATTATGCCGTCAATACCGGTGACAATATGAAAGAAAAGCTAAGCTCGGGCCGAGCGTTATTCTACTTCGATAACAACAGCTTTGGAGATCAATTCAATGCTTCCTTGAAGCCGACAAACCCTAATGCGCAGTTTGAGATGCTGCTGCCCATGCAGAATGATTTTGGTAAAACCAGAAATTCGATGTATAAAAAAGACTGGCTGCATCACTTTACAATTAACTCGAAAATCAAAAATCCGAAAGCAGCCGTCCAATTTCTGGATTGGATGTACAGCGATGAAGGTACCTTGATAACGAATTATGGGATTGAAGGAGAGCACTTCAAGATGGAAAACGGCAAGCCGGTCATTGATGACAGCATTATGAAGCAGTTCGCCACTGCCAAGGATCCTTTCCGCAATATGCAGAACGCGCTGGGTGTCGGTTTTCTGGCGTTCGCTTTGAATGTTGACGAGCATGCGATGGCAATAACGTCAACGCCGGATTTGGTAAGATGGAGCGAAATGATCGTTCCGAAGAACGGTTACGTTAGCGAGGTAGTACCACCACCGTTTACGGATGAGGAAATTGACAAGCTGAAAACCATTCTGTCGAAGGTAGATACCATTGTGAATCAGGAAATAGATAAATTCGTCATGGGTGTCAGACCGATGAGTGATTTCGATAGCTTTGCACAGAAGCTTAAGGATAGCGGTTCCACCGAAATTGAGAAGATATACAACGAAGCCAATGATCGTTACAAGAAAAGTAATCCATAAGTAAGGGGGAGAGATGGCGATGGCGATGAAACCGACTATCGATTTAACGACGGCTGTGGTCGTCAGCGCTGAGAGCGCTAGCGGAGCAGAAGCTAAAGCCGTTCAAGTACTTATTGAGGAAATAGCGAAGCGTACAGACGTAACTTTGCGTCATACGTACGACAAACGTGACACGCAGAATGCGGGTGCCGATGAATGTCCGAGTCCTTCCGCTCATCTTACGCCGCACATTATCGTAGGCACATGGGCAAGCCTCGCAGGTCTCGCAAACCTCGGAAACCTGACAAGCTTCGCAAGCGAGACGATTACCGCGACCGAGGCACTGCCCGCGCTTGTGGGCAGCTTGCAGCCGGAAGGTTATGTGCTGCAGGCTGTGAGTACAGCAGGCTTGGCTACCGTGTTTATTATCGGCGCGGATGCCCGGGGTGTCTTATACGGAGTAGGAAAGTTTCTGCGCAAGGCGCTGTTGAAGCAGCAGTCAATCCGATTCGACGAAGCTTACAAAGAAGCGAGCTCGCCCCGCTATCCGATTCGCGGCCATCAGCTGGGATACCGTCCTAAAACGAATGCTTACGATGCCTGGACCGTCGAGCAGTATGAGCAATACATCCGGGAATTGGCGCTATTCGGGGCTAATAGTATCGAGATTATGCCCCCCCGTACGGACGATGACGCCATAGGACCGCTCATGAAGGTCGATCCAAGCGAGATGATGATCCAGTTGTCCGCCATCATCGATTCCTACGGGATGCATGTATGGATTTGGTATCCAAACATGGCTGATGATTATGCCGATCCTCAGGTACGGCAGCTGGAGCTAGCTGAAAGGGAAGAAATATTCAGTAAGCTGTCACGAATTGACGCCGTGATGATTCCCGGGAGCGACCCAGGAGGGATGCATCCCGATCCGCTCTTCGAATGGTCGGAGGAAATGTCACAGCTGCTGCGGCGTTACCACCCCGCGGCAAGCATATGGCTGTCGCCGCAGGTAATGAAGTATGAGCCGAGGCCTTGGCTGGAGGCCTTCTACAAACAGGTGGAACGCGAACCGGAATGGCTCGGAGGCGTTGTGTTCGGACCGCATGTTGACGAATCGCTACCTGACTACCGCGCGAGAATCCCGCAAAAATATCAGATTCGGCGCTATGAGGACATCACCCATAACTTCCACTGCCAGTATCCGGTAGTGGATTGGGATTTGTCTCTGGCGCTGACTGCGGGCAGAGAATCTTATAACCCGCGACCGTTGGCGCAAAAGCATATACACAATGTATTCGCCCCTTATGCGGACGGCAATATCTCGTACTCAGAGGGAATTAACGATGATGTGAACAAATTTATTTGGAGCGACCAGGATTGGAATTCCGATACGCCAGTCATAGAGACGTTAAGGGATTTTGCCCGGCTGTTTATCGGTTGTGATTATGCGGAAACCGTTGCACAGGGTCTGATGGCACTGGAAGCCAATTGGGTCGGCCCGCTTATCGTCAATGACCATGTTGAGGTGACGCTGCAGCAATGGACGCAGCTCGAGGAGGATGCGCCTCCGCAGGTGCTGAACAATTACCGGTTTCAAATGGGCTTGCTGCGGGCTTATTACGACGCCTACGTCAAACGGCGTTTGATTTATGAAACCGAGCTGGAGTACAAGGCCAAGGATGCTTTGCGCGGAGCGCGTTCGTCCGGCAGCCTTGCGGCTCTGGAGCGGGTGGGGCAGCTTCTGCAGCTTTCGGTCACGGAGCCGGTTGCGCAGGATTACAAGCAGAGATGTAGTGATCTGGCTGACGACTTGTTCGCCAATATTGGCTCGCAGCTCACGGTAGAACGCCATTTTGCGATTTCCGTCGGCAGAGGTGCTTTTATGGATACGATCGATGTCCCTTTAAATAATGCAAATTGGCTATATACCCAATGCAGGTTGATTAAAGAGCTGGCAGATGAGGAAGCAAGGCTTGCGCAGATCCGTCAGTTACTTAACCGGACCAATCCCGGCCCGGGGGGCTACTATGACAATTTAGGTTCGAGCTCTAGTGCCAATCGGGTCGATCCGGGCAGGGGCTGGGAAGTGGACCCCGGATATTTGTATTCTCCTCGAACAGCACCATCGATTTATTTGCTGGAGATGAAGAAAGAGAAGCAAGACGCGCTTGGCGGTATCCCGCTTGCTTGGGTCAATCATATCAATACCTTAACGGATACGCCGATTCATGTTACCTACGATCATCTGGACCCGCATTCGAGCTACACCGTTAAGGTTGTTTATGTCGGAGATACCGTTGATGCTGAACTGTCTAGGGATTATTGGGCAAGTATGATGGCTAATGACCGCTATCTGCTTCAGGATGAGGTTCGTATCAAGCAAGGAATGGCAACGACCCACGAATCCCCCATCCCGCAGGAGGCGCATGCGGACGGGAAATTGAAGTTAACTTTTCAGCGCACACGAGGGTTCAAACGATTGAATATTGCCGAAATCTGGATTCTGCGTCAGCACAGTATTCAAGCATAACCGCTACCCGGAAATAGGATGCAGCGGCGGCTAATGAACTTATCGTCCAAGGGCATTTACAGAAGGTCGATCCATACATTAGTATGAATAAATAATAATCACTCGGTCGCCGCGCATTGTAGAGAGGAAATAAGCAGCTATGCTAATGAATAAGAAACGTATCCCCACCTTAAATCCGCTGTTTTTTCGAATATTGCTGTACTTCCTCTCCCTACTGCTCCCTATTATTATTATAGGGGCGGTTTTTTATATCAATGTTAGTAGTCGCTTGCAAGATGAGTTCACCCAGAAAATACAAATGAACTTGCAATCATCCGCCAATACGATTGAAATTTATTTGCGCACCGTTCAAGAAACCAGCCTGAACTTTTTCTATGAGAAGAAGCCACTTTTGCTGCCCTACGACGAGTATACATTAGAGGAGCGTGTACGCATCCCCGAAATTCCCGATACCCTTTCCAGAGTGGCTAATAACCTCAGCGCCTTAATCGATAATCTGTTTCTATTTGCAGATGACCAAAAGGTGTATACAGGCCAGGGGCTCGATGATTTCGATTACTATTTTGAAAAAGGTTCTTTTTTTCAGAAATACAATAAGGAATATTGGAAAAACAAGCTCAACACGGAGAAATCCATCGAGGTCTTGGAAGCTTCCGAAGTGACGCTCAACAATGGCGTACATAAGAACATCGTTCCCCTCGTGTTTATGAATACGGTTAACGGCCATAAGGCCATTCTGGTTACGACAATCTCCGTGGATATGATTAAAAAGACGGTTCTTAATCATGCTGTTACCGAATCCACCTCATTTCTCGTTACCGATACGAATAACAATCTGATTCAGAGCAGTGACCGAAACCTGCTGGATGCCCAAGTGATCCGGCAAATCAGTGAGTTCTTCAGCTCCGGTAAGGTTCAGCATGGCGAGCTCCGAATTGGCAATATCGATTGCATCGTTAATTACGTCAAGTCGGAAAGCTATGGCTGGAACTATTATTCCATCACGCCCGTGTCTGATTTTAAAGAGCAAACGAATTATTTTGTGATGTTAATTGTGATCATTTGCCTCGTTCTAATCGTGGTCGGCATTCTGTTTTCTTTCATATTCACTTTTAATTTATACAACCCGATAAAGCGAATAAGTGACATTTTATTGAGTAAGAGCGAGCTAAACGAGCCGTCGAATGGCTCGGGGGTAGCCAATGAATTCGAGTTTATTGGTAGAGGCATTCATCAACTCATCGAATTTAACCATAAATTCAAGAATGAGCTTGAGGTTATTTCGACGGAGTATATGGATCAAGCCCTGCTGAACTATATTCACGGCAGCGTCGCGGTCAACGAAAGAGATCTGCATAAAATGCTGGTGGACCAGCTTCAATTCAACAACAACGCATACGTGTGCTGCAATATTAAATTCGGTCTTAAACCTGCCTTTTACAGCGACATCCAAGATACCGATCGGCTTATTATTCTTGATAAGATTAAGAAAATTATTTGGGGATTAATCAATCCGCATGTCAATGCCCATATCCTTGAGGAAAAAGAAAACTTGTATATCGCTGTCGTCAATGTACAGGAAGAAGATAGCTTGGTGCAGGTAAAGATGGGGCTTGAGCTATTGCTCGATACATTTCGCTATGATTCGCAATATTGCTATATTCACATTGGGATTGGGAATATCTATAAGGAGATTCGGGGCATTGTGAAATCTTATGCGGATGCTATGCATGTAGTAGAAGCAGTTGACGCCAATAAGGATTTTCAGATGGACGAAGCCCAGGAGCTTCCTCCTGTAGCCATGCTGTATTCGTATTCATTTATGGATGAGAATATGATTTTAAACTGTCTGAAGGCACAGAAGCTGGAAGGTCTGGAGCACCAAATCGAGGGTATCATCAGTAAAAACAAGCTGACAGGGGCGCATTCGATAGTATCTGCTTTATTGTCAGAGATGTATCACACTGGCTGCCGTTTTTTGGCGGAGAAGGGGTTGAATCCCCAGAATTTTGCTGAAGAGCTGGAGCACACGGCTTTGCGGAAAAAGTCCGATCCTCATCTGGGCATAGATGATAAAAAACGTCTGCTGCTCGATTTCTTCCAGCAAATTATTCAGCATTCCTCTGCTCAGGATCAGGGCAAATCGAGCTCGCTCACCTCAACGATTATTAAGTACATCGAAGATAATTATCATCACGATCTTTATCTGGAGAAAATCTCGGGAGAGATGGGGGTGTCCACCAAATATATTTCCAGAATGTTTTTTGAGAAAACGAATGTCCATCTCTCCACATATATTAGCCATTTCCGCATTTCCAAGGCGAAGGAGCTTCTAGTAGAGACCGATTTGAATATTAGTGACATTTCACAAAAGGTCGGAATCTACAGCAGAACAACTTTCATCAGGCTGTTTAAAAAATACGAGGGGATCACGCCCAATCATTATCGGAACATGAAAAAGTAAGTCGCTATTCGCTGTTGTGAGTGTCGTTTAACGAAAGCCGATCAACAGCAGTATCCACCGGAATATTGAAATCATTTATTTTAAGAAGCTTCGCGCCAGGGTTTCGGCACCGATATCGCGGACATGCTTATCATAGTCTTCTATAACATCAATCATGTACTCTTCGTTACCCAACTGGGCTTTGAATATATAATTGTCCTTATCTACTATTTGTACCTGGTGTCCACAGTCCTTGAGGCACTGTTCCATATCTTGGAGCGATGGCTGTTGATTTTCTTCCAAATAAATAAGCCCGCGGGCCAATCGGGTTTCATTACGGCGTATGACCTTAAAATGCATAATATGTTCTTTTTTCATGATATGCCACCTTCCTTAACCAATCTAATTATAAACATCATACAGGAAAACAGGGATGGAGTCTGTGATATTTATTACAGCTAGGGTTCTGATACGTTGTCAGCAGGATGGGAAAAAGCCTGATAACTCCCAATATAACCTAAAGAAGCTCGCCGGAAACGGTATGGGTTTCTTTTTGCATATCATGAGCTGCATGTTGGTTTTTACGTACCCTGTAAATGGTTATAATGCTGGAGGTAAGCGGAATGATTAATTTTAAACATAAATTCCCATGCCGGAAACTCTTGGATATGGTATGGTAGGTAGATGCACATATTCATGAAGTTAATCGCAAAGGGGGAATAACCGTGTCTTTTATAGGAAGATTGTCGTGGTTTTTTAAAGAGCAGTGGGGCAGGTATGTGATGGCCATTGTGCTGATGGCTACGGTGAATATATTAAGTATTATTCCACCCAAAATGATCGGTAACGTCATCGACCAAATACGGACAGGCGGCTTGACGCAGCCCGAGCTGTACCGGAATGTTCTGCTGTTGGTGGGTTTGGCCGTGTTTGTTTACATCATGGTTTACATATGGATAACGACGCTGTTCGGTAATTCCATCTTGCTTGAAAGGCTGCTGAGAGGCCGGCTATTGCAGCATATGACAAAGATGTCACCCTCGTTTTTCCAGAAAAATACGACGGGCGAATTGATGGCACTTGCCACCAATGACGTTTTGGCGATTGGGCAGACGGCGGGGTATGGGGTCATGACCTTGGTCAATACGTTAGTAGGCACAGCCGTTGTACTCATTACGATGGTATCGCTAATCAGCTACAAGCTGATGCTAGCGGCTTTGATTCCATTGCCTTTCTTGACGTTCGTCATTAGCATTCTGGGGAAGCAGATGCGTAAACGTTTTGTGGCAGCCCAAGGCTCCTTCGGCAAGATGAATGACCATGCGCTGGAATCGATCTCCGGCATGCGAGTCATTCGATCCTATGTCCAAGAGGAGCATGATATTAACAAATTCGATGAAGTGACCAAAGATGTTATGAACAAAAATATGAGGGTAGCCGCGATCAACGCTTTATTCCATCCTAGCATTTCAACGATTGTGGGGTTAAGCTATACGATTGGCATTGGTTACGGCTCCTATATGGTGTTTCATAACCAAATATCGCTGGGCCAGCTGATTTCCTTCAATATTTATTTAGGCATGCTGATTTGGCCGATGATTGCGTTTGGCGAGTTTATAAATATTTTGCAGCGTGGGACGGCTTCCGTTGACCGATTAGCGGTCAGCTTTGCCCAACAGGCCGATGTTGTGGACCCTGTATCGACCGTGGACGTGGAGCGGCCTGGCCGAATTGAGCTGAAAGCTTTAAGCTTTCGTTATCCGGGCTCCCAACACGATAGCTTGCGTAATATTTCCTTGCAGCTGGAGCGTGGGCAGACCCTCGGGATTGTCGGCCGCACAGGCAGCGGCAAAAGCACACTGCTCAAGCAGCTGCTGCGGCAGTATCCGATTGAGCCGGAGAAGCTGTTTATCTCCGAGGTTCCGTTGGAGCAAATTTCGCTTGCGCAGGTTCGTGGCTGGATGGGCTATGTGCCACAAGAGCATCTGCTCTTATCCAAGCCGATTCGCGATAATATTGCCTTAGGCAAACCCGAAGCTACTGGAGCAGAGATTGGTAAAGCTGTAGAGATGGCCTCCTTCACGAAGGATGTTGAGCAGCTTCCCGAAGGCTTGGATACGATTGTTGGCGAGAATGGGGTTATGCTTTCTGGAGGCCAGAAGCAGCGGGTGAGCATTGCGAGAGCTTTACTGGTCGATCCGGAAATATTAATCCTCGATGATTCACTGTCAGCGGTTGATGCCCGGACGGAGAGCGCGATATTGGCCAATCTTCGCAAGGAGCGTTCAGGTAAAACGACGGTGATCGCCACACATCGTTTGTCGGCTGTTATGCATGCGGACTGGACGATTGTGCTGGATGATGGGCGCATCATTGAAGAAGGCACGCATGAGCAGCTGATGCTGTTCGGTGGCTGGTACAAAGAGCAGTTTGACCGTCAGCAGATGGAAGCCAGCCTCACGGGCTGAAGCAAGGCAAAGCTTGGATAACAGCGCTAAGCGCGAAAGGAAGTGAATCATGGAACCCAAACAAACGGTAATCAGAAGGCTGGCCGCTTACGCGATGATCTATAAGCTTCGTATTGCAGCAGCGTTGCTTGTGCTCTGCTGTGCAGTTGCCGCCGAGCTTGGAGGACCTTACATAGCTAAAACGATTATAGATAAACATATCAGCAGTGTACAGCTGCCTTGGTATGAAGGGAAGGATTCCCCGGCTCTTGTATCAGGTGGAAAATACGTAGAATTAAACGGGCTGCGCTATATTCGCAGTGATTGGCAGCATCCCGATCAGGAGGAAGCAAGAAAGCAGCTTGCTCCTAGTTGGAGGGAAGTCCGCTTTATGCAGTTGGAAAGTGGTATGTACCTGATCAATTCCACCACGCAATTTGACGGGAATTGGTCGCTGGTGCCAGATGCCGGAAGCCAGGGGACAGTCCCAGGTACAGCCGCTGGCACGAATGCAACGCCAACGATGGATGTAACGCAAGTAACGGTGCAGGTGATTCGTAATGGGGCAGCACCAGAGCTGCATACAGCGCGTAAGCTCTCCGCGGAGCAAGTGGCGCTCCTCTACCAATATGAGGTTGCTCCTGTTATGGGCTGGCTGGGATTATTTATCGGGCTGCTTCTGCTCTCCAGCATCTTGCACTATATCCAAGCGTATACGCTGCAATCCACGGCACTGCGGATCATTCAACGGATGCGAATGGACCTGATGCGGCATATCCAAAAAATCCCGCTGCGCTTTTTCGATAACACCCCGATAGGCCAGGTGGTTTCCCGTATCGCCAATGATACAGAGGCCATCCGCGACCTGTTTATGAGCTTTATGGCAACGTTCGTGGTAAGCATCATCCATCTAATGGGTATCTATGTAGCCTTATTTTTGCTTGATGTACGGCTTGCTTTGGTCACATTGGTGTTCATTCCATTATTTATAGTGGTAATGTGGTTACATGTAAGGTTTTCCCAAAAATATATTACGGTCATGCGTGCCCGTTTAAGCGATATGAACGCCATGATTAGTGAATCGATTGCCGTGATGCCGATCCTACAAATATTTCGCCAAGAGAAGGCACGCTTGAAGGAATTTGAAGTGTTAAATGAAGACAGATACCGCAGTAATATGAAAAATTTTCGGGTGTTTTCTTTATCCTCGCGGAATTTCACCGGTTTGGTGGGCTCTTTATTTACAGCGGGCACGATCTGGTATTTTGGTGGGCAATCGCTGCAGGCTGCGATTTCATTTGGTGTATTTTATGCCTTTATTGATTATTTGGGGCGGTTTTTCCAACCGATTATTGGTATCTTTGACCAGCTGACGAACGCCCAACGTGCAATAGTTTCGGCAGAGAAGGTGTTTTACATCCTTGACCTGGAGGGGGTGGAGCTACAGACGGCCATTGGCATTGCCAAGCCGGATGGGCATGTCGCTTTTGATAATGTAACCTTTGGTTATAAGGAAGGGGAGCCGGTGCTGCGCGGTATTACCTTCGAGGCGAACAAAGGCGAAACCGTGGCGCTGGTCGGCCATACGGGTTCAGGCAAAAGCTCGATTATGAATCTGCTTTTAGGTTTTTACGAACCGTCCCAAGGGGAGATTCGCATCGACGGGCGCAGTATCGCCGGAACATCCAAGCAAGCGCTTCGTAAGCATATGGGGATCGTACTGCAGGATCCGTTCCTATTTGCGGGCGATATCAAGTTTAATGTAGGCTTATATAACGAAGCGATTGATGAGCATAAAGTCAAGCAGGCGCTCATTGATGTAGGAGCGGCATCGTTCATCGAAAAGCTGCCTAACGGCTACAATGAGCTGGTTGTAGAACGCGGCAGCACACTTTCAGCCGGGCAAAGGCAGCTCATTTCTTTTGCGCGTGCGCTTGCCTTTGACCCTTCAATCCTAATTCTTGACGAAGCGACCGCCAGCATCGACAGCGAAACTGAGAGCTTGATCCAGAAGGCGCTCCATGTGGTTAGTGAAGGCAGAACGACCTTCATCATCGCGCATCGGCTATCGACAATACGCGATGCAAACCTGATCCTCGTGCTCAACCGCGGCGAAATCGTGGAGCGCGGCAACCATGAGCAGCTAATGGAGCAAAAGGGCCGCTACCACCAGATGTACCAGCTGCAGAAGGGCGGGGAGCAGGATCCTGCCGGACAATTGGCTTAGCAGAGAGGCAAGCCTAAAGGCTAGGTTAAACCCAGCCAGAGTAAGCTCGCAAAGGCCAAGCTAAACTAACTAAAGCTGTGAAAACCATGTTCAAGCTAAGCCAGGCAGGCCAGGCTCATGCTAAGTGAGCCTGCTTGGCACAGCCGCAGCAGGCTGCCATAACCCAAAAAGCACCGTAAGCAGAGGCGGCTATCGCTATCTGCTTACGGTGCTTTTTGGGGCGTGTGTGGTTGACTGCCCACACATATTGTCCCACCGCGCTTTTGGGGTCTGCGCGCGGTGCAGCAAGGTCTTATCTACGCTCATGCAGATATTGGTCTAGTGTGACATCCCCACCTCACGGAAGCTCCCTTGGTAATAAAGCGTGCCATCGGCATAGAAAATTTTGCAGTAGCCCTCTTTATTATCGCTGCGGAACTCGCCTTCATAATACAGGCAGCCATCGGTCGTATATTCACGGTGCATTTTGTCCTCTAGCATGGAAAATTGTGATATCCGCACGACCAATTGATTAACCAATAAAACATCCGTCCTTGGTGTATGGGTACCGTAGTGCCCAGTTTATTAGCTGACAGGGCACCTGAATTATCGTCCCAAGAGACGGAATAGCCTAGCTTCTCAAAAAAAGTCGTGCTGGAACATAAGAAATATCATGAAACATGAGGATCGGCTGCGTCAAAGTCTGCACTTCTCCGTTAATAACTAATTGAATGGGTTTTTGTTCCTTTGACGAAGCGGCGGATGCTGTATATGGGGGGAAACAGCAGGCTGCTAGACAGCATAGCCGTTGCAAGGGCTGTAAGCGTAGCAAGCATAAAGGCATCAATCGGTTTGCGCAAATTAATCTCTCCTTCATCGTCTGCCAGGTATTCTTCCATCATAGCAGTTTTCTATTTACGGCAAAACGAGATTCCAGCAATTAATAGCGTAAAAGGCAGCATTTTTGCTTTGCGTCAGGGTGAAGAAAAGGCTATAGTTGAAGAAGCATCCCACAAACGGGCAAGGGGCATAGGAGGAACTATGAAAATCAGATATACGAATTTAGATAATATTAAAAAAAACAAGCAATCTATTCTTCATGTCTACAAGTGGATGACAAAAAAGAAGAAGATGTCCCGTTCCTATTTTATCCCCCACCATGCTCAAATTCATAACGAATTGCTTAAGGAAAACGACCATAAAACGACCATAACCTGGATTGGGCATTCTACATTCCTTATCCAAATAGATAATGTAAATATACTTACAGATCCTGTGTATGCCAAAATGATGGGGATAAAAAAGCGGCTGACGGAGCCAGGCATCCCTTTTGCTGATTTGCCGCGGATCGATGTGGTGTTAATCTCACATGCCCATTATGACCATCTGGATTTTCCGACTATCAAAAAAATCGGGAGAGGCGCCAGATACCTGCTTCCGGTGGGCTTGAAAAGCTTATTTATGCGCAAAAAATTCCAACAATCCACGGAGCTGTCATGGTGGGAAAGCACAAGAATCAATGGAGTCGAATTTACATTCGTCCCCGCTCAGCATTGGACAAGGCGTACATTTTTTGATACCAACACGTCACACTGGGGAGGCTGGGTCATTAAAGGCAGAGAAAGCGAAGGAAGCGTGTATTTTGCCGGAGACAGCGCGTATTTCCAAGGCTTCAAGCAGATTGGGGAGCGATTCAATATTGACCAAGCGATCCTGCCCATAGGAGCCTATGACCCGGTGCAAGTGATGAGCAATGCCCATATGTCGCCCGAGGAGGCGGTCAAATCCTTTGTGGATTTGCAGGCGAACACATTTATCCCTATGCATTACGGCACCTTTAAACTCGCCAATGATACGCCTGAGGAAGCGTTAGGGCTGTTGCAGGCAGAATGGAAAAGGCTGCAATTGGAGCGGGAGAGGCTCAAAATTCTTTTGCTTGGAGAAACTTTGTTTGTATAGTGGCAGCTCGGGACATGCAAAAAAGCGGTGGAGCCTAACAAAATAGGTCTCCATCGCTTTTGTTTATGTTCAAGCTTTTCTCTCTCAGCCTGCAATTAAGACCTTCGTGTCATTTGCTGCCAGACGGACCCTTCAGCGGCATGGCCGCCTTCGATTCGCTCAATAGCCAATTTAATCTGCATGCGGATTTCGAATTCGGCGTCATCTTCGGCTTGGTGCAGGGCAGGCAGCGCCTGCTGGTCGCCAACCTCATACAAGAAACGCGCCGCGCGCCAGCGGACCAGCTTGTTAGGGTCAAGCAAGGCCTTCATCATCGCAGGGATTCCATTGGGATTGCCGATATCCGATAAGGTATCGCCAGCGGTACGCCTGACCGATGCAGATTTATCATCAAGTGCTCGTTGCAGATAAGGAAGGACATCCATGGTATCCTTCAAATCACCCAGGAAAACCGCGGCGAGCCGGCGGATCGAAGGCTTTTCATCCTCCAAGGCGTGAGTCAGCAGCGGAAGGGTTTCTGCCGATGGCTTAACCTGCTGGAGGGCAGCATACCGCTGCTTCCAATCGGGATCAGCCAATTGCTGCACTAATTCCGCCTTGGATAAAGTTGCACGCCCCGCCGAGCTCACAGCAGCAACGCCTTCAACCACGTCCCCCCCGAGCTGCTGCGCCTGGGTAACCAAGGACTGCAGCCGGGACTCATCGTAGGCAGCATCAATTTCCTGCGTGATTTCCTCCAGCACTTCCTTAAGCTCACCGTAGCGGATCCCCCAATCCTCCAAGGTTCGCTCCTTGATCAGGTTGGGCGAAGCAGAGGCGGCGCGGATAGCCGCTTCATTGAAGCGGGCAGGCAGTCCTGCGCGCTGCTGCTCCATGCCGCTTTGGACACGCACCTGCAGCGGAATCCCGCGGAAATGCTGCAGCAGCACCTGCACTTCACCGAAGTGGGCATCCTCTTGAGACCCTTCTCCTGCTGCTTGGCTTTGGGAGTTGGTGCTGCTGGCCAGATCTGGTGGCTGTATCGTAGCAGAGGCACCGCCAAGCGCTTCGTGAATGTGCGCAAGGATTGGCTGCCAATCTGCGCTGCCCATGCGGTCAACCGCAATAAAATCAGCGGCATGGTAAACGCTTTTGACGCCATGGATGGCGAGTAGCTTTTGGATAAAAGCAGGCGCAGCAGCCGTGTTAGCTTTGGCGTACGTAGTACGGATGCCATCGGGAATCCGTTCGTTTACTTGGATTTTCATCGTATTGGGACTAGGGGTCGGTTCTATGGACACAATGTGCATGAAAGGGCCACCTTTCTTAAAACCATATTAAAATCAGCATTTGACTCCATCAAATATGCATGGGGGGGCATGACCAGAAAATAATCGTAATCAGAAAATAATCGTAATCAGAAATTGGAAAATCGGAAAATAGTGTGGAGCCCAAAAAAGACCGTATGTGCCTGCAAGGCTGGCACCGGTCTTTTTAGTATGTGAGCTTCCACATGATTTGATTAATTATTAAGTGCAGCTAGCCGGTTAGCGTATTTAATCCTTATCCACTAAATTACGGTGTAAATAGTGCTCATCCAACGTTTTGGTTAAATCGAAAACCGTATGTGCCAAATCGAGATTTTCAAAAATATGCTCGCATTGCTCTTTGTAGGCAAGCTCTTCATCATAATGCGCTGTGGATCTTTCAATGATATCAGCCGATTCTCCACGCAATTCCTCACGTTTGATAATCGTTTGACGATCTACATAGATAAAAATGCGGGTCGCTTTTCGACCGTACCGTTTTTTGACGTTTTCAGCCCCATCTTTGTTAAGGACGAGATAGACCACACCGTATAATTCCAGCATGTCAGCCAAGTCCTGCTCCTTAACCCCGTAGCAATTACCGTCTAATTCAATGACTTCAATAAATTCGTTGGCCTGCTGGGCTGCAACAAAAACTTCTCGGTCTACAAAATGATAATCCTGTCCATTTTCTTCACCTGATCGGGGTGCTCTTGTTGTGTACGAAATCACTTGCCTCATGCCTAGCGTATTACCTGACATTTGCGCTACAGTCTTTCGTCCGGCGCCATTGGGGCCGGTAAAGACAAAAATAATATCATGATCTTTTAATTCGTACATAGAAGCCCTCCTAGGTTTGGCAATATTAAGGACTATGGATATGAACTATATTTTACATGGTTTTCTTCTTAGGGTAAAGAGCTCAAACCAGGTTACACCCAGACCATATTCATGTTGCAACCAGGTGGCAAAGCCTTGAAGCTGTATCAGCTTCAAGGTAATACCACAGGTTCAGTTTCTATTGCCTAGCTCCAACGCTCAACGTCCGCTACGTCCTCGCGGACCGCTGCCCTTGCTTCCGCTGCTTGGGCGGCTTGCCCTGCTGACGGGGGCTGACCCGTGCTTCCCGGACGCCGGGCGATCCTGCCGTCCGCCGCCTGCAGAACGGTCGCTGCTGCGTGGCCCTGCTCCCGCTGCTCCGCGGCCTGCGCTTGCTTTGCCGCGCTGCTGGGCATCGCGCTTGGTCGTCCATTCACCGCCATCGCGGGATGGGCGTGCTGCGTCCGACCCGCTACTGCTGCGGCCTGAAGAAGACCGGTAGGTGCTGGAATCAGACTGGCTAGCCGCGCCGGCTCCACGGTCTTGGGAGCCGTATTCGCGGTCTTTATTGCGATTCGGAGCGCCGACCTTGCCGAAGATGCCGCTGAGGCTTCTTCCTGCACCGCCGCTACCACCGCGCTCCGCATCGGCGCGTCCGCCGCTTGGTGCGCTGCCGCCGCGTTTGGCGCCATAGCCCGCCGCCGCGCCACGCTCTGCGCGCTCCGGCTTGCCTGCGCCGCCCGCTGCACTGCCGCCTGTGCGTGTGCGTCCCGCCGCGGTACCGCCTGCGCGTTCCGCGCTGAAGCGCCCACGCCCAACTTCACCGCCGCGTGCGCCGCCGGCCCGTGCCGAGCGCTCGCCGCCTGCGCCTGCATCGTCGCCCTCACGCTTGCGCCAGCCGCCCGCGTCTACACGCGCGCCGCCGCGTACGCCGGCGGTGTGCCCGCCGAAGCCGCTACGGCTTCGTGCCGGTGCGCCGCTTGGCGCCGCGCCACGCCGTTCGCCGCCATCGCTGCGGCTGCCGCCACGCCCGCGCGGTCCGCCGCTTGAGCGCTCGGAGCGTTCGTTGCTCATGCTGACGCGGTCGGTCACGCCCCTGCGTGCAACAACGCCTGTCCGGCCGCTTGTTTGCTCGGCGCTTAGCTCGCCATCAGCTAGCATGGTACGGATAGGCAGCTCGGCATTGATGCCTTGCTCAATCTCCGCTAGCGTGCGCATATCGCGCTGCGTAATCATCGTGACCGCCATGCCGCGTTGTCCTGCCCGCCCTGTGCGGCCAATCCGGTGAATATAAGCCTCGGTATCATGGGGCATATCATAGTTGAATACGTGAGTAATGCCTTCAACATCAAGGCCACGCGATGCGATATCGGTGACTACAAGGAATTGGATTTTGGCATCGCGAAATCTTTTCATGACCTGCTCGCGTTTACCTTGCGTTAAATCACCATGCAGCTCATCAGAAACATAGCCCAGATCCTGCAAAGCCTTATTCAATTCGGCAGCCCGCACCTTAGTGCGACAAAAAATCATTGCCAAATAAGGACGGAATTCCTCCATTAAATGAACAAGTGCTTCCTGTTTACCACGATCTGTGGTTTTAATTGCAATTTGTTCAATTTCCGTTAAAGTAATTTGTCTCGTTTTTACTTTGATTTCCTGTGGGGATCTCATATAGCCTTTGGCGAGATTACGGATCGGTGTGGGCATTGTGGCGGAGAATAGCAAGGTTTGCCGTTTGACAGGTGTTTGTATGATGATTTCCTCAACATCTTTAAGAAAGCCCATATGGAGCATTTGGTCGGCTTCATCGAGTACCAAGGTAGCTACCTTTCCCAGCATGACCGTTTCCCGGCGGATATGGTCTAGTAGGCGTCCTGGAGTCGCTATGATCAGGTGAATCGTGCCCGCCAGCTTTTTTAACTGCCGTTCGACATCCTGACCCCCATAAGCAGCGAGTACGTTCATTCCTTTGAGCGGAGCCCATTTTTGTACCTCGGCTGTAATTTGAAGTGCCAGTTCACGGGTTGGCGTAATGATCAGCGCTTGGGTGTAATTTTTGACCGGGTCGAAGTTTTCCAGTATAGGCAATACAAAAGCTAATGTTTTGCCAGTCCCAGTTTGGGCTTGCGCAATAACATCGTGCCCAGCCATAACGACGGGAATTGCTTCCTTCTGGATTGGCGTGGGTTCGGTATAGCCTTGCTGTGCTAAGGCTTCTGCTAGCTCTTCACTAACACCTAGCTTGGTAAAATTGGATTTCATTGTTGTTTAATCTCCTTCATCTATTTGGTTCATTCCTTGATCACATCTTGCAACTGCAGTTTATACGTGCAAACCGGCTTATCTAGACCAAACCATTTAATGTGCGTAAATTTCAAGGCTCTTACCTTGCATTCTACAGGAATCGGTAGGAAAAAGAAACCAGCTTCCCTCACAATCAACGTCAAAAACCCCCGTAGGTTCCTTCATTTATATAATGAAAGGGAACATCGAAGGGGGCGGAGGCTGCTCTGGGTAGTTTAACCTGGGTCATTTCCAGGCTTTATTAAATTTCTCTATTGCTCAGACTGGGTAGGGATGGTTGGCAATGTTCCGAATATACGTTCCGATAAAGAGTCAAACATGGGTAGGTATGGCTTTAAATCCTGCCCTTTCCAAGCCTCCTGCGCTAAACGGTTCAGTTCATTGATATAGTCGCGGTTCGCCGAAATATACACATCGGACACCAATGGATTCAGCAAACGGATTTTTTCGGCAATCTTTTGCTTAAATAAGTGCGTGATTTGCTCATGGTTTTTTACGGTATCATAGGAATTGGTGCCCGTGGCAAGCAGGTTGGGATCTGCATAATCGTTAAAAGGAGTGCTGGGATTATACAAACCTCTGACCGTTCCCCCATTATTCGTTTCCGTCGGAGTGCTTTTTGTACCGGTGGCCGTATTGTCAATCATGATTGCTACATAAGCAGTTTGGTCTGCCATCATCACGATGCAGCTGTTCACACCATCCATAGCAGCAACCTGCTCGGATAAAAATGGATTCATTTCAAGTGTCGAATGCTGGTGTGATACTAGCGAATTTTGTTGCTCGGTTTGGTAGGCCCTTGTCGTATCCTGTCGAGTTTCTCCATTTCTGCTTCCATAATTCGTGGCGCTGTTTTGATCATACCAGCTAAAGCAGCCGCAGAGCCCGATTAAACAGCTAAAGCATAAAATGGCTAGGCCAAAACGCCTGTTATTCATACAATTCCTCCTTATATATCCAATGGGGCTTAGTTGCTCCTAAATGGTTTTTCCAATAGCATGGATCAAATTGCGGAAATTATACGTCAATAAATGAATACTTCAAGGTGCATAAAACTATCCGTTTGTGGGTATAAAATCAGAGAGGCCATATGAAAAAAGTGAGGAGCGGCGCAGGTTGAGAACAATTTGTGAACTTCACGAGATTGATTGACAAAAAAGGGGTACGAATTTATAGTTAATATGGTGATTAGGTTCATTGACAATATGTGACCTTTTGTTCGAAAAATATTTGCTTTAGAGGTGGGATTAATAAGATGAATCGTTGGCAAAATCTGTGGCGTTATATCCCTCTTTTCGGGTTGATGTTGCTTTTATCGGGCTGCGGGAACGATACAATGTCCGCTTTGAGACCGAGAGGTCCAGTCGCCCGAGACCAGATGTTTTTAATGGAGCTGAGTCTTGGCATCATGGTTCTGGTAACCATAGTCGTATTTGCGATCTACATTTATGTACTCGTACGCTTTCGGAAGAAAAAAGGCGACAAGGATATCATTCCGAAGCAAGTAGAAGGAAGCCATGTCCTAGAAATTATTTGGACGGTTGTTCCTATTATTTTGCTGCTTATTTTGGCTGTCCCAACCGTAACCTACACCGTGAAGCTTGCGGAGAACCACGTGGGTAACAAGGATGCTATTCATGTTAAAGTGACTGCGCATCAATTCTGGTGGCAATTTGAATATCCGGAATTGGGTATTGCTACGGCACAAGATTTAGTTATTCCCAAAGGCAAAAGAATCGCTTTTGAGATTACTTCCTCTGATGTGCTTCACTCCTTCTGGGTACCATCATTAGCCGGTAAACAAGATACAAACCCAGGCATGACTAACATCTTGTATTTTGAAGCGGATGATGCGGCAGTGTTCATGGGGAAATGTGCGGAGCTTTGTGGAGCCTCACATGCATTAATGGATTTTAAGGTTGTGTCTAAGACCGAAGCTGACTTTACCAAATGGGTCGACAAAATGAAAGCTCCATCCGTTGTTGCAGCATCCGATACCGGTGCGAAAAACGGCGAGCAAATTTTCAAAGATAATTGCCTTGCCTGTCACGCCGTTAGTCCTCAAGGACTCGGAGTCGGACCTAACCTCAACGGCTTTGCAGCACGTGAGATGATTGCAGGCGTTAAGACTCGGGGAGAAATGAATGACCAGAATTTGCATGAATGGATTAGCAATCCGCAATCCGTTAAACCAGGCAACAAAATGCCAGCGTTTGGTCCTACGGGTGGCAAACCGCTGCAGGAACAACAAATTAATGACGTTATCAAATATTTGAATACCTTGAAATAAAGCACATCTTGGTACAAAGGAGGTAAACACGTTGGATCATTCTCATCCAGTAAAGCACTACACCGGTCTTATGGACTGGTTAACTACAGTTGACCATAAAAAAATCGGTATCTTGTATTTAATCGCAGGCGGCTTCTTTTTCTTGATCGGTGGTCTTGAAGCCATTCTGATCCGGATTCAGCTTGCATTTCCTGACCAGAAGATTTTTATCGGCGATTCATTTAATGCCTTAACCACCATGCACGGAACGACGATGATTTTCTTCGCGGTGATGCCGATTATTTTCGCTTTTATGAATGCGATCGTCCCGCTCCAGATTGGCGCACGTGACGTTGCATTCCCATTTGTAAATGCTCTTGGGTTATGGTTGTTTTTCTTTGGTGGAGTCATGCTGAATGTTAGTTGGTTCCTAGGCGGAGCTCCAGCAGCCGGCTGGACAGCATATGCCCCTTTATCAACCATTGTTGATGCGACCTCAGCCTATCACGGCGTGGACTTTTATGTACTAGGTCTGCAAATCGCTGGATTGGGTACACTAATCGGGGGTATTAACTTCCTTGTAACGATCATTAATATGCGTGCTCCTGGTATGACATACATGAGAATGCCGATGTTTACTTGGACAATATTTATCACCTCAGCATTAATTTTATTCGCTTTTCCAGCTATTACAGTTGGTTTGGTTGAATTAATGTTTGACCGATTATTCGATGGGGCGTTCTTCGATATATCTAGAGGCGGTAATGTTGTATTATGGCAGCATTTATTCTGGATATTCGGGCATCCCGAAGTGTATATCCTAATTTTGCCGGCATTCGGGATTGTTTCCGAAGTTGTTAGTACATTTTCTAAAAAACGCCTTTTTGGTTACAGCTCCATGGTATTTGCAACGGCCCTAATTGGGTTTTTGGGTTTCATGGTTTGGGTTCACCATATGTTTACAACGGGTATTGGTCCTGTAGGTAATGCAATCTTCGCGATTGCTACAATGGCAATTGCCGTGCCTACTGGTGTGAAAATCTTTAACTGGCTATTTACGCTTTGGGGCGGTCAAATCACGTTCTCAACAGCCAATATTTTTGCCACATCGTTTATCCCAACATTTGTTATGGGTGGTGTGACAGGGGTTATGCTTGCGGTTCCTCCTGCGGATTACCAGTATCATGATACTTATTTTGTCGTAGCGCATTTCCACTATGTTATTGTTGGTGGGCTTGTCTTGGGTTTATTCTCCGGATGCTACTACTGGTGGCCAAAGATGTTCGGGCGTATGCTTAATGAAACCTTAGGTAAAATACATTTCTGGACCTTTTTTGTAGGCTTCCATCTTACGTTTTTCCCGCAGCATTTCTTGGGTTTAATGGGAATGCCGCGCCGGGTGTTTACATACCAGCCGGGGCAAGGATTGGAAGAAGGAAACTTTATTAGTACGATTGGTGCTTTTTTAATGGGCATCGGAATGATCGTTTTCTTAATCAACATCATTGCTACAGCACGCAAGCCACAAAATGCGCTTGCAGATCCGTGGGATGGTCGTACTTTGGAATGGTCAATTCCGTCACCAGCACCGGAATATAACTTTAAACAGACACCGCTTGTGCGTGGATTAGATGCACTTTGGAAGGAAAAAATGGCAGGCAACAAAGAAATGACGCCGGCTGAACCTATTGGCCCCATCCATATGCCTTCAGCATCTATTTTACCATTAGTATTCTCGATCGGATTCTTTATTGCAGGATTCGGATTTATGTACCACACCTATTCCGTTTCTATTATCGGCGGTGTTATTATGTTTGGTTGTATGTTCCTTAGATCCGTATATGATGACAAAGGTTACCACATTGAGCCGGAAGAACTTGAAGATGATAAGGGGGCTAAGGCATGAGTGCGCATCATGAAGTAGGCGGTGCACTGCCACCTCACCCGGAAACGGCAACACTAGAAGGCAAGAATAAGGTTATGGGCTTCTGGCTTTTCTTAGGCGGAGAGTGCGTATTGTTCGGTACGTTGTTCGCAACGTTTATAGCCTTGCGTAACCAAGTACCTGATGGGCCTACCGGACAAGAAATATTTAATTTAACGATTGTGGCTATATCTACCTTTATTTTGCTAACAAGCTCCTTGACCAGTGTATTTGCTACAATGGCGATGCACCGTAATGATTTGAAGATGTTAAATGTATGGATGGGCGTTACCGTTTTACTTGGTTTGGCATTTTTGGGTCTGGAAATTTACGAGTTCTTCGTATATGTTCATGAAGGGCATACCTTTACCAGAAGCGCTTTTGCCACCTCATTCTATACATTAGTTGGTTTTCACGGAGCACACGTTGCATTTGGGGTTCTGTGGATTGGCTTGCTAATTGTTTCATCCTTCAAAAAAGGGTTAACTGTAGTTACAGCTCCTAAGTATTATGTAGCTGGATTGTACTGGCATTTTATCGACGTTGTTTGGATATTTATCTTCACTGTAGTGTACTTGATGGGGAAGGTGGGACCATAATATGAGCAGCCATTCGCACGCAACTCCAGCAAATAAACGGCATAAAGTGGAAAGCCCCAAAAACCATTATTTGTCATATATCATTTCAATCCTATTAACTATGCTGGCTTTTGCCGCTGTCCTCTATGGTGGCTTAGACCGTTCATTCCTTATTATGTTTTTGGTCGGACTGGGCATTGTCCAAAGTATATTCCAGCTAACCTACTGGATGCACATGAAGGAAAGAGGTCACCTATTTCCGATTATTGGGATCCTATTCGGAGCGTTTGTTGCTGTAACAGCAGTAGCAGCAGCCGTATACTGGATGTGGTGGTAAGAGAAGAGAGAGGCTTTTAGAAATAAAAGCCTCTTGTTTTTTTTTACTATGTACTTTTTTTCACATAGTAAATTAAGTAATTAATGCATTCTCTCTATTGTGCTTGAACCATACATAAGGAATGGTTAGGGGGGCAGGCGGATGCCTATTTTACCAACGATTAGTACAGCTTTTATTGTCATTAGTGCGATCTTTGTAGCCTGTGGTTGGTTTCATATTTTGAGAGGGAACCGGGCAACACATAAGAAGCTTATGCTTTGGGGTGCTGCTTTCGCGCTCGCTTTTTTTATTGTATATATGTCCAGAACGCTATTTGTCGGCAACACTAGCTTTGGTGGACCTGAACATTTAAAGCTGGCCTACCATTTATTTTTGTTTTTTCATATCACCTTGGCTACCACAGGCGGCGTATTTGGCATAATAACCCTTGTACTTGCCTTTAATAAGAATTTTGCCAGGCATCGTAAAGTTGGCCGCTGGGCGGCTGTTATCTGGCTATTGACGGCGCCTACTGGGGTGGCCGTGTTTATATTGTTGTATCTCCTGTATCCGGGAGGAGAAACGAAACCCGTGATCAATGCGATCTTTGGGTTCTAGCATGGTTGTGGAGCTAGATCGCCCAAGGGAGCGTATAAGACATAGGTGTCACAAATATGTATAGTAGAAAGCCCTTGTAAAGGTGCAAGGCCGAAAAGCCCCTGCAACTCTTTGCAGGGGCTTTTCGAGCTTTTGCACGCCTAGCGGAGCAAGGCGCTGAAACCATTTACGTATAGCAGGGCAAAGCGAATTATAGTGCACTGCCTCCGAAGATAAAGCGGTGCTCCCAATGTTTGTTATCAATAGAATCTATGCGTACACCACCTGATTCCTTCGAATAAGTGTGCAATATTTTACCATCACCTAGATAGATACCAACATGTGTAATACGTTGATTGGATGTATTGCTAGGATAAGCAGAGGCACTAGTTCCTCTGTATTCCATGAAAAACATGAGATCCCCAGCTTGCAGGCTGCTCCAATTGGTCTTGATTGAACCCTTGTCGCGGACATATTGGCCTTGTTGCCTTGAATCGCTTGGAAGGGTAATGTTAGCGCCATTCTTAAAGGCTTGGCGCACAAAGTCGGAGCAATCGAAGGTACGGGTATTGGAACGGTCAGAGCCGAATTCATAAGGGGTGCCCAAATATTTTTTGCCTGCTTCGATAATGGCATTGCGGGTGCTGGTACTTCCACCACCGCTACTTCCGCCACCGCTTTCGGATGAAGACGTCCGTATGTATTTACTGCTAGTAGATACATAACCAACGACGTTTTTGGAATCACGGACTTTATACCAATAATCATTAACTTTGGAGAGAATTTCAACCGTTTCTCCTGTTTTTAAAAATCGTTTGCTGTTCGAATCGAGAGATGCTCCACTTCTGAAGTTCACGCTGTTGACAATGACGGCTGATGCTGCATCTGCTTGTACGGGTAAGAGTAGTCCTATTCCTGTAGTAAGAGTGGTGGCTAGTAGCAGTGTCGCAAGTTGTTTTTTCAAAATGTAATACCTCCAGTATTCGTTGTTGTATTCAAACCTTATATGTAACAGATTCTGGGCTTCGCAACAAACCGATCCATAAACTTTCTATAATCTTCATTTTTCGATTAGTTGTGTTGCTAGAATCCAGGTTTGGCGCAGGGTATGATAAAAAATGTTAACTACGGCCATTCAAAACCTCGATTTGACAGTACTGCCTTGTTAAAGACACAATGGAGTTAGATCATGGAACAAATGCAGTCTCGATGGCCTATGTTTACAAAGGTTCGTAGCCAGTCCCAGATTTAGCTGGGTATCCTATTTATCGACTTTAGAAACATCTTTATTTAGAGGTAAATGTTGGCAATCGTGTAATAGTTCTATTTCAGGTTATATTTAGCAAGCGTAAGGAAAGGGATTGTGTCGAATAACCTGGCATGATATGATAATAAAAAACATCATATAGAACTAGGTTCTATATGATGAACTACAAGGAGGAAACTATGGCTAATACAAGTATTATTTTGCGAGTAGAATTAGCACATGACCAAGTCTCATTTGGAGATGTAGCTTCGGTCATTAGCCGGGCAGGTGGAGACGTTACTTCTATCGACGTTATTCGCGTAGGCAAGGAATCTTCTGTCAGGGATATTACCGTCGATGTGCAGGATTCAATTGAAGCCGAGGTTGTTCAGGCAATTAAAGATCTGCAGGGTATCACATTAATCAACGTGTCCGACCGGACATTTCTGGCTCATCTGGGCGGAAAAATTTCCGTTCAACCTAGCATGCCGATCAAAAATCGTGATGATTTGTCGCGTGTATATACACCAGGAGTGGCTCGTGTTTGCACAGCGATCCACGAGAATCCGCTGAAGGCGTATTCGCTTACCATTAAGCGTAATACAGTAGCCGTAATTTCCGATGGTACGGCAGTGCTGGGACTAGGCGATATCGGGCCGCATGCTGCTGCTCCGGTTATGGAAGGAAAGGCGATGCTATTCAAGCAGCTTGCTGGCGTAGATGCCTTCCCGATATGCTTGGATACAAAGGACACGGAGGAAATCATCCGTACAGTTAAGGCCATTAGCCCGATCTTCGGAGGCATCAATCTGGAGGATATTAGCTCGCCACGCTGCTTTGAGATTGAATCCCGTTTGGAGGCGGAGCTGGATATTCCCGTCTTTCATGACGACCAGCACGGAACGGCTGTCGTTATGATGGCTGGGCTAATCAATGCTTTGAAGGTTGTGGACAAACCCATCGAGTCGATCCGTGTTGTAGTTAACGGCATAGGCGCCGCGGGTGTATCGGTTTGCAAGATGCTGTTGGCTGCCGGATTGCAGCGGCTTGTGCCTGTAGACCGTGATGGGGCAATTGTACGCGGGGGAACATACGACCAGCCCATGTGGCAGTGGCTTGCCGAGCAACCTCAAGTGGAGGATGTAGCAGGCCGCTTGGAGCAGGTCATTCAAGGCGCTGATGTATTTATCGGCGTTTCGCGTGCTGGCTTATTGAAAGTCGAACATGTCCAATCGATGGCCAAAGATGCGATTGTCTTCGCTTTAGCCAATCCACAGCCAGAGATTGACCCAGAGTTGGCACAGCCTTATGTGCGTGTGATGGCTACAGGACGGAGTGACTTTCCGAACCAGATCAATAATGTACTTTGCTTCCCTGGTATTTTCAGAGGGGCACTTGATTGCAGAGCTCGCCGTATCCATGAGGAAATGAAGCTTGCCGCAGCCCGTGCCATTGCTTCTGTAGTGAGTGACGAAGAGCTTAATGAGCTGTATATTATTCCGAGTATCTTTAACGAGCAGGTGGTAACCAATGTGCGCCATGCCGTTATCGAGGCAGCTATTCGTACGGGAGTGGCTCGCCGGATTCCGCCGGATTTCCGTTAAAGCTTGAGTATGGCAAAAAAGGGCTGTCCCAACGGACAGCCCTTTTTGCCTAGATACGCCGAACCTTTCATATGCTAGGCCGCGGTTTTATGGCTATGAATACGATCAGGCTTCGGCCTGGTCGTCGGCTGATTAATACCCGAGGAATGCCCTGGAACAGACCAAGCAGCGCGCATTGCTCAGCCTGATCAAGGCAAGAAGCCTGCTTGGCTTACGTAAATCTGCTCCTTCTGAAAATGCTCGCGCAGCTGGGCAAGCACCTGCAAATAAGCATCCGGGCTATACCAGCCGCCTAATTGCAGCTCTTTGTAGATTCGCTGGATGCCAAGCCGTCCGGTACGTTTGCCAAGGCTGCCGTCCCCCATAAAGAAATCGTCGATGCATACGCGATCGACGATGCTCCGCAAGCGTGCAGCAAAGCTTCCGGAGCAGGGAAGGACGGGCGCAATGGTCGCTTGTACGTCCACACCAGCTTGGACGAGCTTATGCAGCGCCAGCAGCCTTGCAGCGATCGGTGGCGCTGCTGGTGTGAAAGCACGGCGAATAGGCTCCAGATCGGTTTCGACCGTCATGCTGACCCGTACATGCCCTCTCAGCTGTAGCAGCAGGTCAATGTCCCTTGTGACGAGCGGACTGCGGGTCTGTAAGAACAGGAACTCCGGCTGTTCGTGTACCATGGCTTCAAGCAAGGAGCGAGTTATGCGTTCCTTATATTCGATTGGCTGGTAGGGGTCCGTACTGGATGACATGAAGATGGTTACGGGACCCTTACGTTTGGCCTTTACCAATTCGGCAGCCAGTTTTTCCGCCGCTTCTTGTTTTACATCTACCCACGTACCCCAAGCATCCCCACGAAATTTGGCTATAGGCATTTCACGGACATAGCAGTACGAGCAGGCAAAGGAACAGCCGGCATAAGGATTTAGCGTGTGGCTGTAGCCAGTCAGATAACCACTGGCAGGGTTCAAGAGACGCGAAGGTATTTTATAGACTATAGAAGGCTGCATGCTAGGTCCTCCTTTATTTTTGAGAAGCTCACATTTTGAAAGGGGACTGGCTATTTTATAGTAGGGCACTACTTATAAAACAAGGAAGCCCCCTGATCCACTGGATGTTCAGCGGTTCCGGAAGCTTCGTGGCTGTATCTTTTAATATGAATTAATCGGAATGGTGATTGGTTGGCATAGCTTCTGGAGAAGTCAGCTTATCGTAGAATTCGACAAACTTGTCTTTATCATCACTGGAGCGCAATGCCATTCCAGCGCGCGGATGCTCGTTTAGCATACCAGCGATCATGTAAGGGATAATATAGCCCCATTCTACTTTCTCGCGCATAGGGATAAGGTGCTTCTCGATTACATCCAAGACAGGGCGTATTTCGTATCTTGGATTTTTTAAATAGCTAACCAGCAATTCAGTTGGGCAGTTGCCAGCTGCGCGTCCCATGCCGTAAACTGAAGCATCCAGGTACTCCACGCCTTTGGAAGCGCCAATCAAGGTATTGGAGAACGCCAATTGCATATTGTTGTGCATGTGGACGCCTAGCTTTTTGTTAGGGAGCAGACGTTGGAACTTGGATACCAAATAATCGATGTCGCCATTGTCCATACTTCCATACGAGTCAACGACATAAACGACGTCTACAGGGCTTTTGCCAATTTCCTCGAAGGCTTCGGTAAGCTCATTCTCCATAACGTGGGAAAGCGCCATAATATTAATACTGGTCTCGTAGCCGTAGCTGTGGAATTTATTCACTAGCTCAATCGCTTTGTCTACATCCTTGATGTAAGTGGCAACGCGAATCATATCCAGGTGGCTTTGCTCACGCGGCAAAATATCATTCTCATCGACACGTCCAATATCCACCAATGCGGATAGCTTCGTTTCGGTTTTGGTTTGGATGACTTCCTTCAGAAAATCCTCATTCAAAAAGCGCCATGGGCCGGCATCTGCACCTTTTAGTAGCTTAGCGGAGTTTTTATAGCCAATTTCCATATATTCCACACCGGCTTCACTTAAGCCTGCGTACATGTCCTGAACCATTTTCACGCTGAAATCCCAGTTATTAACTAGACCTCCATCACGAATTGTACAATCCAAAATTTTGTGGTTTAGCTGTTTACTCATTCGAATTTGCCCCTTTTCCGTATAACGGTGTTAGTCAGGTTGCAGCGGCCTGCTTTCAATCCCTGCTTATCATCTTTAGTACTTTTAGGCTTTTAAGCTTTCAAGTGGTAAAGTGATTTGTTATTTCTATAATGCCATAATATAGCCAATCTTGTCAATAAAAAAACAAGCCAGCTTCATAAGAGAAGTTGGCTTGTTTTTCCAAATCATATTAAGGTGTTTTGATTAGTATGTAGTTACCGATAACTGGCAACGGCTTTATTAACCCATTAGCTGCCTGAATAATGCCATATATTGCTAGACCGAGCGTAGCTAGATTAGCGAACGGAAGTAAAATCCAGCCTATAATTGGAATAAATCCAAGAATAACATTGGCGGCAACACATAACAGAAGGAGTAATAGTCCCTGATTCGCATGGAACATAGCAAATCTTGATTGCTTGGCAACAAGTAATGGAATGAAAAAGATGATATAAGCCAGAACCCCGACCCATTTGTTCTCATTGGCATCCGCCGGGTCAACCGTAAGCTCACTGATGCTTGGTCCACTACTTGGTCCGCTAGATGATGGATTTGATTTACGTAACGGATCCTCAGGTTCAAAAGACAAAACAGTCACCTCTTCTCATAATTTAAACAGAATATACGTTGCTGTTTAGTATTCATCCTATGCGGAGAGCTATAGGCGTATGTTTACTTTATTCAGAATAGATACCGGATGGAGGGGGACAATAAGGGAAAAGGGCTATTTTCCCATTAAAAACTTATATACATCGATCTATTTTCAGTTTTTTGTAGATGTGCGCCAGGTGAAAATGATTGTCCATGGAAAACAAAGTTGCGCTGCACCTATTTTTCGTTGTCAGGGTAACACTGTTTCTCTAGACCCACAAGGTTTTCGTTTGTTATGATGACATTAAAGAAAACGAGCATGTTTTTCACCATGGTCTGGAGGAGAGTCTTTCGTGGACGCATATGATAATCTGAAGCAGGGTGAGAAGGGCGCATGGTTGAGTATCGCCGCTTATATTTTTTTATCCGCCATCAAAATTACTATGGGCTACTTTACGGGCTCTGAGGCGCTAACTGCCGATGGTATTAACAATACAACCGATATTATTGTATCTATGGCGATATTAATAGGTCTACGTATTTCCCGCAAGCCACCCGACCATGACCATCCTTATGGCCATATGCGGGCAGAGACCATTGCTTCGCTGGTGGCCTCTTTCATTATGTTTGCTGCTGGCATCCAGGTTCTGGTCCAATCGGGCCAAAGCTTTATGAGTGGTGGCCATGAGGCACCCAACATGCTGGCCGCTTGGACTGCGATATTGTCGGCTGTATTCATGTGGGGCGTTTATATGTTCAATATGAGGCTTGCCAAACGTATCAACAACCAGTCACTGATGGCAGCGGCTTATGACAACCGTTCAGATGCTTTCGTCAGTATCGGAGCAGCTGTTGGTATTATAGGTTCACGATTTGGCTATCCGGTGTTGGATGCAATTGCCGCATTTGCTGTCGGGTTGGTGATTTGCAAGACAGCCTGGGACATCTTCTACAATGCTACGCATGCCTTAACAGATGGCTTCGACGACCAGCGCTTGAAAGTGTTCCAGGACACAGTGAGCAAAACGCCAGGCGTAAAAAGCATCAGGGATATTCGTGCCCGTGTCCACGGAAGCAGTGTGCTGCTAGATGTGGTAGTCGAGGTCAGCGCGGATCTTAGCGTGGAGCAAAGCCATGATATTAGTGATGATATTGAGAGACGTATGCATAAGCAGCATAGTATCGATAATGTGCATGTTCATGTAGAGCCATATTCAGAGCATAATAAAGAAAAGCATTAGAGCCATGTTACGGTTCTAATGCTTTTCTTTATTTTTGGTGAAAATAAGTTTCTATCATAAACTTTTTATGGAATAAACTGTTGAATGATTTTGGATACTTTTCCGTTTTGAATAGACAGATGATAAGGATATTCATGCAAGATCGCATCTTTAGCAAAAATTTCTTTAAACTTGGACAATGCGATACTTTCATTCCAAACGATATCGGCCTCGCCAGGTTTGCCTGTGCGGTTATAAATTTGCATGAACACAGCAGAGTCGGCCTGGATTTCAAAAGTTCGTAGTTTAGTGTTATCATTAATGATGTAATAACCGCTTGGTGCACCGTCAAGTCCAAATTCCGACTCTCTCTTGGCAAACACTTGGTCAGCTTCCTTACCTTCATACCATTCAATATAATCAACAACCATATAGGTTTTTTCATTTTTAACATAAATATCTTGGATATAGGCAGAGCGTGTATCCATGTTTTTAGGTACAGGAGCATACCCGCCATCCGTAGCAGCCGAGGCAAAACCCGCCATTAAAATTGAGAATAAGGAAGTAATCATGATGGTTAGCATAAATTTTCTCATTGTTGTTCTCCTTCGCAATCTTGATACTTCTATTTAACGCAGTTTAAGCCTATTGAAACGGATCAAACCTATAAAATACTTGGTAAATTTTAAACTCCCAATGAGGGGGATTTGAAACTTAGAAAGGAAGAAGCCGCGATGCTCTTTTATATGATATCCATTGCTGTAGTTTTGATTGACCAGATATCCAAAATTTGCGTGAGAATCTTTATGGAGCTTGGAGAAACTGTTCCGTTCCACCGTCTTCTGGAGTTCACTTATATTGAGAATAGCGGGATGGCCCGCGGTTTATTCCCAGGATATGCACGGCTTTTTGCGGTTATAGCGATTTTATTTGTTGCGGGTATTATGTACTATCGAAAAAAAGGCGAGCTTCGGGGAAAATGGATGGACATTGGCACAGGCTTTCTCGCCGGAGGCGCAATTGGCAATGGGATTGACCGCGTTATTTTTGGCTCGGTGACGGACTTCCTGGCATTTGGTTCCGGCAGAGGGATTATGAATCTGGCAGATATGGCCATTAATATCGGCGTTTTATGTATGGTATTCGCTATGGTGCGAGCTTATGTCATGGAGCGTTCCGAGCATAAGCAACAAGCTTGAGCTTAGGGAAGGACAGTGCTATCGTTTAAGGAAAGAGCGGCGCTTTTCCCGGCAGTAAACCCAGTGGCGAAAGCTGCAGAAATATTATAGCCGCCTGTATACCCATGAATATCAAGAACCTCGCCACAAAAATAAAGCCCGTCCATCAGCTTCGATTCCATCGTTTTGGGATCTACTTGCTTAAGGTTGATGCCTCCTCCTGTCACAAAAGCTTCCTCAATAGAAAGAGTGCCATTAACCTGGATAGGAAATGCCTTGATCAGCTTGCACAGCTCCAGCCATGGCTGCTTGGGAATATTGTCGTAGGTTGTATCCTCTTTAAGCTCCGCTTTATGCAGCATTAGCGGAATTAGCCGCTCTGGTAATACCGCTTTAAGCACGTTTTTGATCGCTTTTTTGGAGTCGATCCGAGCTAGTCCCCATGTATAATCGAATACCTCCTGAAGACTTCTCTCAGGAAGCTGGTCAATCGTCACCGTGAGGGTTCGGACATCGAATTGCTTAAGCGCTTTGACTACAAACTGGCTGCATCGCAGCACGATCGGTCCCGAGATTCCAAAATGCGTGAAAATCATATCACCTTCATGCTCAGTTAGCTTTTTGCCTTTCGGATTCCAAACAGACAGGGTTACATTTCGCAGTGAGAGCCCTTGCAGCTCCTTGCTCCGGATAAAAGCCTCGTTAGAGGTGATGGGCACCTCGGTAGGGAAAAGCTCCGATATGGAATGCCCGGCCTTCTCTGCCCAGGGATAGCCGTCGCCAGTTGAACCGGTTTGCGGCACGGATTTGCCGCCTGTCGCCATAATGACGCAGCGGCTAGCAATCGTTTCTCCCGATTTCATACGAACCCCTGCCGTCCTGCCATCCTTATACAAAATCTCGGCCACAGGTGCATGTATTTGTATACTGACACCCTGGCTCCTGACCTTATTGACCAACGCGTCAACGACGTTTTTCGCTTTGTCGGTCACAGGGAACATTCTGCCGCGGTCCTCTTCCTTCAGCTTAATTCCGAGCCCTTCGAAAAAGGCTATAATATCCTTGCTCCCAAATTGGGTGAGGGCACTATAGAGAAAACGCCCGTTGCCGGGAATATTTTTGATCATTTCCTCGATATCCTTATTGTTCGTCACATTACAGCGCCCACCGCCAGATATGCCCAGCTTGCGCCCTAGCTTGTCACCCTTATCGACTACTAATACCTTCGCACCGTGGCTGCTTGCTGCGATACTTGCCATAAGCCCTGCCGAGCCTCCACCAATCACGATTACATCAAACTTCATTTCATTGTCTCCCTTTATTTAACAAACGGCTGCTTCTATATTTTTTAACAATAATGATCACAATGATAAGGATTACAGGCAGCCATAATAGCTGCAAGCCATAACGTGAAACAAATCCGGCCAGGGCTGGAACCTGGTCTCCCGCAAAATAGCCTAAGGTGAAAAATGCACACGTCCAGACCAATCCTGTAGAATACGAAATTAATGCATAACGACGGAAGGTCATTTTATTAATCCCAACTAAATAGGGAATGATATGGCGGACAACCGGCAAAAAGTAACTGATCACAAGTGCATAGGAGCCATAACGCTCAATAAGCTGTTCCGATTTCTCCACATAGACGGCGAGCTTTTTCTTGCGCCGTATTCGATCCAGTGCAGGTGTGCCTACGTACCTACCCAGGATATATCCCAGTGTTAAACCCGATACAACACCTAAATAAGTAAGGAAAAATGCCGGTACTATTCGTAACAAGCCGCTCGCTGCTACAGCGCCGCCCGTCATAACAATGCCTTCATCTGGAATAGGCATACCCACAATACCAAGCCAGAGAGCAAAAAACAATGCCGCATACCCATATTGTCCGATCATTGTTATCAATGTATCATAAGTCATAGTTAAGCTCCCTTTTTGTCCAATAGGCTTCCCTTTAATATACCAATAAAAGTCCTGCACAGCAAAGTGCGACCAGCCTCATCCAGTCCCGTACAAAGCCTATGCTTAATCTTCGTAAAATCTTTTTACATCTTTATACATGCTTAGACGGACATTTTGCACAAAGCACTTCATCTGTTTACAATAAATCCGCAAATTTCAGCCACTAATAAAATAATAGGTGCTTTGCTTTCCTACTAGACCGTTGTATAATAGTACTTAGAATAGTTTTTATATAGTTATGTAGCTAAAGGAGCTGAACAAACGATGTCTATGTCATTTGAATCGTATATGAAAGATATGGTACAGCCGATGAGAGATGATTTGACCCGCATCGGAATCACAGAACTGCGCACACCTGAGGATGTAGTTGCTAATCTTGCAGATGTAAAAGGCACAGCCCTTGTTGTTATTAACTCTGTATGTGGATGTGCTGCTGGCCAATGCAGGCCTGGCGTAGCCAAGGCGCTTCAAAACGAAATTAAGCCGGATCATTTATTCACGGTATTCGCTGGACAAGATAAAGAAGCAACAGCTAAGGCTCGTGAATACTTGGCGCCTTACCCACCTTCTTCGCCATCCATTGCTTTGTTCAAGGACGGCCAACTGGTTCATTTCATTCAACGCCACCAAATTGAAGACCGCTCTGCAGACTTGATTGCAACAGATCTGACAAGCGCTTTTGAAAATTTCTGTAAGTAGGAAGCCGTAAGCATACATGAAGGCTTCCGATATACGAAAACTCCCCCGGCTTATGGATTCCATAGGCTGCTGTGGGAGTTTTTTTGTAACAATAGCTAGTTGGGTATAAGCCTTAGATGGAAAATCCTTAGAAGAGGTGGAATGGCAATGAGTTTGCAGCAGGAAATTATCGCCAAGCTAGGCGTGAAACCGATTATTCAAGTGGATGTAGAAATTCGCAATCGGGTAGATTTTTTGAAGGCTTATGTCAGGGAAGCCAGAATGGACGGGCTGCTGATCGCCATCAGCGGGGGCATTGACAGCGCAGTTGCAGCAGGGCTTTGTAAACAAGCTACAGATGAGCTTACAGCGGAAAAGGGCAGAGAGTATAAAACGGTTGGCGTCTTCCAGCCTTACGGTGAGCAAGCTGATATCGCTGATAGTTATGCGGTTGCAGAAGCATTCGGGCTCGTATATAAGATCGAGACCAATATTGAGGAAACCGTTAACGAGATTGCCTTAGAGGCTGAGTACGGGCTGAAATCAATCGGCGTGCACCGTCATATTAGCCGCAGCGGTAAAGGCAATGTGAAAGCGAGAACCCGCATGGTGCTGCAATATGCATTGGCGTTTGAGCTGAATCTGCTCGTGGTTGGAACCGACCATGCCTCGGAGGCGGTTACCGGTTTTTTCACGAAGCATGGCGACGGAGCCGTCGACCTTACACCACTTAGCACGTTGAATAAGCGCCAGGTACGCCAGCTTGCAGCGGCGCTTGGTGTGCCGCAAAGCGTGCTGGCTAAAGCGCCGACAGCTGGCCTATGGGAAGGGCAGACTGATGAGGCTGAGCTTGGCATCACTTATGATGCCAACAGCGATTATTTGGAAGGCAAGGAAATTGACCCTGCAGCACAAGAGAAGCTGGAGAAGCAGTATAAGGGGACCGAGCATAAGCGGGGGAGCATACCGGGGGTATGACCCTTAGCTGTGGCCTTTGGCTTGACCCTCCCCACCCTCCCTATAAGGGAGGGACCCAAAGGGCTGTGCCCTCTGGACTCCCCTTGGTGTGCGGCATGGCTATGGTGTTCTCGGGGCTCCCGTCCCTCCGGGACACGCTGGACAGTAGTGGGGGGATCGGGAGCGTGACTTAGGTCAATTACAGTGAGGAAAAGGAGCTAATCCGAAAAAAGGCTGGTTTTCGCAAATATTAGTGGGAGAAATTCCAGTAAAATAAGGGTCTAGTCGGATATTAGCAACTAGATTAACGAAAAAGGGCAGAAGAGAGGGTTTATCTGGAATGATTATAGGGATTGGGATCGATTTAGTGGATATCGCCAGAGTGAAAACGATTATTGAGGGAAGTTCAGGGGAGCGCTTTGCCAAGAGGGTGCTCACTGCTGGTGAACAGACACTGGCGGCCAAACGCAAGGGGCGCTTGGCCGAGTTTATAGCAGGTCGGTTTGCCGCCAAGGAGGCTGTGAGCAAGGCGCTTGGCTGCGGAATTGGCAAGCAGGTGTCCTTGCAGCATATTGAAGTGCTGCCCAATGAACTGGGCAAGCCTATATGCTGCGTAAGCGAGGACGCTTTGCAACGGCTGCAGCTAACAAGTGCAAACACCATTATCCACCTTAGCATTACCCATACCGAATCGACGGCTATGGCTTATGTGGTGGTGGAGAATAAGGAGCGGGACGGGAATAAGCAGGGAATGGATCTTTAAGTACAACCTATTGCTTGGTTGCAAGCCAATCGGTGAGTGCCGCTATTTCCTCTGGTGTAAGCTTGGTACCGAAGCCCGGCATTCCATTGCCACCACTAGCGATCTGCTTGGAGATTTGCTCCTTGCTTAGTCGTTCTCCGACCTGCTGCAAATTGGTTTTGGGACCAACTCTGCCTTCCAAGGTGTTGCCATGGCAGGAAAGGCAGCTCTGTTTGTAGAGCGATTGAACCTGCTCGGATGCACCAACCATGGCTTCGGCTGTATTTGCCGTTTTATTGCCACCGAATGGTTCAGCAGCATTGGGAGACGGGTTACCACAACCGGACAGGATAACAATGGACAGCAGTGAAACAGCGGTCATAGTCATAGGTAAAAGTAATTTTTTCCTAGTTGTACGGATCGATGTACTAATTGATTTGTCCATCGAATTGTCCCTTAAATTGTCCATTGATACTTGCATTGCTGTACTCATCCCGCTTCCTCCTTAAATTGGTTATTTCCGATATAAAGCAGCCATCCTGAGGCCAGCATGCTAACCCCGCCGAATCCTCCGAGTAAAACCGATGCGAGCCCTAGATATTCAACAGCAACGACGATAGTTAACACGAATAGCCAAATTCCCATCCCAATAAATGGTTTTCCTAACCAGACGCCTAGCTGGGCATAACCAACGGCAAGAATAAATGATTTTAACAAAGGCGTGTACAGCGGGTCGATAGCTTGTACATATCCCATTGTCCATACAGCGCCTACCGCTAACAGCACAGGAACCACTGCTCTGCCTTTATTGCTTTGAGCACCTCGGGCAGCCTTATTTACATTTGCTTGCTTGCTCTGGTTAATCCTCCATAGAGCGAAAAGACTGGCGGCAATTGCGATGCCTACAAGCACTAGCCCCCAACGGCCGATAGGAAACCATTGCTCCAGAAATTCCAAGACTGCGGCTAGGAGTCCCTGGCTACCCCAAATGATAAAAAACACGATATAGGGACGCGACCAGCGTATATCTCGCAGTAGCGCCTGTTTTTCGCTAATAGTTTGCTCCGTATTCACCATTCCAAAGATCACCTCTATTTTTGCGTCCTTCAATATGCCCTTCTTTACGTCATTTGCGTTCTTTACGTCATTTGCGTTCTTTACGCCCTTAATTGCGGTCCGCTGCCGTAACAATCCGATGCTTCTTCGCATAGTCGCGGGGGGAAACGCCGGTTACTTTTTTGAAAATACGGCTGAAATAAAACTCATCTGTATATCCTACACTGCTCGCTATCGATTTCAGGCGGTAATCGGACAGCATTAACAGCTCCTTGGCGCGATCGACGCGTAGATGGGTCAAATAATCGATGGGGCTGTAGCCGATATATTTTTTGAACAGCCGGGAATAATGGCTGATGCTTAAGCCCGCCATTTGAGCCAAACTCTCCAGCGTTAAGGGCTCTTGATAATGGACAACCATATAATCCTGGGTCAGCTCAATGGCTGCTGTGGTATTTCCGGCAACTTTTTGTGCACGGAAATCCTGGATCAGCGTCAAAAAAAACTCCAGCAGTAATATTTTTCGCCGCATAGCAGTCATATGCCCTCTGCGCTTCCATAATATATCCAATTGCTCGAACAAATAAATAAGCTGTGGTGCATTGTGTACGGTATACATGCCCGCCAGTGGAAATGGCGATTCCTCAGAGCTTCGGGAAATCCACTGTTCCTTCTCGTCAAAAGTTTCCGTATAATGAAAACGGAAGAAATAATACTCCAGTGGCTGCTCGGGATCGGTTTCGCGTTCGACTTCCATACCGGGAATGAATGAGAAAAACTTGCCGGGCTCTGCCGGATAATGGGTGCCGTTAATCGTGAAGCTGCCTTTTCCTTTAATAATTAGCCAAATCGAATGATGCCTGATGGCTCTGGGCAGTTGGCGCCACTCGGGGCTGCATTTTTGATGGCCGACAAGCAGCAGGGAAATGACTAATTTGTTCAGTCGGGCTGCCAGTTCGCCGGGAGTCAACAACGTTCTCACTCCTTTACTAAAAGCTGCGATTTATTATACCATAACATCTACTAATGGAAGGAGAACACATGGACAAGACACATAAACAACAATATTTTTCAACCGAATTGCTCTCCTGGTACCTCCGGCATCGGAGGGATCTTCCTTGGCGTAGAAGTAAAAACCCTTATTATATCTGGATATCGGAGGTTATGCTGCAGCAGACGCGTGTAGACACGGTGATTCCTTATTTTCATCGTTTCGTAGAACGGTTTCCGACGGTTCAAGCGCTGGCGGAAGCGCCTGAGGAGGATGTGCTGAAGCTTTGGGAGGGCTTGGGCTATTATTCGCGGGCACGTAATTTACAAGGAGCGGTTCGCGAGGTCCACGAGCGTTATGAAGGTACGGTTCCGAATACGAAGGCGGAAATTTCCTCGCTTCGAGGCGTGGGGCCCTATACAGCAGGAGCGATTCTAAGCATAGCTTACAACAAGCCGGAGCCTGCTGTAGACGGCAATGTCATGCGAGTATTATCGAGATATTTTCTGATTGAGGAAGATATTATGAAGCCCAAGACGCGCATTCTGATGGAAAAGCTCGCGCAAAAATTAATTCCGGAGGGCACAGCGGGTGATTTCAATCAAGCGTTAATGGAATTGGGCGCAATGGTTTGCAAGCCTCGTTCTCCAATTTGCCTGACCTGTCCTGTGATGGAGCATTGTGCAGCCCGCGAAGCGGGAATGGAGGAGGAGCTGCCGATTAAGAAGAAAGCCAAGCCGCCTCGCCCCGAATGGCGTATGGCTGCTTTAATTGCAGGGAGTGGAGACCATGCAGGCAAAGTCTTAATCCGTCAGCGGCCTCAGGAAGGGCTACTTGCCCGGATGTGGGAGCTGCCCCATACGGAAGTGCCATTTAGCTACAAGGAAGCCCAGCCCTCCTCTGCGGAGGCTGTACCCGTATTGTTTGACCTGCTGGTAGAGCAGCTTGCTGAAGAGACGATTGGTGTTGTTCCGGAACGTTGGTTTATGCATGCGGAGCATACCTTCAGCCATATTCATTGGGATATGCAAATTGTGTTGTGCAGCATGGAGCCTGGCGTGTTGCCAACCGATGCAGGTATGCTGCTGCCTACTCACTATCAATGGGTAGACAGCAAGGCGATGGAAGCTTACGCGTTCCCGAATGTATTTTTGAAAATTTTAAATCAATACTTTGCGTCCTGTAGCAAGAAGTAAGCTCAAGAAGAAACCTTAAGAAAAAAATTAAAGAGGAAGCAGCCTTTTCATAGCCTCCATCTTTTTGATGTAAATCATTTTTTTCTCAATGACGATGATTTGATCCTCCTGCAGCTCTTGCAGCACCTTCGTGACCGATTCCCTGACGGTTCCGGCGAGGTTGGCTATCTGTTGGTGGGTCAGCTTCATGTTGATCATCCAGTTTCCTTGCTTAATGGTGCCATGCTCTTCAGCAAGCCGGCAGACGACTTTAATGATGCGCATGCGAACGTCAAGAAATGTAAGGTCATAGATTTGCTCATTGGCTTTACGGAGCCGCTCCATGGTAACCTCAAGCAGCCGAAGGCTGAGCTTTGGGCTCCGTTCGAGAAATTGGAAAAATTCCGAGCGTATCAACGTATAGATTTTGCAGTTTTCCAAGGTTTCTGCTGTAGCAGAGCGGGTTAGGCCCTTTTGGATTAACGACATCTCTCCAAAAAAATCCCCATCACGAAACAGTGCGAGGATAATCTCTTTCGCATAATCGATCCGATAAATTTTGACGACACCTGATTGGATCAGGAAAAACTCTTCACCCAAATCCGCTTCGAAAAACAAGATTGTACCTTTTTTGAAGTCGCGCTCTACAAACAGTGGAGCAATGATTTCGAGCTCACTGACCGATAAATCCTGAAATAAAGGAACACGTTGCAATAATGGGACTAAACTTACCATAAGGATTTCATCTCTTTTCTGGCTTAATGAACGAATGCTTCCTCTCCGATATGATAGATCATGATGTGAAGATGGCTTGATAAATCCACTTCCTCAGGATGTCTTAGCTGTTCACCATGCTCATTGGTCAAAACCCTTACCACAGGTCGCTGTTTGAACGACGGGTTGATTTTGGAAACAATGCCGGTTTGTCCGGTGCTTAAGCGAACACTAAGGCCTACGGGATAAATGGCCACCTTATTTCGGAAAAATTCCACCTTACTCTTATCATACAACGTTCCGGCTCCCGTGAAAAGATTTTCTAATGCATGGTCGGGTGGCAAAGAGGCACGATAGGGCCGAGGATTGGTCATAGCATCATAAGCGTCCAGTAATCCGACCCATTGGGCAAAGGGATGTACATGGGTGCCGGCCAATGCCAACGGATATCCGGTACCGTTTACCTTCTCATGATGCTGCAAGGCGCAATGAGCCGAAAGGATCGGGATGCCGGGTATTTCACGCAGCAGCTTAAAGCCAAGCTCGGTATGCTTTTGGATTTGGGCAAATTCCATCTTGGTGAGCGAGGATTTTTTGGTTAACAGGGCTTGGGGGACCAGTGAGTTGCCAATATCATGGAGCATGGCGCCAAGTCCAAGAGCCTCCAGGTCTACAGAGCTATAGCCTTCAATCATACCAATTTGAATCGCGTACACACATACATGGAGTGCGTTCTGGTAAAAGTGCTCGACAATGGAGAAGGAGCTCCGATTTAAGACCATAAGCATAATCGTATCGGCAGAGGGCCTTGTATAGGATTTCAAATCTTCTCTGATTAATCCGATACAGCGATGGGCGGTTTTGGATAAGACGTTTCGATCCCCCAGCGTTAATGACCTAGAGGCCTGCAAGGTCTGGAAGGTGCGCATTAATTGTCCGCTAAGCAAGCTCCGTGTTTCTTCCCGTAGGACCTCTTCTATATAAATATCATCGGTCCTCTTGTCCACTATATATATTTGCTGGTAGCCTAATTGGATCAGCTTGTTAATCATAGATTGACTGAGCTCCATGTTATAACCTATCCAAATTTGTCCCTTTTCAGAAATAATCGGCTTACCCAAGCGCATTCCCGGTTTAACCATGGCAAGAGGAAGTAGTCTCATAGCACCAGCCACCTTTACGTTACTAGTATAAAGGACACGTTGACGTAGTCTAGATGTCATCTGTTATGAGTCGTAGGTCATGTGTTCGTAGCTACATTATTCCACATCTTTAGACATACTTCTGTGTAAAATGCTACAAAAGCCAAGAGAATATCAAATTACTTGTACCGATAGCAAGGCGATCCGACGCATGCAGCCCCTTCCTAACATTGCGGTGGCGGTCAGATTCTTTAATTTTCTTAGCTCCATAGTGCTAACCAACCCGTCTGCCTAGGCAGCGTTTTTTTGTTTGTTTTTTTCGCAGTATGACAGGCTTTTCACCATTGAAATAAAATCTAATTGCGGAAATGTTGCCATTAAACTAGCATGTGGATATTGCTGGTGCTGATAAGGGGTCAAGGGCAGCCATTCAGAGCTCCAAAGGTATAGACAAAAAAAGGAGGGGCATAGTGCCCCTCCTTTTCAATATGGATACTTATTTGCTTGAAGCTGCGGCATAACGTGTAGCGACTTCGTCCCAGTTAACTACATTCCAGAAAGCGGCGATGTAATCAGGGCGTTTGTTTTGGTATTTCAAGTAGTAAGCATGCTCCCAAACATCCATACCCAGAATTGGCGTGTTGCCTTCGGAGATAGGGCTGTCTTGGTTTGGCGTGCTGCTTACAACAAGCTTGCCTGCTGGAGTTACGGAAAGCCAAGCCCAGCCACTGCCGAAGCGAGTAGCGCCAGCTTTTGCAAAATCTTCTTTAAACTTGTCGAATCCGCCAAGCTCAGAAGTAATAGCATCAGCTAATGCGCCGGATGGTGCGCCGCCGCCATTAGGTCCGATAACTTCCCAGAACAAGGAGTGGTTGGCATGTCCGCCACCGTTGTTACGAACTGCTGCGCGGATACCTTCAGGAAGGCTGTCCAAGTCAGCGATTAATTCTTCGATGGTTTTGGAAGCAAGGTCTGGATGGGCTTCCAATGCAGCATTCAGGTTGGTAACATATGCGTTGTGGTGACGATCATGATGGATCATCATCGTTGTTTCGTCGATGTGTGGTTCCAAAGCATTGTTTGCATAAGGTAAAGCCGGTAATTGGTGAGCCATTCGTATTACCTCCTAAAGTATATGTAAGTTCCAATTCATACCTATTATCTCCTATATTCGATATAAAAGCAACATGTATGTATATTAAGTACCTTTCAGGCTTAGATACAAAATTATGATTTCTTTAAATGAGGATTCATATACCCTTTTATTTCAACGAATTTCTAAAAATACTCCATATTTTGTAAGTGTTTTAGTTATCTTCCTTGAAAACGCTTAATATATAGCGCTTTCATGAGATTGCTAAAGATATATGAAGTTTTTTATGTATTTTCTAATAAATAAGAAGGAATATGGCTGGATTTGTCGTATTTTATACTAGATAAAGCCTATAAAATTTGTCGTGGGGAGAGTTCCAAATAATGCTTGTTCGTTCCTTCCATTTGTCTGACTATGTTGCTGTTACCGAGTTGTTCAAGCACGTATTAACCGAAGCCTGTTATGAAGAAACAATGGAGGCTTTAACAAGACAACTTTCATGGGATAGTGAACTTGTACTTATTGCTATCGAAAATGAACAAATCGTGGGTGTTATTATAGGTACAATCGACAATAACAACGGATATTATTACCGCATTGCCGTTGGACAAGAATACCAGCGCCGTGGGTATGGCAAAGCTTTAATCGAATCGATGAGACAGCGTTTTTTACAACGCAAGGTTCGCAAGATTATGATCACTGTAGACATTCATAATGAAGTGGTTTTGCCGGTTTACGAATCAGCCGGTTACCAAGCTACCGATTTTTCGCGTTCACCACACCGCTTAAGCATTGTAAACGGGTAATAACCGAATTTGCTGGAACAAGGGTGTTTATTAGGGCATGGTCTGCTCGCTAACAGCGGAGGCTGTGCTTTTTTTGTGTTAGATTAACTGTTTTCAGTGAACTATATGTGGTATTATTTACGGCAGGAACGTGCAAGATGCAAGATATAACTAAGAATGATTGAATACCAAAAAGAGCGAAGCGAACAAAGAGGGCTTAACAAACCGTACCGCCTGCCACATCTTGTAAGCTTCTATTGCCTCCATTGGTCTTACGTTAAAATAGAAGGGTATGGACCTTATGGAGAATTTTTCCACTCATATCATTAAAAGCTTTAAGCATGATGGCCATTTGCACCGAATGTGGCTTGAGAATGCGTTGGTTCCTGAGTCGCTTCACCATGAATCGCATAAATCTGAGTCCATGATGATTCTCATTAACAGCCAGACTAAAATTGTAGAGGCCGATGGAAAAGAGTGGGTTAGCCGGATTCCTGGCGTTTCTTTTTTTATCCCTAAACAATGGTTTAATGTTGTAGCGCTGCTAGAAGAATCAGGTGTTCGGTACTATTGCAATGTTGCTTCTCCCCCCTATTTGAATAGCAATATTATTACCTATATTGATTATGATCTGGATGTAATCCAGATGCCGAATGGCGCTGTCCATGTGGTTGACCAGGATGAATATGAACAGCACAAGCTTTTGTACCATTACTCCGCCATTGTAGAGTCTAAGGTAAAGCAAGGACTTAGAGATTTGCTTAAACGGATCGAGCAGGGGCAGGCGCCCTTCCATGAAGAATGGGTTCGTTACTATTACAGAGAATGGGAAAAGTGGAAAGGCCAAGGAACGGAGGCTTAGGATATGGGCATCTTTACTTCCAAAAAGCCAAATGAGAAGCACTCAGGAGAAATATTGGCTGTAGAACATTCGGGGTTATTGGCGGAAGTATGGGATTGGATCAAATCCATCGCGATCGCCTTGCTTGTTGTAGCTGTAGTCCATCAATATGGATTCCATCTTTCCACGGTAAAAGGAGCCTCCATGCAGCCTACTCTTGAGGAAGATGAGTGGTTGTTTATTAATAAGACCATCCGTTACATCGGTACTGTTGGACGCGGGGATGTTATTGTGGTGAAGGAGCCTAATAACACGGAGGCTAAACAGCCGTATTTGGTCAAACGTATTGTTGCTGTAGCCGGGGATGAAGTCCGTATTCAGCAGGGCAAATTATATATTAACGGTTTATTAACGGCGGAAAGTTATACGGATTCGCCTATCGAGGATGGCCGCTTCGAGTCCATGACGATTCCGGCAGGTTCAGTCTTCCTCATGGGGGATAACCGGCATCGTTATGCTAGCAATGATAGCCGTAGCTTTGGAGCCGTGTCCGTAGATAAAGTTGAAGGGCGTGCCGAGATGATACTATGGCCGTTTTCTAAAATCAAGATTCTTTAAGATTTAGTTTTTCGAAATCCAGACTCTTCTATACAATGGGGTGATCCACAACATGACGGAAGCTATAGGTCCTGGAAACCGTCAGTTCTGGTACCAGCTCAAGCAAGACATGCAGGAAGCAGCTTCGACACTTGGGATTGATAAATTAGGCATCTCCAGCGCGGAGCCTTTTGTTGAGCTGAAATCGATTCTTTTACAGCATCGTGCAAAAGGCTATGAATCCGGCTTCGAGGAGCCGGATCTCGACAAGAGAACAGATCCGGCACTTAACCTGGCAGAGCCCCGGTCTATTATATCGATAGCCATCGCCTATCCTTCCAAGCTGATGGATGCACCACGTTCCAAGCCAGGCGCTTATCGGGGGATGCTCTCCCGATCGGCATGGGGCTTGGATTACCATCAAGTGCTGCGCAATCGGCTCCAGCGGCTTGAAGCCTGGATTCGTGAGCGCGTCCCAACAGCAAGGATGGAGAGCATGGTCGATACTGGAGCCTTGGTTGACCGCGCTGTTGCGGAGCGGGCTGGTATTGGCTGGGTAGGCAAAAACTGCTGCGTCATAACGCCAGAGTTTGGCTCGTGGGTTTACTTAGGGGAAATAGTCACCAATTTACCATTGCCCTCCGATGTACCTGTCACAGAAAGCTGTGGCGACTGTACGTTATGTATCGACTCCTGCCCGACAGGAGCCTTGGTGGGTCCGGGGCAGTTAAATGCACAGGTCTGTATCTCTTTCGTGACCCAGACTAAAGGGCATATTGAAGATGATGCGATGAAGGGGAAAATCGGAAACCGCCTCTATGGCTGTGATACGTGCCAAATTGTATGCCCCAAAAACAAGGGCATGAACTGGACCCACCAGCCTGAGCTACAGCCGGATGCGGAGCAGGTCAAGCCTTTGCTGCTACCCTTGCTGACGATGAGCAATCGCGAGTTCAAAGAGCGGTTTGGATCCAGCTCGGCCGCTTGGCGCGGCAAGAAGCCGATCCAGCGCAATGCGATCCTGGGGCTTGGGCATTTTAAGGATAAGACTGCCGTACCGGTTCTTCGGGATTTACTCCTGAACGATGTGAGAATGGAAATTCGCGCCTCAGCGGCATGGGCATTGGGGAAAATCGGAGGCCACCAGGCAGAGGCAGCGATATCGGAAGCCAGAGCCAGCGAACAGCACGAGGTAGTAAGTAAGGAATTGGAAAAGGCGTATGCTGCAATGTATCAACGGTCGGAGTAAACAGTGGACGTGAAGAACGGGTTTTCAACATGGGATTGAAGCTGGTTCATACGTTCGGAACGGAGAGCCTAATGAGATATATACACATTGATAATGTCGAGCCCGGGCAATACTTAGGTAGAACTATTTTTTCCGGCAATGGTGCCGTACTGCTATCGGACGGTGTCCAGCTTACCGTCTATATGATCAACACCTTGAACCGAATTGGGGTCACGATGATTTATATCAAGGATCCTTTGTTTGAGGACATAGAGATTGTGGATGTGGTTTCTGAAGAAACGAAGCGGGCGATAATGAAGAAGATGGGAGAAACCTTCCATTCTATCCGCTCGGGCAAGGACTTTAATACGAAGCATATTAATGGAAGTGTAGACAACCTGCTGGATGAAGTTATGCGTAATAAAGAAGTGCTCGTCCAATTGTCCGATATTCGAACCAAAGACAACGAAATGTATGTACATGCTTTGAATGTGAGCATGATGTCGGCTTTAATCGGCATCCAAATGGATCTGCCCATGAGCCAACTGCGGGAGTTATCGATTGGCGCTATGCTGCATGACATCGGCAAGGTAGAATTAATTACAGATGATACTTCCGACGATTTGAAAAAGCATCATACATGGAGAGGCTTTGAAATCCTGAAAAACAAGCGGGAGCTAAGCCTGCTTATCGCCCATGCCGCCTTTCAGCATCATGAAAAAATGGATGGCACCGGCCTGCCAAGAGCCATGCAGGGGGAACAAATTCATCTTTATGCCAGAATTGTCGCGGTCGCGAACACATACGATAATCTATTATTCCAAACGTCGGAGCTCGGAAGGCAGATGCTGCCGCATGAAGCTTGTGAGCATATGATGGTTTTGGCCGGGGGTCAACTGGATAGGGAAATCGTCATTCATTTTCTGCGTACGGTTTCGGTTTATCCAACAGGCACCTCGGTTAAGCTTTCGACGAAAGAGACTGGTGTCGTCGTTGGCCAGCATAGAGGGCTTCCTGGACGCCCCATTGTACGGGTTGTGAAATCAGAGTCCGGCACAGATCTGGACGTAGTCGAGGTTGACCTTGCTAAGCACAATACCATTTTTATTGATAATATCCTCCAGTAGGATGGGTCATAAAAGGGCTGGCAGGCATTTGTGCCTCAGCCCTTAATTTGCTATGATGATAGGACGATTATTAAATAACGAGGTGAATGAAGCAATCATGTGGAGCTATATTATCCCGATCCTAACTTTGCTCGTTGGTGCTGTAGGCGGATTTTTCGCAGGCGTGTATTACTTGCGCAGACAGCTTGAAAATATGCAAAGCAATCCTGCGATGCTGCAGGAAATGGCGAAGAAGATGGGCTATAACCTGGACAAGAAGCAGCTTGGCAAAGCACAGCAAATGATGAAAAAACAAAAGTTTCGTCCATAGAGACTTGAGAGGTGGAATCCAAGCATGCCGGCTAAGGATTATACAAATACGAGTGTTGCCCGCAACCGCAAGCTAATTGAAGGGCATATACGCGAAATTTTGCGCTTGATAGGAGAAGATGTTGACCGTGAAGGGCTTTTGGAAACGCCTGCCCGGGTAACGCGGATGTACGAGGAAATTTTTTCCGGTTATGAAGCGGATTACAAAGATATCTTGGGCGTTGCTTTTGATGAACAGCATGAAGAGCTAGTCATTGTAAAAGACATCGTTTATTACAGCCAATGTGAGCATCATATGGCTCCGTTCTTTGGGAACATTCATATCGGTTATATCCCGAGTGGGAAAATTGCTGGCCTAAGCAAGTTTGCGCGTTTGGTTGAAGCGGTAACCCGTAAGCTACAGGTACAAGAGCGTGTTACCTCTGAAATTGCCAACATCTTGATGGAGGAGCTTACGCCCCATGGCTGCATGGTAGTGGTAGAGGGGGAGCACTTGTGTATGTGCTCGAGAGGCGTGAAGAAGCCAGGCAGTAAAACGGTAACCTCAGCTGTGCGCGGCACCTTCCGTACGGATGCTGCGTTGCGTTCGGAATTTTTATCCTTAATCAGGAATTAATAAACCCCTAAAGACCAGAAAAGGCTTGCGCCCTTCATTTGAAGGAGGCAAGCCTTTTAGCTAGCTTTGGAGACATGGACGGATGGGCTATTGCCGCGCTCGACCATACTTTGCAGGAAGCCCATAGTGACGGTTAAATAGCTTTTCTTTTGTGCTTTAAATATAAGCTCATGCCCGTCGTTAGGAGATAACCATAATTGTGCGCTTGAATCGGCTGATTGGTTATTAAATATTTGCTGCACCATTTCATAAGGGGCACGTTGGTCCTGCATGCCGTGAATGAAGAGGATCGGCATCGGATATTGGGCTTCTTTAACTTTGTCATATGGAATCTGGTTAAGGCTGACCCCGTTAATAAGCGGGAAAAATAAATGGACAAGTGATAAAGATGGGAATTTAGGCAAGTTGGCGATCTGTTTCATGTTATGGTACATCGTTTCTGGCTCTAGGATAAAGGTACTATCGAGAATCATGCCATCGATTTCCTTCGTTTGGAGGGCAGCCTGCAGCGCTGTGCCTGCGCCCATCGAGAAGCCCCAGACATATACAGATTCAGCACCTTTGTCTTTGGCATATTTGACTGCGCCCAGCAACTCCTGGGACTCGCGTAAGCCGCCTGTGGCACTAATCTTAGGCTGCACATACCCATAATCAAACATTAATACGTTGTAGTTTTGTTTATACAGCTCTTGGGCGAGGCTATACAGAGGCACCCATATTTCCTCCCTATTGCCGCCGTATCCGTGTGAGAAAATAACGGTTTTGCCATTAGGCACGGGGTTGGCTGCCGGGATATACCACCCTGATAAAATCGAGCTTTGATTCAGGCTAGGAAATTGGATATCCTCATAAGGCGCCCCGAATGTAAGCGTTGGGTTGGAAATGAGTGGATCAATATGCGGTCTGGCCAAAGACCAAGCGACATAGGCATGGAAGGCCATCACAAGGCTGAAGAACAGCAGCAATACCGATATGAGGGCGATGAGGATCCCTTTCACTCTGCGTCTGACAAGAACCGATCGATTAGGAACGGTTTCTATTTGGGCTGGGGTTAATTGGACAGATGATAAAGGGTTTGTTTCCATCGGGTTCCCTCCTAGTTGACTGACTTAAGCAACATATGAGTATGTTGGATTTATAAAAAGTTATGAATATTTGTTAAATTCTATACTTCTATAGTAAGACTGCAAGTATAATGCCGTCAATCGGTCGGGACAAATGTAAACTTACTGTAATATAGATGTAATAGAAGCCTAACCGATAGAGGAAAAAGCAATAATACACTTTGCGATATAGACAGGTATGAGTTATACTATGTGTAACAGGGTTTCATCAAATGAAACTGAAAACCGGGGGAAAGCGTTATGGAAGACGGCAAATTAACGGTGCGTGCGGTTGAACGTGCTTTGGATATCATGCTTTGTTTTACGGATTCTTCAAACCTAAGCCTGACGGAGATCGCCGTCCGCGTATCGTTGCACAAAAGCACCGTGCATCGACTGCTTGCTTCCCTAGAGGGAAAAGGCTTTGTAGTGCGTGATTTTGCCACTGACAAGTACAGGCTAGGCTTCCGCATATGGGAGCTATCTGCCAATATGACGCATAGTGACGACCCGGCTATTATCCTGCTGCCCGAAATGGAGCGGCTGCGAGACCAGTTGGATGAGACAATCAGTCTGTATGTATGCGATGGCTTGGAGCGGGTTCGCATTCAGGCTGTGGAGAGCAACCAAGCGATCCGGCGTGTTGCCGCGATTGGGGCGAGGCTGCCGCTGTATGTAGGGGCATCAAGCAAGATCCTGGTTGCTTTTGCCGAGCCACAGGTACAAGAAGCACTGATGAAGGCTAAAAATATGCCGGTTGGTCTGGAGCGTAGTGTGTTCTTGAAGCAGCTTGCCGATGTTTTATCGCAAGGTTATGCGACAAGTGTGGAGGAACGCGAGCTTGGAGCGGCGGCAGTGGCAGTACCAATCTTCAACCAAGCCCACACCTTGGTAGCTTCGCTTGCCGTGAGTGGGCCGTCCAATCGGCTCACACTGGAGAAGATGAAGGAGCATGCCCCTGTACTGCTCGAAGCGGCTCGCCGCATGGGCAAGATGGTCAGGTGAATGGAGCCTGAAGGCTCCGAAAAGACAAAAAAGAACCTTCGCCCTACATGTAAGGGTAAGAAGGTTCTTTTGCTTATCATTAGGAACTGAGTAATGATTAGGGTTAGGATTCGTTTAGCATAGGCTCTGGCCGGAGCCCCAAAAAAGCCACTGGAACCGTTCAAGCGGTTCCAGTGGCTTAAGGCAGGTTGTCCTACATCGTAGGAATAGGTGAGGCTGGGTCTGTAACAGGGGTGGGGTTTTGTTTGTCCAGTCTAACTGACAAGGTGACCGTTCCTCCCTTTTTAATGGAGATTGACGTATTCCGCAGTTGTGTACGAAGTCCAACCGATTGAACACCGTTGACCGCAATTGTCGTTGGCATATCTTCTTGTTTAATAAGAGTAATTTTACCATCGATCGTAACATAGAGGTCGACCATTTCTGCCTTGTCCTGGCTGACTAATTCAAGGCTCAGGTAATTATAATCCTGGGGGCTGATGGCGGTTTCAATTTCCCCATCCTTCCTCAGGTTCTTGGCAATGGAGCCTTGATTGTTATTAGGACCCTGTAGCTTGAAATAATCTTTGACCTTGACCGCATTTGGATTGGATCCGCTATAAGTGCTGCCTCCACTTGAGCCTCCGTAAGGATTGGAAGAATCACCGATCGAACCCCTTAGGCCTCCGTTGCTTTGGTCAACCGTGTTGGCTTGTTCAAGATCAATATTGGAGTAATCGGGTAACCAATAGTTTTTCTTAAGAAAGTTGTAGATCCGGTTTAGGATAGTTACCGCTTCTGCACGTGTCACTTTATCCAATGGACGGAAATAACCATCAGTCGTAGCCGTCATAATTCCAGAAGCTTGTAGGCTCGCAAGGACGCTCGCCTGTGCATTAGAGAAGCCATCCGTACCGAAGGCGCAATCAGCTACGCTTGTACCCATGAAGAAGGTAGGTAAGACACCGTTGCTGGTCGTGATTTGGACATTTACGCTTTCCAGCCGCTTGTCCCCTTTGACGGCGGCATCATATTCTTCCTTGCTTTTAAAAATTTGTACAGGAAAATCATTCAGCTGGGACACAACGGAGCAGACATCATTGGGACTTAGGCGCCGGTCAATTAAACGGGTATCGAAAAAGGAATATAGCAGATTAGACAGCTCAAGGCGGCTTAGCTTAGTATCTGGCTGAAAGGTCAGCCGTCCACTAGGATCCATTCCAAATACTCCCCATTGAAAGGAATGGTTGTAGATCTCCGAGATGGGCTTATAAGCCCAATGCTGAGCTGTGACATCTGAGAGGCTGTTAACCTTCTGCTGTCCAGTAGCCGTCAGATTAGGACGATATGTATTAAATAGCTTGTAAATCATCTGTGTCCATTCGGCTTTGGTGACCGTCTCATCGGGTCGAAACGTCCCATCTGGATAACCTGTAAGCACTTGGTGCTCCGACATGACATAGATGGAGCTGACCGCCCATGCTTTTTGCTGCATATCGATATCGCTGAAGGTAGTTTGGGCTTTGGCAGGTGGTCCGGGTAAGAGCATGGCAAGGGTTAACAGCGCAACGAGTGACTTCATCTTTCTTTTTACGGGTGTACCTATCATTATACAATCCTCCAATCCTATCTTTTATAATATCGGAAATGCACAAGGAAAAGTTGATATTTCTTCTAATATAAGAGAATCTGTCGATTCTTCAGAGGCAATCTTTAGGAAAGCCAGTTCATGTGGAACTTTTTTCTGTGATTGTTAAAAAAACTTCGTGGACAAGCCGATATAAGATTATAGTCTATTGGAGAGTTCTTTGTCAGGTGAAATCATATTAAAGGGAGTCCAACATGTAAGGTGGTGAAAGTAAAGCCAGTGTAAGGAACGGCAGGTTCAAAATAGGAATGAATATAAAGGAGCGATTGCATTGAAATACGTAAAGCATCTGAAGAAAATAATAAACTATACCGTTTTATTTGCTCTACTGCTGTCCCTTATCCCTTTACAAGCTGCGCAAGCCGCAGACATCAAATTCTTCATCCCTGATGACAAGAAATTAGCTGATTCGTCAGCCATAGATCCGGTAATTACGCCAACCGGTTTGAATCGTACTAATGCAATGATTAGCAATTCCAGCACTATTGCCATTAGTGGGATATTTCAACAGGTCACGAGCACTTCGATGGCTCTTACTGTGCAGCAAATGGTATCGGTTACCCCTCCAAGTGGAGTAGCGGCATGGACAGAGCCTATCGGCATGACGTTCAATACACCTGTATCGGTATCTTCAACCAACATTAAAAGGTTTCAAGTAAGTAATGTACAATTATTCGAAGGTTACAACAAATTAACATTTACAGGTCTTAATGGGTTGGAGCCAGTTAAGAATGTGTTCTATGTGCTGTATGATCGGGCTCCGATTCTTAACACCTTGCAAATATTTTCGGATAGTGAAACCTACGAGCTTAATGAAAGCACCAGCTTGGTAGTCCGCTCAAGCTCTGCTTACATTCAAGGGACTACTACCAATGTAACATCGGTTTTCATTGATGGGATCAAAGCGAGCGTGCTCAATGATGGCAGGTTTGATGCTCCGGCAATTAACTTAAAGCCTGGGCTCAACAAGCTGGAGATTAAGCTGTCTAATGCTACGGATTCCGTTGTATTAAGGCGTCAGGTCTATTACTATACATCGGCTAGCCCATTCACCATAGTTGAAGCGACGCAAGATTCTGTTGCCGCTGGTGATCCTCCTCTAGGTGAGGTCAATACCGACTTATTGGCATCCACCCCGCCAACTTTTACAGGCACAGCCCCTGGAGCTACAATGAAGCTACAGTTTTTAATTCCCTACAGCAGCACTCCATTAACGACACTCAACACAACGCTTACTGTTGGTGGAGTGGTCACCCCTGTAACGGGGCTCAATGATGGTACTGTAATTACCAATACGTACGGAGCTTCTGCATTCAAATTAGTGGAGCTTTCAGGCGTCCCATTGGATCTTTCTGTTGTGTCAGCGGAAGCTAAGATTAAATTTGTTTTTGCGCCAGGTGGAACAACTACACCTATCGTAGTGGAAGATGCATTTCCTTTTATTTGGGCTTCTGGCAAAACTATCGTAAAGAGTGTTGCGTTAATTCCTAAGTATGATCCAGCTCCCGCTATTTTTGATGACACCGTCCTTACTCAGCCCTTAGATGGCTCTCAGGTAATAACTCCAGAATTTTATGTTTTGGTAGAAGCCTCCAAGCCGCTGGTTGCTGGAGAATTAAAGGTGGCTCTTCAGCCACTCGGATTGTCGCCGATTACTATTACAGAGGTTGATCTAGATATTCACGCTGGGAATGTCAAGAACAAAGGTCAAATTTTTAAGATCACTGATTTACCACAGGGTACTCAAACCATTGCGTTCTCGGTGTCATCAGATCCCGTTTCCAAAACGGCAAAAGTCACCTTTGTCTCCAAAAACTACATTGAACTTGAGAATCTGTACGAAGGTCAAGTCTTTTCCATTAATGAACTTCCCGTTTTAAAAGGGGCAGCCATTGGTTTTGATAATAGAATGCAAGGTCTCCAAGGTCGGCCGCAGTTGATCATTAATAATATAGATTGGACAGATTATTATCCTACTGCTGCTGCAGTTCCATATTTAATCATAGATAGCAGTACTGGCATGATCAGCACCGCAGAAGCGCTAAAGCTACCAGAAACGGCTCCTGTGGGACCCGGACCGCTTTTAATTGGTGAGAATGTTTTGAAAATTATTATTAATTATAGAGATACTACGGATGCTCAGCCATATTTACGCCAGTATGTGAAAGAAGTCAAATTTTATATCGTCAATAGCAATACACCGAAAATTCTCGATGTTCGTCCTTTGACGCCACCAGCTAAGGTTACCATACAGAGAGGCAACTTGAGCAGCAGTACCAAAACCGATTACTTGCCGGCATCACCGGAATTTATATTGGGTACTGACAATAACTACACTACATCGCTTACCAAGATGGATTTCTATTTGGAAGGTTCTGGAGCTGTCGATGTTATCATCAGCAAGGATGGAGCACAGATTTATCGTGTTACTCCGCCTGTAACAGTTAGCGAAGTCAATTCGGTAATTGATCCTGAGTATACCTCGGTTGATGTTGCTGGGAATTCAAATGCGTTTAAAATACGATTGAATAATGTACTTATTCCATTAGGCACCCATACCTTTACGATTAGTATGTTAAATGCTAGTGGAGCTACAACTAGCTACACGATGACTGTGTTAAGTCAGAAGCAAGCTTTCGAGATATTGTCACCTAGAGCCAACACAGGTGATAAAATCATTGTGAATAAGAACTTTGTTTTATTCGATGTTCTTGCAGCGGGAGCCACAGATGTATTAATTAACGGAAAATCAGCTGTATTGCGGGATGACCTTACGAATCGTTATGTATACACCTTAACAGGACTAAAGGCGGATTCTGAAAACAAGATTGCGGTGGTAGTAAAAAGACCAAGTGGAGACCTCACAGACACGGTCACTGTTAATTATGTGAGTAATCCTGCAGTCGGGGCGATGTACATGGAGCCGATGGGAACCAAGCATTCTGTTTTTGATAAGGCTATCCAATTAACCTTTCCCAAAAACAACGTGCTGCGCCGGGTTATTGATGGCAAGATCCAGCCACAAGTTGATTTGCTATTCGGGCTTGCTAATCCAAAGGATGGTAATACTGAATTGGTGAATGATTATAACCAGATCGTAGGTAAGGACCCAGATGATAGAACAAGTTCAAGAGTCGCCATACCTATTGACCCGGCTTTATCCAATTTGGTCACTTCCACTCAGGGTCGTATGAACTTTATGAGAATATCCGACCTTTATTGGATTTCAGGAGGGTTAGGTGAGCGTTTAGTAGGTGATTATAAATCAGTAACTGGAGGCGTAACTCCCTACTCTACGGATGGCCCTTCACTCAATACATTTACAAAGTATGAATCGGAAAGAATCATCGCACCAAGTGAACGTGGCACGTTGGTGCTGAGATACGATGATAATGTGGTAGATCAAGCAGCCTCTGAGGTTACTGTATTTTTCATGGGCGATAAAGCAGGAACTAAGTATTGGGAGAACCTAGGAGGTGTCGTTGATACCAAGGCTAAAACCATTACAGTTCCTTTCGATAAGTTTGGTTATTACATGGTAGGCAAGCTGAAATTTGGTTATGACGATATTACAAAAAGCTCGTGGGCTCGTAATATTTTACAAGCGCTCTTGGCTAAAGGGTATATGAATGCTATGTTTTCTGATGATTTTGGTGTAAAGGAAAATGCTACACGTGGTGAATTTGCTACGATTCTCGTTCGTGCATTGGGAATGAAGCCGAATTATGATGATACTAATTCCTTTAATGATGTACTTCCGGGAAGTGGGGGAGGAACCATCCTCTGGGATTACGAGAGTGTAGAAACAGCAGCTCGCGCTGGTATTGTTCAAGGTGTTAGTGAGAGAATATTCGGAGTTGGGGACTTTGTAACACGTGAACAAGCAGCCGTAATGATATCACGTGCAATGAACCTCAAGATGGCGATGAACGATGCGAAGCTCAAAGCGAATGTGTTTAAAGCTTTTGCAGATGGTGATAGCATTGACTACTATAATTTACCGGCTGTCGATGCAGTTAATAGCTTGGGAATTATGGTGGGTAGTCCCGTCGTTTCACCACTTCCGAGTACAGCGAAACCACTTTTGAACTTTAGACCGACTTCTTACATTACTAGAGACGAAATCGGGCAAATAGCGGTTCGAATATTGCAAAAATATTCCAAGGCACTTCCTGCGACATTATCCTAGCTCCACTGAAACAGCAGCCACATAAAAAAAGCGTTGGTTTACATCCGAGGATGTAAACCAACGCTTTTTATTTCTGTACTTGTTAGTGCTTTTATTCAATTCATTTTTTCGCTATCAGTGGACTATTCCGCAATCATTTGACGCAATACCGTCTGCAGAATGCCACCGTTACGGTAGTAATCTACATCAACCGTACTATCAAGCCGAACAGCAACTTCAAAGGTAAAGTTGGTACCATCTTGACGGGTGGCGGTGACTGTTACATCTTGGCCGGGTTGAACATTATTGTCTAAGCCCGTAATATCGAAGGTTTCCGTACCCGTAATGCCTAAAGTGCTCCAACCATGCCCTGGTTTGAACTGCAGTGGCAATACGCCCATACCGACCAAGTTGGAGCGATGGATCCGCTCAAAGCTTTCGGCAATTACGGCTTTAACGCCGAGTAGGAAAGTTCCTTTTGCTGCCCAGTCACGGGAGCTGCCTGTTCCGTATTCTTTACCGGCAATAACGACAAGATTCGTGCCTTGATCCTGGTATTTCATGGAAGCATCATAGATCGATTCCACTTCGCCGGTTGGCAGGTAAGTCGTGACGCCGCCTTCTGTGCCAGGAGCAACCTGGTTACGAATCCGGATATTAGCGAACGTTCCGCGCATCATCACTTCATGGTGTCCGCGGCGGGAGCCGTAAGAGTTGAAATCTTCTTTTTTAACGCCATGCTCCATCAAATACTTACCAGCAGGGCTGTCAGCTTTAATGTTACCGGCGGGAGAGATATGGTCAGTTGTTACCGAATCGCTAAGCAAGGCTAACACTTTAGCGCCGCGAATGTCGGCCATATCGGCAACGCCATCGCCAAGGCGCTCGAAGAATGGCGGATTTGCGATATAGGTTGATTTTTCATCCCATTCGTACAAATCGCCTTCTGGTATTTGAATAGCGTTCCAACGCTCGTTAGCGCGGAATACGTTGGAATATTTCTCGCGATAGATGCTAGGGCTCATCGCTACACCAATAGCTTCTTGGATCTCTGCGTTGGAAGGCCAGATGTCTTTCAAGTAGACGGGTTGGTTAGCTTGGTCATACCCAATAGGATCATTAGCCAAGTCGATGTTGACTGTACCTGCTATAGCATAAGCAACAACCAAAGGAGGCGAAGCCAAGTAGTTAGCTTTCACTTGAGCATGCACACGACCTTCGAAGTTACGGTTACCTGATAATACAGCAGCAACCGTCATATCGTTATCAGTAATAGCTTGGGCGACTTCATCCGGTAATGGACCGGAGTTACCGATACAGGTAGCACAGCCATAACCGGCAACATAAAAGCCTAATGCTTCAAGAGGCTCCAATAATCCGGCGTTACGTAAGTAGTCGGTTACGACAAGGGAGCCAGGAGTTAAGCTGCTTTTCACGTAAGCAGGCTTTCTTAAACCGCGTGCTACTGCTTTCTTGGCAACTAAGCCGGCACCAATCATAACGCTTGGGTTGGACGTGTTCGTGCAGCTAGTGATAGCGGCAATAACGACGGCGCCTGTGCCCATTTTACTAATATCGCCATTAACATGGACCACATCGACTACTTCTTCGATTTTGGCATCGCTTAGTCCATAACCACCTTTATCGATAGGTGTACGGACGATATCGTGGAAGGCTTCCTTCATCGAAGTAAGCTCAACGCGATCCTGTGGACGTTTTGGACCAGCCAAGCTTGGAACGATTGCTGACATATCCAGTTCGACTACATCGCTGAAAGTCGGATCAGGTGTATCATCGGTACGGAACATACCTTGTGCTTTATAGTAAGCTTCGACAAGTGCGATTTGATCTTCCTCACGGCCTGTGCTTCTTAAATAATTAAGCGATTCGGAATCGACAGGGAAGAAACCGACCGTTGCGCCATACTCAGGAGCCATATTGGCAACTGTTGCACGGTCAGCCAAGCTGATATTGCTAAGCCCAGGACCATAAAATTCAACGAATTTACCAACAACGCCTTTTTTACGAAGCATTTGTGTAACCGTTAAAGCCAAATCCGTAGCGGTTGAGCCTTCTGGCAAATTACCCGTCAATTTAAAGCCGATAACTTCAGGTGTAACAAAATACAAAGGCTGTCCGAGCATGCCTGCTTCTGCTTCAATCCCGCCAACGCCCCAGCCTACAATACCTAGACCGTTAATCATCGTGGTATGGGAATCCGTACCTACTAAGGAATCGGGATAAACTTCAGTCTCGCCATCGATAACTTTAGTTGCAGCAACAGATGCCAAGTATTCCAAGTTTACTTGATGGACGATACCTGTAGCAGGGGGAACTGCACGGAAATTGTCGAAAGCGGTTTGTGCCCAACGAAGGAAACGGTAACGCTCTTCATTACGCTCGAATTCGATATTCATATTCGTTTCCAAAGCATCCTTAGTACCGAAAGCATCAACCATTACAGAGTGGTCAATAACTAAATCCACAGGTACAAGCGGATTGATTTGCTTAGGGTCGCCGCCAGCAAGCTTTACGGTATCTCTCATTGCAGCCAAATCAACAACAACGGGAACACCAGTGAAATCCTGCAAAACTATACGTGCTGGAATAAAGGGAATTTCTTTCTCGTCCCGTGCTTCAGTCCATGTTGCGATTTGTCTGACGTGCTCTGCCGTGATGGCTCTGCCGTCGAATTGGCGAACAGCTGCCTCCAAAAGCACCTTAATTGAAAAAGGCAGCGCGGCAATATTGCCATGTCCTTGTTGTTCCAGACCGGGCAAGCTGTAGTAATGATAAGTCTTTCCATTAACCTCCAGCGGCTTGCGGACGGAATAGTGATCTTCTCTAGCCATTGTTGAGTTCCTCCTCTGAATTGTAGTTCATAGTTCCTCTTGGAGCTTATCGTGAAAATGTATTCAACCGCTATTTATGTTTCACTCAATGAAACGCGATTTCATAATTGCTATAGTTTAAGTATACATGCTGAAGGTCGCTACGTAAAGGCTAATTTGAATCATTATTGCTCGTGTTCCTTCATATATTGGAATAATCGCAATACGTTTATGAGCTCATCCTGAACGATCTTAAATAGAGTTCATTTCACTCAAAATGGGGGTAGCCGGATGTCATGGAAAACGACGCTCTATGAATATGTTCATTATAAAAACCAAATGAATTTGGACTATACGGTGGTGCCTTTGCTGCCCTTTGTTACCGATACCCAGTACCTGCAAGCGCAAATCAAACGCTTGGCCAGGGCCTCACAAACCGATCAGGACCGTCAGTTCTTCCCTGTGAAGCATGAGGCGAGACTTACCATTGTGCAGGCCTCAGAGCAGCCTCGGGCCGTTACAGCCGCTGTTCGGCTGAGGCAGGTAGCAGTTGGAATGATTGGGCTTGCTGAGCACCAGGAGGAACGTGTCGAATGGGAACGGATTACACTCCAAGAGCAAGGCGGCAGGTGGGTCATTACCCAAATTCAAGTTACAGGTCATGAAGGTGATCATCCTGATCATATTAGGGTGGATACCCAATTGCCGGATAAAGTCCGAATATCGGAATATGGCAACTCTGGGGAGGATGACCTCTTCGTAAAATTGCCATCAATGCCTTTTTTGAATTATGAGGTTCTCCCATACTTGGATCGCTCCCCTAGGCAATTTAAGTATGACCGCAATAAGTCGATCCAATATGCCGAATTATGGTGGGATAAGGCAAATCCGGCTTACATCGAATTTGAAGTGGATTGCACCAACTTCGTATCCCAATGTCTCTTTGCAGGAGGAGCCCCAATGCACTATACTGGAAAAAGGGATTCCGGCTGGTGGTACAGGGGCCGCCATAATGGACAAGAGCATTGGAGCTTCAGTTGGGCAGTCGCACAAAGCCTGCAAGCATATATGATGAATAATCATAGCGGATGGCAAGTAGAAGAGGCAGAGACAGCCGATTTACTTGAGCTAGGCGATGTGATCAGCTACGATTGGAAGGGCGACGGGCGTTTCCGGCATAGCGCGGTCGTCACAGCCAAAGATGCCAATGGAATGCCTTTGGTTAATGCCCATACAACAAACAGCAGGCACCGGTACTGGAGCTACAGGGATTCATATGCTTGGACCGAAAAAACGCGGTACTCCTTTTTGCATGTCATAGATGCACCTTGATATTAGCGTAGCTTGGCGTAAATGCATGTTAATTTAATTAGCTCCATTTCATTTGATCAGATCCATACTAGCTTACGGGATTCACCTTATTACTATTCATGCTTAACATTTCATGCCTAATATTTTATTCGGAGGTTATTATGAGCGACAAAATTCGCATTGGCTTAATTTATGGAGGAAAGTCTGGGGAACACGAGGTTTCATTACAAACCGCACTTGCCGTAATTAAAGCCATTGATATGAGTAAATATGATATTATTCCATTTTACATAACCAAACAGGGAGAGTGGCGTTCAGGCCCCCAACTCCAGGGACCGCCTGAGCATCTGGCTGAATTAGCTTTTGAGCCATCGTTGGTAACGGACGAAGTATCGGCGATCCAGCCTATTATTAATTCGCTCCAGTACGCTAATGTACAGGGAGTTGATCTGAATTCACAGGCTTCAATCAATAAGCTTGATGTCGTTTTCCCGCTGCTGCATGGCACGTTTGGGGAGGATGGCACGATCCAAGGGTTATTGGAAATGGCTAACATTGCTTATGTTGGAGCCGGGGTATTGGCCTCATCCGTTGGGATGGACAAGGTGATGATGAAAAGAGTATTTGAACAGGAGGGCTTGCCCCAATGCCTGTTCCGCCATTTTACAAGAAAGCAATGGGAGAAAGACAATGCTTATTTTATTATGGAAATTGAGGTATCAATCGGCTATCCTTGCTTCGTGAAGCCTGCCAATTTGGGCTCCAGTGTAGGCATCAATAAGGCCCGTAACCGTGAGCAGCTTATTGATGCTGTCGAATATGCCTTCCAGTTTGACCGAAAGGTCATTGTCGAAGAGAACGTCGATGCCCGTGAAGTTGAAGTAGCTATCCTTGGCAATGACGAGCCTGAAGCCTCTGTAGTGGGTGAAGTATTGTCTTCTAACGAATTTTATGATTACAAAGCTAAGTATGTAGATGGCACCTCCTCCATGGTTATTCCAGCCGAAATTTCTGCGGATATATCTGAACGTCTGCGGGAGCTTGCGCTTCGCGCCTACCTGGCAGTGGATGGCTCCGGCCTATCCCGGATTGATTTCTTCCTGCGTAAAGAAGATAACCATATTTTTATTAATGAAATCAATACGATGCCAGGCTTTACGCCGTTTAGCATGTATCCTTTGCTATGGAAAGAAACAGGCAAGCCGTATGCCCAGCTATTGGATGAATTGATTGTACTGGCGTTGCAGCGCCATAATGAGAAGCAGCGTTTACAATATTCTTTTGAATTATAAAGCTGTAACTTCGTTTGCCTGCTTGCGTAGTTGCCCTACTTCCCGTATGCTATAGTTATAGAACAATGCCGTGAAAGGGGAATACGTATGGGATTTCAAACTGAGTTCAATTCCGTATGCAAGTTCAAATCCGAGCAGGAGCTCTATGAATTATTAGAGTATGGCCGCAGTAAAATGGTCAAAAGCGGCTTTCGCGTGTTCCCAACGGGTCAAATGGTTATCGCTTATAGCTTGGATAACAAAGCTGTAGCTATTGTCAAAATTCTGGTATCGATTGCCGAAATTAATTTTCAGGGCGAAGAGATCACTCAGGTTGAGATGGTGCTGGTACGGAGGCTTACAGAGGAAGAATCGCGTGTTCAGACTGCTTTGGCTTATGAAATGTTTTTTAGCCTTGCCCAGATCTGATCCCATATAACATGTTTTCACGAACATCTTACGCGGCAAAAGGCTGCGGGAAGGTGTTTCTTTTTCTATATAACTTATGGCGGTTTAGGGCAACCTATCCGTACATCTTGATAACCGGAGCTGATTTTCATTATGATTGTACGTCTTGGTTATGTCGCAATGTCAATGCGGGTGTCCAATGCATCCCCTTCCAAAACGATGACAGCCACCAGTTTCGACAAATTAAACGACCGTGACGCAGCGGTACGCAAGCTAGAACGCATTGCAGCCGAGAATCTTCACAACACTTTGCGCCTGCTCAAGCATAATCGAGCCTATGATATTTTAATGTATCGTTGCTCGTCTAAGCTCATCCCGCTACTCGGGCATGAAATGCTCAAGGGCTGGGATCCTATGGAGGTGCTTGCGGAATCCTTTGCAGAGCTGGGCAGCTATGCGATTAAGAACGGGATGAGATTAAGCTTCCATCCGGATCATTTTACCGTGCTGAGCACGCCGCGTAAAGACGTTCTGCAAAGCTCGTTGTTGGATCTAGAGCGCCATGTAACGATGCTGGAAGCAATGGGCTTAGATAATTCAGCGAAATGCAATATCCACATCGGTGGCATGTACGGAGATAAAAAAGCGGCGGCCGGGCGGTTTATTGAACGTTTTAAGGAGCTACCGGAGCGTATTCGCGAACGGATAACGATTGAAAATGATGACAAAACCTTTACGGCTTTGGAAACATTAAACGTTTGTGAGGAAGTAGGCGCACCAATGGTGCTCGACATCCATCACCACGAAATTAACCACGAGGAAGACGGAGCGGACTGTACAGCATTATGGACGCGCATCCTCAAAACCTGGGAAGGGCAAAAGGAGCAAGGCTCAGAGAACGCTCTCCCACCCAAGATCCATGTATCCAGTCCCAAAAACGAAAAAGATGTGCGTGGCCATGCTGATTATATTGAAGCTCAGCCATTGCTGGATTTTTTGCGCGCCATAGCACCCCACACTCCAAGTCTAGACATCATGATCGAGGCCAAAAAGAAGGATGATGCCCTGATCCGGCTCATGAGGGATATTAACGGGGAAGAAGATTTGACTATTTTGAATCAAGCGTCTTTTAAGCTGTAAGTGCCTATGCATAGCTGCTTTTTTTAAAACCCATAGGGTATTATTACTTGAAATATTTAGTTAAATGAAGTACCTTGAGTAAGAATAGATAGGCGAAGCCTCATTTTGATGTGGAGAGGGGAATTTGTTCAATGAATGGATTGTTATCCGGCAAAAATATATTAATTATGGGTGTTGCGAATGATCGTAGCATTGCATGGGCTATTGCGCAGTCGCTTGCTTCTCAAGGGGCAGCAATTGCTTTTACGTATGAAAATGAACGTGTAGAGGAACGTGTGCGCAAGCTGGCGGGCACATTACCCAATACAGTTGTCCTTCCTTGTAACGTTACAGTTGATACGGAGATCGATTCGCTGGCAGCTACTTTGAAGGAGCAGTTCGGTGTGCTTCATGGACTTGTCCATAGTATAGCGTTCGCCAAAACAGAGGAGCTTGAGGGATTATTCGTCGATACTTCACGTGACGGGTTTGCATTGGCGCATGACATCAGTGCTTATTCACTGGTGGCTGTAGCCCAACGCATGTACCCGTTAATGACTGAAGGCGGAAGCATTATGACGATGACTTACCTTGGTGCAGAACGTGCAATGAAAAATTATAATGTAATGGGTGTGGCTAAGGCGGCTCTTGAAGCGAGTGTCCGCTATTTAGCAAATGACCTTGGGCAGTTTAATGTTCGCGTTAATGCGATTTCAGCAGGCCCAATCCGTACGTTGGCTGCTAAAGGAATTAAGGATTTCAACTCGATTCTTCGCAGTGTTGAGGAAAAAGCTCCGATGCGCCGGACAACCGAGGTTGCAGAAGTGGGAGATACAGCACTCTTTTTAATGAGCCATTTGTCCCGCGGCATCACAGGAGAAATTATTTTTGTGGATAATGGGTATCATATTGTAGGTGTATAAAACAGAAGTTTAATAGAGTGATACAGGGAATAATGGATATTTAGGCAAAACTGTTGGGGGTTCTCGACGGTTTTTTGCTTTTTTGGGGGAGAAATTGTTGAAGAGATGGGTGAAACCTACGGTCGATATGAAACTTTGTAGCATTTAAAGCGTATATTCACTATACTGATTAGTAGTTGTATCGCTACTATAAAAAATCTTGGAAGAAAAAAGGGCTGATAGAAATGTCTAACGAAGGAAATACGTCCTTCACGGTTGGAAGTAAAAGCTTTACGGCAGTAGCGATTAATACGGCCTCTAAGGCTGGAGAATGGATCCAAAGCAAATTAGGGGACTTCAACAGCCTGCAAATCAAGTATTCCCCTCATGATCTTGTAACGGAAGTAGATAAAGGCGCGGAGAAAATGATTCGGAATTTAATTCAGACCCATTTCCCGCATCATTCAATTCTTGGTGAAGAAGGGGTGGAGCCTGGGCCCGAAGCTTCTGCACAAGCATTAAAAGATGTAAGTGATGCCGAATATTTGTGGGTTGTGGATCCATTAGATGGCACTACAAATTTCGTGCACGGTTTTCCTTTTTTTAGTGTTTCTATCGCATTGGTTCACAAAGGTGAGGTCATCGTAGGTGTTGTTTACAATCCGATCCATAATGAGCTGTTCGTTGCTGAGAAAGGTAAAGGTGCCTATGTCAGGGGCAAACGAATGAAGGTATCCTCTGAAACGAAGCTGATTGACAGCCTGATTGCTACTGGCTTGCCAGCAGATCGAGAAGGTGCTCTTCCTGTCAATCTTCGCGGCTTGAATGCACTATGCCCCAAAGTGAGGAATGTACGTGTCGCTGGTTCTGCTGCTTTGCATATGGCTTATGTGGCTGCCGGCCGCTTAAGTGGGTTCTGGGAGATAGGCTTGAATTCTTGGGATATGGCAGCGGGAGCCCTATTGATTCAAGAATCCGGAGGCGCGGTAACGGATACCGAAGGCAACCCTTATAATTTGAAGGTGCGAAATGTTCTAGCAACTAATGGTGCTATCCATGGTGAGCTTCAGCAAGAGCTTGTGCTGGCAGATGCAGTTGCGATTAAAAAGTGAGTAAGATGGAGGCTTCGGCTTGTTCCCTACAAGGAACGGGCAGAAGCCTTATTAATTTGGGTTTCTTGCTCCAGAGTGGCATGAAAAGCCCCGTAGATTAGGGTTTTTCGCAGAAAGCAGTCATCGAGAAATATAAATTTAATATTAGGCTTGACTTAGAATGGAACTATATGATATATTACTTCTCGCCGCTAAAAACGGACTACATGCTACTGAAATTCATCGGGTCTTACACAAAAAGATGAAAGAAAATAACACTTGCATTTATACGAAGTGTTGTGGTATAGTAATTGAGTTGCCAATAAAATAAACTCGGTAAAACGAGCAAAATAAAATAAGGCAATCAACGTTTTATTAAACGGTTTATGAATAAGAATTGTCCTTTGAAAACTGAATCAACGAGTGAGTAAAATAGAGAATGCAAGTTCTCGCCAGATGTAAAGAATGAGGCAACTCAAGTTCTACCTTAATGGAGAGTTTGATCCTGGCTCAGGACGAACGCT
>NZ_JAAOIW010000076.1 GCF_011440305.1 Paenibacillus agricola | reverse complement strand
GTTTCAAAGTTCGGCAACAGCTTGGGTATTACCATGACAGATGCTTTAAAGCAGCTCGGAATTGAAGCAGGGGATACAGTAAGCATTGATGTTCATTAACGTTGCCGTCATACAAAAATACAGTATCGGTGAAAACATCGGGGTGAAAGATAGCAGTTTACTGGAATCAGCCCTCTTACGTCCCCAATCATCAGCTTTTGGCGATGATGCTTATATGACTCTGTATGAGAAGGCCGCGGCTTTATTCGAGTCTCTAGGACAAAATCACCCATTCCAAAACGCTAACAAGCGGACAGCCTTTACTGTCCTTGTTATTTTCCTGCGTTATAATGGCTGCCGCTTTGCTATGGATCATAAAGCAGCCGAGGATTTCACTGTGGACATGGTTAACCATAGGTATTCCTTCAAAGAAATTGTCGGGATCATTGAGAGGCACTGTATGGCTTTAAAATAAACAAGAGACACCATCCTTAGAGGCTGATGTCTCCTACATTAAACTGCTTTCCTAATTAAGCCCTCATACAATTCTCTACTCAGCATGCTTTAATCAGCTCCAGCGCCTCCGCCGCCGTCTCCCCCGCCGCTGTCGCCTCCACTGTAACCTCCGTCGCCGGAATACCCGCTATTGCCTGAACCAGAAGCACTGCTTCCGTACGGCATGGTCATTTTCCACGAGTCCACCATATAAGTAATGGGGTTCTGACCGGACATCATCAAATACGCAAAAGGTGCTGTTGCAGCCAGCTCCATAGTAGGGTATGCATATGCAGCTTGAGGCTTGGCGCGAAGCAACTGCGATCTAACCATCCATTTCTCCACCTCGTGAGTTGGGATTCCACCTGCATTCATCCGCTTTCTGAATAACTTAATGCTACGATAGACCATAGAAGCATCTCTAGATAAGATCATCCTTGGTGTAACACTAACTAGCGCAATGCTCGATGTAATGAACAAAAAAAGGTTGAACAGCAAATCCGCATCCTGCAACATAAGATTAGCAAATAGTGTAACCCCCCAGAATAGGATAACAG
>NZ_JAAOIW010000075.1 GCF_011440305.1 Paenibacillus agricola | reverse complement strand
AAGAGTGAAACTCAAAGGAATTGACGGGGACCCGCACAAGCAGTGGAGTATGTGGTTTAATTCGAAGCAACGCGAAGAACCTTACCAGGCCTTGACATCCCCTTGAAAGATGCAGAGATGTGTCCCCTCTTCGGAGCAAGGGAGACAGGTGGTGCATGGTTGTCGTCAGCTCGTGTCGTGAGATGTTGGGTTAAGTCCCGCAACGAGCGCAACCCTTGGATTTAGTTGCCAGCATTGAGTTGGGCACTCTAGATCGACTGCCGGTGACAAACCGGAGGAAGGCGGGGATGACGTCAAATCATCATGCCCCTTATGGCCTGGGCTACACACGTACTACAATGGCCGGTACAACGGGAAGCGAAACCGCGAGGTGGAGCCAATCTTTAGAAGCCGGTCTCAGTTCGGATTGCAGGCTGCAACTCGCCTGCATGAAGTCGGAATTGCTAGTAATCGCGGATCAGCATGCCGCGGTGAATACGTTCCCGGGTCTTGTACACACCGCCCGTCACACCACGAGAGTTTGCAACACCCGAAGTCGGTGGGGTAACCCGCAAGGGAGCCAGCCGCCGAAGGTGGGGTAGATGATTGGGGTGAAGTCGTAACAAGGTAGCCGTATCGGAAGGTGCGGCTGGATCACCTCCTTTCTATGGAGACTTCCGGTATCCTTTCGAGGGTATCCAGTCTATAAAGAACGTGAAGGCAGCTTCTGCAGAGAAGCCAGCCAGCAAGAAGGGTGCCGCCTGCAAAGGTGTGCACTCCGCAAGACAACGCTCACTCGTTGGTCCAGTTTTGAGGGGACAACCCTCACATGCAAGCTTGTTCCTTGAAAACTAGATACCGAAACAAACAACAAAGTTTAGAGCAGCGTTGCTTTAACGGAAGTTAAAGTGACTCATCCAATAAACCATCCCTTCGGGGAAGGAATTATTAGCAGGTTTGGTTAAGCTAATAAGAGCACACGGAGGATGCCTAGGCGCTAGGAGCCGATGAAGGACGTGGCGAACGACGAAATGCCTCGGGGAGCCGTAAGCAGGCTTTGA
>NZ_JAAOIW010000074.1 GCF_011440305.1 Paenibacillus agricola | reverse complement strand
AGGACTCGATGCAAGCATTGTCATAGCAGTTCCCCTTACGACTCATGCTGCCCACCATGCCATAGAGCTGGAGTTGTTTCTGGTAATCCAAGGAGGCGTACTGGCTTCCACGATCCGAATGGTGCAGCAACCGCTGGCCAGGGTGTTGGCGTCCATAGGCTTGTTTTAATGCCTGTAGAACCAACTCCTTGGTCATTCGTTCACTCATGTGCCAGCCGACGATCTTACGGGAGAACAGGTCCATAACGCTCGCCAAATAGAGCCAGCCTTCATTTGTGGATACATAGGTAATGTCCGTCACCCACTTCTCATTAGGCTTGCTTGCCGTAAACTCACGGTTTAGTACATTCTCTTGAACGGGCAACGAGTGCTTGGAGTTGGTTGTCGCTTTGTATTTTTTCACCGTTTTGGAACGGATCCCATTGGCTTTCATAATCCGGGTCACTGTACGCTCAGAGATCGAGATGCCATTCTTCTTTAACTGCTGGGTGACCTTGGGGCTTCCGTAAATCTGCCTGGATCGGTCATAGACTTCCTTGACTTGCCCTGTCCATTCTTTGTGCTGGCGCTCACGGTTACTCTCGGGGCGCCCTAACCACTTGTAATAGCCGCTACGCGAAACGTTCATAATGCGGCACATCTTCTCCAGTCGGTACTCGGAGCGGTGTTCATAGATGAACGTGTATTTTACCGACGGTCTTTTGCGAAGAAGTGCATCGCCTTTTTTAAAATTTCGTTCTCCTCCTGGAGATCACGAATCTGCTTCAGGAGTTCCTTGTGTCGCTGGTCTTCCGACTTCAACGCTTGCACAGCTACGATTTCAGGCTCACTACCATACTTTTTCAACCAGCCATATAAGGTATTCGCGTTAATTTTTAACTCCCGTCCGATTTCAGCTACAGACTTCCCACTCTCCTTTATGTATTGAACGGTCTGCTTCTTGTACGTTTCATCATGATCGATCTTTTTCATAGACACAGGGCTCCCTCATTCAAGTTATTGAATCTAGTATAATCTGTGTCTACTATTCAGTCTAACTGCA
>NZ_JAAOIW010000073.1 GCF_011440305.1 Paenibacillus agricola | reverse complement strand
AGGTGTGTTATATCCAATCGAAGAATGGATACGTTGATTGTTGTAGAACACTTCAATGTATTCAAAGATGCTCTTCTTGGCTTCTTCACGCGTTTCGTATTTACGGAGGTAAATCCATTCTTTCTTCAGGACACTATGAAAGGACTCGATACAGGCGTTGTCATAACAATTTCCCTTACGGCTCATACTGCCCACCATGCCATAAAGCTGGAGTTGCTTCTGGTAATCCAAGGAGGCGTACTGGCTACCGCGATCCGAGTGGTGTAACAACCGTTGGCCAGGATGCTGACGCCCATAGGCTTGTTTTAATGCCTGTAGAACCAGTTCCTTTGTCATTCGTTCACTCATGTGCCAGCCTACGATCTTACGCGAAAACAGATCCATAACGCTCGCCAAATAGAGCCAACCTTCACCTGTGGCGACATACGTAATGTCAGTCACCCATTTCTCATTAGGCTTGCTTGCCGTAAACTCACGGTTAAGCACATTCTCCTGAACGGGCAGGGAGTGCTTGGAGTTGGTTGTCGCTTTGTATTTCCTCACCGTTTTTGAGCGGATCCCATTCGCTTTCATAATTCGAGTGACCGTACGCTCGGAAATGAATACGCCATTCTTTTTCAATTGTTGTGTCACTTTAGGGCTTCCGTAAATCTGCCTGGATTGGTTATACACTTCCTTGACCTGTTCGGTCCATTCCTTGTGCTGGCGCTCTTGTTTACTCTCAGGGCGCCCTAGCCACTTGTAATTGCCGCTACGAGAAACTTTCATGACGCGGCACATCTTCTCCAGTCGGTACTCGGAGCGGTGTTCATAGATGAACGTATATCTTACCGACGGTCTTTTGCGAAGAAGTGCATCGCCTTTTTTAATATCTCGTTCTCCTCTTGGAGATCACGAATCTGCTTCTGGAGTTCCTTGAGCCGCTGATCTTCCGACTTCAACGCTTGCACAGCAACGACTTCAGGCTCACCAGCATACTTTTTCAACCAGCCATATAGGGTGTTGGCGTTGATCTTTAATTCCCGTCCGACCTCAGCTACTGATTTCCCACTCTCCTTTATATAGTGAAC
>NZ_JAAOIW010000072.1 GCF_011440305.1 Paenibacillus agricola | reverse complement strand
TAAACTAGACCCTTAGTCAAGGACACTTAAAAAAAAGAGTGCTAGGCCACACATAAGAGATGATTCCTGTACTGAACAGGAGTCATCTTTTTTAGTCCCCACTGATATCTGTGATGATTATAATAACGAATATAGCGGTTAATTTCTCTTTGTAATTCGGCCAAAGTTGTACAGTGTTGACTCTTAACATGATCTTTCATATGACCGAAGAAAGACTCCTGTGGGGCATTGTCCCAGCAGTTTCCACGTCGTGACATCGACTGTCTTAGGCCTTTTTTCTTTAATAATTTCTGGTAGATGGGGCTCGTGTAATGGCTCCCTTGATCGGAATGGATGAAGGCATCCTTATGGAGTTTTAAGCGTCTCTGTCTCATGAGCAATTCAATGGTTCTTGTAGCTAGTGGCAGATGAAGGGACTCTGAGAGATTTTGGGCTAGAAGTTCTCCTGTTGAGGCGTCCAGAATGGTCGACAAATAAGCCGTCTGCGATTTGCCATACGGAAGATAGGTGATATCGGTGAGCAGTACAAGACCTGGTATTCCTTTCTTGAAGTCCCTCTTCAGCTCATTGGGGAGCGTGCGGTGTTCTTGTGTCGCTTTGGCCATAAGGCGGTAGGGGTTAGGTTTCCGATGGGGACATACGAGGTCAAACTTTTTCATTAGCCTTCGAATACGCTTCAGGTTGTAACAGGTGTCATATTCGTTCTGGAGCGTCATCTTAATGGATCTGGAGCCCTTTTTGTAACCTCTTTGATTAAATGCTTTCTTGATGAGTGCACCTGCTTGCTCATCCGCTAGCTTACGCTCCTGGCGTGTGTCAGCAGAGTTGAGGTAGTTGTAATAGCCAGAGCGAGACACGTCAAGCAGTTGGCAGAAGTAACGTGTCATTCGCCCCAAGCCTTGTTGCACAGCTTCCTGAATAAGGTTAAAACAATCACTCGGGCCTAGGTTTTTTCCCTTTGCTGTTAGCCTCCTTTCGTTCCTGTCTAACTTTTTTACGTATGCCAGTTGAGCCTCTAAAAGTCTGATCTTCGCCTCCTGCTTGGCAATGATCTCATCAGGGGATAAATGCCGTTTTGAAGGACGCAGAGCCGATTCTTTACGCGAGTCCGCAAGTCCAATGATTCCGTCTTTTTCGTAGGCTTTCTTCCATCGATCTGCAC
>NZ_JAAOIW010000071.1 GCF_011440305.1 Paenibacillus agricola | reverse complement strand
TAAAAAAAGTGTTTAGCGTATGGGTACCTTTTTGTATACTAGAGAGAATAGTGGGGGCGAGCATATGAGTAAAAAACACTTTAGTAAAAATGAGCAGGAACAGTTAGCAAACAACCCGTATGTCTTACGAGTCAGCCAAAAATCAATTACTTATGCAGATGAATTTAAACGTGTGTTCATTGACCAGTACGTGTTAGGGCGAACACCAAGAGAAATTTTTGAAACAAGTGGATTTCAAGTGGAGATCCTAGGGCTGAAGCGAGTCGAACAGTGTGCAGATCGATGGAAGAAAGCCTACGAAAAAGACGGAATCATTGGACTTGCGGACTCGCGTAAAGAATCGGCTCTGCGTCCTTCAAAACGGCATTTATCCCCTGATGAGATCATTGCCAAGCAGGAGGCGAAGATCAGACTTTTAGAGGCTCAACTGGCATACGTAAAAAAGTTAGACAGGAACGAAAGGAGGCTAACAGCAAAGGGAAAAAACCTAGGCCCGAGTGATTGTTTTAACCTTATTCAGGAAGCTGTGCAACAAGGCTTGGGGCGAATGACACGTTACCTCTGCCAACTGCTTGACGTGTCTCGCTCTGGCTATTACAACTACCTCAACTCTGCTGACACACGCCAGGAGCGTAAGCTAGCGGATGAGCAAGCAGGTGCACTCATCAAGAAAGTATTTAATCAAAGAGGTTTCAAAAAGGGCTCCAGATCCATTAAGATGACGCTCCAGAACGAATATGACACCTGTTACAACCTGAAGCGTATTCGAAGGCTAATGAAAAAGTTTGACCTCGTATGTCCTCATCGGAAACCTAACCCCTATCGCCTTATGGCCAAAGCGACACAAGAACACCGCACGCTCCCCAATGAGCTGAAAAGGGACTTCAAGAAAGGAATACCAGGTCTTGTACTGCTCACCGATATCACCTATCTTCCGTATGGCAAATCGCAGACGGCTTATTTGTCCACCATTCTGGACGCCTCAACAGGAGAACTTCTAGCCCAAAATCTCTCAGAGTCCCTTCATCTGCCACTAGCTACAAGAACCATTGAATTGCTCATGAGACAGAGATGCTTAAAACTCCATAAGGATGCCTTCATCCATTCCGATCAAGGGAGCCATTACACGAGCCCCATCTACCAGAAATTATTAAAGAAAAAAGGCCTAAGACAGTCGATGTCACGACGTGGAAACTGCTG
>NZ_JAAOIW010000070.1 GCF_011440305.1 Paenibacillus agricola | reverse complement strand
GTTTAAACTTCATAGTAAGAGCGCCTCCTTGATGTATTGGGTTAAACCCCTTCGACAAATCCATCATACCGAGGCGCTCCTTTTTTGACAAAGCCCAAATCTTAGGCCTTACAGGAATGTTTAGCCATCCATGCATTGCAAACCAGCGCTGCACCACAGAGGATGAAAATGAATTTTCATGGTAGTTTAGCGATGCCGTCAGTCTACTACTTTAGTATTTCAGTCTACAACATTATTATCTAGTCTAAAACTTTATTATTTACGGACATCACCGCATAAAAGGGAAAAAAACGTACGCTAACAATGCTACTGAAAAAGAGCAGGTTGCCGTAGCGCCTGCTCCGATATAATCTATTATCTATTAGATATATTGATGGTGGATTTCCTAAAACATCCGTTACCGATTTATTACTTGAGCTGCTCGCTCAACCCGACGATGATGCCTTCGGGACCGCGGATGTAGGCGAGTCGATTCGTGTCCTCGAATTGCACCACTTCGCCGACCAGTTCGGCGCCATGGGCAAGCATGCGCGCGACCACGTCATCGATGTCATCGACGGCGAACATGATGCGGCGGATCCCGAGTTCGTTCACCGGAGCCTTCTCGGGCCCAGTTCTGATCGCATCCGGCGTGTGGAACTTGTCCAGCTCGATCCGTCCGTGGCCGTCCGGAGTGCGCATAAACACGAGGGTAGCACGGACGTTCTGAAGGCCAATGAGACGATCTACGGAGGAGCCCTCGACGGTCGTTTCGCCCTCCAACTCGAATCCGAGTTGGAGAAAGAAGGCTTTAGCAGCTTCGAGGTCGTCAACGACGATGAGGACGTTGTCCATTCGTAGTAATTTATTTTTTGTCATAGTTTTATCTCCTTATGAATTAAAAGTCATAATCTCTATTTAAAGCTTTCCTCAATTAAGTTTATGTCTAAGCGTCTCTGACATAAAGTTGCGCATAACGACTTATTTACGAACTTCGTTGGTAATCTCCGCCATTTATCACTCCCTCATAATTATGGTAAATTCACCCATAAAGATAATACCGAATACACGTTCGCTTGTAAAGAAGATGTTTTAATTATCACCACGCATAACTGCCCGTTACCCGTTCATGCAGCGCAAGACCAGCGCTGCATGAACGGGTACGATAGTTCAATGCCAGAAGGGCTGCCGCGTGGTAGCCCTTCGCTCAGCTATACCAGCTAATAGGCTGTCAATATTTAATTATTAATGAACGAAACGAAGGATGCTATACTGGAAAAAGGGTACGACAAATAACCGCCCCACAATATTTGGGAAGGTTTTCCTCAATGTCTAAGGC
>NZ_JAAOIW010000007.1:320075-391761 GCF_011440305.1 Paenibacillus agricola | reverse complement strand
CCGCTCGACTTGCATGTATTAGGCACGCCGCCAGCGTTCGTCCTGAGCCAGGATCAAACTCTCCATTAAGGTAGAACTTGAGTTGCCTCATTCTTTACATCTGGCGAGAACTTGCATTCTCTATTTTACTCACTCGTTGATTCAGTTTTCAAAGGACAAAACATTGCTTTTAAACTTACTTCTTTCATATTATTAATCAATTTGTCATATGAAGTTTCTGTTTAGCGGCGACTTCTTTAATATATCATAGTTCAATGATACATTGCAAGCTTTTTTCTAATAAACATTTCGGAATACCTTTTGTTGTGTACTCCTACAAAAAAATCTTCGTTGCTAAAAAAGCAGCGAAGATTAATCTATCACATTACAGGTTAAGGAGTCAAGTAAATGATACAAAGTTTATTTCTGGATTACATCCTGGATATAAAGGCTTCTTTCCGTTGTTAGATTAATAATTTGCCCATTCACATTGACCCAAGGTCTTGTTGGGTTCGCACGGTCTGAGAATACGATCTCACCAATTCGTTGATCACTAAGCTTCACCAGCACTCCATTATGGAATTGAGTAACCTTTTGGATAAAAGTTTGGACAAGGGCAGGATCCAATTTCCCGAATGATTCTGTGAACAATTGGTCAAGCACCAAGTAAGGGGAAGCCGCCTTCTTATGGAACCGGTCTGATGTCATCGCATGGAATATATCGCTGATCATGACAATTTTTGAATAAAGGTGAATTTTATCCCCTTTAATTCCAAGCGGGTAGCCAGAACCATCTTCACGCTCATGGTGCTGAATTGCAGTCAATTTTACACCTTCATTAATAGCCGCAACATTTTTCATTAAATTGTAACCAATCGATGTATGCTGCTTCATTTCTTCCAATTCCGTTGTAGTAAGCTTATTAGATTTAAATAAAATGCCAGAATCGATTTTGGCGTTTCCTATATCATGAAGCAAGCCACTGATCGCGACAGGCATAAGATCCTTTGATGCGAGCCCATGCCACCTTGCCAGGCAATAAGAAGTTAAGCTTACCATGATGCTATTGTGGAACAGGTAATCGTTCAATTGGAAGGATTTGGGGCTAAAGGTCAAAACCTGATACTGGTCAATATGTTGCAATACGGCTTCTAATTGAGTTCGCACCTCTAGGATGGGGAAATTTTGCCCTCCTACGGATGTAAATACCCTTTTAAGAAGAACTAATAATTTATCATATTGCTCGTAAAATGGAGGAATGCTGTTGTTTACTTCCTCCGCCACAAGGTTGTTACCCTCTTCAGGTTCAGTTTTGGATTCAATAGAAATTGAAGGAATTAAAAAAGCTTTTAAAATCTCGATATCTTTTTCGGTTACTATTTTCCCTTTAGTGAATAATGTATTCCCTATCTTGGTCAGAACATTATCGCTCATTTTTTCGCCGGTTTTCAATTGGGAAACAGATATTATCGCCACGAATTCCTTCACCTAACTTTCTATCTTCTCATCCCTATTTTAAACGAAAAAGAATGGGGATGTCACCCCATTCTTAAGTGTTGCCCATAAAAATTTATTCTTCATCCTCAACAGGTGCAATAGCTTCTTCCCCGTCTAGCTCTTCATCGGTAATATCTTCATTCTTTTCGACTCTGGCTACAGTAGCTACTTCGTCTTCATCACGAATATGAATCAAACGCACGCCTTGTGTATAACGGCCCATCATGGATATACCAGACATACTGGTACGAATGATCGTACCTAGCGCCGTAATAATCATCAGATCCTCATCATCCTTAACAATTTTGAGGCTTACGACCGGACCGTTTTTCGATGTGACATTCAGCGTCTTAATGCCTTTACCACCACGTGACTGAAGTCGGTATTCCCCAATTGGCGTTCTTTTGCCAAAGCCTTTGGATGTGACTATCAGTACACTGTCTTCAGGATTAACAACATCCATCGCAATAACAGAATCGTTGGAGCCAATATTAATTCCTTTAACCCCTGTAGCTGAGCGTCCCATAGACCGGACATCCTGTTCAGGGAAATGGATAGAGACCCCTTGTGCGGTACCCATAATAATTGTCTGGTTGCCTTCTGTTAGCCTAACACCAATCAGATCGTCGTCCTCGCGTAACGTAATCGCGATAAGTCCACCTTTACGAATATTCCCATACTCGTTCAAAGCCGTCTTTTTGACGAGACCGTTTTTGGTAGCGAAGAATAACTCCTGCTCGGACTCAAAGCCTTCAACAGGAATAACCGCATTAATCGTCTCACCTTGCTCGATCTGGATCAGATTAATAATCGGAGTCCCACGTGCTGTCCGGCTTAAATCTGGAATCTCGTACGCTTTTAAGCGATATACTTTACCCTTGTTGGTAAAGAACAGCAAGAAGTGATGAGTATTAGTAACGAATAGATGTTCAACAAAGTCTTTATCCTTCGTATCCATCCCAATAACGCCTCTGCCGCCACGCTTCTGGCTTCGATAGGTGGTAACAGGCAGCCTTTTAATATAGCCAGTATGGGTAATCGTAATAATGACTTCTTCTTGAGGAATCAAATCCTCATCCTCAATGCTTTCATCGCCAATCGTTATTTCAGAGCGTCGCTCATCACCAAATTTTTCTTTGATTTCGTTAAGCTCCGTACTAATAATCGCCAATACCAACTGCTCGTCTCCTAAAATAGCTTTATACTCGGCAATTTTTTTCATCAGCTCGGTGTATTCCTGCTCGATCTTATCGCGCTCCAACCCGGTTAAGCGTTGTAGACGCATGTCCAGAATCGCTTGTGCCTGGTCAAGGCTTAATGCATATTTCTCGATTAATCCTTCACGGGCTTGTTCAGCGGTTTGTGAACCCCGAATTAATGCGATCACTTCATCCAGATGGTCTAACGCGATACGCAAACCTTCCAAAATGTGAGCTCTTGCCTCTGCTTTACGAAGTTCATATTCGGTACGACGGCGAATGACCACCTTTTGGTGCTCTAAGTAGTGAAATAACAACTCTTTCAAGTTCAATACCTTAGGCTCTCCATTTACCAAAGCCAGCATAATAATACCGAAATTGGACTGCATCGCGGTTTGCTTAAACAAATTGTTTAATACTACGTTCGGGTTGACATCACGGCGGAGTTCAATAACAATACGCATTCCATTGCGGTCAGACTCATCCCGCAGGTCAGTGATGCCTTCTATTTTTTTCTCACGCACTAATTCCGCGATTTTTTCGATTAAACGGGCTTTATTTACTTGGTAAGGCAGCTCATGAACGAGAATACGTGCCTTATTATTAACTTCATCTATCGTTGCCCTTGCTCTCATCGTAACGGAGCCACGGCCTGTATTGTAGGCTTGCTTGATTCCTTCTCGTCCCAAAATAAAGCCTGCTGTCGGAAAGTCAGGTCCCTTAATCGAACGCATTAAATCCATCGGAGTTACATCTGGATTTTCTATAAGCTGCTGCACACCATTAATGACTTCCGTCAGGTTATGTGGTGGAATGCTCGTTGCCATCCCTACAGCAATACCAGAAACCCCGTTCACTAGCAGATTGGGGAATCGGGAAGGAAGCACTGCCGGCTCATTCTCTTCACCGTCGTAGTTCGGTATAAAGTCAATGGTTTCTTTGTTAAGATCACGCAAAAGCTCCATTGCAATCTTAGATAACCTAGCCTCTGTATAACGCATAGCCGCAGCTGAATCACCATCGACGGACCCAAAGTTGCCATGTCCATCAACGAGCATATAACGTAACGAAAAATCTTGAGCCATTCGCACCATCGTTTCGTATACGGCAACATCACCATGCGGGTGATATTTACCTATTACTTCACCGACGATTCTTGCAGATTTCTTATGTGGCTTATCTGGAGACATGCCTAGCTCCGACATGGCAAACAAAATACGACGATGCACGGGCTTTAATCCATCCCTAACATCGGGTAAAGCTCGGCTAACGATGATACTCATCGCGTAATCCATGAAGGATCCGCGCATCTCTACGCCAATATCTATTTCTTTAACTTGTGAGTTTTGTTCTTCCGACATTTTGTCCTCCTAAGAACTTTCCCGTAGGGAAAGTTTACTTCGTAAGCGCTACTGAGTTTTGCATAGCAAAACTATCTTCGTAAGCCTTAATTATACATCTAGATTTTTCACATATTTCGCATGTTCTTGGATAAAGGCTCTGCGCGGCTCTACATTGTCACCCATCAAGGTGTCAAAAATCGCATCGGCTTCAATCGCATCTTGGATACTCACCTGCAGCAATGTACGAATTTCTGGATCCATCGTTGTCTCCCAAAGCTGGGTAGGATCCATCTCACCAAGACCTTTATAACGCTGTATGCTCAACTTGACGCCTTCTCCGAATTCCTTCGTGATCGCATCTTTTTGTTTGTCATTATAAGCATATTTGACCGTTTTATTACGTTCGATCTTGTACAACGGCGGTTGGGCAATATAGATATAACCAACCTCTATGAGCTTGCGCATGTAGCGGTAAAAGAAAGTTAACAGTAACGTACGAATATGAGCCCCATCTACATCCGCATCGGTCATAATAATAATTTTATGGTACCGGGCCTTAGCTATGTCAAAGTCGTCCCCAATGCCTACGCCGGAAGCAGTAATAATATTTCTAATCTCAGCATTAGATAAAATTTTATCTAGTCTCGATTTTTCGACATTCAATATTTTACCACGTAAAGGCAAGATCGCTTGAAAATGCCTATCTCGTCCTTGCTTGGCAGAACCGCCCGCAGAATCACCTTCGACAATATAAACTTCGCAGATAGAAGCATCCTTGGAGGAACAGTCAGCCAATTTACCCGGTAAGGAGCTCACTTCTAAAGCACTTTTGCGACGTGTTAATTCACGCGCTTTGCGTGCTGCTTCTCTTGCACGAGCAGCTTGCACACCTTTTTCCACAATCTTTTTAGCAGTTACCGGATTCTCATCCATAAATTCACTTAATTTTTCTGAAAACAACGATTCAACTATACCGCGAACCTCGCTGTTACCAAGCTTCGTCTTCGTTTGTCCTTCAAACTGAGGCTCTGGAATTTTGACCGAAATAATAGCGATCAAGCCTTCTCGAACATCATCTCCAGATAAATTAGAATCATTCTCCCTTATCACATTATGCTTACGGGCATATTCATTCATAATTCGAGTTAAGGCACTCTTAAATCCGGATTCATGCGTACCGCCTTCATGGGTACTGATATTATTAGCAAATGAATAAATATTCTCGGTGTAGCCCTCATTGTATTGGATAGCAACCTCGACTTGGATATTATCCTTAGAGCCCTCAGTGTAAATCGGCGGATGCACAGGCTCCCTATTACGGTTCAAGTATTCAACGAAGGAAACAATTCCGCCCTCATACATGAAATTGTTTATAACTTCTGTACGCTCGTCTTTTAAAGTAATTTCTAACCCTTTATTTAAATACGCAAGCTCACGAATTCGTGATTGCAACGTATCGTAGTCATATTCGGTGATTTCTGTAAATATTTCATCATCCGGCCAAAATGTAATTTGGGTACCTGTATCCATGGATTCTCCTACGACCTTGAGGTCGTGTTGAGGGACACCACGTTGGTACTCCTGCTCATGAATTTTACCATCCCGCTTAATCTGGACTACTAATTTCTTGGATAACGCATTAACAACAGAGACACCTACGCCATGAAGACCGCCTGATACTTTATAGCCTTCACCACCGAATTTACCTCCGGCATGAAGCACGGTAAGTACAACCTCTAGGGTTGGACGTTTCATCTGGGGATGCTCACCCAAAGGAATTCCCCGCCCATTATCTATGACGGTAACACTGTTATCGAGATGGATAATCACATCGATTCTCGAACAATAGCCGGCTAAAGCCTCATCGATACTATTATCGACGACTTCCCAAACAAGGTGATGCAGACCCCTTGAGCTCGTTGATCCGATATACATCCCCGGTCGTTTACGAACAGCTTCGAGACCTTCAAGCACCTGTATTTGGCTTTCGTCATAAGAATTGTGATTAACAGACATGCTGACACCCACTTTTCCAAAATAAAATCTAGTTTGTTAACAATTGGTTGGCTCTCTTTTTGAGGGTCATAGACGAGATAGGGGAATAGTACACCTTCGATTTCGTAACGACAAGCGACTTGCTTTCTTCTTCCCCGATGACTTCAACCTTCTTCTCTTTATTGGCATAGCTCAAATATTGCTTCGATATTTTTGAGGATTTCTCAATCGATAAATCGAATATAGCTACAAGCTCAGATGAACGAATGATTTTTTCTCCGCCTAAATGAATGAACATGGGTGACCATCTCCTCACAACGTGAGACTATTTTAAAAGTGTAGGAACCCATAATTAACCAAATAATTGGCTGTTCCTTTAGTTATTTAGGCTCCCGTTCCGCACATGAATAACAGAAGCATTGTCTAGCTTGGAACGATCTATACTTTCAATTCCGGTTGTTGTAATAAAGGTCTGTACTTTGTTCTGAAATGTTTCAATCAATTGGGTTTGCCGATATTGATCCAGCTCGGACAATACATCATCCAGCAACAGAATCGGATATTCGCCTACTTCTTCACGAATTAATTCGATTTCTGCCAGCTTTAAAGAAAGAGCAGTCGTTCTCTGTTGGCCTTGTGAACCAAACGTCTGCACATCCTTGCCGTTGATCGTAAACAACAAATCATCCCGATGTGGACCCACTAAAGTTACACCGCGCCGAAGCTCCTGTTCTTTCACCTGTGATAACTTTATCATAAATTGGTCAAATAAAACAGTTTCATCTTCAACGATTTGCTGGTCGAACGAGCAAGCATAGGCGATCTTAATTTCTTCTTGGCCTGCCGTTATTCCAGAATGGATTTTTTCTGCCCACCGCTGCAGCTTCTGTATAAAGCTTTGACGCTTTTTAATAATTTTAATACCATACTGCACTAATTGGGCATTCCACACATCCAGCAGCGCCGCTTTCGTATCTCGGGTTGTAAAAAGCTGCTTCAAATAATTGTTCCTTTGCAGCAATATTTTCTGGTATTGGGATAAATCGTATAAATAAGTGGGATAAACCTGGCCAATTTCCATATCTAGAAAACGCCTGCGGATCGATGGGGTACCTTTGACAATTTCCAAATCTTCTGGTGCGAACATAACAACATTGATCGAGCCTATAAACTGGCTTAGCTTTTTTTGCTCCAAGCCATTAATCTTTGCTTTTTTCCCTTGTTGGGAGATCGTAAGATCGAGCTTGCACAGGCCATATTTTTTTTCGACTTCTCCATGCAGCATGGTATGGCGTGCATCCCATTGGATAAGCTCCTTATCCTGATGGGTACGATGGGATTTCGTAAGTGCAAGAACAAAAATAGCCTCCAACAGGTTGGTTTTACCTTGTGCATTGGGACCGATAATAATGTTAACCATATGGTCCGTTTCAACATGCACCTCGTCATAATTGCGGTAATTCCGTAAAGAAAGTTTTTTCAATTGCAAAACGGTTCCTCCCACATCCCTTGACTCTGTTTAAACAAAGCCCTTTGACCAGGTTCTCAACTGCGAATGACTTGAAACTCCCCACAGCCTTCCACACGTACCTCATCCAAATGGACAAGCTTTTTGCCGCGGCGGTTCTCAGGCTCTCCATTCACATGGATAACCGTTTCCTGTAAAAAAAATTTGGCTTGCCCTCCAGTAGAGATGCAATCAGCCAATTTCAAAAATTGGCCTAGGGTAATATAATCCGTATGGATAGAAATGGGATTCATGGCAAACGGGCTCCTTTATTAGTTCGTCGTCCGGTAAGGCAAAATTAATTGCAGCAGGGAGGAGGTTTCCTCAGGGCGGATAATAATCGGCTGCATGGCACCTGTGAACCCAATATGAATAAGCTCACTGTCCATCACTTTAAGCGCGTCCAGCATATATTTGGAATTAAAAGAAATGCGGAGCAGCTCTCCAGTTAAGCTAGTCGTTTCTAATTGCTCTGTGACCTTTCCAAGCTCTGAGGAGCTGGAGGAAATTTCAATTGTTCGATCCTCGTTCATAATCAATTTCACGATGTTCGTTTTCTCTTCCCTGGAAAGCAAGTAAGCACGGTCGATCGCATCAGCAAGCTGGTGGCCGTTGATCACGAGCTCGGTTTGGTACGATTGTGGAATGAGCTTGGAAGTATCCGGATAGGTGCCGTCCAGAATCCTTGTATAAAAAAGAATAGAGCTCAGCTTAAATAAAACTTGATTTTCTGCAAATACGATATCAATCAATGTGTTCTGGTCAGGCAAAATTTTAGCTAACTCGTTTAAAGTTTTCCCGGATATGGAAATATTATTTAACTGAAAGTCGGAAGCGACTTCAATATTGGTTTCACGTGTTCCTAAGCGATGTCGGTCACAGGCGGTAAATTTGAGCTTACCGTTCTCAACTGTCCATAAAACTCCGGTTAAAATGGGTGTGGATTCATTGGTTGAGACAGCAAAGGTCGTTTGCTTGATCATCGTTCTTAATAAATCACTGGGTAATTGGAATCTTCTATATTCTTCAATGCTTGGCAGCGTAGGGTATTCTTCTGGATCAAGACCGACCAATTGGATTTCTGAAGATCCACAGCGGATAACCGTTTGAAAATTGTCTTTAACCTCAATTTCAACAATAGCTGCTGGAAGCTTGCGAATGATCTCAACGAAAAACTTGGCGGATAAAACAATACTTCCCGTTCGCTCTAATTCAATAATGTTTAAATCATTGAGCTCTATAGGAATAAAGCTTTGGATGGAAATATCGGTATCGCTGGCTGTTAATGTCATGCCGTTGCTATCGACATCTATTTTAATACCACTCAAAATCGGGATGGGTGTTTTACTAGAAATCGCCTTGGACACATGTTGGATCGAGTCGTTCAGGTAGTCTTTTAAGATTGTTAATTTCATGCTTTCACTCCTAGAATTCAAAAATGTTTAGACAAGGTCAGTTATCCTCATATTACTCTTTTTTTATTAGTAATAGTAGTAGGCGACCGGGATATGTGGATATGTGGATGAAAGCGGCAATACAAAAGCCTATCCACATGTGAATAGTTTGTGCATAGGCTCCAAGTTATACAGACCTGATATTTAGTTAATTTCATGCTCATTTGGATTAGGCGGTAACTTGTTTCACTTTCTCGATCAAGCTGTGGACAATTTTATAAAGCTCCTGATCCGTTTTCAGAGCGACGGAAATTTTCTCATGGGCATGGATCACGGTCGTATGGTCGCGTCCGCCAAAAGCCTCACCGATCTTGGGAAGTGAAAAGTCGGTTAATTCACGCGATAAATACATCGCGATTTGCCGCGGATAAGCGACCATCTTCGTACGTTTACGCGCTTTAAAATCCTCAAGCTTCATTCCATAAAATTCTCCAACCTTTTGCTGGATATCTTGTATGGTAATTACCCGTGGCCGGCTGCTCGGAATAATATCTTTCAAGGCTTCAGCTGCCAGGTGGGAGGTAATGTCTTGGTTAATTAACGAAGAATAAGCCACAACCCGGATTAAGGCACCTTCAAGTTCTCGAATATTGGTATCAATTTGGCTGGCTATATAAACCATGGCTTCAATGGGAACTTCCAAATTGTCAGCTTTCGCTTTTTTGCGTAAAATGGCTACCCGCGTTTCCAGGTCGGGAGGCTGAATATCCGTAATCAGTCCCCATTCGAAGCGAGATCGTAGCCGTTCTTCCAAGGTTGGGATCTCTTTAGGGGGGCGGTCACTGGAAATAATAATTTGCTTTCTTTCCTCGTGAAGAGCGTTAAAGGTATGAAAAAACTCCTCTTGTGTCCCTTCCTTACCCGCTAAAAATTGAATGTCATCAATCAGCAGCACATCAATATTGCGGTATTTGTTACGGAAGCTCTCGCCTCGATTGTCGCGGATCGCATTGATGAATTCATTCGTAAACTTCTCCGAAGAAATATAAAGCACCTTAGCACGCGGATTATGCTCCAATACAAAATGCCCGATGGCATGCATCAAATGTGTTTTTCCAAGTCCTACACCCCCATATAAGAACAATGGATTATAGGCTTTTGCAGGAGCTTCCGCAACCGCCAATGAAGCAGCATGGGCAAATCGGTTGCCAGAGCCTATAACAAAGGTATCAAATGTGTATTTGGGATTCATCATGTGACTGAATGTTTCTTCAGGAACAGCCAGGGTGGACTTCGCATTATAATGCGTTGGGGAGGGAAGGTCAGCAGTCTTGTCTTCCTCGGATTCAATAATAAATTTCACATCAATCGATTTACCATTATAGTCAACGATTGTGTCCCTGATGAGCTTGGTGTATCGGTTCTCGAGCCATTCTCGGGCAAAATTGTTGGGAGCACAAATGACAATTTTGGAATCGTTGAAGGTTACAGCTTTGGTGGATGTAAACCACGTCTCAAAGCTAGGTTTACTAAGCCTTGTTTGAATAATTGAAAGGACTTGCTGCCATTGCTCGTTAGGATGGCTTTCCACAATGTATTCACTCCTTTTGGAAATTAAGCGTTGTGGCATTAGCCGGTACAGCAGTATTTAAATTTAGAAAAATAGCGGATACTGTCGAATCTTATCCACATTATGCAGGTATCAACTATTAACTTATTAATAAGGGGATTGAATTGTGCACAAAGATATCCACAGACTGTTGATAATATTCCTGTGAATACTACCTATCCACAGGGAGAGCATAATCATAATATCAAAATATGTGTGCATTATCAATGAATTGTTTGCTTTTATCCACAATGTCTATAGCTTGTGTGTAAGTTTTATCAACAGCACTATATATTGTTAATACGTTGTTATTAATTCGACAGCATGTGAAAAATTTCGATTTTGTTATACACAGGCTCCAAGATTCGACGGAAACGCTCGGATCGCCACCTAGCTTACTTCCTAAATGCAGTTGCAATTATAGTTTGACTTCTTAGGTCTTTCTGTGGTTTAATGTTAAGAGGTATTTTTGGGAATGCTTTTTCCTCAAGGAGGTGCAGGATAGATGGGTCCTACGTTTAAACCGAATGTTAGAAAGCGCAAGAAGGTACATGGTTTTCGCAAGAGAATGAGTACTAAGAATGGTCGTAAAGTACTAGCTGCTCGCCGTTTAAAAGGAAGAAAAGTATTGAGTGCTTAATACAAGAGGCCACATTAGGTGGTCTTTTTTGTTGTTTGGACATATTGGGGTTTGTGTAAAAGCGGTTTGAAAATGATGCGGAATTAGGAACTTAAATGGAGAGCTGACCTTGGACAGAGAACATCGATTAACCAAAAGAGAATATTTTGACAAGGTGTACCGCGGTGGTAAATCTGTGGCCAATCACCAGTTTGTTCTTTATTCGTATGCCCGGATCCGCCAGCCGTCTTTCCGCCTGGGTATTTCCGTCAGCAAAAAGCTGGGTAATGCCGTTGTCCGCAACCGGATTCGCCGGATGCTTAAAGAAATTGTTCGATTAAATGCACCTAAGCTAGTAGGCGGTTATGATCTGATTATTATTGCCCGTAAGCCTGTTGTAGGCATGAAATATAAAGAAATGGAAAAATGTGTCCTCCATGTGTTATTCAGGGGCTCCCTGCTTATAAGAAAGTAGAAAGCTTGATTTCTTTTTTGGGGTCAAATATGCTATAGTTTATTATTGGAAAAGAACATTTAGGAGGATCTCATTTTGACCCGTCGATTAACTAAATATTTGCCGTTTTCACTCATCTTTTTGCTGCTTGCTGGGTGTGCTCCGGCAACTTCTCCAATTGACCCCGCCAACGGCTTTTGGGACAAGTATTTTGTAGGTCCATTGGCTGATGTTTTGGATTGGTTCGCGGGTGCGCTTTGGGGACAGTATGGATTGTCCATCTTGGTTGTTACTATCATTATTCGCTTGATCATATTACCGCTTACATTAAAGCAATATAAAAGCTCCAAACGGATGCAGGATTTGCAGCCCGAGCTGAAGAAGCTAAAAGAGAAGTACAAGGACGATGCTAAAAAGCAACAAGAAGAAACGATGAAGCTTTTTCAAAGCAATGGTGTCAATCCATTAGCCGGTTGTTTTCCATTAATTGTCCAAATGCCAATTTTGATTGCTTTATATAACGCTATTATGCGCAACGGCCACATTGCTGGGGATACCTTCTTATGGCTACAATTGGGAACGAAGGATCCTTATTATATTCTTCCTTTACTAGCTGCTATCACTACCTTTTTCCAGCAAAAAATGATGTCATCCCAAATGACTCCACAAATGCAAAACTTAATGTTTATTTTCCCGGTGCTGATCTTTGTTATGGCCATGAATTTTGCTGCTGCACTGCCGCTGTATTGGGTGTTCAGTAATACGTTCACGATTGTACAATCTTACTTTATTTATAAAAAGCCTAAAGTACCTCAAAACAATAAGGGTGGCCTGACAAAATGAAAAAATTGTTGGTTACGGGTAAATCGATTGAAGAGGCCGTGAAAAATGGTCTTCGCCAATGGAATACCACGGAGGATCGGGTAAAAATCCATGTACTTGAGCAACCCTCTAGAGGGTTGTTTGGCTTCATAGGAACCAGGGATGCCAAAGTTGAACTGGAGCTTATTCCTGATGCTGTTGAAGAAACCATCTATTTTTTACAGGACGTCTTTCGCACGATGAGACTTGAAGTAAGGATTGAAAAAAAGATAGACAAAGAAAATATGGAGCTTCATTTGTACGGCTCGGATCTGGGGATGCTGATAGGCAGAAGAGGGCAAACCTTGGATGCCTTGCAATATTTAATGAATATTGTAGCCAACCGGTATTCAACCACCCATATGCGAATTGTATTGGATGCTGAAAATTTCCGTGAACGCCGCCAAAAGACACTTGAAGAATTAGCCGACCGGCTAGCAGAAAGAGTGATTCGCACTAAAAAAGAAGTCATACTCGAACCGATGTCTCCACAAGAGCGTAAAGTGATTCATGCCCAGCTGCAGGAACACCCTAAAGTGCGCACCTTCAGCAGAGGCGAGGAGCCTAATCGAAGAGTCGTAATAGTATTAAGATAAACTATCGCTGCCGCAATGATGTCATGTTATGACTCATTGCTTTTTTTAAATAGATTTATAGACGTCGCCATGCTTTAGCAACAACAGAAATTACAGAAAGCTATGATTAGGTTGAGGTGCCACTTATGAACCAAGATACAATTGCTGCGATTTCCACACCAATGGGAGAGGGGGGAATTGCTGTTATCCGAATAAGCGGAGACAAGGCGATTGCCGAGGCAGATCGCATTTTTTTCGGAGCTACTAAGCTAGCTATAGTACCCTCACATACGGTACATTATGGCTTCATTAAGCATCCGCTTACGATGGAGCGTATAGATGAGGTGTTGGTTACGGTAATGAAGGCTCCGAAGTCGTTCACAACGGAGGATGTGGTGGAGATTAGCTGCCATGGCGGATTCATATCGGTGAAAATGGTGCTGGATCTACTGCTGGAGCAGCAGGTACGGCTAGCGGAGCCGGGCGAGTTCACGAAGCGGGCTTATTTAAACGGGCGGATTGATTTGTCGCAAGCGGAAGCCGTTATTGATTTGATCCGGGCGAAATCCGACCGTGCCCACCGTGTGGCAATGAAGCAGGCAGAGGGCGCTTTATCGAATAATATTAAGCGGCTTCGCCATGAGCTAGTCGAATTGATGGCTCATATCGAGGTTAATATCGATTACCCGGAGCATGATGTCGAAGAGATGACAAATGCTTTTATTACGACCCGTTGCCTCAAAGCAATTGCCCAGATTGAACAATTATTGAATTCCTCACAACAAGGAAAAATATTGCGTGAGGGTATTGTCACCGCGATTATTGGTAAGCCCAATGTAGGCAAGTCCTCTCTTCTTAATACACTAGCCCAGGAAAATCGAGCTATTGTTACTGAAATACCAGGTACGACCCGGGACGTAATCGAGGAATTCGTCACGGTCAATGGGATTCCCTTAAAGCTGCTAGATACGGCGGGCATTCGTGAAACCTCGGATATTGTGGAAAAGCTAGGTGTGGAAAAATCAAAAAATGCTTTAGCAGATGCTGATTTAATCCTGCTTGTATTCAACGGAGCAGAAAAGCTTGAGCCCGATGAGCTTACACTTATTGAGCAATTAAAGGATAAGCAGACGATTGTGATTGTTAATAAGCTCGACTTGTTGCAACGGATTGAACTGGATGTATTGGCGGGGCATTTTCCTGCGGATCGGATTGTCTCGATGTCGCTCTTAGAGCAGCAGGGCATTGCTGATTTGGAAAAAGCTATCGCTAGCCTATTTTTTAGTGGGCAGGTAGAATTGAATGACCAGACCTATGTTAGCAATGCACGCCATATCGCTTTACTGAAAAAGGCGAGAAGCTCTATAGATGAAGCTTACGAAGCTGCGGGTGCTGCTGTTCCTATCGACCTGCTTCAAATTGACATTCGCAACGCGTGGGAATACCTGGGCGAAATTATTGGTGATTCTGTCGGAGAATCGTTGATTGACCAAATTTTTTCGCAATTTTGTTTGGGCAAGTAAAGGATTAAAGGATAAATGCTTACGAAGAAAGTTTTGCATAAGCAAAACTCAGAAGATGCTTACGAAGAAAGTTATGCTACGCATAACTCTAAGGAGGAATAACAATGAATTACGATGCAGGAAGTTATGATGTGATTGTGGTTGGAGCTGGGCATGCTGGCTGTGAGGCGGCGCTGGCTGCGGCTCGAATGGGCTGTGAAACCTTGATGATTACGATCAATTTGGATATGGTCGCTTTTATGCCATGTAATCCGTCGATTGGCGGCCCTGCCAAAGGGCATGTTGTTCGTGAAATTGATGCGCTTGGCGGAGAAATGGGACGCAATATTGACCGTACTTATATCCAAATGCGGATGCTGAATACGGCCAAAGGACCTGCGGTTCATGCGTTACGTGCGCAAGCGGATAAATTTCTTTATCAGCATACGATGAAGCAAACGATGGAAAACGAACCCAAGCTCTCCCTTCGCCAAGGGCTGGTAGAGGAGCTGATCGTTGAAGATGGTATCTGTAAAGGTATCATTACGAAAACAGGTGCACGCTATTTTGCTAAAGCCGTTGTTGTCACGACTGGGACTTATTTGCGCGGCAAAATTATTATGGGCGAATTGATGTACGAAAGTGGACCTAACAATCAACAGCCGGCTGTTAAGCTATCGCACTCTCTCAGAGAGCATGGGCTTGAGCTCGTACGGTTTAAAACAGGTACGCCACCGCGCGTGCATAAGGATTCGATCGACTTCTCCCAAACGGTAATCCAGCCTGGGGATGAGAAGCCTAAGTTTTTCTCATTCGAAACTACAGAGGAAGTACCGAACCAGCTTCCTTGCTGGCTAACGTACACAACAGAAGAGACGCATAAAATCATTACGGATAACTTACACCGTGCCCCGATGTTCTCAGGCGCTATTGAAGGTACAGGTCCTCGTTATTGCCCGTCGATTGAAGATAAAATTGTGCGTTTTAACGATAAACCAAAGCACCAGATTTTCTTGGAGCCTGAAGGGCGGAATACTTCGGAATATTACGTTCAAGGCCTTTCTACTAGTATGCCCGAAGATGTGCAGTTGGATATCCTGCGTTCGATACCTGGACTTGAAAAGGTAGAGATGATGCGCACTGGTTATGCGATAGAATATGATGCGGTAGTTCCAACGCAGCTTAAGCCTTCATTAGAAACAAAGGTAATTGATAGCTTATTTACAGCCGGCCAAATTAATGGTACATCCGGCTATGAAGAGGCAGCAGGGCAAGGTGTGATGGCGGGCATCAATGCTGCGCGTAAAGTGCTTGGTGAAGAAGCTATTGTATTAGATCGCTCAGAAGGGTATATTGGCGTATTGATTGATGACTTGGTTACTAAAGGGACAACCGAGCCTTATCGATTGCTGACTTCGCGTGCGGAATATCGTTTATTGTTGAGGCATGATAATGCGGATCAAAGATTGACGCCAATTGGCTATAAAATCGGATTAATTAAAGAAGCGCGGTATGAGCGTTTCCTAGAAAAAGTCCGGTTGATCAATGAAGAAATCCAGCGGCTGGAGACAACCAAGGTGAAGCCATCAGAAATTCAGGAGCTTCTGATATCGATAGAAAGCGCTGAAGTTAACAACGCTATTGAGTTAATCGCTTTGTTGAGGCGTCCAGAAATCTCATATCGCCATATTCATATGATGTCCCCGTCTCCCATTGCCTTATCGGACGAAGTGACAGAGCAGGTTGAAATTCAAATTAAATATGCGGGATATATTGATAAGCAATTAATCCAAGTCGAACGATTACGTAAGATGGAAAAGAAAAAAATTCCGGATGATATTCGTTATAATGAGATTTATGGTATCGCTACTGAAGCCAAGCAAAGGTTAGAAAAAATCCGTCCGTTATCGATCGGGCAAGCTTCACGTATTTCAGGGGTTACACCTGCTGATATTTCCATACTATTAGTCCACTTAGAGCATTATAACCGTGTTCTGGCAGCTAGAGGTTGATGATGATCATGGATGAGATACAAGCTAATTTCAAAACGCAAATGTCACTGAAAAATATCGAATTAACTGACCACCAATTGGTTCAGTTTGAAACGTATTACAAAGAATTATTAGCATGGAATGAAAAAATGAATCTTACCGGAATTACAGATAGAGAAGAAGTATATGTGAAGCATTTTTTTGACTCCCTCTCTATCTCTTTCTTTGTATCTCTACGCGATATTAAAAATATAGCCGATATTGGTTCAGGGGCAGGCTTCCCCAGCATTCCACTGAAAATTATCTTCCCGCATTTAAAGGTTACTATTGTGGATTCTTTAAACAAACGTATCCAGTTTTTGAACCACTTGGTTCAGGAGCTCCATTTAACTGATGTGAAATGTGTTCATGGCAGAGCGGAAGATATCGCTCGTTTGCCGGAGCATCGTGACAATTATGATCTTGTTACTGCTAGAGCTGTTGCTAAACTCGTCGTTTTAAACGAATTATGCTTGCCTTTTACTGCGGTAGGAGGAACCTTTGTAGCGATGAAGGGTAGTGATATTCAGGAGGAGCTAGACACTTGTGCCTATAGCCTGAATGAATTGCGCAGCAAGTATATTTATACTAGGAATTTTCATCTACCTGATGTGGATAAATCAACGAGAAACTTGATATTCTTACGTAAATTTTCACCTACTCCCAAAGCTTACCCGCGCAAAGCAGGTACTCCCTTGAAAACTCCATTAATGCTTTAATGTTTCACGTGGAACATTTTACGTATCTTTATGGAAGAAGCAGGAAAAGTAATATGTTTAGAGAATTAATATAGTACGGCAAACTGGCAAACTGGGTGCTATTTTGCGGAAAAAAGATCGGGTGGTTAGGGTATGAAGGAACAACTTTCTAAATTGTTTGGATTCACCGAAAAAACTTCCTCCGACGAGATAAAAAACATTGCTATTCAAGATATTGTCCCAAGTCCATATCAGCCCAGAACGATTTTTGATGATGAGCGAATTGAAGAGCTATGCCAGACGATTAAGACGTTAGGTGTTATCCAACCGATTATTGTGCGAGTACGTAATAATGTTTTTGAGTTAATTGCAGGCGAGCGTAGATGGCGGGCTGTCACTAAGCTGGGTATGGAAACCATTCCAGCTATTGTCCGTGATTTCAATGATTCGCAAGCAGCATCGATCGCTTTAATCGAGAACTTGCAACGAGAAGGTTTGACGGCTATTGAAGAAGCTAGTGCTTACCAGCAACTTATAGATTTACATAAGCTAACCCAGGAAAGCTTGGCTCAACGAATTGGTAAAAGCCAATCGACGATAGCTAATAAAATCAGGCTGTTAAACCTTAGTGACCCCGTTAAGACGGCCTTAATGGAACGGAAAATTACGGAGAGACATGCTCGTGCTTTATTATCTCTACATGAAGAAGAATTACAGGTTAAAGTGCTTCAGGATATTATTAGCAAAGAATTAAATGTAAAACAAACAGAAAGCCGCATTCAGTTTTTGAAGGAAACGGTTTCTAATAAGAAAGTGAAGCAACGAGTATCCTTTTCTAAGGACGTTCGGCTGGCACTTAATACGATCAGGCAATCTGTCGAGATGGTAACTTCCTCAGGCTTACAGATTAATACTTCCGAACAAGATTATGAGGACCACTACGAGATTGTTATTAAAATACCAAAGAGATAGCTGGTATTCCTATATAAAAGGTAAAACGTTCTTATTAGATATTGAGGTGAACAGATTTTGTCCAAGATTATAGCGATATCGAATCAAAAGGGTGGAGTGGGTAAAACAACTACATCCGTTAACCTAGGTGCTTCATTAGCCTCTTTGGGAAAGAAAGTGCTGCTTGTTGATATCGATCCACAAGGAAATACGACTAGCGGTATTGGAATTAATAAGGCTGATGTCGTATATTGTATATACGATGTTATTATCAATGATATACATCCTAAGGATGCAATCGTGGATACGAATATTCCGAATCTCAAAATTTTGCCGGCTACGATTCAATTGGCAGGAGCAGAAATTGAGTTGGTTCCAACGATATCAAGAGAAGTGCGTTTGAAAAAGTCTTTGCATTTAGTTAAGCATTTGTATGATTATATTCTCATTGATTGTCCGCCGTCATTGGGCATCCTCACAGTAAATTCATTAACTGCGGCAGATTCCGTCATTATTCCTATTCAATGTGAGTATTATGCGCTAGAAGGCTTAAGCCAGCTTCTTAACACCGTTCGTTTGGTGCAAAAGCATTTGAATACTACCTTGCAAATTGAAGGTGTTTTGCTAACGATGTTTGATGCAAGAACCAATCTAGGGATGCAGGTTATTGAAGAAGTTAAGAAATATTTCCAGCAAAAGGTGTACAAGACAATTATCCCACGTAATGTTAGATTGAGTGAAGCACCAAGTCATGGACAATCGATTATAACCTATGATCCACGCTCTAAAGGTGCTGAAGTTTATATGGAATTGGCGAAGGAAGTGATTGGACTTTGAGCAAACGTCTAGGAAAAGGTTTAGATGCATTATTGCCTGCACTAAGCATTAATGATGATGATAAAGTTATGGAAATTCCATTATCTCAACTTAGACCAAGCCCTTATCAGCCGCGCAGAAATTTCAACGATGATTCCATTAAGGAATTGGCCGCATCCATTAAAGAGCATGGTGTTATTCAACCGATTATTGTAAGAAGCGTGTTAAAGGGCTATGAAATCATCGCCGGGGAACGCAGATTCAGGGCTTCACAGGTATGTGGTTTAGCTACTATCTCAGCAGTAATCAAGAAATTTACCGATCAGCAGGTTATGGAAATTGCCCTTATAGAAAATTTGCAGCGCGAGGATTTAAATGCTCTTGAAATCGCAATAGCTTATCAGGCCTTAATTGACCAGTTTTCTTTAACCCAAGAAGAGCTGTCCGTGAAGGTAGGGAAGAGCAGGTCTCATATCGCTAACTTTTTACGGTTGCTGCAATTGCCCGAAGAGGTGAAACAATATGTTTCACGTGGAACACTTTCCATGGGGCATGCTAAAGCAATTATCGGCTTAAAGGATGCCAAAATTATACGCACTTTGGCTGAAAAAGCGATTAAGGAACAATGGAGTGTGCGAGAACTTGAAGAAGAAGTAAAAAGGCTCGAAGACAAGCCTGAAAGTACAAAGGCAAAAGCAAAATCGAAAAAGAGCGATCCTTATATTAATGAGCTAGAAGAGAATTTAAGGGAAATGTATCGAACAACGGTTAAAATCAAGAATAATAACAATAAAGGTAAAATCGAGTTGTTGTATTATTCCAAGGATGATCTAGATCGATTGTTGCAAATTTTGCAAGGGAAAATTTCATAGTTTACATGGGAATGCTTTAAGGCAACCTATAAGGATATGTCTTATTGCTGGGGTTGCTTTTAGTAGGAAATCAATCATGATAAAATAGGTAGCATACCTTATTATTGCCTTCTCACTTGGGGCGAATAGGTATGCTACTTTTCGTAAAGGAAGGGTGATTAGATTGGACGTTGCTTACTTAGACCATGCGGCATCATCTTGGCCTAAACCGCCTGCCGTGCTTGAGGCAATGCAGGAATGCATGTTGCACTATGGAGCCAACCCTGGGAGAGGCAGCCATCAAATGGCTGTTAAAGCAAGCAGGGTTTTATTCGAAACCCGTAAGCAATTGGGAAAGCTGTTCAAAGTCAAAAACCCCAATGATATTTCCTTCTCTTTAAATACGACGATGGCTTTAAACCAAGCTATTATGGGCTTCCTGAAAGAAGGAGACCATGTTATTTGTACAGCAATCGAACATAATTCAGTACGAAGGCCTTTAGAATATTTAAAACAAACAAGAGGCATTCAAATCAGTTATGTAAAAACAAACGCCAAGGGTGAGCTTAACCTCGATGATGTGAAAGCCGCTGTAAATACTAAGACAGCCTTATTAGTTTGCAGCCATAGCTCTAACCTGCTAGGTAATATTTTGCCGATTGCGGAATTAGGTGAGCTTTGCAGGGGTGTGGGGATTAAGCTATTGGTTGATGCAGCCCAAACGGCGGGGACAGTAGATATTGATGTCACGAAGATGGGGATCCATATGCTTGCCTTCCCTGGCCACAAGAGCTTGCTGGGACCACAAGGAACAGGCGGATTATATATAGATCCAGATATTGAATTGGTTCCCTTATTGTATGGAGGAACAGGCAGCCAATCAGAAATGATCGAGCAGCCTAAGGTTCGACCTGATCGCTATGAATCTGGTACACAAAACACGGTAGGCATTGCAGGGTTGGGTGAAGGTGTAAAATTTGTGCTGAATAAAACTGTGGGCAAGATCCATGCCAAGGAATGGGCACAAACCCAATATTTGATGGCATCGCTCGCAGAAATTGAAGGCGTGCATATACTGGGACCGGATTTAGGGCAAAATAAAACAGCAATCGTATCATTTACGATCCATCAGACCGATTCCTCGGAGATAGCTTTTATACTTGACCAGACCTTTCAAATTGCGGTTCGTGCAGGTTATCATTGTACACCCTTAGCGCATGAAATGGCTGGTACGATGGAACGAGGGGCAGTGCGGGCAAGCATTGGATATTTTACAACAGATGAAGAGCTTGAGCGGCTGGTCACTGCTGTACAAGAAATTGCAAAACATATGAAGTCATAAGCAATAAGCAGGGGGAATTGGGTTTGGAGATTCTGGTTTTATTACTGGATGTAAGGGTATTGTTAATCTTGTTTTCAATTATTACTATTGTATTTCTAATTCTGGTTATCGTATTATGGAATAAATTAAGTAAGCTTCGAACTAACTATACAAGTATGCTCAATGGAGATTCCAGCTTGGATGTGGAGAAGGCCTTAATCGACCTGCAGGAAAAACACGCGGCGTTGACAAGCGAAGCGAAAAACATGCAGCAAAATATGAATGCTATTGTACTGCAAATGAAGAAAATGAAATCAAACTTAGGCGTCTACCGCTACAATGCGTTTGCAGAGAGCGGCAACGATTTGAGCTTTTCCATTGCATTGGTAGATGATGAGCAGGACGGCATGGTACTGTCAGGCATTCATAATCGAGATGAAACCTATGTGTTCGCGAAGCCGTTGGAGAAGGGACAATCCACCTATACACTGTCACCTGAGGAGAAGGAAGCTATCCATCGATCTGGGCAAAAGAAGTAGGGAACCGGTTAGAGCTGCTTAGTGCTACTTGGAAGGCTTGGGCGATGACCTCAGCCATCTTGACGACCAGGCTAAGGCGTGTGTTTTGGAGGACAAAATATTCCATAAAACCACCAACGTTGACGATTCCTGTTATATGCATGTTGCCTACGGGCGGGAGGTCTTTATTCACCCCTGCTCCAGGCTTCACAGGACCATTGCCAATTTGGATACAACCAACACTGGATAGCTGGCCTAAGCAAGCGTCAATGGCGATGATAAATGGATTGTCATATAGCAGTCCAATGGAATCTAAAGTATCCTTTAAATTGACAGCATGGACGGGCTGGTCTAAGGTACCATATAGATGGATGCCGTTTATGGTATGCTTTTGCAAATAGGATCCAACAAGCGGGCCTAAGGAATCCCCTGTAGACCGATCTGTGCCTACACAAACGATAATAATGGGCTGCTGGGACGGGATTTGTTTCAAAATCAATAAAAGCCTATCCGATAAAATATCGATAATATTATATTCGGAATGTTGCACCTTTAAATTTTCTAATACTTGTGGACTCATGACTTCTCTATGAAAAGGTAATCTCATAAAATAACCTCCGTATCTAGAAAGAATTCGAATTTTTACTAGTATACGGTCGGCGATGGCAATTTATACATAACTCCATAAATTATGGGGGAGGTACAGAGATGATGTTATTGATAGCCTTCGATTCCACACAGCAAGCTCTACGTGCCGAGATGTTGCTTGAATATGCAGATATTGAGAATGATATGTGTCCAACACCTAAGCAGATCACAGCGGGATGTGCTTTATCATTGGAGTTTCCTTCGGAGGATCTCGAACGAGTAAAACAAATCGTGCTGGAGGAACGTGTGGAAATCCGAGGTATTTTTGCGAAGGAAGAAGACTATTATGTTAAGGTATAAGGTGGGAAAAAGCTATGAAGCATTGGCAATCAGTACTCGTTGCAGAAACTTCAGCTGCTGAGGTTATCAATTCATGGGAGAAGTTAAGCAATGAGTTGATCCGTTATATAGTGAACCCCGCTGTATGGATGGGATTTATTTTTATTATTATCAAGGTTGTTTTTATTCTAATAGCAGCAAAACTTATAGTTAAGGTAGCTAATAAAACGTTGGAACATATGATGATAGAACGGGCGCGAAATCCGCTTAACCTCGACCGCAGGCGTACCAAGACGATTGGGAAACTGCTAGGGAATATAACCTCGTATGTAGTGAACTTTATAATGATTCTTATGATTTTGAATCAATTCGGGATTAGGCTGGAGCCTCTGCTGGCAGGAGCTGGTGTGGTCGGTTTAGCGATAGGCTTTGGTGCGCAAAGCTTAGTGAAAGATGTGATAACAGGCTTCTTCATTATATTCGAAGACCAATTTGCAGTAGGTGACGTCATCCAGAGTGGCGTCTATAAAGGTACTGTTGAAGAAATTGGACTTAGGGTAACTATTATCCGTACACTAACAGGAGAAGTCCATATTATTCCGAACGGAACGATATTGCAGGTAACCAATTTCTCGGTCCATAATTCCATTGCTATCATGGATATTGCAGTGCCCAATGACATGAATATTGATGATGCATTAAAGATATTGCATGAGACGGTTATGAAAAATTACGAAAATAACGTAAACATGGTCAAGGAGCCTGAAGTATTAGGCGTCCAGGCACTAGGAGCCACGGAAATGACCATACGGGCCAGTGTGGAATGCAAGCCTAATACGCAAGTGCAAATAACGCGAGCTATCAATGCAGAAGTCAAAAAGGCGCTTGATAAGTTCCGTTTAGAAATGGCTAGTTCAAGGGGGGAATAAATGTGGAAAAGAAGCAGTATCTACTAGGGGATATTGTGCAAATGAAAAAGCCCCATCCCTGTGGAAGCAATGAGATGGAGGTAATCCGGCTAGGCATGGATATACGCATCAAATGCGTGGGATGTAAGCATAGTGTGCTTGTTCCACGTGCCAAATTCGAAAGCAAACTGAAAAAGGTACTGCGTTCCAATCCGCTGGCGGCTCCTGTAGACACTGAAAATTAAGTGCTTTCATCTGTATGGAAAAATGGTGAAAATCAGGGCTTGCAATTGCTCTATTGACTGTGATAGAATAATGTTTGTCCGATTTTACATGGAAAGGTACCCAAGTGGTCCAAGGGGGCTGACTCGAAATCAGTTAGGCGTCGCAAGGCGTGCGTGGGTTCGACTCCCACTCTTTCCGTAAGTACCGCTAGAGCGCGCCACTACGGCGTTCTCAGTACGGTATGTGACCGATAGCTGACCGAAATACATACGTTTAGGCGCTAGATGATTTCATTACGCCTAACTGAACCATTAACCTTCTACGTTTATCTACGTAGGAGGTTTTTTATTGTGAATAAACGTATTTGTCATCCAACAGTAAAGTGATGGAATGAAAAAGATATACACATGTGGATAACGTTGAATTGCCGGGCTTACGCACATGTGGACGGAGACCGATGCCGTCTAAGTGCTTGAATACCGGAGGGGAGCATGCATATATTTTATTGGCTAGCGGATGGGATTGGACGAGGTTGACCCTAATAAACCATATATCAACGGAAGAGTTATCGAGAGTATGTTCCATTCGAGCCTGTGCGCAACGTATCGTAACCTGCTGCTGCGGCTAGATTCGAGGATGAAAAGGATACAAGTTGCCTTGTAACACTCCCTGACTTATATCGGTATATAGCTGATCTTTGTCTAATTGTCTAAGCGCTGATCATCCGTTTAATTAGCTAGGAGCGCTATCTGCATGAATGGGACGAAAGGATGAGGAAGACACTTGACTAATACGCATATAGATCGGTTATAATAAGAACAAATGTTCTTATGTAGGAGGTATACATTTATGAAGAAACCGAATAAAGCAATGTACGTCGCTAAAAAATTTGCGCTAATTAAAAGCCCTGATCTTACGGAAGACGATAAAACTTACATAATGGAATTGTTGCGGTCAGCACGCGCGGCTATATTACCGGTAATGATAACGGTTCATAACGAAACAGCGCGCGGTTATATTGCGGGATTCGATGAGACAAATACGTTAGGGATGCGTGTGAGATTCGTTGATTGCCGAGAAAATGCGAGCGCTGATGCTGCGGATGAATGGCGGTGGGTTACTGTCGAAGATATTAAGGCAATAGAGATGGAAGACTTGATTCAACAGTTCTAATTACGGGTGTAATAACGCGTGCCCAGGATCGCGTGTAATCAAGTCCCCAAGTGTTATAGGATGTTAATTTTCACATCGATGCATTTTGCGCCCCCGGATGGGTCACCCATCACTAAGGTATAATTGCCTTGAAATAGTTTATACATAGTTGTGGATAACCGAAAGAATAGGGCGAAACGGAATATCCACATGTGGATATCTCCGAAAAAAGCCGGAGCCAGGTATTATGCACATATCCCCATTTCCAATCCACAACGCCTCGTTCACCCAATATGAAGCTCAATTACAGACCCTTCCGGGCAGATCCGTGTAGGTTTGGGAGCTTGGATGATGTAAGTCATAGAAAAAGGCCGCGATCACGAGGATCGCGGCCTTTTTCTATGAACCAGTTGTTATCGATTACTTAGCATCTTTCTTTGCGTGCGAACCATCGCAGTTACCTTCGGTGTTTTGTGTGTTACCACATGCGCATTTGCCCATTTTGCTAACCTCCCTGCTGTGTAAGTATCTATAAAAAGATTATAGTCTATATACTTACTAAAGTAAAGCTTATTATAAAAAGTAACTAACTGAGAAGGATAATCATTCTCATGATCATTTTATTGTGCGTCATTCCTTGACTTGTTTTGGGTGCGTACGTATAACCGGTCGATTATATAGCCGATTAACGTCCAGGATAGGATCGTAAGCGAGTAGAGCAGAAGCGGGTTTACGTTCGTGTAGGTATAAGTCGAATAGAACCAAGCTGGTACACTAAGGCTGTAAAATATCATGTAGACCGGATCAGAGTCGTGCCCGATCATATGCATCAAACAAAGAGCTGCGCCAATAGCTGTAAACAAGAGGGTACAGGTATATTTCATAATTACGCTCCTTTTTATAGGTAAGGCTTCAGAAAAACCTTCGAGAATCCTCTAGCTATGCAGAAGCTATGAAGATCCCAACATTCATGAGCCAGCCTTTATTAGTATTTTTTAGCAGTCTAAATATAGAGTTCCCTAAGCTCTATGATGCTATAAAGGCCAATAATTGCCATACCTAAGCTGCTCTAGCTTTACGCTAGGAATATAGCTTGTTATTGTATTGTGGTTTTGCTATAATATTGTGGTGCGAGTTTTGAATAAAGTTTAATTGCTCGCTCCTTGCTCTGTTCGGCATAAGCCGTACTGTGGAGCCGTTTAGTCCAAAAGGAGGTGAAACCATGCGCAAATATGAGATTATGTATATCATTCGTCCAGACATCGAGCAGGAAGTTGTTCAGTCTACGGTTGAAAAGTTTCAAAACATCATCAACAACGGTGGAGAAATTACGAAGCATGATGTAATGGGTAAGCGCCGTCTTGCGTATGAGATCAACAAGCATCGTGATGGCCATTATGTGTTAGTTAAGTTTAACGCTAACAATGCCGTATTGACCGAGCTTGATCGTGTAATGAAGATTTCTGATGAAATCATTCGTTTCCTGATCACACAAGATGTAGCGTAAGTCATGAATTAAACATGCTGTAATTGACATGCTGGGAGGGTTTTAGATTGCTTAATCGTGTGATTTTGATTGGAAGGCTGACTAAAGATCCTGAATTGCGGTACACTCCAGCAGGAGTTGCTGTAACTACGTTTACTTTGGCTGTAGATCGTCCTTTTGCTAATCAACAGAAGGAGCGGGAAGCAGACTTTATCCCTATTGTGACATGGCGTCAGCTTGCTGAAACATGTGCCAACTATTTGCGTAAAGGTCGACTTGCCGCAGTAGAAGGCAGAATGCAAGTGCGTAACTATGACAATAATGAAGGCCGCCGCGTTTATGTGACGGAAGTCATTGCTGATAATGTACGTTTCTTGGAATCCCCCAATAGTGGCGGAGGAAATCGTGAAGAAGGAACAAGTGGTAGCCAGGGTCAAGGCTATACCCAACAGCGTCCTGCCGTAACACGCGACAACAATCAAGATCCGTTTCAGGATGACGGAAAACCGATTGATATTTCGGATGATGATTTGCCATTTTAACGTAGAAAGGATTGTGCATCGATGGGCTTTCAAAGAAGAGACAACAACAGCGAAGAACGCGGCGAGCGCAAATTTGGCGGCCGTAAGGGCGGCAAAGGCGGCAAGCGTCGGAAAGTATGTTACTTCACTGTGAACAAAATCACTCACATTGATTATAAGGATATCGAAACGCTGAAGAAATTTGTCAGCGAGCGTGGCAAGATTCTTCCACGCCGTGTTACAGGAACATCCGCTAAGTACCAACGTGCGTTGACAATTGCCATCAAACGCTCCCGTCAAATCGCGTTGCTGCCATATACAACGGAATAGTAAACAGTAGGAGAAATAGCAGGCGTTAGCCAGCTGTTTCTTTTTTTTTGTCCATAAATCGTAATCATCTGTAGTAATTTAAGTAACACAAGACCCGTCCCCTCACTAATTACTTTAACTGAAGTATTCATTTTTTGTGTGTGTAATCCGATATTGATATAAGGTGTGATGCGTAGGAGTACAAGTTATAAGGCTGCCAGTAGGATGTATGGATTAGTGCTTGGAGGATTCTTGAAATTACGGAGGTAAAGCAAATGATGAGATTTCACATTACTAGGATTGTAACCCTTCTATTGGTATTTATAGGAGTAGTCGTAATTAATAATAATTCACAGGTGGTATTCGCAGAAGAAACTATCGCTAGCTTGGTATTAAGTAAAAATGAAGTATCATTAGAAGTTGGCAGTACCGTTAATCTAACGGCTACAGCCGTCTATACAGACAATAGTACTTCGGTCGTAACCGTGAAGACCGAGTGGGTTTCAGGGTCTACAGAGAATGCGACCGTTTATGCAGGCGGTATAACAGGCAAGAAAGAAGGAACGGCCGTTATTACGGCAACTTATAATGGGAAAACCGTTCTGGTTAATGTCATAGTCAGTAAGAAAGTCAAAGCATTGACGAAAGATAAGCAGAAAATTGATTTACGACTCAATCATTCAGAGAGTGTTGTTCTTACCGCCTATTATGATGATGGAACAACCGAGGATGTAACTACCAAGGCGGATTGGAGCAGTGATAGTAATTCGGTTGCAACTGTCACGAACGGGTCAGTTAAGGGTCTTAGCTCGGGAACAGCTACGATTACAGCTAAGTACGGTAATCAGACTTTGACGCTGCCAGTAAATGTTGAGATCGCAAAGCGTGTCGATGCAGCCAAATCGGAGGTTTCTCTATTGCTGCATGGGACTGAGACTGTTGCTTTGACAGCCACATATCCGGATGGAACAACCGAGGATGTTACGCTATTAGCTGATTGGAGTACAGATAAGGAAACGGTTGCCGATGTTTTAAAAGGAAAGATTACAGGGTATGGACCTGGTCAAGCAACGATCAAGGCAAGCTATGGAACCAAATCAACAACCATTAAAGTCGAAGTTGATAATGCCATTAAGCTGGACTTAAATAAGCAAGAGCTATTGATGAAAAATAGTACGGCGGAGCAATTGACGCTTACTGCAACATATTCAAATGGAAATACAGAAGAGATTACGGAACGTGCGGAATGGTCATCGAGCGACGAGAATATCGCCTATGTATATAAAGGGAAAATTTCTGCCAATGCTGTAGGCGAAGCACTGATTATAGCTAAATATGGAGAGCGGGAAGTTTCCATCATTGTTGATGTGGATATGCCTCGGCGGATTGAACTTAGCAAGGAGACCGTATCCTTGCAAAAAGGTGGAACAGAGCAAGTAACGGTAATCGCTACTTATTCGGATGGAACAACAGAAGTAGTAACAGATAAGGCCACATGGAGTACGGATAATGGAACTACAGCTGATGTGATAAAAGGTAAAATTACCGGATACGCAACGGGACAAGCAACGATTACAGCGACTTATGGAGCCAAACTAGCAACTTTAAAAGTAGATGTGGACAGTACGCTGAAGTTGTCCTTAAATAAGCAGGAGCTTTTTTTAAAGAAAAATATTACTGAACAAATGACGTTAACCGCCACTTATCCAACTGGAAGCACCGAGGATGTTGCCAGTCGCGCTGAGTGGACCTCCAGTAATGAAAGTGTTGTGTATGTATATAAAGGTAAACTTACTGCCAATGCTGTAGGTGAAGCTGTGATTACAGCGAAATATGGAGAGAAGCAGGTCACCATGACTGTAGATGTAGAAGTACCAAGGCTTCTGAAGCTTAATAAAAATAGTGTAATTATGCAAACCGGTATGACGGAGCAGCTCACACTACATGCCACTTATGCTGATGGAACTGTTGAAGATGTAACAAGTATTGCCAAATGGAGTGGAACCGATGATTCGATTGTTTACACTTCTCAAGGTAAAATTACTTCTTATACGGCAGGAGAAGCTAATGTAACAGCTACATACGGGGGGAAGAGTGCTACAGCCAAGGTACAGGTAGATATTCCAAGTTATCTCAAAGTTAGCAAGAAAATAGTAAACCTTGAGGCGGGCGGTGTAGAAACTGTCGTATTGATGGGGACGTTTGTAGATGGCGAAGATGTTGATGTTACAAGCAGCGCAGTATGGACGACAAGTTCGTCAGCAATTGCAGATGTTCATAATGGTACGATAACGGGAACTAGTACAGGTTCTGCCACAATCACAGCAACCTATGGTACAAGAACGGTAACGATTCAAGTGTCTGTCGGTGTACTTCTCAGCTTAACCGCTGACGTCTCTGAGGTCGTGTTACGAAAAGGAGCAACACAGCAAGTCGTTGTTTCAGCCAAGTATAAAGATGGCTCGACGAACAGTGTACAAGACGATGCAGTATGGTCAAGCTCGAACACTAAGGTTGCAATCGTAGAAAATGGTTTAATTACTGCTAAGGATACTGGAGTTACCGAAGTGACGGCTACATTTGATGGCAAGTCAGTTAGAGTTACAGTGAATGTAGATACGGCAAGCTCATTAACGCCCAGTACAACTTACCTAGTTTTTGATTTGGGTGATGCGATCAGGCAAATTACGCTAGAGGCAGTCGATGAATTAGGTGCCAGCAGAGATGTTACTAACGAAGCGGAGTGGAAATCCAGCAATTCGAAGGTTGCACTAGTATCTAAAGGAACGGTGACTCCAGTAGCACGAGGTAAAGCTACAATCACAGCAACTTATGGTGGGAAGAGCGTTACGATTGCCGTAGAGATCGGTGTTGTACAAAAGCTGGAAGTGGACCGTCGGTTTATTTCAATGAAAACAGGAGACAATGTGACGGTCATATTAACCGCCACGCTTGCTGACGGAAGTATAAGGGATGTAACCTCAGCCGCGACTTGGAAAACTGCTTCTTATAAAGTAGCCGATGTTGTGAAGGGTACAATAACTGCAACCGGCTCTGGTAAAACAATAGTTACCGGAACCTTCGGTGGCAAGTCGATTGGATTACCAGTAGATGTAAATACGTTGAAATATTTGAAAACTGATGTAGTTAAGCTGGACCTTACAGAGGGCCAAGAAGCCCAAGTGACTGCAACAGGCAGTTACTCTGATGGTACGGATGAAGATGTGACAATCCCTGCATTATGGCAGTCATCGAATAGCATGATCGCTGATGTGAAAGATGGCATGATCAAAGCAACAGGGAAAGGTAAGGCAAGAATCACGGTTACTTATTCCAATATTAAATGGTACGTACAAATAACAGTTAAATAACAAGAAATAGGAAGTACCTGAACAGCCGGCTATGTGCGGGCTGTTTTTTTTCATAGTACAAGACGCTTACATTTGATAAAATAAAGGGACGGCTCTGTCGTATATCTTCTATATGCGTCATAGTGTATTATTAAATGCATACGGGGTTCGGTTACTTCAGTTGGAAAGGGTTGGTTTTGTGAATATCGCGTTTTTTCTTGTGCCTAAAGATGAAGTTATTTACTTATCTCCAAATTCGACCATGCGCCAAGCGCTTGAAAGAATGGAATACCACCGCTATTCGGCAGTGCCGCTTATTGGTGATGATGGCAAATATGTAGGTACTATCACAGAGGGTGATTTATTGTGGAAGCTGAAGCATGAACCGCAAATTGGTTTTGACAATACGCATAAGATCCAATTGAAGGATGTTGCCCAGCATATGGACATTAAGCCTGTACGTATCGACCAGCAGATGCAGGACCTGATCCTGCTGGCGACCAATCAAAACTATGTGCCCGTTATCGATGATAGTGAGGTCTTTATAGGGATTATCCGCAGGCGGGAAATCATTGATTATTGCTTCAAGCTGTGGCAAGCAGAACAAAAGGTGTGAGATGTGTTATAATAGTCAAGTCTGACCGTGTGGAAATACCTAGAGCTTTGGACGAACATTCGCATAAGAGGTGAAAGTGTTGAGGAAGGGTTCCTTGGGATTACTGGGTTGGGGTTTGGCAACAGTTGTTTTACTGCTGTCTATATTGGTACCGCTAGTCAATAGCATTACGATCTGTTTGTTGATGGTACCGTTGCTTGTACAGTATGTGAAGCTGGATACGAAACGATTTTTATTGTTTTATGGGATAAGCTTGGTTGCGGTTTATCTTGTGACCTCACTGCTTTTTATGGGTTGGGTTGCTGTTTTGCTAATTGCTATATCGTTATTTTTCTTGCCGCCAGTTATCCAAATGGGCAATATGTACAAGAAACGTGCACCGGCTCGAAGTGTACTCACAGCGGGAACGGTTACTTTGATAGCGGAGCTGCTGCTAAGCTTAATTGTAAGCTATGCATTTGGACTTAATCTCATTGATAAAATGAAACAGTTTATGCTCGAAAGTATCCAAACATTGCCTGTCCAAATGCAAAATGCGCTGGTTGTCGACAAAGACCTGCTTGTGCAAATTGCAAGCCAACTGGTTCCGTTGTACATGATTGGCTTCTCCTTTTTCTTAGTATTAATCACACATTGGTTGTCGAGGAAATTGCTTAATCGCTCTGGCGAGAAGATACCCGGTCTTAAACCGATTCGAGAGTGGAAGCTCCACAGATCATTGGTATGGTATTATGTGATTGCCTTATTCATGGAAATGTTAGTCAAGGATACGAGCTCAATCCTCTTTACGATGCTGCTTAACTTATTGCCTCTGTTAACTTTCTTATTCGCTGTGCAGGCGATTTCATTTCTATTTTTCGTGGCTCATATTAAAGGCTGGAACCGGGCATTGCCGATCGTTGCTATTGTGATCTCATTGGTTTTTGCTCCAGCCTATTTTATATTAAGTTTGCTTGGGGTATTCGATGTTGCGTTTCCGCTCCGCGAACGTGTGACCCGAAAATAAAGATTGGATTAGGAGCGAAATGAATGCCGAAGTTCCTGCTAAAGCGTTGGCACGGCTTGCATATCGTATGGATTTTTGCTGTATTGACTACCCTTATTTTTGTGCTGATGTACTACCAGTGGGTGGTCGGTGTGATCGCTTTGGTTGTATCTGGCGCCTTAGGCTTCTTTACTATTAAAGCTGAGCAGGCCTTCCGCAAGGATTTGAACCGTTATGTGGCCACATTATCACATCGTATCAAACGGGCGGGCAGTGAGGTCATTAATGAGCTGCCCATGGGCATATTACTTTACAATGAAGAGAAAATTGTGGAATGGCATAATCCTTTTGTAGGGAAGATGCTTGGCAAGGACTCTTTGATTGGTGAGGGACTGCTGGATTTAATTCCAGTATTGAAGGGGCGCAAGGATAAGGAACCAGCAAAGCTAGAGATGGCAATAGGTAAAAATATTTACCAGGTGCAGGTTAGACCTAATGAAAAGCTGCTGTATATCACCGATATTACCGCCTTCAAAACGTTATCCATACGTCATGAGGAAGAACGGCTGTCGATCGGGATTATTATGATGGATAATTTGGATGAAGCCACCCAAGGCATGGATGACCAAACACGCAGCGTTATGATGGCTCGCGTGACCGGCGAAATTACCGAGTGGGCGCAGAAATACAATGTATTCTTGCGGCGTACGGCGTCAGACCGGTATTTGATCTTGATCGACCAGAAGGGCTTGAAGATGCTGGAGCAATCGCGCTTTGAAATTCTGGACGATGTGCGCGACCTCACCATTGAGCACAAGCTGCAGCTGACGCTGAGCATTGGGATTGCGTCTGGCAATGACTCCCTGGCTGAGCTAGGGCGCCTAGCACAGACCAGCTTGGATATGGCTCTGGGCCGAGGTGGCGACCAGGTGGCGGTCAAGATTGGGGAACGGCTGTCCTTCTATGGAGGACGTTCCAATGCGATTGAGAAAAGGACACGGGTAAGGGCACGTGTCATTTCCCATGCATTGCGTGACTTGATCAAAGAATGTGACAAGGTTATTATTATGGGGCATCGCTACCCCGATATGGATTCAATAGGAGCCGCGATTGGCGTGCTGAAGGCGGTCCATGTCAGCAATAAGGAAGGCTATATTGTGTTAGAAGGGGTTAATCCTTCCATCCAAAAGCTGATGGATACGATTGCTGAGGATGAGAAGCTGAACCGGTGGTTTATTACGCCGGAGCAAGCGATGCAGATCATGAACCAGCGCTCCTTGGCGGTTGTGGTAGATACGCATAAAGCTTCAATGCTGGCGGAGCCCAAGCTGCTGCAGCTAACACAGCGCAAATTTATTGTAGACCACCACAGGCGAGGCGAGGAGTTTATCCAAGACGCCACTTTGGTTTATATGGAACCTTACGCTTCCTCGACCTGCGAGCTGGTAACGGAGCTGCTGCAATACTTCAACGACCGCTTAACGATGGGCGTGCTTGAAGCGACTGCACTGTTAGCCGGCATTGTGGTCGATACGAAAAGCTTCACCTTAAGCACCGGAGCCCGAACGTTTGAAGCGGCTTCCTTCCTGAGGCGCAATGGGGCGGATTCCTCACTTATCCAGCGGTTGCTGAAGGAGGATTTGGAAGCCTACATTAAGCGTGCTGAGGTGATTAAGAACGCAACGGTTATTTTTAACCATATTGCTTTGGCTGTAACGGAGCCCAACCGCAAATACCCGCAGCTCTTAATTGCCCAAGCGGCAGATACGTTGCTGACGATGACCGGAGTGATGGCATCCTTCGTGATCAGCGAGCGCCCCGATGGGCTGGTTGGGATCAGTGCACGCTCCTTAGGGCAATTGAATGTACAGATTGTGATGGAACGGATGGGGGGCGGCGGGCATTTAACGAATGCAGCCACCCAGTTCGAAGGTTCGCTTAGCGATGCGATGCAAAAGCTGAAAGATATATTAACGGAGATGAACTCGGAGGAGGCGCTTTTTGAATGAAAGTGATTTTGCTAAAGGATGTTAAAGGACAAGGGAAAAAAGGCGAGCTGAAAGAGGTTTCAGAGGGCTATGCGAACAACTTTTTATTACCGCAAAAGCTAGCAGCTCCAGCAAATGAGTCGTCTGTAAAGATGCTTGACCAACAGAAGAAGGCTGAGCAACGCAAGAAAGACCAGGATAAAGCGGATGCTGAAGCGATTGGGCAGAAGCTAGGGGAAATCACAGTGGAGCTGACGGCGAAGTCGGGTAAGGACGGCCGCCTGTTCGGAGCTATTTCCAACAAGCAGGTAGCGGAGGAAGTAGAAAAGCAGTTCAAGCTTAAGCTGGACAAACGCAAGATTCAAATGGAGGATCCGATTCGTACATTGGGTGTGACAGAGGTTGCCGTTAAGCTGCACCCTGAGGTTTCAGCAAAGCTGAAAATCCACGTAAGCGAAGACAAGTGAGCTATCCATTAGCAAAACAACCCGGGAGGGAACGCAATTGAATGAGGGTGTATTTCTAGACCGAATCCCTCCGCAAAATTTGGAAGCCGAGCAGGCCGTGCTCGGCGCTATTTTGCTTGACAGCGATTCGCTCGTCACGGCGGTAGAGAGGATCAGTGCCGACGATTTCTATCGCACCTCGCATCAGCGGATCTTCGAATCGATGCTGGAGCTGGCCGACGAGGAGGAACCCATTGACTTGATTACGCTGACCTCCAAGCTGCAAAACAAACAGCAGCTGGAGGAAATTGGCGGGATCAAGTATTTGTCTGAGTTGGCTAGTGCCGTTCCCACAGCCGCAAACATTGATTACTATGCGGAAATCGTCGAGGAGAAGTCGATGCTGCGGCGTTTAATCCGCGCAGCGACAAGTATCGTTACCGATGGGTATGCCAGCACGGATGATGTAGGCGAGCTTCTGGGCGAGGCTGAGAAAAAGATTCTGGAAATTTCCCAGCGTCGCTCGACAACCGGATTTGTGGCGATACGCGATGTTTTAATGGAGGTATTCGACAAGGTTGAATACCTGTATAACAATAAAGGCGGAACGACGGGAATCCGGTCTGGCTTTCAGGATTTGGATAAGATGACCTCGGGCTTCCAGCGTTCCGATTTAATTATCGTCGCCGCCCGTCCATCGGTAGGAAAGACGGCCTTTGCCTTGAACATTGCGCAAAATGTAGGGGTGCGCGAGAAGGAAACCGTCGCCATCTTCAGCCTGGAAATGGGCGCCCCCCAGCTCGTACAGCGGATGATTTGTGCGGAAGCGAATGTGGATGCAACCCGCATGCGTACAGGCCTCTTGGAGGCTGAGGATTGGGAGAAGATGACGATGGCGATCGGTTCCTTGTCGGAGGCGAACATCTATATTGATGATTCGCCGTCAGTGACCGTCGCGGACATCCGGGCCAGGTGCCGCAGGCTCAAGCAGGAGCGCGGGCTTGGGATGATCCTGATCGATTACCTGCAGCTAATCCATGGCAGAGGCAAGGGTGATAACCGGCAGCAGGAGGTATCGGAAATCTCGCGTACGCTTAAGCAAATCGCGCGTGAGCTGGATGTGCCCGTCATTGCGCTGTCGCAATTAAGCCGTGGCGTTGAGCAGCGGCAGGATAAGCGACCGATGATGTCGGACTTGCGGGAATCCGGATCGATTGAGCAAGATGCGGATATCGTGGCCTTTTTGTATCGGGATGATTATTATGATAAAGAGTCCGAGAAGAAAAATATTATCGAAATCATTATTGCCAAGCAGCGGAATGGACCGGTGGGCACGGTAGAGCTCGCTTTTTTGAAAAATTTCAACAAGTTTGTCGGGTTGGACCGTGTCCATGCTTAAAGTCAACGCTTTGGCTATATCTTAAAGTTCGTAAATTAGGCAGATCGTGTAGGCAATTATTAATCTTTTTAACCTTTACAGAGCAGTGCCCGAACAATGGGGTTAACGCTTGCCTAATCGTTCGTTTTTATTGACTTTTGTACGTAAAACTGCTAGAATACTAAAGGTGCTTTGAGCCTTTTGGCTAATTATAGGTGAGTTTTCACCTGATGGGGGTTAGGTTGCATGTCAACGGTTGTGGTTGTCGGAACCCAATGGGGCGATGAAGGAAAAGGTAAAATTACCGATTTCCTTGCAGAGTCTGCAGAAGTGGTTGCACGTTACCAAGGTGGTAACAATGCAGGTCATACGATTTTGATTGATGATAAAAAGTACAAATTAACAATGGTTCCTTCGGGCATTTTTTATGAAAATAAAGTTTGCGTGATCGGAAATGGCATGGTTATTAATCCAGGCGCGCTTCTCGACGAGATTCAATATATTCACGATAACGGTTTTACAACGAACAATTTGAAAATTAGTGACCGTGCACATGTCATTATGCCGTACCACTTGTTGCTTGATGGTTTGGAAGAAGACCGCAAGGGCGATAATAAGATCGGTACGACCCGTAAAGGGATCGGTCCATGTTATATGGATAAAGCAGCAAGAAACGGGATTCGGATTGCTGACTTGATGGATGAAGAAGAATTCACGAACCGTGTACGCCAAGTGGTTGCTGAGAAAAATGTACTGATCGAGCAAGTATATGGCTCTACGGCTGTAGATGCGGATACAATCATTGCTGAGTATTTGGGTTATGCTGACCGTCTTCGCCCTTACGTCACCGATACTTCCGTTATCCTTAATGATTTAATTGACGAGGATCGCAAAGTATTGTTCGAAGGCGCGCAAGGCGTTATGCTTGATATTGACCAAGGTACTTATCCTTATGTGACCTCATCGAATCCATCGGCTGGCGGCGTATGTATCGGCTCTGGCGTAGGCCCGAGCAAGATCAGCCAAGTAATCGGCGTAGCGAAGTCGTATACGACACGTGTCGGCGACGGTCCGTTCCCAACGGAGCTAAACAATGAGATTGGCAATTGGATCCGTGAGAAGGGTCATGAGTACGGAACCGTAACCGGCCGTCCTCGCCGCGTCGGCTGGTTCGACAGCGTTGTAATCCGCCATGCCCGCAGAGTAAGCGGCATTACCGGATTATCCCTAAACTCACTGGACGTGTTGGCGGGTCTAGAAACCGTCAAGATTTGTACGTCCTACCAATACCGTGGCCAAACGATCGAGCATTACCCGGCCAGCTTGAAAATGCTGTCCGAGTGTGTGGCCGTATATGAAGAGCTGCCAGGCTGGAGCGAAGATATTACAGGCGTCCGCAAGCTAGAGGATCTGCCTGAGAACGCACGCAACTATATTAACCGTGTAGTGGAGCTAACCGGTATCCCGATTACAATCTTCTCGGTAGGTCGCAACCGTGAGCAAACGAATTTGGTTAAGCCGATATTTTAATTAGATTTTTCCTATAGCGCCTCCCCACCCTTTGCTGTTTAAGGGATGGGGAGGTTTTTTGCTGCATTTGGATTGAGTTGGCAAAAAACCGTCCATACTGAAAGAGGAGTGCCGTGTATGCGGTGCTGCTGAGACCAGAATGGCAGGAGCGGATAAAATAATGAAGCTTATACAGGCTATGATCAAGCTATGCGTCAGCATCATGATCACCTCACTGGTATGTGTGGTATGTACCTTTACAGTAATGAATGCCTATATCGATATGGTTCTCGATCAATACCAATTGAAGTCAACGGCAATAGCGGCACCCAATTGGTCGCAGTTTATGGCGCATTTGGGCAAGCAGGCGCAAGGCTACCGGTTATTCGGCGAAACGAAGCTGGCAGCAGAGGCAAATGGCAGCACCCTGCCGCCTAAAGCTATACCGACGACCCAGGGGGCCACGCAGCAGCAGGAAGACGCTTTAGCCGTGTTTGGGCACCAGCAGGCAGTGGACGGGAGCGCAGAGCCGTTAAAGAGCGAGCCTGAATCCAAGCTTGGTTCCAAACCTGAGCCTGAGGCTAAGCCTAATGCAAGCGCAGCAAATGGAACCATCGCAGATGCCAGCAGATCTACAAGCTTGGATAGTGACATGGGCAATTCGCCAGCTAATGGTTCGAGGAGCTCGTCATCTTCGAGCTCGACCGGCAGCCCTGCCGAACCTGATATCCTCTCGGGAGCGGGTGGGAAGGTTGTCGTTTCCGGCGAGGAGTTTACCAAGAAGAAGGAACAATTGTCCAATGACGACAAAAACCAAATTTTCAAGCTGCTGACGCGTGTCCCGCAAGCAGAAATCCAACATATTTCCTTGATGATGGAGGATGGGATTACAGCAAGCGAGCTATCGAGCATCGAGAAGCTGCTGCAAAATTATTTGAAGCCGGAAGAATACTCCCAGCTTCTAGGTATGATCAAGCCATTGTAAGCCTTAGCTCAACGCCTGTCCTTTAAATCGCCCCTCCATATCTCGCAATGGTATCCTCCACTTGGCGGAATCGTGACGACTCGACCACAACCTCCATGATGCATTCCGATCCGGAGGCGCCCTCGTCGTCACCGATTCCGCTTATTAGACTTGATTGCATCGACTCCAAGGTATAACCCCCGTTCGCAGCTTGATTTTGCAGCTTAATATCAATAACCCCTTGCTCCCGCAGCATCGCTGCAGCGGCCTCCATTTCACCCAAGCTATTGAATATTGCCCTAATATTTTCCATATATTATTCACGCCTCCGCCATGATTGGATTCCCATAAAATCCAGCTACCATTATATGTGTTGAATTTCACAGTCCAATTATGTTAAATTAGTTAAGAGTATTTACTTTTTTAGTATGTCCGAATTATAGGCAGGTTTATGTAATTCGCAAAAAAACACAATTAAAGGAGAACAACATGGCATTTTTTCAGAAAATGGGCTGGCTAAAGAAGCTGCTGGACAACTCCCAGCGCAACCTATCCAATACCCCATTCCACCATTTGGCTCTCAAGCTGCGGGTCAAACCCATAAAAGAACAACAAGTACCCTTACAATTAGCGGAACCCAGAGCCTATCAAGGACTCCTTATACATAAATGGACCTTAGTGAAGACCGTATCCGTTGCAACGATCATTAGTGCCGTAGTATGGAGTGGCAATTCTTATATCGCCAGCAATATGATCCAAGTGGTACATGTGAGCGTAGATGGCCAGAATATTGGCACAGTGTCAGACCAAGCTATTGTAGAGCAGTTCGAGGCTGCGAAAGTAAAGGAAATAGCGACGAATAGCTCTAATTTGAGAATGATCGTTAAAGAGCCCGAGGTTACCTATACAACTGAAAGGGCTTTCATGGCAACTCCGAATGACAAGCAGGTATTAGAGCGGTTAGCTTCCTATATAACGGCTTATCCGATTGGTACGGAGCTGTTGGTTGATGGTCAAAAAGTCGGCGTATTAAAAAACCCCGAAACGGCTAATGAGCTGCTGGAGCAAATAAAAAGCAATGCTTTGGTGAAAAAGAAGGATCCGAACCAAGTGCGGATTTTATCGGCTTCCCCATCTGAGCCTGCAGAAGAAACGATACTGCAAAAGGTTGAGTTCGTCCAAAAGGTGGAGCTTAAAGATATTCCAATCCAGCCACAGGATGTAGCGAATCCGGACGAGCTTAGACAAAAGCTAGAAACGGGCAATGTGCAGCCTGTCCAATATACGGTAGTGCAAGGCGATTGTGTTTCCTGCATTGCGTCCAAGCTTAATATTTCCAAACAAGTGATCTACCAGAACAATCCGACGGTTGTTGACGATAAACTCAAGATTGGGCAAAAGCTGGACCTGACGGTGCTGCAGCCTACGTTAGCTGTCAGAACGGTAGAGAAAGTGATTGAGAAGCAGGAAATCCAGTTTGATACGGAATATGAGAAAGATAACAATATGATGCTCGGAACGGATGAAGTCTTAAAGCAAGGAAAAAACGGCTTGAAGAAAATATCGGTCATGGTTACCAAGATTAATGGAATCATGATTGAGGAAACGATTCAGGGCGAAGAAATTGTGGAGCAGCCCGTAAAAGCACTGGTACGCAAAGGAACTAAGGTTATTACAGGTGAAGGCACAGGCAAGTACGCTTGGCCGGTTATTGGCTCGAAAGTAAGCAGTACATTTGGATATCGTTGGGGCGCGTTGCATAAAGGGATTGACCTGACCTCGTCCAACAAAACGATACTAGCTTCGGACACGGGTAAAGTTAGTTTTACTGGAAACGGGGGCGGGTACGGCAACTATATCATTATCGACCATTTGAATGGTTATAAGACTTTATATGGACATCTGAGTTCAATCCAAACCTCAGTGGGGCAGATCGTGGAAAAAGGCGAGAAAATTGGAATTATGGGCAGTACCGGAAATTCTACTGGTGTTCATTTGCACTTCGAGGTGATAAGAAATGATGTCTCTGAGAATCCATCCAAGTATTTAAACCGCTAGCACTTATACTCTTTATAAACCAATTCGAGTCGTGATGAAACACATTTTAATGAAAAATTTACCAGGCTAGGCACCATGTAAAGCGACACTGAGAGCAAGTCCCGAAATTCCTTGATATGAAAGGGTTTCGGGGCTTGTTCATTTTAGCAAAGAGGGGATTTGATCCAGATGATCGTGTATGAAAAAGAAGAGTCGTTCATTATGATTGCCCAGCACGACCATGGCCACGCTGCGGGGGAGCTTGCAGCGGTGTGGAGCGAGGATTTGCTGATTGGCAAGCAGCGAAGGGATGACTTGGTGTATGCGGCACACCAGCATGACCGAAGCTGGATCGACTTGGACGGCTCGCCCTTTTGGAATGATGCGAAGCAAAGACCGTATTCGTTTCGAGATTTTCCGCTTCAGCCGAGATTTCCGCATTATATGCAAGGTGTGGATGAAGTGCAGCGGCAAAGCGAATACTCGGCCTTATTGTGCAGCCTGTTGTATACGACATTGTTTGAGAGAATCAAAAACGAGAAGGCTACCCCCTATTTAAACCATGAATATGCCAGACAAACCATGCTGAAAACCCGTCTGCAAATCGAAGACGAAACGGAATTGCAGCATCATTTGAGGGTTTTGCTTATATGTGATGAACTATCTTTATTCCTATGCATGGAAGCACCGGGTACACCTACCGAGCAGTATGAGTTATTTCCTGAGGGGCTGCATTATCCGCTGGATGCTTCAGACTCCGGCTCCGGAGCCAACTCCAGCTCTGTTGCCAATGCTGACGTCAATTTCAATAAAAAGCGTATTACCTGGGTAGATCAGGAGGTGGTCGAGCTTTCCTTTTTTCCCTTTCAAAAGGAAGTCTTCTTAAATATCCCTTACAAAAAAGTCGATAAATCGGAGATTGCCCACAAAGGCATCAGTAAAGCTTACCGTGAAGCGGCTCCACAGACCTTTAGTTTTACCGTCAAAGGCGAGGGCAGGAGCCCACAGTGAAAAAAGGATCGCAGCCTGCCCCTATTTCTGCTAAAAAGACTTGTCTCAAGGGTGGTTTGCAGTCGCGCCTTATCTCTTTTTAGCCCAGGATGTGTTAAGATAAAGTGGAGAAATTGAGAAATGAACAGGCGGTGATCGTAAGGATGGCGAAAATTCTCGTTGTCGATGATGAACAACCGATTGCGGATATATTAAAGTTTAATTTGGAGAAGGAAGGCCATGAGGTCATCTGCGCTTATGATGGAGGCAGAGCGGTGGAGCTTGCTTTTCAGGAGCTGCCTGACCTTATTTTACTAGATTTAATGCTGCCGGTTAAAGATGGTATGGATGTATGCCGTGAGGTCAGGATGAAGCTGAATACCCCCATTATTATGCTGACAGCAAAGGATAATGAGATCGATAAGGTGCTCGGCCTGGAGCTGGGTGCTGACGATTATGTTACCAAGCCTTTTGGCACGAGGGAGCTCCTGGCACGGGTGAAAGCCCATCTGCGCCGCCAGGCAAAGGCATTATCGGCACCGCCCGTTGAGGCGGACGCCAGGCAAGGTTTTAAAATCCATGACCTTTTTATCGATAGCGATATGTATATGGTGTATAAAGGCGAGGTGCCCTTGGACCTGACACATAGGGAGTTTGAGCTGGTGCAATACCTGGCTAAGCAAAGTGGCAAGGTGATGACCAGGGAGCATCTGCTGCAGGCTGTATGGGGCTTCGAATATTTTGGAGACGTGCGGACGGTAGATGTAACGATTCGCCGGCTGCGCGAGAAAATTGAAGATGACCCGAGCCGCCCAGAATATATTATGACCCGCCGTGGGCTCGGATATATGATGCGGAATCCGAAGACTACCGGAGGCTTCTGACCCATGAAAGGGATTCGGTTTTTTCAATCGATCCAGGCCAAGCTGATCATTATTTATGTATTGCTTATTTTAATTGCGATGCAGCTGATCGGCGTTTATTTTACCCGGACGCTAGAGGCTTATTTCAAGACGGATTTTATTAATACCCATAATACACAGGCGCAGCTGTTAGCCCAATATGTAGAGCCGTATTTATCCGTAAATAATGAGGAATCCAAGTCGGGCGAGGCACGTAAATCGTATGCCGACTTGAATGATGTCGTCAATAACCTGTTCGCCATCAGCAATGCGGAGATCCAGGTGATCGACGCCAACGGAATCGTATTGTCCACTTCGATGGCAAGCCACCAGGCGGTGGTCGGGCAGAAAAATATACAGACTGAAGTGAATCGGGCGCTGCAAGGCATCAAGGATAACCAGCGGATGTTCACGGATTTTGACGGTGTACGCAAAATGATCATCGCCAAGCCTGTGGGCACGGGTGTAAAGGTCAATGGTGCGGTCTATATTATCGCTTCGATGGAAGAGATGTACAAACCGATGAACCTGATCAACCAGTTCCTCATCACGGGTACCTTGCTTGCGCTGGCATTAACGGGGATTCTAGGCGTGATGTTGTCCGCTACGATTACAGGTCCGATTAAGGCGATTACGAAGCAGGCAACGGCTGTAGCCGAGGGGCGCTTCAATGAAGCGGTGCCTGTGCTTGGGCGTGATGAGATTGGGCAGCTGGGACAAACTTTTAATTTCATGACAGGGCGGCTGAAGGAAGCCTTGTCCTTGAATGAGGAGGAGAAGGAGAAGCTCGCCTCGATCCTGACCAATATGAATGACGGCTTGATCGCTGCCGACAATGATGGACGGGTCATCGTGATTAACCGGCGTGCCAAGCAGATTTTGCAGGTGAATGAGGATACGACGCTTGGCAAGCAGCTCCATGAGGTATTGGGCATTCCCCGAGATGTGATGCGCCAGTTCGAATTCGGCGAGGACCCTACCTTGCTGCTCCACTTTGTCCATGAGGAGGAAGAGCAGCTTTCCGTGAAGCTGACGTTCACTGGCTTATCCAATAAGGAGAAGGGCCGCTCGGGTACGATAGCCGTACTGCAGGATGTGACCGACCAGGAGAAGCTGGAGGAATCCAGGCGCGAGTTCGTGGCCAATGTGTCCCACGAGCTGCGGACGCCCCTTACGACGATCAAGAGCTATCTGGAGGCGCTGGAGGATGGCGCACTTGAAGATCCGCAGCTGGCGGGCAAGTTCATTAGCGTGACCCGCAACGAAACGGAACGGATGATCCGGCTGGTCACGGATTTATTGCAGCTGTCCAGGCTGGATTCCAATCAAGCGATTATTAGCAGGGAAAGCACAATTGTGATGGAAATGCTGGAGGAGGTCGCTGACCGCTTTTCTTTCCAAATGGAGCAGCGCGCGATTACGGTTACGATTGATGTTGCCAAATCATTGAAGGAAATTATGATTGACCGCGACCGTATTGACCAGGTGCTCGACAATCTGGTGTCCAATGCGATCAAATATACATCGGATGAAGGGCATATTTCGCTTTGCGCCCGCCTGACGGATACCGAGCTGCTGGAAATAACGGTGCAGGATAACGGAATCGGTATTCCTAAGAAGGATCTGAGCCGAATTTTTGAACGGTTTTACCGGGTGGATAAAGCCCGTTCACGCAGTATGGGCGGTACTGGGCTTGGCCTCTCGATTGCCCGGGAAATAGTTAGAGCCCATGGAGGCACTGTCCTGCTGGAATCGGAGCTAGGTAAGGGAACGAAGGTAACCTTTACTTTGCCATACCCCCGTAATGAGGAGGCTGTTGTATGATCGAGAAGCTGAAATCTGCTTCTTTGGTGCTGCTAGTCGGGCTGAGCCTTGTACAGAGCTATTTTCTTTCCTATAGCCCTCCGAATTTCGATCCGCTTGTTCAAGACGAATATGTGAAGACCGACCGGCTTGGCTCGCAGGCGCTGTTGGAGGAATTATTGTTCCCGGACCAAGTCATTCTGCATCTGGGCAACCAGCAGCATACCGTGCTATACCGAGAATCAGATGCTTATAAAATGGTGGTTGAAAGTGTCAACCAACGAACACTGGACGGATTCCGAAAAATGAGCACAAGCGCGTTAAATATCAATTGGGAGGATGTCCGCAATAAGCAGCAGGGTGTAGAGGTACGCTTTCGGGACGGGATACCGTTCAATGTGCTGCAACGGATGATGCAGCTCAAGGGTGAGCTGCCCTTGGATAATGATACGATTACCCGTATTTGGATTTTTGTAAAGGATAGCAAGGATGAGGTCAGGACCGTATTATTCACGGACACGCCCAATCTGGTATATGAGGTACAGAAGTCGGACATATCCGGTACAGATATTGAACGCTTTGCTACGGAGGTACAGAAGCCTGATGCGAGCGGCAACCCCGTGATGGTTCCTTACAAAACGACCAATGGGGACTTTTATGTGCCGCTGAAGCCGATTAATTTTGCCTCAGTGAAGCTGCCGTTCAAGCTATTTACAGCGGACCAGCTGAAGCGAAGTTTTTTTGTCGACCCGGCGATTACCCGCAACCTTTCAGAGCGTGACGGCTCGGAAATATACACGGATGCGAAGCGTGGGCTACAGCTGAAAAACGACCAACGCTGGATGACCTACTCCGATCCTGTAGCAGCAGCTACTTCGGTTGACAATAAAGCGGATTTGCAGGATAACCTGCTGTCAGCGGTGCAGTTCGTTAATCAGCATGGTGGCTGGAATGGGACGTATTCGTTGCAAAAGGTGCCACAGCGCTTGCTGCCGGGCAACCAGCCTTTTATTTTTAGGCAATATTATGGGCATCTTCCAGTGATCGACCAGCGTGCCAATATCGGGTATATGAAAATGGTTGTGCAAAAGGGTGTTGTCGCCAGCTATGAACGCTCCACGATGATTCCTGATGCGAATGGTGCGACCAGCAAGGAAGTGACGATTATCGGCGGTGAGGCTTTGGATGAGAAGCTCAATGAATATTCGAAAAAGCATGCTGTCATTTCGATATTTCCCGCTTACCGCCCGTATGTGAATGAACAATCGATCGATTTAGTACCGGCCTGGGCGGTTGAGCTGCGGGATGGAAGCTATGAATTTTTGGAATAAAGCCAGCATGAATCGGAGGGAGGGACAGCGATGGACTGGGGCCGGGCGAAAATGATTCTGATTCTAGCCTTCTTTTTACTGAATGCGGTGCTTGGCTACCAGCTGTGGACGACCCGTTCGGACCTTCTGGAGTTCGATGCCAATACAGCTAGCGCCAATGAAGAAATCCAGCGTCTGCTAAAGAGTAAAAACATCCAAATATCGACCGAGCTACCTAATGAAGTGCCAAGGCTGAAGGAAATTGTAGTGAAGTTTACCGAGCTTGAAAAATCAGATAAACAGATTATTTTGGAGACACCATTCAGATACAGCCCGTTAATGAGCAAAGTGTCTCCGCGTGATACGGCTGCCGCCCGTGCAGCGATTCCGAATATCGACAAGTACCAATACGATCCGGTGCTGAGCGCCAATGGAGTCTATGTGTTCCACCAGCTCTATGGATCGTTGCCGATGTTTGAGGTGCAGCTGGAATTATTCGAGCAAAATGGGATGATTGTTGCTTACCGCCAAGGCTATGTGGAGGACCAAGCAGCTGGTGAGCAGAAGGAGCAAAAGGTGATTTCTCCTTATACGGTGCTGCGTAGTCTAATTGAGACTTATTTTCCAAGTGGAACGGTAGTCACAGGCATCAAGTTGGGTTATCATGGACAAGAATACAATTCGCAAACCAGGTTTATGGTGCCTTATTGGCGTGTAACGCTTGGCAATGGAGACGGCGATATTTATTATGTGCATGCATTCAACGGGGCTGTAGAGCCGCCGCAAAAAAAAAGTAATAGTCAAGCAGCGAATAAAAAGTAATAGTCAGGCAGCAAATAAAAAAGTAATAGTTGAACAGCCATTGAATATGGATTAGGAGTTAAGCAGCAATGGGAGAAATACGGCGAAATCCCTTTGCTGTGCCACAGATTTTTGCAACGCAACTGCAAGGAGCCAGATAGGAGTTAACCAGATGGGCATTCGTTTTAGTGTATTGGCAAGTGGATCTACAGGAAATGCGACGATTATAGCGACTGAAGAAAGCAAGGTGCTGATTGATGCAGGCTTAAGCGCCAAAAGGGTAGAGCAGCTCCTGCAGGAAAAAGAGCTGTCGGGAGCGGACCTGGACGCGATTGTTGTGACCCATGAGCATACCGACCATACCAAAGGCTTAGGCGCGCTGGCACGCAAGTTTGACCTGCCGATTTATGCCAACGAAAAAACCTGGAAGATGCTCGATAAGCAGGTCGGGGCGATTGCCGAACACAACCGTTGTGTGATGGAAACCGGCAGTGTACTGGATTTGGGCTCGCTGAGAGTCGAATCGTATGGGATTTCCCATGATGCGGCTGAGCCGGTCGGCTATTGCTTTTACCATGAGGAGCAAAAGCTTAGCGTGGCTACCGACCTCGGCTATATGAGCGAGAAGGTAAAGGAGCAAATCCGCGACAGTGATGTGCTGGTGCTGGAATCGAACCACGATATCGAGATGCTGCGGGTGGGCAGATACCCTTGGAATATTAAAAGGCGTATCCTCAGTGATATCGGCCATTTATCCAATGAAGCGGCAGGCATCGGCCTGTGTGATGTGATGACGGAAAAAACCAAACGTGTTTACCTGGCACATTTGAGCCGTGACCATAATATGATGGACCTGGCCAAGATGACGGTAAGCCAAATGGTAGAGGAGCGGCTGGCACCTGACGACCACCGCGCCAGGCTGATGGATACGTACTACGACCGTGTCACCGCCTGGGATCACCTGGACGAGGATTGAGTAAAGCAGCTAAGGGTTGGCAGGCATCGTATGGATAAGCTGAGCAGCGAACGGTTAATTGTCTGCATGAGAAGTAGAGGGCGCTTCAACCGAAGGCTGAGCACGCATGGTATCGATGGGCTGGGAAGAAAGCGAAGCTTCCGAATGCTGGGCGCGCATGGCATCAATGGGCTGAGAAGAAAGCGAGGCTTCAACTGAATGCTGGGCGTACATCGCATCAATGGGCTGGGAAGAATGGGAGGCATCGTCTGATTGTGGGGAATGCATGGCATCGAATACATGGGGAGTAAGCGATGCATCCAGCTGTGCGGACATGATGGCAATATCTTGTGCGGTCATGATGCCTTTCTCGACCAGCAGCTCGATAAGGGCGCTAAGCAGCAGGCTGTTATGGTAATGGGTATGCTTGAGATCGGCTAGCTGGGCAATCCAGTTGACTTGGTCTAAATGATTCATGCGATTCATGGCGGCCATCCTTTCGAGTTGGGAAATTGTAAACTATATGCTTAGTCTAGTCTGATAGAGTGGATTTCATTCCTATTATTTTAAAAGATTATAAGATTACGAGTTACAGCTCTGTACGTGGAACGGCAGAGAGGGGAGCGGAAGACGATGGGTTTGTTCGATGATGATTTTTATTCCACCAAGGTGCCCCGTTGGAACGAATGGTCAGTTAAGGGACGTAAGCTAAGACGCGGCTCTAGTAGATCATCCTCGCCTTCTTGGTTGCTTCCTGTTTGCGGTGGAGCTGCAATTATGCTCGTGCTGCTGGTGCTTTTTAATATAGGCGGTGGCAATGGCGGAGCTGGAGAAGCTCAAGTGGCAAGCCAGGCATCTGCTCCTGGACCTGAATCTGGATCTGGGAATGGTGGTGCCGCATCTGGTTTCGGTAATGCTTCAGCACCAGATGCCCAGAGGCAGAGCAGCGACTCCGTTGTCAGGGCTGCGGAGAAGGTAGGACCAACCGTAATTAGCGTTATCGGGTCAGGTAAAGAGGGCGAGAAGGCGGGCGTACGCGGCGCAGTCGGATTGGGGTCGGGTGTATTGTTCGAGAAGGTTGGGGGCAAAGTCCGCATCGTAACCAATAACCATGTGGTTGAAGGCTTCGCACAGCTCGATATTGTCACAACAACGGGTGAGCGCAAAAAAGCGAAGCTGCTCGGCCGTGACCAAATGACCGATTTGGCGGTGCTGGAAATTGACGATAGCGGAATCAAATCGGTCGCGGAGTTTGGGGACTCCGATGCCTTACGGGCCGGGGAGACCGTCATTGCAGTAGGCAATCCACTGGGGCTTGGCTATGCGCCCACAGTTACCAGAGGCATTGTAAGCTGGCCGAAACGGACGATTCCTGTTTCCTTGGGCACTCAAGGGGAGTACGACTGGGAAATGGACGTCATCCAAACGGATGCCGCCATCAACCAAGGCAACAGCGGCGGCGCACTCGTTAACCTCGATGGCAAAGTGATCGGGATCAATACGCTGAAGGTTGCCGATATGGGTGTAGAGGGACTTGGCTTCGCGATCCCGATCAATTCCGTGAAAACAATCATCGAGGCGCTGATCACAGACCAAAAGATCAAAAGACCGTATCTGGGCGTGGTCACGCAAAACCTGCAATCTTTTACGGGCACCGATGTATTAAAGCTGCCAGCTGAGGTGAAAGCTGGTATTATCGTGATCGATGTAACCGGACCCGCTAAGGATGCCGGCTTGAAGACCAATGATGTTATTATCCAGCTCGACGATAAACCAGTGGACAGCACCTTGGCGTTGCGCAAATATATTTACAGCCAGAAAAAAATCGGTGATAAAATTACGATTACGTATTACCGCGGCGGCAAAAAAGCCACGCTGGTGCTGACGATGGCGGAGTTGAAGGATCGTTAGTGGGAAAGAGCTTAGAGGGATAGAGCTAAGCTCTAAGGGCTAAGAGCCTTAATGCTTCGAGGGTATAAGCGTGGCATTGAGAATATAAGCGAGCGAAGGCATCGAAGGAGATGTTGCTGGAGCTCGGCAATAGAAGAAGAAAGATTGTAGGGATGTTGATAGGTATCATAAGGCAGTGGGCGTGATGCCGAGATGGCAAAGGCTCTTTTGGACAGTCAGAGCTGGTTAAACAGAAGCCGCTTGCGGCAAAGTATAGAGAAGAGTGGGGTTTGGGTATGTATGTAGTATGTAAGGAGCATTTGGAGCTGGCTATCGACCAGTTCGTAGATGAGTACGAGGATGCACCGGATATTGTAGACTTGGAGACTGTGAAGTTTTCTGAATGGGAACCTCCTGCTCATTGTGAGCGGTGTGTGGAGCAGGCGCGTTTCTTGGTGGTATAGAGAGGTTAAGGAAGGAAGCCGTTCATGTCGCTTGTTATTGCGGCTTGGGGCTTTTTTTTGTGTAGAGGGCTAGAGTAGTGGGCAAAGACGAGGATAGGAGCAGGTGAGAAGTAGGGCGAGGTTAGGTAGGAGCGGCGTAAGCGTTGGACGGTTCCCAGCGCGCCCCAACCAAGCTAGGCGCAACTAGCTGATGAAGGCTCAGCTGGTGAGTAGGGATATAATAACGGAGATAGGTGCAGGGCAAGAGCAGGGCAAAGAGCATGGATAAGGGCAAGACCAGTGAAGAACAGAAAAACTCTAAGAGTAGCAGGTGGAATGATCGCCGCTTGAATGTGAAGTGACGGATACAAAGCATGGGTTAGGAGAGATTAGGCGAATGCAGACGATACAAATAATAGCGGTTGGGAAATTGAAGGAAGCTTATCTGGTACAGGGGATTGCGGAGTATACTAAGCGCCTTGGGGCTTACGCCAAGGTGCAGATTGTTGAGGTGCCCGATGAACGGGCACCGGATTCCATGAGCGCCGCTGAGGAGGCGCTCGTCAGGCAACGCGAGGGCGAACGCATCCTCGCGCAAATCAAGAGCGACGCCTACGTCGTGGCGCTCGCTCTTGATGGCATGCCGCTAACGAGCGAGGAACTCGCGCGGCATGTAGAGGGCTTGGCCACATATGGGCGTAGCCATGTGGCCTTTGTGATCGGGGGCTCACTGGGCTTAGCCCCCGCGGTGTTGGCGCGCGCCGAGCTGAAGCTGGCGTTCGGGCGCATGACCTTGCCACACCAGCTGATGCGGCTGGTGCTGGTGGAGCAGATTTATCGTGTGTTTAAGATAATTCGGAAGGAACCGTACCATAAATAGGGCGAAATTTTGAAATATGATCATTTAATTATTTAATCAGAACCGAGGATCCAAACTACCTAGACTATCGGAAGTTTGGACCTAAAATGTACCCCCTAAGAAAGATACTTTTAAAGTGACTTTCTTAGGGGGTACATTTTATTTTTCCATGCCGTTTCGGATTCCATTTATATTCGCTTTCTTGTCTTCGAGCATAACTTAATGACATTGAATCGTAGGTTGGTCCTTTCTCATTAAGAATTCATTAAGAAAAGTCTGTTTGTTGTATGTTAGTCTTAAAAAAGATACGTGAAACGGCTTTAATGATTGGAAGTTAGAGACTTACATTTTTCAAGAGAAGAGGAGTGAAAAGTAATGATTAAACGACATTATCCATGTTTTCGGGGAGTGAAGCAGTAAGCGCATGGGCTAAACCTGCTGTTGCTTCGGCAGTGAGGAATGGAATCGTCAACGGAACCGATGCTGGATTAATGCCTGCGAGCAATATTACAAGAGCGGAAACAGCTGCCATCGTTCAGCGAATGTTGAAGAAGGTTAAGCTAATTGATTGATTGAATATCCAACGTAGTTTTTAAAGGACTGTCCGCAGGCAAGACATGCTGCTTTTGGACAGTCCTTTTAATATCCATAGAAATGTGCAGACAAGGCTTCAGTCGTCAGAAGGATTGGAGCTGAGCCTGATTGGTCTACGTTGCAGAGGAACAGGAGCCAGTTCACCAAGCCTCCCTCTACGGAAGCTTCAAGTTCCTTAGCTTGGTCAGTTCCATCACATGAATTCCGATATCGTCGGTCAAAGGGATGCCGGTAGGTCTTCTCTAAGATAAAAAATGTTATGGTAGCGTTCGTTGGGCAAAAACGAATAATTCAAGAAATTGATAGTCACGCATTTCTTCAACTCGCTGCGCCTTTTTGAATCTGGTAATAGTACATCTCGCTCCAATAGACAGCGTCCGCTTCTCGATAGTGGGGATAAGATATACAAGGGATAACCATCGAATCGGGTTGTCCTTTTCTTCACCCCAAAATTCGCCGGTAGAGTGATACGCTGACCCGTATCACAAATTGGGCAAAATTAGGCACTGTTAAAAATTAAAATGCTACAGATTCATTTTTTCGAAATTATCACTTGCGGGTCATCTTTTTTAATATGGTTAATGATATTGATAGTTACGTTGTTATCAAGTCATTAAAGTATTATATTTCAGTCCGTGGACCATAGCGAAAGCTGTATTACCGTCATCAGAATCAAGACAGCAGAAACTTCCATACCCCCGCTAGAGCTTTTAGCTGGGCCCAGCAGATAATGGCTGAGACGGCAATAACGAGTGCAAAGAACAGAAGCAAAGTAAATTTCAAAATTTGCATCCGTCTTCCGTCTGGGTGTTTACGGACTCTGCTGAAAGTGTTGTCTGTTGGCTTAATGATAGCCCGTATACCTACCACGCAGGCGGTAGCAAGGATAATAAAAAGCATTAAGGTAGCAATTCGTTCAGCAGTGAAAGGGATTAGGTCTGTACCTCCCGGACCAGGTCCCGTGTCCAGAAACCAATGGTAGATAGCAACGACGGAAAGAGAAAGAAGGAACAACACATATACCGTCCTCCATATCCAGTCAAACAGCTTGAAGAAGGGTCCGGGTGGATTCCTTTTCTGTTCCCGGCGAACCCTGCGCTCGGCGTCCCTTCGGTCGACCATCGCTCGTTTGGATTTCATGGATTTCTTGTCTCCTATAGTTCGGTGTACTTACTTGTACTATCAAGAATAGCACAGTGCAGACGACTATAACACAAGAAGGTAAATTACTCACATAATGTTTCTGGATATGAATATTCTGGTTTTCTAGTTCGGTAGAGATAAGATACCTATCGGATTTCTCTCAATTTATTGACAGTGTGGAGCGCTAGCCTATAGGTGGCGCTCTTATTCTGTTTAAAAAATTTAGCCCTTATAATTCGCCTTTAGAGTGTTAAGGTGAACCGTATCATAAGTAGCGCGGAATTCTTACAATCACGGCATTGAAAAAGAACCGTACCATTAAATATAGGTGATTGCTCTGTCGGTTAACAAGCAGTCAGTGCATTATTCACAATCACCTGTCCTATCTTTCTATTATTTCGTGCCTGTTAGAGAGAGTCCCCAATTACTGTGGAAAGTGGAGCGAGATCCGTTATGTTATTTTAATTGCGGAAAAGGAATGATCAAAATCGAGAACAGAAAGGAGCAGACAGAATGCCAGGCGGGCCGCGGTCATTATCTCTCTGGGATGGAATACTCAAGGAATGATTATGTAAAAGATATTCTGAACCCGGGATTCATTAAAGGATATGGTGGTCATATTAACTCGTATCCTGAACCTTGATTCTGTATCGAACGAAGGATAGCTACGAAAGGCAAGTTTACCGACTTGACCAACTCCTCCGCAGCAGCGGACATTCACGAGCTGCTCGAGCAAGAATTATCGACGGCAAGTCAACGGTAAGTTTGAGCCGAAGAGTAGCCCCACGCGCACTGAAGCACTAACGAGCATACTGAATGTGTTGAGACTTGACCCGGAACCCTATATGTTGTCATCTTTTGGGATACCGTACTCAGGGTGAGCTTAAGGCCACTCATAAGCCCATTTGAACAGCACGAAAGCTGTGGGACGTGATATTTGTTATAATATTAGGTAAAATAAAAATGAACTTGGTTTGCACATAGTGCGGATCTTTGATAAAACGAAATGAGGTTACAACATGAAGATGGGGCACAAAAAACCTGCTGTATTAAAAAAGATTCAACGAGGACTAGCTGTGATAATCGGAGGATTCATAACAGCCTATGGACTTGAAGCCGTATTAATTCCGAACGGCGTATCCGACGGCGGCGTAACGGGGCTAAGCATCGTTGGCTCGGAGCTTGTCGGACTGCCGCTAGGACTTTTAATCGCGGTTCTTAATATTCCGTTTATATATTTAGGGTACAAGCAAATCGGAAAAAGTTTTGCCATCTATTCCGTGCTCGGGATTGCTTCGTTGGCCTTCGGCACTGCCGTTATGCATAGTATTCCGACCATCATTGAAGGGGATACCCTACTGGTAACCGTTGTCGGCGGTATTATAATCGGCTTTGGAATGGGTCTGGCCCTACGGAATGGCGGTGCATTGGACGGCTTCGATATGTTGGCCGTGTTGCTTTCGCGAAAATTACCTTTCGGTACCAGCGATCTTATCTTATTCCTGAATACGTTCGTGTTTATCGTCGTCTCGACCGTATTCGGCCTTCAAGGCGCTATTTTGTCCGGTATCGCTTATTTTATTGCCTCCAAAGTGATTCATATCGTCGAAGAAGGTTTAAGCGGCGCGAAATCTTTCAAAATCATTACCAGACATCCCGAAATTATGGTAGAAACCATTCGTAACCGCTTAGGGCGCGGCGCTACCTATAATCTCGTGGAGGGCGGATATTCCAACGAACAGTACAAAGAAATTACTTGCGTCATTAACCGATTGGAAGAAAGCAAATTGAAAGAAATCATCCAAAAAATTGACCCGAGCGCCTTTATAATGGTTTACGACGTTGCCGAAGTACAAGGCGGAAACTTCAAGAAGCACGATATACACTAGAAGCATCCGATGAGCATTGATCGGCTACTCCAGAGATTCAGGCTACTATTTCGGGCATTTACGCTATATCGCCGAGTTTCTCATGAGCGATTATGTGAACGAGTTGATTGTCCAAGGGGAGCGCCACAGAACCGGGCTCAGAGGCAGCTAAAGAATCTCCAATTCTCGGAAGTGAGATCATAACTTATGAAGTGGCATCTGTAAAAGAAATAGTGAAATAATAAGAACGCCAAAACAGCGATACAAGACTAAGCTCTTGCATCGCTGTTTTGTTCCCTTTAATTGTAGCTAATGGGTGAACAAATACAATCTCTTGGGTCACTTTCAATAAAGAGTGTTGGAAGCACAACTAATGACCTCTAATTAACATTAGCGGTCATTAGTTATTTTCAGAGCATATATTTGATGTCCGCTAATGAATTTGGAGGCTTTGCCATGCTCTTCATTCGCTTGTTCCTTTGCTTCGTAATAAAACGTACTTCTTGGGATTTGCAGGACATCGCACATTGCTGACACCGAGTATTTATCACGGTTACTTCGGATGATAGCTACTTTCGTCCCATGATCAGCGCGGCTTGCTTTAAAATGTCGTTCTCCATTTAGCCGTTATAGTGTATGAGGAGAACCGTACCATAAATGACGGCTAAATTTTTGAGCCTAATTGCTTGCGGGCATGGAAATAGTTCGAAGGAATGAAGGCCGCCTAGATGAAAGTTCGATGCGTAGATGGCCTAGTAGGGCGGACTAACTAATCTGAGTGCTACTGCAACAGGCGTGATATAAGAATAAAAGGAAGGGGTCTTCATTACAATGAGGTTAATCGACTCCTTTCATCACTTAATAGGCTCTGTCTTATTTATGCAATAGCTTGGATACCTTAACGAATTGGTAATCTTTTTTTTGACACTCGATTAAAATCTTCTCGACTGCTGTTATGGTGTCCATACGATTTCCGCCGGCATCATGCATTAAAACAATGTCGCCATGTTTTAAATTACCCAATACGCTTTTTATAATTTTACGCACACCTGGGTTTCGATAATCAAAAGTTTCAATTGAACGCAGGATCATCTCGTATCCAAGCTTTTTGGCAGCTTTCAACACATTGTCATTATAGTACAAATACGGTGGGCGAAATAAAGTAGGACTCTGTCCTGTAACCGTTCGGATCATGAGGTCCATTATATATAATTCCTCATATATTTGCTGATAGTCTAGTTTCCTTAAGTTCGGATGGCTGTAAGTATGATTCCCTATCTCATGTCCCTCCGTTATAATTTGTTTTGCAATGTCAGGATATTGCTCTAGTTGTTTTCCTACAAGGAAAAAGGTTGCTTGTGCTTTATGTTGTTTTAATACGTTCAAGAGAAGCGGGGTGTGGGTTGGGTCCGGACCATCATCAAAAGTGAGTGCAATCGAAGCTCTATTAGTCATTCAACGCATTCCTTTCATAATTATTTTCGTCAGTGACATAGACTTTAACCTTATTTTTCGGACATTCTCTTAGGAAGGACATACTCGTTAATATTCACATGGAGAAAATCGATTTTATCACATAGTCTTTTACTGAACACCAATGTCACCCCTTTCACGCCCCATTCCTTCTCTAAGACGTATTTACTGCCCGATGTCTCAAATGGGTATGTTCTTGGTTTGGGTCAGGTCCGTCATCAAAGGTAAGAGCACCTTTTTTGTCGGATGTGAGATGTTTATGGATGAGATCATTCACCTTGTTTCGTTCCCACGTCGCCTTTTTTCGATGTATTCCTTGTAATTAGTCGTTTTACATAAGATCTTCGATTTCTTCATCAAATGATTGTTATTTACATCCCAGGTATGATACCTTTTGGAACTGCGCAAACATACATAATTTTTTTTGTCTGTGACGTAAATTTTATAGTTTTTCTCTATACATTTTTTTGAAAAAAAAGTATCTTCACCTCGGTTGATTTCGGGAAACTTCACTTTCTTGCCCACCTTTTTTTTGAATACCAGCGTAGAACCTTTGATTCCTCCTTCTTTCGTCAAAAATGTATTTACTTCCTTATTGTCTAAATGTAAGGCGAGTGTTTTCTCTTTCTTAAAATACATATAAACGGTTCTCTTACAGACCAGATCAGCCTTCTTTTTTTTCATAGCTTTCATTTGCTGCGAAAGATATTCAGGCGTGTAGTAATCATCATCATCCATTTTTGCGATCGTGTTATATTTGCAACGTTTAATTCCGTAATTCAGGCATTCCCCTAAGCTCACCTTACTCGGACGCTGATATATAGATACATCTTGGTAACCCTTGGCATTCTTCTGCCATTTGGTCAGGTCCATCCCATCCCGGTTCAAAATGATAATCAATTCTTTTTTTGTATAATCTTGACTCCCATAGTTTCGGAATACATTATCCATAAGATCTTCTCTTATCGTGCAGCATATGACAGAGATCATGTTTTCATCTCCTTATGCAGTCAGTATCAAAGATTTCGCCGACTGATTCGTATGTAATAGTATACTAACCGTTAGCGCTTCTGCGTGGACTAACTAGTCCACAGCTAACCTATTTCGAGCATTAAAGCCTCCGCTTTTGACATAGCAAAATCTCTAGTATTTTAAATGTTCGGAATCAAAATTACTCAGCGTCTTTAGGAGTTTACAAAGGAAGATGCAAATGTAGGTGTGGATCACATACATTTTTTTGGGAATAAGCTAACGCATAGTATGGAAGTTGCAAAGATAGCAAATGACTGATTCATATGGCGAGTTATTGATTGGTTAAAGGTAAGGAATTTGTTAACACATAACTACGGAACTGCGGAGACGGACTCTGAATTTGATAATATTTTCAAAGTAAATATGAGTTTTGATCATGAGGTAAATATGATCTTTATCAGTATCAGCGAGGTGGTGCCTTCCGTCCAATCAGCAACAGCAGAAACGGAAGACGGGATTCGGATCATTCATCACACCGGTGAAATGTTTGACGAGGTCCGTCAGGCCATCAGTCATTACCGAGCAAATCCAGACGGTTTCCGAACAATCACAGTCGATTACACTGGAGACCAGCACCATGGCGGAAGCTCTGCAGGACATTTCGTCCGTATCGGTTGAAGCTTCTTCTCCAACGCAAAATGTGGCGGCTGCGGCTCAGCAAACCTTGGCTTCCATGGAGGAGATTGCTTCCTATGCCGGGTCTTTAGCCACCATGGCCGAGGATCTTCAGGCATTAACCGGTAAATTTAAGCTTTACAAATAACCTAATACTATATATCCGGCCAAATTACCGTTGAGGGGTTACGGTGAATCGTAAAAAACTCACATTTTGTACACTTATTAAGTTACATTTTCTTTGTAATTTGTCGATAACTATTTTAGACATACTATTTTTTGTGTGGTTTAAAAAGGAAATTAAGAAGATTAGAATAGTCATCATAGTGAAGGAGAACAGCCAATGATCTTCAAATCGGGTAAGAAAGGCAATACATCATTTGTTGAAAGCGGCAAGGCTGAATTAGTATGGTTGAATGAATTTGAAAATTACGTTGAATTACTAGAACAAAATAAGGAAAATGATTATATTTTAGCGAAAGGGCAAGGTGCAGCATTTGAAGGATTCAAGATATTAACGGATCGAGTATCAACTGTGCTTCACCGACGGGAAGAAAGTCCCATTTTGCGCTTGAATATGGTTACAGAAGCGATAGAAGTAGGATTATGGGAGATGGATGTTGTTGCCGGTGATCCAGTAAATACTGCCAATGTATTTCGCTGGTCTAATGAAATAAGACAGATGCTTGGATTTAAGGATGAAAATGATTTTCCTAATTTGCTAGAAAGTTGGTCCAATACACTTCATCCTGAAGAAAAACAAAACGTGCTTCAATGTTTTGCAGATCATATGTTAGATGTTACAGGTCAGACTAAATATGACATAGAATATCGTTTGCTAACTAAAGCAGGAGAGTACAGATGGTTTAAGGCTACAGGAACAACATTTCGTGAAGCCGATGGTACCCCAGTAATGGTAGCCGGGGCTCTATTTGATATTCATGATAAAAGAATAAAAGATGACCAACTTAATGCTTTAATTGAACGATATGATCTTGTGAATCGTGCTATGGTTGAAGCACCATGGGATTTGAAAGTTATTGCTGGGGATCCAGTAAATCCAGATAATGAATTTTGGTGGTCTGATCAGTTTAGAAAAACACTTGGTTTTGAAGGTGAACATGAATTCCCAAACAAGATGAGTAGCTGGATTAATCAATTGCATCCAGAAGATCGCGAGCCAACGCTAGATACTTTTGTTAATCATTTACTTAATGAACCAGATAAAACAGAGTACGTATTAAAGTATCGTTTGGCGTCCAAGTCTGGTGAATACCGCTGGTATTATGCAGGAGGAGCAACTGTACGCGATGAAGCGGGTCTGCCACTGCGTGTAGCTGGGACAATTAGAGATATTACTCATGAAGTGAATAAAGATGAAATTATCCGTTTGGTGAATACTCAGATGCAAGGATTATTCGAAGCAATTAATGATATTGTTCGAGGAATCGTAAGCGTCACAGAACAAGCTCAAGATATAGCTTCTGTACAAGAACAATCTTATCAGACTGCTATGGATGTTAAATCTAAGACAGATGAAACAAGGACAATTACAACGTTAATTAAAGAAGTTGCTGATCAATCCAGCCTCCTTGGCCTAAATGCCTCAATAGAAGCGGCTCGTGCTGGAGAAGTTGGTAGAGGGTTTGCGGTTGTAGCCAATGAGGTCAGAAAACTAGCTGAGCATAGTAAAGCAGCTTCTGTGAATATTGAAAGAACAATGCAAGATATGAAGCAAAATATTGATCAAATTATTCAAACCATCTCAAGTATGTCTTCGTTAACACAAGCGCAAGCCGCGTTGACCGAAGAAATTAATGCTTCTGTAGAGGAATTAAGCACTATGTCAGAGGAATTAATGGGTATTTTAGAGAAACTATAAAGGTGCCGTTCGAATTTCCGCCCTTTAAAACGAGTGGACTCGGGCATCCTATTGCCATCTTTCACGAATCCCGCAACATCTTAGAATAATAGATAAATATTCACAGTTATCTAACACAATAAAGGAGTGCACAGATGGGAATTATGAAAAGTGGTTTGGTAAAAGGCACAGGTTCAATTAATTTAAAAAGTATCAAATCAAAACTGATTTTATCTTTTACGGCAGTATTATTAATACCGAGTCTGGTGGTTGGGCTCACCGCTTATAATGCGGCCAAGTCAAAAGTGGAAGAACAAATGTCTAAGGCGGCTCAATCCAATGTACAACTGTTCGATCGGTACATAAGCGAAACAATCTCTCAAACAGTACTTGATGCGGAACACATAGCCAATAGCATAACACCGGATATGTACGAAGGTGGAGATAAGGCCAAGGCTTACGAAGTAATAAAAGCGTATAAGGCTTTGCATCCAGAAATAGATGCAGTATTATTGGGGACAAAAGATGGCAGGTTCTTCCGGGAGCCTAATCAAGTTGCAGCCGGATTTGACCCTCGTACAAGACCATGGTTCATACAAGGTTTTGAAAACGCAGGAAAAGCTATCTTAATGGCCCCATCCAAATCAGCTAATACGGGTGGTCAAGTGGTTATTGCCGTGAAAACTACTAAAGATCAATCAGGGGTTTTTGGTATACAAATCGACCTTAATCAATTATCCAAAAGTCTTGAGGATATTAAGATAGGCAATAATGGCTATATACAAATTACTGACCAAGCGAAGATTATGATTGCTGCCTCCAAAAATATCGTAAATCCAGGGGAAGAATATAAAGGTGGTGCAGCTGAAGCATTGTATTCGTCTGATTCTGGAGTATTCAGGTATACATCCACGGAGAGCTCGGAAGATGAAATTGCTTACTATGTTACAAACAAATTCACGGGTTGGAAAATAGCTGGAATTCTTGTCGATCAAGAAATTCAAGACGAAGTCAACGGAATTCTGTATACCACCTTAATAGTTTTGGTTATAGCTATAGCGGTCGGTGTATTAATCATGTTATTCATAATCAGAAGTATCAATAAACCGTTGAGTGAACTAATGCATCTGTCAAAAGCTATTAGTGGCGGCGATCTAACGCAACCTATCATTCTTAATACTAAAGACGAGTTCGGTGATCTAGGCAGCAGTTTCGAGAAAATGAGATTGTCACTTCGCAAGCTAATTCATGAAGTCGGGGATACTTCAAGCCAATTGGCGGCTGCTTCCGAACAACTTAGCGCAAGCGCCGAAGAAACATCAGAATCAACCGCACATGTCGCTGAATCCTTGCAGGGAATGGCCGCAGGGGCCGAACAACAGCTGGGCAGTGTAGCAAGTAGCGGTACTATAATTGGCGGCATATCATCCAGTGTGCAGGAAATCAGTGCAAATCTTAATCTGTTGAGTGCTAATGCCAATACCTCCTTAACAAGATCCAAAGAAGGTGGAGACTCCGTTGCAGCCGTAATACAGCAAATGGAATCTATTGCGGCAAATGTTGATAATCTATCAAAGGATGTAAAGGAGCTTGGCTCTAAGTCGACCGAGATAGGTAACATCATTAAGGTTATTACTGAGATAGCAACACAAACAAATTTGCTTTCTTTAAATGCTGCAATCGAAGCTGCGAGAGCTGGCGAGCACGGTCAAGGATTTGCTGTCGTTGCTTCAGAGGTAAGAAAACTTGCAGAAGATACGGCGAATTCGGCCAAAAAAATCTCGCAATTGGTTTCTGACACACAATTAGTAGCTAACAGAACAGTTACCGCTGTTGTCGGCACGTCCAAAGAAGTTGGTAACGGTCTCGGCTTAGTTAGGCATACTGGACAATTATTTGTTAATATTCAAAATTCGATATCAGAAGTTGACAAGCAGACGATGCAGGTACATACCAATGCACAAGAGATTTCTATAGCGGTAGAAAATATGGTTCAATCGTTTGAAACCATCACGGAGATAGCAATAGCTTCTTCAGATAATGCTCAAACCATTTCAGCAGCTTCTCAACAACAGCTTGCATCAATGGAAGAGGTTACAGCTAACGCTGAGTCCTTATCGAAAATGGCAGAGGTTCTGCAGTCGTTGATCGATCGTTTTAAGGTTTAGCCTCCAAAATTAGTAAAAGGGCACTTACAGAACATCAAACAACCAGTCTTCTGCTAATAGAAGGCTAGTTGTTTGATGTTCTGTTATGACTAATCTAACAACCGTAAAATCCGGATGGAGAATGGACAAGAAAAGGAAAATGCTAAATATTTGGCTAGCCGCGGCATTGCATCCATATTCAATTAAATGTAGAGCGCTAACCATTCAGGTGGCGTTCTTATTCTGTCTTTAAGGCTTTGGAAATAAAACATTAGAGAAAATACACAATACAAAGGGTGAGGAACGTATGCTAGACAAAATGCTGAGTCCATTTACTTCAATCATTTCGAGGTTAAAATATGGACAAAAATTTATGCTGATCAGTGTGCTATTTATGATTCCAGTTGTGATCCTTCTATACATTTGGACCTCGACACAGCAAGTTGAAATAAAACTTATCAAAAGCGAACAAGTTGGTGTGGAGCAGGTCAGTGAAATGATGCCTTTCATGCTACAAGTACAACAGCATCGCGGGCTTGTAAATGGTTACTTGAATGGAAATAGAGAAGCAAAGGCTCAAATTGAAGCGAAGCAACAAGAACTTACTCAATCGATTGAACAAGTTGAAACTAATTTTCAGAAGAAAAGCCTCCCTCAATCCTACGAAAAATGGGTTTCCGCCAAGAGAGAATGGGATGTCATACATAGTGCTTATGAAAGCTTAAAGGCATCAGATAGTTTTGATCGCCATTCAAATCTGGTGAAACAGGTAGAAGAGCTTATAGTTAGCGGTGCCGATGAGTCCGGTTTATCGCTTGATAGTGAAATTAACTCCTATTACATGATGAAATTGATCGTACAGGAATTGCCTGCTTTGATCGAAAGCTCCGCTATTATCCGTGGGCGTGGTAATGGAGTTCTTGCATCGAGAACACTGACGGATGAGATCAAAACTCAGTTGCTTCTAGAATCATCTAAGAGTAAGGCTGCTCTAGCCAATCTAAACAAGTCGCTTGCCAAAATTGCGGAATTCAATAGCTCCATTAATGGGGAACTGCTTAAGAAAGTAGAGCAAGCTGCACAAAACATTCAGAACTACCTCGGTTTGCTTGATCAAGAAATCTTAAACAAGCAAGGGATGAGCATGAATCCCGATACTTTTTTTGCTGAGGGAACGGCTGCGATCGCAACAGCAGCTGAGGTATTCCAGCTTGCCACAACAGAATTAGATCACACGCTTCAGGAGCGTATCAATGATTCTACTGCTACGCGTAATATAACATTATTGATTACGGCTGCAGTTTTGATATTAGTAGCCATATTTTATGTAGCATTCTATAAAAGTGTTATGGAAACAGTAAGTGCCTTAAAGCAACGAGCGGAGGCCATGGCAAAGGGCGACTTCTCTCAGGATATCGTATTGAATACTAAGGATGAGCTACAGCTTGTAGGGATTGCCTTTAATGAAATGCAAAGATCGATGAATCGCGTGCTAAGCAACAATCAAAAAATTGCTGCAGCCACATTTCAATCCTCCTGGCAGCTAACTGAAATCTCACATGAATCTACAATGGCTATGCAGCAAGTGGCCGGTTCTGTACAGGGAGTATCGGAAGGGACAACTGCACAAAAGAGAACTACAGCTGAAACGGCAACCACAATGAATGAGATGTCGATAGGTGTTTTGCGAATTGCTGAAGCGGCGTCTGAAGTTGCTATTGTTGCCATGCGCGCGAATGAACATGCGGAGCTTGGGAATCAGCAGCTGGTAGAAACAGTGAATCAAATGGCAAATATTAAGAAGACGCAGGTTGAGTCTTCTCAGATTGTAGCTAAGCTCGATGAGCATTCGGCGCGTATTAGTCAAATTATTAAGGCAATTATGGATGTTGCGAAACAAACAAAGCTGCTTGCCCTGAATGCGAATATCGAAGCAGCGCGTGAAGGAGAGCATGGTCGTGGATTTGGTGTAGTTGCACGAGAGGTAGGAAAACTTGCCGAAGAAACATCAAGATCTGGGGAGTCCATTTCGGACCTGTTAAATGTTATTCGATCTCTAGTTGGAGATACGGTATCCGCTATGGATTCGATGCAAACCGAGACGAATGTGGGTATGGAATCGATTGAACGCTCTAAAGTGGCGATTAAGGGCATTCTTAGTGATATCAAGCTAGTAAGTGAACAGATTCAGGAAGTATCCGCAACCTCTGAAGAAATGTCAGCTGAAATGGAGGAAATAACAGCCTCTATTGCAGAAATATCCGATATTTCTCATAAGACATCGAATGAAGCTGAGACCATGGCTGCAGCTGCAGAAGAACAACTAGCTTCCATGGAGCAAATCCAAAGTTCTGCCGAGGAGCTAAAGGATATGTCCCAGCAATTGCAGGATGACCTGAGCAAGTTTGTATTGCAAGATCTGACGGTCTGACAAGGTGTCATAGGAATTGTGTGGATAAAAATCATAATCATATTGAAGATATAGAGCGCGTACCTAATTAGGTAGCGCTCTTAGTTTTATTTTTTGGAAATAGTAAATGAGATTTTTTAAAGTGAAGGGGGGCAGAACCAGTTCAAATAGATGACTGGTGCTGTCTTGATTTTAATCCTAATTATTAACAATAGAGAAATCACCAACTACTTTATTACGTTAGAGTGGTTTTTCATTCTTTTAATAGAGTAATGGTGTAATTGAAACTTATAGACGGGTAGTTTCTGTAGTTAATCACATTCCGCTAAACCGCTAACATAGAAAATGGAGCTTTGGTTAACATATTGCTCTAGCGATGGAGCCAACAAGAATCAATCTTGCAGGTTTATCTACATCTTTTTTTTGTGCATATGCACAGATATGTTCGTTGGTTTATCAATTGTTGCAAAGGCAGTTCACAATTATAATGAAACCGTGTTCAAAACATTGATTAACGAAAAAAATCAATAAAATAAGAGCATATTCTAACATCTAGGGGATGACATAATATGACAGCAGGAATGGATATTAGCTGGATTGGAGCATTAGCTGGTTTAGCTCTTGCAATCGTTTTAATTTTGCTTAGACAAGCTCCCACGTATGCCTTAATTTTAGGAGCAATTGTTGGAGGATTTATAGGTGGAGCTAATTTCTCAGAGGTTCTTAGCATTCTAATTTCGGGTACACAAAGTGTTCAAGGAACAGTCATTCGTATTATTGCAGCTGGTGTTTTTGCGGGTGTTATGATGGAATCCGGAGCTGCGGAGACGATCGCCAAAGTTATTGTAGATAAACTTGGTGGTACAAAAGCAATGCTATCACTAGCTTTAGCTACAATGGTCATTACTGCGGTAGGTGTTTTTATTCCAGTAGCCGTTTTAATCGTTGCACCAATCGCACTTACTGTAGGTCATAAAATGGGTTATTCTAAAATAGCAATTCTTGTGGCGCTATCTGGTGGTGGTAAAGCGGGTAACATTATTTCGCCCAATCCCAATACAATTGCCGCAGCAGGTGGATTTGATTTAGATGTGAATCAGGTGATGCTAGGTGGTATTGTACCTGCGATTTCCGGGTTACTTGTAGCCGTATTGTTAGCATCAGCTTTAAAATACAAGGGAACAAAGATAACAGATGAAGACACAAAAGAATTAGAAAAAAATAGTGTTGAGAATTTGCCTACATTATCTAAAGCATTAATAGCTCCAGTCATTGCGATTGTTCTACTTATGGTTAGTCCGATTGGTGCGATCTTAAATATAGATTTTCTTGAAGCGATCAAAATCGATTCCTTATTTATTTTGCCATTTGCCGGTTTATTAGGTTCTGTAGTTTTAGGAAAGTCAAAACAGATTACGAGTTATTGTACAGCCGGATTAAATCGTATGACACCAACGATTCTGATTATTATTGGTGCGGGTGCAATTGGTGGTCTGATCACAGCTTCTACCTTACCTACTGAAGTGGTTAATCTTGTAGAGGCATTAGGTATTTCTGGTACATTCCTTGCACCAATTGCAGGTATGTTAATGGCTGCAGCAACAGCATCTACATCAACAGGTGTTATTCTTGCAACAGGTTCATTCTCAAGTGCGATCTTGAATACGGGTGTGACGCCATTATCAGCTGCTGTTATGACACATGCGAGTGCTACAGTACTTGATCATCTGCCACATGGTACGTATTTCCACGTTACACGTAATGCGATGGGCATGAGTATGAAAGATCGTATGAAAGTTGCACTTTATGAGTGTTTAGTCGGTTTAACGATGACGATTGTAGCGATCATTTTATTTGGATTTATCTTATAGAATCGGAGGGAATTGAATTATGGGGAAATTATTCATGGTGGCACCTGACTCCTTTAAAGAAAGTATGACAGCTAAAGAAGTATGTGAAGCAATGGAGATCGGTATTAGAAGAGCTATACCTGATGCATCATTTATTCATGTACCGATGGCAGATGGTGGAGAAGGTACGGTTCAGTCTTTAGTGGATGCAACGGGTGGAGTGTTGATTCAAAAGGAAGTAACAGGACCGCTTGGTGTTACTGTACAAGCTCATTATGGTATTTTGGGAGACGGAAAAACTGCTGTCATTGAAATGGCATCAGCTAGTGGTATACATCATGTTACGAAAGAAACCAAAAATCCATTAATTACGACTACCTTAGGCACAGGAGAATTGATTAAGGCATGTATTGAGAACGGCATTACAGATATTATCCTAGGTATTGGCGGTAGTGCAACGAACGATGCTGGTACAGGCATGGCTAAAGCTCTTGGTTATAAATTTTTAGATAAGCAAGGAAACGAGCTTCAGCTTGGTGGTGGATTTTTGGGCGAGCTAGATAAAATCGAAACGTCGAACATCATTCCGCAACTAAAAGAGATTAATATTATTATTGCATCGGACGTAACAAATCCTTTATGTGGTGAACATGGAGCTTCTGTAGTATTTGGACCGCAAAAGGGCGCAACACCTGAAATGGTCGAGTTATTGGATGCCAATTTAAGACACTTTAGTCAAATTGTTGAGCAGCAACTTGGTATTGAAGTCGCAAATGTACCTGGTGCAGGTGGTGCAGGTGGACTGGGTGCAGGATTAATAGCTTTTACTAACTCTCGAATGAAGAGAGGGGTAGAAATCGTTATTGAATACACCGAATTGGAAGCAAAAATGAAAAATGTAGACTATTGCTTCACAGGTGAAGGTGGCATAGATTTTCAGACTAAATTCGGTAAAACACCATATGGTGTCGCACAAGTCGCGAAGAGTGTGAATGAGCAGATCAAGGTAATTGCTTTAGCTGGTCATATAGGTAGGGATGTAGAGAGTTTATATGAACATGGCTTTGACGCTATCTTTGGAATAGTTCCTGGAGCTGCAGATCTAGAAACCTTATTGGTTAATGGTAAGGAGAATGTGGCACGTACAGCAGAGAGCGTTGCTCGATTGTTAGCATAAGAGCAAAAGGATGCTCCCGCACAAGGCACAAGGGAGCATCCTTTTTATGGTGCGCCCAGCATGGGCGCTATCTTGGGTTCAAGTCCCAATCCCTAGGTGGTGTGAGAGATCGGGAGTTAATCACTCCCTCCTCTTGATTTCATATGATGAATGAGCATGAAGATTAGCTCGATGCGATCTAATAGGTTTTTTGGATCTTTACCTGTAATTGAATGTATTTTATTTAAACGGTAACTCAGTGTATTGCGATGAATCATGAGTTGACTAGCCGTTTCATTCAAATTTAGATTACAGTTTAGATAGATCTGCAGTGTATTAATCATTTCCTCGTCTAGTTTCAATAATTGTGAAGCATGATCAATTTGAGTGCTACTCTTTAGTGACGTCAACATATCTGCGGTAAGCTCACAATTGGAGTAGTAGATGAGCCGTTCATCCATATTTAGCCCTTTTAAAATACGCATGGCTGATTTGGCTTGTAAGAAGCCCTCGGCGATGGTGTCATTCCATTTACTAACGGATAGAAAAGCTTTTGTATTTTTCATTCTAATCGCTTGTATGATGCTGTTCAGTTGATTATCATCCTGAATGACGACACATAGCGAATATGCTGATATTTTAAAAGTCGATACACAGTTAGTTACATACTCAGAAATTTTAGTAGGTGAATCTACATAGAGCACTTGAGATGGTTTGGTGAGCTCAATCTCGTATTGCAGTGCACGATGAATAAATTCGTTCGTATAGTGGATATCGGTGTTAATCATAAGATGAAAAAAATCCTGTTTTAAGCCGTGCTTCGAAGTTTCCTTTTCTGAAGCAATGCTTTGGTTAATTAATAAAATAACAGCAGATTTTAAAAGGTTACCGAAGGGTCTAGTTTCAGCTACCTCGCCACTAATTCCAACTACCCCAACAATTTCACCATTCAAATCAATCGGCACATTAATGCCCTTTTTGACAAACTCTTCATCTTCATATATTTCTATGGTATGACCCTGTTGAATAGCCTTTACGGCTCCATGGTGGACTGAGCCTATTCTTTTTGGATTTCCACTGCCGATAATGATTCCAGTATGATTCATAATATTAAGATTGTAAGGGATATCCTTCATCATTCGATCAACAATGGTTTGAGCTTGGGCTTTTGTTAATTTATACATAACAGTTCTCCTAAATGATACCGTACAGCAAATTTCCCTTCAGTATTTTGAAAGGTATAAGGTATTATTAATCCTTTCCAAATTTCACTAACAACAAACTACAGTAAGAAATAAGATTGAACATTCCCTTATTCTACATCAATATTAATAAATAGGAGAAAAACATCGAAAAATAAATTGAACTCCGTATGACCATCAATGCCGCGGAGCTGCGCAGTTTCGTCGATAGCCTCGTTACGGTGAACCTTACCATAAATGAGGCGAATTTTTTGGGTATGAAGCCTTGCGGGGCGTGGTAAGTTGCCCCCGAGGCTTGGTTTCTTTAGAGACTCAATTTCTGAAACAGACAGTCCTGAGGCTATAGCGATAATAGAAGTCTCAACAACAAGTGCTAATAGCTCTACGGTCATCGCAATGGCTTTCTTTCCCCTTCTGCCAATGCTCCTTCAATCATGGACCCTTCATCGTGTAGATACTTTTGTCTGTCCTCGTACAACCGGCGTGCCTCTGTATGATTGGCCTTCCTGCAATTGTCCGCTGTAAAGCTTGCTCCAATAGAACAGCGTCCGCTTCTCGGTGTCGTATTTATTGAATAACTGCATTTCTACATTAATCAGTTCACCTGCTGCGGTCTTGCCGCGAATATCCAGGATCGATTGCTTATCCAGAGGAGCATCTTTCTCTGTATAGGGATTGAGCAGAATGATCTGCGTCAACTGTGGCTTTCCGGCTTCCACGAATGTTCTATTGAGGAAAGCCAGTAAGACATCGTGATTTTCATCGCTACCGAAAATACGCTTAAACAAGAAGTCGTTTCGAGGGTCAAGTAATTCGGACAATTGGAAGCTGATCCACAGTTCTTTGCCTTGACTGTCTATGGAATAATATCCTTTCCAGAACTTAGGGAGGAACGTTTCCTTCCCAATACCCAAGTCGCTACGGCGTCCTAATAGCTCGCCGTATTTGCGTTTTCCTTTTGTAACGTAATACTTAATCGTATCGTCACTTCCAATAGTCAGGGAGTTGTCCCTCCACACCTGAATGCTGTCCAGGTCAATTCTTAGGAACTCGGCTAGGGCTTCCAATTTTTCGATAGGATAGAAGGTTATCATTCATACGTTTTAAATTGTATATCGCAAGCTCAAATAGAAGTCCCCTGATAAAGTTTATGAAAGGTTCGTCAGAGCGTTTTTATTAATTCCAGTTGAAGTATTTAAAGAATGTGGTAGTTATGAAACTGTAATGATTCCATTCATACAAATGTTTACTGTTTTTATTACTACAGACGTGACTTAAGTCATGTAAGTTAGAGGAAGAGTGTCGGAAAATGGCGAAAATACTGCTTTGCTAGTGAATTAGATCATCTATTTAAGGTCTTTTAATTGAATTATACTTAGAAGGTATAATTTTTTTTGTTTATCGATGGTTAGGTGGGATTTTATATTTACATGATGTCATAAGGCGTAGGTCCTTTCATTTAGGAGGCGCAATAATTTTATAACACAGCGGGACCTTATTGTTGTGCTTCTCCAATAAAGCCCACTGCTTGGGTTCCGTGCGAACATTTGTCGATAAATGTAGAAATGAGGGCTCTTTTTTTTACAATTTGGTCTTTTGAGATAAGTAAGTTGAAGATTTAAAGGAGGAAATGGAATGCGTTTTAATTTAAAAAAAGGAATGTCTATCATCTTAGTGATATTGATGGTATTAGGTGGATTGAATGGGCTGCTTATTGGGGGAGATAAAGTGTATGCAGCGGTAGCTTTCGCTGGAGGAACAGGTACCATAGCTGATCCTTATCAAATTGCAACTGCTGCTCAGCTCAATGAGCTCAGGAATCATTTACAAGATGGTGACAATAACTACAAGCTGATAGCAGATATTGATTTGAGTACTTATTCAACCGGGTCAGGCTGGGCACCTATAGGTAATACTGGCGGCAACGGGTCAGGAATATTTATAGGAAACTTGGACGGTAATGGTTTTAAAATCATGAATCTAAAGATTAATAGAACCACAACGGATAATGTAGGTCTATTCGCAATAATTGCTTATAGTGAGATGAAAAATATAATTCTTGAAAATATTTCTGTCAAAGGTAGAGCAATAACAGGCGGCTTGGTGGGAAATAACCAGGGAACAATCAGCAACAGCTCCGTCACAGGGAGTGTTACCGGAAAAGCAAACTCTGGCGGTATAGTGGGACTAAACCTGAGTACAATCGTGAACAGCTACGCGGCAGTAAGTGTGAGCGGGACATCCGAAGTGGGCGGCTTGGCCGGATATAGTCAAGAAGCCATCAGTAACAGCTATGCCACAGGAAGTGTGAGTGGAACATACAATGTAGGTGGCTTGGTAGGATCAAATGCTTATATAATCAGCAAAAGCTATGCCACAGGAAGAGTGAGTGGGACATCCGATATAGGCGGCTTGGTAGGAGGTAACAGTGTTGGAACAGTGAACAACAGCTTCTACGACAAGAATACAACAAGGCAGGTAGATACAGGAAAAGGTACTGGTAAAACATCCTCAGAAATGAAGCAAATAACCACATATACCGATGCAGGTTGGGACTTGTCGGGCAGATGGGCAATAAATGCATTGCGAAATAACGGATATCCCACTTTACAAGGTGTACAAATCTATGTGACCTATGACGGCAATGGAAACACCGAAGGGGTCACACCATTCGACAGCAGCACCTACTTGAAGAGAGCAACTGTAAGCGTTTATGGGAATACAGGCGGTTTAATCAATTCGGGCTACTCATTTGCAGGATGGAACACATTAGCAGACGGAAGCGGTATAACCTATTTGGCGGCAGAGACATTTACGATAACATTGAGTAAGACACTTTACGCGAAATGGATGAGTACGGCTGCAACGTTAACCTCGGTAATTGGAACCATTAGTACAGGCAGAACAATGAATGAAACCATAACGGACATTCCATATGCAACGACGCTAGCTGCATTGAAGACAGCGATCACGCCTGCAGCGAATGCAATATTTGAAGTTTACGATGCTGACGGAGTAACCCCAGCTACAACTTTGACAACAGGCAAGAAGGTCATTGTTACAGCACAGGATAGAATAACGAAGGTCACCTATACTTTAACAGTAAAATCGGCACCGGACATCACGTTGCCGGTCATTACATTGACAGGAAATCCGAGGGTTAACCTGACCCCTGGAGCCAGTTACACGGATGCGGGCGCAACGGCATTGGATAATATCGACGGAGATTTAACGAGCCGTATCGTGGTGACGGTTAGCAATACGATGAACTTGGGAACCACGCTAGATACAGCGGTAGGTGGGACGTATACGTACCACTACAATGTAAGTGATACGGCAGGCAATGCGGCTGCAGAAGTAACGCGAAGTGTAGTAGTAGCCATACCGGATATCACGTTGCCGGTAATAACATTGAACGGAAATGCAACGGTAAACTTGACCCATGGAGCCAGTTACATGGATGCGGGTGCAACGGCATTGGATAATATCGATGGAGATTTAACGAGCCGTATCGTGGTGACGGTTAGCAATACGATGAACTTGGGAACCACACTAGATACAGCGGTAGCAGGGACGTATACGTTCCACTACAATGTAAGTGATACGGCAGGCAATGCGGCTGCAGAAGTAACGCGAAGTGTAGTAGTAGCCATACCGGATATCACGCTGCCGGTAATAACATTGAACGGAAATCCGAGGGTTAGCCTGACCCATGGAGCCGGTTACACGGATGCGGGCGCAACGGCATTGGATAATATCGATGGAAATTTAACGAGCCGTATCGTGGTGACGGTTAGCAATACGATGAACTTGGGAACCACACTAGATACAGCGGTAGGTGGGACGTATACGTACCACTACA
>NZ_JAAOIW010000007.1:0-319977 GCF_011440305.1 Paenibacillus agricola | reverse complement strand
CAATGTAAGTGATACGGCAGGCAATGCGGCTGCAGAAGTAACGCGAAGTGTAGTAGTAGCCATACCGGATATCACGCTGCCGGTAATAACATTGAACGGAAATGCAGCGGTAAATTTGACCCTTGGAGCAAGCTACACGGATGCGGGCGCAACGGCATTGGATAATATCGATGGAGATTTAACGAGCCGTATCGTGGTGACGGTTAGCAATACGATGAACTTGGGAACCACGCTAGATACAGCGGTAGCAGGGATGTATACGTACCACTACAATGTAAGTGATACGGCAGGCAATGCGGCTGCAGAAGTAACGCGAAGTGTAGTAGTAGCCATACCGGATATCACGCTGCCGGTAATAACATTGAACGGAAATGCAGCGGTAAATTTGACCCTTGGAGCCAGCTACACGGATGCGGGCGCAACGGCATTGGATAATATCGATGGAGATTTAACGAGCCGTATCGTGGTGACGATTAGCAATACGATGAACTTGGGAACCACGCTAGATACAGCGGTAGCAGGGGCGTATACGTACCACTACAATGTGAGTGATACGGCAGGTAACGTTGCCGAAGAGAAAACTCGAACAGTAATTGTGGCAAAGGCAGTGGATACAGTAACGGAGATAACACCAACATCAACATCAACATCAACACCATCTCCGACACCAAGCCCTATAAATATTATCTCCACAAATGGTAGTTTAACACTTCCCATAGGAGCGGCAGGCGAAGTGAGCTTAGAAACTGAGGTAACCATCTCGGTTCCGGCAAATGCGACATCCAAAGAACTGCAATTAACCATCGAAAAATTATTTGAGACTCATAGCCTATTAACAAATAATGAGAAACTCGTCAGCTCTGTCTTTGAGATTCTGAAAAATTTCCCGGAAAATTTCAGCAATCCTGTAACATTGATATTTGCTTTTGATCCATCAAGCATGAATAGCAACCAGAAGGCAGCTGTATTCTATTATGACGAAGTGAATAAGGTATGGATTGAAATTCCTGGTGGCAAGATCGAAGGGAATAAAATTACTATTAATACAAATCACTTTACGAAGTATGCGGTGCTGGCTGTTGGTATAGCAGATGAGTTACCCATTAAGCCAGTTAACAGCTTTAGCGATATTACGGGGCATTGGGCTGAAGCTAACATTAAGCAAGCGGTAAGCAAGGGAATAATCAGCGGTTATCCAGACGGCACATTTAAGCCAAATGCTACCGTGACGCGTGCAGAATTTGCTGTGATGCTGATGAATACATTGAAACCGCAAGGAGAAGGCACCGCGTTAACTTTTAAAGATAACTTGAAGATAGGAAACTGGGCACAAAAGGCAGTGGCGCAAGCGGTGCAAGCAGGCATTGTTATGGGCTATGAGGACGGCACTTTCCGTCCAGACGCAGAAATCACACGTGCTGAGATGGCAGTAATGCTAGCTAATGCGATGGGTCAGACTTTGCAGGCTAATGCGGCAACTGGTTTCGTGGATGATAAAGATATTCCGGCATGGGCGAAAGGCGGTATTGCTTTTGTGAAGCAAGCAGGTATTGTGCAAGGAAAAGGCGATAACCAATTCGCCCCACAAGATCATGCTACAAGAGCCGAGGCAGTAACAGTAATGCTAAATATTGTGGCAAAAAAGAGTGAATAGAGGTTGAAATTAGTATAGCGTATGAAACTTGGCTATCTTGTTCAATGTGATGCAGCCCCAACAAATTGGGGCTGTATTTTTAGTGCACCGAGCATGGGCGTAAGTCCCGAGTGACGAAGGCAGTAGTAGTCATTAGCTCAAGCAAATTAACTGCGCCAGATAGCAAGACCTTTGCCGATACTAACGATCTTGGGCTAAGGACTCGATTGGCGCGGTTGCAGCGTTGGGAATCGCAACTGGAGACGGTGATGGAAGCTTCCGTCCAGACAGTCCGATCACGCGGGAAGAGATGGCCGTAATCATCGTTCGGGCGTTAAATCTCAATGCTTCGGCCGAGACTGTCAGCTTCAAGGACAATTCGGAGGTTTCCCGTTGGGCTATCGAAGCTGTAGATGCTGCTGCAGATAAAGGTCTACTTCACGGGTATAATGATGGTACAATTCGAGCTCTACGGAAGCTTCAAGCTCCCTTAGACATCTTGCTCCCTTAGACAGCATCCACTTCTCCATCGTGGGGATAAAAATATACAAGGGACAACCATCGAATCGGGTTGTCCTTTTCTTCACCCCAAAATTCGCCGATAGAGTGATATCCTGAACCACACCATAAAAAGGGCAAGTTTTGAAAGGAGATATTGAGATTTCGTAAACCAGTTGCTTTTTGAAGTAGCCGACAGAGGCAGGAGCTGGTCCTGAAATCTCATTATCAGATAGAGAACTGAATGCTACCTCCGACTCATGCCAGGTGTAATATTAATACTGCTTTATGTCCCGCTTCAGTAGACGCAATAATCTCTCTTCGGTGCCTGATTCGGGTACTGGGACGAAGAAACACCAGTGCAGACCCGGGTCGTTGTCGACTGCAGAAGCGGAATGGATCACGAACTCCATCTCCTGTGAGTCCGGAAGACGAAATAATGCGGTTGCGACCCGCTTTTGCTTGATTTCATAGAGCTCCCAGAAATGTGCAAACTCCTCACTTTCCAGTCTCAAACGTTCGAATCGTTCCATATACAGTGGATTATCCTTATAACGGTCTAAATTTGCCCGCAGCATCGCCGTGGTGTATCGGGCAAACCCCTCCCAATTTACGAGTCTCTGGCGATAATCCGAATTAAAAAACATAATGTTCATCATATACCGTTCGCTTTTCGGCAGACTGCTGAAATCGGCTATAATCAGTTCTGCTGCCCGATTCCAGGCGATTACATCCGTACCTTCGTCTGTGACGTAAGAAGGATAATGCAATTGATCTACGAGCGTTTGCAAAAATCCGAAATCTGATCTTCCGCTATTTAGCACTACACCTGCGCTCGACGGGTCTACATTTGCTAGATCAAACAGATGCTTCTGCTCGTCTTCGTCCAACATCAACGCGTTACTGATATTTAGCAACACTTCCGGCGAAGGATTAACCTCTCTACCTTGCTCCAGCCAAGTATAGTAAGTCACGCTTAAATTGGCGAGATATGAGACCTCTTCTCTTCGAAGCCCCGGGGTGCGTCTGCGTCCGGGAAGTGGCTGTATCCCCGCTTTTGAAGGCTGCAACCGTTCCCTGCGTGATTTAATGAATTCACCCAATGCGGGTGAGGAATGATTTATTCCCACGTATGTCACCTCCAATTACTCGTATGCGTTAACCAAAAGCACTTCGTATAGGATCATTATAAACTCTGTCAAGTGTTTGTTGCCACAAGAAAGAAGCATAACCCTTGTCATCTATTTCGTGACATGATAATCCGGAGGGGTCATCGGTAAATTTACAATCCTACTTCTAAAATCGTCTCCGTTTTATTTAATTTCGACAACTCTACACTAGCTTTCCATAACTGTTTCCTATTCTCATTGTTATACGAGAGTTCGGAGGATTTTATTTCTTTCGTACCTTCAAAATATTTTCCTGTTGTTCGATTATGGTTACTATCGGTTACTAGAGCAGCCAAAGCTTTTCCGGACTGACGCACAGTATTCACATTAGGGATAAATAGCGTTAAAACAGGTAGGACATATTTCCAAACAAATCTCATAAACGGAGTATAGCTTTGAGCAAGCCCCGTACCTGGCATCATTCCCGGATCGAAAGCATTTACTGTAATATTGGTTTCTGTTTGTTGATTTATTCGATTTGCCAGCTCGTAGGTGAAGTATAAATTACATAACTTTGAAGTCGTGTAGCGACGTCTGCCAATTAAAGATATAGCTTCGTTTGAGCTCGTTTGGTCAGGATAGGCCAATATTTTGGGGTCCACAAAAACAGGTGCTGGCATTCCAGTCTTTTTCAATGGATCGTGAGTTCCGCTGCTGACGAACACGATTCTGCCTGAATGCGTTATTTGACCAAGCAACATATTTGCCAAGAGAAAATGTCCAAGATGATTGACTCCAAAGGTGGCCTCAAACCCATCTTTTGTAAAATGTGTTTTATCGATAAACTGTACGCCTGCGTTGCATACAAGCGCATATAAAGGCGGATAATCCTTTTGTGAAAACTCGTGTACAAAACCTCTTATGGATTCCAAAGACGAAAGATCAAGCTCTAAGGAAGTTATGTTTGGATTATTAGTTTCCAGAATTAGTGAGTCTACTGCTTTCTTGGCTTTACCTGCATTGCGGCAAGCGATCACCACATTATTATTTTTGTCAAACTTAGCTATTTCTTTAGCGCATTCATATCCTAATCCTGAGTTTCCGCCTGTTATGATAACCGTTTGTTTCCGTGGACTCATTCCTTATACACTCTCCTTTAGAGTATGGCCTCCATAATTTGAAGGCGATTTGTTGACGCTGTCAACATGTGGTGATTATAAACCTGCGAAGTTGACGTTGTCAACATATTGGTGTAAAATTTGAATACGAATATTTAATCCATATCATACGAGGATATTATGAACGATACCAAACAAAAGCTGATTCATATCACCAGACAAATGATTGATCAACAAGGCATTGACGGCATCAGTATGCGCGAGCTTGGAAAAGAAATGAACTTGTCCCGAAGTGCCATGTACAGACATTTCAAAAATAAGGAGGATTTGCTGGCAGCTATTACGGCTGGGAATTTTGAGACGCTAACCAGCAATATTCGCGAAGTAACGGAAAACATATCCGATTCTCGAAAACTCTTATATGCCATTTTGTATACTTATTATGATTTTGGCATCAAAAATCAGGAGCATTACCATTTGATGTTCCGAAAGCAATGGGATAAGGAGCTATACCCTGACATTTACTATTCTGCTTTTGGGATATTTAAGTTTGTAGAAGAGTGTTTAGAAAAGGTGGGGAATATCCGAAAATCTCCAACTCAATCAACCGCAATCATGTATGCATTTATTCATGGTCTGGTTGAATTGAATTCTGCTCAGCATTCTGAATCTGAAAAAGGAATGGATAATCCAAACCGTCTAATCGATTCTTTTCTAGATCTGATTTTTATTTAGGGGCTTACCAAGAGGATTTTTCAAACAGCCGTCTACAGGTTGTCTGGTATGAGGATACTAGCCACGCCGCGAAGCAGCGTCCCTATTGTATTTATTGATTAATATTGGCTAAACTATACAAGTCGCCATTTTGCGAAAACTGTTTATTTAGCGTGCAAGAAATTTACATCTTACAATTGGGAGCCATTCCTGTAATGAGGAATGAGGCTTTGAGCAAAGAAGCATCACTAGTTATACGGGGAGGAATTTGCATGAGACTGCAAGATAAAATTGCAATCGTAACAGGAGCAGCATCAGGAATGGGAAAAGCTATCGCTATTCTCTATGCGAAAGAGGGAGCTAAGGTTGTTGTATCAGATCTAAATCTGGATGGTGCGAATGCAACAGTTGACGAAATTAAGACTCATGGTGGGACAGCTTTTGCCATTAAAACAAATGTAGCAGTAGAAGCAGAAATTAATGAATTAATCGATACAACAGTCAGCACTTATGGAACAGTCGATATTTTGGTGAATAATGCTGGTATTATGGATAATTTTGAACCTGCAGGAGATATAACGAATAATAGCTGGGAACGAATCTTTGCGATTAATACGACTAGTGTCATGTATTCGACACGTAAAGTTCTGCCGATCTTCTTGGAAAAAAATAAAGGTATTATTGTGAATATTGCCTCTGCAGGAGGATTATACGGTGCTCGTGCGGGCGGCGCTTACACAGCATCTAAACATGCAGTAGTTGGTTTCACCAAAAATACGGGTTTCATGTATGCATTAAAGGGCATTCGTTGTAATGCAATTGCGCCAGGCGGAGTTGAGACCAATATTGGTTCATCGATGACGAACATCAACGCATTTGGTGCTTCTCGACAACAACTTGGGATGGCTATTAATCCACGTATGGGTAAGGCGGAGGAAATTGCCGAGGTTGCATTGTTCTTAGCCTCCGATGAATCAAGCTTTGTTAATGGACAAGTCATTTCAGCGGATTCAGGCTGGAGTGCTTACTAAGAAGTTCGTTGGCAGACGGGCGCGTCAAACGCCAAAAAGTTCCTAGCTTTTGAGCTTAGGAACTTTTTCATTTTATAAAACCTTTTTGAGAAAATCCTTGACTCTGGGGTTTTGGGAATTTGTGAATAATTGTTCAGGTGTGTTTTGTTCAACAATCATACCTCCATCCATGAAGATAACCCGATCTCCGACCTCTCTGGCAAACCCCATTTCGTGGGTTACAATAACCATAGTCATGCCTTCAATAGCCAGTTGTTTCATCACCTGCAGCACCTCTCCGACCATTTCCGGATCCAGAGCTGATGTTGGCTCATCGAACAGCATAACGTCTGGATTCATGGCCAGCGCTCTAGCAATAGCAACGCGCTGCTTCTGGCCGCCTGACAAACGTTCCGGGTATTCGTTGGCTTTATCCCGAAGACCTACCTTATCGAGAAGTGCAAGTGCGGATTCTTTTGCCTGTGATTTGGTTTCCCGTTTCAGTTGAATAGGTACTAAGGTGATGTTATCAAGCACTGTCATATGCGGGAAGAGGTGAAACGATTGAAACACCATACCGATATTCTCGCGCACTTTGTTAATATCGACTTTCGCATCCATTAGATTGCACCCGTTGATGAGAACTTCCCCTTTAGAAGGCTCCTCTAATTTGTTAAAACAGCGAAGGAGCGTGCTCTTGCCGGATCCAGAGGGTCCGATAATACACACGACTTCATTTTTGTGAATTTCTAGGTTGATTTCGTGTAATACTTGCAGCCGGCCGTAGCTCTTGGACAATCCTCTCACTCTGATCATAGGCGGAAGTACCTCTCTATTCTTCTGGATGCGTAAGACAACAAGGTAATAATAACCAAGTACATCATTCCGACCATACCCCAAATTTCGAACGCTTTATAATTCGAGGCAATAATGATTTCACCGCTTTGCGTGAGCTCGCGTATTCCGATGGCCGATAGAATCGATGTATCCTTTAACGAGATGACAACTTGGTTAAGAATAGCGGGAATCATTCGTTGGATCGCTTGGGGTAAAATGACTTTAATCATGGTTCTTCCGTAAGGCAATCCCAAGCTGCGTGCTGCTTCCATCTGCCCCTTATCTACGGATATAATGCCCGCCCGGAAAATCTCGGCCATGTACGCACCGGCGTTGAGGCTGAGGGCGATTAATCCAGCTGCAAGGGCGGTGATTCGAATATCCAGTACGCTCGGCAAGCCGAAATAGATGAAGAACGCCTGAACGATAAGCGGAGTTCCCCTGATCAAGTCAATATAAATAATAGCAGCTACCTTTAGCGTCTTTATTCGGCTAATATTCATCAGACCGACAATCAATCCAATTACGGAGGCGGCCACGAGGGCCACCGCTGTAATCTTCAAGGTCATGAGGGTACCACTCCATAAACTCGGAAAACTATTGATGAACAGATCCCACATGGTGATTGCCCTCCCTACTTACTTGTTCCTAAATATTTAGCCAAAATTTTGTCGTATTCGCCGTTTTGCTTCAGCTTGTTTAAACCGCTATTGAATGCAGTTAATAGCTCCTTGTTTTTCCCTTTATTGACTGCGAAGCCATAGTTTTCAATCGCTAGTTTCGGGATGGCAATCTTCAATTTTGCATCTTTGTTGACAGACAGCATATAGGCGATAACCGGGTAATCCTCGAAGGTGACGTCGGCATTATTAATCGACACTTCTTGGAAGGAAGAAGGCGTATCGTCAAAATACTTAATTGTCGCGTTATATGTTTCTTTATGCTCTTCGGCATATTTGGCACCTACGGTTCCCTTTTTGACTGCAAACGTTTTACCCTTGAAATCTTCAGGGGATTGAATGGCTTTGTTGTTGATATTCACGATGGCTGATGTGCCAGATTCGAAATAGCCTTCCGAAAAGTCCAGCGCATTTCTGCGTTCATCCGTAATGGTCATGCCGGCAATCGCCGCGTCAATTTGATTAGAAGTAATGGCAGGAATGATGCCTTTGAAATCCATAGGCTTCAGTTCATATTCGAATCCTTCGAGCTTGGCAATAGCGGCAATCAGGTCAATGTCGATGCCCACAAATTTGCCGTTTTCTTCATATTCGAAAGGGGCATACGTGGCGTCTGTCGCAATAATAAACTTTTTGCCGGCTAAAGACGATGATTCCGAGGAAGCGGCAGTTGAAGCAGGACCAGCGCTGGAATTAGAATCTTTATTGGAAGAGCAACCCACGAGCGTAATAGCAGCTACAATAATAAATAGGGTGATTGCATACATTTTCTTTTTCATAGAGGTCAGCTTCCTTTTTATGATTTATTTGCACATGCTTGCACGTATAGGGTAGGGATGGCGGCATACATCGCTGCGCATTGAATGAGGTGGCTTTTCCAAGTCTTTTCGTTAGGGGCGTGAGCTTCACTTTCTTCACCAGGGCCAAATCCAATGCATGGTATACCGTGCATGCCCATGATCGCGACACCATTCGTGGAGAAAGTCCACTTATCGATTAAAGGTTCCTGCTGGAACAATGAACGATAAGACTCAACCAGTGTCTGGCAAACCTGATGGTCCTCTTCTAGAAGCCAAGCTGGAAAATAACATTCCTTCGGATAGCGGAGCCCTGTGTAAGAAGGCTTTGTATAATCGTAGATATCGATGATCGCGTTCATGCTGATGACGGAAGGAAGGTTTCTGATCTGCTCCAACGCTTCCTGCCAGCTTTCGCCTATCGTCAATCTACGGTCGATGGAAATCGTACAGCCATCGGCTACAGCGCATCTCGACGGGGAAGTGGAGCTAATTTCGGATACCGTCAAGGTGCCTTTACCCAGAAAAGGATGTTCGATCAACTGGGTATTTAGCTTCTGCAAATCGGTAAGAATGGGCGCTATTTTATAAATAGCGTTATCGCCTCGTTCTGGAGCTGAGCCATGGCAACTAAGCCCTTGCGTTGTAATCTTAATTTCCATCCGTCCTCTATGCCCTCTATAAATTTGGCAGGAGGTTGGCTCCGTGGAGACGACAAATTCCGGCTTGATGCCATCCTCATTAATAATGTATTCCCAGCATAGTCCATCGCAGTCTTCCTCTTGGACAGTTCCCGTGACAAGCAGCGTATAGTCGTCCTCAAGTCCGAGATCTTTAATGATCTTACCGGCATATACCATTGACGCCATGCCACCCTTTTGGTCGCTCGTTCCTCGCCCTCCAATGACTTCATCGTCTTCGAAGCCTAGGTAGGGATCAAAGCTCCAGGCTTTGGGATTGCCGATGCCGACGGTATCGATATGGGCATCCATGGCGATTAAGCGTTGGCCCCGGCCAATGAAGCCGAGAAGATTGCCCATCGGGTCAATCTCAATACGATCGAAGCCAACCTTCTCCATTTCTTTCTTAATTCGGAGCACTACCTGCTGCTCGCGGCCGCTCTCGCTTGGAATGGCGACAATATCGCGTAAGAAGCTGAACATGTCCGCTTGGTTTAACTGCGCAGCATTTTTTATTTGTTGAAAGTCCAGCATGTTCCTTCAATCCCCTTTCTCAAAGTCTTCAGTTAGTCGCACTCGCAGTTCCATACGACTTGTCTGTACATCTCGGGATCGGTATCGCCCTCGGTATTGAACAAAAGCACAATTGAATCAGCGTTTAAGCTGAGTTGGTTGCGAAGGTCAAGCCAGCGCTGGTCATTCATGACGATGCTTAGGAACCCAGCGGTCACTGCGCCCGATTCGCCGGAAATGACAGGTGCATCACCCAGCAATGGATTGCCCAGCACTCGCATGCCTCGAGCGGCGACGGAGTCTGGCAACGAGACGAACATATCCGCGAATTCGCTTAGAATCTCCCAGCCAAGTGGATTAGGTTCCCCGCAAGCAAGCCCAGCCATAATGGTATTCATCTCGCCTTCTACCCGATGCAGCTTACCGTCACCGGCTTCGCAAGTGCGGAACAAACAATTAGCTTCATGGGGTTCAATGACAACACTGGTAGGAGAATGGTCCATAGCAGCGTTCAGGTAGGCGATTACGGCTCCGGCGAACGCACCAACCCCTGCTTGTACAAAAACATGCGTGGGCTGTGAGCCTTCTTCCGATACCAATTGCTCCAGTGCCTCATTAGCCATTGTCGTATAGCCCTGCATGATATGTGTAGGTGTATCGACGTATCCTTCCCAGGACGTGTCTTGAATGACTTCCCATCCATGAGTCGCCGCCTCTTTCGCAGCGTGTCGGACACTGTCATCATAATTCCAATCCGTGATGGATACATCCGCGCCAACCTCTTGGATATGCTGGAGACGACGGAGGGAGGAGCCCTTGGGCATATACACAACCGATTTGTGACCTAGCTGCTTCGCTGTCCATGCAACGCCCCTTCCGTGATTGCCGTCTGTTGCGGTAGCAAAGGTAAGAGTGCCTAGCGTCTCCCGTACAGAGGATGATTGAAGCTTATCGAATGGAACTTGCTCTAGCGGTTGTCCAAGCTTTTGTGCGAGGCATCTTCCGATAGCATAAGCTCCTCCTAATACTTTGAAAGAGCCGAGCCCGAACCGTTGAGATTCATCCTTGACGTAAATGGCCTTCACCCCAAGATACTGGGCAAGCTGTTTCAAGGAAACCAAGGGTGTAGGCGCATATTGTGGGAAGCTTCTGTGAAACTGAATGACGTTTTGGCTTTCTTCCTTGCCAAATAGCTCGTTGATCCGAGTGCTCTTCCTTTTCCGTGCTTGGGGATTGCGAACGAATTTCATGCTGTTGATTTTGGTGATCCCCTTTCTGTGACGGTAACCCAAGACCAATATTTATTGATTTGGTGTTAGATAACCTATTTTGTGTAATGTTATGTGACACGACTAACTATAAATCATTATTTGAACCAATACAAGTCTCATAATGATATTAAATTATGTATTATAGTGAAAAATCGTTGATTTATATGGGTTTAATAAAGTATTGTTTTGATACTTAGAATCAATTTGATACTAATTTAATTCTAAATTTGAGTTCCTCTTATTCAAATTTGTTGAAAAATGGATATTTGTATGTTAGATTATAGGACATGAATACCAAGGGGGCCACCACATATGCAGTTAAAGCAAATCCAATCTTCCATACAGCAGGTTGTCGTTGCCATAGCATCTGTGCTTAAAATTGAAGTCGAGGTTGCAGACCGACAATTATTCAGGGTAGCTGGGACGGGTGTCATTAAATCTCACGTTTGGCAGGAGATGCGCGATGAGGACTTTGTTTACCGTAAGTGCATAGAATCGGGCGAGTCCGTTGTGATCGAGCGACCGGGAAAAGAGGAGATATGCCGCCCTTGCTTGCATTTTGGTAACTGCTCCGAGCTCGGTGAAGTGTGCTGCCCGATCAAGGTAGAGGGAACGACTATTGGCGTTATCGGTTTATTAGCCTTTAAGCCCGATCAGAGGGAAAGGTTATTTGGGGATTTACCAACTAACCTGACGTTTTTGCAGAAGATGGCTGAATTAATAGCTTCCAAGATGATAGAGCATTATTATTACGAAGAACAATTGATTATTAAACAACAAATTTCAACATTAATTCACTATATCGATCACGGGATTGTCATGGTCAATCCGGAAGGAGAGTGCGATTTCATTAATCCTGCCGCACGGCGTTTGCTCCGGCTTCCTGCAAGTGAGGAGCTTGATCATGCTAGCATCGAACAATTGCTAGAGAATCTTAAGGTAATCAAATCGGGCAACGTAATAAAAGGTGGTGGGCAGACGATAATGTTCCGTTCGCGCGATGGTTATCGGCAGCTTTATGCGAATTGTCATCGGATGGGTAAAGACGGTGATCCTCAACATCTTGTGGTTATTTTGCAGGATCCTGAACAAATTGTAGCTGCGGCTAATCAGCTTTCTGAGGATATGGTACCGGGATTCGCACCGATTATAGGTAAGCATGACTCCATTTTATTGGTAAAGGATTTTATTCGTAAAATGGCCAACAGCCGATCGCCCATTTTGATTCGGGGAGAGCAGGGTACGGGTAAGCAGTTTTTCAGCGAATATATTCACCGGTACAGTGAAAGGCGGGATAAGCCTTATTTGACGATCAATTGTGCAGTGCTATCGGAAGAGGCACTCCTAGTAGAGTTGTTTGGTCAAGGGTCGTTCGACCCGAGCAAGTCCAATCGGCTGGGTAAATTGGAGCTTGCCAAGGGTGGAACCTTGTTTTTGGACGATATATCCGATATGTCCCAATCGGTGCAGTTGAAGCTGCTTAGGGCAATGGAGGAGAAGAGCTTTGCTCAAGGTGATAGCTCCAAGCAAATTATGCTTGATGTCCGGATTATCGCTGCTACGGATAAGGAGCTGGAGTCGCTTGTATCCTTGGGGTTATTCAGGCAGGATTTATATTATAAATTAAATGTTATTCCACTTCAGATACCGCCCCTGCGGGAAAGGAGAGAGGATATCCTTCTGCTTGCCCAGCATTTCCTTGATCAGCATGCCAAAACAAACCGCAAGCTGATTCGTTCTATGGATGAGGGATTTAGAAATATAGCGTTAGCGCATCCTTGGCCAGGCAACATCCGTGAATTGTCTAATGTTCTCGAATATGCGATCAACATGGAGAGCAGCCATGTGCTGACTCAAGCTAGTATGCCGCCGTATTTACGTGATCTAGCCGCAGTTCCGTTCGATTTGCTTCCAAACGGTTCGCTTAATTTACGGGCGATGGAGAAAGAGGTGATCAGCCGGGCGATTACTTTAGTCAAAGAAAGGGATGAGCCTAAGGAAAGGGCTGCTGAGCTACTGGGTATCGGACGGGCGACCTTATTTCGAAAACTTCATGAATATAAGCTATAGCCCTTGATGGAATGTGATAATAATTACACAAGCGTAGTGTACCTTTTCCTCTACTTCTATAATTTACCTAAAGAGGGTAGTCGAATGAACCTTACCGGAAGAAGCATATTGTTAAGAGAAACTCTGATCCCCATAAGGACAGAGCTGTTTGCAGGAGCGCTGGCTGAGAGAGGCATTCCTCCCACAATTGTACCCGACATTGGAACGAACTCCCGTAGATTAACTCCCACCGGTGGTACCCAAAGGGTGCCTTTACATTTCGCCCTATAGATGTTACGGTGAACCGTAACATCTATAGGGCGAATATTATGGGCAGAAATCGAGAAAGCCAGGTCTGTTGTACGGCAGGTCAATTCCCCTCTCCAGCATGCGACTTACGCTACGAGCTTACTGCGACAAAATATTTTCCTCAATTGTATAATTCACGTAGAGTGACCACCAACACCGCTGACTCTGCCACATTTGTCATATATCCATCCAACACTTTTCTAAAGGATGCACTTACTTTATCACTACTCTAGTCAATGGTATTTTCCCTCTGTTTCATAGTGTCATTATCAAAGAACGGGTTATAGGGTGGCATGTTCAAATAACATGATCAGAGCACCGAAAAAGGATTGACAATCAAATATATAAAGAGTAGTATTTTTTTATATTATATTATTCCTATATACAAAGTGGGTATTTACAAACTCAATCGAAAACAGGGGGATTACAATGAATTTCAAAAAGAATAGTCTTGTAGTATTTATGTTAGCATTATCGCTTTTGGTGGTCGCATGCAGTAAAGAGAATACACCCGACAAAACTGCAAACAACGAAGCGGCTCCAGTTCAGCAAACATATAAAAATGAATTGCATGTAGCACTTACAGCACAGCCGCCAACACTGGATTCTGCAGTAACGGTGTCGGCTGTAGCACTTGATACAGCAGGCAATATTTTTGAACAACTTTACACATTAGATGCTAACTTTAAACCGGTACCTATGCTTGCAGAATCAGTAGACATCAGTAAAGACGGTTTGACGTATACGTTTAAACTTCGTCAGGGCGTAAAATTTCATAATGGTAAAGAAATGACATCTGAAGATGTTGTGGCCTCTATGAATCGTTGGATCACTATATCATCGCGTGCAAAGCTTCTTCTTACTAATGCTAAGTTTGAAGCGGTTGATGCCTATAAGGTGAAGTTAACCGTAGAAAAACCGTCATCTGACGTATTAGTTATTATTGCTACTCAAGCACAGTTCCCAGCCATTATGCCTAAAGAGATTGTACAATCTGCACCGGCAACAGGAGTTACGGAGTATATCGGAACAGGTCCTTATAAATTCAAAGAATGGAAGCAGGATCAGTACATCCACTTGGTGAAGTATGCAGATTATAAATCAGTAGATGCAAAATCCAGTGGATATTCGGGAAAAAAAGATGCACCTACAGAAAATCTCTACTTTGAATTCGTATCAGACCATTCAACGCGTATTGCAGGCGTGAAAACGGGCAAGTATGATGTTGCGGACAGTATTCCAATTGAGAACTATGACGAACTTGCAGCCGATAAAAATATTAAATTGCATTCATTCCCGGGCGGCGCTTTAACTGCATTCTTAAATACGACGGAAGGCTTACTTGCGGATGTTAAATACCGTAAAGCCATTCTAGCAGCACTAAATAACAAAGAAATTATGCTAGCTAGTTTTGCAAAGCCGGAACTATACTCGTTAGCACCTGGCTACTTGAATACAAACCAGGTACAATGGACGAATGACGCGGGTAAGGAATATTATAATCAAGCTAATCCGGAAAAAGCAAAACAATTACTTAAGGAAGCAGGTTACAATGGGCAAGAAATTACATTGCTTACAACCAAGGATTATAATGAAATGTACTCAGCAACTTTAGTAATTCAAGAGCAACTTACTAAAATTGGCATGAAAGTCAAAGTTGTAAATTTTGACTTCCCTACATTCCTGAATACTAAAAGTGATACCAGCAAATGGGATTTATTTGTAGCAAGTACAGGCTATCAATTAACACCACCACAGCTATTAGCTGTAAATCCGGAATGGGCTGGATTGAATAATGAAACCGTAAAAAGTGCATTAGTGGCTATTCGCGCGGCAGCTACTCCAGAAGAAGCCAAGAAGGAATGGGAAAAATTGCAAGGGTTCTTGTATGAATTTGGTTCATCAACAGTTATCGGACATTACAACGGTGTGGTAGCTACCTCAAAATCAGTTGAAGGATTCGAGCATTTCAAAACGCCCATTGTTTGGAATGCAAAAGCAGCGAAATAATCCATAGAGGAGGGTGTTACTAAGTTACCCGAGTAACTCAGTAACCCCTCTTTTGTTAGATGAATACCAAAATTATATAAATGAGGGTTTTTTGTGCTAGCTTATATTACAAAAAGACTTTTCTCGTTAATTCCTGTTTTATTCGTTGTAACAACCGTTATATTCTTAATTATTCATATTGCGCCTGGTGATCCGGCAGCTGTGATGTTGGGAATTGAAGCTTCAGAAAAAGAAGTAGAAGCGCTCAATGAGAACCTTGGTTTGAATCGCCCGATACACATACAATATATGAACTGGGTTTTTGATTTATTGAAGGGGGATTTGGGGCAGTCCATTTTTATGCACCAGCCTGTCAGTGAAGCAATTATTGAACATGTTGGACCGACACTTTCTTTGGCTATTTTGGCGCAAATTATAGCGCTTATTTTAGCTATTCCATTTGGGATTTTTGCTTCTTATAAGAGAGGATCAATTGTCGATTATGTTCTTATGGGTGTATCCTTGCTTGGAATGGCCGTGCCCAGCTTTTTATTAGGTTTATTTTTAATGCTTTTTGTAAGCGTTCAGCTTCAGTGGCTGCCTGTAGCAGGTTATGAACCGCTCAGTAAAGGGATATGGACACATTTTCAATATTTAATTCTTCCAGGCATTTCCCTGGGAACCATTCAGGCAGCGCTTATTACAAGAATGACTCGCTCGTCTATGCTGGAAATCTTGAATTTAAATTATATTAAGACAGCTCGCTCTAAAGGGTTGAGTGAGATATCAGTGTTATTGAAACATACTTTTCGAAATGCTTTTATACCGATCCTTACTGTGATTGGGCAAACGTTCGGCTCATTAGTTACAGGAGCCGTTGTAGTGGAGTCGATTTTTAATATTCCTGGCTTAGGCCAGTTAGTATTGAATTCGATTGTTAGAAGAGACTTTCCTGTTATACAAGGTGTTGTTCTCATCGTTACGTTAATCTATGTAGGATTAAATTTAATCATCGATTTACTATATGGTGCTGTCGATCCGCGTGTTCGTTTGGACCGTAAATAGAAAGGGGGTTCAATATGAATACGCTACAGGAAAAAGAATATATCGAACAAATGAGTAAAAAATTAAAAAAAGAGCAGTGGATCATCCAATATCGTCGACTTAAATCCAATTATGGATTGGTAGTTGGCGCGAGTATTATTATGGTATTCATTGTACTTGCGATAGTGGGTCCGTTATTTACAACGTATGGCCCCAATGATATGAAGGTTATCAGTCGATTATTACCGCCTAGTCGAGATCATTGGTTAGGTACAGACGAATTTGGTCGAGATTTACTAACAAGAATTATATATGGTGCAAGAGTGTCCATCAGCATCGGTGTTGTTGTAGCGCTGCTTTCTTCGATTTTCGGGTTAATGATCGGGATTTATGCAGCCTTTTACAAAACATGGGATCATATTTTAATGCGTATTTGTGATGGATTGATTGCGATTCCCGGGATTTTACTTGCTATTGCCTTAATGGCTGCACTTGGGGCCTCTGCAACTAATGTCATTATTGCGTTAACGATTATTTTTATTCCGAGTATCGCAAGAGTCGTTCGCTCCAATGCGTTGGTCATCTGTAAGCAACCCTATATTGAAGCCATACAAGCTCAAGGTGCGAGTAATTCACGTATCATTTGGCAGCATATCTTGCCCAACACGCTATCACCTTTACTCGTTCAAGCTACCTTTGTGTTTGCTGAAGCCATTATTTCAGAGGCAGCATTAAGCTTTCTGGGTGCCGGTATTCCTGCTCCCGGAGCGAGTTGGGGCAACATCTTGCAATCGGGTAAGCTCGTTATTTATAAAGCCTGGTGGATGGTTGTGTTTCCAGGTGCCATGATTATCTTGTCTGTTCTCAGTTTGAATTTATTAGGCGATGGATTACGGGATTTCCTAGACCCCCATGTGAAACATAAACAAAAGAAGTAGTGATTCTGCTAAGATTGGAGGTATTTACATGAACGATAAGCCTCTATTGGAAGTGAAAAATTTAAAAACCCATTTGCATACCGAGCGGGGAAGAGTGACGGCAGTAAACGGGGTTAGTTTTACAGTGAGCAAAGGGGAAATTATCGGAATCGTAGGGGAATCAGGCTGCGGCAAGAGTGTGATGTCTCAGTCTATTTTAAGATTGCTTGATCACACGGATTCCGTAGAGTATGAAGGCAATGTCGTATTTGAAAATCAGGATTTACTTTCCTTGCCGCTCTCCAAATTACGAGCGATTCGAGGTGACGAGATCTCGATTATTTTCCAGGACCCGAGTACTTCGCTTAACCCTGTTTATTCAATCGGCAATCAAATTGAAGAAGTATTGCGGCTACATCAAAAGATGTCCAAAAAAGAAGCACATAAAAAAGCGATTGAGATTTTGGGATTAATAGGTATCCCCTCTCCAGAAATAAGGGTAAATGAATATCCCCATCAGCTATCAGGAGGCATGCAGCAGCGCGCTATGATCGCTATGGCTCTTTCTTGCGAGCCGAAGCTCTTAATTGCCGATGAGCCGACAACCGCATTGGATGTTACGATTCAGGCACAAATTTTAGAGTTAATTGTTGAGTTAAATCGAATATTAGGAATGAGCGTTTTGTTTATTACCCATGACTTGGGCGTTGTTTCTGAGATTTGTACCAGTGTAAAGGTCATGTACTTGGGGCAATTTGTAGAAGAAGCGACAACGGACAGGTTATTTGAAACTCCGTTGCACCCTTATACGCAAGGATTGATCAAGTCTATCCCCAAACTGGAAGGAAGCCGTCATGATAAGCTCCATGTTATTGATGGGATGGTGCCCTCTTTATCCGATATTCCACAAGGCTGCAGCTTTTCGACAAGATGCCCTTTTGCCGATGAACTATGCTTCAACAAGGAACCGTTGATGGAGACAGTGCATGCAGGGCATAGCGTTAAATGCTGGCATTATGCAAAAATAAACAGCTCGGAGGGGAGGGCAAAAGGTGGTGGATCAAAAAACGGAACATCCTATTCTTGAAGTGATCTCGCTTCAAAAAAGATTTCAGGTGCATCAATCATTCGGAAATTGGTTTGGGAAAAAATCCTATTTGAGCGCTGTGAAAGATGTTTCCTTTCGATTATATGAAGGAGAAACATATGGATTAGTAGGAGAATCAGGATCGGGTAAAAGTACAACCGGACGCACGATATTAGGGTTAACTCCCGCTAGCTCAGGGCAAGTCATTTATCAGAATAAAGATTTAGTGAAATTACCGAAGAAGGAATTACGCCGTTTCCGTAAAGATATCCAACTCGTGTTTCAAGACCCTTTCTCCTCTTTGAATCCTAGAAAAAGAATTGGACGCATTTTAGAGGAACCGCTCATTATTCATAAAATGGGAAATCAGACACAGCGCCAGGAGCAAGTATTCAATATTCTGAAAAAAGTTGGCTTGCTGCCTGAGCATTACTTCCGATATCCCCATGAATTTTCCGGCGGCCAACGACAGCGAATAGGTTTGGCAAGGGCATTAATTATGAACCCGAAAATCATGATTTGCGACGAGCCCGTATCCGCTTTGGATGTTTCCATTCAGTCGCAAATTCTAAATATGCTGAAGGAATTGCAGAAGGAATTCAAGCTCACGCTTTTATTCATCACCCATGATATTAGTGTAGTCCGTTATATTTCAGATCGCATCGGCATTATGTACCTAGGGACCATAGTAGAGGAGGGCCCAACCGATGATCTATTCAATGAGCCGCTGCATCCCTATACCAAGGCCTTGTTCTCCGCCGTACCTGATTTCACTCGCAATCGGTTGAAGGAGCGGATCATTCTGAAAGGTGAAATGCCTTCCCCGCTATCGCCGCCCGCGGGTTGTGTGTTTCATACGCGCTGTCCATTGGCAACAGATAAGTGCAAAACGGAAGTACCTATATTTAAAGAAATGCAAGCCAATCATAAGGTTGCTTGTCATCTATTCTAACTTAAGGGGTTTTAAATATGACAACGATTAAATTAGTACAAGGCCAGAATGAAATATACAATGAAGCGGGATTGCAGATCATTGGAAGTGTTGCACCGAATCAAAGCGGTTTATCTCCAAGAGAATTGTTAGAGGCAGCATTAGGCCTTTGTGTTTCGATTTCCCTCCAAAAGGTACTTGCTCGTGATGAAATAGAATATGATACATCTTCCATACATGTAGAAGTTTCGGCAGTAAAGGCAGAAGATGGAACCAATAGATTCGAAAACTTTAATGTGCGTGTGAAGCTGCCTCCAACCCTAGATCCAACGTATAAAAAGAAATTATTAACGGTTATAGAGCGTGCATGCACGATCAGTAATACACTAAAAAATGAGGCAATCGTTGAAACGATTGAAATTGAAGGTTTTTGAAAGCAAATGAAATAGTAGAGTTAACCCCATTCCATAATATCAGGGTACCCTAGTTTTGAGGGTGCCCTTTTCCTTTTAATTTCACCGTTCACAAATTTTTGCACCGCAGTGATTCGGTGAAACGTATCATAAGTAACGGCGAGTTTTTATGACCTCGCTGTATTCGTATTTTCGGGTTTTAGGTTCAAAAATAAAATAAAATAATACATTTAATACTGTACTAACATGGAAAGACTACGTTTATAAGAATAGAGAGGATGTATATATGAAAATAAATCGATTAATTTCGAACAATATTAACCTAGTAGATGCATCACTACCAGTAGATAAATCGTTAGGAATTGCCGGTTTATCTGGATCTGGTAAAACAACTTTTTGTCAAACCATCGGAGAAGAATCCAAGAAACGTCTCGTTTCCTTATTGCCAAAGGCTGAATATCAGTATTTATTTCCTGATATTATGGAAACCAATTTCAGTGCCATCAAGATGGAAGAAATACCTTTAGTTCTTTTTCTCGGAAAATCATCGATTTCATCCAATCCTCGTTCAACCATTGGCACACATACTGGCGTTTTTAAAGAGATTCGTGAGCGTCTTGCTGAAAAATTTAATATTTCTCCAGAAGTTTTTTCCTTTAATAATGCCTTAGGCTGGTGTCCAGATTGTAAAGGGCGCAGTATGACCCAAAATGTCGATTGTCCGAAGTGCAAGGGTAGGCGCTACAATCAAGAAGTTGAGCAATATAAGATGGAATTATGGAATCAACCACATAGTATTTCCGATATCAACAACTTAAGCATTGAATCGATTCTTTCCCTTGCAGAGGAATTACATCTTAGTGAAGCGAAGCAGCATATTCTCCAAAATATGATCCATATGAATATTGGCTACTTAACATTAAATCGGATTATGGGTACATTATCAGGTGGAGAGATAACACGACATTACTTAGCTGAATTCATGGCAACCAGTGAAAATTCCGTTATTATTATTGATGAAATCTCCGTTGGGCTTGACCACCAAACACTCTTGAAGATTTTAGAGCAGATTAAACAATTAGGGGATAAGAATCAAATTTGGCTCATCGATCATTCTGACACGGTGCTCGATACAACGGATGAGCAATTGTTCTTTGGGCCTGGTAGTGGTAAATATGGCGGAAAAATTGTTGAAGAATCACCACGACCAAAACCAATCCATTGGGACCAAAATCAGGCAATGCCAACAGACTACTATCAATTTCATGATCTTTACTGCCGTAACATTCAAATGGTTGAAATTCAAATTCCCCAAAATAGACTTGTAACCTTTACGGGTGAGTCTGGATGTGGTAAATCTACACTTGTCAATGCGTGTATAGTCAAAGATTTTCAGAAGCGGTATCCAAAAGATAAACTGGTAGTGGTTGGGCAAGATCGAAACCAATCGATTACCAGCCGGTCAACAATTGCGACGTTTCTTGATATTAAAAGGAAACTCACAAAATATAACGAAGATAGTATGGATGATATTTTCCAGCGGTCGATTGAAGATATTATTGATGAACTACCCAATGAGGACATCGCTCATAAGCGATTGAGCTTATTGAAAAAACTTGGACTTGGTTATTTGACCTTAGAAAGAAAAACACAATCCTTATCGACTGGTGAATTTCAATGTGTTCATTTAGTTTCGGAGCTGTTTGCTAACTCAAGAAACCCACATACGCTTTTTATTTTTGACGAGCCATCAAAAGGGTTATCGCAAAATATTTTAAACCAATTTATTGATAGTGTTAGGGTCATTTTGCAAGATGAATCTGTCTCCATCCTGATGATAGAACATAATGCTTATATGCTGGAAAGTTCTGATTTTATCGTTGATTTTGGAAAAAGACAGCATGAGCCTGTTCAATATCTTGATGTTGTCAGTCATGATGATTATTATCGTCAAAAAAACAGGGAAGCTAGCAAGGCCCCGTTGCATATTACTTCCACACTCAAGCCGCAAAGTGGTATTCACTACCTGCAAGAAAATCATATGAACTATTTTAAAAAGGCAGAAAACGTCTATAAGGGTGGTATCTTAAAAAGCTTATCACCAATAGCCCGTGTGATTTATGGTGAATACGAATCGGAAACAATTGCACCTGTCATCGCCATTGATCTTGAACGACACCTGTATAGTCAATATAGTTTTCTCTATGAAATGGGTGGACTGATCAACCATATTGTGGCTGCTCATCCGACCAATAAAGATACAAGAAGCTTCGATTTCTATTATCAAAACAATCATTGTCCAAGTTGTTCGGGTCGTCGTAGCATTGAACAATTTGATATTGATGTTGTTATTCAAGACAAAACAGTGCCATTCTGGGATGGCTTATTACTGCCAGACGTCATGGAGGTCTTGAAATATTATCAATATGCAAAATTGCAATTCCTATTTGATGAGCTAAAGAACGAACTTGGTCACGATATTAGTAAAAGCTTTAATGAGATGTCAGAAGCAGAAAAGCATACATTCTTATATGGTTATTGGGAAAAATCATTTTATGATAAAGCAGGGAAGGCTTCGAGAACATGGGAAGGCTTTAATCTCATCCTTGGGCGTTATATGTCTATTTCGAAGTCCATTCCTATTAAAGAGGGTATGAAAGCCTCAAAAGAAATGATTAGCTGCCCAGTGTGTCAAGGAACCGTGTTAAACCATCATAAAAAGCTAAAATTTGGTGGCACGGATATTCGTGAGATTATTCAGCAACCTATTGATCAGGTCATAAAAACCGTAGGGAAGTTACCGGAACTAGAAAAACTAAAAGCAATTGTTGGCGGCGATCTTGCACTTACGGAAGATGTCTCCTTACTTCCTAGGGAAACACAAGTTGCGCTGAAAATGTTTGAACTGGAACTTGCAAGCTTTGTTGGTTATGAAGTAGTTCTACAAAATGCCGTCCCCTTTTGGGACAAGATTAAAGGTAACATCGAGGCGATCAGCAGCAAAAACAAGATTACCATCTGTGATTTTGCCGATATTGCTGAAACTAGAGAAACCATTATTGACAAGTATTTCACCAATGGAAAATATAAAAAACTAACTTATGTCTATGAAGCGTTTGGTTACAGTAAAATTGTTACTCAAATTAATAAGATTAAAGCAAGTCATCCATGCCCCTTCTGTAACGGAAAGAAAGTAATTTCAGAAGATGGTCTCCATGACGGCGTATACAAGTTATCGGTGCCATGTGTCAGCTGTTATGTAAGTGGCATCAATGGTGAAGGGCGCAAGGAAATCGTTGATGGCATAGACGTACAAACATGGCTAACTGGCAAAGTAAGTGATGTTGTTGCTGAAAGCTTACCAACGGAGGCAGTTGCAGATATTCCTATTTTCGATCGTATTCGTGAATTGAATAAACGAGATATGATGGCGGTTTATCAATGCCTGAAGTGAAATACTCTAGCGTAGCGTGAAATAATTGCGAAGTTGGATCGTTCGATAAAATATATTGAATAAATAGAGCACTGACCTTTTGGTTAGCGCTCTTTATTTATAAGAATGAAAAAATTTGCCTTTTCAATGATACGCTGAAACATATCAAAAGTAACGGCGAAAAATATTATTCTTTAGGGAAGCAAAGGTCTAATTAAACTACAATGAAAACATGAATATAACACTTTTAATGCTCTAGGACTCCGTTTTTGGAGGTTTCTTTATGTAACTAGAAATAAATTTTCCAATCCATTTTTTTCATATTATGGTATGATGAGAAGTGAAATAGCCATTTGATAATTAGATATTCTTGAAGCTGGTTAATAAAACGTACTTGGTATTTATTAACAACTATGTTGTTTTAGAGAGGTGATGGTTATGACTAACAATCCATTATCCACCGTCAATGAATGATCATAGTTACAGCGGCGCGGCATCTGTACAAATGAGGCTTGTGAGCTAAATAATTAAGCACTGCACTGATTCTAAGGTTTAGTCATTTAAAAGAAGGAGAAGGCAGGTCAATTAAGGGAGTTGTTAATTAAACAAAAATATTGATCTTTTTTACATTTTTATGTACAATTAAGCTTTCCATTTGAAAATATGTATGTTTATCCATGACCTTATAAGCAAGAAATTCATATAGTATTTTGAGGGGGGATTAGTATGTTGAAGAGAAACGTACTAAATAAGCTGCTAATATTGAATCTGATTGAAGTGTCAGGTAAGATTAGTGGGGCTACCCGACTACAAAAATTGGTCTTTCTTTCTCAAACGACGGGTACAGCTCTAGACCAACAAACATTTAACTACAAATTTATTAAATGGCACTATGGTCCCTATTGTGCTGAGATTAAGGAAGATGTTAAGTTTCTTGAAGAAAAAAGATTATTAAATAATCAAGGAAATACTTTGGCTTTAACAAAAGAAGGAGAAGCTTTTCTTAATAAAGCAAGGAACTACACGAGTGAATCAGAAGGTGTTTTACATGCCGTAGCGGATGAGTATAACTTAATGAATTTAGACGATCTTTTAAATGAAGTTTATAAAAAGTTCGGAATTGATTCTGACTTTGTAAAAGGAGATACGATTTTGCCCGTTACGGAAACGAGTGAATACGTTTGATTGGGACTCGAAAGTTAGTATTAATTTACAACTCACTTTTTTTACAGCTGACGATTTTATTAGCGGTTGCTGTTTTTTTATACTACACATTAATTTTGGTATCCTTCCCAGAGAAAGTTTATTATTTAAGAGGGTTATTTATTAATATTTTTTCACGAGTAACTCCCATAATGGTACCTGTAGTTTTAGGTTCTGCCTCTGTTATAATAAACAGATATACAGGAGCTTTTTTTAGTTTACTCTTTAAAGATAAATATGTGGTAGCTCTATTTATCATTTATCTTTTATACTTGTTGTGGTCGATATATTTAACCTATAGTACTGGATCTTCTATACCTGGAAGTTCAGAATTGGTTGGAAATTTCACTAAACATTACAAAAGATATTTAATAGACACAATTTCACTTGGTGCCCTGGTATCGTTTTCATTATTTGCTTGTTTAAAAATATTTCTCTACACTCAGCCTAAAACATTGAGTGATTTACTAAAGAAACGAATTAGTAGGGATGTTGAAAAAGTAAGAAAATTGTTGTTTTCGCCAGTAATTCCCTCGGATGAAAGAATGGAATACTTACAGATATCAATAACTAAGAATATTGTTAGATTTACAAACCTCACACTGCTGTCTATAAAGTCTAAGGATTACGAAACAATTCAAAATAATATAAGTATCCTTGGTAATGAAATATGGGTAACACTAATAGTACAAGCGTGGTCACTTGATGAGGATCAAGAGAAGAAGCTTAGAAAAAAGATCTATTCTGATTTCGAAGCAGTAAATATCCAATCCAAGGCAGATGCATGTTATGAACAAATAATTAAGGATTCTAGTAAATATCTAGCTAATGTTGAAGTAGAAATATCAGACGTTTATAGGGATATCTATGAGTCTGCATTTTCAGCAAAGGAATACTTCGCTTGCGATAAAATCATTAAACATTTATATGAGTTGACTAGAACATGTAAAGAGGTATCTATAAGTACAGTATTGAACATATATATTGTACTATTTGAAGTATCTTTAAGTTATGATCAACACGGGTATACTTACGAATATTGTAAAAAAATATTTGAATATGTAAGTAGAATAAACAATGATAGGAACACCAAAAGAAAGAAGCCAGTAACTTTCTTTAAAATCCTTAAATTATGTATTGATTTTAAGGAAATAAAAGTACAACAAATTGTTTTAGAAGGAATAAAAGACATTTTGAATTTTGATGAGACAGATTTATTTATTAAGAGCTTTATTTATGAAAGATTAAGAAATGCTGGGGTGTACTCTCTAAAAGTTAAAAGTATGGGTTGTTTTGCAGAACTTATACGCTTTGTTGTTACCAAAGAGCTTAATCTGAATGAGGTCAATGAATGGTTTTCAAAAATGGAAACGGAAAAAAAGACTTTATTAGAAGAACTCTTATTAGAGTTGGATACAGATGTTGATGATATCTTCGAAGTAACGTCAAAACAATCATATTATAAATTAAAGGTTTATATAATATTCTTTAGTTATTTTGAATTGCAGGTAAGAATAAGTCAAGATAGAATTCCAGTAGAGTATCATTCTATGTCTATTGCAAACTCTGTAATCGGTAAGATGAGTTTCGATCTATTAAGGACAGTGCTTCTTGACTTAGAGACGCATTTGTCTAATTGGGATAAACTATTTGTTCAACAAGCTACATATTATTTTGTAAAAAGCTCTAGTCTTTTACTTAATATAAAAGATAAAGAGTTACTAAAGAAAGAAATTGAAATATATGGTGGAGAAAATAAACTATTAAATAAACTACATAAAAAGTTGTATTGGATAGATAAATAAAAATATCTCTCCTTCAGGATCACATGATTGGCGGTGGATCGCGTTCTTGGATGACCAAGTTCCCCATTCCATAGTACTGTTTTTCCGCTGCCATGCTTACATAAATCTATATAGTAATCACGCCTACCCATTTCCCACCCCACAGGGCAAATGTATGGATTAGCAGGCAGAGAACTTAAAAGGGCCGTCCGGTGATTTTTTCGGACGGTTTTTCTTATAAAGCAAAATATACTTTGTGCTATTCGTTTAGAAGGGAAAACGGTCCTGTCTCTAACTTCGTATCTCCTCATTCATGAACAATATGAAGTAAGCGTTAACACGCTTCGAGGATACTTATTGCGAAATTCTAAGGGAGTCATTGCCGTATATTTTACATGGTTTCACGGCTACTGGGCGGTTCTGTTTGTCAAGAAGACCTTTGCATGTATCTCCTATGCAGCGGCAGCATCAGTAACGGTTGTGACCTTAACTTTAACTTCATCGCTTTTTTTTCATAAATATAAAATAAATGGACTACTGCTCTTGGGGGTGTATTATCCAAGATGCCATCCGCTGGAGCCAAAAAATCGAATATCGTCTTGGAAAGCCAAGGTTGGCAGCTTCTGCGATATTTCTGTATTTAACTAATCCGGCGTTAATAGTATAATATATCGTATTTACATAATAAATGGGTTGACCCAAACTCCAATTATATTATTTTGTTATTTTTCCAAAAGGGTGTGAGCCGTATTTTGCTGCAATCAGAGGAGTCCATTCATAAGTACCCGTCCTTCACGAAATTCTGGATCTCGCGAATGTTGTCTACGACATCCTTCCAGATGCTATCGGTCGCGATCGCATGGCAGATGTATGCGTTAACTAAGGACGCCTTCAGTCTCGGTTTTGTGGGCCTCGCCCAGTTTGCACCGATGGTGCTGCTTACTTTCGTTGTTGGTCACGTCGCAGACCGTTTTGACCGCCGAAGGATTGTGTTTCTGTGCCAGATTATCGAGGGCGGAATTGCTGTGTTACTGCTGCTTGGAAATCTGGCTGGGTGGCTTGGCCGTGAGCAAATTTTGGTGGCAGCGGCGATTCTCGGCGCTTGTCGTGCTTTCGAAGGGCCCTCGTCTTCTGCACTATTGCCACAGCTGGTACCGAAAGCTATCTTGCAGCAAGCAGTCGCATGGAGTATGTCGGTCGGGCAAACGTCCCAAATCCTAGGTCCAGCACTGGGTGGATTACTGATTTCGTTAGGTCCTGCTTTCGTGTATATTACAGCGGCCATAGCGCTACTAGTCGCCGGAACCCTCAGCTTCCTGATCCGCATGGAACGAATTATTCGAAAGATTGAACCGGTAACCATTCGCTCCATCTTCATGGGCCTGGTTTTCGTCTATCGCCATAAAGTGATCCTGGGAACGATATCGCTTGATCTTTTTGCTGTCCTGCTTGGTGGGGCTACAGCGCTTCTGCCGATATTCGCGCAGGATATTCTGCATACAGGCCCTTGGGGGTTGGGGCTGATGCGCACCGCACCTGCGGTGGGTGCATTAATGATGTCGATTATTTTTGCCTATTTTCCACTAAAAAAAGCCTATGGGCCTACACTCTTTGGGGCACTTGCTGTTTTTGGATTGGCTACGATGATCTTCGCTCTTTCGACGAACTTGGTTGTATCGTTGGTGGCCTTGCTGATTACCGGAGCTTCGGACGTGGTCAGTGTCGTTATTCGAACTTCACTCGTTCAGCTGCAGACACCGGATGAGATGAGAGGGAGAGTGAGTGCAGTAAACTCGCTTTTTATCGGGACCTCCAATCAGCTTGGCGAGTTTGAGTCGGGTATGCTGGCCGGGTTTGTTGGAGCCGTGCCGGCAGTTTTCATCGGAGGCATCGGAACCATAGCCGTTGCTGGCTTGTGGATGTATTTATTTCCATCGCTCAGGCGGCTGCAGTCACTAACCGAAGATATTCAAGAGAAAAAGCCTGCTTAAATGACCCAGCTGCCCCCTACAGACTGGTTATTTTTTTTCTGAGGGATACTCTATTGAAGAAAACATACTTAGATGTTAAAATATGGATAAATGTAAGCGGATTCATTATATCTTAAGAACTGAATATATTCAGCTTGGTTTGTCTCAAAAGTTTACAAATCAGGGGGTTATTGATGAATCTGAACTTGTATTATCGTATTTTGTTGTCTTATGCTCCTATATTCTTTGTATTGATATCTGTCTTAATTTTTTCTTTTTTTGCCGTATTAAACAACTCTGCCCAAAAGCAGATCGCAATGACGAACGATGTAATTACTAAGAAGGTACTACAGGCAATCGATGTTAATTTGAAGTCGGTGGAGCGAATAGTAATCAAAGAAATCAATACCAATCAAGCTATTAACGATTTTTTTACAACCCCCGATGATAAAATGCTTTACGATTACTTTCGCATTTCACAAAAAATGGATGATATTTCTTCCATTCTGCCTTTTTCCAACTCCATTTATTTGTACAACGCCAATGCAGATAAGATTTTATCGAGAAGCGGTATCTCCCCATTAGATCGATTTGGTGACCGTGATTTTCTGTTTTCCGCTTACCATTCCGAAATGAAATCGAATGTTTGGACCGATCCCAGACCTTTTAAAGAGTTTATCCATGAGTTAAGTGAAGAACGGGTAGTATCGCTAATTAAGTATTATCCTTATATTGGGGAAAAACAGGGAGCCATCGTTGTTAATATCCGCGTGCAGTCTTTAATCGGTTTCGTTAAAGAGTTAATTCGATTCGAAGCAGGTCCTATTTGGTTGCTTGCCTCTAACTTAGAGCCTTTTGATAAAAATAACATTCTATCAAATGAATTTACAGCTAACGCATACAAGAAACCGATGTATATGAAATCTGAATATACAGGCTGGAGATATGTTTCAGGAGAGCAAATGGATAAACAATTATCGATGCTGTCCTTGTTTAATGATTTTTGGATCATCGTCGGGGTCGTAGCTATTGTTTCTGGACTTTTCTGGTTTACTTATATCACACACAGGAATTATAAACCGATTCAAGCTCTTGCAGGGCGTATTCAGAGTTATTCCAAACGCAAAAGCGACGAGTTAGGTAAGCATTCGGAGAAAGATGAATTGAAATACATGGAGGCAGCTATTGAGAGCTTATTGGAAAGAGCGGGGCAGTATGAACAGCTGCACAAGGATGGGCTTGTTATTCGTAAAAGGCAGCTGCTCTTTGAATGGCTCGAAGGGCATAAGGAATTGACCGATAGCCAGTGGAAACAAGAATTAATGAAATTGCAGCTACCTGTCGACTTTCAGCGGTTGACGGTTGCTATCATGGAAATAGATCGGTTTTCTCATTTTATTAAAACCTACAATTCCGCTGACCAGTATTTACTTAAATTTGTGTTAAGCAATGTGCTTCAGGAAATTGCTTGGAATGATCAATTATTGGTTTCCAATGAATGGTTTGATCCGCAGCAAATGGCAATCATCTTTTATTTGAATAAGGATCGGGATATTAATCAGGCAGCTGTTTGTGAGATTATGAAAAAAGTGCAAGAGTGGACATTGACCAATTTGGGCTTTACGGTTTCAGTAGGAGTTGGATCCGAGATCCAGTGTGCAAGTGACGTGTACCAGTCTTATTCAGAAGCTAAAGAATATGTTTCCTATAAACCTGTTTTTGGAGTAGGCACTATTATAGGAAGTTGGGATCTGCATTCTAAGACAGAAGGGCGGATTTTTCCTCATCTCCAAATAGCGCGAACACTGGCAAAGTCGTTTCGTTTAAACGATGGTCAATGGCAATTCCATTTAACCCAGTTGTACCAGGAGCTGAAAAAAGGGCGGTTTTCACAAGCGAACATTGAAACGATAACGAATTATATGATGTATCATTTGCAAAAAGAAATGATGGAAATGGCTGATGAGGTTACCCGTCTTTTGCATAATGAGTATAATTCGGAATTCGAAGCTATAGCCCATAGCTCGGAAACATTGGAAGAATGGCGAGAGCGGCTCGGAGCCTTGCTGGCTGGGCTGGAGAATAAAATCTGCGCCTTACGATCTGTTAAAAACAACTATATGCTATTAGGACGAGTGAAAGAGTATATCGAGATGCATTATGCGGATCCTAACCTGTCCTTGAACCAAATCAGCGAGCGCTTCGAGATGAATCCTCGCTATTTGAGCAAGCTTTTCAAGGAAGAGTTTGGCGAAAAATTTATTGATTACATGCTAAGAGTACGGCTGGAGGAGGCACAGCATCTACTGCTTACAACCTCCCTAGCGGTGATCGATATAGCGGAGCGTGTTGGTTATGTCCATGTTATTTCGTTTCATAGAGCATTTAAGAATATGTTCGGACTCCCACCGGGAGATTACCGAAAAAGGGCAGAAAGTCGTTAATTTATGCAAGGATGTGGTTTAGGAGTATCTTTTGAGCGAAATTGTTAAGAGATCATAAATGTTAAGCGATTAACTTGTAAGCGTTTTCTAACATTACTATAAGTGGCGATTTATGTATATTGATCATTTTTTTGAGCTGTATTATTGTGGATGTACCGCCAATAAGGCCCGAAGAAAAGGAGGTATTACGTGATCGGTAAAAGACCACTTACTGGAAATGCCGTTGTAAATTCGAAGTCTTTGTTACAAGTGTCAACAAGAAAGAGACGCAAGTCTTTCATAGGCCTGGATTGGCAATTATATGCACTGCTTTTATTGCCAATGCTGTACTTTTTGGTATTCAAATATATACCTATGTACGGCGTGACCATTGCCTTTAAAGAGTTCAATATGTTTCAGGGAGTCTGGAATAGCCCATGGGCCGGGTTGGATGCCTTCCGCGAGATTTTTCAAATGAGGGATTTTTACAAGGTATTGCGCAATACGATGATGCTAAATTTGTTGGATCTGGTTGTATCCTTTCCATCACCTATATTGTTGGCATTACTATTAAATGAGATTCGAATTAAATGGTTTAAAAAAGGTGCGCAAACCATTCTTTATTTACCTCACTTCATTTCTTGGGTCATTATAGGGGGGATGGTTTACCAGCTTTTTTCTACCAATACAGGGCTGGTTAACCATTTACTGAAGGGAGCAGGAATAGGCGGGATTCCCTTTCTAACAGACCCTTTATATTGGGTAATCACGTATGTGGGGTCAGGTGTTTGGCAGAATGCAGGATGGGGCACCATCATTTATTTGGCGGCTCTAACGGGAATTAACCGGGAGTTATATGAAGCTGCGGAAGTGGACGGGGCTGGACGGCTACGGAAAATATGGAATATTACCCTCCCCGGTATTAAGCCGACGATCATGATCCTCCTTATTATCAATATCGGTAATATGGCAAGCATAGGCTTTGAACGACCTTTTGTGTTGGGCAATCCGCTCGTTACGGATGTTTCTGATGTTATCAGTACTTTTGTGTATAAGGTCGGCGTGCAATCTGCCAGATTTACAATTGCGACAGCTATTGGATTGTTTCAAGCGGTAGTTGGGCTCATCTTCTTACTATCATCGAATTATATTTCCAAAAAAATTACCGGTCAAGGCATCTGGTAATAGGAGGGCATTCAATGAAAACTAGCGTGAATGACAAAATCATAGATACACTCATCATTATTGTTGTGGCCCTTGCGTCCTTCCTGTGCCTTGTTCCGATCCTTCATTTAATCTCCATTTCGCTAAGCTCCAATGCAGCCATTTTATCGAATAAAGTAACTCTGTTTCCGGTAGAATGGAGCACTTTAGCTTATCAAACCGTGCTTAAGGACGTTAAGATGTACAATTCATTATTGTTCACCATTACGCTAGTCGTAATATTTACGTTGTTTTGTATGGTAATGACCATTTGTGCTGCTTATCCGCTTACGAAGAAAAAGCTGAAAGGTCGTGATTTTTTCTTACTAGTTATTTTGTTTACCATGTTCTTCAGCGGAGGCCTGATTCCCGAGTATTTACTAGTCAAATCCTTACAGCTGACGAATACCATCTGGGCTTTAGTGCTTCCGGGTATGATCAATGCCTTCTACTTAATCATTCTGAAATCCTTCTTTTCCTCCATTCCCGAAGAACTGGAAGAATCGGCACGAATGGACGGATGCTCTCACTTTGGAACCTTATTTCGGATCGTATTGCCACTCTCTCTACCAGTTCTAGCCACACTTAGCTTGTTTTATGCTGTAGGACGATGGAACGGGTTTATGGACGCACTATTCTATATTACTAATCAGAACTTATATCCCCTTCAACTAAAGCTGTACCAATTGGTTATTAGCAATCAAATGAGTGATTCAATGGCAACTGAAGGAATGAGTGCAACCGCCCCAATCCCGGAAAGTTTGAAAGCGGCGAGTATCATGTTTGCAACTATTCCCATTCTGTTAGTTTATCCGTGGCTTCAGCGCTATTTTATCTCAGGCATAATGATCGGTGCTGTAAAAGGTTAACACTTTTATTAAAGGGAGCTGAATGCAATGAACCGGAAAAATTCCACATCTAAAACAATGACTTGTATCGTTGCGATTACACTTCTTGCGGGTACCCTAGCCGCCTGTTCCGGCAGCGAAAGTGCAAGCGGAGGGGCTAACGAAGGCAAAAAAGACAGTCCGGTTACACTGAAGATCGAGCTGTTCGACCGTGGTAATACACCTCCGGGAGCCCCTCCGCTTACAGAAAGCTATTTTGTTAAGTATATGCAGGAGAAGTTTGGCGATCCGAACAACATCAAGCTTGAATTTGTTACAGTGCCGAGAACAGAAGAAGTGCCTAAGCTTAACGTGCTAATGTCCGCTAATGAGGCGCCCGATCTCATTTTTACTTATAGCGATCCTGCTGTTCAAAATTGGGTGAAGCAGGGTGGAATTACGGAGCTGAGCGAATTGCTGAACCAGCATGGCCCCAATTTAAAGAAATACCTCGGTAATGATCTGCTAGCTTATGGTAATTTTAGCGGTAAACAGTACACGATACCGGCGAAAAGAATTATTTTGGCATCCCAGACCCCGATAATTAGGAAGGATTGGCTCGACAAACTGGGCATGCAGGCTCCCAAAACTACGGAAGAGTTTTATGCAGTTTTAAAAGCATTTAAGGAAAAGGATCCAGGTGGCACAGGAGGTAAAGTCATCCCATATGGAATCAAATACAACAACAATATTGATCCTCTGGTGAGGTCTTTCTGGAAGAAGATGACGGAGGAGGAGTATAACTCTCTGCCAGACCTGATGAAACCGGGTAATAAAGATGCCTACCAGTTCATGAATAAGCTTTATAACGAAGGGCTAATGAGCCCAGACTTCGCTTTGGATAAAGACGGCAAAAAATTTCAAGCGGATCTGGTTAATGGACAAGTAGGTTTTGCTGTTACCAACACGAATGAACCTGTTTATTTCGCTTATTACTCAACTTTACAGAAAAATGTGCCAGCTGCTACCTTACTGCCAGTCGATCCATTCACTAACTTCGAAGGCAAGCATGTAAAATCGATTTACCACCAGCTATCGGCCCATTTACTGATACCGAAATCGAGTAAAAGAGCAGTTGAGGTTATCAAATTCCTGAACTGGATGGCCGATTATAAGGTGATATTTGATTTACAAAACGGTACTGAAGGCGTTACCTATAAAATGGGAGACGATGGCATTCCAGTTTTTCTTGATACGGATGAAGCTAAAAGGGTGATGTATAATTATCTCGATTACAGCATGCTGATTAACGGCAAAGATATGGGCGACCCTGAAAAAACTTTAAAAGCAAACGCGGCGGATCCGAAATATAAAGACTTTACTATGAACAGTATCAAGGTTGGAGAACAAGATGGACAGCTGCAGCCACGTTTTGACAGACCGATCGAGGCACAAATTAAATACAATCAGACTTTAGCGGATAAAGCTATAGAAATCTTAGTAAAGACGGTAACCGCAAAGCCTGCAGATTTTGACAAGCTCTACGATGATATGGTCGCGGAATACATGAAAAGCGGCGGTAAAGAAGTAATGGATGAGCAGAAGAAGGTTTTCCAGGAAATGAAAAAGAAATAACAGGGGAACAGGCATCGAGGCTTGAATTTGAATAGACCAGGAGTTTTCGCGCTTAAGACATGATTTAACAAAAAAGAAGGCTTCTCATGAGTTCAATTCGAACGCTGAGAAGCTTCTTTTTAAAGTCTTCGGACTATGCCATATACCGGCATTATAACAGGGTGATTGTAGGCATAAGAGTTATGCAAGATATGTTATCTCTGAAACCTATTACAAAATAAGTGAAGATCTGCACCGGAACACTCGGTACAATAAAGGTATGAACGATCAATCATACGAATAAGGGAGAATGATGTGATGATGAGCACAGGAATAACTCCAGAGCAATGGAGAACCTATGAAGAGCAAGGATACCTGAAGCTGGGAAAAGTTTTGACCGGGATGGAGTTGGTTGCGCTTTCTCAGCGAATCGACCACATTATGCTGGGAAAAGCCGAATTGGATTACGAGCGCTTAATGATGCAACGCGAAGCGGGAGAGGGATATGAGCAATCGGGACAAACCAACGGATTTAAAGGCTCAACGTTGAACTATCGGAAGATTGAGAATTTGGAGTTTGACCCTCTTTTTTTATCTTACATGCAAAAACCTGTATTTCGAGAAATTTGCGATAAAGTTTATGGCACGGATATTCGTGTTTCATGCTTCCGAGCTATGTTTTTAAATAAGCCGGCACGGAACGGATCCGTATTACCCTTTCATCAGGATCGTTGGACGGATTTGGACCGTGATCCTTTAGTTACGGTTTGGACTGCATTGGATCCCGCCACCATCGAGAACGGTTGTGTGAAAATCTTCCCGAAAACCCAAGGACATCTGATGAACCCTAGCAATCCGTCTGGGTTTTTGACCCGTGACCAGGTTGAGCGATTGCATGAAGTGATGGAGCCAATCAATCTCGAGCTTGAAGCCGGGGAAGCCGTTCTACTGCACAACTGGACGGTTCACGGTTCAGAAGGAAACAGTAGTGCTAAATCCCGGCGTGCTTTTAGCGTATGCTATATGGATGGTGAAACTGTCTCAGCGGCAGGCAAGAAATTTTCGGTTGTGTTTGGTTCCGGTTCTTTGCAGCCTGAGCTTATTGTTTAATGCATCTTCTATATTTCGGCAGCAGAGGCCTCACAATCCGTTGTGGTGCTTCTGTTTTCGATATTGAGAAGGGGTACAATTGGAGATTTTCTTGAAAACTCTGTAAAAATGTTGTAAATTTTGAAAGCCGCACTCCAGTCCGATTTCAATAATCGGCTTATCAGATGAAATAAGTTTTTTTTGGGCTTCAATAATTCGGCGATGCTGTAAGTATTCGCTGAAAGTAAAACGAGTCGATTTCTTGAATATCCGGCAAATCGTGTACTTGCTTATTCCCAATAATTGCTCCAAATCCTCTAGTTGTATATCCTCCATAAACCTAGTATCAATAAAATGAATGATTTCCTGAACTTCTTTGTCAAAATCCTCGCGTTTACGATACGCTTTCATCTGAACTAACTGATAATATTCAATAAGCAGCAATAACAAATTCATCTTGATGGAGGGCTCCAGGGTCAAGTCGATTTTTTCGACCGAATCTTCCTGCATATCATATAATGCTTTAAATAATTGTTCAATTTTATACCGCTGTTTCAAATCCAGCGAAATGGTATGGGTCTGACTTTGCACCAAGGAATTGAACGTGGTCTCCAATTGTAGCAGTACAAGTAAGTCGCGGATGAAATTGTGCTTAAAGTTAATAACGTAACGAGTATAGTGGGAGTTGGGCTTATAGAGTATCCGATGAATGTCAAATTCGTTGATAAGCAGCAAATCGCCATCATGAATCTGATACTGCTTATCTTTAAGAAAGATCTGAATGTCCGCCCTGGAGAAGTAAACCAACTCAAATGAATCATGGAAATGCCCAACTGGTTCACGCTGCTCTTGGATGTCGTCTTTATAGCTGATAAAGAATGCAGCGGTCCGGGTATAACTGGCTTCAAGAGTCACGACATCCACTCCATAATGAAAAGTATTTTACATGGCTGGCTTACTCCTCATCCGGCACAATTACCTCAATATGACGAGGAATAATACTGAGCTCAATGGGCAAAGCAGGCCCTTCTTCGCCATCAACATTGGTTCTAACAGATTCTGGGGAGCTTACACTTACATGTTTTGCAGTAAAATAAATAACATCCTTATGACCCTTGAGGTTGCCAAACAGTAAAGATAAGCTGACTGTAATGGTGTTGAAGATATTGAGATCTTTGATAATAAAGCAGTGAATAAGGCCATCGTCGACAGCCGCGTCTGGCGCCAAGTTCTCGAACCCACCCACTGAGTTTGTCAAAGCGGCGAGAAAGAGCGAGGATTCGCCTTCCCATAGCTGTCCATCATGGCGAATGACGAGGTGCAAGGCAGGGTTACTTGTAAGATCTTTAATGGCTTCTTTAATGTAGGCAAAAGAGCCAAGCTTGGATTTATCCTCTGACGTTACGGCAGACAGCGATTCAGCAAGTGAACCTGCGGCAACGACATTGGCGAACAACTGGTTATTCAATCGACCCATATCTACTTTTTTCACTTTGGAAGAAGTGAGTGTTTGGATGGCCATGGCTGGATTTAATGGAATTTGCAGCGCGCGGGCAAAATCATTAACGGTACCCATAGGGATTACACCGAGCTTCGGGCGATGCTCCTGATCGATCAGTCCATTAATGGTTTCGTGAATCGTGCCGTCTCCGCCGATGGAAACGACCAGGTCATAGCAGTCCTTGCACGCAGAAATACAAAAATCGGTGGCATCCAGTACTTTGGCCGTCTTATTGACTGAAACCTCGTATCCATGGTCACGCAGAAATTCTTCAACGCTTATGAGATGGTTGAGCGCTTCTTCTTTGCCGGAAGAGGGGTTGATAATAACCATGGCTTTTTTCATACAAACAGTCCTCTCTAATCATATCTATATCGTATCCCCCACATGACTGAGTACAGAAGAATCTTGTATGAGTGGCTCATTTGGGAATAGCCTTAATGGTATTTATCATTACCCAAAAGACGGTCTTTATTGTTGTATTTTTTGTGAAGGGAAGCAAAAATATAAGAAAGTTTAGAGATCCTATAAAAGACCGTCGAGAATTTTATCGACAGCCTAGAGCCCATGTCTCCAGTACCAATAGATTACCTTAGTTTCTAATAACTGTAAACGGCTTGGGCAGTGAATAATTATTCATAAAGCTGTATGGAAAGAAAGGGAATGGTAAAGTAAATTAATGGAAACTTGTGTTTCAAGAGTGGTGGAATACGATCTCTTTCTCGGAGTAGGTGCAGGAGCCATCGTATGTGTATTTTTGAACCCGCAAAATAAGCTGCGTAAAATTGTTATTGACTAATCAATAACAATTTGATATGTTAAATGAAGTTAGTAATTGATCAATAACAAAACGGAGAGGTTGATGAACATGAATAGAGTTATTGTAGTAGGAGCAACTGGCGGTACGGGTGCCGTTATAACGGCTGAGCTGGTCAAGCGGGGAATCAGTACGATTGCATTTGGACGTTCCCGCCAAAAGCTGGAACAGTTTGCGGCTCAGCTGGGTAATCCGTCCAATTTGTCGCTGGCTGTCGGCGATGCATTCCGGTCAGACGACATTGCTGCCGCCGCGGAAGGAACGGATGTTTTATTCCATTGCGCTAATGTACCGTATAATGAGATGGCAAGCAAATTGATTCCGCTAGGTGAAGCGGTCATGGAAGCAGCCAACCGGCTAAGCTTGAAGGTTGTCGCGGTAGATGGCATTTATCCATACGGAAGAAGGCAGATGGACAAAGTGACCGAGGAGCATCCTAAACAGCCACACACAAAGAAAGGCAAGATCAGGCTTGCTTTTGAGCAGATGATTTTCAGCAGCCGATGGAACAACGTGCAGGCCATGATTGTTCGCCTACCCGATTATTATGGACCGACAGCGAATCAAGCTTCTTATCTAGGAGGCACACTCGAGGCAATTGCCGCTGGCAAAATGGCGTTTTTCATCGGCAACATGCACGTCCCTCGTGAATATGTGTACTTGCCGGACGCGGCGATTATGATCGCAGAGCTTGCGAGCCGGGATCATGCTTATGGCCAAAATTGGAATATTCCAGGTCCTGGCAGTATTTCCGGCAGGGAGATTGTTCGTATCGCTCGCCAAGCAAGCGGAGCCACGAAGCCTGTTATTCCTCTCGGCAAAATGGGCTTGTCCCTGCTCGGAATGTTCGTCCCGGTCATGAAGGAGATAGTCGAGATGCTTTATTTAACAGAAGAGCCGTTGACGTTAAGTGGAGAGAAGTACGAGCGTCAAATTGGCAAAATACCCGCCACGAAGTTCGCGGACGGGATTACAGCAACAATTCGGGCTTTACAAAACCGTAACTGAGGAAAAAATATTTCAATAACAGTTATTGATTAATCAATTACAAGAGAGGGGGGATTGTTAATGCGTAAGCTTACGTGGAAATGGAATATCAGCTTGATTTTATTGGCAGTCGTCATCTTGCTCGGTGCAACGGCGGGAACTTATTTTTGGCAAATACGGCTGCAGAAGCCACTCGAAGTGAATATGGGACAAATGCATCACATGGATGGGGGAGCCAAACACGCACACGAAGGCGAGCTTGCTAAGGAAGGTGTATCTGAGCAAGCAGCACGGTCATGTAAAGAAATAACCGCGGGTGTGAGTGATGCACCCGTTCAAGAGTTTCGGCTGACTGCGGCACAGACCATTCAGGAGTTGGATAACGGACAGTCCGAGAAGGTCTGGGCATTCAACGGCATAACGCCAGGTCCGGAAATTCGTGTCACGGAAGGTGATCGGGTCCGTGTCGTGCTTGACAATCAGGATATTCAAGAAGGGGTAACCGTTCATTGGCATGGGATTGTGCTTCCTTGCTCGCAGGATGGGGTGGCCGGGGTGACTCAAGACGCTGTGAAGCCCGGGGAGCAATTTATATATGAATTCGTAGCGGTTTCTCCGGGCACGTATTGGTACCATTCCCATCAGGCCAGCTCGGAGCAGGTCAAGAAGGGTTTACTTGGGCGATTTATTGTGGAGCCGAAAAAAGAAACATTCGATTACGATCAGGAGGAAAGCATCCTTCTACAGCAATTGAACGGGACTTTTCTCGTGAATGGCTCAGCGAAGGGATGGAGTGTCGAGGCGGCGCCTGGGGAGAAGCTAAGGCTGAGGGTGATTAATGCCGCGAATGACACGTTTGACATGAGCGTTAATGGTGCCTCTTACCGTATTATCGCCTTGGATGGTCATGATCTGAACGAACCTGGAATGTTGGATCATCATGATTTCAATATTGGCGCCGGGCAACGTTATGATCTGCTCTTGCAGATGCCGGAACAAGGTAAGGTCATCTTGGCGAGCGAAGCAGCAGGTTTAAAGGTAATAGTGGGAGTAGGCAGCGAGCCGCTCACCCGTCCAGAGCGTACTGTATTCACCTTTGCCAACTATGGAGCGCCGGTTCCGAATGATTCCGTGGAGCGATTTATTTTCGACCAAAATCTGCAAATAAAGCTCGATCAAAATTTGTTCATCAATACGATTAATGGCCAAAGTTTTCATGAAATACCACCGATGGTTGTTGCTGAGGGGGAGAATGTGAAAATCACGATCACGAATGCCGGCGGCGGCGACCACCCCTTTCATTTGCATGGGCATACCTTTCGGGTACTGAGCCGTAATGGCCAGCCGCTGCAAGGAAGCCCCGTTTATCTGGATACCCTTTTAACGCAACAAGGTGAGACCTTCGAGGTGTATGTAAAAGCGGATAATCCTGGGCTATGGATGATGCATTGCCACAATTTAATGCACGCCTCCATGGGGATGAGCATGATGTTCAATTATGAAGGCATCTCGACGCCTTACCGGGTAGGGACAAAATCCGGAAATTTACCGGATTTGTAATTTACAGAAGTGATAACGAGGGCTCTCTTTACCCGTGTAGGTAGTCAGCAGTGTAATCTCGGTCGAAGAAGGCTCATTAGACCGAGCATTGTGGATTCCTAACCATTTGTTATGCATGATCCAAAGCGAAGTGTTATTATAGAACAAAAAGCTCGGAGCACCTAAGAAGCTAGACTGGCCGATGATTTTTTAACAATAACGTTTGACAAAAACGATGGAGGAATGAAATGTGATCGACTTACCTAATTGCCCAAAATGCAATTCAGCGTACACGTATGAGGACGGGAGTCTTTTGATTTGCCCGGAATGTGCCCATGAGTGGACTTTAGAATTGGATACCGAGAATGGCGAAGAACCCCCAATTATCAAAGATGCCAATGGCAATGTATTAAACGATGGCGATACAGTAACGGTAATCAAGGATCTAAAGGTAAAAGGAAGCTCCTTAGTCGTAAAAGTAGGCACCAAAGTGAAAAATATACGTTTAGTTGATGGAGATCATGATATTGATTGTAAAATTGATGGCTTTGGAGCGATGAAATTAAAATCCGAATTTGTTAAAAAGGTATAAACGTTTTCGAAGAGTGGTATTGAAGGCACACTACTTAGCAATTATGCTAATCTCTTATTATTGAACTTTGTAGTTGCGTATTCAGCACAATGACTAATTGTAGGTCCAGTGGCACGTTATATTATTATCATAAGAATACTTTGAGAATATAGTTCTCAAAGTGTTTTTTTTGTTCTCAGGATCAATTATTTAGGGCTGGCATTGGCAGGTATACAATTTTTTCGGCATTGAAAAGGAATGGAGGTACTTTCCTAGAATTACTTACATAAAAAGATAAGTGGGTAACAAGCGGAACTTAGATGCAACGGCAGGGGTGATGTTGGAGTGACACAACCGGTTTTGCAGATTGAAAATTTGCGGGTTTCTTTTCGTATCCAAAAAGAATATTTTGCCGCGGTTGGCGGTGTCACCTTAAACGTTCATTCCAATGAAGTGCTGGCCATCGTAGGCGAGTCTGGATGCGGGAAAAGCGCATTGGCGCTTGCTATTACTGGGCTGCATGCACCGGAGAGAACGAAGCTGGAAGGCTCGATTCGATTCGAAGGCATGGATATGCTAGCGTTGGGTGTCCATGAGCTGAATGCCATTCGTGGCCGCAAAATTGGCATGATCTTTCAAGATCCGCTTTCTGCGCTGAATCCGTTAATGACGGCAGGCAGACAAATTGAGGAAAGCCTGGACTACCACACGACGCTTTCTCCTGATCATAAACGGCAGCGGACTTTGGACTTGCTGGAGCGAGTGGGGATTACAAATCCAGGAGAAATCTATGGGCGCTACCCTCACCAGCTGTCAGGTGGCTTGAGGCAGCGCATTATGATTGCGATGGCGATTGCCTGCGATCCGGTGCTGCTTATCGCCGATGAACCGACTACGGCGCTGGATGTTACGATTCAAGCACAAATTATGGCGTTGCTCAAAGAGCTCCAGCAGCAAACAAATACGGGGATTATGCTGATCACGCATAATTTGGGTATCGTGGCTGAAATGGCGGACCGTGTGGCGGTCATGTATGCGGGAGAAATCGTGGAATTAGCCGATGTGGAAACCTTATTTGACCGCCCGCTGCACCCCTATACACGTTCTCTCCTTCATTCGATTCCTTCCCTGCAAACACCTCATGAGAAGCTACATGTCATTCAAGGGATTGTACCACCGCTGCAGCAATTGGCAACAGCAGGCTGCCGATTTCAGTCGCGTATCAACTGGATTCCTGCAACCGAGCACGAAGAGAATCCGATCTTACGGGAAGTGGAGCCGGGGCATTGGGTGCGCTGCACCTGTTACCGGAGCTTTTATTTCCCCGATCAGCCCAAGGGAGGCATATGCGATGGCCTTTCTTAAAGTAAATGAGTTAAACGTACATTATCCCATACGCGGCGGGTTGCTGCGGGGGGTCATCGACCAAGTAAAGGCTGTCGATGGTATTAGCTTTGAGCTACAGCGAGGAGAAACCTACGGCTTGGTAGGAGAGTCGGGATGCGGTAAAACCACGGCGGGCCGGACGATCATCGGGCTGATCCAAGCGACATCCGGGGAAATCTTTCTGGAGGGAAGCCGGATTTCCAAGCTGAGCCGGCGTCAGTTCGCCCCTTATCGCAGAGATATCCAAATGATCTTTCAAGACCCGTATTCCTCACTGAATCCAAGAAAACGCGTCATAGATATTGTTGCAGAGCCTCTTCGTAATTTTGAGAGGCTGTCTCCGCAAGAGGAACTAAGGAAAGTGCAGCAGATCATTGAAAGAGTGGGCTTGCACCCGGAAGCGGTGTTTAAATACCCACATGAGTTTTCAGGCGGGCAGCGGCAGCGGATTGGGATTGCAAGGGCGCTCATGCTGAATCCGAAGCTAATTATTGCGGATGAGCCTGTATCATCGCTTGATGTTTCTGTACAAGCGCAGGTGCTGAATTTCATGAAGGAAATCCAACAGGAATTCCAGCTTACCTATTTATTGATTAGCCATGACTTGGGTATTATCCGCCACATGTGTGACCGCGTTGGCATTATGTACCGCGGGCGGTTGGTTGAGGAAGGGACGAGGGATGAACTATTCGACCATCCGCAGCATATGTATGCCAAAAGGCTGTTATCGGCGATCCCGAATCCCAATCCTAGGCAGCGGCAGGCGCAAATGCAGCTTCGGCAGCAGATCGAGCAGGAATATGAGCTGCATGCCGATCAATACTTTGACCACGAGGGCAGGGTCCACCCGTTGAAACGGATAACAAAAACGCACTCGGCTGCGATCTTATAGAAACAGGGGAATGAGCTATGTGGACCATTATTTTGCGGCGAATCGCCATCATGATCCCCCAATTGGTTTTATTGAGCGTGCTCATCTTCGTTCTAGCCAAAGCGATGCCAGGCGACGCCTTGACGGGGCAATTGGCGGATAACCCGAAGATGGATATGCAAACCTTGGCTGAGCTTAAAGCGAAGCTCGGGTTAAACGATCCTTTATATGTGCAGTACACCAGATGGGTCAGCAACTTGCTGCAAGGCGACCTGGGCCTTTCTTATACGCACCAGCAGCCTGTGACCGAGCTGCTTGCCCAAAGGATAGGGAATACGGTTTTGTTATCTGTTTGTATTGTCGTGCTGACCTACCTGATCGCCGTCCCCTTGGGTATCCTATCGGGGAGATGGAATGATTCATGGGCGGACAAGCTAATCGTTGGATACAGCTATGTGAGCTTTGCGACCCCTTTATTTATTTTTGCGGTATTGATGCTGTTTCTGTTCGGTTTTACATTAGGCTGGTTTCCCACTGGCGGAAGCGTCGATATCCAGCTGGAGGCAGGGACATTCGATTATTATCTCAATAGGCTGCATCATCTTTTATTGCCAGCCTTATCGGGGGCACTCATTGGTACTGTGGGCGTGATTCAATATTTGCGGAGTGAGATCATTGAGACGAAAATGAAGGATTTTGTGAAAACCGCGAGAGCCAAAGGCGTACCGGAATCACGGATTTATTCCCGCCATATTTTGCGAAGCTCGTTTATCCCTATTGCTGCTTTCCTTGGCTACGAAATTACCGGATTGATCGGCGGTTCGATTTTTCTGGAGTCGATCTTCAGCTACCCGGGGATCGGGCAACTGTTCCTTCAATCGATTACCCAGCGGGATTATAGCGTCGTGACTGCGCTCGTGATGATATCTGGGGTGGCTACATTAATAGGAACATTATTATCCGACTTGATTTTGAGCCTTGTAGACCCGCGTATACGAATAGAATAAGGTACAGTCTAGTAGAGGAATAGGGGGCGATGGAATGTGAATATCCTTTGGCGGGAAGTCGTGAAAGATAAATGGGCTTTCAGCTCTCTGCTGCTGCTTTCGCTCCTGCTGATTGTGGTCTATGCTTCGACGCTTGTATTAGACCAAGAGGAAGTCGTCAAGGTTGATTTGTTCGCAATTTATGAGCCGCCATCCGCTGACCATTGGTTAGGTACCGATTATGGAGGCAGGGATATTTTTGGACAGCTAGTTATCGGTGCAAGGAACTCTTTTACAATCGGTTTCATTATTACCCTGCTTACTGGCTTCGTCGGTTTGGTCGTTGGCTCGGTCGCTGGATATTTTGGCGGTGTTATCGATAATCTCATTATGCGGTTGATTGATTTTATTCTCGTCTTGCCGTTTCTGATGCTGCTGATTGTTTTTATCACGATTGTCCCGAGGAATGATGTCGTGATGTTTGTCCTCATTATGAGTGCTTTTTTATGGACAGGTAAAGCGCGGCTCATCCGCGCCAAAATGCTGGCGGAACGGGAGCTGGACTACGTCAGCGCTTCAAAGACGCTGGGCACGCCGGATTGGAAAATTATTGTCAGGGAGATTTTTCCGAATCTCAGCTCGATCATTATTGTGAATTTGACGTTGACACTTGCCGGCAATATCGGGATTGAGTCCGGTTTAAGCTATCTGGGCTTTGGACTGCCGGAAGGCACACCAAGCCTTGGTACGTTAGTCAGCTATGCGATCAACCCGGAGGTTTTGCAAAACAAATGGTGGATATGGCTGCCGGCTTCCTTGCTAATTTTCATTATGATGCTGTGTATTAATTTTATCGGCCAAGCCTTGAAGCGTGCAGCTGATGCGAGACAACGATTAGGATCCTAAGGGGGAAGCGATGTATGGTCAATTTGGTCAAATATGCGAAGCTGCTCAGTGTACCGGTTTGTCTTCTATTATGGCTGTCGGCGTGTGAAGCCAGCCCTACAAGCAGTCCGCCAAGCAGCGGGGCCAGCAATTCAACAGGTAGTCCACCGAGTAGTACGACGAGTACTGCGACAGGCAGTTCAGACCCAGCGAATGCCAGCAAGGGAAAAGCAAAGGAAAGCATCGAAAATTTCCCGATGAGCGTCAAAAACGAAGGGCAGCCGGTGGATGGGGTACTGAATTACGGATTGGTGTCTAATACTCCGTTTGAGGGGACGCTGAATACAGCATTGTATAAAGGAGCACCGGATGCAGAGCTTTTGCAATTTTTTGATGAATCGCTGTTCCACACGAATGGGGATTATGAAATTACGAATGAGGGAGCTGCTACCTTCGAGCTGTCTAGCGACAAGAAATCGATGACGATCCGAATCAAGGACAATGTCAAATGGCATGATGGAGAGCCGGTAAAAGCGGAGGATTTGGAATATGCGTATTTGGTAATCGGCAATAAGGACTATACAGGCGTCCGCTATGGGAGTGAGCTTATCCAAGACGTGGTTGGGATGGACGTGTATCACAGCGGGAGCGCGCCGAGCATTTCTGGCATCAAAGTGGTCGATGCGAAGACGTTAACCATTGCTTGGAACCATGCCAACCCATCGTTACTCACAGGAATTTGGGCATCTCCGTTTCCTAAGCATTATTTGAAGGATATTGCGATCAATCAATTGGCGCAGTCGGATAAAATCCGCAAAAGCCCGATTGGCTTTGGACCCTTTAAACTGAACAAGATTGTATCTGGCGAGTCGGTCGAATTCGTCCGCAACGAAGAGTATTGGGCAGGCAAGCCGAGTTTAAAAGGGGTGATTGTCAAAGTGGTCAGTCCGCAGGTTGTGCTGCAATCCTTGAAAAAGGGTGATATCGACCTCGCTGAATTTCCAACCGATCAATATACCACAGCAAAAGGCACAAAGAACCTGCAATTTATCGGCAAAATTGACTCAGCTTACACGTATATTGGTTTTAAGCTCGGTCATTGGGACGCGCAAAAGGAACAAAGCGTGATGGACAATCCCAAATTCCAAAACAAGAAGCTCCGCCAGGCCATGGCCTATGCGATGGACAACCAATCGGTTGGAGATAAGCTTTACCACGGCTTACGCTTTCCCGCTACCACCTTAATCCCGCCATCCTTTATGGGCTATCACGACAAGACGGCCAAAGGCTATACATTCGACCCTGAGAAGGCGAAAAAGCTGCTGGATGAAGCAGGCTACATCGATAAGGACGGGGACAAGCTTCGCGAGGATCCGGAGGGAAAGAAATTTACGGTCAACTTCCTGATGATGAGCGGAGGCGACATTGCCGAGCCTTTGGCCAAATTTTATATGCAGGGCTGGAAAGAGGTAGGCCTTGATGTGCAGCTTGTGGATGGCCGGTTAACTGAATTTAACTCGTTCTACGACAGGGTGCAAAAGGATGATCCAAAGGTCGACATCTTTGCAGCGGCCTGGTCAACAGGCTCCGATGTGGATCCATATGGATTATATGGACGCGACGTTTTGTTCAATTACACGCACTGGGTACATGACAAAAACGATGAACTGTTGGCCAAAGGGCATTCCGAGCAAGCCTTTAATAAAGAATATCGCAAAGATATTTATAACCAATGGCAGGCTCTAATGAGTGAAGAGGTGCCGTTGATCCCAACCTTATACCGCTCAGGGATTTATGCAGTAAACAACCGTGTGAAAAATTTATCGGTGGATCCGAGCTCTACGTTAACGTGGAAGGATGTCAGTGTCACAGCGGAAAAGCCACAAGTGGAGTAAGGCAATAGGCTGTCTGATGGGCGCTTCCGGAAATGATGAGTAAGTTAGAATAGAAATGAGCTAAAAACACCATCTGTATTGGATGGTGTTTTTCGTTGTCTGGAAGGGTTAAGACGCCAAAGGAAGGGTAAAATGAGTCGAGGATCCAGATAAATAGGGGGTGAATGTTCGGTTGTTTCAACCCATAGATGTTTCGTTCTATCAGCAGCCCACATTGGAGTTGGCCCGTTCGCTGCTCGGCAAGCTGCTTGTGAAAGAAACGGAATTAGGAACGGCTTCGGGATGGATTGTAGAAACGGAAGCCTACATAGGTCCGGGGGATCGTGCCGCACACAGCTTTGGTAATCGAAGGACACGCAGAACAGATGTCATGTTCGGTCCTCCTGGTTATGTGTACACCTATGTGATGCATACCCACTGCCTTATCAATGTGGTTAGTGGGGAATCCGGCCACCCTGAGGCAGTTTTAATTCGAGCGTTAGAGCCCTGTACAGGAATTGGACTTATGTATGAACGGCGTGGTCCAGATAAAAAGCTTCAAGCCCTTACCAATGGTCCAGGAAAACTGACAAAAGCGCTTGGTATTGAAAAGGAAGATTACGGAAGGTCGTTCTTTGCCCCTCCTCTTTACATAGCCGAAGGAAAGAACATAGAATCGATAGCGGCGGGGCCAAGGATTGGCATCGAGAACAGCGGGGAAGCCAAACATTATCCATGGCGTTACTGGGCTATGGGTAATCCGTTTGTATCTAGGCTTTAGAGCTTCTACGGCTGCTACCTGAAGAGCGGCTTGACGAACGATTTGTGGATTCTAAAAGAAACGATGGATTCATGATTTGATACCAGTAAAGGGGCTTCCGTTGGGATGCCCCTTTCAATTTGACGTTATAGTGTGTACGGGTCGTTATCCATGGTAGCCCAGTTGTGAGGAAATCTCTTTCGTCACTTCTATGATCTGCCCGATTAACTTCTCTTTAAGAGGGAGCATTCGATCGGAAGGACCGATAATGCTGATTGAGGCGGATACTTCTCCATTGGCGTCAAATAGAGGAGCGGCTATACCTGTTACGCCAACGTTACGCATATTCGAGCTCATTTCATAGCCCTGTTGTTTGATTTCCAGTAGACGAGATTTAATGGCTTCGGGATCTTTAAACGAATAGGGTGTAAATGTACGGATATCTTCCTTTAACAAGTCATCGATTAGGGACAAGTTACAGTGGGCAAATATAACTCTGGCTGCTGAAGTGGCATAAAGAGGGAAACGGCGGTACATATCTACATTAAATCGGATGGGATATTGGGAGTCGATTTTATCCACATATAAAGCGTCCCGCTCATCCTTTACGCAGAGGGTTATTAGCTCGTTGGACATCTGAGCCAATCTTTCTAAATAAGGTTTTACAAAGTCCGATAAGTTATGGTTTTTGAGAACCTGGTTCCCCAGCTCCAGCAGCGTATATCCTAGATAATACTGTTTAGTGGCAGGGTTTTGCCTAATGAAACCTTCGCTCTCTAGCGTAGCGAGCATCTTATGGACGGCCCCTTTGGAGAGGGTAAGTTTACGGCTTAAATCGCTGACCCCGAGCTCTTTGGATGGGGATTGAAGGAAAAATTTCAACAATCTGCAGCTATTTTTGACGGATGATAAGTGTTCCATAGGAAACTCCTTCGTTATGAATCTAGCATGAATAATCAAAGTAAGTTTAGCACATATTGGTATAAATGTCCTTAACGTAATCTTATCTGACATAGATGCTGAAAACAGATAATTTCTGGTTGCAGAAGCAAGTATCGACATGTTAATATTGTACCATATTCACCAATAGAAAACGATGTTCTCTATTAGAGAACGATTTCGAGGAGGAACTTATTATGTATAAAAAGGCAGGGTCTATTTTATCTGTTTTAACGCTATGTGGTGTTATTTTGTCAGCATGCGGAACCTCGGCAACCCCAACGAAGCCTGAGGCTTCAAACGCACCAGTGACTGAAGCACCGAAAACATTGGAGAAGCAGTTGGTTGTAGCCGGTAATGGGGCAACAGTCGAAACGTTGATGAAAGATGAAATTTTCAAAAAATTTAACGAAAAATATCCAGACATCAAATTGAGCTATGTATCAGGTGTTTCCACTGAAATTGTGGCAAAGGTAAAGGCCCAAAAGGCAGCTCCGCAGATTGACGTTGCGATCGTAGAAGGCGGGGAACAAGAAGCGGGACGGAAAGAAGGGCTGTGGGCACCAATTTCCGAAAAGGATATTCCAAGCATGAATAAGGTGCTTCCGGATTTGAAAGTTGCAGAAAACAGCGGGATCGCCGTCAACTTTACGCCGATGGGCATCTCCTATAATGGCGAGCTTGTGAAGTCCAAAGGGCTGCCTGTTCCGGAATCATGGAATGACCTAGCCAAGCCTGAAATGAAAGGAAACCTGACACTTGCAGAAATTTCGAGTAATTTTGGACGTTCCGCTTTAATTATGCTTGCTTACGCTAACGGCGGTTCCGAGAAGAATATGGATCCCGGGTTCAAACAATTAGAGACCATTGCGGGTTATATGCCGACCTTCGCCAAAACCTCCGCGCAGCTTCAGCAAAATGTACAAAACAAAACAGCCGTTTACACAGCATGGACAATGGCGAGAAGCTTGGTGCAAAAGGATGCCGGAGTGAACCTGGAATTCGTCATTCCGAAGGAGGGTGCCAACGTCGTACCCAACGTGGCCACGATAATTAAAGGGGCGAAAAACGAGAACGCGGGCAAAGCATTCATCGAGTTCCTACTATCAGATGAAGTGCAAAAAATGTACGGCTCAAAGCTTTATTATAACCCTGCCGTTGACGTGAAGCTTCCAGAGGACATTGCAAAAAAGCTTGATTTTGACCGTAAAAAGATCGTGAAGTTTGACTTAGAGGCAGTAGGAAGCGGCACATCGGCATGGATTGACCGGTTTAACAAAGAAATCGCTCCAAAAGTCGGGAAATAGGTGGATCTCATGGGCAAAAACATCGATGTTGAATTGAAAAATATCCAAAAATCTTTCGGCTCCAACGTAGTGGTGGAAAACTTTAATTTGCAGATCGAGCAAGGGGAATGTGTCTCCTTTCTCGGTCCATCCGGATGCGGGAAAACGACTACGCTGAATATGATTGCCGGTTTTCTTGAACCCGATCAAGGCGACTTATTCATTAAAGGCAAACGGATGAACGGTATGCCGTCCAATAAACGGGAGCTGGGGATGGTCTTCCAAACTTATTCGTTGTTCCCGCACATGACGATTTTTGAAAATGTGGCCTATGGACTGAAGCTGAGGAAGACGCCAAAAAGCGAAATGCAGGAACGGGTGAAGAAGATTCTCGAGGTCGTCAAGCTTCCCAATGTGGCGGATCGTTATCCCAAGCAGCTCTCGGGCGGACAGCGGCAGAGGATCGCCATTGCCAGAGCGCTGGTCACGGAACCGTCATTGCTATTGCTGGACGAGCCGTTAAGTAATCTGGACGCGAAACTGAGGGAAGAGCTGCGTGATGAGCTAAAGCGGCTGCAGCAAGAGATTGGCGTGACAACCATTTTTGTCACCCACGATCAGGAAGAGGCTTTATATTTATCCAACCGGATTGTTGTATTGGCTAACGGGAAAATGGAGCAAGTAGGCACTCCTTGGGAAATCTATAACCGACCTGCCTCGGAGTTTGTACATACGTTTATCGGAAAGTCGAACCGGATGTACGGTATATTGGAGGAAACCCATCCTTCGCAATTAAGATTGCGAACTGAGGAAGGTTTTGCTTTGAGTGCTTCACCGAAGGGGATCGAGCTTCGGACGGGTGATCAAGTATCCATGTATGTTCGGCCGGAGAGAATACAGCTTGCTCAGGAAGAGTCAGCTTCTACGGATATGAACAGCGTGAAAGGCCAAGTCAAACTGATTTCCTTCCTAGGGGCTTATACGGAATGCGAAGTCACTGTCGGTAAACACACGATAACGGTACGATTGCTGGCTGAGCAAGAGGGCGGAGCCTTAAAGCAAGGAGAAACGGTTTATCTGGAATGGAAGCCGGAGGACATGTTTGTGTTCCCCAGAAAGGTGGAGTAGGTCATGTCAAAGAAGTTTGCTTTTCTGAGTCCTGCACTTCTGCTGCTAGTGCCAAGTCTAGTGATCATACTCGGTGTGTTCCTTATTCCGATGCTGTATATATTAATGCAAAGCTTCCAGGATCAGCACGAGCAGTTTTCATTCGAAAATTATCTTACTTTTGTCAAGGATCCTTATTACCTGAGCATTTTATGGCGGACGATCAAGATCAGCTTATTGACCGTCATTACTTGTCTGGTTTTAGGCTATCCCGTGGCTTTATTTATGGCTCAAGCGAGTCCTAAATGGCGAGGGATCGTAACTTTTGCGATTATATCCCCGCATTTGGTCAGCGTCGTTATTCGCAACTTCGGATGGGTGATCATTCTGGGCGAGAAGGGATGGATCAATACCATCCTGTTGAAGATAGGTATTATCAACGAACCGTTAAAGTTAATGTATAACGAGCTTGGTGTCGTGATCGGGCTTGCAGATGCCAATATTGTTTATATGGTGCTTGCGATTGCCACAAGTTTATATCAAATCGACGACTCTCTCTATAAAGCGGCCGGTATTTTGGGTGCGAGACGGGCCCAAAGCTTTTTTACTGTCACACTCCCGCTTAGCTTACCGGGTATAATTGCCGGAACGACACTAGTATTCAGCTTGTCAATGAGCGCTTTCGTCACGCCGGCTTTGATGGGGGGAACGTCTGTGAAAGTATTGCCCGTTATTGCGTATGAAAAAATAATGGCTCAATTAAATTGGCCGATGGGAGCCGCCTTATCATTCTTGCTTTTGACTTCCACGTTTGCGTTGGTCGCGGTATTCACCAGGATCGTGGAGACGAAAAGGTATAAAGAGGTGTTTGCCTCATGATAAAGAAAAATCCGCTGCTTTCTATTTTTACTTTTATTGTTGTGCTCTTTGTTGTCTCACCCTTGCTGGTGATCATTCCGACATCATGGACTTCTGTTAAATATTTGTCGTTTCCACCAGTAGGCTTTTCGTTTATGTGGTACCTGAAAATTTTGGACCGTCCTGAGTTTATCGATGCTTTTCTTTTCAGTCTGCAGCTGGCGGCATTGTCTGCTCTTTTGTCCACACTGATCGGAACTCTTGCGGGCTTGGCACTGCATAAATACAAATTCCCGGGTAAAGGATGGATTAACGGTTTGCTGCTGTCTCCGCTAACAGTGCCAGCTTTAATCATCGGGATCGCAGCGCTCGTATTTTTTACACGAATCGGGTTAGCCGGTACATTTCTTGGCCTGCTCTTGGCGCATATTTTGATTTCTATTCCCTATGTAGTCAGGCTGGTGCTGACAGGATTAAGCTCGTTTGATTATACGCTGGAGCGGGCTGCGTACATTCTGGGTGCGAAGCCCAGCAATGTGTTCTGGGATATTACACTTCCCATTTTGAAGCCTGCCATTATGAGCGGAATGATATTTGCCTTTTTGACTTCCTTTGATAATGTTACGGTTTCGTTGTTCTTGATTTCCCCTTCAACGACAACGCTACCGATGGCTATTTTTAGTTATATGCAAGAGACACTTGATCCACTCGTAGCATCTATTTCATCCGTCGTGATTTTGCTTAGTCTTGTATTTATATTAATTTTAGAGCGGGTATATGGATTGGATCGTATGTTCGGTTCGAATTCACAATCCCATTAATGGAGCTGCTTCTTGGTTATGTCACTCATAAAAAAAATAGAGACCTATATGTCTGAATTCATGAGGCTGCTAGAGGAATGCGTGAATATCGATTCACCCTCTTCGAGTAAGCATCAAAACGATAAGATGGCAGACTGGTTTACTCATCATGTGCTAAGGCTGCTTGGAGGAAATGTTGTACGAATACCCAATCCGGTTTATGGCGATCGTTTGCTATGCGAGGTAGGTACCGGCGACAGACAGATTCTGCTTGTGGGGCATTATGATACCGTATGGCCCTTAGGTGAAGCGGGTCGCCGTCCTTTCCGAATGGAGAGCGGACGTGCATATGGTCCGGGCGTTTATGATATGAAAGCGGGGCTGCTGCAAGCAATTTTTGCGATCAAGGCGCTTCAGGATACAGGAAGATTTCCCGCGGACAAAAAGATTGTGCTGCTCATGAACAGCGATGAAGAGCTGGGAAGCCCGACATCGCGGGAATGGATCGAGGAACAGGCTCGACAGGCTGAATCCGCCTTCGTTCTGGAGCCTCCCATGGAGCCTAATGGTGCGCTCAAGACTGCCAGAAAAGGCAGCGGTAGATATCGATTAGTGGTTCGGGGGATTTCTGCCCATGCAGGTGTCGATCCACAAAATGGGATATCAGCCATTGAAGAAATGGCCATTCAGATTCAACGTCTACATGCGCTGACTAACTTTAATCGTGGAACGACGGTTAACGTCGGTATCGTTCATGGTGGCATCGGACGTAATGTAGTGGCTGATTTTGCTGAAGCCGAGATTGATGTTCGAGTCACTTCGTCGGAGGAAGCTGGAAAGCTGGAGAAGAGCCTGGAAGGCTTTGCGGCTTCTTTGCCGGGTGCACAGGTCGAACTGACTGGAGGAATGATGCGTCCGCCCATGGAGCCTACTGAGCAGAGCCATTCTTTGTTTAGACTGGCGAGGGATATAGCGAAGTTAAGCTATTCGTATCCATTAGAAGAAGCCCAAACGGGCGGGGTTAGCGATGGAAATTTCACGGCTTCCATGGGAACACCTACGCTCGACGGATTGGGTGCCAGAGGAGATCATGCCCACGCTCTGGATGAATATGTAGTCATCGATGAAATCCCATTTCGTACGGCATTGCTCTCAGAGCTTATTGTCCGTTCATAGTACCCTAATTTCGTCAAAAAGCACACCCACTCAGTGGGTGTGCTTTTCAGCTTGATGATGTCCAACAATAATACGCGATTGGAAGGCTTATTCGTATTATTTAACCAGTTCCTCAATGGAAGTAATGTTCATATATGTCGGAACGACTAGACCGAGCTTAGTCCCAATCAGGTTGGGTCCCAGGTCCTCGAATTTACCTTTAAACTTCTCATCATAATCTTGATGTGTAGTTGGTAGCCAACCTGCCACCATGGCGTCAGCATCCCCGCTAGCGATACCTGCCCACATCGGCCCAGCCTCCACCTGAAGCATATCCACTTGGTAGCCTAGTTTACTTTCCAGCACGTATTTAACCACATGCGTGCTAGCTATTTCAGAATCCCAAGCTACATAGGCAAGCTTCAACCTCTTCCCTTCCACTTTGGGAATACCACTCACCCATGCATTCACTTTATCCGGGTTAGTCTCCACCCACTGTGAAGCGGCTTCCTCCGGTTTCTGGCCCTCTTGGGTTTTTGCCATCACCTGCTCCATATCGGCAGGTTTCCACTGAAAATTATCGAGGAATTGGTATGCTGATGGCTGGTCGGCTTGTAAATGGAGACGTGCAATCGTGTGAATCTCCTCATCACCGCCGAATACGTTTTTGGGATCTGCCAAATATTTAAGATCGTACTTGGCAAACATCCAGTGCGGTGACCAGCCGGTCACGATGATGGGCTTGCCTTCCTGATAGGCTCTGTCCAAAGCTATGGTCATAGCCGTACTGGATCCTTCAATTAGCTTCCAAGAAGTCAGATTATAGGCTTTAATTGCCTTTTCCGTAGCATTCATTAAGCCAGAGCCGGGGTCAATGCCAATAATGCTGTAACCCACCTGGTCACCAACAAAAGCACTCGTCGAAACAGGAGCCTTTTTCCCTATCCCTATAAAGATAGCAACGATGCAGAAAGCAACTACGGCTGCGATGACCAGTGGCATTTTTAATGGGAAAGACGTTTTCCCTTTTCTTTTCTTGCCAACAATAAGGTTCTGTGTCAGCCTGTCCAGTAAGATCGCCAACACTACAACAGCGAGCCCTGCCTCAAATCCCTGACCTGTCTTCAATTGTGTCACCGCCCGGTATACGTCTGCTCCGACGCCCTGCGCTCCGATCATTGAAGCAATGACTACCATCGACAAAGACAGCATGATCGTCTGATTGATCCCTGCTAATATAGTAGGCAGTGCCAATGGAAACTGTACTTTAAATAGCTTTTGAGCTGGGGTCGACCCGAATGCATCCGCAGCTTCCACTAAATCATCAGGTACCTGCAGAATACCGAGATTCGTTAAACGAATGGTCGGCGGTATAGAGAAAATAACCGAGGCGATAACACCTGGAACCACGCCAAGACCGAAAAAAGTAACCGCTGGAATGAGGTACACAAACGCCGGCATCGTCTGCATAAAATCTAGCATCGGGGTCAGCGTACTCCTCACAGAGCGGTTTCTGGCACACCAAATTCCGAGTGGCAGCCCAAGAATAATGGAAATAAGGGCGGAGGTTAAGACCAATGCCAATGTGTCCATGGTGGGGTCCCAATAACCAAGGTTCAGGATGAGCAGCAATCCGAGCACAGCAAACAGCGCCAGCCGCCACCTACCGAAATAGTAGGCAAGTAGTGTTAGTAATACGATAACTATAAGCGCGGGAAAGGCATGGAATAGGAACGTAAAACCACCTACGATCCCACTAATGATGAATGAGAAGAAATCGAAGAGAAAGGCAAAGTAGGTATTGAACCAGCTGATGACGGATTCGACCCAGCGGTCCAAAGGGATTTTTGGGAACATTAGAGGTTCACCTTCTTGTCAGTAGTATCATGGCTGCCTGCGATGGCAGCTAGGACTGCGCCGCGGACTATAATGCCTAATAGACGTCCTTTTTCATCGACTACTGTAACCGGAATTTTTGCACTGCTAATAAGCTCAAAGCATTCATTCAAATGGATGTCAGGCGGGACTGTAGGCACATCACGGATGACGATCTCCTCAATTGTTTTACCATCTTGAACAGCAATAGCTGCATCTTCTGCAGTAATGGCGCCAATAAGCCGTTTTGCTCTGTCTACAACGTACAGGTTCGAAATTCCATTATCCCGCATCAGCTGCAAGGCGACCCTGGGTCCTCGTTCCAGAGTGATGGTTTCTGGTCTACGCATCACGAATGCAGCCGTTAATACTTTGGACAGATCGACATCCTCTACGAATCGTTCCACATATTTGTTCGCTGGATTCATTAATATTTCTTCCGGTGTCCCAATCTGGACAATAGAACCATCCCGCATGAGAGCGATCCTGTCACCGATTCGCAAGGCTTCATCTAAATCATGTGTAATGAAAATGATTGTTTTTTTCATTTTATCCTGGAGCTCCAGCAGTTCATCCTGCATATCCTTACGAATTAAAGGATCCAGTGCGCTGAACGCCTCGTCCATGAGTAGAACATCTGGATCATTCGCTAAAGCGCGCGCCAGTCCAACCCGCTGCTGCATACCTCCGCTCAGTTGATCGGGATTGCTGTCCTCCATTCCCTTTAAACCGACAAGCTCCAAAGATTCCAACGCCTTCTGCCGATTGGCCTGCTTAGAGCCCCCTTGAATCTCCAGTCCAAATTCCACATTCTCAATGACTGTTTTATGCGGAAACAAGGCGAATTTCTGGAAAACCATACTGATTTTGCTGCGCCTAATTTGACGAAGCTGTTCAGGGTTCATGGCTACAATGTTCTCCCCATCAATGAGAATCGTCCCAGAGGTGGGTTCAATAAGACGATTCAATAGACGGACCAGAGTGGATTTACCACTTCCCGACAATCCCATAATCACAAAGATTTCCCCCGCCTGTATGGTCAAATTGACCTTGTTGACCCCAACTGTATGCTTCGTTTCTTCGTGTATTTTCTTTTTGGACCATCCTTTTTCAAGAAGTAAGAGGGCTTTCTTGGGATCTTGTCCGAATATCTTCGTTAAATTATTGACTTCAACAATGTGCATAGGTACCTCCTGTGGGTTAGTTGAAACCAGGCTATCCATAAATAAATAATTTTCTCTCCGATCAAAAAAGCTATAGTAAAAGGTATAGACATAAAAGGGGGGATTCATACAGAAAGAGTTAACTAAAAGTAATATTACGCTACGTCCTCGGTACTTCTTCCCAAACAAACTCGGCTTGGTGGTTATTAGCATCAACAGATAAGTAATATTTCCGTTGTTCATCTTCTGAATGACCTGTATAGTGTTCATATCCAGTCACAAGGAACTTAGCAACACTTTCCATACGGTGACTTTCCCTGAAATAGGAATATCCCAATCCCACGCTTATCGTTGAGGGGGATTTTTAATGAGTTGTAAAAGCTTTGTCCATTGATCGAATGAGCTAGACCTTATTCTTGCCGCTGCTTGAAAATAATTCTTATTAATCGAAAGGTAGGGGGAACCATTTGGATTGGGTCGGACGAATAATCAAATGGCTTAGGAACCAAAGCTTGGAAAGGAAAGTATTTGTGATGACATCGGTTGTCATCTTGCTGGCTGTGCCGCTGACGGGAGCCTTTTCCTTCTATCAGGCGTCTACCAAGCTGGAGGGCTACGCCTACCAAGCGGCCGATACAACGGCCAACCAGCTAAGCGGCTATATGAACAATGAGCTAAGGAATGTCAGCGACAAGCTTTACCTAATCAATACGAGCAGGGAGCTCCAGCAAACGATCGATTGGAGCCAAAATAAATCAAATGCGACCTTCTCCGAAATGTTCAATGCCATGTTCTCCTTATTCGCGAATGTGAGCTTGACGTCAGGGACCATCCGCTCGATTTATTTATATACGCCGAAAGGGGAATTTTACGAAGGCCATCCGGTGGAGAGGCTGAATATTTCGTTTAAAGACACCCCTTATTATCAGGCTATCAAAACCTCTTCCCTCAACCGATGGGTTTACTTGCCGAAGGATCCGCTTTTTGCTGAGAAGGGTGATGTAATCAGCCTTGTAACCCGACCAGCGGGGGACACCATTTCCTTGGGTTTGGACAACTATTTGGTTATTACCTTATCGGCAAGCCAATTTATTAGGAACCTCCAGAGCATTCAGCTCGTTCCCGAGGGCTTCTCTATGATTCTGGATGAGCAAGGACGGCCGATTCTCACTTCCTCCGGAGGGTCTGCGGTGGAAGCCTTAATGAAGCAGGGGAGTATCGGCCATTTGGATGAAAAGGCCGCTTCCTTCGATATGAGTATCAACGGGAAAACATATCTTGTGAACCATAAGCCGATTCCGTTCCTTGGCTGGCAGGCACTGATTTTCCAGCCGAAGGTCCGGCTGCTGGAGCAGATCGCCTACATCCAATACTTCACGCTTCTGATGACCGCTGTGATGTTAATACTCTCTTTCTTTATGAACAAATATATCGCCCGCTGGGTGACCAATCCGATCCGGAGGCTTCAGAAGCTGATGGGCCAGGCTAAGCAGGGGAATCTGCATGTTCGTTTCACCTCGGACACACGGGATGAAATCGGCGAGCTCGGAAGCCGTTTCGACGAGATGCTTGAACGGATTCAAGAATTGCTGCATCAGGTGGTGGAGGAAGGCCACGCGAAGCGGCAGGCAGAGATGCGGGCGCTCCAAGCACAGATCAACCCGCATTTTCTGTACAATACGCTCGATGAGATTTACTGGAAGGCGTTGGACTTCCACGACAAGACGGCGGCCGACATTATTTTATCGTTATCCCGATTCTTCCGACTCAGCTTGAACCAGGGGGAAGAGCCTACCACCGTGGCGAAGGAGATGGAGCATGTGTCGCATTATTTGAAGCTGGTTAACTATCAATATCAGCGTCAATTCTCGTTTGAGGTCCATACGGAAGAACGGACAAAGGGTGTGCTCGTTTCCAAGATCATCCTCCAGCCGCTTGCAGAGAACAGTGTCCTGCATGCTTTCAAAGCCAATGAATATAAGGACTTCCGAATCCGGGTGAGCAGCCGTTGGGAGGAATCCGGCATGGTCATACTTGAGGTGGAGGATAACGGGTCGGGTATGCCTGTAGAGCTGGTGGAACGGTTTAACCGACCATTCGAAGAGAACAGGGACCAACCGGTCTCTATCGATTCTAGGAAGGGGGAAGGCTACGCTATCATGAACATTAAGCAGCGTCTTCATTACTTTTTTGGTGATCAGGCTTCGATGCATGTTCAAAGCCATTTGGGGGAAGGGACCCGCTTTGAGATTCGGATTTTAAGCGGCGAAGAGGAGGAATAACGATGAGGGTGCTGCTGGTAGACGACAAGGAAAGCGTTGTACAGGGCATACGCAAGCATATTGATTGGCAGGAGCTCGGCGTGCAGGAGGTAGAGATCGCTTTTGATGGGAAAGAAGCGCTCGCCAAATTTGCCGAGAAACCGGCGGATCTGATTGTAACGGATATTAAGATGCCGAACATGAACGGAATTGAGCTGATGGAGAAGCTGCGCGCCGGCGGGCATGTACTGCGTTTTATTTTGCTGAGCGGGTTTGAGGAGTTTGACTATGCTAAACAGGCTTTGGCGCTCGGAGCCTCCGATTATTTGCTTAAACCAGTGGATATCGGGGAGCTGACGGGAATCTTGCAAAAGGTGCTGAAGGAACTGCGGTGGGAGCAGGAGCAGGATGAGCAGCGCCGCCGCTTCATGCAGACGATCCGGCACAGCTTGCCAGCGCTCCGTCAGCAGTATTTGAATGAGATGGTCCATTTACCTGACCCGCGCCGTGTTCGTTCCAAAGATAAATGGGCATTTGCGGAAATTCCGTTGAAGTCCGATTCGATAGGGCTGATCGCGGTAGCCATCGATGAATTTCAGGCCTTAGCGGATCAGCCGCTCGAGGAGATCGAGCTTGCCCGCTTTATTGTAGAGAATATTATCGGTGATTGTTTGTCTTCTTGGGGACCGGGCATCTCGTTCTTTTCCGAGTGGAGCATCATGACCGTATTGGTTAATTACGATAAGGCGTTGCCGGAGAAGGATGTGAAGGAAGCCTTGCTTCGCTTCTCTGAAACGTGCCGGAACGCGATTGAGACACACTCTAGCTTGACCGTAACCATCGGGATTAGCCTGCCCTGTCCTGAGCTGAGTGGTTTGCCCGAGGCTTATCGGCAGGCCTGCGAGGCGATTGGCCATGTTCGCTTCTTCGGAGGGAACCAGGTGGCACATTTCGAGGATCTGCTTCCTTATCGGATGAAAAGAACGGTATATCCCGTTGTGGAAGAGCAGGAGCTGATGATGCTGGTTCGCCGGGGGCTACCGGAGGGGATGGACGAGGTGGTTTCGCAATTTTTTGCCGTCTTGAATAAGGGAGGGGCATCTCCGCTGGATCTACGTCTGGCCTGCATTCAGCTAGTAGCTGCGCTTAATCGCATCATACTGGATTCGGGTGTTGAGGCAGACATGCTTCAGCCAGGCTCTCGATCTTGGTACGAGACTTGCGAGAGTGCAAGCTTATCCGAGCTTCAGGAACGGATCCGGGAATGGTTCACGTCTGCTGCGGCGAAAGTGAAGCAGCGTGTACAAGCCGGCTCAAAGAACATCGTCGGAAAGGCAAAAGCCTACATGGAGCAGCATCTGCTAGAAAATATAGGTCTGGCTCATATAGCCGATCAAGTGGGGGTCAGCCCTAATTATTTCAGCAGCCTGTTCAAGCGGGAGACCGGCCATACGTTCGTCGAATATGTCACCGACCGGAAGCTAGAAGAAGCAAAAGCCTGGCTGGAGGACGCCGACATTCCTATCTACAAGATTGCTGAGCGACTGGGGTATAACGACCGTAAGTATTTTCGCGAAATCTTCAAGAAAAGAATCGGCGTGACTCCGTCCGAGTACAGGGGACAGCTGCTCGGAACCTACGGCGGCGAGGAATAGAATAGAACGTGAATAAACACGGCTGATAAGGTCGTGTTTATTAGTGTCTATACACTTACGGAATTGCATCTGTAATTATCCACATAGAAGTAAATTTTCCCCCCTCTCTGAAGAAAAAAGCCTCCCTATCCATCTTTGTCGAAATGAATATACTTTAATATAGGGATTCGCGAGAGAACGCACATACAACGCAGGAGGAACTTAAATCCGTGAATATGAAATTATGAAACGCCGTTGAGACGACTGCCTGGCAATTGAACTAAAAAAACAACTACGGAAGGAGAGATAACAGCCATGACTGGAAAAAAGAAGCTTCAAGCTTACACCGGGCCTTATGTGATGATGCTCCCCACGGTCATCCTGCTCACCTTATTTGCCATTTATCCGCTAGCCTGGGCATTCAAATACATGTTCTTCGATTATGACGGGTTTACGGACGCCAAATTTATTGGGCTTGACAATTTTGTCCGGTTGTTTACAAGGGACTCGCAGTACTGGTATTCAGTATGGAATACCTTCGTGTATACGGCAGGAAAACTAGTAATTACGCTGCCGCTTTCACTTATTCTGGCTTTCATTCTCAACAACAAGCTGTTAGGGAAAAACGCGTTTCGCGCTATCATTTTCATGCCTACTATTATTAGTACAGCCGTTATTTCACTAATTTTTACCTTGATGTTCAACTCGTATAACGGGACCGTGAACAATATGCTGATGTCGTTGGGTCTGATTGATCAACCGATCGAGTGGCTTGGTGTGAAATATTCCATGATGACAGCGATTCTTGTGGCCATTTGGGGCGCGGTAGGAAACTATATGGTCTTGTTCCTAGCCGGGCTGCAGGGAATCCCGAATGATCTGTACGAGAGCGCCTCGATCGACGGAGCGAATAAAGCTCAGCAGTTCTGGCATATTACTATTCCGTTGCTAGGACCGGTTCTGCAGATGATCGTTATGCTTGCGATCGTAAACTCACTTAAGAGCTATGAGAGTATCATGGTTCTAACAGCGGGTGGTCCTGGCGGCAAGACAGAGGTTATGTATCTTTACATCTACAAACTGTTCTTCCCTGTATCAGAAGGGGACGCAGTGGTTCAGCAGTATGGTTACGGCGCGGCGGTAGGCTTTGTATCGGCTCTGATCGTTGGCTTACTAACGAGTTTGTATTTATACATTTCGCGCAAATCCAGCGAGGTTCACTAAAGGAGGGAGGCATAAGCTATGAGCAATATTACCGGTAAATTGAACGCACCTACGCATTCGCGGTCGATTACCGCACGTCCCGCTTCTATCATTGCGTGGACGATCATATGGGCCTTTCTGTTAAGCATCGTCTTTATGATCGTCTATCCGGTTTTGTTCACCTTGTTCGGATCGTTTAAAACCAATTTCGAGCTATTGAACAGTACGAAGCTGTTTCCAGAAACCTGGCATTGGAAGAACTACGTCGAAGCTTGGGAAATGGCTAATTTCGCAAAATATACTTGGAACAGCTTATTCATCTCAGTTGCTTCTACGGTTATTAACATTATTGTCTGCTCCATGGCGGCTTATACGTTAGCTAGACGAGCGTTCCCGGGACGCAAGCTGATCCTGTTCGTGCTGGCAGCTACCATGTTCGTTACAATCGGAGCTATTACATACCGCCCACTTTACGAAATGATGCGTGAGGTAGAGATGCACAAATCGCTTTGGAGCGTGGTGCTGATCTTTGTGGGCACGCACTTATCATTCGATATTTTCCTGCTAGAGCGTTTCGTTCGAGCTATTCCGAAAGATCTAGATGAAGCAGCTACGATCGACGGCTGTGGATTCTTCGGCATCTATTGGCGTATTATTCTGCCCCTGCTAACGCCAGGGCTGGGGGTGGTCGGTTTGTTCACCTTCCGTGAATCGTGGAACCAATATGTACTGCCGCTGATCTTCACAATGACCAATCCAGAGTTGCGGCCATTGACGGTCGGAGTTATTTCACTCAAGTATTCGGCCAATGCAGCCGCAGAATGGCATCTGATGCTGGCCGGCTCTATGCTCTCCATGCTGCCGATTATCGTAGTCTATTTCTTCACAAACAAGTCGTTCATTGCTGGGATGACAAGCGGTTCGGTTAAAGGTTAATGAAACAGGGTTCTTTTGCGGATTAGGGGGCAGAATGAATAAATCAGAGGGATAGATGAAGTAAAATCCCCCCCCTTCTAATGAAAAAAACCTCCCTAGCAATCGCTTTCAAATCTTTATATACTGTACCTACAAATACATGGTCAACACATTAGGGGGATATACTTATTATGAAAAAACGCTACGCCAAAATAACACTTGTCGCGGCATTAGCTTCGCTATTGACTTCCGCTTGTGCTCCTACACCTGCCCCAAGCGCAGGTTCTGCCGAGTCCGGACAGAAAGTAAAAGTTAGTATTTGGAGCAATAATCGGACGGATGTCAGCTTGCTAAAGGAAAAGATACAAATATTTAACGATACAAACAAGAGCAATATCGAAATCGATTATCAGGTTATGACTGACAACTACGAACAGGCGCTTCAAACGGCTATGCAAAGCGGTGATGCGCCGGATCTGATGAATGCCAAGATGAAGCTTAGATTGGAAGACATGGTAAAGATGAAGGTAATCGAGCCTCTTGACACCTATTTGACTCCGGATATTAAGCAGCGCTATGGTGATAGTTTGCTCAAACTCGACCGTCAAAACTACTTGGACGGCCATACCTATAGCCTTCCCAACTATGGGACAACTTGGCGTGTGATTTACAATAAGGACTTGTTTGCTAAGGCCGGAATCACGGAACCGCCGAAATCGCTAAGCGAAATGGTGGACTATGCTAAGAGAATAACTGAAGCCGGTAAATCTGAAGATGCCTACGGGTTTGGTCTCAACATGAAGAATCCGACATCCGCTTTCGAAAGAGCACTTCTTCCAATGGCCCGCTTAGACGGCAAAAACTTCTACGACTGGAAGACGGGTAAATATGATTTTTCTGTCCTGGCTCCATATGCTAAAGCTTTGAAGCAAATTGTTGATGATAAGAGCATGTTGCCAGGTTATGAGAATTTGGATATCGATCCGTTAAGAAACCAGTTTGCTGCAGGCAAGGTCGGTATGTATCTATCTCTTTCCTCTGAGCCTTCCGTTTATGATGTCCAGTTCCCGACCAAGATTAATTGGGGTGTAGCTCAAGTGCCTACCGTTGACGGCACACAACCTTATAAAGGTGCTAACTACGTGAATAACGCCGGTGTGTGGTGGTATATGTCGGCACAGAGCAAGCATAAGAAAGAAACCTTTGAGGTTATGAATTACTTGTACAGCGATGATGTGCTTGTTCCTTACTATGAGCAAGGGAAAGGCATTAGTGTTGTTCCTAGTGTTCTAAGTAAAGCGAAGACACCTACTTTGAAGAATCTTGCCGATTTTGCACCTAAGGATGACACAATCTGGCCTATGGATTTATCACATAAAGTGGAAGGCAAGACATGGCAGAGTGTCATTGCGGAATCGATTCTCGGCTTAACTCCTTTAGACGAAGGGATTGAGGATTTGAACAAGCGTTATAATGACGGGCTAGACAAGGAAGAAAAGGCGGGTAACGTTAAGCGTATTGTCATTCCGGATTTTGATCCGCGCGCTTCGTTAAACAAATAATTAAACTCATACATGAACCGGTAGCTCTTGCTGCCGGTTTTTACTATTTGGAGCGATTTTTTTTGTGAACATCTATAATAAATGCAGTTTTACAAAAATATTATTATTTTTTGTCCTTTTCCGAGCGATATAATTTAACCATTCATAAGAGATACAGGCTGTTCATTTTGGTCGGAAAGGATGGTTTTGAAAGCGTTTTTTTGTTAGTATCAGAACGGTTGAAAGGGAACGGTCAGTAAAGAGAAGTCAGCAAAAATTTGATGGCGGAGGTTCTGCAATGAAAAAAGCGATGAGCAAAAGCAGATTGTTTGTGGCATTGTTATTGAGCTTTATCTTGGTTGTGGTGGGTTGTTCCAGTGGAACGGGGACACCGTCCAATAACGTAGCGGATAACGGGAAGCAGCCGGTGACGCTGAAATTTACTTTTTGGGGAAGCACCTATGAGAAAAAAGCGATGGACAATGCGGTTAAAACGTTCCAAGAAAAACACAATAATATTAAAATCGACGCCCAGCACATTCCAGCTGATTATGACACCAAATTAACGGCGATGGTGGCCGGCAACGAGGCTCCAGATCTCGGCTATGTTAGGGACCTTATGGCGCTGCCTTGGGCGGAAGAAGGAAAGCTCTACAACATATTAGAGTTTATCGACAAGGATTCTACTCTGAAAAAGGACGAGTTTTTGGATCATGCCTTTATCGACTGGGCGCCCGGAAAATCATTCGGTATGTTTACCGCGAAGGAAGCGTACGGGCTCTTTTATAACAAGGATATGTTAAAGGCGGCGGGCGTAGCGGACTTGCCGACCAAAGCAGAGCAAGCTTTCAGTTGGGATCAATTTGTCGAGGTTGCGAGAAAGCTTACGATTGACCACAACGGTAAAAACGCCCTCGATCCGGCATTTGACAAAACCAAGATCAAGCAGTACGGCATCAGCTTTGATCCGACTTATACCGGTTACATGCAGATGGTGTTCTCGGCAGGTGGCGATTATATTTCCGAGGACGGCAAAAGCTTCGGCTTAACCAAGCCGGAAAGCATAGATGCCATACAAAAGATGGCCGATCTGATCCATAAGTATCATGTCGCCCCTTCACCGGTCGAGGCTAAATCAATCCCTGCCGGCGCGGCAAGCTTACAATCGAAGCAGGTGGCGATTTTACTAACCGGCCAGTGGGTGCTTCTCGATTTGGCCCAAAGCGGGATGAATTTCGGCATTGGTATCCTGCCGAAAATCAAAATGAATGCCACTGCGACGAGCACGGGCACGATGTCGATCTTTAAATCAACCAAGCATCCGGAGGAAGCTTACACGTTCTGGAAATATTTGAACAATCCGGAGTCGGCGTTGGAGCTTCACGCCAACGGTTTGTGGATGCCTTTAATGAAAAAATGGTATACCGAACCGGCGCTCGTTGCCAAATGGGCGGACGTAAAACCGGCGCATCCCGAAGGCTATAAGGAAGCCATTATGGAGCCGAGCCTGAATCATACACATAAACTGCCTTCCGCTTATGTGAAAAACTTCGCGAAAATCAACGCTTTGGTACAGCCCGCAATCGAGCGAACATACTTGGGTCAAACGACGGCTGAACAGGCGCTGAAAGGGATAGAAGCCGAAGTAAGCAAGCTGATTATGGGAAGATATAACTAGCAATAGCTTATGGTATTGGGGAGGCTCGGGAGATTCCCGACCTCCCCCTTTACTAAATTTCAATATAGAGGGTGAGTGGATGAGTACGATCACTGGAACTGCCCCGGCAGTCAAACATAAAAAAAAGTCGGTTATGACTTCAAAGAAAAGAAATCTGATCGCGGGACTTTTATTTACTTCACCAGCCATTCTGGGTTTTCTCATTTTTTCCATCGGTCCCATGATTGCAAGCTTAGTATTAAGCTTCACCGATTACTCTGTAATGAAAGAAACGCGGTTTGTTGGGGTGGCCAACTATTCACGGCTGATTATGGGAGTAGACCCTTTTTTTTATCAGGCGATTAAAGTAACTCTTTATTTTGTGCTGTTAAACGTACCTGCGGGGATCATAGCGTCTTTTTTGCTGGCGGTATTGTTAAATCAAAAGGTTAAGGGCTGGCAATTTTTCAGAATCATTTTTTATATGCCGACCATTGTGCCTATGGTAGCTACGACGATGATCTGGATGTGGTTGATGAGTCCGGACTTCGGGCTTTTTAATACCGTACTCCAATCTGCGGGCTTGCCAACAAGCAAGTGGGTATTCGGGCAGGATTCGGTTATCCCGTCACTTGTTATGATGGCAGTATGGACTACCGGCAGTATTATGGTGGTGTTTCTGGCCGGGCTGCAAGGCATTCCGGGCGAATTGTATGAAGCGATTGAAGTGGATGGAGGCAACGTGATCGCGAAATTTTTCCATATTACATTGCCGCTAATGACACCGATTATATTCTTCAACGCAGTCATGCATATGATTGCCAGCATTCAGGCGTTTTTGCAGGCTTACATTATTACACAGGGCGGACCCAATAACGCGAGTCTCTTCTATGTGTATTACTTGTTCAGGGAAGCGTTTGAGTTTCAGAATCTGGGCGGAGCGTTTGCTATCTCATGGCTGCTATTCGGCTTTGTTGCATTTTGTACAATCATCGCGTTCAAAACTTCTAAAAAGTGGGTCTTCTACGGAGGTGACAATTAATGAAGCTAAGCAGAGTAATCATATACCTCCTGCTGTATGTGGGGGCCGCAGTGTGCTTGGTTCCGTTTTACTGGTTGATCAGAAGCTCCCTGATGGACATGAACCAAATATTCCAATATCCACTGGTCTGGATTCCGAGTCCGTTTCGATTCGAAAACTATGCCGAGGCATTGACCGTGCTTCCTTTCGGACGCTATTTTCTTAATACTGGTATCATTGTTGTGTCCTGTGTGGCTGGAATCCTGATTTCCTGCTCGCTGAGCGCTTACGGGTTATCGAGAATTAATTGGCCGGGCAGAGAATTAGTGTTTGCCATCATCATGACAAGCCTGATGCTCCCGTACTTCGCAACCTTGATTCCGAATTTTATTATGTGGAAAAATCTGAATCTGGTCAATACGTACGTGCCGCTCATTCTCCCGTCATGGTTTGGTGTAGGTACAATGAGCATTATCGGCGGAGGGATGTTCAATATTTTCCTGTTGAGGCAATTTTTTCGATCTTTGCCCAAGGAATTGGACGAAGCGGCGTTCATGGACGGTGCCGGACATTTTAAAATTTATGCAACGATCATTGTTCCCTTATCTAAACCAGCGCTCATCTCTACAGGACTATTTACCTTTTTAAACACCTGGAACGATTTCGTTGGCCCGCTTATTTATCTCAACGGTGAGGAGAAGTATACGCTGCAGCTCGGTCTGCGTACCTTTATTGGCAATTATGCCGCGCAATGGCATTTATTGATGGCGGCAGCTACCGTCGTATTGGTGCCCGTTATTATCCTGTTTTTTATTGGGCAAAGATATTTTGTTGAAGGTATAGCAACCTCCGGTATCAAAGGATAGTCCAGTCTGCCAACCAGCTATTGGAATGGTGGAATAGCATAACTTCCCGAAGGGTTTTCCTTTTTTTGCCTCATTGACAAAAATCGGAGAATCCTTCATTATCTTAAGACAACGTGGTTAAAGTCCGAACCTCGATCCAGTTGTAATTTCATACGGAAATTTTAAAAATTCATGCGATACAGGTGGTTCCTATGATAAAAATGATCATCGTAGATGATGAACCAGGGCAAGTAAACGAAATGGCAGCCATCATTCGGCATCTGAGGCCTGACATTCAAGTGTTTGCCACTACATCTGCCGGCAAAGCTCTGGAATATGCGGAAACCCATGAAGCGGACGTCATTATAACGGATATTCGCATGCCGCAAATGGACGGTCTCGAATTAACGGAAAAAATTATGCAATTAAATAAAGACATTATGGTGGTCATACTGAGCGGGTACGGTGAGTTTCAATATGCGCAAAAAGCTATCGAATTCGGCGTGTTCGAATATTTGGTCAAGCCCATTTCCAAGGCTGGTTTGGAGTGTCTGTTTACACGGATTGACGGTCAAATGGAAAAAAAGCATGAGGAGTTGGAAGGGAAGCAGTTGCTATTGAAGAAACTGGACACATCGGTGCCGGTTTATTTGGAGCATCTGCTCAATAAATGGGTGCAGCACGATGTAAGCATAAACGAGCTTAATGAATTGTTGGAAGCCTTTCCATTGGCAGGTTCCGGAGCTGTATTCGTGACGAAGATCGAGAAGTATAAAAGGCTAGCTGGCCTGTTTAAGCCGGAAGAGATTGCCAGCTTGCAAAACCATCTTAAAGCAAAAATGAAAGACGTGTTTCAAAATGACGGCGGTGTAATTTCCTTCCTGTTGGAATCGCGAAACGATCTGGTTGTCACCGTATTTTCCGCCAACAATAAGCTTTGTTTAGGATTGGGAAATCTAGAGAGGAAGCTGAATGAGCTTATTGAATATACGGAAAGCGAGCTGGGATTGCCTTTAACGATGTGTATAAGCGGTAATTCCGACGATATGCTGCAATCCGTCCACCATTGCTACGAGCAGGCAGTCAGCGCATTGGATTACAGCTTTTATTCGGAAAGCGGGAAATGCTTTTTTTACCCCCAGTTGATTGTTAAAGCTGGCCAAACGGAGCAGTTCAACGTGTACGAGTTAGAAAAAAAGCTGACGAATGAGGTTAAAAACGAAAATATTGCGCAAATTTATGCCATAGTCAATGACACATTCGATCTTCTATACAGCAAAAAAATATTTATTAAACCGAACCGGCTGAAGGAGTATTTCGTCTATATCGCGTTAAATATGATGAAGATGACCAATATTTCTTCCTTGGACAGTTACTATAATGAGTTGATGGAACAAGTGACGGAGGAAATCAACGATTGCAACAACTATATAGAACTAAGAAAAACAATCAAAGGAATCGCCGAGAAGCTGGTAGGCTTGAGAAAAAGTCGGGATGTAAACAAAAACTATGTCCTCATCCAGAAGTGCAAAAAGTACATTGAAGAGAACTATATGGAGGATATTTCCCTCGAAACACTGGCCGGTATATTTTATTTCAATCCGTCCTATTTAAGCAATCTGTTCAAAACTTACGCGGGTATCAGCTATTCAGAATATTTGACAAATGTAAGGATACAGAAAGCACAGCTTTTATTAAAAACTAGTAATGAAAAGGTTTACACGATTGCATGCAAGGTTGGTTACAACGACTCGGCTTATTTGATCAAAATATTCAAGCGAAATGTGGGCGTATCACCTTATAAATACAGGCAGCTATTAGTCGATCAATGAGGGGAGTAAGGTGTGAGTGAAAAAACTGACCCATTTATTTAATTATTTGGGCATCAAGCAAAGGATCCTGCTGACTTACATTTTGCTGATCACGATACCAATAGGCGTTCTCGGCTTGAATTATTTTATAACGACCAAAAATTTCGTTTCCGATATTGTCAAAAACAACTTGCATGAAATATTAGTAAAAAACAATGAAAGCATAGACTCCAAGCTCGAACGAATCAAAGAATATAGTCTAAATTTTGTGATCGATGCCAACCTTGAAGATTTACTGTCCAAAACCTATAATTCTGCTGATACTTATGAGGTGTACGAGCTGGATCATAAAATCAACAATATCTTGAATAAATATTTTTTTGCTTCACCTGATATTTATTCCGTGAGCTTGGCAACCAGTGATTATGTTTTCGGCAACAGCTCCGCCGCCAAGGATTACATCCCCAAAGATACATTTAATAAAACAGAGCTTTATGATAGCGCGCTTGCTGCTGAGGGCAAATTAACATGGGTTCCAACCTATAACTTCGTTGAGCTGTTTAATCAGCCGGAAATGGAACATGTAAGCTTCGACTACAAGTATATGTTTTCTGCAGTCAAGCTCGTCAATTCCAATACCATAAAATTCAGAGGGACAAACGGGGGAAGGATAGCGGAGCATCCGGTGCTTTTAATCAATATCAACGATAAGTTTTTCGATAAAATATTTAAAAATAACATTCCGATCAATCATATGGATTATTTCATTGTGACGAAGGAAGGTCGTATCGTAACTCATCCGGACAAAACCAAGCTGGGTAAGTATGAGCAGTATCCGTGGCTCGCCAGCATCTATGAGAAGAAAAGCGGGATTAATGTCGTTGAAATCGATGGCAAAAAGATGATTGTCATCTACGACACCTCCAAAATTACGGATTGGGTCTCTATTATTACTATGCAGGAAAATTTTTTAATTCAAGATGTTATGCCTGCAATCAAATATAATTTGTTCTCGGCGTTGGCCATAGTGATGATTATTCCGCTGCTGATTTCTTACCTTTTATCTGGCATGATAGCCCGACCTATCAATTCGCTGACTTCGGCCATCAGAAAAATGGGCAGAGGAAATTTCGATATTAAGATCCCTGCGGAAGGCAGCTATGAATTCAAGAAATTAATCCATAAATTTAACAGCATGAACCGAAGAATCCAGGCACTGATCAAGGAAAACTATAAAAATACGATTTTAAAAAAAGAGGCTGAGATCAAAGCTTTGAACCTGCAGTTGAATCCCCATTTTATGTACAATACGTTGAATATTATTAATCTAAAGCTGATTAGGAACGGGCAGGATGAAACCAGCGAGCTAATCATGAGCTTGTCCACGATGCTTAAGTACTCTTTGAAGGCTAACGACGGCGTCGTGCTGTTCTATCAGGATATGGAGTACACCAAATGCTATATTCACATCATGAGCAAGAGGTTTGAGAACCAATTTGAGCTTAAGTATTCAATTGACCCCCGTTTGTACGAGTATACCGTACCGAAGTTTTTTCTGCAGCCGCTGGTTGAAAATGCTCTGATTCATGGGTTTCAGGAAATGGACCAGAAGGGATGTCTAACCATTACTTGCTGGATAGAGGGCGACAAAAGGTATTACAGTGTAGACGATAATGGCGTCGGCATGACGAAAGAAAAAATATGGAAATTATTAAATACGAGCCAAACATCTATTGGGATTAGTAACGTCCGCAACCGGATTCTTATCATTTATGGAGAAGAGTATGATATTAATATTCAATCGGAGCCGTCGCAAGGGACTAAGATCACGATTGGGCTGCCTTTATGAAAAGGGAGAGGGCCTCCAATAGGATGTCGGAGGTCCCCACTTTCCAATGCCACCGCTTTAACTTATTCCTCCTGCTTTACCCAAACCACCATTTCCCCTGGTCCGCGATTGGCCCAAGCGAAATATGGCACTGCTTTGATAGTAATGTCCATTTTCTCGCTTTTCACAGGCTGATAAAGCTGTCCGTCCCAGGTGGATGTATCGCGTCTGCGGCCCTTCGTTTCCAAAGTCACGACACCGCCCAGTAAATCCTCCTCATAACGAGCAGATATATCGGCATCCGACACAAGGGAAACATCGTTCAAATCCTTGGCATTGTCGATTTCTTCAAAGCAATATACAATAGGTCCGCGTTGTAAGGCAACTTTAGCGGTATTAGTTCGAACGGACGGATGCGTTTCAATTCGTTGGACCGGCATATCAAGAATGATTTCGATAACATCGCCTTGTTTCCACAAGCGGTTTACAATCCAATACCCTTTGCGAACTTCGACATCAATTACAGCGTTGTTTACTTTGATCTCCGCGTTTTGGCACCAACCGGGTCTTCTCAACGCGATCATAAATTCCGCATCGTTCTCGGGATTTACCGTAATACCGATATGCCCATCCCACGGATATTCGGTTTTTTGGGTCAGTATTACCTGGTTATCGATCAAATCTAATTTGGATTCATTGTCATTGTACAGATGCACATAAATACCATCGGTGCTAGTAGAATACATATATTGACCGATCGAGGCGACCAGTCTGGCAAGGTTAGGCGGGCAGCAGGCAACTTCAAACCAGCCTTGGCGCGTTGGAGCCATGCGCTCCGTAATCAATGTGCTGCCGTATTTGAATCTGTCTGGATAAACGGATAAATAGTTGGCATAGAAAAACCGGTCGCCTTCCAGATTAACGCCGCTCATTATGCCGTTATACAGCGCCCGTTCCATCACGTCCGCATATTTGCCGTCCCCGTTAAATTGCAGCAGACGATGGGCCCAAAACACTAGGCCGATGGACGCGCATGTTTCATTATACGTAATTTCATTTGGCAGGTCGTAGTCAAACGTAAACCGTTCGCCATCCGAAGACTGCCCGATCCCCCCGGTAATATACAGCTGCTTCTCCGTTAGCCTTTTCCATAATACCTCGCAGGCGTCCAGAAGCGTATGATCGCCGGTTTCAGCGGCTACATCAGCCATGCCGGCGTATAAATACATAGCTCTTACAGCATGCCCAACAGGGGCATCCTGTTCCCTGACCGGCAGATGAGATTGATATTGGGCGAAAGGCCCTTGGCAGCAAAGATAATGCTTGAGATGACGCGGCCGGTCAGCCTTTACTTCTACATTGACACCGCGCGAAAGCGATTCCAATTCAAAGTAATAGGGCTGCTGTCCGCGCTCGTCGATAAAGAACTTACTAAGCCTCAGGTATCTTTCTTCTCCCGTAACCTGATACATCTTGACTAGAGCCAGCTCAATTTCGGGGTGGCCGCAATAGCCGTGAACCTTTCCAGTTTGAGGACCAAACCGCGAATCAATATGATCCATAAATCGGCAGATGATGTCGAGCAGCTTTTTCTTGCCGGTGGCCAGATAGTACGCTACGGCACCTTCGGCCAAATGTCCGGCACAGTATAGCTCGTGCATATAATATAGGTTAGTCCATCTTTTTCCTGGGTCGACAAGGTTATAAAAGGTGTTGAAGTATCCGTCTTCCTGTTGCCCGGCCTCTATCAAATCAACGAGATCATCAATCTTCTTTTCCAGCTCCGGATCGGAATGCTTTGCCAAAGAATAAGCCGCAGCTTCAATCCACTTTCCGATATCCGAATCCCAGAAGTGATGCGGTTTATTCGAATCCCCAGGCTTCCAGTTTAATTTAAGGGCCTCAATGCCGCCCCGTTCTTCCATACGTATATATTGTAAAGGGATGGTCACAGTGGAGTTGATTTTCTGTATTTCCTGCCAAAATCCCCCGTTCACCGTAACCTCCTTCCATGATACCGGAGACAGTTTTTGTTTAGCTGTTCTCACTTCATCTGCATGAATACTCATAATCTAAGCCCTCCTCGATCAAATTTTAAAATCTCTATGAAATTGTACATACGTCCAGCTTCTATACATTCTCATTATAAGGAAAATACCGAAACCAAAAATAAAACTATTTTTGTAAAGCTGTATTTATTTTAGAAGTGGGAAAAGAGAAAACTAACTAGGAACGCTTCAAGCCCAAAGCTTCGACATCGGACAACCATCGCTCACGCTGCTTGTCTGTTGAGGCTTTAACCGAGCATAGCTCTGTGATCTTAACGGGATTCACTCCGCAATATTGCAAAATATTCCGCTTCATAACATGGTGTCCAGCCTGTTTATATACCCAGCGGTTGTACCAGGAAGGCGAATCCATCGTCACAATAAGACGGGCAGATTTGCCGCACAGCAATTTGTCCCATAATTGGGAGTTGGGTCGGCTCTGGTAGGCGAAGCCAGGCAAAAACACACGATCAATAAACCCTTTCATGACCGCAGGTAACGTTCCCCACCATATCGGATATACGAAAACAAGATGGTCAGCCCAGCGGATCGTCTCCTGGGCTGCGAGTAGGTCCTCTTCGAGCTCCATCCGCTGATGGTAGCCGAACTTTAAGCTGGGTTCAAAGGCCAAAGCACCTACATGGATACTGCGTACATTCGCGCCGCTGGCAATGGCTCCTTTGGTGTAAGCCTCCGATAATGCTGTACAGTAGCTTTGGGAATAGGGATGTCCGTTAATGATGGCTATTTTGGATCGCAAGTGCAGTCCTCCTCGTGTTAAGATAAAATTATCTTAAGCCACAGGAAGCCATATGAACATGATGAAACATGCCAAACTATTGTTCTATTGTGCAAAAGGAGGAATGAGAATTGTCGCCAAATCAAATCGGGGTACCGGTTTCCTTTATTTATCCTCTTGTGAAAACGATCGTGCTTAAGGGGCATAACAAGGATGATTTTTTCAGGAGGGCTCGTATTGAAGAGTCACTTCTTCAGGATACCGAAGCTCGCTTATCTGGGGACGATTTTGAACGCATTACAGAGCTTGCTGCCACGGTCACGGAGGACGTCGCCTTCGGCTTGCACCAGGGACAAAGCCTGGAGGCTTCGGATTTGGGGGTTTTAGGATATGTGATGATGCATTCGAAAACCGTTGGGCAAGCGTTAGCAGCTTATCAAAAATATAATGTTATCCTATGCAACGGCTTTAACATTAGCTGGGTGGTGGAAGAATCCGACGTTATAATCGACATAGGCTACACCTATCCGCACAAAACCCCGGCTCGACATTGCATTGAGGAAATGGTTAGCTCCTTGTATCATATCATGATTAGATTAAGCTGCATCTCCATTCCATTAAAGGAGGTACATTTCACTCATACTCAACCTGTAGAGATCGCCGAGTACGTAGCTGTTATGGGCATCCCGCCGGGGTTTGGCAAGAAAGCGAATACGATTCGCATGAGCAAGGCTGTTCTAGAATATCCCATTTTATTTGCAGACACCCAATTATTAACCACCTTCGAATTCGTTGCGGAAGAGGCGAAACGCCGGCTTTTGCAAGGGAATTTATTTTCCAATCAGCTGTATCATTGGATCATTAATCGGATGCCGATGTCTTTTCCCAGTTTAAAAGAGACGGCCTTACAGTTCCAAATGAGTGTGAGGAGCATCCAAGCCAAGCTCAATCAAGAAAATACGACGTTCATGGAGATTATAAACCGAGTCAGAAAAGAGCTTGCCATGGGTTACTTGGCTAAACCGGAATATAATATTGGGGAGGTAGCTTATCTTCTTCATTTCTCGGAGCCAAGCGCTTTTCAAAATGCCTTTAAAAAATGGACCGGGGTCACACCCAAGCAGCACCGTATGGAGGTATGGAAAGCCAATAATATAAAAGCACTAAAAGGTGGTGAGGCTACAATTCATATTTCTTAATGAGCCCCTTTAGGTGATAACGCATCAAAATCGTCTGCTCGACTGCATTCATTCCAGCCGCGTCTTCGTCGGGACCGTTCCAGAATTCCATAGCGATGATGCCATCCCACTTAAGCCCTCTCAGCCTTTTAATGATGCTGTCAAAATCAATTTCCCCATGCTCAAAGGGGCATTTCGCCCAACCAACGGCAGCTTGCCTGGCATGCATATGCCCCGTATACTTTAATAAATCCATGGTCTCATCCTGGCTATAGCCATTGACTTGGAAGTGCAAAAAATCCAGTGTATACTTCAAGCCGTCTACAGCCTGCGCCATTTCGATGGCTTTGGAAGGCACATTCAGCAGCGAGGCTCGGCTTGGCTCCACATGGAACGAAATACCGTGCTCCGCTGCAATGATAACCAATTGGCTTAAGGTAGCAGCCGCAGTTTCGAAGGAACGGTCAAAGCCGATTTGCTTATTTAGCGTGCCCGCGGCTCCCATGATGCTTCGAAAGCCGGCAAGTTGGGCATAGGAGCAGATGCGGGCGAAGTTTCCATACATGGCAGCCCTTCGTACAGGGTCGGTCTGGCTATTGTCCACACTGGCTCCATCCACAGCTACAGCGCCCAAGAAATATTCAGCAAGCTGGAGCTCGTGCTTCTCCGAAAGCTCCTTTGTTAATTGTGCGGCTTTTTGCGGGTTGGCCAAGACAACATGCTGTGGAATCGTTCCAACAGAATCGACGTCAATATACGCATATCCCAGCTTTTGAATAAAGGCAAAAATTTCATCCGGTGTCCCCGCACCGTAATTTCGCGAATGGCAGCTTAACCCAATCATGCCAATCCCCCCATTATCTTCAATTTATCCAGATCTGCTTCCCATTGCCTTTCATCGATAATTGCAGGGCATCCAATATTTTCATCACGATCACGCTCCGCTCGCCATTGCTGATGGCGGATTGTTGCCCTTCACGGATGCAAGTGAAAAAATGTGCATACATGGCAGCATGGGTTTTGCCGCATTTGATTAGCGGCTTTGATTCCATAATATGCCCGTTTTTATGCTGGGTGTAGATGCGTATGCAATCATCCGACTGCTCTTTATAGCATTTGTTAACATCATACCAGATTAAGCCCCGGTCTCCTTGGATGTTAACTTCATAATCGGCAGGAGCGATTGCCGATCTCATGGCCTTATAAAGAAAGCTGCTTCCGTTATCAAAATGGACTAAGGCCAAGGAGCAGTCATCTACCTCACGCGCTTCCCGCAGCTCCAGCGGAATAGAGAGGTTATCGTATTTGTAGTAGCCAAGTCCCGTTACGGATACGGGATGGGGGTCACCGAGGAAATATAAAGCCCATTCGACATTGTGGGAGGCGCTTTCCATGCTGATGCCATCCCCGCCAATTGTTTTGCGGTTCAGGTCGTTACTGCCCCTTGGTGAGGCACGCGTTATACTTACCTGAAAAACCTCGCCTAGCTCCTTGTTATCGATCATTTGCTTAAACAGCAGCATTTGATTTTGTAGCATCCCATTGGAGCCAACGATAAACACCTTGTTGCTTTCTTTGGCGGCAGCCAGAACCTCGCGCATCTCCCTTTCGTTCATCGTGGCCGGTTTCTCGAGATAGACGTGCTTCCCTGCTTTCAAGGCATGGATCGCAATGGCTGCGTGGGTGAACGTTGGTGTGCAAATGGAAACGGCAGTGACCTCGTCCATTGCCAGCAGTTCTTTATAGTCCTCGAATGCATGCGGAATGCCATGCTCGGCGGCGGCCCTTTGCGCTAACCCCGGCAGGGGGTCTGCTGCCGCATACAGCTCGACTTGAGGGGCGTTAATGGATCGGATCGATGGAATATGCCGCTCTACGGATACCTTGCCCATACCGATTATGCCGAGGCGGATCTGATGCTCTTTTTGCATGTTAATTCTCTCCTTTTATTATTCTGCTTTTACAGGTTAGCTTTCATTTTCGCTTAGCCACACTTCCCGGTACTTGCCGGGTGTCATGCCAGTCGACTTCTTGAAATAGCGGATAAAATTTTGCGGATTGTTATATTGCAGCTTGCGTGCCATATCGGCGATTTTCATTTCGGTTTCTTCCAGCCATTTCTTGGCAACATCCATCCGATAGGCGAGCAGGTAATCGCTAAAATTAATATTCATGCTTTTTTTGAGAGCCCGTCGAATATAGCTGGAGTGGTAATTCAGCCGCGAAGCGCATTCCTCGAGTGTCAGCTCACGATCATATTCGCTTTGAATGATCCGGATAACCTCATTGGAAATTTTATGGTAAGGCGCTTCCTTGCTTTGGTCCATCGACTGAATAATCGGCTCCACAATCTGCATAAACCATAGCTCGATTTCGGGCAAGGTGTTAAGCCGCTTCAGCTGCAAATATAGCGGGATGGCATTCGTATCAAGCGAGGAGAGGGTCGCATCCTGCTGCTCAGGAATATACAGCAGATCCATTAGCAGCTTCATAAGCCAGTTTTGCATCTGGTTATGGGTGAGCTCGCGATTGGACAAAATTTGCAGAAACTCCTTGAGCAACGCATGGGCGCGCCGATCATCCGCGAATTTGACAGCCTCGACCAGTTGCTTCTCCAGATGCTCAGGGAAAAATACCATTTGCGTCTCTGGCTCCTCATTCTCGATAAATAGAATGGTTTCGGTATCCTTTGTAATCCGGTACTTTAACGCATCCAGCCCTTCCGCATAGGCCTTGGAGGTGAGATCGTACGTTTTAAACGGTCGGCTAATGCCCGCACTAACAGGAAGATCAAGAAAGGTAAGCACATTTTTTTGCACCTGCTTGATCGTTTCGTACATAAAGTCTTTAAAGGCATCCAGAGATTCATGGTTGCCGCTAATAACAGTCACCTGCGACTGGTCGATAACGACCGGATTCAGGCGATGCTCGGCGGGTACGGTTTCCTCGACAATATTGCTAATCGCAAAAAGCAGCAGGTCACGGTCGCTCTCGCTGTAGCGTGTGGGCTCCAGCGTATCAATCTGCACGGCTACAACCGCCAGCCAGCGGAATTGCTGCGAGTAGCCAAATAGCTGAAGCTGCTCCTTGATCTCTTTGCCCGTTAGTTCGCCCTGCACCAGCTTGAAAATCATGAAAGGCTTTAATTGATGCCGCAGCATCTGGACATGGCTAGTCATATGCATATTGTTCTGCGACATGGTTTCCATCCGGCGCTCGATCACCAAGAACTCATCCTGCGGCTCCCGAGGGTCCCCTTCAGCGGTATCGCCTCCTGGCACCGCCGTCTTCTGGTACAGCTTGCGCAGCGGTGAATACATCTTATTGGCGCCCTGAAGCGACAGCACAACAATCAAAACAAGGATAATCAAGCATGCCCACATCGTTGCCCAGCCAATAGCTTGGGACTCCCGCTTGATGCTGTCCAGCGAAACGATCGACAAATAGGTCCAGCCATTATACGATGATTTGCGGAAGGTGAAGCCATATTCCTCCTCGCCGATTTCCCCAACCCGGTAGCCCTTAAGCTCCGCTTGCTGCAGCACGTCCTGCAACAGGGACGAATCCCGCAAGGCTGTATCGAACTCGGACGATAGATCAGTCGCCATAATATTCCCTTGCTCATCCAGCACAATGATAGAACCGAGCTCGCTGCTCTTGGGGAGCACCTTGAACAGCTCTTGGTTGGACATTTGGGTGACCAAAAGGGCAGTAGGCTTCGCTGAATAGCTAGGAAAGCGCTTAACCAAGTATATATTCGTCTGCGCCAGAACGCCGTCCTTGCCTGCTATCGTTTCCGTCAACCATTTGAATGGACGGTCTATGCTGGTAAACAAGGCCAGCCGATTGGCATCTGTGAATTCATCCAGCCTGGCATAGCCTTTGTTACTGATGCTCCAGTTCTGGTCGATATTGATTAATTGAATATCCCGGATGCCTAGCTCGTATATTTGGATGCGCTGCAGCGTCTCCAGCACCTTGTCCACAAGCGGGAAATCTCTCGCCTGGATCGGCATCTGAAGCACCTCGCTAACCGGCTGGGCATTGACCAGCTGGAATATCGAGAAGTCGATAATCTTTAGCGTATTTTCAAGCTGGATTTGCGTTTGGTGCAAGAGCTGGTCATTTCCCTGCAGAACCTTGCTTTCGATGATGCTTGAGGATTTTACATACGAAAAAATGCCGATCACTCCAACCGGAATGGAGCCAAGCAGCAAGCATAGCATAAACAGCTTTACGTGATAACGGGACAGCTTCAGTCTCATGACAATCTCACTTTCTTCAGTCAATTCAAACTTAATCTGCCTCCATTATCTCACTAAGCTTGATGAAATCCTATAATCATTAGCGCTATAAATGCTGGAAAGAAGAGGAACCAATCGGCTCCTCCCAAGTAAAACTACTTTTTGGCTGTTTTTTCATAGTCTGCTTTGTATTCGGCCATCACTTGCTCACCGCCGGTCTTTTGCCAGTTGGCGACAGCTTGCTCAAAGCCCTTTTCGTCGATTTCACCAATAATAAATTTGGTTCTTGCATCTGATATCACCTGATCCATCTGCTTGCCTTTTTCCATATAGGTTTTGGAGAGAAGCGGTAGGGCAGGATTCGGGATAGCGAACTTCTCATTCTCTTTGATAAGTTTGTTGAACTTGGCAACAGCTGGATCTTCATTACCGGGAAGTGCTTTACTGCCGTCAAACACCATTAATTGGAACAGCGAATTATAAACCTCATCGGTGAACACCTTTTCGTCGATACGTACAGCTTTACCATTGTCGATCTTATAATGCTTGCCTTCGATGCCCCAAGTCATCAGGGTCTGTACCTTCTCATCGCCCAATTTGTCTAAGAAAGTTAATACTTGTTTCAACTCTGCCTCTGTTTTCACGCTTGTTTTGGGGATCATAAATACGCTGTTATACCCAATTCCCGCTTGTACTCGAACACCATTCGGACCGCTTACATTCGCGATGGTATCCAGCTTGGCATTTGGATTGGCTTTGAATAAGTCGCTGAAACGAGCGTTCAAGTCATCATAGGCCCCGATGTAGACGCCAGCTTTACCTTGATTCACTAGGGTGGTACGATCCTTCACAACGGGGAAGTCACTGTTCATCACTTTATCCTTGAACATTTGTTGAATCGTTTTCAAGCCATCCATATACGGCTTGGTCATAAAGTCCGGTGTCATCTTGCCATCTTTATATTCCCACAGATTCGGTGTGCCCATAGCTGCAAGGATATGGAGAATTAAGGCGTTGTTCGAGTCAAAGGAAATACCGAATGTATCATTCTTGCCGTTTTTATCGGGATCGTTATAAGTAAATGCTTTGAATACATTAAGTAGCTCATCCAAAGTTTTGGGCTCCTGGAGCCCGAGATTATCCAGCCAGTCCTTGCGGATAATAATACCGTTACGCGCAATGGCTCTCCAACGGTACACACCGTAAATTTTGCTGTCAATGGAAATATTCGTGAGGCGCGCGGCATCCATCGTTTTCAGGTTCGGGTAATCCTGCAGATAGGGGCCAAGCTCCCAGAACAAGCCGGCCTTGGCAGCTTCGATAATCGCAGGGTTGCGGTCTTCCTTCACCAGCAGCAGCTTGGGCAAATCTCCCGCCACTGCAATCGAGGCGGTAACCTTCTCGCTATAGCTGGCGCTAGGCACCCAGGTTATATTCAGCTTGGTATTGGTATATTCCTGAAGCAGCTTCATCGGCTCGCTGTCCATTTTGGGTGGCTCCGCTGTTAAATATTGGTTCATCATCGTAATTTCCACAGGTCCGGTCGAAGCCGCTCCGCCTGGTGCTGGTTCCGCGCCGTTTGCACACGCAGAAGTAAGGACTAAGGATAGGGCACCTGCGGACAGCAATGCTTGCTTGATTAAACGTTGGCTTTTCATGAATAAGTTCGCCTCCAGAAATAATAATAACAGATTATACATAGGGTACGCCTAGCGGTGGTACGACTAGCCTTTCACGGAGCCGAGCAAGACCCCTTTGGCAAAATGCTTTTGCAGGAAAGGATACACCATCAGAATGGGAACGGTCGATACTACGATAACGGCCATCTTAATGACCTCGCCGGGAGGGGCTACATAATCGCTGCCCATCTCATTTGAATCCCCGATCCCACCCTGCGACAAAATAACAATTTGCCGCAACCAGACCTGAATCGGCCATTTGGTGCTGTCATTGATATAAAGAATCGCATTAAAAAATGTATTCCAATGACCAACTGAATAAAATAAGGCGAAGGTAGCCATCGCCGGAAGCGAGAGGGGCAGCACGATTTTCACCAAAATCTGAAAATCATTGCAGCCATCAATCTTTGCAGCTTCCTCCAAGCCATCTGGAAGCTGCTGGAAGAAGTTTCTTAGAATAATCAGGTTGAAGGCACTGATCGCCCCCGGAATTAAAAGCGACCAATAGCTGTTAAGCAGGCCAAACGATTTGACGACCAGAAACGTCGGGATCATACCTCCGCTGAACAGCATCGTGAACAGCACGAGCAGCATGATGGGACCGCGCCCCATAAACTCGTTTCTAGCAAGCGGATAAGCCGTCAACGTGGTGAATATTAAATTGATCAATGTTCCCGCAACGGTAATGAAGACAGTTACGCCAAGGCTCCATAATATCGTATTGGTTGAAAAAATATAGCGGTAGCCATCCAGCGAAAATTTAGTTGGAAATAACACGATACCGCGCAGCATCAGCTCCTCAGAAGCGGTGAGCGAGCCCGAGAGGACAAACAGGAAAGGCACAATCGCAAACAATGCGAACACAATTAGGATGACCGAATTGATCGTATCAAAAACACGCGAACCTAATGTAGGGTGAGACACTAGCAGCAACTCCTTTCTATATTAGTAAAGGTTAGTAGACACCTTGTTCGCCTATTTTCTTGGCCGCTTTGTTAGCAGCAAGCACCAGGCATAAACCAACAAGCGATTTAAAGAGGCCAACAGCGGTGCTAAAGCTGAACTGCCCTTGCTGGACACCATTGACGTACACGTAGGTATCGAATACTTCGCCCACCTCACGATTGGTTGAATTCAGCATCAGAAATACTTGCTCAAAGCCGGTATCCAGGAAGCTGCCCAGCCGCAGGATGAACAAAATGACAATGGTGCTGCGGATGGCTGGCAATGTAATATGCCATAGCTGCCTCATCCTGCTTGCTCCATCCATTTTGGCGGCTTCATAGAGCGTGGGGTCAACCCCGGACAGCGCGGCGAGAAAAATAATCGTTCCCCATCCGGATTCCTTCCAGATGACCTCCAAAATAATCATCGGCCGGAACCAATCATTGGACATGAGGAAGTTGATTTTGGGTAGGCCGGCATCGACGAGCATATTCGTGAAGATACCGCCCTCTGTCGAGAAAAACGTATACGCCATACCGACGACAACGACCCATGATACAAAGTGGGGAATATAAATGGCGGTCTGGATGTACCGCTTGAACCATTCCACACGCAGCTCATTGAGCATTAAGGCGATTAGAATCGGAATCGGAAAGAAGAACACGATATTATAAATAGCAAGGATAAACGTATTTTTTAACAACAGCCAAAACACCGGATCATGAAAAAAACGGTCAAAATGCTTAAAGCCGACCCAGGGGCTGTTCCAAAATCCCCGATAGGGCAAATAATCCTTGAAGGAAATCAGTACCCCCCACATCGGCAAATATTTGAAAATAGCGAAATACAGCAAGCCGGGTGTAATCATGAAGTATAAATAACGGCCCTTAACGAGCCTGCCCCAAAACAAGCTTAGCTTATGGCTGGGCCCGTTCATAGTTCCCTGTGTTAATTGCGTTTTCAAGCCTTACGCCTCCTTTCTGCTGGGTACGGTTTAGGGTAAAGCTAGCACATCATCAAGACGGATCGGGCGATTTTCTTTGACCGATCTCCAGACCGCTTCACCGGTGCCAACCGAGTAGGCGCCATCGGTCGAGCCGGACAAAATCGTATACGGCCGCTTGGGGTCAGGGCCAAGAAAGATGTCCTCGAGGAGTGTAGGGTCACCGCCGCCATGTCCACCCTGCCTGTGGACGACATGAATCGTTTCCTTGGAGCCGAATAATGGGAAGTAATCGATGGTTTGTTGCGGAACCGGAAACGGTACCCTGCCGGAGGAATGGTATTCCATCGTTTCGATGCGGCCCTTGGTGCCATTAATGGCGAGCCGGTAACCTTCGTAAGGCAAAGAAAAATTGACGGAGTAGGTCAGCAACGCTCCCTGGTTATATTTGACATTGACCGAATACGTATCCTCGATATTGATTTGTGAATCGTAAATACAGGCGTCGGCACGATACTCGCTATACGGGGCTTGGGTATCGGATGCAGCAACTGCACCAATGTGGTCGTCCTTCACATCTATCTCCTTGCCTCGTGATGACCAGCGCATGTAATAGTGGCAATCGGGTTTGACCTCACAGGTGGAGCAGTGGCGTCCGTCCTCCTTCTTCGGGTTGAGCTCGCCTTCAGGTCCATAATAGTTAAGCGCCCCGAACGCAAAAACCTCTACGGGCTGCTGCCCCGTCCACCAGTTGACCAAATCGAAGTGGTGCGAGCTTTTATGGATAGACAGCCCGCCGGAGTGCTCCCGGATCCGATTCCAGCGCTTAAAATAACTGGCACCATGATAGGTGTCGATATACCAATTCAGGTCAACCGAGGTTACTCTGCCTACCTTTCCCTCCAGCACCAATTCTTTGATCCGGCTGTGGATGGGGGTGTAGCGGTAATTGAAAGCAACGGTTACTTTGCCCTTGCTGCTTCGTTCCGCTTCAATAATACGCTGGCAGTCAGCTCCAGTCGTCGCCATCGGCTTCTCGGAGAGCACGTCCAGGCCATGCTGCAGCGCTTTAAGAATATAAGTGACATGTGTATCGTCACGTCCGGTTACAAGGATGACATCAGGCTTGGTCTGCTCGACCATGCTATCGAAATCATCGGGGCCATATTCCGGCACATCGGCAAGCATCGGGTATTTGGCTTTGCCGACCTCGAACCTTCTGGGATCGATATCGAGCAGCCCTACTATCTCTGCTTGATTGCTGAAGGTGGTGACCATGGGACCTACGAACATTTTTAGGCAACGGTTGCTAACTCCGCAAATTGCGTACTTTCTTTTCATAAAGCACCTCATTCTAAATTCTTGGTCAACATTTTGACTGCCTACACTGCTGATGTGCTTCATTATTTCGTATAACTCGGTAAATGGATACAATCACGAAAGCGACAATTGCCAGTTTCCTTGTGTTCCTTCTGGCACGGCTGTTATTTGGGGGCTGATGATCTTCAATGCTCATTTGGATAATCCTTAGAGACACTTTTTTAGGAGATAATTTATAGGGCAAACCTTGTAGACCAGGGAAAACAAGTTGATCCGACCGATGGATGTTGTTGCCGGATAAGGAGAAGGCGAGGATGAAAAAAGAAAAACCCGATTAGCTTATTACCGCTAATACGGGTCTTTATATTACATTACAGCGGGAATGAGACAGAGCTCGAATAGCCCTCTCGCCCCTAGGTCGCCGGGAGCCTAGCGGGCTTCCCGATATACCGCGACCAGCACGAAAGCAGGCTTGTCGCCCGTATTGGTCACCTTATGGGGGACGCTCGCATTCCAGCTAAAGGAATCGCCTTCCTCTAGCACCGCAGCATCCTCGCCTTGCTCCGCTAATACGCGTCCGTTCAAGACGAAATGGCATTCCTCGCCTTCATGGGCATGCGGATCGTCTCCCGTGGTAGCGCCTGGGGGAAATTCGACGATCATCATACGCAAATCCCCTTGGGTAGAAAGATGCTCCACCTTCAGCTTTTCTTTGCCAGTTGTCGTATGCTGTCGTTCATCTTGCCGGACGACTTGCATGCGTTGCTCTTTTTGCAGCAGTAAATAGGGGAGTGGAACCTTTAAAAAAGAAGCGATGCTCTCTAGTGTTGCAATAGAAGGAGAGGTTTTATTATTTTCTACATTGCTGATAAAACCTTTGGAAAGCCCGGTTCCTTCACAGAGCTGAGGGATGGTTAGTTTCTTGCGCTTACGTATTGCTCGAATTGTAGAGCCAATATCCATATCGAACGCCCCTTAGTTTTGTGATACATATATTATATTCATAATACCAAATAAAAGTTGACAATCCAATCTTTAAATGATAAATTATGTTTAACAAATAAAAAACAAAGTATCTTATAAGAATACTTTTGTGAGGAGAGTATATAAAATGAAGACAACAACAATAGTAACCATCATGAGGATTATAGTAGGTATTCTGTTTATCGCACACGGTGTCGCCAAATTCCAGATGGGTCTTGGCAATACAGCCGGTTGGTTTGGCAGTATCGGTATTCCTGAGTTTATGGCGTATGTCGTTGCTTTCCTGGAATTGATCGGTGGTATCGCCTTAGTGGTGGGGTTATTAACACGTTACTTTGCGATCGGTTTTATACTTCTGCTTCTAGGAGCTATCTTGATGGTGAAGCTGCCTATCGGTTTGCTAGGTAACGCCCAAATGGCGGGCTACGAGCTTGATCTTGCTTTGCTGGCTATAGTGGGATATTTTGCTATTGCGAATGAGCGCGGTTATGGTGTAGACCAGCTTTTGTTCAAAAACCGCGACCAGAATTAGTCGTAATGCGACCAACCAAGCAAAGGAATGATCCTATGCCTATCGAGTATAAATACGAAATTAAATGGCCAGAGGGCGATCAGGCGGGGACGAAATACCCTGTTATTTTCGCCCTTCATGGACTGGGCTCTAATGAGCAGGATATGCTTGGCTTGCTGGAAGAATTAAATAAAGACTATATCGTCATTGCCATCCGAGGCAATTTGGCCCAGGGCAGTGGCTACGCCTATTTCCATATTAAAAGCATCGGCAATCCGATTCGCGAACAATTCGACCAATCGGTGCAGGAGCTGGAACGGTTTATGGAGTCAGTTACTGCAAAGCTTGCGATTGATCCTGCCCGTCGATACCTGCTTGGCTTCAGCCAAGGTGCTGTGCTTGCTATGTCACTAGCTTTAACGATGGGAGAAGCACGCATTCGCGGCATTATTGCTTTAAATGGTTATATTCCAGCCTTCGTGAAAGACGAATACGAGCTTCAATCTGTAACGCATATGCCTGTTTTTATTTCACATGGCGAATATGATCCTGTCTTCCCGAAGCAGCTAGGTGACGATAATGCCGAGTTTTTCCGGCAGGTATCCAACCACGTTACGTATCAAACGTATCCATCCGCACATGGTGTGTCCTTGGACAATAAAGCAGATGTTACGCGCTGGATCAGAGAAGATTCAGCTACTAAAAACCACTAAAGGAGCTTTTATATGATACCTTCCTATTTTATAGCCCATGGTGCCCCATCGCTTGCTCTGGAACAGAACGATTATACAGCGCTTTTAAAAGATTTTGCAGCTGGCCATCCTAAGCCGCGAGCTATTGTACTCTTTTCTGCACATTGGGAAAGTAACGAGCAAACGATTTCCGGTGCTCCTCAATACGAAACTATTTATGATTTCTCGGGCTTCCAGCCGGAATTGTACGAAGTCAAGTATCCTGCTTCCGGCGAGCCTGCCATTGCCAGTGAGATTCAAGCTTTGTTCCAGCAAGAGAAGATTCCCGCTAGTATTGATGCGGTTCGTGGCTTGGACCACGGGGCTTGGGTTGTCTTGCACCTAATGTATCCCGCGGCAGATATTCCGGTAATTACCCTATCGGTAAACCGTTATTTGTCCAATGCGGAGCAATACCAGATTGGCAAGGCGTTAGCTTCGCTTCGCGAGAAAAATATGCTTATCATCGGCAGTGGCGGCACGGTTCACAATTTGCGTAAGCTGGAGTGGGGGGCGACGAAAACGACAATGTGGGCTGCCGAATTTGACGGCTGGCTTGAAGAGAAGCTGAACGCTTGGGATACCGAAGCCTTATTCCAGTATGAGAAGCTAGCGCCCTATGCCAAGGAAGCGGTGCCTACTCCTGAGCATTTTATTCCCTTGCTATTGGCGATGGGAACCGGAGATGGCGCCAAGAAGGCATCACTGGTGCACCGTAGCTACCAATATGGCAACCTGAGCTTAAGCAGCTGGAAGTTTTCATAAGCATGCCCATCAAGGCTCATCAAGGCTCTATAAATCGTGATGGGTACGGGGCATAAGATGGCACGATTCCGTACATCCTAATGGTTGACAAACCGAGAGGATGTGCTCGAATGACAAATGTAAACCAGCATCAAATGCCATTGAAACGCGCCATGGCTGGTGCAGAAGAAACGCTCCAAACTGTCGATGAAGCGACAAAGGCCTTACATCAGGCACAGCTGGAAGCGAACCCGGAGCAGATTGCGAGCTCTATTCAACAGCTGGATATGGTGAGGCAGGCTGTGGCGCAGGCGCAGGGCCAATTGGATGCCCAGCTGACCGACTCCAATCGGCAAGATCTGCAGCAGATTCAGGACCAGCTGGCTGGAGCGAGCCAGTCGCTTGATGAAGTTAGCAGCCATACGCATCTGCCGAAGCAGGTTCGCTAGAAATTTACAAGGTAACCCGGATTGCCGAGTATCGGTGGTTTCGGGTTATTTATGAAATGAAACGAAAAACCGCCACCAAGCAAGCTTTGCTGGTAGCGGTTTTTGCGGTTCTAAGCATTTTAAGCCTAAGTTAACCTTACGTTTCATCCTGGATCGGCTGAAGCTGCTCCAACAGCTCCCGATCTTGTTCCAATTGCTCCTGAAGCTGATGGGTGGCCTCAGGGTTCTCGCCGTGGGCAATTGTATTGATAAGCCCATTCTCTGCCCGCTCCAGCGCATGCTCGGATTGCTCAATTAACTGCTCGCTAGGATGCGAGGCAGCCTGTTCTACGGCATTCGTCGCTTTTTCGACAGAATTATGCAGTTGGTTAATTGGTTGCTCGGGCTTCCAGCTTACTCTTGAATGTTTAGCCATAGGATGTCCTCCCCATATCGTTGGATTCGATAACCGTACGCCCTTACTATGGCAAAATAATCATATTTTATACATCTATACGATGGTAAAATAAAGCGGACAGCACGAATGCAGCTTGTATGCTTGAAAAAAATTAATTGCTGGAGGTTGAAAAAGTGGTGGAATTGAAGCATATAGGCTTTATCGGCATGGGTGTGATGGGCTCCCGAATGGCAGCACGGCTCATTAAAGCAGGATTTTCCGTAACCGTTTACAATAGGACAGCAAGTAAAATCGAGCCTTTGGTACAATTAGGTGCAAGCAGGGCAGAAACCATCCGTGAAGCCGTAGCGGGAGCCGATATCATTTGCACCTGTTTGTCGATGCCCGAGGATGTCCGGCAATTATATACAGGTGAACAGGGCATTTTTGAAGGGGCCAAGCCAGGTGCGGTTTGTATGGATTTTACAACAGTGGGCCGGGATTTGAGCGTACAATTGGCTGAAGAAGCAAATGCTCGCCAGTTGGCCTTTTTAGATACGCCGATGAGCGGTGGGCCTGAGGGTGCAGCGCAGGGTACCTTGACGATCATGGTAGGTGGGCGAGCAGAGGCATACGAGGTATGCTTGCCGGTACTCCGGCAATTAGGTGCTAATGTACAGTATTTGGGACCGGCGGGGATGGGCAGTGTGGCTAAGCTGATCAACCAATATTTAGTGGCCGTCCATACCCTGGCTGCTACGGAGGCTTTAGTTACTGGCAGTGCTTATGGGATTGACCCTGAGCAGCTCTATCAAATTCTGTCAACAAGCTATGGGGACAGCAAGATGCTTCGCCGCCATATGGAGCAGCATGTTTTGGAGCGTAATTTCGAGCCAGGTGGCGCATTGAAATATTTGCTCAAGGATATCAGGCTGGCTAACCAGCTGGTAGCGGGAGCGGGGCTTGAGGCTTCGACAGGGCAGCATGTAGAGGCAGTGCTGCAAAGGGCTGACGAGCAGCACTTTGGCGATAAGGACATGTCCGCAGTCCTGCTTTCTTTGGAGCTTTTAACTGGCGTGAAGGTGGAGAAAAAGTAGCGCGCTATGGATTTTTTGTCGTTAATTGTAAATCAGTCCCTTTGACGGATGGACAAACCTTCATTCTAGGTGATACGATTAAATCATTCAATTAAAAGATAAAGATAGGGTGGGGTAAATTATGACAGATCGATATCTTATCAATATTGAATACTCAACTCGTCAAGGCAAATACAATAAAGAATTGGCAGTAATATGTGCCAAAGCTACCAGACCGAACATTGGCGATTTTACACAGGCATTTAAAGAGCAAGGGATTGAAGTGGAGCTTAAAGACATCCAGAATATGATCTTTCAGCCGATTGACCAGGATTCAACGGATGTAACCTCGCTAAAAGTAATTTCTACATATAAGGATTTTAATTATTCGGAAAAGACCCAGAAAACAAATCGGCGTTTTTGATTCGTTTTACAGCACCACCACCATACAACCCAACCTATTGAGATAAGCAAATAAGACCGGTAATCCTCCAAGGATTTCCGGTCTTACCTGTTTATATTGCCTATGAGCCAGATAGACTTATTCTACGGCAACTTGGCTTGTCATGCTGGGAGCTAAGCCTCAAACAAACGGGCTTGGTATTTCTGGATATCGCCTGCACCCATAAATACAAGGATGGCGTCTTGGTAGGCAGCCAAATCGGCGGCAACGTCCTCAGACAGGAGGCGCGCATTCGGAATCCGTGCTTGCAGATGCTCGATGGCAATAGCGCCATTATTTTCTCGCGCGGAGCCGAATATCGGGCATAGGAATACATCATCGGCTTCTTGTAGCGTGAGGGCAAAGTCCTCCAACAGCTTTTCCAATCGGCTATAGGTATGGGGTTGAAAGACAGCAACAACCTTGTTGCCCGGGTATTTGCTCCTTACGGCTTCAAGGGTAGCCTTGATCTCTGAAGGATGGTGCGCATAATCATCAATCACGATATTGGAGTGCCATGGCTTTTCGGTGAATCTCCGTTTTACTCCAGGGAATGTGGCCATCTGCGCTCGGATCAGCTCCATATCGAGGTCTAATACCAACGCGACTCCGATCACAGCTAAACTGTTTAATACATTGTGCTTGCCAAAGGAAGGGATCGTGAAACGATCAATCCAAGTGCCCTTGTAATGGACATCAAAGGCTACACAGTTATTTTCCACTTTAAGCTCGGAGGCGACCAGCTCATTATCCGGCTCGAAGCCGTAGCGCAGCATCGGCGTCTCCGTTTGCAGCAGGCGGATTTGCGGGTCATCGCCACATACTACCAATTGCTTGCCAGTCAGGGCGGCCATTTCCTCAAAGGCATGCCTAACATCATCCAGATCAGCGAAATAATCAGGATGGTCAAAATCAATATTCGTAATCACCGCTATATCCGGTTTATAGGCAAGGAAGTGGCGCTTGTACTCGCAGCTTTCAAAGATGAACAGGCGTGCATCGGGATGCCCGTTGCCGGTTCCGTCTCCGATCAGGCTACAGGTAGGTTCGACGGCTTGAAGCGCGTGGACCATCATGCCGGTCGTTGTCGTTTTGCCATGTGCCCCTGTAATTGCAATACTGGTATAACCACGCATCCAATCCCCGAGAAAATGATGGTAGCGTTTGACAGGCAGGCCTAATTCCTTGCACTTCACAATGGAAGGATGCTCATCACTGTAAGCGTTAGAGGCAATGACCTCCATCGGCTGGGATAAAGGGGCTTCCCCGAACGTATATAAAGGAATGCTGCGCGAGTCCAAGGGTGCTTGGGTGAACAAATAAGGCGCGATGTCCTCCCCTTGGACGCTATTTCCCAAGTCGTATACAATTTGTGCCAACGCACTCATCCCACTGCCTTTAATTCCAATAAAATGATAACGATCCATAGTAACCTCCAAAAGAAGCAATTACGTTATATAATGACCGTATGTCATTATTGCTTCTGTCTATATAACCATTATACAATATTTTATACATCGATATACATGCAAGGCTTGAGGAAGCGGGGAGAGCACGATGAAACCTTATACTTTAAGGGTCATTACGATTATTAAGAGCATACCGGCAGGTTCTGTAATGACGTATGGACAAGTGGCAGCGGTTGCTGGAAGCCCCAGAGGGGCGAGGCAGGTGGTACGGATTTTGCATGCGTTAAGCGGCATCCATAAGCTTCCTTGGCATAGGGTGGTCAACGCCAAAGGGGAAATTGCGATCAAGGATGAGGAATCGCGCTCTTTGCAGATGCTCCATTTGCAAGGCGAGGGTGTGGTCTTGAATGCAGAGGGGCGAATTGACTTGGCCACATACCGATATATTCCTATGGATATAGATGACGATATGGATATGAATAGGGACGAGGATGAGGATATTCTATAGCGGGACGTAGACCTGTGACGATGATCCAAAAATCTGTAACTATTATCTAAAAATTATAGCTATTCGCCCATAATTTATAGATGTTTAAAGCCGGCAAATGGACTACACTGGCTATGGGGACCTTGTAGAAGTCTTCAGGAGGAATATAAATAATGAGGCATCGGCATGTTCTCCAATACATCAATCAACATTTCAAAGTGAAATTAATTTTGGTGCTGTCCGTCATTATTATTGCCTGCTCCTTGGTTACCGGATATGCTTCCTATAGAATTTATTTGAATCTGTTCGAAAGTGAAATCAGCAAGCAATACCTCAATACGAGCAAGCAAACGATTGAGCAGATTGGCTTCAAAATTCAGGATATGTACCGGATCACCGACTTTATTTTTTTTCATCCGCTGATTGAGCAAATCGTTCAAGGCATGCACACGGAGCCAGCGGACGGTGAGAGCAAGGAATACCGCAGATTTATATTAGAGCGGGATTTAGCGGATATTTTATTGCCTGTTAAAAACGAGACCCCGCAAATCCGTGCCTTATATATTGTGGATTTGCAGGGAAATAACCATTATTTTAGCCATAACAGCCCCTCGATGCAGCTCGAATTTCCTGAGTTTTATGAAAAGGTGAAAAGCGGCTTGAAAAACCAATCCGCCGAGCTTGTATGGCAACGATTACAAATCTCCGATTCCTCCGAGCCCTCAGGTGAGAAAAGCCATCTGGTAGCTGCGCGGCTGCTCAAATCGACCAAACAGCAGACGGTATACGGCATGATTATTATGATTATTGATGAATCCTTCCTAGCCAGCCCGCTTGACTCACTGATGGAAGGACGGACGACAGGCGCCTACATATATGACCAATATAACCGGCTTCTTTACAGCCGCGAGCCTGAGGGAGGCGGCGGATTCGTACCGGACGGGGCTCACCAAGAAGGAACCTTCACCCAGCGCAACGACGGCAATGACTATTTATTTGTCAAAAGCACCTATGATCCACGGTCATTCACGCTAGTGAGCGGAATTTCACTTGCCGATATTGAAGCCAAAGGTCGCAGTGTATACCAGGTCGCGTTAATTTCCGGCCTTGTCAGCGTCATCCTTATGGCGGTCAGTGTTTCCTTCTTTAGCGGCAAGCTGCTGCAGCCGCTGCAAGGGCTGGTTGGGGCCATGCAGCAGCTACGCAAAGGGAATTTGCAGGTGGAAATCGCTACAACCTCGAATGATGAATTTGCTTTTCTGGCGGAAAGCTTTAATGCGATGGTTGCCAATATTCAATCCCTCATTCAGGAGGTATATGTCAGCAAGCTGAGTGAGAAGGAGGCGGAGCTGAAGGCGCTCCAGGCCCAGCTCAATCCGCATTTTCTGTATAATGCGCTCAACTCGATTTATTGGAAAATTATGCTGCTTTACGACGACGCCGAGACCGCTTCGCTGGTGACCAGCTTATCGGAGCTGCTGAGATACTCCTTGGCTTCCATATCGACACCAAGCACCTTGCAGGAGGAGCTGGCGCAGATCCGTAATTATATGACGATACAGGAGGCTCGGCATGGCGAGGGCCTGCATGTCAGTATCGAAGCCGAAGCGGAGCTGGCAAAGTGCGGGATGCAAAGGCTACTACTGCAGCCGCTTGTAGAGAACGTGTTTGTGCATGCCTTCCGCGACCAGACGGCCGACAAGCGCTTGTCGATTCGCGCTTTCCGTATGCATGCTGAAATGCATATTGAAATTGAGGATAATGGATGCGGGATGGATGTGGAGGCCATTCACCATATGACCAAGGATCAGTCCGCCTACGACCCGCATCGGGAACGGGAGAGCATCGGCATCCGCAATGTGATCCGGCGTATTTATTTGGTGCACGGAGAGCCCTACAGGCTGGACATCCAGCGTTTGCGGCAGGGTACCCTGATGCGGTTGATTTTGCCATGTGTAGCTTATGAGTCTAAGAAAGGAGGCGGGGAGGGTGAACCAACTGCTTCTGGTTGAGGATGAACCGTTGTTCCGTAAAGGGCTTGCGAAAATGATTGCCGGATCGGGAACGGACTGGAGCGTGTGTGGCGAAGCAGAGAACGGGATGGATGCGGAGGCGATGATTGCGGAGCTGCTGCCGGACCTCGTGATCACGGATATCCGCATGCCGCTAATGAATGGATTAGAGCTGCTACAGCGTGTCAAAGCCAGGTTCCCGGATATTGAGTTTATCGTTATAACGGGTTTCCAGGATTTTCAATACGCGCAAACTGCGCTTCGCTACGGCGCACTTGATCTGCTTATCAAGCCTTGCAGCAAGCAGGATATTAATCGTGCGCTGGATAAGGTGTACGAGCTTGTGCTGGAAAAGCAGGCCAAGCTTAGGAAAGCGGAAACGGAGCATCAGCTGCAGCTGGAAAATACATTAAGAGCGGTATTCCTAAAATTCCCTTACCGTATGGAGCCAGTGGAAGAGCTCGAACGAGACTTGGGTACCAGCAAGCTGATCCTGTTCCGAGTTATGGATTACTACCCTGCCCATAAGCAATATACGAAACGGGATGTGCCATTATTGCAGTTTGCAGTCTTAAATATTATTAGTGAATTGTTAGATATCCACAGGATCGCCGGCAAGCTGCTGCTAATTGAGTATGGGCGGTATGCGTTACTTCTGAAGGATACCGATCAGGAGGAGGCCGTTTGTGCTGCGGTATGCCATACGGTTAACCATCTGCTGGGCTTATGTGTATCCTCGCATGCTGCCGGTTCGGTCAAAGGCCTTGCCCAGCTGGCTGACCTATACGAGGCCGCCGTGGAAGGGACGAAAATAGCGGAGCGCCCAGAGAAGGAGGAAGAGCCGGAGGCCGCTTTTCCGATGAACCGCGCCCGGCAGCAGCTGATCCGTGCCCAGCTGGCTGCTTTTATGATAGCCGGGCAAATGGAGCCGTTAAAGCAATACCTCGGCCAGCTGATCAAGGGAATTCATGGCCTGTCCGTGGAGAACGGCAAAATCGAGGCGTTATCGCTCAGCTTTGCCTTGCAGGATACGGCACGTAAGGAGCTTGAGCGGATAGCGGAGCCGCAAGTATTGACGGCACGTATAGGCGAGCTGCATGGATGTGTCAGCATTGGCGAGGTGCAAGGCTGGATGGCGGCGGAAACGGATCGGTTTTTGGACAATTTTCATACATGGCAGGGCAAATATAGCGAGAATGCGGTATCAAAGGCGGCACGTTATATGGAGGAGCATTATGCTGAGCAGCTTCCTTTGCAGCAGGTGGCCTCACAGGTGCATTTGAATGCTGCGTATTTCAGCCATTTGTTTAAAAAAGAAACCGGTCGCAGCTTTGTTGATTATTTGGTCGAGCTGCGCATGGAGAAAGCGAAGCAGCTGCTCGCCAACACTGATATGAAAATTACTGAGGTATCGGGCAGGATCGGCTATGATTTGCCCAATTACTTTGCCAAGCTGTTCAAGCAGGCCACCGGCCTCACCCCCAAGGATTACCGCAAGCTGCACCAGTAATGATCTAAAGATTGTCTCGTTTTCCCCATAAATCGTAGATGTCGACAGCTGCCAATTCCCTTACAATTAGCTACATAAAGCAAACAAAAAATGCTGGATGGTGTAGGGAATGCGGCTTGTCATTAACAAAAAAAGGCTCCATCACAACCTTCCCCTGCTGCTGATGTTTATTCCAGTCATCCTGTTTTACCTTTCGTTTAAATACCTTCCGATGCTTGGTGTGCTGGTCGCTTTTAAGGATTACAGCCTTGCCGCAGGAATGGTTCGCAGCCCTTGGGTAGGGCTTGCCAATTTCCAAATGCTTTTCGACCAATCGCAAACTTTGAATATCATTCGCAATACATTGGGTTTAAGCGTATTGAGCTTGGTATTCGGGTTTCCAGTCCCCGTTATGCTGGCAATCATGCTGAATGAAATACGAAAGTCGTGGTTTAAAAGGCTCGTGCAGACAGTGATCTACTTGCCCCATTTTCTCTCCTGGGTCGTTGTTGGCGGTCTGGTGTTGACTCTGTTTTCGATAGAGTCCAGCGTGATCAACCGTGGGATCGAACAGCTATTCGGCAAGCCGTACCCGTTCTTGTACAAGCCGGCTTCATGGATCGCTATCTTCATTGCTTCAGGTGTATGGAAGGAGATGGGCTTTAATGCGATCATTTATTTGGCTGCGCTATGTTCGATCGATCCGAGCCTTTATGAGGCCGCAGCAATGGATGGTGCAGGCAAGCTGAGGCAGCTTTGGCATGTCACCTTGCCAGGCATCCAGACCACGATGAGCCTGCTGGCTATTTTGGCTGTTGGCCATGTGATGGATGTTGGGTTTGATCCCGTCTATAACCTCCAAAACGATGGGGTTAACGGCGTATCAGAGGTGATCAGCACCTATGTGTACCGGGCAGGCATCCAGCAGGGGCAATTCAGCTTGACGGCGGCGATGGGGCTGCTCGAGTCGGCAGTAGCTTTGGTATTGGTGCTGGCGGCTAATGGGCTGGCTCGCAAATACGGGCAGGGGCTTTGGTAGGGGGAGTCGGCTGATGAAGCCAACAAGAGGTGAGAAGCTATTTTATGGGTTCACTTATACGCTGCTGACTCTTATCGCGTTAACCTGTCTGCTGCCCTTGATCCATGTCGGTGCACTTTCCTTCAGCGGAGCCCATGCGATTACTTCAGGTGACATCGGGATGTGGCCGGTGGATTTCACTTGGGACACCTACAGGGAAGTGCTCAAGGGCACGAGGATAATCCAATCGTTTTTGAACAGCGTGGTGATCACAGGTGTTGGCGTTGTGCTCAGTATGCTGGCTACGATATTGGCCGCTTATCCGTTGTCCCGGCGCTCTTTTTATGCGCGGCGATTTTTTACACTTGCCATGGTCTTTACGCTGCTGTTCAATGGAGGCATCATTCCCGCCTTCTTGGTTGTGAAGGGCTTTGGGCTGATGGATTCGTACGCGGCAATTTGGCTTCCGGCGTTAGTCAGCACGTACAATATGCTCGTTATGCGTACTTATTTTGAACGTATCCCGCAGGAATTACTGGAAGCGGCCCATATGGACGGCTGCAATGAATGGAGGCTGCTTGGGCAAATTGTGCTGCCGCTCTCCATGCCGGTATTGGCGACGTTGACATTATTTTATGGGGTATCGTATTGGAATTCGTTTATGAATGTACTGCTCTTTATGAACTCAACGGACAGCTATAATATGGCCGTGCTCGTGCAGCAAATGGTACAAAACCAACAGCTGCTAGGTGAGCTTCGTGCTCCCGGGGATAACGTCCAGCTCGTTGCTGAAGGGGTAAAAGCCGCGGCGATCGTGCTGATGATGCTTCCAATGCTGGTAGTTTATCCGTTTGTGCAACGTTTTTTTGTCAGGGGCGTTATGCTGGGTGCTGTGAAGGGGTAGGGGCTAATCAGGAAGGGGGAGGGCAATGTCTGAACGAATGAAAAGGGTGCTGCTATGGGGTACTGCGGCACTCCTCGCTATCGGTGCGGGCTGCTCTGCCCCAACTGACGAGACTGCTGCGGGCGAAGCGCACAATCTGGAGAAGCGGCGACATATTACCGCGACCATCTATGACCGCGGCAATATTCCCTCCAGTGAGGGCACGATTGAAAACAATAAAATATCGCAATGGATCAACGACGCCGGTCCGGTCCAAGTGAAATTCATTGCGGTGCCTCGGGCACAGTCCGAGCAAAGGCTGAATACGTTATTTGCCGGAGGCGGGGCGCCGGATTTGATCCTAGAATATGGACCGCAGGTTAAGAATCCCTTGATTGACCAACAGCAGCTTCGTCCCATTGACGAGATGATCGAGAAGTACAGCACCGTCTATAAGGGGCTTTTACAGAAATATCCGTTGCTTAAGAAAGCAGGGACGGCTCCCGATGGGCGGATGTACCAGTTTGGGCGTATCAACGAAACGATTCCGCAGCGGGGTCTGTTTATCCGTACGGATTGGCTGGCCAAGCTGAATCTGGAAATTCCACAAACCACCGCGGAGCTTTACCAGGTGGCCAAAGCCTTCACCGAGCAGGATCCGGACGGCAACGGCAAAAAGGACACCTACGGCATGGCGATGTCCTACAATTCGGGAGCAATTCTCGACGAAATGTTTGGCGTCACCTATCCGGGCTTTATCGTGTACAATAACGAGCTTATTCACGGCTGGGATCATATAAAAGCGGCTACAGAGTTTAAGAAACAGCTCTATAATGAAGGCCTGGTAGATCGGGATTACTTGAACGATAAAAACGGTTCGAAGGCGAAGCAGGATTTCCTGAAGGGTAAAATTGGCATCTATATGGAGCAATTTAATGTGCCCTTTGTCTTTTACAGCGATTATTATTTGAATTTGAAAAAAAATGTGCCGGGTGCCGAAATTACGGTCATGCCTTATCCGAAAACACCGGTAGGGCAGTTTAACCCGATTCTTGTTAACCCGGTGCAGCTGACAGCGGCGGTGAACGCCGAAGCCAAGGATCTGGAAGCGGTGATGCAGTATGTGGATTTTGCGGCATCCGAGACATTTATGAAGGCCATGTATTATGGCTTCGAAGGCGTGCATAGCAAGACCGAGCCAGGCCAATGCCCGCAGGTGACGAACCTCGATAAATGGAAAACCGAATTTAATTTCGGCGCTGGCGATTTTGCGATGCTGGCTTCCCCGACTTTGGCGGGCACTTGTTATTTTGGCACAGAAAAGCTGGATGCCAAGGATGCGCTCCAGAACCAGGTGAAGGCCATGTTTGAAGCGAACTCGTCCTTTGTCCATCTGGACCTTCCGATCGCGGGTCCGACGCATGCCGAGCAAATGCCCCAGCTGCCGAAGGAGCTCCAGCTGATTCTGACCAACACGACGAAGCAGGTTGGTGTCGGCGAGGGTGATATCTGGGTCAAGTCGATATTGACGCCAAGCTATACCCCCGAGCAAGCCAAACAGGATGCTATCGCAGCCTGGCTGAAAGCGGGCGGCAAGCAGGTGGATGAGTGGTATAAAAGCTACTATGCCAAGGATAAGGACAAAATGATTTTGACCAAGGATATTTATGAAATTTTCAAGGAGCAACGTGCACTCCAGAAAAAATAAGCACAGCGAATTTGAAGGTAGGCGGTGGGAACGGAATGGGAACCATGTCGGCAAAAAATATGAGATTGGCATTAAGATATGTAAATAAGAAAAAATATTTATATATATTGTTAATTCCGTGCGTGGTTTACTTTTTGGTTTTTAATTATTTCCCCATGTATGGCGTTATTATCGCTTTTAAGGATTTCAATTTTTCCAAAGGGATTCTTGGGAGTCCGTGGATTGGGCTGGATAATTTCCGGTATATGTTCGGGCTCAGTGATTTTTATACGGTATTCTGGAACTCGCTTTACCTTAGCATGCTCAGGCTCATTTTCGGGTTCCCCTTTCCGATTCTGCTGGCCATCCTGCTGAACGAAATGCGCAACCGTACCTACCAACGGATAACGCAAACCATCATCTATCTCCCCCATTTTATATCATGGGTCGTCATTGGGGGGATTTTGGTCAATTTTCTCTCACCCTCCTGGGGAATTGTAAATATTTTCCTTAAACAGATTGGCTATGAGCCGATTTTCTTCTTGGCTGACAATAACTATTTTCGACCATTGGTCATTATTAGCAGCATATGGAAGGAATCGGGCTGGGAAAGCATCCTATACCTGGCCGCTATGATGGGGATTAATACCGAATTATACGAGGCTGCGAGCATCGATGGCGCGAATCGCTTTCAGAAAATGCGCTATATCACGATGCCCGGAATCAAATCGACGATTGTTATTTTGCTGATCCTCAGGCTGGGGCAAATTATGGGCAACGGCTTCGAGCAAGTTTTCGTGCTGCAGAACCCTTTGAATCTAGGCGTTTCTGAGGTTTTTGAAACTTATGTATATCGCGTAGGTTTAATTGGCGGCCGCTTTTCATTCGGAACAACAGTTGGGCTGTTTACCTCCGTAATCGGATTGATTTTCCTGCTGGCAAGCAACCAGATTGCCAAATGGCTGAAAGAGGATGGCATATGGTAAAAGGAGGTCGTTGTAGTGAGTATCCAATCATTTGGTGATAAGGTTTTTGACCTGTTGAATTACATCATTGTCACCTTGTTCGCTTTGGCTTGTTTATTCCCGTTTTTTTATGTAGCCTCCTTTTCGGTGACCCCCTATTCGGAATATTTGCAAAATCCGTTAAAGCTGATCCCTAACGAAATTGAGCTGGGCGCCTATAAGCAGATTCTGCAAATGCCACTGATGTGGACCGGCTATAAAAATACGATTATTATCACCGTCGTTGGAGTCGCTTTAAACATATTTTTACTGATTATTTCCGCCTACCCGCTTTCCAAAAAGGATTTAAAGGGCAGGAATTTAATCATGGTGTTAATCACCTTTACCATGTTTTTCAATGGAGGCTTAATCCCTAATTTCTACCTGATAAAAACACTGGATATTTATAACACGCTCTGGAGTATGATTTTGCCGGGGGCATTGGGTGCGTATAACCTGATCCTGATGAAAAACTTTATTAGCGCTATACCCGAAAGCTTGGAAGAATCAGCCGTGATCGATGGTGCAAATGAAATCAGGGTGCTGTTTAGTATTATTGTTCCCCTATCCAAGCCAGCGATAGCCACCTTTGTTATTTTTCATGCGGTGACCCAATGGAACACCTTCTTCTCGGCGATTATTTATACGTCCAAAAGAAGCCTTTGGCCACTGATGCTCATATTGCGGGAGATGGTCGTCGAAGATGGAGGCATTGCCAAGGATGCAATGGATATGAATAATACAGGAGTCACGGTCTTTACGATCAAAATGGCGATTATTATTTTTGCCACGCTCCCGATTTTGCTGATCTATCCTTTTATGCAGAAATATTTTATGAAGGGCGTATTGGTGGGCTCGATCAAGGGATAGCCGTTTGTTTAAAACCGATTAAGATCTGCGGCCTGCTGCAGTTTTAATAATGTTGAAATTCAAAGGAGATGTTGGTATTGAAAGGGTCTGTCAAAGGTCTTGTCAGTTCTTCCGTTAGTATTTTATTGCTTTCCTCCCTAGTTGCGGCCTGCAGTTCAAATTCAGGTCCCCAAGGCAATGGGGCCACAAGCGCCACACCAAGCACGACACCAAGCACTATCACAGCAACACCAGCTCCCGCCAAAACAGCAGCACCCGCAGCGATCAAAATATTTAACAGGGTCAATGCCACGGTTGTTGTCGAGAAAAATCCGGTAATCGCAGAAGCTGAAAAGCTGGCCAACGTCAAATTGGAGGTGGAAGCCCCCCCGATTAATAATTATGTAGATAAGCTGCAGGTGCTTATGGCCTCAGGGGATTTACCAGACCTCATCTATAATTGGGGTGGCGCAGATGCCAATATGGAGAAATGGGCGCAGAACGGCCTTCTTGTATCTCTGGATGACAAGATTAAAAATTACCCCAATTTGACCAAAAACATAACGAAAGAAATGTGGGATGCGGTCAAGTCCGTTAACGATGGAAAGACCTATATCATTCCAAGAACGAATATCGTCAATCACTGGGGATATAAGGTCAACCAGCAATGGCTCGATAAGCTTAAGCTGAAGGCTCCTACTACCTTGGACGAATTTACCAACGTCTGTAAAGCTTTTACCAATAATGATCCTGATGGCAATGGGAAGCCGGATACGTATTGTGTAAGCTTTTCCAATCCGACGTTGGGCGCTAATACGATTTGGAATGCCTCTAATTTTCTGACCTCGGCCTTTAGCCTCCCCGTCGTTAATGGAGCTAAGGATACAGACGGTGCTTATAAAATAAGGGAAAAAATGTCGGGCTATATTCCTTACCTGACCTACTTGAAGCAGTTAAATGATGAGAAATTAATTGATCCTGAGTTCCTAATTAACAAAATCTATGTGGACCAGGAAAAGCAGAACCAGAATCGTATCGGGATCATTTATGCCCATCAGTATTCGGTTATGGCCAACCTGTCCAATGATAAAGATTCGGATAAAAAGTACACGTATCAGCCTGTTCTAAAGGATAGCAAGGGTGTTGCATCAGACTGGGTTACGCCAGCGATGTGGGGTGGCTGGATGATCGCCAAAAACTCCAAAAATATCGATGCTGTGTTGAAATTTCTCGATTGGGGCAATACCACTGAGGCCAATACGTTGTTCCAAGTTGGCTTGAAAGGGCTAACTTATGAAAGCTATGACCCGGCTACCAAGAATATAACCAGAACGGCAGACCAAACGACCAAGCTTGCTTCGGTCACAAGCACTTACATGACGCTCGCTAACGCTATAGATGGGAACGGTGCCATTATCGAAGGTGCCGATTCGCTGGAAAGGCTTAACATTTATAAAACGCAAGCAGATGCTGCTTTAAAGCAGATGACTGTTATTAACGTTCCTGCTGTTCGGTCACCGAAAATATTAAACCTGAATAGCTCCATCCCCGACCTTGTCAAGAAAAAGGACGACCAAGAACTCAAGTACATCACGGGTAATATTACGCTGCAGCAGTTCAAGGATTTCCTGGAGAAGGAATGGAATCCAGCGACAGCCGATGCTGAAAAGGAATACGTGGAGTACATGAACAAGGTAGCTAAATAAAAGGGGAAGATGTGGCTCAAGACCAGCTGATTTTGAAGAGAGTCAAGTAATTCTCGGTTCAAAGCCCCCTTCCCATGGAGAAGGGGGCTTTGTTTATGAATCCCATCTTTCGTTAGGGATGTGCAGTATGACATTATTCCGTATGCAGCCACCAGACCCCCGCACATTCCGGCAAACGCACAAGGTTCTGCTGTACGACCCTGTCAGCCAAGGTATCGTCGAAGAAAAACCGGGTTAAGCTTTCTGCTTGCTCGATATGATCGAATTGGTAATCCGTCCTTAGCCAGGTATGGGAGAAGCCGTATCGCTGAGCGAGCTCCGCATAATAGCTGGTTAAAAAATCAGGAGGTGTCGGTGTCTCGAAGCCCGTCCCCATCGTTTCAAAGATAATGATCGTCCCCTTGAACCGCAGCACCCGCTTGATTTCGTTTATAACCTGCTCTAGGTTAAGCTGCCAATCAGGCACGTTCCTACTGGCTACATAGCAAATGCTCCAGCCGGCTACGATCAAGTCAGCACTGTGGTCTGGCAGCGGAAGCTTGCGCAGATCGGCGACCTGGGTGCGTACATTCGTAAGCCCTGCCTCCTTTAACCTGTCGGCTATAAGGCGTAGCATCGCCTCGGAAGCATCCAGGGCGATGACCGATTGCGCCTGTGCGGCGAGCTCCACCGTGAGCCTGCCGGTGCCGGCACCCAGGTCAACGATATCCAATCCGTGGATCGGTCGAATGGCTTCAATGTGCGGGAGTAAATCCGCTTGCTTGGAAATTAAACGGTGGTAGGTTTCTGCTTGCTGCATGTAAATGTAGTCATGATCGGGCATGGTAATAACCTCCTTAAGATACTTGCAAACCTATCGTAAACGTTGACGCAAGGTGAAGGTCAAGGCTAATTTGCGATCTATGCTTATGCATGGGGCCTGCACGTCGGAGGGAACCCCAATTTTAAGTGTTGCGGAAATGTGTATCCGTTCTTAATTAGCTTGAACGCTGATAAGGGGGCTCCGTGCCCTCGCTCCCTTTTGCCCCCATCGTACCTCGGGTGACCTCATAAATCATTCGGTGTTCTCCAACTTCTTCTCCTTTGCGCCAACTCTCAATGAAATAAACGAGATATTGTTCCTTTACGCCCGTTTCCACTACCGCCGTTTCTCTCTCCACCTCATAACCTTCGATCTGTCGTTTCGTTATTCCTACTCGTTTTGGGAACCAATCGATCGTGGAGCCGCTGCCCGAGGTGGCGAAGCTTACTGCATCATTAGGCGTGAACGGTGGTTTGGGCGGGGCAGACAAATACAAGGCACTCACAATAACCCCAAATAAGAGAAGAGGTGCAGTGATCAGAGTGACATATTTTCTCCACCTGAAGAGGGGTAAGGTTTGGGGGATCATCATATCGATACTGAAAAAAAGTACCGCTGCTGCACCACCCATAATGCTGAATAACGAAGATTGAAATATCAAACCGAAGGAGAACCCCAAGATGACATGAATGCAACCAGATACTGCCCATTCCATGAAGCCAGCGAGCTTGAGCTTTTTAGCTGCCAGCTCCACGAGTGATGAAACGAGAATGCCGTACACAAAGATACTAGGTACTGCGTATAGTGCAATGATAAAGGCCCATGACGTATAGGTTCCAACTACACGCCAAGTTGCTCCTCCCACGTTTAAAGAAGGGAAGGAGACCCAAAGTACCACTATCCACGAAGTGAAATAAGCAGCTAACATTTTTCTAGCGACCATCTTACAGCCCCTTCTGTATTGGGTTTATTTATATGATTACCCATTTATTAGAAAAAATAAAAGCCAACCCAGTTTGCCGCAGCGCGGCCTGAATTGGCTTTTATGAAGGGTCATTGCTTGCTGGGAGCAAGGCGAGGCGAGACCCACCCACTTGGTTATTGTATGCTAGCGTAAGGCAACACCCGCCTGCGTGGTCATCTCTTGCTATACCCAGGATGCAAGCACCCAAGCACCGAACACCCACTTGATTATTATGGCTTGCTAGGGGCAGGAGCGCAAACGCCATCTACGCAAGCTGCACCGTCTTCAGTATTGTTTGGCTCGTTAAGGAGGGTCAGCGGATGGTCTTCAGCCCATGCTTTCTGCATCGCCTCAAGGAATACTTCGCTCGCTTGCGCACCAGAGATCGCATATTTACGGTTGATCACGAAGAAAGGGACACCACGAATGCCAAGTGTATTTGCTTCTTGCTCGTCGCTGCGCACTTCGGCTGTGAATTCGTCGCCAGTAAGCACTTGGGCAACCGCCGCCTCGTCGAGGCCGACTTCTACAGCCAAGGCGGTTAATACGTCATGGTCGCCCACATGCTTCGAATCGGTGAAATAGGCCTTGAGCAAACGCTCTGTCATTTCTTTCATAAGCCCATGCTTGGCAGCGAAATGCGACAAACGGTGTGCATCAAAAGTGTTGGTCAGAATAAGGCTGTCGAAGTGAAACGTGAGGCCTACGGACTCTGCTTGGGTGACCAGGCCTTGGTTCATTTCCCTCGCTTTTTCGGGGCTCATATTGTACTTGGCTGCCAGCATTTCGTGCACATTCTGGTTTACATCGCGTGCAGCGCTGGGGTCGAGCTCAAAGCTGCGGTAGATGACAGTTACACCATCACGGTTCGGGAACTGCTCAAGCGCCGCCTCAAAGCGGCGTTTGCCAATATAGCAAAAGGGACAAGCAAAATCGGACCATATTTCAATATTCATTAATTGGGCCTCCCTAGGGTTACTAGCTATTTTTATGATATACCAACCGCAAATAGGATGCAAAATTGTTTATCGCCTGCAGGCAGTCTATCCATACATCAGCTTAGAGGGAATTCCCCCTGCTTTTTGAGCCTGAACAAGGATATAAATGAGTATAACTGGAAAAAATCCAGCTATATTCTCTCCTTTTCAAGACTTGAACGAAAAGGGCTTGAATCAACTGGAGCTTTTCCAGTTAACAGAGTCGCTACTACAAAGGCTTATTTTTCGCGATTTTGGATAAGGAATAGGCAATAGCGAGCCCGACAGCCTCCGCCATATTGACAGGTACGGCATTGCCGATTTGCTTGTAGGCATTATTCAGGGAGCAATCGAAGCTCCAATCGTCAGGGAAGCTCTGGATTCTGGCATATTCGCGCAAGGTAAAAGGCCGGGTTTCATCGGGATGGCAGCGTTCCGTCTGCTTTTGGGCGGGGGAGCAGGTTAAGGTCAACGAAGGCTCGTCCCAGGACAAACGGCGCGCCATCCCTGTGCGCCCACCACCTGAAAAGTAGCTTTTGCCCATATAGCTTTTGGCCACAGGCTCCGGCAGGTCTCGCCAGTAGCCGCCTGCGGGCACTAAATCCAGCACCCTCCGTTTGGCTTCGGGATATTGGACACCTAGAGAGGCAGGCACATCCTGCAGCACGTCCCTGAGGTTTAATTGATAACCAAAGGGCTTCGGAAATTTGATTTCCGTATAGGGGGCGAGCTCCTTGCGGACACCGATAATTACGATGCGCTCCCTTTTTTGGGCAACACCATAATCCAGCGACCGAAGCAGCTTCCACTTGACCTCATAACCAATCTCCGCAAAAACACCCAGCATCGTCTGTAACGTTTTTCCGCCATCGTGGTTAATCAGCCCGCGTACATTTTCGGCAAGAAACATTTTTGGCTTCAATTCTTTAAGAATTTTGGCGTAATAATAAAACATCGTGCCGCTAATATCATCCAAGCCCATTTTTTTTCCCGCATAGCTGAAGGCTTGGCAGGGATAACCACCGGATAAAAGGTCGATTTCATCCACCGCAGGAATATAGCTTCGTATGCCTTCCTCGGACACCTTAATAATATCGTCTTCAATAACGTTCCAATGAGGGCGATTGGCCCTTAAGGTTTGGCAAGCATATTTATCAAACTCAACCAAGCCTAATGATTTAAATCCGGATTTCTCAAGACCTAAGGCGAGGCCACCTGCGCCCGCAAATAATTCCATTACGTTATAGGCATGTGCCGATTTATTGCCTCTAACCTCTATGTAATCGTTGGCGTCATCTAAAGCCTCATTAGCAGGCTCCTCGGGATCAACCGTAATATTCATAAAATTCATTTCCAGCTGTTCTTTATTGAGGATTTCATCAAGAGGAATATCGAGAATTTCGCATAGCTTGCGGGCACTCGATTTGATCGGGTCAAATTTAGGTGACAATAACATCGATATTTGGTTTTTGCTCATATCCATTTTTTGCGCGAGCTCTTTTTGGCTGGTGATTCCAGCCTTTTGCATATACAGCCTTACTTTATCCTTGCTAAAAGACACCTAAAAACCCTCCTCAAAGTTAACGTATTTATTTAACTTTCTTAAGGTTATTATAATGGATGCCGACTGAGCACGTCAAAGCTTAATTGGGTGAGATCCAGGTCACGGTTAATAGGGCCAAGGTAAAAAGGTTCGGGTGCTAAAAATAACCTTGCCGCTCATTGTTCAAGAAATAAGCAGCAAGGCTATTTATGGTTATTATCAAGAAATAAAAGGCATATTATTTGAACTTAACATTATGAAGCACCTAGCTTCAGCCGGAAACGGTGCCTTTGTCCGGAAATATAAGAATCGTATATAGGTGAAACTTAATCTTTCTTATATTTTGAATAATACCTAAACGGCTCTCTGCAACATCATCCAGAGGATCAGTGTCCTGCATTGGAATGTTTAAACGCTGCTAACATGGCATCGGCTTTTTGCGGGTCATTCATCAATGCCGTCCTGTATGTCAACATCCAATTAAGCGTACCCAGTATCTGATCATATTCGTCTTTCTTCTGTTCGACTTCGCTTATTTTGTGCTGGATCCATTCGATCATTTGCTCATTCGTCCGCTTGCTCTCATTCACATCCTGCAAGACATCCTTCAGCTCGACCAGCGAACAGCCCATGCTCTGAAACTTTTTTATGAGCCGCAGCCGTTCAATAGCCTCGTCTGAATAATTGCGATAGTTGTTATCTTCTCTCCGGACATGCCGGCTGTCAAACAAACCTTCCTTTTCATAGAACCGAATGGTGTAGGCTGTGAAACCGGTCTTCTCCGCTAGTTCTTGAATTTTCATGCAGGTCTCTCCTTAACCAGCTTGCCTTAGAGTACACTCTATAGTTTACAATAGAATTGTTCAAGTAATCAATAGCTATGAGGAGGCATTACTATGCGTGTTTTTGTAACAGGAGCAACCGGCTACATTGGATCTGCCGTTGTCCGCGAACTGATTGAGGCCGGTCATACGGTCGTCGGGCTTGCCCGCTCAGACAATAGTGCCACGGCATTGAAAGAGGCTGGAGCCGAGGTGCACCACGGAGACATTGATGACCTCGACAGCCTGCACAGCGGAGCCGCTGCTGCGGACGGCGTCATTCATTTGGCATTTAAGCACGACTTCTCGGACTTCGCCGGCTCGCTCCAAACCGATCTGCGCGCCGTTGAGACATTGGGAGCAGCGCTTCTTGGCTCGGGCAAGCCATTCGTGACCACCGCCCACTTCAACGGGACGGCATCGGACAACTTGGTACTCGCGTTGGCTGAACGCGGAGTCCGGACATCGATCGTGGAGCTTTGTCCATCCGTTCATGGTGAGGGCGACAAAGCCTTCGTGCCGATGCTGATCGGCATAGCCAAGACGAAAGGCGTCTCGGCCTATGTGGGAGACGGGTCCAACCGCTGGCCTGCCGTGCATCGGCTCGATGCCGCGCACCTCTACCGCCTCGCGTTGGAAAAGGCCCCTTCCGGTTCACGGCTGAACGGAGTCGGAGAAGAAGGCGTGCCCTTTCGCGACATTGCGGGCGTCATCGGCAAGCACCTGAACCTGCCCGTAGTCAGCATTCCACACGAAGAGGCAGATGCGCACTTCAGCTTTCTCGGTGCCCTCGCGGGGCTTGATCTTCCTCGGTCGAGCGCGCAGACGCAGGAGCTCTTGGGCTGGCGGCCTATGCACACTGCACTGATCCCGGACCTTGAACAGGGTCACTACTTCAACCATTGATAGAAACGCTCCCGAGTGCCTCCGGTTAGGCCGGGGGCTTTTTCTTATATTAATAATTTATTATCACCATTTTCGCTGCCGCTCCTTGCGCAGCAGATAGATGAAATAGGGCGCGCCAATCACGGCCGTCATGATGCCTACCGGCACCTCGCGCGGGATAATGATGATGCGCCCGAGGCAGTCACCGAGCAGCATTAGGTCGGCGCCGAGCAGTGCGGCGAGCGGCAGCAGCCATTGGTGCCGGGCACCTACAAGGCTGCGCGCCATATGCGGAGCGATCAGCCCGATGAAGCCGATCGCGCCGACCGCGGAGACGGATATGCCGGCGAGGCCAACCGCGAGCAGCAGCAGCCAAAAGCGCTGGCGCACGATGTTCAGGCCAAGCGACGCCGTCGTGTCATCACCGAGCTGAAAAATATTCAGCTTGGCGTAGTTCCACCACACGATCGGCAGCAAGACCGTGATCCAGGGCAGCAGGGACCATACGGTTTCCCAGCGTTTGCTCCACAGGCTTCCCGCCAGCCAGAGTAAAGCCATATTAATATCGGTCGGATGCCTCACGATCAAATATTGCGTCCCGGCCTGGAAGACGGCGCCCAAGGCGATGCCTATGAGGGCAAGGGACGCAGGGGATAGCGTCAGCCTGCGGCTTAATGCCAATAAAATGGCAAAGGCCAGAAAGGCGCCCGCCAAGGCTGCTAAAGGCAGTATATAGGCAGGCGATTTGGGAAAAAGAAATATAACCGCAGATGCGCTAAGCCCTGCACCTTTGGTAATACCGATCACATCAGGGCTCGCCAGCGGATTGCGCATAATGCTTTGCAGAATGACACCGCCCACAGCAAGCCCGAAGCCGGCTAAGATGCCAACCAGCACCCGTGGCAAGCGCACTTCATAAATAATAAACAAAAACTTGTTGTTTTCATGCAGCAGGCTCGCCCAGACATCCTGGAAGGAAACGGGTACGGCTCCCAGTCGAAGGGACATTAGCGAAAGGAATATCATGAAAAGGAACGCAACGACAAGGTACAACCACTTTTTCATCGTTTGCCAGTACCTCCTTGTTTGCGTGCCAAATAGATGAAGAACGGGGCGCCAATCGCGGCGGTGACGATCCCTACTGGCGAATCGTAGGGGAACGCGATGAACCGTCCCAGCAAGTCGGCATAAACAAGCAGGTTGCCTCCGAGCAGCCCCGTTAAAGGCACGAGCACGTTAAGGTTAGTTCCCACCAAGGCACGGGCAATATGGGGCACAATCAGGCAGATGAAGCCGATCGGGCCGCATAAGGCAACAGCGGAGCCAGCGAGCACAATGACGAGCAGCATGCTGATAGCCCGTACAACCGTTACACGCTGGCCGAGCCCTGCGGCGATCTCATCGTCCATCACCAAGAGGCGGAACGAAGGCAGCATAAAGCCGAAGACAAGCAGCCCGCCTGCAAAGAAGGGGAGGAGCATACGCACCTCTGTCCAAGCGGCTTGGCTAACCGAGCCCACGAGCCAAAACATCATGCTTTCCGTCGTATGCTGGTTCAGGATAATTAACCCTTCGGTTAACGAGGAGAGCAGGAAATGGATCGTAATGCCCGCCAAGGCCAAGCGGACATATTGCTTGGGACCTGTGCCAGCGAGCGAGCCGACCAGCAAGGCGCCCAAGGCTGCCCCGATCATAGCGAGCCAGACCGAGTTGGCCAGGGAAACATTTTTGATCACCACCAAGCCAAATACAACAGCTAGTGCCGCTCCGGCATTAATCCCAAATACATGTGGGGAAGCGAGTGGGTTTTTTGTGGTAAGCTGGGTCAGCAGCCCCGCCAGTGCCAGCTGGATCCCGACCAAGCAGGCGGTTATGGTGCGTGGAAGCCGCAAGGTTTGGATATATAGATGCTCTTTATCGTGGCCCTGGTAGGTCAGAGCTTCCCATAATGTTCCCCATGGAACATAAGCTTGCCCCCATTTTACGCTACCGAGCATACCGACCATTAAGCCCAAAAAAGACGTGCAAAAAAGGAAGAGCAGAAACCCTGTTCGGTTCTGCTTTTCCAAGTTTTTCTTTCCCATGCTACTCATACGCTAAGCTCCTAGGTTTTTGGCAACGTCCTCGGCAATTTTCTCCGCCCCAAGCAATCCGCGGGAAAGCGACCAGTCGCGGCGCTCAACCATTATTACTTTCTTATTGGCAGCAGCGTCGATTTTTTGCCACAACGGATTGGTTTCCCATTGATTTACGATCGTTTCTTTCTCTGTAGGCATCAGGAACAGCACTTGCGGATTGGCTTCGACCAATTGCTCTAGTGTCAGCTGCGGGTTAGCCGCCGTGTTCTTCACCGGATTGCTAAATCCGATCAAGGTCAGGAACGAACCACTGAAGGAATGGTCGGAATGCGCGTAAAATCCTTTGGGATTAACTACGGCTGGAAGCACGCGCAGGTCTGTGTGGGTCAGCTTCTTTTTCACGGCATCGATCTTGGATTGGTGCTCGGCCAGACGCTTCTTGCCTTCCTCTTCCTTGCCAAGCGCTTTCGCTATAATCGCATAGTTTTTAAGCATCTGAGCATAATCGGCTTGAGAATCATCAAGCACAAGAAGCGGGGCAATGGCTTTTAATTGCGGCAGCGCGTTTTTGTGCTTGTTCAGGTCCGCGATAATCAGGTCCGGCTGCAACGAGCTGATCAATTCAATGTTCGGCTCATAACGGGAGCCGACGGAGGTGTAATTTTTCAATTGGCTTTTCACGGCATCCATGAACAAGTCAGGGCTGGAATCGTCAGCGACCCCGATAGGCTGGGTGCCCAGGGTGATAAGCGCATCGGTAAAGCTGAAATCCATCGTTACAATTTTTAGCGGCTTCTTGGCTAGCTCTACGGTTCCCATCGCATCCTGGACGGTAATTTTGCCGTCTTGGGTAGCGGCAGCTGCCGGCGTAGTTGGTGTAGCAGCTGGTGCTGCTGTTGGTGCAGGCGTTGCGGCTGGAGCTTGGCTGGCTTGTGGTGCTGCCCCGGATTGGTTATTAGTCGATGTCCCGCATGCGGCAAGGCTTATTGCGACAAATAGGCTCATCCATGCAAGGCTAATCGGGCGTTTTTTCCAAAGATTCATCTGTAATCCTCCTGGTAATGATTATTATTCTCATTCGGATTATAGCTGATTCCACTCTAAAGAAACATATCCAATATTAAGAATGGACATGTCTAATCTTTAGAAGTTGGCTGGTCGTTGTTAACGGATAATGCTTGCTGGAACGTGGAGGGGGAGCAGCCTGTCCATTTTTTGAACACCTTACTGAAATGGAAATAGTCGATATATCCGACCTTCTGGGCAATTTCTTTGGCGAGCAGGTTTGTTTGCTGGAACATCTGCTTGGCTTTTTCAATTCGCAGCTCGTGCAAATAATGGGTCATGGTTTTGCCGGTATGCCTTTTGAACAGCACCGTGTAATGCCCTTCGCTTACACCTGCACGCCTGGCGAGCATAGGTAAGGTCAGCTTCAGCATGTAATGCTCGTTGATGTAGGAGAGCGTTTCCTCCAAGGAGTCAGCAGTCGATTTCATATCCTCCCGAATCCGCGACTCGTACAAATAAATAAACAGGATGCGTTCTAGCATCATCCGTTTTCTGAACTGCTGTGCCGCCGCTTCTTCTATAGAATGGGTATGGATCTCCTGGGTGGTGCGCAGCAGCTCATCAATCATGTAATGGATTTTGATTTCGCTTAGTGTGCTGAGGGGGCCTGTCAATGTCCAAGGGCTAGTTTCCGGAAGCATCCGGTAGGTGATGACCGCATATTCGACCTCTTTCGTCTTGGGCACCTCGATAAGGTAGGCACCCTGCTCAGGGTGGCAAGCAAAGCTCTGCGAACAGACGGCAGGCTCCTGGCCTGGGGTCGATATAAGCAGATGGCCGCGCCTCACGACGACCAGCCGGTGGATTCCTGGAGAAGCCTCCATGCGGCAGCTTGTCGCATAGAGGCTGATAAGGTCAACGGTAGGTGTAAGCTCAATAAGCTGTTGGAAGTGCATGGTGGAAGAACCTCTCTATGATGGATTATGCTCGATTACAATTTTTCCAATCGTGCTGCCAGACTCCACCCGCTTATGGGCTTCGCGCAAATTCAGCGCATTCATAGGCCGGAGCCTTGTAGTAAGCGTGGTCCGCAGCTCTCCAGCATCGATTCGCGCCGCAAGCTGGTTCAGGATGTCGTGCTGCTCAGTCATATCCGGCGTTCCGTAAATCGGCCGAGTGAACATAAGCTCCCATACGAAGGTGACGCTTTTGCTCTGCAGAAGCTTAAGGTCTACGGGTGCGTTAGTTTCGACGATCGAGCATATTTTGCCCTGAGGGGCAATCGCTTCCGCCATCTGTGCCCAATGCTGGTCGGTTGCGTTCAGGCAAAAAATATAATCCACAGCCGTAAACCCAATCGCCTTCAGCTGGGGCAGGAACGGCTCATAATGGTTAATGGTATAGGAGGCACCATGCTGTAGCGCCCATTCAATGGAATCGGGCTTGGACGCTGTTCCGATCACGGATAGCCCCGCTGCTTGGGCGATTTGCGTGGCAATCGAGCCTACGCCGCCAGCCGCGCCAATAATCAGGATGGTTGTGCCTTCATTGTCGGCGGGGCTTTGCGAGAGGCCCAGCCGGACGAACAATGCTTCCCAAGCGGTTAACGCGGTAAGCGGCAGTGCAGCGGCTTCAGCATAATCAAGTGATTGTGGCTTGCTCCCGACAATGCGTTCATCGACCAGATGAAATTCACTATTGCAGCCTGGACGGGTAATGCTGCCTGCATAGTACACTTCATCTCCCGGTTTAAACAGCGTGCAGTCGCTGCCGACGGCTTCAACAACGCCTGCGACATCCCAGCCCAGTATACGGGGGGCTGCTTCGGTGCGATCCTTGGGTGCGCGCACCTTGACGTCAACGGGATTGATGGAAATCGCTTTGACAAGTACAAGCAGGTCATGCCCTTGGGGTGTTGGCTTCTCTATTTCGATATCGATTAAGCTCTCCGGGTGCTCGATGGGCAAGTAACGGGTTAGACCGACAGCTTTCATAGTGGGCATGGGCTTCAATCCCTTCCTTTTGCTTGAGAATTTTATTGCTATTTTGTTTAATATAAACTACCGCGATACGAAAAGCGAACGAAATACCCTGTTGTGTATATCAAAGCATAAATACCATCCAGAAAGGACCGGTTGATTATGAAGACTGCTCACATAGAGATGGAAGCATGGAGTGGTACGTTACAGCAAGGCATGCTAAGCTTTATTAATTATTACTTATCCCATGGGCCGTTGGATAAGGTAGTTGCCGAAGCCAAGGCGGCTGTGGCACTTGCCGATGAGGTTATCCTGCACAGAGCGGCAGAGCGGTACCGCCAGGAGCTAGGCGGTATCCTTACTTCCACCGAGCAATTGCTGGAGCTCCCAGGGATGAGCAAGGAGGTGCTGGAGCAATTGGCGCATTTGGTCAGCAAGTTGGACCTTGCCAAGCTGCATGCGCTCGTGCCGCAAACGACGTGGAACAACCGGGTCGATGCCTATTTGAATGGACCAGACTGCCTGCAGTTGATGCTGGAGGAGATTCATAATGCCAAGCATTATATCCATTTGTCCGTCATGCTATTTTATAATGACGATGCAGGCAATCGGATTGCTGGGGCCATGCTGGATGCGCTCCGCCGGGGCGTTACCGTCAGGATCATGGTGGACTACGGGATTACAGCCGTTGGTTATGATAAGAGCCTTAAGGTTGGAGATTTCACCAGTATTGCCGAGCAGTTGAAGCAGGCAGGCGGCATGCTGATTGATACCTTCCATGCGTGCTATCCAAAGGGCGAATGGTCTATAAAAAGGGCAGAGCTAGCCGAGCAGGGCGTGCCGGAGAGCAGCCTGTTCCTCCAGGATTACGTACAAGAGCAGATGATGACAGGGACGAACATGATTAACCATCGGAAGTTTATGGTCATTGACGGTATCACTGCGGTGCTGGGCAGCCTTAATATCGGCGACCAATATTTGTTCGAGACGCCCATCCAAACCTCGGGGCATGAGCAGGTAGATGGGCGGAAGCTGGGCGTGCCAAGCAAGGTCGAGCAATGGCATGATGGCTGCTGCCGTATTCAAGGGGCGGCGATCCAGTCGCTGAACCAAACTTTTGCTTTCCAGTGGACTGTGCATGGGGGCGATGTGTATGACCCTTGTGACTCCTTCTATTATCCTGAGATGGACAGGAATTTGGGCGAGGAGCAATGCACGTTATTTACGAGCTTTCCCGGCAACCCGGTGAACCTGATCCAGCAATATTATTTGTCCTTGATCACTTATGTGAGTGATGAAACGATTATTGTAAACCCGTATTTGATTGACCAAGCTTTCTGGGACCGGCTGAAAAGCCTTGGTGAGGAGCAAGCCCGGCATCTTACCCTATGCAACCCGCTGCTTGTCAATGACCATCCGACCAACCAAACCGCTGTACGCAGCCAGATGTATGAGCCTTTTTTGAAAGGCGTTTCCTTTTATGATTACAGCCAAACGGAAAGGTTTTCCCATTGGAAAATCACATATGACCATCGCTCAGACTGCGTGTTCCATGGCTCGTATAATATTAATGAGCGGAGCGCCTGCCATGATTTTGAAATCGGGGTACTGGTAAAGAGCAAGCCTTTTGCAAACAAAGTGAAAAAGATGATCGATTACGACCTCAGCATGTCCCGGCTGCTCACGGAGAGTCAGGAGTTTTATCAATATCCGGCGCTTCACCCCAGCACTTATCTGGACAAATGGACTAAATTTATTACATGAAAAAATTACACCTGCCTCAAAAATTCCCTGCACATGCAGCATTTGAAGGAGAACCTTTATGACAGAACAAACCGAAGCGCCTGGTTGGGACGCTATTGACCAAGCATTTAGCGGCATCTATGGAAAGACGGAGCCCAAGCATTATGGAACCCTGATTCCTTACCAGCTTGGAGGTCCAGACCCGTTGGACGGAATTAGCGCTTATCCCCGCAGCGAGCCTGTGCCGCATTGGCATTTTGTTACATACGGATTCAGCGAGCTATATAAAAAAGAGGGCACTAACCCCGATTATAGCGGCTACGGCTTTGAACTGACGTTCCGGCTGCAACGGGATAGCTCGGAGGAGGAGCCACCCGCCTGGGCGATGAATATGCTGCAAAATATCGCGCGCTACGTTTTTAAAAGCGGCAACTATTTTCAAACTGGCCATTACTTGGATATGAGCGGCCCGATTGCACTGGAGAGTGATACTTTGCTGCGAGCCATTGCTTTTATCGACGACCCTGAGCTGCAGCCAATCCAAACGCCTAACGGCGAGGTCGTTTTTTTGCAGGTTATGGGCATTACCGTTGATGAGATGGAAGCTATCCAGGCCTGGAATTGCATCGGGCTGCTGAAGGCGGCGGCTCCTTACCTGCCGTTGTTCGTAACCGATTTGTCACGCTCCTCTATCATGGGGCACGCGGAGGTCGCAGCGGCATGGCAGGCGGGCAAGCAGCGTGATGGCTCCAGCACGGGCAGCTTATTCGTGGAAAATTTCCAGTGGGGAGCGGAGGAGCAGGGAGGCACGACCTCCTATACCATTTCCCTAGGTGCCAGACAGGCGCCGGTGGTGGGCGGGGTTGTGAACGGCCGTATCCGGATGGGCAAGCAGCTGCTTTTATTTGGCCAAGGGATAAGCGTAACCTTCCGTCCAGATGGAAAGCCCCACGCCGGGCTGGAGGAAGAGCAGCTTGTCCTCCAGCTGGATGAGCCTACTGCCTTGGAGCTTGCGGATAAGCTGTTTCCTAAAGAAGGCAGCTTCACGCTGAGTACGCTACCCGATGTTCGTTTCCAAATCACGAAGTCGGATATTCGGGATCAAGATGGGAATATCGTGGAGACGATTGGCTGAAGCTTGGCAGGAATCTACTACCTAGTAACAGGAGTGAAAAAAGACGAGTACAGCCACCGCCTACGGGTGGTCTGTACTCGTCTTTTGCTTGCCTCTCTGCTAGATTACGACCTTACATACTAATCGACGTAATCAATTCTTTTAGCTTATTCGCCGAACGATGGAGCAGCTCCCGCTCATGCTCGGAGATATCCAGGTTAAGTACCTCCCGCACCCCTTGGGCATCCACAATGCAAGGCACGCCCATGTATACATCCGAAACACCATGATAGTTTTGCAGCATCGTGGATACATTCAAGACTGAGCCCTCATCACGAAGAATCGCTGTACAGATGCGGTCGAGCGCCAAGGCGATGGCATAATACGTCGCTCCCTTGGCATTGATGATCTGATAGGCCGCGTCTCGGGTATTCGTGAAGATTTCTTCCTTATCCTCATCGCTGATGTCAATTGGTGTTCCCGCAACATTAGCAAGGCTCCAGAGCGGCAGCTCGGAATCTCCATGCTCGCCGATAATATGGGCATGCACACTGCGTGAGTCGATATGCAGCCGCTCCCCAATCAAATAACGGAAGCGGGCGCTATCAAGTAAGGTGCCAGAGCCAATAATGCGGTTCACGGGCCACTGGCTTTTTTTCCAGGAAAAATAGCTCATGATATCTACCGGATTGGACGCAATCAGCAAAATGCCATCCGTATTATATTTCATGACCTCATCCATAACACCTTCGAAAATCGAAATATTCCGCTTAAGCAAATCGGTACGGGATTCCCCAGGCTTCTGGGCGGTTCCAGCGGTGATGATGATAATATTGGCGCCGCGGCAATCCTCATATGTGCCTGCCCATACCTTGGTTTTGCCAAGGAAAGGAAGACCGTGGTTCATATCAATGGCATCGCCAATCGCTTTATTCTCATTAGCGTCGATCAGCACCAATTCATCCGTTCTTTCTCTTAGCAATAAGGTATAAGCGGTCGTTGATCCTACCGCGCCGACTCCGATAACTACGATTTTCGTTTTACTCAATGGACTCACACTCCCTTGTACAAACGATAATATGCCGGACGAACTGTCTTTTTTTAGCGACACCACGGTCTACAATATGAAGCCCTGCGCTCGCGATCATTTCATCAATGGCTTCAATCGAGATCACAACCACTTTACCCGCGATACGTCGTGCCTGCTCCAGGATCGATAGCTGCTCTTCGGGTGTAGTAGTCGAAAATAAATTGTAAGGCATGTCCACAATCGCTACATCGTAGTGCTCGGAGACATTGGCAATAGCGCCTAGCGTTACCTCACATTCGAATCCGAAATGGGCAATATTCTCACGTGCACCGCGGGTAATGAACGGGTTAATATCGCGCCCCACAATGTCGATGCCCATGGAGAGCGCCTCGACCAGTACCGTCCCAATCCCGCAGCAAGGGTCGATCGCCCGGATTCCTTCAGGATGGGGAACGGCAATATTGGCCGCGGCCCGGGCTACCCGTGTGCTGAGGGCGATGGAATAATTACGCGGTTTTTTCATATGGTGCAGCCACACGGCCGCATTTTTGAGGTACGGGCCAAAATACCAGCGACCGCCAAGCGTAATGAGACCAAACGTATGGTCGGGATGGTGCACATCCGACTCCCCTTCGATATGCAGGCCCATCTCGCGCTCAATGGCACGGCGGTCCTCGAACTCGACCTTTTCGGACGCATCCAGGTCATTCAATTTGACAAAAATGACTTTAAACGTCGAATCGGGAAACTGCAATTGCTCCACCTGCTCATAAATATGCGTCAGGCTGTCCCCCTCGTATAGCACCTCAACCCGCTCTTTTATAAAAGGACTGCGGCTAGGATCTATCGATAGGGTGCTTTTTAACAGGTTATTGTGGGCCTCTGCTTGGAAAAAGGCACGTGTTTCCAGCTCACACAAGGAGAGCTCGTCCTCACGGCAGGCAAAGGTATATATAAATGCCGGTATCCGGCTAAGTTGATCCAAGCTTGTCCCATCCCTTGTTTTACCTAATTTACGTTTATTTGGCTCTTTGGCTGTCATTAAGCCGTTAATTGGAAGCTCCGTCTTTAACCACCTCAGCCAAATATTGATACGACCGCAGGCGCGCTTCGTGGTCGTAGACCTGCGCAGTAACAATCAGCTCGTCGGCTCCCGTTTCGTCCAGAAAATATTGCAGCTTTTTCAGCACGGTTTCTTTGCTTCCGGTGACTGTATAGCTTAATTGCTTGCGGATATGTGCTTCCTCCTGCGCGTTCCACAATGCATCCATGCTCTCAACCGGAGGGTTAAGCGGGCCTGTACGTCCGCGGATCAGGTTGAGAAACTGCTGCTGCTGCGAGGTGGACAGCTTGAGGGCTTCTTCATCGGTATCGGCAACAATGACGTTAAGCCCGATCATCGCGTAGGGCTCATCCAGCGCCTCGGAGGGCTGGAAGTTGCGGCGGTATAGGTCAAGGGCAGGCAGCAAATAATCCGGGGCAAAATGGCTCGCGAACGCGAAGGGCAGACCGAGATGGCCAGCCAGCTGCGCACTGAAGCCGCTGGAGCCAAGCAGCCAGATCGGGATGGTGAGCCCCTCGCCAGGGACAGCGCGTACGCCCACCGGGCGAGCTTCGGAAGCGCCGCTTAGGTAGCCGCGGAGCTCGCTCAAGAGCTCGGGGAAGTCGCTGCCGTCGCTGCTAAGCCCGCGGCGCAAGGCACGCATCGCCGGCTGGTCGGAGCCCGGCGCCCGGCCGAGGCCAAGGTCGATGCGGCCAGGATACAGCGATTCCAGCGTGCCGAACTGCTCGGCGATCATTAAGGGCGCATGGTTGGGCAGCATGATGCCGCCTGAGCCAACGCGGATGGTGTGGGTGCCAGCGGCAATATAGCCGATCACCACAGAGGTGGCGGAGCTGGCGATGCCTGGCATATTATGATGCTCGGCGAGCCAGTAGCGATGGTAGCCCCATTGCTCGGCATGTTGGGCGAGATCGAGCGAATTGCGGAATGAATCGGCTGCCGTGCCGCCGACAATGATGGGGGCAAGATCCAGAATAGAAACTTTGATATCTTGCACTTTTTTTGGTGAAGTTGTATGTTTATCTGTCATCTGTTCATCATCCTCCTAAAATAGGTAAAGATATAATAAGCGATATACGTTATTATAGCAAAGAAGCAGTTAACCGTGGAAATCCAACCATGCAGGCTTTTGTAGACAGTGAACTTGATGCTCGTCCGTCCCGTTGATGATAAACAACGGATTTAAAGATCTTTTCTTTCAACCTAAACGTGCGGTGAATAACTAGCGAGGTGGCTGGGGTGTTCTCCAGCCACGAAGCGGCACTTATTCACTGCACCCACAATCCAAAGGAGCACATTCGATGAAAACAAGCTTTAAAGACTATGCACTAAGTGAAGATATTATCCGGGCGTTAGACAGCCTAGGCTATGAGCAGCCAACAGACGTCCAGATGGAAGTGATCCCACTCGCGCTTGCGCGAAAAGACCTTGCCGTCAAGGCACAAACAGGCAGCGGCAAAACAGCTGCTTTCGGTATTCCCATCTGCGAGCTGGTGCAATGGGAGGAGAATAGCCCTCAAGCTTTAATTTTAACGCCAACGCGGGAGCTTGCCGACCAAGTTAAGCATGATATTACGAATATTGGCCGGTTCAAACGGATTAAGGCGACCGCTTTGTATGGCAAGCAGCCTTTTGCCAAGCAGCAAGCTGAATTAAACCAGAAATGCCATGTGGTCGTGGGCACGCCGGGACGGGTTATGGACCATTTGAAAAGAGGGACGCTGGATCTGGAGCGCTTGGAATATTTGGTCATCGACGAAGCCGATGAGATGCTGCGGATGGGCTTTATCGACCAGGTTGAAGCGATTATTAACGAGCTGCCAACGGATCGGATGACGCTGTTATTTTCCGCTACTTTACCTAAGGATGTAGAAAAGCTCTGCCACCGCTATATGAAAAGCCCGGTTGATATCGAGATTAAAGCGGCGGTAAGCACAACCGACCAAATCGAGCATTCGCTGTTTATCGTGAAGGAAGACCAGAAGTTCAGGCTGCTGCAAAACGTAATTATCGTAGAAAATCCAGACAGCTGTATGATCTTTTGCCGTACGCAGGAGCATGTGGACCAGGTTTGTGAGCAACTGGAGAAAGCCCATTATACCTGCGAGAAGATCCACGGGGGCATGATGCAGGATGACCGCTTCAAGGTGATGAACGCCTTCAAAAGAGGCGAGTTCCGGTATTTGGTGGCGACCGATGTAGCGGCGCGGGGCATTGACGTGGATAGCATTACCCATGTGATCAATTACGATCTTCCAATGGAAAAAGCAAGCTATGTGCACCGGACGGGAAGAACAGGGCGCGCGGGCAAAACCGGCAAAGCAATCAGCTTGGTTACGCCGCATGAGGATCGGTTCCTGGCCGAAATTCAAGGCTATATCGGTTTTGAAATCCCGAGAAGGGAAGCTCCAAGCTATGAGGAGGTTGAGGAGGCAAGAGCCGCTTTTGACACCAAAATGCAGACACAGCCCGAGGCCAAAAAAGACAAAAATGAAGAGCTCAATAAAGAAATATTAAAGCTGTACTTCAATGGCGGCAAGAAAAAGAAGATCAGGGCGGTCGATTTTGTCGGAACGATTGCCAAGATCGAAGGGGTTACTGTCGAGGATATCGGTATTATTACGATTCAGGATAATGTGTCTTATGTCGATATTTTGAATGGAAAAGGGCCACTTGTGCTTAGAACCATGCGGGATACCACCATCAAAGGCAAGCTGTTAAAGGTGCATGAAGCGTTTAAATAAAGGATGATATGAATATTGGCTGTTTTTCAAGCGCAAAAAAAATAGACTTTAACTCCATGTGGAGTGAAGTCTATTTTTTGCAGATTTTGTAGAGCCACGTCATGGTGTCGCAATACCCAGATCGCTCGGTGGTCGGGAAGAAATACCCTGATGAAGGGATTAATAGTTGCTGTATTCCAGTGTACTGGTGTGGAAGCCGCAGAATGCTGGGAAGTTTTTGGCCAGCTTATCGATCTCATCCGGTTGTATCGTCTGGAGCTCCTCCAGACGTCGTCTGCGCGCCCTCTCTGCCATGACCCGCGGTGTAATCATATCGCCAAGCTGCTGATAAAGCTCCGGTCCCCATTTGGTACCGAAATCCACGTGAGCCCGCTCATCAACAATATCAAATTCGGTTTGAATGGCTGACAGCGCATCGCCAAATTTCCAGAATGCTTCTACCGCTTTGCGCTTTTTGGCAAACGAGCACGCCTCTGCTACCATCGTCAACCAAGCATACATATCGGCATAACGCGCCTCGTTGTCTTCGCTAAGCGTCGAAGTCCGCAGCCATTTGAAATCGGTGGTCTGGTAGCCGAATTGCTGTAGACGGCGCATACCCATCTCGCTATGACGGAATTCATCCCACATATGGCGGGCGAAGTCGTAATAGAACGCCAGCGGCATATTTTGTATGGAATAATACAAATAAGTCATGGTTTCTGCCGGAGAGATTTCGGTGGCATTAATATAAACCATCTGGCGTACAGAATGAAATAGCGGGGACATCCCGTCATCCGAGTAGGCTTGTGCCGCTCCGCCATGAGCCGTAAGCGGAGGGAAGCGCTCTTCGTCCATAGCAGGCACAGCAGGGATCGGCCCTACAGGCACAGCGCTTGGTACTGCAGGTAATAAAGGCTGTGTCCCGGGCTCTGCATTGCTTAACGTGCTCCACAGCTTGGCTGCATAATCCGTCCACTCGCTAATCATCTGCCCTGCCTGCTCTTCCAGGCTTGCAAAACGCAGCTGCTCCTCCAGCCATGAGGTGATATCCAGGCGATCCATGAGCACGAGGCGAAGCTGGTCCACACTTGGGGCATCAAGAACTGGATCGGCCTTTGTCACAAATTCATCGTAACGTGCAAGCAGATTACGGTAGAACAAGTAATAACCAGCCAGAAACGCAGCTGTTGAAGGCGCTGCCGCTAACCGTTCATAAACCTCCCTGATCAGTGCGGGGGATTTCTGCTCGCCTAGGCCTCCAGGCAGCTCGTCCATCCGCTTTTGCAGGTTTTCAACATGGCGGATATGCAGGTAGGTGAGCCTTCCCAATTTCAGCTTCACTTCGTAGGCTACACTCGCTGTCACCCATCCGGCTGCCATGCGGGACAGCTCGAATTCATGCCATAAAAGCGGTTTCAATATTCTCGCCGAATCCGTCGGACGCAGAAACCGCGAGCCCTTCACTTCTTTCCCCGCTTCAGTCCGATCGATATCCACAATACCTTTTGTATGATGATCACTCATTTCAATTCCTCCTTCGTAGTGTTACCTTTAATTTATCAGATTCCCGCAGCCATTTGTCACACCCCATTGCTGGAAAATAACACAATGTTGCGATTCGTGTTACAATGGCTGTAAAGGGAGGTGACATATGAATCGCATCGAGTTATTTGACTTAAATACATATCCATTTTCATCTGTCATCCGCAGAACCTCGGAGCTGTGTGATTCGTTCAAAGAGACCTTCCACGCCCATCAAGGAATGGAATTACAATTTATTCATGAGGGCAAGGGCCGTCTGCTGATTGACCAACGATCCTTGGATATCCGTTCCGGCACACTGTGTTTGTTCCAGCCCTTTCAATTGCATCGGCTGCAGCCGGAAATTAATGAGTACAATCGTTATGTGCGTAGCTTTGTGCTGTTCGAGCCTACAGTTTTTGAGCCCTACCTGCAGAGCCTTCCTCTGCTGCATTCTTTCTACAAGCAGCTATGCCACGGCTCACTCCAAGCACCTATCCTGCATCCAATAGGGGAAGAGCACGAATTCGTTAAGACTCTGCTTGCTTTTGGTGAAGCTAGGATTGAAGCTGGAGCAGAGCAGCACCGCGAGGATGCGGCCACCTTCCTAATTTCGCTGCTCCGCCAGCTCCGAGCTTTATTATCCGACCCCAAGCGGTTGCCCTTGGTCAGCCCAAGACCCGCTCATCGTGCAGAGCAAATGATGCAGTGGATCGAGCAGCATTATACCGAAGCGTTTCGTCTGGCAGCCTTGGCCGAGGAGCTGCACATGTCCCCGTATTATGTGTCCCACATCTTTCAGGAGACGACTGGTTCCAGCCTGTCAGAATATTTGAAAGCGCGCCGCATACGTCAGGCCTGTGTGCTTCTAACGTCCAGTGAGCAGTCTGTAACAGAAATCGGCGAGTCGGTGGGCCTTGGAAACACCTCTTACTTTTGCCGGACATTCAAGGATGCTAAAGGCCAGACCCCTCACCAATATCGTCTGCAATGGAAAAAGAGCAACGTTTAAGGCAGCTGATGCTCACTTGTAAAAGTCCTTAAATTCACTTGGCGTCATCCCTGTATGCTTTTTGAACAATTCGCGAAAATATTTTTGATCCTCATACCCAAGCTTCTCCGAAACCGTCTGAACGGTGGAGCCGGATACGAGCAGCTCTTGAGCCGTTTTGATGCGCTCCGTTGTAACAAATTGCACGAACGTCATTCCCGTTATTTTCTTAAACAGGCTTGCGAAATGGGAAGGGCTTAGATGTACGTGCCGGGCACAATCCTGAACCGTCATATTCAAATGCAAGTGTTCTCTGATAAAAGTCTCAGCCAGCTGAACCACGTCCTGCGCATCGCTTGTTCTCCTTGATTTAAAGCACAACGCAATCTCGCTGCCTAAGCCCAATAAAATCTGTTGCCAGTCCTTTAGCGTATGCGTGGGTTCGAACAGCGAATGCAGCTTGTCCTCAATAGGCGCAAACGCAGCTTCGGATAGTTTTGGCTTGACAGCGTAAGCCATCTTTCTAGCTAGCTCCCAGTAGGTGTTGGCCATATAGTCCGGTGTGGGGCGAACCTCTTCGTCCTGTATTTGGTCGAATACATCGGCTAGCACGGCATGTACCTTATCGGAATTACCGGATACGAGGCTTAAGATCACCTTTTGCTCCAAATCGGAAGCGTAAACAGGAATGTACGGACTGATTTTGAAATCCCCGAACCGGATCACGCTGTTGCCCTCCGTATAAAAATGACAGGCGAGCGCCGTTTGAGCCTGCCGATAGGATTGCGGCAGCCCAGCTAAACCTGCCGTCTCCAAACCCAGACCGATCGAAATCGTTTGTTTCGTGTAAGAGACCGTGTTGTGACAGCAGGCTTCGGCAATTTCAATCGCGTCCTGGTCCTTATCCATGCGGAACAGACAGACAAATTTCCCGATGTTATCCCGGAAGGTAACATGGGGAGCCCAGCGGGAAACGGTTTCTTCCAGTACATTTTGTACGGCGAACAGGATAAGCTCCGCTTCACCCGGTGGCAGCGGCTCAACCTTCTTCGTGAAATCATCAATCTCAACGACCATCAGAACCAGGCGGGATGGCTCAAACCCGATTTCGAGGAACGACCATCGTTGGCAAGCCAGCGATTCGTTCGCTTTGTAACGGATCAACATCTTCAAATACTCCTGCCGCAGTAAAGGCAGGCTTTCCCGCATTTTTTCCTCCAGCTCCTGCAGTCTCTTCCGTTGCTCCAGCTCCTTTTCGCGCTCCTCTTTTGCTCGCAGAACAACTTCGACCAGCTGACTGGGCCGGAACGGCTTCGTCAAATACTCAAATACACCAAGGCGTACGGCCTGACGCGCATATTCAAAATCGTTGTATCCGCTTAACACAATGACCTTCGTATTGGAAAGCTCGCCTGTCGTTTGCTCGACCATGCTCAAGCCATCCATAACAGGCATCCGTATGTCCGTTATGATGAGCTGCGGACGCGTCTGGAGGATCAACTTCAGCCCATCCTCCCCGTTCGTAGCGGTTCCGACAACCCGAATCCCGTACTGCTCCCATGGTATTTGAGAAGCAATTCCATCCACTATGGTTTTGATATCATCGATCACGCATAGCGTCATGGGTTCATTCATGAGCTTTCCCCCATTCCAATTCCTGATGATTAGACGGAATCGAAAGAACCACCTTGGTCAGAACGCCCGGTGTGCTTTCGATCCTGAAGCCAGCCTTCACGCCGTAATAAAGCTGCAGTCTTTCATAAATATTGCGCAGCGCATAGGAAGTGGGCTCTTTGGCCGGAGCTTTGATCTGCTCCATTAATTGCTCTGCATCCATGCCACTGCCGTTATCTTCAACGATGAAGAAAACTTCATCCGAAGCGGAGTACACCGAAATTCGGATATGCCCGCCTGATTTGCGGTCTTGAAAGCCATGCTGGATCGTATTCTCCACAAGAGGCTGGAGCAGCAGCTTCAGCAAGCCCATCGTCCGCAGTCCCTCTTCCACTTCGATCTCATATTCGAACCAATCCTCATAGCACCGTTTTAAAATATTCATATATTCAGTCACGTGGGTAACTTCCTTCTCTACGGTCGTCATATCCTGCCCATGATTCAAGCCGAGCTGGAACAACTGGGATAAGGAAAAGGTCATCTCCTTCACATCGTCGTACTGGGCAAGCTCTGCCTTCCAATAAATCGTATACAAAGTATTGTATAAAAAATGGGGATTAATCTGCGCTTGTAGCGCTTTCATCTCTGCGACCCGCTTGCTCTGATCGGCTTGCTTCATATCAACAATCAACTGCTCAATCTCCTCCAGCATCCGGTTGAAGCGGTTCCCGACAAGGGCGAATTCATCCTGCCTTGCGGTCGTGAAACGGACAGTAAGATCACTTGCTTCGACCTTCTTCATGAGCTGAACCAGATGCGCGAGAGGCCGCAGTAGGTAGGAGGTTAACATTCTTGAAAAGAATAAGGCCAGCAGCCCGCAACCGCCGATAACCGCCGCAGTCGCCCATTGAATGGCAACCACCTGTCCGTACAAATCACGTGTAGACCGTACCCCCGCCAGTATCCAATCGTCCGTAAGACGCAGCCTCTGTACATCAATCAAATAATCATTGTGAGCATAGCTATAAGCAAAATGAGGCTCCGATTCGGAAGAAATCTGTCCGAGAAAATCAGAATCCTTCAAGAACGGCTTGGCAAAGGGTAAGGACGTGGTGAGCACATTGGTGCCGTTACCCGTCATTAAATACAGATCGTTTGCAGGCTCTCCCCATTCGTCAGCCAAAGCTTCCATGAGCATATTCACATTGATGTTCACGATGATATAAACACCTTTCATTCGCGTATGATCATCGATAAGAGGCTCCATGACCAAGGAAATGACACTTCGTTTCCCGCTAAAAAAAAGGTCGGTGTGCTCCGGTATCCAGATGTTATGCTTCTTCTCCTCGATCACACGATGCATATCACTATGGACAAATAAATATTCACGCAGCCGGTTTTCCGTTGTAGGATAGAAGTCACCCATTGGAGTTGTAATGAAGAGCGATTCAATGGAGGGCTCACTGACCTTTATTTGCATAAACCAGCCCTGCAGATCGGCAAAGTGTCCGTAATAGGAATCCGAATTATTCAGACGGATGTCCTTCATCGTGTTGGTGAATGAATCATTGAGCATACCGGACATCACCGTAACCGTTATTTTCCTTAATCGTTCATCAAGCAGCAGGGCTGACTTACGAATCGAGCTCTTGTTTAAATCCGTGACATTCTTCTCCAATACATTCGCTGCAATGATATGGGATAAGGTGCCCGAAGAGGAAACAGCGATCAGAATGAGAAACAAGTATGAAAGCCATATGCGGTTTTTGAATGACATCTGTGGGAATAATAAAGGCTTCATATGCCTCCTCCTCTTCGCTTTTCAGTATGCTAGTATTGTAACTTTAATGTCTCAAGGGGGTAAAGCGTTTTCATGAACATCGTCGTTTTGTCCCCGCTTAATCGTTGAATACTCCCCTAACAGGCAAGCCTTATTCGATATACAATCATGATGAGCGTACAGCAATGCATCCGAAATACAAGGAGGATTTACCATGATTAACAAACGTTCCACTACGTTGTCATTATGTTTGGCGTTATTGATCGTATCGGCCGCCTGCAGCAATTCCACTAATCCAGCTTCAACAGGTAAGCAAGAAGCCAATGGTACAACCAAAGCCATTCCAAAAGTCAAATTGAAATATTGGACCCCTGACCGTGGATTCTCCGAGCAAATCCGTGAAGAAGTGGATCGGTTTAACAAAACAAATACCGATAATATCGAAGTTGAGCTGACAATTATGGCGGAAAATTATCCCCAGTCGGTTGATATTGCTTTTTCCAGCAACCAGGCACCGGATATTATCCGGGTGAACAACGTCACGTTCATGCCTTTCCTCAAGAAAGGCTATTTGGACCCGCTGGATACCTACATTCCTGCAGAAATGAAAAAGAAATTTGAAACCGTATTATCTGAGGAAATTAACACGAAGGACGGTAAAATTTATTCGCTTCCGAACTACGGTTATACCCACCGCTTAGTGTATAACAAGGATTTGTTCGAGAAAGCGGGTATCAAGAACCCTCCACAAACGTTAGATGAGCTGGTGGCCACTGCCAAAAAGCTTACCGAGGCGGGCAACGGAGCTTCATTCGGTTTCTCCGCCAATTTGAAAAGCTCGCTGAATGCGATTGAGCGTTCCCCCCGTGCAATCGCTGAGCTGAGCGGTTACCCTGGTTACGGTTATGATTTCAAAACAGGCAAATACGATTTCAGCGGATACCAAGCGATTATTGAAGCATTCCGACAAATGAAAAAAGACGGAAGCTTCTTCCCAGGCTCGGAATCTCTAGATATTGATCCACTACGTGCCCAATTCGCGGAAGGAAAAATCGGGATGTATATTTCCATCTCAGCAGAACCGAACGTGTACAAGCAGCAGTTTCCGGCGAAGATCAAGTGGGGAGCCGCTCTGCCTCCGACCATCGATGGCAATATTCGCGGTGCGATCGGTCTGACCCAAGCAGGTGCTTGGCTATCGCTTAGCAGCAAATCGGAGCATAAAGCAGAGGCCTGGAAATTCCTGCAGTATCTTTACGGTGATGAGGTCCTTAATTCTTACTACGAGAAGGGCTTGGGAACGTCACTTGTGCCATTCGTACTGTCTAACGCAAAAAAACCTCAATTAGAGGGTGTTGAAGGCTTCCTGCCTACCAAATACGATACGCTGCAGCCTGCTTCACCGACGATTACTGTGGATGGAATGAACTACGGTGACGCCTTTCTTCGATATATTCTCGACGGCGGGGATTTGGCTAAAACAATTGCTGATTTGAATCAACGATACAATCAATCTTTGGATAAAGCCCGTCAGTCAGGTGATGTCAAGCTGGCCGCGGATCCTAGCTTCGATCCTGCCAAACTGCAAGGAAAGCTTGTTAAATAGAAGGCGGAAGGAGCCCGGCTGATGAACAAATTACGGTATTATACCGAAACCTATTCGTTTGTATTGCCGAGCCTGATCATCACGCTTATTTTCGCTGTTTATCCTATTTTTTGGGCCATGCGATATATGGTATATGATTACCCAGGCTATGGGAAAGAGGTATTCGTGGGGCTTGGCAACTTCGCGAAGCTACTGAAAGACGAAATTTATTGGCAATCGGTAGCCAACACGTTTATTTACACCCTTGGCAAGCTGATCGTTACGATTCCAGCTTCCTTGATTCTCGCTGTCATATTGAATCAAAAAATGCGCGGAAGGCAATTTCTAAGAGCCGTATACTTCATGCCTACGGTTATCAGCACAGCTGTCATTTCCATCGTTTTTTTTCTTATTTTCAATTCGTATAACGGTATTCTGAATCAGTTCCTTCTGCGTCTGGGTATCATTAAAACTAATATCGATTGGCTTGGCAGTGATTATGCCATGATTACGCTCATTATCGTCGCCATTTGGGGGGCTCTAGGCAACTATATGCTGCTGTTTATTGCAGGATTGCAGAGCATTCCCAATGATGTATACGAAAGCGCTGCAATAGATGGAGCGAACTCCGCGCAGAAGCTCTGGTACATTACCATCCCCATGCTTGGGCCTGTATTACAGATGATCGTGATGCTCGCTATTCTCGTATCGCTGAAAGGCTATGAGAGCATCATGCTAATTACGGAGGGCGGCCCCGCAGGCCGCACTGAGGTTATGTACTTGTACGTGTACAAGTTATTTTTTCCGGTCTCCACCGGATCTGCTGCTGTCCAGCAGATCGGATATGGCAGCGCCGTCGGCTTCACATCTGCACTGCTCGTTGGTATTGTCACACTTATTTACTTTCAACTATCGCGCCGCTTGAATCAGACCTAGAGAAAGGAGGAGAGCTATTGCAAACCGTTCACCGCCAGCTTGCCGACAAAAACGAAGCAACCGAATCCGTCACACGCCGTATCGCCAAGCAGCTACCCGCCAAGATCATCATCTGGTCATTTCTTCTCTTCGTGCTCGTTTTCACGTTATTTCCAGTGCTTATCTCTGTACTCGGATCATTAAAGACGAATGCCGAAGTAACTGCAGGAGGGACATTTTTTCCGCAGGAATGGAAATTTTCCAACTATCTGGAGGCATGGAGGCAGGCGGACTTCGCCCGTTTTTCATGGAACAGCCTGTTCATTAGCACGATGACGACGGTTATTGCCCTTCTCATTTCTTCAATGGCCGGATATGCCATTAACCGCAGAGAATTTCCGGGCAAGCGGTTTTATATGATCGTTCAGGCTTCAACGATGTTTATTTCCATCGGTGCCGTCGTTCTCAGACCGCAATTCGAGCTAATCGTAGCCATGAATCTAAATGCCAGCCTGTGGGGAATTATCCTCATTCTTCTGGGCTCGCATGCTGCTGTATTTTTTATGCTCATTGGATTTTACGGCTCTATTCCGCGTGAACTGGATGAAGCAGCGACCATTGACGGCTGCAGCTTTTACGGGGTTTTCTTCCGGATTATCTTACCCTTGCTTCGTCCCGGATTGGCTGTCGGTGCCTTATTCCAGTTCCGTAATGCATGGAACGAGTACATCATACCGCTTGTCTTTACTATGACCAATCCCAAGATGCAGACCTTAACTGTAGGTCTCGCTAATCTTCGATACGGCTATAACGCGGCAACACAAACCCATTTAATGATGGCCGGAGCCTGTATATCGCTGCTTCCGATTCTGATCGTCTATGTCTTTGCCAACCGCTCCTTTATGCAAGTCACCGCTGGCTCTGTAAAGGGCTAACACTAAAAGTCTGGTGAATAAGCAAGCGAAGGCGAAACGGACTCTTTCTAGCCACTACAGCTACTTTGAATAATTTATATAACCTCAAATGCTCAAATGAACATAAAGCCTTGTCGCGGTAATTCATACCGCGACAAGGCTTTTACCCTTAAGTAATGACTAATAAAAGTTAGTCAAGTTGACTATATGGATGGACTACACACTATAGTTTCTAATAGGTTAATCTCTAAAGAGATGATAACATGAAGGTGTTGAGGGGGAGGTTGCAGTATAGATCCGCTGCCCCAACCGTGAAATCGACATTTTTTGTAGGATGCTAGATGACCAAAGCTCGACGTTAAACGACGGGCACAGGCGACCGCACGGGCAGGGGAGTTGCGTTTATTGGAGAGGAAGGGGGGAGAAACTTGGCAGGCATCGTCTATCAGGCTGGATCGGTAGCCTTAATAGTAGCCGTGCTCTTGGCCTTGCTGTCTATTGTGTATACCAGCTGGAGAAACGGTATTTCCCCGATGCCTTCATCGTTTCATGTGCGGCGAACCGTGGTCGCAGAGATCAAGAGGTTCTCAGGAAACGGCACGATCGTAGAAGGGGGCTCAGGTTGGGGAACCCTCGCGCTGGATGTGGCCAAGCATTGCCCTCGATGGCGGATTATCGGACTCGAGAATTCGATTATTCCGCTGGGGGTATCCCGGCTTGCAAGCCGCTGGGCTTCTCGTGGAAGGGCAGCACCGGACAATGTTGCGTTTATCAAGGAAGATCTATATAAGTATCCCTACGATCAGGCTGACATGGTAGTCTGCTACTTATATCCCGGCGCAATGAAACGGTTGAGCGGCATCTTTGGGGAACGCTTGGTACCGGGAACCCCAATTATTAGCGTTTGTTTTGCCCTACCCGGATGGCAGCCCGAACGCGTGATTACGTGCAGGGACTTATACCGGACGAAGGTGTACGTGTACGTCCACAAGCAGCAGGTTCCTTAGCTATGTATAGCGAATCTACTATATTAAAATATGAAGCAGGAAAAAGAGAGCTCTTACTTTGATAGTGGCTGTGGTGACGAAACGGATCCACACTATCAAAATAAGGGTTCTTCAGTGATTCTTTTACAAGTGCGGCCTGGATGATGAGTGGAGGCGATCCGCCTAGAATACGCAGTGCCGAGTGGCGAAGGCAGCAGCCCTTCACCGCATGTCGTGGAGCATGGGCTCATCAGCTTCATGGCTTGAAAGTTTGACACTTTGCAGATGCAGGCACATGGGGAGCATGCTATATTCAATAAGCAAGGGGGAATTTGCTGTAATATGTAGAATGTAGTATGTAGAATGTAGAATGAAGTTAAACCGCACATAGGAGAGGATAAGCCAGATGCAATGGATTAGAAATGCCAGAATAAACAGCAAGCTGCTATTGATGATTGCGCTTCCTATGCTGGGCCTGCTCTATTTCTCTATCGATACCGTCTATGACAAGATAAAGCAACTGTCGGAAATCAATAAGCTTGAAACGCTGGTTACCGTAGAAATTTCAATGAATGATTTAATTCACGAGCTTCAGAAAGAGCGTAGCCTCGTATCAGGTTATTATGGAGATCAAACCGCAAGCCGTCTAAATATGCTTATGGCCCAACGGAAACTTACAGATGATAAAGCCAGTGTATGGCGCGATCAAATAAAGTCGGGTAGTGTAGCGGCATTAGGTGACCGTTTTTTTAAAAATGTAGCGGATCCGGTCGCCAAGCTGGACAAGATGGTTGCGCTTCGGGCCCTGATTGACCAGAATAAATTGAGTGAAAGCGAAGCCCTTGCTTACTACTTAGATTTAATGGATAGCTTTTTTGTCGTCATGGAGAACGAGAATCATTCGAGCACACATAAACAGATTTCCGATATGCTGTCTGCTTATATCCATTTCTCCAAAGGCAAGGCGGCAGTCAGCAAGGAAAGAACGGTGCTCTATAACACCCTTATTGATAATATAATTACTAACAATGACGTTCAACAAATTAGCGTCCTAGAGAGAGAGCAAAGCCTTTACTATACAGTCGCTGGAACCTTTGCAACAACCGCGTCACGCAGCCTATACCAGAGCTTGATCAAAGGGCAAGTCATCGATGAAATCAAGGCCATGGTCCAACAGGTACTGCTTTATGAGCCTGGCAAGCCGATTACGATTAACTCGGAGCGCTGGTACTCCCTGGTGACAGAGAAGATTGACCTGCTTAAGCAGGTTGAGGATGGGCTTTCCAATGAATTGCTGCAGACCATGCAGGGCATTAAGCAGGCTACAGTCCAATCGTTATGGTATGTAGTTATTCTGAATATAATCATTGTGCTGGCTTCCGTTATGGTCATTGTGGTCATTTCAAGGATGATGGTATCACAGCTCCGCAAGCTAAAAAGCTCCACCGAGCTGATCTTGCTGGGCGAAACCAATGCTCAGCTGGAGGTGTCCACCAAGGATGAATTCGGTGATTTAATGGGTGCTTTTAACCAAATGGTAGCCAGCTTCCGTGAGGTCATCCAACAGGCGGATCGGATCTCCTTAGGTGAATATGAGCAAACGATCCTTCCGCGATCGGATCGCGACCAGCTGAGCATTGCATTAATCCGAATGCTGGCTTCCCTGAAGCAAACAACGGAGGAGAATGAGCGGCAATTTTGGTTGAAAACGCAATTAGCCCGTTTAACCGGAGCCGCGCAAGGTGTAGTTAGCTTGCAGCAGCTCGGCAGCATGCTGATATCGGAAATTTCGCAGCTTGTCGAAGCGGGACAAGGGATCCTGTACACTAAAGAAATGAATAAGAATGAGTTCTCGGGAGCCTACCAGCTTTTGGGCAGCTATGCCTATAAAGAAAGAAAAAATGTGTCCAACCGGATAGAGCCAGGTGAAGGCTTGGTCGGCCAATGTGTTCTGGAGAAAAAGCCGATCCTGCTCACCCAGGTACCCAGCGATTATATCCAGATTCAATCCGGGCTTGGAGAAGCGAAGCCTTTGGAAATTTTAGTACTGCCGATTCTTTTTGAGAACGAAGTGCTCGCCGTCATTGAACTGGCTTCATTTAAAGGCTTCACGAGCATCCAGCATGATCTATTGGAGCAGTTATCTTCCACCCTGGGGGTTGTCATCCATAGTGTAAACAGCCGCCAGCGTACGGAACAATTGCTGCGTGAATCGCAGTTATTGACCGAGGAGCTGCAAACCCAGCAGGAAGAGCTGCGCACAGCCAATGAAGAGATGGAAGAGCAGACCCATATGCTGAGGCAGTCGGAAGAAAAGATGCGAATCCAAAGCGAAGAGCTGCAAGCGATTAATGAAGAGCTGGAAGAAAAAACGAATTATTTGGAAGTACAAAAGGCAGATATTGAAAAACAAAATAGATTTATTCAGTTATCCAAGCAGGACCTGGAGGAAAAGGCCAACGAATTGGAGCTTGCCAGCAAGTATAAATCCGAATTTCTCGCCAATATGTCGCATGAGCTTCGGACGCCCTTGAACAGCTTGTTAATATTGGCGAAATCCTTGGCCAGCAATGAGGAAGAGAATTTATCAGAGGACCAAATCGAATCGGCCAAGATTATTTACAGCGGCGGCTTGGACCTGCTGACCTTAATTAATGACATTCTTGATCTATCCAAAGTCGAGGCGGGCAAATTAAGCATTAACATGGATGAAGTGAATGTCGATTCCATCCTGCAATCCTTGCAGTACCAGTTTAATCATGTAGCCAAGGATAAAGGCCTGGAGTTTGTAGTGGCTCGGGATAATGACGTGCCGAAGCGATTGGTTACGGATAGCCAGCGTATGGAGCAAATTATGAAGAACCTGCTATCCAATGCGTTCAAATTCACTTCTTCAGGCTCAGTCACCGTTCAGGTCGCGCTTACTGGTCCAGGAACCCGTTACCAGAATATCGGCCTGTCGAAGCAAGAAATGCTGGCGTTTAGTGTGATTGATACGGGGATTGGCATACCCGAAAGCAAGCAGAAGGCGATATTCGAAGCTTTCCAGCAGGCCGATGGCACAACCAGCCGTAAATATGGCGGGACGGGTCTGGGCTTAACGATTTCCAGGGAGCTGGGTAAGCTGCTGGGCGGCGAAATCCATATGCAGAGTACAGAAGGCGAAGGCAGCCGGTTCACCTTATACCTGCCGCTAAATGAGCCTGCAGCCTCTCATGCATCTGCCCAAAGCCAGCCGTTCCTGCAAACGCGCACTGATGCGCCAGTGAATCCGGCTCCGGCTTCCCTGGTAGTTAGCAGTGAGTCGCTTGTAGCCAGCGCTAGCGCTGTGAGCGATCTTGAGCCCCCGCTTCCGATCAAAGCTTATTTGGCTGATGACCGGAGCCAGATTGAGTCGCCCGCCCAGGAGAAGGTCATTCTGATTGTTGAGGATGATCCGCAATTTGCCAAGGTATTGATGAGTATGATCCGTAAAAAAGGTTTTAAATGCTTGGCAGCGGGGGATGGCTTTAGCGCCTTGCAATTAGCCAAGCAATATATCCCGAGTGCGATCCTGCTTGATCTCGGATTGCCGGACATGGACGGACTGAAGGTGCTGGACCACCTGAAGTATCACAACGAAACCCGGCATATTCCCGTGCACGTCGTTTCAGGTAAAGAGAAAAGGCCTGATTCCTTGCAGCGTGGAGCCATCGGTTATTTATCCAAACCGATCAGCGCGGAGGATATCGATGCGGTTTTTAATAAAATCGGCAATGTGCTGAATGAACGCGTCCAGCAGGTGCTTGTGGTAGAGGACGACCCCAATAACCAAAAAGCAATCCATGAGCTGCTGAAGCATAAGAACGTGGAAATCCACAGCGTCTATACCGGTAAGGCAGCCTTGGAAAGTATGAAATCACAAGTATTCGATTGTGTGATACTGGACCTGAAGCTCCCTGATATGACAGGCTTCGAGATGCTGAAGGAGTTGGTCGCCGGAGCCGGGGATGTCGAAAATTCCGTGCCGCCAATCATCATTAATACCGGCAAGGACTTGTCCCAGGAAGAGTTTAAGGAGCTGAACCGTTTCACGGACAGCATTGTTATTAAGGGTGCGAACTCGCCAGACCGTTTATTGGATGAGGTATCCTTATTCCTGCATAGTGTCCATAAATCGCTTCCGCCTGAGCATAAGGAAAGAATTCGTATGGTACGCGATTCGGATGAGAGCTTGAAGGGGCGCAAGGTCTTGCTAGTGGACGATGACCTGCGCAACACCTTTGCATTGTCCAAAGTATTAAAAAAGCATGGCTTGGATGTCGTGATGGCCGACAATGGCAAGCTTGCTTTGGATAAGCTGGAAAGTGAAGAAGGCATCGAACTGGTCATTATGGATATCATGATGCCGGTGATGGATGGCTACGAGGCGATCGGGCGCATACGCACCATGCCGAAGTTCCAGTCGCTCCCGATTATCGCCTTGACTGCAAAAGCGATGACTGGCGACCGAGAGAAATGCATAGAAAGGGGAGCCAACGACTATATGACCAAACCTCTAGATACCGATAAGCTGCTGTCATTGATCCGCGTATGGCTTTTTAAATGAATATGGGTGATAAGCAAACGGAGAAGATCGAAATCGACCTGCTCCTGGAGGCCATCTATCAGCAGTATGGTTACGATTTTCGTAACTATGCCCGATCCAGCTTGATGCGAAGATTGCATTTTGTCCGCGAAAAGTCGGACCTGGAGCGAATTTCAGATATGATTCCGTTGGTTTTATATGAGGCTTCGTTTGCTAACCAATTGCTGCTGGATTTGTCGGTGACCGTTACCGAGATGTTCCGTGACCCTGAGTTTTTTCTGGAGCTGCGCAACAAAGTCATTCCTTTGCTGCGCACGTATCCTTTTGTGAAAATATGGCACGCTGGTTGCGCAACGGGCGAAGAGGTATATTCGATGGCTGTTTTGTTGGAGGAGGAGGGCTTCTATGACCGGGTGCAAATTTATGCCACTGACATTAACCAGGAGTCGTTGAAAATTGCCGAAGAGGGGATATATCCTGTAGAAAATATCCGTAAATTTACTACCAACTATCAGAAAAGCGGAGGCCAGTCCACGTTCTCGGACTATTACCATGCCAAATATGAAATGGGTAAAATCAATGAAAGCTTAAAAAGAAATATCGTGTTCTCCCAGCATAATTTGGCGACTGACCATGCCTTTGGCGATATGCATATTATTATTTGCCGTAATGTCTTGATCTATTTTGACAAGCATCTGCAGAACCACGTATTTAATTTATTCAACAGCAGCCTTATAACCCGGGGCTTCTTGTGTATCGGCAGTAAGGAATCGATTGAATTTTCCGATATCCATACGCAGTTTGAGGCGATCTCGTCCAAATGGCGAATATTCAGAAAGCTGCTGCCGAAATAAGCGAGCTCTTTCAGGAGGTAAATTATGCAACAAGTGGAGATAATCGCTATCGGTGTATCGGCAGGGGGAATGAAGGCTTTAGCTACCCTGCTTGCTTATCTCCCAGTGGACTACGGGATCCCTGTTATTATCGTTCAGCATTTATTGGAAGGCAGCGATAGCTTTCTCGCCGAATATTTGAATGACCAGGTCTCCATCCATATCCAAGAAGCTGTAGACAAGGAGTCTCTGCAATCCGGCATTGTTTATCTGGCTCCGCCTGGCTACCATCTATTGGTGGAAGATGATTGTACACTAAGCCTGTCGATAGACCCCAAGGTTAATTATTCCCGTCCATCGATAGATGTGCTGTTTGATAGTGTGGCTTTCGTTTATCAAGAGAGGTGTCTAGGGGTTATCCTAACGGGTGCTAATCAAGACGGGAGCGTCGGACTTCGAAGCATTAAAGAAAATGGAGGCATGGCAATCGTGCAGCGTCCAGAAACAGCCGAGTACCCCGCCATGCCACTAGCTGCTTTAGCTACGGTAGAAGTCGACCATATTATGTCGTTGGATGAAATAGGGGAGTTTCTCACAACCTTACAACATCAAGCCCGCTGAAACCTTAATATATGCCTGGCTTAGGAGGATTCTATGATTATTACTCATGCCGCATACCTTGCTGCCAAAATTTTGGTAGTGGATGATCGTAAAGAAAATTTATTTGCGATGCGGAAAATATTGCAAGTGCTTGAATGCGAGATATTTACCGTTGAATCCGGCAATGAAGCGCTATCGTATACGCTCCGTCATGATTTTTCCCTGATCTTGCTGGATGTGAATATGCCGGAGATGGATGGCTTCGAGCTCGCTGAACTGCTGCGCAGCAACGAGGAAACCGAGCATATTCCGATTATTTTTGTAACTGCGAGCGACAAGGAGGACCAAAGCGTCTTCAAGGGCTACGAAAGCGGAGCGGTGGACTATTTGTTCAAGCCTGTGAACGCGGATATATTGCTGAGCAAGGTCAAGGTTTTTTTGGAATTACACATGCGTACCAAGGAGCTTGAAGCGATCCAAGTCGAGCTCGAACGAAGTAATGAAAGCCTGAGGGAATTTGCACAGGTCGTCTCCCATGATTTGAAAAATCCGTTGAATGTGATAACGGGGCTGAGTGAGCTTCTAATAGCCAAGCATAGCTCGGAATGGACGGAGAAAAACAAGAAATATATGGGGCAAATTGCAGCGACTGCCGAGCGGATGAACCATCTAATTACGGATTTGCTTTCCTATGCCCAGCTGAATGCCCAGCCTGCTTCTTTTACTGCCGTAGACCTGAATGAGGTGCTGGCACAGGTAATCGCTGATTTAAGTGGCAGGTTGGGGCAAAATGGAGGGCAAATCATAGTCAAGGACATATTGCCTGTAATGGAAGCCGATGGGACGCAGATGTACCAGCTATTCCTGAATATTATTGGCAATGGTATTAAATACCAACGCGCGGGCTGTCCGCCGAACGTGCAGGTTTCCTTATTCACCGAAACGAATAGCTTTACGATCCAGATCGAGGACAATGGAATCGGGATGAGAAGTGAGGATATTCCCGATATTTTCAAGACCTTTAAGAGGCTCGACAATGCTAAAGGCTTTGAGGGCAGTGGTGTGGGGCTTGCAACGGTGAAGAAAATTGTGGAGCTGCACCAAGGGGAGATTGATGTCCAGAGCGAGCTTGGCCAGGGCACGGTTTTCCAGATCAAATTACCATTATAAATATAAGGAAACCTGGAGGTGCTATTTATGCTACAAACGGTTATAGGCAACATAGATGAGCAACAGGCTGGTAAGATTCTGGTGCATGAACATGTGCTTGTAGGATTCGTAGAAGGAGGGACATTGACGCCCGCAGATTATGATAGCGAGGAAGTGGTAGCCTTGATCCTTCCTCTGCTATTGAAGCTGAAGGAAGCTGGCTGCTCTACCTTTGTCGATTGTGCCCCCGAATATCTAGGGCGGGATCCTTATATTTTGAAGCAGCTCGCGGAAAAGTCGGGTTTACATATGATCACAAATACAGGATTTTATAAAAGCCCGTATTTACCAAGCTTTGTATATCAAGCAAGCATTAAAGAGCTGGCAGACATCTGGATTCGCGAGGCCAGGGATGGGATCGGAGAGAGCGGAGTCCACCCAGGCTACATCAAGATCGCTTTAAATGATGGAACCGCCATTGATGAAACGCAGGAAAAAATATTGCGTGCCGCCATCTTTACCTCGATGGAAACGGGGCTTGCCATTCAATGCCATACGATAGGCGCAGATATCGCGCTCCATGCTAACGAGATTATGAAGCATTCTGGGTTTAATCGTGAACGGTTTATTTGGGTTCATGCCCAATCTGGTAAAGACCATAAGGTCTACCGGAAGCTTGCCAACGAAGGCATGTGGCTATCTATCGATTCTATTCTACCCGGTACCTATGAGCGGCATGTAGAGCTGCTTCAGGAGCTGGTGGATGATGGAGCAGGGGAACAAATATTACTGTCCCAAGACACCGGCTGGTATACAGTAGGTAAGGAAAAAGGCGGCAATCTTCGTCCCTACCACCATTTGTTTACCGATTTTATTCCGTTTGCGATCGAAAACGGTCTGGATGCCCAGTGGCTGGAGCAGTGTGTCACCCGGCACCCTTTCCAGGCTATGCGTAAACGTTTCTGAGCCGTTCAAAAACAGGAACAGCTTTGGGGGTGTCCTACCCCTCTGCTGTTCCTGTTTAAGACGTTATAATGTTTAAGATGGGCTCTATTAATCAACAGGCTTTGCAGAATCCTTCGCAGCTTGCTGCGCATAATAGCTAATAATTTCGCTTCCGGTGGCGAACCAGACTTTATCAAATGAGGCTAGGTAAGCGAAAGCGCGCTCCAGGTATTTGATGCGATGTGGAACTCCGATCAGGAAGGGATGCAGGGCAATTCCCATCACACGTCCACAGGTTTCCCCTTCCTCATACAGCACATCAAACGTATCCCTGATGCGCCTCTCGAAGTCGTCGACACCGATACTCGGTATATTAAATAGGGGCATATCGTTTAATTCAATAGAATAAGGAATGGAATGCAGGCCATTATTCATCTTGTAAGGAAGATCATCATTGACCCAATCGCACACGTACTCGACCTCTGCTTCTTTCAATAAGGACAGCGAATTCCAGGATTCGGTCAAGCCGGGTCCCAGCCATCCACGCATTTTTTGGCCCATTTGCGCAATCGCGTCCCTCGTATCCAGAATTACTTTTTTTTCCTCTTCCTCCTGTAGCGCGGTCAAGTGGATGGAATTCGTCATGCCATGCCCCATCAGTTCCCAATCAAGGCCAACTGCGGCTTCCATAATTCGAGGTATCCTTTGGACGACCTCTCCGTTCAAGGCGACACTGCCCCGAATGCCATATTTGTTCATCGCGTCCATCAACCGCCAAATCCCTACGCGGTTCCCGTAATCGGTTCGGGAAACGTGGCGGATATTAGGTTGGGTGGGCTGTGTAAACTCCAGCCGGTAGTATTCGATATTGGGGATAACCCAAACGGCCACTCTTGCTCCATTAGGCCAATGAAATGGCTTATGGTCCACTATGGCCCGGTAATCAAAAGCCTCGGAAATATCAAATGGTTTCATAACATAGCTCCTCACTTGAAATGGGTTATTAGGTGTGGGAATCATTCAAACGCCAGCGCAGTACATAACTTTCCGCTTTTAGGAAGATGGTGTTCATCAGGTATCCCAGCAGGCCTAATGTGAAAATACCGACAAACATCTCAGGAACATGAAACGTTCTTTGCTGATCGAGAATGTAGAAGCCAATTCCGCTATTGCTGGAAATCATCTCCGCTACAACAACCACGATCAACGCAATACCAAGGCTGATCCTCATCCCGGTCAAAATACTAGGCGTCGAATCCGGCAACGTGATTTGCCATATGGCCCGCCATCCTGTTACACCGAAGGTTTTGCCTGTATCCTTGAGTATAGGGTCGACGGCAAGGACACCGCTGTAAGTATTGAGTAATATAGGGAAAAAGCAAGCCATGAAAACCACGAAAATTTTCATCTCCTCACCTATTCCAAGGAACAGAATAGCTACCGGGATATAAGCGGAGCTCGGAATCGGACGAACGAACTCCATAAGCGGCTCGAGCAACCTGTAGCACATTCTATTCGTCCCCATCAATAGTCCTACTGGAACTGCAACGATTGTTGCCAATGTAAAGCTGATTAATATGCGTTGAATACTGGGCAGCAGTTCCTTCAGCAATTTCCCGCCCATAATTCCTTCATATCCCGCAATCACAATGGTGGTCACTTTGGGCAGGCTCACCGCATCGATCAATTTCATCGATGTCACGAATTGCCAGATGGCGAGCAGAACAATGATGAGCATAAATCCTGGCCATCGCAATTTCATGTCACATCGGCCTCCTGCTGAAAGATATTAGCAAACAGCCTTTGGCTGTAATCGACGAACTTCTGATCTTCCCTAGTTTCAATCGGGTGCCGCGGATGAGATAAATCAATTTGCAAATCATTCTCTATCCCGCCAGGCGATTTGCGCAACGACAGCACCCGGTTGGATAAAAACACAGCTTCCTCTACATCATGGGTGACGAAAAGAATGGTGATTGGTATTTGCTCCCAGATTTTCATAATAAGCTGCTGTAGCTTTGCCCGGGTCATCGCGTCGACAGCACTGAACGGTTCGTCCATGAGTATGACCCGCGGCTCGCAGATCAACGCTCTTGCGATAGCCAATCTTTGCTGCATACCACCGGACAATTGGGATGGATAATGCTCATCGTAGCCTTCCAGTCCGACTAATTTGAGATATTCCCCGCATTTTTCGCGGCGTTCTTTCTTGGGCATCTTGGTCATATTCTTGATACCGAACTCCACATTCTCGATCACCGTTTTCCATGGGAAAATCGATTTTGTATATTGCTGGAATACATAGATCATCCCTTTAGGCGCACCTGATACCAGCTTTCCCTCAAAGATGATCTCGCCATTGGTCGGCGACTCCAATCCGGAAATCATTTTCAGTAATGTAGATTTACCGCAGCCGGAGGGCCCGATGATAGACACAAAGCTATTGGTTTGGATCGAAACTGAAAGAGTATCGAAAATTTGCAGCGCTTTGCCTTTAACAGTAAACTGCTTCGACAACCCCTTGATTTCCAATATCGTCTCCTTAGATGCCTGAGGGGTGGGAATGTACGGCAGCGACTGTACATCTGCAAGAGCCCGGTTCATCATTGAAATCATCCTCTCCGTCATTTTTTGTAACATAAGAAATGATAAGTTTTTAGCAGGGATGGACCATGCAGGTTTTTACAAAAGATTATTTTTTGATATAAGGTTTAATATAATCGGACAAGAACTCTTCAGCTTTGTGGTCCTTATCTATTTCCCCATATGCCTTCATATAAGTAACAACCTGCTGCCAAACCTTCAAATCAACTTGGTAGTCCCAATCAATCAAAGGCATTTTGGCAACCAGCGCTGGGTCTAATCCAGTATAAGCGGCAACAGCTTTTCTAGCTTCATCGGGGTTCGCAAGCATAAAGTCGATCGCTTCCTTGGCCGATTTGTTATAGGCTTCAACCTCTTTTCCGTGTGCTGCCACCCACGACTTCTTGGCGAACCATGCTCCCAGTGGAGCCTTTGGCAATGTGTCGGCATAAACCCATTTCATCACCTTACCGATATCCGAAGAAACAATTTGCGTTGTATACGGGTCAATCGTAGCGACAGCATCCACCTGGCCGGACTTAAGTGATTCTGCTACTGCTGAATAGGGAATTTCCATCATTTGAATCTTCTTGAAATCCACTCCCTCTTTCTTGAGAAGCTCCTGCAGCAGGACGGTGGCTTGGGAATGCAGAGTAGCGACGGCCAGCTTCTTGCCCTCTAAATCTTTCAGGATGGCGATCTTCGAATCATTTTTCACCAAGAGCGCACCGGAATCGGGACCTTTTTCATGAGCCGTTTCGTTTTGGAATATCGCTGTTAGTTCAAATCCTCTTTCGATCGCTGCCATCGCTGTGCCTGGAATGGATATCGCGATATCAATGCTTCCAGACTGCTGGGCAGCAATCGCATCATTACCGTTATTAAATTGGATCAATTCGACGTCTAGACCATTCTTAGCAAAAATGCCTTTTTCCTTCGCAACATAAATATTCGCTACACCCGCGATTTTGAGCATCCCTACCTTCACCTTGGAAAGTGGAGCTCCCGCACCGGCTGTACCAGATGTAGCTGGAGAGGCTGCCGCGGGTGCCGTAGTTGAGGTCGTATCCTTCGAACCGCAGCCCACAGCAATAACTGTTAATATAAGTAGTATGACTCCCCATAAAGACCAATGTTTTACTTGTAGCATAACCCCAGCTCCTTCTCGCATATTTGTATGCTCTTCGATTGGTAAACCCTGCAATGTAATGTAATCTGTCATAAGTATAACAAGGTAATAAAACGAAAAAAGACTCAATAATGAATGGCTTCATACAAATCATGAATGTAAACGCTGCTATAAAAATTTCAGAGCTTTCAGCTTGCTTTCAGTTTTATATGCTATGTTGAAATGAGAGAAATAGGGCGAGTAGAAAGGGGAACACGATGAGAGAGAAAGTGATTCGTTGGACGATGGTGGTATCGGCTATATCCTGTCTCGTCTGGGCAGCAGGGCTTGCTTGGGCGCTCCAGGATTATTTCTTAGGTGCTGCCGCAGCACCGCCAATGGAGCAAAAAGCTCCTTCTGGTCCAGCGGCCGGTGCATCTGCAAACATAGCTGGAAATATAAGCGGCAGCACAACTGGTAGTGCATCCGCGCCTACAGGCTCATCTGCCAATGGCTCCGTGCCTGCAAGCGCAAGTGCCAATGGATCTGCACCAGCAAGCGCACCAGCAGCTCCATTGGATGCGTCTATGCCAGCACCCGCCGCCATGGACGGAAGCTTCCGTGTTATGGCTCTTGGCGATTCCTTGACACGGGGCACTGGTGACCCGGAGGGCAAGGGCTATGTCGGCTATTTATTCGACCACTTGAAGGAGAAGCTGGGGCAAGAGGTATCGGTGGAAAATGTCGGGCTGAACGGGCAAACCGCCCCACAGCTGGCCGCTTCACTCGGCCAAGGTCCGCTGCAGGCTCAAATTAAAGCGGCGAATGTCATTACCGTTAGTATTGGCGGGAATGACCTCTTCAAGGGCGGGCAAACCTTAAGTGACCTCGACCCTGTAAAAATTAAAGCGATCGAAGACCCCTATATGCGTGAGCTGGATGGGATTTTGCAGCAGCTGCGGGCGCAGAATGCCACAGCGCGGATTTTCTTGGTTGGCTTGTATAATCCATTCATCGATTTGAAGGATACCGTAGCCACGACCAAGATCGTCAGGGACTGGAACTATAAAGCCGCAGAGGTGGCAGCCAAATATTCGCAGGTCGTGCTGGTGCCAACCGCTGATTTGTTCCAATTGAAGGTGCAGGATTATTTGGCAAGGGATTTATTTCACCCTAATGCAGCGGGATACCGCTTGATCGGAGAGCGTATAGCTTCACTAATTACTTGGTAAGGGGGTGGATGTATGGATGCTAAGGAGATTACATTGTCAGTAAAGGGCTTGCGCAAATCGATTGGCAAGCGGGAAATTATTCAAGGCCTCGACTTCGAGCTGAAGCGCGGCGAGGTGTTCGGATTCCTGGGCCCCAACGGGGCAGGGAAAACGACAACGATCCGCATGCTGGTTGGGCTTATAAGACCAACGGCTGGCACTATTGAAGTATGTGGCTATGATTTGCATAAGCACTTCCCGGAAGCGATGAGGAATTTGGGTTGTATTGTAGAGAATCCAGAGTTATACACATACTTGAGCGGCTGGAGCAACCTGCAATATTTTGCACGGATGATGGAAGGCATAGGCGAGGCACGGATTACGGAAGTGGTAGGTTTGGTAGGGTTAAGCGCAAGAATCCACGATAAAGTGAAAACTTATTCACTGGGCATGCGGCAACGGCTCGGCATCGCGCAGGCTTTGCTGGGCAACCCAAGGGTGTTGATTCTCGATGAACCGACCAACGGCCTGGATCCTTCCGGCATTAGGGAGATGCGGGAATTTATTCGCTACCTGGCAGAGAAGGAAGGGCTAAGCGTACTCGTATCCAGTCACTTGTTAAGCGAAATTCAGCTCATGTGTGACCGGGTAGCGATCATATCCAAGGGCCGGATTGTCCGGGTGGATACGGTAACTAACTTGCTTACGCAGCAAGGGCGCGTTAGCTGGCAGCTTGCCCCTTTGCCCCTAGGGTTTGAATTACTGCAGCAGCTGGCAGGCTCCGCAGAAATGCAAGGGGACCGCGCTATAACCCCCTATATCGAGCAGGAGATCGGGCACTGGAACCAAATCCTTGTGGAAGCGGGAGTGATCGTGACGGAGATTAGCCGCAAGCTGCCTTCTTTGGAGGATTTATTCATCGAGCTGACGGGAGGCCAAGGCATTGATTAATTTGGTCTATAACGAAATGGTAAAACTTTCGGGAAAAAAAAGGCTGTTGGTTATAGCGGTAATCCTTGGGGTTCTGATTTCGGTATTTACTTACGCACAATATCGCCAAGCCGAAGAGGGTCGTAAACGGTACGGGGATGTAAATTGGCGGGTGGCCTTGGAGCAGCGGATTGCAAGCTGGCAAAATCGATTGACGAACAGCCGGACGCCAGAGGCAACGCGCAAGGAACTGGCCATTCGCATTAACCAGCAGAAGTATTACCTGGATTATGATGTTAACCCGGCTGAACCGGGTGCTCCGACCTTCGTCCGAGGCTTTGTGAAGAGCGGCATCAATCTGCTCCTGCCGCTAATGATGATGATTATTGCTGCAGACCTAGTCTCCTCCGAGCATAGCGGGGGTACGATGAAGGTGCTGCTGACCCATGCAGTTAGGCGTTGGCGTATCCTGCTCAGCAAATATTTGGCGTTGCTGCTGTCCGCCTCGATGATTATTACACTGTTTGGCATGCTGTCCGTGGTCATATCCGGGCTTGTATTTGGCTTCCAAGGCTGGACTACCCCTGTCATTACAGGCTTCACAGTCCGTGGCGGGCAGTTGGACGCGACGGGCATGCATTTGGTACCACAATGGCAGTTTATTCTGATGGCGCTTGGCCTGGCCTGGTTCGTCTCTGTGGTGGTGGCAACGATCACCTTTATGTTCTCGGTGCTGGTACGAAGCACCGCCGCGGTAATGGGCATTATGCTGGCCTGCCTCATTGCAGGGACGATCCTAAGCTCGATGGTAGCCTCTTGGGAATCGGCAAAATATTTGTTTATGGTCAACCTGCAATTAATTAATTATCTGGAAGATGCTGCACCGCCGATCGAAGGCATGTCGCTTAGCTTTTCGATGCTGGTGCTGTTAGTCTGGGGCGTAGCTGCATTAGTGATCTCATTTATTTCGTTTACCCGCCGGGATGTATATTAATTAAATAGGTAGCTGCAGACCGCGCCATTCAAAGGTTGCGGTCTTTTGTCGTCTCGCATCCTGATAGCCGGTATCATCGTATTGAGATGGAAACAGCCGAAAAGAAAGAAAATCCACTTGAAATGTAAGCGAACTCATTATAAAATCTAGGTCATTGTAATTTTAGTCGACAAATTACGAGGAAATTCTTATAATGAAATTATTAGTTAATTTGGTTCTGTCTTGCAGCTTTATGTACTGAAATAGGCTAACTAAAAGGATGGATGCTCATGTCGAAAGTTACACAAATGCAAGCAGACGGTAAGCTAAAGGATAGTCATTTATCAATACGAGACCAAGACATGGTACGGCGAAATTCAGTTGTATTGGCTGCGTTAACGTTCACGTTTGTTGTGACCCTAGTAAATGCGCTGGTTTTATTGGTGGAAGGAAGTAGCGAGTTGGAGCTGGTTGCCATAGCGGGGTTCATGCTTATTGTTCTAGGGGTTTATGTGTATTTGCACTTCACCCGCAAGCTGATCCAATATATCTGTTATCTGGGTGTATGCATGAATACTGTTATTTCGGTATCCTCTTTACTCACTTCCCCGAGTATTACCAACTTTTTCGACATTTTCTTTTTGCTCGTAGTTTCCGTAGTTTTCATGAAGCTTTGGCCGTTGGTTCTAGGGATATCAATCGGTTTTGCCGAGCTCTTGTATTTGGTTATTGGCAATCAGGAGCAGTTGAATCTGGATCCAACCACCGTTCCATTCTACATTATTTTATACACACTTATATCCGTGATGCTCTTTGCCTTGCTAAGAACGTCAACACAGATGATTAGGACTATGGAGATGGCTAGAGAACAAACCGGGCAGCTATTGGAGCAGCAGAGTAACCAAAAGCAATCTGTACTGGATAACGTAACAATAGTGAATACCAAATTGAAAACGGTTACAATAGCCTCAGAAGAAAACAATTACTCCTTGGAGGAAATGAATATTGCCTTCCAGGAGATATCCCGCGGTGCGACCGACCAGGTCGATTCGACCTTGTCCATCAGTGACTCGATCGGAAACATGAATGGGCTTGTGAAAGAGATGGCGGATTCTGTTGAAATCTTGTTGAACAAAACTAATGAAACAGCCCAATTATCTGAGCAGGGCAAAGGCAATATGGAATTGCTCTCAGAAACCAATATAGATTTCAAAATTGCTATTGAATCGGTTGCTAAAGAAGCAGCAGAGCTGATCAACCGGTTAGAAGAGACTAGCCAATTCAGTGCGACGATCCGCGATATCGCTAGCCAAACTAACCTGCTGTCACTGAATGCAAGCATTGAAGCGGCAAGGGCAGGGGAACACGGAAAGGGCTTTGCCGTGGTAGCCGTGGAAATTCGCAAGCTTGCCGATATGACTTCCCAAGCTGCAGCGAAAATTACGGAGCAACTCCAAGAGTCCTCGGATCAATCCGAGCTGACACGAGTGAAGATGAACCAAGTTGCTCAGACGATGCAACAAAGCGATGCAATCACCATGCAAACGAAGCACTCCTTTGAATTGATCTTAGATGCGGTCTCGCAGCTGAAAATTTTATCCACAGGCTACGGTGGTCTGGTGAACCAAATCAGCAATTCATCCGGTGTCATTGCCGACTCCACGACGAATCTGGCTTCCATTAGTGAGGAAGCGTCTGCGACGTTACAGCAGCTGTCAGCAACGTTGGAGTCGCTGCTGCAGAACAATCGCGTCACCCTCGACCAGGTGAAAGAAGCAGAAACCAATTTGGGCAAAGTAGCCAGCTAAACTCCGATGCTTAGTTCCGAAGAAATAAAAGCAGCCTTCCCAATAAAAGCAGCCATTCAAGAAGCATAGCTTAAATGGCTGCTTTTTTCTGTGAAAAGAGATCGTCATTATTGTTGCATTTAACGTTTATACTCAGGGTAAATTCAGATATCTATGCTATGATCGGGAAAGATGAATGAAAGGGAGTGTTACACATGAGTAATAGCCCAAATAATAATAACGAAAAATTAACACGGCGTAATTTTATGAAATCCAGCTTTATCGTTACAGCAACCTTAATGCTGGCCGCCTGTGGCCTTTGGCCGAGCCTGGGCACGACTACGAACAAGACAGAGCCTGCGGCGAAACCCGGCACGGATCCGGCCACAGCCAAGCCTACTGCACTGGAGCCAACTCCTGCCTGCGGTGCCGACCACCATCCCTCTCCTGCACTGACCGAGGGCCCGTACTTTACCCCGAATTCCCCCGAGCGGATATCTTTATTAGAGAAGGGGATGGCAGGAATTAAGCTGACGCTCACTGGCTATGTATTATCTACAGATTGCTTACCTGTGAAGCATGCATTGGTCGATTTTTGGCAAGCCGATGACAAGGGCGAATACGACAATAAAGGCTTCATTCTAAGAGGGCATCAATATACGGATGATCAGGGGAAGTACACCCTTGAGACCGTTGTGCCGGGCTTGTATCCGGGGCGAACGCGCCATATCCATGTGAAGGTGCAAGCTCCGAACCAGAAAATATTGACGACCCAAATTTTCTTTCCGAATGAAGCGGGCAATGCCAAAGATAGTATTTTCAACAAAGCGCTAGTCATGGATATAAAAGACCAAGCGGACAACAGTAAATCGGCTTCGCTAGATTTTGTCCTGAAGCTGGGGTAGATGGGTAAAGGCTGATGCTGTAAAATATCCAGGCAGCTATTGACAAATAGCTGTGTATATATTATCTTTAAATTAAGATAAAATAATTTGAGATAAATTGCAGGGAGGTAAAGATCCATGTTGGTCGAACCGCAAGACAAAAACGATTCATTGAATCTATTTATCGCATTGTCTAGAGCCAGCCAATGGGTCAACGCACATGCAGACCGGGATATTCGAGGGCATGGTCTGAATCGGACGGAGTTTGGCGTTCTGGAGCTGCTTTACCACAGAGGCGCACAGCCAATCCAGCAAATAGGCGGGAAAGTATTAATGAGCAGCGGCAACATTACTTATGTCGTTGATAAGCTGGAGCAGAAGAAGCTGGTTGCAAGAAAGGCTTGTACCGAGGATCGCAGGCTCGTGTTTGCAGAAATTACGGAAGCCGGCAAGCAGTGGATTGAGGATGTATTTCCGAAGCATACCGAGGTGCTGGAGTCAGTACTTAGCGGACTTACTGCAGAAGAGAAGCGGGTTGCGGCACAGCTTTTGAAGAAGCTTGGCAAGTTTGCCCAGGAGAGCTTTAGATAGCTAGTATTTAGCAAGTATGAAAGTAACAAGTAAGCCAAATGGTTAACCAATATGAGGAGGAATTTATAATGAGCGATTTTACTACACTTTTGAAATCCCGCAGGTCTGCTATGAAATTTGTGCCGGATGTAGAAATACCGGACAAGGAGCTGGAGGAGATCTTCAGCCTCACCAAGTTTTCCCCATCCGCCTTTAATTTGCAGCATACCCATTACATAGTCGTTAAAGAGGCGGAAGCGAAAAACAAGGTATATGAAGCTGCCTACAAGCAATACAAGGTTCAATCCTCATCGGCTGTTATTGTTGTCTTGGGCAATAAGGATGCTTACAAGGATGTAAGCAGGCTTAACGAAGGTATGCTGCAATTGGGCATTCTAAGCAAGCAGGAATATGACAGCACGGTGGAAATGGTGCATAGTTTTTATGAAGGCAGGGGCGAAGTGTCCATGCGGGATGAAGCCCTACGTAGCGCCAGCTTATCCGCGATGCTGCTTATGCTGATCGCCAAGGACAAGGGCTGGGATACTTGCCCGATGATCGGATTCGACGCAGATGCTCTGGCGAAGGCGCTTAATATCCCGGATGCCTATGTACCTGCCCTTATCATTACAATCGGCAAAGAGGATACTAGCAAGCAACGGTCGCGCGGCTACCGTAAGCCGGTGGGGGAATTCGTCAGCTATAATTCGTTTTGACCCATTTGAGCATGAGGCTTAATTCCCATTCCAATAAGATTTATCTTCATATAAAAGGAGAGTGGCCCTAATGGCTATGCAAACTGCAGGTATTCACCATATTACAGCCTTTGTGAGGCATGCGCAGGAAACGGTCGATTTTTATGCGGGAGTGCTGGGCTTGAGATTAGTTAAAAAAACGATTAACTTCGATGCCCCAGAGGTTTACCATCTGTACTTTGGCGATGGGCAGGGAAGCCCTGGCACGATCATTACGTTTTTTCCTTATGCAGGCTCGCGTAAGGGGCGCATCGGCGGGGGTCAGGTAGGGATTACCACTTATGCGGTTCCTGCGGGAACGCTTGGCTTTTGGGAGGAGCGCTTGAACAGCTTCGGTATTTCGTTCACGAAGTCGGAACGGTTTTCCCAGACCTATTTGCAATTTGCGGATAAAGACGGGCTGCGGCTGGAGCTTGTAGAGCGTGAAGAAGGGGCGCCAAGCACTTGGTCATTTGGCGGCGTTCCTGCTGACAAAGCAATCAAGGGCTTCGGTGGGGCAGTGCTGTATAGCACAGCTCCCGAACGAACTGGCAGCCTGCTGGTGCAGGTCATGGGCCTGCAGAAGATCGGGGAGGATGCCTTCTATACCCGCTACCAAGCACCGGCTGACCTTGGTAATATCGTCGATGTCAATATCAAGCCGATGGAGCTTGGCGCAGGGGGCGCGGGTACCGTGCATCATATCGCATGGCGTGCCCAGGATGATAATGAGCACGGATTATGGAGAAGCTACGTAGAGCAGCACGGCTTCCATCCGACGCCGATTGTAGACCGACAATATTTCAATGCGCTTTACTTCCGCGAGGAAGGCGGCATCTTGTTCGAGATTGCCACCGATCCGCCGGGATTTGCACGTGACGAGCAGCAGGAGGCTCTTGGCGAGAAGCTGATGCTTCCGGAATGGCTGGAAGCTAAGCGTGCCGAGGTCGAAGGCAACTTACCCCCTATTGAAGTGCGAGTATTGGAGGCGAACCCATCATGAAGCATGTTTTTCAACAAGGCTCGGATCTGCAAGCACCTGTGCTGGTTCTGTTCCATGGTACGGGCGGCACAGAGCATGATTTATTGCCACTGGCAAGTCTGATAGCGCCAGCTTCATCGGTGCTAAGCATCAGGGGCAATGTACTGGAGAATGGCATGCCGAGGTTTTTTCGCAGGCTGGCCGAGGGCATCTTCGACGAGGAGGATCTTATTTTCCGCACGAAGGAGTTGAATGATTTCCTGGACCAGGCTGCGGTCGATTATAAATTTGACCGCTATAATCTGGTAGCCATCGGCTATTCCAACGGAGCTAATATTGTTGGAAGCCTCTTGTTCCACTATCAAGATGCCTTACGCGGGGCAATGCTGCACCATCCGATGGTACCCCTACGCGGGCTGGTGCTGCCTGACTTATCCAGCACCCCTTGCTTTATAGGTGCGGGAACCAATGACCCGATCTGCCCTCCAAGGGAGACTGAGGAATTGCAGGCATTGCTTAGCGGTGCAGGTGCGCCCGTTATTGTCCATTGGGAGAACTTCGGTCACCAGCTAACCCAATCGGAAGTTAATGCGGCGGCTGGTTGGTACAAGCAGCATTTTGCGGGATGATGGCTCCCAAGCTATTCTACCGAGAAATGCTCGAGAGGTTCGGCAAAGGCAAAACGAGAAAAAGCCGTGCATACTCGCAGCGGCTTTTTCTCGTTGTTATTCTATGGGTTAGAAGATACGTTGTTAGGAAGACAACAACCCGACATGAATTTTGATAACTGCTTTTTTGATCTTCGCTAATCCCATGCCCGGTCTGTGAATATCATTAGGGAAAAAGACGGCGAACATACCCGGCTTCAATTGAAGCAAAATTTCGTCATCCGACGGGTCATACAACGCATAATCCTGTTCACTATCATAAGGTTTAACAGAGACCTCACCTACCTGCTGCGATGACCATCCGATCGTCTCTTCACCTTCGATCAGATAATGAACATCGATATACGACTCGTGTTTCTCGGCCAGCTGCTCATTCATCGGTTTGGCATCGAATTCCATAAGCGACATGTACATCTGGTCGCTTTGGATCTCGATTCGTCCTTCAGCGGGATTTTCCTTGAGAATGGTTTGGAGTGCTTCTATGGCTTTTACAATAACTATGTGCTCAAACTTACGTTGATTTTCCCATAATGACATCGAACTTAAAATCATGATCCAGTTTCCCCCAAACGCGTTGTATAGATAACGGTTTAATATAATCAATTACTCAAAGCAATTTCACGACGACCGAATTCGCCGTACTTTCCTTATTCCTAATGGATACCTCATAGGATCTTTTGAAATATTCAACATACAATACATCCAACAGGTAGAGCTGTGAAATCTTCGCAGACAATGACCCCCCCTGTAGAGGGCCTTCATTTGCACCGCAAAGCAATGTTAGATCAGAAAAGGAAGTCAGCGGAGACTTCACAAATCTAGTAATTGAAATGACAATTGCCCCGGATTCCTTCGCCTTCTCCGCCACTTCAATGATATCCTTGGTGGAACCGGAATAAGAAATAATGACAGCAACATCCCGTTTGGTCATCAAAGCCGCTGACATCATCTGAAGATGCGAATCGATGGTGCATTCTGTTTTATTGGTAATGCGCATAAATTTAATTTTTGCTTCCATGGCCGTCATTAAAGAGGAGCCGACACCAAAAAATATGACTCGTTCTGCTTGTAGCAAATAGTCAATGGCTTGGTCGATGATGGAGTTATCGATTAAATTAAACGTTTCGTTTAACGCGCTTATATTCGTAGCCAGCACCTTAGAAGCAACCTGTTCGATCGTATCATTCATTAGAACCTTGTCAGTGAGCTGCGGGATTTCATTTTCCACAGCGATGCTGTGTGCTATTGCAATCTTGAAATCCTGATAACCCTTATAGCTCAATGACTTACAAAACCTGAATATGCTGGATTCTCCAACTCCGCAAACATCTGCAAGATCGGTAATCGACATATATACGACACTTTTCGGATTTTCAAGGACATAGTCCGCCACTTTTTTTTCCGTATTTGTTAAGTTGTTGTACTGAGAATTAATCGTTGTAAAAATATTGATTGCGCGCAAACTATCACCTCATTTATCCTCAGGATTCGAATATATAGGACATCCAACGGTTACAGCTGCGCCATGATCATTATAGAAAAAGGGATGCCGCACCTAATAAACCAGCCTTATTCCCAAGGGAAGCCTTAAGAATTTTGACGTCCGAGAAACTTTCCATGATCAAATCTTTGGTTTGTGCCTCAACTAAACGAACTAAGTGATCTTGCTCCATCACACCGCCCCCTACAATAATAGCTGCGGGATTGAAAATATGAATGAGTGAAGCCAAGCCAACAGATACTTCAGCAGCCCAAGACTGTACAATTTGATTTAATGGTTCGTTTCCTAGTCTTATTTTATCAAAAATAACTTTCCCGTCCACACATTCCGAATCCGCTTGTTTGGCCATTCGTACCAAGGCTGTGGTTGAGGCATAAGTTTCATAGTAAGTTTTTTTCGTTCCGTCGCTCATTTCTGACAATGGACGCGTAATAATATGGCCAAATTCCGCCGCCACACCGTTCGCTCCTCGGTATATTTGACGATTGATAACGATAGCTCCACCGATTCCCGTACCAAATGTAAGGCATAAGAAATCATGAAACAATTGCGCTGCACCGAAATAGGCCTCTCCAAGTGCAGCAGCATTTACGTCATTCTCTACCTTGACCGGCTTGTGAAAACGATTTTCAACGATCTCTTTAATCTTCATACCTGTGTAATTGGGAATATTTTCGTTAGCATAAACAATATACCCTTCTTCGGTATTTACTTGTCCAGCCGTACTGATGGCAATGGCATCGTAATCAGGATACGCTGCCAACTGGACAAGCAATCTTTCTATGACATGGGTACCTCCCAAATGGCTCTCAGTGGGATATTCTTTAAATTGATCGATATGTCCACGTTCATCACAGATGCCCATCTTGGTGTTGGTACCACCGATATCCGCCGCTAAAATTTTCATCGCCATAGGTTAATGAACAGCCTTCATGAATTTTAGGGTGATATCCATCGGTCTTGTAATGGCAGACCCCACCACCGCCGAATACACACCTAGGTCATATATTCTTTTCAGTTCCTCAGGTGTCGAAATGCCGCCTTCTGCAATTACTGGAACGGAAATAGTATTCACAAGCTTCTCAACTAAATCAAAATCAGGCAAAGACTTCTCTTTTGTCGCTGCTGTATATCCGCTTAAAGTCGTCCCGATCGTGTCAAACCCAAGCTCAACAGCCTTAAGCGCTTCTTCATACGTGGAGCAATCCGCCATAAAGAGCTGATCCTTGTACTTGGCTTTTACTTGTGTAAACAGTTCCGTTAGGGTCAAGCCATCCGGTCTTGGGCGATCCGTCGCATCGATTGCGATCATATCCACACCTTCAAGGCAAAGCGCATCGATTTCCTTCATAGTAGGGGTAATAAACACATCAAATCCTTCGTAAACCTGCTTAATGATCCCGATAATGGGTAAATCTACTGTTGTCTTGATTTCTTTAATATCTGCTACACTGTTAGCTCGAATGCCTGAGGCTCCACCCAAGTAAGCCGCATACGCCATTCTTCCCATTATAAATGGGCTATGCAACGGTTCTTCAGGCAGTGCTTGACAAGAAACAACCAGTTTTTTTTGTATCATCTCGAGTATATTTTTCTTTGTATACATATATCCCCACTCCATACCTATAATATTTACTCTTTAACTGCCCCAGCCGTCATTCCTTGAGTAAAGTACCGTTGGAATAATATGAAGATCAACAGCATCGGAATTGCAGCAACCGTAGCCCCTGCCATCTTATATGCAAAGTTCGGATTCAAATCCTGCATCAAGGTTGCGGTACCCACCATCAAAGTTTTCATGTTTTTCTCTTGACCTACGACGGATTGCCATAAGTAATCGTTCCAAACTTGAACGAAGTTCAATATAAATAATGCGCCGATACCCGGTTTAACAATAGGCAGCATAATCTGAACAAAAGTCTTCCATTCGCCAGCGCCATCAATTCTAGCTGCTTCTCTTAATGCATTCGGTGTCGCATCGAAAAAACCTTTTAATAAGAATACGCCAAAAGCGGTAGCGACGTTCGGCCAGATCATCCCGTTGAAACTATTGACCATCCCGAATTGTTGTGTGATCCGGAACAAAGGCACAATCATGATTTCTTTAGGAATCATCAGACTCGCAATAAAAATGATGAATATGGTGTCTTTGCCTTTAAACGTAAGTTTTGAGAAGGAGTATGCAGCCATCGCACCTACGATGATAACAAGGACTGTGGTAACACCAGATACATATAAGCTGTTGAATGCCCATCTTAAAGCCGGTTGGCTTTGAAACACATCCGCATAGTTGGAGAAAGTAATTGTAGAAGGCCACCAGTCAGGCGGCATCTTCACAACATCCGAGCTGTTTTTTAGAGAACTAGTAAATAACCAATACAAAGGAAACAAGTTGAAAAGCGCAAGAAGAAAGATGATCACATTCGATATCACATCAAATTTTTCCATTTTTTTCTTGTTATTTGTCTTCGCCATACTGACTACCCCCTTACTTATCATCCTTAATCAAACTTCTTAACTGAGGCATGGACAACAACAATGTAATCACGAACATAATAACTCCTACCGCTGAAGCTGTACCGAGTTGATTAAATTTAAAGGCATTATTATATAAATAGTACATTAATGTCACAGAGGAGTTATTCGGTCCCCCGCCTGTTAAGAGCTGGATAACAACGAATATTTTCAAAACCGCAATGATGTTGATAATGACAATGTATATCGTCGTAGATCTGACAGAAGGAATCAGGATTTTGAAAATAACTTGCCATCTGCTGGCACCATCCACTTCCGCAGCTTCAAACAGATCTTTAGAAACACCGAGCATCGCAGCAATATACAGGATGATTGCTTGCCCAACATTTGTAACGAATGTTACGAATATAATAACCGGCATAACCGTCTGTGTTTTCCCGAGGAGATTAACCGTCCCCATACCCATTTCCTTAGAAAAATAGGAAATAAGTCCATTAGCAGGATTCAGCAAGAAGCTCCACACCATACTCATAACGACCATAGATACCATTACGGGTATATAGTAGCTTCCTCTAATGAATGAGACATACTTAGCATTTTTATCGAATACGGCGGACGCGACAAACAATGCAAAACCAACCGTTAAGATAACGATAAAAACTACGAACACAACCGTATTAAAAAGAGCTTTATAAAATACAGGATCATTAAACAGCGTCACGTAATTGTCCAGTCCAACAAACTTCTCGCTTTGATAATTGATCTGATACAAACTAAGCCTTATGCCTTCAATAATCGGATATACCAGAAAAACTAAGAAAATCAGCATCTGCGGCAAGATAAAGAAATAACCGGTAATACTTTCTTTGGTGGATTGATTACGCAATTTCATAAGTTGTACCTTTCTAATTAGCAGCCTTAGGACCTCTGTTGATCCTAAGACTGTTAATCGTTTTATTTAATTACTTTTTTTGGTAGATGACTGAATTCTCTTTATTTGTTTTAATAACCTTGTTCCCATTGGCCTGATATTCCTTCACGAACTGCTCAGGTGTTTTGGCTCCTGTATACAAGGCCTGAAGCCCAGGATAAAGAACTTCCCTTAGTTGGCTATATCCCGGAACGTTACCGGTAAAATTAAACAAATATTTGGAATTGGCATTGTATGCAGCAAACAGTGGTTTTTCGCTCTTGAACGCCTCGGAAACGGAAGTTCTTACAGGAATACCGTTCTTAGAGGATTTCACCAATTCAGGATCACTAGAGAAGAATTTAACAAAATCTTTTGCCACTTCGACTTTAGTTGCATCTTTATTCTGGAATACACTGGCTCCAACTACATAGGTGAAGGATAGTGGATCTCCGCTTTCCGATGGAATGTTGGCAAGTCGTGAATCAAACTTGGTCGATTTACCGCTAGCCATATCGATTTTCGCGTTGTTGTACAGTATCGGATTCGTGAAGCTGATCGCAAGCTGCTGATTCAGGAACATCCCGTTAGCATCATTGGACGACACGGATTCAGGACCTGGGTTCGTATAACCTGCATCTGTGATTTTCTTCAACCAAGCCGCAGCCTTAGCACCCTTCGCATCATCTAGAGCAATATTCCCCTGATCATCAAAGAATTTGTTTCCAAACATTCTCATATAAGCAAGGTTCCATGTATCCCCTTGGTTATTTACGGCAAATAAAGACATTGGGTAAGCATTGGAATACTTATCTTTAGGTAGATTGTCTTTAAGACCTTTCAAGATTTGTTCGTATTCATCTAAAGTCCATGTTTTAATTTCATTTTCTCCGCCAATGAACTTATCTAAGCCTGCGGCTTTAAACATATCTGCATTGTACACCAAGGTTCCTGGATTGTTTTGAAATGGATAGAAATAAATACTATCTCCAAAAGTGGTAGCATCCCAGTAGCTTTGGGCAATATCGCTTTTAGATGCGTCGTCCACAATATCGTTTAACGGTACCAATGCGCCACGGTGAGCATAATCCCCCATTGCAAAAATACTCTCGAAGAAGACATCTGGAGCTGTTCCACTGCTTAAATTAACGTTGAGAAGCTGATCACGCTGATCGCCGGCAATCACTTCCACGTTGATTTTCGCATCATATTTCGTGTATTGTGCCGAAAATTTCTGAGCTGCGTATTTCAAAAAGCTGTCATAGTCGGCGCCCGGTTCCGAAGCATCCAAGACACCTTTCCACTGAGGCGTCAGCCAAACCTTGAGTTCAACCTTTTTCCCAGTAGCAGTCGATCCCGCATCGGTTCCGGTTCCACTGTTAGCTTCATTATTGCCGCTCGAACATCCCGCAATAGCCGAAGTCAACATCAATAGAGCACTAGCAGATATAAGTAGGCGCTTTCTTTTCATGTATACACTACCTCTCGTTTAAAATACTTGTGATCTGACCCCGCATAAAGTTAGCCATTTTTTGATGCCCATCCAGATTAAGATGCATGTAGTCGATCTCATTCATGGAGACATACGATTTTGAATCTGCAAAATAAATGCCCGTCCCTTTAAGCAGATTTTCCAGGTGTTCAGCCAGCTCCAACGATTTTGCGCTGCACTGACTCCCCATCGGTTTGCCTATGGGTGTGTCGATATACTTCTCTCCGATCGGAGGTGGAGCAATAACTAGAACTTCTGGAGCCTGACCGGATATGCCTGAAGCGGTTCCTCTGGCTTTCTTCGCGAGTCTTACGATACCTTGTGCGATGTTGTAAGATGTTAAACCGAAACGTTCCTTCGTGTCATTGGTTCCGAGCATGATCACAACCAAATGCAAGGGTGAATGGGACATTAAACACGGATAGAGATAAGATAACCCCGACAGCCCCTCCGTTAAAGGGTCATCACATACACTCGTTCTACCGCTGAGGCCTTCTTCTATCACACGGTACGGACTCCCAAGATGAGAAGCGAGAAGAGACGTCCATCGCGTATCCTCATCGAACCTCAAATTGGTTTCCGCATCGTAGCCCCAAGTATTGGAGTCCCCGAAACATACAATCGTCTTTTTCATGGGCATCACTTGCAAAAACGTACAATAGCCTGATCGATCATTTGAATAATGCCATCGATTGGACCGGAATCCTCGTTGGTTATTCCTTCCAGCGGTGCCCTTACACTACCTACGTTTACGCCTCTTCTATTAAGGACTTCTTTGATTACTGCGTACATGGAGCCCTTTTGTGAGCACAAAGCGATAATGATGTCATTGATAGTGCTTTGGATCTGTTTGGCTTCTTCAAACTTACCTTGTTTAACGAATTCATTAGCTTGTAAGAATAATTCGGGCATCGCACTATAAGTGCCGCCAATCCCACCATCAGCGCCCATGATTCTTCCAGCAACGTATTGCTCATCAGGACCGTTGAATACGATAACATCGTCTCCGCCAGCTCTTTTGAAGCGTTCGATATCCATCGTTGGCATCGATGAGTTTTTAACACCAATAACCTTTTTGTTCACAAGAAGCTTCTCGAATAACGCTGTTGTCAACGTGTATCCTGTTGTTTGAGGAATATTATAAATAATAAAATCTAGTGGCGTTGCTTCGATAATTTCGCTCCAATATTTATATACAGCACTGTCAGGTAATTTGAAATAAATAGGTGGAATCGCAGATAAAGCATCATATCCCAATTCTGCTGCATGTTTTGCCAATTCAACACTGTCTCTCGTGGAAGGTGCACCCACATGGGCGATTAATGTCATTTTGCCTTTCAAATACTTCGCAACATAGCTGAATACTGCTTTACGTTCTTCAAGGTTTTGGTAAATGCACTCGCCGGAACTTCCTCCGACATAGACGCCTTGAACCTTTTTCTCATATAAATAATCACATAAATTTTTAGTGCGGGCTTCTGAGATATTTCCTTGATCATCATAGCATGCATAAAAGGCCGGTATGATTCCATGAAACTTTTCTAATCTCAACGAATTCCCCTCCTGGTTTTTATAATGTTAACATTGATAACATATCACAAATATTCGACAATGTAAATTAATTTCACCAATTTTAATATAATGAAAATTATTTCCACCAGTATTATACCCATCGAAAATAATGAAGTTAGAAGCTCGGTTATTGATTGTTGAGTGACTGCCTTACTGCCTCCGCCTTATTATTAATCATCTACTCATCTAATATGTAAATAGAAATTCTTTATCTTAAAACTAGAAGATAATCAGCTTTAGCTGCCGTTTCAAAGTATAAGAAAAACCGTCCGATAGAGTATCGGACGGTCCTTTGTGTGTGCTGACCCCTACCTCTGAGCGTTGGCGAGGACAGGGGTGTGGGGTCTTAGTGCTGAATAACGAAGCTGTCCACGAGATTGCCTTCGATATCGTAAGCCTGATAGGTTAACTTATCCCCTTCGATTGTGATCCCCGCAAACATCTGCTTCCCGTTCTGGAGATGGACCTTATGGTAGAAGAGGTCGTCTTTTTTTTCGTTAAACTTCGCCCCAGCCGTATTGGTTACGACGTAGACAGTACCCTCTCGATTTAGGGCGGCTTGCTCGCCATCACCCACCTTGATGCCGTTCCTGAGGGGATAAGATCTCGAATATTCATGGTTATGCCCTTGCAGCACCAAATCTACTTTAAACTCATCAAAGACGGCTATCCATTTCTCGACCTTTTTATAAGCATTACCGCCGTAGGCACCCCGATGCATAGCTATGAGCTTCCAAGGCTGATTTGTACGGGCAAGGTCTTCCCGCAGCCACTTCGTTTGCGCCTCGAAATTCGATTCTGTATTCAGCACGGCTATATGGGCATTCCCGTAATCGAAGGAATAGGCAGTACCTGGTATTGAACCTTTAGGCCCGTTATCTGGTAAATAAAAATGTGATAAATAGCGGTCGGCTACCCCATCCACCTCATCATGGTTGCCTGTGACCGGCATGAGAGGAATCTGCTTCAGCCAACTCCGCGTTTTACCGAAAAAATAATCCCATGCTGTTTCATCCTCGGGCTCCTCCACTAAATCGCCATTATGGACAATAAACTCGGCCTTCGGAAATTTAGCAAAGGCTCCATCCAAAGTATGGCCCCATAGCTCGAAATCACTCTCCGAAATCCCTTGAGAGTCAGACACGTTAAGGAACGTGAAAGCCTCCGCCCGCTGGGCTTCTGTGTTGAAAATTACAGGCTCACTCCAGCTTTGCTTCGTTTGATCCCCAACCCTATAAGCATATTCCGTGCCTGGCGCAAGGTTCGTTACCAGCACTTTATGGATGCTTTGGACTTGTTTTTTTCCCGTTTGCAAAGTGGTTGTAGTGCCAGTGAATTCGATGATGTTAGGATCGGTGAACGTTGTAGCCCCACCCTTCACCAGTTGGAGATGGGTAGCCGTATCCGTGCTCTCCGTGTACCAAGTGAAGCCGCGAGTTGTACGGGCATCGCCGTTAAATGTCGTGACTACGGACTTGGGCTGGATAGATGTGGCTGAGGATGCCGAATTCGTTGCTGGCGTTGGTGTGGACGAGTCGCCCCTTTGTACAATAACCGCTGTGACCACAACCACAACCATAATAAGCGCTAAGGCTGCAATCCAGACGGGCTCTGTATATTTTCCCATGCTTGCTCATTCCCCCTTTATGACCCCTTCCAATTCTATACACCAATTGTTAAGGGATTGTAAACATTCAGTTTGCATTCAGTTGTTATTTAGAAAGAGTTCAGTTAAGCAAGTTAAGATAGGTTTGTAAGCAAGAGGCAAGCAAAGGCTGCTTAGAGCCTGCCAAAGAAGTTCCCATCCCGATAGTTGGAGCTTAATAAGAAGAGGTGCCATATGAATACACAACTAAAATATCGTCATGAGATGAAATATTTAATTAACCACCATCAATTTTTTATTATTCGCCAAAGGCTAAAAAGCCTAATGAGCCCAGATAAGAATGCCGGGCCAACTGGGGAGTATCATATCCGAAGCTTATACTTTGATGATGTGAATAACAAGGCACTCCACGAGAAGTTGGGCGGAGTCCGCGACCGGGCTAAGTACCGCATACGTATTTACAATGTCGAAGACAATGTCATCCACTTTGAGAAAAAAATCAAACGTAACGATTATATCGCGAAGATCAAAGAACCGCTTACTCGTGATATGTACGATGCCATTATTGCAGGCGATTATGAAGTGCTGAATGATCCTAGCAAGCCACTATTCATGGAATTGTACCAGGAAATGAAGCACAAGCTGCTGCGGCCCAAGGTGATCGTCGAATATATCCGTGAGCCTTTTGTTTGCCACAACGGCAATGTCCGAATCACGTTCGATAAAGAATTAAGAACAGGCCTGCATGCAATAGACATATTTGACAAAAAGCTGTATCCGATACGGGCTATTGATGAGAATCAGACGATCCTTGAGGTCAAGTATGATGAGTATCTTCCAGAGTATATCCGGGCGGCTCTCCAGAATGAAGGTTTAAACAGGCAGTCCGCTTCTAAATATGTAATTTGTCGAAAATTTCTCAAATCTAACACGTGGGAGGATTATTAATATGGATACAACAATTTCAACAAACGTGGTGGCTGCTACAGCTACGCCTGCGGCTACTGCCGCCAATGCGGCAACAAATGCCACTACTGCCGCTACTAATTTTACAGATATTATAAAAAATTCAGTCGTCAATAACTTTGTATCCGATATCGATTTGACCAAGATGCTGCTTTCGTTGGCGGTTGCCTTTTTTATCGGATTTTTCATTTATTTGCTCTATAAACGGGTATTCAGCGGTGTATTGTATTCGAAAAGCTTCAATATATCGTTAATCGGCATGACGATGGTAACAGCAATGGTCATTATCGCCGTTAACTCCAACCTGGTGTTATCACTCGGGATGGTCGGTGCGCTCTCGATTGTTCGTTTCCGTACACCAATCAAAGATCCAACTGACCTGATTTTCCTGTTCTGGGCTGCGGCCGCGGGTATTGTCTCAGGAGCTGGCTTTTATACATTAGCTTTTGCAGGATCGGCTATTATCGGTGTGGTCATGTTTCTTTTCATCAAAAAAACGTCCTTCGAAACTCCTTATTTACTCGTTATTAACTGCGATGGAGATGAAAGTGAAAAGGAAATCCATACGCTTGTAGGCAAATTAGTGAAAAGATATAACGTTAAGCAAAAAACAGTGACACGTGGAAACATCGAAACGACACTTGAAGTGCGATTGAATGATAACGAAGGTCAATTTGTAAACCAAATCTCTGGACTGAATGGTGTCAAAAGTGCCGTGCTTATCAGCTATAGTGGTGATTATGTGTCTTAAGCTGGACATTTGTGCAAGAAAGGAGGCTGTTAAACATGAAAGCAAAGTGGATGCCGATGCTGTTAAGTTCTCGCTTTTGGGATAACGGGCTGTTCGGTGGCTGATAGCTGGTCCAGCATAAGCAGTGCAGTAACCGCCGTATCCTCAACAGCATCGAAAAATCAGCAAAGTGTAGAAACTAGTGTGTTTCCTAAAGACCGTGTTGTGGATGTGAAAATAACGCTGGCAGCGGCCGATTTTCAGGATATGCTGGACAATGCCAGCAATGAAGAATATAAAACTGCATCCGTCGATTACAATGGCCAGCATTTTGACAATGTGGCGATTCGCACAAAAGGAAACCTGAGCTTAAGAAGCGTGGTCAGCTCCGATTCTGACCGTTACAGCTTCAAGATTGCGTTCGACGAGTATATAACTAGCCAAAATTTATTCGGTCTTACTAAGATTAACCTTAACAATAATTACAGTGATAATTCCTACATGCGGGAGTTTCTGACCTATGAATTGGCTGAAAGTATGGGGCTGCCAACTCCCGAATATTCCTTTATTAATGTGTATATTAATGGTGAGCTCAAAGGCTTTTACCTGGCAGTCGAACAAATTGGTGAGTCTTATCTGGAGCGTAATTTTGGTAACGCCTATGGTGCCCTCTACAAAGCTAACGGTGGGACAGGCAGTGAATTAACATGGTTGGAAACGCTTGAAGCCTATATGGGCTTGGATTTGAAATCAGAATCGTCCAATGATGCTGTCATTCTTGATATGCTGAAGGAGCTAAACACAGGCACTGATTATGAGAAGGTACTGGATGTGGATGAAACCCTTAAATTCATTGCCCTGAATGTGTTAACAGCTAATATGGACAGCTATTTGGGCAGCAATAAGCATAACTATTATTTGTATGAAGATGAAGGAGTATTCTCGATATTGCCTTGGGATTATAATATGGCTTTCGGTGGACTTGGCGGATCAGGCATACTGATTGATGAACCTACGCAAGGGAGCTTAGCAGAGCGCCCGCTGGTCGACAAGCTGCTTAAAGTCGATGCCTATAAACAAAAGTACCATCAATATTTGACCGATAGCATCCAAGGCTACTTGTCGAACGATGTATTCGCAGCCCGGGTTCAAGAGCTGTCGAAGCTGATCTCGAGCTATGTCGAAAAGGATCCTACCGCTTTCTACACCTATGCGGAGTATCAGCAGGGAGTTACGCAGTTAACGACGTTTGCCACTCAGCAGACTGAAACGATTGCGAAGCAACTGGCTGGAACTAGCCCATCGTCAGGCGATGGCACAGGCAGCGGCGGCGGTATGGGCGGTGGCATGGGCGGCGGCATGGGCGGTGGCATGGGCGGCGGTGGCGGCATGGGTGGCGGTAAGCCAGGCGCAGCCGCACCAGCAGCGCAGGGCGCCCAAGGCGCAGCCGCACCAGCGGCGCAGCTCGCCCAAGGCGCAGCCGCACCAGCAGCGCAGCTCGCCCAAGGCGCAGCCGCACCAGCAGCGCAGCTCGCCCAAGGCGCAGCCGCACCAGCAGCGCAGGGCGCCCAAGGCGCAGCCGCACCAGCGGCGCAGCTTGCCCAAGGCGCAGCCGCACCAGCAGCGCAGGGTGCCCAAGGCGCAGCCGCACCAGCGGCGCAGCTCGCCCAAGGTGCAGCCGCACCAGCTGCGCAGGGTGCCCAAGGCGCAGCCGCACCAGCGGCGCAGGGTGCCCCAGGCGCTCCAGCCGGCAATGCTGGCCAAGGGCAAAGGCAGGGCGGCCAAGGAGGCCCTCCTGGCGGCATGGGTGGCGCTCCCGGCGGCGGAGGCATGGGCGGCGGACCCGGCGGTGGCGGGTTTGGTGCGCAAAATGCACAGCCACAGGGAAGCGCCAAAGAAGCTATAGCTGCAGGCTCAGCATTTGTCCTGCTTCTGTTATCCTGCCTGTTCGTGGCACTCTACAAAAGAAGAAGGCTGTAGCCGCTATCTCTCAATACGGGCTAGCTAGGTTAGTTAATTTGGCCCTTTACTTGTCCTTATTGTCAATGGTCAAGGTTTCCAAGCGCATCTCATAATCAACCTCAAACTTCATTTTTTCCCAATAGCTTAACCAAGTCTCCTCACTCATAGGCTGCCTAAACGGAGCCAGAGTGAGGTTTCCTATTTGTATAGGGTCAACCTTTAGCTTCTGCAATTTAACAAGCAAGTCAGAGGTATGCGTCTCCATATACCGTTCCACCTCTTGATTAAGCCGAAGTAGCTGTCCCTGGTCGAGGACTTGCATATCGGCCTGATAATCCTCAATACGACCGGATAGATCAACTTTAACAGATAGCGACGAATAATCTTCATTGAATTTCATATCAACATGAGAGCGAAGCTGGCCAATAGAAACGGACAGCTCCGGGATGGGGAGAAGCTTGAGATAATAATCGTTACTGATGAGCTGGAAGATGTGGTCGTCGATATGTGTGGCTGTCGTGATAAGCTTATCATCTTTAAAAACAGCTGTTCCTTTGTATGCAAAATTTTCTTTATTGACTTTAAAAACAGGTAAAATCGGGTCAGAATAGGGGGTGTACAGCCTTTTCAAATACTGGTGCAGATTGACCACGGTGATTTCGCCTTGGTTATTTCTCTCGTAGTGATGGAACATGCGGTAAAGAAAATAATCGAGGTTTTCTTGTTTTATTAGCTGGCTAGCTATGTACTCGTCGAAATTTCCTTGAACAATGACCAGATAAAGACGCTGAGTAATATTCGGATCCATGGAAATCATGTTAAGCAGCGGGATCAACCCTTTTTTGGCGACATCATCTTGAATAAACAACATGCGAAGCTGTCCAAGCTTCATTTCCCGATAGTGGATCAGATTAAAGCCTTGGATGCCTTGCTTCATTAGGTCCACCTGCTGGCTGAGCAGACGTTTTTTTTCGTTAATCAGGGGCGGTACCAAGGTGCTAATGGTAAATTTCCCGTTTTCTCCGTTACTGATGGACCAAAAAATGACAGGGGCTAGCTCTTCGATTGTATTATTTTCCATATAAGGGGAGCACCCATTGACGATAAGAAGGCTTCCGACGACAGCCCTTAACATTAGTTTCTTGAACCGATTCATATTAGGCACGCCCCTTGTTACGTTTCACGGCAATCAGCAGCACTGTGGGAATTAATGCATAGGTGGACGCACCCAGCCAGATTTGCAGCTCCGTCCATAGCTTTATACCGAATGCTCCGTCCCAATAATGACTTGCCAAAGCTAGCCAAAGAAATATCAGTAAAGGGGTCAACAGGAAACCGATTAAAGTCGTTGGCTTGTGTACGTTTCCGAGCGTGATTCTGGTAGCCCCATAACAGATTAACAGGAAGAGGGCGAGCGCATAGACGAAGGCAGCCATATGGATCGATAGCAATATGACATCCACTCGCTCAAAAACGGGGGATTGCAGGTAACGGCTTATATTAACGATTGGAAAACTGATCCTGCTCAAATAACTGGAGCCATAAAATAGTAAACTTATAATAAATAAAAACAAATGTTCGATCACCGTACCTGCATTAGCCCATGTCAAAGAGGATAACGTCTGCTTTTGCGGGTGTAGCCAAGGTGCCAAGAAGATCAAATATTCCGGACCGGACAAAGCGGAGAACATCATTAACAATGATTTCCAGGAGTGCATAGACCAATCGTAGGGAATCAACGGGTATAAATTATGAATGGAAACTGAGGGTAAAGAAAAGACGGGAAGGAATAAGACAGTAATCCATACGGTACCCAAAAAAATAATAATAACAAAGCGGATCATATTATCCATCCCTTGCAGGGCTAAGTAACAACCCATAAGAAAGCTAAATAATAGCAGCCATATTTTACTCATCGATGGAAATATAAATTGATGCAAAACATCGACATAGCCCAATGTAATCACGGTTATTTTAATAAGGAGGATACAGAGGCCGAGGCAAGCAAGCACGCGGACCGCCTTTGCACCAAAGAGCTGCACGAATCCTTCATATCCCCTTGTAGAATAAACAGAGGCAAACCATTTGGATAGGATAACTAGGTTGAGCTGCGACAACAGGCCTACGGCGATGATGCCCCCGATCATATAGGGAAAGGTCAAATACATAGGCATGATCAAAACAAAATAAAGAATTTGCAGCCGATTCATCAAAAAGATGGTGTACACGCCGCCATAGATAGCCTTTTTCTCGAATAAAGAAGAGTGGGGCACTTTATTTTCTCCTTTTTTGGGTTCGCCATTTGTTCAGGGGATGCAAGTATTCAGGACGGACCTTCATAGTGGGCAATGGACCTCGGATGAACAGATCGACCCAATCCTTCCAGTAGAAGGGTGCCAGGGGTGCCAGGTAAGGTTGATTTAGGGAAGTCAAGCTATTCAGATGCGCCAGAACAGCAATCATACCCAGCATGATGCCGGGAATGCCTAGCAAAGTCGAGCATACTAGGAACACCAACTGAAGTAATAGGCTGGATTTAGTCACCAAATAATTAGGCACCAAGAATGAAGCAACCGCTGAAATTCCAATCAAAACAATTAGCACCTTGCTGGCAAATCCTGCTTCAACCGCTGCTTGTCCAATTACGATACCGCCAATCACCCCTAACGTTTGGCTTGTCTTGGTAGGCATGCGCAGACTGGCTTCTTTGATGATTTCAAGCGTAGCTACCATCAGGAAGGCTTCCCAGAAAGGAGTAAAAGGCATTTTGCTTCTCGATTCTAGAATGACAAAAAGAATGGGCAACGGAATGATCTGGTAATGGTGTGTCGTTAAAGCCACATAAAGTGGGATCAAAGTAATAGAGATAAAAAAGCCGATGTAGCGGAGGCAGCGTAATAGACTGGCAATCAACCAACGATTGATATAATCCTCTGGAGACTGGAATAGATGAAATAAAGTCACAGGAGCGACCAACGTAAAGGGTGTGTTATTCACTAGTACTACAAGCTTGCCCAGCCCCAAAGAATAGGCACAAGAATCAGGCCTGTCGGTCTGCAAAAACTGTGGAAAAATACTATTATTGTGGTCCTCCATAAAGGCGGCTACGTGGGAGGAATCCAGGAACATATCAAAATTTATGGAGGCTAACTTGCTTCTCGCAACGGATACAAGCTCCGGATTGGTCAAGCCATCTATGTACATGAGGACAACGGTAGTTTGAGTTAAATAGCCGACCGTGAAAGCTTCCGATTTTAGGGCAGCTATAGGCAATCTCCTGCGAATTAGTGTAATATTGATGTCTATTTGTTCAGTGAAGCTATCTAGGGGTCCGAATAATATGGTCTCTGTCTCAGATGGCTGGATCGAGCGGCTTACTTGAGACTGTAAAGGAACAGCCCACCATAAGCCGGATGAACAGTCATGGATCACCACCGACCCTTGAAAAATTTGCTGTTGGGCCTCCGCCAAAGTCGACAATTTGGAAATCTTGGCAGCAGCTATGCAATTATGTATCGTTTCCTGGGGATAACAGTCCAGCGGCTCGATAATCACTTCATTTAGACGTTCCAGGTCGATAAGTGTTTTAAGGTAGATTAGGGCGAGCTTTTCGCCTGTAATAGTTGGAAGTTCGATTATTTCCGCATCATGCATATTGGCGAGTGCATGCTTAAGTGCATCTAACGATAGCGGTTCAGATGGGTTGGAGGGATTAGACAAGCTATCGACAGGTCGTTCAGGTTTATGAGGTTTAATAGGCTTGATGGCAATCACCCAAATTCGCAAAAGTTAATCTTGATTCGCGTTATTGTGCTCTATCCTCTATCGATTTATGCATCCAAAGTGGTAAAAAGATGATACGACCAAAGGTAAAAAAGCCCCTTCCAACATTACGTTGGAAGGGGCTTTACGTTAGAAGCGAACTCATTATATAACTAGCAGATTAAATGATACCGTGGGCAAGCATGGAGTCGGCAACTTTAATGAATCCGGCGATATTAGCGCCAACGACGAGGTTGCCAGGATGTCCATATTCCTCGGCAGCTTCGACAGAATTTCGGTAAATATTTTTCATGATCACATGGAGCTTGTCGTCCACTTCGTGGAAGGTCCAAGAATATCTCATGCTGTTTTGTGCCATTTCAAGTGCTGATACCGCTACGCCACCAGCATTGGCGGCTTTCGCAGGTCCGAATAACACATCATTTTTCAAAAATACATCGATCGCTTCCAACGAGGAAGGCATATTGGCACCCTCGCCGACCGCTTTAACCCCGTTTAAGACCAAGGTATGCGCCGCTGCCTCATCAATTTCATTTTGCGTAGCGCAAGGAAGGGCGATATCGCAGGCGATGGACCAAATGTTCTCACAGCCCTCGATATAAATGGCACCTGGATGCTCCTTCACGTATTCGGAAATCCGGCTTCTTTCGACTTCCTTTAATCTTTGCACAGTTTCCAGCTTAATCCCGTCTTTATCGTAAATATAGCCGTTGGAATCGCTGCAGGCGACGACCGTAGCACCCAGTTGGGCAGCCTTTTGGATCGCATAGATCGCTACGTTGCCGGAGCCGGACACGACGACGGTGCTTCCTTCAAAGCTTAATCCTTTGGATTTCAGCATTTCATTCACAAAATAAACAGCTCCATAGCCGGTAGCTTCCGTACGCACCAAGCTGCCGCCATAAAGAAGGCCTTTACCTGTCAGCACCCCGGACGGATGGCCGCCATGGAGCTTTTTGTATTGCCCGAACATAAAGCCAATTTCTCTTGCGCCTACACCGATATCACCAGCAGGGACGTCAGAGTCAGGTCCGATATATTTATACAATTCCGTCATAAAGCTCTGGGTAAAGCGCATGACTTCGCCATCGGACTTTCCTTTCGGGTCAAAATCCGATCCGCCTTTACCGCCGCCAATGGGCTGTCCGGTAAGCGAGTTTTTCAACGTTTGTTCGAAGCCCAGAAATTTAATAATACTGGCATTAACCGAAGGATGGAACCGTAGTCCCCCCTTGTAAGGTCCGATCGCACTGTTGAATTGAACGCGGAATCCGCGGTTGACCTGTACTTTCCCTTGGTCATCTACCCAAGGTACACGGAAGGAGACCATCCGCTCCGGCTCGACGATGCGCTCAAGGATGCCATTTTTCATATATTTGGGATGCTTAGCCATGACAGGAACTAAGGAATCGAGAATTTCTTTGACAGCTTGATGAAACTCGTTTTCAAAAGGATTGCGCTTGATTACCGATTCAAATACTTTTTGTACATAATTTCTTGCTAGTATCTCTGCTTCATTTAACTCGGCTTCGACCGTGGAATTCATAGTGTTCACTAAAATTCTACCACCTTCATTGAAGTAATTTTGAAATCATTCAGGAATTATGTTGAAGTGTTTTCCGTCTGCTGTTATTACACCGTTCATCTTATCATTTTTACATAATTAGCGGTTTGCGGCAACAATTATTTACATGTAGTGTTAATATTGTGCATGAAACACAATAAAAAATGAATATTTTTAGGCCAATCGTACATCGCCATGAATAATAATTCTGAAAACCCGCATAAAATAAACGAAAAAGGTGCTAGTAAAGTCCTCCTATATCCATAGGAACAATATACAAGATCTAGGAAAACCGCTCCAAAGCGTTGCAATTCCTCAGGAAAACATTTATAATTTTTTGTGAATGATAACCGTTATCATTTGAGTTTGTTTTTTGCACACAACCCCGTATGTTATTCATTAATTCTTTATTTTTCCCTGCAACCTTTTGAAGTTTTTAGCGTATACGGAGTGGATACTTCTGTGTCCAGAATGGATCAAGAGAGGAAGATTTATTAGAATGTCGCAAAAGGAACAAAGCAGCTGGCGCAAAGATATTGCACCCTACGAAAGACCACATATGAAGCATAGTGTGTGGCAAATTATTAACACGATTGTTCCATTTTTTGCGTTATGGTACGTTGCTTATTTAAGTTTATCGGTTTCTTATTGGATTACTCTTCCCTTGACTATTGTGGCTGGAGGTTTTCTGGTACGTACTTTTATTATCTTCCACGATTGCTGCCATAAATCATTTTTCAAAAATAAAATCGCCAACGAAATCGTAGGCACGTTCACCGGCATTTTGACCTGCGTTCCTTTCCGCCAATGGAGACACACGCATTCGGTACACCACGCAACTAGCGGTAACCTGGATAAACGGGGTACCGGGGACATCTGGACGCTCACCTTGGATGAGTATTTGGCTTCATCGATGCTGCGCCGTTTGGTTTACCGGATTTACCGAAATCCGTTTACGATCCTCGTTATCGGGCCGATCTACATATTTCTAATTGATTACCGCTTTAATCGCAGAAACATTGCCATGAAAGAGCGGATTAACACCTATATCACTAACCTGGGCATCTTCGGCTCAGCAGCATTGCTTTCCTGGACGCTAGGCTGGGAAACGTTTCTCCTCATCCAGGTTCCGATTTTTTTAATCTCGGGCACAGCTGGTATTTGGATGTTCTACGTGCAGCATCAGTTCGAGGAGACCTACTTTGAGAACAATGAGAAATGGGAATATGTGAAAGCGGCTATGCAGGGCAGCTCGTTTTACAATCTTCCGAGAGTGCTTCACTGGATCACCGGCAATATCGGGTTCCACCATATCCACCATTTGAGCCCGCGTGTGCCCAACTATTACCTTGAGAATGTCCATAATGCTAATCCCGTCCTGCGGGATGTAGAAACCATCACGATCCGCTCAAGCATTCAATTGCTCCGTTTTCGTATCTGGGATGACCAAAACAAGCGGTTTATCGGGTTTAAGGATATTAAGCATTTGGCAGTTAACCGTAAAGTGGCAGAAGAAATGTAAAGCAGTCTTTGTTGGATCAGAAAAAACAGCCTCCAGCTCCACGTAACCGTGGACCCGGAGGCTGTTTTGTTTATATTTCAGCTTACCGATAACGAATTCAAGCTATTGACCCTCAGGCTGAGGGTCAGGCAGAGCCCATACGGATACACTTCCGCCTTTGGCTGGGAAGGTGGCGAAGCCATCCTCTTCGATGGTGATCTTATCATCACGGGTGTTGGTGAAATCCACCCATACCTCTCCGGCATGGTGCTCACCGACATGCATCCGTTTTTCCCCATCATCGCCATTAGCAATCACTACTGCGCATCCGGAGCGCTCTATGTCGTCGACGCCGCGGCGAACCCAACCAATCGTATTCGGATGGTCGAAGTAGTCCTCTTGCTCCCCGTAGGCCTTATGGTACCGGGCATAGAGGAGGGGATCGATGGCTGCTTTCTTTCCTTCAATGGAATGCTCGCCACCTATGCCATAATAATCGCCATAAAATACGCAAGGATAACCATCCTGGCGAAGCAGGATCAACGAATAAGCGCTTTGCTTAAACCAGTCACCGACCCAGGATTCTAACGATTGGCCAGGCTGGGAGTCGTGGTTATCAACAAAGGTTACGGCATTGAGAGGATGCGTGGCAACTAAGGAATCATTAAAAATCGTCGTAAGGTCAAATTTTTTGCCGGCTTGTGCTGCTTCCATAAAATTATAGTGGAGGCACACGTCAAATAAAGAGAGCTTGCCCTCAACTGATTCCAGAAACTCTTGGCAGGCGCCAGGTTTGGAATTCCAGAACTCGCCAACTACATAGAAATCCTCGCCACGCTCTTTGACGACTTCTGTAACAAAATCCTTCACAAACTCATGGTTGATATGCTTAATGGCATCCAAGCGGAAGCCGTTACATTGCAGCGTTTCAGCCAGCCATTTGCCCCAACGGATCATTTCTTCCTTCACCTTGGCATGGCTATAGTCGATATTGGCAAACATCAAGTAATCGTAATTACCATAGGCATCGTCGACGTGCTCATTCCATTTTTTATTCTCGCCTAATATCCGATATATACTGGTTTTATCTGCTTTGGCATCATAGTCCGTGCCGTTAAAATGCTCGAAGTTCCATTTGAAATCTGAATATTTATCGCCACGTCCAGGAAAAGTAAATTTGGTCCAGCCTTCAATATCAAACGGCTTGGAAATTTCCTTGTTCCGATTTTCTTCCTCGACTTCAATGACTTTGAAGACCTCTTTTTCATCAGCTCCCGCTTTATGGTTCATGACGAGATCGACATAGACCGCCACGCCATGCTCTTGGCACGCTTTGATCGCAACGAGCAAATCTTCCTTAAGTCCATATTTCGTACGGACGGTTCCTTTTTGGTCAAACTCACCTAGATCGTAAAGATCATATACACTATAACCAGTATCATCAGCCGATTGGCCTTTGGTTACTGGTGGAATCCACACCGAATCAATACCTCTTTCCTTTAGTTCCGGAGCCATCTTGGCAAGGTTTTTCCAATGGTTTCCATCGGATTGCAAATGCCATTCAAAAAATTGTATCATTGTATGATTTCGTTCCATGACGCTTGGCCCCCTTGTGACATTTTGATCCATTAAGAGATTACCCATTGCTATGTTTGCATAAACATGATCTTTCAAAAAAAGAATGACATAAATATTGATGGTAAATTATGTTATTATAGGCCTAATTAAATTGAAAGCAGGTGCTCTTCCATGCAAATAGCATTCAATGGATACATAATCAATAACGATAAAAATAAACAAACAACCTTCCAGCGCGTAGAATGTACCCTGGCCTGATAATAGCGACTTTGAAAAAAGCGCTTTCGTCAGTCTATGGCTTCGCATGGAAGGTTGTTTGTTTTCGGTTGCTGCGTTATTTTTTCGCTTTTCGTACATAACATTTGCGTTTATGGAAGGAAAGTGAGCGGTATTTCCTCGCCAGCTTGGCAACCTTGGACTTGGGTAGGCCACGGGCATTCATGCTCAAGCTTTTGTTTAATGCCTTCTTAAGAATAACGCGTTTCGGGTTTTTGGCGTAGAGGAAGTTTCCGTAAGTCTCGTACTCAGAGAAAGCGAATTGCTTGGTTTTATTAATCTTGCGTATGATGGCGGAATGCCAGCTTGTGCCGTGCTTAGAGGCGATTTTCTTTTTCAGTTTGGACAGCTTGGATTTCTCGAACAGCATATAATGGGTAACGAACGATGAGGGCCTTGGTGCTTTGGTGCCGAGCAGCTTACGGTAGGTGGTGAAATATTCAGGCTGGCTCCAATTGCGGCAATAAAATATTTGCTTGTTTCCAGACCTAAAGCGATGTGGGCGAATGAGCACGGTGTCTGCGTCAATGACCAGATAAAATTTCTTGGAGATGAACTTGCTGCCGCCCATCTTCAATAGCTGCTGAAACAGCCAGCCGGAACGGTCCCATTTCTTCGAGCTGTAATGGATATGGGCTTTGGTTATCGGTAGCACCGTATTTTCGTTAATAAAGCGGCAATTTTTACGCACGCAGAGGCTTTTGATTCTAGGGCTATTGGGAGCCACGATAAGGATTTGTCCAATGGGGTGCCTCACGAACTTTCTTACACTATCTATAACCAACGGCAGTGTTGTTAAATCCTTATCAATCGCAGGGATGAGCACATCGATGGCGGTGCGGCTTTGCCGCTTGGTCGTGGTATGGCTCGGCATTGGCTTCAACTCCATTGGCAAGTGGATTATGGATTAAACATATGCGGGAACAGGACTAAGTGTGCGTGGTAAGCTATACGGTACAGCCTCAATTGGGTTAAAATACAGATATAGCCAGTTAAGTAAGGAGCAAAGCAACCATGTTGGAAGAACAAGCAAGCTTGCGTAATATCGGGATATTTGCCCACGTTGATGCCGGGAAAACAACAACGACGGAGCAAATTTTATATAAAAGCGGCAGTATTCGTGCGCTGGGTAGCGTAGATACAGGCACGGCGCAAACGGATTCGCTGGATGTGGAGCGGGAGCGGGGCATTTCAGTAAAAGCGTCGGTCACACGCTTTCCTTGGCAAGGAGTTACGATTAATCTGGTGGATACGCCTGGACATGTCGATTTTTTGTCGGAGGTGGAGCGGTGCTTGCGCGTTATGGATGGCGCGGTGTTGATTATTTCCGCTGTGGAGGGCGTGCAGTCGCAGACGGAGGTGATTTGGCAGGCGTTGCACGAGCTTCAGATCCCAACGATTCTTTATATCAATAAAATGGATCGGGTTGGTGCTGCACCCATGGTGGTCCTGGAGCAAATCCGCCAGCTGCTGTCTGCGGGCGCGGTGCCAATCCAAGCACCAAATGGCGTTGAGGACAGCTTTGTTGGCGCGGTGGATTTGCTGCCGGCGGATGTCGGGGGTGGCTGCAAAGCCAACCCTGACATCCATGCCTACGAGGCATGGGCAGAGCCTTACCGCACCATGCTGGTCGAGGCGGCCGCAGAGCGGGATGATAGGCTGATGCTGCAATATTTGGAGCAAGAGGATATCACGACAGCGGAGCTCGCTCCCGTCATTGCTGCTGCGGTCAAGCAAGCGGCCTGTTATCCTGTGCTATTCGGCGCATCCAATCGCGGCATTGGCGTCCAACAGCTGATGGACGCGATGGTCGGGCTGCTGCCCGCACCAACAGGCAGGAGGGACGTTGCCGTTGCCGGCGTCGTCTTTAAGCTGGAGAAGGATGTGGCGATGGGGCGGATCGCCTACGTGCGGCTCTACGACGGCGTGATCCAGAATCGGGCTACGATTCTTAACTATACCCGTGGTTTGGAGGAGAAGGTCACACAGATCCGCCATGTGGAGGGTCAGAAGGTGGTAGATACCGGGCTGCTTGGCGCCGGTGATATTGCCGCTGTGTACGGCTGGAGCCGCGCCAGGATCGGCGATATTGTCGGCTCTCCAGCCGGGGTGCCAGGTGAGAAGCGGCTGGCTATTCCGTTGCTGACCGTCCAGGTTCATTGGCGCAACGATGCCGAATATCCGGCGGTGGTAGCCGCACTGCAGGAGCTGGCGGATGAAGATCCGCTGTTGGACCTGCAATGGCTGCAGGAGGAGCGTGAGCTGCATCTGAAGGTTATGGGGCGGATCCAGATGGAGATCATTACCGATGTCCTTAAGCGCCGCTTCGGGCTTGAGGCATCGCTGGGCGCGCCTTCGGTCATTTACAAAGAAACGCCCATAAGGAGGGGAGAAGGGTATATAGCCTATACGATGCCCAAGCCCTGCTGGGCGATCTTGAGGTTCCTGATTGAGCCGGGTGAACAGGGCAGCGGCTTGCAATATAGCTCATCCGTCAGGAATGAGCATCTGCTGGAAAGCTACCAGAACGAAGTGGCCCGGCGGGTACCGATGGCGCTCCAGTATGGCTTGCGTGGCTGGGAGGTTACCGATTTGCGAGTCACGCTGATCGAAGGCGAGCACCACGTCTGGCATACCCATCCGCTGGACTTCGTCATTGCGACACCGATGGGTGTAATGGACGGGTTGGCACGTACGGGCACCAAGCTGCTGGAGCCGCTGCTGCGGTTCCGGCTGTCCACACCGGAGGAGTTCGGGGGCAAGCTGATGAACGAGCTCGTTATGATGCGCGGGAATTTCGATACGCCGGCGCTACGCAACGGACGGATGGATATCGAGGGGATGCTTCCAGTAGCGACCTCGCTTGATTTTCCATCCCGCCTTGGCTCCCTGACCAAAGGCAGGGGGACTTTAACCGCATGGTTCGCAGGTTACCAGGATGCTCCCCCGGAGGTTGCTATGGAGCGGACGCGCAGAGGGGTTAACCCGCTGGACCAGTCGAAATATATTCTTGCTGTTCGTAATGCGCTTACACAACTATAATAGGTATATCAATTAAGGATCACAACCGATGCGTCAGTATGACTGGCTTCAACATAACCGGTTAACTGGATTCCAGTTATTATTCCCGGCATTTTTGAAATGAAGGAACGAGGCGGATTTATGGTACGGTCTTACTTGCTATTGTTATTTTGCGTATGCTGTTGGGGCAGCAATTTCGTGTTCGGCTCGATGCTCGTGCATGAGTTCGCGCCGTTATTGCTTTCGGCTTTTCGATTAACGGCAACGTCCCTATGCCTGCTCAGCTATGCGTGGGTTACCCGTAAATTAGGCAGGCTTTCCAAGCGGGACTGGTGGCTACTGGTTCCGCTGGCGATTTTTGGAACGCTGCTGAACCAAGCTTCGTTTTTCACAGGGCTACAAACGGTTGATGCCACTACAGCCGCGTTGATTTTGTCGCTGGCCCCCTTGACCATTGCTTTGTTGGCAAGGGTGTTTTTGAAAGAAACCTTCTCCATCCAAATGGTACTAGGTTCGGTCGTAGCGATTACAGGCGTTTTTTTCGTAGTGGGCAAATCCGGTGGCATTCATATTTCCATAGGCATCCTGTATATTTTTATGGCAATGTTTACTTTTGCAATCTCTGTCATTATTATGCGGAAGCTGACGGAGCGGATTGACGCCTTCAGTGCTACGTTATATTCAACGGTGCTTGGCTCGGGATTAATGGTCCCGGTAGCGATCATCAAGGAACCGCTTACGCAAGTTAGCCCCCATGTATGGGCATGGGTGTTGTTGTTTGCGTCTGGTATTGTTATGCAGGGCTTGTGCTCGGTGATCTGGAATGTACAGCTACAGCGGGTTGGCGCAGGGAAAGCGGCGATATTTTTGAATTTGCAGCCTTTTGTAGCGATGATGGTCGGTTTCTTGCTTCTCGGTACTGCGGTTACAGGTACTCAAATGATCGGATCATTGCTTATCGTGGGCGGGGTTGTGCTGGCAACTCTCCAGCGGAGAGCCAGGATCGATGATATCGGTAGAATGAGCAGCAGCAGCGGGCTTAAATAAAAGCGGATCCGACCGGATATCGTTATAAGGGTGTTGAGACCAAAAAGGAGGTAATGAAGATGAAGGGTAAAGTAGCATTAGTAACAGGTTCTGCGACAGGCATAGGCAAAGCGGTAGCGCTCCGATTAGCCCAAGAGGGCGTCCATCTTACCATTAATTATACCAAGTCGGAAAAGGAAGCCCGTGAAACCCAGCAGGAAATCGAGGCTTTGGGCGTACAATGCTTATTGTTCCAAGGTTCTGTGGCTGATGATGCCCAAGTGAGGCAAATGGTGCAAGCAACGATCGATGCTTTTGGCAGATTGGATATATTGGTTAATAATGCTGGTGTCACTGATTTCGTCGACCATGCCGATTTGGAAGGCTTGACGGAGCAATATTGGGATCGTGTTATGGATGTTAATGTGAAAGGCTTGTTTTTCTGCGCCCGTGCTGCATCGGCCGAGCTGAAGAAGCAAAGAGGCTGCATGATCAATATTACTTCAGTGGCCGGCTTGACAGGCTTAGGAAGCTCTATCGCTTATGCGGCATCGAAAGCGGCTGCGATTAGCGTGACCAAGTCGCTGGCACGGGTAATGGCGCCTGAGGTTCGTGTAAACAGTATCGCTCCAGGCATTGTCGATACTCGTTGGATCGAGGGCCAGGAAGACCATGTGGCACGATTGGCTGCGGGAACGCCGTTAGGGCGAGTTGCAACTCCTGAGGATGTGGCCGATGTGGTTTATGCCGTTATTGCCCACTCCCATTTTGTCACGGGTGAGATTATTAGGGTCGACGGCGGCATGTACATATAAGTGCAGCTGCCTATAGTGGATTAGCAACCTTGATCGGCATCCTGCCTTCAAGGTTTTTTTTTGCATGGACAGGATATTGGCTGGTTAATACTCCCAAAAAATGGGTAAGGGTAGTAGCGGGGAAAGTAGGTCCATAATCACATAAACATGTACATAGAAATACATAGGACTACTAGGTACTATAACAATATAGTACTTTTTTAATTTACATGCTGTAGTAAAATGGGAATCAATGGAGAGACTCAAGGACGGAGGGGAATTCATGAAAGAATTTAAAGATCGGCTGGTGTCCATCAAGGACAACCAAGCAACGCTGATGAAGGAGTATCAGCTCCTCATCAATGAATATGAATCTCATGATTTGATTAATGAGAACCAGACGCTTCGTCAGCAATACGAGGATTACAAGCTCCGTCTGGCCGAGCTGCAGCAAAAGTACACGCTGAAGGACGAAGAAAATGCCAAGCTTCGGGTTTCCTTGGGCGAGCAAATTATGGATGAAAAGCTGAACATTATTAAAATATCGGGTGAGAAGCTGGGCACTTACTTCGCGGCGGCGGACCAAGGGCATACGAACCGGCTGACCGCTTTTGAGAATGAGACAAAGAAGAAGCTGGAGCAATTGATGCGGCTTGCCGCATCCCAGCTAGGTGAAGAAAAGCAGGAGATCCTGACCAAGCTGGAGCAGGTCTCCATAGAGCTTAACCAGCAAATCCTCACCCATCGTGCACGGCTTGCGGAGGAAGAAAAAAAGCAGCGGCTTGAAGCCAAAGGCGGGCTGGAGCAGCTCGCGGCTGAGGATGTTAGCGAAGAGGTACTGCAAAAACGAATGAAGCAGAACCAGATGGAAATGAAAATCGGCCTGAACTGGATCAATAAGCTGGGTATCCTGCTGATCATCCTCGGGGTAGGCGCTGCCTTCCGTTATTCGTATTCGACCTGGTTTAACGATTATGCGAAGGGCAGCCTGTTTTTCCTGTTGGGAGCTTTGATGCTGGCAGGAGGCGAATGGCTGTTCCGCAAGCAAAAGCAAACGTTTGCCCTCGGTCTGCTCGGTGGCGGGATTTCGATTCTGTACGGGTCGATTTTTTATAGTTATTTTTTACTCGAAATTATTGATCTTTATGTTGGTTTAACCTTATCCGTACTGGTCTCGGCAACGGCAGTGCTCTTATCGCTGCGTTATCAGTCACGAACGGTATGTGCGCTTGGCCTCATTGGCGGGTATTTGCCGCTAGCCTCTTATGGAAGTGCATTTGGCCTGCAAGGCAATGCGATTTATGTAGCTATGGGTTACTTGTTCCTACTGAACCTGGTTATTCTACTCGTGTCCTTCCGCCAGCGGTGGACAGTAATCAGCTATATCAGCTTTGTGCTTAACGCGCCTTCTATCGTGCTGCTGTCGCTGTTTGCGCCAAGTGAAACGATGGGCATGCTCTACTCGGTGTTAACCTTCGCGATGTATGTGGCGATTACTCTGGCGTATCCATTTCAATATAAAATGAAGCTGTCGATCGCAGACGTATGCCTGCTGGCTTTGAATACGTTAACGAGCTGTGGCGTGCTGTATGGGTTGATGGTAAAGGCGGAGCTGCAGGATTACATGGGTTTATTGGCACTCGTATTCTGCCTGGTGTACATCGGCTTAGGCCGATTTATCGAGAAAGCAATGAAGCAGGAAAAAGCAACCATGCTGCTGTTCTATGCGACCTCGCTGACGTTCGCGATTTTGATGATCCCTTTCCAGCTTGGGGTCAAATGGTTGTCGATGGGCTGGCTTGTCGAGGGTGTCGTGCTGATCCTATTCGGCCGCTACAACCAATTGAAAAAGCTGGAACGGGCTGGCTGGGGTATTTTCCTCTTATGCCTCGGTGCCTTCTATTTATGGGATGTCGCTGTTATCGAAATTATGGTTTCCAGAGGGAGTTATTTTGACCTCAAATATAGCTCGGTTATGGTTGGGATGTTATTGGTTACCTTGTTTTATGCAGGGGGGAACAAATGGTTTGCAGGTAAAGTGGCAGGCGGGGGTGCAGGCAATGAGCAGCTCAAAAACGCACCCTACGCGTTGCACCCTTTGGGAGAAAAAGCGATTGCGGCTTTCAAATATTTTACGCTCGCCAATCTATGGGTCTATCTGTTAGTTGAGAGCAACAAGCTTTATGACAGGTGGGTGCCGAGCAGCTTTTACCAGTTTGAGTTTTATGAGGTCATGCTGGCGGCGATGATTACCATTGGGCTGGCTTATGCGCTTAGCCGTGTGTCTGTTCTGTATGATCAAGTGGTCAAATATTATACATGGTTTCTTTACGTGGTTGGGTATATCATGTGCTTATCGATTACCGTATCCCATCCCGTGCTGCAAAGTAATTATGCCGAAAACGGCGCTGCCGAATACGTGGCATTGGCCTTGCTGATTGGCTTTAATGTTCTCGTGTTTTTCAGCGGGCGTGATGTCCTCGTGAAGGTGATGCGCCGCAGCTATGCAACGATGGAGATGTACCCTGTCATCCTAGGGGTTTACCTACTTGGTGTGGCTACCGTGTTCTTGAATGTCCAATTCCATCTAGGCGAGGTTAGCCTGCTGTTCAGCTTCCTGTACCTGCTGCTGGCTATTGGTTATATCGTGTATGGTTTCCGTTACAAGTATATTTATATTCGCAGACTGGGCCTCGGACTGACCTTGTTCGCAACGGCGAAGCTCGTCTTTTATGACCTGAGCAGCTTACCGGCTGGAGGCAAGGTCATCGGCTATTTCTGCTTCGGCCTGGTGCTCTTAGGGATTTCTTATGTGTATCAAAAGGTTTCGAGTAAGCTGGAGGTGCCCCATGTTCCCAATCAAACGCCTGGCAGAAAGACTGGTCAAGAGCCTGATCCAAGGTCCGAAGGACAGCCCGGCAAAATCCCTGATCCAAAGGAGCCTGATCCAAAGGATTAGCGCGGTCGCGGTTCTGGGAAGCTTGCTTGTGGGCAGTACAGCCTTTGCTGCGGATGCAACAAACCGCAATGAATGGCGGTATTCCAAGCCGCTCGAGCTGCAGGGCAATAGCAAGTACCACTCGTTGTTTCTAGACGAGGATGTGTACAAAAGCGCCAAGGAAGACCTTGGCGATCTGCGGATCATGGACGATAAGGGACGCTTCATCCCTTATTATGTAGATAGCGGCTATGCCCAAGCAACAGAGCAGCAGGGGACCTACAAGTCCACCTTGGTTCATACCATCAAACAAAATAATGATACAGTGGTTGACTTCCGAATCACACCCATCGATGCAACAAAGGATATTCAAGGAAATCAGATAGCGCTCAGCTTGCCAGCGCAAGCTTTTCTCAAGCATTTGGAAATCTACGGGAGCTACGACGGCAATGGGTGGGAGCTATTGAAGAAGGAGCATGTATACCGTACAGACCAACTGGAGAAAAGCACCGTGATACTGGACCAGGTAGCGAAATTCAGCTATTACCGGATCAAGGTACTGGACAACGTTGAGAATCTGGTGTTTCCAGAGCTACAGCTGATATATAACACCCGCGAAACGAAATGGAAGGAATGGACAAAGACGGTAACATTGCCATATGAGATCAAAGAGGAAAGTGGCGGCGGGCAGACCTTGGTCGCGATCCGTAACGATAACCGTCTGCGTATTACGAAAATAGAGCTTGCGGCCAGCGGAAGCTTTACACGTTCGTATACATTGCAGGGCATGGATACAAAAGAAGTGCAGGTCGATGGAAAGCGTGAGCTATATCGCCTTGACTTCAAAAACGTCCAGCTTCAAAACACCACCATTATAGGGACATTGCCGATGACGCAGCCCCAGCTCACGATTACAATCAACAATCAGGATAACCCGCCTATTAATCTTACAGGGATGAAAATAGATTATTTCGTGGATAAGCTGGTTTTCGAGCGTGAGGAGGGGCGGATTTATCAGCTGCTGTATGGCAACAATTTGGCCGGTAAACCGAGCTATGATATCGGCAGCTTTCGGCAGCAGATTGAGCAGGAGAATCCAGCGCTAGCCAAGCTGGGGCTTCAAGCTGCGTCACCGGGAGCGGATTCCATCACCCCTCCCAATCAGGCCTGGTTTCAAACGAAAACATGGTTTAACATTATAATTATCGGTGTCTCCATCTTGTTGGCTGTACTGTTGGGGATTAAGCTAAGTAGATCCAAGGGATAGTTGATGAAAAGAAAGCTCCTGCCATACTTACTTTTTCGCAGTGGTTCCCGGAGGAATTGTGTGGTTTAATAATAGGGAAGATTAACAAATCATACATAAATCCTGGTTTTATCCCAGCTACAAAAGGAGGCGCACAGATTTTGAATATCACGATCGATCAGCTTATAGCAGCTTTGGACAAGGTGAGAGCGGGCAATCCGCTAGTGCATAATATAACGAATGTAGTGGTAACGAATTTCACAGCCAATGGTTTGCTTGCCGTCGGTGCTTCTCCGGTTATGGCTTACGCCAAGGAGGAAGTAGCCGATATGGCACAAATCGCAGGGGCGCTTGTGCTCAATATGGGCACATTGGATGAAGAAATTGTGCGAGGCATGCTCCTCGCAGGAAAATCGGCCAATGCCCATCAAGTGCCAGTTATCTTCGATCCGGTTGGGGCGGGAGCTACCCCATATCGAACGGATACCGCCCGGCTCATTATGAAGCAGCTGCGTGTCTCTGTGCTCAGAGGCAATGCTGCGGAAGTGGCTAATGTGATTGGCGAAGCCTCCACCATCAAGGGTGTGGATGCCGCAGCCATTGAGGGAGGAACCGGATCGCAGCAAGCTTTAGCTGTACAGGCTGCACGTGTGCTGGGCTGCGTAGTTGTTGTAACCGGCAAGGATGATGTCGTGAGCGATGGAACCATTAGCTACAAAATTAGCAACGGTACCCCATTACTAACGAAGGTGACCGGAACAGGCTGCCTGCTAAGCTCAGTCATTGGGGCTTTTGCCGCTGTTGAAAAGGATTTGGTTTTGGCTTCTGCAGCCGCCCTGGCCTATTATGGGGTTGCGGCTGAAGAAGCAGTTAAAGTAACGGGGGCGGATCGGCCGGGGGCTTTTCAAATCGAGTTCATAGATGCCCTGCACCGTACGGATGGCAAGATGCTGGAGCAGGCTGCTAAATTTAGCCGGATTGAATAGGTAGACCAAGCAAGTTAGCTGGCGAGCAAGCATACCATGTATAGAAGTATACCTATAGGGCTGGACCGGATAGCTTTTAAAAACCAATAACTCCCGTGTGCCAGTGATGGTATGCGGGAGTTGTTTGATAATCGCTGTATGTGGTAAATACTATGATTAGAGCATTTTGTGAAGGTCCGATCGAACTTACAGGAGGGGAATAGAATGAGAAAATGGCAACCGTTAGTGTGGATACTATGCGTGCTTTTTTTCAGTTCGTCCATTTACGCTTATGCGGCCACTGTACCTGAAAGGACAGGGACGGTCACCGACCCAGCGGGGTTGTTCACGGCTGCCCAAGCCAAGCAGCTCGAAGAAGGCTTGAAGGCCTCCAGCTATGAGCTGGTTGTTTTGACGGCACGTGGCTTCAATGAGGAAGCGATCCAGCAGTTAGGCAATGAAGCCTACAACACCTGGAAGCTGAAGGGCCACCAGCTCCTACTACTTGTAGCAGCAGACCCCAGCTCCGTTCAGCTGGTTTATGATAATGAGCAAGTAGCCGAGGCCGTATCTCGCAGCGAGGCCGGCAACAACCAAGGTATTATCGACCTCAACTACAAGCCACTCGCCGCTTCAGGAAACCCGGTGGAGGGCATTATTGCTGTAAGCAATTATATGAATGCACTGAAGGTACCGCTTGCGGCTGCGCCACCAACGCCTTCAAGCCCATCAGGGGCGACGACAGCGCCAATCGTGCCAGCAATACCGCCGGTAGCTGGAGAGGCACCAACACCACCGCTTCCGGTGGCGCCTTTGGTGCCTGCGCCAACGGTCCCTATGGATGGAGTGCCGATACCATTAGCGCCTTCAAGCGATCAGGATGCTGTACCTGCGGAAGCAGGTGCAGCTTCTGCGGGGTACAAGCCGTTATCGTCGGGTACCCTGATCGCGATTGCTGCCATATTGCTTCTGGCCTTTATGATTGTGTTTATTGTGAGGCGTTCGATGCTGCTTTCAAGAACCAGGAAGGTCCTGGAAGAAGCGAAGGCGCTGCATAAGGATGCCGAATCGAAGATGAACAGCTGGGCAGTTGAGCCTAGAGCGGATGTGGACGAAGTGGTTAAGCAGCTTCAGGCGGACTCTCGGCAATTGCGGGAGCAGCTAGCTACCAACCAGCACCAGGTTGCATTTCTGTCCAAAGCGTTGGACCAACAGGAAGTGGAATCTTTGTATAATGAGGTGCAAATTTTTGCACAACGGGTTGAACTGTACCAAGAGATGGCTGGAGCCGATCTAACGAGCGGGGGAGAGACCCAGCTGTAAATATATAGATAAAGGGGACGGGGGCAGATGCCCTCCGGTTCTTTTGCCTGTGTTCTAAACCAGGTGTCCAGTGCATGGAATTCCCAGCCGTTCGAATTGTTCCGGTGGAGCATCATGAGCCTGCATGATTTGCACCATGTAACGGATCATTAGCGCTTCTATTTTTGGATCCTCCAGCCTATTTTCCTGCTTCGGATCTTGCTGGAGGTCGAATAATAAGCTCTCATATCTATACTTGTTAGGATTAGTTTTTCCCTTGATTTTCATAACCTGAGCTTGCTTTGTAAAAGAGAATGGGCCGGCTAGCTCCATGCCTTTGAACTCCTTTGGATTGAACATTTGGTGCATATGCATCGGCATCAGGGTATACTCATACAACGGTTCATTGCTGCTATCCTTAGGTGCCCGCATATAAACGTAACGTCCATCCGTGCAGTTGACATGCCCTCCATGCACCCCAAAAAGAACCGCTTCGCGAAGCGTAGCGCCAGATTCCAATAAGGACATCAATGGCTTCCCCTGCATATCCGGTGGGATTTCCACTTCGAAAAAATCCAAAAGTGTTGGAGCCATATCGATCATTTGCACCAAAGCATCGGAACGCACGTTTGCTGCCCCAGACCGTGGATCCCAAACAAACAGTGGAATATTGACAATTTCGTTGTAAAACGGTTGGATGTTCTTTCCCCACCACTCATGCTCACCGAGCAGGAATCCATGATCCGTATTGACAATCAGCATCGTATCCTTCCATAGATCATGGCGGTCAAATACATCCATAATTTTGCCTAGATATTCATCACACATGCTAATTAGTGCAGCATATTCGTAAATAACATGCTGTACCTCCTCAGGCTGCTGCTGGACCTTCCCATAATCGGGCCAGTCGAAATGCTTGCCTTCATAATGGTGAGGGTACATGTCCTTATACTTTTGTTGTGTGAAAAAGGGTTCATGTGGATCGAACGCTTCGATTTGCAGAAACCAGCGATCCTGCTCCAGATTACGCTCGATAAACTCAATCCCCCGTTTCATTGTGACAGCTAAAGGCTGCTTGTCCTCCGTATCCAAATATTCACGGTTTACCCAGTCCTGTCTCCATAAATCACCAAGCTTCGGACCGCTTAAGGATTCTGGAATATCAGGCTCCTTCACGTTGCCCTTCCAAGGGTCCCCCTCTTGGCCTCTGGCAAATTCCCATGAATTGTAGCGAGTGTGGTACGTAGCACCCCCATCCTCAAAGTAATGGGTATGGTCAGTGCTCAGGTGTGTATATACCCCTTGCTTGGTTAGCAAAGCGACCATAGAATCATCGAATGGCTCCAACGGTCCCCAGCTTCTATGCAAAAAATTAAGCCTGCCCGTCTGCAAATCCCTACGCGCGGGCATACAAGGCAGACTTCCTGCGTAGCAGTTATCGAAGGTGACAGAGCGATCCGCCAGCCTTTGGAAATTGGGTGCCTGTATCCAATCGCATCCATAGGGAGGAAGCATGTGCTTATTTAAAGAATCGAACATGACCATTACGGCTTTCATATTTTCCCAACTCCCGAAATTAATGTGGATTCACGGTATTGACTTGGTGTTATGCCTTCATTTTTTTTGAAAATACGGTTGAAATAGGTGGGCTGATACCCGACCATTTCGGCAATATCGTTAATCTTATAATCGGTTTCCAATAGCAGTTCCTTGGATTTTCGAATACGAACGTCAGTTAAGTAAATGATAAAATTAATGCCCATCGTCTTCTTAAACGCTTTACTAAGCGTAAGTGAAGTTAAATTATGCTCATCGGCAAATAAATCCAGTGAAAGATCGGAATCATATTTATCGTGAATGGTCTCAACAATACGTTCAATTGCCCGCTTCAATCGCAAATCTTGTTTTTCAGAGTCCTGCTTCATTTTCTGGATATACGGATGAATAACTCGTTGGTAGAAAAAGCTGGTGATTTCTGCGGAATCGGTTAATTGGGCTAACTCCTCTTGAACATTAAATGAGGCAGTTTCAAATGGATTGTAGCCAGCTTTGAGAAAACCGAATTGCAGATTCCCATATAATTGAAGCATGCCTTGTTGAAATAAATATTCCTTGGTAGTATTGGCCTTCAACTCGCTGCAGAACTTACGCAATGCGGACTTGGATTCCTCTTCATTAACGTTATGAATAGCTTGCAAGATATCGGATTCGGCTGCAAAAGGGTACCGGATCGAGTCTTTCCCTTGAGACAGATAGTCCTCCGCGTTAATTACTTGCTTGGATTCGTTCAAATCGCGGTAACGCACGATTCGGCTTACTTCTTCCCATGCTTGGGGTATTTCGACCACCGAAGAAACGAGCTTACTTATACAGACGGTAACATCCATTTGTATGAAACGGTGAATCATGCCGGCCAATTGATCGGCAAGACGGTAAATTTCGTCCCTTCTTTCATCAGCCTGGTAATATTGCGGGCAGCTTAAAAGAACACTTATCGTAAGATCGTGGAAATTAATAATTTCCCCATTCAAAAAGCTGTCCTTTAATATCTCTTCCGTAATGTTAACCGATGCGAACGAGATGAGCTCTTGATCTCCCTTTTGAAATCTTCCTTTGGAGCGAGTTGATCCATGAAGCTGAATACCTAGAACGGCAAAACCCATGTCATCCGTTTCCCAACCAAACAATTGCATTCTTTCTTCGAGCTCCGAATTGTCAGACGCACGAAAATGGCCTTGCAGCAGCTGGATTAAGAAACCTTCCTTCATAGTGGGAAGCTGCATCTGAAGTCGCTGCTCCAGCGTCCGGCTTTCAATGTTTAGTCGCCTCCATTGCTCGGATATAAATTCAATTTCATCCGCTGTTTCCTTGCTGGTGTTAGCATTCGTTTTAAACATTTTCATCAGGACAAGGATCGGTTGATATAGCTTCCGAGAAACGATAATTGCCGTTATGATACCAAACAACAGCCCTGCCAGACCGATCAAATAAACGAAATGAGATGCAGCAATTACAGGAGAATTTAATTTATCTAAAGAATCCATCGTAACATAGGTCCACTGCTGGCCCAATCGTTTGAATGAGGTAAAAGATACCGAGTAAGTAGCTCCAACATATTCGTAGATAAACGACCCCTTTGCCTCTCCGCGGCTCTTAACCAGATGGGCCAAATCTTGCTGCTGTTGGCTGGACTTTGGTGTCTCATTGGAGCTGCCTATATGCTCACCAGCTTCGTTGAATAAGAAGGTCGCTCCATTCTCGTCCAAGTTTAAACCATTCAACATTTGGGAAACCTGATTGGATTTCAAATACACAAGAAGCACACCGAAGGGTTCAGCGCTTTCCGCAGGAAGCTGATAGGCAAGTGTCAGCATAGCTTTACCTGATGACTTATTGATGGTTGAATAGGATGGCGACCAGAATGCGGATTGCCGATTACTCAATAATTCATGAAACCTCGTCTGGTCCTGCTCATGTAATGTGATTGTCCCATTACTATCGGATAGCACAATACCGGGTCGATCCAGATAGATATAGACATCGGCAATTAACGGATTAGATTCCTTTAAAAGCAACAAGTTGGTGTAGACACTGCGGATAAATTCGTAATCATAGCTCGTTTCCAAGCTTTTTAATTTAACACCGAATTCAGGATTGAAGGCCCACTGCGTGGCTGCCTTTTCCAAATAAGATAAGTAATCGTCAACACGTTGTGCGGACTGTGCAACCTGATGGTCACGAGCAAACAGGACGCTGTTTTCCAGTTGCTTGGTTCCAATCCATTTAACCCCGCTCCCCACAATGAAGGTTGGGAAACAAATAGCTAATACGATAATGATGAGACTTTTTCGATAAAAACGTTTTTGAACCATGGAATATTTACTAATCGCACGAAATGAGGCCGTCCAGTTTCTCAATGTAGCACCCTGCTTCCTTTCTGTAATCGGATGGGCCGAAAGCTTGTCTTACTGCCATTTTATCACCCTTCATTGGAAGTCACCATGTCCATAGGAAATCAATCGGCCTCACTACGTTGAACAGTTACACGTTATTTTGTTTGCCTTTTTTTGTAGTCGTCATTGAATTCATTACTGATTTTTTGATATTGAGCATCTGCTTTTAATCCCGCCGTATAGGCATCCCACGCTTCGATAGGCTCTCGTCCGAATATGACCTTTACTTTTAAATCTTGCGTTCTCTTATCGTAGTCAAGCCCTACTTTATTATAGGTTTCAGACGTTAAGCCTACGGTACGATCCCCTATTGCAACCTTGGCAAGCTCGTCAATAATGGACATATTCCGTTTCAGGAAATCAGCTGGAATTCCGGTTTGGTAGGCAAACGCATATTTGTCGAGACTTTGAAAAATAGGGAAAATAACGCCCGTATATTCCTTTGCCTTCTCCGTGAATAAATACATACCGTCTTGCTCATTATAATGCTCGCCCTTGAACCCATAATTGGCCATAACGCTTCCTTCGAGAGAAGCTCCGTAATCCATGAACGCAAGAATCTTCTTTAACTTATCTTCCTTCACTGATTTCGGGATCACCCAGAAGCCAAAAGCCCCGCTGCCCTTCGGTGCAAACTTGCCATAAGGACCTTCCAAATAGGAGAGCGCCAACAAATCGGCTTTTGGGTTAGCGGAACGCATCTGCCCGGTAAGCAGCCAGGTGGGCTTAATTGCATCGGTAAAGATGCCCGCTTTATTAGTCGTCATGCTTTCCCTCACTTGGGAGTTCTTTAAGGTTGGGAAATCGGAAGCTAACAAACCCTCTTTATAGGCTTTGGTCAGCCACAACAAGGCATCCCTTGTCCCTTTTTCGAAGGTCGTGTCCATAAGCTGTCCTTCTTTTTCTTTCCACTTGCCATAGCTTCCATTTAAAACATTTTCAACCCATGAAAGGCTGCCCATATTATTCGTAGCTACGGTAGCCGTTAATCCGATGGTGTCCTTTTTCCCATTTCCGTCAGGGTCGTTTTCAGTAAAGGCCTTCATAACGGCGTACATTTCATCCAGGTTTTTGGGAGGCTGTAGCCCTAATTGGTCGAGCCAATCCTTTCGCAGAATGGGCATTCCTTCCGTGCCAAAAAGCGGACGAGCGAATGGAATACCGTAATTTTTGCCATTAATACTTGTATTGGTCCAGCTTTCTGCAGGGAAAGCACTAAAGTTCTTGTAGTCTTTCAGATAGGGTGTTAAATCCCAAAAAGCTCCTTGGTCGGCCATTTTCCTTATTTGGGGCTGGAAGGGCTCACGGATTAACATCAGCTCTGGCAGATCACCTGATGCCAGCGTTACATTCGTTTTATCTCCATAATTGTTGGGGGAAACCCACGTGATATTCAGCTTAGTGTTGGTTTTTTTCTCGATTTCTTGGCGAATCGGATCTTGGTCGTTAGGTGGCTCGGGACTATAAAAATCGGACATGATACTGATTTCCACCGGCGTCGTATTGTCCCCACTGGGAGATGTATGGACCTCAGTCCCACTCTTGCTGCAAGCACCAAGCACACCTGCCATACCTATCATGCATGTAAACATAATCACATTGCTTTTTTTCGTCATTAGTCAATGATCTCCCTTATCCTCGTTTTTTATATAATTTCATTCTTTGACAGAGCCAATCATAGCTCCCTTGGCAAAATGCTTTTGCAGGAATGGGTATACCATCAGAATGGGCACAGTCGCCACAACTACAGCAGCCATCTTAATCGTCTCTGAGGGCAGCTGCAAGTCATTACCTAATGCCATAGATCCTCCCATTGAGGTCGAAGAATCAACAATCATGTTACGCAGCAGCATTTGCAGCGGCCATTTCGTATGGTCGTTAATGTACAGCATGGCATTAAAAAAGGTGTTCCAATAGCCAACTCCAAAGAATAGACCGAACGCGACCATGGAAGGAATGGAGAGCGGGAGAATGATTCGGATCCATACCCCGATTTCATTACAACCGTCAATCGTCGCAGCTTCCTGTAGAGCATCGGGAATGCTATCGTAGAAGCCTTTCATCAATAAAATATACCAACCGCTGGACATTACAGGTATAATCAACGCCCACAAGCTATTCATAAGACCCAACTGTTTGATTAGCAAATAATCAGGAATAATTCCAGCCTGGAATAACGTCGTTAATAATACAAGCAGCATCAATACTTTCCTACCCTTTAATCGTTTGCGTGACAAGGTATAGGCAAAGCTGGAGGTTACCAATAACGATACCAAGGTGCCTGCCAGTGCCAAGAAGCTGCTGACTCCGATTGCGTTAATAAATGCTTTTGTGGAAAAAATATAACGATAGGATAATAGACTCCATGACTCAGGAAAAAGCACAAAGCCTTTGCTTATAAATTCCTCTGGATGGGTAAACGAAACCGTAAATACATAATAGAGCGGGAACAGTGTTACCAAGCCTATAGCCATAAGAAATCCGATATTTGCCGTTATAAATGTACGATCCTCCATTGTTGATTTCATGCTAATAGACACCCTCCTCGCCCAATTTCTTAGCGAACTTGTTGGCAATGACAACCAGAATCAAACCGACAACGGATTTGAATATCCCAATTGCTGTGCTGTAGCTAAATTCACCCTGTTGGATGCCCACGCGGAATACATAGGTATCAAAAACATCAGCCACATCGGAAACAGCGCTATTGGCCATAAGCAGCACCTGTTCAAAGCCTACATCCATCATGTGCCCAATCCTCAGAATCAACAAAATAACGATAACATTTCGGATGGAGGGGAGTGTAATATGCCAAATTTGTCGGAACCGGCCTGCACCATCCATCTTCGCTGCTTCATATAACGCAGGATCAATTCCTGCAATGGCTGCAAGAAACAAAATCGTTCCCCATCCCGCATCCTTCCAAATCGTCTGCAAGGTAAGAATAGGCCAGAACAGCTTAGGGTTGGTCAAGAAATCGATCTTATCGAGTCCCGCAGCAACCAACATTTTGTTCACAACGCCCTCAGATTGGGAAAGTAGCAGAAAAGTGATGCCTGCAATAATGACCCACGATAAGAAATGCGGCATGTAGATAATGGTCTGGATGGTTTTCTTGAAAAATTCATTCTTTAGCTCCGTTAATAAAATAGATAACAGAATAGGAAGCGGAAAATAGAAAAAAAGATTCATTAAACTGATCGCAATCGTATTTCGGAAAAGGTGAAAGAAATCAGGATTTGAAAAAAAACGTTTAAAATTTTCAAAGCCTACCCAAGGGCTACCCCATATTCCTTGATAGGGCGAATAATCCTGAAAAGCAATACTGATTCCCCATAAAGGAATATATTTAAATATGAGGAAAAATAAAATTCCGGGAACAGCGAGCAAGTATAAGTATTTATCACGCTTTAGTATATAGAGCAAGTTACCTTTCTTATCCTTCCATTTAGAACGGTTTGAAATCGTCCTCCCCCCCGACAGGACTGCTTTTTCTGTTTGGTTAACATTCATGATGTACCTCCCATGTGTTCAATAGCCCTATCATAGAGGGAATATCTTCTTGCCGACAATAACACATTTTTCCCTGCTGTTTGATCCACTCTTGCACTTTTTATCCACATATACTTTTTATCTGAAGAGGCTTTTTTGGCATGAGGAGCATTGACTTCTCACTCATTTAGATTTAGACTTAATCTAAATATAAAATAAAGAGGGATCGCCATGATACGCAAAGGACAGCTTACGATACAACGTAAAACCATTTTTGATATCGTCTCCGAGGCGACCGACCATCCGACTGCTGCTGATATCATTGAGCGGCTAAAGGACCGCGGCTGTCAATTCGCCTATGCAACGGTCTACAATTCGCTCCGCTACTTGACGGACGAGGGCATGATCCGCGAGCTGAAGCTCGAAGGCGACTCCAACCGCTATGACGCGCGTACGGAAGACCACCAGCATATTGTCTGCGTAGCCTGTGGCAGGGTAGATGAGGTGTTCACCGAGGCACCGCCGGAGTGGCTGAGCTCTGTAGCGAAAGAAACCGGATATATCATCCAAGATCAGCAATATTTATTTAAAGGAGTGTGTGCAGGATGCAGAAATTCACAGAATCCAACTCATTGACCACCCAGCCGACTGCGCCGCTTGTGGCTAGGGCAGAGGCTGTTAGCGGATTAGATGGGGCAGCGATGAATGACATAGATGGTATAGAGCTGGCAGAGGGTGTAATGGCTACTGATTTTCTAGAAGAGGGTGCATTTTGCTCCACTACCCAGAGGATCATGATTATTAGCCCATGGCCTGCTTCGCTGCAATCCTTAGTGGCGGAGCTTACGACCCGCTGCTATGATGTGTTGTTATTTCACCATGCCAATGACTCGGCGTTAAGCCTGCTCCAAGGCGATCTGCTGCTAATTGACCAAACCAGAGAGAGCCGCAGCAGCAAGGATGGCCAAGTGAACGAAGAGGTGCAGCGCTTGCGTTCACGCGGGATACCCACGCTTTCACTTGTTAGTGAAGGCGTGGGCTCGGATTGGGCAAGCGGCGATTTTATCGTGTGGCCCTCCCCGATCGAAGCGCTGGTCGACCGGATCGAATCGTTCGAGGCTCCGAGCAGCCGTCCTTTACTTGGGGGCAGCGACCAATTGCTGCATAAAGATATCGTCATGGATGCGCGGCGCATGACGGTTTCTCAAGCAGGCGTGCGCATCGATCTGACCAAAACAGAATACGACTTGCTGAAGGTGCTGCTGGGCGCTGACGGGGGCGTCCTTTCGCGGCAAGCGATGATGGACCTCGTGTGGGGCGAGCAATATTTTGGCGGCAGCAACACCGTGGATGCCCATATCAAAAGCCTGCGTCACAAGCTAGGCGACGATCCGAAGCAGCCGCGCTACATCGTAACCGTCCGGGGAGTAGGCTATAGGCTGGCTGATTGAAGCTGGTCTTCGGGCATTCTGACCGATTGCGGCCTGTAACCACCTCTTCATGAAACCTTCATGATTCCTTCATTGTACCTTCATGCAGCTAATGGCTGGGGATGGTATTCTTTTTTTAGCAAGTTTTATACTTAGTCTAAATTTAATAGACGAATGTAAAAAAGGCGAATGTAAAACAAATCCACAAAGGAGTGATTGATATGTCCACAGCTACAGCTAATGTTATCGTCTACACCGGTAACCACTGCCCGTATTGCACACAGTTAAAAAAATATTTAAACGAAGAGAACATCGCCTTTGAAGAGCGCAATGTCGAAAATAACGACCAATACGCCGAAGAGCTGCAAAGCATGGGAATGAGCTCGATTCCTGTAACCGTGATTGGTGAGCACCGCATTCTGGGCAATAACCCCACCAAGCTGAAAAAAGCGTTAGCTACACTATAAGTTGCCAGGTCCATTGCCTTGATTGAGCGTAATTTCCAGATACACGAAAAAATTTCGTCATACTTGAATCTATCATACTTAAATAGGAGGAACACACAAATGACATTACAAACGCAAGCTTACCCAACACCAACCGTTACTCAGGCAAAAATAGGGGTAAAGGCACCCTCCTTTAACCTGCCATCAACGAAAAATATGGAAACCTTGGAGGAAAACGTAGCTTTAGAGGACTACGCAGGGAAGTGGCTGCTGTTCTTCTTCTGGCCGTACGATTTCACCTACGTGTGCCCAACTGAAATCATTGCTTTCAGCGACCATGCCGAGGCATTCCGCGAGCTGGATTGCGAAATCGTCGGTGCTTCCGTCGATAGTGTATATACGCACCGAGCTTGGATCCAAACGCCACGCGACCAAAGCGGTATCGGCAGCATCCAGTACCCGATCGCTTCCGACTTTACGAAGGAAGTGGCAAGTGCCTACGGTATTCTTGACGAAGCATCGGGTGCCGCGCACCGAGGATTGTTTATCATTGATCCTGATGGCATTTTGCGCTACCAGGTCGTCACTGATATGAATGTTGGTCGTAGCGTTGAAGAAACCTTGCGTATTCTGCAAGCTCTTCAAGCCGGAGGCTTATGCCCGGCGAATTGGAAGCCCGGCGAAAAGCTGCTAGGCTGACCTAAAAGACTTCTAGCTTTAGCTTATCCCCAGTCACAATAGCCCTTAAATAGCGGTACTTTTGCTCCTTAGAGCAGGGTACCGCTTTTCTATTTTTGATTAGATCTAACTGCTGAAAAAAGTGTATAATGAAAAAAAATTACCTTTTTAAGGGAGTGGGCATGTGGCTATTAAGGCGGTATTGTTCGATTTTGACGGGACTCTGGCGGATACATTGGAGCTGTCTTTTTATGCATTTAAACGTATTTTTAAGAAATATGATAACCGCGAGGTATCCACCGAACAATTAATCGCGATGTTTGGCCCTACAGAGGACGGCATTATTGCGGAGAACCTTGCAAACAAGCAAAGCATTCCACAAGCAATCGCTGACTATTACGAAATCTATCAAACCGACCATACGACACAAGTACATGGCTCGGATGACATATATAAGCTGCTACACTATTTACAATCCAACCGGATCCCAATGGGGGTGATCACGGGCAAAAGCCGAAAAGCCTTTGACATATCCGCAAAGTCGCTGAAGATGGCGCATTTTTTTGATATTGTTATTACTGGAGACGATGTGCAAAAAGCGAAGCCAGACCCTGAGGGGATCGGGATCGCGTTAGCGTTTCTAGGTGTTTCCAAGGATGAAGCTGTTTTTGTGGGCGATAGCCATGCGGATATTAAGGCGGGGAAGGCAGCGGGGTTGCGGACTTACGGCGTGCAGTGGCTGTCTACTTATCAAAGTATTCATTTTGAAGTAGAGCCCGACCTTATTTTCACTAAAGTAGGGCAGTTTCTAGAGCTGCTGGGCAACCCACGGCTAAATGAGGCGAATGGATCCATCAAATGGCTGGACTGGGCCAAGCAAATTCAATCGATTGCCCAAATCGGATTAACGTATGCCAAGGATGTATTCGACCTAGAGCGCTATGAAGCGCTAAGGCAGATCAGCGTGGATATTCTTGATAACTATACATTGGCCGGGACGGATCAGATCCAATTAAGCTTTGCCAATGAAACGGGATATGCTACTCCCAAGGTAGATGTGCGTGGTGTTGTATTTGAAGGCGATACGATCTTGTTAGTCAGGGAAAAAAGTGATGGTGCCTGGGCGCTCCCTGGAGGCTGGGCTGATATCGGTTATTCAGCATCCGAGGTAGCCGTGAAAGAGATTCAAGAAGAAGCGGGATTTGACGTAGTGCCCGTGAGGCTGCTCGCCGTGTTGGACAAAAAGTTCCATAACCATCCACCAGAGCCTTACCATGTTTATAAAATGTTTATACATTGCCGAATTGTTGGGGGGCAAGCTGTTGGTGGGGTGGAAACGAGCGAGGTTCGATTTTTCGCGGAGCATCAATTGCCGGAATTATCTACTGAACGGAATACAGAAAGCCAAATTAAAACGATGTTTGCCTTCTTGAGAGATCCGAATAAAACAGTCATCATGGATTAACAATGAGCCATGGATGATATACGAACATATGTGTGCTATAATAAAGGCGTATGTATAATCGGAATAGTAACCTTTCCTTCTCAATGAATGGGTGATTATATGCCAGAGTCTGTACAAAATATACCTGAACGAATACAAATAGCAGTAAGAGCCTTGGTCGAATATGTGTTCCGCGCTGGGAGTATTGATTCCAGATTTCGGACAACCAGCTCGCTAACCGAGGGCACAAAAGCCCATCAAAAAATACAAAAGCTATACCAGGAGCATGACTTGAAGGAAGTGTACCTGAGCACGGAGATCGCTATAGGCGATCTCCTGTTTGTCATTGATGGGCGCTGCGATGGGCTGTTGGCTCCAAGCCAGCATACGGAGACCGAGGGGGATGCGAAGGCAAACTACACGACGCGTATGGAGCACTTGGAGGGCGCCACTCATGTGGGCGCCGCTTCCGGTCTTTTCACGATTGATGAGATTAAATCGACCGGGATGGCGGTCGATTTAATCACGGAGCAGATGTACCCTGTACATTGGGCACAGGCCAAATGCTACGCCTATATGTACGCCAAAGCGAATGGCGTCGAACGGATGCGTGTCCAGCTGACCTATGTCCAGGTGGACACCGAGCAGCAGCAGCGGTTTGTGCAGGAGGTTACACGGCAGGAGCTGGAGCATTTTGTGATGGACGTTGTCAGCAAGTATGCGCCATACGCAGAGATGCTGCAACGTCATACGAATAAGCGGGACAGCAGTATCCAGCAGCTGGATTTTCCGTTCGAAGCGTACCGGGAGGGGCAGCGGAAGCTGGCGGGAGCCGTGTACCAATCGATCGAAGCCGGCGGCAAGCTGTTCGCCAAAGCGCCTACGGGCATAGGCAAGACGATTTCGACGATTTTTCCGTCGCTGAAGGCGATGGGTAAAGGGCTGCTGCAGCGTATTTTTTACCTGACCGCCAGGACGATTACACGAACGGCTGCTGAGGATGCTTTCGCGCTCATGCAGGCGTCAGGGCTTCATATCCATACAGTGACGCTAACCGCCAAGGACAAAATATGCTTCCAAGACGAGGTGCGCTGTACGAAGGAGCATTGTGAATTTGCCGATGGCTATTATGACCGGATTAACGGGGCGCTGCTCGACCTCTTGGCCAATGAAACGCTGATGACACGGCCGGTCATTGAGCAGTATGCACGCAAGCATCGGGTATGCCCATTCGAGATGTCACTGGATGCCGCTTATGCCGCGGATGTCATTATAGGCGATTACAATTACGTATTCGATCCGCGCATTGCTTTGAAGCGGCTGCTTGCGGAGCACAAGAAGCAGACCGTTTTATTGGTCGATGAGGCGCATAATTTGGTCGATCGAGCCAGGGAGATGTTCTCGGCGACATTGCATAAATCTGCCTTCTTGGAGGTGCAACGAGTATATAAAGTAGTTAATATTGACGTTAGCAAAGCGGCGAAGGCCGTAAATGCCCAGTTCATTGCATTACGCAAGCAAAGTGAGGAACCGGTCCGTATCGACCGGGAGCTGCCTAAAGAGCTGCTCGAAGAGGTTGAGGCGTTTATTGTACAAGCGGAAAAAGCGTTGTTGGCGCAGGGGCAAGACCGCGGCGCTTTAACAGCTAATCCGATGCTGCTGGAGATCTATTTTGCCGCCCAAAGCTTTGTGCGAATTGCCAGCCTCTATGACCAGCGGTATGTCACCTACGCGGAATGCTCGAAAAGCGAGGTGCAGCTCAAGCTGTTTTGCCTGGATCCTTCATACCTTCTGCAGCAAATGGGCAAGGGCTACCGCTCCCATATTTACTTCTCGGCCACTTTAACGCCCTTTAGCTATTTTATGAACATGCTTGGAGCAGGGGATGAGGATTATACGATTTCGATTCCGTCCCCATTTAACCGTGAGCAGCTGGAGATAGTGGTTCAGCCCTTATCCACCCGCTATCATGATAGGGAACGAACGAAAGCGCCACTGGTACAAATGCTTCATCGGCTGCTGGAGACAAGTCCGGGCAATTATTTGTTCTTCTTTCCGTCCTATGCCTATATGAATGATGTGTACGAGGCTTTTATGCTTGAAGCAGGGGATGCGCATCTACATGCGCAAACTGGCGCACAAACGCATCTATACAAGCAAACGATCCTGCAGCACCCAGATATGACAGAGGAGGCAAGGGAAAGCTTTCTAGCAGCATTCACTGCAGATAAGGAACAGGCTTTTGCCGGATTTGCTGTAATGGGCGGGATTTTTTCCGAGGGCATCGATTTGGTAGGGGATCGTTTGAATGGAGTGGTTGTAGTTGGCGTAGGGCTCCCGCAGATTGGTTTGGAGCGCAATATTATTAAAGAATATTTTAACAGCTCCGGCTACAATGGCTATGACTATGCCTATGTGTTTCCGGGTATGAATAAGGTGCTGCAAGCCGGCGGGCGATTAATTCGCTCCGAGCAAGACCACGGAAAGCTAGTGCTAGTCGATGACCGTTACCTTCAGCCCCAGTACCAACGCCTGCTGCCGGAGGAATGGAAGCACTACAAGAAAGAACGATTATAGTTAATATTTCCAGCCAGAAAGATTGACAGGAATTAACATCTCATGTTAATTTACTCTCATATACAAATGCTTATAACCCCATGTATCCTAGAAGGAGGAGCCCCCATGATGATTATGAATAGCGATAATATCCGTCCGCATGTGCGCCATCGTGGTTGTCTATACAATTTCATAAATGATGATAGGGATTCCTTGGCTTATAAGGAGCTTGATAGGGTACGCAGATAGCAATGCCTGGATAGGTTTGCTAAACAAATGCTACCATACAAAACCAACAGCCCCTATCACATGTCTTGTGGTAGGGGCTTTATTCATGGAGCACATCGCCTACAAGCGGTGTGCTTTTATTGTTATAACAACTAGATAGGAGGGTGACCTATGCTTCAAGTGATGCAAAAGCTAGGATGGTTTTTTAAGCTGGAGTGGAAAAGGTATACCGTGGCCGTTACCTTGCTTGTGCTGGCAGGTGTGCTGGACATTATTCCGCCCATGCTAGTGGGCAATACCGTAGATGCCATACAGCTTGGACATGTATCCTGGGCGAGTATGACAACAACCTTACTACAGCTGGGCGGGATTACGCTTGGTGTGTATATGATCTCTTACCTATGGATGTACCAGCTTTTTGGTGGGTCGTTCGTGGTGGAACGTATGATGAGATCACGGCTGATGGGCCATTTTTTGAAGATGACGCCTACCTTTTATGAGCGGAACCGCACAGGGGATTTAATGGCGCGGGCGACCAATGACCTGAAGGCGGTAGCGCAAACGGCCGGCTTTGGTATTTTGACATTTATCGATTCGACACTATGGATGCTGACGTTGATCGTGACGATGAGTGTATTTGTTTCCTGGAAGCTGACCTTGGCCTCGATTCTGCCCCTGCCGATTATGGCGCTGCTGGTTAGTATTTATGGCAAGTGGATCCACCAACGGTTTATGGATGCGCAGCATGCTTTTGGCGAAATGAATGACGGGGTGCTGGAAACCATTTCGGGGACACGGGTTATTCGTGCGTACACACAGGAGCGCGCTTCCGAAAAGCAATTTGCCGGCATTACCGACGATGTATTGAAAAAAAATCTCGCCGTAGCCGGGATTGATGCTTTATTCGAGCCTACGATTAAAATTTTGGTCGGAATAAGCTACTTGATTGGAATTGGCTACGGCGCTAATTTGGTTTATCATAACGAACTAACGATCGGTGGGCTGGTCTCTTTTAATGTGTATCTCGGCATGCTGATTTGGCCCATGTTTGCGATTGGCGAGCTGATCAATGTGATGCAGCGGGGTAATGCCTCTCTGGATCGCGTTAACGAAACGCTGGCCTATAAGCCGGATGTGCCTGAGCCTGCGGAAGCGGCAACGACACCGGTAGAGCAGCCCACCCGAATCGAGTTTAAGCAGGTTACGTTCCGCTACCCGTCTTCTTCAAGGGACAATTTACATCAGGTGTCCTTTTATCTGGAGCAGGGAAGCACACTTGGCATAGCAGGGCGCACGGGCAGCGGCAAAACCACTCTGATCAAGCAGCTGCTGCGGGAATACCCGTTAGGGCAGGGGACGATAGCGATTTCCGGTGTCCCGATTGAGCGCATAGAGATGGATCGGTTGAAAACGTGGTATGGCTATGTGCCGCAGGAGCCCTTTTTATTTTCCAAAACGGTTAAAAATAATATTTGGTTCGGCAACGGAGCCTCGGAGGAGCAGCTGGAGCAGGCGTTAACGGCGGCGGCATTCAGCAAAGACCTGCGTCACTTGCCTGACGGGCTGGAGACGTTGGTTGGAGAGAAGGGGGTCGCTTTGTCCGGAGGGCAGAAGCAGCGGGTCTCGATTGCACGGGCGTTAATTGCGAACCCGGCGATCCTTATGCTTGATGATGCAATGTCAGCAGTCGATGCACGCACCGAGGCGGAAATCATCGCGAATATTCGTACATCTCGGTTGAATCAAACCACAATAATTTCGACACATCGTTTATCTGCGATCCGGCATGCCGATTGGATTCTGGTGCTGGATGATGGGCGGATAGGGGAGCAAGGGACGCATGAACAGCTGATCCAAGCAGGCGGTTGGTACCAAGAGCAATTCGAACGGCAGCAGATAGAAGCGGAAACAACCGAAGGCGAAGGTAGGTGAGCAACGAATGAGCAAGGATAACAAAAGGAACGGGAACAAGGAACGAGGTACAGACAAGGAGCTGGAGCAGAGCGGCGGTAAAAAAGCCGTTAAAGCGATGGACAAAGCGGCAGAAATAGAATGGGATCCCGAGGAAGAAGCGGTGCAAGGTGTACGCAGCAAAACAGCAACGATCAAGCGGCTTGTCACCTATGCCTTCCACTATAAAACCCAGCTGCTGCTGGCTCTGTTGATGCTTGCCATCGCGGTAGGGACGGATCTCGCCGGGCCATTTGTGGCCAAACGGATCATTGACGTGCACATTTCCGGCATTGGCAAGCCTTGGTATGAGGTAGGGACGGAGGCAACGGGATCGTTTGCTGTCCCCTACGACGGCGCACGGTACAAGCGCGAAGACCGCTTTGGCGAGGGTGAAGCCCGCGGGGCTGAGGTGCGGGTCCTGCAGGTGGGCCGGGACTATTATTTTATCGACCAGCCGATAACCGCAGATGGTGCCCGGAGCGTGGTGGAGCCAGGGCAGATAGCGATTGCAAGGGGAGGGGTGGTGGACACCTATCCCGCCCAAAAGCTAAGCCCCACGGAGCTGCTTGCATTTTTTGAGCCGGAATTTGGCGGCTTGCTCCGCTTATGCTACCTTTACTTTGGGCTTTTGGTTATATCCTCGGTTTTCTCCTACGGCCAGCGGTATTTCCTGCAAGCCTCGGCGAACCGGATCATCCGTAAAATGCGCAATGATGTGTTCGGCCAGATCAACCGGCTGCCGATCCGTTATTTCGATAACCTCCCCGCAGGGAAGGTTGTATCGCGCGTGACCAATGACACGGAAGCTATCCGTGAGCTGTATGTGACAGTGCTGGCGAACTTTTTTACGGGGATGATTTATATGGGTGGAATATTTGCCGCCTTATTTCTGCTAGACGCAAGGCTAGCGGCGATCTGCTTGTTTATCGTTCCCGCGTTAGTGCTGTGGGTGTATGTGTATGGTAAATTTGCCAAACGGTATAACCGCATTATCCGCTCAGCCGTCAGCGAAATTAACGGGATGGTGAACGAATCGATCCAAGGGATGCCGATCATTAAAGCATTCCGCAAAGAAAAAACAATCAGCAACGAATTTGAAGTATTCAATTCGCGATTGTTTAAGTACCAGAACAAGCTTCTTAGCCTTAACGGCTTGACCGGGCATAATCTGGTCGGTGTCATTCGGAATATCGCTTTTATGTCATTAATCTGGTATTTTGGCGGGGCCTCCTTGAGCGGACCGGAGAGCGTGATTACACTCGGGGTGATGTACGCGTTTGTCGACTACCTGAACCGTTTATTCAATCCCATCGTCAATATCGTCAACCAGCTGCCGAACCTGGAAACAGCGCTCGTCTCGGCTGAACGGGTATTTGAGCTGTTGGATGTGGCGGGAGACGACGTGGCGGATGCGCGAATGGACCGCTACCAGGGGCATGTGCGGTTTGAAGATGTCTGGTTCGCCTACAAAGAAGGCGAATATGTGCTGCAAGGCATTTCCTTTGAGGCCAGGCAGGGGCAGACGGTGGCGTTCGTTGGACATACCGGCTCTGGCAAAAGCTCAGTTATGAACCTGCTGTTCCGCTTCTATGATGCAGAGCGTGGCCGCATTACGATCGACGGTATGGATGTGCAGAAGCTGCCGCGGCAATCCATGCGGGAGCATATGGGCATCGTGCTGCAGGACCCGTATTTATTTACGGGAACGGTGGCATCGAATGTATCCTTGAATGACCCCGCGATTTCGCGGGAGCGGGTGCAGTCGGCTCTGGATGCGGTGGGCGCCGAGCGGCTGCTGAAGCATCTACCACGGGGCATCGACGAGCCTGTGATCGAGAAAGGCAGCACGCTTTCCTCGGGGCAGCGGCAGCTGATCTCGTTTGCCCGGGCGCTGGCGTTTGACCCGGCGATCCTGATCCTCGATGAAGCGACCTCCAACATCGATACCGAGACCGAAGCGGTCATTCAGGACGCGCTTGAGGTTGTGAAGAAGGGGCGTACGACCTTCGTCATCGCCCATCGGTTGTCTACGATCAAAAGCGCCGATTTGATTCTCGTCCTGGACCACGGGCAAATCGTGGAGCGCGGCGACCATGAGTCGCTGATGCGGCTGCAAGGGAAGTATGCGCAGATGTACCACATCCAGCAGGGCGGGCTGGTTTCGGCTCTATAGGAACCCCACCATAAAACCCCATATTTCCCCCTAGGTTGAAGTATGGATTAACGGCAAAAAAGAGCCACCAGCTTTCTTGGGTGGCTCCTCCTATTGACATGTGGGTGCTATTGGGTAATCCACTATGGAGCAGTAGTCAATTTTGCCGTCTCCAGCGCTTCGGCCCATTCCTGGTATTTCTTCAGGGCATGGCCCTGCTCAATCGCGTGGCGAGCGAGATAAATGCCCTCTTCGATGGAGCCGGCCTTCTCGCCGATCCACAAACGGACAGCGCTGTTTAAGAGCACCGCGTTTAGATAAGGAAGCTCAGCTTCGCCTTTTAGTACAGATAGGGTCGTTTGTGCCTGAAGCTCGGCTGTCCATTCAACAACAGGGACCTCCACCAAGAGCTCGAACATTTCCGGGTCAATAATGAACAGCTCGCTTACGCCATTCCTGATGATAAAGGTGCGGGTGCGTTTATCTACGCCTAAATCCTCAGAACCCTCCATGCCTTGCACGACAATCCCGTTGTTAATGCCAAGCTCAATGAGCAGATTAGTAATTTTCTCGAAAACCGTGCCATGGAATACACCAATCGCCATATAAGAGGGATTGGAAAACCGGAGCAGCTTCTCGGCGGTGTTAAATACGGTGCGCAGCCCTAGCTCCTTGCGCAGCTCGCGCAGCTTGCCGAGTGGCGGGCACCAGGTTTCGGTCGGCACGAACAGAAAGCCGGTCCGTTCTGCGGCAGCGATAAGGGCCTCATACGAGCTTTCCGCTGCGGGCACCTTCAACGCCTCCAGGATGTCCGTGAGCGTAATGCCCCATTTAGGTGGCATGTTCTTCGAACCATGAAGCGTTGCAGGCAGTCCACAGGCGGTAAGCACAAAGGCGGTAGGCAATGTGGCGACAAATGTACGTGTACGGCCGTCATATGGACCTGCACAATCAAAGCTCCCTTGAACCGGGTACAGCTGGCTTTTGGTGCGTAAGGCATCTATAAAAGCGCGAAGCTCATCTGTTGATTCCATCTTGATTCGTTCTGCGACCAGAAAAGCACCGATTTGCGCTTGGGTTGCGGAGCCAGTCACTATAAGCTCAGCAGCACGAAGAGCTTCTTCATAAGTGAGATCCCGTGCTCCACGTTTGCCGCGGCCCACTTCTTTTAATAGGGATATCATCATTTATGACCTCCTTTGTTATCTTGCAGAAGTTGATATACCTTGACGATAGAGGTGGCTACATCAGCCATGCGTTTACGTTCATTCATAGCCTGCTTGCGCAGGAATTCATAAGCCTCGGCCTCTGATATTCCTTTGACCTCACTTAAAATACTTTTTGCTTGGTCGATCCATTTGCGCTCTTCCAAACGAGACAGCAACTGCTCACGCTCCTGCTGCCATTCGGTGCGCTGAAAATAATGGTTAACGCTTAGCAGCAGTGTACAGTGGATTTCCAACGCGCTCATACTAGGCCCCATGAGGCCATCGATGCCTGGATCCATCTTGCACTCATTGCTGGGAAACGTATCCTGGTCACACCACCAAAGCACAGGCAAGCTGCGGACCGCCAGCACCCGCTTGCGCCAGCCCTCTACTTGATCAGGACCTACACATAACAATGCGGCATCGGCTTTACCAATAAGCAGCCCCATTTCTTTTGCGGAAGAGGTGGTTTGGACACGAAAGCCCATATCCATAAGAATTTGTTCAGGCACAGACTCTTTTCGTGCAAGCGCTAGGCCAGGTTTGGTGCCAGAGCGCAGTGGCAAGTTTGATGTGGAACGTACTTTATCAAACTCATCAATAATTAGAAATGATTGTAGCATACAATTCCCCCCATCAAGGAAATGTCATTGACATTATGGCAACTTGTTCAAAACGTGTGAATATATGTAACAACGAATATAGCATAAAGGCGTCGATATTGTCGATATACTAAATTTTTGAATGCTAATAAAATTTCGTGTTATATTTGTTGACATGTAACTCATTTGCATTTACAATAAGCGTATTAGTAATCAAATATATCTCCGACACAATGGTGTGTCAACCTCATGGCAACGATGCCTATCCTTACAGTGATGTAGACGGATAGGCTTTTTATGTTCATTTTTAGAAGAAGTTAGGCAATTTAGTCATAAGCAAGAGATTCAGCAAGTGAAACAAGTGAAATGTAGGGGTTCAGCCACGATGGCGTGGCTGGCAACGGCAATGGGGCCGACTAACTGTTCCGCTTAAGTAGCGGTCTGTTCGTCGGCTTCTTTTTATTCAACCATTATTTGATATGAAGAGGGGAATTAATGTGGTGGATACGAAAAGTTTTTTGCAAAGCGGGCATAAGGGGTCATTATTCAGTTCATTTCTTTATTTTGACATCAGCTTTATGGTGTGGGTATTGCTTGGACCGCTTGCCGTTATTATCAGCAAGGACTTCAATCTGAATGCCGCCCAAATAGCTAATTTAGTCGCTCTTCCTGTATTAGGGGGCTCCATTCTGCGGTTGGTGTTAGGTTTTATGACAGATCGAATCGGTCCCAAGCTAACAGGGCAAATCGGATTAGGCTTAACCTTAGTCCCTTTGTTTGTAGGCTGGCAGTTCGCTACCTCGATGACGGAAATTTACTTCGTTGCTTTAATGCTGGGGATTGCAGGAGCAAGCTTTGCAGCGGCACTTCCACTAGCAAGCCGTTGGTATCCGCCGCAGCATCAAGGGCTCGCCATGGGTATAGCTGGAGCGGGGAATAGCGGCACGATCTTCGCTACCTTGTTCGCTAACCGGCTCGCCCAGCATTACGGAGATTGGCATGTGGTATTCGGCATAGCGATGATTCCTATTGTTATTACGTTTATCGTATTCAGCATTATGGCTAAGGATAGCCCTAACCAGCCTGCGCCCAAGAAACTGGTCGATTACGGCAATGTATTGAAGCAAAAGGATTCGTGGTTGTTCTGTATTTTGTACAGCGTCACCTTCGGGGGCTTTGTGGGGATGTCTACCTACCTAACGATTTTCTTCAACTCCCAGTATGGATTAGCGCCTATACAAGCGGCGGATTTTACAACTATCTGTGTAATTGGCGGCAGCTTCTTCCGTCCGGTGGGTGGATGGCTTGCTGATAAAATTGGTGGCATCCGCATGCTGATGGTTCTATATTCGGTAGTTGCTGTGATGATGGTAGGTATCTCTACATTACCAAGCCTTACCATGACAACTATCATGTTATTCATAGCGATGATGTGCCTAGGGGCAGGGAATGGCTCGGTATTCCAGTTGATTCCCCAACGGTTTGGTGCAGAAATTGGAATTATTACCGGAATCGTGGGTGCAGCAGGTGGCTTAGGTGGGTTCTTCCTTCCCAAAATCCTAGGCAATTTGAAGCTTTCCACAGGCTCCTTCACATCAGGCTTCATGGTTCTAAGCGTGATCGCCATCGCCTCCGTTATTTTGGTAGCCGTCGTTCAAACACAATGGAAACGCACTTGGATTGGTGAGGGTGGAAAAGCGAAAATAGCTTCTGGTGAAGGTTTAAGAGCTGAAGCTTAATGGATGTCTATCTAATGGATGCTTGCAGGTAACTTGTTGCTAAATAGAGGCTTGAACAGGTTCAAATAAGGAAGGATGATCTTGCATGACAAACACAAACAAACAAAAGCTGGTATTAGTAGGAAATGGTATGGCGGGTGTGAATACACTCGAGCATTTGCTCAAGCTGGCTCCTGATAAATACGAAATTACGATTTTCGGCAGCGAACCGCATCCCAACTATAATCGTATTTTGTTATCTTATGTATTAGCCGGTGATTCCACTGTTGATGATATTGTGATCCATCCTTATGACTGGTACAAAGCCAATAACATTACCTTATATACAGGCCAAACCATCACAGATATTGACACCGAAGCACGAACAATAACCAGTGACCAAGGCATCACCGTTTCTTATGATAAATTGCTGTTAGCAACAGGCTCTAACCCGTTTATGCTTCCATTGCCGGGTGCCGACAAGGATGGTGTCATGGCCTACCGGACGATTCGCGATTGCGAGATTATGATAGACGCCGCGAAGAAGTATAAGAAAGCCGTCGTTATTGGCGGCGGGCTTCTGGGGCTTGAAGCTGCAAGGGGCTTCCTTAACTTAGGCATGCAGGTAGATGTTGTGCATATCGTGGATGCGATCATGGAGCGCCAGCTAGACCGCACCGCCTCGAAGATGCTGCAGGAATCATTAGAAGCCCAAGGGATGAATTTCCTGCTGGGCAAGCAATCGGCGGAGATTGTTGGCGGTAAGCGGGTAACGGGTTTGAAATTCAAGGATGGTACCGTAGCCGAGGCTGACCTGGTCGTTATGGCCGTTGGGATTCGCCCCAATGTCGATATTGCCCGCAAAGCAGGGCTGGAGCTGAATCCTGGCATCGTGGTCAACGATTATTTGCAAACGAGCATGCCCGATATTTATGCGGTTGGCGAATGCGCGATGCATCGGGGTGTCGCCTATGGCCTCGTAGCTCCACTGTATGAGCAAGGTGCCGTGCTGGCCAAACATTTGGCAGATGTGGAAACAGGACCGTATGAGGGCTCGCTTGTATATACGAAGCTCAAAGTAGCTGGGGTTGATGTGTTCTCAGGCGGAAAATTTATGGAAGCCGAAGGCACCAAAACGATTCGTGTACATGATGAATTTTCCGGGATTTACAAGAAGGTAGTGATTAAGGACAATAAAATTGTAGGTGCCGTATTATTCGGGGATACAGCAGACGGCACTCGGTTGATGCAAATGATTCGCAGTGGAACCGATATTGCGACTATGGAGAAAACCTCGATCTTAAAGGATTCATCCGATAAAGCCGATGCGGGCATTGGCGAAATGAGTGACGATACGATTATTTGCGGCTGTAACGGCGTGACGAAAGGGACGATTTGCTCCGCTATTAGGGACCAGGGCCTTACTTCTATAGATGAAGTGAAAAACTGTACGACGGCATCTCGCTCCTGTGGAGGCTGTAAGCCGCTTGTGAGTGACCTGCTAGCTTATACCTTGGGCGATTCCTATGATAAAACGGCTGTCAAAGAAACGATGTGCGGCTGTACAGATCATTCCCGGGAGGAAATTGTAGAGGCGATTCGCTCCAAAAATTTAAGCCATGTACGCGAGGTTATGAATGTTCTTGGGTGGAAGAATGAGGAAGGCTGCTCCAAGTGCCGACCAGCGCTTAATTATTATTTGGGGATGGTAACGCCTGCTTCGTATAAAGATGACCCAAGCTCGCGTTTCGTGAATGAACGGATGCATGCTAATATCCAGAAGGATGGAACCTATTCTGTGGTGCCTCGCATATATGGGGGCGTGACCAGCCCAGCTGAATTGAAACGGATCGCTGAGGTGGCGGAGAAATTTAATGTACCTACATTGAAATTTACAGGTGGGCAACGGATCGATTTATTCGGAGTCAAGAAAGAGGATCTTACCAGTATATGGGCAGAGCTGGATATGCCATCGGGTTATGCTTACGGAAAATCACTTCGGACGGTCAAAACCTGCGTAGGCTCCGACTACTGCCGATTCGGCACAGCGGATGCGATGGGAATGGGGATTCAGCTGGAAAAAAGATTCGAACGCCTGAACACACCTGCAAAAGTGAAAATGGCGGTTTCCGGCTGCCCGAGAAATTGCGCAGAATCTGTGATCAAAGACCTTGGTGTTGTAGCGATTGATGGTGGATGGGAGCTTTATGCTGGCGGAAATGGCGGTGTGAAGGTTCGAGCAGGTGATTTGCTGGTAACCATCAAGACGGAGGAAGAGGTTATTGAGTACACTGAAGCCTATCTGCAGTATTACCGCGAAAATGCCAAGTATGGAGAGCGTACAAGTGAATGGGTCAATCGTATTGGCATCGAGCCTATACGTCAGGTTGTTAGGAATGAAGAAATGCGCAAGGAATTATGTGAACGGATGAATCTTGCACTGTCTGTCACATCAGACCCTTGGAAGCAAGCGATCGAAAGTGAAAAGATTCAAAAGGATCTATATGAAGTGGTCGAATTAACATAGAGTGTACTGAAGTGGTTAGGGTGAATCAATTGATCGATCGAAGGTGATGAATACAAGGATGCCAAAAGGAGTGAGGGAAATGGGAATGGATAACCATGTAACCTGGGTAAGTGCGGTTGCGTACGACGGGCTTACTGTTGCCACAGGAAAAACCATACGTTACCAGGGCGAGGAAGTGGCGTTGTTCAAACTAAGCAGCGGCAAGATCAAGGCAATCCAGAATCGGTGTCCACATAAAGAGGGTGTATTGGCGGAAGGGATCGTCTGCGACGACCACGTCTTTTGCCCGATGCATGACCGCAAGATCGACCTTTCCACAGGACTAGTACAAGCGCCAGATACAGGCTGTGTACGCACTTACAGCACCAAGATTGAGAATGGAATCGTGTTTATTGGATTTCCAAAGGCTGAAGAGCTGGCCAGCTAATGAGAATTCAAGCAGGAGTGTGATGAGGGATGGCCGCGATTGTACCTATAGCTGTGACCACAACGAATGTAGCGAATAAAACTTTAACATCCCACTGCTGCTTTTGTAGTATGCAATGTAGCTTGATGCTGCTTCCTAGTGAAAAAAGTCCGGGCCTCGTAGTGAAACCGAGCCCGGACTTTCCGGTAGCAACCGGGCGGCTATGCCAAAAAGGGCTGCTATCCTTGGAGCATGTGCTCCATTCAGAGCGAATATTGGAGCCTCTATATAAGGCTGATCGCTCCCGTCCGCAGGCAGGCGCTTGGCAGCAGGCATCCTGGAAGGACGCCTACAAGGATATCGCCAGCCGAATCCAAGAGATCCAAGCTAAGTATGGCAACGACGCAGTATCCGTCTATGGAGGCGGATCGCTTACGAACGAGGTCAGCTATTTGCTGGGCAAATTTACACGCGTTGCGCTTCGCTCCAAATATATCGATTATAACGGCCGGTATTGCATGTCGTCCGCAGCCGCAGCCAGCAACCAGGCCTTTGGGATTGACCGCGGGATGCCGATGCCGCTTTCGGAAATTCCTCATGCCAAATATATTATATTAGCCGGCACGAATATCGCGGAATGCCAGCCGACGATGATGCCCTATTTAATGGAAGCGAAGAAAAACGGGGCTATCATCGTTACGATAGATCCACGCAATACGATGACCTCCAAGCTGGCTGATATCCATGTTCGGCTGCAGCCTGGTTTTGATTCGGTCTTCATCAATGGACTGCTGAACGTCATCCTGACCGAGCGGCTTCATGCGGAAAGCTTCGTTAGAGAGCGCACTGTTGGACTGGACCAGCTTTCCGAAACCGTAAAGCCGTATACAGCAGCGAGGGTGGAAGCGCTGACTGGTGTTCTGGAAGGTGTTGTCCGTACGATTGCGCGAGGCTTTGCTAAAGCCGAGACAGGTATCGTCTTAACCGCACGCGGGCTGGAGCAGCAGGTCAACGGTGTAGAAAACACCTTGAACTATATCAATCTTGCACTCATTACCGGAAAAATTGGCAGAAAAGGCTGTGGGTTTGGCACGATTACCGGCCAAGCTAATGGTCAAGGCGGCCGTGAGCACGGGCAAAAGGCTGACCAATTGCCAGGGTACCGGCTGATCGAAGATCCGGCGGCACGCGAATATGTGGCGAAGGTATGGGGGATTGAGCCGGAGGAGCTTCCCGGTAAAGGCGTATCAGCATATGAAATGCTGCAAAAGATCGACGAGGGCGAAATTAAAGCGATGATTGTGCTGGGCTCGAATCCAATTGTATCCAGCCCTAACAGCTCCTTGGTCGAAAGGGCTTTGAAAAAGCTGGAGCTGCTGGTTGTCGTAGACCTCTTCGAAAGCGAAACAGCGAAGTATGCGCATTGGCTGCTTCCCGGCTCCTCCTTCCTCGAAGGGGAAGGCACGTTGACCAACCTGGAGGGCCGCGTGTTCCACAGAGCGCAGGTGCTCGAGTCGCCGGGCAACAGCAAGCTGGATTATCGCTTCATCTCTGAGCTTGCCGACGCGCTAGGCCGCGGCCGCTATTTTCAATATGAGGGTATCGAGGATGTATTCAACGAGCTGGCTCTGGCAACAGCAGGCGGCAAGGCCGATTATAGCGGGATCACCTATGAACGATTAATCCAGGAAAAAGGGATCTTTTGGCCATGCCCCGCCAAGGGCCATCCAGGAACCCCCTACATGTTCAAGGATCGATTTAACCATCCAGATGGTAAAGCCCGATTGTTCGGGATCACACCGAAGATGCCGGCTGAGCCGATCGACAAAGACTACCCTTTCGTGCTGACTACAGGGCGGGTGGGCGGCCACTATTTAAGCGGGGTGCAGACGCGCCGCACCGAAGGGCTTAATAAGAAAGCACCCGTTCCGATTGCCGAAATCCATCCTTGGTTAGCCGGTAAGATTGGTCTGGGAACCGACAGCAAGATTCGGATCACGAGCCGCCGTGGGTCACTTGTATTCCAAGTGAAGGTTACCGAGGGCATTCAGCCTCGTACTGTGTTTGTTCCTTTCCATTGGGGCGAGGAGCTATCGATCAACCGGATTACGAATGATGCTTTGGATCCCACAAGCCGGATGCCGGAATTCAAAATTTGCGCTGTACGAATCGAGCGAGTGGATTAAAAGGTTAAAACTGAAGTTATATAAGGAGCACTGTCCAGCGATCTGGGCGGTGCTTTTGTTCTGCATGTAAAAATCCATCTGAGGCTGTGCTGGGATTAGGGTATACTAATGGAAAACCAGATAAGGCGGGTGAAATAATGAAGGTAGAGCAGATTATGGTCAAGCTGGAGCAGCTTGGCTCAGAGCAGACCAAACGGACGTTCATTCGGCACGGAGCTCAGGAGCCCTTATTTGGAGTGAAAGTCGGAGATTTGAAGAAGCTAGTCAAGGAGGTTAAGAAAGACCAAGAATTGGCGGAGGCCTTGTATGCAACGGGAAATAGCGATGCTATGTATTTGGCTGGACTGTCGGTCAACCCTGCCCGGATGTCTAAAGAACTGCTCCAAGCGTGGGCGGTCCAAGCAAATTGGTATATGCTTTCCGAATATACGGTAGGGGGAGTGGCGGCGGAAAGTTATTTTGCAAGGGAGCTGGCTGAGGTATGGATACAGGAAAAAGAGGAAAGAATAGTTTCGAGTGGATGGTGTACATATGCGAACTACATCTCGATAACGGCCGATGCTAAGCTGGATCTACAAGAAATCAGGCACTACCTCCAGCAGGTGAAGGCAACAATCCATGGAGAACGAAACCGTGTGCGTTATTGTATGAACAGCTTTGTAATTGTTGCTGGTACATCCGTCGCTGCTTTATATGAGGAAGCTCTTGAAATTGCCGATCGAATGGGTAAGGTTGAGGTGAACATGGGGCAAACCGCCTGCAAGGTTCCGTTGGCAACGGCTTATATGGAGAAAATGAAAGCAGCAGGAAAGCTCGGGGTGAAGAAAAAGACTTGTATTTGTTAGGATGCTTGACTTAACTTGCCTTCAGCGAATATGTGTGGTATGATGTAATTAATCGTGAAGCCGACACAATATTCGCATATTGCAAAGGGTTAGCATTACAGAATGGAACCTTTTCCAATGTGTGAATTTTTTATTTGTTTAAACAATAAAAACAGCATGTTAATAAAATTTGGAGGTAATACAATAATGGCACAAACAGGTACAGTAAAATGGTTTAACGCAGAAAAAGGCTTTGGTTTTATCGAAATCGAAGGTGGAAATGACGTATTCGTACATTTCTCCGCAATCACTGGCGACGGATTCAAATCTTTAGACGAAGGTCAACAAGTAGAATTCAACGTAGTTCAAGGCAACCGTGGACCCCAAGCTGAGAACGTTGTAAAGCTATAATTTAAAAAGTACCAGAGCTGCCCTTAACTCGTGTTGGGGGCAGATTTTTTTTGAAACCATGGAGGAGGCTAATCATGTATTTTCGGAAAAAGTCGTTAGAGGATATTCCTGAAGAAAATACCGCGATTTGGTCTTGTGAAAATGAAGGCTGTATGGGTTGGATGAGAGATAACTTTGCATTTGCATCGGTACCGATCTGTAGCTCGTGCCAGGCACCTATGGTTAGTAGCATGAGAATGCTGCCCATGTTGTCCAATACGAACAACAATTTTAAGTCCCTCAAAAAAGGTGTTCAGATTTCCTAGCACCCAAAAGGCTGCTATTCGAAATGTTTCTTCATACCGTGAAAAAGGACCGCCCATATGGGCGGTCCTTTTTCGTAGTGCGCCTAGCTTGGGGACTAGCTAGCCCCCAAGCTAGGCGGATCGGCTTACACCGACCGGAGAACCGTCTCACGGTTCTGGATCTGGCGTTTAGGGGCAAGCAGGGCATCCATCGGATGGTCAAGCCCCAAGATGCGGTTACGCAGCATTTCTGCCGCGATCATGCCGTAGACCGTGCCATTGCCACCACATGAAAGAGCGTGGAAGATTCCCGGCTGTTCAGGCGTTTCGCCTAGGAAGGGAAGGTCATCCTCCGATTCGCCGAAGGTGCCACACCAAGCATGCTCGGCTTCCCAATGGTTTCCTGGGAATAGCTTGCGAAGCTCTGCTAATAGCAATTGGGTTCGCTTAACAAGATAATCGGTGTCAGTGACCGGATCGGCTTGGTTTTCATCCATACCCCCGGCAATTAGCCGGCCGTCAGGGGTTGTACGGAAATAGAAGTAAGGACGGGCGGTTTCCCACATCATGCAATCATAGGGCCAGGCATCAGGCAATGAATTAGCAGGGGTGACCAAAGCGTAAGAGCGCTTGAGAATCGGCTTAAGCTGGGTGGAATTAGATACGCCGGGCACATAACCTACTGCGCGGACAACACGATTGGCTATAATTTCACCAAAATCGGTTGTAATCACGAATTTTTCGCCCACACGCTTTACTTCCTGCACCTTTGTATGTTCATAAATAAGTGCACCTTTCTGTGCAGCCTCAGCAATTAATCCATGGGCAAACTTGACTGGATTGATTTCTGCATCCCCGTGTGTGACCAATGCAGCAGGCTTCCGGATCGGCAGGTGGTGTCCCACGTTATGCGGCGAACCCCATTCGACAGGAAACCCATGCTTACGCAGCATTGAATATTCTTTGAATAACTTCGGTACATCACTGGATGTACTGGCACAGTATAGGCTGCTGCGAACGTGGAAGCCGGTCTCGAAAGGGATATCTTCATCCAGCTGGGCTAGGCTCACCAATGCTTTACGGCATTCTCCGTAAAACCGGACGGCTTCAGCCTCTCCAATTTTTTCGGCTAGCTCATTTAGCATAATATCATTGGAAAACTGCAGCAGCCCTGTATTGGCCGCTGTGCTTCCAGAAGCTACACGGTTCCCCTCGACTAATACCGTTTTAATTCCGGATCTCGCCATAACGGCTGCACATAACGCCCCGGTTATACCGCCTCCGATAATCGCCACCTCCGCAGTGATTTGCCCTTCCAACGAAGGGTAGCTGGGGATCTGGGATGGAGGTAAAGTTGTTGGCCAATATAAGCTGCCATGGTGCAATTTTTGGGATTCGATGCCTTCCATAATAAGCCCCCCTTTTCCTATTACAATCCAATTCTAAAAATATGAAAACTATCTATGTTTGGCTCTGGACGATTTACATGAACAAGTAGTTAAATTAGTAGTTACATACAACTTTTAACCATAAGGGTGTCCTGCTGAAACCTTTGAAATAAAAACACTTGACAAATAAGTTCGAATCCGCTATATATTCCACCCGAAAATGATTGTGATATAGTCATGGAAACGTGGACGGGATTGTCGTAATATAGAGGGGAAGTGTCGGCAAGATCAATCGAAAATCCCCACAAAGGAGGAGCATACAATAATGGAGCTTCAAAGAATGGCGTACCCCAAAAGATCAGCTGTCAAAGGAGCCGGATCCCCTAAAATGAGCCTTGCCAAATTGCTAGTTTTTCCAGTTTTGCTGTCTATTGCCGCTGCAATTTTATGGTTTGTTTATTATAGCAATGCCCCAGGTATCACAAGTGCGATAACGGGCAATGGAGCTGGTGTAACCGCTCCCATCACTGCCGCTTCTAAAAGAGAGCTGCTTGATTTCCATATGGCAAATTTCAATCAAGGCTGGGCTCGATACAGCGATGGTGTAGTAGCGACAGAGGATGGTGGCGTGACCTGGTTGCCAGCACCCGCTGAGGCTGCAAGTGTGCCCCAAGCAAACGGCGACGAAGAAACAGCAGCCGTAAGCTGGCTGAGCGGCAAGGATCTAAGCCCGCCTTCGATCCAGGTCCAAGCCCAGGAGTATGCGGTGCATAAGTCACAGTTTCTAAGCCGCAATGTTGGCTGGGCGATGCTTGTGAGCGGGACGGCTGCCGAAGCGCCGCTTTGGGTTACGGTGGATGGAGGCACGAACTGGAGCAGCAAGGTTACGGCCGACATCGCGGTTCAAATACAAGCCGAGCATGGACAGATCCTGGCAGCCGTGAAGGAGACCTCCTTCTATGCAGAGCAAGCGGCAGCCCAAAAAGCGATGGAGGCCAGTTGGACGCTAATGCCAGATACCGCATCCCCTGGGGATGTAGTTCTGGTGCGCCACCAGCAGCCGGGAGAGGTAGAATGGGAAGGCAAAACGTATACGCTTGAGCCGTTCGGGACAGGTTATTTTACTTATTTGCCCATCTCCATTGGACTGAAGGCAGGCAGCTATCCGATCGGGGATACGGTACTTACGATCACAGCCAAGAAGTTCCAAACCCAATATTTGCAGGTGACTAAGCAGATGGAAAGTATGAAGCAGGATACAAGCCGTATCCAAGCGGATCAGAAAAAAATCGATTTGGCGCGCAGCCAATCGCAGGCGGAATTTCTGGGCGTCTCCAATTACATCATTCCAGTTGAAGGGAGATTAACGACCCCTTATGGCTATACCCGTTACGTAAATGGGAAGTTCGACAGCAGCCATCGTGCACTGGATTTGGCGGCTAAGGAAGGTACGCCTATCAAAGCAACCAATGACGGGATCGTTGCATTGTCGGATATGCTTTATTTGACAGGCAACTCGATCTATATCGACCATGGTATGGGGTTATTCTCCCAATATGCCCATATGTCGGAGCTTCTTGTTAGTGCTGGAGACTATGTTAAGCAAGGCGATATTATAGGGCTAGTGGGTACGACGGGTTTTTCCACGGGGCCACATCTTCATTTTACATTCTGGGCCCATAATGTACCGGTCAACCCGAACCTGTTTTTTGATACAACACCTTTCCAATGGACAACACCGGCAGAAGGCCAGTAGACAGGTCGGCATGCGCGTTGGCTTCCGCGACCAAGCGGCATTTGATGCTTATTTATCCAGCGAGCAGCATCAATCTACGGTGAACCGGATCAAGCAGCATTTTGCTGATGTAATCGTCTTCAATTAAACGTGGGGAATAGGCTGATTATCAGCCATCCTCAGCTATCCAGCTATCCTATGCACCCACTTTAGCTAACGAAAGGAGAACACATGACTTCGGCAACGGCTCCAAGCTCCTACCGCATTCCTTTATTTTGTATCGTTACACTATTGTTTTGGTTTTCGATGTATACGTGCGTGCCCATTCTGACAGCCTATGTAGAAAGCCTTGGTGCCTCGCATAAAATGGCCGGCCTAATTGTGGGCATGTATGGTTTCAGCCAAATGCTTCTACGTATTCCTGTAGGTATCATATCCGACCGCTTTCATAAAAGAAAGCTGTTCATCACCTTTGGCCTGGCGTTCTCAGTGCTGGCAGGCGCGGGTATCCTGGTAACAGATAGCCTGACCTGGATCCTCATCTTGCGTGCATTGGCAGGAGCTGCTGCGGCGACTTGGGTCGATTTTACGATCTTGTTTACGAGCTATTACAAGAAGGATGAGACGACCAAGGCGATCGGTACGATCACCGTATACAATACGTTAGGCCAGATGCTGGGCATACTGAGTGGTGGCTGGTTTGCCGATATGTATGGATGGGAATCTTCATTCCTGCTTGGTGCCTGTGTAGGCATGATAGGGATGGCGGCTTCGTTTTTCCTGGTCGAGAAGTTCGATGATAATGCACAGAAGATTACCGCTCGCGGAGTGCTCGAAGTGGCCAGCGACCGCACCTTGATGGTAGTTTCGGTACTGGCGATTTTATTCCAAATTTTAACCTTTGCAACCGTTTTCGGCTTTACTCCGGTATATGCGTTATCGCTTCATGCGACGAAGCTGGATATGGGGCTATTGACGTTTTTCTCGACCTTTCCGACGGCAGTGGCCGCTTGGGTAGGGGGAAGGCATTTGGCGAATCGCTTCGGCGAGAAGTCGATTATTATTTTTGGGTTTATTTTGTGCGGGCTCTTTAGCATGGTCATCCCCTTTACGACGGGATTAGGCTGGCTGATCTTCACACAGGCAATCGCAGGCTTCGGGCGCGGGCTGGCTACGCCGATTCTCATGTCGCTCAGCATCAAGCATATGCATCCTGATAAACGTGCGACAGCGATGGGTTTTTACCAGGCGATTTATGGATTAGGGATGTTCGTCGGACCGTTTTTTATGGGAGTGGCAGGCGACATGCTAACGTTAAAAGAAGGCTTTATTATTATCGGAGCCCTCGGCTGTGCATCGGCGGTACTAACTCACTATATGCTGCGGCAGAAGCCGGCCGCTCCGGTTGCCGTTCACAAAGCGTAAACTATTTTATATGGAAAAAATATGCATTTTAAAAGGATTGAAGATCAAAAGAGTCTCGCTTTGCGGACTCTTTTTTTGTTTTATTTTGACCATAGTGGGTATAGGAAAAATGAATTTTTACAAAAAATGGAAGGTTTAGCCTGCTTCAAATCGGGTAACTCTACTACTAGCAATAGCAAATTATGTGCAGAAGCTATTGCTAGAGAGCTTAAGGTCTATGCTTGCGAATAGATTTTTTGCGAAAAATTGCAGGAGGATTACTAAATATGCTTCAAAAAATACTTGAACACATGCAACAAAACTTGCAACAAAACGTGTTTCAAACGAATGCAAGAGTATTCGGAATGTTTGTGCTTTTTTTGGCACTTGGATTCAATTTAAACCTGCATACCTATGCAATAAGCTTTGATGGAGAATTAAAGGTGGGTTCGTTCGCCTTCAATGAAGACAAGGTACATGGCTCCAATCCTGAAACGGGGAAGGCACAGGTGGAAACCAGGATGGCGCAAGCAGAGGTGGAGCAGTCGCGCGCCATGGAAGTCCCAGCTGCGGAGCAGAGTGCACAGACTGAACAGAGTGCACAGACGGAACAGGCTGCGCAGCCGCAGCCCTTTTCCTATCAAATCAATCCTGGCGATACCCTTGAGCATATATCGCAGACCTTTGGCGTATCCGAAGCTTCGCTTACCGTGGAAAACGAGATTGAAGATCCTTACCGGCTGATTGCGGGCGAGCAGCTGGTTATTCCTGCGGAAGAAGCAGCTATCCAGCTGCCTGATGGCCAGAATAAAATCATCAGGCAGGTGATGAAATCAACCTTGACTGCTTATACAGCTGGGGAAGAGTCTACCGGCAAAACCAAAGAACACGCTGCCTACGGTATCACCTACAGCGGCAGCAGGGCCGAGGAAGGGCGAACCATTGCCGTGGATCCTGCAATTATTCCGATTGGCACCGATGTCTTCATTGACGGCATCGGTGTTCGTACTGCTGAGGATACCGGTTCGGCTGTGCGCGGCGCAAGAATCGACGTATTCATGGAGGACTTAAACCAAGCCGTCCACTTTGGTGTAAAACGGGATGTAAAAGTCTATGTATTATCCACAGAGACTGCTGCTGAATAAGCGGGCTTGCGCAAGCAAAATATAGATTGGCTAAATACTGAGACAAGCGGTTCAATAGACCATCCTAGCCGAACTGGCTGGATGGCCTATTGGTTTTCCGCGTTTTATAGGTATAATGAATTTAGTCAGCATTAACACGGAATACATTCTTTTACGAATCAGGTGGAGACATGAGGATAGCTTTTTTTGATTCGGGACTAGGCGGCATTACGGTTCTGCACGAAGGCATAAGGCGCTTTCCGCAGGAGGACTTTTTGTATTATGCAGATACGCTTCATGTCCCTTACGGAACAAAGCCCAAGGATGAGGTCAAGCAATACATTTTTGACGCTGTGGATACGATGATGAAGTTAGACATTAAAGCGCTGGTCGTCGCCTGTAACACGGCCACAAGCATTGCCATCGCAGAACTGAGGCTCAAGCATCCCTCCATACCGATTATCGGCATGGAGCCAGCAGTCAAGCCAGCGGTACAATTGAGTCGCTTGAACGGAAGGCGCGTGCTGGTGCTTGCCACGCCTTTAACGCTGCGCGAGTCCAAATACATCGAGCTAGTGAACCGCATAGACGATATGAGCATTGTGGATTCACTACCGCTTCCTGAGCTGGTTGAATACTGCGAATCTCTGCAGTTTGACCGTGCCTTGATGGTTGATTATTTCACAGCCAAGTTTGCGCCCTACAGGCTGGAGCATTACGGAACTGTAGTTTTAGGCTGTACACATTATCCCTTTTACAGACAGATTTTATCAGAGCTGCTGCCTAAGCATATTCAGATTATTGACGGCAGCATCGGGACGGTAAATCGCCTTGGTGAGCTGCTGAATGATCGCTCCTTGCGTGAAGGTTCAGGCAGCGGCATGGTGCAATTCGCCTGTTCGGACAACAGCGGAGAATATCGGCTGAGGATGAAGCGGGCGCTGGATATTTATCAAGCTGCTAATACCTGAACAGGAATGCATTTCAAGTGCATTTCAAGGAGTTTACAAGAAATTTCATAGATTCATAGATTCAAGCATTATATTTCGTGGCGTTTTTGTGTATGATAGGGTATAAACTACTGCATGAGAAAGGTTGATTGTAATTGGATAATCCGTCTGCATCCTCCCATTTTATTAAAAATATTGTAATTGACGATTTACAATCGGGCAAGGTTGACCAAATCATCACCCGCTTCCCTCCGGAACCCAACGGTTATTTGCACATTGGCCATGCCAAATCGATTTGCCTTAATTTTGAGCTGGCTGACGAATTCAAGGGGCGAACGAATCTGCGTTTTGACGATACGAATCCTCTTAAAGAGGATAACGAATATGTGGAAGCCATTAAAGAGGACGTCCGGTGGCTGGGCTTCGAGTGGGATGGTTTGTTTTTTGCCTCGGATTATTTCGAAGAAATGTACCAGAGAGCTGTGCTGCTAATTAAAAAAGGAAAAGCTTATATCGATGACCAATCTGCCGAGGAAATGCGCCTTACCCGAGGAACATTGACCCAACCCGGTCAGGATAGCCCTCACCGCAATCGCAGCATCGAGGAGAATTTGGATCTGTTTGCACGTATGCGTGCCGGTGAATTCAAGGATGGCGATAAAATATTGCGCGCCAAAATTGACATGAGCTCGCCCAATATCAACTTGCGGGACCCGGCCTTGTACCGCATTTCACATACGACGCATCACAATACTGGCGACCAATGGTGTATCTATCCCATGTATGCGTATGCCCATCCGTTAGAGGATGCAATTGAAGGCGTAACCCATTCGATTTGCACACTGGAATTTGAAGACCAACGCCCATTTTACGATTGGGTCGTCCAAGAATGCGAGATGGAGCACCAACCGAAGCAATACGAATTTGCACGCCTCAATATTACCAATACGGTAATGAGCAAACGGTTCCTCAAGCAGCTGGTCGATGAGAAAATCGTCGATGCTTGGGATGATCCACGCATGCCAACTATAAGTGGGCTGCGCCGCAAGGGCTTTACACCGGAAGCAATCCGAAGCTTTGTGCGTGAAGTAGGGGTTGCCAGAAGCAACAGCACGGTCGACGAGCGGCTGCTGGAGCATTTTATCCGCGAGGATTTGAAGCTGAAATCTTTGAGAACGATGGCTGTGCTTCGGCCGCTAAAGGTTGTAATCACGAATTATCCAGAAGGTCAGACAGAATTGCTAGAGGCCGAAAATAATTCCGAGAATCCAGAGCTGGGCAATCGTGAAATCCCGTTCTCTCGGGAAATTTATATTGAGCAAGATGATTTTATGGAAAATCCGCCCAACAAATATTTCCGTCTGTTTCCAGGCAACGAGGTACGCCTTAAAAATGCCTATTTTATAAAATGCAATGATTTTGTCAAGGATGAACAGGGGAATGTAATAGAAATCCACTGCACCTACGATATCGAAACGAAAAGTGGCAGCGGGTTTTCGGGACGCAAGGTGAAGGGGACGATCCATTGGGTGGAAGCAAGCCAAGCGCTGCCAGCTGAGTTCCGTTTGTACGAGCCTTTGATTCTGGATGAGGAAAAAGGCGACAGCGATTCATTTATGGAGCACATTAATCCGAATTCTTTGGAGGTCATTCAAGGCTTCGTGGAGCCCAATATGAGTTCAACCCAAGCACATGACAAGCTGCAATTTTTCCGCCATGGTTATTTTAACGTGGATCCTAAGCTTTCAGAGCCTAGCAAGCCCGTGTTTAATCGCATTGTATCTTTGAAAAGCTCGTTTGTTGTTTAAGGTGTGTAAAGGCTAATTGTCTGGGTGCTCATAAATCCATATGGCGATTTGCAGTGCTGCGGCGTCTTTAAAGCTTTGTGGATCGTAGCCAGTCAGCTCCTTGATGCGCTTCAGGCGATAAATTAAAGTATTTCTGTGCACGAACAAGGCCTGCGCCGCTTCCTGAATATTCAGATCGCAATTAAAGAAGGTTTGCAAAGTAAGTACGGATTGCTCTGATAAATCTGGGAAAATCCGTTTAACGAACCGTTGCTTTGTAGCTTCATCAGATTTTTGGACAATGGTTTGCGGCTCCAGCCCAGCATAGCTGCTCCAAGGCTTGTCCTTACTGCCATAACGAAGTGCCGCTTCAGCTTCCTGATAGGCTATAGCAACGGCATCAAGCCCTGTGACCTGCAAGGAGCATCCAATCTGAAACTGGAGACCAGATTGGTAAAGCTCTGCGGAGAGCCAATCCAGCCTGCTGCTCAGGCGGTCCTGGTCCATTTTAGAGAGCAGAATGAATAGCCGATGCGTATCTAATACTCCAACCAGCTCGTGCTTGCCCCCTAGCCAGAGCTCAATTTTGGCAGCAAGCGGATCATTGTAGGAAAAGCTGGATTCTGTTCGCACCATTATCACATAAAAAGGCGCTTGTAGCTGCAATCGAAGTAGCTGCAGGCGCTCTTCTATCTTACGGGCGTCCGAACCGGCTTTAAGCAGCTCCTCGATGACGATTTCTTTGGTGCGGTTGCGCCATTCCTTTTGGGATAAAAGGAAAGCTTGATTCAGCATTAGTTCTGTGGCCATCTTCACCAGTTCGCCAAGCTCTGACACCTCAGCCGGTTGTCCCGTTATACCGATTACACCAACAATTTGCTGGTGAAACAGCACAGGGATGTTAATCCCGCATTGGCATCCCTTCCATTCCTCCCGGTTCGCTTCGTCGATTAGGAGCGGCTGTCCCGTTCGGATCGCTTCGACCGCCCCTTCATGCTGCTCCCCTAGCCGGAAGCGGTCGCCGGAAGCGATGATGCGCCCAGAGGTGTCCATCATATTGATGTTCCTATGTAATCGTTCCATGGTTTCGCGGACAATATGCTCAGCCATTTCAACAGTTAGCATCATGCCAACCCCCCTGCCCTTTTAGCAATTTTCTCATAAATCTACGCTCCACTAACATACAAAAAACCACTCGGATTTCATCCTATTTTTATTGGTAATAACTGAATATTTTTCGATTGCAATCCCTTATACTTAATTATTATAACCAATGCATGTATAGGAAGGTGGATTTCTTATGAAAATTATTATAGCCCCCGATTCATTCAAAGGCAGCATTAGTGCCAATGACGCAACTAAAGCGATTGAACGAGGCATTAAAAGGTACATGCCGCAAGCACAAACCATTCTCGTACCGGTCGCAGATGGCGGGGAAGGCACGCTGGATTGCCTAATTGCCGCAGCTGGCGGCACAAAGGTGCCAGCGACGGTAACCGGGCCGCTCGGCGTCCTCGTTGCAGCCGAGTATGGGCTGCTGGAGCCGGATCAGACGGCTGTTATCGAGATGGCCAGCGCATCCGGCTTATACTTAATCCCTACGGAGAAGCGCAACCCGCTGGTCGCGACTACGTATGGAACTGGCGAGCTGATCCGCAAAGCACTGGATGCGGGCTGCCGCAGCTTTCTATTGGCGCTGGGTGGCAGCGCGACGAATGATGGCGGAGCGGGCATGCTGCAGGCTTTAGGTATGAAGCTGCTGGATGCCGAGGGAAACTCCGTAGGCTATGGGGGCGGTACATTAAGCCGCATTGCTGTGATTGATGATAGCGAGTGGGATCCGCGTATTGCTGAATCCCGCTTTCTAATCGCCTCTGACGTGCAGAATCCGTTCGTGGGTGCGCAAGGGGCATCCCATGTATTCGGTCCGCAAAAAGGTGCGACGCCTGAAATCGTAGAGAAACTAGAGCTGAATATGGTGGCATGGGCTGACCTGATTGCTGCGAAAACGGGTAAACGGGTGCATGAGCTTCCCGGAGCAGGAGCGGCAGGGGGGATCAGTGGAGCTTTTTTAGCATTTTTCGAGGCTTCAATCAAACGAGGGATTGATATCGTAATTGAATATTCGCGTTTGCAGGACCATCTGCAGGGTGCCGATTTGGTTATTACCGGTGAAGGGCAAATCGATTTCCAGACAGCCTCAGGCAAAACACCGATGGGCATCGCCCAAGAAGCCAAGAAATTCGGCGTACCGACGATTTGTTTAGCAGGATCTGTTGGCCGAGGTATTGAGGCCTTATACGAGGTTGGAATCACAAGCGTCCATAGCATAGTGACCGGTCCAATGACACTCCAGGAGGCCATGAGTAGGGCTGCTGAATTGCTGGAACAGACGGCCGAGCAGGTTATCCGTTCCTTTGATGCACAAGCTAAGCAGTAAGCTACAATACGCTATAAACCTACTTATCAATACTTGCATTCTTGTGAGCTATTTGTAGCTAGTTGGTATAAATGTTGATAAATTGTTGATAAGTGGGCTATTTTGTGGACAAATTGTGGATAACCTATGGATAGCTATTATCCTCAGGCTCAGAATCACTGTGATATAATGGGAATTATAAATTTTAACATCCTTTACAAAAGTGAGGAATGATTAAATGCGAGCTTATCAAATGGAATTTCATAATATAGCTGAGCTGGAGGAAAATCCACTTCGTTCGGGCTTAAAGCTGCAACGCTTTCCGCAGTCAATCCGCGCCAGCATGGGTGACCAAGGCCGCATGGCGGCGACTCAATCGAGCGGATGCGAGATCCGTTTTGTGACGGAAGCCGGGAAGATTCGCCTTACTATGGAAGCGCTTGAAACAACGGGTGACTTGATGGTGTTCAAGGGAGATTATGTCCACTCTCACCATAGGCTGCAACCTGGAGTAAGGCATACGATCCTCTTGGAAAAGCCAGAGCTGTTCGATAAAATCAAGCCGGAGCTCCTGCAAGCGGGCCGTTTTTCCACGGATGTATGGCGAATATTTACTTGCCGTTACAATGCCATTTTTCACGAGCTCGATACATTTGGCCATGCTGTACGACCTCCGCATGCAGATGAAGTGCCCAAGCTGCGATGGCTTGCTTACGGATCTTCGATCACACATGGGGGAGCAGCGCTTAATAATGTGAATACTTACATCCAGCAAGCTGCTAGGCTGCTGAAGGTGGACGTTCTAAACCAAGGTCTTAGCGGCGCCTGCTTGTGTGAAACCGAAGTGGTCGACTACTTAGTGGGGCGGGAAGATTGGGACTTGGCTACACTAGAGTTAGGCATCAATATGCGCAGGTGGTTTACACCGGAGGAATTTAAGATGCGAACGACTTATTTGATTGAACAAATCACACGTAAGCATCCAGATAAGCCCATTGTGGTAATTACCACCTATCCGAATTTTTCTAATTGGCTTAAAGAGCCCGATGAGACTTCATTGAGGGACGATGTCTATAGGCAAATTTTAAGGGAACTCGTTGCTGCACAATCCCGCCCGAATTTGCATCTGATCGAGGGAAGCGATATTTTATCGGATAAGGCAGGGCTTAGCTGCGATCTTCTCCATCCGTCTGAAGCGGGGCATATCCAGATGGGTTATAATTTAGCAGGCAAGCTGCAACCTATAATTGAGGCTCATCCTCATCTGTTATGAGCAAAAAGGACAATCATGTTCAGCGAGGGCAATAGTTAGTTTGAATCCTTATAGACAGTATCCCCTTTACACAGGTGGAGCTGTCTTTTCTTTTTTTAATCCCGTTTCTTATTAAAAAACAAACAATATTTGTAAATGGAACATATGTTTGGTATAATTAATGGATAAAGTATCTGGAAGATATGATCAGATGAGATTACTGAAGATGTGTAGTATTCCATAAAGGAGTGTGCATAACATTGACGGATGGGCTGATGATTTTGGAAAAGTTGCTTGATCATTATAGTACGGAGGCAGCATGCATAGAAGCACTGATGGCCACAAAATGGTCAAATGGGTTTACTTGTAGATACTGTGGGCATAACCGTGCTTATAAAATCACAACTCGTAAAATTCCACTATTTGAGTGCGCGGCTTGCCGTCATCAATCTTCACTTCTCGCTGGAACAGTGATGGAAGGCAGTAAAACCTCTCTGCAAAAATGGTTCCATGCTCTGCTCCTTGTCTCATTTCAGCCTACTGGCGTCAATGCTGTTCAGCTTCGTGCTGCTATTAGTGTAACTTATAAAACGGCTTGGTTGATGCTTCATAAAATACGCTACGCTATGAACCAGGATGCTGGAAAGTTGCTTTCAGGTATTGTAAGGATCAATAGTGCTATATATGGGAATCCACATAATGCTTCAGTATTACGGCATCCAAAGGAACAGCCTCTATTGATTGGTGCCTCCATCACCGATAAGGGAGAACCAGCCTGTATTAAAATCAAACTTGTTGCCAATGAGCATCTGCGTGAGCGTTTAGTAGTGCCTGATGGAACAAAAGTATTTATTAAATATCAGGTAGCGCCTGGCACTGTTGATGTACAATGTGTAACTGCCCGTTTTAGTCCGCTTCGCTTTAAAAAACTTGTGGACATTGTACATGAAGCTAGTTGCTGGATTAGCAACAAATTTAATGGGATCGGTCCCAAACATTTACAGGCTTATCTTGATGAGTTTAGTTATCGGATAAATATGAAGCTTGAAAACGCAGGTATTTCAATGTTCACTCATCTAACTCGTCAATGTGTCAGTATACCCACGCTTACTTACTCAGCTTTAATCGGTTAACTGGCACACAAAAATGGGCTGATAATAAGCATGTTTAGGTGACTATCCACGATCAGGTTCGTTACCAGCTAGAGGTATGACCAGTGCATGTAGTTAACGAGGCATAGTTAACATATTTAATAAATGGTTATTGAGTGGTGGAAGTTCCTGAATAATGGGGATAATGCTCATAAGGTAGTAAAGGTAGTAAAGGTAGTAAAGGTAGTAATAACAAGGTGAAATTTAATGGGATCACATCATACATAGTGCTACAATGCGCGTCCAGAATTCGCATGCTTTGGAAATGTTCTGTCTATAATGAATTTACTTGTATCAAATAGCCTTTCGGTAATAGGTTCAGTATGATTTATTTGCTATGATAGGGTCATGGAAATTTTTGCCTAAGCTTAACAAGGGGGTGGGAAGATTGTCGTATGTAGCTACGTTTATTCAAGTCGCTGCTGATTGCCCGGTTGAATATGGTGTTGTTCCAATTTCTAAAAAAGAAGCAAAGCCTGCACACATTATACAATACGAGCTTCTAAAGGAGCATCCTTATTTCTATAACCATGAGGAGTTGCTTTTTCAAGTGTATCTGCTCCACAAGGGTATTCCGCTTGATCAATCAGGGGATATTCTCCGGCAGATTCGAGAAGATCTATTCAAAAAATCACATCCCTGCCTAAGAGCCTCCCAACTTCCGAAGAAATATGGCTGGGGCGTTCACTACAATGAGGTTGGACGAATTGCTATTTATGGCAAAGAAACGCCAGAATATCGGGACTTTCTGGAGCAAGCAGGCAATAAACTGACACTCCTTAAGGCGATGCGTAACAAACGGGTTGCGACTTCGTAAAGCTGTATTTTTAAACTTCAATGTCAACTCCGCCTATAGCAGTTTACTGCTACGAAGGTTTATTATGATAGAAAGGGACTTAAGGATATTATGCCTTAAGTCCCTTTTTGCTGTTGCTGGTTATTTTTCTATGGTATCAAGCAGGCGTTTGATCAGTACTGCCGCTTGGGCGCGGCTGGCTGTATCTTGGGGCTTGAAGCTGCCATCTGGGAAACCGCCCAGCAAACCTACACCATTAGCAAGTCGCACACTATTTTGCGCCCAACTGCTGGTCTGCTCTCCATCGATGAAGTTCACTTCTTGTGTGATGATGATATCACTTTCTTGTTTTCCCGTTCCAAGGCTGTAGGCTCGCATAATCATGGCTGCCATCTGTTCACGCGAGATAAGCTGGCTAGGGGCGAAGGTAGAGGCATCTAACCCTTCAATGAGGCCTGCACCGTACGCTTGGTAGACGACATCATGGTACCAGTCAGTTGGCTGCACATCTTGGAAGGTACCCGTGCCCTTGACTGCTGTTATGCCAAGCGTCCGGACGAGCAATGCCGCGAATTCAGCGCGGGTTAGCTTCTGCTCAGGGGCAAACATGTTATCGGAAATGCCCGTTACGATAAATTTGGTTGCCAGTTGTTCAACCTCGGGTTTGGCCCAATGTGTGGTCATATCCGAAAAGGTTTTGTTGTATTCGAGCACAACGAATTGCGAAAAATGGTTGGTTGTAAATGTAATCATCCCATCGGCATCACTTTTTCCACCGACATAGTCCCAGCTTTGCTTGGACAAGTTAAAGGTGTATACACCCAGCTTCGCGGGCTGAACGTCTTGAGGAAGGTCAACTTTCCACTGGATCGTCAGCGGTTTGGCGAAGGCACTGATGGTATCGGTACCCACAGAAACGCTAAAGTCGAAGACGGAAGAAATGTCCCGTGATTGTCCGGGCTTTTTAATTAAAATGTCAGCTCCTGTGGTTGGGATTACACTGAATTTAACGATAGCACTGCTATCTTGTACTTCAATGGCTCCAGGAGGCAGTTCGAACACTTGCCGTCCCGTATCGATAAAGATTGATTTATTTTTGTCAGTGGCCAGTTGCAGGATGGAAGCACTGAATTGGACTTGGACTCCAGAGCCTGTATTACCCGTTTTGGCGTCTATTGTGATCTTGGTCTGGTCCAAAGCTTCCAGCTCATTCTTTAATTGCTCATTTGAAGCTGTGATAACGACTGCAACAGGAACAGAAATAGTGCCTGTTGTATTTTCGGTGGTCGTTGCGCCACCACCGCCACCACCACCGCCACCGCCGCCACCACCGCCACCACCACCGCCACCGCCGCCACCGCCGCCACCACCGCCGCCGGAAATTACTGCTGGGCGGCGTGTAATCGTGAAGGTGTAGGTTTTGGTAGCGCCATCGATTCCGATTGTAGTTGCCGTGAAGGTGTTATCTCCTACATTTAAAGAGACGTTTACCGGTGTATCGTCAGTCACAGCAATGTTATTTAGCTTAACTGAAGTGGATGGAAGGATAGGCATCAAGTACAAGGATAGATTGGTTATACTATAGTCGACTATTGCTTGATAGCTGTATAATTCTGGGTTGAACAAGGGTGAGGTTACTACCCCGCCACTATTTATTGTAACGTTTTTCAGCATACCTGTGCTTAGTTCTCCGAATAAGCGTACAATGTTGAATACATAATTTCGGGCGGAACCGTCTGGGGCGGTAACAATAACATAAAAAGGATTGCTACCCGTTTGTAACTGCCTTGAGATGTGTAAAGTTGCGTCGGGAGTGGCTGCACCATCGATGACCAGAGTAGCCTCTTTATTTTCTAATAAAGCTGCAAAGGCCAGGTTTTTCGTTGAATTGCTGACGTAAAGTGTATAATGTGATGTCTCTTTATTGAAGGGTGTAACCAATACACCTTCGTCATAGTAAATCTTGCTAATGTAATTGTTGGATGAAGCATATTTCTTGTAAATCAATAGAGTGTAGGTCTGCGTAGTGAAATTCTCCGCAATCACTGTAACCGTAATAAAGTTCTCTCCCTGATTAAGGCTGACGGTACGGGAGCCTGAGGCTGCTTGGAAGGCTTGCCCGTTAATAGTAATAGTAGCCTTGGCAGATGCAGCAGTAGCATTAATGACTACGGATGCAATGGGTGCATCCACTGTCGCCTCGTAATAGCTACGGTTGGGAGTTATCGCGATGGCGCTATTATTGATACTTATTGCCGATAAGGTCGTGTCGGATGCTGGCAAGAATTCTCTGGAATACAATGTGTTTGAGGGGATGTATAGCTTGTCCACAGCGTTAGACTCTGCTATGGCACTTACGCTGTACAATCCTGCGAGCGGAAGCTCGAGCCCTACGAACGCAGCTCCACCACTTAGAGCAACCACCTTGTCAGGTGCTGTATCGGTCGCTACCCATTGACCGCTTGCAGGTATATATTGGCTGACCTTCAATACTACATTTCCCGAAGTGGTAGATTGAAGGCTTGTATTTAAATCGCCATTAAAATCATTGGCATTGATGGTAATTGGCATATACGTATAGGTCGCTGTTGCCACTGTTGCAGGGCTAAGTGTGGGCTCCAGCAATAATCGCGGAGTTTCGAAAGCACGCGCTCCATCGATAAGGCCGTTTCCGTAATTGTTATCTCTGCCGACTGCGCCCAAATCGGTGGCAGTGGCCGTAATAATCGTTTGAAGTTGGCTGGCAGCAAGCGACGGGTCGGCAGCTTTCACCATTGCTGCCAAGCCGGTAACGAATGGTGCTGACATCGAGGTTCCGCTTTTGTTGCCATACGCTCCGCCTAATAATGTGCTATAAATTCTCACTCCTGGGGCGACCAGCTTAAGCTCTGGTCCGACATTCGAGAAATTGGCATAAGTATAGGACTCAGTCTGGTTATTGCTGATGTTTTCAGCGGTTGGCTCATTAATCGCCCCAACACTTATCACGCCGGGATAAGCAGCTGGATAGCTAATAGGAGCATCAAGACCAGCGGCATGGTTGCTTTCATTTCCTGCCGCTGCCACCACAAGCGATCCTAGCTTCTGAGCGTACTGAATCGTATCTTGTAGATAAGGATCCACGGTATCACCGCCTAAGCTTAAATTAATGACGGATGCGCCTTGGTCGGCCGCCCATATGATCCCTTGGCCAATTGTACGGGAATTGCCTGAGCCCTCAGCATTCGTTACTTTGACCGGTAGAATACGGACACCGCCAGCTACGCCAGCAATCCCGACATTATTATTCGTGATTGCTGCTGCGATGCCGGCCACGTGGGTGCCGTGGCCATTATCATCATTGGGTAGGGCAGATGGCGTAATAAAGTTAACGCCTTTGTCCAAGCTGCCTACAAGGTCAGGATGGTCGAAATCCACGCCGGAATCGATAATCGCGATCTTGACCAGCCCACGTTTGCTTGCCGGCACCTTTTCCCACAGGGAATCGAGGTGGGATGCCTTGATGCCCCACTGCTGTGGCTGTAAGTCATCGCCGTATACAACGGCGGAGACGCTAGGGGCAGACAGCTGGTACGTATAAACGGGCTGTGCGTACAGCACATCAGGATTGTTATTTAACTCTTTAATAGTATGGTATACGTCGGAGCCTGCAGACAATTCCAGTTTGATAGCACCAACATGGTCATCGGTTTCCATGGATTTAATGGAGACCATTGGGGATGCACTAAAGGGAGAAGCTGCCGAAGCTGTGCCTGGTTTATATTTCACCAGCACCTGGTTAGGGATAAATGCTTTATGGAAGCTGCTCACTGCGGTATTGTCAACGATTTGGGAAGAGCTGAATAAAGCCTCTGTTTCATTAAGCTGTGCTCCAGCAGTGCCGCTCCATAAGCCACATAAGAGTAAAGTAGATAGCAGAATATGGATGGTTTTTTTCACTAAAAGGCCTCCTTGGGAAATGTTGAAATGTATAATTTAAAAACAATATAGCTTGTTAGTTCGATAAAAAATAGCCAAATCCTTTCTATGCGCAAATAAGGTAGTTATTTGTCATATTTTAATCCATATCACTTCTTGGAGCAGCCTTAGTTTTACGACATCAGGTATGGTATCTTATAAGAATAAGAGTATGCTTAGTTGAGATGAATGATGGGGTGGGCAGAATGCCTTTTATGGAGGATTGGATTATTCCTGTATGGAAGTTTATTAATAACTGGATACCGCTTATTAATCTTTTATTTGCGGTAGTCATTATTTTTTTAGAAAGGCGCAATGTAGGGGTTACATGGGCATGGCTCATGCTGCTGCTGCTGTTGCCACTGATTGGATGTATTATTTATTTGTTCATTGGACAAAATCTCGCACGGCAAAAGGTGTACAGGCTAAAGCCAAGGATGGAGCGGTGGGTGCGAGAGGAGCTTGAAGACCAGCGGGTAGCTATTCATGATGAAACCTATGTGTACCATGATCCCGTAGTGCCCAATTTTCGGCATCTGATTTATATGAATTTGCTTAGCAGCATCTCGCCCTTAACACAAAATAATGAGGTCACCCTGCTTACAGACGGCAAACGTAAATTTGAAATGTTATTGGAGAAAATCGAGCAGGCACAGCAGCACATCCACTTGCTTTATTATAAAATTGGGAATGATGCTACAGGCCGTCGGTTGATTGAAGCATTGACTCGCAAAGCGAAGGCTGGGGTTGAGGTGCGGCTGTTGTACGACGATATCGGGTCATTAGATATCAGCAAAAAAATGCTGCTTCCGTTGCGGCAGGCCGGAGGAATGGTCCACTCCTTTTTTCCTGCCAAAATTCCTTACTTGAACTTTCGTTTCAATTACCGAAACCATCGAAAAATTGCTATTATGGATGGAAAGATTGGGTTTATTGGCGGATTCAATATCGGGGATGAATATCTGGGGCTCAACAAGAAGGTTGGCTATTGGCGGGATACGCACTTGATGATATATGGTGATGCGGTGCACAGGCTGCAAATTCAGTTTATGCGTGATTGGGATGTCGCTTCGAATGAGATGCTCTCTTTCGAGCCTGTGCTCTTTCCAGAGATGAAGGATGTAGCTCGGACTGCGGTGCAGGTCGTATCCAGCGGCCCGAATTCGGATAAGCAGCAGATTAAGAATGGCTACATTAAGATGATTTTTCAGGCCAAAAAAAATATATATGTGCAAACCCCGTATTTTGTTCCTGATGAAGGGGTACTAAATGCACTGCGAATAGCTGCCTTATCGGGCATTGATGTGCGGATTATGATCCCGACTAAAGGCGACCATAGGTTGGTCCATTGGGCCTCTTATGCACATATAGGTGACTTGTTACGCGCCGGAGCCAAATGCTATTTGTATGAAAAAGGATTCCTTCACGCGAAAACGATTGCAGTGGATGGAGAGGCAGCGGCTGTAGGGACGGCCAATATGGATCATCGCAGCTTTGAGCTTAATTTCGAAATCACCGCTTTTTTATACGGTTCCGATGTAGCCGCCAAGCTTGAAGCGACCTTTGAACAGGACATGCTGGACTGCCAAATCTTAACATGCGAGGGCTATGATTGTCGGAACCGGCTGATCCGGGCCACGGAATCCGTAGCGAGGCTGCTTTCTCCCCTTCTATGAGGTAAGGAAAGGAAATGTTAAGATCTTATGGGCTTTATCGGCGTGTTCGATAAGCTCTTTTTTGTCGATAAATGGTTTGGAATTGTGCTTGCGGTTCCGACATTGACTGTAATCTTGTGGTCAAATGGGGAATAGCGATGAGGCATACCGAGGTTTCAATAGCCATCCTTGCTTTCATAGCAAAGCTTAATGCATCGGCGGCAGGGATCCGCGGCAGAATGCAAATCCTAGGTTCGCATGCGGTTTTTTCATATGCTACAATATGCGTATGTGCAATAAAGGAAGCTATTTACAATTCGCTATCAGCCCAAGGCTGGCCATGCAGGGATATGGTGGTTAACAAGGTGGAGGAGCTTTGGCTATGAGTGAGGAACGAATTGAGAAACTAATTGATAAGGTAGAGAAAGAGCTACTGCCACATTTGCATATAGAAAGTGCCGACCCTCGCAACCCAGTCGTCCCACACCATGTCCCTTTTCCGTGGAAGCTGTTGGGTGCTGGTAATTATGCAGCGGTTATGACCCATCCTGAAATGGACGATTTCGTGGTCAAGGTGTATGCTCCAGGGCGTCCGGGAATCCAGGAGGAGGTAGAGGTCTACCGCAGGCTGGGCAACCATCCGGCTTATTCGGAATGCTTGTATGTAGGCTCGCATTATCTAATCCTTCGCCGGCTAAGGGGCCACACCTTTTATGCTTGCCTACTGCGTGGCATTTATATCCCACAGCAGGCCGTTGACGATATTGATGACGCGCTGGACTACGCCCGTGGGCGCGGCTTGTTCCCACATGATGTGCACGGCAAAAATGTAATGCTCCAGAACGAGCGCGGCGTTGTGGTAGATGTCTCAGATTTTCTCAAAGAGGACCCTTGCTCCATGTGGGATGATGTGAAAACGGCGTATAACCGGTTTTATTTTCCGGTTTTCCATAAGCTGCCGATCCCTGAGCATGTTTTGGATTTGGTAAGAAAAAGCTACCGCTGGCTGGACAAGCGGAGCCGCTCACGGGAGGATTCTTAGAGTGACGCATGACTTTCCTGAATTTGGGTATACTTAGCTATAGTTGTTTCAAGTTAGCGCTGGAAGGTTATTTAATAGAGGTAGATTCATTTCAGAAACCTATAAAACCATTCAAGGAGAGTGTCCATTATGGCTAATGCAGTTAAAAACTCAACTGACCAATTACATCAAATTTTGAATCATCAGGTAGCTAACTTTGGTGTTCTATACATTAAGCTGCACAATTTCCATTGGTACGTCAAGGGACCTAATTTCTTCACGCTTCATATTAAGCTTGAGGAATTGTACAACGAAACGACTTTGCATTTTGATGCAATTGCGGAGCGACTGCTTACATTGCATGGCCAACCAATTGCCACTATGGCGGGTATGCTGAAGGAATCCGATATCAAGGAAGCCCAAGGTACGGAAAAGGCAGAAGATATGGTTCGCGAAGTGGTTGCGGACTTTAAGCTAATTAACGACCAACTGAAAGAAGGTATGGAAACTGCTGAGAAAGCCGGCGACGAAACAACTGGCGATATGCTGCTCTCGATCCATGCAAGCTTGGAAAAACACACTTGGATGCTGGAAGCATTCTTGGGTAAATAAATGATATTAAACCCGGGGCACTGCTATAAGCAGTGCTCTTTTTGTTTTATTCGCTCCATTAGCTTTTCAAGCACAGGATTCGGTATAATAAAGAAAAGGCTTAGAATCGCTATCAATTTAGGGGGGATAAATGAATGAATGGAATGAATGGCTTTAATATATGGCTGATTACGGCCGCAATGTCATTAGGGCTTGCTGCGACAGGCTGCACTGACGCCGAGACGAAGTCGCCGGCTTCCGCGACTCAACCGGCAACTGTGGTGCCACAGCCGCCAACCGCAACGATCCCGCCCGCAGCTACCCCGCCCACGGCAACCCCACAAACGCCGGTGGCTCCAGCAACTCCTGCCGCCAATGTAAATGCGGACTTCCCGTATACGCAGGAGGTGCTTGCGAGCAAGCTGGACGTGCCATGGGATATGGATATAGCAGCCGATGGACGCATCTTCTTCACGGAACGTGGCGGGCTTATTCGCGTAATCGATAACGGCAAGCTGTTGGAGCAGCCAGCCTATCGCTTTGAGAAGCCCTTCACCCAGAAAGGGGAGTCCGGCCTGCTGGGACTGGTGCTGGATAAGGATTTCGCCAATAACCACGCAATGTATGTGTACCACACGTACGAGGAGGGTGGAGAAACCCGAAACCAGGTGCTGCGCATGATAGAGAGCGGCAACCAATTAAAGCTGGATAAAGTTATTATAGACAAGCTGCCCGGGGCACAGAATCATGATGGCGGACGGGTCAAAATCGGACCCGATGGCTTGCTCTATATCACAAGCGGTGATGCCGGCAAAGCCTCTATGGCGCAAGAGCTCGACCAGCTAGGTGGAAAAATATTACGCATCCAAACGGACGGCTCCATCCCGAAGGATAACCCGTTTCCGAATTCCCCTGTGTACAGCTTGGGGCATCGTAATCCGCAGGGCTTGTCCTGGCATCCTGTAACGGGCAAGCTGTTCAGCACAGAGCATGGCCAATCGGCCCATGACGAGTTTAACCTGATCGAGCCCGGTGCTAACTATGGCTGGCCGTTGATCGAGGGCGATATAGCCGAGGTTGCAGCCAAAGACAAGACGAAGCTGGGTCCAGGCGCCCTTAAGACGCCGATAGCCCACAGTGCGAAAGAAACCTGGGCGCCATCCGGGATTACTTTCGTAACGAAAGGACCTTGGACGGGTAATCTGCTGGCAGCCAATCTGCGCGGCACCCAGGTGCTCCGCGTGATCTTAGGAAGTGACCAGCAGTCTGTCCAGCAGCTGGTGCCGCTCTTCAAGAATGAACTGGGCCGGGTTCGTAATGTTATGGAAGGGCCGGACGGCTCGATCTATATTATGACGAACAACCGTGATGGCCGTGGCAATCCAGGCGCAGAGGATGATAGGCTGATCCGGCTGAGGCCGACTTTCTGAAGATAGAGCCCGATCTTCCCTTGCGAATGTCGCACATAAAGAATAATCAGAACGGGGAATCAAAGCCAAATGTTATCATTGGAAACTATAATTGATGAGGTAATTAAAAAGAGCACCTTGATCCAAGGGACCTTCAGCCAGCTGCGTACGGGCAGTTCCTCCACCTACAGCAAGGTTACGGTCAAGCCGCTGGAGCTAAAGGGGGAGCTGCATTACCAGTTCAGCTCCTTTGGCGGCAACAAAGTGCTGCATGATAATCTGCTGCCTGCGGCGGCAGCCAGTCGAATCCTTCTGCTGCTGTCCGATACGTACCGACAGGGATTGATACAGGCAGCAACTGCTGATTACCAGGTGCTAATTAATAAAAAGGGCAAGCTCGGCATCCTTGCAAAGCCGCCGACGAAGAAGCCGGCCGCCGTGCTTAGCCATAACCGCAAAAAAAACTATTTGCTGGAGGAGGGCACTCCGGTGCCTTTTCTGGTGGAGCTTGGCATCATGAATGCCGATGGCAAGGTGCTGGCGCCGAAATATGATAAATTTCGGCAAATTAACCGGTTCGTCGAGCTCATAGCCGATATCGTTCCGCATTTGCCGACTGGGCGCACGCTCAACATTGTCGATTTTGGCTGCGGCAAGTCGTACCTGACGTTTGCACTGTACCATTATTTGAAGGAGCTCCAAGGCTTCGATATCCGTGTCATCGGACTTGATTTGAAGGAGGATGTTATCCGCCATTGCAGTGAGCTTGCTGAACGCTTTGGCTATGACGGACTCCAATTTCTAGTCGGGGATATTGCTGACTATAATGGGCTTGCGCAAGTAGATATGGTCGTCACGCTGCATGCTTGTGATACCGCTACAGACGCAGCCTTGGAGAAGGCCATCCGCTGGCAGGCAGGCGTGATTTTATCGGTGCCATGCTGCCAGCATGAGCTGTTCCAGCAGGTGAAGAGCGATGTGCTGGCGCCACTCTTGCAGCATGGCATCCTTAAGGAGCGCTTCTCGGCACTCGCGACCGATGCGATTCGAGCACAATTGCTAGACATCATGGGCTACAGGACGCAGCTGCTGGAGTTTATTGATATGGAGCATACACCCAAAAATATATTAATCCGCGCGGTCAAAGGCAACTCGCTTAAAGCTGAGGAGCAAGCGGCGATGGTTCGCAGCTATCTCGATTTCCGCAGCTTTTTGCATGCAGCCCCTTATCTGGAGCGCGCATTGGGAGCCGAATTGCAGCCGCTGCTGGATACCGCAGGCAAGCTGGAGACGATAGTGGAAGCTTAATAACCTGGGAAGCAAATCACATGCAGGGAGATCCTTTCAAGGATCTCTTTTTCTATAGACAGGTAGGCTGCAGAAGCTGATTTATATGATATAGTAAAAAAGACATATAAATTTGTGGTCATAATAGGCCTTTTTGCTTATTGATCATGTATAATCAATATGGGTGATAATTCAAATATGGGAGGTGCTCTATGCTTAAATGGGTTCACTCATTAACGGCTAGATTTATGTTGTTTGCAGGGATCATTTTGTTGGTGCTGATAGGTGGTATATATGCTTACGAATGGGACAAAATTCGAGCCGATTCGGAAAAGCAGCTTTTTGAAAAAGGAAGTACGATGGCAGTTTCACTCTCCAAAGCGCTGCAGAGCATAACTGAAAATGACATTAGAGATGGAATAATTCTAAAAGATGGAACGAGGCTGTCAGGTGAAGACCTCAAGCGCAATTTGTTTAACGACAATTTGCAGCTAATTCCTGAAAGTGAGCTGGAAGCGCAAAAACGTGCCAAAGATCCTGCATACGCGGCATTGCAGCAAAAGCTTTTTGATGGACGGATGATTCCACTCTCTAAATACGAGCTCAAGTATACAAGCGCTTATGACGCTTACACGGATGACCATTGGCAACGGGTTATTGATGGTTTTTTGACAGATGAAAATGTTATTTTCGTTGTGCCGATTGCTTATTCGGCTAATCCTGATTTTAATGGCTATGTAGGTACTCACAATATGAAAAGTAGCCCACTGGGCGAGGAATCGAAGGATGCTTGGGGCACGACGGGCATAAACAGCCAAAAGTATCGGGCTAATCGTGTATTTAATGATATTGTTGGCTACACGGCAGCCTCTTATAAAGATACATCACAAACGCTGCTGCAAAAATATTCGCAGGTAGTGGAACAGCAGGTCTTTGAAAGATGGGATTTGGCATACCCGCTTGTTATTGATGGCAAGAACTGGGGAGCGGTTCGTGTTGATTTATCGAAGCAAGCCTCGGATGCTTTTATTACCCAGCAACGTCTGAAAGTAGCGCTGGAGTTTGGCGGTTTATACATAGGGGTCTTGTTACTTTTATTCCTCTTATCGGGTGCGATTGTGTCCCGCAAATTAAGATTTGTACTTCAGGCTGCGACGAACTTGAATTCCCAAGAGGCTGACCTTACTTATCGGATTCCCGTTCGAGGCAAGGATGAGATGGCGATGCTCGCCATCGAAATCAATAAATTTATCGCTCATTTACAGGAAATGATGGGAACCATCGGGCGGATGTCTAACCAGGTAGGTGCGATATCTGGCCATTTAACAGATAGTGCGGTACGGTCTACAGCCACAGCGTCGGGAATTTCGCATACCATTGAGTCGCTCAGCCACGGGGCTGGCTCTCAAGCGATTAGTGCCGAGGATAGCGCCAAGGCGATGGGAGAAATGGCTGTCGGCATCCAGCGGATTGCCGAGGCTTCCGCCGAAGTGTCAGAGGCGACCCAGCATTTGGCGCGGGAGGCCGAAGATGGCGACCGGGCGTCCGAGCAGGCGATGCGGCAGATGGTTACGCTCAGCGAATCAGCTAGCGGGGTGGGCCTAGCGATTGACAAGCTGGAGCAAGGCATGGACGCCGTAGGCGGGATGGCGCAGGTCATATCCGGGATTGCTTCGCAAACTGGATTACTGGCGCTGAATGCCGCTATTGAAGCGGCGCGCGCCGGAGAGCAAGGCAAAGGGTTTGCTGTGGTTGCCAGCGAGGTCAGGAAGCTCGCAGACCAATCCGAGGCATCCGCGCGGCAAATTAACGAGCGGATTACCGACATCCAGGCCTCTATGGCAGCGGCTGTACATGCGATGAGCCTAGGCGAGGCGGAAATAAAGGACGGCGTGCTGCAGGTTGGGCAGCTTCGTGAAGTGCTGTCGCGCATGCTAAATTCCGTCAATGACGTATCAACTCAGATGGAGGAAATTTCTGCCGCGGCCGAGCAAATGTCTGCGGGCACGGAGGAAGTGACCGCTGGGATCGAGGAAATAGCGCGGATTGCCGGCAGCGCATCCGACCAAGCGCAGCAGGTAGCCGAGGCTTCGCTGCTCCAACTGCAGGATTCCGAGGCGACCAGCACAAGGTCGCAGGAGCTGATGGAGGCTGCGGGGCAGTTGAAAGCCACCGCGGACAAATTCAAGGTATAAGCGGCAACTGGTTTCGTTTCACTATTACGAATTAACATGATGGGTCGTAAAACGATGAAAAACATCGTTTTACGACCTATTTTTATAAAAAGAGACTCTAATACGATTTAAAACTGGGTTCATGGACGAAGTCCCTATTTTATTGCATTACTCTTGTTTGAGGTAAATCGGAATTGGTTAAGGAGATGGTAAGTGAAAAGGCGGATACATAGTACAAGACTAGATAAAACGGGGAGCTGGTTGGATGCTATTAGAAGGCTTTTACCATATCGCCCAAAACAACTGGGCCTACGCCTACGATAAAGACACAATCCATGTGCGAGTCCGCACAAAACGGGATGATGTGGAAGAAGTCACCGCAGAGACTGGCGACAAATACGACTGGGCTCGATTTTATGAGGAATACCCGTTGAAGAAAACAGGAGCCGATAAAATGTTCGATTACTGGGAGGCGAGTATTCGTCCGCCCAATAAGCGGGTTTCCTACTGCTTCCGCATACGTGCGGGCTCGGAAACGGTGTGGCTCACGGAAAATGGAATCCTCCACTATCGTCCAATGCCAACTGGAGGCTATTATGATATTCCGTATATTCATGAGGTTGACCTTCACATGGTTCCGGAATGGGCGAAAAGGGCGGTATTTTATCAGATTTTCCCCGAGCGCTTTGCTAATGGCGACCCTTCGAATGATCCGGCTAATACGGAGCCGTGGGGCGGTAAGCCGACGTACACCAATTCCTTTGGTGGAGATTTGCAAGGGATCATTAACCATCTCGATTATTTGGAAAACCTCGGCATCACAGCGCTGTACCTAACACCGGTATTTGAGGCGCCCTCTAATCATAAATACGACACCGTCGATTACAAAAAAGTCGATTCCCATTTAGGCAGCAATGAAAAGCTCCATGAGCTTGTAGAGGCCTGCCACCTTCGGGGGATTAAAGTTATGCTGGACGCGGTATTTAACCATTGCAGTGAGCATTTCCCCCCGTTCCAGGATGTGCTTAAAAAAGGGGCGAAATCTGAATACGCCAGCTGGTTCCATATCCATAGCTATCCCTTGAGCATTCATGAAGGAATTCCCAGCTACGATACCTTTGGTTTTTATGGCTATATGCCCAAGCTGAACACGGCTAACCCGGAGGTTAAAAGATACCTGCTTGAGGTAGCTGAATATTGGGTCAAGGAAGTCGGGATTGATGGCTGGCGGCTGGATGTGGCCAACGAGGTCGATCATTATTTTTGGAGGGATTTCCGGGATGTGGTCAAAGCGGCCAATCCAAATGCCTATATTGTGGGCGAGGTATGGAATGATTCGCTGAAATGGTTGCTTGGCGACCAATTTGATTCGGTGATGAACTATCCATTTTCCAACAAGCTGCTAGAGTTTTTCTCCAGCTCACGTATGGATGGCTATAACTTTGCAACAAGTATAAGCGGCCTGCTGATGCGGTATCCGCAGCAAACCAATGAAGTGATTTTCAATCTGCTATGCAGCCATGATACGCCCCGGGTGATGAACCGGGTTGGCGAAAATAAGCGGAGGCTTAAGCTATGTGTCGTGTTTTTGCTTACCTTTATGGGAACCCCATGCATCTTCTATGGAGATGAGATTGGCTTAACGGGAGGGGAAGACCCGGATTGCCGCAAATGTATGGAATGGGATGAGTCCAAGCAGGACCGCGAGCTCTATGACTTCTATAAGCTCTTGATCGCTCTAAGGCGCAAGCATGAGGTATTAGTTTCCGGCAGCTTCCGTTTTCTGAAGGCAGACCATGGAGATAGCCGGATCATTTATGAACGGTTGAACCGTCGTGTCCATTTCACGGTATGGATGAACAATACGGAAGAAAAGACCGTATTAAGCCATCCCATGGAAACCAATGACTGGTATGATGCGCTCACGGGGCAGCCTGTACGCACCAAGGATGGGATGATGAATATCCAGCTTGAGGAATTGGGTTACCGGATTCTTTATCGTTCTCTTCAATAACCAACCGCCTGGGAGTGATCACCTTGCTACAGAACAAGTTTTTTCGGATATGTATCGGTATTATATTGGTGTTGGTCATCTTTAATTTGATGAATATGGTCGGTTTTTTGTTTACTCCATTGCTGGTTATGCTTCAGACCTTATTCGTGCCCATCCTGATATCAGGATTTCTTTACTATATGCTCCGCCCCCTGGTTAACTTTTTGGAGAAAAAAGGCATTGGGCGCGGCGTGGGGACGCTGTTGATTTATTTTGTTATAACCAGCATTGTGGGCCTGTTTATTGTCGCTTTTGGTCCTATGCTGCAAACCCAAATCGAAAATTTCATGGCGAATGCTCCGGAGCTGGTGGAAAGTACAAGGGTGCAGATTGAAAAGCTCCAACAAAATCGGTTACTGGCCGCCTATTTCACAAAGGACCAAGGTGATATTTCGACAAAAATTTCCGAGTATATCAACAGCGCCATTAATTATGCAACAGCTTACTTAAGCGATACCATGAGTTTTTTGACCAGTATTCTATTAATTATTACGACGATTCCGATCATCTTATATTATTTATTAATAAGCGGGCATAAGGCGATGGACAATGCGGTCAGTATGCTGCCCAAGAGTTATACTTATGTCGCCAAAGAAACATTGGAGGAGATCGATAGTGTTTTAAGTGGCTATATCATCGGTCGTATCATTATTTGTATTTGTTTGGGAATCCCGGTTTATCTCGGTTTTTTGTGGATCGGCCTTCCTTATCCGCTGCTACTCGCCATTATCATAGCTGTCACGAACCTGATCCCCTTTATCGGACCGATCATCGGGGCGGTTCCAGCCCTTATTGTCGCATTCACGCAATCCTATCCAATGATGATGTGGGTAGCTCTACTCATTATTGTGGCGCAGCAATTGGATGATACTATACTGGCGCCTCAAGTATTTGGCAAAAAAATGGACGTGCATCCCCTAACGATTGTCCTGCTATTGTTAGTGGGAGAGAAGCTGGCAGGCATTCTCGGTATGCTCTTGGCGATTCCCCTGTACATGGTGCTAAAGATTATTTTATTGCGAATTAATCGCCTGTTTGTTTTTCGTTACGAATAAAAAAGAATGGCCACTCCCCTGGTTTCATTTAGGCGCCTAAACGTTTAATAAAAGATACAAACTTATGGGGAGGCGGCTTTCTATGGTTAAAAAAGATTGCATTGCGATGCTTCTTGCAGGAGGAGAAGGAAGAAGACTATCCCCTCTAACGAACAATTTGGCTAAGCCGGCAGTTCCATTTGGCGGCGAATATAGGATTATCGACTTTCCTTTAAGCAACTGTGCGAATTCAGGGATTCATACTGTAGGTGTCCTTACCCAGTATGCCTCTGAATCGTTGCACACCCATATTGGCGGCGGCGAGCCTTGGGGGCTGTATGGCTCTAACCTCGAAGGCGTTTCTTTGCTGTCTCCATCTCCTGAAGATCCAAGCGGTTATTTGGGGACAGCAGACGCGATCTACAAGAACATCGATTTTATTGATGAACACGATCCGGAAAACGTGCTTATTTTATCTGGTGACCATATTTATTCCATGGATTACCGCAAGCTGATGGAAACCCATATGAGCACTGGTGCAGATGCGACCATCTCGGTGATGGAGGTACCTTGGGCGGAAGCGCACCGATTCGGTATTATAGAAGTAGACAATGACTCATCCATTATTGAATTTATAGAAAAGCCAACCAAGCCGCAGAGCAATCTGGCTTCGATGGGTATTTATTTATTCAAATGGTCCTACCTGCGCGAAATGCTGATAGAGGATTCCCATAATCCGAAGTCCAGCCATGATTTTGGCAAGGATCTTCTTCCGCGCATGCTACGGCTCAATGGTAAGCTGTATGCGCATTCATTTAACGGCTATTGGCGTGATGTGGGTACGGTTTCCAGCTTATGGGAGGCCCATATGGATTTGTTAGAGATCGGAGCGGAGCCACAATTGGAGCCGCAGCCCAATGCATGGCCGACATACAGCCGTGATCAATACCAAGGCGGTGGCCGCTCGCCGATTTCGAGAACGGATGATCATGATTCATCCCTCTCGCATTGGAACAATGCCGTTCTTGGGGACGTGCAGCGCACTGTTGTATTTAATGGCGTCCAGGTTGCCGCTAACAGCGTAGTCAAGGATAGTGTGCTTATGCCCAATGCCAAGATCGGGCGCGACGCTTACGTATCTTTTGCTATTATTGGAGAAGGTGCTATTCTTAAAGAGGGTGTAAGAATTGAAGGCAGTAAGGACAAAATAGAAGTGATAGCACCCCATGCTGTCGTCGAAGTACACTCGTATACGCCTACAAGCTAAGGAATGTCCTACAAACGTAATAATGGATAATGGAGGGACCATGAATGATTAACCCGAATGAAGCGCTAGAGCAAAGTATCCAACCGCGACTGAAAAACAAAGTAGCGATCATTTCCGGAGGAGGCTCCGGAATTGGAAAAGCTAGCGCGATGCTGATGGCTCGTCATGGAGCCAAGGTTTGTTTATTTGACCGCACCTTAGATAATGCAAATGAGGTACGCGATGCTATTAAAGCTGCGGGCGGGGAAGCTACGGTTTTCCGAACAGACATATCGGTAGCAGATAATGTAGAGGAATCCTATAAAGAGGCTCTGAAGGCTTATGGGCGATTGGACATTGTGTTTGCCAACGCAGGCATTAACGGGGTTATGACTTCTATTGAACATATGGAGGTTGATGATTGGCAGAAAACGGTTGATATTAACCTCCGAGGTACCTTCCTGACTGTTAAATATGCGATTCCGCATTTAAAAGAAAGCGGCGGCAGTATCTTGATTAACAGCTCTATTAATGGTAACCGTGTCTTTTCCAATATTGGCTTTAGTGCATACAGCTCTACGAAAGCAGGGCAGGTTGCTTTTATGAAAATGGCTGCGTTAGAGCTGGCCCGGTATAAAATCCGCGTCAATGCCATTTGCCCAGGGGCGATTGAAACATCAATTGACGAAAACACATTTAAAAAGCCTGAATTAAAAGAAGTGCAAATTCCAGTTCAATATCCTGAGGGTGATCAGCCCCTTGCACACAAGTCGGGATCTGCGGAGCAAGTGGCACAATTGGCATTGTTCCTGGCTTCAAGTGACTCCTCACATATTACAGGTACAGAAATTTATATTGATGGCGCCGAATCGCTGATACACGGCTAGAATAGGCTAGCTCATGCTAGCTCACGCTTATATATGGAAAAACCCTAAAGGACAGGCAAGCGCTCTGTAAGCGCCATGCGAGTTCTTTAGGGTTTTTCCTTTCATGAACAACGGCAGCAATGGCAACCTACTTGTTTAAGACTCTGGATCTTGGTCTTCTGGTGGAGAAGGAGGGATTTCTTCCAGCTTCTCCTCTTTATTTTTACCAAAATAAGAACGGACTCTTAAACCCTTGAAGGTTACACTTAGCTCAAATAGTTTCTTAATGGCATCTTCCTTGCTCATAGGCCCGTGCAGTATTTTTTTCTTATACACTATGTAATATTTGTTGCGCATGCTACCCCTCCATAGGATGTGAATCTCATGTTGTTAATGGGTGTTCGTATTAAACCGACATTTGGATCACTTCGACTTTATTTTTTTAGATTACCTAGCTATCATACAATAGATTGAAGTAGAATTGACAAAATATTGTATGTAATGATCAAATTCCTTAAAATGATGTTGGTTTGTTAGTGTTTAACTAGGAGGCGGTTGATTGGATACAATAAAAAAGCCGGAAATTCGCTTGCAGGGGTTCCCTCCTGTGATTAACGAATTATGCCGAACCCTTATACTGGGCTCGATGCCTGGTGCGAGGTCCTTAAGTGAGCAGCAATATTACGGAAATCCACGGAACCACTTCTGGCGGCTGCTTTATGCGGTATATGCGCCTGGCGCCACGCAGGACATCCAATATGGGGATAAACTGGATTTTACCTTAAGGCATGGGGTCGGGCTTTGGGATGTGCTGGCGGGCTGTGAAAGGCAGGGTAGTCTTGATGCCGATATTCGTAATCCAGAGGTGAACGACTTCAGCGAGCTGCTGACCCGCTACCCAGTGGTAGAACGGATATTTTTTAATGGGCAGGCCGCATGGCAGCTGTATCAAAAGCAAGTGCAGCCGAAGCTGCTAAAGCAGGGGATAGGCAGTGAAATCCGCTATGGAACGCTGCCATCCTCTAGTCCGGCAAGAGCGATGCCTTTCGAAGCAAAGCTGGAGGCATGGCGCCTAATAAGTCAGGGGGAGTAGAGATGGCAAAGCATACGAGTCAGGTTCCATTCGGTTATGAGCCAGAGAATGAGCGGGAAGGTGCGCGCGGCAGTATGTGGGTATATGCTAGCTTCGAAGGCTGCAGCAAGCAGGAGCTGGTACGTATCATGGGATGGGCCAAGCGCAAGGAAATGAAGCAATTGGTGCTGTACCCTTTGCATGAAGAGACATTGAAGCGTATGGGCGAACGGGGTGCAACCTCCTACTACCGGAGGGCGGACGGATTGGAGGCATGGCTGGAACAGATCGAGCAGCCGGTAGCTACGGTCATTGACCGATTTGAAGGACGCCGTAAAAAATATACACCGATGGATCTCGCTTTTCGCTTTTTGGAGGAAAAGTATGAAGGCCCTTATTTTGTCTATGTAACTCTGGAAATGGCCAACACGATTGCAGCCTTTGATGACTTTGAAGCATGGATCCGTAAAGTACGCTTATTCATTGATCTGAAATTTTCTGTCGCTGCGAACCTGCATCCCCGTTTGTTGGCAACGGCGCATCGGTGGGAGTCTGTAGAATAAAAAGGTTAAAACCCCCAAATTCGCCTAAGGCTACGAATCTTATAGTAGCTGGACAGGGAGCATCCCTGAAAAAGGAGCGCTATATGATGAAAAAAATAATAACATGGACACTAGTAACTTGCCTAGGAATCGGACTGATTACTTACGGAATCACAACCTTTAGTGGGCAAGAAGCTTCCGCTGAGGTTTCACAGCAAGCCGAAGGAAACTTCATTCGTGTAGAAGCTGGTGGTAAAAACATAGTGATTACTGTAGAGGGTAAAGAGGTGGTCCATCCTTTATCATCTGATGTTTGGGTATATAGGGATATGAAAAAATCTGAAATCGAGCAGCTTCAGTCCGGTGATGCCGTGGATCTGATATTAAACAGCAAGAAGCAAGCGGCTTACATTAAAGCCACTTCGCTTCATTTTGCAGCGGCGCAGCCGCCGGCCGCGGATGCAACCGAAGCTGCAGCTTCGAACAGCATGGCGGCGGCTCTGCCAGCGCCCAGCGCCAGCGAGGTGAAGTCCGCTGAGGCAGCGCCTGCTCCGGTGGCAGGTGCCAGCACCAACCCGCCAGCGCCTGGAGTGGCGGCTCCACCACCAGCGGCTGCTGCTGGTGCGAAGCCAGTTGCTGGGGCTGTGCCGCCAGCGGCTGCAACGTCTCCAGCCACGGCTGTTGCCCCGCCAGCTTCGGAGAAGCTGGAAGCCGCAAAGGCGACGCAGCCCGCCAAGGATGTACGCACCCAGCTGGATAAGCTATCGCTGGAATGGAAAAGCCAAGGCCTGTTGCTGAAGATTAACCGGGAAGGTTCCGGCCAGCCCGGCAAAGCAACGGATGTATACATCCAGTCCAGCGATAAGTCGGTCGTCCATTTGACAGGCTCTTCGGCAGAAGCCTTGGTGCAGCAATTGCTGCAGGGCCTGCCGCTGGAGGAGAAGGCCTTTGAAGAGCAGCTGAAAAGCAGAATATCTACCCACTTCCAGGTTAAGAATGAAAAGGTAGAATGGAAGCTGGATACGAAGTGGCAGCAAGCGGCTGTGCCTTCCTCTAAGGATAAAGGCAAGGATCAAAGCAAGAACAGAGGTAATGAGAAGAATAAAAACGAGGACAGAAATAAAGACCGATAAAGTAGGGACAGATAAGCTGAGCCAACATTCACTAAGTATAATTATAGAAGACAACCCAATTGCCTGTAGAACCATCTACAGAACAAATGGGTTGTTTTGTTTTATCCATTTTTTTGAAATGCTCAGGAAGTTCACAGTTACAGTTCAGCGTGAATTCAGTTAAGGGAGGTAAGATGATCTTGTAAGCAACCAATACAAACTACTGGAGGAATATAAAATGAAAATGAATAAAAAGATGATCGCAACAACTTTAGGTGCCTTGTTTGCAATTAGTGCTATGGGATCCGCTTATGCAGCAGTTGAAGTTTCTACAGCGACTCCAAGCCAAGGAATAGTAAAGCCGTATGCCGATAAAAAAGAAGCGGGAAACAAAGGTGGCTTCCCCGGCGCTGGTGGACAAAATCTTGAGCAACGTGCAGTTGAGAAAGGTATCACAGTGGACGAGCTGAAAGCGCAAATGGAACAAGAGCGCCAAGCCAAGCTGGAGAAGCAAGCCACTGAAAAGGGAATCACTGTTGATGAGCTGAAGGCGCAGATGGAGCTGGAGCATGGAACAAAAGGCGGCCCTGGTGGCGGATATGAGGGTAAAGGTGGTTCTGGCGGTGGTTCAAGAGGACAAAATCTTGAGCAGCTTGCAGCCGAAAAAGGGATGACAGTCGATGCGTTAAAGACGCAAATGGAGCAGGAGCGCCAAACCAGACTTGAAGCGCTAGCCGCGGAAAAAGGAATCACAGTTGATGCGTTAAAAGCACAAATGGAGCAGGAACGTGGAAACAAAGGTCGCTCTGGCGGCGGTCCTGGCGGATTTGGCGGCCCTGGCAACGGTGGTCCAGCTGGACAAACTCTAGAGCAACGCGCTGCTGAAAAAGGCATTACCGTTGACGAGTTGAAAGCGCAAGTGGAGCAGGAGCACCAAGCGAAATTGGAAAAGCAAGCCGCTGAAAAGGGCATTACGGTTGACGAGTTGAAAGCGCAAGTAGAGCAGGAGCACCAAGCAAAATTGGAAAAGCGTGCGGCCGAAAAAGGGATCACAGTTGAGGCGCTGAAGGTGCAATTAGAGCTTGAGCGTGCTAATCACGAAGCGAACGTTGCCAAATAATTAGCATAAGCTACGTAGGTGGGCATCTTAGATGCCCATCTTTTTGTGTGTTTTATACAATATTACCCAAGTGTTTGCATATAACCGCCATGTTCGTTATAATCAAGCTTAATTATGCTGAAGGAGACTACATCTATGAATTTATATGGGCTCACACAACTTCATCATCACAAGCGGCGTTAGCACAACCTGTTACTTTTACAGGGTGGGCTAGCGCTAATCGCGTTAGCCTCCCTGCGATATAGATGGCGCGTGGGACCAGAGGTCCTGCGCGTCTTTTTGTTTTTATTTTAGAAGAAGGGAAGATGAAGCATGCAGAACGTAAAGGGGACATTTGACTATTTAGGACCCGAACGGGCATTGCGTAAACAAGTGCAGGAGGTGATAGAAACGATGTTTGAGCTTTATGACTTCGATTCTATGGAAACTCCTATTTTAAATGAAATGGAGCTATTAGCATCGAAATATGCAGGAGGGGAAGAGATTCTCAAAGAAACGTATCAATTAAGCGACCAAGGCAATAGGCAGCTTGGGCTTCGTTATGATCTAACCATTCCTTTTGCCAAGGTGGTCGCGTTTAACCCAGGTCTGGAAATTCCGTTCAAAAGATACGAGATTGGCAAAGTATTTCGCGATGGTCCTGTAAAACGAGGGCGCCTGCGTGAATTTCTCCAATGTGACGCGGATGTAGTAGGTACAAGCGGACCTGAGGCAGAGATCGAGTTCATGCAGCTTGCTGTGCAGGTATTTAAGAAATTGGATATTCCTATTATTATGGCTTGGAACAATCGGCAATTTCTTGGGCAATTATTAGCTCGCATAGGGGTATGTGCTGAGGAAGAACAGTCCGTTATGCTGACATTGGATAAACTATTCAAAATCGGGCGTGAAGGCGTCCAGCTTGAACTAAGCTCAAAGGGCCTGCGATCAGAGGTTACACAGAAGATATCCGAGCTTGTTGGCAAGGAGAACTTAACCTTTGGAGGGCTCGCCCAACAATATAATCTTGAGCAAAGCCAAGGAGCCAAGGAGGTGGAGGCCCTACAACTGCTTATTGAACAAACAGGGTTAGCTTCTAGCTGTAAATTTGATCCGTTTCTATCGCGCGGCTTATCTTTTTACACAGGGACGGTGTATGAAATTTTTGATCGTACAGGAAGGTTCACTTCCAGCCTTGGAGGGGGCGGGCGGTATGACGCTATTATCGGCCAGCTTGTTGGCAGAGAGGATATCCAATATCCGGCTGTAGGTCTTTCATTCGGTATGGAATCGATCATGGAGCTGCTAAAGGAACGGGAGCTGCCTGCAAAGACTAAGCCAGTGCTGGTGCTTCCAATCGGAGTGGATTTAACCGCACAGGCTCTCCTCATAGCCAGCGGCCTTCGAGCCGACGGAATCCGTATACGGATGGGCGCCAGTGGCCGTAAGCTGAAAAAATCACTGGCATCAGCCGCAGCTAAGGGAGTGCGATTTGTTGTTTTGGTGGGCAGTGAGGAAGCAGCGCTCGGCCAGGCTCGCTTAAAAGATATGCAGGAACAGACCGAGAGCCTTATGAGTATAGAGGATATTATTCTTACCGTGCGTTTCTGTACCACAGCTTCCAATTAGTCCCGACCTCTGTTGCGATCTTTGGGCTTCTCTTTTTGCTCCTTTTCCCGTTCCTTTTCCTGTTCTTTTTGCTCCTTTTCTTTTTCTTTAGAGGTTTCCGGCTTGGAAGGAGCTTTGATTTCTTTGGGGTTCTCCACAGGTGCAGTACTAACTTGGTATCCCTCCGGGACACTAAAAGCGGTGACGGGGACATCACGCAGAACCCGGGTCATAATCTCACGGAACAAGGTGGATGGAACGGCGCCACCTGAGGTAGTGAGATAGTGGTTTTGGTCGGTCTGGGCGTAGCCGAGCCAGATCGCGGCTGTCAGCTCCGGCGTAAAGCCGACGAACCACGCGTCCTTGGCGCCATTCGCGCCAATCGCGCTGAACTCCGGCGTGGCGGGCAGCTGCGTGGTGCCCGTCTTGCCGGCAGCAGGCCGCCCGATCGAGGCGGCCTGGCCCGTTCCCGACTTTACTGCCTCCTGCAGCAGTAAAGTCAGGTCATAAGCCACAGCCGGACGCGTCAGCGTCGTCTGCTGTGGAGCCGCTTCGACCAAGGGAAGCCCCTCCTTGGTCGTGATCTTCAAGATGGCGTGCGCCTGCTGCAGCACGCCTTGGTTGGCGATGGCGCCATAGGCCTGCGCCATCTGCAAGGGCGATACGCCCTCGGATAGCCCACCGAGCGCCAAGCTTAAATTCCGGTCCTCCTTGGTGAGAGGAATGCCGGCCCGTGTTGCAAAATCAATTCCGGCATCGAGGCCGATTTCGTTCAGCAGCCAGACAGCGGGGATGTTCCAAGAGCGGAGCACCGCTTCTTTCAGCGTAACCTGTCCGCGTGTCTTTCCATCCCAGTCTTTAGGCTGATAGCCGCCGATGTTCAGCTCCCCGTCGAATAAGGGGGAGCTTGGCGTGTAGCCGAGCTCCAAGGCGGGGCCGTATACCGCAAGCGGCTTGAACGAAGAGCCCGGCTGGCGGCGCAGCCCCGTAGCGTAATTGAAGCCGCGGTATACTTGGGGACCTCGAGTACCGACCAATGCCTGGATACCGCCGGTTTTGTGGTCGATAATGACAGCACCGCTTTGCATGAGCTGGTCCGGCGGGCTCTCGGGAAACAGCGAGTCATTGCTATATACCTCCTCGGTGGTTTGTTGGATAAGCGGATCCAGATAGGTATATACACGCAAGCCTGATGCCAGTATTTGTCCTTCTGAAAAGCCATATAAAGATACAGCTTCCTCTATCACATAATCCACATAGGAAGGATATTTGCCCTTTAGCGACTCTTCGTTTTGCTGTTTTAGCACGATTGGCTTGGCAACAGCTTGCGTATAGGCCGCATCTGAAATAAATTGCTGCTCCTTCATAAGAGCTAGCACAAGATTGCGCCGTTCGAGTGCCTTGTCTTTATTTTTGACAGGTGAATAGGTGGATGGGGCTTTAGGCAAAGCGGCCAGCATCGCGGCTTCATCAAGAGTCAGCTGCGCAACGGGTTTGGCAAAATACTCCTGAGCAGCTCCTTCAACACCCCAACGCCCTTCGCCAAAATAAATGCTGTTTAAGTATAGCTCCAGAATTTCATCCTTGCTGTAAGCCATATTGATTTTGATAGCATAGCCGGCTTCCTTTAGCTTGCGGCTGATGGTCTTGTCCGCTTCGAGAAAAAGGTTTTTAGCCAGCTGCTGCGTGAGCGTACTGCCGCCTTCTTTCATGGAACCAGCTTGCAAATCACGAAATAAGGCGCGGGTGATTGACCATAAATCTACGCCCGAATGCTCGTAAAAACGTTTATCCTCTACAGCGATTACAGCATTGCGCAGATCTAGGGGGATTTGCTGAATTGTCACCGGAATAATGCGTGACGAAGAGAGCTGGGAAACCGACTGCCCGCCACGGTCCATAATAAGCGTGGGCTCAGGTAATGGATGCTCCAGCTTGCTAATATCCAGCCGACTGATCCAGAGGGAAGAGAGGCCGGCGGCCAGCACACTGCCTAATAGCAGAAGCCCTAAGATCCCCCAAACCAGCTTGCGACGCCAGCGCGGGCGTTTAGGTTTGGAAGTGGCGGGTATGCCTCCAGTCCGCTGCGTGTCCTGCATCCTAGCTTGCCCTCCAGCTTGCGCCATCTGCCCTCGCGTCTCTAGCCCTTGGTTATCTTGCCCCAGCTGCCGTCCAGCCACTATGACCTTCACTTTTTTCGCATTTGGGGGATTCATTGTAGATGGGTTTTGCCGTAGGCTCCGTAGCCAGGCTCCTATCGAAAATTGCCGCATATGTATTCCCCTCAATCTATTTCTATCTATTTTAAATACTTGCATGGATACAGAGTCCTAAGAGCTGAATTAGACGCTTCCTACCTCTATATGCTATTCGCAGCTAGCCAGCTCTTTCGGCACGTAGTGAATAAATTCACAACTAAAACAGGTTAACTGCATGGAAGCCAAACGCCCAGCGCACACAAATAAACCTGGAAGTACCTTAAGAGCACTGCCAGATTATATGCCTACAACAAGCGCAAAGCCTGCCGCAGGACAAGTCAAGTAGTACATGTTTACCCGACACCGCTTGGAGTGAAACAATGGGGCTGGTGAGTGAAAATTAGATTGGAGTCCATAGTTTTTTTTGTTGAAAGGAATCGACGTGGTATACTAGAGGGAACTTATTGACAAGTGGAGTGACGGACATGAGAATTAATAAATTTATTAGTGAAACGGGCTTTTCCTCGCGTCGTGGTGTAGATAAATTGATAGAAGCACAACGGGTAACGATTAACGGAAAGCTGGCCGAATTAGGCAGCAAGGTTGAAGAAGGCGATGAGGTATGTGTGGACGGACAGCCAGTCCTTGCGAAGAAGCCGCCTGTGTACATTGCTTTGAACAAGCCTGTAGGGATTACAAGCACGACTGAGCTGCACATTGAAGGTAATATTGTCGATTTTGTAGGGCATACGGAGCGTATATTTCCTATTGGTCGATTGGACAAAGATTCGGAGGGCCTGATTTTACTTACAAATGACGGGGATATCGTTAATAAAATTTTGCGTGCAGAGAACGGGCATGACAAGGAGTACATCGTTACCGTAGACAAGCCAATCACTCCGATGTTTCTACAGGCCATGGCAAGTGGAGTGCGGATCCTGGGGACGATGACCAACCCCTGCGCTATCTTTCCATTAGAGAACCGTGGCTTTCGAATCATCCTAAAGCAGGGGCTAAACCGGCAAATCCGCCGGATGTGTGCTGCTTTAGGCTATGAAGTAAGAAAGCTGAAGCGAATCCGGATTATGAATATACGGCTTGAGGGGCTTGGCGTTGGGCAGTGGCGCGATTTAACGAAGCAGGAGATGGACGAATTGCTGCTAAGCATCGCCCATGACCGCAAATAGCTGTACGACTTTATATGTAAGTGTCCGGTATCCTGTATTCAGGTAAGGCTGGTAAGGCTGTTAAATTTGTAGCCAATACCACGTACGGTCTGCACATAGGTTGGCTCTGCCGGGTTTGGTTCGATCTTTTTACGAAGGTTGCTTATATGGACAAGCAGCGTACGGGTATCGCCGTTGCTGTCGACCCCCCAGGTTTTTTTGTAAAGATGCTCGATTGGAATGACCGTATTCGGCTTCTTGGCCATCAGCGCCAGCAGGTCAAACTCCTTTGAGGATATAGGTGCAAGCTTTCCGCCAGCCCATACATTACGGGTTAATAGATCGATCTCAAGTCCGGGAAAAGCCAGCTGCTGGGACTCCTCTTTTTGTTGGTCCAGCAGTTGCTTGCGCCGTAAATGCGCTTGGACTCTGGCCACCAGCTGGCTTGGGCTAAACGGCTTCGTCATATAATCGTCGCCACCCGTATTGAGGCCTAGGATAATATCGGCGTCCTCTTTTTTACATGAAATAAACAAAATGGGGATGTTAATCGTCCTCCGCAGCTGGCGGCAAATTTCGATGCCATCTATTCCCGGCAGCAATATATCTAAGATGACTAAATCTGGTTTAAATTGGTCCATATATTCAAACACGCTTGGACCGTTATGGGTGCTCTTGACTTGATAACCTTCCCTGATTAGATACATTTGGATAAGCTCGACTATTTCCGGCTCATCATCTACTATCAGTATTTTTTCCCCTGCCATAAAATCCTCCTTGTGTCTATCGAAGATGTCCTTCAGTGGTTTTCAAATTTTACAAATTAAGCTACGATAGTAAGAAATCAGGTAGAGAAAGTAAGTGGTATCAATTTCCAGATTATATCATCATTATATATGGATCCCCGTCCTTTTTGCTATCCTTTTATTGACAGCTTACGCGTCAATTACACAAATTTCTCCTCAGCAGCGGATAAACGGCTGGGAAGCGGTTCAAGGTGTACAGGATTTAACAGGGTGGGAGTTCGATAGCAAAAATGTCGTTGCACTAAATGGAGAATGGAACCTGTATTGGAGCCAACTGCTGGATCCAACGCAAATTGCCCAAAACCGGCAGGAGGCAGGCAGCCACAGATGGATTCAATTTCCAATCGTATGGAAACAGCAGGAGCTGGGCGGGATATTATTGTCCGGCACAGGTTATGCAACCATGCATCTGGAGGTGAAATTACAGCCATCCTCCCGGGTGCTTGCCTTAGAACTGCCTTTGATCCGCACAGCTTACGCACTGTGGATTAATGGGAAGCCTGTAGCCAATGTCGGCACAGTAGGTACGGACAGGGACAGCTCTAACCCGGCTAAGCTGCCCCAGCTAATATTATTCCCCCAGGCGGATGCCGCAAAGCTGGATATTGTGCTGCAGGTATCCAACTTCCATCATAAGTTTGGTGGTGTCAGCAATGAGCTGATACTGGGTAATGCGGAGGAAATGGTCTCCCGCCATGACAAGCGTATGGGGCTGGACATGCTGTTGGTCGGCAGCCTTCTGTTAATGGGCTGCTATAACTTGGGCTTATTCTTGATTCGGATCAGGGAAAAAACCTCCTTATATTTGAGTTTATATTGTTTCTTAATCGGTATACGCGCGATGCTCGTGGGCGAAGGGTCGATGTTCATGCTATTCCCAAGGCTAGAGTGGCTGACAAGTCTGCGGATTGAATATATATGCTTTTATATGAGCATGGCTACGGTATTTATATTTTGCCGAGTGTTGTATCCGGGCCAAACGAGTGTGCGCATGGTGCATATAGCTGGTTGGAGCTTCACAGCCTGCTCGCTCTCCACATTGATACTGCCACCGTGGATTTTTACTGCGATGCTTCAAGTGTACTTATTGATCACGACATTTGTCTGGGGTTATGCGGGCTTAGTGCTAATAAAGGCCCGCTTGGCAAAAAAGGAAGGCTCGTTATTCCTTTTGATGGGTATCCTTGTGTATGGTATTGCAGTAGGCATTGATATCGCGAATAATAACCAATGGATTTATATGCAGGGCGTTTCCTCAATAGGGCAGTTTTATGCGATTTTTATGGCTTCTTTTATTGTTAGCGTCAAATCCTTTAAAGCCTTCTCATCCGTGGAAATTTTATCCCGGCAGCTTCGGGACCTGAACATAGGCTTGGAGAGCCGAATCCAAGAGCGGACTGCGGAGCTTGAGGAAACTAACCATGCCCTGGAAAAAATTAACGATGACCTGGAACGTCTCGAAACGTCGCGCCGCCATTTATTAAGCAATATTTCACATGACCTGGGGACGCCTATGACCTTAATCCAGGGTTACATAGAGGCATTAATCGATAAGGTAGTTGTAGGACCGGAGCAGCAGGATAAATATTTGCGGCTGGTGTTGAACCGGATCAACGGCTTGAATCGGCTGATAGCCGATTTGTTTCACCTCTCCAAGCTGGAGGCTCGCCAAATTGACTTTTCGATGCAGGAGCTGACAGTTGACCAATTTATTGAGTGCTTCAGCGAGCGCTACGTAGTGGAGGTTAATAACGCTGGTATCCATTTCAACATGATAACCTTGCTTCCAGAGCAGAATGGGCGATCCTTGCAGCGGCTCATCATCGACATTAACCGGATCGATCAAGTATTCACGAATATCGTTTTTAACGCAATTAAGCACACGCCACGAGGGGGCTCCATACAATTGGGGCTTGAAGCGGATGAGCATTCCATTCAGTTGAAGGTGCAGGATACAGGTGTTGGAATTGCGCCAGAGGATTTGCCTTTTATATTCGACCGATTTTATAAAAAGGATAAATCACGCAATTCCGCAGCCGGAGGCAGTGGGTTAGGGCTCTCGATCGCCAAAGAAATTGTCGAGTTTCATGGTGGGCGGATTTGGGCGGAAAGCACCTTGGGCAAGGGGGCAAGCATTTACTTTGAGCTTCCGTTCAATGAGGCTGGGCGTTATTCCGATGTTTCATCCAGTCCGATCCAATAAGCATCATCCATAATGAGCAGTCACAGCCGGTTCATAGCATCCCTGTATTCGGTGGGGGGCATCCCATACAACCTTTTGAATTGCTTGGAGAAATACAGCGGGTCCAAGAAGCCGACAGAGGAGGCAATCTGCTGGGTTGTAAGCTCCTGCCGTTCTCGCAGCAGCAAGCGTGCTTTATCAATCCGCAGCCGCAGCAGGAATGTGGCCGGAGTCAGGCCCGTATGCTTCTTGAAAAGCGCAGACAAATACGCTCGACTGTAGCCAAACGTCTCCGCCATCAGCTCGATTGTAATCGGCTCGGCGTATTGCGTGGATAAATAATGAAGCGCCTGCTGGGCAAGCTGCTCGCCAGTGCTGCCTGTTAACTGCGGATCGTTGTGCTGCTTGGGCTGCAAGGCTTGGGCGTATTCGGCCAGCAGCAGATGGAGATAGCCAACCGCTTTGAGCCCAGCGTGGGACAGCCTGGATTGGAAGGCGGCCTGGATCTGGTGGTAAATCACCGGGATATGCCGTTTGCCACTCGTATGGACAATCGGCTGCTGTGAAGACAGGCCTGTGGCCTCGAGCAAGCGGGCGGCCTGCCCCCCTTCAAAGGCGAGCCAGCGATAACGCCAAGGGTCGCGCTCATCGGCAGCATAGCTAATCAGCCTGCCGGGCTCGATCAGGAAGCTATCGCCTGCCCTTAGCGGGTAAGTTTTACCTTGGCTGGTGTAGGTGCCGCAGCCAGATTGAATATAGTGCAGCAAATAATAATCGACGACCTTTGGCCCCAGCTTATGCCCGGGCTTTGTTTGGCTGCTGCCGGTGAACAATACAGCCAGCTCCTCCTGCTGCTTGGGCTGGGGATTGGAAACCACGTAGTAGCTTTCTTGGTTAAGGGCAGGGGGGGCGTCTGTATCTGCCCTCTCATGGCTAGAAATAGGGAAGTCGGACATAAGGGAACGCCTCCAATTTTGCAGTTTGATTAAAGAAAGTATACCATGGAGGTATAGCTTAGGCATAAAAAATCTAACATTTATCCATGTGGTGCTAACATCCTTCCATAGTGAAAGTACTGGCATGGATTTATACTAAGGATGACTGAAGCAGCTGTGAAGCAAGTTATTACCTATTATGATAGAGGCGGTGTAAGGATGGCAGATTTACAAGCATTAAAGCGTATATTCCTTGAAAAATTCGGAAGCAGCGATGAAGAATCAATCCGTATTTTTCATGCCCCAGGGCGTGTCAATTTAATTGGTGAGCATACGGATTATAATGGCGGTTATGTTTTTCCTGCGGCACTTACCTTCGGAACCATGATGCTGGTACGCAAGCGTCTGGATCAGCAGCTTGGTTTTGCTTCCACAAATTTCCCGTTACACAAACATATTTCCATTCAAGGAATTGCCTTTGATCAATCCGATGATTGGATCAATTATCCGAAAGGAATTATTGTGCAGCTCCAGCAGCAGGGAGTAGCAGTTGGTGGCTATGATATTTTGTATAGCGGAGCTATTCCGAATGGCTCGGGGCTTTCTTCCTCGGCATCGATTGAGGTCGTTACTGCATTTGCGTTATTGACACTTGAGCAGCAGCCAATCGACAAGGTAAAGATTGCATTGCTTTCACAAAAATCCGAAAACGAATTTATGGGCGTCAATTGTGGCATCATGGACCAATTCGCTGTAGCGATGGGCAAGCAGGACCATGCGATTCTGCTGATGTGCGATACGCTGGAATATAAGCATGTTCCATTTGATAGCGGTGCTTATAAGCTCGTTATTGGCAATACAAACAAAAAACGCGGGCTTGTCGATTCCGCTTATAATGAAAGACGCTCGCAATGTGAGCAGGCGGTTAAGGATTTACAGAGCCAATTCCCTGAATTAACGCTGCTAGGCCAGCTGACACTTGCACAATTTAATGAATTCAAGCATTTAATCCCTGACGAAACCGTCCGCAGGCGTGCCCAGCATGTAGTGGAGGAAATTGATCGTGTGCTTGAGTCGATGAAGGTTCTGAAACAAGGCAACTTGGCGGCGTTCGGACAGTTGATGATTGGCTCCCACGAATCGTTGCGTGACTTATATGAAGTAACAGGCCTGGAGCTCGATACCATGGTAGAAGAAGCGTTACAAGTTCCAGGTGTATTGGGCTCACGGATGACGGGTGCAGGCTTTGGCGGCTGTACGGTTTCCCTCGTGCATGAAGACAGCATCCAACTGTTCATCGACCAAGTAGGTGCCAATTACCAAGCCAAAACCGGCCTGGCTGCCGATTTTTATGTATGTACCATCGGTGATGGCGTTAAAGAAATAACGGACTGAAACTGCGATGAATCCTAAGCGGCGCATCATGGCCGCGAGCTGCACGTATTCACCGCACTTATTTCAATATATATAAGGAGGAATCATCTTGGCGATATTAGTAACAGGCGGCGCTGGTTATATCGGTTCACATACAGTAGCGGAGCTATTGGCGCGTAACGAAGAGGTAGTGATAGTCGACAATTTGCAGCAGGGGCATCGGGAAGCGCTGCTGGGCGGCAAGCTGTACGAAGGCGACATCCGCGACGGGGCATTTATGGATACCGTATTTCAGGAAAATGAGATTGAAGCGGTTATCCATTTCGCAGCGCATTCGTTGGTCGGCGAAAGCATGCAAAATCCGGCCAAATATTACCACAATAATGTATACGGAACTTTATGCTTATTGGAAAAAATGACAGCCTATAATGTCAAAAAAATCGTGTTTTCCTCTACGGCGGCAACCTATGGGGAGCCCGAGCATGTGCCGATTCTTGAAACCGACCGCACCTTGCCAACCAATGCTTACGGCGAAACCAAGCTGGCGATGGAAAAAATGATGCGTTGGTTTGATACCGCACACCAAATTAAATTCGTGTCGTTGCGTTATTTTAATGCGGCAGGCGCCCATGAAAGCGGGCGGATTGGCGAGGACCATGCACCGGAATCGCATTTGATCCCGATTATTCTGCAGGTGGCGCTCGGCCAACGCCCGCATATTTCGGTCTTTGGCGATGACTATGCGACACCGGATGGAACCTGCGTCCGTGATTATATTCATGTGACCGACCTGTCGGATGCTCATATTTTGGCGGTGGAAAAGCTGCGTAAAGGCGGAGACAGCAGCATTTACAATTTGGGCAATGGTACTGGCTTTTCAGTTAAGGAAGTGATCGAAATCGCCCGCAAAGTAACTGGCCATCCGATCCCTGCTGTGATGGAAGCACGCCGCGCAGGAGATCCGGCCACCTTGGTAGCTTCCTCAGAACGCACGAAGGCGGAGCTGGGTTGGAAGCCGCGGCATGCCCATCTGGAGCAAATTATGGAAACCGCATGGAACTGGCACCAAACCCACCCGAACGGATACAGCCTATAACAAACATTAAAGGCTAGGCTGGTAGGCTAGGGTATTGGATAGGTATCGGATAGGAGAGAAATAACATGGCAGAAGTAAGGAACGAAATACCAAATAGCGAATGGGAACGACAAGCGGCAGCAGCGCTTGCGATAGAACGGTTGCTCTTGTTTGGTGTCCGGCAGCAACTGCTGGAGCCGCTTGATGGTTATGCAGCCCGCAACGAGCTTCTGGAGTTATTGCGGATTCCAGAGCCTTACGCAGGTGAGGTGGATGAAGCGCCTGGGGCTGCTAGTGTAGTTGAGCTGCTAGAGCCGTTGCTGGATTATGCAGCTAGTATAGGAGTGCTGGAGGCTGACACCACGACACAACGCGATTTGCTGGATGCCCGAATCATGGGCATCCTGATGCCTCGCCCATCGCAGGTGGCGAGCACTTTCTGGAAAACAGCAAGACGGGATCGCATAGAGCAGGCCACGGCTGATTTTTATAAGCAGTGTGTGGATTCCAACTATATTCGGCTGGACCGGATCGCCAAGAACCAATATTGGTTAGCGCCGACCGAATATGGGGAACTGGAAATCACGGTTAACCTCTCCAAGCCGGAGAAGGACCCGAAGGAAATTGCTATGCTCAAACTTGCACCGCAGAGCGCCTACCCGAAATGCCTGCTTTGCATCGACAATGTAGGTTACGCCGGAAGGCTGAACCATCCTGCCCGCCAAAACCTGCGGGTAATACCGCTAGAGCTGGATGGCGATCCTTGGTATTTCCAATACTCGCCTTATGTGTATTATAACGAGCACAGCATTATTTTTGACGAAAAGCACCGGCCTATGAAGATGTCGAAGGCGACCTTTTACCGGTTGTTCGATTTCATCGACCAATTTCCGCATTATTTTATCGGCTCGAATGCCGATTTGCCGATTGTCGGTGGCTCCATTCTGAACCATGACCATTTTCAAGGGGGCAGGCATCAGTTTGCGATGGAAAAAGCGCAGGTTGAGCAAAGCTTCACACACCCCGACTATGCGAATGTACGGCTCGGAATCGTGAAATGGCCGATGTCGGTCATCCGCATATCGGGACATAACAAGCAGCTCCTATTAAAGCTCGCTGATAACATCCTGAATGCATGGGGGGCATATAGCAATCCAGAGCTTGATATTCTTGCTTATACCGAGCGAGAAGGCAGCCAGATTCCTCATAATACGGTGACACCGATCGCACGTAATAATGAACGAAATGAATACGAGCTCGATTTGGTATTAAGGAATAACCGGACAAGCGATGAGCATCCAGACGGTATTTTCCACCCTCATCAGGAGCTTCATCATGTAAAGAAGGAGAATATCGGCTTGATCGAGGTCATGGGTCTCGCGGTACTGCCCGGAAGGCTTGATGATGAGCTGGGCATGCTTGCCCAGGTACTGACTGGGGAGCTTGCCTTTGATACACAGATTACGGCTAATCCGGGACATTTGCTGTTTAAGCATAGCGCTTGGATGAAGGAATTGGCAGCAATTCATGGATTGTCGCTCTCGGCGGAAGCAGCCGAGCAGGCTTTACGAGTGGCGGTTGGCCATAAATTTGCAGATGTGCTGCGCGACGCTGGAGTTTTCAAGCGAGATGAAGAAGGGATAAAAGGCTTTCACACCTTCCTTAAAATGTTAGGTTTTCAGTAATATTTCAAGCATTTACCTTTACGGGTGAATGCTTTTTTATATAAATAGTTAATTGTTCGTATTTTCTGTCAATTTCGATAATGTCGAAGGCGGTTTCTATAAAAAAACAACTAGTTGATGAATTATATAGGAAAAAAGTCTCACATATGGCTAAACTTTGTGTTATAGTTGTTAACACTATAAGTTACGTAGATCTCTATGAGATGGGGGAGAGGCTTATGTTTGACTGGTTAGGGTTTAAAAAAGGGCTGCCGCTCTGGTGGTCCTATCGACTTAATCGGGGTTTGAAAGCAGATGTGGAAGATATTTTCGAAGGAATCGCCCACACCCGCAAGGAGTTGCTGACAAACTGGACAAGCGAGTACTGGTCTCATTTGGAACGGTTGTCAGATCAAATGCTGCTCATAGCCGAGGAACGGACGAAGTCCGTGGAGTCCTGGTGCTTATCGATGGACAAGCTTTTTGCTTCAACGCGTAATAGGGCTATGGACTTATCCGAGATTTTTTTACTGGATGAACAGGCAACAGTTATTTTTTCCTCCTACTCCAAGCATGTGGGTGTTCGTTACGGTGCAGGTACCTTGATTACGGAAGGCTTGGATTATTCGCGCAAGGGGAGTAAGTGCTTGTATGGACCTTTTGGCGACCCGCTGACCTTGGCTATCGGTCCTAGCACCTCAGCCTTTCATGATAAGATGACACTTCTTTACATCGTCCCCATTATGGAAAAGGGTGTTTGGAAGGGTGCGTTATGCGGCAGGGTACCCAATGACGTGATTGGCGACCTGATTCAACGGGAATCAGGCCATGTTTACCCGGATTCGGGAGATAATTATATATTTATGGCCCGGCCGGGCTTGAATAAGCAAATTGAACCGGGTATAGCGCTGTCGCGCAGTCGCTTCGAGGATCGGACATTTACCCATGGAGAGAACCTGAAAGATGGCGTAACGACGGATTGGGGTACGGTATCCATCAAGGAGCATACGGAGCTGGAAATTATGTTTACCGATCCTGCAACCGGCAAGCTGCATCCGGGAGTGGCCAATACGATTGCTAACGGAAGTAATCTATTCGTGGAATTTCCAGGTTATTCCGATTATCGGCACATTTCAGTTATTGGTAAAGGCGTCACGTTCCAACTGCCGCATTGCCCGGATGTATGGGGGATGATGTGTGAAGGCGATTTGGAAGAAGTGTACCGTATTCGCAGTATAGGCTGGAAGATTGCGCGGGTGCAGATGCCGTTGATTGGGGGATTTGCGCTTGTAACTGCGCTATTGATATACCTTCTAATAGGGGGCGTGTCGCCGCTTATGGTTTCGTTAATCATTGGTTTCATGAATTTGCTTTTTGGTCTATGGGTCGTTGCAACGCTTCACAGGAAAGCTGCAATGCCGGTAGTTGAAAATTTGCAAAAAATTAGCCAATTTATCCGGATCAATGCCGAAGGAAAAGGCGACCTGACACAAAGGATTGACCACAACCAATTCGGCCATGATGAGACAAAGGAATTGGCGATGTGGATTAATAACATGATCGATTCGCTGGAAGGCATCATGCTGCAGGTGAAAAGGGCGGCCTCTGATGTGCTCTCGAACCAGAAGGTGCTGCATCAATCGACGGTGAGCACGGAAGGATCCACGGAACGGATGAGCGAGATTATCCATGATATGATTCGGAGTATCCGCAGGCAATTGAAGGATATTGATATTGCCAAGGATGTCGTCGGGGATATGCAGGGGACATTGCAAGCATTGGAGTTGAAGGCTTCTGAGCATATTGCGGTTGCTCATACGGAAGTGGAACGTATTGGCGAGAAGATGGGACAGATTTCTGCGAAAGTAGCCGACACGAATCGGACGATTGTTACATTTATGGAAACAACACAGCAAATCCGCAGTGTGCTGCAGGTTATTGAGGAAATTTCCAGCCAAACCAATTTGCTGTCGCTGAATGCTTCTATTGAAGCGGCCCGTGTCGGGGAGCATGGCAAAGGGTTTGCCGTTGTAGCGGGAGAGATTCGCAAGCTGGCAGACCGGACGCGCAGGTCAACGGAGGAAATTAACGAAACCGTCCAGCTGATCTATAAGAATGCCAAGGATGCTTTCGCCTCTATGGAAGAAGGTACGCAGGTCGTCGAAGAAGGCACGCAGCTTGTAGCGGCTGCTTCCATGATTTTGAGCGGAGCCAATGCGGAGGATATGCAAAAAACGCAGGTGGTTGAAGAAGTTGTTGGGCTGATGGAGCAAATTGCCGAGGTCAGTATGGAAAACCGTAAAATTTCGACGGAAGTAGAAGGCAAGGTTCAGGAGTTATTGGCGGATATCGTAAACGTTCGCCATACATCCAACCATGTAGAGGTGATCACCGACTTTTTGCAGCAGCTGGTTAACCAGTTCCACCTTACCGATAGCCGTCGTAAATGAGTTGTGAATAGTTCTTGAATAAGTCATGGACTGCCTATAGATTGAGGGTTATTCTCGTTATCCGGCATGTTGCCTTTTCCCGAAATTGTGGATGAGGAGCATGCTGCTTTTTTTTGTTGTCTTCATTGAACTTGGAGGTTTCTTGTTTTAAAAAGCTTTGGCATATCCCATGTGAAGTAATGTCAAATTTAAAGAAATATTTGTTAAATACCTGTCATATACATTGACACAAAATAGCTCAAAGCGTATGATAAACAGTATTAAATGCTTTAACATTCGGAAATAGCTTTTAATATTACGCAATATGTAACAATAATTAACATTAATTAAGCAAATGAAGGGGGGACTGGGTTTGCAGGTCTTATCAAGACTTGTGAAGTCGGGACATCTTATGACAATTATCAATCAATCTCACCACACTCCATATCCCTTAGAATCATTTTATGATGAGATGTTCCAGGACGACTCTGTGGTCCGGGAACATTATGCACAGGCACATCGATGTTTCTCGCGGCTGAAAGAAGATGAGCTGGCTGCCAAGCAGAAAGCGATGGATCGTCGCATGCTCGAAGAAGGCATTACGTTTACACTATACCAGCCAGAGCAATCACATCCGCTTGAGCGGACGATTCCTTTCGATATGATTCCGCGTATTATTCCTAGTGATGAATGGGCTGTACTGGAAAAAGGCTTGCTGCAAAGAGTAAAAGCCTTAAATTGTTTCCTCCAAGATATGTACCACGAGCAGAAGATTATTGCTGACGGTGTGATCCCTCGTAAAATGATTTTAACGAATCGTTATTTCCGCCCGGAAATGATGCATGTCGATGTACCAGGCGGTGTATATATTACTACTTCAGGTATTGATTTAATACGCAATGCAGATGGCAGCTATTATGTTCTGGAGGATAACCTGCGGTCCCCCTCCGGATTTTCTTATTTATACAAGAGCCGCTCTGTGATGAACCAGCTGTTCCCGGAACTGGCTTTCTCTTCGTCGATTCGTGATGTTGAGCATAGCTTGAATCATTTCCTATCCTCACTACGAAGCTTGTCGCCTACCTCCAAGGCAGAGCCGGTCATTGCCTTGCTAACTCCAGGCGAATTTAATTCCGCTTATTACGAGCATGCCTTCCTTGCCCAACAAATGGGGATCCACTTGGTGGAAGGCCGGGATCTCGTAACGATTGACCATAAAATTTATATCCGCAGCATGAAAGGCCTCCAGCAGGTCGATGTACTCTATCGCCGGATCGATGATGATTATCTTGACCCGCTTGCTTTTCAGGCGGATTCGGCTCTTGGCGTAGCTGGCATCATGAATGCTTATCGGGCAGGCAATATTGCGATTGCTAATGCACCGGGAACCGGTATCGCTGATGACAAAGCCATTTATATCTATGTTCCTGACATGATTCGTTATTACTTAAACGAGGAACCAATTTTGAAAAATGTTCCTACCTATTTGCTGGACCGCCCTGATGAGAGAGCTTATGTACTGGAGCATCTCCATGAAATGGTTGTGAAGGAAACGTCACTCTCTGGCGGCTATGGCATGCTGATTGGACCTTCTGCAAGCGAGCAGGAGCTTGCTGCATTCGCCGAGCAAATCAAGCGCGATCCTGGGCGTTACATTGCCCAACCGACGATGCAGCTTTCACGGGCGCCGGTCATGCTTGATGGCAAAATGACGCCGCGTCATATTGATTTACGCGCCTTCGTCTTGGTAGGCAGCGAAAGCACACATGTCATACCGGGTGGCCTTACTAGAGTAGCGTTAAAAGAAGGGTCGTTAGTCGTTAACTCGTCACAAGGTGGGGGCTGTAAGGATACTTGGGTATTGTCATAGGCTTGTGATAGGGCCTTTTGCAGAAGCTAGACCAATAAAGAAATTAATGAAGGGTGATGTCTATGCTCAATCGAAATGCAGAAGCTTTATTCTGGGTAGGTCGTTATGTGGAAAGAGCGGAAAACCATTCAAGACTAATAGATGTCCATTATCATATTCAACAAACAGCCGACTTTCAGGATGAGGAACACAAATGGGCGAGACTCGTTGATGCACTGGGAGCGCGTGATGCTTATAAGCAACAATTTGAGGCATTTACAGAGAAAGATGTGCTTTCGTTTATCACCTTGGATCGGGGCTATGCGAATTCATTATTTTCCTGCGTTAGCAAGGCGAGAAATAATTTGCGCACGCTGCGGGAAAAGCTGCCGAGTGAAATGTGGGATGTGCTGAATTCCTTTTATTTATGGCTGGGTGAGAAGCAGGTTGATGATATAATGAAGGAATCGCCACATGTCTTCTACAGGCAGATTAAAGAGCGGATGGCAACCTTTCAAGGTGTGGAGCATTCCGTGATGCTGCGGCAGAATGAATGGCATTTTGTAGAAAGTGGACGGCTGCTGGAGCGGACGGAGAACACGGTTCGCATTCTGCAATCGGTAACTGGTACCTTGACGGAAGCTGAAGCGGTCCCTTACCCCGGCATGCTTGCCGTGTTGAAATCGGTTAGTGGCTACCAGGCCTTCCGCCGCTTTTATGCAGATGGCATGTCTGAGCAGCATATTATGGAATTTATGATTATCAGCGAAAGCTTTCCGCGTTCGATCCTGTTTTCTTTTACCGAATTGGAAAAACACCTAAAGGGCATCCAATTGGATGCAAGTGGGCAGCATCTTCCCCACGAGAAGGCGATCCGCCAAGCAGGTAAAATGAAGGCGGAGCTAGCTTGCCTGGATAGCGAGGATTTCACGCCTGAGCAAGTAACCAACATCTTGGATAAACTAACAAGCTCCTGCCTGGGTTTGGGTGCAACGATGGCAGTAGCCTTTTTTCAAATCGAGGAGGCAAGTGCATGAAGATCGAAATCAGCCATGTGACCAGGTATTCCTACTTGGAGCCGGTCATGGACAGTGTCAATGAGCTTAGGCTGACGCCACGAACGAATTACCGCCAATCCTGCTACCACCATGAGGTTACCACGGAGCCTGTTGCTTCGTTGTTTACCTATGAAGATTATTTTGGTAATCGCGTCCATTCGTTCTCCGTCAACAAGCCTCATAAAGAGATGGTTGTGAAGACGAAGGCGATTGTAGTTACGCAGGACCAAAGCTCGATAGCCAAGTTTGGGTTGCCTTTCAAGGGGCAATTGGAGCTCCTTAAAGGGGAGCACCTGCAAAATCGTTATATCGAATTTTTGCTACCAACGGTCTACACAGAAATTAATGATGACCTCTATGCTTATTCGGTAAAATATCCGTTGGGTGAGGAAGGCTTCTATGTTTGGGCAAAAAACCTGATGTCCGGTATTAATAGCGATTTTATTTATGATCCTACTGCAACACACGTGAATACCCAAGTTGGGGATACGCTTCGCCTTCGCCGGGGCGTCTGCCAGGATTACACGCATCTGATGATTGCTGTATGCCGCAGCATCGGGATGCCGGCACGTTATGTAAGTGGTTATCATTTTGTGGGTGACCTTCATGGCGGCAGCACCGACTTTGAGCAGGCCTCGCATGCATGGGTGGAGGCGCATGTGCCAGGCACGGGCTGGCTAGGCTTTGACCCGACCAATAATGCTGAGGTGGACTGGCGTTACGTGAAGCTGGGCCATGGACGGGATTATAAAGATATCGTTCCGGTGAAGGGTGTTTACCGCGGCACTGCCAAACAGAAGCTGGACGTCACCGTAGATGTGCGCCTGCTGGATTAAATGAAGAAACCCGACGCTCTTGGAACAACCGGATCATAAACGTGGATAGAAAATGATTCGGTTGATCTGTAGCTCCGGGCTTTTCGTTTATCAGATTAAGGCTTTTTGCTGTCAGCACCAGTATTGGATTTTAATTCGAAAAGCATCACGTCCTGGTCATGGGTAATGCCGGAGACTTGGATGCCATTTCGTTCCAATGAGGTTTTGATCAAGGCTTCATCCTGCATAGGGAAAACGTAGGACGTATGGGATTGCTTATTGTTAAGAAGATTTTCAACCACCTGAACCAGCTTCTTCATGGAAAAAGGCTTTCGCATATATTTTTCAATATCTTTCTCATGATAGTTCAAAGGTGCTTCTAAAGCGGTCGACACAATAACCGGTGTGTTGCAAAAATCAGAGTGTTGATAAAGCTCTGCCATAAAATCCCAACCATTTTTGATCCCTTCCAAATGAATATCCACGATACATAAGCGGGGTGCCAATGATTGTATGCGGTGGAGGGCTAGTATACCTTCTTCGGCTGAGCGTAAATGTACAATTGGAATATCCAGCGTTGAGAGGGCAACTTGAATGAGCTTGGCCAGGTTGTCATCATCCTCAAGGATGATAATACTGCCATCAACATGAGGAACCTGGTAGATTCCTAGCCCTACAGTAAAGGTGGTGCCTACCCCCATTTCCGAAGTGAAGGTAATGGAGCCGTTATGCGCATCAATAATTTCTTTTACGATAGCGAGGCCTAATCCGGTACCGCCGATTTGCCGCCGGTCAGAATTGTCAACCCGATAAAACTTGGTAAATAGCTTATCCTTGGCATCTTCGGGTATCCCTAGTCCATAGTCTTGCACGCGAAGCTGGACCTGGTCATCGATGATATCGATAGTTACATCTACTTGATTGGCTTGCGGAGAGTATTTGAAAGCATTGCTAAGCAGATTATGAATAATTTGTTTAAAGCGGTCGGAATCTCCACGAACCCAGATTTCCTTGTTGGAGGCGTGAAGTTGTATATGGTGGCTTTGCTCGCCTTTCCATTGGTCGGCAACCTCCAGCACTAAGCTTGCGAGATTGAGAGGGGCGAAATGATAGGTTTCTTTACCAGACTCCATTCGTTGTAAATCTAGAAAGTCATTAATTAGAGTGGAGAGGCGAATGGCTTCCTTATATATCGTCTGTAAATATTTTTCCTGCTTATCTGGCGCCAGCTTGCGGTAGAGCAAGATTTCCACAAAGCCTAACACACTGGCAAGCGGGGTGCGTAGCTCATGGGAGACGATACTGATGAATTCATTTTTCATCACATCGACCTTCTCTTCCTCGGTGCGGTCACGGAACACGAATAGATAACCTTGCTCGAGCTGGGTTTCCTTCCCGCCAACCTTTGTTGCATACAGCTCTACAAAGCGCTGCAGCCCCTCAGGATCGGCGAATTCAAAGCGTTCTGTCGTTGTGTTTAGAGAACCTTGGAATAATCCTTCTATATTCAAACGCGTTTGGACTAGGCTGGGATTGGTTTGTTTAATCTTTAAGCCCAATTCGGTCCAGCTTTTCCCTATAAACTTGTCTATCTTCAAGAAATCATGCATGCGATGGTTGGCAAATTGGATGAAGCCCTTGGCATCTACAAGCACCATGCCTTCATGGGTGGATTCCAAAATATTTTCGATTAAATCCCGCTGCCCTTCAATATGGATTTTTTCGTTTAGCAGCAGGTCGTTTAATTGGGAGAGCCGGATCGACTGGTTACGGCGGTCTTCATTCATGAGCTGGGCATGAAAGGCAAGCCCAAACTGCTTAGCTAAGCCCCGCGCTAAGCGAATCTTGGCTTCGTTTCGTGTAAGGATGTACCCCGATAGCAGCAGAAAGCCGATAACATTCTGGCTGTCGTCGAATAATGGATAATATTGGTCTAAAGCCGATCCGGTCGCTTGGTGGAAGCCACGCTCGGCGTCGGAAAGGTCCCTCTGGCATTCTATGGGCGCTTTCTCGGTAAATACCCGCAAGGCGGGTCCAAAGATCGCGGTTTTCACCGAGGGTGGCAGCTCCTGTGGGTAGCCGGTCGCATATAAAATACGGTAGGATTCGCTGCTTTCCGAGTGGGCTATGGGCAATGCACTTTCTTTGACCACGAGCAGGGCGGCATCCAGCTTCAGGGATTGAAGCAGGCTTGGAATAGAAGCGGCAAGAAATTCGGACATCTCAAGGGCGCCCGTCAATTTTTCCTGATACGTACTAATGGCTTCGAGCTCCAATTCCCGCTGGGAGAGCATTTCTAAGGTCTGCTCCTGCTCCTCTTGTTGGGCGATAATTTCTTCGTTTTGCACTTCAAGGCTTTCTGCCATATAACGGTACGTTTCTTCGCTTTTGCGTAGCGAGGTTTCTGCTCGGTTGGCACGGTTGAATATGATCGCGGAGAATAGCCCAACGACCAAGGCCAAGGCACCGCCAACTGAAATGATAATACGGGCAGAGCGGCCGGCCTCCATGGCGTCGGCATAGGCTTCCGTGGCAATCGTATCGATTTCGGTACGCAGCTTAAGATGGAGCTGGCGGAAGCGGTCCATCATAACTTTGCCGCTGTTGGAGCGAGCCAAAGCTTCATCGCTTTTCCCGGCGCGCACCAACTCGATTTGGGTGCTGTTAAAATTCTGCAAACGCTCGATCTGCGGAAGTAAATCGTCTTCCATTAAGCTTTTCAAGCTAGCATGTTTTTTTTGATACATGGCTAAAGTGTTAAGGTCTTTGCTTAGCTGGAGTTTGCCCTGCTCGTAGATTTCTAAATATCTCTCATCACGTGTTACCCCGAAGCCGCGTACTCCTGATTCTTGGTTGACTAAATCCTCGATTAGATTTCCGGCAACAACAGCCAGCGGGAACGCTTCAGTGACAACGCTGTTCATCTCCCGCTCCATATTCGTTGAGGCGAGGTAGCTGGATATGCTGATGAAGGCGAGTAGAGTGACAATAATGATGACGTAGATGATGGAAACTTTAGATCGAGTCAAATTCATGCTAAAACCACCAATCAGTGATGTATTTTCTGGAGGGGGATAGAGTTAGGGTGACCTAGGAATTACCAGCCACATGGTATTTCGAAAGTATTCGACAAAGTTAGAGCTTATCCTGCGTATTTTCACAAAAACATGAGTATTCGTTTATTTAACAATAAAGAATTGCCTGTTTACACATTCTGCCTTACAATAGCTTTAAAGAACATGTCAGGAATCTTATCACTTAACTAACGCTTTCAGGCAGTAGGGAGATGAATGGAGTTGTTACAGATGAACCCTTTGCTGGAAGAACGTGAACTGAAGCCTTATTATCAGCCGATTTTATCCTTGCAAACTCAAAAAATTATTGGATATGAAGCACTAGGACGCCGAATCCAGGATGGGAAACCCTACAGTCTAGGTTCATTCTTCCATGATCCGACTATTAATGATGAAAGCCACCTGCAAGTCGACAGGATGCTGAGGGAAAAAGCAATTTCGAACCTGGCTCGATCCAAGGGGGAGGCCTTGTTATTTTTAAACCTAAAGCCGTCTTGGATTTATAGAAAGTATCGGGAAACCGGTGTACTTCAAACCCTGCAGCTGGTGGAGAAATATGGTTTAGATCCATCGCGTGTAGTGATTGAGATTACTGAAGAAGAGTTTCATGGGAAGCTGGACGAGCTCTCGGCTATTGTTGATGTATATCGGCAGAAGGGCTGCCTCATTGCCATTGATGATATCGGCAGCGGGTACAGCAACTATGACAGGATTGCCTCCATTAAACCGAATATTTTAAAAATTGATTTGAAGCTATTAAAAAAAAGCAGTCTCCATGATGGTTACAAAGCCCTCTTAAATTCGTTTTCCATTTTATCTGCACAAATGGGTTCCTCCTTATTAATCGAAGGTGTAGAGACGAAGCAGGATCTGTGCCATTCCTTGAAAACAGGGGCAAGGTATGTACAAGGGTTTCTGTTCTCGGAAGCCAAGGCGGAATTTCAGCACGTAGAGAACTACTCGCCCATGCTGAAGGAAGAAATACGGATCTATACCGAAAATGAGGTTACCCGTTATAGGGATCTATTTGCCGTTCAGGAAAGCCTCAACATCCTGGTGGATTCGGAGGTGTTGATCTCGTCAGCCGAAGATGCAGACGCTATGATCGGAAGCCTTCTGTGTGATGTAAACGAGAATGTGGTACGGATATATATTTGCCGTGAGGATGGTTCACAGGTATCTTCGAATTATACGAGGCATGTAGAGGAAGGGTGGCAGCGGGACGCGCAATTCCAAGGCTCGAACTGGATTTGGCGCCCATACTTTATACCCAATATGCTGCGGATGAGCAAACAACGTGATGGCATGTTATCACAGGAATATATGGATCTGGATACATCAAGGCTTATGCAAACCTTCTCTTGTCCTGTAGGTGATTCGCATTACATATTTCTAGACCTGTATGTTTAAGGGGTTATCCTTCTAGCCATTCATTGCGCAAGGAAAATAACTCTTTCAAATCGGTAGTGGACATTTCGGTAATCCATTGCTCGCCGCTTCCAACGATTTGTTGGCTAAGCTCTTGCTTTTTCTCGATCATTTCATCGATACGTTCCTCCAGGGTACCCAGTGTGACGAATTTATGCACCTGAACATGACGGGTTTGCCCGATTCGAAAAGCCCGGTCGGTCGCTTGGTTCTCTACCGCGGGATTCCACCAGCGGTCAAAATGGAATACGTGGTTGGCAGCAGTGAGGTTTAGCCCCGTGCCGCCGGCTTTAAGCGACAGTAAGAAAATACTTGGCTGCTTATCTGCGGCGGGCACCTCGTCTTGAAATTCAGCAATCATCTTGTCTCTCGCTATTTTCGGTGTACCCCCATGCAGGAAGATAACGGGCTCGGCGAGCTCTTTCTCCAAGATGCGCTGCAGCAGATGGCCCGTTTCTACAAATTGCGTAAAGATTAGGCATTTATCGCCTTCCTGGCGCAGCTCCTGTACCATTTCGAGCAGCCGCTCGACTTTATTGGAGCGCTGCTCCCAAGGTGAGCCTACAGGTTCTTTAAGCATAAGCGACGGATGGTTGCAAATTTGCTTGAGCTTCGTCAAAGCCGCAAGAATTAAGCCCCTCCTCTCCATAGCTGTCAAGCGATCCAGCCTATCAAACATATCCTTAATGTAATTCTCGTATAAAATGCCTTGCTCCGACGTAAGGGACACGAAGGTTTTATATTCGTTCTTATCCGGTAAATCAAGCTGGATAGCCGGGTCCTTCTTGACTCTGCGCAACAAGAATGGGCGGATCAGCTGCTGTACCTTGGATACCAGTACAGGATCATTCGATTTCTCAATCGCATGGACATACCGCTGTGAGAAATCGCGCAAGGTGCCCAAATACCCAGGGTTTAAAAAGTCGAAAATCGACCATAGCTCCGTTAGCCGGTTCTCAATAGGTGTTCCTGTCATCGCGATGCGATGGCGCCCTGTCAAAGAACGGATCGAGGTGGCTTGCTTAGTGTAGGCATTTTTAATGTTTTGTGCTTCATCCAGGCAAATCGAATTCCATTCAAACTGCGCGAGCTCGGTTTCATCCAAATGGGACAGCGTATAGGTGGTCAAGATAAGGTCATGCCCTAGGCAGGTCTCTTTGAAGAATTCGCCCTTGGCCCGTGCCGGGCCGTAGTGCAGATGGACCTTTAGCTGCGGTGCAAATCGCTTTAGCTCCTTTTGCCAATTGCCGAGTACAGAGGTTGGGCAGATCAGCAGGGAAGGGATCCGGTTTATTGCCAGATTGCTGGGGCTGTCTCCAGCTAGCGCCGCCTTATTATCCATTTCGCGGATGTGCAGCAGATAGGTAATCATTTGGATCGTTTTGCCTAGCCCCATATCATCGGCCAGACAGCCCCCAAGGCCCATCTGGCGCAGGAATAAGAGCCAGGAGATGCCTTCAACCTGATAAGGGCGCAAGGTTCCTTGAAAGGTGTCAGGAGGTTCAATACTCGGAGGCCGCTTGGTATGATTAAGCAATGCGGCCATTTCCTCCAGTTGCTCGTTCAGCTCGACCTCCATCTGCAGGGAACGGTGCAGCCCCAGCTCCTCCTCGCCTGCAGAGGAGCCGAGCAAATGCAGCTCCAGCACATCCCTCAGTGTGAGGCCCTGCTTCTTCTGTACCTGCTTCATCACTTGCTCAAGCTGGGCAAGATGGGCCGGGTCCAATTGAACCCATTGGCCACGTATTTGCACAAGCTTGCGCTTTTCTGCCACCAAGGCACGGAATTCCTCTTCCGTTAGCTCGATGTCGCCAAGCGCGATCTTCCAGTCGAACTGCATCAGCTGTTGCAAGCCGAACATCGCTTGCGGTGCGGTGCCGACGGATGATTTGATCTTCGCTTTAAGTCGCGGGCGCCAGCGGCGGATCCGTTCCCACCAAGCAGGCAAGAAAACCGAGTAGCCCGCTTCCATCAAGCGCAGGCTGCCTTGGGTGAGCAGCTCCCAGGCTTCGTCATGGGAAAGCTCGGTGCGTATAGCAGCAGCGTCTTGATCCTGCTGCTGAAGTGAGGGGACTATGCGCCGCCATTTGGCCAGGTCTCTGGACGCCCGTTGCAGGTGGGGGCGCCAGGCATCCGGCAGCCTGGATAGTGCTGGGGATAGTGGAAAATAGCTTTCGGCATCGAGGGTGAGATTCATCATGCTATCACCACTAGGTAAAGCTTCGTGGTTATGGGCGCCTTCATGGTTACCTTCATGGTCGCTGTAGAAGGAATCGTCCAGCTCAGCCAATGCGAATACATCGACCTCATGCAGCACGTCCTTATTGGAGCGATCCTGTAAAATAACGCTAATCGGCCAATGGCCCTGCCCATGCGGCGGCTCGCTTAACTGCAGGCAGGTGCGGAAAGGGGTGCCATCGGTTTGCCAGCCAATCGAGAAAAGCCAATCCTCTTCGTCCATCCACAGGTCGGTGGGGAGCTTGCCCCTCAGCATGAGCGGGTATTTCTTCTCAAGAAGCATAATACTTTGGCGCAAAGCGCCGTCCTCCATACCCCATTCGGGTATGAGCTGGTCGATCCATTGCTCGGCGAGCGGCGTTAACGCATCAGCAGCGACGCTATCGGGCAGAGCCAGCCTCCAGCTGAGCTCGCCTGCCTTCCATTTGCGGAAGTCGGGCATGCAGCGGCCTTGCACCAGCGCCTCCTTCACATGGGGCGCCAAGCGCATCAGCTCCAGGAGCTCGCGGCTCCAATCGAGCTTCATATGCAGGACGAAGCTTGGGGTGCAAAAGTAATCCAAAGCGGCAAGCGCTGGCAGCTGTAAGCCCTCGATATTATTGAACTCGGTGACCTCAATAAAAGTGCCATAGAAAGAAGGCTGATGCCAAGCGAATAAAAGGTTCTTCAAGTCAGAGGCATCAATTGCCCCGCCATTAGGGCGCGAACCGTATAAGAAAAAGCAGCCCGGAGCCATCCAGCGGGTTTGAACGGTTATCGCAGATGCATCAATCATGGAATCCACTTTCCTTTCCGTAGTTCCTCTTGCAGCGCGCGCAGACGGGAATATCGCGTTGCCAGGCGATAAATAAATTCATCCCAGGTATCGGGCTTATCCAGCTTTTTATAGTAGGCTTGAAGCTTTTTCAAATACTTCACGGCCATCAAGTAGGCGGTGCGGTTCTTCTCGGCGATACAGCGTTCTACCGCCTGGTGGTAGATGGGCAGCAGCAAGGAGGGATCCTTGGCCTCCACCAGCTTTAGGTCTGCCGAGTACAGGTCAATCGGAGGGACGCGATTGGCGATTTGCAGATCGACCCAAGACTTGAAGCGCTCCGATTTCATTAAATAAGACGTGTAAAAATAATAAGTACGGGGCAGCAGGCTGATCATGACATCGACCCATTCGCTGTCATCGGGCTGGAGGCTAACGGCTTCCATCCAATACGTACAAAACATCCTCAGCTCTTCTTGTTGTGCACGCTGCATGGTTGGCAGCAGCCACCTGAGCCATGAAAGCATGCGATCCCATTGCTGCGCCTCGTAGAAACGGTGCAAATACAAGAAAAAATCACGTGCTTCCCGTTTGCTAAGCTGCTCCAGCAAGGTTCTCGCTGCGGAGTCCTGCCGCTCCATCACTTGAAAATGCGCAAGCGCCATCAGTAACACATCCCGCTTGCGTGTTAGCGGCGTGGACTTGGCAGCAAGTAGCTCTAGGCGCTTCTGTTCCTTAGCCAGCCGTTTGGGCTGCTCGGCCAGCCGCCACCAGAAGCTGCGGTATACGCCAAGCCATTGCATCGGGGAGTCGCTGCCGCCTAGCGCCATTTCGCCAAGAAGCGAGAGGGTTTGATCCAGCGCGGCTGAATGATGGTCCGCCAGACGCTTACAATCCAGCTTCGGCATCAACAGATCCATCTGTTCCTGACATAGCTTGGCTACAACCTTGCTGCCGGATTCAATGTACAAGGAAAGGTAGGAGGACTTGGAGTCGACCAGGAACTGCTCAACCTTACGCATCACAAATAAAAGCACATGTAGCTCAAATAACCTGCGTACTGAATTCTCCCAGGCGTTGGCCAGAGGAACTAACGAGTCTTGAGTGGCATGGTAGAACAACTCTATAGAGTGCTGCTGGGAAAGAGAATATCCATAAAATTGCTGGTCAAAGAAACGCTGCCATTGGCTCGGAGGCTGGCTGGCTAGCGGGGCTTCGAGCCGTTCGGCTTTTTTCTCTGCTTTAAGCGTTCCGGTAGCTGCCCTCGTTTGCTGCTGGCGCCCCTTAACCAGAATGGCCTGCTTCAATTGCTGCAGCAATATTTCCGGTCTTGCGTAAGGTGCGTAGAGTGTGAAAATAACCGCAGCCATATGGCGGCAGGACTTACTCTTTGTGCAAGAGCAGGAGCTCTTTGTAAATTGTTCCAGGTCCAGAATGACTTTGTAGATCTGTGCACCATGTACCTGAGCATGGATTTCGATCCCATGCATAAGCTGGATGTCCTTGACACGTCCCTTGTGGACAAATTCCCATCCCCGCTCCAATACTGGCACTTCAAAGTCATGCTGCATCCGTTCAATTAAATAATTCATTCGGTTTTTTGGGATTTGCAGCTTCAACATGAGAAACGTTCCGCCTCCGAACTTTTTGTCTATCCTTATAGTGTAACAGATTTTGAAATGGAATGCTTATTTCGCCCAGTTGCATAGAGAGCTTTTTTCGGGTTAAAATGCTTAGTAAGGGTTTTCATGCAATTTCCAACCGGAGGAGTGACAAGGATGGGCATTAAATTCGGGCGCGAATACGAGGATATTATTCATGATTTCACAGAGGCGTTGATGAGCATCGACGAGTGCTGTACTTTTTTGGAGATGACTGCTGAGGAATGGAACGAATTGGAGCTTGAAGAGCGTCGGGAATGTACCCAAACGATGGCTGATGACTTATTTTATGGACTTGGCAGCAATTCGAGAATGGTGATTGGCAATTGTGCCATCAGCCATGATAAAGAGAAGCATGTGATTGTCATCCACCACGAAGAAACGCTCATTCATATTGTTTACTTAGTGTAAAGGGGTGGGAATGAATGGCCAAGCTGTCGGAGGAGGCCCTGATCGAGCAGTTGGAGCAAAGGGCAGGATGGACGCGCGAGGAGGGCAAATGGATCGTGAAGAAATACCGGTTCGCCCAATTTCTCGATGGCATCGCCTTTGTCCAGGAGGTGGGCCGCATCGCTGAAGAAGAGCTAGACCATCACCCCATGATCGCGATTGATTATAAAATGGTAACGCTCCGGCTTACCTCCTGGCATGCAGGTGGATTGACGGAGCTGGATTTTATAGCGGCGGCGTGTTTCGATGAGGCTTCCAAACCATACAATAGAAGGTCGTAAGACCGGTAGGTGTTTTCTTCGTATAGGTATCGGTTTGCACGAATCCTGCCTGCTGGTAAGTGCGGTAAGCGCGTATATTCCAAGCGAGTACCTCCAAATCAATCTCGTTGGAGGGCTTGCTACGCTTCGCTTCTGCGGCAATAGCTCGTACAAAGGCAACCCCGTGGCCTTGGCCGCATAAATCTGGACGCATGCCGAGCCCGATGCGGGTCACTCCAGCAATAGGGAACAATTGGGCAAAGCCCCATAGTCCCCCCTCTTCATTAACAACCGCACGGTATTGTTCGTCGCGCAGCCGCTCATCAGCAAATTCATCTTGCCCAGCCAGCATAATCTCCCAAGGATGCCAGTTATAAATATCGTAGGGCGTGGGATAAGACCAAGTGCAAATATCTTGGCAATGCGCTTCAGTTAAAGGAACGACATGGAATACAGAGGCAGACGGTGCTAGCATAAGGGCAAGCCCCTTTCATGGATTTTCCGAATAGCTATCCTTTTATTTTACTCGTATTGGTTAGGGTTGTCGACTTGCCCAAAGCTATTGATGAATAGGTGTGTTGCTGTATAATGGTAATATTAGGTAAATACAACTTGCTGAAGGAAGTGTTAAGCATGCTGCACGTGGTTACTCAGGATTGGTTATTCGAGCATGGAACAGATGAGCATATCGTTATTGTCGATTGTCGCTTTACACTCGGCCAACCGGAAGCGGGGCGTAGGGCTTATATGGCTGACCACATTCCCGGGGCTGTGTACTTAGATTTGGAGCAGGATTTATCTGCACTCATCACCGAGCATGGGGGTAGGCATCCGCTTCCTAACTGGGAGTTATTTGCCGCCAGGTTAGGCGCATCCGGTATTAATCATGCATCTACGGTGATCGCTTATGATGACCAAGGTGGGGCTATGGCTTCGCGCTTATGGTGGATGCTGCACTATTTGGGGCATACAAAGGCTTATGTGTTAGATGGCGGTTACGCAAAGTGGAAGCAAGCTGGGTATCCGACAACGGATGAGCCTCCGGTTGCGAATGCTACTCTATTTAACGCGATTCCCCAAGAGGAGATGCTGGTTGGTATGGAGGAGCTTAAGGGGAGCTTAGGGCGTCCTGGCACGGTGCTAGTCGATTCCCGGGAAGAGCTCAGGTACTTAGGCGTTGAAGAGCCCATTGACCGTGTGGCCGGCCATATCCCGGGAGCGAAGTCATATTTCTGGAAGCAAAGCCTAGATGAGCAGGGCAAGTGGAAGGATGGGGAGGCGCAAAAGGAACGGTTTGCCGACCTTGCAGATGCAGAAGAGCTGATTGTTTATTGTGGCTCGGGTGTAACAGCCTGCCCTAATGTACTGGCACTTATGGAGGCCGGATTTACTAAGGTGCGGCTTTATTCAGGCTCGTGGAGCGATTGGATTAGCTATAAGGGCAACCCCGTAGCTGTAGGAAGCGAATAGCACGGAGTGTCAGTAGGCAACGCTTGTAAGGTTAATAAGCGCGCCGGGTTCGACATCCTTTAGTTCGAGAATAATCACGTGCAGGCGGGGCTGCTGCAAAGCATGTATATAATCAAAGGCATGCATATCGTCTAGGCGAAGATCCTTCCGATGAATAAATAAGAACATGCCGATCAACCTCTTTTAATCATATATAATTGCCGTTTAGGGGTATGAATTAAAATTGTGAGAATAATCTAATTATTCACACAATATTTGATTCAGCCCTTTTATCAATGGGTAATAAAAAGAAGAAAGCCCTTCAGGTTTGTCCGACGCTTTGCGGGCGTAAAGGAAGCAAACACTGAGGGCTCCAATAAAAAAAAGTTCACGTCAACAGTAGAAGAGTTGTCTTAGAAAGTTAGGTTTCTTCGACGGTGCTCTATTAATTATCTGACATCATAGCTTCGTACTGGTCGTCAGATAAAATACGTTTGGCCGTAACATAGTACTTTGCATAGTAATTTTCACTAAGCATGTTGACAACGACGCCTTTGTTTGTTGCGGAATGATAAAACTTGCCATCCCCAACATAGACGCCTACGTGAGAAATTCCTACGCCATCTGTTTTAAAGAATACGAGATCGCCAGGACGCAACTCGTCTTTTTCAACTTTGGTACCAAGTTCTGCTTGACCTTTGGACTGGTGCGGCAGGTTGATATCAAACTTTGCAAAAACGAAAGCTGTGTAACCGGAGCAATCAAAGCCGTTCTTTGTGGTACCGGAATACTTGTAAGGCGCCCCTACACCGTCGTTGACTGCTTGGCTCAAGGGAGTTTCGGCAAACGCGCTGCCTACATGCACACTGCAAAACAGTGCTAGAGATAAAGCGATACCAAAAAACTTTTTCAAAAAATTTTCCCCTTCCGGTGCCTACGAGGTTAGCTGAGGGTTCGGTTGAAGGTTCCCTATGATCACTTTGTTACGAGATCAATTCACCCAGGATGGATCCCCCGTTCTCCGAATTACTTCGGAAATTCGGCAATATCTTAGTTTTTTTATTGCTTTTATAACAATTCGCACATAATCTTGAATATCCTCCTTTAGTCACAGAATGTTCATAATTTAAGGTCGAAACGTGAAACTTTTTATAAACTATCATAAATGCTTATTCAGCAAGGCTTTTTGGTTTATTGGAAGGCTTTTTTTTATGCCAAAAATACAATATTAGAGATATTGATAACATTTTTTCTAATTACATCGTTTGAATGTCGACAAAAGTACCATGAAAAATGCTGATTTTCAAGTATATTAGGACTTAAGTGACTGTACACGGTTTGGGCTGTTTAAATCGCGATTTGATGGTGGCGTTTCAAGAAAATAGGTGATTAATCCACATGGAATGACCGCATAATCTCAGGTGGTAGCCATGATTCCTTGCAAAGCAAAGGCCGCATTCCTCTTAGGCTGTTTACGCCAAGGGGGTGCGGCCATTTCTATTTGGCAAAGCTTTTCTGTAAGCTGTATGACTCTTTAGAAAGGCTAGTCGTTTTTGCGTTCATTCGGTAATCGGCTTTTGCGTTCATTATTCGTTTTTTGCATTCCATAATGTATGTTGGGAGGTGATCATCCATATTTTTCCGAACACCTGCACAAGCCGGTAAGCCTGGACAACCAAGAGGGCAGCAAAGCCTGCCCACACCATAGCTGAGGCCATAACAAGGGCTGTAATAGTTACAGTAACGACCAGTGTGATCAAAGCGAGCAGCATCACAGGAGCTAAATTGCGAATGAGTAGCCCGAGGGACCAAGTCGGGGATTTACCGCCTGCAAGCCCAAATTGCATATACATAAATACGGTATTCAAAAGAAATAAATATGCCAGATACCCGAGAATCCAAGGTGCCATATACCAAGTTATCGCCGCTAGGGAATGCTGCGTGCTATAGGCCTCCATCAGCTTTGGGCCCAGTAAGTAGAAAGGGACGATTACAAGCACGATTTGGATCGCATATAACAGGATAAAGGGGAGAGCCAGCTTGCGGATGCCCTGCATAAACCGGTAGCCCGCGTTCAGCTCCAAATGCTCCAATGAATAATAAAGACCGGCGCTGAGCAGCGGGGTGAATAACAGGCGTACAAGCAGCAAGGCCAAGCCCCACCATAGGTAAGGATACATGAGGTCGGTTTTCATAAGCTGAAATTGCCCCTCCAGCCAAAATAAATGGACAGCCTCGCGTGGCAGCTCCGGGCTTGGATAACGGTGCAGCAAGGGGACAACAATAGACCGGATAAGGGCATATAGAAGCACGCCCCATAGCAGGTTATATATAAATAATAGGCATACGGCAAAAGGCTGGCTCCAGGCTTGCAACAAGCCGTTTTTTAGCAATTTCCCCATCTACGCATTCCCCTCTCACCAAACAATCCAATCAAATAAGGTTTCAAGCAGCTTGGTTACTCCCAAATTCCAGCGTATGGCGAGCTGGGGCTCCACGTCTGTTTTCATAAAGTTGTTCATCCGTTTGTTTTCCAATACGACTTTATATTGGGGGTCAATGGCAGCCCAATCCAGCCGGGCGGGGTGATGGAGCTTGAAGTTTACATCCGCGTCGAGCCCATCCCATATTTGGTCAATCTGCGATCCGTCGGCAAAATGAAAGCGGATTGGCACCTGATGGTAGGTCCCCCCATACTTTTGAATGCGTACGTTGTTTTCATACATGGGAATTTCGTCTACGGATGTCTTTTTGGTTTGGATGCCTGTGATAGCGTAATCCACCATTTGCCCGCTGTAAACGTACTGTGTGAAAAATTCAGCCCAGCTGGTTTTGGTCGTGTCCTCCAATATTTTTTGGAAATCGGCAGTTGCCGGATGCTTAAATCTCCAAGCTCGAAAATACGCTTTTAATACGCGCTGCATCGTTTCGCTGCCTACCTGATCTTCGATCGCCCGCAGCACGAGTTTACCTCGTGTGTACACATTTTCGGCGTAGGCATCATGCTTGCCATAGCTCCAGGAGTTGAGATTAAGCGATTCAGGCTGGGTCATGTAGCTGGCTTCCACGGTCGTGTTCGGCCTGACGCCATATTCCCGTTCCATCAGCTTATCCTCCGCGTAGGAGGTGAACGCTTCATCGAGCCAAGCCTCCTCGAATTCATTGCTGGCGACCATGCCATACCAGAACTGGTGCCCAATCTCATGGACAATCACGCGTTCCAACTCCAGGTCGGGCTGGTCGTCGGCTGCGCCCCAGCCTGTAACCAGCGTCGGGTACTCCATCCCTCCAGCGCCATTGCCATTAGCGGGAGGCACGACGATCGACAAGGTCGAATAGGGGTAGCTGCCGTACCATTCGGAATAGCGGGCTAGCGCTTTTTTGGCGGCGGTCATATACCTGCCCTTCAATTCCTTATGGTTGGGGTCGAGGTACAGCTTAATGCGGACACCGGGCACTTGGGGAGTCGCATAAGGCTCCTCATAGTAAATGAAATGCGGTGAGGCTGCCCAAGCAAAATCATGCACATCATCCGCGTAAAACGCGTAAGTTTTTTTCTTTCCATCATCGGTGGGCGGCTTGAGCGGGAAGCCGGTTGCGGCGACGGTATAGCTTGACGGCACTTGAACCCGTACATCGTAGATACCAAAGTCGGCGTAAAACTCCGAGTTCCCATGGTATTGATGCAGATTCCAGCCTTCTGTGCCTCGCCCTCTACTGCCTGTCGGCTCATACACGGCGATTTTGGGAAACCATTGGCCAGCCATCACGAAGTCGCCGGCATAGCCCATGCGGGCAAATACGGAAGGCAGCCTGACGGTAAATACCGACTCTAACGTCACCTTTTGCCCGGGATTAACCGCTTTGGGCAGCGTGACCTTCATGAGAGAGCGGTCGTCCTTATTGCCATCATCAGGTTGGACATATTGGAAGCTGCCCATCAGCTCTTCGCCGTCCAGCGTTTTCATGGAGTTGACCTCCATGCCGCCGTAGCTGCCATCCTTGCTTTTATCATCGCGCAGCCTGCCGCCCGATTCCTTCATAAACGTCGTTTTTTTCGAGCTGAAGGCGTTTGGGTACAGATGGAAATAAAGCTCCTGCACAGGCAGCTTCCCAGGATTTTTCCAGGTTAGCGACTGTGTTCCCGATAACAGCTTGCCTTCTGCATCCAGCTCTACATTCATATGGTATTCCACAATGCGGTTGCTAAGCGGGGTAGGGGCGGGCTTTTCGACAGGCTTAGCAGGTAGGCTGGGGGGCGCTTGTGGGTTAACGGGAGGCAAAGCCGGCTCCTCCGCTTGCGCTGCCAAAGCCGAGGAGGCGGGCTTGGCGAGTGGCTGGGCTTGGGACTGCTGCTGAGCTTGGGTCTGGGTCTGAGCTTGGGTCTGGACCGGGCTCGGGCTCTGGGCTCCCAAGGAAGAGGGGTGCGTCCAAGCACTGATGCTGTCTGGCTGGTTGGAAGCAGTTGGACTCGGTGATGCTTCAGGAGTGGGCGGAAGCAAGGCATGGCTTGCCCAAGTGAGCCCCATAGCTAGTACTAAAAGCGAACACCATTGCACAGAAAGGCGGCCAAATCGTTTTATCATTTCATTTTTCACCCCGTTGACAAGCATCTAAAGCATGTATATGTTTGCAAAACGGGGATTATTAGCTAAAATAAATAAGAAAGACAAACTTTATTTACAATGGGATGGTGCCATCGATGGATATAAATAAAGATCAGCCTGTGAACCAGGCTGCACAGACGCCAGCAGAGGCTGTTGAAGCGAAGCCGGCAGATGCAGTTGAGAAGCCAGCAAATGCTGCTGATGAGCCAGTTGCAGTGAAGAAGAAGATTGCCCTGAATATCGTTAGCGGCAAGGTGGAGCACCGCGGCTTTGGAGCGGGCTCGATTAACCTGAGCCAGCTATCGAGCGTAATCATCGAGGGCGATGAAGCATACCTGGATATGGGAGCGCTTCATGCCAAGAGCAAGGTCGAGAAGGGGATCAAGTTCTCTGTTAACAAGGAAGACGTTCCGAATGGCGAGTCCAGTTGGATCGTTTGGGTGGCGGCTGACCGCAAGGAAGAGGGCAATTATTATGCTGGAGTGACCTCTTGCGAAATGCTGATCGACCGAGAGGCGCGGCGCGGATGGAAAATTCTTGCGGATCACGTTAACCGGATGGACTATGCCTTGAAACGGCGCATTATGCTCGATAATGTGGGCGACAAGGAGAAAGCAGCGCTGAAGAAGCTACTTATGGAGTATAACCCTGAGATGTGGGCGAACTCCGGTGATGATTTAAAAGCGGCGCTCGGTTAAAGCACTGAGCACTGAGTTGAGGCACTGAGTTAACAATTAAGGCAATTATGTGAAATACATTGTACTTGGCAGGTTGTTGGTTGTATACTGGACGCTAGTATATCACCTATACTAGGACAGCAAAAAGGCGGGCCCCCGGGCCTGCCTTTTTGCCATATATCCTTTAATCGCTCGTAATAAACATGCTTCTCTATGACGGCGACCGTGAGTGCCTTCCCTCCCTGTTTATCAACTGTCCCGCTGGGAGCATTCGCTCAACGGCTTAAGCCGTCCGCAGTCAGCCTTCCGTCGCTTGTAAGCGGGATCGCGTCGCCCAGGTACGTTGGCTTCGGCTGGAGCAGGTGCACGAAGGCGTAGTCTTTAATGCGTGCCAATACCTCGCGCCGTTCATTATGTTCCATAAAAGCGTAGTCCTGCTTATCCGAAGCAACTCCGTAGGCATCCAGGCCCATCGCTCTGGCTGTATATACAGCACGCATCAGGTGATACTGTTGGGTAACGATGAGAACCTTCTTAGCCTTGAATATATCTCTGGCGCGATACATGCTTTCGTAGGTGCTGAAGCCGGCGTGGTCCATAAATATGTCCTGGGGCAGCACTTCCCTTTGCTCAAGGAAACGGCGCATGGCATTGACTTCGTCGTAGTCGGTTTGCCCGTGGTCGCCACTGACAATAAACCGGCTTGCTTTTCCGGCGTCCTTAAGCTCCAAAGCAACCTCAAGGCGGTCGCCAAGAATAGGCGAAACGGCTCCGTTGGAGTAAACCCGTGCGCCCAATACAAGAATAGCATCAGCGGCAGGAGCATGTTGCTGGCTGTAGATGTAGGGCAAGGCTGCCTCTTGTACATGGGCATTAATGCCCATCGCCCCGCCCAAGGCTACGAGGGTCAATGCCAAAAGTGCCAATAGCTTGCGGCCAATAGGTCGTTTCATAGTGGAATCTCCGCCTTATTTAACAATACTGTTCTTGCACGAGGTTAACATTCCGGGTTTACCTGAAAACACGGCTCTCCACCAAGCACTTATTAGATATATCACCTCATATTACCAATTAGACGCTTGTGCCCGGTAAGAAGTTGCTTAAGCACCCTGTTAATTGATCTCAATAATAGATTGGTTTAATACAAACTAAGCAATTTACGGTATGGAAATTCGTATTATAATTTAAGGTAGCTTATACTTAGTAATGAACCTGTCTGTAATGGTGATTTTTTTCACAATAATACAGCTATGACATCAGGAGCAGCACAATTTTGGTTCTGCGTGGGCAAAGTTATTAGGTTTGACCATATAAGGTTATTATAAGTAATAGGGAGTTTCAGCAAGGTATCCATAACATCATAGAAGTGGAGAGATTAACGAATGACAACTGGCAGTACAACCCTGGGACCCTGGGATGCTTATTTTGGACCCAATCTAGGTTACCTTTATGAGCAATATGATCAATATGTTAGCAACCCCGACTTGGTGGAACCCACGTTCCGTGAATTGTTCGACCGTTTTGGAGCTCCGCCAACAGAGCAGCCTTCCGATTCGGTATCTGTGCAAGCGAATTCCCAAGGGTCCGTGCAAGCAACGGCGGCGACGCAACAGGATCATCTGGCACTTATGAAAAAAGCAGTTGCTGCAGACAGGCTTGTGTGGAACATCCGCACCTATGGCCATCTTGCCGCGGATACAGATCCGCTTACATTGCGTGCTCCATCCGATACCCGTATTCTTGAGGCGGAAACGTACGGGCTGACCGAAGCCGATTTAAAAGCGGTCTCGGCTTCGTTAATTTGGGAAAACGCACAAGGTGCAGTAGTAACAGGCTTGGATGCGATCCAAAGGCTTCGCCAAATTTATACGAAAACAATTGCTTACGAATTCAGCCATGTGCACGAGGAAGAAGAACGGGACTGGCTGAATAAGCAGGTAGAAGCGAATACTTGGCCGACGCCACTTGCTACAGAGGAGAAAAAGTCGCTGTTAAAGAGGCTGGTTCAGGTTGAGCAATTCGAGCATTTCCTACAGCGCACCTTTGTTGGGCAAAAACGGTTTTCCATCGAAGGCTTGGACGTTCTTGTCCCTGTAGTTGATGAAATCGTCAACCGCTTTACAAAGGATGGAGCGGACCACATCCTTATGGGGATGGCGCATCGCGGCCGATTGAACGTGCTTACGCATGTTTTGGGCAAGCCTTATAGCAAAATATTTTCCGAGTTCCACCATTCCCCTAATAAGGATATGATTCCTTCCGAAGGCTCAATGGGGATCAACTATGGCTGGACCGGCGATGTCAAATATCATCTGGGTGCTTATCGTTCCGTCGCAGACGGAGAGCAGGGCGAAACCCGCTTGACACTGGCAAATAATCCGAGCCATTTGGAGTATGTCAATCCGGTAGTGGAAGGCTTCACACGGGCGGCCCAAGAGGATCGTACGGAGCCAGGCTTTCCAAAGCTGGATGTCAGCAAGGCAGTAACCGTCATTATCCATGGTGATGCGGCTTTCCCAGGCGAGGGCGTCGTTGCCGAAACTTTGAACTTTAACAATTTGCCTGGCTATCGTAATGGTGGAACGATTCATATTATTGCGAATAACCGTTTGGGCTTCACCACCGAAAGCTCAGATTCGCGCTCCACGCATTATGCGAGCGATTTGGCCAAAGGCTTTGAAATTCCGATCGTTCACGTTAATGCAGATGATCCTGAGGCTTGCGTCATAGCGATACGTTTGGCGAGCGAATACCGGATCCGTTTTCAAAAGGATTTCCTGATCGACCTGGTGGGCTATCGCCGATATGGCCATAACGAAACCGATGATCCAGAGGCTACACAGCCAATTATGTACAACAAGGTGCATAAACACCCGACTGTTAGCGAAATTTACGCCAATAAGCTGGTGCAAGAAGGCTTTGTGGATGCGAGCCAAGTAGCCCAGATGAAGCAGGATTCACTTAAGGATATGCAGGATGCGTATGACCTGGTTAAAAATAAAGAAGTTAACGGCAAAGAAAATAATCTTAGCGAGAAGCTGCTGGATCAAATCGATCCGACAACGCTTCCCACGGCTGTACCACTTGAAGAGCTTCAGGCGATCAATGCTGAATTGCTGAATTTTCCTAAGGATTTTCAGGTGTACCCGAAGCTTCAGCGCATTCTGGAGCGCCGAGCCCATGCCTTGGACGAAAATGGAAAAGTCGATTGGGCGCTTGCCGAAACCTTGGCTTTTGCCACGATATTGTCCGAAGGCAAGCCGATCCGTTTAAGCGGACAGGATTCACAGCGTGGTACCTTTGCCCACCGTCACTTGGTTCTGCATGACCCGAATACCGGGCGCAGCTATTCCCCATTGCATGTACTGCCACAGTCGAAGGCATCGTTTGCCATCCACAACAGCCCGTTGTCGGAAGCTTCCGTACTTGGCTTTGAATATGGGTACAATGTATTTTCGCCGGAAACGCTTGTGATCTGGGAAGCACAATACGGGGATTTTGCCAACGCGGGCCAGGTTATTTTTGACCAGTTCATCGCAGCGAGCAGAGTGAAATGGGCACAGCGGTCGAGCTTGGTCGTTATGCTTCCACACGGTTCCGAAGGCCAAGGGCCGGAGCATTCAAGTGCCCGCTTGGAGCGGTTCCTGCAGGCTGCTGCCGAGGACAACTGGACAGTAGCGAATTTGACGAGCGCGGCGCAATATTTCCATCTGCTTAGACGCCAAGCGGCGATGACCGAAACCGAATATGCACGCCCTTTAATTTTAATGGCACCGAAAAGCTTAATTCGTAACCAACGTGTAGCATCGCCTGGCATTGCATTTAGCGAGGGCTCCTTCCAGAGCGTGCTGGAGCAAACAGGCTTGGGTGGACAGCACGACCAAGTGGAACGTCTAATTTTATGCAGCGGTAAAGTAGCGATTGATCTGGAGGATGCGATTGCAGCCGAAGAGAAGGATTTGGATTGGCTGCATGTGGCGCGTGTGGAGCAGCTGTATCCATTCCCGCAAGCCGAGCTGGAAGCGATTATCGAGCGTTATTCGAACCTTAAGGAAATTGTTTGGCTGCAGGAAGAAAACAAAAACATGGGCGCATGGACTTATATGGAGCCTCGAATTCGTAAGCTGCTGCCTGAAGGTACAGCGATTCGCCATATTGGGCGTCCCGACCGCGCGAGTACGGCAAGCGGCTACCAGAACGTCCATAGCTTTGAACAACAGAAAATTATTACAGAAGCGTTGGAGCAGCTCTAATATCATAGATTTGTGAAAGTTATCCAATAATAAGCACAGGAGGCGGCAATTGCATGGATATTAAAATACCGGAATTGGGTGAATCCATCACAGAAGGAACGATTTCTTCTTGGATGAAAAATGAAGGAGACGCCGTAAAGTTTGGCGATTTGCTGCTTGAATTGGAAACAGATAAGGTGAATTTGGAGATCAATGCCGAAGCCGATGGCATTTTGCAAAAGATTACGCGCCAAGCTGGCGACACCGTACAAGTAGGCGAAAGCGTTGGCGTGATTAGCGCTGGCGCTGCTGGGGGAGCGGGCGGCCAGGAGGCTGCTAAAGCCCCAGCCGAAGGCTCGGGCGGCGCAGCAGCTGAATCAGCTGGCAAGCCAGCGGTTGCAGCCCCGGCCGATGCTGGCGGAGCCAAAAACGACAGCGGTCCTGCTGCCGAGACGAACGAGGACGGTGCTTACACCGCATCCCCGTCGGTCCGCAAGCTGGCAAGAGAGCGTGGCATCGACCTGAACCAGGCGCGCCCTGTTAACGGCGTGGATACGATCCGCGTTTCGCGCGGCGACCTTGACGCTTTCTCGTCCCAAGCCGCATCGAATGGCACACAGCAAGCTCAGCCGCAACAGGTGCAAGCACAGCAAGCAGGTCCTGCTGCAGGCGCAGCAGATGCGTCCAAGCCAACTGAGCGCAAGAAAATGTCCAGGCGCCGCGTTACGATCGCCAACCGTTTAGTTGAAGCGCAGCGCACAGCTGCCATGCTGACGACCTTCAACGAAGTGGATATGACCGCGATTATGGATCTCCGCAAACGCCGCAAGCAATCGTTTCAAGAGAAAAATAATGTTGGCCTAGGCTTTATGTCCTTTTTCACGAAAGCAGTTGTGGGTGCATTAAAAACCTTCCCTCTGCTGAATGCGGAAATTGAAGGCGAAGATATTTTAGTAAAAAAATATTACGATATCGGGATTGCAGTTGGCGCTAAGGAAGGCTTGGTTGTTCCGGTAGTACGTGATGCCGACCGGTTGAGCTTTGCTGAAATTGAGCGCAAGATTGGTGAATTGGCCGTAAAAGCGCGCGATAATAAGCTTGCGCTTGCCGATTTGCAAGGGGGCACCTTCACCATCACCAATGGCGGCGTATTCGGCTCGCTGTTGTCGACACCGATTCTGAATACCCCTCAGGTTGGTATTTTAGGCATGCACACGATCCAACGGCGCCCTGTAGCTATTGGCGAGGATGGCATCGAAAACCGCCCTATGATGTACCTGGCGCTTTCCTATGACCATCGTATCGTTGATGGCAGCGAAGCGGTTCGCTTCCTGGTAACGGTGAAGCAATTGCTGGAGGATCCAGAAGCGTTGCTGCTGGAAGGTTAATCTCTTAATAAGCTATTTCCATAACAAAAAGCAGCTACCCATCGTTTACTCAAGATGGATAGCTGCTTTTTTTGACTTGAATCTGCACATGCAGCTGATTATCATTTGTTTTCGCTATAAATGTCTAAACTATAAGGTGTCTATCATTTCGGCACTGGGGTACCAACTTTTAGCTTCACTTCAATGTTGTTGCGCGTTGCCTTGGAATAGGGGCATACCTGGTGAGCGGCTTCGGCAAGCTCCATAACTTGAGCCTCCTCTAGGTCAGGCACAGTAACCTCCATTTCAACGGATAAATGGTATTCCTTACCCTCGCTATGAAGGGTGACATGTGCAGTCACCTGAGAATGGCTTGCATCGATTTTTTTGCTTTTGGCGATGCTTTTTAGGGCACTATGGAAGCATGCAGCATAAGCCGCACCGAATAGCTGTTCAGGATTCGTACCTTCTTCGTCGCCCTCCTTGGCTGTCCCAAGCTTCAGGTCGAATTTGCCATCTGACGTACGGACAAAGCCATTTCTTCCAGCGTGTGATGTAACATGAGCGGTATAAGATTCTGCCATTTTAAATGTCCCCTTTCAGATTTAGTTGCCTATTTGTTGCATGTATGAGGTTGGAGAATAGTTTGCCACAAGTCCCTTGCTTACCTGTAATAAATACCCGCGGAGCCGATTAATGAACCTTCCAAACGCTTTCCTGAGACAGCAGTATGTCCTTCCTTTTGCCAGTAATTACTCTAAATAGATATCATGATTGTCGTGGATGTCGCACCCTATACGTTTGTTGTGGTATGATGAAAGCGCTTGAATATATTCGGGGAGGATAGAAAGGAATGTCGTACTTATCCGTGAGTACTTGGAGCCTGCATCGGATGCTGGGACCCCTTAGGTGGACAGTGTGGGATGCCAATGAAGGCATGCACAAAATGAATGAGCAGGAACAGCCGCAGTTGTTAAGCTTGCTTGAGCTGCCGGCTGAAGCAGCGAAGCGTGGATACCAGGCTTTGGAGGTATGTCATTTTCATTTTCCTTCGACGGAGCCCGATTACTTGGAGCGATTGCGGGAGACTTTTATAGCAGCGGGCATAACGTTCGATACGCTGCTGTTGGATTACGGCAACCTGACGACGTTGGACGAAACGCGGCGGGAGGCAGACTTCAACCTCATCCGCAATTGGATAGATATTGCCGCAGGAGCCGGAGCCAAGCAGATCCGCGTCATTGCGGGCGAAGCAGACCCAGCAGAAGAGGGTGCAATCCGGCAATCAGCTTCAGCCTTATCAGAGCTTGCGGATTATGCAGCCGGCAGGGGCGTCCGTGTTATTACGGAAAACTTCAGATTGCTGACATCAACGGGTGCAAGCTGCGTCAACCTTCTCCAGCTTACCGGCGATAAGGTCGGAATGATCACGGATTTTGGTAATTTCAAATTGCCAAGCAAGTATGATGAGTTTCTTATGACCTTGCCTTATAGTGTATCCGTACATGCCAAAGCACAATATGACGAATACGGAATGCCGGATGAATTAGAATTCCTCAGCTGCCTTGAAACTGTACGGGCAGTAGGCTGCAACTGTGCAATCGTGCTGATCTATGATGGACCGGGTGACATGTGGGAAGGGCTAGAACGAATTAAACGAATTGTTGAGCCTTATCTGTAAGAAGTGGCCCATACGAAGAGAGTTAATCAAAAGCAAACAAAGCTAGTGATACTTACGAAGTCAGTTTCCACGAACAATCTTGCGACAATGATCACGAAAACTCTAAAGGAGGAATTTCAAATGAATTATCGTTCATTAGGAAAGACAGGCTTGCGGGTTAGTGAATTATGCTTAGGCTCGATGACGTTTGGGGAAGCAGCAGACCAAGATGAAAGCTTTCGGATGATGGACCGTTTTTCGGAGCAGGGTGGCAATTTTATAGATACAGCCAATGTATATTCGCGGGGTATCTCCGAGGAGATCGTGGGCAATTGGTTAAAACAGCAGAAGCGGGACGATTATGTAATCGCCACGAAGGTGCGCTTCCCGATGGGCGAAGGGCAAAATGACGGCGGGCTTAGCCGCAAGCATATTTTGGCTTCGGTAGAGGACAGCTTAAATCGTCTGGGCACCGATTATATCGACCTGTACCAGGTGCATGCCTGGGATCCGGCTACGCCGCTTGAGGAAACCTTGAGCACACTGAATGATTTGGTACGAAAAGGGGTAGTCCGCTACATAGGCGCAAGTAATTTCCGAGCTTGGCAGCTGCAAAAGGCGATATATACGAGCCGGCAGCATGGCTGGGAAGCTTTTGTCAGCCTCCAGCCACAATATAATTTGCTTTGCCGTGCGACCGAATATGAGCTATTGCCATTATGTACGCATGAAGGCATTGGGGTGATCCCTTGGAGCCCCTTACGGAGCGGCTGGTTGAGCGGTAAATTCCGGCGTGGCCAGCAGCCACAGGCCGACACAAGAGTGGGGTCGAATAAGGCAACATGGGATCGTTTCAATAACGAATCGACTTGGAATATTATTGACACGCTGCATACCATCGCTGAAGAGACGGACAAATCTCCAGCACAAGTAGCGTTAAATTGGATGCTCAGCCGCAATGTGATTACAGCACCCATTATCGGAGCCCGCAACGTTGCCCAACTGGATGATAATCTAGGCGGAAGCGGATGGTATCTAACAGAAGAGCAAATCGCGCGATTAGACGATATCAGCGAGCTGCCAGTCAGCTACCCTTACGACCTAGCTGCAGAAAACCAGCAAAGAAGAGGGCGGGCACCTGAGGTGTCCAAATAAGAATAGCATTAGGGGGATGCATCGTGCAGCCCTCTTTTTCGTGTATCGGCAAGCATCCAAAAGGTTTACAGCAAACGGCAATGGTGCTACCATTACCACGATACAGAAAATTGAAAGCTGTTGCGATGATAATAATGGCTTGTAATCGGCAGGTCTTGGACGTATACGAGATAAGGCACGAGGAGTGTGGGCAGTGGAAATCTGGAAACGAAATTTGTGGCTCCTGTGGGTAGGATGCTTTATTACGGCGGCTAGCTTTTCTATGGTCATTCCATTTTTGCCGCTGTTTTTGATACATATGGGCGTTAACGAGCATCTTGAAATGTGGTCAGGACTTATCTTTAGCTCTGCATTTTTGGCTGGAGCGATTGCTGCCCCCTATTGGGGAGCGATGGGCGATAAATATGGCAGAAAGCCGATGATCGTACGCGCGGGTTTTGTGCTCTGCGTGATCTATTTGCTTACTTCCCTAGTAACAAATCCCTATCAATTGCTGGGCTTGCGTGTGCTGCAAGGGCTGCTTAGTGGCTTTATACCGGGATCTATCGCCCTGATCGGAACGAATACACCTGAGGACAAGATGGGATATGCGATGGCGACGATTTCTACATCAACAGCAACAGGTTCGATTCTGGGCCCGCTCTTGGGAGGGGTTATAGCTAATATATTCGGCAGCCGGATTGCCTTCGCAAGTGCTGGTGTATTTGTGCTGATGAGCGCGTTGCTTGTCCTATTCTGGGTAAAGGAAGAAAAATTCGTGCCCAGCAAGGGGCGAAACTCCATTATAGGGTCTATGAAAATGGCTGCCAACAACCGCCCATTTATGGTCATATTAGGCCTTATGCTGCTTACCCAATTTTCCGTAATGACGATTGAACCGGTATTGCCCTTATACATTGTACAAATCGGAAGCTCTTTAGAAGATGCATCGCTAATGGCAGGCATTGTTTTCTCGCTTGTAGGTGTGGCTGGCGTGCTCTTTGCATCAAGGTGGGGAAAGCTAGCAGATAAAATCGGCTTCCATCAAATTTTATTTATTGGGCTATTGGCCGGAGGCTTGGGAAATTTGGCGCAAATCCCTTTTCATGATATATGGGGATTCTCGATTGTACGGTTTGTATATGGAGCTTTTTTCTGTGCGGTGTTCCCAGCCTTAAATGGACTAATTATTCGTACGACAGCCATTGAGTTTCGTGGACGGGCATTTGGGCTGAGCCAAACGGCGAATATGCTGGGGGGGATGCTTGGCCCTTTGGTAGGCGGGGCGATCAGTGGGATGTTCTCGATCCATAGCGTATTTTGGGTGACCGGTATCTTATTAATTATCGCCGCTGGTGCTGCCTATTGGTCCAAAGGCTCCGCCACACAGCGTGCTTATGATGCGTAGGGAGCTTTTGACCGAAGGCCAGACAAGTCCAGAAGCCATCACCGTGCCGTTCCTGCTATATCCAGGACTGGCAATGACAACTTCGCGGCAGAAGTTAAATACCGCCTCCTGCACAATGCCTCGATTTCCGAGATCTCTGTGGACACCGTTTGAGATCCTTCTTTTATCAAGATCCTGCTTGCTGTCAATGATTATTTGTTTATATGTAAATTGTATGTCAGCTATGAGTAAAAATGAGAAAAAAGCGATATTCCGCCATCCTTCTGGCAAAAAAATCGCTTATTGGTAAAAAGCTTAAACTAGGCTAATTTGTCTCTCATAAAATTAAGAGTCTTGGCAAAAGCGTCCTGTGCAGGCTCGGCGCGGTAGGAGGCGCGGGTATCGTTACCGAAGGCATGGGGCGCGCCCTCATAAATTCGATAATCGAATGGCTTGCCTTGCTGCTCCATAGCCGTAGCAAAGGCGGGCACCTGGTCGGTGATTCTTGTATCCAGCTCGCCAAAGAAGCCGAGCATCGGGCATTGCACCTGCGCAGCCTGCTCCGCTTGCGGCAGGTTGCCGTAGAACACGACTGCGCCGCGCAGCTCCGCATCGCGCAGAGCGAGCTGGGCGGCTAACGCTCCGCCCAGGCAGAAGCCCACCGCGGCAACCGGGCGCCGCCGCGGACCGCTCTCGTGCGTGCGCAGAAAAGCTGCGCTGGCCTCGAGCGTGGCCACATACGCAGCCGCGTTCGCGCCGGCCGCGAAGATCCGCTCGAGCGTCTCGCCGATGGCACGGCCCTGCGCTTCGGGCAGCGCGGCCAGTGCCTGGCTCCGCGCTTGCGCATCACGCCATGCTGCCGGGGGCAGCGTATCGAGGAAACGCTTCGCATCCTCGATGCGCTGCTCCTGCAGCTCGTGCGGCTTCCCGCCGGCCTGGTGGAACAGATCCGGCGCGAAGGCAATAAAACCAGCCTTGGCGAAGCGGGCGGTTACATCCTGGATATGGGGGTCAACACCCCATATTTCCTGGATAACCATCACGGCCGGCTTCTCTAGCGGTGCCGGTCCTTCGGGAAGCACCAAGTAACCCGAAAGCTGCTGCTGGTCGCCATATTCGATCCATTCACTTTGCAAACCCATGCGCTCACGCTCCTTATCTCATCTATACTGCTAGTTATTGCAAGGTTAACTTGTGCCGTATTATCTGTCATTACTTAAAGATAAGCCAGTGGGGAAAGGAATACAAGCTTTGGCCTTGTTTGCTCTTTTGAGTGAGGAGTGCGTTATCAAAGTTTGAAGTTGGAAAGTAATAGGGTAAGAAAGAGGAGAACATAACCAAACTAATGCGCATCAACAGGAGGGAATAATAATGGGACAATATATCCAGGTTGAAGACAAGGTAAAGCTATATGTAGAAGATATCGGTGAAGGCACACCTGTTGTGTTTATCCACGGCTGGCCGTTAAACCATAAAATGTTTGAGTACCAGTTTATTCAGCTTCCTCGTCAAGGCTACCGATGTATCGGCATTGACCTGCGCGGCTTTGGCAAATCCGATAGCCCATGGGAGGGCTATTCCTATAACCGGATGGCGGATGATATTCGTGCCGTTATTGATGAGCTGAAGCTGGAAAATGCTGTGCTTGCGGGCTTCTCAGTAGGCGGCGCGTTAGCTGTCCGTTACATGTCCCGCCATGCAGGCCATGGTATTTCCAAGCTTATACTGATGGGGGCGGCGGCACCTTCCTTTGTCCAAAGGGACAATTTCCCGTTCGGGGCTCCTGAGGAGCAGGTGGAGAATCTATTGGTCGCGACCCACACGGACCGTCCGCAAATGGTGACGGATTTCAGCGAATTGTTCACGGCTAATAGCGGCAGCGATAGCTTCGCAGCTTGGCTGCATCAGCATGGTGTAGATGCTTCTGCGCAAGGCACAGTTCGCGTGCTGGAATCGCTGCGCGATGAGGACTTGCGTGGAGATATCGCCAGTATTCATGTACCGACTGCTATTTTCCATGGGGAACAGGATAAAATTTGCTCTATTGAATTAGCCAAGCTGCTTCACCAGGGCATCGCCAACTCCAAGCTAGTCGTTTTCGAAGAAAGCGGGCATGGCATGCTGTTTGATGAGCCGCAGAAATTCAGCGAGGAATTAACCGGATTTTTAGCGGGGCAGCAAGTGCCGCTGGAAGCGATAACGAGTGAGGATGTTATATTAAACAGTGATAAGGTAATTCTATAATAGCTAGTGAGGCGGCATGGGCGGTTTCGGCGACTGTTTCCAAATAAAACCTCCATCTCCACTTGTAAGGTGGTTATGGAGGTTCTTTATTTTATTCTCTATTAGTCGTTTATTCGCCCCACCAGCGCTTCAAATCCTCCCACCACGTTCCTTTAGGTTTGACAGGCGTGCCAACGCTATCCTTTTTGGGCTGCTGCTCCGTGCAATATTGCGTTGGCTCCGTCCCTTGGATGAATGTTTCCAGCCGTGATTTTGGGCAATCCTCATTGGCTAATTTGCCTGAGATGGGGTCGATATTGACGCTAACTACGCCTGGGGGGATGGGAAACAGCTTAGGGGGCACGGATTCAAGCGCCCGCTCTGTAAATTCAGCAAAAATCGGTGCCGCCAGATGGGATTCGAGCGTGCTGATATTGCGGTCTTTATCATAGCCGACCCAGACGGCTGTCGATAGCTCTGGCGTATAGCCAACAAGCCAGGCATCGGTATTCGTCGTACCGGTTTTGCCGGCAACGGGACGCTTGAGCACTGCGGATACACGGTTGCCCGTGCCGCCTTGCTCGAACACGCCCTCCATCAAATGGGTCATCACATAAGTGTACGCAGGGTCAAAGACCTGCTCTTGGACGGGCTTCGCTTCATACAAAACGCGCCCAGTGCGGTTCTCGATGCGTAGGATCGCTACCGGATCGGTCCGCATGCCGCCACTGGCGAAAATTGCAAAAGCCGAAGCCATCTCGAAGGGGCTGACCGGGAAGGTGCCAAGCGCGAGCGAAGGCAATGGCTTCATAGGGCTGGTGATCCCCATTCTGCGTGCGGTGGCAATTACATTGTCGGCACCTACCTCGATAATCGAATGGACGGCAAAAATATTGTCTGATTTCGCAATAGCCTGCCGCAGGTCGATCCAGTTAAAATAAATATTGCCGAAGTTATTCGGCGTATAGCTCTGCCGACCATTGTCGTAGGAGAAGGTGGTCGGCTCGCTTTTGAAGCGCGTTAAGGGCGTAAATTGCTTTTGCTGCAAGGCAGTTATATACACGATCGGCTTGAACGCCGAGCCGGGCTGTCGGGTGTTGGCGAACACGCGATTGAATTGGTTCTCTGCATAGCTGCGTCCGCCGACCATCGCACGTACGTAGCCATTGCGAGGATCAATAGCAATCAGGGCTGCTTGTAGCTCCCCTTGCTTATCCATTTGCTCGGTGACAACCTGCTCGGCGATTCGTTGGGTGGTGGCATCAAGGGAGGTATACACCTTCAGTCCGCCTTCCTCGAACAGCTCCTCCGAAATGCCGAATTGCTCGGTTGCCAAGTTGCGCACATAGTCGCGGAAGTAACCGCCAATCGGCGGCTTTCTTGGCTCCAGAGCCAGGATATCCAGCTTATCCTTGCTTGCCTGGTCGGCTTCCTGCTGGGTAATCGCCCCGGCAGTGACCATCGTTTGCAGCACGGTTCCTTGCCGTTCCTTGGCGTTTTTGAGATCATAATAGGGTGAGTAATAGCGCGGGCCCTTAGGGATGCCTGCGAGCATGGCGCTTTCTGCCAGTGTCAAATCGAGCGCATCCTTGCCGAAAAATAGCCTTGACGCCGCTTGTATGCCGTAAGTGGAATGCCCGTAGTAAATTTGGTTTAAATATTGATCGAGAATTTCATCCTTGCTCATTTGCAGCTCCATTTGCACCGCATAGTAGGTTTCCTTGAGCTTCCTCGTCCATGTCCGCTCGTGCGTCAAATACATATTGCGGGCTAGCTGCTGCGTAATCGTTCCGGCGCCCTGTACCTTGGCCATATGCTGGAGGTTCACGACAGTGGCACGTGCAATGCCTTTGACATCAAAACCTACATGGTGGTAAAAGCTCCGGTCCTCAATAGCAAGTGTAGCTTGGATTAAATAGGGCGAGATCTCCTGGAGAGTAACGCTTTGACTGTTTCTGCCGCCGTTTAATGTCTCCAGAATTTCCCCGTGGATGTCAATAATTTCAGTGGATGGATCCATCTTGGATACAGGCAGCGCCTGCGAACGCATATATAAAAGAGCTATAAAAAGCACTGCTGCACCTACAATAAACGCGGAAAATACGAGTGAGCTTACTGTCTTTATACGTCGGAACCAGCTGGTTGGGGGAACTTCCTCGGTGCTTTGCCGCTGGGTACGTGAGGGGTGGTTGTTTGGCTCTTGGGACACAGCTATCCGTCCTTTCGGTTATTGCTACAAAAAAGTGCCTATTAGCAGTATGGAAGAAATTCCCGAACGCTAATCATCAAAAGTGCGTTTAATGTTAATTTATTTTGAACACGCTGTTTTTTGGGTTGTTTGAGGTTGCATTTTCGAGTGGATACACTATAATACAACTTGACGCATAGCTATTGGCTGTCTGTGCCAATTCACCCGGGTTTTGAGGAAATATCGGCTTGGGATTCGTAAAAAAGAAAGGTGAGGTTAAGATGGAATTGTGGTATACAGAGAAACAAACAGAGCAGTATGGGATTACGATGAAAATTCGCGAGACGCTTGTAACGGAGAAAACCGATTTTCAAGATCTTGCTATCATTGATACAGTAGAATTTGGGCGTATGCTTGTATTGGACGGGATGGTCATGACGACCGTTAGAGATGAATTTGTGTACCACGAAATGGTGGCACATCCTGCGCTTTATTCACATCCGAACCCTAAGCATGTGCTGATCGTGGGTGGCGGCGACGGTGGGGTGGTCCGTGAAGTACTGAAGCATCCTGAAGTGGAAAAAGCGGTTCTTGTCGATATCGACGGCAAGGTTATCGAATATTCCAAAAAGTATTTGCCGGAAATTGCCGGGGAATTGGACAATCCGCGTGTGGAAGTCATCGTAAACGATGGTTACATGCATATCCATGACCATAAAAACACGTATGATGTGATCATGGTCGATTCGACTGAGCCTGTAGGCCCTGCGGTTGAGCTGTTCAGCAAAGGGTTCTATCAAGGGATCTATGAATCGTTGAAGGAAGATGGGATATTTGTTGCGCAAACGGATAACCCGTGGTTTAAAGCGGATTTGATTCAAAGCGTGAACCGTGACGTTAAGGAGATCTTCCCAATTGTTCGCGTTTATTGTGCGAATATTCCTACGTATCCTAGCGGCTTGTGGACCTTCACACTGGGCAGTAAAAAATACGATCCGTTGCTCGTTGATGAAACGGCCATTCCGGAAATCGACACCAAATATTACAGCTCACGATTGCACAAAGCAGCTTTTGCGCTTCCGAAATTCGTTGAGGATTTGTGTAAATAGCTGTCGAAGCCATTCGGCTATTTCCTGAATCATGTATAAAGTAATTCGGCTGTTCCTAAATCATGTACGTATAAAAGGAAGTGTGAAGCATGCGATTAGATCAAGCTTACTCAGGAAATGTTTTTATGCTGAGCTCGGATAATTATGAAGCCTCGAAGGCTGTTATATATGGAATGCCGATGGATTACACCGTCAGCTTCCGCCCCGGCTCCAGATTTGGCCCGGCCCGTATCCGCGAAGTGTCCGTTGGACTTGAGGAGTACAGCCCTTATTTGGATAAAAGCTTGGATGAAATGACCTATTTCGACGCAGGTGACCTGATGCTTCCCTTCGGGAATGCAGCACGTAGCTTGGAGATTATCGGTGATTATGTGCGTGGGCTGCTGAATGACAATAAATTTCCGCTCGGCCTTGGCGGTGAGCATTTGGTATCCTGGCCGGTGTTCCGTGAGATGTATGCCAAATATCCGGATCTTGCCATTGTGCACTTTGACGCCCATGCCGACTTGCGTGAGCAATATGAAGGCGAGCCGTTGTCGCACTCTACGCCTTTGCGTAAAGCAGCCGGCTTGATCGGCGGCCGCAACATTTATCAATTTGGCATTCGTTCCGGCTCTCGTGAAGAATTCCAATATGCCCGTGAAAATATTAATTTTCATCCCTTTGAAGTGCTGGAGCCTTTGAAAAAAGTGCTGCCTGAGCTTGCAGGACGTCCGATCTATCTGACCATTGATATTGATGTGCTCGATCCTTCCTGCGCACCAGGTACAGGTACAGCCGAAGCTGGCGGTATTACCTCGAAGGAGCTGTTAGGGGCTATCCATGCCATGGCAGCAGCTAACCTGAATGTAGTTGGAGCCGATGTGGTTGAAGTCGCACCTGCTTATGATCCAACTGAACAGACGCAAATCGTTGCGGCTAAACTGATCCGTGAAATATTGCTGGGGCTTGTGAAGTAGAACTTTTCGAGCATTTCGAGCATACCCCGCTTTAAAACAGAAAAAAGAACCTCCGCCTGACTTAGGTCAGGGACAGGGAGGTTCTTTGGCTTATCTTTTGGGATCAGCTCATTGTGTGATGAACACCGATAGTCTCACTGCCTCGGGCGTCGTCACCCGCTACGTAAGGTGAAGACCGTTAGCTCTGGGCGGCACCAAAAGCGAATTGGCATAACGGAGACGCCAATACCTCGGTTTGTATACACCTGCAGCTTGCCTCCGCCAAGTGTGTAGTGGCCATCTGCATATTTGGAGCCGTAGGTGGGTGTATATATATGGCCATAAAAGGGTAGCCGCACCTGCCCGCCGTGGCTATGGCCGGATAGCTGCAAATCGACCGCATGCTGCACAGCAATGTCGGCAAAATCAGGGCAGTGCGAGAGCAACAGCGTAAAGGCATCCTTCGGTACGGATTTGAGCGCTTTTGGCAAATCGGGCTTGCCGTCCCACATATCGTCTACGCCGCTTAACCATATCGTCGAATCGCCACGCTTTAAGGGAATCGCTTCATTCATTAGCAAGGCGAAGCCACTGTCGACCAAGATGCGCTTGATATTCTCGGGCTCTTTGCCGTAATAATCATGGTTGCCCAGCACCGCCCCTTTGCCAAGCGGAGCTTGAAGCCTTGAGAGTGCCTCTACAGCAGGTACGGCATCAGCTCCTACTGTATTATCGAATAAATCTCCTGTAAAGCAGACCAGGTCAGGCTGAAGCGATTGAATGTGATCAATCAATTGATTTAATTGCTCAACTGTATGGTAGAAGCCCAGATGGACATCGCTGAATTGGACGATTCGCAGGCCTTCGAATGCCACAGGCAGCCGTTTTAGACGCAAAACCACTTCCTTTGTGTAAAGCCAGCCTGGTTCCGCATATCGGGCATACGAGTATCCGGCAGTAGGGATAAAAATAAGGGCTGATAGTGCATAAGCGCAACTTTTTAAAAAAGCTCTTCTTTTCATGAATATCATCCGTTCGTATGGATTCTTATAGCAACCGATGATTTTTGCGGAAGCTGCTTGGGGTGATTCCCTCCTGGCGCTTAAAAAGCTTTATAAAATAACTGCAGTCGCTATATCCAACTCTGCCTGCTACCTCGCGTACCTCAAGCTCCAGCTCTTGCAGCAGCAGCTCCTTAGCCTTGCGCAGCCGGTAACGGTTCAGGTAGGCGATCGGCCGGATGCCCAGCGTCTGTTGGAATAGCAGGCAGGCATGCTGAGGAGTGACACCTAGCTTGTCGGCAATTTGCTGTAACGTGATCGTTTCGTTATAGCTATTTTCAATCAGTGTAAACACCGGTGTCAACTGCTCCATATGCTGCTGTTTGGAGCGAACCTCCGAAGAGGAGGCGTGCAAGAATAAGTCCAATAGCAGCTCGTATGCGAGCGTCGAGCATTCCATACTGCGCAGCGGGTTTTGAGACTGGAGGGCAGTCAGAATCGAATGCATCAAACCTAGTGTAGTATCGGGATTGGTCAGGTAAAGCACAGTAGAGGCATTGAAGTGCATAGAGTCCAGCAGGCTTGCCATACAGGCTCCATTAAAAGAAACCCAGCGTACGGACCAAGGGGTGGTAATGGGCTCGTATTCATGTACCTCGTGAGGAAACAGCAGCATCCCCTGTCCCTTATGTACGGTATAGGTTTTGCCGTTGATGGATAGCTTGCCCGAACCGCCTAATGATTGGATCCATTGATAGTCTGGAAAGCCCTGCTCCCGGTTCATGAGCATCTGGTTATGCCAGCCGCCAGCACTTGTTACATATACAGGAAGTCTCAATTCCATCTCGGTTATGACGCCGAATATATTTGTAATCATCTTGTCTTGTCTCCCATGCGATTTGCGCTTGAATCTATGGTACCACAATGGGGGGCGCCCTCCCAAACCCTCCCTCTAGGGAGGGCCCCAAAGGGCTTTGCCCTCTGGACTCCCTCGGTGGTGAGGCTGCGAGTGCTCGGGGCGCTTCCGTCCTTACGGACACGCTTGGCTGTAGATGTGGTGCCCGTGGAAGGACTGCGAGTGCTCGGGACGCTTCCGTCCCTCCGGGACACGCTGGACTGTGGTGCGCTTGCCCTTAGCGCGGACTGCGGAGCGTTGGGAGGTCGCATCGTCCCTGCGGGACTGGCTGGTTTGGTTTTCGGAGCTTGGCTCAGACCAAGAGCGGGTCAGGCATCCGCGTCCTGTAAGTGGCGCCTTGCCTGACAGTAAGCGAGCCTCCCGCCAAACAAGCCTTTATCGTGGTCCAGGGGGCGCAACCCTTGGGGTCCCCTTTTAGGGGATTTAGGGGTAGTATATTAGGAAAAGGGGGTTCTTTATGGGGGAATCGGTGAAAGTGAAGATACAGATTGAAAGCTATATAGATGAGGATCCGGGGATTAAGCAGGATATGGAGGGCGATTTGTACCTTAAAGGGAACCATTATTATTTGCGGTACAAGGAAGCGGACCCGGAGATGGCGGGAACTACAACCTTGATTAAGCTGGAAGATGGGCTTGTACGTATTATTCGCCAAGGCAGTGTTCGTTCGGAGCAAACCTTTAAAGCGGGGCAGCGGTTAAAAGGATACTATGACGCCCCGCAAGGTAAGCTGGAATTGGAGACGGATACCGAGCAATTAACATTAGAATTGGAGCAAGGGCTTGGTACTGTAGAGTGGAGCTATAGCTTATTCGTAATGGGAGAAAAGGCTGGTGACTACCGGTTAAGGTTAACGGTGGGGAGGCTCCCGTTACGACTTATTTGAAACAAGGATCGGCTTGATTACGGCGCTAACCGCTCTTAAGGCGTGGATTTCCCTAATGCCCATACCGGGCTTAAGCAGTAGCCGGGCATGCCTTTTGACGATGGTCTTGATCTGGGTAGGATTCAATCCGGGTCTTCGGGACAGCATCAGGGCGATGACTCCGGAAACATGGGACGTTGCCATGGAGGTGCCGCTTAGCTCGTGGTACTTGCCTTTTAGCCAGGTGGAATATATTTTTTCGCCTGGTGCGTAGATGTCGATCATTTTGCTGATATTGCTGAAGGATGCGATTTTTCCGCGGCGGGTAGAAGCTCCAACGGCGATTACCTGGGGTAGCCTTGCGGGGTAATCGATCCTTTTTTGCTTGCCCTCATTCCCAGAGGAGGCTACGACGATTACGCCCGATCGAAAAGCATGGCGGACGGCTAATTCCAAAGCCTTGCTATAGGTTTTCATCCCAAAGCTCATGTTAATAATATGGATCTGGTTTCGCACACACCAGTCAATGCCGCCGATAATATCGGAGACGAAGGCACTCCCTTGGTGGTCGAAGGCTTTAACTGGATGAATAATCGCTTGCGGTGCGACACCAATGATTCCCCGTGGGCGAATAGAAGCAGCGGCAATGGTTCCCGCTATATGGGTACCATGGCCATTGTCATCGTTGGGCAGCAGGTGCCGGTTCACCAGATTCACTCCATAGGATAAGCAATGGCGCAAATCGGGATGGTTATAATCAGCACCGGTGTCGATAACTCCGATCCGAATGCGGTCTCCTTTGGATTTGGCCCATGCTTGTGGTGCGCGAATATGTTTAATGCCCCAAGGAACGCTAGCGGTATCACTGGGCGTGGCACTATTTAAAGGCTGCACAGCATTCACTACCTTGATCGAATGGACATTCATTTTAGCATCCACTTCGATCGAATGGGCAAAAGGGACTGGGGATAGTACTGCGGTTGTATTTAATGTGCAAGAAATCGCGTTGATCACAGCAAGTGGCTGTATGCCATTCAATAAGTCTGTATCTTTTGTAGAACGGTGCAGCTCGCGAATGCACGCGAAATAATCGCGACGGCTGGAGAAACGAATGATATGCTTGCAGTCGACGCTCTCTGCACCGTGCATGGCTGTCCGCAGCCATTTAACAAAAGTGGATGGTTCCATTTGGCCATCGCCCCTCCCGCACATCGTAATGCCTGATGTATCCTATGTGAAAGGGGATTGTGTGGCATGTGCAGATGGCCTTCTTTAAATAAATGGGTCCTTACCCGTGTCATAAAGGATCATGCATCATAGGATAAACAAAGAGAATGCTTTCGTTCTCTTCCCTACCCTTGTGGAGGGCAGCAGGGTGGACGCTGTTCAAGTCCCCGCGGATACAGTCAAGGCGAAGGGGATTTATCCTTCGCTTCTTAATAATCCTTTGAACAGACACTAGAAGCAGTTGCTTTTTTACATAAAATAAGGTTTACTATTAGGAGTATAAGGGATAATGAAATTTAGGCTAGTGAAATTGTTTGAGGGGATGTGCTTGGATGAGTGCGCAGTACACTCTAAAGGTCGGTGCAGAAAAAGCCAAGGAAATGCCAATGGTCGACCTTGCATTTGAAGTATTAAGAGCAGCGAATACACCTTTTTATTATCGTGACCTGATGGCAGAAATTTCGAAAATTAAAGGCCTGTCAGAAGATGCAGTCATGCAGGTAATCGCTCAACTATATACGGAAATCAATATCGATGGTCGCTTTGCGTGTGTAGGTACGAATTTGTGGGGCCTGAAGCGCTGGTACCCGATTGAGAAATCCGAAGATACTGTGGGTAGTGGCAAACGTCCGCGTATCATTAACGATGAAGACGATGATTTGGACGATGAGGATCTGTTTGCAGAAGAAGAAGATGTTTTTGTTGAAGAAGAGGACTTTGATTCCTTTGATAAGCCTGCTGAGGATGATTTTGAAGCAGAAGAGGAAGAAATCGAAGAAGAAACCGAATTTTCGGCAGAAGAAGAGATCGATGAAGAAGATGGCGACGATACCGATCTGGACGATGAAGACGCGGATCTCGATACAGATTTGGATACGCTAATTGAGGAAGAGCTTGAGGACGACGAAGAAGAAAAATAAGTCGAATCCCTGCTTGTTCACTCTTGACAGCACCCCTCGTATAATTGTAAACTATCTTTTGGGCTTTTGAAAAAGTATTCAATAGTAACTATAAAGTGCCCCGCTATTGCCGGGGGACTTTTTCTTTTTTTTTGAAAAGTTTTTAAAATTGTATACACACACGCTTCTAGCACACAAAACAGCGAATCCCGAAGGGACAGCGCGCCTTATGGAGCCGTACGAAACAGCGAATCCCAAAGGGACAGCGACCTTATAAGGAACCGAACCAAAAAGTAAAGCGTGTCCGACAGGACGAAAGCGACCCGAGAACAACACAGCTCCGCCCTAAGCAACGGGAGCCCTCCCTATAGGAAGGGTTTGGGTGGGTATATCAATTCATAAAGGAGGGTTCAACTGTAATGACGAAGTATATTTTCGTAACGGGCGGCGTAGTTTCCTCATTGGGAAAAGGAATTACGGCTGCATCGCTGGGAAGGCTGCTCAAAAACCGCGGCTTAAAAGTAACCATCCAAAAATTCGATCCTTACATTAACGTAGATCCGGGAACGATGAGCCCTTATCAGCACGGTGAAGTATTTGTTACTGATGATGGAGCAGAGACGGATTTGGATCTTGGCCATTATGAGCGTTTTATCGATATTAACTTGTCCAAGAGCAGCAATGTAACGACAGGGAAGGTGTATTCCTCGGTTATAACCAAGGAACGCCGTGGCGAATATTTGGGCGGCACTGTACAAGTGATTCCGCATATTACGAATGAAATTAAGGATCGTGTATTCCGTGCTGGGCGTGAAGCGCAATCCGATGTAGTCATTACCGAAATCGGCGGCACCGTGGGCGATATTGAAAGCTTACCGTTTATCGAAGCGATTCGCCAAATCAAGAGCGATATCGGCCGTGATAATGTCATGTATATCCATGTTACGCTTATTCCTTACCTAAAGGCAGCAGGCGAAGCCAAAACAAAGCCTACACAGCATAGCGTCAAGGAGCTGAGGGGCTTAGGTATTCAACCACATATTATCGTGTGCCGTACGGAGCATTCGCTTGGGGATGACATGAAGCGCAAGCTGGCACTATTCTGCGATATCGATACCAACGCGGTTATCGAATGCCATGATGTGGACACGCTGTATGAAGTTCCGATGATGCTGCGAGAGCAGGGTATGGACGATATTGTGGTGAAGCATCTTGGGCTAACCAGCAATCCGCCAGATATGGCCGAATGGGAAAGCTTGGTCCAACGCGTCAAATCCTTGAAATATACGACCGAAATCGCAATAGTTGGCAAATATGTCGCCTTACATGATGCTTATTTAAGCATTGTTGAAGCTTTGGGACATGCAGGAATCGAATGTAATACCGAAGTGAAGATCCGTTGGGTTAATGCGGAGGATGTGTCTGACAACAATGTAAGTGAGCTATTCAAAGGCATTCAAGGGATTCTGGTCCCAGGCGGCTTTGGGGATCGTGGAATCGAAGGAAAAGTATCGGCGATCCGGTATGCCCGCGAGAATAATATTCCATTCTTCGGTATTTGTCTAGGCATGCAAGTAGCCGTTGTGGAATTTGCGCGTTCAGTATTGAATCTTCAAGGTGCGAACAGCTCCGAGATTAATCCGGCTACACCGTATCCTGTTATTGACCTGCTTCCTGAGCAAAAGGATATTGAGAATCTGGGCGGCACGATGCGCTTAGGTTTATACCCTTGTAAGCTTGCAGAGGGCTCGCTTGCTATGCATTGCTATGATGATGAGCTTGTTTATGAGCGTCACCGCCATCGCTATGAATTTAATAATGAGTTCCGCGATATGATTGAGAAGGCTGGAATGCGTATTACCGGAACCTCGCCGGACGGGCGGTTGGTTGAAATTATTGAATGCCCAGAGCATCCTTGGTTTCTGGCTGTTCAATTCCATCCGGAATTCGCATCAAGGCCAAATAGGCCACAGCGATTATTCAAGCATTTTGTAGAGGCTGCGTTTATCATAAAAAAAGATTAATTAAAATATATGGCCATTCGACAGCATATACTTACTTAGTAACAACCGCATTCCCCATCAAGCCTATCAACTCGATTCAAATACTGCATGAATTGTAAATCTTTTCAACTTATTTGTGAAAAGCAGCAGGAATCTGGCTGTGAATATCGAATTTATCTTGTTAGCTTGATGGAAAGGCCATATTTCCGAAACACGAACGTGGACTTGGGAGGCTGGATGGATGAAGAAGTTACTTATTGTGGATGATCAGAATGGTATCCGGATATTACTGACTGAGGTTTTCAGTACGGAAGGGTACCAAACTTATCAGGCGTCGAACGGAAAGCTAGCGCTGGAAATTGTGAGAAATGCTTCTCCAGATTTAGTTTTACTGGATATGAAAATTCCAGGGATGGACGGTTTGGATATTTTGAAACACATTAAAAGCATTGACGCTTCAATCAAGGTGATTATGATGACAGCTTACGGAGAGCTGGACATGATTAAAGAAGCGACAGATCTTGGGGCGATTATGCATTTCACTAAGCCTTTCGATATTGATGAGCTCCGCCAGGCTGTGAACAGCCAACTGGGAGAGTCGAAGAATAGCACATATGCAATGGGATCCTAATTATAGGGTCTTTTTTTTTATCCACAGCTTATGAAAATAGAGAGCTTGGTTATCATTTCAATTAAACTATGTTATAATAACGCAGTATGACAGAAGAGCGGTCTTGATACTTGACTCGGTCAATAAATTCTAGGAGGAAGAAACACATGCCATTGGTTTCGATGAACGAATTTTTGCCAAGAGCAAAAGCAAATAAGTTCGCAGTAGGACAGTTCAATATGAATAATTTGGAATTTGCCCAAGCGATTATGGAAGCAGCAGAAGAGTTAAAGTCTCCTTTCATCTACGGTGTAAGTGAAGGAGCTTTGAAGTATATGGGTATCGAGTTTACCGTTGCCATTGCGGAAGCTGCAGCGAAGAAGTCGGGACTACCGATTGCGCTTCACTTGGATCACGGCAGCAGCTTTGAAGTAGCTATGAAATGTATCCGTGCCGGTTTTAGCTCCGTTATGTTTGATGGCTCTCATCATTCTTTCGAAGAGAACATCCGTTTAACGAAGGAAGTTGTAAAAGCAGCACGTGCTATGGGCGTATCCGTTGAGGGTGAGCTTGGTACAATTGGCGGCGTAGAAGATGACCTTAGCGTGGACGAAGCTGATGCTAGCTTGGCCAAACCGGAAGAAGCAATTCGTTTTTACGAAGAAACCGGCGTTGATTGCTTAGCTATTGCTGTTGGAACCGCGCATGGTATGTATGCAGGCGAGCCTAACATTCGTTTCGACATCATCGAGAAGGTTGCTAGTGCCATTCCCATTCCTGTTGTGCTTCATGGTGGTTCAGGCGTGCCTGACGACATGATCTTCAAATCCATCGCTGCAGGCGTAGGCAAAATCAATGTTAATACCGAAAATCAAGTAGCTTGTACAGAAGCAATTCGTGAAGCATTAAATAAAGATGGCAAAATCTACGATCCTCGTAAATACCTCACTCCCGCCCGCAAAGCCATGGTTGAAGTAGTTAAATCCAAAATTCTATTGTTCGGAAGTTCCAATCAAGCATAAGAATGGTTAAAGGAGGAAATGCATCGTTATGATGTATTTCCTTTCTATTATATGATTTATTAGCCTACAATTTAGCTTTATTTCATTTATTTAATGTATTAAAGCGGTGATGTGGAGGGAAAAGGGACGAATGGAGAAATTAATGGTCACCGGAGGTCGCCCGCTAAGAGGGACGGTCCAAATTAGCGGTGCCAAGAACAGCGCAATAGCGTTGATACCAGCTGCAATTTTATCGGAAACCATGGTTACCTTAGATAATTTGCCGGTATTAAGCGATGTTGCCATATATTCAGAGCTGTTAGAAGAGTTAAACGCACCTGTCATATGGAAAGATGACCAAATGATTATTGATCCAAGCGCATTAAGATCTAAGCCTATGCCGAATGGGAATATTAAGAAATTGAGAGCCTCCTATTACTTGATGGGGGCATTGCTTGGCCGCTTTGGAGAAGCAACGATTGGGATGCCTGGAGGCTGTAACTTTGAGCCGCGCCCGATTGACCAGCATATTAAAGGTTTTGAAGCATTGGGAGCACGGGTAATTACCGAGAACGGATCTTTGCATATTAGGGCTAAGGAGCTCCGCGGAGCCAAGATTTATTTGGATGTAGTAAGTGTTGGGGCTACCATCAATATCATGTTGGCTGCGTCTCGCGCCAAAGGTGTTACTTTAATTGAAAATGCGGCAAAAGAGCCTGAAATTATAGATGTTGCAACACTATTAAACGCCATGGGCGCCAGAATCAAGGGAGCCGGAACGGAAACGATCCGGATCGAGGGTGTTGATTCTATGCACGGTTGCCGTCATTCCATCATTCCCGACCGGATTCAGGCTGGAACCTATATGATTGCAGCTGCTGCTACGCATGGTGATGTTGTTGTTGACAATGTCATCCCTAAGCATTTGGAGGCTATCACGGCTAAATTGCAGGAAATGGGCGTCCAAGTATACGAGATGGATGAATCGATCCGCGTTGTAGGGCAGCCGGAATATGAGAGTGTGGATGTCAAGGCTCTAGTGTATCCTGGATTTGCTACAGATCTCCAATCGCCGATGGCAAGCTTATTAACACAAACCAAGGGTGTCAGCATCCTGAGTGATTATGTATACAGTAACCGCTTTAAGCATGTTCCTGAATTAGCCCGTATGGGCGCGAAGATTAGAGTAGAAGGGCGTTCAGCCGTTATCGAAGGTGGCAAGCTAAGCGCGGCGAAGGTGAAGGCAACTGATTTACGTGCAGGGGCTGCCCTTGTTATTGCTGCCCTAACCGTTGAGGACGGAGTGACCGAGATTACAGGGGTTGAATATATCGATCGTGGCTATGACCATTTGGTAAGCAATCTATCAAGTTTAGGCGCAGAAGTTTGGCGCGAAGAAGAATAGCAACGCATAGACCCTCCAGATTTGGGTCATGCTGAGAGTAAAATGGGAATAGTAAAATATAATAGTTTGGTGGTCGAGATTATGGATATTCCTCTGGCGCAGTTAGAAGCACAGAAGCTGACAGAATTGTATCAATTAGCCAAGAAGCATCAGATTGCTTCCTATGGCCAATTGAAAAAGAAAGAATTAATATTTGCTATTTTACGGGCTCAGGCAGAAAAAAGCGGGCTAATGTTCATGCAGGGCGTTCTCGAAATTTTATCGGATGGCTTTGGGTTTTTACGCCCGATTAATTATTTGCCAAGCACGGAGGACATTTATATTTCCGCTTCACAGATTCGTAAATTCGACCTGCGGAGTGGGGACTTGGTATCAGGCAAATGCCGGCCTCCCAAAGAAAACGAACGCTACTTCGGGCTTCTGCACGTAGAAGCAGTTAACGGCGAAGATCCAGTAACTGCGGCCGAGCGCCTGCATTTCCCAGCACTAACCCCGCTGTATCCAGAAAAGAAAATTTTGCTGGAAACCTCTCCAACGCATCTTTCCACACGGCTTATGGATTTATTGGCTCCAGTTGGACTGGGTCAGCGCGGCCTGATCGTTGCTCCTCCCAAAGCAGGTAAAACCTTACTGCTCAAAGAAATTGCAAACAGTATTTCAACCAACCATCCAGAAATCGAGCTGTTCGTGCTCCTTATAGACGAGCGTCCTGAGGAAGTAACGGATATGCAGCGTTCAGTAAAGGGTGAAGTCATAGCCTCTACATTCGATGAGCTACCCGAGAACCATATTAAGGTCGCTGAGCTTGTTCTTGAGCGTGCACAGCGTTTAGTGGAGCACAAAAAAGATGTTGTCATCTTAATGGATAGTATTACGAGATTGGCACGTGCCTATAACTTGGTTATCCCGCCATCGGGCCGTACCCTATCTGGGGGTATTGATCCAGCAGCCTTTCACCGTCCTAAACGGTTTTTCGGAGCAGCACGTAACATTGAAGAAGGGGGCAGCTTAACCATTCTGGCAACGGCGTTAATTGAAACCGGCTCCCGGATGGATGACGTGATTTATGAAGAATTTAAAGGAACGGGCAATTTGGAATTGCACCTGGATCGCAAATTGGCAGAACGGCGCATTTTTCCATCCATCGATATGCGGCGTTCAGGAACACGGCGAGAGGAAATGCTCCTAAGCAAAGACGTCTTGGAGAAAGTATGGGCGATCCGCAAGAGCATGAACGATTCGCATGAATATATTGAAGCCTTCCTTAAAAAGCTTGGCGATACTAACACCAATCAAGAGTTTTTGGATTTGTTAGAAAAGACCGGAAGTCTTACGAATAAGACGTCGGTTAACAGCTCATCATCCTATATGAATAAGCCAGGCAATTCTTCTGCTTCATCCTCAGCATCCTCTGGAACGAGAAAACCGCCGGTCAGCAGAAGCAGCAGTTCTTCGTCAACGTCATCAGCAGCAAAAACGTCATCTACACAAGCATCGACCTCAACGATGACACCTACACCGGCGGCAGTATCCATGCCAGCGCCTGTATCGGCGCCAATGTCTGCAACATCATCGGTATCCACATCGGAGCCAAAGGCGCCTGTAACGCCATCGGTATCCACATCGGAGCCAAAGACGCCTGTAACGCCATCGGTATCCACATCGGAGCCAAAGGCGCCTGTAACGCCATCGGTATCCACATCGGAGCCAAAGACGCCTGTAACGCCATCAGTATCCGCATCGGAACCAAAGACGCCAGCGGCGCCAAAAGTGTCGGCATCCAAGCGTGTGAAAAATTCCGCGTCGTAATTTAACAGGTTAGGAGTACACAGCTATGAATCTAGTCTACGCAGACCTTGACGGGAATGTATTCGACCACCCGGACTTTGTTGCGCTCGGCCGTAATGGGGAAATGGTTACGGATATTATGGAAGACGAGTTGATCCGCCTACCCGAGGGGGCAACTATGGTTAGTCTGCCTTTCACGAAACCGATCGGCTTAAACACAAGGACAGGGGAAATGCAGGTTGTGCCCGGAGAGGTACAGGCTGTAGGTGCGCTATTGCCGCAAGGTTTTACACGGCTGCTCATACCAAGCTATGTGAAATCCGATGCCAGTAAGCTGCTTCCACTGTTTGGTTATACGGCCGTAGTATGGAAGGATGGGGAGTTTTTTGTTGCTGCCCATCCAACGGATGACCCCGAGCCATGGAATCCGCGCAATTGCGATACGGATGAGCTGGAAGTTAAAGTCCAGCAATTTATGGAGCAATATAGCGAAAACCGTTTATTTCAGCATTTGTCCAAATGCGCTCTGGAGTATGAATGCTTGACGGCTTCCAATACGTTCCTCAATCGTTTGGAAGGCTCGGTTCCGGTATCCTTTTCTTGTAATGCAGGCTGTTTTGGCTGTATATCGGAGCAGCCTGACGACAGCGGATTCCTTGCGCCCCAGACGCGAATGAATTTCAAGCCGACGGTAGATGAGGTTGTGCAGGTCATGCTCCAGCATCTGAAGACGCCTGATAACATTGTTAGTTTTGGCCAAGGGTGTGAAGGGGAGCCTTCTACACAAGCTCCGACGATAATTGCGGCCATAAAACGGGTTAGAGAGCAAACGGATATGGGCTACATTAACATTAATACGAATGCCGGACTTACCGACCATATTCGTGGTATCGTGGATGCGGGCCTCAATTTAATGAGGGTTAGTACAATCAGTGCGTTAGATGGGCACTATAATGCTTATTACAAGCCGCGTGGCTATACATTGAAGAATGTAGAGAAATCGTTGCGTTATGCGGCGGACCATGGGGTGCTTACGTCCATCAACTATTTGATCTTCCCAGGTGTAACGGATCGGGAGGAAGAAATAGAGGCGATGGTGGAGTTTGTGCGACGCACGGATTTGAAGCTGATTCAGCTTCGCAACTTGAATATCGACCCTGAAAGCTATTTGAACTTAATTCCCAAAGCACAAAGCGACCTGCTGGGCATGAAGCAAATGCTGGAGATTTTTGAACAGGAGCTCCCTGATGTGGTCCTTGGTTCATACACCCATATCCCTGAATCGCTGCAACATAGAAAGAACTTGCATCAATCTTCCCATTCATGATAATATATTTATGTATTTATAAAAACTCTGATTCACATGGTGTTTCAGGGCAAAAGAGGTGAAAGACTATGAAAGAAGCTATCCATCCTACTTACCACAACACAACAATTACTTGTGCTTGCGGTAATGTTATTGAAACAGGTTCGGTTAGAGCAAATCTTCGTACTGAAATTTGTTCCAATTGCCATCCGTTCTACACTGGTAAACAAAAGTTTATCGATGCTGGCGGACGTGTTGATAAATTTAAAAAGAAATACAACGTGTAATTCGGCTCATTATAGCGGATTACCGTATAAACCAGCCTTCTGTGGCTATGCTAAGAGCATGAGTTCTTAGACTAACACGGGAGGTTTTTTTTATGTTGAAATTTCGGTTGTTTTCCTTACTTGTGGGAGCTTTGCTCATGGTTCCGGTAGCTCTGGTAGCATGCCAGAAGCAGGCTGCCCAATCCCCATCCCCATCGGGGGTCAAGCCTTACGCTAACGATGGTATGCTTGGCATTACTGATGTTAATCCCAATATGCCGATGAGCCCTACCTACCACACGTACCAAAAAGATACCGACCTGATGGATGCCACGATCAAGCAGGTGCCTTACATCGTCGATTCCAATATCGTAGTCAATGGTCCAGTCGTTACAGTCAATTTATATGTTCCCGGCGACCTCTCCGAGCAGCAATTTAAGATGGTGGAAAATGATGCTTATGATAAATTATCGAAAGCGATGCCAAGGTATACCATGAAAGTGTTCGTTTACCGTAAATCATAGCCGAAGTTGCTATTTGGCTTTGAATCGACTATAATTATCTTTACCGTGCTAGACGGGGATGTAGCGGAGCCCTGTAACCCGCAATCCGCTATAGCGGGGTTGAACGCCTTCATGCGGTATTGCGATGTGAGGTTTGGGTTCTGGAATGGATGTTGAGAGTTGGGTCCGTCGCAATGGATGCTTGTGAATCCGGTCAGGTTCGGAAGGAAGCAGCCGTAAGCGAGATGTTCCATGTGCCGATGGGTTGCCTGACTTGAGTCGAGACCAGAAATTCCACTTGGATCGTAATATCAAAGTAGGTGCACGGTATTTATTATTTATTTACATGTACAACAAATAGAGCATCATGAGCGAAGCCGTTAAGTGGCTGAGTCATGGTGTTTTTTTATATTTTAGAAGGAAAATGAAAAATTTAGGAGAATTGTATACTAAAGTTAACTTGGTTTGGCTGTAGGGGGTGGAGTAGTGCAGCGTCAATTAAATTTGTTACAACAATTTGCGGGTGCTTTTTTGAAAGATGTAAATCTTGGCGTTTTTTTAATTAATACTAATTTTGAATTAGTTGATATTAGTGAAATGGCATGCCGGGTATTGGGGTTAAATAAAGAAGAGGTCATGAACCAATCCATTGAGCAGATTTTTGCAAAACTCCCCGCACAGCACCGTTTGGTACACCGTAATATTTTGGAGGGTATGGTCGTACGTAATCATGCGCTGTCATGGACCAATAATCAAGAACGGTATGAATTGCTGTTGGACTCTAATGTGTTACGTGATGATGACAATAATATCGTGGGGGCTTATATTATCTTTAAAGATGTTACTAATCTACGTTCCTTGGAAGAACAGGTGCAAAGAAGCGACAGGCTGGCCATGATTGGCCAAATCGCAGCAGGTACAGCCCACGAAATCCGCAATCCACTAACCTCCATCAAGGGATTCCTTCAAATGCTTCGTAAAACACTACAGGTTCAGGGTATGGAAAAAGAATCCGGGTTTACTGATATTATGCTAGGCGAAATTAATCGGATTAATGAACTGGTAAACGAGTTTTTATTGCTGAGCAAGCCTAAAAATGTGACTTACCATGCATTGGATATTTCCAAGGTGATTAAAGAAATATTTCCGATCATTAACAATGAAGCTACACTCCATAGCGTAGTTGTCAGGTACGAAGCTGCTGGCCAGCTGCCGCAAGTCATAGCGGATTCGGAACTGCTCAAGCAGGTTTTTTTGAATATATGCAAAAATGGGATTGAAGCCATGGTGGATGGCGGACATTTAGTATTAACGGAAAGAGTGGATGTTGAAGAGCGGATCGTCAATATAGAGATTCGGGATACAGGACCTGGCATCCCGATGTTTGCTATTGATAAAATATTTGACCCGTTTTTTACGACTAAGGATGAGGGGACGGGGTTAGGCTTATCCATCTGCCAGCGGATTATTCATGATGTGGGTGGGCATATCCGTGTTTCCTCCAAAGGCTTTGGCACTACATTTACGGTCGGAATACCGTATCCTTAAGTACTTCATTAGCAGGTGCAAGTGTAGTATACTATAAGGGATGAACCATTATTGGAGCTGACGCTATGGCACATATCGCATTATACCGTACATGGAGACCGCAGGCTTTCCGAGATATTGTTGGCCAGAAACACATCGTTCAAACGCTTCAAAATTCGTTGCGCGAAGGGCGATTTACGCACGCTTATTTGTTTAACGGGCCACGTGGAACTGGGAAAACGACGACTGCCAAAATATTGGCGAAGGCCGTCAATTGTTTACATGGTCCTGCTGAGGAACCGTGTAATGAATGTGCCAATTGTATCCGCATAACAGAAGGCGCTGTGATGGATGTAGTGGAAATTGATGCCGCCTCCAACCGGGGTGTAGAAGAGATCCGCGATATTCGTGACAAGGTGAAATATGCTCCAACCGAGGTTCGCCAAAAGGTGTATATTATCGATGAAGTACACATGCTGACAACGGAAGCTTTTAACGCTCTTCTTAAAACCTTGGAAGAGCCGCCTCCACATGTCATGTTTATTTTGGCAACTACCGAGCCTCATAAGCTGCCGGCGACTATTATTTCCCGTTGCCAGCGTTTCGACTTTCGCCGTGTTTCACTGGATGAACAGGTGGAAAGGCTCCGGTTGGTATGCAAAGAAGAGCAGATTGAAGCTGATGAAGATGCATTGCGCTTTATTGCCCGATTATCCGATGGCGGGATGCGGGATGCTGTAAATCTGTTGGATCAAATTATGGCGTTCTCGGGCAAGCATATCACTTACGCAGACGTAGTTTCGATTACCGGGGGATTGGCCTCGGATCAATTTCAAGTACTGGTAGAAGCCATTAAGCGGCGAGATGTGGCCGCGGTATTACAACTGATTGAAACCTTTATGCAAGAGGGTAAAAGTGCAGATAAGTGCATGGAAAATTTGCTTTATTATTTCCGCGATTTATTGATGGTCAAGATGGTGCCGAATTCCCAAGCGGTTACAGACCGTATTATTGATGTCAAGGCGTTCGTTGCCGTTGCGGCCGCTTTTACGGCTCAAGAGCTCATCTCGATGATGGATACACTGAACTATTACCAAACGGAGATGAAGTATTCCGTACAGCCGCAAACGTTGCTTGAGGTGGCCTTGATGAAGCTATGCAGCTCGCCCGAGAATGACTCGCTTATGAGTGTTGCTGCATCCCTAGAGCCGGCTCATGCAGCGGCAGGGCATCCTTCAGGAGCAGCGGGGCTATCCGCTGTGAAGGATTCTGCACCCGATGGGCTCGTCGGGCAGCTTACAAGCCGCATTCTGCGCTTGGAGGAGCAACTCGCCCAGCTGTTGAAGCAGGGAGTAGCGCCTGCCGGTGGCGCTGGGACTGCCCATAACGCGAATAGCGGGCTTTCGGGCTTGGGGGGCAGGGCTTCACCCAGCCCGTCTGTAAAGAAAGGCAGTGTCAAGCTTGACGGCTTTATGTCAGGCCGAGATACTGAGGAATGCAAAGCGATACTGCAGAAGTGGAGCCAAGTATTGGCGCGGGTCAAAGAGCAGAAGATTACGATTCATGCTTGGTTAGTGGACGGCGAGCCAGTATCGTTGCAGAACGAGCAGGTATTGGTTGCTTTTAAAAGCACGATGCATCGGGAAACAACGGAAAAACCCGCTAATAAACAAATTATTGAGCAAGTAATGGCTGATGTTCTAGGCAAGCCTTTAAAGCTGGTTTCGATTATGTTAAAGGATTGGAAGGCAGGCGTCGATGAATCGAAGAACGTAGTGAGCAGTAAAGAAGAGCTCAAGCTCGTTCCAGAGGAGGAGCCAGCTGCCAATGAAGATTGGATCGACTCGGCGATTGATGTGTTTGGCGCTGACTTAGTGAAGATTAAAGAGGATTAAAGATTTAAGCAGATTGATGATTTCGATGAATATAATGGATATGGATGAAGCTTATATAAAACGAAGGAGTTGGATGGTATGAACAATATGAACCAAATGATGAAGCAGGTAAAGAAAATGCAAGAGCAAATGCTGAAGACACAAGAGGAGCTTGCCCTTAAAACCATTGAAGGGTCAGCTGGCGGCGGTGTAGTTACCGTGCAAGTTAACGGGCAGAAAAAAGTCACTTCAATTATCATTAAACCGGAAGCTGTAGATCCAGAGGATGTTGAAATGCTGCAGGATTTAGTGCTAACCGCAGTTAACGACGCTATGACCAAAGCAGAAGAGCTGGCCAATAAAGAAATGGGACGTTTAACCGGCGGCGTGAACATTCCTGGATTATTCTAATAATTTAACACTATAAGGAGCTATCCCTTTTGTTTTATCCCGAACCGTTAGCGAAACTAATTGATGCCTTTTCCCGATTGCCTGGCATTGGGCCGAAGACAGCAGCGCGGCATGCTTTTCACGTGTTGCGAATGAAGGAAGAAGATTGTATTGAATTCGCCAAAGCGTTAGTCAATGTAAAAAGAAACCTGCATTACTGCTCCATCTGCTGTAATATTACAGATACAGACCCTTGCCGCATTTGCCAAGATAAAGGGCGGGATCATTCCATTATTTGCGTGGTCCAAGAGCCTAAGGATCTAGTGGCGATGGAAAGAACCCGGGAATATAACGGGTTTTACCACGTGCTTCATGGAGCTATCTCTCCTATGGAAGGGATTGGTCCCGATGAGCTTCGTATTGCCGACCTGTTGAAGCGCCTCGGCGATGAGCAGGTACAGGAATTAATCCTGGCGACAAACCCCAATATTGAAGGGGAAGCGACAGCCATGTATTTGTCCCGTTTGGTGCGGTCATTCGGGCTGAAGGTCACCCGTATTGCCCATGGGCTTCCAGTGGGCGGGGATTTGGAATATGCAGATGAGGTTACATTGACGAAGTCGCTAGAAGGGCGCCGCGAAATATAAGGGTTGCCACTACATCAGGACAAATGGTTAGAAGCTTTGCATGATTGTTGTGCAAGGCTTTTTTTTGCGTCTGCAATAGCGGCCTGGCCACGAGCTTTTGTATGCAATCTGTTGCACTCGGCTAGAGCATATAAACAATGATAGACTGGGCCCCGCTCGTTAGCTTAGAAGAGTTCTACCAATCCTCTAATTTACATACATATGTAGAGTAGGACAACTTGGTTGTGGCTGTATGGCTAATGGAATCTATCTCACACGCCTGAAGGCAGGGGGGAAGGCATGAGGCTATGGCATCGTTTAACTCGGGAGCAGCGAAGAGACACTGAGCAACTCGCAAATGAAAAGATGCAATTGATGCAGGAAATTAAACGTGCCCATATCGATTGGATGACCGCGCAGCACCGTCTGGATCTTGTATTGGAAAAAGAAGAGATTGATTATGCGATATTCGCTTTGGAGGCTACCCAGAAACGGCTGGATATACTTATTAAGCAAGCAAAGCGTATGAAACTTTCGGCGGTAGACGTCTGTAAAAGCAGACGGATACAAAGCTAGCAGGGCTTTCGAGCATAACTTAGGGGAGGATAGATTTGAATATCATGGCGAAGCCGTATTTGTGGTGGGCGATTTTTAGTGTGTCTGGATTATTGCTCCTATTTTTGCTGTTCCGGTACAAATATGCTTTTCAATGGCTGGGGTCTATATGTCTCAATGTGGTTGTTGCGGCTTTCTTGTTGTACATCCTGAATTTATTCGGGGCTTACACCCAACTGGAGATTCCGATTAATCCCGTGACGGTAGGGACAGTGAGCATACTTGGTGTACCTGGGTTGGTAATGCTGGCTGCTTTAAAGCTTTGGGTGATTTGAGAGCCAAATATAAGGCGTATTGCTTGTTAAACTAGGAAAATAGTAGAAAATCAAAAGTATTGCAAAATAAAGGTTGCAATCATGTATAGGCATGTGTTATATTGATTAAGTCGCCGCTGAATCAACATATTAAAGCGGTAAAGTGTTAAAGCATAAGAGTCAAAAGCTTGAACGCAAATGACAGATGTGAATTGTCCTTTGAAAACTGAATCAACGAGTGAGTAAAAATAGAGAATGCAAGTTCTCGCCAGATGTAAAGAATGAGGCAACTCAAGTTCTACCTTAATGGAGAGTTTGATCCTGGCTCAGGACGAACGC
>NZ_JAAOIW010000069.1 GCF_011440305.1 Paenibacillus agricola | reverse complement strand
TGGTGGTTTACTAATGAAAAGCCTGTCCCCCATCATGTCTTGGCAGAACAACTGGGGACATTGCTAGAGAGAAATGTGTAATCGGTATGTAGCTCAAGAACCGTATGGGTACTTGAGCTTTTTTCGTTTCATAAAAAGATAATTAACATCTATAATTTATTTGTTCATAAATTAACAAATGCTGTTGATCTGACAATTGCAAGGTTAATGAATCTGTTTATAATATTATACAGAAGTACATTAAACATCGATATTATTTATCCTGTCGGCAACGGATACGGGAAAACGATCTCTAATCCGCTGCCTGATGTGATCAAAACAATGGAGGAGTAGTGAAAAACATGTGTAATACCCGTGTTCTAAGTGTTCCAAGTGCAAAAGCGCCATTTGAAAAGACTACGATTCAGCGGAGACCATTACGGCCGGACGACGTCTTAATCGAGATTAAGTTTAGCGGCATTTGTCACTCCGACATTCATAGCGCACACGGTGAATGGACCGGCGGAATCTTCCCGATGGTTCCTGGCCACGAAATCGCCGGAGTCGTAACAGCAGTTGGATCGGAAGTTATGAAATTTGCTGTCGGCGAGCGCGTTGGCGTAGGTTGCTATGTTGACTCCTGCGGTGAGTGCGAATATTGCCTGAAAGGCGAGGAGCAATTTTGTACGAAAGGGGTCGTCGCAACGTATAATTCGTTAGACTACGACGGTAACCCAACATACGGCGGATATAGCCAAAAAATCGTTGTAACGGAAAGGTTCGTTGTCCGTATTCCGGACAGTCTGGATTTGGATGTCGCAAGTCCTCTATTGTGTGCAGGCATCACCACGTACTCTCCCTTGAAACACTGGAACGCCGGCCCAGGCAAGAAGGTTGCCATTTTGGGAATGGGCGGACTTGGTCACGTAGCGATTCAGTTTGCGCATGCCATGGGCGCCGAAGTAACGGTCTTGAGTCGATCCAGGAATAAGGAAAGCGAAGCTCTGAGCTTTGGCGCAGATCATTACTTTGCGACCAATGATCCCGCAACATTCACTACATTGGCTGGTCGTTTCGACCTAATCTTAAACACCGTGTCCGCCAATATTGACGTTGATGCGTATTTATCGCTGCTTCGCGTAGATGGAACGCTTGTAAATGTCGGTGCACCAGCCGAGCCAAGTCAATACAACGTGTTCTCCTTAATCCTGAGCCGTCGCAGTATTGCCGGTTCCCTCGTTGGCGGAATTCCGGAAACGCAAGAGATGCTCGACTTCGCCGCTCAACACGGCATTGCCCCTAAAATTGAGGTGATCCGTGCTGACCAAGTAGACGAAGCGTACGAGCGCATCCT
>NZ_JAAOIW010000068.1 GCF_011440305.1 Paenibacillus agricola | reverse complement strand
ATCATCCTTGGTGTAACACTAACTAGCGCAATGCTCGATGTAATGAACAAAAAAAGGTTGAACAGCAAATCCGCATCCTGCAACATAAGATTAGCAAATAGTGTAACCCCCCAGAATAGGATAACAGGCCAACGCTTCGTTGACTTACGTAGTGTTATTATGAATATTATTAAGGCAGATATGCCGTACAGGGTAATAGCCGATCCATCAAGGGAATCAAGGATATAGGCGTATATCACCGAGGCGAATGCCAACATCGATAACAATCCTTTCAATATTAGCGGGATACGATTGCTCATTATGCCTTCAGCCTTCGATACTGCTATGATGTCATCCCACCACTGCTGCTCTCTTATTTTAAATGCATGAATTTTTGAAATGTAGCTTCTAAAAGAGACCTTTTTCTCTTTTTCCGTCTTTGTTGCACCTGCAAGATCATACAGAAGGAAGGTTGGATGCTTAGACCCTCTGCCTTTAAACAAAGCCTTAACAAGCTTCTTTTCTGAATCCGACAGCATGTGCTCATCCACTGTCAATATGAACAGAAGCGTTTGGTCTGGCGCCTCCGGATCTCTTTGAAACCGACCGTGTGCGGAGTTAACGGATACAGAGACAAATCCTTTTTCCACTAAGGAATACAAGCCAGCCAGAAACGCATTGGAATCCTTCTTGCCAAGACGATCCAACATATATAAGGGGAGTGGATCTTTGTTTAGCAGTTCATTGGGATTTCCCGTTCCTTGGCGCCGTTGCGGCAAAAGTGCCATACCAATACTAGCGGAAGCTAGGAGAATAGCGAGTGCTATGAATATGTAGCCCAGTTCCTCTTTGTGTTGTTTTTTAGAAGCCAGGGAATGCATGTATTGTTCTTCCTTAGCTAGCGCAGCCTCTAAAGACATGGGTTCATTGGATTTAGCTTGATCTCTCATCACTCCAGAAGGAAAGAGCAAACGAGTTTCGGTCAATGAATACATTTCGGAAACCGCTGTTTTAAACCGAACGACAGAAGGACCTTTTTGTTCAACTGCTCCATTGCGGTCATGAAAGTATGCATAATAATTCTCCGGGTCAACTTCTTGTGGGAAAACAAAATCAATTGTGACATTTGAATAATCCTCATCATGATTGGTGCTGCCCCCAAAGAAAGGAACTGTTAAATCACTATAGGTTGCAAAGGATTTGACTGCTTGGGCAAGCGTATAGGTATAAAATATGTACTTTTGTTCATTTTCAACGGATAAGGAGGAATAATAGCCATTCTCTTGCTGAGAAACAGGCAATAAGCGAAGCTCACTCGGCGTAACGTTACCTAGCTCTGCTTTGGGATTCATCAGTTCGTAGGACTCGAAAT
>NZ_JAAOIW010000067.1 GCF_011440305.1 Paenibacillus agricola | reverse complement strand
CACTAGCGTTGCATTAATTTTCTCTGAATCTTCATAATTTTCCGACTTTCTATCGTTCAGGCATAAAAAAATCCTTTACAATGAAATGGTCAGGTAGCACCTGTCCATAATCCATCGAAAAGGATTAAGCCCATGGACAAGAATACCCTATTTTCTTCATTTGGTAAATGGATTTCTCCCATTTGTGCGAAGACGTTCACAGAACGAGTCGCCCAAGGGGAACAAGATAAATACGTCAAGAAGTTCACGACCTACGCTTACCTAAAATTGTTCTTGCATGCTCAGATTCAACAACGAGATGGACTGCGCGAAATTGCAGCCGATGTGCTTTGCAAAGACTTTCAGCAAGAACTTGGGTTACCGTCCATTTCTGCTTCTCAGTTAAGTCGCAAGCATAATCAAGTCGATTCTGCCTTACTGGAACAGGTTTTTATGGAGCTAGTTCTTCGTATTCGTCAGAGCACGGCACCTTCTTCCCTACGAAAAGACTTTAGAATCATTGACTCTACCACCATTGGGCTTTGCCTCCAAAAGTATAAATGGGCGGAGTTTCGCAAGACTAAAGCGGGTGTGAAACTTCACTTTCGACTTGCGTACATCGACGATGAGACCGTTATTCCCGAGAAGGTGATCCTCACTCCAGCTAAGAAAAATGATCGGAGTCAGTTGGATGCCTTGGTCGATGAAGTCGGTCTCACTTATGTGTTCGACCGTGGTTACATCGATTATGCCAGGTTCGACGACTACTGTGATCGCGGTATTTTCTTTGTCACTCGAACGAAGAAAAACGCAGTGATTCGCCCGATTGAATCCTTCGCGCTGCCCGCGGATAGCGGTGTGCTCACGGATGAGATGGTCATTGTCGGAACACCGCAGAAGCGAATGGAGAACATAGTGCGTCTTATCCACAGCGTAGATTCCGAAGGGAATCCCGTGGCCATTCTAACCAATCGATTCGATCTGAGCGCGGATGAAATCGGGCAGATTTACCGCGAACGCTGGGCGATAGAGACCTTTTTTAAGTGGATGAAGCAGCATGTTCGGATAAAGACCTTTTACGGAACCAGCGAACGAGCGGTAATGAACCAGGTATGGATGGCACTGATCGCCTTTTGTCTGCTCGTGTTAATGAAGATGGAGACAGGTACGAAGAGTAGCCTGTTGGAGCTATGTCGCTGGCTCAAAGTTTTGTTGTGGAAATCCGAAGCGGACTGGTTGGCTCGCATTCATTACAAGCCCCTTCGTTCATCGGCAGGAAGACGAAGCATACGCAGCTAATTCTTTCATCTATCTCGACCTGATAAATATTACATAATATACCAAATGGGCAGGCTACCTCTTAGAGGAGATCCACTTTTTGGCAAACGGAGTCAAACTGTTGTTCAGAATATTCCGACTACTAGTATGGATCGGTTTTATGCAACGCTAGTG
>NZ_JAAOIW010000066.1 GCF_011440305.1 Paenibacillus agricola | reverse complement strand
TGAAGTGACCCCAAAAAGTTAGACAATATATATTAGGCTACCTTATGGGTGTGAATCCGGTATTGTACCGGGCTCATGCCCTTTAGTTTTGCCTTTATGCGTTTGTGGTTGTAATACTGGATATATCGTTCAAGCTCCATCTTGAAATGCTCAATGCTTTCAAATTCTTGCGTATAAAAGAATTCGGATTTTAAGATGCCAAAGAAGTTTTCGATCACAGCGTTGTCATAGCAGTTTCCTTTACGCGACATACTTTGTGTGATCCCACGTTCCTTTAACTTGTGGTGGTATTGGTTCATTTGGTAGTGCCAGCCTTGATCTGAATGAATAATTAGCGAATCTCCGTCATTTACACGTTCCCATGCCTTGTCCAGCATCTTGGAAACAAGAGAATAAACAGGGCGTGATTCTATTGTATACGTAATGATTTCACCGTTAAATAAGTCCAGCATTGGGGAAAGATACAGTTTTTCACCGAATAGCTTGAATTCAGTAATATCTGTCACCCATTTTTCATTAGTCTTATTGGCGCTGAAATCTCTATCTAAAATATTAGGTGCAATCTTACCAACAGTCCCTTTGTAAGAACGGTACTTTTTCATACGCACCGTACATTTTAATCCAAGTTCGTCCATGATTCGTTGTACTTTTTTATGGTTCACTTTAAGCTCTTCATTGTGCAATTGATCTCGAATTCTGCGATATCCATATCGACCATTATGTTCGTGAAAGATGGCTGTAATACGAGATTTTAAGTCAACATCTTTATCTGGGCTTCCGAATGTATTTACCCAGTAATAATACGTACTACGCGGGATCTGAGCGAGTTGTAATAGTGCAGTAATGGGGAATTCCAGCCTTAGTTCAAATACTACTTGCGCTTTGTTTTGCTTCGTGATTCTTCCTTGCTTTGAACTAAGGCATTCAACTTTTTTAGGTAGGCATTCTCCATCCTCAAACGTTCTATTTCCGCTTGTAAGGCTTCGGTCGATCCTTCCACTGGAGTAGCTTTCTTAACTTCCTTCATCGATGGACGCCCCTTCTTCTTTGGATTTAGGGCGTCAATTCCCCATGACTCAAAGTGCATTCTCCATGTACGAATTGTTCTAGGAGAAGGAATATTAAACATTGCAGCCGTTTCATTCGGAGACGTCCCATGTGTAACCATATAATTTAATACCTCCAGTTTAAACTCTACTGGATAACTTGTATACGATTTATTAAATGCCTCAAGAGCGTTATGTTCGAATTGCTTTACCCAATTCATAACCTCACTCTTCACTGCCCCTATGGACGACGCGATCGCTGCATAACTCTCAGAATTGCTTAAATAACGTTGAACAGCTGATAATTTTTCATCTGAAGTATACTTAGCCATTAAAAAACTGCACCTCCAACTGTTAGATGATGTCTAACAATTGGGGTGCAGTTCA
>NZ_JAAOIW010000065.1 GCF_011440305.1 Paenibacillus agricola | reverse complement strand
ACCATCCAACCAGTGCACAAATTTTTCGATAAGCCATGCATGCGACCATTTGCGCTGCTGTAGTAAGGGGACTCGCTCGCCTTCCCCCTCTTTCTTATAACCCGATTTATAAGGAAAGAGTTCGATTTCTCTATGGCTCATAATCAATGTCCCTTTTTCACATTCGGCACGGATATATTCATTACTCCAGCCATTCAACCCAACTGCATTCGTTTTGGCTCCTTCATAAAACGCCCTTGTACTATTCTCCATATACATTTGCACCATTCCTTGTGAATCTCCCCCATACTCTCCCCACTTGGGATTCCAGGTTTGTGCATAGATGGTATCGCACTTGGCGCCTGTCAAATCGGCCAAAATATCAAGATGATGCACGGCACCTTCAATCATTAGAGTGTCGGCAATTTCATGGCGAAACGACGCCCCCCAGCTACCATATAATCTGCAGTCACAAGTAAATCGACAGATCAGATAATCCAATGTTCCGTGCCGGCCTGAACGAATTTCCTCACGAAGGGTCGTTTTATCCTGATCAAATCGATGGCTCATCGTTACGGCCATTTTTTTGCCTGCTTGTTTGACTTTGTTAGCTATGCGTATTGACGCTGCCAATGTATCCGCAATCGGCTTTTCAGACAAGATATGCATATTATGGGCCAAGGCAAGGTCAACGACCTGTTCATGAAGCCCCGGCGGCACAACAACGGTGCAAAAGTCTGCCTTATTTTCAGCAAACGCTTTTTTAATGTCGATATAGCATTGATCTGCACGTAATCCAAGATGTTTTTGCGCGTTGAGTAAAGCATCTGGGTTAACATCCACCGCAGCGACTACCTCAATTAATCCGTCCTCAATGTTAGGAGGAAGAAAGGTTGAGCACCACCTTGAGCCAAATCCTCCAGTACCTACCTGAATCATTTTATATGCCATATTAAACCCTCTCCTTTATAGGTTCTGCCGCACCATGTGTATGATTCCATAAATGGCCTCGGCGTTTGTTTCCTTGCAGGGTAGTTTCAAAATATACAGCTTTAACGGGTTCTGACACTAACGGAAAATCATGATGATGGCCCATTCCTATAGCTAAACAATCACCTGGACCGACCTCATAGCTGTTGCCCTCCGAAACAACAACCCCTTTTCCCTCAAAAATAATCCAATATTCGTCACAATCATGATAGTGGTTGTCAATATTTGTTTCTTTGTGGTAGTGGGTTGGATCCCCACGCTCCACAACAGATTCAGCTTTCGTAACATTGAATAAACCTGAACCGCCGATTTCCTCGCCCCAGTCTCCGCACATACGGATCAATACGGTATCTGATAAAACTTCGTCAACACGAAAAGCTTTATCCGGTTCTGATAGATCCAGATTAGCCCTCTCTTCTGCATCTATTTGTTGCTCACCAAGAGAGATAAGACAACGACCTTGGCCGATGATTAATTTTTCCTTCTTCCCTACACGGTCAAAGGTATGCCGCGACCCTTTCGCCAATCTGACAATCTCAAAATGCTTCATTTCACACCATGCGGGGGCTTCCTTCCCGATCTTAAAGACAGGCATACCGTGCACCTCCTTTCATGTATAC
>NZ_JAAOIW010000064.1 GCF_011440305.1 Paenibacillus agricola | reverse complement strand
AAAAAAAAACTACGCCTGACCAATTAACGTACAAAACTTGTTTTCTATATCTTTCAGATATTTCGTAGGATTTCTTCTAAACCGTCGGCGTTTTGTAGTCTCCTGCAAACGTTTAGACCACTGTAGTCGCTCAGCGTGGAAGACTTCGTAGCTAACGCTTCTAAGTCTGTTCATCACATCGGTTTGTCGGAGTGCATCATCAACGAAAACAACAAATTCGCCGGATCGAACAATGTACTCATTCCAACTACGTAATCCTGTCATTCGTCTATGGCGCGTCTTCGTTTGACGGAAAAATCGTTCGTGATCATTATTTGTGCGAGGAACATAAGGATGGTCATAACAAGTAAACAAACCTTTCCAAAATCCTTTCGTATAGCTCTTAAAGTTAGAAACCATGGGTTGATCCTGTGCCTCAACATAGGTCTGTTCCAGCCATTGAATCAAACTTTTCATATGGAGTTGTACAGATTCACTTGTCTGGTCGATGTCTGGATTGAAGATGTCTGCAACGTGATGTAAGGGTCGTGCCCAACGCTTGACTTCATGATAAAGTTCGTTAAATTCATTCAGTTTGCTGAATATTCTGAAAACATTCTGAAGTAAAGAAGGCCCCTTTTTTATCCAGACAATTTTGAAGCGATGTCTGAATGGCTTTCGCGTTCTCGTAAATTCGAACTCCAGGCAAATCTAAGGGTGGATTACCGTCCTCTAGAAGTACCGAACGAACTGCTGCCAAGTAGTCTTTTACGACTTCCGTCTCTTTGGATTCATCCTTCTCTAGTTTTTTCTCAAGCTCACGGATGCCGCGGAGGCTTTTCTTAATCCCCGTCTTCAATTTTCGATCCAGATCCACCACAGGCTTCGCGATGTCCTTTAAGTAGTGGTACTGACAATATTGGTAGGGAACTTCTGGAAGCAATGATTCCATGGCCAGTCGGATTGATTGCTGTCCATCCGTGACAATCCCGATGATGCGAAAGCCAAGATCGATTACAGGTTGAATGAGTTCTTGTAATTCTTGCGACGAACTGCTCTTTACGCTTTTGGCAACGAGGATGGTTCCACTGAACACTTCTCGAACAACGTAAAGGGTCTCATTTCCTTTTTCGGGTTGAACACCATCCATAGAGATCATGATACCGCCGTGTTCTTCAGCAACTTGTTTAAGGGATGACTTCACAAATTCCGTGGCACTGGAACGCAGTAAGGTAACGTACCGTTCGTACAATCTTTGTGAGTTACGTTCGGATGTCGCAATCCCACGCTCGGTAAGTTCCTGGGTGATCTCTGCAATGGTTCTATGATGCTTGAACCGTAATTGCCCAACAAGTGCCAATACGTCGAAGCCATAAGAAGTATGTTTCATGCACAAGGAGTCTGCTTCCGCTGATTTGTAGTACGTTTTTGGATAAGCACAACTTGAATTTGGACAGACGTATGCCATACTCCACGCTTGGATAACACCATGTAGGGTTGAAATGTTTTTCTTCCAGGCAGTATGACTTCGTTTCAATTTTGCACTGCAGTGAAGACATCGCTCGAACTCAGGTCGATAATATATTTTTCTTTCAGGAACAATTCGATTTTTCGGTAATGGCATTACGAAAACCTCCGTCAAAGTAGGTAGAGAATACTTCGACGAAGGCTAATGGAAATCCTTGTTAGTTAAATGGTCAGGCGTAGAAAAAAAA
>NZ_JAAOIW010000063.1 GCF_011440305.1 Paenibacillus agricola | reverse complement strand
CATTCCCTCGCCGCGGCGGGTAGACGGGATCATATCCGTAATCGCCGTGATCGTGGCGGTTGTGGAAACGGCCCAACTCATCCCATGCAAGATTCTGAGCCCCATCAGAACGACAATTCCCCCGACCGCGCCCATCGCCAGACCAACCTGCGATTCGTTGCCTCCCATCTGTTTAATGAACAGCGGCAACGTCGGATACAGCATATAAAATGCATTAAATAGGAATAGGTTTCCAATAGTCATTAGAATAAATGGCTTCGTCCATAGGCGTTCCACTGTTCTTTCCTCCTTGAGGGCAGGCTGCTCTTGTGCGAGCTTTTATTCCTCTGCTCTCTTGATGTATTAATGAACATATGTCTATAATTATAAGCGGATACAGAACATCTGCAATTGTTAAATGAGTATGATTGGTAAAGTAATGAACAACTACTTAATAGTTGTTCATTATTTACGAAAGCTTGGTGACCGCCAATTGGCTAAAGTGGATCGAAGAATACTCAAAATGCAGGTAGGGTTAAAAAAAGCTGTTATTGAACTGATGTCAGAGAAAAATTTTGATGCCATTACGTTACAGGATCTTTCCGACAGGGCGAATGTGAGCCGCGGGACCATCTATCTTCATTATTTAGATAAATTTGATCTGCTGGATAATCTCATTGAAGAACATATAAACGTTCTAAGGGAAACGTGCAGAGCGGCATCAGAATTGGATTTTACCGAATCGACTCTGATTTGGACCGAGTACTTTGAACGTCATTATTCATTTTTTTCAATGATGTTAGCGAGTAAAGGCGCTCCTTATTTCCGTGGTCGGTTTCTTGACTTTCTGATCGAAGAATTTACGAATGAGGTCGATGTAACCAAAGGAATGAACAAGGGGTTAAATGAAGATCTTGTCGTTAGGTTTGTTGCATCTGCTTTCGTAGGGGTAGTGGAATGGTGGTTTACTAATGAAAAGCCTGTCCCCCATCATGTCTTGGCAGAACAACTGGGGACATTGCTAGAGAGAAATGTGTAATCGGTATGTAGCTCAAGAACCGTATGGGTACTTGAGCTTTTTTCGTGTCCGCCAATATTGACGTTGATGCGTATTTATCGCTGCTTCGCGTAGATGGAACGCTTGTAAATGTCGGTGCACCAGCCGAGCCAAGTCAATACCACGTGTTCTCCTTAATCCTGAGCCGTCGCAGTATTCCCGGTTCCCTCGTTGGCGGAATTCCGGAAACGCAAGAGATGCTCGACTTCGCCGCTCAACACGGCATTGCCCCTAAAATTGAGGTGATCCGTGCTGACCAAGTAGACGAAGCGTACGAGCGCATCCTCCGCAGCGATGTACGGTATCGATTCGTTATTGATACATCTACCTTGTAACTCGTCAAGATGCTTCATTTTGTTGGCTTCAATGAAAGATGGGTTAGCCAGCGAATGGTTACCCCATCTTTACCATTAAATTTTCACTTCCGAAAGCTTTCCGCGTCAGCCTCCAGCACTTTATTTTTCCTGTATTCCCCTGGCGGCATACCGATCATCTTCTTAAACATTCGGATAAAAGAAGTGACATTACGATAACCGATCATGAGGCTGATATCCTGCACGCTTAGTTCGTTATCGGACAGCAGCTCCTTCGCTTTGTGGACACGTATAACATTAATGTGGTCGCTGAAGTTGGCTCCTGTTTTTTCTTTAATATAGACGGACAAGTAGCCCACAGAGATGTTCAACTTATCGGCGAGCTGGTCGAGCGATAAATCGTCTGCGAACCGGTTCTCTATGTAACTCATGACGAACGAAATGGTGGGGTCCTGTTCGTCTTTTTTGGATCGGATAATCGCCGCGCTAG
>NZ_JAAOIW010000062.1 GCF_011440305.1 Paenibacillus agricola | reverse complement strand
CCTGAGCCAGGATCAAACTCTCCATTAAGGTAGAACTTGAGTTGCCTCATTCTTTACATCTGGCGAGAACTTGCATTCTCTATTTTTACTCACTCGTTGATTCAGTTTTCAAAGGACAATGATGTTTTTTTAACCAGCCTGTTTAAAGACCGGACGATTAATATATCATGTTTCGGTATTGCATTGCAAGTGCAAATTTTTCCATACTTGCAATTGGCCTACGAACCTAGCATTCAATTCTATTATATCCGGCTACAATAATGATGACCGGGTTAACAATTTACCATGATAACTATAACATTACAAGTGCAATTGTTTTCCATTCTTGAAACCAAGCCCAGAAATTCCATTCAACTCATGTCCGGCACCAGTCATGGCGACCGGGTTATGTCATTTATTATGTTTACTAACGAGTCCGGAGGTTTTCCATTCTTGAGACTCTATTCCGAACTTAGTTTCTGTCGAATAATCTTGAATTAAGACCCGCAGGGATAAGTGAAAGATTGGGAGTGAACTTGTTGCTGCAGATCTTTTCTGCGATAAGCCATTTGCACAAAAAACTTTTTGAGATCTATCGTTTTCCTCTGAATAAGTTAAACATTCAACGTCATGCAAATCGAGATACATAATAAAATATTCGCTACATTAACTTTGTACAGCTGGATACAATAATCCAGTCCAAAATAAAAAAATACCAAAGGCGCCGTATCCTGCTACCAAGCATTCTTAAACCACTCCGGCGACAAAGACCTAAAAAAAGTACTGGACGATCTTATTGATCAGGCAAAGCTCGAGATTAAAGAATACGATGCATTGCTCATGGTCAACAGAATTGCACCCGCACCAATGATGCCTGAAAGACCACCTGTAAAACTCGAAGACATCCCTATCGTCGCAAGATTTGCTTACCCTGAAATAGCAGCGAAAATTGGACTTGATGCTTCTTTAGAGGCGGTTGCTTGTAGCCAAGTTATGAGCCAATCAGTTAGAAAGGATATTGGCACTTTATTTGTTAAATATCATACTATTAAAACAACAATAGGCGTTAAAATACTCAAAATGAGCTAAGAAAAGGGATGCCTCATCCCTCCCCCACTTCAATTAAAAAGCTGAGACTGTTAACACTTAATTAAAATTTAAATCCTACCCATGGGTGGGATTTTTTTATTATTAGCCCTTTTCATGGAATCCCCTTATTGTTGAACCAATCCAATGGGCAGTATGTTCCGCAGTGCATCGAGATTCCTGTTTAATGGCTTCATGCTTGACTTCTGACCTGCAAAAGCGGATCCGGCCAGACAAAGCACGCTGACTAATCGTCGCGACCAGTCCTTACGATCCTTTACGGTAGTGTGGGTTCGTAAGATACAACAACGTTAGACGCAATTACTCGCCCATATATAGACCTAAAAAAATGAGCTACTCTTTCGAGTAGCCATTTAAAACTTATATACATCACCACGAGAACCTATTGTAACAACGAATATTATAAGTACATTATCTTCAATCGTATACAAAATTCTATAAGATCCAACTCGTAAACGAAATAAGCTTAAATAACCCTGAAGTTTTTTAATGTCTAATTCGGGATTTCTAGGATTTTCAGATAGTATCTTCAAGTGATCAAGAATTCTATTTCTTGTTGGCCTATCTAACTTAGAGAGATACTTTCTAGAATCACTACTAAGATCAATTTCGTAGTTCATCTTCAATGTCCTTTAGGTTGATAGTAAGACCGTTTTTAAATTCCAATCTAGCCTTTTCAATAGCTTTAATGTCATTATCTGTTAGCGGCTCATCATCATAAGGTATATTTGAATCTAATGGATGACTTATAAGCCGATAAATTAAATCAGCGACTAAAGGAACATCTTTATCAGATAATTTTTCAACCAAATCGGATAGTTCTTTTTTAGATACAGCCATTTATTAATAACCCCTTTCCATACGAATTTAACCAATACAATAAATTTATATACATAAATCACTAGCGTTGCATTAATTTTCTCTGAATCTTCATAATTTTCCGACTTTCTATCGTTCAGGCATAAAAAAATCCTTTACAATGAAATGGTCAGGTAGCACCTGTCCATAATCCATCGAAAAGGAT
>NZ_JAAOIW010000061.1 GCF_011440305.1 Paenibacillus agricola | reverse complement strand
ATACCCATCATCCGTTTCACTGAACAAGTTCAGCAAAACCAGTTACAGCTTGAATGGCTCAGAGCCTCTATTCAAGTATTGGAGAAGCACTCTTATTTGTGGAATCGCTAAAATCCAGTATCTGGTTAATCAACAGGCGTGATCTCCCCTATTAAAAAAAGTAGTAAATGAAGCATTTTCTCCTTGGCATATTCCCCAGACTGTACTTTATCCAGTTAGAAGCTGGATCAAATCTGCTGGCGAAGAAGAATATTGCTTTTCACATCACTTCAAATCACCTCATCGAAGTAGTTTTCGAAAATGACTTGAGATATGCATGTCAAGAATGTAGGTTAATGTAAACTGCAAGTTACTTCAAAAAACCAAAGAGGAGCTGCATCGTAGCAAGCTCCTTTCTCACGAATGCTCGATTATTCGCAGGATTTCGTCCTGGAAATGAGGAGTGAAGGATTAGTTGGGATTGATTATGGGTTACCGTTTGTGGCAGTTAGTGTAACCACTTGTTACCGTGACCAAGAACATTTATTGAAGCACTTATTACTGGATACAGGTTCCGCAGGGACTGTTTTTAACGCGTCCCAATCAACAATTCGATTATACAGATATGCATTCTGTTGCCTTGTCAGTGTATTTCATTCCTGAGCTTCCACAAATCTGTATCTTGAAGGTTCCTGCATCTGCTATTATCTAGTTTACACTGTAGGTCAACGGCAGTTTATGATTCGCGGTAATCGGACAATGTTTGTGTCGCATTTCGATAATAGGATCAAGTTTGGGTCGCGGGGTAACGACATAAACTTGATCCTATTAAGAAAAAACTCCCGATTAACCCTGATTAGAAATAGGACAATGTTTGTGTCGTCCGACAATGTCGGAGGACAAGAATAACTATCGATAAAAGACAAGAACAGTTGAAGTCGTTCGCTCATAGAAACCCTCTTTCTGTTATTGTTCTTCATTCTGGACCTTGCCCTTGGTAATAGTTGTAAAACTACAAAAAAAGAAGCCTCCGGAGCTGCTTTGAAAGCAGGTTCTAAAGGCTTCTTTAAATTCTATTGTCCCGGATAACCACCAATTGGATCATCTTTAACAAGCGCTCTTAACTCATAATCCCACCACACCCGGCTTTGTCCGGTTGACAGGTTAGTAATGGTATTGTTTTGCACGACAAGAACTCCAAGCTTGCTATCCACAAACGCTGATAGAAGGTTATCTCCACTGGCAGTTGGGGAATTGATTGGATCCCTAGAAGGGGTCAATTCAGTGACTTTTCCGTAAGTCCCGTTACTGTGCAGCCATAAATAACCGCTTTGCTTACCTTCGCTATTTTGTCGGAATAAGTCATAGGCTTGAACCAATAAGCGGTCTTCACGAGCATACAACACTCTTAGGTAAGTGGCATTTAATATAGTATTGAAGTTTCTAGTAGTTCCGTCTTTATCCACCCAGTAAATTTGGCCTACATCATTGAAGGATCTTGCTGATACACGAGTTGCTGAGAATGTCCACAGCCACTTGCCCTTTTCAGAATTTTGGGAATCATAGAACGGTCTATTTAATCCTTGAAGTAACGTTACTTTACCACCTTGAATGAGAACAGCAGGATGATCTCCCTGGACACCGGTAATAGGATTAAGAGTTGAAGAGGTTGGAAGCAAGAACTGTACAACTATAGTATCGGGACCAATCTCAAAAACATCTTCCGCATAAGTAAAAGTCTCGTTTCGTTTGTGAGCTTCTCTGAAGCTGCGATTAGGCTCTTCCCACTTTTGAACATTTAGCAGGGAAATGCCATTCAACCAAATTTGCCCGTCTTTGTATTTCGTGGTTTTAGTACCATCCAAACTACTCTTACTTCCTGCGACAGTAGTTGGCCGCCAGAACCCATCGAGTAGAGGTTTAGATTGTTCGCTGGAAAGCAACTCAGGCGTACCTACCAAATTTTTGTTGATTTTAAAAGCTCGACCCTCTGTGTTATAAGCTTCAACATGCAGTTAGACTGAATAGTAGACACAGATTATACTAGATTCAATAACTTGAATGAGGGAGCCCTGTGTCTATGAAAAAGATCGATCATGATGAAACGTACAAGAAGCAGACCGTTCAATACATAAAG
>NZ_JAAOIW010000060.1 GCF_011440305.1 Paenibacillus agricola | reverse complement strand
GTTCGTCCTGAGCCAGGATCAAACTCTCCATTAAGGTAGAACTTGAGTTGCCTCATTCTTTACATCTGGCGAGAACTTGCATTCTCTATTTTTACTCACTCGTTGATTCAGTTTTCAAAGGACAAAATACTCATTTGTTCAGTTATTTTTAACGTTTCCGTCAAAAGCAACTTTTATACTATAACATAATCTCTCGGCTAATTGCAAGTTATTTTTTCAATTATTATTAACTCGCTTTCGGAATTTAAGTATCCGTCTAACAGCCGGAAGATCAATATAACATATTGCCTAATACAATAGCAAGTACTTTTTATAATAAATCTTTATATCCCTATCCATTTCCCCTAATTAGCATATTCAGGCTATTATTGGATGATTTTGTAGGTTGTACTGTCCTAATCTATATGGTAACTTCTAAAAATGCCATTTATATTCCTTACTTCCGAACCGTCACCTGTCATTATTCAGTCTCTCTCTCCCCACTATACACAGAGCCTGTAAAATCGAAGTCCGAAAAAAGACGATTACTCAAGGAGGATTTAATGAAGTCATACTTTAAAAATTACGTCGTCGCTTTTATCTTAATGTTCACTTTTCTTATGCCTACCTCTTTTGTACTTGCAGCTCCACCTTCTATAAGTGAAATCAAAGTACAGATCAATGAACACCTGATCCCTTTTCCGGATGCACAGCCTTTTGTCGATAGCGCCAATCGTTTACAAATCCCCCTCCGAGCTATAAGTAAAAAACTTGAGTATGAAACAAGTTGGGAGCATAAAGGACAAGCCATACAAATCATTTTAAAAAATAGTGCACAGACCTTATCCTTTGTAACGGGAGAACACACGGCACTTTTGAATGGACAAAAAGTCCTCTTAAAGTCTGCGCCCCAATTAATCAATGGAACGGCATATATCCCCTTTCGTGACCTCGCTGATGCTTTGAGTATTAGGATCCAATGGGATTCCCAGAATCGTATTGCCATACTTAACCAGGATGGAAAATATCACGCACCCTCATGGTACGCACCCAACTACAAATTAATTCAAGGAACAGCCACTGCATATACTGGCTCTTCTTCTGAAAATGGAGGGTATGAAGGTATAGATTTTTTGGGTAACCCCTTATCTGTGGGTACTATAGCTGTGGATCCAACCGTAATACCCTTAGGTTCCAAAGTATATATCGAGGGATATCGATATGACGGTCTCCCCGCTGGTGGAATGTTCGCTACTGCTACCGATACAGGTGGAGCTATCAAAGGAAATAAAATTGATATTTACGTCCCTGACCCTAAAGAAAAAGCGTTTGAATTTGGTATGCAACAAGTAAATATATTCATTTTGGAATAACCAAGAAGGTCAAGCGCGAAGAGAGTGACTGTTTAGCAGCAGTTGCTCTTTTTTTGCATAATCCAGAAGGTCTGCGACAAACTAATAGGTATCAAGCTTCAAGGAGTGATAGACGTATGCTAACATTGATTGGGAAAGCTGCACTTCTTTCATGGTTTTTTGCCCTGACCGTGGTAACCTCTGCGAATCCAAACAGCGAGGTTGTGTGGAATGTAACTACAGATAAAAAGCTTATTGCTATTACTTTTGATGATGGTCCTAACCCCGTCTACACTCCACAAATTTTAGATTTGTTAAATGAGTATCAGGCAAAAGCAACTTTTTTTGTTTTGGGAAAAAGGGTCCAAATGTATCCGTCGATCGCTATACGTGAAGTGAATGAAGGGCATGAGATTGCTAATCATACTTTCGACCATCATTATTTGAAAAATGTCTCTCCAGAAAAATTAATCGAAGAAATACGCCAGACTCAGGAGATTATATTTGATATTACGGAACAGATGCCCCACGTATTCCGTCCGCCTGGAGGCTTCTATAATGATGCCCTCCTTCAATTAACAGGAGAGGACCAGCTAACTGTCGTTATGTGGTCTTGGTACCAGGACACAAAGGACTGGAAGAAGCCTGGGGTAGATCAAATTGTTAATACCGTACTATCAAATGTGCATAACGGGGATATTATTTTATTTCATGACTTGCAGGGAGATTGCAGCCAAACTGTTGCCGCCCTGCAGCAAATATTGCCGGAACTAAAAGGGCAGGGCTACCAATTCGTCACTGTAACGGATTTAATAGCACGTACGAAAAAATAGTTAGCCATATCTATACTTAGAAGACAGAGAAAGAGCCTTCCAGACTTGCATCTGAAAGGCTCTTTCTTATTCGTTGATACTATTGCTTGGCAATGTCCTACTCTCCCAGAACCCTGCGGTTCAAGTACCATTGGCGCTAGAGGGCTTAACGGTCGTGTTCGAGATGGGAACGTGTGGTTCCCCTCTGCCATCATCA
>NZ_JAAOIW010000006.1 GCF_011440305.1 Paenibacillus agricola | reverse complement strand
CCAGTGTGGCCGGTCACCCTCTCAGGTCGGCTACGCATCGTCGCCTTGGTGGGCCGTTACCCCACCAACTAGCTAATGCGCCGCAGGCCCATCTATAGGCCACAGATTGCTCCGCGTTTCTTGCCCCAAGCATGCGCTCGGGGCAGGTATCGGGTCTTAGCTACCGTTTCCGGTAGTTATCCCCGTCCTACAGGCAGGTTGCCTACGTGTTACTCACCCGTCCGCCGCTAACTGTACCCGAAGGTACAATCCGCTCGACTTGCATGTATTAGGCACGCCGCCAGCGTTCGTCCTGAGCCAGGATCAAACTCTCCATTAAGGTAGAACTTGAGTTGCCTCATTCTTTACATCTGGCGAGAACTTGCATTCTCTATTTTTACTCACTCGTTGATTCAGTTTTCAAAGGACAAAACTATTAAATATTTTCGTTATATCTTTCGATCATTTTCGACATTTTCCGTCAAAAGCGACCTGATCAATATACCATATTCTCGTATTCAATTGCAAGCATTATTTTTTCGAAACATTTTTTTAAAGCATGATGTTTTACGAAAAACAATGTGTATTGAAGCTTTCAAAAGCTTATGCCTCAGAAGCGACAAGAGATAATATAACAAATCCGGATCAAGAATGCAAGCTAATTATTCAAAATATTTTTCGCATACTCATATGAGCAGCAATAGGATGTAACTAAGCTGTCTGGCGACTCTACGAAAAGCTGCAAAAAAGCCGCCTCCCAACTAAGGGAAACGGCTCCAGGTATTCTACACAGACCACTCTTCGAGCTTGAGCAGAGGCTCTGCTTTAAAATCGAGCGACGAAAACTGGCCGCGCTGCAGCTTGAGGAATGCGGCGGCAGCGATCATTGCCGCATTGTCCGTGCACAGGCTAAGCGGCGGCGCTAGCAGCGGCACGTTTGCTGCCGCACAACGAGCAGCCAGCTGCTGCCGTAGCCCTTGATTAGCGGCGACACCACCCGCTAATAGCAATTGCTTCGCTCCGTAGGCTTTCACGGCGCGAAGTGCCTTCTCGACCAAGACTTCGACAACGGAGTCTTGGAAGCCTTTGGCCACCACTTGGGGAACCAGCGGCTGCCCCTTCATATTGGCTTGATTCAACGCAGAGAGCACCGCGGATTTCAATCCGCTAAAGCTGAAGTCGTAAGAGTCCGGCTCCAGCCAAGCACGAGGAAGTGGCAATGCTGCGCCTTCCTCTTGGGCAAGCCTGTCAATATAAGGTCCGCCGGGATAAGGCAACTTTAATGCGCGCGCGATTTTATCATAGGCCTCGCCTGCAGCATCATCTCGGGTCTGTCCGATAATCCGAAACACACCTTCAGCTTCAATATATACCAATTCGGTATGCCCACCAGAAACAACAAGAGAAATCAAAGGATATTGCAGTTTGTGCACAAGCTGGTTTGCGTAAATATGGCCGGCTATATGATGGACAGCTATCAAAGGAAGTTCCCATGCATAAGCAAGTGCCTTCGCTGCCACAACGCCGACCAGCAAAGCGCCGATTAATCCGGGACCCTGTGTTACTGCAATAGCAGACAAGTCGTGGGGCTCCAAGCCTGATTGCTCCAGTGCTTCTTCTATAATCCATGTAATACTTTCTACATGCTTGCGTGAAGCCAGCTCAGGAACAACGCCGCCGAAACGCTGATGGACTTCAATTTGGCTGGATACTACATTGGCTCTGATGGTTGTCCCATTTTCAACGATGGCTACAGCGGTTTCATCACAGCTGGTTTCGATCGCTAATATATATAAGGGCTTATTCGGGTTGGAAACCATTGGGCTGTCCAATGCTTCGTTGCTAATCGTTATTTTATCGCCTGTTTCGTCGCTGTTCATTTTTATTCCCCTGTATTTGTTTTTGGAGGTATTTGATATTCAGGCAGGTCTGCCCACATAATAATCGCATCCTCGCGATTGTCGGTGTAATAACCACGGCGTACACCTACCCCATAAAAGCCCAGCTTTTCATAAAGCCCTTGCGCTACACGGTTGGACGGCCGTACCTCCAGCGTCATTCGTGCAGCTCCAAAAAAACCTGCTGTTAGCTGCATTTCCCGCAATAGCCGCTCGCCGAGCTTCTTACCACGGTATTTTTCCCTAACTGCAATATTGGTAATATGGGCCTCATCGATAATAATCCACATGCCACCATAACCAATAACTTCATCCGCATATTCCATTACCATATAACGGGCAAACTGATTATTGGTCAATTCATTATAAAAAGCAGCTGAAGTCCACGGTGTGGTGAACGATTCCTGTTCAATCTCACAAATGGCAGGAATATCCTCTAGAAGCATGGAGCGAAACTCCAATGGTCCGAGAATATCCGTCTGTTCGCTAAGATTCACTTGTCATTTCTCCCCTTACGATTTTTGGGCTTCCCATTTGACCTCAGCTTCCGTTAGCTGCGTGTAGTTAGGAACCAAGTCATGCGGCTTGCTAATTATGCCCTGCTGCCATTGGTTAAGCCCCAAGTCCGCGATATGGCGTGCTCTCATTTCATAGTTTACGATCTCGGCAGTACCCGACCAGCTTTGGCAAAAATCATGAATTGTTTCCTCATGCATCCCTGTTTCACCTATAAAAAGAATTTGGTCTGGCTTTGAACCTGTACCTTTTTCATCCAAAGCCAGCTCCAACAATTGCTTAGCCCAGCCTGCCATTAATCGAATTCCATCGGGTGCCAGACAAGACCATTGCTGGGTAGGAGCCTGGTTTTGAGCTTGATACAACGAGGTGAAAGCTTGCCCCCTGCGCGCCTCAAACATAGGCACTACCCAAATTTTTTTGTTAGGCTCGCCTATTCGGGCTAACCCTGAAAGTCTAGCAGGTGTAGAATTAGTTGATGAATCTGCTAGACTGGCTTGTAAACCGCCTAAAGCAAGTGCTTCGAGGCTTGATACTCCCAGTAATATTTTGCGATGAGCCCAAGCCAAGGTTTTGGCAACTGTAACGCCTATTCTGACGCCAGTGTAAGATCCAGGTCCAACCCCCACCGCAAAAGCATCAATATCGCGTGTATGTAGCCCTGCGGAACCAAGCACCTGCTGAATATGGGGCATCAAATGAATAGAATGATTGCGTTCGGCTGTAGAATTAAGCTCGTCCAACAGCTCACCATTGCGGGTTAAAGCGACTGACATCGAGCTCGTAGACGTATCAATAGCTAACACTATACCCTGTTTATTTTCGCTGTTCATAATAAGATTTCGTTCTCCTTTAGGTGCTCGCACCATTGCTTGTAAGGGTCGCCATGTGGAGTTAACCTGAAAATACGTGCGTTCTCCCCACAATGCTCAATGGTAACGGACAAGCGATTTGCAGGCAAAAGCTCCCCTATCAACGACGACCATTCTATTAAAGTGACTCCCGCCCCAAAAAAATAATCGTCCAGACCGAGCTCATCCGCCTCTTCCATGGAAAGACGGTATACATCCATATGATAAAAAGGGAGCTTCTCCCCTTCATATTCTTTAATAAGTGTAAAAGTAGGGCTGTTCACAATTCCCTGCACCCCTAGCGACTTGGCTATGGCCTGTGAAAATGCCGTTTTGCCCGCACCCAGCTCCCCATCCAGCGTGACGACTGTACCAGGCTGAAACTGTCTAGCAAGACTACCTGCAAGGACAGCGGTTTGTTCCAAACTTAACGCCTGATACGTATACGTGACCACCTGTGGCATCAACTCAGGTCCTTTCCGAAGTGATTATAGCCTTGTTTGGCAATCGGAACGACGTAGCCGCTGCTTTGGACAAGGCGTACACCTGAATTCTCGGCATTGACATAACCGATAATATAAAGCGTTAATCCAGCTGCCTTGAATTTAATCTGCATGTCAATCACATGCTCAGCCTGCATTGTACCGATCAGGTGGTAATCCTCACCACCATAAAGAATATAATCCAGCGGATCCTTCTCCGTCCTGATGGCATAAGCCATGAGCTCATCCGCAATAGGAATACGGTCTTCAATCAAGTCGATTCCCACTCCTGAAGCCTCCGAAATTTCCCATGCTTCGCTGGCAAGCCCATCACTTACATCATTTAAGGCTCCACACACCTGGGATTGCTGCAGAAATTGTCCTGCATCCACCTGGGGCTGGGGCCTACAATGGGCAGCGATTAATCGAGCTTCCGAGGAGCCATCCTCGACATCTGGCCATTGGTCCGCCGGCAGTGCCTGCTTTAGCAAATAATCCAAACCTGCTGCTGAACAGCCTAGCTCCCCAGTCGCGAACACCACATCGCCAGTTTTTGCCGTAGAACGCAGTAACGCCCGGCCCTCCTGCACTTCCCCGATAACGGTTACAGTTACTGTTAAACCGCCGATACAAGAAGTGGTGTCGCCACCAACAACCACAACACTCCAACGATTAGCACAATCATATAAGCCTTGATACACTGCTTCAAGCTTGTGCTGGGACATCTCCTTGGGAAAACTTAATGCTATTAACGCATAGCGAGGGATCGCCCCCATTGCCGCAATATCGCTGATCGCCGCGGCCATTGCTTTATAACCAATATCGCTGTCTCGCATTGTATGGGCTTGGAAATGAATCGATTCCGTCATCGTATCACAGGTCATGACAAGTTGGCAGCCTGGTGCTAAATAGGCTACTGCCGCATCGTCTCCAATGCCTTTGTCCACCCCACAAGCCTGTTGAAAAGCAACCGACTGCTTACCGTCCGTCAAACGCCGTATAAGTGCAAATTCGTCCAAGGAACTCAACGTTTAACCGCCTCCGAATTGGTTTCCCCCTATTATATCCCTCTACAATGTTTGTCGCAACAGCGTTGTGATACCCTCCCCACCCTCCCTACAAGGGAGGGACCCAAAGGGCTCTGCCCTCTGGACTCCCTTGGAGCGTGGTGTGGCTGCGGCGTTCTCGGGACGCTTTCGTCCCTGCGGAACGCTTGGTTACGTGCTTAGGGTCATTTGTTCCGATGGAACATCATTTACTTAAGGCATAGGATGCATAGGCGGGCGCGGGATAGCTTGGTTCGGACGAATTGTCCCGCAGGTGGCTTGGGCGCGTGCAAGTATCATTCGTTCGTAGTCTCAGACTCATTATCAATGATGGATTCGGGATCGTTCATCGTGTCAGTGGTTGTTTCTTCGATGAGCCCATTGCTATAAGTGACGTTACCACCGCCCAAGCCTTCATTTACCATGCGGTCGATATCCATGAAATATTCTGCACGGCCTTGGTGATCCATACAAGCAGCAGGTGAAGCCGCGTCTGCTTCTGGATCACAATTGGCTTCTGCGTTTACATTGTTCATTGTTGGTTCATTGGGTTTGGGTTCATTTGATTTCGCATGTTTATTCATACTTGTTTCCTCCACAGGTGAATAGATTTTATGAATTGGTCTTATTTAAAAAACGTTGTTTGATGAAAACCGGGCGATCGCAGCATGTAATGCCATAATTTTTTTGTGTTTTTCGTTGTTAGCATGCCTTTTAAGCCCTCAGATCATTCATATCTGCTTGTGAATTTGGAAATACTACTTATAAAGGTATACCTGTCCTGCATAGGATAAAGGAGAAGGAATGATAAGTATGCCTACAAAATCTGCAGAAACTTATTAAGGAGGAATAAAGATGCATACAGTATGGAAAGGCGCGATCAGCTTTGGGCTGGTCCATGTTCCTGTCAAAATGTTTTCGGCGACGGAGGATAAAGATATTTCAATGCGATATATTCATAAGGACTGTTCGACACCGCTTAATTTTGTGCGCAAATGCTTGACCTGTGAGCGTGAGGTGGAATGGGAGGAAATTTCCCGAGGGTATGAATATGAGCCGGGAGCGTTCGTTTTATTTGAGAAGGATGAATTAGAAAAGCTAAATGGCGAAGTGAACAAGGAGATCAAAATTCTTGATTTTGTGCAGCTGACGGATATTGACCCGATTTATTTTCAGAAAACGTATTATTTGGCTCCCAACGAGACGGGCGCAAATGCTTATAACTTGCTGCTGGAGGCCATGAAGCAAACGGGCAAGATTGGCATTGCCAAGGTATCAATCCGCTCCAAAAGCAGCCTCGCCGCTATAAGGGTTATTGATAATTGTATCGCAATGGAGACGATATTTTATCCAGATGAAATCCGTTCGGTCGAGCAGGTACCTAATCTGCCGGAGCAAAGCAATGTGAACGATAAGGAGCTGCAGATGGCCAAGATGCTGATCGACCAGCTTACCACACCGTTTACCCCGGAATCGTATAAGGATGATTACAGGTCTTCCCTGCTGCAAGCGATTGAGCAAAAGGTAAATGGACGCGAGATTAGTGTCGCACCGGAGCCGCATAGAACCAATGTGATCGACCTGATGTCCGCCCTGCAGGCCAGCTTGGAAGCAACGAAACCGATTGCTCAAGGATCATCTGACAGCAGCAAAGCCAGCTCACCCAAAACTAAGCGAACTAATAAAGCCAAGGAAACAGTGTCATGACGATCCCACTGCCCCAAGAGCCCATGGCACCCATCATAGCTGACGAGCTGCCAGTGGGAGCCGATTGGGGCTACCAACTCAAATGGGATGGCGTAAGGCTGCTATCCCGTTTAGAGAATGGCAGGATCGACTTGTTTTCCAGGCAGATGCTGGACAAAACCTCGCTTTATCCAGAAGCGGTACAAGCTTTGCAAGCCCTCGAAGCCAATGCGAGAGAATATGTTTTGGATGGAGAAGCCGTCATGTTTGATTCCAGCAAGCAGCGGCCAAATTTCGCGCTCATCCTGCAGCGAGAGCGCTCTCGCTCCATTAAGGTTGGCAATCGGACGGAGAACCAATTCCTGTATGTGTTGTTTGATTTGCTGTATTGGAACGGCGAGGACTTACGTTCGCTCCCTTATCAGGAGCGTTATCGCAGACTGCAGCAATTGCTGCCTGAGAAGCTTCCCAACTTGTTCGTGACAGATATGTTCACAGACCGGGACTCGTTGTGGAAGTGGGTCGAGGCTGCCGGATGGGAAGGGATTGTTGGCAAGCGCTTGTCCAGCCCTTACCGCGAAGCCAAGAAGCATAAGGATTGGTACAAGAAAAAAACGGCACTGCTCTTCGACGTCCTCATTCCGGGCTTGATAATCCGCGGCGGCCAGGTGGCAAGCCTGCTCATGATGAAGGACGCCACCTTGTTCGGTCGCGTCTCTCTCGGCCTAGACCAGCCGATGAAAACGAGGCTTCTTCAGGAGGGGCTTGGGCAGGAAAGCGGGGTTCCGCTATTCGACAAGCTGCCGGCGGAGCTCAAGCGCGAGCATATTTTATGGCTGAAGGCTCCCTATACGTGCACGGTTACTGGACTCGAAGTCACTTCTGCCGGACAGCTGAGGCATCCCAAAATAGTCAATCTGAAGGGCTTCACATAGCAAGGATGGCCTCACATAGCTAAAACAGTTAAAAAAGTGGTGAGAGCAGCCTGGCGGCGATTTCTTTGGCTTTATGCAAGCGGGGTCGTCGCCGGAAGACTTCGAGCTCCCATTCCTCACTGTCCTGCAAATCGTTGTTGAAATCATCAACGAGCCGTTCCACGGCCTCCTTATCAAACAAGAGTGCATTGATTTCAAAATTACTGTAAAAGCTGCGAATATCCACATTTGCACTTCCGACAGAAGCAAACATATTATCGATGATCAATACTTTGGCATGCATGAACCCTTTTTGATACACATAAAAACGTACCCCCGCCTCCATCAACTCCTCAAAATAAGAAATCGATGCATAATGAACAGCTTGAGAATCGGAAAGTAACGGAAACAGAATAATAACCTCCAACCCGCTAATCGCCGCTGTTTTTAGAGCCATTCTTAAGCTGGGATCGGGGATAAAATAAGGTGTCATGATATAAATCCGCTCCTGCGCACAGGTAATAGCTCCGAAATACATTTGCAGGATGGTAGCCTGCCTAGCGTCAGGTCCGCTGCTTATAATTTGGACGGGCTTGCCATGTTGGGGTGGACTGCCAAGCCTGTTAATGCCATCGGGGCTATCAGCCTTATTTTCGCTCAATCCCTCACTCACCTGCTGTCCACTCACGAACATCCAGTCCCTGGCAAACACAGCCTGCAGCCTACCAACAGCGTCACCTATAAGCTCCAAGTGGGTATCTCTCCAGAACCCAAGCTTAGGGTTGCCTCCTCTATATTCATCCCCTATATTAAGCCCTCCCAAATACCCTGTATGCCCATCGATCACGACTATTCTGCGGTGGTTTCGATAGTTCATCCTCTTGTCGAAAAAAGCGATCAGTGGCGGCAGGAACAAATAGATCTCCACCCCTCCCCGTCGAAACTGTTCAATGAAAGCATCTTGCAATTCATAGCTGCCTATCCCATCAAATATACAGCGCACTTTGACACCCTGCTTAGCTTTGCGGATCAATAGCTCTTGAAACGTACGGCCAATGCCATCATTGCGGAAGGTGTAAATTTCAAAATGGATATATTGCTTGGCTCCTTCCATCGCTTCGAGCATAGCCGAATAAGTAGACTTCGCATTTGTTAATACCCGCACGTTATTATTCCAGGTGAACGGTGCGCCCGGAAACCGGCCAAGCAGGTTATACAAACGTTTTTGCTTGTAAAAGGCTTCGAAGGCCGTTGATTCCCTCGTTATCCCTCCGTTAGCTGTCCATTCCTTCTGGTTTCCCTGCTCATCAGCGTATTGGAGCTGATGCCGTTTCACTTTTTTGCGGCGTGAATATTCTTTGGCCAAGAAGTAATACATAATAAATCCGATGATGGGAAAAACAAACAAAATAAACATCCATGCCACCGTTTTGGAGGGCCTTCGAAATTCAATGATCAAAATGGTGAATATTTGAAAAATAAATAGCAGCAGCAAGGCAACCAGCCATTTCAATAAAATCGCCGCTCCCTTCTCATGCGCAAATGTGTGTCTTATCTTTTGCCTTTCATGAGGGGGTTATACAGCTACAGCAGAGCCTTTTAAATTGTGGACATAAATTTCTTGTTTTTAGGAAACCTAAGGGGAGAGGCTCACCAATAGCTGGCAGTATAGGAAATGCAAGGAGTGCAAGGAGGTGTTAGCATGCGTCGTGATCGTAAAGCAAGTCCGCAGGAGGAAAAACCGGACAATAAGCTAAAAAATGTTGAGTACCAATTTATTAATGAGTTAAAGTCCGTGCCCGTTTTCCTATCCCTAGAGGAAAATAAAAGCTATTTGAATGAGCTGTTTGCCGACTGCTCGGATTTTGTTATCCGTGAATTCCAAATTGAGGGCGGCATCTCGGCGATCCTGTTTTTCGTGGATGGGATGGTCAACACGCAATTTGCTAACGAGGCGATGAAGTCGCTCATGATTCTGGAGGGCAAGGAGCAGTTACTTGATCGAATCATCGAAATGACGCTGCCTGTTAGCCAAACCCAGCAAACCGATAACTATTCAGATATGCTGCTATCGGTATTGAGCGGTGATGCTGGACTGATCGTCGAGGGCAATAACCAAGCGCTGCTGATGGGGATCCGCGGGATGGAAAAACGCGCCATTAACGAACCGGAGACCGAATCGGTCGTCCGTGGCCCGCGCGAAGGCTTTGTCGAAAACTTGCGCACCAATACTTCGATGATTCGCCGCAAGCTGAAAACACCCCATTTGAAGATGAAGCATATGACGATTGGCCGCGAAAGCAACACCAGCACGGTCATCACATATATGGACGATATCGTGGACCCGGCTATAGTCAAAGAAGTGCTAGGCCGGATGGAAAAGATCGATGTTGATGCGGTACTGGATTCAGGTTATATCGAGGAGTTTATCCAGGATTCTACCTACTCGCCTTTTCCGCAAATTCAATACACCGAGCGGCCCGATATGGTTGCCGCTGCTTTGCTGCAGGGAAAGGTAGGCATCCTTGTAGACGGAACCCCCTTCGCGCTGCTGGTTCCGTTCGTGTTTACCGATATCCTGCAATCAAGCGAGGATTATTATGAGCGATTCCAGATTTCCTCGCTTATCCGTTTGTTACGTTATTTTTTTCTGATCATATCCTTACTAACCCCTGGTTTGTATGTAGCTATTACTACCTTTCATCAGGATTTGCTGCCAACCTCGCTGCTGCTGTCGGTTGCCGCGGCTAGAGAAGCCATCCCCTTCCCGGCCGTTGTTGAAGCCTTGATCATGGAGGTCACGTTCGAAGCGCTCCGCGAAGCCGGAATCCGGCTGCCGAAAACAATAGGGTCTGCCGTCAGTATTCTGGGCGCCTTAGTAGTCGGGCAGGCCGCTGTACAGGCTGGAATCGTCTCGGCACCGATGGTTATCATCGTTTCGCTTACAGGGATTGCCTCGTTCACGATCCCGCGCTTTAACGGAGCTATTGCCATCCGCATGTTGCGTTTCCCGATCATTATTGCCGCCTCTATCTTTGGCATGTTTGGCATTATGATCACTTTGATGGTCATTATTGGGCACATGGCCAATCTACGTTCCTTTGGCATTCCTTATCTTTCTCCTCTAGGCCCCTTGTCCGTGGCAGATTTGAAGGATACCGCTGTCCGTCCCCCTATATGGCTTAATAAAAACCGCCCAAGCTATATGCCAGTCCAAGATTCGAAACGAATGGGCGATCAGCTTTCCGATGAAATTATGAAGGACAGCGGCCAGACTGGAGAGCATATCCCGCATGACAAAAAGGAGAATGATACGGAATGATACGGCGCAGCGCGGCTTTACTCTTTATATTACTTGCTGCCTTCATACTGCCCGGCTGTTGGGACAGAACGGAAATTAATGATATGGCCTTTATTTTAACCTCGGGCATTGACCTTGAAGATGACGGGAAGTATCGCATAAGCGTCATGGTTCCCTTGCCTGGACAAATGGGGGGTGCTTCCGGCGGTGGCGGCGGAACGAGCGGCGATAAAAGCTATTATGTTGATTCCGAGGTAGGCGAAACGTACCGGGAATGCCTGAATCAATTGCAAAAGCGGATGTCAAGACGAATGTTTCTGGCTCATCGCCGAACCATTATCGTAGGAGAAGCCCTAGCCAAAAGAGGCCTTCAGGACTTATATGATTCCACTCCGCGCAGCCCGGAGAATCGGATGACTACTTACTTAATTGTCGCCAAGGGAAAAGCGTCCGACATGCTGATGTCAACACCGAGGTTTGAACGCTTCCCCTCGGAGGCCGTCCGGGAGCTAGTTAAAGCCAGAGGCGTGATTGATATCAACTTTAAAGATTTTGGCGTTGCCTTAAGCTTGCCAGGTGCTGATCCTGTCGCCGTCTATATGGCGGTTAAAGAGTCCGAGAAAAGTGAAAAGCCCTCCAAAGAGGTTGAGTTTAAAGGCTACGCCCAATTTCGAAATGACAAGATGATAGGCAGCTTGGAAAATGATGAAGCGATTGGGCTTTCCTTATTACATGGGCAAAAAATGATTATCAATATGATCACCGTCCAAGCTGAGGATGGAAGTAAAATGAGTGTGCGGATTTATAGTTCGTCAACGAACATTCGAACAACACTCATCGACCAGCAGGTGCATTTTAATATAAATATACAATTGACAGCTACCATGATGGAGGATAAAACCAAATATGATTTGAGCCAAACCGACAATGTTCTCAAGGTAGAGGCCGCTATCTCGGAATATGCCAAAAATACAATCCAGAAAACGATTGACAGCTCCATTCAGCACAATGTGGACTCCACCCAACTTGGTTCAACCTTATGGAGGGCTTATCCGGAGCAATGGGCCAGCCAATTCGAAAAAAACTGGCCCGAGGGGCTTAAAGATGCCAAGCTCGACATCCAGGTTGAAAGCCAGTTAACCGATACAGGGCTTATTTATGACAATATTACAAAGGAGCATGCCCCAAAATGAGTATCAGCTACCTCACGATTATTTTTCTGTTGCTTGTACTTAATTGCTTGCGTTATTGGAAAAAGCTCGGCAAGCAGCCACCGTCGATCAGATGGATGTACCGAATCGCTTACTCGTTATCCCTAGCCCTCTACATCTGTATTATTCTGCATATCAAGGTTCCTATGCCGACCCAGTTCTTTATCAATAAAGTATCACCATGGGCCTTCAATTACCTCAATCGTTGAGCAATAACAGGTTAACTAGATCCCATAGAAGACAGGTGAGGGCATGGATCAGAAACAAATCATCAACCACCGCCAATTCGCTTGGCTGACCGCTTCACTGCTAACAGGCGGGGGGATTGTCAGTATCCAGCAGGTTTTAATCCGGGTTAATCGTATGGATGCGTGGACGGCATATATGCTACCGATGTTATATACACTTGGAATTGCCTATATATTCAGTATGCTGGTAATGCGATTTCCGGGTAAACATATATTTGAAATTACCAAAATTGTATTCGGCACCCTTATTGGCACCATCGTCAATCTGGTGCTACTCTTTCACCTGTGGCTTATTCTAGTAAGAGATATCTCTTCCTTTAGTAAATTCATCGGAATTACACTGTTGCCGAGCACACCGGATGAAATGATCCTGCTGCTATTGATTTTGCTGCTTCTGGTTTATGGAAAAACAAGTGTTGAGGTATTGGCAAGAGTGAATGATTTGTTCTTCCCTTATTTTGTGCTGATGATTTTGTTCTTGCCGCTTGCCTTGTCTAATGAAATGGACCTACATCTAGTCCAGCCTGTACTGGCGGGGCAGTGGAGCTACTTCCTCTCGTCTAACATCTTAAGTATGGGCTGGTACGGGGATATTTTTATAATGGGAGCTTTCCTCCACACACTATGGGGATCCCAGCATGTCCGCTCCGCTATGCGCCATGGAGCTTTTCTCGCCTCCTTCATGCTAGGCTTATTCCTACTGCTTGAAGTTTTTGTACTAGGGCCAACAATCCCTGGCAATCTGGTTTATCCCAATTATAGTTTGATCCAGCAAATTCATATTACGGACTTTTTGGATCGAGTCGATTTGGTGATCTTAAGCATCTGGTTCCCAGTTACAGCTTGTGAGGTAATCCTGATCTATTTGGCTTTTCTGACCGGGTTTGCCAGCTTAATCAAGCAGAGGGATTACGATACGATCAATACACCGATTGTCTTGCTCCTGCTCATGACGACCCCGCTCGCATTTAAGAGCACGTCAGAGGTATTCAGCTTCGGTAACTTCAGCTCACCCATCATTATGCTTTGCTACCAGCCGGTACTTTTTTTGCTGCTTGCGCTGTTTTCCCTCCGTTACCCCATTCAACAACAGCAACAGGAAACTGGCAAAGGCCCAGATGACAAGTCTAATGATCAAGCTAATAAAGCTGGCAGTTCCAAAGCTTCGAGACGTCACAAGCTCACCTATGAAGGCTGGGGGCATTGGACACATTCCTTGGTAGCTCTATCCCTCGCTGCATTGGTTATCGGGCTCTGGAAGAGCCGCCACTGGGCGAGCTTAGGCTTGGCCTGCGGCATTACTTATGGAATATGCACCATCCTGCTGGTCGTAACTACCTATATGGAAATGCATACGATCACGCTCAAAAATTATAACCGCACACAAAAGCCAACCAAATAGACAAACCAGGAGCATTGTAACCGTTGGTTAGTCAAATTATTAAGCAAAGTTCGCTTTGCGCCGCACCTGCATGGGCGGTTAACTAGGATTCGTTGGTTTTCTCGATACTAATGACTTGACCGAGCGGAATTAGCACTCGCAGCTCCTCCTCTTCGTCAACACGAGAAACGATAACCTCAATATAGTCGCTGCCCGTTCGCACCAGCAATGCAGGAAAGCCTCCCATATATATAGTACGCAGCTGAATCGGTACCGTACTGACATTTATACTAGTGCCTAAAAGAACGATTTCCTGTAGTGTTGATGGCACAAAATATTGCTCGCTCACTTTGATAAACCGTTTACCAACATGCTGGAGCAGGCCCGGTTCACTAGCGAAGCCTTCCGCTTGAATGGCCACTTCCGATTGCAAATGCACAGCGAGGCGGTGCAGTAAATTCGTGCTGATTATTTTCAGTGACATGGGGGTCCCTCCTGATCATAAGCGTGCTTATCTCGAATATATGCCTTTGGCATCCGTTACATACCGAAAGGAGTTCTTATGAGATTCCAATGGATGGTTCTCAGCCTGCTGATGTTAAGCGGGACTGCGTCTTTTCTGTACATCAACCATTACCAAGCCATAACAGCAAGCCAATCGGCTGAAGCCCAGTTATCTGACCAAGCCATTCGGCTACAGCAGGATCTTGCCACCAAAAATAGTATGATTCAGCAGCTCCAAAACGAAATTATCCAGCTTTCTCGCCAAGCGGAAGAGGTTCGCAGCAAGGTTGAAGAAATGAAAACGCTGGAGCAAGAGCTTACGCAGCTTCTTCCACCAAGCCAAGCCCCGCAACCCGACAAACCCGTATCTGCGCCTGCGCAGACTGCTGACAGGGAGTACTCAAGCCTTCCCGTTACGGCTCAGCAGCTCGAATTGCTGACAAGCTCAGCTTTGGCCTCCTATACATCCGTTGGGCAAGAGCTTGATAAGCTACAGGCCAAGTGGCAGCAATCGAAACTAACGATCTTGTTGGAGCGTGAACGGTTTAAAAGGATTCCCAATATTTGGCCGACCCGCTCTCGCGTTGTAACCTCACCTTTTGGCTATCGCAAGGATCCTTTTACCAATCAGTCCAGCTTTCATCGGGGTATAGACATCGCCGGAGCTATGGATGATCCCGTAATGGCTACAGGAACGGGTACTGTCGTAACTGTAGCTTTCGATCCCTTCCACGGCCACCACGTTATACTGGAGCATGCGGACGGGCTGCGAACTTGGTATATGCATTTAAACAGCGTGCTGGTCCAGTTGGGAGAACATGTAGAGTGCGGGCAATCCATCGGCAAGCTCGGCACATCCGGGCGTAGCACGGGGCCACATTTGCATTACGAGGTGGTTCAGCATGGAAAAAGCACAGATCCACAGCCTTTTTTACCATAAAAAAAAGCAGCAGGCAGCTAGTTAGGATAGGCAATAGATGGAGTGGGTAGGTAGAGGATAGGATTTTTAGTTACGCCATGATATAATTGGTGAAAAAAATGACGGAGCAACCCATATGGTAAAGCAAACGATATTATTTGACTTGGACGATACACTAATTCATTGCAACAAATATTTTGATCTGGTCGTGGAGCAGTTTGTCGATTTAATGGAAATGTATTTTCATACCTATCCAATTCCCGTGGAAGAAATCAAGAAAAAGCAAGCAGAAATCGATCTTGGTCGCGTGATGCAGCATGGCTTCGACCCGAATCATTTTCCCGAATCCTTCGTGGATACGTATGATTATTTTTCCGATCTTACAGGGCGGCCCAAGGTCTCTGAAGAGACAGCCCGCTTAATTGAAATCGGCAGAACCGTGTACGGCCATAGCGTGGAGCCTTATCCTTTTATGGAAGAAACCTTGACCCAGCTGGAAGCGGATGGGCACGAGCTTCATCTATATACCGGAGGCGACAGACTAATCCAGATGCGCAAAATAACCGAAGCGAACCTTGAACGGTTCTTCGGCCACAATATCCATGTTACCCAGCATAAAACAACTGAGTTTATGGAGAGCTTAATTACCCAGCATCACTTTAACCGCAAAACCACCTGGATGATCGGCAACTCGCTTCGCACCGATGTGATTCCCGCTCTGCGAACAGGCATTCATGCGATTTTCATGCCTGCTGTCCAGGAATGGGCCTATAACAATGTAGCCATCGATGTTGAGCCACAAGGGGCTTTTTTCACGCTAGGCTCGCTAAGTGAAGTTCCAGCAGCGATCCACAGCTATACGGGCCCCCTAGCATCCGGCGAATGACGGATATTATCGTTCCTCTGTTAAAGGAATATTTTGCAGCGCTCTAGCCGCTCGCCATTCCGATAAATTGAATGAAACCCATGACGTCTCTCCTGGAAGGGGGAGGCGTCTTTTCATCCTTTGCAGCGCTTTGTCCGCCCCATCCAATTCAGGATGGTTGAGCTTGAGCTCAATCAAATAGGGTACCGCATCAAAGCTCAGCGAACCTAAGTAATCGGTATCTATACTGCCTGTAGTTTCAAAGCGCTTCACATTATTGGAAGCCACAATACCCTCGACCTGCATATAATTGACGATCACATAAGCGACAATGGCAATAATGGCATAAGGCTTCATCAGCTTCAGGCTGTCATTCCACAGCTTCACCAAGGCAATCACGAACAACACAGACAGGAATACAATAAACACATCCACGAGCAAACGGGTTTCCGAGAAGCCGTACGCCCTCTCATACATGGCCATCCGCATAAATGCCGAGCACAGCATGACGCCCGTGCAGCCAATCAACACCGCCAGCAGCACACGCAGGAAGCGGTCCATTAAACGTGAGCTGCGGTCTGTCCCATGCAGCGTGGCCATGAGCACCGTAAAATTGATCACTGTGACGACGACAAGCTCCGCAAAGCCACGGCGCGCATAGTCGGCATAAGTCATCTCATCGGGCAGCGAAGCAAGGCCCCCGCCGAAAAAATAAGAAAACTGGATAAAAGCAAACAGCACATAAACCGCATTTAGTATCAATAAAAACGTCGTTATTACGGTAGCATCCATCCTGATTTTCTTAGGTGCGTAAGGGGCTGGAGAGGTTAGAGGATCGGGGGCAGCAGGCGCCTCAAAAGCTGGCTCTAGCGGCAATCCACTACCTGTATGACTAGTTGGCTGGCCTTCTAGCTCCCAATGGGCAATTGGATCTTGCGCATTTCGCACTTTTCGTACCAAAGGAAATAGCAAGCCCCACACATAAGCAAAAATTGCCGATGCCATAAAAATAATCCAAATGGCCCTGAAGATGGACTCGCCCATATTTAAATCACCAAGCAGCCGAGGAAGCTGTGAGAGCAATCGGTCAAACATCGTATCCGCCGAAGCAAGCAGCGCACCTACAACAAGCACGATTGGTAAGGAAATCACGATTCCCGCGAGTACCTTCCATACCTGCTTCGAACGATCCACCTTCATTTTTTGTGAAATCCCCCGATAAATGGCTATTACAGGTGTAGGCACATGGCGCATCGTATGTACAAAAATTTGCTCCAGGATGGCAAGCACCATACTTCCATCATACCACCGAATCGCTGGCTTTCTCATCGTCCAGATCGTATGCACAAGAACCAAGCAGGGAATCGCGAGCGCATTTAATACGCTAAATGTCTCATTCGCAAACGTCACATAAGTCAACGACAGCAGTACAATGGGTATGAGCAGCATCATTGGAGCATTAAAACGAATCTCCACCTGCTCTTTGACCGACCAGTAAAAAAATACATAAAATACGATCATAAAAATCGGGAAAGATAGACCCCAAGCATGATTATAAAATAACAAGTGATGCAGGCATCCACACAAAAAAGCCCCGATTAGCACTCCTGCTTGTTTCTTGCCTATTGAGGCATCCATCAGCATATATCCGTACCTCCGACCCTATATTTTAGTGACAATCAATTCACTTCTAATGCAGCCAATGTGTAGCAAGCTGTCCTGCCTGCTCTTTGACACGTGTTATATATACACCCGCATAAGTATGGACATAAGAGCATTCGCCATCTGACAAGCAGCTCTCTCCCTCTTCCATTACCGCCCTCAGCGATAGCTGAAGCAACCGATGAATTGATGAAGGAACCAGCTTCATTGCCTCATTGACGATCTCCTCCTCTGGTGCCAGTAGCCAATCACGGGTTTCGTCTCTGCCTCTAACAAGCGGCTGCCCGGTTTGCAAAGCGGATTGTTTTTCTAATTGCACATGCATTCCGGCATAAAAAAGCACCGTTTGCGCTGTCGTTTTTATGTGCTCTTGCTCAATCGCCTGCTCCGCCTCCCTAACAAATTGCTCAATCCACTGCATGTGTAAAGTAAACCCCTCGGCAGTTCTCATGCTTTTACTCATGTATATCCCTCCATTAATGTTATATTCAGGTACCTCTTTATTGTAGACATTAAAACAGGAATAAAAAGAGCAACTTCTCCATAATTAATTTCCTGTTTTTCTAACGGGATTTCGTTTACACTTAAAGGAGAAAGAACTAACTCAAATTCACATCACTTACCAAAGGATAAACAGACTTGGAGCCCTATACGAAGTGAAGTTGGAGGCGGAGGTACGTCATGAAGCTGGCTAGCCATTATATCCGATTACGCGAAAAACTGCCGCATGTGGGTGACGGGCAGGAATATGAGGTCATGTTGGATGAAATCGCGGCAATCCTGGATTGTACGCACCGCAATGTAACGATGATTATGCAAAAGATGGACATGCAGGGCTGGCTTCGTTGGAGCCCCAAAAAAGGGCGCGGCAACCGTTCCTCGCTGCTGTTCCTTACACCCAAAGAGGATATTTTACTGCTGCTGGCCAAGGAGCTTGTCGAACGCAAAGACCTTCGCGGCGCTTTAGAGCAGATGAATATATCCTCCATCCCCGACTCACTGAAGGAGCATTTCCATAGCTGGCTGAGCGGCTATTTTGGCTACAGCAGCGAGCTGCGTAACAGCAAGCGGTTCGACACGCTGCGGTTTCCTATAACCCAGCCGATCCAGACGCTGGATCCGGCTTTTACGAACTTTTCGGCCGAGGCGCATTTGGTCAACCAATTGTTCGATAGCCTGGTTAGCTATAACCGGCTTACACAAACGGTGGAGCCCCATCTCGCCCACGCCTGGGAGACCGATATAACAAGAACGGCTTGGACCTTCTATCTGCGCAAGGGCGTCTTATTCCATCATGGCAAAGAGCTGGCAGCTGAGGATATTCATTACACGCTGCAGCGACTGCAGCAATCCTCTGCACGTTCCTTATATCGCTGGGTTATCGGGCAAATAGCGCGCGTCGAAATCAGCGACCCTTTGACCTTAACGGTTTATCTCAACGAGCCTAACGAGCTGTTTCCGCAATTTATGAGCACCAACCGCGCCTCCATTATTCCCGTTGATGCTTATCATCAGGGAGAAACTGCCTTCTCGCTCACACCTATCGGTACGGGGCCGTTCAAATTAACGCTGCACGATACCTCCATGTCGATACTGGATGCTTTTCCCGCCTACTTTCAGGGAAGAGCCCACCTCGACCGTGTTGAGCTATGGCATGTGCCCAACCTGCAAGGGCAGCAAAAGGAGCGTTTCCGGACGCTCGAGAGCTTTCAGATTATCCATAATTACCAAATGCCCGATGCTGCGCAAAGCGAGTACAAGCAGGTCCAGCAGCAGGGCACTACCTGCAAATTTATTACTTTTAATTTGCTCAAGCAGGGGCCGCTGAAGGACCCTGCCATTCGCGAGGCGGTATACGAGGCTTTCGACCAAGCGCGGCTGCTGAAGCTGATTGATGGAGATGCCGTCTATGCGGCCGACAGCTTTATTCGCCATGCGCCCATCCATCCGCCGGAGAAGGAGCTTTCGCACCTGCGTGCACGCATCAAGCAATCCGGCTATGCCGGGGAGCGCATTGTGCTCTGCACGATTCCCCATTACGAGCGGGATGCGCTATTGGTGCAGACGTTGCTGCGAGAAGCGGGCCTTGCCATCGAGGTGCAGCTACTGCCCGTCGAGGAGTTCAAGGGCGAGCGGCGCCTGCAGGCGGACCTGCTTTTGTTCTCGATCATGCTCGACAACGATGCCGAGCTTCGGCTGATCGACCTGTACAAGAGCATGCAGCATCACTTAGAGCCGGCCTGCAAAGCGGCCGTGGAGCAGTTCATCGCCGCAGCCCTCCGGGAGCCGCAGCGGGATGGGCGGGCGGGTCTGCTGCACAGCATCGAGCGCCGCCTGCACGATGAGCATGTGCTGCAGCTGCTCTATTTTAAACGGCTGAAAACAGCCTTCCATGCCTCTGTAAAAGGAATTACACTGGACTCGCTGGATTGGGTGCAGTTCAAAAACATCTGGTTCAAGCCGTAGGAGGAACATGCACTTGAAAGCTTTGAACATCATTTATACAGGGCTTATCGGTCGATATGCCCTGACCATCATCCTTCTATTAGCTGTAATCCCTTCTGCTTGCGAAGCCACTCCACGCGCTGAGCGAATGAAAGCAACATGGCTCTGGGATACTTCATTGATCGTTACGGCGGAAAGCAGGAATTCGATTCTGCAATTTGCCAAGGAACAGTCGATCGACCGCATTTATTTACAGGTGAATCCCGATGAAGCCTTGGACTCCTATCGTTCTTTTATAAAAGAAGCAAGAGCAGGCGGGGTACAAATACATGCTTTAGATGGGGCACCAAGCTGGGTGATGCCTGACAATCGCTCATACATCGTAAATATGGTGAAGTGGGTAAAGGACTATAATCTGAATGTGCTTGAGGAGGAACGGTTTAGCGGAATCCAAGCTGATATCGAGCCTTATATTTTGCCCGAATGGCAAACCGACCAGGCTACACTGGTGAAGAATTGGACGGAAGCCCTTACACTTTTTGTGGATGAAGTTAAACAGGATGCAACTCTATCAGCTTCAACTAATTCAACGGCTTTAACAGCCAGTGCCGCGTTACCCTTCTGGCTTAACCAAATTGCCGTACCCGGTGATAGCCATGTCAGGCTGAACGAAAAGCTAATGGGCCTATTGGACGAGGTTACGTTAATGTCTTACCGAGACCAGGCCCAAGCACTTGCGGACGTAACCGCTGATGATTTGGCGCTTGGCGACAGGCTCGGCAAGAAAATATTTGTTGGTGTGGAGACGAATCCCTCATCGGAGGGTGCCTTTATCTCCTTTTACGAAGAAGGTAGTGAGGTTATGCATCAGCAACTGGCGATAATCGACCGTTTATTGGAGTCGCACCCCTCCTATTCCGGTATCGCCATCCACGATTACGTGGGCTGGAAAAGCCTGAAGCCCTGAAGTGCAGTGAATACGTGCAGCGATACATCCGCTGCGCTTATTCGGGCTGCTTGCAAATCGACGTGCCTGACCGGATCAAAACCAGCTTGTCCTCGCATGCCAAAGGGCTTTCCTCTACGAAAGCAATGCCAAGCTTGGCAAGCCTTTCCCGGTTCGACCAGCTGTAAGTGAACTCTGCCTTGACGGGTCCCTGGACCGTTTGAATTTCCGCTAGCTGTGCGCGAAGCGTCTGGTTCCAAGTCCATTGGTAATACGTGTATGTTCCACTTACCATTAACGTGTTGATTGCAATCACAGCGATTAAGAGCCAGCTAGTGCTAGTAATAAGGCGATTTCCTTTGTAGCTGAACCCTAACCAAACACAAATGAGCGGAATTAGCCAAAACTGCGGTACATAACGAGCCCACCAAGCAGCGGGATTAACAAAAGCCGAAATGGCAAGTATGCCGATTACCCCAAGTGCTGCCATCGCAGCCCCCTTCCGGTAATGAAAGCCAAGCCCCAACAAAATAATGGATAGCAACAGCACTCCACTGAATAGGGGACCAAAGCCAGATACCGCCGCGTCCGGTGCACTCATAGCCATAAGCTCCCGCTCCGTAAACGTAAAGGGCAGTTTGATTTGTGTAGGGATTTTCTCCGAGGAATTGCCCGCCATGACGGAAAAGTAAGAATTCACGGTTTGCTCAAACCGATTCATCGTTTCCAGATTGCGCGGAATGAAGGTTTCAAAAATATCGACGGCGCCTTCCCCTGCTAACGGATAAAACGGGTTGCCTTTTGTCAGGGTATTCGTAACGTAAGGGTTATAGCCGACAAGAAATATCCCGATGAGCCCTCCCACCGCAGCTACCTTAAATAATTGCTTTAAACGACCAAATTGTTCACTCATATATAACACTACAAGCAATCCTATGGTCAACACACCTGCGTAGGCTATCGCCGTGAATTTAATATTCATCGTGAAGATCATCATCGCCGAGTAAGCACTTAACAGCAGCCAGCCTGGGCGGGCAAAAATCAAGCAGGCCAAGGCCACCAAGCATAATAAAGACGAAGCCAGCAAGCCATCCACATAAAAACTGAAAGCCTGATAGATGCTTACCGGATTAAGTGCAAACAGTGCGGCAACGACCACAGCACGTGTGATGGAGCCCTCTGGCCTAAGCGCTTGCAGTGCCGAGAGGCTGAGGAAGAAGGAGGCCACCATTAGCAACAAGTTAAATACTTTGCTATGCTCGATCAAGCCAGTCGCTTTATACATGACTGCAGATGCGATCTCGGACGCACGCCCGTAGTGATTAATCCAGAGGGAATGCCCTGTCGGCACACTCAAAGCTTCATCATATACGGGGTTCCAACCATCAGCCAAATAAATCACAGCTTCCTGGTGGTACGCTTGGCCATCATAGGATAAATCATAAAAGCTGCCGCTTATCCAAAAGCAGACAACAAAAAGGAGAGCCGAGGCGGCCAACGCCACTCCCCAATACCGGACTGGATGCTCAAGGTGGAGCATTTTCACTGTCATCCATGCCACCCCAGCAGCTAACGCAATTACAAGCCCGACATGCAGCTTAGTGATCGAAATACCGAACATAAACAATACTGAAGGCACGATCAAAGAGCCAGCAGTGAACACCAGTAAAGTTAATCCGCTTATGAGCATTAACGCTAATAACCGATTTTTCATATTCTCTCCACCTTTTTTCATTTATTCCTATAGAACCCTAGAGGCCAGCCAGGCCAGCAGCGCACCCACAGCCAAGCCTCCCAGCACCTCTGCTCGTTTATGGCCCTGCTTCTCCCGTAACCCGGCTTCCCCTTTAGTCAGGAGATTAATCCAACTAGCGTGGTCTCCTAAAGCCCGACGAATTCCTATTGCGTCCATGATCACAATGCATGTGATCGACACGGCAAGACCAAATAAGGGCGTACCCCAACCTTGTTCAAAACCAATTAACAGCGTGATCGAAGAAACCATGGAGGTATGGGTGCTAGGGAATCCCCCATTACCGATGTGTTCCTTGGCAGCTGTACCATAACGCAGCCTGTTTATCATATATTTAAGCGTTCCCGAGCAAAGCCAAGCCAAGAACGGCATGGCCGGATATAACAGCCCCAAGCTTATATGCATTCCCCTCTGCCTCCTGCCGATCATTGATTGGGTTACCCTTGCTTTAAGCCCTGGCAATTAGAAGTACTCCGCCGCAGATGACGGCGGCACCGAACCATTTTTGCATGGATATCGTCTCTTGAAACAACCAATAGCTTATAACCATAACCAGGATATAACCCAAGCTAACCATTGGATATGCCGTACTCAGTGGAAACTTCCTCAAAGCGAGCAACCAAAATACAGAGCTAAGCCCATAGCTTGCTAAACCTGCAAATACAGGCCAAGCCCGTATAAGGTTAAGTCCCGAAATTGCAGACCCATCCGCCCGCATCGATTCGATACCCCATTTCATCAAAATTTGTCCTACGGCTCCTAGCAGTATGGAAGCAGCCAGCTCTATGTATTTCATCCCTAAACAGCCTCCTTTTCACTACTTATCGAAATAAATAAGGATGAACACGACGGAGCAAGCATACAGGACGACCGTCAGTAAAATATGTTTGTCCTCCAGTAAAATCCGATCAGGTTTACCTCCTTGGTCTTCCACATGAATCAAATATAAATAACGAAATATGCCATAGAGTACTAGAATGAGCGTCCACATCAAATGAATCGTATGCCCAGAAGTGAATGTAAATAAGGCATAGCTCATAATGGTTGCTGTCGTTACAATAGCATTCATTTGATTCAATAAATCCATCGAATAATGCTCCAATACTTGACGGTGCTCACCTTTAGCGGTTTTCAGCAAAAACAGCTCATGCCGCCTTTTACTTATCGCCAAGAACAGAGCCAGCAGTAATGTGCAGATTAGAAACCAAGGTGTAAGTGGAACCCCGATTACCAAACCACCACCAACAGCCCTTAGTACAAATCCAGAAGCAACAATTAACACATCAATAATAACAACATGCTTCAACCGCAGTGAATATAAGACATTAAGAATAAAATACAGCAGCAGCACTAAACCAAACGACAGATGAAATCGAAAGGCAATAAACAAACATGCTGACAGCATCACAACGCCAAACGCCAACGCCACTTGGGGATTCATCGTACCTGAAGCTAAGGGCCGGTGCCTTTTCTCGGGATGGGCTCGATCACCTTCGCGGTCTACATAGTCATTTAAAATATATACACAGCTTGAAACGAGACAAAATAAAATAAATCCGATGATCGCTTGCCCTAACATATATACATGGGCGGTACGCACTGAAAAGGTTAATGCTGCAAACACTAGCAAATTTTTCGTCCATTGTTTGGGGCGCATTAAAACAAAGATCTCATGAAGTAGCGGCTTGCCTGCTGCCTCTTTAAGCTTTAAATCTGCTTTGGTTGGTGCCATTTCCGAATTCTCTCCTTTATGTCTTTCAAGATAAACGGACAGCATTCCACCTGCCACGGAATTCATTATAACGAACATCACAAACTTTATAAAGAACATCAATGGGTCGTAAAACCAAGTATTCACTCGAATATTTAAGTATATCGTTCTTTAAACAGGAATTATTCAAGTTCAAACATTTTTGTTTTTCAGATTTTTAAGTTATAATTCTATTTATTGTTCGTTATTAAGAATTTTGGGTAATGGTAGATGCGGTCATACAATAACCTGGTAGGCAAGCTGCTACCGATACAGGAGGAACTATTATTATGTGTGGAATTGTCGGATATATTGGAAAGAGAGACTCACAGTTCATACTGCTGGAAGGTTTAAAAAAATTGGAGTATCGTGGTTACGACTCAGCTGGGGTTGCCGTACATACGGCTGAAGGCCTTCATATTAGTAAAGCTAAAGGAAGAGTTGGCGAATTGGAGTCACGGCTGGCAGATCAACCCCTAATTGGTTGTGCAGGTATTGGCCACACCCGTTGGGCAACTCATGGCAAACCCTCAGATGTTAATTCTCATCCACACACCGACAATGGCTTGAAAATATCGGTTGTGCACAACGGTATTATTGAGAATCATTTACAGCTAAAAGAGGAGCTTGAGCAGCTCGGGCACCATTTTCTATCCGAAACGGACTCCGAGGTTATTGGGCATATGATTGCCCATTATTACAAGGACAGCTTAGTCCAAGCCGTCCAGCAAGCTGTTGCCCGAATTAAAGGGGCTTATGCCATCGTAGTTTTGTCTGAGCATGAACCCGACAAATTAATCGCTGTTCGCTTGGCAAGCCCTCTAATAATCGGTGTTGGTGAAGGCGAGAATTTCATAGGCTCCGATATTCCTGCCATATTGGAGCATACTCGGAACGTTCATGTATTAGGCGACGGGGAAATGGCCGTAATCACACAGGACAGTGTTGAATTAATGACTTTGGAGGGCAATTTCATTGCGAAGCAGCTGCTGTACATCGATTGGGATCTAATGAGGGCTGAGAAAAGTGGGTATGCCCATTTTATGCTGAAAGAAATCGAGGAGCAGCCACGCGCCTATCGGGATACGCTTGGTGGAAGAATTGATGAACAAGACAAAAGCATCGTATTTCCCGATATGTTAATGGGACTGGAGCAAATCCGTGATATGGAACAGATCCATCTCGTCGGTTGCGGAACCGCCTATCATGCGGCCCTTGTCGGCAAAACCATTATTGAACAGCTTACCCGAATTCCTGTAGAGGTCGATGTTGCTTCTGAATATAGGTACCGACAACCGATCATTACCAAAAAAACGCTCGTTATCGCTGTGAGCCAATCCGGTGAAACCGCAGATACCTTAGCGGCGATAACCCAGGCCAAGCTGAGCGGTGCCCGAGTATTAGGTATTACTAATGTCGTTGGCAGCTCGGTATCTAGGGAAGCTGATTTCCAACTGATGACTTGGGCTGGGCCCGAGATTGCCGTAGCTTCTACTAAAGCTTATACCTCCCAATTGATCGCCCTTTATTTACTAGCGCTTTACATAGGCCAGAGCAAGGGCTCTATAGAGCAATCTTTGCGAGCCGAACTCATCGATAAGTTAAATAAGCTTCCGGAGCAAGTACAAAGCTTATTAGCAAATACCTCACAGATCCAAAGGATTGCCGAGCAAATTGCAGCCTTTAAAGATTTATACTTTATGGGCCGTGGACTTGATTATATGGTGGCAATGGAAGCCTCCCTAAAGCTTAAAGAGATATCCTACATTCACTCCGAGGCATACCCTGCCGGTGAGATGAAGCACGGATCGTTAGCCTTAATTGAGGAAGGTACGCCGATCATTGCACTGGCAACCCAAGAGCATGTACTGGAAAAAACCATCAGCAATATTCGGGAAGTCAAAGCTCGGGGCGCTTATGTGATTGGGATCGCTTTTGAAGGTAACCTTGAGCTTGCGAAGGCAGCCGATGAAGTCATTTATGTGCCTCGTACCGATGCACTGCTAGCACCGGCCCTATCCGTTATTCCTTTGCAATTGCTTGCCTATTATACGGCATTGGCTCGGGGCAATGATGTCGATAAGCCCAGAAATTTGGCCAAAAGCGTCACAGTAGAGTAAGCAAGGCAGGAGGAGATACGCATGTTGTTACCAGATTCCATAAAGCCCATATTAATGATTACAGCTCTACTGCTCGCGCTTATTATTGGAGGGCTTGCCGTTCTATTCATTCTTCGAGCTAAGAGCCGCTCATCAGAGCACCATACCGCCTATTACTTGCATAAGCATAAAGATTATTTTCTATATCTGAGTATCCATATCGATAATCCAGAGCCGTTATTGCCTCCCCCTGGCCTAATAAAGACTAGAGAGCTTGTAGCTATCCAACAAAAGCTGCTGGAATGGATCGAGATGTTCGAAGGCTCACACCGCGATAAGCTTAGCCAGCTGTGCTACGACATGGGCCTTGTCGAACGGGAACGCCAACGGCTGCACAGCTTAAGGCATTGGGAGCGTATAGATGCTGCCTACCATCTCGGAGTGATGCGGGCGAAGGATTGCTTCGGAGAATTGCTGCGCTTGCTTGAACACGAGACCGACGATTCTACGGCCTTCGTGATTGGGCGCGCCGCCGCCAAATGCACACAGCAGCCAGGAGAGCTGCGCAAGCTCGTGCTTAGGCTGGCCAAGCACCATCCCCAAAGCCATCATCTTATTCTCGATATCGTCGGCTCCTCCAGCCTAAATCCTCTTCCTTTATACTTGGACCTGCTGCAGGTCGAAGATGTGGACCTGATCACTTTGGCATTAATCGGCCTCTCCGGCTATAACGAGCACGATGCTATTCCTTTTCTAGACCTATTAGTCCAGTCGGAGCATAAAGAAGTGCGGATTAAAGCAGCCAAGCTGCTTCTGGAATACACGCATCTGCTTCAAACGGAGCCCTTAATGGTCTTCATGTCCCATTCCGATTGGGAGATTCGGGCTGCTGCTATGAAGGTAGCCGGAGAGCAGCCTAGCGGGGATTTCATCCCTATATTAAAGGATGCTTTAACAGACCCTGACTGGTGGGTTCGCCATAACAGCGCCCAAAGCTTGGGCAAATTGGGGCTGCCCGGTTTTCAGGCGTTATGTGTGGCCCATATGGCTGCCCCGAATACGCTAGATCTGAACATAGCGAGCGAGGCTGTTCATGAACAATTGGAAATCGCTTCTGAACTAGCTTCCCAAGACATCACACAGCGCATATATTTCAATGAATTATCCCATATGTATGAAAAAATATGTAACGTCTCCTATGTAAACCAGCCTCATCAACTACTGCGAATCCGTTCGTAGAAGGGAGTGTCCAATGAGAGAATTTTTACTAAACTATGGGCTGGTTATTACTTTCCTGATCGTCGGCTCCAGCCTGCTGTATTTGATGATCATGGCACTTTCGTCACAAAAAATGATTGCACAGATCAAAAGTACGATGTATTCGCGATTTCGTGAGTTGTCCGGTTCTGTGCATGTCCCTCCTGTATCGATCCTTGTGCCCTCCTATAATGAGGAGCTTACCATCATTGATAATGTCCATTCCTTAATGGCGCTAGAATTCCCCGTCTATGAGGTCATCATTATTAACGACGGCTCCAAGGACCAGACGCTGCAGGTGTTGATTAACGAATTCGCGTTACAGCGATGCCGATTGACGGGCACCCGCAACTTATTGAAATCCAAGCCTATAGAAGAAATCTACCGCAATCCGCAATACCCGAAGCTGGTCGTTATCCATAAAACAAACGGAGGCAAGGCTGATGCACTGAATGCTGGCATCAATGTGGCGCAATATCCATTAATAGCTACCATTGATGCCGATTCTATGCTTGAGAAGGATGCGCTTATCCGCCTGGTGCAGCTGTATATGGAAAATCCAGAGCAGCATATCGCCATAGGCGGCAATGTGCGGATCGCCAATGGCAGTACGATCCAAGACGGGCGTGTCACCAAGCATCACTTGTCCAATAAATGGCTGCCTGCTGTGCAATATGTAGAATATATGCGAGCCTTCCTGGGTGCACGCATAGGCTGGAGTGCCTTAAACGGTTTGTTGATTGTATCAGGTGCCTTTGGCTTATTCCGTAAAGACTATGTGATTCAAGTCGGTGGATATGAAGCCGATTGTCCTGGAGAGGACATGAATATTGTCATGAAGCTGCATCGCCATATGCTCCAACAGGAGCTGCCCTACAGGATCTTGTTTTGCCCCGATGCCGTTTGCTGGACGCAAGCACCAGATACTCTGAACGTCCTTGGGGCTCAGCGCCGCCGCTGGATAAGGGGAAATATATGGAATATGCTCCATTTTAAATCCTTGTTATTCGTGCCCAAATATAAACTAATCGGTTGGCTGGCTATGCCTTATACCATCCTTTATGAAACACTAAGCCCGTTTATTAAGCTATCCGGCTTGGCTGCGTTGCTCGCTTATGTGCTGATGGATATGACCCAGCTGCCGATATTGCTCGCTTTTCTAGGAATTAATCTGATTATCGGCTTAGTATTCACTACGGGGTCCCTTATCATTGAAGAAATTGCCTTCAAGCGCAGTGTACAAACATGGGATATTTGGCGAATTATTGGCTATTCGATCATTATGGCACTAGGCTATGACCAGTTAAATGCGCTTTGGAAGCTGCAGGGCCATGTCGATTACTTGCGCCGTAACAATAACTGGGGTACGATGGTGCGCCGCAGCTGGAAAGAGGATGCTATCCAACCGACTGCCCTCCATGCCGATCTGCCTGTTGCTAAATAACATATAGTTTTTCCATATCCTTATTCACCTAATTAGCAATCAAAGGAGTGTTCTCTTATGCATGTTACAAACACCGTCCAATCGGACCTATCCCAATATCTGCTTCAACAGGTTAATGAAACCCTGCAAGCCTCCACCCAGAAGCAATGCGGACTCATTCTGGCCCATATCAGCCAAGCTAGTCCCATAGAGCTTCAGGACTTGGAAACGCGCCTAAGCATGGAAAAAGACCAGTTGGCTATCCTCACAAGCTATGGTCCATCCGAATCCTTGCTGGCCATTATATTACCGGACCAGCCACTCGGCTACACACACTTTCTCTCACTCTCAACCAAAGATTTCTTAATGGACGCTGGGTTGTTAACTGGAAAAATAACCACAGCCAGCTTCCCTGAAAGTGCCCAACCTACTAGGGAAGCTATTACCGAAATGGTCACGATGACCGCTGAGCAAGCTGTGGAAAGCGAGGATATCCAAGTTTTCCATCCTTCTGCGGATCCCCAAGCCACGCCCTCCATTGTGTTGATTGACCAAAATACGGATATGCTCGACTTCCTTTCTGCCCGGCTTGGCCATCAAGGGTATGATGTGCGACCCGCCCAAGATGGAATCGAAGGGCTTGATTTAATCAATGAAACACCACCGGATCTTGTCATTACAGAGCTCAATCTTCCTGCACTTGATGGCTACCAGTTGATCCATCGCATTCGCCAATCACATATTTTGAAAAACCTATGCAAGATTATGGTACTAACCGATATGGGGCTGGAGCAGGAGTTTACCAAATGCTTTGATCTGGGTGTTTCGGATGTCCTCACAAAACCATTCTCGCCCATCGAGCTTGAGGCTCGAATTCGGCGGTTGCTGGTATTGGCATAAACGAGGTAAAGGAGTACACCTATCATGGATGCAAAAACAACTGTATACGCTAAATGGCTAATCCGCACCCTGTTAGCTATCACTATAGGCTACCTCGTCTGGCATTATTGGCCGGCGAAGCAAGTCGAAACCGTTCAAGCGGCTGATGGCTCACAGACGAAATTCCGAACTCAGCAGGATCATTTCGAAATCTATGATAATCAAACCTGGTCACCCTTTTTCGTTAAAGGGGTCAACATGGGTGCCGCTCTTCCAGGCTACGATCCAGGGGATTTACCGATTTCGAAGGAACAGTATCTGTCCTGGTTCAGCTTGATTCAGGAGATGGGTGCCAATACCGTACGTGTGTATACGATTTTGAAGCCAGCCTTTTACGACGCACTGGTTGAATACAACCAACAGCATGCGGATAATCCGCTCTATTTCATACAAGGCGTATGGTCACCAGAGGAAGAGCTGATCGAGCAAAAGGATGCTTATATTGAAACCATCCATGCGCATTTCCAGAAGGAGATTGCCGATGCAGTCGGCGCTGTATACGGTAGCGTTGATATTCCCGAGCAATTTGGTAAAGCCAGCGGGGTTTATCGATCTAATGCCGGAGCCTACCTGGTAGGCTGGCATATCGGAACGGAATGGGACCCAGCTATGGTGAAAAATACAAATGCCAAGCATACGGACAAAAAAAATTATGCCGGTACCTACATTTCCGCCAAGCCTGAAGCGGCTCCATTCGAGAACTGGCTGGCAGAAATGCTCGACCATCTCGCTAAAACGGAAAGCCAATTCGGATGGAAGCACCCGCTTGCCTTCACCAATTGGGTGACGACCGATCCACTCACCCATCCCGGTGAAGTGCTGATTGAAGAGGATATGGTAAGCGTCGATGCTAACCATCTTCTAATGACCAACTGGTCCGCCGGCTACTATGCGGCTTATCATGCATATCCCTATTATCCAGACTTCTTCCGTCTGGATGAAACGCTTCAAGATGTAAAAGAGCCTGATGGCAGGGCCAACACGTACAGAAGCTATCTTCGTAAATTGAAGGCCCACCATGCCGGCATGCCCATTATAATTAGCGAGTTTGGGGTTCCCTCTTCATTAGGTGTCGCCCATATAGGATCGCTGGATCGTAATCAAGGCGGTCATAATGAGCAGGATCAGGGGCGTATTGATGCCGCCCTTTTACAAGATATTTACAGCGAGGGCCTAGCAGGTGCCATCGTATTCTCTTGGCAGGATGAATGGTTCAAGCGCACTTGGAACACGTTGCACTTTGAAATTCCAGCAGCTCGACGCAAGCTATGGAATAATGTGCTAACCAATGAGCAGCATTTCGGCTTGTTAGCGATGCAAGCTTCCAAGGATGGTCCCTTGCATATCGATGGGGATGTCCGGGATTGGGATGCTTTGAAATCAGCTGATAAACAGAAGCTGGATTACTCCTTCAACGGTTGGAAGGACATTTCTATGACCCATGACGAAGCGTATGTATATATCAGTGCAAAGCTCGAACAGCCCTTTGACCCAGAGCAAGAGCTGCTGTATTTAGGGGTGGATACACTACCTGGCGGCAATAAGCATGCTAAGGAATTGGGCGGAAAATTACTTGATGAAGGACTAGAGACACTTATTGTATTGGGAAAAGAGGGTGAGGCAGAAGTACGAATTGCCTCCAACTATGATCTGCATACGAGGTTATACAGTAAGCAGTATGGGATGAAGGATTGGAAGCCAGAGGAATTCGCAGATGATTCAGGTATATTTAATCCTTGGAAGCTAGCTGTTGGACTGGAGATGGCTCCCCCGGACTCCAAGAAATACAATCCGTTCGAGGAGGTAACCGTTGGCACGTTGCGCCGTGGCTCGACGAATCCGGATTCTCCACAATACAATTCGTTGGCTATGTGGCAGGTGCAAGGCAACACTGTCGAAATAAGAATCCCTTGGATGCTGCTGGGCTTCACCGATCCAAGCTCGCTCCAGGTTATCAGCCACGGAGATAAAGAGGGCAAATTATTTGCCCAAACTACGGAGGGTATTCGTTTAGTGCCATGGATCGTGAAACGTTCGGATCTGAGCGTTACGGGCTTGGACAGCAAAAGCGGAATGTATCCCGTATCCCAGCTGCCGCTATATAAGTGGGAGCCTTGGAACGAGGTTAGTTATAACGAACGGGTTAAAGAAAGCTACAAGCTTATGCAGCAGGCTTTTCAAGCAATTGGCCAGCCTCTGGAGCAAAAGTAACGCCTCGCTACTTTTGCTGATCTTTTCGCCATCTATTATATTGAAGAAATTCTAGAAATTGATCCTTGCTAACGCCCGAATCCATAGCTTCACGAACTAGCTCCAACCACTCCTCATCCAACTTTTCATGGGGGGTGGTTTTATTGTTCAGGAAAGTTTCCACAGGCACTTCAAGCACCAAACAAATTTTCTCCAAAAATTGGATCGAAGGGTTGGATTGGATATCCCTTTCAATTGAACTTAGATATGATTTCGCTACGCCGGCTTTTTCCGCTAGCTCTGATAACGATAATCCTTTTTCCACACGCAGTTCCTTGACCCGTTTGCCTAACATAGCTGCTTCTCCCCTGTACTCTGTATACTGACTGACTGACCTTGTTTCTCTCTTATTTTATCATATTCTCATGAAACTGTAGATGGTATAGCAAAAAAATAACACAGTAAGCGAAACTTCGCTTGCTGTGTTATTTCTCTTTTAAAGTCGACTCTTATTTTGTTTCTTTAATTGTCGAATGAAATGTAGCACTTCTTCTTTGGATACACCCATATTGCGAGCGGCAATCATTAATTGGATCCAATTCTCGTCAAGGTTCTTCATGGGTGTAATCGGTGTTGACAAATACATCTGTCCGATCCCTCCAGATTCCTGAAACTTAGCTTGGCTTAGGATATTATTCGAATCCAGCAGCCATTTAAGGGGGGTATTGAAAAGGACAGTGCTTTTTGCCAGCTGACTTCGGTGTTTACTTAAGGCAGGTTCGAGGAGCCCATCAAAAACCGGTCGCACTCACGTGCAGCTTCACGGCCTTCGTTAATCGCCCACACCACCAAGCTTTGTCCGCGGCGCATGTCACCAGCGGCAAATACGCCGGCTACATTGGTCGCATAGCTGCCATACTCAGCCTTCGCATTGGAGCGTGGATCCTTCTCCACGCCCAGTTGGTCAAGCACCGAGCCCTCTGGACCCATGAAGCCCATCGCGAGCATGACCAGCTGTGCCGGGTACACCTTTTCGCTGCCCGGTACCTCAACAGGTACAAAACGCCCCTGTGGATCCATTTGCCATTCGATCAGGACCGTGTGTAATTCCTTCACATTGCCGAATTCATCGCCAACAAATTTCTTGGTATTGATCAAATAATGACGTGGATCCTCACCCTGCAATTCTTTCGCTTCTTCTTGCCCATAATCGACCTTAAGCACCTTGGGCCATTCCGGCCATGGGTTGTTGGCAGGCCGTTGCTCTGGGGATCTCGGCATAATTTCGAACTGGGTAACGCTTTTACATTTATGGCGGATGGATGTGCCCACGCAGTCCGTACCCGTATCCCCACCGCCGATAACGATTACATCCTTGCCTTCGGCAGAGATGTATTGGCCGTCCTCATGCTTGGAGTCGAGCAGGCTTTTCGTGTTCTTGGAGAGGAACTCCATCGCCAGATGGACGCCGTTCAACTCACGGCCCTCGATGTTCAAGTCGCGGCCTAACGTAGCCCCGCCGCATAAAACAATCGCATCGAACTCTTCCTTGAGCCGCGAAGCGGGAATATCTTTGCCGATCTCGGTATTGGTTACGAAGGTAACGCCTTCGGCTTCGAGCACCTCGACCCTGCGCTGTACATACTTTTTATCCAGCTTCATATTGGGGATCCCATACATCAGGAGTCCGCCGACCCGATCGGCACGCTCATAAACGGTTACGGTATGCCCTGCTTTATTTAATTGTGCTGCACATGCTAACCCGGAAGGGCCAGAGCCGACTACCGCCACCTTCTTGCCTGTTCGAACAGCCGGAGGCTCGGGTACAACCCAGCCCTCCGCAAAACCTTTATCGATTATCGACTTTTCAATGTTCTTGATGGTGACGGGGGATCCGCTCAAGCCCACGGTACAGGAGCCTTCGCAAGGCGCCGGACAGACACGGCCTGTAAATTCTGGGAAATTGTTCGTTTTGTGCAGGCGCTCCAAAGCTTCACGCCATTGCCCTTGATAGACGAGATCATTCCATTCAGGGATCAGATTATTGACCGGGCAGCCAGCCGCCATACCGCTAATTAATTTGCCCGTATGGCAAAATGGAATCCCGCAGTCCATACAGCGGGCGCCTTGCGTTTGTAGCACATCTTCCTTCAGTGGAACACTGAATTCGTTCCAGTGACTGATTCGCAGCAGTGGAGAGGCTTCACTTGGAAGCTGGCGTTCATATTCGATAAACCCGGTTGGTTTCCCCATCTTTTTACCTCCGATTTTTGATGAAAGTGTTATCCACTTAATGAAAGCGCTCTATTATTAGTTTAAAAGCTTGGGGTCGCTAGTCATTTTATAGAGCAACAGCCGTTGAAAGAGCTAGACTACCCAAAGGCAGCTAATCCATACTCTTCCAACATCGGTCGCTAGAGCTTATCACCTGCTCACCGACGTGCTTGCTTCTATATCCTGATAGCCAACTCCAAAGCTTACAAAGCTGATATATAAATAACGATTAGTTACCGCCTACGCGGGATAAATCTTTCATGTTTTCTTCGAAAGCGACGAGCATTGCTTCCTCCTGGCTAAGACCGGAACGTTTTACGCGTTCAATCGCTTCAAACATCCGTTTGTAGTCCTTCGGAATAATCTTCACGAATTTCCATACATTTTCTTCCCAGTTTTTCAAAATCCGGTCAGCTACTGGGCTTCCTGTAAAGGTTTCATGCCGCTGGATCATGTTGCGCAGCTCTTCGGCTTCGAAGGTTTCCTCAACCTGCTCTAGGTACACCATTTCCTGGTTGCAGTTGTCCTTGAAGGTGCCATGCTCATCAAGCACATAAGCAATACCACCAGACATCCCTGCAGCAAAGTTGCGTCCTGTTGGACCCAATACAACCACACGTCCACCTGTCATATATTCGCAGCCATGGTCGCCCACGCCTTCGACTACCGCACGGACACCTGAGTTACGTACGCAGAAACGTTCACCAGCCATACCGCGGATATAAGCATCCCCATCGGTTGCCCCATAAAAGGCTACATTCCCGATGATAATGTTGTCTTCGGCAACAAAGCTGGACAGCTCTGAAGGGAATACGGTAATTTTACCGCCGGATAAACCTTTGCCTACGTAGTCATTGGCATCGCCTTCTAGCGAAAGCGTGATGCCCTTCGGTACAAAAGCGCCGAAGCTTTGGCCAGCCGAGCCATTAAAGTGCAGCCGGATGGTATCATGAGGCAAGCCTTCACGACCATAACGGCGAGTCACTTCACTGCCGAGAATCGTTCCGGTAACGCGGTTTACGTTGCGGATTGGCAAGCTCACATGCACATGCTTCTTATGCTCCAATGCAGGGGCGCAAGCCTCTAGCAAATGCTTCATATCCAACGAAGCTTCAAGTCCATGGTCTTGTGCCATTGAGCAGAAACGCCCAACATCATCGCCCATATCCGGTTTGTGCAGGAGCGGAGTCAAATCAATGCCTTTGGCTTTCCAATGGGCAATAGCTTGCTTCGTTTCCAAATATTCGGTATGGCCAACCATTTCCTCAATTGTACGGAAGCCAAGCTCAGCCATCAGTTCACGCGCATCCTGAGCTACGAAGTTCATGAAATTCACGACATGCGCAGGATCGCCTGTATATTTCTTGCGTAACCGCGGATTTTGAGTAGCGACGCCAACTGGGCATGTATCTAGATGGCAAACCCTCATCATAATGCAGCCTAATGCAATAAGCGGAGTTGTAGCGAACCCGAATTCCTCGGCACCAAGCAAAGCAGCAACAACAACATCGCGTCCTGTCATTAGCTTACCGTCTGTTTCTACGGTAATCCGGCTTCTCAGGTTGTTCAACACCAACGTTTGGTGCGTTTCAGCAAGTCCAAGCTCCCAAGGCAAGCCCGCATGGCGGATACTTGTTTGTGGGGAAGCTCCTGTACCCCCATCATAGCCACTGATCAAGACTACATCAGCTTTACCTTTGGCTACGCCTGCAGCAATTGTGCCGACACCCACCTCGGATACAAGCTTAACGCTGATTCTTGCGCGTGGATTAGCATTTTTCAAATCATGGATCAGCTCTGCCAAATCCTCGATCGAATAAATATCATGATGCGGAGGCGGCGAAATTAAGCCTACACCTGGTGTTACGCCACGAACCTCGGCAACCCATGGGTATACCTTAGTGCCCGGAAGCTGGCCACCTTCGCCCGGCTTTGCGCCTTGTGCCATTTTGATCTGAATTTCATCCGCATTGACCAAATAGTTGCTCGTAACACCGAAGCGTCCCGAGGCTACCTGCTTGATCGCACTGCGGCGTGAATCGCCATTCTCATCTGGAATGAAACGGTCGTGGTGCTCACCGCCCTCACCGGTATTCGATTTGCCGCCAATGCGGTTCATGGCAATACCCATGTCCTCATGTGCTTCCTTCGAGATGGAACCATAGGACATCGCACCCGTTTTAAAGCGTTTGAATATCGATTCAGCCGATTCAACCTCATCAATCGAGATTGCCTCCCGCTGTGATTTAAACGAGAACAAGGCACGAAGCGATAAAAACTTCTCGTCTTGGTCTTGAATTAACGCAGCGAATTTTTTATAGGTATCATAATTATTCGTTCTAACCGCTGCCTGCAGGGCATGGATCGTTTCAGGATTGTACATATGCTCCTCAGCGTTTTTACGCCATTGCAGCTCTCCGCCTGTATCCAATGCATTGTCGCGTCCTTCTTGCTCGGAATATGCACGTTGATGGCGCAAGATTGCCTCTTGGGCAATCACGTCAATCTTGATGCCGCTAACCGGTGTATAGGTCCAAGTGAAATATTTATCAACAACGGATTGATCCAGACCGACAGCTTCAAAAATTTGCGCGCCACGGTAGCTTTGGATCGTAGAGATACCCATTTTGGCCAATACTTTAACCACGCCTTTGGTGGAAGCCTTGACGTAATTGTAGAGAGCCTTTTCTATCGGAAGGTCTTTTAATTTCTTCTGGTTGGCAAGATCGATCAGCGTTTCCAGTGCCAAATAAGGATTGATTGCGCTAATTCCGTAACCAAGCAGTAAGGCAAAATGATGCACCTCACGTGGTTCGCCGGATTCCAGCAGCAAGCCTACCTTGGTACGGGCGCCTGTGCGGATCAAGTGATGGTGAAGGCCGGATACAGCCAACAAAGCAGGAATAGCGGCATGCTGTGCATCTACGCCTCGGTCGGACAAAATAAGTAAAGTCGCCCCTTCAGCTATGGACTGGTCGGCAGCTTCATATAAAGCATCCATTGCCTGCTCCAAAGCTTCCACACCTGCGAAAGGATCAAACAATATAGGCAAAGTAACAGTTTTAAAGCCATCCCGATTGATTTCACGCAGCTTGGCAAGCTCTGCATTCGTCAAAATTGGTGTAGCCAAACGAATCTGGCGGCAGCTTTCAGGCTCTGGATGGATCAGGTTGCGCTCAGGGCCAACGGTTGTTCCTTGAGCCGTAATGATTTCTTCAAAGTTGGAGTCAATCGGCGGGTTCGTCACCTGCGCAAATAGCTGCTTGAAGTAGTTGTACAGCAATTGCGGTCTGTCTGAAAGCACAGCAAGAGGGGCATCGTAGCCCATGGAGCCCAGTGGATCCACGCCTGTTTTGGCCATAGGCTCAACCACTTTACGGATGTTCTCAAACGTATAGCCAAATGCTTGCTGGCGTTGCAGCACGGTTGCGTGGTCGGTTTCTGGGACGTGAATTGCCTCTTGAAGGTCCTCCAAAGAAACCAAATGCTCATCGAGCCAAGCACGGTAAGGATGCTCCGAAATAATCGGTGCTTTGACCTCTTCATCCGAAATAATACGCCCTGCTACTGTATCGATAAGCAGCATGTGACCAGGCTGTAAACGCTCCTTGCTCGCAATCCGTTCAGGAGCAATATCAAGCACGCCTACTTCAGAGGCAAGAACAATCAAGTCATCCTTTGTAATATAATAACGCCCTGGACGTAGTCCGTTTCGGTCCAAAATAGCACCGACCATCCGGCCATCCGTGAAGGAAATAGCCGCCGGACCATCCCAAGGCTCCATCAGGCAACTGTGGTATTCGTAGAACGCTTTCTTCTCATCGCTCATCGTTTGGTGCTTGGACCATGGCTCTGGAATCATCATCATCGCCGCGTGTGGCAAGGAACGCCCAGAAAGCCTTAAAAATTCCAGCGTGTTATCAAACATCTGCGAATCAGAACCGTCTGTATCTATAATGGGAAGGATTTTTTTGAAATCGTCACCAAACAAGTCTGTATCGCACATGGCTTGACGTGCATGCATCCAGTTCACATTACCGCGAAGTGTATTGATTTCGCCGTTGTGGATAATATAGCGATAAGGATGTGCGCGCTCCCAGCTTGGGAATGTATTCGTACTAAACCGGGAATGAACAAGAGCAATCGCCGTTTCAAATGCCGGATTTTTCAGCTCCAGGTAGTAGTTATCTACTTGCTCGGGAGTTAGCATGCCTTTGTAAACAATTGTACGGTTCGACAAGCTGGAGAAATAGAAGGATCCCCCACCCTCAATGGAACGAACTGCATTTTCTGTAAGCTTGCGAATGACATAAAGCTTGCGCTCAAATGTCAATTCATCCGCTCCCTGAACAGCCGACCCAATAAAAATTTGACGAACAAACGGCTCTGCTGATTGGGCGGAATCCCCCAAAGAGGAATTGTCCGTAGGAACCGTTCTCCAACCAATTAGCTTTTGCCCGATTTCCGTTATGGTCGCTTCAAGAATCTGCTCACAGGCAGTACGTGCAGTTGCGTCTTGTGGAAGGAACACCATGCCCACACCATATTGCCCTGGTTCAGGCAATTCGATATGTTCACGGGCAAATTCCGCTTTAAAAAAGCTATGTGGAATTTGCAGCAATATGCCTGCACCATCCCCAGTGTTGCTTTCACTACCCTGGCCACCGCGGTGATCCAGGTTACAGAGAACTTTCAATGCTTGACCAACAATTTCATGGGAAGGCTTTCCCTTAATGTTAGCAACAAATCCGATACCACATGCATCATGCTCAAACTGTGGATCATAAAGACCTTGTTTTGCTGGCAATCCTTTTCTGCTCATGTTGTACAACCTTTCTTTCATGTAAAGTTAACTTCCACACTTGTTTAACGACATTGACTGATAAATCGTATAACGTTTTAAGAGATAATATATTTAATATTAACATCTGAGTCCTAACATATCAATTTAAAAAATAGCAAATTCTCGATTAAAAGCTAACTTTTTCTGAAGAATTGTTCCTATTATTCGGTTTTTCCCCCTTTTAAGGATGTTAAAACCTAACATGAGATTATTAAAAAGCAGAACACAGGCTAATCTACCGTAAATTTGGCTAGAATACCTTCCTCAACGAGGCATAATAGTGGCTTCACAACAATCGCTATATTATACGACCAATATACAAATAATGGACCTATACATTTCTAAAGCATCCTGTGCTATGATAATGGACATATTTCAGCGGAGAGGACTGTCTACCTACGTGGCCAAACTTTATTTTAGATATGGTACAATGAATAGCGGCAAATCTATAGAAGTATTAAGAACCGCCCACAATTATGAGGAGCAAGGCAAAAAAATCCTGCTCTTTACACCCTCTATTGATAACAGGCATGGTGTCGGAACTGTAGCATCACGGATTGGCATGGAGAAAAAAGCCTTTATCGTCGATGATCAACTCGATATGATCAAGCTTGCTGCCACCGAAAAGCCCAATTGTATATTATTGGATGAAGCCCAATTTTTAACTAAGAACCAGGTCCAGCAGCTAGCTGATATTGTCGATACGTTGGATATTCCTGTAATTGCGTATGGTTTGCGTGCAGACTTTATGGGTGTATTGTTCGAGGGCAGCTACCACCTGTTGGCCATAGCCGATAAAATTGAAGAAATTAAAACCGTTTGCTGGTACTGCGATAAAAAAGCGATTATGAATATGCGCTGCAAGGATGGGCGGCCTGTGTTTGAAGGGGAACAAATCCAAATCGGCGGCAATGAAAGCTACTTGCCTGTATGCCGTAAATGTTATGCATCAAAACGCAAGGAAGCTCATACGCTTTAGCATGGATGTCCACACAAGGGGACTAGGCAGTCGGATCCATCGACATGCTTGGTCTTCTTTTTCATGTATAAACAAAAAAAGCCGTCCTCCAGCTACCTGCTTGCACAGGATTACCAGTTGACCAGCTCTTTTACTTTTTTTAATGAAAACCCCGTTTCATTAACTAAATCCATCACATTGGCATGGGGATGATTATACAAAAAATCTTTTATTATATGAGTTTCTTCTATATATTGCTTTAAGCAGTCATTACACAAAACATTTTTTTGCTGTATGTGCAGAACTCCGCAGCCTTGGCAGTTGGATAAACTCATATATTCACCCCGTCCTAAGTATTCATTCCGTCCCTGTCTACATCCTCATATACTCCCTATTTAACCAGTTTCGTGGGTTAAGAAGCAATAAGGGTATCTACCATACGTATTCGAAGGGCGGTTTTTTTTAGGGGGGGTGCAAATGAAAACCGAGAATATATTTGAACGCCTTCCGGCGTTATCGGACCCATGCTTAATACATAGAACTTAGATGGTCTTTTGTGGCATCTGCGGCTCCTGGAAATGTACAGCTTCGGCAAGAAAATCGATCAAATGGACGGCTTTACGGTTGCCGCCTTCTGCAGAACGGTGAATGCCCCATTGCATTTGCAGCAAGCAGCCAGGATTGGCTGTGATGATCGTCTCTGCCTGGGTTAGGTCCACCAATTCCATCTTATGGTCCAGCACCTGTGTCGACATTTGCGGCTGCGTCAGATTGTAAATGCCTGCCGATCCACAGCAGGTGTCCGCACTTTGCAGCTCATTAAGCTGCACGCCAGGAATCAGCTTGATCAAGTCGCGCGGCTGCCGGTGTACACGCATAACATTACGCAAATGGCATGAGTCTTGGTAAGTGACCTTTGTTGGGAGAGCGGTCGGTGCAACCGGCTTTAATTCAAGCGGCCGGCCGTAATCCAGCAGCAGCTCGGATACATCCTTCATGCGGCCGACAAAGTCCCGCGCCGCGGAAATCATCGACGGATCAGCGTGAAGCAGATGGTCGTATTCCTTCAAGCTTGCACCGCAGCCACCTGCGTTGCTTGCAATGTAGTCGACGCGGGCGTTAGCGAACACGTCGATGTTTGTGCGGGCGAGCCCACGGGCGCTGTCGCCTTCGCCTGCATGGGCATGGAGGGCGCCGCAGCAAGTCTGCGCTTCCGGTATGACTACCTCGAAGCCCGCTTCGGACAGCAGCTTGACGGTGTTCACATTCGTCTCTGTGAACAGCACATCCATGATGCAGCCGCGGAACATGCCCACACGGGCAACCTTGGCGCTAGTGCCAGCCTGCGGAATGACAAGCATCCGCTGTCCATTACTGGCTGTTTCCCAAGCAGCGGCAAGACCGAGCTTTTCCCATGCTACAATGACGCCATCTGAGGAAGCCTGCGGCAGGATCTGCTCCATTTCCCGCATATGTTGCGGAAATAGGTTCATGACGCCGCTTTTGCGCGTAACGGTTTGCAGACCTGAACGCTGGTACAGCTTCAGCAATCCACCTACTAAGCGCATCCGGCCGTGGTTCGGAAACAACCGCTCCATAAACAAGGTGCGAACTGCTTTGACATGCCATGGAAATTCGGTCTCTGCTGTAATCGACTCCCGAGCCTGCTCGATCAACTGGCCGTATTTCACATCTGACGGACAGGCTGGTTCACAAGCGCGGCAGCCTAGGCAAAGATCCATTTGCTCCTTGAACTGTTGGCCCGGCTCCATGAATCCGTCGGCTACAGCCTTCATCAAGGCAATCCGTCCCCGAGGAGAAGCTGCTTCCAGTCCGGTTTCATTAAACGTAGGACAGGCAGTCTGACAGAAACCACAGCGCATACAGTTGGTTAACTGGTCATAATCCAAGGTCGCCACTAATTTAGTGGCGAGCGATTGAGTTTGAGTCTGAATTTGTGTTGGTGTTTGTGTTTGTTGTTTGGCTTCCATCTTTTAACCCTCCTCCTGAGCAGATTCCTTTACCGCTATAGGCTGCTGGCCGTGTTCTTGCTCAAGCCCATGTCCTTCCAGAGGCTCCAAAGGCGTAAAATCATCCGCCCCATTTTTATATACAATCCGTTTACGTGTCTCTGCGAACAGCTTCCCTGGGTTTAATATATGATCGGGGTCAAATGCCGCTTTAATTCCTTTCATAATGTTAACTCCAGCTGCACCGACCTTCCATTCGAGAAAGGGTGCCTTGACCATTCCTACCCCATGTTCGCCGGTTATCGTCCCGCCCATAGCTATCGCAACTGAGAAAATTTCCTCGAACGCCTGCTCCACACGGTGAAGCTCCTCAGGGTCACGAGCATCCGTCATCGCTGTTGGATGCAGGTTGCCGTCTCCAGCATGCCCGAAGGTGCAAATCTGCACGTTATATTTGAGCGCAATTCGCTGGATCTCCAGCACCATATCGGCTAGGCGTGAGCGTGGTACGGTCGCATCCTCCAGAATCGTTGTAGGCCGAAGGCGTGATAGAGCAGCGAGTGCACTTCGCCGCGCTTCCATAACCTTCGCTCCTTCTTCAGGAGTAGCCGCGATCTTCACTTGAATCGCCCCTTGCTGGCGGCAGATCTCCTCGATTTTCAGCAAATCCCGCTCCACGAGCCTTTCATCGCCATCTTGCTCAATCGCCAGAATCGCTTCTGCATCGGTAGGCAACCCGATCTTGGCAAAATCCTCGACCACCTGGATTGTCGCTTTATCCATAAACTCCAGCGTACAGGGTGTAATCCTGCTGGCGACAATCTGTGATACAGTCCTCGCCGCAGATTGTAGATCAGCAAAAATCGCAATCATCGACCGCCGATATTCCGGTCTTGGCACCAGCTTAACAGTCGCCTCCGTCAAGATCGCCAGTGTGCCACCTGAGCCTACAAGCAAACGGGTCAAATCATAGCCCGCCACGTCCTTGACCAGCTTGCCTCCTGTTCGAATAATCTCTCCGCTTGCCAGCACAGCCTCCAGGCCAATCACATAATCCTTTGTTGTGCCATATTTAAGGCCGCGCAACCCACCTGCACCGAGTGCAATATTGCCGCCCATTGTACAAATAATCATGCTGCTTGGATCGGGTGGATAAAATAACCCCGTTTCCTCAACTGCTAGATGGAATTTTTTCGTATTCAAGCCGGTTTGGAATGTTGCTGTCAGATTGTTCTGGTCGATCTCAATCAGCCTATTCATTCGAGTCATGACCATAACGAGCCCCCCCTGCATGGGGACTGTGCCTGCACAAAGATTACTCCCGGCTCCACGGCCGATCAGAGGAATTTTATGTCGTGCGCAGACCTTCATAACCGCGGAAACTTCCGCAGTCGAAGCAGGAAACACGACACCATCCGGCATAGCTTGGTAAAGCGGTGTAGCATCATAGCTATAGGAAACGAGTGTTTCTGTGTCGTGCTTATACCAGCCCGGTCCAACTGCAGCTTTGAATTCTTCATGTATAGATGGCGCTATCATTGATAAGCCTCCCGTTTTATGGTGAGTTGCACATTAAATTAACGAATTTGCTTAGTAAGAAAGAATGGGATTGCAACTCGCTTAGCGTTGCTTATTAAGCCCTTCTGTTTTACAATTATATTTAGTGAAAATTAATCAGGTCATCTGATGACTTTTATTATAAGAGCTTCTTTTCTACTATGTCAATATAGGGCTACGCTTTTTTTCTGTGTGTTGTTGTATCATTTATAAGCTATATGATTTAATGACCGTATAACTTATTGATTTATTATTGATGTATCATCCTACTATAAAAAGGAGGGACTACTTTCATGCTGATCCCCAAAGCTTCCACAGTTGTTTCCGATGCTATCCTTGGGCAGATTATTGAGGGCAAATGGCTTGTTGGCACTAAGCTTCCCTCTGTGGAAAAGCTGGCGGTCTTGTTCCAAGTCGGGCGGTCTACTATCCGAGAAGCTATAGCCTCTTTAAAAGCACAAGGCTGGGTGGATGTGCGCCATGGCGGAGGCACCTTTGTACTTAAAAACAAAGAGCCCGCCAATGAAATTTGGCAGGCTCCTGAAATTCAGGATATTCAACAATTAAAAGCTTGGATCGAGCTCCGATATATTCTTGAAACGGAAAGCGCCCGTTTAGCGGCTAAACGCCGCACCGAAGAGCAATTGGCCATTTTGAAGCAAATTTCAGAGGATATGATGGCTCTCCAAGATGAAAGCTTGCTGGATGAAGCCGATATCCGTTTCCACATTGCGATAGCCGAGGCGTCAGGCAATCCGTTGCTTGCAGGAACACTTGAATCGCTATTTTCTTCTATGGGTCCCGTAATGCGTGAAAGCCGCCGCCTCTGGCTATTTGCTGAACAAAGTGAAGCTTCTAGGCTGTCCGAGGAGCATTTCCTACTGGTCGATGCCATCAGTCTAGGCATTCCCGTCGTTGCCAAGCAGCGCATGGCTACCCATTTGCGCAAGGTTGAGCAAACGCTCATCAGGCTACAGGGCGTGGTGCGGTAGCTGGTGCGCTCATGCTACTTAGGCACTGCAACGACTACATGTGCAGATGTACCCTCACAGCGGGCGGTAATCGTCCTGCCAGCAAAGAACTTCGCGCCCTCGTGCGACCACCACACAGCGGACGGTGGATCTCACGAGGGCGCGTGCAGCTTGCACATCGTGGTGCTGCGCCCTCAGCGCACGTAAGCAGCGCCTTGCTTTGGCTCAGCCCCCGGGTCGACCGCTACTGCCCATGAGCTATGAGCTAGCTGCTGGCTTAGCGTACAGCCTGTACGCGCTCAAGCTCGCGTTTGGCCAGTACCAGCGCTCCGCTAAGCCCTGCATTGTCGACCAAGCCAGGCGATACGATATAGTGGTCGATGCCGGTGGCCAGCTCTTCTTTTTGTATATAGCCGTTTAGCATTTGAATGACATGTGCATGGATTAGCGGAAATAGCTGCTTTTGCTTCATCACGCCGCCGCCCAATATAATTTTTTGGGGGGATAAGATATAGATGAAGTGCACAACGGCTTGCGCTAAATAGTAAGCTTCAAATTCCCATACTTTGCTGTTCTGCTCCAGCTCGTAGCCTTTTTTCCCCCATCTCTTCTCAATCGCCGGGCCTGCAGCCATACCTTCCAAGCAATCTTGGTGGTAAGGACAATTTCCCGCGTAGGTATCCTCAGGATGGCGTTTGATCGGGATGTGGCCCATTTCGGGATGAAGCAAACCATGCAGCAATTTGCCCTCTACAATAGCTCCCGCGCCAATTCCTGTGCCTATCGTTACATATACACAGCTGTCTAACCCTTTAGCCGCCCCCCACTCTGCTTCTCCAAGCGCTGCTGCATTCACATCCGTATCAAAACCGATTGGGACATGGATATGTTTTTGAAGCTCCTGCAAAATCGGATATTGGTTCCAGTGCGGCTTCGGTGTTGTTGTCACATAACCATAAGTAGCACTTTCTTTATTTAAATCTACCGGTCCAAAAGAACCGATGCCAATAGCTTCAACCTGCTTTTCTTTGAAAAAACGAACGACCTGGTCCATCGTCTCCTCTGGTGTTGTTGTGGGAAAGCTAACGCGATCTAGAATCTCACCGTGCTCATTGCCTAAACCACAAACAAATTTGGTTCCACCTGCTTCAATTGCCCCTAAAATCATTGACATAAATCTCCCTTCAGTAAACAATGACCGCTTTGGTCACATTCATTTTAGCATAATCACCCATCATTTGCGGCACTTCCTCCAACGAAAATCGATGGCTGATCAAAGGCTCCACCTTGACAAGCTGCTGAGCAATGAGCGCGATCGCCTCTTCATGGGTATGTGGATTAATAAAGGAACCTAATATACGAAGCTCCTTTGAGAAAATAGCAAAAGGCGAAACCTGGATTTGTGTTGCCGGGTTGGCGACACCAAAGAGCAGCACCTGCCCGCCTTTATGGGCAGCCTCAATGGCCAGCTCCATCGAATCCTTGCGCCCCACACATTCGATGACTACATCGAATTCATCCCTTAACTGCTCCACAACCAAAGCGGTCGGCTGCACGACCTCATCAGCGCCTAAGGCAAGCAGCGCTGCATGCTTCTCGGCAGCAGGCTCGCTAACCACGATTCGTGCCGCGCCTTGCCTTTTCACCAATTGCAGGAACAATTGTCCAATAAATCCGCCGCCTATCAGCAATACGGTATGAATCGGGCGGATATCTACTTTTTTGAAGCCATGCAGCACACAGCCAAGCGGCTCGACCATAGCGCCTTCGGCAAAGCTCAACGAATCCGGCAGCAGATAACAATTCGCGGCTGGAGCTACGCAATACTCACCCATCCCCCCATCACGCGTGACTCCAACTGCTTGAAGGTGGTCACATAGATGCGACTGGCCATTACGGCAATATCGGCAGCCCCCACAGTATATATTAGGATCTATCGATACACGATCCCCTATTTGGAGCTGTTGCACATGCTCACCACATTCCGTTACGACTCCGGCCAGCTCGTGGCCGAGCACAATGGGCGGGGTTACGGCTGCTGACCCCGGATTGCCGTGATAAATGTGCTGATCTGTGCCACAAATCCCACAGCCTTTGACTTGAATCCTCACTTCATCGGGCTTAAGCCCAGAATTCTCCCATTCCAAAACTTCAATCTGGTGAGGTGCTTTTAATACGGCAGCTTTCATTGTAAGATCCCCCTTGTTCTTTTATGTAACCGCTTTATCCTTATTTTTCATATTCACTTGAATGAGGAGCTCTAGTCCATCTTGCTACAAGCTCGCCAAAAAGGTCAATCTATTTTTGCCATTCTTTTTGGAAACATATAGTTTCCTGTCCACATCTTGAATGAGCGCTGATGCATCCTTATGCTTGGCAGGGTCAAAAGATTCAAAGCCCGCACTGATCGTGACGATTTCGAGCGGACTGCCTCCATGCTTCATCCCCAAATCAGCAATGCCGCGTATTAGCGCCAGCGACAACTCATAAGCTATGGTTTGCTCCGTGTTACGAAAAATAACAGCTATTTCCTCACCGCCAAATCGATAAACACGGCCCGTTTCTCCACAATTCTTTTTGAGTGAAGCTGTGATCGTCTTCAATACACTATCCCCACGGTCATGTCCATAGGCATCATTGTAATTTTTGAAAAAATCAATATCACAAAGCATGATACAAAAGAGAGCCTGCTCCGTAATTAGCTGTTCAATATCCTCATCAAAGGATCTGCGATTGTTGACACCTGTAAGTCCATCCAATAAAATTAGCTGCTTTAATTGGTCATTAGCTACGGCCAGCTCCCGTGTTCGTTCCTCGACTTGCGTTTCCAGCAGTTGGTTCGAATTATGAATCTCCTGGGACATCTTGCGAAAGGCCTCGGAGAACAGCCCGATTTCATTTTTATGGAGCTCAGGCTCAGGCAATTGGACATTCCCTAGGGCTACAGCTGAATAATTACCTTTCGAAATCATAACAACAGCTTGCTTAAGCAATTGGAATGGATATAACACGCTGGATCTAACAATAACGTAAACCATGCAAATGATGACGATTAAAAAAGTAAGCCCTGATACCAGTACAATAAAAGCCGTCGTTTGAGCAGAATCTGCTATAAGACCTATAGGATAAACCGTCAAAAACAGCCATCCGGGGCCTTCTATTTTCCCAACGGAGATGAATGCATTCAGTTTTTTATCAACAATCACCTTCACTCCACCATCCAAGAGCTGAGATACGTTGGAGACTTGATCATAGATATGTTGAATGGCAGGGTCATTGAGCTTGCTGATGTGCAGGATGCCATCGTTTTTTTTAATTTCGTCCAGCTTGTCGGGATGCGCAATCAAGTTACCGTCCATGCTTATAACCATATTATAGGAGCCATCCATACTCTCCGTAATAAAATCATTAATTAATGACGTCAAATAAACATCGTGGCTTGGTGTAATCACATGTTTTCCTTTATAGTCCACAGGGCGCTGGTACGTAATCATCCAGTCTTTGGCGGTTAAATCGTAGTACAGCCCTGACCACACGGGCTTACGCTCAGGATTGCTCGCTTGCAAGGACGCTTTGACCACAGCACCTGCTGTCATATCCAGACCAGGCTTGGCATTAAGGCCCCAGGGCTCGTCAGCCCAATATAAGATAATGGCATTCTCAGGCAACGTAGCATGCAGATTAGCAAAGCGGTTAGAGGTTCCAGGCCCCATTCGGGCAATAAGCTGATAGCCAAGAATTAATCGCCTTTTCAATTCATTGCTAAACTCCGTTCGTCGATTGCTGATAAATGCCGAAACATATTTTTGTGAAATCCCATCCTTTAAAATCTTTCCATCGAAATACTCACGCCTCAATCTGGTAGCGCCAAATTCATCCTTAAAATAAAAATCATCAAACTCCTCATATAAATTGGGCGGGGCAGTCTCGTAATTCGTTAAAAATTCCTTTTCGAAGATTTGTAGGTTTTCTTTGGCTAATTCGAAAATATCACTGTCTTTTTTTATTTTGTATGTTGTAAAATCTTTAAGCTGGCTGAGAGCAAGATCCTCTGACCTTTGATATACGTACCCATAGGCAATACCCGAGGAAATCAATGTAATGATAAAAGAGCCGATAATTATTTTCATGACAATCTCGGATGTAATCGTATTAAATTTCGGCCTAATTAACCCCTTCAACCAGCTACTGTCCATAGATGCTCCTCTATTAAAAATAAATAAGGTAATTCTTTGAATTATAGCATAAACTTACTTCCTGAATAAGGTTCTATATTCACTGGCAGTAATCTTTACTGCTTCAGCACCCTGAAGCTTAAACCCGATGCATATTACGGTACAAGGAGGGGCTAATGCCCTTTTTTTTGGAAAACATCCGGCTTAAATAAAAGCCGTTTTCGTAGCCACAGCGCTCAGCAATTTGCTCCAGTGTCATCTCCGTTTCTAGCAGCAGGGTCTGCGCCTTCTGGATCCGCATGGCAGTCAAGTAATCCATCGGAGTTGTCCCATAGGCCGCTTGGAATTTCCGCGAAAATTGCACGGGGCTGAGGTCCAGACTGGCGCCCAGCTCTCGGAGGGCCACCTGCTTAAACGCATGCTGCTGCAGCCACCCGGCCGCTTTGAGCATAGCAGGATCAAGCTGGCGCTGCTTTTGCTGCTGACGATGCTCGGATTTAGCCAAATCATGCTCGACCCTATATTGCTGCCATAAATCCTGCAAATAGTGATTCCACAGCAGCGACCTCTGCTCATCTTGCAGCCTGCCTAGCTGGTGGATATACAAGTAGGTGGATGACAGCCGGTTGCCGTCTGTCCAAGTAAGATGGACGGGAAGCTCCGGATCGCCAGATGGATGATGCTGGTCCAAAGACCCAGCATATGGCTGTGCCTGCCAGCCTAATGTAATAAAATGAAAAGAAACCGGCTCAGCCACCTCACGTTCAAACAGCGTACCAGGCGGGCATAAAATCGCATCCCCAAATACAGCGGTTCCCGCCACCTCTCCAATCCTGTAATGAAAAGAACCTTCCTCAACCGCAAACATAACCCAGTCGGGATATTGATCCTGTTTTAACTGAAATTTAGCCTTCCGATGCCAAAAAACAGCATGCATAAATTGAGGCTTCCATTCCCATAAGAGCAGCGGCATTTTGTCCCTCCTTAGGCTTTGGCGTTTACTAAATATGAAATTACGGATATGCCTAATGTTAAATATGTGCATGTTAAATGCGAATATCAACATTTATAATGAAATAATAGATATTATCCATTATACTCTTGAGGTGACTCTAATGAAAAGTGAAACTGTAAAAACCGATATTACCATCATTGGCGGCGGCTTGTCCGGCGTGAATGCGGCGGTCGCGGCAGCCCGCCTTGGGCAGACTGTTGCCTTAGTCCAAAACCGTCCGGTGCTGGGCGGCAATGCTAGCAGCGAGGTTCGCGTCTGGGTATGCGGGGCTACCTCCCATGGCGTTAACCGTTTTGCCCGAGAAACGGGTATTATGGGTGAAATGTTCGTTGAAAACCAATACCGCAACCCTGATGGCAACCCGTATTTATGGGATATGGTGGTGCTGGAAACCGTACTCGCAGAGCCAAATATCCAGCTGTTCCTCAATACCGATGTGCATGAGGTAGAAGCCGATGGCGATGAGGACAACCGCCAAATCCATTCGGTTACGGGCTGGATGATGGGGTCGGAACGCCGGATTCGTTTTGAAAGCGCATTATTCCTGGATTGCACGGGTGACGGGCTGGTTGGCTTTCTTGCCGGTGCCCAGCACCGGATCGGCCGTGAAGCTAGGGCTGAATATGGCGAGGAATGGGCTCCTGAGGTAGCCGACAATATTACGCTTGGCAGTACGCTGTTATTTTATACGAAGGATGTCGGGCATCCCGTCAAATATGTTCCACCTAGCTTTGCCAAAGATATTGCTGCCACCACCATCCCGCTTAAAAGAGTGATCCGCAGCGGCGACAACGGCTGCAGCTATTGGTGGATCGAGTGGGGCGGCGAACTGGATACGGTACATGAGAATGAACGCATCCGTGATGAGCTATGGGCGGTTGTTTACGGCATTTGGGATTATATTAAAAATTCGGGCAAATTCGAAGCCGCGGAAACGATGACGCTGGAATGGGTAGGATCGATTCCCGGGAAGCGGGAATACCGCCGTTTTATCGGTGATTACGTGCTGAACCAGCATGATATTATCGCGCAGCGGGAGTTCGAGGACACTGTCGCCTTCGGGGGCTGGTCGATTGACCTGCATCCCCCAGGCGGAATGTATTCCACGGAGAGCGGCTCGAAGCATCTGCACCCTGACGGGATTTACCATATCCCGTTTCGCTCGCTGTACTCCGTGAACGTGTCGAATCTGATGTTCGCCGGGCGCAACATCAGCGCTTCGCACGTTGCCTTCGGCACGACGCGCGTCATGGCGACGTGCGCCGTCATCGGCGAAGCCGCGGGCACCGGCGCAGCGCTTGCCGTACAGCACGGCGTTACGCCGCGCGTCGTGTACGAGCAGCATCTGGTGCAGCTGCAGCAAACGCTGCTGCGCCAGGACGCCTCCGTCATCGGCCTGCACAGCAGCGATGACGCGGACCTGGCACGCCGGGCGCAGCTTACGGCGTCAAGCACGCTGCGGCGGCTGGCCGTCGAAGACGCCGCCGAGCGCTTTGCGCTGCAGGGCGACGTCGCCCTGCTCGTGCCCGTGGCGCCGGAGCTGCAGCGCATTGAGCTGCTGCTCGATGCGGCTGCGGCGACGACGCTCGAGGTCGAGCTGTGGAACACCGGCCGTGCGGAAAATTATATTCCGCACCGGCTCGAAGCGAGCGGCCTAGCCGAGGTACCCGCTGGGGAACGCCAGTGGGTCAGCGTGGCGCTGGCCTGGAAGCCAGATGCCGCACAGCATGGATTTATCATCGTCAAGGCGAATGAACAGGTAGCACTACATCTATCCCACCAGCCACAAACAGGTGTGCTTTCCTTCATTAGAAACACATCGGCCGTTTCTATCGATTTTGGTAACCATGATCCGCAGGAGCAGGTCGTGCAATGGAGCATGAAAAAGGTCGTACGCAAGCCCTTTTGCTTCCGATTGTACCCAGAAACCTCCGCTTTCGAAGTGGAGCATGTGACAGACGGTTATCTGCGCACCTATGGTGAGCCCCACCTTTGGCTATCCGAGGCCTTGAATACCTTGGATCCGTTGACAGCTTCAGATGGTTCGAGCCCTTCAAATGCTGTGCCTGCTTCGCTGGAGCTTAGCTGGCAGGAGTCGGTGCAGATCCGTGAAGTCCATCTTGTATTCAATGATGATGTCAATGAGGATTTGATCAATCTGCACCACCACCGCACGGATTTCGAGATCATTCCCGAGCTCGTCCGCGATTACCGGCTGGAGGTAGAGATCGATGGGAATTGGGTTGCAGTTCTACGGGAGCAGGCTAACCGTAAACGCAAACGAGTCCACCGCCTGAATACAACGATCCTCACAAATAAGCTGCGCCTAGTTGTTGAAGCAACGAATGGAAGCGCCCATGCCGAGGTTATTGAAATTCGCGTGTATTAAAAAGCAGCTTCAAGCCTATATATGGGCTCATCCCTGAAAACGAAAAGGGCTCCAGACTCCACTTGGTTAAGTGAGCCTGGAGCCCTTTTCCCTATGCAGGATCGTGTGTGTAATGCCCAATATGCAAGCAAGCCCTTTTTGGCTCCAGATATCATCACTAAGGGGATCGCATCGCCAATCAGCCGCTCTCCCGATGTTTTTGATCGTTTACACCTTCATCAGCTTTTCAATAAATAAAGCTGGTTCTTTACTTAAATCAATAAAGCCCGCTTGCGTCTCCACCAACGGATTCACGGGGTTACGATCATTGAGCAGCACAATTCTGCCTGTTCGTCCATCGGATAAAAGAACCTCACAGCCTATCAAAAAAATCATCAACTTTTCCATAAAACAGTGTAAAATATGAGGGTCCATTGCCCCGTAGGCATGAAGCCACATCTTCCTTAATACCTCATATAAAGGCAGCTCTTTTCTATACAATCTTTGGGAGGTCATCGCGTGGAATACATCCGCAATAGCGACAATTTTACTCATCAGGTCCATCTTGAGCCCGATGATTCCAAACGGATAGCCGCTACCGTCCTCGCGTTCGTGGTGCTGCAAAGCAACAAGCGCAACCCGCTCGTCTACATCCGGCTGCCGCATTAAGCAGTCATAGCCCAGCTGCGGATGGCGTTTAATTTCCTCATATTCTTCGGGATCCAGACGACCTGGCTTCTGCAGGATTGTCGGAGAAATATAAAGCTTGCCCAAATCATGCAGCAAGCCTGCCATCGCCAATCGCGATATTTCGGCTTCGGGGAGGTTCAGCCAGCCCCCAATCATAGCTGCCATCATGGATACGCCTGCGCTATGCCTGTAGGTGTAGTCATCTGCCTTTTGCAAGTTCAGCATAAAACCAATAAGCCCAAAATCCTTGGACAAACCGCAAAGGGTGGGCAGGATTGTCTGTTTAATTTTGTCAAAAGGAATATGTCCAGTATGTTCAATTTCGGCAAATATTTGCTTGACCTCCAGCACGGATTGATCCACAATCTGTTCCATTGATCTTTGTGATGGGGAAGGCTCCAAATCCTCGTCGCTAAGTTGAATCTGGTGGTCAGCCAATACGCGGATCACCTTCTCATTAATCAGCGAAGCTGCCGGAAGCAGCAAAGCATGATGGGAATTATAAATATTTTTATTGATTCGGCGACCTGCGATGGTATCCAAATTTTTTTTACTTTTACTCATTACTATATATTCTCCCTTGTGTGCAGCCAAATGGTTGTTAGCTTGCTGGCAGGCTGTTATCTCAGCGTCTAGGAAGTTCGGAGCCTTTTCATAATCCAAGCCTTGTCAATCTTCTCATTCTGTACCGGGGTATACACATCAACACACAAAATTTTCCACACAGCAATCGTCCTGAAAATAGTATGCCCACCACAATTTTTTTCATGGCCTTCAAATGTGACATAGAGCTGGTTTGCCTGCCTACAATAGCAACCAAAAAAAAAGCATCTCTCCCGGAACACAGGGAAAGATGCCTCATGACAAGCCCATCTATTTTCTCCCATTTTCGGTAGCATGGCGACCATAGATTCCTCATTAGGTCCATTGCTTTGCGTCCTTGCCTTTCAACAAGTTTGCTATTATCGAATGTGGTTATAACAATTAAAATTCTTCAATTTCTTCCATAGTTGGCAATGCGCGGAGCACACCTCGGCGTGGTCGTTGTGAGAGCGCCAGCCTTGCCCAAGGTTACGATAACCGCCTTCACTCCCATGCCCAGAAGCAATTAATTGCACAGCTCCTTCAGCCTCAAGGGCTGCTGTCGCTCGGAACGGCTCCGCGGCCATCGGCACAGAGCAGAAGTGGTACACAGCCATCTCGTTGAGCCACGCCGCGTCCGGCTCTGCGTGATCGAGGAACATACCCCTCATGGGATCCAGCTTCCAGGAACTGTTCACCTTGGCAACCAATTTTGCAGAATTTAAGAGCAAACATCGATTCATGCTCTCCGTTAATGATTATTTATTTCAAATTAGGTCTATCGACTCTTGAGTTAGTCCAATTATAACATATTAGAGAACTAACGGCATATGAAAATCTGCTAATCTTATTATAATTAGTCATATTAAGTCACATTAAGTCACATTGACAATAGAATGAAACCATAGTACGATTTGGACGAATCTAAATAAGTTTAAAATTAGGGAGATATCTGTATGCCTTATTTGCGTTTTAAAGGATTTCCCAAGCCTTACCTGCAAACTATTGCTCCTCGTATAGCAACGGAATTTTCCCAGCTTGTTGGCGTTACCCAAGAAATGGTTAAAATTGAGCTCCTGCTTACAGAAACGATAACCGCTGTACCACATAGCTTGGAAATTCTTATGTTTCCTAGGCAGCAAGAGGTACATGATGCCGTAGCAGCCACAATAAACCAAATACTACGGGAGTCCGGTTATCATCTCGTTCATATTTTTTTCATTATTTTGGACCCCCATGTTTATTACAAACATGGCGAGCCTTTAGCCCTCCATCCTGCCAAGGATGATACTGTCTAGGAACGAAGTCCAGCTAAAGCCTGCAGCATACATCCCTCTAATGAGGTTGGACCTGTATGAGCTGCCGCTTCGCTATCGAGGATCACTGCTTTATCTGCCATTGGCTTGCAGCATGGTCACCCTCTGCGGACCATAGCTTCCGAAGCCCGCCGGAAGCCCTGCTGTACGCAGACTGCCTTTCTTTTCTGGGCATGAAGCCAAGAACCAAACTTCCTTCAGCCGCTTTGGATGCTTCAAGGCATAACGTGCAGCCATCACACCGCCAAGCGAGCGCTCGCCTACCACAAAGGCTCGGTCTGTTGTGCTTCGATAATCGCATCAGCCTTGTTTGACCCCATCACAGCGAGATTTAAAGGCATTCACGATCCACGTGCAATAGCCTCCCTGCGCTAGCAGGCTTGCTAACGGTGCATAGCTCACGGGGCGAACGAGCCCACGGATAAAAGACCACATCCGACTGCTCATCAGCTTCCGGCTGGAACATAATCCAAATCCCCACTCTCCGTGACCGTAACGCCACTTCCGCCTTTTATCGCATCCAACACCACCCTATCTGGTTCATATGGTTTCAAGTAAATCATGATTGATCCCCTAACCTTTGATTTGAGTTTCCATCCTCCCTTTTCCTATATAGCTATTACGCCAAAAAACCGCAGTCTTTCCTCAAGCTTCAATCAGATATAAGAGTTACTCCCTTAATTTACAGATTATTACTAAAAATTTTATATTTTTCACAAAAAAGAACCTATTATATTTCAAATTCACTTAAAAAGTATGTAACTAAAGTCATATTTATCACTAAATAGTAATAAAATTAAATTTTTTGTCGATATAATGTAGCACTATAACTTTAGTTACATGTATAGTCGGCATTATTGCATTAATATATGAATTAACTTGCAAGAGCAAGAACATGATTAAGGGAGCGATAACGATGAAATCAAAAGTTACTGCAGGTATTCTCGCTATTTTATTGGGCGGAATTGGTGCTCACAAGTTTTACTTAGGTAAACCTGGAATGGGTATTTTATACCTCGTATTCTGCTGGGCAATAATCCCTTCAATCATTGGTATAATCGAAGGCGTTCTTTATTTGACTAAAACCGAACAAGAGTTCCAAAATAAATATGTAACAGCTTAGGCTGTAATTAAATAAATGGATATCCTGAATTCAAAAGCACCGGTTCAAATCGTAAAATTACGATTTGAACCGGTGCTTTTATTTGTTGAATAAAAGGGGTCAAGATTAATATTCCTTCGGTTTTTGAGCAGCCGTCGCCATGAGTAGGACTCCCGAGGTTAAATGTAAAATCCAGCCTACAAATGGAATCCAAGCTAGTAAGGAAGTTACAATGCCTACAACAGATCCATATATAGGCTCTTTATTCTGGGAGGAAAGGACTAAAGTTATTATATGTAAAGCAAACATAACTACTAAAGCCAGGTACGAGGTCCCCAATACAACGAAACCGCCTAAAACAGGAATTGCCAAAAACAGTTCAAGTCCTCCTGTCACCCATTTCAATACTTTAGAATTACTCACACTAGCGCCCCCAGATTAATTTTTCCTCATCATTGTAACAAATCAAGAAAAAATTGGATACATTTATTTTGTAGTTATTTGTAAGATAAAGATTTAATTGATGTCATGTAAAAAGCGGCTGTCCCATAATCATGAGGCATCCCTGCAAAATTTTATCTTTACCGATCGTTCTCAATATGATATTGTTATCTCATAACAAGGGGGTGCAGGCATGGCCAGAAGCAAACAATTCGACACAGATGAGGTCTTGGGCAAGGCCATGAGGCTGTTTTGGGAGCAAGGCTACGAGCATACATCCATGCAGGATCTTGTCGAAGGGATGGGCGTTCACAAGCGAAGCCTGTATGATACGTTCGGTGACAAGCATTCTCTCTTTCTGAAGGCATTGGATCGTTATGCGGATACGATTGGCGAACCGCTTATCAGGAAGTCAAAGGCAGAGCCTTCTGCTAAGCAGGCTATTCGTGGATTATTCGAATACTCACTGATCGACGACGGTTCCCGCCCGAAAGGCTGCATGATCGTGAATTCTGCGACAGAGCTAGCTCTTCGTGACCCCGAAACAGCTTCCCGTGTGAAAAGAACTTTCTCAAACTCAGAACAGCTGCTGTTGGAGCTTGTGCAGTATGGGCAACAGTCTGGAGAAATCGAAGCCCGGCACGATGCCCGCAGGCTGGCTCTAACACTGGCCAATGCTTGGGTCGGTTTGCGTGTTCAGGCTAGGGTTGCGACGGACCACGTCCAGCTGCGAGCAATCATAGACGGTGCGCTCGCTATGCTGGACTAAATTTTTTTATCTTTTCTGCACCGATCGTTCTCAATAGAAGGAGTAGATCAACCCTTGTATTTTCAATCATAAAAGGAGGCAATTAAACATGGAGAACCAAAAGACGAATTTACAAGGCAAGGTAGCATTTATAACCGGAGCCAACCGGGCAATCGGCCTGGAGACGGCACGGGGGCTTGCCAAGCTTGGGGCAACGGTCATTATCGGAGCACGAGACACTGAAAAAGGTGAAGCCGCCGCCGAGTCACTGCGAGTCGAAGGGCTAGCCGCCGAATTTCTGCTTAACGATTTAAAACGGCCGGAAGACGACCAGACCGCTTATGACTATATTGCTAATCGTCACGGAAAATTAGATATCCTGGTCAATAATGCCGGCATTATGGTAGAGGCTCCAAGCGCGTCGGATATCGGGGAGAACGAGACAAGCAAGCTTCCTATGGAACAGCTCCGGGAGACGTTTGATATCAACTTCTTTGCCCAGGTTCGGCTGACACAGGCATTACTGCCATTAATCCATAAATCTGCATCAGGCAGAATCGTTAATCTTTCCAGTGTATTGGGGTCACTAACTCTCCATGCCAATCCTGCTTCACCCATCTATTCGCTCAAAGCGTTTGCCTACAATGCAACCAAAACGGCGCTTAATGCGTTTACGGTTCACTTAGCGCATGAATTAAGGGATACAACCATCAAAGTCAATTCCGCACATCCGGGCTGGGTGCAGAGCGAGCTGGGCGGTAAGTTGGCGCCGCTTGGAATTGAGGACGGAAGCCTGACGAGTATTCTCCTTGCAACGCTTCCAGACGACGGGCCGACCGGCGGCTTTTTCCATATGGGCGAGGCTTTGCCTTGGTGATGTAGGATGATTATGTAACAAACTCTACTTTGAAATGAATTCGGTGCAAAAAGAACCTCCACTCCACTTAAATCGTGGATAAGGAGGTTCTTTTGCTTGCAATTTGGGACAGGCTCATCCGTATTTGCCCTTTTGGGACAGCCTCATAATACCATCTAGGTTTCTTAGCGTTAAGTTTCTTACTTAGTAGAAATAATACTCTGCAGGATCTTTGCCCTTTAGGTTATAACGCTGGTAATGCTGGTAATGCGCCTTGTAAAGCTGGCCGTTTTTGGCAGGTGAATAGGTTAGATACATTTGCTTGCGGCTTTTCTCTGACAAATTCACGCCACTTTGATGCGGGGTGAAGGAATGAAAAATAATAATATCGCCGGGTCGTGTCTCCACAATTTCACCTGATCTTGGATCCACTCCAGCAATTTCCTCTTCGTTCATATTACGTAATTCACCCTCTGTCGAAAGCAGCTTCTGATGATACCCGGGAAACAGCTCCAAGCCGCCATTTTCCTTGCTCGCTCCATCAATAGCAATCATCACAGAGATTAAGCCCTCAATTGGAAATCCCTGCCACCATGAACCATCCTGATGCATGGAATATCCATTGGCTCCCGGAAGCTTAAAAATGAGCTTATCTTTAAACAATAACGGCTCATCCAAGTATAGGTCACGCAAGGGAGCTAAGATCCGTTCATCGTTGACAAGCTTATCAAATACGGATGAGATGTCGTGACATGGATCCATTCTTTCCAGCTTAATGTCACCGTTCGCATATTTTTTATGGCCTGCACGAATATTTTTGGGATCGGTGTAGTCCTCCAAAGTCATTAGGCGGTCGCATTCAACCTGCATCAATGTTGCCTCGCTAGGTGTAAACACATCCCGCAGTACCAAATAGCCTGTGTCCTTATAGCTTTGTAATTGCTCATAGGTAAGAAAATTTAAACGTTTCATTTGAAGTTCCCCTTTCACTTTTTAAGCATGTAGTGGTTATAATTATTCTTGCTCACAACTCAATCATACAAGCAATTATTTACTTTTTACATGCATTGGTTTACTATAATTTATATACTTTTTTGCAGAAATGTGGTGATTTTCATGAAAAGCTTTGGAAATCTTAGAGTTAGGCGTTATCATTACAGCCACAGCCTGAAGGAGTTTATGCTCGCCGAGGATACTTATCAGCATTGGGTGATATTGGCAGCACATTCAGGCCGTTTTCTTTACTCGCTAGATGGCAGCCCGCCTACTCAAGAGGCCATTCTGGGCGACCTCGTCTTTTGTCCAGCTGGTCAAACGCTGCGCAGGTATATGCTGGAGCCAACCGCCTTTCATTTTATTGAATTTGAAGTGTACGGTTCCTGGCCTGCAGGCAAGGTAAAAATACATGATCTGGAACGGCTCTCCTCGACGTTCCAATTCCTGAAGGAATTGCGCGATGAGGCACCAGCAGCCAGAGCTGAAGCTGAAGCGCATCTGATAAGCGACCTTCTTTTTCTAACAGCCAGAGAGGGGAGGGTTTCGTCGCAGCTGCAGCAGCGCACCGCTGACCCTTTAATGCACGAAGCGGCCGCTTATATTCAGCAGCACGCCTGTGAGACTGAATTGTCGATGCAGCAGCTTTCGCAAAGCATTGGACTTAGCGCTTCGCAGTTAACACGTCGCTTTCAGTCCACCTTCTCCTCGACTCCCGTTGAATATGCAACACAGATCAGGCTACAAAAAGCGCGCAGGCTACTGCTGGAATCCCTGCACACGCTTGATGATATCGCTGTGCAATGCGGCTACCAGAACGGCTTTTACTTTAGCCGGCTGTTTACAAAAAAAATGGGCATCAACCCTTCGGAATTCCGGCGCAAGCATCGTATTTAAATTTAAGCAAAACGGGATCTGATTTCTATTGCTTTACTCCATAGGGTGACTCAGCATAATGCCAAACAACGGAAGATCTGACCACTTACAGATCAGTTCCTTCCGTGATTGGCGTAAACTGTTGAGGAGGTGTTTTTAATCGTTTACTGCTGATCCACTACTTCTTCACATTATAAGCGTCATTCAAAGCCTTCAGTACTTCTTCCCCTCCCGCTTTTTTCCACTTGGATACATACTCGTCGAATGCCGTTAACGGCAGCGCACCGGAAATGATTTTCAAATAGTATTCCTTTTTCAGATCAAGTAGCTCTTTGGTTTTCTTGTCGACCGCTTCAATCGGAGGCACCATATCCAGTACATTTTCGTACTTCGAATATTTAATGGTTGGCTCGAAATAAGGAGCAAAGCCTTTTTGCTGCATCCGTTGTGTACCTAGCTCTACAGTATCAAATAGGTTGTAGTACACACGGTACCGAATGCTTTCCGCTTCCTTAGTAGCGATAAACTGGCCATCCTTCTTGTTATAATGCTTGCCTTCCTCACCAAATGAAATATAGTCGATAATTTCCTTCTCGGATATTTTATTTAGGAATTTGATAGCTTCCTTGGCGTTTTTGCTGAATTTAGGAATCACAAAATATTTAGTTGTCGAGGTCGCCTTAGCTACACCGGACATCCCATTTTTACCTGTTGGTGGGTCAATGTACACGAGCTTGGAATTGGGCTCTTTGCTTTTCAACGCATCGTCAATTGTCTTGGCATCCGGCCAGCCAATGGTGGACATTGCCGCTTTGCCACTGACGAGCTTTTCCTTTAGATTGTCATTTTTGTTGACCAATGATTCCTTATCCAGCAAGCCTTCACTGTAAAGCTTGTTAGCAAAAGTCAAAAACTCTTTAGCATCATCAGTAACCGGGTTATAAACAACCTTACCATCTGTGGCCGAGTAATCGACAGCCTGTCCGAAAGCGCCTGCAATCGCCTCAAGCGAAGTAAGGTCGCCACCACCCTGCGCCAAGGCACCGCCAAATGGTACCGCATCCGGCTTTTTCTCTTTCAAAGCTTTTAAAGCCGCATAAAATTCATCCAGTGTTTTCGGTTCCTTAATTCCAGCAGCATCCAGCCAATCCTTCCTAGCCATAAGCCCCTTTGTCGGTGTATTAAAGGTTACCGTACGGATTGCATAAATTTTGCCGTCATAGGACGCGGATTTCCACTGCTCGGGTGTTAAGGATCCTTTGATGTTGGGACCAACCTCGTCCAGAAGCGGATCCAATGGAGTTAGCAGTCCTTGCTGCAGGAAGCTCCCGAAGGTCGGCTTGTCGCCGATGACGATAATATCCGGTGTGTCTCCGGATGCCATGAGCACGTTCAGCTTTTGCCTTGCCGCTTCAGCATCCTTGGGCAGCAGCTCCCATTGCGTGTTGTAGCCAGTTTTTTCGCGGATCGCATTGACGATTTCATTGTTATTAACATCGGAGCCGCTTGGAAATTCCTCTACATTGTTGGGAACTAGCAGCTTGATGGTTGGCTTGGCTCCTCCTGCTGCTGGCTGCCCGCTTGGGCTCGTGCTTGCTTGTGGTGTGCTTGTCGCTCCCCCGCAGCCTGCAAGTGACAGACCTAGAAATACAGTAGGCAGCAAAATACTTACGCTTTTTTTGATGTTTGATTTTTTCGTGACCGCTTTCATTTTGTTCATCCCCTTATATTTATTAGTTTACGAAGCACAGCGATGCTCAGCAGAATGGCTGCTATTCACCGTACTTCGGGTTCAACCCTTCGGCCATTGTTGCGAGTTTAGCCTTCTTCATGTAACATTTAACCCTTTACAGCTCCAAGCGCAATCCCTTTCACAAAATATCTTTGCAGGAACGGGTATACGATAACAATCGGCAATGTTGCCGCTACTACGGTAGCACCACGAATCGATTCCAGCGAGACATGTACCTGTGCAAGTACATCCACATTATTGCTTGCATCCGACGCGCTGAGAATCATTTCTCTGAGAAACACCTGCAACGGCAGCAGCTTATAATTGTTGATATACATCAAAGCGTCAAAATAGCTATTCCAATATTCAACCGCACAGAACAGCCCAATCGTCGCGATAACCGGCATGGCCAGTGGGATCATAATCGAGAACAGGATTCGCAGATTGCCTGCGCCATCCATCTTGCCGGATTCCTCTAAACTGTCCGGGATACTGTAGAAATACAGCCGGACAATAATCATATTGAAAGGGCTTACGAGCGTCGGAATAATCAAAGCCCATAATGTGTCGAGTAGCCCTAAGCTTTTAATAACGAGATAGGTTGGAATTAACCCCGCTCCAAACAGCATCGTAAACACATACAGCATCATAATCGCTTTTTGCCCTCTAAGCCTGCCGCGTGACAGCGCATAGCCGGTAAATACGGTAAGTGTAACATTAATAATCGTGCCGACTACGGTTATAAAGACCGAATTCCCAAATGAGCTTAAAAACTTCTGGCTCCCCAGTACTACTCTATACGCATCCAAGTGGAAGCCAATCGGCCATATGAATACATCTCCCGCTATGACGGCCCCCTCTTGGCTGAAGGATTTGGCAACAATGTTCAGCACAGGAATTAAGCACAGCAAAATGATCATACATAAAATAATGTAATTAAATAGCTCGAATGCGATTTCATTTTTTGTTTTTAAGCGCATGATGCCCTCCCCCTTTCTTTACCATAAGCTGCGCTCGCCGAATTTTTTACTAACGGCATTAGCCGTTATAATCAGGATCATCGCGATTAGCGACTGGAACAGCCCAATAGCCGTGGTGAAGCTGTATTTCATCTCGCCAAGTCCAACACGGTATACATAGGTTCCAATTACATCCCCCACATTGTAGACAAGCGGGCTGTAGAACATAAGCACCTGCTCCAGATCATTCGATAAAGCATTGCCGATCCGCAGCATAATGATAAATACGATAACACTGCGAATACCGGGCAGGGTCACATGCCAGATTTGCCGCAGCTTGCCTGCGCCATCCATCTTGGCTGCTTCGTATTGCTGTGGGTCAATCGAGACAATCGCCGACAGGTAAATGATTGAGGACCAGCCTGTCTCCTTCCATGCAGCCGAAACGACCAACAGGCTACGAAAAAACCGTTCGTCAGCGATCACCAGCACATTTTGCAGGCCGAGAAAAGCGAATACTTCTCTTAAAATTCCCGTTTGCGGTGAAAGCAGATTGATAAAAATCGCGCTGATGATAACCCATGACAAGAAATGTGGCAAATACGTAATCGTCTGTGTTAAACGCTTGAAAGCCAGATGGCGTACCTCATTAATCATCAAGGCAAGTACAATCGGCAAGGGAAACTGAAAAAATAGCTTATAAAAATTGATCAGTAACGTATTGCCCAGCACTGTATAAAATTTCGGACTATCAAAAAGCTCCTGGAAATACTTGAATCCCGCCCACGGGCTGCCCCAAATGCCATCAAACAAATTATAATCCTTGAAAGCGATCACAACACCAAACATTGGTGTATATTTAAACAGCAATAAAACTAACAGCCCTGGCAACAGCAGCAAATACAGATCGTAATCCTGCCGCAAATCCTTTAGCCAGGTTCGCCGTTTAGCTTGGGTGCGTTCTACTTTCTGTTGTGCTTTCACATTTACATTTTCCATACAAGGTAGCCCTCCTTTCTTCTGTCCATGCTTATTGGTATCGCTTACATATTGTTTATACGTTTATCATACACAAAAATAAAAGCCCCGGTAACGGGGCAAAGCTACGAATAGGTGCACTATTCTACTCACTTATGTGTGATCTGGTCTATACCAGGAAGACCCGCCTTTCCTTTCGTAAAGTCAGCTTAACCGCCGTGCCCATCCCCGGCTTGCTCCAAACCGCCACACCACAATCCTGGCCATAGGAAAGCACGAGCCGCTGGTGCACATTACGCAAGCCGTAGCCGGTTCCCGTCTCCTCAAATAAAGTCGCAACGGTGTCACGATCCATCCCTACTCCATCGTCAATGACCGTAAATTCGATAAAATCCCCGATGATGGTTCCCTTAATTGAAATGTTCCCCTGTTTATCCGGCTTTTTGTTAATGCCATGAATAATTGCATTCTCCACGACCGGCTGCACAATGAGCTTAATGATCTGCATGCTCGACAACTCAGCATCGATATCGGTATGAAACCCCAGCAAGCCGTCGAAGCGGACATTTTGGATGTCCATGTAAGCACCCACATGCTCCAATTCTTTTTCTACTGTCAGGATATCATTTCCTTTATTTAAGCTAATCCTGAAAAATTTGGACAAGCTCGTCACAATTTGCACAATGTCCGGCTCGTTATTGCGAAATGCCATCCACTTCACCGTATCCAATGTATTGTAAAGAAAGTGACTGTTAATGCGCCCCTCCAGCACCTTCATCTCTTCCTGCTGCTTGCTGATCGTAATTTTGTATACTTCCTCGATCAGGTTATTGATTTCCGCAGACATCCGGTTAAAACGCCGCTGCAGCAGCGAAATTTCGTCATTGCCGCTAACCTCTACCATTTCCCCGAAATTCCCCTGCTCAATGCCTTTCATTTTCTCAGCCAAAATATGAATCCGGTGCGTGATTTTGCCCGATAACAGAATCGACAACGCAATTGCCACAGCTATTAATAGTAAAGTCAGGCCAAAAATAAATATGCCCAACAGCGTGCTCTGGTCCGTAATATTCATAGTCGGAATCAGCACAACCAGCTTCCAATCGAGCTGCTCCACTGGATAAACCAAATACAGGTACGGTTTTCCTTGGATGCCGATTTTTTGGTAGCCTTGGCTTACCATAGGCTGGCTTTGCAGCTTCTGCTTGAGCTCCTCCCAGCCAATAGCTGGTGTATCCTGCTTATTCGTATAGGCTGTAATCAACGAGTCCTTATTGACGAGCATCGCCTGATAGGGGAGGGAAAGGCTCATATCCCGCAACACTTCATTTAACGTATTCTCATCCATATCAATCGCCACAGCGCCAAGCACATTATTAACCTGGTCAAAATCCTTCATTAACCGATGCAGCGAAATGACTGATTTGTAGCCACTCGATAAATAGGCTTGCTGCCCGACATAGCTCCATTTCATAAGCCCAGGCTGGCCTAGCAATTCGTCATTCAGCTTTTGTGCATCCTCTTTGGTAGAGGTGAAAATATTGCGATTCTCTGTTGCATACAGCGGATTGCCCGGCACAAATAAGCGGATACGGAAAATATTGCGATTTTTCTCCAGATTCGTAATAATCTCGGTTAAGCTTTTGTAGTCCTCATATACCTCGGATATGGACAGCTCTTGGGACGCCGCTTTGCGAACAATTTTTTGCAGCTTCTCATTGGTGTAGATCAGCTCCGAAATATTTTCCACTTCTCTCAGCCGGTAGGCAATATTAATCGAGGTTTGCCGAAGCGCCTCCAAATAAGCATGGCTGGTCTGCTCCTGGATGATTGAGGAGGATTTTTGGTAAGAAAAAAAACCAATGCTAAGCGTGGGGACCAGCACAATCAGGATAAAGGCAATAAGCAGCTTGTGCCGCAGCTTGATGCGGCCATCAAAGAGTGACAGACGACGCAGGACCGTATTTTTTATCATTGGTCACGGTACGCTCTCGGGCTGTCTCCGACCTCTTTTTTGAACAGCTTGGTAAAATATTTAACGTCCTTATAGCCTACCTTCTCAGCAATTTCCTGAATTAGCAGGTTACTCTCCGAAAGCAGCCTCTTGGCATGGTAAATCCGCGTCCTGGTCACATAGTCGTTTAAAGTAGTCCCCGCTTCCTTCTTAAATAATGTAGCCAAATAGTTCGGCGATAAATGCACCTTGGCCGCCAAATAGGAAATTGACAGCTCCTCCATGTACAAGCTATGAATTCAAGTCCATAATACTGCGGACGACTTTGCGTTGGTCAGGCTTGCTGTGAATCAGGTCGGCCAAATGATCCAACAGGTTCACCATGTATTCTTCTAAATCCTCATCGGTGAGACAGCTACCCATCGCTTCTATACTTTCCGAAACAAAATCGACATTACCCGATTCCACCAGCACGGCGAAGCGCTGCTTGATCTGCATCAGCAAAATGCCGCAAAATGCTTGCAAATAGGGTACCTGCTGCCGATCAAATTTGCGAAACCAGTCAAAGTATAAGCGGATTGAATATACCCTATTCATCTGGTCATTGTTCTCAAGCTCCGTGATGACCGCTTCCTCCAGCGCCGCTTTGCGCTCGAAAAACTGCTCCTGCTCGGCCTGTAGCTGCGGGGAAAGCTTCGGCTGCTCGTGATCCCACGGCTCGCTGTCACTGTAGCTCTTTCCCTCGCTTTCGCTGAGCAGAGAACGCTGGATCATTGAGGTTCTTGCTTGTCTGAACGATTCATGGATTTGCTCCAGGCTGTTCACCGGGGAGCCCACGCGCAGCTTGATCTGCTGATCATGGATCCATTGCCGCTTGGCTGGCTCATCCAGTCCGCTTGTGCGGTCAGCCAATCCGCCATATTTGCCCTTGCCTAGAGGGAAAATATGCAGCAGCCGCAGCTTCTCTTTAATCCCCTCCTGGAGGGGCGCGTAGCCAGGCAAACATTCCAAATAAACGGCACGGAAGGGCGCTTGCTGCTGCAATGCCTCCATATCGAGATATTCGCCATGGATCGACCATTCCTCAGGCGTTTGCTTGCTCAGGCAGCAGTCCTGTAGAAAGCGCTCCATCACGAGTGATTGGGAGCTGCTAACCTGAATCTCCAGCTTTCTGATGCTTTCATTATGGTCGCGGTCCGCGTCGCAAGCTTTTTTCGCTTTAATAATCACCTGCTGGAGCTCCTCGGTATCGAATGGCTTCAGCAAATAGTCCGTGACCTTAAGCTGCAGTGCCGATTTCATATACGACCAATTCTCATGCCCGCTGATCACAATGACCTGGGGCTGCTTTTCCATCGCCTCATCACGCAGCCTGCTCACGAATTCGATCCCGTCCATACCATACATCACTACATCCGTTAAAATAATATCAGGCCGCAGCGCCTGCGCTAATTTCAGCGCAGCCGCTCCGTCAGCCGCTTCCCCGATAATCTCAATTCCAAGAGAGGGCCAGTCCAGACAAGCCTTCAGTCCCTCAAGAATAATCGTCTCATCTTCCACAAGCATCATCGTATACATCTGGAGCCCTCCCTTGAAAGCCGTAATTTTGTAGCCACGTTTGCATCATAGAAGATTTATAAGGTTTTCGTCAATGGGAGAAGTGAGGTGAATAAGGACCACTGGTATTCCTCCGATTACTGTTGTTCAAGGATTTTTGATTGTATAAACCATTTAGAGGTAAAAATCCATGAACAAAGGCACCGCTTCGCTATCTCCATAACACCCCTGCCGCTCCGCTTGTTATTCACTATTCCTCCGATTACTGTTGTTCAAGGTTTTTTGATTGTATGAACCATTTAGAGGTAAAAATCCATGAACAGCCTATGCTTACGAAGTCGCTTTCTTACAGAAAGCGTGTAGGCACCGCTTCGCTATCTCCATAACACCCCTGCCACTCCGCTAGCATTCGCCACAATTTAGATGGCTCTGCAAGGTGCTGCTGATCATGTGCTAACCGCCTTATGCTTTTGGCATAAACCGCTGCAAATCTGCGATTTGCTGTTCTGACAAAGCACGGTTGAATACCGCAAGCCCTCCCAGCAAGCCGCTGTAAAAATTGCCGGGTACGCCTGACCGATCCACCGCGCCTACGGTAAAATCCGCGCCATCCTCACCGCCATCAAACAAGCCGCCCTCGTACAAATAAGGATTGAAGCCTTCGCGCTCATCAAGCTTGCCATCCAGATAGCAGCGGGCAAAGGTGCCATCGTAGGTAAATGCTAAGCAATGCCATTCTTCCTTGCTGACGGCTGTGCTGCCAAGAGCCGTCGTCATGCAATATTTATAGCCGGGCGTTGGACCGCCTATAGCCGACACATGACCGCCAATCTGATCCTTGCTGTCCCATATTTGCAGATCCAAAAACATGCAATATTGCCGTTGCTTCTTGGATTCGTTCCACATCCCGGCAACGGCCTGGCAGCCACGATCCTCCCGCTCGCTCCGCTTCACCCACGCTACAATTGTCAAATCGCTTGATGCTCCGCTAAAATTAAGCTCAGGGCAATCTTTTCTAGGCAGATTAAGCCACTGCCCGAATTCCAATCTGGCGCTGTAGTCGCCCAGTATGCCTTCTTCCACTCGCTGGATTGGCTCGGCGGACATCTCCTGCAGCGTATAGATTTGCTTGCCTTGAGACAGGCGTGGCTTGCCGGCCTCCTCCTGAAAATCCCATACGGCTACCAACGCCGGGTTGTTTAATAGATTTGCCATCAATTGTTCAGCTAATGGTCCTGCTTGTTTGCTCATCTTGATCCCTCTTTCTTATCTTCATTTAAGTGGCTCCAATTAAGGATATTTCCAGACTACACGCTTCACCGGAACCGAACCATACACTTCCCGCGCATCCGTTTTATACTTTTTTTCGTTGTGTCCTAGATTGAATAAGAAAAAGCCCCCTACGCGGATGGAAGAGGGCACTGATGTAGATTATCGAAAAAGCACAAGTAACCTCACTAATGATACGTAGCCATCACCTCGCGCAGGTCCATCGCGTAGATGTGTCGAGAGCCTTCATGCATCGAGTCGAAGGTGATGCCTGTTCCTTCCCGGTTCCACCGGGGATGCAGGTCGCAGCGGATATCGGTGCCGCTATCGCCGATCGCTTTATTCAGCAGCGGATCGGAATAATAGGAGCCGAGCGTGATGCCTTTTTTGCTGGCAGGCTGGTACAGATACAAATGGCGGTAGTCCTGCTCGTCGGGGTAGCTGTCATACAACACCCATGCCCTGTCCGGTGAATAGCTGCAATGGCCATCCTCCAGGAAGTAATCCTTGTCGATCGCAACCGGTTCATCTGTCGTTCCATCGGGGTACAAATACAGCTGGTCACCTTCCCCGTTCGCACTATGCAGCAGCAGATGCACGGGGTCCTTCCAATGCAGATGGGATGCGTATTCGTAGGTGGACAAGGCATGCAAGCCGCTTCCATCCGCATTAGCGGTTAACGTTGCGGTAACCCGCCGCTGGTCAGGGCCTTGCTTGGATCGTGCCAGGAAGACAAACCGTGTGCCATCCGTATTGAAATTAATATGGTTAAGCGTCAGCTTCGCTTCCTCGAGCCTATAGATCGGCTCAATAAAATTCCATATTTCATCGAGGCTGAGCACCTGCTTGCTTGCTCCTGATTGAAGGTCGATCAGCCTGATCCCATCATCCGCAGGGTGGTTCTGGTTCAAATAAGGATCTGCAATATCGACATATCCGTAGCCTGGGCGATAATTAAACATTCGGCTGAAATTAATGCTTACCGCATAGTTTCCAGTCGGATCTACATTGGCAATCGGGGCATCCAAATACCGGATATCGCCCGTATGGATATTCATCACGGTTCCTCGATAGGCACCATCCTTGAGCGAATTGAACAAAATTTGCTCATTCGGCGCATTCGGATCCCATTGGAGCATGGAGCCTTGTTGAAAATTCCATGCCCTTGTCTCGATGAGCGGGATCATTCGTCCTGTGTTGAGCTCAATCATCCCGAGCTCGATTTGATCTCCAGGTGCTTGGAGGCGGTTCATAAAGTCCAACCTATGATACAGATGATACTGACCGTTCTCGCTGAACGCCGGGTTATCGTAATAGCCAAAAAAGAATTGCCCCTCCCCGCTTGTAATTCGAGTAGACTCAACGATTTCTGTTTTTAATACCATGGACATGCTACACAGCTCCTCTTTTAGAAAGAATGGTAAACGTTTACCTTGTGCCCAAAAAAAAGATTCAGCAAGCAATTATATACAATTACACCGAGCTTCTTTCAATAAATTGCGGCGGTAAATAGATTTGCTGCTGCTCCGCATCCGGATTGTTAATTTTATTCAGGAGAACATCCATAGCCAAGTGGCCAATTCGATCTGCATCCTGCCGAATGGTAGTTAACGGGGGATTCGTAAACTTAGCATATTCAATGTCATCGTAGCCTATTACTGCGATATCTTCGGGAATACGATAGCCCTTTTCCTGGATCGCGGACATGGCACCAACAGCGATCAAATCATTAAAAGCCAGAACAGCAGTAAAGTCCTTACATTCCGCCAAGACAGCCTGCATGACCTTATAACCACTTTCCATCGTAGACTCGCATTGATCAATAATGTGCGCTTGCTTGAACGGCAGCCCCTGCTGCTCCAATGCTTTTCTAAAGCCAACCAGCCTTTCATGGGACGAGGTGACCGAATATTTGTTGGCCAAATAAATGATGTCTCTATGGCCACGATCCATTAAATACTTAGTTGCCAAGTAGCCGCCTTCGATATCATTCGTCTTCACGATATCATGAGGCTCCTCGTCATGGATCATCCGGCTGATCAAGACATAAGGAATACCAAGATTTTTCAAGCCCAGCAAGGACTTACGCTTCATCACATCCGTCGTATAGGAAACTGAAGCAAGAATGATCCCTTCAACATGCTTCTCTGTTAATAAACGGATCTTCTGCTCCTCCGTTTCTTTGGACTCATTGGAATTACAGAGAATGATATTATACCCATGCTTATCAGCAGAAGCCTCGATCCCCTTCAGTACGGTAGAATAATTGGGGCTCGTATTATCGGAAAGAATAACCCCGATCGTTTTCATGGAGCCGCCTTGAAGGCCACGCCCGAATAAATTCGGCACATAATGAAGCTCTTCCGCTTTATTCAGAATGGCTTTACGCAGCTCCTCCCGAACGCCTGGCTTGTGGTTCAGCACTTTGGATACGGTCTTTGGGGAGACTTGAAATAAGTCCGCTAATGTTTTTAAAGTAATTTTTTCCATCAATCTCATCCTAAGCTCGAGGTTTGGTAAGCGTTTACTATCGTGTCTAAATATTAAAACAGCCGCTCCACTTTGTCAATTGCTTTCGCTTCCCCATCCATCGCGAGCCTATCACGGCACTGGCAATACACCTAGTACTTTATCCACAGACTCAAGAACACGCTCCTTTTGAAAAGGCTTCACAATAAAATCCTTGGCTCCGGAGGTGATTGCCTGAACGACCATTGCTTTTTGCCCCATTGCCGAGCACATGATGATTTTGGCTGCTGGATCTAGCTTGCGAATTTCTTTCACCGCTTCCACCCCGTCCATTTCGGGCATTGTAATATCCATCGTGACCAGCTCTGGTTTTATTTTCATATATAATTGCACGGCTTCCAGGCCATTTGCTGCCTCTCCAACCACTTCATGCCCGCCTTCGATCAGCATGGTTCTTAGCATCATTCTCATAAACGCCGCATCATCCACTACCATTATTTTCGCCATCCGCTAAAACCCCCTGATTTCTATAACTAGCTATACGCCACTATAACAGATAGACATTTAGTCGGTTTTAGTTTCCTTCTATTAATTCGTTAGTATTCTAAACAGTTTGCTAACAAATGCCATTTTGCTGTTAGCTTACCAAGGTAATTCATGCCCCGTATCGGCTTCGATATAAATTGGCCGTTCACGGATTTCATCCTTGCATTCTTCAATCCTTTGTAGAATATGAGCCGCCGCCTCTTCGGGCGTGTACGTACCCGCATCGCTCCATGTACCGTGCATATAGGTCTTCACCCAGCCGGGATGCACCAAAAGAACACGCCCACCCTCCTTGCGAATACGGTTATGGATGATGGAAGAGCCCATATTTAATGCTGCTTTAGCCATGCAGTATCCATACCAGGCTTCACGGTAGCTGTTCCCGATGCTGCCTGCCTCGGACGAGATCGACACAATCAGCTTGCCGCCATTCATAAGGGGCCTGATCAAAGCGTTCGACAAACGAATCGCACCCAGCGCGGTGATGTTATACACCGTCTGAATCTCATCGAAATCGATATCATCACCCATGGTCTTATGGGTGTCACCAAGAATCGCTGCATTATTGATCAATATATCCAATCGGTCGGTCTTGCTCTCAATGTACAAGGCAGCATCCCTTACGCTTTGGTCGCTGCCTACATCCAGTGTGAATGCGTATAATTGCCCCGGAAATTGTAGCGCCAGCCGGTTGATATGCTCATTGCCCGGAATAACGCCTCCCGCAAATACGATATAACCCGCAGACAGCAAATCCTTCGTCAGCGCCAATCCAATACCTCTGTCAGTACCGGATATGCAAGCGGTTTTCACTGTATTCATTAAGCTTCCCCCTTCATATTAGCTGCCCAAATCGTCCCTCGCCTTAATGTCTCCCGCACCTCTTCGACGAGATAAGCGTTCCTGTCATGCCCCAGCAAGGTTTGGTAAACCCTGGAGCTGTGATACTGGCTTACCCAGGCCAACGGCTCAGCTTGGTTCGTTATTTGCGAAACCGCCGAATAAAGAATATGGATATCAACCTCGCCTTCTTGATGAAAATAAAGCTCATCCTGAACCATAAACGATGGGATGCCCTGCGTAATCGGGTGGGAGCCGTCGGTAATTGTGACTTCGAACTCCCCGTATCGGTCATGTCTGCTACCGCCATGATGGTTCCATACTCTTGGCACCATCCGGCGGTATTCCGACCAATCGGATTGGCCGGCTTCAGGCAAGGAGAAATGGAAGGCCCCATTGGCAAAATGCAAAATCACCAGCCCGCCGCCCTGCTCTGCGAAGGCTACCAGATTGGTTTTCGCTTGCGCGCTTAGCTCTGTGGGATCCTGCCAATTGCAATAATTAAAGGCGATCACATCAAAAGCTAATAAGGATTCATCGGCCAGCACCTCAATTTCATAGGAAACGGTGACATGGATCGATTCCTTTTCCTCAAGCGCTTCCTTAATTAATGGGGTCGTTTCCTCCCAATGATGCCATTTGTGATTGTCGTTTCCCGAAATAAGCAAAACCTTAATTAGGTTGTCTGGCATGCTTTCATCCCCTTCTCATCCTTGGAGCGAGGAGAGGCATTTCTGCCCCCGCCCTGCCCCTGCTTCTTTTACTTACCACTTTTCGCATATTGCGCGGTATATTCTTCGATCACTTTATCGCCGCCTGCTTTTCGCCATTGCTCAATCGCTTGCTTCCAGCCTGCCTCATCAAGCTTGCCCAATACAAATTTAGTACGGGCATCATCAATGATGGGTTTTAGCTCATTGCCTTTGGTAGTTTGGGTATCCGACACCAGCGGGTTAACCGGGTTACTAACGACGATCGATTCGTTATCCTTAATCATCTTGTTATACTTTTCCATCAGCGGTGTTTCTTTGCCTGTGGTTTTGGCCGAATATTTGGCGACCTGCAGCTGGAGGTAGCTTGAGCCCACCTCGGTATCCTGCAGCTTTTGGTCAATAAAGGCCGGCTTGCCCTCCTCTATTTTATAATGCCTGCCTTCCACGCCCCAGCCGAGTAAATCCAGCATCTTTTGATCGGACAGCTTATCGAAAAATCCCAGAATCTGCTTCAGCTCCGCCTCGGACTTCACACTGGACTTTGGAAACATAAACACACTGTTATAGCCTTGGCCCCCCGGCGACCTTTCACCTGCTGTGCCTTTAATACGGCTCACTACATCGACGTCCGCTCCCGGGAAGGTTTTGGTCAGTGAGGCTTGGTAGCCCGCAGCATCCAGCATACTGGAAATAACGGCACCGGCTTTGCCTTGATTCATATCATCCTTCTTCTGTTGGTTGTTCATCACAGGGAAATCCTGCTTGATCAGCTTTTCGTCGTACAGCTTTTTATAAAATTTCATCGCTTCAAAATACGCTGGCGACAAGAAATCCGGGCTCAGCTTGCTGTCCTTCACTTCCCAGCCGTTCGGGGCACCCATATAGGAAGCAACTACCAGGAAGCCATCCATCGTTTTCTCATCGGTTAAGCCTACCGTATCCTGCTTGCCATTCTTATCCGGATCACCAAGCGTGAAGCCCTTCAGTACGGCATATAGCTCATCGATCGTTTTCGGTTCACTAAGGCCCAGGCTTTTCAACCAGTCACTGCGAAAAATAATGCCGTTAGGCGTCAAGTCACGGGCACGGAATAACCCATAAATTTTGCCATCCACCTTAATGTTGTCAAAGACGGACTTATTCATTTTCGCCAAATTCGGAAAATCATTCAAATACGGACCGACCTCCCAAAATACACCGGAGCGGACAGCGCTCAAAATGTTGGAGTCCTTATTGTTTTGCACAAGCAATGCCTTGGGAAGCTCCCCTGAAGCAATGGTCACATTGACCTTCTCCTTATAAGAGGAGTTGGGTACCCATGAAATATCCAGCTTCGTATTCGTGTATTCTTCAATCTTTTTCTGTACATCGCTGTCCGCCTTAGGCGGCTCGGCATACATTAAAGTCATAACGCTTAAGTTTAAGGGACCCTTGTTTTCCACTTCCGTACTTGCTCCATTCGTTCCTGCCACCGGACCATTACTTCCACAGCCTGCAAGTAGAGCCGATAAGCCTAACAGCACACCCATCGTTGTAACACTTGCTTTTTTCATGCCTTTTTTGCCCATGCTTAAATTGCCCCTATATCGTTTCATTGCCATATTGCCTCCCTAATCTAATTTTATGTGAACGCTTTCCTAATAACAACTATTAGGAGCTTTTTTCAACCTTTTACAGATCCAAGCAAAACTCCCTTGGCAAAATGCTTCTGCAAAAACGGGTACACCAGCAAAATCGGTACTGTTGAAATCACAATAACAGCCATCTTAATAATTTGCGGCGGCGGCTGTACAAAATTTTGGTCAAACTGCGTCGAGTCGCCAATCCCGCCTTGGGAGAGGATCACAATTTGCCTGAGCCATACCTGAATCGGCCACATTTTGGAATCGTTGATATAGAGGATTGCACTAAAAAAAGTATTCCAATGCCCCACTGCGTAAAATAACGCAAACGTAGCCAGCACCGGAGCTGATAGGGGGAGCACGATGCGAACGAGCAGCCCTACATCGCTGCAGCCATCTATCTTGGCCGCCTCCTCAAGCCCCTCCGGCAGCTGCCGGAAAAAGCTCACGATCACAATCAGGTTAAATGCGCTGATCGCATTCGGAATAAGCAGCGCCCAATAGCTGTTTAGCAGGCCGACAGCCTTCACTACCAGAAAGGTGGGCAGGATGCCACCGTTAAACAGCATCGTAAACACCACGAGCATCATGCAAATTTTTCGCCCATCAAAGTCCTGCCTCGATAACGGATACGCGAGCAGCGATGTGAACACCAGATTAATCAGTGTCCCCACTATCGTAATGCCTACGGTGACGACCAGGCTGTGGACGATCGTGCTCGTGGAGAAAATATAACGGTATCCCTCCAGCGAGAAGGTAGTCGGGAATAAAATAAAGCCACGCCTGAGCACCTCCTCCGGTTCTGCGAACGAAACCGCAAGAATGTAAATAAAGGGGATTAACGTCACCAATGCGGATACCACTAAAAAGGTATAATTAAAGCCGTCAAATATGCGGTTTCCCAAGCCTTTGCTGTCCATTCTGTACCTTCTCCCTCCTAATACAGGCCGCTTTCGCCGAATTTTTTGGCCAACCGATTGGCACCTACCACCAGCACCAACCCGACCAGCGATTTGAATAAGCCCACTACGGTGCTATAGCTGAATTGTCCTTGTTGAATGCCGACATTGTATACATACGTATCAAAAACTTCGCCTACCTCACGGTTCATGGCGTTAAGCATCAGGAAAATTTGTTCAAAGCCAGTATCGAGAAAAGAGCCGAGCCTCAGGATGAACAGAATCACGATGACACTGCGTATCGCCGGGAGCGTAATATGCCATAACCTGCGAAAGCGTCCTGCTCCATCGATCGTAGCCGCTTCATATAGTTGGGGGTCTACTCCGGCCAAAGCCGCCAGGAAAATAATCGTCCCCCAGCCCGTCTCCTTCCAAATTACCTGTGAAACGATCATCGTACGGAACCATTCACTGGAAATGAGAAATTCGGCTTTTGCTAGTCCCAAAGAAGCAAGCACATCGTTGACAATCCCGCCCTCGGTCGTGAAAAAGATGTAAGAAATCCCCACCACGACCACCCAGGATACAAAATGTGGAATGTACACAATTGTTTGGATGGTTCGTTTAAAGGCCTCCTTGCGAATTTCATTCAGCAACAAAGCCAAAATAATCGGCAAGGGGAAAAAGAACACCAGATTGTACACGGCCAATATAATCGTGTTCTGAAACAGCATGACGAAGGAAGCATCGAAGAAAAACCGCTCGAAATGCTTAAGCCCTACCCAATTACTGCGCAGCATGCCGAGTGCAGGCTGATAATCCTGAAAGGCGATCAGCAACCCCCACATGGGCACATAACGAAAAACAATAAAAAAAAGCATACCCGGCAATGCCATCGCATAAAGCCATCTGTTCTTAATCAGACGGGCCAGCCTTTGGCGGGCAATGCTTCGTGTAACCAATTTCGGCTTTAACGGTGCGGAAGTAAGCTCCACCATCCCATGTCCTCCTTCGATTCCTGTTGATAGCGCCAGCATACCTAAGCCGCGGGTTGCGTTCAATAATCAGCAGCGCTCCACCTGCTGTTAGGAGCTAAAAGCAGGAATAAACAAGAGATTATGCCAGCTTTAATAGGGCTTATAATCACTAGCGTCCCTCGGTAATAATCCTTGAAGGCTCAAGGAAAACCAGGCTTAAGAAGGGACGCCTTACTCAAAAAAAAGAAGCGCAGGCTTAGCGCTTCTCACGGATACCGCTTATTCTCAAATACCACTTCTCTCGGACACCACTATTAACAGCAAACCCTTTCACTGCTCTTTTACTTTTTGCTCCCTGTATTGGCCGGGCGTCATCCCCTCCAGCTTGCGGAAATGGCGGATGAAATTTTGTTCGTTCGTATATTGCAACCGCTCAGCTACCTCGGTGATCTTCATTTCCGTTCCACTCAGCCAGCTTTTCGCCATATCATGGCGGAACCCGGCCAAGTAATCGCTGAAATTCATACCAGTTTCCTTGCGGAACATCCGGCGTATATAATGCGTGCTGTAATTCATCCGCATCGCGCAATGGTCTAGCGTAAGGTCGCTGTCATAATTGTCGTGGATCAAATCCATGACAGATCTTGAAATACTTTTGCCTGACGAATCATGCCGTTTGCGTGTTAGCTCGATCATCGGATGAATAATCTGCGTCTTGAACCAGCCCTCCACTTCCTGTGTTGTTTTGAGGCTGAATAGCTGTTCATACTCATTGCGATGCTCCTGGGAAAACAGCTCTCCGGTATCCCCCATATCGTACATCACCCGTGCCAGATCGGTTAACAGCATCGCAAAGGACATTCGATACAGATTCGGGTCGGTCTCTACCCGAATGACCTCCTGAATAATTTGTTGGAGCAGCTCGCAGGCCCGCTCCTTATCGAGCAAGGCTATCGCCTGTGTGAGCTCCGACACCAAATGGTGCGGATAGTAATGGCGGGACGCCTGCTGCGGCAGCAGATCGTCCAGATGAAGAATCGCTTTTTCTCCGAGGCGAATCCGGTATTGCAGCGCTTCCTTGGCCTCAAGCAGCGCTTGCGGCGTTGCATACATCAGCTCATAAGGTCGGCTGATGCCGATGCTGGCCTTAAGCCCCAGGAATTCGTCAACCGCCCGCTGCACGGATTCGGCAAGGCTGCTTAGCTCTCCGAGCAGCGCCCGATGATCCTCTTCGCTGCTGCCAACCAGCGTCACCTGGTAATTACCAACCAGCATCGCGTGGATCCGCTGCGGCGGCGGAATAAGCTCAGCGGCGATATTATTGATTGCAAACAAGAGCAGATCCTGCTCACTAGCCTTGTAGCGCGTTTGCTCCAGCGTATCGATTTGCAGAACCAATACCGCATACCGACGCCATACAGGTAGCTGAAACTGACTGGCTTTCTCCTCCAGCTCACTGCGGTAGAGCTCGCCTTGGAACAGCTTAAGCATAAAGTAGTCGATGAGCTGTCCGGATTGGATCTTCATTTGGTTTTCCAATTGCTCCTTGGACTGGTGCAGCGAAGCAAATTGTGAGCCAATCCATTGCCATTCGTCCTTCGCCTCAGCGCCCCCTCCGATGGACAGCTTGCTGTGGCGCATCGTAAACTCCATCAGCCTGCGCATCGGAAAAGACATCCGCATGGAGCCCCAATAAGACAGGAGCGCGGTAAATAACAGCAAGAGCAAGCATGCCGTCAATGTGGCCCAGCCAATCGAGGCGGATTCCTTCCTTGCTTCCTCTATGGGAATGACGGATACATATATCCAATTATTGTAGCGGGACTGGTTATAGCTTACACTATAAGGGATGCCCATGGAGGTGCTGTTGATATAGCCTTGCGTACTGCCCGTGGCCTGCAGCTCCTTCGACCAAGGCTCAGCTAATACGCTTTGCCCAATTCTTACCGCATTGCTATGTATAATAATATTCATCTTATCATCAACAACCATCGTTTCACGGGTCGAGAACCCACCCGTCAGCAGCTTGGCCAGCTCCGTATTCGATACACGGACCGTTAAGTAGCCCTTTGGCTCAGCCGCCGTGGAGGGGATCGTTTTCACCAGCTTGATCCCAGCAAAGGCTTGATCCACATTGGGAACCCAGCGGGAATTATAGGCAGAGTTCAGGGATGCTGCTTCCTTAGCCACTGCCGTCCCAAAGTAAAAGCCTCCGTCCTTGATATACCAATCGTTACGGCTATGAAGCTCGACATCCTTGACCCCCAGCTCATACGTCTGCACGCCCAGAAGCCCCTTAACGAGCGAGTCGATGTCTTGAAAATCTTCAATTTCCAGACGCTTGGCTATCGCGTTGGCTACAAAGGGCGTATCCGCATAACGACCCGACACCTGGTCTATTAACTTAAGGATCTGCTCCACCCTGCTCTGCGACTGCTGTAAAATGAAAACGTTTGCTTCATTAACTTTATTTTGAACCGTGGAAGTGGATTGAAAGAAGGCGTACATGCCTAGGCATAGCAGTGGAATTGTACTAATCAACGTTGTAAACGTCATCAGTTTAATGAAAAAAGAGAATCGCGGGGGCATAGCTTCCTCCATCAGCATATTTAATGGTTCCCATTGTATCATATGGCTCTGCTTTTGAGGATAATTGTTTTTTTATGTTCATTATGGATTAATTTTACTATGCTATATACACTTAAATCAAAAAGGAGGCACTAACCGATGGCTATTCAACCTAAGCTTTCTTCCAGGAGGGCACCTTTATTTCGTGACCCAATCTATGATGGTGCCGCAGATCCAACGCTCATTTGGAATCGCCAAGCCAAGGAATGGTGGATGATTTATACGAATCGGCGCGCGACATCAGATGGGGTTGGCGTTCAGTGGGTTCATGGTACTGACCTTGGTGTGGCTTCCTCCGCAGATGGCGGCCAAAGCTGGCTGTACCGGGGAACCCTTGCCGGCCTGGAGCTGGAATGGGGGCGTAATACGTTCTGGGCTCCCGAGGTTTACTGGCATGAAGGCGTGTACCATATGTATGTCAGCTATATTCAGGGCGTCCCTCTGCAATGGGAGGGGCATAAACGTGAGATTTTGCATTATACGAGCCCTGATTTATTGCAATGGACATTCAGGTCCCGGCTTCAGCTTAGCTCGGAGCGTGTAATTGATGCCTGCGTGCATACGTTGCCTGATGGACGCTTTCGGATGTGGTACAAGGACGAGGACAACCAATCCCACACCTACGCCGCGGACAGCGAGGATTTGTACAATTGGCATGTAGTCGGAGCCGTAATTACGGATCGCGCCCATGAGGGACCCAACGTATTTATCTTAAGCGGCAGCTATTGGATGATCGTGGACGAATGGCGGGGACAAGGTGTGTACCAATCGGAGGATGGCAGCCATTGGGTGAAAAACGGGCTCATTCTCGATCAGCCCGGACAGCGTGAGGACGACCAAGCTATCGGGCTTCATGCCGATGTTGTTGTTCAAGGCGAGCATGCTTATATTTTTTATTTCACCCATCCCGAGCGAATACCCGGCCAGCCTGAACGAACGTACAAGGAACGCCGTTCCTCTATTCAAGTCGCCAAGCTGGAGGTTATAGATGGCAAGCTGATTTGTGACCGCGATGCCCCGTTTGGTTTGCAACTGGTGGAGCCGGAGTGACAAGAGCCGGAGATCGTCTCTAAACGATATTCACGCTTCTTCTCATTGAAACGCAGAACAAAAAAAGACCACTTTCTGGAGGTCGTTTGTATCACCAAACGAACGACTTCCATAAAGATGGCCTTATACTTCTTGCCTCACGGTGCCCAAGCATGGCTCGGAGAGGGAGTCCCTGTGGCGGAAGCGAAAAAAAATCCGTCCGTCAATTCCGACACAGTTATACGCTCCAGCAACCTATCTCTTAGCTACCACCCTGGAAAACGACTACCCGCGGCAGTACCTTTTGGCGAGATGCGTTCGATTTCCGCCAGATCGCCTGCTGATAGGGAAACCTGCAACGCACCAAGGTTTTCCTGTACTCTATCCAGCCTTTTCGTTCCCGGAATCGGAACGATCTGCTCGCCCTGCGCCAGCAGCCAAGCCAGCCCCAACTGGGCGGCGGTGCAGCCTTTTTGCGCAGCCATCCCTTCGATCAAGGCGACGACCTCCAGGTTTTTGGCGAAATTATCGCCTTGGAACCGTGGATAATGGTGGCGATAATCGTCCGCCGCCAGGTCGTCGAACTTCTTGATCTGGCCGGTCAGGAAGCCTCGCCCCAGCGGGCTGTAGGGCACGAGGCCAATCCCCAGCTCCTTCAGGAGCGGCAGGATCTCGTCTTCGACTTCCCTGCTCCACAAGGAGTATTCAGTTTCCACCGCGGTAATCGGATGTACCGCATGCGCGCGGAGGATGATATCGGCAGGTGCCTCCGACAGACCGATATAACGAATTTTTCCTTCCTTAACTAGTTCCGCCATCGTTCCAACCGTCTCTTCGATCGGGGTATTGGGATCAACTCTGTGCTGATAATACAGATCGATATAGTCGATTCCGAGATGATACAGGCTGGCATCAACGGACTTTTTGATATACGCCGGATCTCCCTTGGGACCTTGAGTGTGTGTGATCCCGAATTTGGTCGCAATCACAGCCTCCTCCCGCCGGCTCTTGAGCGCCCGTCCAACCAGCTTCTCATTGCCTCCGAAACGGTGCTTTGCGTACTCCTCGCCATAAAGATCCGCTGTATCGAACATCGTTACGCCAAGATCCAGCGCCCCCAGAATCGTGCGCACTGAATCTTCGTTGTTTGGCATCATCATGGTGCCAAGCCCCAAGGCCGATACTTCCAGCCCTTGGCTTCCCAGTTTTCTTTTCTGCATGGCCAGGTCCCTCTTTTCTTTCGGATGATGAATATTTGAGATCATAAATAGTGGAGATCATAAATAACCTAAATATTGGAGGTCACAAGCATTCGTGAGTCATGGATGATGAACCATATACTCATTCTAATCGACCTGTAAGGAGACAGCCACAGTAGGTTTATGCTAGTACCCAGATTACTAGGCTAAAGAATCAACTACAAGATGGCCTTATATGATGTGCAATTGAACGAATTGGAAAGGGCAGCCTGTAAGCTATGACACACAAAAATGAGCCATACAAAGGGAATGGATCACCCTTATATGACTCATCTATTACAATCACGCCCGAAGAATTACTAAATCTTATTCGACATCTCCTGAAACTCTTTAGCTGCAAACAACTTCCCCCAGCCGGAAATGGATTGCGGAGAAATACCTGCCATGTGCAAGCATTTCCAGACGACAACTGATATCGTATCTAAAACAAGAATATCCAGCTCCCGTTCCAACTCCTCTGCTAATTGAGCGGACCAAAGGTTTGTACCAAAGGTTGTAATTGCCTTAGCCCCGGAAAGCGCAACGCTCCTGACCATTCCTTTAATCGACTCTTCATCCACATTAGCGCATGCGTAGTTGTTCGATATTCCAGAGCACGCGTAATCTACACATTGCAGCCCTAGCTGACTATAATTTTCAATAATACGTTCAGCGATAGCCTGTCCAGAAGGGGAAACAAGTCCAAACTGTTTTACTTGAAAAACAGAAAATAGCTCATTCAAGGCCAGCACCGAGGTTGTCGCAGGGATTCCTGTTTCCTGTGTAATTTTTTCGCAAAGCCTCCTATCATAGTCAAAACCGAGCCATCCACCAGAGGTGCCATTATAAGCTATGACATCGACCTGCGCATCTGCCAGCAAAAGTGCTGCCTGCAGCATCGGTTCTATCGAGAACTGGCTGGCTGCTGACGATGTAAGCGAAACCTCAGTCACTTTAAATCGGGAGAAATGTGCAGCCACACCAGGGACTCCTCGAAGGATTGAACAGGTTATCGGCTCTAACACCGTGTTCGAAGAAGGTGTAAGCATTCCTAGCTTCTTTAGTTTCATTGTCATCGATTCTCCTTGTGTCTCGGCTGGATTTAGGAAGAAGAACGCGAGGCTGCTTTGGCTAGCTCCCCTTCTTCTTTCAGCAAATCGAGAATTTGTCGTTTATAACGGTTAAACGCATCGGATGTAACATCTCGCGGTCGTGGCAAGGATATCGACATCGTCTCACGAATGGTTCCCGGTCTGCGAGTCATTACAGCAACCTTAGTACCCAGTATTAACGCCTCATCAATGCTATGGGTAATAAAAATAATCGTAATTTTATGTTTTTCCCATATTTTAACCAGTTCCTCTTGCATATCCGTCTTTGTCTGTGCATCAATCGAGGCAAACGGCTCATCCATAAGGATGACCGAAGGATTCAGCATCAAGGCTCTTGCTATACCTACCCTTTGATTCATCCCACCCGAAAGCTCATGCGGATAATGGTTTTCGAACCCTTTCAAACCGACCATTTCAATGTATTCCTTCGCCCTCTCTTTACGGATGGAAGCAGCGACACCCTCAAGCTTTAAATGGAAGGACACATTTTCCCATACGGGCAGCCAAGGCATCAACGTCGGTTGTTGGAAAACAACGCCCCGTTCGGGTCCAGGTGCATCCACCCGCTTCTGATTCATCAAAACATCACCCGACGTTTGCTTCTCGAAGCCCGCAATCATATTGAGCAAGGTTGATTTCCCGCAGCCGCTGGGCCCAAGGATGCAGAGGAACTCATTTTCCTCCACATTAAGATCTACATGATCAATAGCTAACAGATTAGTTTTTCTTTTTGGATCCTCGAATATTTTGACAATTTGCTTCATTTCAATAATCGGCATGCTAGACCCCCTACCTTCTGTGCTTTATTTCATTCCTTCAATAGAAGTATTTCGCTGCCAATGGAGCATCCGGTCCATGACCTTCTTAATCAAAACATCCATCAGGAAACCCATTAACCCAATGCTCGCCATACTTGCAATAACCAAGTCATATCTCAAGAAATAATAAGAATCCCACAATACGTATCCCAATCCACTTTTCACAGCTACCATTTCAGCGGTAACCGTTAATGCCCAAGCAATTCCTATCCCTAAACGCAGACCGGTAAAAATACTGGGCAGTGCTGCCGGTAATATAACGTAGCGAATCAGCTTCCATTGTTTGGCTCCCATCATCGACGCCGCACGGATCAAGTTTTTATCCGTTGTTTTCACGCCTTGGATGGCATTGATGACAATAGGGAAGAAAGAACCAATAAAAACGAGGAAAATAGCAGGCTTATTGGCTATACCAAACCAAATAATAGCAAGCGGAATCCAGGATACCGGAGGAATCGGCCGCAGCATTTGGATGGTCGGCTCCAACAATTTCTCAATGAACTTTGACCACCCGATCGCCACACCCATTGAAACTCCAACCACCACGGCAATTAGATAGCCTGACATTACTCTCATTCCGCTGCTTAATACATCCATCACCCAAGCACCACTGTTTACCTCTGCACTTCCATTTATACCGAACACCCAATCCAACCAAACCGCCAGCACCTTACTCGGAGGGGGGAGCAGGGCCGAAGGAAACAGCCCAGATCTTGAAATGATTTCCCAAAAAACGAGGATCACACAAGGTACGATGAGACGGAATTTATATTGATTCCAAAAGCCCCTAATCATTATACCCGAGCTCTTCCTTGGACTTTCCTGTGACTTGAGATAAGAAAGTGTAGTCAATATTGGTCCCCACCTTTTCCGATACGTCTGTTTGAATATAATTCAATTCTTTCATCATCGTAACAATAGCAAGTGCCGATTTACGGTGTATTTTGTAGTCGGGGTATGCATTTTTCAAAGCTTCGCTCCCCGTTTTTTCATCCAATGGTGTGTATTTGTTAACCACATCTATCCATATTTTTTTATCGGTATCCAGCTTATTCAACAAACCAACAATACCACCCACTACTTCCTTCAAATCCTGCGGGCGTTCCTTAATAACATCTGAACGGGTAACAATTAAATTCGTCAGCTTACCTGCCGCTTGATTGTAGGGGAAGCTAAAATGCTTGGCTGTTCCGTTTAGTTTGGCCATGGAAGCAACAGGCTCTACTGTTGTAGCCATTTCCACCTCACCTTTTTCAATCGCCGTAATATGATCCGTCACATTCGGAATATTAATGATCTGTACATCCTTCAGCGGATCAATACCGTGCAGCAGAAATTCCCCCCTCATCTGGATGTCTTGAGCACTGCCCCGAGAAGCTGCTACCCGAAAAGGCTTCTTCTGTGCTTTAAAGTCCGTAATTATTTTCTTAAGTCCATCCCAATCCTCTTCCTTCAAATCCAAGCCTTTATGAATTAATATATCCGTTCCCCCGTTAACCTGGCCGGATATGGGCACGATATCTAGATCTTTTCCCATTGCGGTAATGTAATGCAAGTAAGTAATTTGTGCTACATCAATACTCTTTGATACTAGCGCAGTCAGCACGTCATTGCCGGAGGAGAAGCTGGACAGCTCCAAATTCAGGTTTTTCGTTGTATCCGGCAAAAGTGTCATCGGATAGGACATCACACTTTTGGCGTAACCCAATTTGATGATCGGATTCGGTTTGGAAGCATTTTTCGAATCGTTCTGAGAAGCTGCGCCGTCCCCTGTCTTCGTTGTGCCGCATGCTGTCAATAATAACGTCATGGCCAAACCTGCAACCATCCAAACCTTTAAACCTTTTCTTATCATACAAACCTCTCCCCTTTTGCGTATTGGAATATTAGGAATAAACAGTATGCCTCATGCTATCTTTTTCTTAGCGCTTGTATGCAATTGGATCTATAAGTCACATACAAGGTTGTATACAATGTAGGGTAAAAAAAATGACCTAACTATTTTTTAACGATGAGCTGCCTTCGACTTAAAAATATCAGCTAGAGATTTGGGATTGGTATCAGCTTCTTCATAATCCAGAACCGCTTCAATCTCCTTCAAGTGCTCCATCATCAAGCTTTCCGCAAGCTCCGCATTTCCATTACGAATGGCTACTAGAATTTTTTTGTGATCCTGACAATAAACCATCTTCCTAGTGCCGTAAAAAGCAATAATGATATAAGTGACGGAAACCAATTCTTCCAAATACCTATACTGATAGTTATTTCCTGATAGCTTCGCAATACTTAGGTGAAAATCACCGGATATTCGTAATCCCCCCAAAAAATCTCCTTGTTTATGCGCCTCATGTTCTTCATCCAGCATCGATTCCAGTTGATGAAACTGTTGATCAGTCAAGGTGCTGCAAACCTTCTTAATCGCAGCAGATTCAAGAATCCTGCGCATTTCAAACACTTCTTTGGCCTCATGGATGGTAGGACATGCTACAAATGTTCCTTTGTAGGGAACAACAGTAACCAACTTTTCACTAGCCAGCCTTCGCAAAACATTTCGCACAGGCGTTCGACTTACACCAAATGATTCAGCAAGCACATCCTCTACCAGTTGCATATTGGGGCGAAGCTTTTGCTCAATAATCGCGTCTTTAATCGCCTTATAAATCTCATTTTCATTTGCTTGCAGCATGTGTAGACGCTTCTCCTATCAGTGTCGAATAATTTAGTTCAATTCGTAATGTTATTGTAAACTAACATAACAATATACGTCAATATATATATCATATAATTATGATTATTTGTTATTCTTCATAATAATATATAATTTAGTTGTTCATTTTTACGAATAATAAATAAAACAGTAACGCAAATAAAACTAATGTCACATAAGTTAACGCAAAAAAGGGCTCGTGATAATTATCACGAGCCCTCTTTATCTTTGATTCTACTGCTCACTTGCTTACATGCTCAACTCCAGTATTCGTTGTTCCAAATGCTTGGGCTCCACAACATGCATGATTTCTACAATCTTGCCTTCCTTGTCAATCAGGAAGCTTGTCGGTATCGCTTTATAGCTGTAAATATCCATACTTCTGCCCTGATAGTCAAATAAAACCGGGAATTTGAAATCAAATTCCTTCACCATCTCCATAGCGGCTGTAACCTCATCCTGCACCGTTACATTAACCGCATAAATATCGAAGCGGTCCTTATACTGCTCATAAAGCCGCGTTAAATCCGGCGCTTCCTCGCGGCATGGCACGCACCATGACGCCCAATAGTTCAACAGCAGCGGCTTATCGCGCTTGCCCCCTACCTTGTACGTCAGCCCGTCCAATCCGGGCAGCTCCAGCAGCGGTGCCTCAAGGCCAGGCTGCGGGCCTACTCCCGCGGGCAAAGCGGTCTTCTCGTTGCGTGCCGAAATCGTCTGAAAAACCGCCAGTCCCGCAAGAAGCAGCACAACGCCCATTATGATCCAGTTACGTTTCATAGCTAGCAGCTTCCCCCGATACCAGGCAGCGCCTTCAGCTGGATGCCGTGCGGCTGTGCCCCGACTTTAATCTGCTCAACGACCTGCTGCGTTACGGTATCGATAACCGCTACTTGGTCGGTGCCGCTTAACGTGACATACGCCTTCGTCTGCTGGCGATTAAAAGCTATATGCTTCGCACCCGCCAAGTCGGTGATGGTTTTCACCACCTTGCCGCTCTGCAAATCGACGAAGCTCACCGTGCTTCCCTCCGTGCTGGTAACGATCGCGTTGAGCCCATCGTCCATAACGACCACATCCGTTGCCCCTGCCGCAACGCTGATTTTGCTCAGCTGTTTGCCGTCAGCCGTATTGTAAACCTCAAGCGTATTGTCACCAGCTGTCGGGACGTACAGCTTTTTCCCATCGTCGCTTAGCTTGATGGCACGTGGTGTTTTGCCTGTTGGGATCGTCATTTGCAGCTCCTTGGTTTTTACATTAACGACGTATACCTTATGGTTCTCATGGTCGCTCACATACAGCTTTTCGCCGATCAGTGCGAGGTAATTGGTTTTGGCTCCCGTTCCCAAATCAATCGTCCCAGCTTCCTTGCCTTCCTTCGTATCGACTAGATAGATAAATTGGGAGGCAACCGCCGCTACATACAGCATGCGGTTATCTGGCGATAGCACCATGCCATGCGGCATCGGCCCCACCGGCACCTCTTTAACTACCTTCAAGGTTTGTGTATTAATGAAGGAAATCGTACTGCTATTCATATTAGCAGCATAAGCCTCACGCATCGTTGAGGAGAAAATAACGGTGGAGGGCGCTTCAGATAGCGGAATATTACCGACAACCTTACTGGATACAACATCGATTACGGAGAGGCTGTTGGTTTTCTCGCTAGGCACATAGAACTCAATACTTGTTAATTTGCCTGCCGCGGCTTGCCCATTTATAGCAGTTTCTCCGGTTGCTCCAACTTTAGAATGCAAACGCTCAGCAGCTTCCTGCTTCGTCTCCATCGCGCAGCCGCTTAACAGGACTGCCGCCGTTATTGCCATAATTAGTAGTTTCTTTGAGTTTATCATTGCAGGCTCTCCTCACAACTTTGGACAATTCACAAGTCAAAATTAATCATTGTAAAATCATCGGATTTAATGATATTATACTAGGCATACATCTTGGAAATCAAGAAAACATTTCATCACGGAGGGAAATTGAATATGAATAAATCATTAGTTATCGTTACCTTATTGACTGTAGCTGTCGTTGCTACGGCATGCGGTCAAAAGGATACCGCCACCCCTGCTGCTACAACTCCTACTTCTGCTGCTGCTCCGGCTGCCACACCTGCCACCGCACCTAAAGCTGAGGCAAGCACGGCTGCCATTAAAGCTACCGATCCTTATCCCAATGCCCAGCTGTTAGCTGACGTTAAATGGACTGAAGAGCATTTGAAGGATGATAAGGTCAAAATATTTGATGCACGTGCTAAAGGCTACGAGCAAGGCCATATCCCAGGAGCGGTCGCTTTGAATTCCGGTCTTTTGAAGGATGCAGCTAATAACACCATTGCCTCCAAAGAAAAGATTACCGAGCTCTTTCAAAGCTTGGGTGTGAACAGCGATACAACCGTTCTCATATATGATGAAGGCAATTCTTTGAATGCTAGCCGCGTATTCTATGCTTTAGAATATTATGGCCATAAAGACAAGGTTAAAATATTAAACGGTGGATATGCCGCATGGATGGCTGCTTCCAAGGAAGTGGCTACCGATACACCAGCCGCTCCAGCAAAGGGTAGCTTCACAGCCGTTCCTAATGATAAACTAGTTACAACCAAGGAGCAATTAAAAGCTTTAGATATGCAGCAATGCACCTTGCTGGATGTTCGTTCAGCCAAAGAGTTTTCCGGTGACGACTTGCGCGGCAATCAAAAAGGCGGCCATATCGACAAAGCACTCAACCGCGAGTGGAGCGATGCTATCGATGCTAATGCCAAGGACGGCGTACCCATATTCAAAAATTATGCCGATTTGACCAAAGCCTTCGAGCAAACAGGCGTTGACAAAGACAAGAGCAAGACCGTAATTCCTTACTGCCAAACCAATATCCGCGGAGCCCATACGTATTACACGCTGCGCCTGCTTGGATACACAGATGTTCGCCCTTATGAAGGTGCATTCGCCGAATGGGGCAATGCAGCAGATACAACAGTTGTCAAATAGAAAGGAGACCACTCCATGTCAACAATTATTGATGGTATTTCCCACTTGGACTCGCTGGAGCTTAAAGAAATTTTAGCCGAATCCGGCAATCAGGTGCTGGTCATTGATGTTAGAGAGCCAGAGGAGTATGAGGCCGCCCATATTGATGGACTTCCTTTAATCCCGATGGGGGACATCAGTGATGTGATGGATCGAATGGATCCGGACAAAGAATATGTATTCGTGTGCCGCAGTGGCCGTCGCAGCTACGAGGTTGCCAAATTTTTCAACAATAACGGCTTCTCCAAGGTCCATAACTATTTAGGTGGTATGCTAGCATGGCAGCAACAGGGAAATGAAACTGCCGGCGGCCCTGCCGATGATATTCTTGAGAACTTCACACCCGAGCAATTAGAAAGGAAGGTCAACCCATGAGCTTAAATGAACAAGAGCTATTAGGATTAAAGCCGGATCATATCGTCGATGCGATTGGCGAGGTGTGCCCTCATACGTTAAACCTAGCGTTAGCCGGATTGAAAAAAGCCAAGTCAGGTGAAATTGTTGTGGAAATTACCGATCATTCGATCGCAACTAAAACCATTCCGGCAGCTGTCAAAATGAACAAATACGGAGAATTTCTCGGTGTCGCCAAAAAAGGTGGAAACTACCATATTTTCATCAAAAAAGCGTAGGCTTTAAAAACTAATTAATTTTCTTATTATTCAAATTATGCAAAAGCTTGGATATGTAAAACTCGGTTTACAATCATACGTTAGGACGGTTAACATCAATGGCTTATACTTGGGATGTATTTTTGATAGCCGCCATCTTCGGATTCCTGTATGGATTTCTGCTGCAAAAAGCTGATTTCTGCTTCGTGGCCTCCATTCGTGACTGGATCAGCGTCAAGGATACCCGAATCTTGAACGGTGTGCTGGTATTGATTGCAACAGCCCTATTGGGCTGGGGATTGGTGCTGACGCTCGACATTAAAACAGTATCCGATATCTGGACGGTACCACTGGGCGGAGCTAACCTGCTAGGCGGCATTTTATTCGGAATCGGCATGACCATTGCGGGCGGTTGCGGTTCAGGTACCCTGTACCGTTGCGGTATGGGCTACCTTCAATTCTGGATTGTGCTGCTGTTCGCAATTGCCGGCAATATGCTGTTCGCACTCCTTTACGACCCATGGGGCCGTGATGTTTTACAGCCTCTTACCTTAGTGGAAAGCGGCTATACCTTATTTTCTTGGCCGTTGCCTTATTATGTGCTTCCGGTGGGAATCGTCGCTATTATGGTGGCGATAGCTATTTACCGCTTCGGGCTCTCCGGCTTCTTCGGCGGCATCAAGTCGGCATTAACCGATTGGGAACGCAATCCCTTCAAACAATCCCATTGGGATATTCGCTTGGTGGCTTTCCTGATCGGCGTCGTCGCGACCGTGCAATTCGTGCTGATGTCCAATGTCAGCATCACAGGACCTGAGACGAGGCTGGGTGCAGTTGCACTGGCACAAATATTCGGAGATGATTTCGTATTCAATAATACGTATCTCAATTCGATGTTTGCAGATTTTCCGAGGGTTGGCCTGGGCCCTGAAGAAACCCTTATTATTTTTCTAGTCATCGGCTCGTTTGTCGCCGCCTTATTCAGTGGCAGCTTCAAGATCCGTATTCCCCGCGTATCGCGCCTGCCCTTTGCCATTGGCGGAGGCCTGCTAATGGGCATCTCGTCGCGGATCGCGCCAGGCTGCAATATTGCCAACGTAATCACCGGTATCGGCGGGCTGTCGCTAAGTAGCGTGCTTGTGCTTGTTGGGATGATCATCGGCATCTACATCGTTGTTGCTTTTGTGTTCAAAATGCCACTGATGCTGTTCCAGCGGGGCGATGCTTACGAGGATTGAGCTTATTCGGTAACTTGGGTAAGCTGATACAGCAAAAGAAACAGACTAAGACCGTAAATTGCGGCTTTAGTCTGTTTCTTTTTTATTGCGTATTGTGGCCAAGGAATCAAGGAATGAAAGATCCTAATCAAAGTCTGGCGTCATGTACATAGGCGTGTGCTCATGCGTTACTGAAGCAATATCAACTTGGTACCACAGTCTTTTACTCCGTATCAATGGGAGCAGTACGCCATACTGCAGCATCAAGAAGGCTTCGGATAATTAAATTCCCCTCTATAATTGGAGGAATTGTAATGGGGATACTTATCCGGCACAACGGCTGTTGGCACCGAGGCCGGGCGGTCCTGTGTGTAAATATACATGCGCTGCGTATCCCACAGCAAAATTTCGTCCCTGCCGTCCCCGGTAATATCCAATACTTCCGAGCACAGGTCGGGGTGCCCGTCCTCAGGGAATGTGACTACCCGTCTGCCGTGGCCGTCGATCAAGCCTCCATGCTGTGTATTCCCATTCAGCAGCACCAAATCTACTCCGTCTCCTGTCCAATTGACTGGAGTAATCACATTGCCGTTGCTGGCTGACTCGATTTGATGCAGCAGCTTGCCTTCACAATCGAAGAAATAGATAATCCCCTGCTCTCCCCAAAACGTGCTTACGCACATGTCCAGTCCTGGCAGGTCAGGTCTATAGTTCGCGATACTGACGCGTTGGGCGTGCCCGATCATATGCTTGTGGACGATTTCCCCTTGCATATTGGCAATCATAAACCCTTCATCGCCAGAGGCGATCGCAATAAGTGGCTCCTTGGAGCTTGGATTCCAATGCCCAATCAAAATCTCATCCGTGTGGTCGGTTGGCACGGGCAGCGTCCACACTAGCTTGCCATCATGGTCAACCAAATGGTAGCCGATGAACATCTCATCCTTGCCATCGCCATCCACATCAATCGTGTAAGGAAAATGGCCGGTAATACCTTCGTGGAATAACCACAGCGGTTTCAACTCGTTATCATAAACCCACACCCGGCTATAGCGATCCTTGATCAAAATATCGGTGGGTGAAGCTTTTCCTGAAAAATTGGCAATACGGATCGCATCCACATTAATGCGGTCAAACGCATACTGCTTAAACGGCAAGCTGAATATTTCGCCCGTCGCTTCCGTTTCTGCTGACATTGGCGTAGGAATCGAATGCTTGACCTCCCCAGTCCGCCCATCCAATATCATCAGTTCAAAATTCCGCGCCACAATGACCTCGTCATATCCATCTCCATCAATATCACAAATTTGGAAAGGCAAATCTGCTGATATTAACGAATGATCCTCCAAGATGCTTGGCTCTCCCAGCTGCCACAGCACCTCCCCATCGAGAGTGATAGCCGTCAGGCAGCTAATATGGGCGTATGCATCTCGGGATACACGTTTTTGATGCTGGGCCAGCACCAGCTGCAGCTCATCTGTACCGTTCAAATGCCCAAAACGGATCTGGCGCGCGGTTCCGAAATTTTTAAAATCGATCGTTTTCCATAGCCTCGGCTGCGGGTAGCTTTTACGAAGGTTGGCAAGCGACCAAGCTGCCTCGGTACTAGCTGTTATCCACTCGGTATGCTGCGATTCTGTCATAGTCACAACTATATTCGAATACTGCGCAGGCATTCGCGAGGACAAGCCAATCCTCCCCGATGCATAGTCGCTATCCTCAGCCTGTAGCAGCTCCGTGCCATCAATCGAAGCAGCCAGCTTGGCTCCGCTACAGCTAATCTTCAGCCGGTAATGGTGGTCACAATCATAGCTGAATGGAACCGACGCCAGCTCAATGATGTCCTCTTGGTCACGTTTTAACAGCAGGAGCTTCCCACCCTCCAATCCCAGAAAATAGTAACGCCTCGCGTGCTGGTAGCGGAAGGCAATTCCTACATGGGAGAGCGTTGACAACGGTCGAACCGTTGCTTCCAGCGAGTAGTCCTGCCAGCCCTCCTCTCCTTTAACCAGCATCGGCCAATGTGCAGCCTTGATCGCCACCTGCGGCCGGGTCTGCTCCATATATTTGATGCCCCGGTCCTCCGTGATGATCCAAGTGGGACCTGTCCATCCGTAATACACCATCGGGTCATACCAGCCACCCCGGTTTCCTTCTGCCGGATAATAATGGTATTCGCCTATTGCAGAATGCTTCGGATCAAAGGGGAACGGACCTATTGCGAACTGTGAAAAGCTATCCTGTACTAATGTGATCAAAAGTGTAACCTCCCTTGGTATGTTGGAGCTGATCGTTGGAGCTACTTCAGTCGCTTTTGCGCCGCTATAGAACTGCCTGTTGGAGCTACTTGTCGTGATCACTTATGAAGCCATTACTTAGAGGATTAGGCTTGCGGCTAACTGTCTTTATTGTACGTTCCTGGCTACACAACACACAATGATCATTATTCCTGAACGTGTACAAATTTAGAGGTTGCTGCTGTATATATTTATGGGATTTGTACGAACCTTCTCTTCTTTGTTACCTGGAAGGTTACTCTATGCTGATTATGCAGGCTACTTCTCCTATCTGGCTGCCAGCAGGATCTCCAACACAGATACCATACAATGAAAAAGTAACCTTCAGCCAAGAACCAAAGGGGGTTCATTAAGCGTTCTTCGGAGTTCTTGCGCGTCCCTATTGACTTTTTAAATGATAATGATTATCATTTAAAGTTGTGAACTGATAACTATTATCAACGACGCTCTGGCGCTCCTTTTGAAATATAGAACAGCTTAGAAACTAGCGTTACACAAGGTCTCGCCCATCCCCTAGTCCCACCTAAAAATGCCTATGAAGGAGTTGTATGATGCGTACTTTATTCAAACCCGTAACTACTTTATTATGTTCAGCGCTATTACTTTTCACCGCAGCATGCGGAGCCAGCCCACAGACCCCGGCACCAGCCGGTGGCGCTTCTGCTCCCACGACTGTACAGCCCGCCGCCACATCTGCCTCTACGACAAAAACGATCAAGCATGCCATGGGCACTGCCGAAATCAAGGGAACACCGAAGCAGATTGTCGTACTGGAGTGGTCATTCGTGGAGGACTTGTTAGCCCTTGGCATACAGCCTGCTGGTGTGGCCGATATCAAAGGATACAAAAGGAACGTCAATATTAAGCCCCAGCTAGCTGAAAATATGGTCGATGTGGGCACACGTCAGGAATCGAATCTGGAAGCAATTGCAGGCTTAAAGCCCGATTTGATCATTACAGCTGCTTCCCGTGCCAAGCAAAATTACGAGCAGCTGAAGCAAATCGCACCAACGATTGTTTTTGATGCCTATCCTTTGGAAGGTGCAGGCGACCAATACAGCGTAATGGAAGCTACCTTCAAAACCATTGCTGATCTAGTAGGCAAAAATAGTGAAGCCGATAAAATCCTAAACGATCTAGAAAAAGTATATGCCGATTCCAAAGAGAAGCTGAAGGCAGCCAAAAAGGATGGAGCCGAATTCGCACTGACACAGGCATCCAGTAATCAAAATGCAGCGTCACTGCGGATGTTCCATGATAACTCGATGATTGTACAAATTTTACAACGCGCTGGCTTGAAAAATGCGTTCAAGTCACCTAAATTCGAAAGCCTTGGTTTCACAACCGGCTCTGTAGAGCTGCTGCCTTCCGTGCAGAATGCCAACTTTATTTATATCGTCCAGCCTGAGGACAATGTGTTTGAAAAGCAGCTTAAAGACAATGCTGTGTGGAAAGGGCTCAGCTTTGTAAAAGAAAATCGGATTTACGCGCTGCCCGGCACGACCTGGACATTCGGCGGTCCCTTGTCTGCCCAAGTAATCGTTGAATTAACGACCCAGGCCCTGACCAAATGAAGCCCACTTCCACTGAATTAACAGCTCCTCCCTCATTAGCCAAGCGGCTCGCAAGCACTTTAGGCTGGAAGCCTGTGCTTGTGTTGGGAGGCGGGCTTCTGGCGCTAGCCGCGTTGCTGTTTACCAGCTTGACGCAAGGCGAAGCATCAATCACGGTACGTACCGCGATTGATGCGCTCCTCTATCCGGAGGATATCCCTGCCCATCATTTGGTGCGGGGAGTTCGCATGCCAAGGGCTGTCATGGCCATGCTGGCTGGCGCTTCACTCGCCGTTGCCGGAGCTCTGCTGCAGACGGTGACCCGCAATCCACTAGCTTCCGCATCAACACTCGGGTTGAATGCAGGAGCTTTCTTTATCATTGTGCTCGCTACTGTGTTCTTCCCTGGGATTAAGGCAAGCATGCCTCTGCTGCTGGCCTTAATCGGTGCCTGTGGAGCGACCGTCATGTCATATTTTATGGCAGGTGGCCGCAAAAGCACTCCGATCCGGATGGCATTAGCCGGAATGATCGTCTCCTTGGTGCTGTCTTCATTCACCAGCGCAATCCAGCTGATTTATGAGAACGAAACCTCCGGCCTGTTCGTCTGGGGCTCCGGCTCACTTATCCAAAACGACTGGGCAGGTGTCCAGTATGCCTGGCCTTGGGTGCTGATAGGCATCGCGGTCGCGATTGTATGCTCGCGTGCGCTTGACCTGCTTGAGCTAAGCGAGGAAACCTCCGCTTCGCTCGGGCAAAAGGTCGACTACGCCAGGCTAGCCGCACTCGGCATCGCGATCCTGCTAGCGGGTGTCACGGTGAGCGTAGTCGGGCCGATTGGCTTTATCGGCTTGATCGCGCCGCACCTTGTGCGGTTAATCGGGCTGCGCCGCCACCGCTGGTTGCTTCCAGCAAGCGCCCTATGGGGTGCTGCCGTGCTGGTGGGAGCCGACACCGTGGCCCGAATGTTTCACAGCACACTTGGCGAGCTCCCGGCCGGTGCGGTTACTGCCGTTATCGGCGGCCCTTGGCTGATCTGGCTGGCGATTCGGGTCATCCGCGAGCAGCGTTCAGCAGCGGGCTCGTCCTCGATGAGCATCGGCAGCATGAAAAACAAGCTCCCTTACGGGCTGCTTGTTGCCATAGCCAGCCTGGCGCTGATCCTTCTGATCACCGGTAGCCTCATGCTGGGCTCCTTGAGGCTGTCCTTCGCTGAGGTATTAGCGATATGGACAGGCGGCGGCTCTGAATTTTCGCGGAACATTGTATTCACCCTGCGCCTTCCGCGGATTCTCGTCGCAGCAGTGGCCGGTGCAGCGCTCGCTGTCGCCGGGGCGATGATGCAAGGGGCGCTGCGCAATCCGCTTGCCGACTCATCGATCGTTGGCGTTACCGCTGGTGCTGGCGCTGGCGCCTTGCTGCTGCTGATTATATGGCCGCTGGCCCCAGCAGCCCTGCTGCCCGGTGCAGCTCTTGCCGGAGCGATTCTTGCAGCGGGCACCGTGTACCTGCTCGCCTGGCGAAAGGGCTTAAACCCTCTCGTCATTGTGCTGGTCGGCATCGCTATATCTGCGATCGGCTCCGCTGTGATTCAATTCCTCGTGATCAAATCAGGGATCATGGCCTCGGGCGCAATTGCCTGGCTGGCTGGAAGCACGTATGCCAAAAGCTGGGATACGTTAATCCCGCTCTCAATTGCCTGTGCGGTTTTGATCCCGCTCGCTTGGCTACTCGGGCGCCGGGTCGACCTCCTGGCGTTCGGCGACCAGGTTTCGATTGGCCTTGGCCTGAAGCTGCAGCGCACACGGCTGATCACCGCTGCCATCGGCGTCGCATTAGCTGCTGCCGCTGTGGCCAGCGTCGGCACCGTCGGCTTTATCGGCCTGCTTGCGCCCCATGCCGTACGCATGCTGACGGGGCATAATCACCGCCATTCGGTGGTGCTCTCCGCCATCATGGGCGCTTTACTGCTCGTCGGAGCCGATATGCTGGGCAAAATCATTCTTGCCCCGAAGGAAATTCCCTCAGGTATTGTCGTGGCACTTATAGGCACGCCTTACCTGCTTATGCTTATGTATCGAAGTGCGATACGCCGTCAATAATTAACCATATGTAATGCCGCTGCCTATCCCCAACTAAGACGGTAGAAAAGGCATGTGGTGAAGATGCAAGTGGTAAAAAAGTGGTAAGAAACATCTAACAAGTGGTAAATGGCAAGAAACACGTGGCAAGTCGTAAGTCGTGAAAAACCTGGCAAGTGGTAAGTGGCTTATAAGGTGGAGAGATCCTAAATGTGGGTAATAACCCTTGAAGCGTAACTATTAGAGCGTTACCACGAAAGATAAAGGAATGGTCATCTTGCTGGCATCACAAATCGATGTAGATAACATCACCAAAGAGCAAGTACATAAGCTTTTGTTCAATGATATGGAAGATGATGGAAAAATTGGTGATTGCATCTTTGTTTTTGGGAGCAGGAATGCTGTCACTTATCGAGTGCCCAAAGCTGTGGAGCTTTATAAGGAAGGCAGAGCAGCTAAAATCCTCTTTACAGGTGGCGTATTCAACACACCCGAATCCAAAACGATGAAAAGCAGCGCGATCCAAGCTGGGGTGGCAGATTCGGATATTATGATTGAGACCCGGTCCAAGCATACCAAGGAAAATGTGATTTCTGCTTTGTTCGTGCTCGATCGAGCGTTAGGTCTCCATCGCATCCACAGAATGCTAGTCGTGACTACACATTATCATATGAGAAGATGCCTTCTTACCTTAGAAACCTACATGCCGGATTGGATCGAGTATTCCATATGCAAGGTCGATGACAAAGTATCACGCGCAGATAATTGGTGGCTGCATGAGATTGGCACGAAGCGGGTGCTGAAAGAAGTCAGAGGCCTTGTCAAATATATTAGACAAGGCCAAATTAAAGATTTTGAATTGTAGCGGTTAATGTACGAATGCAAAAGCCCGATAACGATGATTTTACTGGTTTTCATCGTAATATCGGGCTTTTTGTCGTTAAGTGTTACACAACATTGGGAACCGTCGATGACAGCTTGATGGCGGATGGTTAATTGGTTATCCCCGTATAAGCATTTTCGATAATTTTTTTAATATCGTTCGCTTTAGTTAGCCGGGGATTAATCAATACATTGCCGCTTCTCATCGAATCCTCTACCATTTTGCCGAGCTGGTCCAAGGTGACACCAAGCTCCTTGATGGTTTTGGGGATGCCCAGCGATTCATTCAGCAAGACGACGACTTCAATAGCCCGCTCAGCCGCAGCAGTGACAGACAAGCCTGCTACATCCTCGCCAAGCGCGCAAGCGATATCCTTCATCTTCTCCGGGCAGGCTGGGAGGTTGAAACGCATCACATAAGGCAGCAGCACCGCGTTGGCAACTCCGTGAGGGATGTTAAAGATGCCCCCTAACGTGTGGGAAATCGCGTGGACATTGCCCAAGCGCGACTGGGCAAACGCAGCTCCAGCCATCATCGAAGCAACGAGCATTTGCTCCCGGCTGTCGATGTCATCCCCGACAAAATAAGCTTTGGGCAAATGCTTCCCAATCAGCTCCATAGCCTGCAGAGCAAAAGCGCGGCTGATCGGTGTCGCCCCTTTGGAAACATACGATTCAATTGCATGCGTAAGCGCATCCATACCTGTTGAAGCAGTAATATCCGCAGGCAGCCTTCTCGTTATTTCCGCATCCAGCAACGCAAGTTGTGGAAATAAATACGGGCTAATTATCGCCGTTTTAAATTGCGTCTCGGAATTGGTTATAATCGTCGAGGCCGTAACCTCGCTGCCCGTCCCTGCCGTAGTTGGAATAACCACCAGGGGCAAACCTGGCTTCGGGAGCTTCCCTACGCCCTCGTAATCCAGAATATTCCCCTTATTTTGGGCCATGATCGCTATCGCCTTAGCTGTGTCGATACTGCTACCACCCCCAACCGCAAGCACATGGTCGGCATCCGTACCCTTGAGGGCATCCAACCCCTTCTTGATACTGCCCTCGCTCGGATTCGGCTCCGTTTCGTCGAATATGTCGTACTTCACGCCTTGGTCCTTGAGCGACTGCTCGATCGGATCCAAGCAACCGGCTTGGCGCACGCCTGTATCGGTAACGATGAATACCCTTTTAACTTGCCGCGCCTTCAGGATCTCTCCAATCTTACGGGCAATCCCCAGACCACATTCCACCGTAGTGGGCAAAACATATTTAAAATCCATGCTTTTTCCCTCCCTTGACCATTTTACTGTAAGAACAGGACTTTTGTTGCGCATGCTCGTAACTTTCTTACACTATATTTGAAGCTTACTTGGGCTTACTTGGGCTTACTAAGGCTTACTTGGGCTTACTTGGGCTTACTTGGGCTTACTTGGGCTTACATGGGCTTACTCGAGCTTATGTGGGCTTACTTGGGCTTGAATTGGACTTACTTTCTCTTACATAAGCTTGCCTTCGCTTGCTTATCTTACTTGTACTTAGCCATTACCTGCTTAAACTCGCTTATGCTTCGTGGCGGCGTGGCATCCCTACGGATAGCCTCGGGCAGCGCCCGCCATACATCCAAGAGCAAAGGCAGCTCTAGGCCTAGCGCCTGTATCTGCGCCTCCTGCTGAAAGATTTCATGCGGAGTTCCTTGCATGACACATTTTCCTTGGTCCATGACCAAGATCCAATCCGCCCAGGCATAGGCCAGGTTCATATCATGTGTAGCCATCACAATGGTCATGCCTTTATGGTGGATGCGATTGAGCTCGTCTACCAATTGCTGCTCAGACAAGCGGTCCAAATAAGCAGTAGGCTCATCCAGCAAAAGCAGCTCCGGCTCCAGCACCAGCACACCAGCAAGCGACACCCGTTTCTTTTGCCCGAGGCTTAAGTGGTGAATGGGCGTGTCCGCCAAGTCACTAAGACCCATTGTAGCAAGCATGTGGTGGGTGCGTTGCTTAATTTCTGCCTCAGCCATTCCCGAGTTGCGTAGACCATAGGAGATATCCTCATAGGGTGTGTTGAGAATAAGCTGCTGCTCCGGGTCCTGGAAAACAAGCCCGATCTGCTGCCGAAGCTTTTGGATATCCGCCGAACGGTAGGATAACGGTTCTTCCTTCCAAAGGATCGTTCCCGATGTCGGTCGATGAATCCCAATTGTATGTAAGAAAAATGTAGATTTACCGGAACCATTATGGCCACAAATAGCCGTTTTTTTATGTAAGGGGATGATTAAGCTCAAGCCACTAAGCGCTTCAGCATCCGTACCGGGATAACGGTAATGAACCTCATAAGCCTCTAGAATCGATTTCATAGCATGTCCCCCCATCGAATCCACAGCTCTAACAGAAGTAAACCAGCGACCCCCAGATAGCTTTCCCATTGATAACGAAGTGGAATTGGCTTTGCCTCATAAGGAGCCATCCGTATGTCGTCCGTAAAACCTCTGGCTATTAATCCATGTGAAAGCCCTTTGTATCGATGCATCGTTTTGCCAAACAATCGCACGACCAGAATCGCCGTGTCGTTAAGCCTGCCACGGAACCCGGATTGACCACCTCTTGCTTGCTGGGCTACATACATCTGCTGGGCGGTTTCCGTGAGCAGGAATAAAAACCGGTACATGATCAGCATGATTTCCAGCACCAATGCAGGCATCCGCAGCTTGCCCATAACTTGAAACAGCTCAGACATCGGTGTGCTCAGCATAACAAAGGTCAAGCAGGATGTGCAAGCCAACACCCGCATAAACAGGAAGCCCGCCTTATAGAGGCCTGCATCAGTGACATAAAACGTCCAATTTAGAACAGAAAAAAGAACTTGGCCGGCACCCATCCCTGCCATCGAATCCGCAGACAACGACCTCATCTCGATCATAATCGCTGGCAGGCTGCTGACATAAAATAAACAGGGAAGCCCGAGCAGAAGCAGATATGCCCTGATCGGAGTACGTGCGTACAACACAGACCATACAAGCATCCAGCCGACTACTAAAAGCTGGACGACTGGCTGGGATAGGTACGAGAAGAGCAATAAAATGGCGGCGAATCCGCATTTCCACATAGGTGAAACAGAGCGCAGCTTGTTCCTATAGGAAAGTGTATCGATGAGCCTGATCATTTCTTAGCAGGCTTGACTGATTTACCCTTCAACCAACCAATCGTATACCCAATAAAGCCTGCGCCCATGGCAGCCTGCAGTGCAAACAGCATGCTTTCCGTCTCGCCGGGAAGCTCGAAGAGGGACGAAAACCACGGCTCATAGGCAGGGTTAAGCTCGGTGATGATTTGTTCTGCGGCATCATCCGCTCCTCCGAATTCACCATTTACCAAAACTAGCGGCAGTACAGCCAGCAGCATCACAGCGGTTAGCATTAATATATTTTTAGTTCGATGGGTCATGGTTATTTCGCCCCTTTCATTTTACGCTGCAGTACAGACAATTCCTCGGAGCTATACGTTTGCAGCCAGTTCCATATCAGTACAGTAAGAAGCCCTTCACTAATAGCCAGTGGGATTTGGGTGATTGCAAATACACTGCCGAATTTAGCAAAGGAAGCCAGGAACCCTCCGCTCTCCGCTGGAAAAGCCACGGCTAATTGAATCGAGGTGACCACATAGGTCGACAAATCGGCCATAGCGGCGGCTGAGAAGATAGCTAGCCTTTGTTTACCGGTTGCTTTCATCAGCCATTTATAGATGGCATATCCCACCATTGGCCCTGCGACTGCCATGGAAAAGGCATTAGCCCCAAGCGTAGTCAAGCCACCATGGGCAAGTAATACAGCTTGAAACAATAACACGATCGAGCCGAGTACACTCATAGCTAGCGGACCGAACATCACTGTACCTAATCCAGTGCCTGTGGGATGCGAGCTGCTGCCCGTAACCGATGGAATTTTGAGTGCAGATAGGACAAAGGTGAAGGCTCCTGCCAAGCCCAGTAAAATTTTCAGCTCGGGTGTTTCCTTCGTTATTTTAATCAAGGAGCGTAGACCCAATATGAAGAAAGGGATAAAAACGATCCACCAGAATACGGCCCACCCCAACGGAAGAAAACCCTCCATAATATGCATGGCATAGGCAGACTGCGGCTCATTAAAGACGAAATACAACGTAAATACCATAACTAGCACCAATGTAGAAAGCAATCTCTTTACTTTCATTATAAATCCTCCACTCAAATAGTTTACCAACTTGCCAACACTGTCACACTTAACAATCGAAACGAAACTGCCGAACAGAACATAAAAAAAACCAATCCTGTCGGATTGGCGTTGGGTACGTCTCAATAGAAACGAAGACATCGGAAATGACATCGTTTCATGGCTCGTACACCACTCCTCTATCCACGAAGGCTGTTTGGGTGTTAAATTAGGTAGGTCTCCTGGCTCTCGGATCTAAGCGTCTTTCGTCTTCCCTGGCTTATCACCAAGTGACTGATGGAAAGAAGCTCCCCGAATACAGTGGCGGGACCGCTCGGGATTTGCACCCGATTCCCTGTTACCCCTTTTTTATCAAGGGCACCTAATTTATGTTGGTCAATAAGTTTAGTCATGATAAATATTCGATATCCAAGAGGATATTCCTTTGTTGTGGCATAAATTTTCTGAAACCTAACAAGACGGGCCTAATTCTACTACTTTCGACTCCATTCCCAAAATTTTTCGCGATTTCATGCAACGTTTTCCATTTTGAGGAGTCTAACTCTTTATTGCACGTTGTTGAAGAGGGGGTAATGCTGTTTTTGTAACCGATCCTGTCGAAATCCAACTCCGTTTTATCGAAACAACTCCTATTGGATGTAAGTTAATTGCCGAATTGTCCCTGCGAATTGTCCGTATCTCACTGCTTGTATAGCGCCACCACAAACTACGATTATATTTATCAGAGGTGAAATATGAAGTTCAAGTTGATCTACTCCCTACTATTGCTACTAATTGTCTTTATGCTACCTGTCATGGCATCTGCTGCTGCCCCTCAGAGCGCATCAGGAGGCGTGCCTTTGTTCTTTAATGGAAAAGAATTAAAGCCCGAGGTCTTCCCGCGAATTGTTAAGGATGTCACTATGGTTCCTGTACGGATTATTGCGGAACAGCTAGGCTCCAAAGTCACTTGGAACCAAGAGGCCCAGAGGGTCACAATCACTAAAGATGCTTTGAAGATCGAAATGGTGATCAACCAGCTGCCCGTAACCATGAATGGGGTCAAAAGCAATCTGGATGCCGCACCTTTGCTGATCGAAGGCAATACTTTGCTGCCCGTGCGTTTTATCGCCGAAAATATGGGCATTGAAGTCGCCTGGGATGATGTACAACGTGCTGTTTATTTGAAAGAAAAGCCCGCTGTTGCCGTAGTTCCAACTCCTGCACCGAATCCAGAAGCCGCACAGCCGCAGCTTAATCCTTCGGATAAACCATTAGTGGACAACCCTGTCACCATTGCCGATGGAAACCAAATATCCACCATAAAGGCGATTGATATGACAGCCACCCAATTATTGGTTAAAGCCGATAACGGTGAGCTGAAGCCTACTTTCTTTACTCTGCAGAGCCCTTCACGGATTGTCATTGACATTCCCAATGCCGTCCTGGACCCTTCGCTTTATAAGGATGAGGCGAACAAAAGTGGCTCCAGCGTATCCCAAAATGTATATGTAAGCAATGTGCGTTACTCGCTGTATAGCATGAGCCCGTCTTCAGTCCGAGTTGTGCTTGATATGAAGGAGTCGATGGACCTTAGCTGGACCGCTGGCTTAAACACGGCTGCCCTTGTTGGTACCTTGCAAAAGCCCGGCAAATATAGAGTTGTCATTGATCCCGGACATGGAGACCAGGATCCTGGTGCCAGAGCCGTTAATGGCCGGACGGAAAAAGAATTTAATTTGATTATGGGGCTAAAAGTGTACGACCTGCTCCTTAAGGAAGCACAAATCCAGCCTGCTATGACACGAAATAATGATACCTTTATTCCATTGGATGACCGTGCCAGCTTTGCGAATGACCGGTTAGCCCATCTGTTTGTTTCCATTCATGGCAACGCCTATAAGTCGACCTCTACGGGAACGGAAACCTACTATTATAAGGAAGATAGTGCCGGTTTTGCGCAAACGATGCATGACTATTTGGTTGCAGCAACGGGGCTGGCCGATCGTGGGGTGCGTCAACAACCCTTCCGCGTGGTAAAAGTAACTAACATGCCTGCTGTATTGCTCGAAGTTGGCTACTTGTCCAATGAAGGCGATACGGAGCTCATGTTCGACGAGAACTTCCAAAACAGAGTCGCCTTGGCGATTGTAGCTGGCATCAAGCAGCAGTTGAATATTCAATGAGGAAGCCGACAACAAGAATCCCCCGTCGTACCAGCAGCATGAAGTTACAAAAGGTGGTGGTTTTGATGAAACAACATATTCGTATATTTCTTGTAGGGGCAATTGCCTTGTCCTTATCAGCATGCGGGCAGCAGCCTGCAAACAGCAGCATGGCCGTTAAGGCACCGGAAGCCCCAATAACCAATAGCATGGTCACTCCCCCTGCGGTACAGCCTAATCAAGAGGTGGAAGCCAAGCCTTCTGAGCAGGGGGTTTCTCACCAAATCAAAGCCTACTATGGCGATGAGCAGGCATCGAAGCTGGTGGAGCAGAATGTTTCCATCAACTATAAGGAGGAAAAAGATAAATACACCACAGCACTTTGGACCTTGAAAAAAGCTCCTGCTGATAGCAAGCTTGTGCCCTTGGGTGAATCACTTGGCTTCAAATCCGCAGTGGTGAAGGATAAGAAGCTGACACTAGACATAACCGTGTCTGGCGAGGGACGCTTAGGCGGCCCTGGCGAGGCGCTGCTTCTGCAAGCGATCCAAAAAACCTTGTTCCAATTCCCAGAGGTCGATTCCATTGACATCCTCGTGGACGGCAAGCCTGCCGAAACGCTGATGGGCCATATGGAGCTGGAGCACCCGATCAAGCGATAAGAAAGCTTGCCAGACATAATCAGCGATGCAATCATACATCGTGGATACCGGTCAAGCTGTGAGCCTGATGGCTCTGCGAGACCAAGTATTGTAGATACTTACCAGTCTGGCGATAAGCAGACTCGTAAACAACGAAAAGCCCTTCGAAGCCATGTTTAAAGTGGCATCGAAGGGCTTTTTACTATCAATTAAGGGTTATATCAATGCTGCGTAAGCAGGATGCTCCAGAGCAGACAGCCTGGTTGCCTCCGAGTTATAGCGTTGCTTTACTGCTAATAGGTAAATACGTGGTTGCCTATTTTTTTGATGGTAGCACGTGCCTTGCTCCAAGTGGAGGTCGCAAGCTCGGGATTGTAGTAATACAGCGCCCCTTTAGTTTTATCCGTGCCCTTTAGAGCCTCTTGGGCAGCAGCGTAAGCGCTCTTATTCGGCGTGAGCCAATATTGGCCGTCATCAATGGCCGTAAATTGCCCCGGTTGAAAAATAACCTCGCTGATCGAATCAGGGAATTCTGAGGATTGTACGCGATTCATCACAACGGATCCAACGGCTACCTGGCCTTCAAAGGATTCTCCTCGTGCCTCTGAATAAATAATACGCGCTAATTGCTCCAAGGTGCTTTGTGTATTCTTTGTACTTGGTTTGGAATTTGTTTTGGGCTTGGAATTTGCGCTAGACTTTGTATCTTCTTGAGGCTTTGCGGCTTGCTTAGGCTTCGTTTTTTGCATCAGCTTGGCTATCGTGTCCTCATCGGCCTCACCATCTACAGGAAGTTTATTATCCTTCTGAAATTTTCGGATGGATTCCTCGGTAACAGAACCATAATACCCCGTCACGCCAACTTTAAAATACCCCAGTGTTGCAAGGCGTTCTTGAAGATCCTGTACATGCTCGCTTTGGCTCCCTGTATTCATAGGCTTGGCGGAGACTGCAGAAGTTATTGCAGTAATCCCTACTATTGTGGCGCATAAGGACAAGAGCAGCTTGGCTTTTTTCAATTTCCGTTTCCTCCTCTTCTTGGTCCACCGAAGGTATGTACATGACATTCTATTAATTAGGTTGGGTCGGTGGTGTATAACCCGTTTATACTATTCGTGCTGAAAGTTGAGGTTGAGTCCATACAAGGATAAATTTTCCACAGCTATCCCTTTGCACGCGATTGCACGTGGCTTGCTTATGCACCTCAAGAAAACCAATGTACTGGGCGTGTGAGTGAGTATGGCAGCTTGGTGTCCGCGTCCCCCTTCGCCGCGTTGAGCTGGGCTTGAGTGAGAAAGATACTTGTCGTGAGATCGGCACCTCGAAGATCAGTATCGCGAAAATCGGCTCCGATGAGGTCAGCTACTCTCAGGTCGGCGCCTCTGAGATCAGCAGCAATCAGGTAGGCGCCTCTTAAATTGGCGCCTCTAAGGTCGGCTCCCTTGAGCTTGGCACCAATAAGGTCGGCTCCCCGGCCATACTTCTTCCTCCGGTCGGAACCCTTACGCTGACGAAGCTCCTCGGCTCGCACAAGCTCGCTGGTTCGCAGGAGCAGCGCATTGACATACGCTCGGTGTGCCGCCATGTCCATGTCCATAAGAGAATCGGGGTCAAGGTTACTTAAGCGTTCCGTTTCATCTGACGCCGCACTGAGCTCGCCGTGGATCGTACACGCCAATTGCAACGTTAATGCTTCGTTCAGATAATAGAGAAGCTCATGGAGCTGCCGCATGATTGGGAACACCTCGAACATTTGCTTCGCGGATGCTGGGGCTTGCCGCCAGTTATACCCGCCGAAGGTGGCTTGGGAAATCTTTTGCCCCGCGCCAAAGCAGTCAAAAACCGTGCACCCCCGAAAGCCGCGTTGCCTGAGGGTATTATGCACGCCACACCGAAAATCGGGTTGCAGGTTTGAGCAAGGCTCCCCGGCATGTTTGTCGATCGCGAAGTCTGACGACGCTGCGAAGGGCAGCGCCACACAGCATAAGCCGAAGCAGCTCTCGCAATCTGCTTTTAAACTGAAGTGGCTCCTCTGGGGAAAAGAGCCTGTGTCTTCATATTCATGATTCTCAGACATTGCTTGGTCTCCTTCTTCTGTTTCTGCATTGTTTCTAAAAGCGTCAGTAGCGATCGAAGCGCCACATCCACTCATCCATTCGTACCGCCGCTGCATGCTCCGTTAGCTCCCTGTTAAGATAGCGGATTTAAAAGATATTTTGGATTTCTCAAAATGTCATCCACAACTTGCTCAATATCCGTTTGCGTTGTATTCATGATGTGCCTCTCGGGTGGATTGGACGCTATAATCTCATTAAGCCCTATTATACAACGCTCACCCATTTGATCTTCAACAGGTCTCTGGCTATCTCTTCGTAATAACTCATCCTTGTCAACTAACAACACAATAAATTTAATGTCAATGTTAAAGTCTTTTAATGCTTCCAGCATATAATTCGTTTTGTCACTATAGGTTACATAATAATCGATGATTACATCATAGTCATTTACCAAATAATTCCTTGTTAGGCTTAACATGTTAAGCCATATCAGGTTTAAGTGTGTTTCGCTAAGCCATGGCTTCTCATGTCCTCCGACAACCATGTGATTTATAAAATCGCCTTCTATATAAGCGCTTTTTTCTAGTATTTCGGCAATTTTTCTTGATGTCGTTGATTTCCCTGCCCCAGCGGGACCTGAAATTAGGTATACAGTTCTTTTCATTTGAAAAATTCCTCATTTTCTGATTGCTTCATATGTGAAAACCTGCTTCGAGTGGGTGGGCACCTTACCGAATACGTAATCCGAAGAAATGGTTACATCGGAAAAACCGATATGTTCCAATACAAGTTTAAATTCCTCTATGCCAAACCACCTTAATGAAGTCTCTTCCATTTCGGTCATTACTAATTTCCCGTCCAACCACTTTTCATACCTTGAATACGTTACCACATATTGCTCCAATAAGCTGACCTCAACTAATTTGCTTTCTTGTGTAATCGCTTCTTTATTTGGTGTGATCCAGGTTCGGGTAGAAGCAGTATTCGTATCAAAATTGGTTTGTAAAAAGAGGTCAATGATTATTTTTCCTCCAGGAATAAGCTGGTTATGAAAACATGTTAATGCCTGAATCGATTCTGTACGGTCTTTAATAAGCAAAAAGGAGCCTGTGGGAATAATAATGGCCTCATAGGAATGGGGAAGCGAAAATTTTTGCATATGACCTGTAAATAATTGGGGAGATAACCCGCGGCTAGCACAATTCAATCGGCAGACATTTAACATGGCTAAGGAGGCATCCATGCCATCCACTATGAATCCAGACTCCATTAGGGGGATCAGCATTCGCCCTGTACCCACCGCCGCCTCAAGAATACGTCCTTTACATGTCTTCAACCGATCTCGATAATAATCAATATCCCCAAATGAATGCCCTATTGGCTTTGACAAATCATAAACTTCTGCTGATAATTCCCCATAGGAACTGAACATTTAATCTCTCCTGATCTATGAATCTGTAATGCACTCATTTTAACCTATGGTGGGTACGCGTGTATGGTTTTAATTAATCTTTCCTTGAATTACATACGCGATAAAAGGCAGTTACCTCCGTAGGCGATCGTCCCACTTGCCGTCAATCGTCTGAACCCAGCGTTCCAGCTCGCCAAGAGGCGCGGGAGCTAGAAAGTAACGTTATCTCGGCCATGCTGCGACAACCAAATAATCGACATCCAGCTTTTTTTGCATCATAGTTTCGTTCTTCGATAGTTCCTCCGAAGTTGAACTATCGTGCCCGGTAGCTCAATGTTTATTGCAGTGATCGACGGACTTAGCGTAGCATGAATTTGCTGTTTTCCATCGGGGGGCATATTACGCTTTTCTTCCAGTTGACGCAACAAAGGCTACCGGTCAGGATACGGCAGCCTCGTGGTTGTGTTGCTGAGCACTTAAGCTTCATCAGTCTATCGACTCTAACTCATATAAATCCTGTACACGGCACCCGATTGAATTGGCAATTGAGATCGCCGTCTTTAATGGCATCACTCTTTTGTTATCTATATAATCTGAAATGCGCTCTGGTTTGTAACGAAGCTGCCTTGAGAGATCCTCTAAGGCCATATCCGATTCGTTCAAGCGCTCTTGAAGCAGGCAACGACCTAGCTCAATCTTCACCTTACACCCCCTGAATGGCAAAATGTGTATATTATTTATCTTTGCCATTTCGGAAGATTTCAATTCGTTCTTACTATCTATATACGCTTTTTGGAACCTTTGCGGTAGAAGACGCTGTTAACAGTTACTTCTTCGATAAACTCTACTCCACGCTTAGCAAACTCTATCATCGAGCTATCGTTTCCCTTTAGTTCAATGATTATTTGAAATGAAACTTAGAAATCGCTTGTTTTTCAAGTTCATCCCAATTGGGAGTTGCAATGTTTAATTGTTGTTTCAGCTTATCGATCGAATCAAACAAAGCTACAATTTCGCCGAAAGATCCATCTACCCATCTCATAAACGGTAGATTATGAATTATTTTTAGACCATAGTATACAACCTGTCTGTGTTTTTGAATAATGTTAACTTGATTTGCAGGAGTGATCGTATAACCTGATTTTTCTAATATTTGAAACCCCTCGTCCATTACTGATATAGCTAGCTTTAACAGCTTCTTGTCCTTAGATGCTTTTTTCAAATCACCATCGCGCTCTCAACCTTGATTACGCTAAACTCCCATTACTTCAATAGAAGTTAATGGGTAACACTTTGGATTTGTAACAGCAGCATTTTGATATCCGCGGAATCGAATAACCCGTCTCCGTCCACATCTACATCGTAATTACGTTTCTTCAGAAATGCAACGATGTTGTCGATACGAATATGATTGGGATCGGGAAAATCCGGACTAAATACGACGACTTCGTTCTGCACTTTGATGGAAGCAGTCCCAGCAAGCTGGGAACCGTTTGCGCTTTGGATGATTCCCCCTTGAATGTCGACGGTTAAGCGGTCCCATTTAAACAGATTTTCATTTACGGTAAGGTATACCGTATTACTAAGGGAGGAGTCATGGACAGCTTGCATCACCGCAATTGGTTTGCTGCCCGCATGCATCAAAAACGCACCGGGAGCTATCGATTGCGACGCAAGCGGCTGGCTGAAAGTTAATTGGACGGTTTGGCCTGAAGCGTCCGTCTGCGCGAATGTCACAAATACATCTGATTCGCGCGTCACCGTTACCGTGTACGTCTGCGTCGTCATTCCGTCTTGTGCCGTAACAACTATGGTGATTGTGTTGCTACCCACGTTTAAGCTGATCGCGCCAACCGCCGATCCGTTTATAACAGTAGTACCGTTCACTTTCATTGTGGCAGTAGGGTCATACACCGTTGCTGTCACTGTTAAGCTGCTCACGCTGTTCGCCACGCTCGTCGCATAGCTTGCCGTATTGGCATCAAACGACATGTTAAGCGTCCCGCTGGATAGTATCAAGTCGCTGAGATTTGCATTACTGGATCTGGGCGTTGCGCTCAATTCGTTGGAGTAGCTGCTATATCCAGCCGCGTTACTGGCCTTGATCACGAAGTAATAGGTAATACCGTTGGTTAGACCTGTTACTTTGTAATTGTAAGTCAAACCGGTCACTATCGCGACGGGGGTTGAGCCATAAGAACCGGAAGCCGTTCCTTCGTAGACGTCATAGGTCACTGACCCGGAAACACCGTTCCAGTGGAGTGTCACTTGTCCGTCACCAATAGTTGCTGTTAGATTCGTCGGTGCAGAGGGCGCAATTTGGTTCACATTAAGACGTGCCACGTTGCTCGTCGCAGTTGACGTCTGTACGCCGTTGACACCTTTGTTCGTGTTCGTCACCACGAGATAATAGTACGTCGTGCCCTCCGCATTGGTCGGCGCCGCGTACGATGCGCTCGTTGCCCCGCCGATCGCGTTGCCCCCGCTATTACTGTTCGTCGTATTGCTGTACCACTGGTAGCTTAGCGCACCTCCGTCGCTCACACTAGCAGCTGCGCTCAACGTCGGGCTGCTGTCGCCTTCGTTCACCGTTGACCCCGTTGGCTGCGTGTCGAAACTCGGTGTTGCCGCGTTCACCAGTGCATTCACACTCACCGCTACGGCGTTGCTCGTCGCTGTCGCTGTTTGGTTGCCTGTCACGCCATTGTTCGTGTTCGTCACCACGACATAGTAGTATGTCGTGCCCTCCGCATTCGTCGGCGCCGCGTACGATACGCTCGTTGCCCCGCCGATCGCGTTGCCCCCGCTATTGCTGTTCGTCGTATTGCTAAACCACTGGTAGCTTAGCTTACCTCCGTCGCTCACATTAGCGGCTGCGCTCAACGTCGGGCTGCTGTCGCCTTCGTTCACCGTGGATCCCGTTGGCTGCGTGTCGAAGCTCGGCGTTGCCGCGTTCACCAGCGCATTCACACTCACCGCCACGGCGTTGCTCGTCGCCTTTGCTGTACTCACACCGTCGACGCCATTATTCGTGTTCGTCACCACGACATAGTAGTATGTCGTGCCCTCCGCATTCGTCGGCGCCGCGTACGATGCGCTCGTTGCCCCGCCGATCGCGTTGCCCCCGCTATTACTGTTCGTCGTATTGCTGTACCACTGGTAGCTTAGTGCGCCTCCGTCGTTCACATTAGCGGCTGCGCTCAACGTTGGGCTGCTGTCGCCTTCGTTCACCGTTGACCCCGTTGGCTGCGACTCGAAGCCCGGCGTTGCCGCGTTCACCAGCGCTACAGGATCCCCGTTCACTTCAAACTCGTTAATACGTATTACTCCGCTGCCATTTTGGGTAGGCGAAATCACATCCAATTTAACATAGCGCGCCATGACAGGAGTTATATTGCTCGTTACAACTCTGGTTGTATTGTTCGTTACATTGACTAAGGTTGTCCATGTGCTTCCGTCTGTGCTGGATTGAATGTTGTAATCTTTGGTAATATACGTTGAAATCTCTTCGTTATTGGTGAGGATAAATTCACTCACATTATAAGTGGCTCCAAGATCAACCTTCAACCAATCCGCCCCTGAATTACGACACCATTTCGTCGATGTATTACCATCTACCGCTTGTGTAGCCGTCTCACCACCACCGCAGAAACTGCCTGAGCCTGACGTAGCGGTTTTGTTTAACGCCAAATTGGTAAGAGTAACGGCAGAAACAAAGGTTGGGATGATTTCTGCTAAAAGCAATAATATCGTTAAAATCGAGATACAACGCTTGATCATAGTTCCTTTCCCACCTTTTTCTTAAAATTTTAAATATTCAGAATTTTTTATGTACATTGATCCCATCTTGAATTTGAAAATTTATGTATTTACGATCATATTCTTCATTTTATTAAGGCTTTTCATCGTTGGCACTACTTCAAGTCAAAATTAATAACATTAAATATTGTCATTTCCTTCTTAGTATAAATCAATCCGATGACTTAACATAGATGAACAAGTTCATATGCAAAGTATGATTTCCGACATTTCCGACGCTCTTTTTCAAAATTATATGACTTAAGTCATTTCTGTGGTATTCATGCAGCCTCTTGATATATATTCACTAGCATAAATTTTCCTTAGAAAATCGAGAAAACCATTCTATATTTTTATCGCTGTAAGCAGCTAAAAAAAGGAGGAACAAAACGGTTCGTTTTGTTCCTCCTTGCTGCAACTTTCTATTTGGTTTTCCAGCTAAATTTACTATTCAAAATAATTGATAGGTCACTTGTTATATTACTGAATCTGTTGGACATTGAGACCCTCAGCTGAGTTAGTAGTCTTGGGAATGCCTGCATGAGAGGGCACTTGGTTATTAGACCAAGTGCTTTGCCTAGGCGTATGACGTTATGAATATTATTGTGGCTATATTTTGAACATTCAAACAATAAAAGTCAATTCGCTTTATTGGGTTACGAAATGAAGTTACGCACTCTTTCATCCCTTAACCAAATGCCCCACCAAACCAAAACCGCAATATAGACCGGAAACAGGATATGGCTAAAAAGTGGGTTATCCAAGCGGAGATGTGTAGCAATCACTCCACCAAAGTATCCCGTCAGCAATATTGCACCTAGAATAGTTGTACGAGGAATGGCATAAAGAAGGGTCGAAAGAAGTCCGAGAATTCCAATCACAAGAAGATGATGCTCGGCATATCCGAGCACTACTGTACCTTCTACAACCTCGGCAGGCTTAAAGAGTTTCAAGATACTATCAAATAGCATAAATAGAATGGCAAGTCCGCTCATAATTCGCGCCGTCCAAAGCCTGCTTTTCGAGATAATTTTAGTCATTGTTATTCTCCCTTTCTTGTATTAACTTTCATATTCGTTAACTTCAACAAAACACTCCTACCCCCTAATATTACTGACAAGTACATTTTAGCTTAAAAAGTTAACTTTGATTTCTTATAGATTGCTATATTCATGCCGATTGGGCTTCAAAGGTAGGTCTTCCTGAACTTCTGGGGCGGCAAGCCGTACAGTTGCTTAAACAACGTGCAAAAATAACGCTCATTATGAATGCCTACCAGCTTGCTCAGCTGCAAATTGGAGTAATCCTTTTCCTTGAGGAGAGCAAGCGCCTTTTCGATTTTGCGACGGTTCACATAATCAACGAAGTTCTCATTTTCCACTTTTTTGAATAGAGTGCTGAAATAGGACGGTACCAGATTGACATAATCGGCGACATCGTCAAGCGTTAGCCTTTCGGCGATATGCATTTCAATATACTGCTTCGCTTTGGATATCTCCGTGCGCACGGGTGCATGCCTTTGCGACAAGCAGTCTTCGATATATGCCAGCACGCGCTTCCACTGCTCCTCGAACTTTATCGTGTCATCCAGTACATAGGGCATAGGATCGGCAACCAGCTTCCACACGACAATCTTCTGCTTCACATCCTCCATAAACTGGCGGATTAACGCACTCATCTGCGCTTGGGGAATCCGGTGCTCCTCGGCATAATGGGCAATACGGCTAAGCTTTCCTTTCAACTCCTCTAGCTTGGTCTCCGGTAGCAGCTTGTTGGTAATTTCCTGTAACCATTCCTTCATCATTCCCACATCGCCTGGTTGGATGGAAGAAAAGGGCAGCTTGGCGTAGGTATGGCCCTCTCCCCCCAAATAATAGACATCCCCCAGCAGTTCGGATGCTTGCCCAAAAGCTTCAACCACTGTTTCCCACCCATGATGGCTACGGCTGAATCCGACATGGATAATCTGATTCATATATTTTTGAATGTTCACGATCAGCTCATTGCCCAGCTCAATACAGCACCTATGAACCTCGGCTGCATTGTCCATGGAAGGCCAGGCTACAAAGCCGACCATTTGATGGTCTTTGATTTCGCATACAAAGCCTGCGGCTTTAGCCGAAAGGGTTTCCTCGGCAACATTGAGCATTCCGTACCTGATAATATTTTGGTCTGCTTGGCCGTAGCGTTTTTGGAAAAGCGCATAATCGTCAAACTGTATAACGAAACAGCAATAATCAGGTAAAACCGGATTAACCTTCAATTCGTCGCAATAGCGCGGGATTTGCTGCGGCTGGATGCTTCCTTGAAGCAGCGCCGACATAATTTGGCTGCGGAACCGGTACATATGCTCCAGTCGGGAGGTATGAAGCTTGCTCAGCTCATTTTCTTTCGCCTCAATCTCGTAAATGGTTTGCGAAGTACGGTCCAAAGTCCCGAAAATATCGGCCTCGGACAAAGGTACCTTCAAAATATAATCCTTAACATTCATCCGAATCGCCCGTTTGGCATATTCAAAATCAGAGTACGCCGTCAAAATAATGAACACCGTACGCGGCAGCTGATCCTTCAATAGCTCGATCATATCTATACCGTTCATGCCAGGCATCACAATATCCGTCAATATGATATCCGGCTTAAGCTTCATCGCCAGGCTGGCCGCTTCTTGGCCTGAATAGGCTTTGCCAACCAGCTCATAACGCCCTGTATGGCTTTCGAAAAACTGCTCCAAGCTGCGGATAATCAGGTCCTCGTCATCTACGATCAGGCAGCGGTATTTTTTCATCGTCATCAACCTCCTGCTTCCCCGGGTCATTCCATGGAAATCTTGCTTTGACGCAGGTTCCTTTACCCATTTCACTCCTGACTTCCAATCCGTAGGCCTCGCCATAGTTTAACTGTATCCGTTGATGAATATTGATCAGGCCAATCCGTCTCCGTTTATCCGCATTCATTGGATGACCAGGGAGCAATAGCAACTCAAGCTGTAGATTCGACATGCCTGTACCGAAGTCCTCAACCTCAACCTCCACATGGTCGTCATTATAGGAAGCCCGGATAATAATCCGACCTGGAGTGCGCCCTCCACTGTACGCATGAAACATGCTATTCTCCACAATCGGCTGAAGCAGCATCCGAAATACGGGAAAATCGTAAAGCTTCGTCTCAATCTCCTCAATAACTTCAAATTCACTGCTATACCGTATGTTTTGGATAAAAATATAGTCGCGTACATTCAGCAATTCATCACGAAGCGTCACCTTCTCCGCCACATCGCCGATTCCATATTCCAATATTTTAATGAGCGATTTTATTATCGGATCGACGTGCTCTACCATCCCAAGCCTCACTACATTGCTGATCGACCCCAATGTATTGTACAGAAAATGCGGATTGATTTGCGATTGCAGCACCTGGATTTCCAGCTCCCGCTTTAGCTCCTTATTGCTGCGCAAGCTTTCCACCAGCTCCGTAATTTGTTTGATCATCTGGTCAAAGGTCCTTGAAAGCTCTCCGAATTCGTCCTTGCGGTTCATCACTAGCGGGATATCCAGAAACCCTTGCTTAATTAGCTTCATCTTGGTCATAAGATTGCCCAAGGGCTTACGGATAAACCGTGCCAATAAGCCTGCCGTTATCGCACTGAGCAAGAGGCCAATACCTAACAAGCCAAAATAATACGGCTCAATATGCCTTAAAGAGCGTTTCGTTAATGAATCATTATATAAGGTTAAAATTGTCCAATTGTAATGCGAGGCCGGATATTTACGCACAGTCCATTGCCCGCCCTTACCTGACTTGAAGGGAATGACATTGCCGCTATGGGCCAATAAATCCTCGGAGGATAATTCGCCTAGCTGGAAGGTACGGTTGTCTACATTGATTTTGCCGGCATCGCCCAGACTTCCGGCTATCATTCTCCCGTTCCCATCCATAATAACAATACTGACGAGGTCATCACGGTTGATTTGCAGCAGTGTTTTCTCCATGGCATTCAAGTCCATATCCAGCGCGGCAATTGCCATAGGCTGCGAGCCGTGGAGGTAACGGGTCAGTGTCACCGTCCAGCCCGATTGCTTCGAGACATAGGGCGAACTGACGAAAATGCCCAGCTTGTCAGCAGCGGTCTGCTGCAAGAAAATACTGCGTTCCTCGCTTGGATGGTCGAAGGCGGCAGATAAAGGGCTTCCTCCGACAATACCCGTATCGTTTTTGACGACATACACATTGGAAATAAGGTTGAAATTTAATTCGTACAGCTGCTGTAGCTGCGGCTTCATCGTTTCGAAGCTCGGCATGCCCGGCGTATAGGAGGAATCAACCGCCGATAAAATCGTCTGCAAGGAAGAGAAGCTCAGCGTTATGTACTGATCCACCTTGGATGAGATCTGACTAATAAAAAAATCGTTATTCTCACGGATTTCATTCTGGATAAAACGGTAGGAAAGCTGGCTGACGAAGGTTACAGTCCCAAACATAAACAAGAAGCATAGCAAAAATAATTTGAAGGGCATGCTGCTGAACCGAAAGCTCATTTCCCATCTCCCCTCCATCCTTTGTCTGAGCACCATGATCCACCACTGTGGAGCATCTCTTCCACATCATAAAAGAACGCGAGTGCTTTCGCCAGTTTTTTCACTAAAAAAGCAGTCAGTTTAATGAGACAAGGACAACCGCGGAGGCACGAAAAGCTCCCCCGCGGCTGCCCGCTTAATGCCGATACCATCTGTATGGTATCCATAGATAATTATTACTATATCGCTAGCTACGACTTCATTAGGACTTGACGCCGCTGTCAGCCAATTGTTTCAGCACGTCTTCCTTATATTTCTTATAGTTAAATTTGCTATCCAGAGTATTGACGAAATTATCCCAGTTGGCAAGCGGTTCTTTGCCTAGAATGAATTTAAGCAGGTTCTCGTTGACGTACTTAATTCGGTCGTTATATTGGGTATCATTCTGGTCCACCAGCACAAGCGGATTAATTTTGTTAGGCTTAATATATTTTAGGTTGGTTTGGTGATAGCTATCTGTCTTTTCGTAGGTGAAGTTAAAATATAAAGGATCGTTGCCGCCACGAGGTAGATAATAGTTATTTTGCCATTGCCATTTCTGCGCCAATTCCTTATTCGTCATATTTTCCTTCAAACGTGCCGGCTTGCCATCCACCATGTCCCACATCACGCCTTTTTGTCCATAGGAGAAGTAAGGGTGTGCTTCTTTATCGGTATACCAGTATTGCAAAAGCGACATAATGCGTTTGAGCTTTTCTGGATCTTTGGCTGCCTTTTTGGAAATCGCCCAAGAATTGCTTTGGAACTGCTCATAGGAAGACCATTGGTCGCCGTGTGGCCCTTTCATCGGAGCAATCGTTGTCCAATCCGGGACTTCACCGGAAGCATCCTTCATCTTCTGCTGGCCGGCGAGCTCCATAGCCCTCCAATCGCGATAGACGATACCGTATTTGCCAGTCAGCATCTTCTTCTCTAATGCCGTATTATCGTTGGTTGTTACCCAGTCAGGATCAACAACATTGGCAGCTACTATTTGATTCATAAAAGTAAGTGCTTCTTTCATCCGTGGATCGGTATTCGTAAATGTTACTTTACCATCTATACTATCTACCATATTCGGAACCACACCATACATCATCATAATGGCATCCCAGCCAAAGCCGCTGTTACCCGGATTACTAAAGCTGCCATCCTTCAGTATTCCTGTTGCAAACCCATACGTATCGTTCTTTCCGTTTCCATCAGGATCATTTTGTGTAAAGGCCTTCATAACTGCCAATAGCTCCTCTGGTGTAGTGGGCGCTTTCAAATTCAGCTTCGTTAACCAATCATTACGGATCCACCAGCCGTTAATACCATTAACCAGCTCATAGCCAGGTGTACCGATCGTTTTGCCTTTATAGAGCATTGAGCCCCAAGCTTCCTTATCGAAGCGGTTATAAAGCTCAGGATAGCCTTTAATAGCTTCATCCAGATCTGCAGTGATTCCTTGGTCGTAATATTGCACTGCCGTCAGCCGATCTGTCATAAAGATCATATCAGGAATATCCCCTGAGGCCACCATCGTGTTGAGCTTGGGCTTAATTTGATCGGCGGGCGGGACCGTCATTTGCAAATCAATATTTACAGCCTTCTCCAGCATCAGGCGAAGCGGATCCTCCTCGCGGTTAGTTGGCGGCTGATTGCCTGGGTTGAAGCCACCTGCATTGTAAGCCGTGATCGTTATTTTTTTTTCAAAATTAGACCCCGACGCTGCACCTTTATCCGTAGCTGGCGTGCCTGTACTCGCCGCAGGCGCTGGATTGCCTCCACATGCTGCTAAAATCATCGAAGAAGCAAGCAATAATGAAATGGTGGAGCCGACCCTGTTTTTTTTATTCAATTCTGACCTCTCCTTTTATACGCGAATTAGTTAATGATATAAATCATTGTTGTTCATGCTATAAATAAACCGGCAGAGCCGGACATAACCTTGTCCGTCTCTTCGCTCTTGCGTGTTTGAGGAACAGATGGAGCGAAGTGCCGAAGTGTTCTGGAGATAGCGAAGCGGTGCCTTTGTTCCCTGATTTCTACCGATCCATCCCTTATATAATGAAGAAATCGGGGAACAACAGCAATCGGAAGAACATTTCGGCAGTACAGCGGACTCCCACTAATGCTCTAACACTCTAACACTCTAACACTCATCACTCTAACACTCATCACTCTAACGCCTTACCCTTTAACCGCCCCAATCATTACCCCTTTAGCAAAATGCCCCTGAATTAAAGGATACACACAAAGTATCGGTACGGTAGATACAATAACGGACGCCATCTGGATCGCAAGCGAGCTAACCGTTGCATCATTAACCTGCTCCACATTTTGCTGGTTCTGTGAGCTGAGCAGAATATTTCGCAGAATGACCTGCAAGGGCATCAAGCTGGATTTGTTAATGTAAATAACAGCGTCAAAGTAGCTGTTCCAATGCCCCACTGCATAAAAGAGCCCGATCGTCGCGATCGAAGGCAGCGACAGCGGCAAAATAATGCCAAATAGCACCCTTAGCTCCCCAGCGCCATCCACCTTGGCTGACTCCTCCAGCTCAACCGGAAGCTGCTCGAAAAATGCTTTTACCACAACAAGATTAAACACACTAATTAAACCTGGGATAATTAACGCCCATATGGTATTCGTTAGCTCCAAGGTGCGGACCACCATGTAAGTCGGAATCAGTCCCCCGCTAAACAGCATCGTAAAAATCACGAATAGCAGCAAGCCCGACCGGCCTGGCAATGCTCTTTTTGAAAGCACATAGGCGCCTACAACCGTAAACAGCAAATTTAAGGCAGTCCCCACTATCGTTCGAAATAAGGTGATTTGGTAGGCAGGCAATATACCAGACCCGCTACCAAGCACGGATTTATAAGCGCTAAAGGTTACAGCCTCGGGAATGATCACCAGCCCCCGACGGACCACTTCGGCTTCAGACGTTATCGAAATCACAACGACATACAGAAAGGGAAACAAGGTCAGCAAAGCAATCAGAGAGAGCACGGCATAGATGGAGCCCCGAGCCATTTTTTGCATAAAAGTGATATTAGCCACGATGAGCCCCCCTTACCATATTTGTCCGTCAAATTTTTTGGCAACTTTATTTGCCCCTACTACAAGCACGAATGCAATGACCGATTTAAAAACGCCAACCGCGGTTGCCAAGCTTATTTGCATTTGCTCAATCCCTTGGCGGTACACCCATGTATCAATAATATCGGATCTGTCTGCATTAAACGTGTTGGACATCATGAAGATTTGGTCAAACCCGGCATCCAAAACGGTGCTTAACCGGATAATAAACAAAATAATAATAACATTGCGGATACCTGGAAGCGTCACATGCCATAGCTGCCTCCACTTCGATGCACCGTCCATACGTGCTGCTTCATAAAGGCTGGGATCGATTCCAGCAAGCGCAGCCAAATACAGAATCGCCCCCCATCCAATTTCCTTCCAGATGTCAGAGCTAATAATTAACGGTCGTATCCATGCGGATTCCGTCAAAAAGGAGATCGGCTGGAACCCATACTGCTTCATAATTAGATTCACGAAGCCCTCGCCGGGTGATAACAGCGCAACCATAAGCCCATAGGTGATAACCCAAGAAATAAAATGTGGCAAATACGTCACTGTTTGCACGGTTTTTTTGAACCAACTCACCGTCACCTCATTGATCAGCAAAGCCAAAATAATCGGGGCTATAAATCCGAAAAGCAGCTTATACAGCGATATCGAAATCGTATTATTTAATATATCCCAAAAATAAACGCCATCTATAAAATTGCGGAAATTATTCAAGCCCACCCATGGACTATCCCAGAAGCCCAAGCCAATATTGTAGTTTTTGAAAGCAATTAGAATGCCAAACATGGGGATATACTTGAATATAACGAAGTAAAGCAGCTCTGGTAGCAGAAGCAAATATAAAATTTTAAATCGCATGATCCGTTTCCAGCTGCTGCTCCATCGGGATCTTGCTATGGATTTATCGGTAGTGCTTGCCGCAGCCGTTGAATTCATTCTCATCACCTATGCTTCATGATTTTCTTGATGTACCTATTATATATGGGAACGAGGAAGCCACCCTCCAATATTTAAACGGATTACTTCAATATTTCTAGTTGTTAGGCCGTAATCTCCGCATAATCAGTTACAAATTTACGTAGCGCTTGTTCGTCGATTTCCACGCCTAGACCCGGATCTGTGGGTACCTGAATAATACCTTTGTCCATGGTAAATGAAGCCGTCGCGTATTGCTCCGATACCTTCAGCGCATTAGGCTGGTATTCGAAAATAAGGAAATTCGAGATGGCCGCAGAAATGTGGACGGTTGCAGCGACACCTACAGCCTGATGCACACTCAGATGAGGAGCAAAGGACAGATGATGCGCTTCTGCCAAATGGGCGATTCGCATCATTTCGGTAATACCATTGCGGCCCAAGTCGGGCTGCGCCACCTCCAGCGCTCCCTCCGTGATCCAATCACGGAACGTGTAAATCGTCCGCAACGGTTCACCAACGGCAATAGCCGTATCAATCGCGTCTGCCAGCTTCTTATGTCCCTTAATATCCTCGAAGGTGAGCGGCGTCTCAAAAAACAACAAATCCAAATCACCAAGCGCCCTGCCCAGCGAAAATGCTTCCGAATGGGTATATTTACCATGCCCATCGAGCATCAGATCCAGCTTATCCGTAGCATACCGTCCACGGATAGCTGTCAGCATATCGAGATCGGCTTTCTTGCCTTTGCCGAACGTATGGATTTTGATAGCGTCATACCCTTCCTCCACGATCCGGTCAACGCTCTCCAGACGCTCCTCCAGCGTCTTGCCCGGCACACTGGAGCAATAGCAGCGCAGCTTGTCCCGGTACTTACCGCCTAGCAGCATATACACAGGCAGGTTGAACGCCTTGCCCTTAATATCCCAGAAGGCAACATCGAGCCCTGCCATCGCATCGACCAAATAGCCTCCTGTATAACCCCGCTCGCGTAGGGTATCGAGCATTTTGTCCCACAGGTACTGGGTTTCCAGCGGATTCTCGCCAATGACCAGCGGTGCCAGGTGGCCCTTAATCACAGCGGCCGCAACCTCCGGGTTGGTCGGAGCCAGCAGCTCGCCCCAGCCTTCGATCCCCTCATCGGTGGACACCTTGACGAAGATGGTCTCCATATTATCGGAATAAATACAGGAGCGGCGTCCCTCGTTTATAAAATAATCATTTGTAATATAACGCTTCGTATTTGGTGAAGCGACTTTAATGGAAGGAATTTTGACGACAAATACTTCGACTTTAGTAATTTTCATGATAGAGTCTCCATCCTACAATTTGGGATTTACAATAGCTTCGAGCTGCACTCAGCAGCCCTCCGAGCTCTACGCAGCATCAGCTTCCAACCAGTTACTTACGATTCAACTTCGGGTTCAGCCTCCAGCTTATACATACCCGACTTCCAGCCCGCTCGGAGGTCATCTCTCACCATCGCCGACACGGACTGCGACGTCATGCCGCCATCAATTAACAAATCCTGCCCGGTAATAAAGCCGGCTTCCTCCGAGCCCAAAAACAAAACAGCATTGGCGACATCCCTCGCCGTACTGAAGCGCCCCAGCGGATAACAATCAAGTGATTTGTCTGAAAGAGCTGATGCTGAGTTCCGCCTTAGCGTGCCTTCCCTGAAAGTAATGCTTGGCGAAACGCTGTTGACGCGTATTCCCTCAGGTGCCAGCTCAACAGCCAATTGCTTGGTGATTGCGAGCACCCCGCCTTTGGATGCGCTATAGGCACCTAAAGCTGGAACCATCGTATGCGCGTTGACCGAAGCCAAATTAACAATGCTTGAAGGTTGAGAGCTCTTTAGCAGCGGTACCGCATGCTTGCACATCAAGAACAGCGACGTCAGATTAATGTCCAATATACGCCGCCAATCATTTAGATCCATCTGGTCGATTGGCGTCCTTAGTCCCGTCCAGCCTACATTATTGACAAGAATATCGAGCTTGAGCTTGGGCAAGGCCTTCATAAATGTCTCCACCCGGTCCTCATTGCACACATCAAGCTCTACAAATTGAATGCTGCCTCCACCCTGCCCAAGCTCATTGGCAGTTTCCTCACCATTCACCCGGTCCATGTCCACGATGATGACATCGGCACCTTCCTCGATAAAACGAGTGGCAATGCCTTTTCCAATCCCCTTGGCGCCACCCGTAATTAAAGCTGTTTTGCCCTGCAATCTCACACTTTTCACCTCATTGGTATAAGGAAGCTCCCTCTACCAGAATTATATGGCTACGATTTGAATGCATTTAGTATACCGCACAAAAATCCGCAAAAAGTTCAATATTTATTGAAATTGATCCAATATTTAAAGAGCAGGATCATACAAAGAGACTGCCTTTATTCTTGTTCTTGTATGGTGGACGGTGAGTTAAAAGTGGGCGCATATTGGTTTATCCACCTGTGGATCAAATCTCAAGAAAGCATGTATGGAGGTTTGAAAGGAGGCAAGGAAGTTGAAATTATCGGGCCATCAACAAATAGTTGAATATATGAATAATCTCGAACATCCCCTAAAGAAAGAAATAGAGGAGGTTCGAAAAATCATTTTAAGTGCAAATGAACAAATAAGTGAACACATTAAATGGAATGCACCGAGCTTCTGTTTTGAAAATGAAGATAGGGTGACTTTCAACCTGCATAGCAAGGGCTATTTCCGAATTGTCTTTCACAGTGGAATGAAGCTAAAGAGAAAATAGGCAAGGAGCCTTTGTATGAAGATACAACGGGGTTATTGGATTGGGTAGCTGGTGACAGAGCTATAATAAAATTCACCGATATGGATGATGTGAGAGCCAACTTATTTGCCTGCAATTTCATCTATTCTGCTCACGAATGCTTTCACGGATCCTTCTTCCCCATATAATTCGTTCAAATGCTGGATATGTGCCATCCCCCAATCATTCATTTCAAGTAATACAGGCAATAGACCTTGACCGTAAGCTGAAATGGAGTATTCAACTTTCGGAGGGATTTGGTGGTATACCTCTCGAAGAAGGATATCGTGATACTCTAATTCCCTCAATTGCTGGGTAAGCATTTTTTTGGTGATGTCCGGAATAGCTCTTTGAAGTTCGCCAAATCTCATCGTACCTTTTGAATAAAGCTGGTACAGAATGGCAGTTTTCCATTTCCCCAAAAGGACTTCTAACACTTTTTCGTATTTGCAATTAAGAGACATTCCGTATCCTCCTTATGGTATCTTTTTATATACTACGTTTAATAAAAGTGCCTACTTTCATCTAATGATCTTAGGGCTTATTATACGTCTATAACTTAACTTGATTCAAGGAGAAAGCAAAATGAAGTGGGCGTTTGGGTTATTGAAATGCTCGCCGATGTCGGTTTATTATTCGGTTTTGGGAGACTGATAGCGGAGTGTTATTTGTTACTATAAATAGAGGAGTGAGCTTGTATGAATGTAGCTTTATGGGTTGTGCAAATCTTATTATCATTGCTTTTCCTGATGGGTGGCGGTATGAAAGTTTTCCAATATGACAAGACATACAGAATGTGGCCTTGGGTAAGAGACTACTCAAAAGCATTTGTAACATTTGTTGGTTGTATGGATCTTTTGGCGGGTTTAGGTTTAATTTTGCCTCAATTAACGGGAATATTCCCTTGGCTTACACCATTAACGGCACTAGGGGCTTCAGTCATTTTGACTCTGGCCATCGTACTTCATATTAAGAGAAACGAGATCAAAAATGCGATCCCTAATATTGCTTTTTTAGCGCTGGCTATATTTGTAATCATCGGACGTTTCCATTAATAGTTTTAAAGGCATTCAGCAATTTTGGGCGATCCAGTATTTGACGCAGAACTTAATTTTCACTAATTGATTCATACAGTCAATGTTGAAGGCCAACTCCGAAAGCATTTTTCTGTTAAATTCGTTGGTGCTCTCCAAGCCCGCTTTCTCAAATTGCACGAATAATAATCGGGAACATAACGTAATCAGAATGACTAAAGTTAGCGTGATGCAGACTAAAATTCGCACAAGGTTTTTTATTAAAACATGCCCGTTACTCCCCCAGGATGGAATGCTGCCACTATTACGTAGCATGTCATGCCGGCCTATTTTTGCAACCAATTCTCCTAAGTATATGGGAATTAAAGGATATGTGGTAGCTTGCGCGAATATTAAAAAACGGGGAATTTAAGGAACAGAAAAAAGCGGAGCCTATACTGGGGGAAATATGATGAAGGCAATCATCTTAGATTGTTACGGAACATTGGTCAGCACCGGAAATGGTTCAATAACAGCTACTGAACAGATTTTACAAAGAAATCGTATCCAGTTCGATGCACATGAATTTTATAGGCAATGGAAATATATCCATCACACGCTTTGTGCCACTGTTCCGTTCAGGCTCGAAGCTGATGCTTTCCTGATAGGGCTGAAAAAGCTTTATGAAACCCACAATATTGAAGGGAATGCTGAGCAGGATGTGAAGCTGATGCTGCAGACCTTGGGAAGAAGAGAAGCTTTTCCTGAAGTACATGAGGTCATTGCTGAGCTTTCCACCAGATTTCAATTAGTAATTGGCTCCAACAGTGACCACGAGCCTTTATTAGCTGACTTATCTCGAAATACCATACATATCCCTACTGTATTTTCATCTGAATCACTATGCGCCTACAAACCAAATATTGAATTTTTTGCAAAAATGTTAGCTCAGCTATCTTTGCAGCCAGAAGAAGTTTACTATGTGGGCGATTCTCAGATTGATGATATTCTAGGATCAAATAAACTGGGGGTCGAAAGTATATGGATAAACCGAAAAAAAGAAACATTATTTGATGGCATACCGAAACCAAAATTCGAATGCAAGGATTTGACTGGCTTATTAAGCATACGTACGTAACAATGATTGCAGACGCTAAAGCTCTCAAAAAGAGATATCAAAGCTGAGGAGAGGATAGGTGATTTCCTTGAAGATAGAGGATATATTCGGTGATCTCGCAACATTGGAGACTGATAGAACCGTTATAAGAAAGCTTAAAATCGACGACTTGCCCGACATGTATGCCTACTGTTCAGACGATGTGGTTTCCCAATATACCACATGGGATACCCATCAAACATTGGACGATACAAAACGTTTTATCGAGTTTGTATGGAAGGCCTATAACAACCATGAGGTGGCTCCCTGGGGAATTGAAGACAAGCAAACCAGCAAGCTTATTGGAACCTGCGGATTTGTATATTGGAACATCGCGCATTCAAGAGCAGAGCTAGGCTATGCGCTCTCCAAAGACTTTTGGGGTCAAGGGCTGATGTCGGAGGTTGTAGGCAAGATCATAGACTTTGGATGGAAAAATATGAATCTAGTAAGAATAGAAGCTAGATGTCATCTGGCTAACATCGGGTCCGCGCGGGTAATGGAAAAATCGGGAATGGTGTTTGAAGGCATATTACGCAAGCATTTATATACTAAGGGCGAACATCAGGATGTCAATATGTACGCCATAATTAGAGAGGGTGTTTAATCTAGTTGCGTTTGCATCTATCAAAGAAAGCCCACACGTTTTTAAGCGTTGTGGGCTTGTACAATTACAGCATGTAATCCTTATTTATCATTAGGAAAGTGTACGGATAGGCTCCCCCGCCAAAAAGGCCTGAATATCCTCCACGATATGCTTATAGAAGGTATCATAGTTTTTGTGTGATACGTAGCCAAGATGCGGTGTGGTTAGAACATTCGGCAGCGTTCTGAAGGGATCATCCTGCGGCAAAGGCTCCACCTCAAATACGTCGAGTCCCGCACCGGCGATCCATCGGTTCTCCAGCGCATGGACCAGCGCCTTCTGGTCGACAATCGGAGCGCGGGAGGTGTTGATGAGATATGCGGATGCGCGCATGCGCTTCAGCTCATCGGCGCCAAGCAAGCCGCGTGTGCGATCACCCAGCACAAGATGGATGGAGACGAAGTCGCTGGTTTCCAGCAGCTCTTCTTTAGACGCTGCCAGATGCACGCCTGCTTCATCGGCGCGCTCTTGGGTCAAGTTCTGGCTCCATGCCGTCACCTCCATGCCAAATGCCAGGCCTATCCGCGCCATCCGGCTGCCGATCTTGCCAAGCCCGAGCAGCCCTAGCCGCTTGCCGCCTAGATCCATCCCGATGGTGCTTTGCCACGGGCCATTCGCGCGAATCGCATTATGCTCCTGCACAATATTGCGGGCAAGCCCAAGAATCAAGGCCCAGGCCAGCTCTGCCGTAGACTCGCTGCCCGTTGTGCCACAAACCACAACGCCTTGCGCAGTCGCGGCGGCGAGGTCGATGGAGGCATTGCGCATCCCCGTTGTGACCAGCAGCTTCAAGCGAGGCAGACGCGCAAGCAGCGGCGCCCGAAAAGGCGTGCGCTCACGCATAATAACGATGATATCGTAATCATTAAGCATGTTAACAAGTGTATCCTCTTCATCAACATGCTCATTAAAGACAGTAACCTCTACCTGGTCAGCAATAGCCGACCAATCACCCATGTCCAGTGCAACCTGTTGATAATCATCCAATACGGCGCAGCGAAGCTTGCTACTCATATGTGCATCCTCCTTCATTTGGAAAGCTGGATAGCTTTTATTCCAGTTTACCATATTCTGGCCCTAAAACCGTCCGAAAGATCATTGAACGGCGCTCTATTTTTCTTAAGCTTCTTCTCGTTATAATCGCACCCTCGCCGCCTTATCCTGCCGCCCGCACAAAAAGCCAGCCCTCCTGAGAGAACCGGCACCTTGCATTTTTATGAAACGAGAGCTTTTATACCCTCAACGCCTTCACTTCATTCCATCTCAAAGCGAGCAGATCCAGATCCTTCAGCGTATCCAGCGCTTCTTGGCGGATGCGTTCATCAATTGGGGCATTGGGGTTACGGACGTAAGCGGATTCAATCACACCACCCATTCGCAGTACTTCCTTATGGATGCTCATCGCATAACCAGGTAGTGTCCCAATTCTCATAAACGGCAAGTATTGATAAAAGGTTCGGCGTGCTGTCTCGACATCCCCTGATTTGAAAGCTTGATAAATGGCTACGCATACCTCCGGAAATTCGCAAGCAGGCATCGTACCCACAGCCCCCCGTCCCAGCTCTTCATAGAAATAGAGCCCGTTCATCCCACCAAATACCGTCAAACGCCCTTCCGATTGTTCCAGCACCTCGGTTACCTTCAAGGTTGTTGGCGGCGCCTCCACTTTGACGTAGGCGATGTTCTCGAAGTCTTTGGATAAACGTGCCAGCAAGGCTGCTGGCATATTGACGCCGCTCGCAAGCGGGGCATCCTGAATCATGATCGGAATATCGACCGCCTTCGCTATCGCGGCAAAATAATCATAAAGCCGCTTTCCATCCGGCTTCGCCATGTACGGAGGCAGCACCATTAAGGCATCTGCGCCTGCTTGCTCTGCACGCTTGCTTAATTGCACAGCTACCTCAAGGCCGGTATGCCCACTGCCAAATACAAGCGGAACCTGTCCCTTCACTTCATCGACTACAATTTCGGCGATTCTCGCTTTTTCATCGTCCAGCAAAGTGTACATCTCGCTTGCCATACCGAATAGAGCGATCCCATCCACCTTAGCATGCAGCTGGAATTTCACAAGCTCGCGCAGGCTGCTTTCGTCTACTTCACCCGTAGCTGTGAAGGGTGTGGCCAGAATCGGGTAAATCCCTTCTAATTTCACATTACTTTGTCCCATCGTGTGTAACCTCCATTTATATTTATTTGGACTTAACGCTCAAACCAGTGCATGAACAGTATGGAGCCCCTGACCATCTCGCGGATGAAAGAGCTGAAAAAGCTCCAGTTAATTGATTTAAAAATCCATCAAGCCTTTATTTGTTCATCATTTGCTATATGTCCATCATCTGCCGCAGCTGGTCTTCATCGATTTCCACGCCCAAGCCGGGGCCCTCCGGGAGCAAATAATAGCCTTGCTCGCAAACAATCGGCTTCTTTAGCAACGGATTAACGGCATCGAGCACGGTTGGCTGATACTCCAGAATTAAAAAATTGGAGATCGCCGCACTGCAATGCAATGTAGCTGCGATACAAATCCCTTGCCCTACGCTCAAATGGGGAGCGATAGGAATATTGAACGCCTCGGCCATGTTCGCGATTTTTCTCAGCTCCGTAATTCCTGTGCGCCCTACGTCCGGCTGCAAAATGTCGCCTGCCCGCCGTACTAACCTATCTTTAAACTGATAACGCGTCCGTTTGGCCTCTCCAATCGCCACTGCCATGTCCAGCGCGCGGGCAATCTCCGCTGTTCCCTCAATATCCTCAGGTACCGTTGGCGCCTCTAGAAACTCGATATCGAGCTTTTCCAGCTTGCGTCCCAATTGGATCGCTTCGGAAACGGTATATTGCCAATGAACATCGATCATTAGCCTGAAATCCTCGCCCAGCGCTTCACGCATATAAGCGGCTATCTCTGCATCTTCACGAACGCCGAAGCCCAAATGCAGCTTAATAGCCTTAAAGCCCTTGGCCTTCCATTCAAGCGCAAGCTCGATGCGCTCCTCCTTTGTCTGCTTCGGAATGCCCGATACATAAGCAGGAAGCTTGGTGCGGTAGGCTCCACCTAAGAGCTGGTAGATCGGCAGCTGCACCGATTTACCGAGAATATCCCAGAGTGCTACATCAATCGCTGTAATCGCATCGACCATAAAACCACTGAAATACCCGCGCTCTCTCATGCTGTCGTACAGCTTGCTCCAGATGACATCGATATCTCTGGCATCCATGCCAATTAAGAAGGGCTTGAACAGCCGCTCTATAATCTCGCCTGTTACCTCTGGGCCAACCGGTGCTAAAGCCTCGCCCCAGCCGTAGATGCCACTCTCCGTAGTGATTTTAACCAGCAGCGTTTCCAAATGGCGGGAATATATCGACCGGTACTCTGGCTTTAGGTAATAATCATGTTCCTCTCGCAATGCGCTGGAGTTGCCCAAATATACAGGGCCATTCTGAAATTTTAGCGGAAACACTTCAATGCTCTTGATCAGCACACAATAACCTCCTGCATTTTAAGATTTCCTATTTCATAATACGCAATTAGATTGTATAATGCGATGTATGGGTAGTTCAATAGAATATTGTTATGAAAATAGAGTACTTTTTTTGGATTCCACATCTTAAACATGGGGGAATGGTCATGAAACAGGAACAGCCTACTGCTATTTTAACGCAAAGCGTTACGCGGGCACTCAGCATCTTATCGTGCTTTACAGATGAACAACCGGAGCTGCGAGTCATTGATTTTGCCAAAAAGCTTGAGCTCACACAAAGCAACGTTTCCCGTCTGCTGACGACGATGGTGACACTCGGTTATGTAGAAAAGGATGAATTCACCGGATTTTATAGGCTCGGAACGGAAATCATTTCACTTGGGGGTACTGCTCTCAACCATTATGAAATTCGCAAGCAGGCACTTCCCGAGCTTCATGAATTAGAACGGGAGCTAGGGCTTGGCGCCAATCTGGCTATTCTTAACGGAAATCAGATGTTTTACCTAGCGCATGTTGACAGCCATAAAGCACCGCGGATGTACACGTTAATCGGCCGCAGAAATCCGCTCCATTGTACAGGCATCGGCAAGGTACTGTTGGCCAATATGGACCCGAATAAGGCAACTGAGCTTATTTATACAGAAAGCTTCCTTTCATTCACGGACAAAACCATAACCGACCCTGCCCTACTGGAGGAACATCTTGAGCAGGTACGCAAAAAAGGCTACGCCACCGAGATTGAAGAGCTCGCTCTCGGAAGAGCCTGCATTGCCGCCCCTGTAAGGGGGCGCTCAGGCAAAGTGCTCGGGGGCATTAGCCTATCCGGACCCTTGTCCGAAATCAGGCTGCCTAGCCGGGAGCAGGAGCTGGCTTCGATATTAATCGAAGCGACCGACCGCATTTCCATGAAAATGGGGTATATTACCGCCAACTTCAATTTGTATTAGTGTGCGGATAACTGTCACTCACAATCGGAGAGGAGGACGACCCGTATGTACAAGGTTCTTATTAGGGATGATGAGTCGATTGCCCAAGCGCCAAAGCCGGAGCTCGCGGTGCTAAGAGAGAACTTTTACAGAATTGCCGTCCGTGACCGCCAGGATAAGCTGAGACCTGGAACTGGAGTTAAGCTCCAGATCTATGGCAGCAAGCATCAAATTCTATACTTTCGTGGCGACCAAAGATATAGCACGCAAAAAAATGACCCCAAATTGCAGGGTCAGCTCTTGAAATATTCGGTTATTAATATTATAGAGGAAGTGCTGGGCAGGGAAACCGCAGCGGATGTAGTTGAATTAGAGGAAGACGGCTATATGGCCGTATGTGCGGTTGGTGAGGGCTGGAATGACACAATCGCGCTGCTGCTGGCGCGGGAAATCCAACAGGCGCTATTGCGGTTCTTGAACCATTCCGTCTCGATCGGCATTAGCAGCCGCATGAATGGCTATCAGCACTTCCATGCCTGCTATAATCAAAGCATCACGGCATTGGAGGGCAAATTTTACGATGGGCATGGCTCGGTTCATTTTTACTCGGAGCTTGCTTCTACAGCTTCAGCCCCCTCCTCTCCTCCATTTCATTCGTTATTGGAGGAGTGTGCCCTTATCGAGCAACTGAACAGCTTTTCCTTTGAGTCCGTCCGTTCCCAAGCAATCGATTTTATTGAGGAGATACGGCAGGCAAGAAGCTGCTCCCCAAGCGATTTTAAGGCCATGTTTATGGAGCTTGTCATCCCTTGGCTCCAGCTATTTAAAAAATACGGAGGAACGATCAAGGATATCCCCTCTGTCAGCCCTTATGAGCCGATTCATCAGCTCGAGACGCTTGAAGATATTACTAATTGGTATCAAGATTACACCATCCAGATGGAGGAGCAAATTCGCTTTTTATTCAAAGGCATCCGTTCCAGGGAGGAGATCGAGAAGGCCAAACGTTTTGCCGAGAAAAACTATGCCCAAGAAATCAGCATTACTGATGTGGCGCAGCATATTGGGCTTAACAGCACCTACTTTAGCCATTTGTTTAAAAAAGAAAGTGGGGAAGGCTTCCATGAATTTCTGACCCGTCATCGCATTCTACAGGCGCAACGACTCTTGCGCGAATCCCCGAAAAATATTAATGAAATATCCGGAGAGGTCGGTTATAACGATGCCGCCTATTTTCGCAAAATATTTCGCCAGCAGCTCCAGATGACACCAACTGAATACCGTGCCCAGTTTCCGGAGTTATCCACTTCCATTAGGAGGTTACAAAAACAGGCTCAATCTGGAGCAAAATCTCCCTAACATCCTCAGCATCGAATTTCCCGTCATGGTTGCTGTCATACATCGAGGAAATTTTCAAAAGAGCCTGAGCAGCGCCCAATTTCTCTGCGGAGGAGCGTGTTACAAGTATGGAATACGTCTTTTTGTTCACACCGTCTTGAGCCGTAACTTCAACTGTAATAAGGTTGCTCCCGACATTGAGATTCACCGGAATGCTCGCTTGCCCGCTAATTACACTAATGCCATTAACCTTTACCGTTGAACCATTACCCGTTGCTGTAGGCGTTACCGTTACCTGATAAACACTATTAGACACCGTAGAGGCGTATAACAGTGTGCCACTGCTGAAAGCTGGAGATAACCCGCCACCGCTACCACTTAACACTAATCCGCTAAGGTCGGTGTTATCCAATCCTGCACGTGTCACCACAATCGTATAAGCGGTTTGTGTCGTCCCATTCTGGGCGGTCACGATAATCTGCAATGTATTTGTACCCACGGCGAGGTTGATCGGTGTGCTGATTTGCCCATTGGCTAACAGCGTGCCAACGTTCCCGTTTACTTGGACAGAAGCAGTGGCGTCTTCTAAAGAAGTAAGCACCGTTACCGCATTAACCAAGTTGCTTACTGTAGCTGTGTAGGACAAAGTACTTGCTTGGTAAGGCTGATTCAGAGCCATTCCTTGCAGCTCAAGCCCGCTTAGAACAGCATTACTTCTCAGATCGACTTGTATAGAAATAGCGCTTGAGGTGCTGCTCGAAAAAATCGCATCCCCTGAATATTCAGCGGTTATCGTATGCACGCCTGCTGGCAGCATTGAAGTCGAATAGGTTGCTTGGCCTAGTGATACGTTTGTTATTCCTAACACATTGCCGTCTTCCTTAAACGTAATCGTTCCTATTGGCGGACCAATAATGGGTATCACATCTATTCCGATAGGAGGATCCCCATTTGGAGGACCGGACGCCCCGATAGGGGGAACTTCACCTGGCACCGTGACTGTAGCCGTAAGCGTAACGGTTTCTCCATACACTACTGTGCTATTGCTGGAAGCTACGCTTACCAAGGACATGATAGGGTTCACCATATGTGTGTATGCGGCGGACGTACTGCCCATATGGTCATCATCCCCTGCATATTCGACGGTTATCGAATGCGCGCCAGGAGCTAACGCTGATGTTGTCACAGAGGCAGAGGCAGTCGCATTCTCAAAGTCGGCCCAAGGTACTACGATAAAGCTGCTGCCTTGTCCCCAAAAGGTAATCGTCTTGGCGCTCGTATCAACAGAAATCTGCCACAAATACCGGGCGCCTGTTTTTTTCCACTGCTTCACGATATTGCCTGAGCTATCATAAGCAACAATGCCCATAGCGTCCCCATTATCATTATAGCTGTGTGCCCAGTACGTATAATCGCCCCATTGCAGAACAGGGCAGGTCGTTGATCCCTCACTGCCCGGTCCCGAATGACAGCTCACTTTCATATCTCCAGGCATGGGAGGATGTTCACTGGCGAGCGCAATACCTACCGAAGGCGTGTTGCTCTGCAAGGTCGCACTTCCCAGATCTGCACTCCCGTCCTTAAAGGTTACTGTGCCACTCGGCGTAATCCCCCCTGATGCAAAATCCGATACAGTAGCCATAAACGTTACAGAATCCCCGTAGGCAGATGTATCCGAAAAGCCGGAAATCGTCGACGTGGTTGTATTCAGGGCATAAATAGGATTGGAAAGTACAAAAACAAATAGTGCAATAAAGGAGACAATAACTACTGCTTTCAATCGTGTTGCTACTAGTGTTGCTACTAAATGAAGCCTATTCACATTTCGAACCCCTTTACATAATCGTTCATACCATTAATCATACAGTACCCTTATAGGAAAATGCAGAAAAATTAATAATCAAAAAAAAACGATCTTAATAGTTCATCTTCCGAAATTCGGGTATTCATATTCGTCCATCTCACTTAAAATATACAGCTTTTTTCGACAAAAGTCATTGGTTTTTCTTTATGCAACAAAATATAGGTACTAATATTTAGTAGTTAAACCTAGCTACTCTTTGCTTATCATATTCGTCAAATTCTGATAAGATATACATAAAGAATGGAGCCTCTTTTATACTTAGTGAGCCCCAAAGTCTTTTCTTATATTGGCTACCGCATCGTTATAGTTACATAAACCTAGCTGGAAAGAATGTGGATACAGTGAAAGATACCTTGACGTTATGGGGTACGGGAGATTCTATGGGAGTCCCCAGAGTCTATTGCTCCTGCGAGGTTTGTATGGAGGCGAGAACTGGCGGGCGCAATCGGCGATACCGTTCCTCTGCCTTGTTAAGCTCCTCCGAGGGCGAGCTACTGATTGATTGCGGGCCGGAATGGCGAACACAAATGGAGCATTACGAGAAGCGCAAGCTGGGCCATGTACTTATTACCCACGCTCATTTCGACCATATTGCCGGACTGCCGGAATGGGCAGATGCTTGTCGTTGGCAGCAACAAAGCGGTCACGTCTACGCTCCGGCCGATGTGCTGGCAACGCTGCGCAAGATGTTCCCTTGGCTGGAGAACCAGCTGGTTTACCACGATTGCAGCAGCGGCTTACAGTGGGGTGCCTGGCAGATCCAGCCTTGGAAGGTATTCCACGGTAAGAACGGCTACTCCTACGCATACCGCTTCGATAAGCTTGCTGATAACATCAAGCTTGCCAAGGACAGCAGACCTTATCGGTTTGCATATTGCCCCGATGCCATCAATCTTAGCGCGGAGCAGCAAGCGCCCCTATTCGGGCTTGATTTGCTCGTGATCGGCACCAACTTCTATAAGGAAGAAGCTGATTTCGAGACCCGGTCTGTCTACGACATGGTCGAAGCGCTTGAGCTTCTTGCACACGTGCAGCCTAAGCTTACCTTGTTCACCCATATGTCGCATGGAGTTGACATCACTAAGAATTACAACCTCCCTGCCGGCGTAAATCCGGCGCAAACAGGCATGCAGCTGGAGCTTGGCTAGAGAGGTCGCTTCCTGCTTCCTAAGCCTAAAAACCTGTAGACCCTTAGACTAGGTAACGGAGCTTCCAGTCCGATACATCGGGTTTATATTTTTCTTAAGTGTGCTGAAAACGGTATTACAGGGAAACGTATGTCGCACAAATAAAAGACTGCGCAATCCCCACTTTCTGAGGATGCACAGTCTTTTTGGGGCAAATGGCAATTGGGCTTTTAAACAAATATGTAGCTATGCATGTCTTGCACACGCACTTACTGGTACATAGGATGGTTAGAGCTTTGTAGATGGCTTATGTTTTGTGCCTGGAAGGCCACATTCGTTACTTGCTGTACCGCTTGCTCTAATTGCGAGCAAAGCTGTGCGCATTCCTGCATCCGTTGAAGAGCAACATGATGGCTTTGCAACGCATGTTGGATCGTTTGTACCGCTTGGCGCTCACGCTGTGCTAATTGCTCAAGCTGCTGTGCATTTTGCTGCTCCTGCTGAAGCATGATTTGATAGGTTTGGTTCGATTGCTGCGTTTGCTGGATAAGCTGCTGGACGATTTGCTGGCATTGGCGGGCTTGCTGAATAATGTTCTGCATGTTGTCGCTTCCTCCTCAGAATGGTTAAGGTTCCTAATACCTCTCCTATTCTGGTTTATAGCTTGGGAAATTATTCATGATTTAGAAATTTAACGTTAATTCCATCCCGCCGCTCCTTACTCCAGCTATTTTAGAAATAGCGAATGTATGGTACCTTTGAAGCAGAAGCTACTGTATTCGTGAAAAGGAGGTTCCATCATGGCATTTGGCATTAAACGGGCAGAGCTTCAGCAATGGAAAGCGGCGGTTACACGGGGAGAGATTGCTTTTCTAACCCATTATTGGGTCGATTTACGTTTTCCGGGCCTCACTACCGTTACTAAAGTGGGGTGCTCCAACCTTGCTACTCTGACTGATTGGTGCTTAGCCAATGGTTTGAATCCGGCATATATCCATAATCGCAAACCTTATCCCCACTTTGACCTGATCGGCCTCAAGCAGAAGGAAATTTTAATACAGGAGCAGCTATGGGATCATTTGGAGCGGTTCCGTATGACAGAATAAACCAGGAAAACGGACTTTTGCCGTTCTATGCTCCCCTTGCTGGCTACCTTGCGACCTGCTGCTACTGCTCCTCACTTGGTACAACGATAGACTTAATATGCTCAAAGGAAACCGGCGTATAATCCCATTGCTCTACGGAAACATTGATATATTGGTTGCCTTCGTATTTCTGTCCGTGAATATGCCCATGGATGTTCACATAAGGCATATGCTTATTCATATACATCGGTTCATGCGACAGAAAAAAGAATCCGCCATACACGATAGCATGCTCGCTAACCTCATCAAAGCCAGCGTCCAGCCACCAGCGCCTCGACCGTCCACGGTCATGGTTGCCCATAATAAAGGATTTATAGCCGTTCAGTCTCGAAACAATACTGGCGGTTTTTTCCTTATTCAAAAAAGAAAAATCCCCAAGATGGAACACCTTGTCGTCCTTGTTAACTACGGCATTCCACTTCTCAATCATCGTCTCTGTCATTTCCTCTGCATTGCTGAACGGCCTGGATTCAAAATCGATAATATGCTTATGCCCAAAATGATGGTCCGAAATCACAAATACGTTAGCCATGACAACATCTCCTTATTTCACAGTCCCCTATAAAAATGTTCAGCCTAACAGGATAAGCCCCGATAGTTATCATTACCCCCAACGACCTTGTACCGTCTGGTGGAGCCGTTTTGCTTTCTTCAAAAAGTATAGAGAATTACAAGGTTATTTACAACTATAGGGCTGAGCACCTCATACGTTATTAATAGAAAGAACACAGCTATTTCACATAACTTATCCTGTTATTGGGAAACAATTATATACATCCAAGATATGTATATTAATTAATGGAATCAACCACCCCATCCCCCCCTTTCATTTCCAACAAGCCGAATATATGGTAAATTAGGGGGAGTGGTCAAGAATGGGAGGATGAAATCTCGCAATGAATATTCGGTTAGTGCATGAAAATGAAACAACATGGTATGTCTTATCGTTAGTTATTAGTTTGTTATTTTACCTTTCATTGATCGTTTCTGTGATCGGGATTATTTACATTGTCATCGGAATCATCGCCACACTGATTCTTCACGGTTTAATGGTTGCGGGGATTCGCAGCTCAGGTGTGAAGCTGACCGAACGGCAGTTTCCAGAGGTATACGAGCAAGTGCAAATACTATGTAGACAGATGGATATTGTTCAGGTACCCGATGTATTCATTATTCAATCTGGTGGTGTGTTAAATGCCTTTGCCACGCGTTTTTTTGGTCGTAACTTTGTCGTGCTGTATTCTGAAATATTCGAATTGATCGAGCAGGGAAACGAAAAAGAACTTTCATTTGTTTTGGCTCATGAGCTAGCTCATATCAAGCGAAAGCATATGACGAAGCAACTGTTGATTTTGCCTGCATTGTGGATTCCCTTTCTTGGGAATGCCTACTCCAGATCTTGCGAATTTACGTGCGACCGAATCGCTACGGCCTATATCGGGGATGCGCAAGCGGCAATCCGTGGGCTTACGATCTTAGCTGTGGGGAAAAAGCTGTTCTCCCAGGTAAACATCCCTGATTATTTGGAACAAAGCTATCATGAGCGTGGCTTTTTCATTGGGTGGTACCGCTTGATGTCGACGCATCCTCCACTGCCCAATCGGATCAACGAGATATTGCGATTCCAAGCTTACCCCCATTTATTTGGGTATGATTCGATTCAATTTGAGGCGGGGGCAACGAAACTATCGGCTTAAACTGAAAACAAAAACAAGGGCTCTCCCATAGTCATGTAATGACCTTTGGGAAAGCCCTTTTGTATTTGTTATAAGTTATAAAAATGAGTCGCTTACTGCCCAGCATTTTTCCCATCACGCCATACGCAATAGCTGCCGATACCACCGCCGCCATCACGATAATACAAGCCGTTGATAGGCTCGTCCAGTAAAATCAGCCTCGCTTGCGTGGAAAGCGCCAATACGATAAGCAGCAGCGCCTTCATCCCCTTGGAAAACGAACGTAGAGTTCGGTTAGCCGGGAGTTGGAAGCGATCCAACCATTGATAAAAGACCTGCTGGTCGAACTGCGTATACATGCACTGATGCAGCCGGACAAGTTCCTTGACGCTGTAGCTATTGAAACATACTTATCGAATCGGGCACATAATACATCAATTTCTTAACAATTTATAATAAAATTATATTATTTTCGAATAATTTTCATTGATATATACTTAAATGTAATATAATATGACATTTAGTTAACATAAGTCACACAACTTAAAGGAGGTGGTAACATGATCATTCGGCATGGCCCTTGAAGAATACAATAATTCGGGTTTTCTGCTTTGGTTTTGGGATTTATGAAGTGAGTGTCGTCTTAATTCAACTGAATTCAATGTGGGAAGGAAGTATTATCATTCATATTTTACGCAACTTGTCGATCCGAAGAAAAATGATTATTTTATTAGCCGTTTCTTTGTTTTTTCTGCTGGTTATTGGATTGACCGGGTATCTGTATTTGAACATGGTGCAGAAAAATTCGGAGCGCATGTATTCGGAGATTTTGCTGCCGATGGAATGGGTAAATCAGATTCGCGCGACGAACTTTGAAATTCAGGCTTCTGCATTTGATACCATCATTTCGACAGATACTGATCGCAAAATGAAACTGGAGGATCTCAGTAATAATCGTACAAATCAGGTCACGGATCTCTATAACCTGCTGAAGGAATCGAGTCAGAATGCTTTCCAAGCAGAGAAATTAGTCCAGTACAACAAGCTCCGTCTTGAGTATATGGGTGTGCAAGGTGAGGTTCGCTGGTTGTCGACACAGAATCAGAACAAGGAGGCGTATGCCTTATACCTCTCTTCGGTGGAGCCTATCCAGATCGAAATCAATCAGCTTTTGACAGATATCCTGAATAGCTATGACGAAACTGCCCAACAGCTGAAGCAGCAAAATGAGAACGCTGGTTCCAGCGCAAGCCTGACGATGATCGGCCTCATTGTGCTTTCCATCATTCTGCTTGGATTGTTGATTCTAATGATCAGTGGAATGATCACACGACCGTTAACTGAAATCAAGCAATTGATGATACAAGCTTCCGGAGGAAATATGAATGTCAGAGGAACATACCGCTCGAAGGATGAGCTCGGGGAGATGACGGATGCTTTCAATAGCATGCTAAATTCCATTCGCGATCTTGTGGCACAGGTGAATGACAACTCTCTGACGCTTGCCGCAAGTGCTGAGCAGTTGATGGCAAGTGCAGAACAAACCTCCCGGGCCTCGGAAGTAATTGCTGCTGCAACCTCCGAATTGAGCTTCGGCCTGGAGGAGCAGGTACGCAGCGTGGCTATGACGACTGACGCCCTCGCCGTGATGAATGTACATATAGGGAGGATGGATACGCAAGCTGAGGAAATGGCAAGATGCACAGCAGAAGCGGCCGAATCCTCGAGGCTGGGAGCTGAATCGGTGCAGCGTGTCATGAACCAAATGCATGAGATTTCCGGCTCTTCTGAGAATACAAGCCGCATCATTACCGAGCTTGGAAGCCATTCACAGCAGATTGGTGAAATCATCCGCTTGATTAACGATGTTGCGACTCAAACAAATTTGCTGGCGTTGAATGCAACGATCGAAGCAGCTCGTGCGGGAGCAAGCGGATTGGGATTTTCGGTAGTTGCTGCAGAAATTCGTAAGCTGGCTGAACAATCATCCGATTCTTCGAAGCAAATCAGCAACTTGGTCAGCATGATCCGCAGAGGAACAACCGAGGCAGCACAATCCATGGTTGCAGGGGTACAGAACGTGCATACAGGCATTGAGCTGTCCAAAAGCGTTCATTCCACGTTTGCCTTGATCGATCGTTCCGTTGTCAATGTGATGCAAAGTGTGCAGGAGGTTTCCGGGTCGATCCGCGAAATATCAGAAGGCAGCGAGGGAATTGTCGCGGCAATGGACGCTGTAAGTGGAGTGACGCAAAAGGGTGCTTCAGCGAGTCAGGAAACAGCAGCGGCGAGTCAGGAGCAGCTTGCGACAATGGAGGACGTTACGAATTCAGCAAAATCCCTTGCCGAGCTTGCCGAGGCTATGCAAAGTAAACTTGCTAATTTTAATCTGCATTAAAAGATCCGCCGCAACAGAATACTGGAGTTCGTTGCAGACTGAATCCAATGTGGAATTATCATTAAATAGATCATGACGACATGATGAATAGGGAGGGGAGGCTATTATTTATGAATGGATTTCATTTTATCTACAGCCTCCTTGGTAGACCATGAAGCACACTGGCAATCATACGAAGATTTATTTTGGCAGCTGGGTACGGAGTTTAAGGGCGTTCCTTCGATATGCTCATCAGCCATACAACTGTAGTGTTTAGCCGTTATTTGGTGATGGAATGGGAAATTACAAGTAGTACACTTAATACAATATCTGTTTCTTGCTTTTCTCAATCAACAATAAACGCCCCTGATGGTCAGGGCCGTTTATTGTTGATTACCTATTTTATTTGCGTACGGCGATAATTTTTTGGCGGATTTGTGCATCGAGCCCTTCAGGTGTAACCTGGGGAGCACCCGCGTTAATACGCGGAATATGTAAGGGATCGACGCCACGCGTCGCCATCAAGGGCTGGATCGTAAACGCATAGTGGATGCCAGCGATTTGCATAGCTTGGTTCGTATTTTTATCGGACGTACCAAACGGGTAGGCCAGAGAATCGACAGGAATTAGATCAATCTGCTCCACATTAGCAGCGCAAGCTTGGGTATCTGCGACAATCCTGTCCACATATTGCTGGTCAGTTTCATCCGTTTCCTGGAGCAAATACGCTTTGCCATTCTCACGTTTTCCATGAAAGGCATGGGTATGGCACTCCGCATCGACCAAATCGGAGGTGGAGGTCATAGCTATGATCTGCTCCCGCGACAGCTTGGGAGGTGTATCCTCCTGCGGATGGTCAAGCGTTTCCGTAATAATAAAGTTGACGGCTGGTATTTGCAGCTCCTTCAGGATCGGAAAGCCCAGCGTATAAAAGCTTTCGTACCCATCGTCAAAGGTGACCAGCACCGCTTTATCGGGAACCGCAGCACCGGCGAGAAACTTTTTAAGTTCATCGAGTGTAATAAAATGATACCCTTTACTGCGCAAATACGTAAGCTGCTCCCTGAACAACTGGGAGGTAATCGTGCTCGAGCTCCTATCATCTTCAGCTATGTGATGGTACATGAGCACAGCAACCTGATCCGTATAGGAAGCGTCACGCTTGTCGAATGCTTGAAAAACCGTAAGGCCTATGACAGCTATAAGCAGGCCTGTTAACCAATAACGAATGATGGCTTCCGCTCTCCCTCCGGGCGAATAAAGCTCGCCGAAATCCGGCTTCTCCTATATTACGCCTTTTGGAAGGAACTCGTCAAACCTTAGAAGGCTTATCCAGCTGTTAATATTCGCCCAGCATTTGATCCAAACGTTTATTGAATTCATGCTTCGTGATAAGCTCATATTCATGAAATTGCACTTGCATTTCCTTCATATAACTATCAATATCGAAATGTCCATCAATATCTTCTTCTATTAATAGATCATTACCTGTATGGATGATTAGAATATAGTCAGTTTGTGTTTGCATAGCTGTATGATCCTCCAATTAATTATCAATGAATACAAAAATGATTAACCTTAAAAAGAAGCATCTAAACATTCCAGATATAAATAAGGCGATCCTGCTGTATGGGATGTGCTTGTTGCCCATGGTATCGGCAGAATTTGTCTGACCGCCCGCGGCTGGGAGCTGAACCATACGCCTGAGGATCTCAAGCTCACTCCGCTTGGTAGAAAGCTGCTCGGACTGGATGCCTGGTAAGTCGCTCGAAATGAGTTGATTTTCTGCGCTTTAGGCTCTATGATCGTGGAGATTGGGATAATGCCGATTGCCGTTTTCGTGAAGCCGTTTTGCCATATGTTGTATTCAAAAAAATGTTTCACTTCACTATGGATACTTGGAGGAACTAAGATGATCGAATTTGAAAGCATTCACCACGTAAGCCTTGCAGTCCGAGATTTAGCACAGGCCAAAGCATTTTATAGCGAAAAGCTTGGATTTCAAGAAATTGAGCGGCCGCCATTTGCCTCCAAAGGAACTTGGTACGCTATAGGCAGCCAGCAGCTTCACTTATTGGAGTTCCCGGTGGGAGAAACACTGCGGGAGAGTGAAATCGATTCTACAGACGGGCATTTTGCCATCTGGGTCAAAAGCTACGCCAATACGATTCAAGCACTGGAAGACGCATCGATTCCTTATGAGGCGAGACCGAATAGCCTTGCTGGCTTCGCGCAGATTTACATTTTGGACCTAGACAAAAATATTATCGAATTTGATTGTGCATACGGCTCTTAAGCCTCATAGAATTCACATCATCAGGTGCTGGTTAACAGGCTTATCTGTCATATATCGAATCGGCTCGTTTATTTCTTAGTACAAAAATATCTGCATAGGCGGATTGGAGGAGAACTTGTTGAATGATTTGCACGTAGAATTGGTTTTAGACGCTCACGCAGCATTAGGCGAGGGTCCTTGCTGGGATCACGGGAGTGGGCTGCTGTATTGGGTCAATATTGTAGACAAACAGATTCGGGTGTTTAACCCGCAAACTGTGGAGGATCGGACGATCCAGCTGGATCAAATGGTCGGAGCCGTCGTGCCGAGGCAATCCGGTGGTCTTGTGGCCGCCTTGCAGCATGGCTTCTACCTGCTTGATCTGGAGACAGAGCAGCTGACATTAATCAGCGATCCGGAGGACCATTTGCCTGATAATCGTTTTAATGATGGCAAATGTGACCCGGTCGGGCGCTTCTGGGCTGGCACAACGAGCACCCAGGAGGTCGATACCATCGGCTCGTTGTATTGCCTGGGTTCTGACCATTCCGTTCGCAAAATGGTCGATGGCGTGATCGTGTCCAATGGTCTAGCCTGGAGCCCCGACGGACGGACGATGTATTATATCGACTCGCCGACCAAGCGAGTGGTCGCCTACGATTTCGATATGGAAACGGGAGCTTTAAGCCAGCTCCGCACCATTATAACGATAGCCGAGGATGGAGGGTATCCCGATGGGATGACCATTGATGCCGAAGGGATGTTATGGGTAGCGCAATGGGGGGGCTGGCAGGTTTCACGCTGGAACCCGCATACCGGCGAGCTGCTGGCGACGATTCCGGTGCCTGTAGCACAGGTCTCATCCTGCACCTTCGGCGGGGCTAATCTCGATGAGCTGTATATCACAACAGCCAGCGTTCGCCAAACTGCGGAATTTTTGGCGAAGCAGCCCCATGCTGGCGGGTTGTTTCGTGTGAAGCCTGGAGTGACGGGGCTTCAGACCCATTTTTTTGGTGGATAATTGAAATGAAAGCTGGCATGGTGATGATATCTGATCCTCCAAAAAAGGATCACTTTGGACATTGTTTACGACTCGTGGGGCCTTGGCTCAACGGGTCTTTTACTGTTTCTTGATCATTGACTAAAAACCGTCCCCCTTCACTAAAAGCTCCAAGCCCACGTTTCAACAAATATAGCAAATGTAAATATTTCATTAAGTCGAGCCCTCCTCTACATAAAACCTTAATCTAGCGTTGACCTCTGCATGACAAATCCACATTATACTGACGAAGATGCCAGAGCCAATAGATTCGGCTTCTAAAGGAAGCCCATATGGAATCGGCATGGCTTAACCAGAACCGTTAGGAGTGAATGAATGGTGAGTCTCTTGGACAATGATCTCGCATTAGCCCCCAACAGCACAGCGAAGCCGGCTGCCATCAGCCAAGCTGGTCGCACTCGCCGCAAGCTCAGTATGCACCTCCGCTGGCAAGAAAATATGCTCGCCTATGTATTCATGGCGCCATCCCTGCTGGTTTTTAGCGTCTTTCTTTTCTATCCGCTGCTGAAGTCCGTGTACCTCAGCCTCCACCTCACCGATCCACGCGGTCGAATTGCCGCGTATGTAGGAATGGAGAACTTTCAAGAGCTGTTCCTGTCGGAGCGCTTTTACCAAAGTCTGAAGGTAACTCTATCCTTCACCCTACTCACCGTGCCGACCTGTATTCTTATCGCCCTGCTGCTTGCGGCTCTGACGCAAACCAAGCTGCGTGGGATGCGTATTTTCCAGTTTGTGTTCTCCTTGCCCATTGCTATTTCCGTTGGTACGGGCTCAGTCATTTGGATGATGCTATTCCATCCAAGCGTCGGCATTCTCAACTATTTCTTAAGCATTGTGGGCATTGCCCCGATTGGCTGGCTAACCGACCCGGCTTGGGCATTGGTGTCCGTCTCGGCCATGACCGTATGGATGACGCTTGGCTTCAATTATATCGTGCTGCTGAGCGGCCTTCAGGGCGTCCCGGAAGAAATCTATGACAGTGCCAAAATCGATGGCTCCGGCCCGCTCCGCACCTTCGTGCAGCTAACGCTTCCTTTGGTATCACCAACACTTTTTTTCGTGGCCATTGTGTCTGTGATTGGAGCCTTTCAATCGTTCGGACAAATCCACATCCTGACCAAAGGCGGCCCGATGTATACGACCGATGTTGTGGTTTATAACATTTACCAGGATGCTTTCATTAATTTCCGCTTTGGGATCGGCAGCGCCCAAGCTCTTGTACTGTTTGCCATTATTCTCGTACTAACCTTGCTGCAATTTACATTTTTCGAAAAGAAGGTGCACTACCAATGAGCAATCGCCTTCAGCATACAGCGGTATATGTACTGCTCGGTATCGCCGCAGCCTTGGTGCTATATCCAATTCTATTCACGTTCTCGGCTTCCTTCATGACACCAGCGGAATCTTCCTCCTACCCGCCCAAGCTATTTCCGGGCGGCCTGTATTGGGATAACTTCATCACCGTTACCCAGCTTGTGCCGATCTTCACTTTTATTATGAACAGCTTCATAATCTCGACAGCCATAATGGTCGGCCAGCTGCTGACAGCCAGCATGGCAGCTTACGCTTTTGCGTTTTTACGTTTCACCGGCAAAAGTATCCTCTTTGCGCTATTTCTATCGACGATGATGATTCCATGGGAAGTCACAATGATTCCTAATTATTTGACCGTCAAAAGCTGGGGCTGGCTCGACACCTACGAAGGACTGATTGTGCCGTTTTTGGCGACGGCCTTTGGTACGTTCCTGCTCCGCCAATTTTTCCTGCAGCTGCCCTCCGAGCTCTTCGAAGCGGCAAAAATCGATGGCTGCGGCCATATGCGAAGCTTTTTCCAGATGGTGCTGCCTTTGGCACGCCCTGCCCTCGCCACACTTGCTGTATACTCGTTCCTGACTCATTGGAACATGTACCTATGGCCGCTGCTGATTACCAATGGCGAGCAAATGCGCACCGTGCAAATCGGCATCAGCATGCTGCAATTCGAGGAGATGACCTCGTGGAATCTCGTGTTGGCCGGAGTTACACTCGTGATGCTGCCATCGCTGCTGTTACTGGTGCTTGGCATCAAGCAGCTAGTTCGCGGCATTACAGCCGGAGCTGTAAAAGGCTAGCTGGTTTCGCCCAGTTTGGTTGCGGTATAACGCGTTCTTATGGACGCTCTATATACAATAAATAAAATAGGATCAAGGGAGCGAAGAAGATAATGAAAAGCTGGAGCAGTAAAAGTTTAGTGACACTTTGTATGGCCATCGTGATGCTCTTCATCACAGCATGTGGAGGTACAGTGGCGCCGCCAACAGCAGCCGGAACAGCAACAGCAACCGATAATAACGCAATGGCGCCTAAGCCCGCTGCTAGCAGCGAGCCCGTTAAGGTCGTATGGTGGCATTCTATGAGCGGGGAGTTGGGCAAAGCAATTGATAAACTGGTATCCGACTTCAATGCATCCCAGAAAAATGTGGTTGTAGAAGCCGTCTTTCAAGGTACCTATGATGAAAGCTTGAATAAAATGAAAACATCGATGGATTCCAAAAGCGGCCCGACGCTGATCCAGGTTTTCGAAATCGGCAGCCGTTTTATGATTGATTCCAAGGCAATTACTCCTATGCAAAAATTTATTGATCAAGACAAATACGATTTATCCCAGCTGGAAGAAAATATTTTGAATTATTATCGGATTGATGGCAAGCTGAATTCGATGCCGTTCAATACCTCCAACCCGATCCTTTACTATAACAAGGATATGTTTAAAGCAGCAGGGCTTGATCCCGAGAAACCGCCGACTACTTACGATGAAGTTGCTGCAGCCTCCAAAGCATTGACCAAAGACGGCAAGTTCGGTAATTCCTTCGCCATCTACGGCTGGTTTATGGAGCAATTCTTCGCTAACCAAGGTGTGGAGCTGCTCAATAACAGCAACGGCCGCAAAGGCTTAGCCACCGAGTCGATGCTTAACAGCGATGCTGGTGTAAAAACATTGGCATGGTGGAAGCAAATGGTAGACGATAAATCCTCCCTGAACCTCGGCCGCAAAACAGACGATACCAAAAAAGCTTTTATCGCCGGCCAAGTCGGTATGACGCTGGATTCAACAGGCTCGCTGCGCGGAATCGTTGACGGTGCGCAAGGCAAATTTGCCGTTGGTACAGGCACCTTGCCTAAGCCCGCTGATGCCAAAGACGGCGGTGTTATTGTCGGAGGCGCAAGCGTCTATATTTTGAACAACCGCAGTGAAGCTGAGCAGAATGGCGCTTGGGCATTTATCAAATTCCTTGCCGAGCCTAAGCAACAAGCTTATTGGCATGTTAACACGGGCTACTTCCCGATCACCAAAAAAGCCTATGACGAACAAATCGTCAAAGACAACCTGGTTAAATACCCTCAGCTGCAAACGGCAGTTGACCAGTTGCATGCAACTAAAGCCAATACCGCGACACAAGGAGCAGTGATGGGCGTGTTCCCAGAGGCTCGCCAATTAACTGAAGGCGCGATCGAAGAAGTGCTTAACGGCAAGAAACAGCCGAAGGAAGCCTTAGACAGTGCTGCCAAAGAAATCACGACCAAGCTTGGTACTTACAATAAAACGGTTAAGTAAGCAAATACACATTCTCATCCTCTGCTTTTTTTAATGGTCACACAAGCACAACTCGTCCCTCCATGGGGCGAGTTTTTGTCTATATTTGCATGAAAAATCTGGCTGAAGGGATAATAAAGGCAAATTCAAATTGCTAAAGGGAGGTTATACCTATTATGAAATATATGAAGCTGCTGATGCTGTTGTTGATCCTTTTAGCTTTTGTTACATCTTCCGTCCTAGCTGCCCCCGCCCCATCCCCCTCCTATGCCAAGTGGAGCAAACAGGCACTGGAAGCCGCGCAGAAGGAGTACCATGCCTCCATCGTTGACTATTTGCATGTAGGGCGAACGGATATTGCAGAGGACATTGCCGAAGAAAAATTCAAGCTGTGGTTACGCAATGAGGGTGGAGAGTTTGGCGTGTTCGTAACGATCCGATTTAACCCTTCAACCGAGCAAGTGTTACAAACCTCGTTCAAAAAGGCCTCAAGCTAAAAGGATTTTTGCAGATTGTCCTTGTCACTGAAAGGGATTCATATTGGTTATGTCGAATATGGTGTCTGAGGTGAAAATAATGTCTAAATCAAGGGCAATTTATTCCGATACCCAGCTATTCGCTGCGTCTTTGTTTCAGTTAAAAGTAACGGTTTGGGAACGCACTGCGGATGATATTCCGGTTAGAGTGGATGATGGCGGAATCATTGAGAAAATCACGCCTTTATATGTGAAAATAAACGGCGCCTATTACGAACGTAGCGATTGTGAGTTTCGCGTGGACACAAGTGACGTTAAGTCTTAAGCGTCACTTCTCTTGTATGTAGACCAGAGAGGCTTGCTGGGTACCGATTACCCCCACACTCCTAATATAATAATTCCTGCTGTAATCAGGATAGAGGTGAACAAACGCCTTGTACCCTGCTTCTCCCGCAGGATGAATACCCCCATTAAGGACCCAAACACCGTGCCAATTTCCCGCATAGGCGCCAATTGGGCGACGGGTGCGTAGTCCAACGCCAGCAAAAATAACAAATATCCGCCGGGTGCAATCAATCCGCCTAGCAGCATGACTTTCCAATTTGCCTTCAGCTCCCTTTGGATGCCTCCTGATCGAATGGTTGCCCAAGAAAGCACCAGCAGCGTGCTTATATTGCCGGCCTCGTTTAATACAACCGCAGACACATAATCCAATGCGATTTTATCCACTACAATATAACAAGCAATACAGACGCCAACAGCCAACGCTAATAGTGGCGCCTTCTTGTTGACTGAAACTGAAACTACATTCGACGCCTTGCGTCTGAATGTAATATTGCTCAGCAACACGATACCAAGGACAATCAAGCTGATCCCTAACCATCCTGCTATAGACAACTGCTCACCAAGCACGGAAACCGCTATTAAAGGAACTAATAACGGACTGGTTCCCCTCATAATTGGATATACCTGCGATAAATCGCCGATTGTATACGTAGCGGCTAATAACATCATGTAGAGACCATGCAAAAGCATAGAAGCTAATATCATGAGGATGCCTATGCTCGTAAGTGTTGTGCTCCCCCAATCCCTAACTGCCCAAGGCAGGAACGCGAGGATAGCGACGATTTGGCAGAACCATAAAAAAACATGCTTATTCATGCTGCGCTTGGTATACAGGTTCCAGACAGAGTGAAGGAAACCGGAACTAAGAACAAGTAAAAGGGCTGTACTGAACATGACTCCACGACCTTTGCAAGACAATCTATTGATTCAATATTGTACCACTGCTTCCGACAATTTGGTATGATATATAAAGGAATAAACCAGTTCGTTCATTTATATAAGCCATTGGATTTGGAGGCGAGCAGCTTTTGACAGTAATAGTTGGTAAGGTCAGCGAAATAAACCGCTACCCTGTAAAAAGACCACTAAAAACTAAAAAGCCACGCCGATTGCGGCGCAGCCCCTAATATACAAGTCCCAGGTTCATTTAGTTCGACTTTATTTGGTTCTACAAGCCCAACAAGGATTTATGAATTTTGATGACCACTTTTTTTATTGCTTGATCCTGCTTTACACTACAGCAAGGGCGGTGGATATCGCTCGGATAAAATACGGTGAACGCTCCCGGATACAGCTGCAAAGAGCTCTCAGCGGCGGTTTTTTCATAAAAAGCAACATCCCGCGAAGCAAAGGCTTCTTCGGAAACGACAGCTTCTGCTGTTAACGTGGCCACTCGGATCACTTCTTCGCCTTCAATTAAATATTGGATATCAATATAGGTTTGATGCGATTCCGGACGCTGCTGGTCCCAGCTCTTCGTAGTAGGCTCTTGAACCATCGCTACCATAAGATCGCTTTCAATTTCATACTTGCCTGCAGCCATTGTGCTGAAATCGGTAGAACGAATGTATTCCAGGCCTTTATTAATCGCTTGCGGGTATTGCGATTTCTCGCTCTCCCAAGTTGCCAAATCGCTGAAAATCATGTGTATACCTCCCTGAATGATAAAGTTACTTTTACTTCCCATGTTATGTACAAGTTCATCCTAAATCAGTATAAGCTTATTTGCTGTTTTTTTAAAGCTATTATCAACGGCTGGCCTGAAACGTACCTTCCTATGCCTTATTGGTCACTAGTCATGCGATCAGCCCCTATTACGTTTGCGGTAATCCCGGGGTGAAACTGTTTCCACGGAAATACTATGCTTAACTTTGGCAGGCTTTGAAAATTTGCGTAAATGACGATAAAAACCCATAACAAGCTTAAGCTCCTCTTTGGGGAGCCCAAAGCTTGTTATGGGTTTTCTATTGCTGCTGATTCATCTAAGCTCAACAACACCATTCATTAGTCAGTAAAAGGTAATCAGCCATTAATGACGCTGCCGCCATTAATATGCAGGAACTGTCCGGTCATATAGGAGGAATCATCTGAGGCCAGGAATACGTAGGCAGGTCCCAATTCCTCAGGCTGCCCCGGCCGCTTCATCGGAGTGTCGCCGCCAAATTCGCCAACCTTTTCCGCATCAAAGGTAGATGGGATGAGCGGCGTCCAGATGGGACCTGGAGCCACGCCATTAACCCGTATGCCTTTATCCGCCAAGCTCGTCGACAGCGAGCGGGTGAATGCGACGATCGCACCCTTCGTTGAGGAATAATCAAGCAGCATCGGGTTGCCTTTATAGGCGGTGATCGAAGAAGTATTAATGATCGCCGAGCCTTCCTTCAGATGGGCCATAGCCGCCTTCGTGAAATAAAAGAACGAAAATATATTGGTACGGAACGTTTTCTCCAGCTGTTCTTGTGTGATATCCTCAATCGATTCCTGAGGATGCTGCTCTGCGGCATTATTGACCAAGATATCGAGCCTTCCGAACGTATCCACAGTTTTGCGGACGACCTCCTGGCAAAACGCCTCCTGGCCGACGTCTCCAGCTATCAGCAAGCAGCGGGTCCCTTCTTGCTCAATCAATCGCTTTGTTTCCTCGGCATCCTTATGCTCGTCCAGATAGACGATGACCACATCAGCACCTTCGGTTGCATAACAGACAGCGGCTGCCTTCCCGATACCGCTGTCGCCTCCTGTAATAATGGCAACCTTCCCTTGTAGCTTGCCGCTGCCTTTATACTTACGGTCAACGGACTTCGGACGTGGATTCATTTCGCTCTCCAAGCCAGGCTGGCGGTTTTGGTGCTGGGGTGGCATGGTTTGTGTTTGTGAATTGGAATTAGACATCATCATCGCTCCCATCATTCATTTTATTTTATTAAAAATTATTGTAAATACTAGCATGTACCAACGGAACCACATTATACATTTTCTATGTTTTATGAAGATTGGAGCTATGCTCCTGCTGCCCGTCACCTTCCTTGGGATGCTCTTCGTCCCATTCCTTGGCTTTGGCAGTTGCGATCGCAATTGCGCGTCCTTCCTCATAACCATCCTTCAATAAAGCATTGGCTATTTCGACAGCTTTCTCCCGTATACGGGGCGACAAATTTTTCATGGAAACGGGGTAATCATTTTTTCTCCAGGGCATTGTAATCCTCCTCAAACTCAAAAGTTAGCCTAAGCAGATGGACTTCGTAAGCAACACTGAGTTTTACTCCCATTATTTATTCCCATTATTTATTAGCCAAACATACTTCAAACGAATCATCATCACATTCCAAATATAGGAAAATGCATCAACAAAAAAATACCCCAGCTGCTTCGGAGCAGCTGGGGTTAAGATTTATATTTTAAAAGGGGGTCATCTATTAGTATAGGCTATGAACATTAAAACAAGATGAGCTGCATGTTTCAGTTCTATTACAATTAGAAGGCAAATTGTAACACGAATCGCTAACAAATTCTTGTAACTCTCACATAGACATTTTTCAAGGGGACTTCTATAGTAAAGAAATACCGAATATTATGATATAGTTATAGTATTCATAGATTTATTTCGAGGCTAATCTTTTCAGAAAATTTCGGGAGGCTGATACTTTGAAAACTTGGATTCAATACTTGCTGCCAGTTGCCCTGACCACTGCATTATTGCTCACTCCTATCGCTTCTTTGCCTCTTAGCTATGCTGCTTCTGTAACCTTTAGTGATACCTCACGCCATTGGGGCGCTGCTGCGATTGATTGGGCTATCCAAAACGGCGTCGTTGATGGATATGCAGACGGAACCTTCCAGCCAGACCGGCAAGTTACCGAGCCTGAGTTTTTGGCGATGCTGCTGCGAGCCTACCCCGAAGTCAAGCTGCCGGCCGCTACAACCGGCTCGGCATGGTACAAGCCTTATTACGATATAGCTGCAGCGCAGAATTGGCCGGTGCTGCCGGCCAACAATCGCGATTCCTTTAATCGTGGCCATGTCGCGCTGATCATTGCCGCTACGCAAAAGGGCACCGTCAGCTTGACCGATGCGATCACCTATTTGCTGGATCAAGGCTTATCCAGTGGCAAAACAGCCGCTACTGTCGAGGGCTACAAAGCCGCCGACAAGCTGTCACGTGCTGAATCCGTGCAATTTATACGCAATTTGAAGCAAAAGCAATTTCAGCTTCAGCCTGCTGCCGCACCTAGCGGGCCGTCGCCTAACGTGCCAGCGCCAGCCGTTCCTGCTCCAACGTTACCAACCGTACCTGTCCAACCTGCCTTACCCACGGCCAGCACGGATTCTTCCTCTACAGCGGTAGTTACGTTGAAGGGTGTGAAGCTGGGCGATTCACTCGAAGCTACACTAGCTAAGCTGGGTGCACCTGCTAGGCAGGATGCCAGCGAATACGGCTTTACTTGGTATGTGTATAACCAGGATTATTCCAGCTATGCGCAAATCGGGATCGGCGAAGGCAAGGTCGTCGCCCTTTATACCCCGTCTGCGAATTGGCAGAACAATAAAGGTATAGCCGATGGTTCTGCCCAAGCCCAGGTGACCAGCCAATATGGAGCCCCGCTGGAATCGATCAAGAAGGGCAACACAAGGTTTATTATGAACTATGGCAAAAACGAATATGCCACCTATGAAATCGACGGTGCCTATGTCACCTTCTTCTATGACCTGTTCCTTGGTAATGTCGTAACTGGCGTCCAGGCTGTAACCAAGCCCTATGAGCTTGCATTGGATTCCTTTTATCCCGATGCGAGCGCCGCGTTAATTGCCTCTTATGAACGTGAGGCCTTTGATTTGGCCAACGCCCATCGAACCAAGCTGAGCAAGGCTATCCTTACATGGGATGCTACCATTTCCGGCACGGCCCGCAAGCATAGCCAAGACATGGCGGCGCAAAACTATTTTGCCCACGAAAGCCCCGATGGCAAAAGCCCATTTGACCGGATGAGGGATGACGGCCTTAAATTAAGCTCAGCCTCTGAGAATATTGCAGCTGGTCAGACAAGCGCAATATTCGCCCACCATGGCTGGATGAACTCGGAAGGGCATCGCATAGCCTTGCTGAGTGATATTAAGTACCTAGGTGTAGGCGTAGCCTTCGGCGGGAAAATGAGCATCTATTACACCGAAAATTTTTATACGCCTTAAGTCATTCTGAGCCATAGGCAAAGCACCTCTAACCCATTCAATAGTGGGTCAGAGGTGCTTTTTTGCGTCCAATTAAAAAAATTGGTAAGCTTCTGCAGTAGCCTGGCTGTCGTTGAAAAGCTCGAAAAAAGCGCGCTTGGCTGCTAGCCAAACGCGCTTCCTTATACCCCAGCTTATTTGAATACAAGCAGCCGATCTTCCATCGGCTTAAATTGTTTCTCTCCAGCAGGTGCTGTTGGTTTCCCGAAAGGCATTTGGGCAACCAACTGCCAGCTCTCAGGCAAGTTCCAATCCGCTTTCACTTTCTCATCGATCAGCGGGTTGTAATGCTGTAGGTTGGCACCTAGCCCTTCAAGCTCAAGAGCCGTCCAGATTACAAATTGATGCATAGCATTCGTATGCTGAGCCCAAACCGGGAAACGATCCTGGTAGGTAGCGTAAGCCTCTTGCATACCGATAACAACTTGCTGGTCTTCAAAAAACAGAATGGTGCCATAGCCATTTCGGAAGCCATCCATTCTTTGTTGGGTGGATTCGAACTGGTCTTCAGGCACAATAGCCTTCAAAACGTCCGTCGTTAAATCCCACAGCTTATTATGCTGCTCACCGAATAATACGACGATTCTTGTGCTCTGCGAGTTGAATGAAGAAGGTACATGAGTAACGGTTTCTTCTACAATTTTCAAAATGCGCTCATCCGAAATTGGGGATTCCTTGCTGATTGCATAGATACTGCGTCTTTCCTTGATAGCTGCCAAAAAGTCTTTAGACATCGATTATAACCTCCATATGAAATATTAGTTATTTAAATATAGTATCTATAATAACATACATAACTTTAATTATCAAAGTGTTATATGTTTTTATATGGTTAATGCCCTTCCTATATTTTCCCTCTGTAGGTGTATACTTATGCTTACCCTCGAATGTTTTTTTTAACCAAGGACAAATAGAATCGTCGCGGCTCATGGCTCCACAGCTTTTAGTTTCGGATATTGAAGTGAAAAAGGCCTCCGCCGTCCTTGGGATGGCGAAAGCCTTTCGTGAAGCCTGTAACTTATTCATTGTTTCCTGTTACCTATTCATTGATAAAGTGCAAATATTGCAGCATCCGCTTCAATAATGTTACCCATTCACCTGAAGGTGCCCCTCAGAAGGACTCCTTCAGTTGAACCCCCGGAGGCAGCAACTGCTCGATGTGCCCCTTCAGCGCCGAGCCCTCAGCGTGCAGTTCCACGCTGAGGATCGCGATGGTACCGTGGTCCTCGCGGGAGCGGATCAGCCGCCCCATTCCCTGCTTAAGGCGCAGCAGCATGTAGGGCAGATCCACCTCCTCGTAAGGCGAAGCCGCGGCTTCGCGCTTGGCCATGAAGACCGGATCCTGTGGCGGGAAGGGCAATGTCCACATGATCACGTTCGAAAGCGATGGACCGGGGATATCGAGCCCCTCCCACAAGCTGACGGCGCAGAGGATGCTCGATTCATCATGCTGGAAATCCGCGATTAAACCGCTAATTTCCCGGTCGCCCTCGAAGCCAAAGCGCATTCCTGCCACCTCTGGATAGTGGGCGATTTCTCTTTTAAAACGCTGGAGCGCATCCTTGGTTGAGAATAGAATTAAAGCCCTCCCTTGGGAGCGTTCCAGCAAACGAACCGTTGTCTTCATCTTCTCCGAGAAGGTTCCCCGATACGACCAGCGGGGGGCAATGACTTCCATCTGGTGCTCATAATCATACGAAGAATCCACCGAAAAGGATAAATAATGCTCGATACCAAGGCTTTCTGTCACATAGTCGAAGGAGCCGTTAACGGATAACGTGGACGAAGTGAACACAATGGGCATATGCGAGCTAAATACACGCTTGCGCAGCACCTCCTTAACCGCTCTGGGCATTATTTCCAGCGTCAGCCCGGTAATACTTTCCGTCACCCAGCAAACGAAGCTTTCCGCTTGCTGGAACAAGCTGAGCGCCTTCTGCATCATCCCCATATGCTCCTCGACAATTCGCAAATGATAAGGATTTAACGTATACAGCTCGCTCTCCAGCACCAGCTCCTCTTCGATCGCCTCCAAGGAATCCCGGAACAGACTTATCTCCTTGAGCAGTTGTTCATTTAACAGCACTTGCTTTCGGTCGGAGCCGGGGATTGCCTTATTTTGCCGCTCCAGCAGGTCAAATAACGCCTCGCTTCGGTCGATCGCTTCGTCCACGAGCACGGCTAAGGAATGGCGGATTTCTCCCCTTAGCAGCCGGGTGATCAATTCCTCGAAGACGATATGCTTCAGCTTATAAGACAATGCCTTCTGCGCGGCAGCTTCCACCAGATGCCCTTCATCGAAGATGACGGTGCTATGCTCAGGCATCAGCGGCAGCTGCCCTCCCCGCTTGCGCCCTTCATAGGTCCAAATATGCTCCATATAGAAATCATGAGAGCAAATAACCAGATCGGCCGAGCGGCGATAATGGTCGCGCGACAACGTCTGTCCACAGCGATGCCGTTGCGGGCAAACGAAGCAATCCTGGTAAGCATCCCAGCTTACCCTGCCCCATTGCTCGTCATTCATCTGCTGATAATGCTTGCGGTCGCCATATGCATGAAATGATTGCAGCGTCTCCCTGGAACGGACAAATTCGGGCAATTGCCCATATAGCTCCTTGTATAGCTCCGTGTCCTGATGCCCCAGCCTGGCTTCATCCAGCTTCACCAGGCAAATATATTGATCTGGTGATTTGGCGAGCCGGGCATCGACATCTATGCCTAAAAACCGGGTGATCTTGTCGATATCTCCTCCCGGCTTGACCAATTGCTCGATTAATGACTCGTCCGCACAGGCAATAATTGCCGGCTTGCGCATATATCGCGCGTAACAAATCGCATATAATAAATAAACTAGGGTTTTCCCCGTGCCGACGCCAGCCTCTGCGAAAATCGTCTGCTTCTCGGTGAACGCCCGCTCTAGCTGAAATGCCATAAAGATCTGCTCATCACGAACCTCGAAGCCGGACCCTGGCAATATATCGTAAAGCACGTCCACGACCCATTCGCGAACCTGCCGTATAAATGGTTGGGTACGATCATAAGCAAAAGGATATACATCCATCGTGTGTGCCTCCATCCAAACGAATTCAATAAGTACCGAAGTCCTAATTGAAAATATAGTATCACATGTTCATGAAATAAATGCAAAAAAAGGCTAAGTACTTCATACATACATGAAGGAGCTTCCAAAAAAATGAAGCCCCCCATAACCACATCTATCGTGGAAATTGGAGGCTTCTTGCATTTGTTTATGGAATGAATGATTTAGCTCCTGAAGCTTTGAGCTGCCTAAGAATATTGACCTCAACACGCCTGTTTTTAGCGCGTCCGTCGACCGTGTCGTTCGTATCGATCGGCTGATATTCACCATAACCGATGGAACGGTAACGTGAAGGATCGATTTGATCATTGAGGATCAGGAATTTCATGAAGTTCAGCGACCGTTTGGCGCTTAAATCCCAGTTGCTTTGGAACTCTCTAGTATTGATCGGACGGTTATCTGTAAAGCCGGATACCTCTACGTTAAACTCTTTATATGAGCTCAGCATGCTGGATATTGTCTGTGCAAGCATCTGCGATTCTGGCTTGATATCGGCTGAACCGGATTGGAATAACGCATTGTCACGTATCGTGATTTTTAACATATCTTCATTCAATTTGGTTTCTAGCTGTGTAGTCAGCCCGTTATCCTTAATATAGCCCTCCAGCTTTTCCTGAAGCTCCTTGAGGTCCTGGGCTTCCTTTTCGAACATTGCTTTTAGCTGTTGATCTTGCTGGCTATTTTGGTCCTGAGTTTTATCCTCTTTTTTGGTTTCATCCTCTTTTTTCTTTTCTGCATTCGGCGAAACATTCAGAGGCACAATATTGGACACCTCGAACATACCCGTTCCCCCATTAAACCCGGCATTAAGACCTTTCATGATCGACTCATATTTCTTCGAATCAATCTGGCTCGAAGCAAACAAAATGATAAATAAAGCAAGCAACAAGGTCAGTATATCGGCATATGGAATCAGCCACGATTCATCGATATGCTCCTCATGATGCTCGTGCCGCTTTTTACTCATTCAGCACCTCCACTTCCTTCAACATCCAGCAGGTGACGTTCACTTGTCGGAATGTATACGGAAAGCTTCTGCCTCATAGCGATCGTTGAAATACCGGATTGAATCGACAATAGCCCTTCTACCATAATCAGCTTAATCTCAACTTCCTTCTTGGAGATCTGTTTCAGCTTGTTAGCCATCGGGTGATAGATTACATATCCACAAAAGATCCCGAACAATGTAGCGACGAAAGCAGCAGAAATCAAATGACCCAGCTTTTCCACCTCGTTCAAATTGCTGAGTGCCGCGATTAGCCCAACAACCGCTCCAAGCACACCCAGTGTAGGTGCGTAGGTACCCGCTTGTGCAAAGATCAAGGCTCCATTACGATGCCGTTCTTCAGTAGAGGCTATTTCTTCTAGCAGTACATCCCGGACAAACTCGCTATCATTTCCATCAATAATCATCCGCATCCCGTTACGCAAAAAATTATCTTCAATTTGATCAACCTGTGTTTCTAGAGCCAGTAAGCCCTCACGTCGTGTAATCGATACCCATTCCATAAAACGAATAATAAGATCCTTTTTCTCTACTAATGCTTGGGCTTTAAAAAGAATTTTTAGAAGCTTAGGAATCTTCTTTAACTCCTTCATTTGAAAACCGATGAATAAGGTTGCCGCTGTTCCTCCGAAAATAATGAGCAGAGCTGCTGGATTAAACAATGTTAAAATGCTTGCGCCTTTTAGCACCATCCCGACCCCAATTGATATTAATGCAAGCACAAGACCGATAACCGTTGATTTTTCCATATCCAATGAGCACCCCGCTGTAAATGATTTGAACGTTTAGTAACGCACATGGTAAGGCATATTATACCTTAATTCGACACCCTGCGACGTGAAGCCTTCTTGTGAAAATCAAATTTTGTGTAAATTTAATTAAAATGAGTACTTCGAACTATATTTCAAGAAAAATATTACTTTCGTGTGCAAAATTCGGATACATAAATTAAGTTTTACATAAGCCACTAAACTAGGTACAATAAGCTTTCGTGCAACTTTTTCGGTCTTTCTAAAGTCTATTTTTATAATACCAGCATTTTTTAATTATTCAGCTAAGCTAAACTTAACCAGGAGGAACTTATTATGAACAAAACAAGGCTTGCCATTATATGGCTCGCTATAGCAGGGTCCGTGCTTGGAGGCTGCGGAAACGAGAATAGCACCCCACCCGCTGCTACTTCTCCAGCCATTACTGCCCCGGCAGCCAGCAGCAGCCCTAAGGATACCGTGCCTCCTGCCCAAGGGAAGCCCTCTACAACTCCGGCAACTGATCCCAACTCGCAAGCTGCGGGTACGGGTGCTTCTTCCGGCAACCAAGCGGGTTCTAACGCCAGCACTAATTCGGGCAGCACCGGTAAAGGCTCCGGCTCTGAGCCCGCACCTACGCCCGTGACGGCTCCACCTAAAGGCGCCGCCATTCAAGTAGTGGCCAAGCCGGAAAGCATCGCCGCGCTTGTCAATAAACAAAATGCCTTGCCAGCAAGCTACGAGCCGCAGGATCTCGTCTATCCCAATGTCGCCTTTACATTCAGCGAGAAGCTCGATAAACGTAAAATGCGCAAGGAAGCCGCTACCGCACTCGAAGCCTTATTCGAAGGAGCCAAAAAAGATGGCATTAGCTTGGCCGGAGTCTCCGCTTACCGTTCCTACGCGACCCAAAAAACGTTGTATAATAATTATGTTAAACAAGACGGGGAAGAAAAAGCGAGAACCTACAGCGCCATGCCTGGACATAGCGAACATGAAACGGGGCTTTCCATCGACGTATCCGGAAGCAATGGTAAATGCGCAGCACAAAACTGCTTTGCCGCAACTAAAGAGTCCGCTTGGCTGGATGCACATGCGTCTGAATATGGATTTATCATCCGTTATCCTAAAGGCAAAGAAGCGATTACCGGCTACCAGTATGAGCCTTGGCATCTGCGTTACTTGGGAACCCAGCTGTCCAAAGAAATTACAGAAAAGGGCGTAACATTGGAGGAATATTTCAATGCCGTTCCGGTCAATAAATAAGAGCTTTTCCCAAACTGCCAAACAAGCGCGGACGGACACTCAAGGAAATTGTACTAATGGTTAAAGCAGGCTTAGGATACACCAGACCGGGCTCTTCTTCCCTTTGGAGGAGCACCTGCTTGGTGTTTTTTGTGTTATAATTTCTAAAAGCATGATCCAGCTAGAGGAGAGATTTGTTTGCTTGCACAAATTCGCCGAAATCAACTCATTCATATATTGAAGGAAGAGCACAAAATTATCGTCAAGGATGCCGCTCGACTCCTGCAGGTTTCAGAGGGCACTTTACGCAGCGACCTCAAAATCCTGGAGGAGGATGGGCTGCTTGTCCGTACTCACGGCGGCGCCGTGCCGATTAAACCATCCACCGAGTCTCCGTTTAACGAACGGAAGCTCGTCAACCTACCACAAAAAGCCGCTATCGGACAAGCTGCCGTGCAGCTTATTGATAACAGCTATTGTGTCATTCTTGATGCCAGCTCGACGAGCCTGGAGATGGCGCGGTGCTTGGCTGCTACCACCAACCTGACTGTCATTACGAATGGCTTGGCCACCGCACAGATGCTTGCCCAGAACATCCAGATCAATGTCATTGTTACAGGTGGGGTCGTTCGCCCAGCTAGCACCGAGATCGAAGGGCTGCTTGGCAAGGCCGTCCTCAGCCAAATTCATGCCGATATCTTCTTCACCTCGGCCCATGGCTTGAGTATCGAGCATGGGCTTACCGAATTCAGCTTCCAAGAAGCCGAGCTCAAGAAGGCAATGGCCGCCAATGCCACCAAAGTAGTCGCCTTGATCGATAGCTCCAAGCTAAACCGCCGTTCGCTCGCGACCTCCGTCGACTTCCCCAAAATCCACACGCTGATTACCGACAGCGCAGCCGATCCAGCCTTTCTCGCCAGCCTAAGAGATCGGCATATCGAAGTGATCGTCGTTCAACCCATCACGCAAGCCATGCGGGAATAGTCTAGGGAATCGTGGTGGACACCCACGCTAACGGCAGCAGTGTGCACAGCAAACAGGCACCAATCTGTAGGAGCAACCTATAGCTGACTAGCCGGTTTTACAAACCTTGCACGTTCAAAAAGTGTAGAATGGTGTACCGGTTCATACGGATCAGATGCGCTTCTTTCATGCTATGGGCGACATGCGCTTCCTCCAAGCCCAAATCCTGCGGCTCCGTTGGCCCGCCTACCTGAGCAAGCAGCTCCTTAAACCGCGCAGGCTCCGGCAAAGATAACACAGCCTCCAGAAGCTCCTCCTTATTGGCAATAAGCTTCTCCTGCAGCCCCTTGTCTGCACCTTCCGGCCATGCCCTGCTCCCGTTTAAATAAGGAACCAAATCCTGCTTATAGCGTTCTGCTATTAAAGGCGCAGCTACTCCAACCTTGGCGCCATGAAGAATCTGCTTTCTGCCTTCCTTCAAAAAAATCATTTCCCAGCTATGGGAAATATGATGCTCGCCCCCAGATGCAGGATGTGAATGCCCGAAGATGAGCATCGCCAAGCCAGAAATAATTAACGCTTCTATTAATATGCGAATACCTTCATCGTTGCCAGCGGCAATGTCCTCCGCATGCACCACACAGCTTTCCAACGCTTCGCGGGTCATCTCTGCGGAAAGTGGGCAATAGGGCTCATCCGCCATCCGGTGGGAAAACGTCCAATCCAGCAATGAGGTGTATTTGCCGATCATATCGCCAAAGCCAGCTGCCCTCATGGGGGCAGGAGCTTTCCCAAGCACCTCCATATCGGCAAATAAAGCGACTGGGCAGTGTAGCTGGTACGTTGTTTTAAATCCGCGAATAATCAGCGGAGCACCCATGGAATTGAAGCCGTCCACGGAAGGAGCAGTTGGTACGGATACGAACGGCTTGCCCATTTTATAGCTGACGAACCGGGTAATATCATGGATCGTGCCTGACCCGACGGCCAGAATGGCATCCGTATGCAACGGAACTTCCAGCAAAGCTTGCACAATGGCAACCTCATTCGCCAATACATCACCATTGTCATCCGGCTTCAGCATAACCACATGGCAAGCAACATTTCGCTGCTTAAGCTCATCAGCAAGATTATTCCCCGCTGCAAGGTACGTATGGGCATCAGCGATCATCACAACGTGGGTCCAGGATTGCTCTGCTATATAAACGGCCGCTTGTTTAAGTGCTCCTGCCCCTATCTCAATCGTATCCATATCGATACTGTAGTGCTTATTGCCGCAGGAGCATACCTGCGCTTGTTGGGCGATAGCTTGAAGACGTGCTTTCATTAAAAATTCCTCCTAAGTTAAAATGAATACTTAAAATGTAACACAAAACAACGAATATAATCAATAAAACTCAATAAAACTCAATTATTTAAAAATATTTACCTACTTGCATTTCGTATAAGTGATTCGCATTCAGCTCGGGCAAAAGGTATAATTGAGTTGTATTTAACAATTAAAGCTTAGGAGATTTAAGTATGTTAGTCGCCACCCATATGCTGGCAGCATCTGCTATTTTCCAACTATCATCCGTTAGAGCCATTTCGGGCACCAAAAAAGCAGTTGCACTGCCGATTGTTTTTATAGGGTGCCTCTATTCCCATTTTGCCCTGGACGCGGTGCCTCACTATGAATTACAAATGCTGGCTAATATTGGGATAGGGAGCATCGTAATTGCTTTCTTATTTCATATCGCTTGGCATACCAAGGATATGTTCATACTTGCTGCTGCCTGCTTCGGAGCCCTTCCGGATGTCATGTGGGTGCTTAAAATTTCTCCCGAGTTTGATACCATTCACTCCTTTTTACACTCCGCTATGCGCAATGTTCCCGCTTATGCGTTAGGCTTCGAGCTGTTGGGTTTGCTCCTACTCTTTTATATCAATTATTTATGTAAATCTCGAATATAAAAGTCACTTATCATCACACAACACTATAACAACACCGAGGTGATTCAAATGGGCATTACTAAGGCTTATATCGGGAAACGGATTATGAAAGATGTTATGAATGCAACCGGAGTTCTCGTTTTATCGGCAAATACCGTGCTTACCAAAAGCCATATTGAGAATTTGAATAAGCACCGGATCGAATCCTTCGATTTGGATGTTGTGATTGACCCGATATCTAAGATTGTCGAAGAGCAGGTTCGTTATATCAGCGATATGTTTGGTGAAATTAGAATTTCCAACCAAATTCCTATACTTGAAATCAAATCAAAGCTCATTCCCAAATTGCTGCCCTTAATTAACCAGACGGATTTCTTTAGGACGATGCAAAATATTAAAGTAACCGATGATGAATATTTATATAAGCATAGCCTAGGTGTGGGAATCATGGCTGCAACGATTGGAAAATGGCTGCAGCTAGGCGACGGCGCCGTTCTGCAATTGCTGGTTTCCGGGCTTTTGCATGATGTCGGCAAAATGAAAGTACCCAGCTCCATCTTGGACAAACCTGGCCCACTGGATGATTATGAACGTGAAGTGCTGAAAAAGCATCCGATCTGGGGCTACGAGGTTATCAAGGATACCGTCGGCATCTCGAATCGTATCTCCACGGCTGTGCTCCAGCATCATGAGCGGGAGGACGGCAGCGGCTATCCGTATGGGCTCCAAGGAGACCAAATTGATTTGTACAGCAAAATCATCAGTGTTGCCGATATATTTCACGCGCTGCTGTCTGACCGTTTACATCAGCCCTCTGTGCCAAGTATGGTGGTCGTGCAGCATTTTTCCCAACAAATTTATGGCAAGCTCCCTTCACCGATCCTGCTAACCTTTTTCAAAAGGTTTTTCCAGCATTTACTCGGCAAACAGGTGCTTTTATCGGATGGCTCCATTGGCAAGGTCATTTATTTGAACCCTTACGAGTTTCTGAGGCCGTTAGTGCAGCAGGAGCAAGCTTATATCGATCTAAGCAAGCGCCGTGATGTCAGCTTGCTGGAAGTCATATAAACTAAATAAAGCCTTTAATTACACAAGAGCGATTGCACCAATCGCTTGTGTGATTAAAGGCTTTTTTCGGTATCCGTTAGTTAAAAAATAAATTCGACAAATCTTATCTTTTATCCTATGTATCAAATTTATCAGGTACTCCTGGTCGACCGGGATAACCATATCCTGTAAAAATAAACTTCGCGCAAGAAAGCTTCTCACTAATGACAATTGTGACAGTACCCGTTATTCCAAATTTGTATTATAATCAATCTTATTTCGGTAACTTGAAGGATAGTTGAATACGGAAAAGAGAACAACTTATTCATCGAAATTGTTTATAACTGTAAATACCGCACGATATTTAAAGTTATGTTACTTCTTACAATTTTAATCTGCTTTTAAGACAGATACTATACGATTTGAAACTAGACCAAAAAAGGGAAAGAGTGAGAACTGTGCCCTATCAAAAAAACTTATTTAGCGCATTCCCATTCATCCAAACGGAACGTCTGTCCTTACGACAAATTACTGCCGATGATTCGGAGGACTTGTATAACTTTTACCGAGACCCAAATTTCTTTCAATATTTAGATTGGGAAGGTCCTTCATCCGTTAAAGAATCCACACTGCTGATCGACTCTTGGAATCAATACTTTGAAGGAAAAAAGCTAATTCCCTGGGGAATTTCTTCTCTCAAGGATAGCAGGCTGATAGGGACTATTATGTTAATGCCAACGAGAGGCACCTTTGAAGACGTACCCCGTTATCCTCTTACAATCAGTTATGATTTGCAGAAGGACTTATGGAACAATGGGATCATGACAGAAGCGCTAAAAGCCGTGCTTGACTTCAGCAAGGAAAATATCGGGCATCACAGAATTCAAGCGGAAGTCCTTTCCGAGAATGCTGCCTCCCTTAAAATATTAAAAAAGCTAGGCTTTCAGGAGGAAGGTTTGCTTAAACATTATTTGATGCACGAGGTCACTAAATCTTTCTTAAACGTAGTCATGCTCGCATCGGTAACTATTTAAATGGCTTGCCGTTATTTATGAGAGTACGGTTCACTTTATCACTTTTTAATTACGTACTTGTTCGAGAGATAACTATATGGACCGTTTGGCATGTTGCGGTAACAACATGCCTCTAAGCACTTCCTAATAGCCCACCGTGTATCCCAACCTTTCAAGATCCCCGATTCGATGGTTCATCCAAAGGAATATTTATATAATGCTCTACAGTCGGAAAGGGATCGTAGAAATGGTGCAGCAATGCCTTCCATTCCAAATACTCCGGCGAGGTTCTGAAGCCTACCGTGTGGTCCTTAAGTTGATCCCACTTGACCAATAGCATATATTTGTTTTCTTCCTCCACACATTTTTGCAATTCATGGCTCATATAACCCTTCATCGTAGAAATAATACGCGAAGCTTTTCTGAAATTGCTTTCGAATTCATTGTTTAACCCTGGCTTTACCTGCAAAATAGCAACTTCGAGAATCATTTGTATGCCCCCTATAATTCGGACTATCTTTTTTAAATCGTTATATATTTTCGCTCGGAGCTCTTGATCAATGTATCACGCTCTTCTACAAAGGACATAATAGGTACGCCAAAGCCACAGCTGGTTTGCACAGATTCGATATCCACTACAAATAACTGCCTGATCACCCTTGCATCCAAGTCAGGGAAATGCAAATGTAGGTATTCAGCAAATGTATCATGATCCTTAGTTATAACGATCCCTTTCCCATAGCCTCTTAATATTAAAGGGCTGTTAGCAAAGCTGCACCACATAAAAGTAATTCTTTGGTTCTCTGACAAATGGGTCGCCGTTTCATTGCCGCTGCCATTGTAGTCTGCATAAATCACTTGGTTGGGGTTAAGCACACGTAATGTATGATAGCCTTTAGGCGAGACATTGACATTCCCTCCGGACAAAGGAGCCGTCCCTACAAAAAACATTTTTTGCTCTTGTATAAAACTCAGATGCCCTTCATTGAACTCCGTGAAAAATTTTGCCATGCTCCCACTTTCCTTCCCTTGTAAAGGTTTTCATTCCTTTCTTGATCATATCACATGGGGTTAGGTTGCGGGTTTATTTTTGGTAAACAAACCCTATATGCCGAGCAACGGTTACCAGATTAAGGAAAAATAAAAATCACTTTAAAAAGTTATAGTTTCAATCGAGATTGGATAGGTTAATAAAAAGCAAGCAAGTACACAGTCAAAAGGAGGAATACAAAATGAGCTTTTTATGGTCCTTAATTATCGGTGGTATTATTGGATGGCTAGCGGGAATGATTATGGGTAAAGATATTCCTGGTGGTGTTATTGGTAACATTATTGCAGGTTTCATTGGGGCATGGCTTGGTGGCCTGTTATTGGGAAGCTGGGGTCCGGTGGTCGGAGGATTCGCTATAGTGCCTGCATTGATAGGCGCAGTGGTACTCGTGTTTATTGTTAGCTTGATCATGCGTTCGATGGGACGTAACCGGACTTAATAAAGTTCGTTGCAGCCCTAGTGTATAAATATACTAAACATAAAGGATGAACCGTTACTTCGGGTTCATCCTTTTTTATTTGTTTTTTTCCTAAGGAGCTGGAAGGTTTAATTTTATTTTTATCGCGTCTATATTGGATAATATTTTAAGTTGCCTACAGGATTTTTAAAAAGCAAGCTGACAGGTTCCACGCTTCGATCGCTCTGTTGACCAGCTGTATTAAAATAACGAAACTTTATGATGCGATTTGTAGCAATCACTTTGCGTAATAGAGGAAAAACCTGGATCTGGCTCTCGCTATACTATTTGATTTCAGGACTGCAAGGCTGGGGCTACGATGTTCGATGGAGTCTATTCTTTTAAATGTACGATAATTTCCGTCGCTCCAGCGACAGGGTTCAACCGAACGCCTTGCTCTGTTGCTAACCAGTCAGCGCCTTGCACCGATTGGATTTCAGCCACGCCGCGCAGGATCAGGCTCCATGGCTTTGAACTAGCAGCAGCGCCTTTCCCGGCGCTGTCGACGTTCGCCTCGTTGGCGTTGGCGCCATCGGCTTTGCCTGTGGTAGCTGAAGCGCGCTCGCCACTCGCCTGGCGCTGGTCGAAGCCGCCATCAGCGATGGCTTGCACACGAATCGTGGAGCCGCTCCGCTGGGCGCGGACAGTTAGCTCCAGCTCCCCCTTCGTGCTCACCACCTGCGCCTCCGCGGCGCTCTGGTCCTGCAGCTCGAACGCATGGAGCACAACGCCGTCCGCGTAATCGTAATCCGGGCGGAGGCTGTTGCTGCCCACAGCGATCAGGCTATTCGGCCTAGCCAGCAACGGCAGGCTGAAATAACCATGGCGGTCTGTTATCCAGCGGCCACCTTCCACCCTCTCGCCAGTCACATAATTCGTCCATATGCCCTGCGGCACATAGTAGGAAGCTGTGCCCGCTTCATTAAAGATCGGAGCCACGAGCAGCGATTCGCCCAGCATGTATTGCAGGTCCAGCGGGTGTGCCGCAGGGTCCTCGGGGAATTCGAGCACCATGGCGCGCATCACAGGCAAGCCCTTGACGGTGGCCTCTACCGATGCGCTGAACAAATACGGCATCAAGCTGCACTTGAGCTGCGTGAAATAACGCAGTACATCAACCGCTTCATCGCCGAACAGCCAAGGCACCCGGTACGATTCGTTGCCATGAAGCCGGCTATGCGAGGAGAGCAGCCCAAACGCAACCCAGCGTTTGTAGACATCGGGCGGAGCCGTCTTCTCGAAGCCGCTGATGTCATGGCTCCAAAAGCCGAAGCCGCATAGCCCAAGCGATAAGCCGCCGCGCAGTGTTTCCGCCATAGAGGCGTAATTCGCAGAGCAATCGCCGCCCCAATGCACCGGAAACTGCTGGCCTCCGGCGGTAGCTGAACGGGCGAACACGGCAGCTTCATGCTTGCCAAGCGATGCCTCCAGCAGCTCGAATGTCGCTTTATTGTACAATTGGGTATAATAATTGTGCATTTTCTGCGGGTCGGAGCCGTCGAAATAAACCACATCTGTCGGAATCCGCTCGCCAAAGTCGGTTTTGAAGCTGTCGACGCCCATATCAACAAGCCGCTTCAGCTTCCCTTGATACCATTTCACAGCGCCTGGATTCGTAAAATCGATCAAGCCCATGCCCGCCTGCCATTTATCCCATTGCCAGACGTCGCCTTCCTTCGTTTTGACCAAGTAGCCTTGCTCCATGCCTTCATCAAATAACGGAGATTTTTGGGCAATATACGGATTGATCCATGCACATATTTTCAAGCCCTTGCTTTTCAAACGCTTCAGCATACCTTCGGGATCAGGGAACACATCCTTGTCCCATTCAAAATCGCACCATTGGTATTCCTTCATCCAGAAGCAGTCAAAATGGAACACATGCAGAGGCACCTCACGCAGGATCATTCCGTCTATAAAATGGTTGACCGTTTCCTCGTCATAGCTCGTCGTAAAGGAGGTCGTCAGCCATAGCCCGAAGGTCCATGCCGGCGGCAAAGCGGGCTTGCCCGTGAGCGCCGTATAATTGTTAAGCACGTCCTTAATCGTCTCGCCGCCGATAATAAAGTAATCCAGCGACTCGCCCTCTACGCTGAACTGCACCTTCGAAACATGCTCGGACGCGACCTCGAAGGATACCTTCTCAGGATGGTTAACAAATACTCCATAGCCGCGGTTGGACAAGTAAAACGGAATATTTTTATAGGCCTGCTCGCTGCAGGTTCCCCCATCCTCATTCCAGATATCGACGGTTTGCCCATTCTTGATGAAAGGGGTGAAGCGTTCGCCCAAGCCATAAATATATTCGCCAATCCCCAGATCAAGCTGCTCGCGCACATAGGCTTGTTTGTCGGAGGTTTTGATATAAGCAGTCGTTCTTTGTGTGTTACCGGTTAAGCGCTTACCTTCATATTCAAAATCAATTTTCCAAGCGTCAGCGCATGGGATATGGACCTTTAACTTGCCGCTGGTAAGGCTTGCTCCCTGCTCGGTATGGACAATCTGCAATTCCGGATCCTGGGCATACAATTCAAACGCCGGCCCTTTAACTGCTTTGCCTTTATGATGGACGGTCTGGACGCGAATCACATCGGGCAACGGCGAACTGTAGCGTATAGTCAAAAGCGGGCTGTTCAGCGTGTCGCCCTTGCGCTGGACCTTCTTATCCGCAGCGTACACGGTAACCGAATCAGCATCGGTCTGGATATCGCGGATCTCTACGGCGTAGTGGGCGCTTACCCCTTCTCGAATTTGCCAATAGCCATCTGTAAATTTCATAATGAAATGAACCTCCCAACAGGATTATGTTTCATGTAAAAGAAATGATGTCTTACATATAAGTATAATAATATTGATATGCAAGCAGGAATTCTTCTACTATCTTGACGAATACTAACAGTATCCTGATATGTTGGAGGCATGGTTACTATAAATCGCTTTGATACCCTGAAGGAAAACCGGATTCACGGCCACCCGATGTACCCCGTTAGTGTCTACCAGCTGGAATGTGCAGCGGGAGAGCCGATTCTCGAATGCCATTGGCATGAGGAATTAGAATTCATTAAGGTTACCTCCGGCAAAGCGACCTTTCAGGTCGGAGCCGACCGATATGAGGTTAGTGAGGGCCAAGCCATATTTATCCAAAGCGGTGATATCCATGCAGGCTATCCAATAGAGCTTGAAATACCCGTATCCTGCAGCTACGATGCCCTTGTATTCCGTGCCGATTTTTTGGCAAGCTCGATGTACGATGCGGTGCAGGAGCAATTCCTTGATCCTTTGCTGCAGCGCCAACTAGCACCCCCTGTCCATTTGACAGGTGCAGCGGATTGGGAGCAAGCTGTGCTGTCTCTGCTAGGCGAGATCATCCGCAGCAACGTGGAAGCAGCGCCCTTGCACGAATTGACGACCAAGGCACAGCTGTACCTGATCTTCTCCCAGCTATTTGGCCATGCTGCCGGGCAGGCTCCCCATTCGGGAGCTTACGCCAACCGTGAAAAAGCAGGTCGTCTCAAAACGGTGCTGCATTACATCCATGAGCATTACCAGGAGCCGATCCGGTTGAAGGAGCTGGCGATCCAGGCGAATATGAGTGAAGGGCATTTCTGCCGATTTTTCCGTGATATGATGAGAAAAAGCCCGATAGATTACGTAAATCGTTACCGTACCCAGCAAGCTGCCAAGCAGTTGGAGCAAAGCGACCAGCAAATAGCCGCTATCGCTTTGGATGCCGGCTTTGATAATATTAGCTATTTCATTAGTGTGTTCAAGCAGCACACCGGCCATACCCCTTCTTATTATCGCAAAAAAAGACAGCAAGAGCTGCTATGACCAGCCCAAAAGGAGTAACAACCCCTATGAAAACCAATATGAAAAAGGATATTAAAAAAGAGAAAAAAGACGCACCCCTTGAGCCGCCCAAGCTTCCGGTTGATTTGCCCGAGCTTGAGCTTGTTATGGAGCAGCTCCAACATGATGGACAGCTCGAATCGGGAGCGGTCCATGATTATACAGTGGAAGGCTTACAGGTGAGCAAGGCAACCATAGATCGCGTACATTTTCATAATGTGACGTGGATCGAATCCGCTTTAAGGGAGGCCGAGCTAACCGATGTGCTATTTGAGAAATGCGACCTATCCAATGTTGATTTTAATGGCGCCATCCTCCATCGGACTGAATTCAGAAATTGCAAAATGGTTGGATTGGATTTAACGGGTGCCACGATGAGAAATGTGCGGTTTCATCATTGCTCTGGGGATTATGCTACATTCCGGTTTGCTGATATCAAGCAATGCCTATGGGAGGATTGCTCCTTGCGAGGTGCTGATTTCTATAGCTCTACCTTAAACAAGGTGCAAATCCTTGCCTGCAATATTGATAAAGCCCAATTCTCGAGTACCAAGCTTGAGGGCATTGACCTCAGTAATTGTGAATTTGCTGGACTGGGGGTAGGAATAGAGGATTTGCAAGGCTGTATCATTTCACGGGAGCAAGCCTCGGTTTTCGCCGAGTTATTCGGCCTTATTATTAAGGAATAGCCCATTTTCTTATAGCTCTCTAAAAACAAAGCCCCGATCCTTCAAGCGATATCTTCCTTTCGCTTGGAGGTTCGGGGCTTTTAATTTAAGATCCAGAGGTTGTCTCACTAAGCAGCGTCTCACATTCGGGACCAGGAATCGGCGCAGTTGTAGGCAGCCACTCCGTAGCCCAGCTCGCAATAACACTAAATACGGGAGCCAACGCGGCACCTTTATCCGTTAAAGAATATTCAATCCGTACAGGGGTTTCTGGATAGACAGACCGCTGAATCAGCCCTTCAGCCTCAAGCTCCTTCAAGCGTTCAGAGAGAACCTTACCGCTTAAATTCGTTATTGAGCTTTCGATACCCACAAAACGCTTGGGTCCCGATAAAAGCTGGAATAGGATGAATGCTGTCCATCTTTTGCTTAGTATTTCAATGGCTTTCTCAAACCGAGGGCACATTTGCGATTGGTTCACCATCATCACCTCACTTACCTCCATTATATCGCTGTTCCTCATCGGAAACAAGCTAATCAAAAAATACTTAATAACTTCATATAACCGAATATATAATATATCATTTGTTACATAAAGTAAGTTATTTAACAATAAATTTTTACTGACACATACACATAGGTCTATTGCCTCACTTTTCTAATATTTTTCTTTTTCTATAACTTTAGTTACATGTATACTTCATCAAAATCCGATAATATACAAGAAATATCTATATAAATTTATTATAATTAAAACGAAGAGAGGTTCCAACTACCTATGAGTTCAAAACAGCAATTGTCGGGCTTCGCATTATTTGTGCATAGTAAGCGATTCAGTAATTTCATCCTGTTGTGTGTTTTCTTAAATGCTATCGTTATCGGGCTGCAGACCTATCCCTCCATTAATCTTCAATACGAAACTCTTTTTAACAGATTTGATATTATATTTTTGTCGATTTTCACTATAGAGGTTATATTCAAATTAATTGTTAACCGGGCTTCATACTTCAAGGATGGCTGGAACCTATTCGACTTTATTGTCGTTGCCGCTAGTATTGCTTTTATGCAATCCGAATTTGTCAGTGTCCTGCGGATTCTAAGGGTATTGCGGGTACTTAAGACGATATCCTCCATTCGCTCCTTGCGTCGGATCATTACTTCTTTATTCATGGCTGTTCCTACTATTGGAAGCATCTCGTTATTGATGATTATCGTGTTTTACATTTACGGCGTTGTTGGCTCGACCTTTTTCGCAGAATTATCACCTGTATATTTTGGAGATTTATCTGCATCTCTCGTTACGCTATTTCAAATCGCTACCTTCGATGATTGGGCCAACATTTACCGCCCTATTGCTGAAAGCTCACCTTTGTCGCTGATTTATTTCGTTACCTTCATCTTTATTGCCGTTTTCGTTATGCTTAACCTGGTCGTCGGTGAAATTGTTAACAATGCATCGAATATTCCTTCTGATGTTGTAGAGGATATTGCCGAGATCGAACATGACGTACATGACCTGAAAAGTGTGACACTGGAAGTCCAACAGCTAAAAAGCGAAATCATGGAATTGAAGCTGTTAATCTTGGAAACAAGAAGTGATGGGGATAAGCATCAAGCTAGCTGACCCAGAGCCACGAGCCCTATAAGGCTTGCGATATTCCATCATACTTTAGAAAACGGAGCTGCGAACCCGCAAAGCTCCGTTTTTTTCATTCCATTTATTAGGTAGCCACATTACAAGGCGCAGTGAACCTTTTGTACAATAAAAAGCATAAGAAAAGGGCATGCCCTCCTACAATCGTAGAAGAGCATGCCCTTATGGCTATTTCAACACTTATTCTCCAGACAAGCCGCTTTCCTTCAAGATTACATCATGTGCGCCGCCCTCAACCAGGCTTGTTGCCGATACAATCGTAATTCTTGCTTCCCGCTGCAGCTGGGGAATCGTCTTCGAGCCACAGTTGCACATCGTTGATTTGATTTTGCTTGTGGTCTTCTCCATGTTTTCCCGCAGGCTGCCTGCATAAGGCACGTAGGAGTCTACGCCTTCCTCGAACAACAGGCCACTTTTGCCTCCCGAATCATAACGCTCCCAGTTGCGCGCCCGATTCGAGCCTTCGCCCCAAAATTCCTTCACAAAATTGTTGTTAACCTTCAGCTTTCGTGTAGGGCTCTCATCGAATCTGGCAAAATATCTGCCCATCATCACGAAATCGGCGCCCATCGCCAAAGCCAGCGTAATATGATAATCGTGGACGATGCCGCCATCCGAGCAAATCGGCACATAAATCCCGGTCTGCTCATAGTATTCGTCCCGCGCTTCCGTAACCTCGATCAGTGAAGATGCTTGGCCGCGGCCGATCCCTTTTTGCTCACGCGTAATGCAGATCGATCCGCCACCAATCCCGATCTTGACAAAATCCGCACCCGACTCGACCAGGTAAAGGAAGCCCTCACGGTCAACGACATTGCCGGCTCCGATCTTCACGTTAAAGTTCGCCTTTACATATTGAATCGTTTCCCGCTGCCATTCGCTGTAGCCATCTGATGAATCGATAACTAGCACATCGACTCCCGCATCAACAAGCGCTGGCACCCGCTCTTTATAATCCTTCGTATTAATACCAGCCCCGACAATGTAGCTTTTATTGGCATCCAAAAGCTCATTCGGATATTCCTTATGGGCTTCATAGTCTTTGCGGAAAACCAAATATTCCAGGTTCTGCTCCTCATCCACAATTGGCAAACAATTGATCTTATGCTCCCAGATCAGGTCATTCGCTTCCGACAGCGTAATCCCCTGCTTGCCATAAATAAGCGAGGCGAACGGCGTCATAAACTGGCTGATCGGCTTATCCAGAGCATCGCGGCTGATTCGGTAATCGCTGCCCTTCACAATGCCTAGCAGCTTGCCCTTCGCTGTTCCATCGCCTGTAACTGCCAAAGTGGAATGCCCTGTCTTCTCCTTCAGCTCCAATACATCCTTCAACGTATGCTCAGGAGTCAGGTTAGAGCGGCTAATAACAAAGCCGGCCTTGTACGCTTTTACCTTACGGACCATTTCCGCTTCCTCTTTAATCGGCTGCGAGCCAAAAATAAAGGAAATCCCGCCACTTCGTGCTAATGCCACTGCCATATGATGATCGGATACCGCCTGCATTACTGCGGATGCAAACGGAATATTCAGCGATAATTCCGGATTTTCACCCCGCTTGAATTTGACTAACGGTGTTTTCAGACTCACATTATCCGGTGTACAGTCCTTGGTAGATAAGTTCGGGATCAATAAATACTCAGTAAACGTCCGTGAAGGCTCCGTGTAGTACTTGGCCACTTTGTTCTCACTCCTCATAATAGGTTTATTTTCAGATAAATTTTTACAATCTTATCATTTAACCGCCTATGCGGTCAATCTATTTTTTCTGGAGAGCCCTAACAAGAACAATAAGGGCTGGATGACGGTTGCCCATAAGACCTAAGCCGGCCACAATTCTTTACGGTAAGCCATCTCCCAGAACATAGTTTCATATCGCGTCGTGTTGAGGAAGATCGTCTCCAGCTTGTCCAGCTCTGCTTGCTGCTTGCCCTCCGCCAATTGGTCAAATAAATCAAGGCACCACCGGGCCAGGTCGCCAAACTCCTCAGAGCTGTACATGCGTACCCACTCGCCGTAATACGCATGCTCGGATGCCCCCGGGATTTGGCTTAGCTCCTTGCCGATCTCCCAATAGCTCCACATACACGGAAGCAAGGCGGCAACCAGGTCCGCCAATGATCCATTTTGCGCAGCATGCAGCATATAATGGGTATAAGCCAACGTAATGGGTGAACGCTCCGCTTGCTCCAGCTCCTCCAGAGAAATCCCAAAACGTGCCGCATAAGCCCGATGCAGCGCCATCTCCTCATTCATCGTGGAATCTAGCAATGCAGCGAATTTACCCATCGTCTCGACACTATCCGCTTTAATAGCCCCTAATGCAAACAGCTTCGCGTAATCAATCAAATACAAATAGTCCTGAATCATATAGAAGCGAAATTTCTCTACATCCAGCGTACCGTGTCCCAATTCCTGGACAAACGGGTGCGTAATATTTTTGCGCCATATGGGCTGAAGCTTCTCATACAAATGGGCTGAAAATCCCATCACAAACACTCCTTTTTTCGTGTATACGTAAAGGTATATGATGCATATGTAGGCCACTGATCTTACTTGTAAGCCCATTTAATCCGGCTGCTTCCTCGTATGTCCCCACTCATAAATAAACTGGAGCAGCACCTTCGTGAAATCGACCACTTGCCGAATCGATACCTGCTCGTTCACTGCATGGGCATTATTCAAATCGCCCGGTCCATAAATGGCAGCGGGAATGCCTGCATCGCCGAACCAGCCGCCATCCGTCACCGTAGGCGACACGTCAACAATGGCTGGCTCGTTATGTATACTCGCATGGGCACCCATCAGCGTCTGGATAGCAGGATGCAGCGGATCGACTTCAAGAGCGGGGAAAATTTCGCCGCGGTCTTCAATCATCGATGACCCGCCCCATGTGAAAATGGGAGGATTCTCCCTCAGCCATACATCCCCTGCAGCGACAAAGCTGATGTGCTCCTCAATTTCCTTGGCTACCTGTTCATGGGTTTCATTCGGATAGAAATGCACCGTAATCCACAGCCGGCACTCATCTGCGATAAAAGCGGCATGCCTGCCCCCTTCAATAACCGCAGGATTGATCGTATTCGTACCAGGCGCACAGCCCGGGTAGCTTTTCAGCACAGCCCAATGGCGCTCCAGATCCTGGAGCCCTTGGATTACCTTCATCATCTTCTCGATCGTATTCGCGCCAAACAGCTTGCCTCCGGCATGAATCATGCTTTTGCGGGTCGCATCGTGGAAGGTTTGCTTACTCTTCAGTGTGATCCAACCAGTGATGACGCCGCCTTGCCCTTGGATGTGCAAATCACTGGTGTCCACGACAACGGCGAAATCTGCCGTATACCCGCGTTTGCAGCATTCAAGCGTCCCTGCCTCGCCCACTTCCTCGCCAATGACCGACTGCACGGTGAGGTCGCCCGGCAGCTGTATCCCCGCCTCGTGAAGCAACTTAACGGCAAATAAGGCACCGGCTAAACCCGCTTTCATATCGGCAGCACCACGCCCTGTAATGACGCCATCCCTCACAATCGGGCTGAAGGGAGAGGTCTCCCAAGCCTCATCAGGGCTTACTTCTGCCACATCCACATGGCCGTTAATAATCAGGCTTTTATATTCCTCAGGCGCACTGCCCCTAAGTACACCCACAACATTGGGATCACCCGGATAGATGTCCCACTTGTCGATGTCAAAGCCCTGCTCTGCTAAGAAAGCAGCAATAAAAGCCTGCGCATCCTCGGTGTTTCGGGCTGGAGGCGAAGGGGTCGGGAACCGGATCAATCGCTCTACCAGCTCAATTAACTCACCTTGCCGCTGCTCCACTTGCTGAAGAAGTCCATGTAGCTGCGTCCCAGTCCCTGTTTTCATTAAGCCTACTCCTTTCTTACTCACACTCACAAGCCAGCTTCTTCTTGTTTATTTCGTTGCTTCCGCCAAATTATCCTTACAAAAGGCTTCAATAACAGCCTGTTCATCGTCTTCGAGTTCAAAATCCACATATTTATCATTCGTTTTCTCGAATATTTCGTAGCGTACCATACCTTCCTTGTTTTCCTCTACCACATAAATTACCCTTACATACAACCCATTGTCCGAATGCAGCTCGTCATCCTCAGCTACCTCAATATCCAGCATCCATTCATAACGCTTGCCTGTTAAAATGCCAAATGGGTCTTTAATTAATTCCACGCTGTATCCAGTAATTGTTAGCATACTACCACCCTTTCCAAATCTCTGTTCCTTATTATACTACATATATAGTTTCCATGACGGCACCCGCCCACACTATGCAACGAACAAACGAATAGCATAGAAAAGGAGGTGCTCCGATGCAAGAAATTACAATAGCTGCTGTTGGCGATATTTTGATCAATGGGGCTATATCCATGTCCGTTAAAAATAAAGGCACCAACCTATATAATTTCGATTCTATCTTTGAAAGTGTTGCCCCCTATTTACAAGCTGCTGACCTGACCATCGGGAATTTGGAGGTTCCTCTGATGGGGGATACCCCTTTTATAAAAAAAAAGAACCCCCTCACGGGTTATCCCATATTTAATGCTCCCGAGCCGTTGGCTTCTGCTTTAAAACGAAATGGCTTTGATGTTATCATAACTGCTAATAACCATTGCCTGGACCAGGGAGTAGATGGCATGCTGAAGACACTCCAAGTGCTGGATGATAATGATCTTGCCCACACCGGGACCAACGCATCGCTCAGCCAATCCAGAAACCATCTTATTAAAGACGTAAAAGGGATCAAGGTCGGCATTCTCGCTTACACGAAATCTACCAATCGGATACCTATTCCTAAACATATGCCATTTGCAGTCAATCTGCTTAACCTGCAGCAAATAAAAAGAGATTTACAAGAGATCAAGCACAAAACCGACCTCAATATCGTCTACCTTCATTTTGGCAAGGAATACCATCAAAAGCCAAGCTTGCAGCAAAAAAAGCTGGTAAATAGCCTGCTCCTACATGGTGCTGATATTATTCTTGGCTCTCACCCTCATGTGCTGCAGCCCTTGCTCCGTAAAAGCCCCCAACAGCTTGCTATTTACTCACTGGGTAACTTTGTGTCGATTCGTTTAAAAAATAATCCTTATACAAATAATGGGTTAATCCTCCAGTTGACTATACAGAAAAATGGCTCCCAGACCCTAATAAGCGACATCGACGGGCTCCCTACCTGGACCTACCGCAAATTCCAAAAGGGTAAGGCGACTTACCGGGTTCTTCCCAATATCCCCTGGGCATGGATCCAAAGCTCACTTCCGCAGATATCACCAAAGCAGCGGGCTTTGATGGAGCGTATGCAGGCTTATACGTTATCTTTTTTGCAAGCCGATTCCTTACAAAAAAAACAAAAGAGTTGAGAACAGGCTACGAGGCTTTCTGAGCTCTAAATTCATAAACCATATACATGGCGATAAGCACCACATAAGTCAAGCTGGATAAACGAAACATCATTCCGTAGCCGGTCATTCCAGCGATAATCCCAAGCAAGATCGCGCCGGATGCGATACCAATGTCAAACAAATTATAAAAGGTTGCCGTAGCTGAACCACGGCTCTCGGGATCAACCCGCGTAATCACCCAAGCTTGTAGTGCAGGAAACATCGCTCCAAAGCCTAAACCAAAAAAAGCAGCAGCTACCAGCATCGTCACCATAGAGCCTGCATAGGACAAAATGATAGTCGCAATACAGGTCAGGATAGCGGATGGAAAGATCACCCAGAACGGACCTTTGGTGTCAAAAATTCGCCCGGATACCAAGCGCACCAATACCTCAAAAAGCGAAACAACAAGGAAAAAATAGCCGATGTTCGCTATTCCCACTTCTTTGCCGAACAGCGTGATAAAGCTAAGGATGCCACCAAACCCGAAGCCGGCCATCATCCCCAGCAATGAAGGAAACAATGCCTTTCGTTCAACTAATCGCGAAGACCAAGAGATTGCAGTCTTATCCTTTAACTGTGATGAAAGCATCGCCTGTTCTGGAGCTTTACTGTCTAGCTCCCTCACTTGAATGGGTTCGGAACTATGCTCTATAGCTGGCTCTATTACAACGGCTCCATGAGCAATCGCCGTAAACGCCGAGTCTGCTTCCGCTATATCAGGCATGCGAGATGCCGGACGGTGCGCTGTGGCCTTCACGATCAAATTAAAGATGCAGGCCAGACTTAGGATGCTCCCTGAAACCATGATGAGCGTTTGGTAGCCCAAGCTTTCCATAATAATAACGCCAAAAAAGGGACCTATCGAGATGGCTATCGTATTCGCCAGCCCAAAGTAGCCCATTCCTTCGCCCATTCTTGAAGGTGGAACCATATCCGAAGCCATCGTCCCATACAAGGTCGTAGCAATACCGAAGCCGAAGCCGTGCAGCAAGCGAATGATGAGAAGCCCTGTCACCGATATTGCTGCATAATAAAAACCGGTAGCTACCAAGCAAAGGACGCCGCCAATTATAAGCAGCAGCTTTTTACCGTAGGTATCCGCTGCATAGCCGGAGACCGGGCGAATCAACACTGCCGTGAGCGTAAAACAGCCCATTACGATGCCGATTTCCGATGTGCTTCCACCGATTTGTGCCACATACAGTGGCAGAGCAGGCAGCAGCATTTCAAAAGCGAGAAACAAGAACAAGCAGGACAAGCCCAGCAGTACAAAATCCTTCGTCCACAGCTTTTCTTTCCGCTTTGCTTCTTGTTCTTCCAGCTTCCCTACTTGTTCCTTGCTACTCATCAATCTACCTGCTTTCGTTCGGCATGCCGGGAAGGCTGAACAGCTTGAATCTGGATACCATACCAGAAAATATCCCAGGAGGCCTCGAGCCGTCCATCAAATCGGGAGGTTCCCCCGTAGATAAGCTCGACCAGCATCCCCTCCAGCAAATTCATATAAGCCTCTGTCGCTTGCCGGGCATCCACACGCATCGCCGGATGATCCGGACGGCTGAATAGATGGTATACCGCAGTACGCTTATGGCTTATATAGGCAGCTATCATGCTGCCAATCGGCTTTTCCAACTGGGGTGGAAATATAAAGCCTGCATACATGATCAAACGCAAAGTAGGAATATCAGCGTACCGATCTTTATATTGCCTAATTAAATGCAGCAGCATATCCTCTAAAGCTAGCTCCGCTTGAGCTTGGAACAGCTGGTCTAAAAATTCAATTTCCGTGTTCACCGAGCTTTTGAATACATGCAAAAAAAATTGCTCTTTATTTTTAAAGTGGCCGTAGATGGACTGTTTCTTAATGCCCACCTCTCTGGCAATCGTTTCTAGGGTCGCGCCCTCATAGCCACGTAAAGCAAATTGCTTTAGAGCTATATCGTGAAGCTGGTTGATTGTCATTCAGTTACCTCCCATAAACTTACGAACGTTCGTCAGTCTTATGGTAGGGTTTTTTAGGGCGCTTGACAATCTTTATTTCGATTATACTCTGGGCTCCCCGTCATTAGAGGAGCCGGCTGCATCACTTACCCGGTGCTTGGCTCCGCCTTTTCACAATAGCCCAGACCCTTCATCACATAAGCGGAGGTTTATAAAAAGAGATCAACCGTCTGTCAAGAGAGAGATTAGAGTCTGCGAGGTGCCCACCAATTCCATTTACCAAGCAGTTTCATCAAGGCTGGCACCATCACCATCCTGATGATAGTTGCGTCAATAAAGATCGCAGCGGCGATACCAACCCCTAACTGCTTAACCCCCACCACCTCCCCGAACGCAAAAGGTGCTGTAACAGCAATCATAATGGCTGCCGCTGAGGTAATGATTCGACTTGTTGCAGCCAATCCGATTAATACCGCCTGGTCATTATCTCCGGTCTGCTTATACACCTCGAAAATACGCGATACCAGAAACACCCCGTAATCCATGCTGATCCCAAAGGCGAGCCCACCTATAAACACAGGGATCATAATGGCAATACTGCCTGGCTCCATCCCCAAATGCCCCTCTTGGAAGATCCATACCAGGATACCGAAGGCGGCGCCTAAGCTTAGTAGATTCATCAGAATTGTTTTTAACGGGATCAAGATGGAGCGAAAGGCGATCGACAAAACGACAAAATTCGAGATTATTACGAACAGAAGCACCTTATGAAGATTCTCGAAGATAGCATCGAACACCTCCTGCTCGTACTTGGCTTCTCCACCTAACAGCAGGCTGAGCCCTGTGGTCGCACCCTCCTGCTCCCATCGCCTGACCCAGTCCATCGTTTGCTCCGATGCCGGGCTTCCTTTTATAGTCGCGTGAATGAGCATATGGTTACCTTTAACAAAGCGTTGGAGCATCGGCTCAGTAATTGTAGGGGATACAGCGAATATAGAATCTACCCGTATTGCGTCGGGGTCGGCTTTTAGCTTTTGAGTGAGCGTATAAGCTCTCATCCAATCGCCTTGGCTCCAAGCATCCGTTTTTCCCCGGACAATGATAAAAACCTCTGAAGTCTCCGGGGCAACGAAGTGAGTTTGATAAATCTCATAAGCTTGGCGGGATTCATAGCCCTGAGGCAAGGATGCCGCATCGGGAATAGCCAGCTTCATGTTGCTTAATGGCAGAAAGCAGCCGATTAACAGCAGCGAAGCTACTATTAGCAGCCGCGCGGGTCTTTTCATCACATAAAGGGACATCGCATACCAGATGGTTGGAGGTTGAGCGGGCATAGTGGAATATCTTAGATAGGTCGTTAACGGTTGAATGACAGATCCTACCTTAGCCAAGAGGGCAGGAAGTAAAGTAAACGTTAGTAGCACAGAAATGGCTACTACCGTCATCGCTCCCACAGCAATGCTAGTAAAGATTGGCAGCGGAATGAGCAAAATTCCCATCAGGCCCAGAAACACGCTGGCAGCAGAAAATAAGACCGCCCTCCCGGCTGTACTCATCGTTGTCATTAATGCGAATACCGGATTTACTGTAGGCCTTTCGCGTTCCTCGCGGAATCGGCTGACAACCATCAAAGCAAAATCTATACTTAGAGCCAGCCCTACCATAGGGATGACGTTTAATACGAAGTTGGATAGCTCCATAGCTGTGCCAATCCCATACATAATCCCCATAGTAACGGTAACCCCCACAATGCCGATGGCAACGGGAATTAGAGCGGCAATTATGCCTCGAAAAACAAACCATAAAATCAGGAAGGCTGCTGGTAGACCGATCAACTCGGCTTGCTTCAAATCATGCTGGCTAGCTTGATTCACATCCGCCTGCACTACGGATTTCCCTGTCATCGTTACCTTCATATTTAGTTGACTAGGCAGACGTCTATGAATATCTTCAAGCACGGGCTTCATTTCATAGCCTTGAAGGCGGAAGGCAAGCAGGGCGTAGGCGTAATTCCCCTCAAGCATATCCTGCTTATCCAGAGGTGAGACCACTTGGCTCAAAGCTTCGATTCCTTGCAGCTGAAGCAAGCATTGCTGAATGAAACGCTGGAATTGCTCCGTGGATACAGATCGCTGCTTCTCAAAAACAAGAACAACCGGATCCGCCGGGATATAGAAATCAGTAGCGAGGATCTGCTGGACTTTGACGTAGGCACCGTCTGCAAGTAAGCCATGGTCCTTCAGCACGGTAGGCAGCTTAGAGGCGTACAACCCAAAAAAGATCAAGAAAAATAACCACAATACCATCGTTATTGTGGAATACCTCCAACAGAGCAAGGCAAGCTTGTTGACCCAGCTCATGGCTTGAGCCGGGTGGCTTGCACCATTGCTGATGCTAACCAAGGCGCAAGCTGCGCAATGCCCGGCAGAAGCCGCGGCAATAACGGCATGCCAACTAAGCGGTGAAGAAACCGACCCCACCGTAAGGGGCTGTAGAATTCCCGCTGGATCGACTCCGTATATTCATGCTGCCAGCGGGCTTGCGAAATTTCTCCGCGCAAATAGCTATGGGCATAGGCCGCACAGCACGCCGCCGAACGCAGCGCTATCGACATGCCATCCCCGCAGAGCGGTGGGATCATCAGTGCGGCATCGCCTACAAGGGGAACCATGTCCCAGGCTACTGGCTTGCGGTCCAGATCCACCGGAGCTACGGCAGCTTGGGTGCCGTGGACTGGAATGGCATGCGACAACTTCTGGTACAGCTTAGGATTCCTGCTGGCGGCAGCGCCAATCATTCCCAGGACCGTTTTATCCCCGTTCTGTTTGTGATCATGGGAAGCTCTTCTTGTCATTAATGCCGCCACATTGACCACTCCATCTTCAATGGGAGAAATGCCCAAGTAGCCGCCCGGAAAAACATACAGCTCAATAACCGGCTCCATGGCGATCCCTTGAAAGTGCGACTTCACCCCTATATACGTATTCCTTACGGAGTTTATAGATCGGTAGCCGGGCAGCCCCGCACGGCGATTGGCTCCCCATGCCGCTATGACAGCCTGAGCTCTAATCAGCTTTTGCTCCCCGCCATACTTCGCCTCAATCGTGTAGCCCCCATCCTTCGGATACACAGATGTGACCGTTGTCGCCGTCTGCAATTGGACACCTGACTTTAGCGCCACGTTATGGAAAGCACTATCCAGCACATATCGGCTTACTCCGTAAGCGTCACCAGGCAAGGGGATTTCTATAGTTCCCCCATCACTGAAAATCACACGGACGCCGCTGATCATCTGCGGATGAAGCGATTCGACAGCCCCAAGCAAACCAAGCTTACCTAGTGTGCTTTGTGATTCCGGAGAAAGAAATTCTCCGCAAACCTTATGCCGCGGGAACTGGTGCTGGTCAATCAGCACCGTATCCCAGCCTCCATCCGCCAAAGCCTTGGCCAGGCTGCTGCCAGCAACCCCTGCGCCCAGCACCGCTACATCCACATTGGCTATACCTTGGATAAGATTCGTCATAGCCCTTGTCAACTCCACCCGGTTAGTTGCCTACATGACCTTGCCGATAACAGGCTTATGCCGTTTCTGCGCTAGCATGGCTCGTTTTTAGATACTTTTTTTACGGATGACAACTACGTATCGAAATAGCGGCCTCCAAGCATAGTACATAGTAGGCATATCCAATGCTTTTCTAAGCTGGTTCCAATCGGCTGCGCGAAAGCCTTTTGCCACAGACAGCGGCCCATCATGCACGATATAGCGGTTAGCGGAGACCACTCGCGCCACCAGCCACACCGCAGCCCAAGCCATCCAATGCCGATGGATATCATTGACTACAACGCCTGCGCGGGACGCGTTTAGCATGCTCGTGACTACCCTCGGTAGCTCACCATCCGCAAAATGATGAATAAATTGCGTTCCGGTAACTACATCCGCACACGCCTCAGGCAGTAAAAACAAGTCCTGCCTAACCACCCGAACCCGCGGTTCGTTATGGAAAAACAGTCTCGCCTCCTCGCAGGCTTCTTCTGTAATGTCGACCAACGTGATCAACAAATCGATCCCGTTCGCATCCGCCCAGCGCAGGAGCTGCCGATTCACATCGCCGGAGCCGGAGCCGATATCTAGAACCGTGAAGCGGCGGGGCTTGTCCGCTTCCTTCCATAACCGCTTTACTCCATAAAGCGTTGGTGCAGCAGCGGCAAAAACCCGGTTCAGCAGGCGAAGCTTCTGCAGCGCTTCTCGAAGCTCCGCCCCGCCTGCTGACCTATCGTCCATCAACTCAGGCTCAGCCGCCCTCTGCCTCAGTGGTTTAAACAAGGGCGGCACCTGAGTGCTGTTCCAGAGCCTTACCAACCAGTGCCTTAATGGACGGGAGATAAGTGAGCTGGATCATCTCGGCAGTAAGGCCGGGGCCAAATGCCAAGGCTATGCCCTCCACCGGCTGAGCCTGATCAGCCCGTTCAGATAGTGGGGCTGAGCTATCCAGGCTCACTGGCGGACTCACCCGAGCAGACCCGGTCAGCCCGCTCCTCATTTCGTCCAGCACGAAGAGTAACGTGGCCGACGAAACATTGCCATAGTCGCGAAGCACAGTTCGGCTAGGCTGGGTCTGTGCATCCTCAAGCCCAAACACCTCTTGCAGGGTATCAATAATCCCCTTGCCTCCAGGATGAATCGCCCACAGCTCCGGCTTCGCCGCCCCGCTCAATAAGCGACCTACCTCTGCCGGAATAAAGCTGCCAAGCAGCTTGGGAATATTCGGAGAAAGATACAGGTCAAAGCCATAATCCCCTACTTCCCACACCATCTCTGAGCTTGAGCAAGGGAGCAGCACAGAGTGGTCATTGCCCAGCTGAAACATATGCTTATGGTGAGGTTCAGCGGCTCCAACGACACATGCAGAAGCCCCATCTCCAAAAAAAGAAGTAGCAAATAGCGCCTCCCGCTTGCTGGAGGGCTGAATATGTAGCGTACACAGCTCCACGCATACGATTAATACCTTGGCTGACGGCCTGGCCGCTACGATTTGCCGGGATAATATAATCGCCTTTAGTCCGGCAGCACAACCCAAAAAGTTAAGGGGAATCCGATTCACCGTGGCAGCCAGTCCAAGTTGTTCCGTCAAGACGGCATCAAGTCCCGGAAGAAATTGCCCTGTACAGCTGACCGTGACAAGATGGGTGATCTCTGAAGCAACTGCTTCACAGTCTTTCAAAGCTTTGCTAGCTGCGGCTAGCCCTAATGGAACAACTTCCCTTTTATACGTTCTCATACGCTCGGCTGTGGAAGGAGCACTTGAAGGAGCAGCCTCGTGAGTGGTATGTGGAAAATAACGGCATTGACCAGCGGCCTCCAGCAAATTAGGCTCACAGGTATAACGGGTTTCGACGCCGCATTGCTTGAAAATCCGCTTCGCCCAGCGTGCGGAATTCGAGCTGTCCCCCAACGCTTCCGCCAATCTTTGTGCGGTATCCGCTTGGTTGATCCGATAAGCAGGCACAGCTGTGCCTATACCTAGGATCGCAATAAGTGGATCTGTTTGTTCCATTTAGTTACCTCCATCCCCTCGTGCAGGGTTCGCACATTACCTAAAGCCTTTGGCAAGAAACGGACTATTTAAACTACTTGCTGAAACTCGGACATGTCTCCTGCTTTATCCATATGTATTCTTTATCTTCCGAAAAAATACCTACAGGAGAACACGCCTCTTTGGAGTTCACGGTCTCAACTACCTATCTGGCCTCAACTAACTTCGCCTCTACCCAAGGAACCAGAGAGAGACGAGGCGTGATTGCTGCGTCCTCTTTTCTTTTTTTGTCGTCAAGACCAGATTGGGATTTAGGATTGCAAGGTACTATCCATATTCCATAAATTAAGGCAAACGGTACATATCCCCAGTACCCCTATCGTCCAAGTTGCACTAAAGCTTAAAGAGAAGCTTATTGAAAATATGGCGAACCATATGCCCGTTAACAGCGATACCCAATTTTCCAACACATTGAAGCTTGATTTTTTAAGAGCCAAGCATGAGGCAACTGACTGGACAACTCCGAATAGGGCACTTGTGAAGACAATCGCAGAATCATTAGATAAACCAAGTACCCAAGGTGCAAAAATAAACCATATGCCAAAAGCTGAGGCTATCAGATTTCTTGTTCTCACAATGGCACCTCCAAGAAAGTTAATTTCTTAATAATTGTGGTTACCTTTTATTTATATGTCAGCGCTTACAAAAATGAGCATGATTTACGCACATTATCCTGAGCCAAGCTTATATTTATTTGTAGCGTTTATACAGTTTAAGTGATATCCATGAAAAATAAGCCTAGCCGAGGCACAACTGGCCTCTGACTACGCTTATAGAGAGCTGAATTTATTTTATATTTTCTTTAAAATCATAGAATAATAATCTGTTTTCAGCTGCCTGACTTTTTTCTACACCCCTGGCTGCTGTCCGCCGTCGATCACAATTTCCGTCCCCGTTATCGAAGGGACACGGTCAGACACAAGCAGCAGCGCCATCGCGGCGATCTCCGCAGGATCTACCATATGCCCCAGTGGTATGGATGCGTTCGTCTCGGCTTTTTGCGTGTCCACATCAATGCCTTTGGCCTGGGCATGCTGCTCCGCAAGCCGCTGCGCCCGCTCCGTAGCTGTCACACCCGGTGAAATGGCATTAATGCGCACATTGGATTGTGCCAATTCCTTGGAAATGCCCCTTGTGAAGTTCAAGAGCGCTGCGTTGGCGGTACTGCCAGCCAAGAAGGCAGCGTTAGGCGTCCGCGCGGCGCTGCCGATAATATTCACAATACGCCCATCCCCCTGCTTGATCATGTGGGGCGCCGCTTCCTTCACCATGCGGATATAGCCAAGCAGCTTCAAATTCCAGGCCTCGAGAAAGGCTTCCTCCGGCAATTCAAAAAAAGAGCCCGCTTTAGCTGATCCCGCATTGTTAATCACAATATCAATACGACCAAATCGCTCCAAGGCTGTCGCTACGGCTTCCTTCACCGTACCCGGCTGTGCCATATCGCCAATCACGGTCACAATACGTGGTGCCTCGTCAGCCATAGCGGCAGCGCTGCCCACGGCACTTTCTTGAAGAATCGCGGCAGCAGCCTGCTGCATACGTTCAGGGTCCCGCGCCACCATTACGACGGATGCCCCCTCCTCGAACAGCGCCTTCGAACAGGCAAAGCCGATTCCGGCGCTAGCTCCTGTGACAATCGCTATTTTTCCTGCAAGTCCCAAGTCCATCTCAATTTCCTCCTTTTGCTTCCGGCTGAACGAGTACCTTTTTCTCCCAAGCGCGGCTTCTCCAACGAATAAATAGAACAATCCCTCGCAGCCATTCGTCGATAATAAAGGCGATCCAGATGCCCACAAGCCCATAACCCAAATAAATTCCCAGGAAATAAGTTAAAGGGATGATCAACCCCCAAATCACGACCACACCCGTAATAAGAATAAATCGGGCATCCCCCGTCGCTCGCAAGGCTTCGCCAATGATGATGTTCAAACACCGGCCAGGCTCCAAAATAAATCCCATCGCAAGCAACGCGGCCCCTAAAGCAATAATTTGGACGTCACTTGTAAATAAACCAATGAGCTGATGCCTAAACACAACAATCATGGTAACGCTTACTAATGAAAGCATCAGACTCAGCCTCAGGCTGCGAAACATTTGTTTATAGGCGGCTTCCTTTTCCCCTGCACCTACGAGGCGGCCGATAATGATTTGGGTGCCCCGACCTAAAGATATGGCCAGCGCCATGATCAGATACATAATATTTTGCGTGTAAATCCGGGTTGACAGCATTTCCGTTCCAAGTGATGTAATGAAATAAGTGGTCAAGAGCTGGGACGCCGAATAAGCTAATTGGTTCCCGCCAGTGGGGATGCCGATCGATAATATTTTTTTCATATCCTCAAGCTTGCTTCTTAGAATCTCTTTCACGCCAATATTGAGCCGCACGACCTTGTACATAATCACAATATACACGATAAGCCCAAGGCATTGGCTAATAATGGCCGATACGGCAACACCCATAACGCCATACTTCGGGAATCCCCAAGGTTCAAAAATAACCAAATAATTGCCTATTAAATTCACCAGATTCATTCCTATAGCCACCATCATCGTATAGCGGGTAAATCCGTGGACCTGGACAATCGCTGACATCGTCAAATTTAAAGCTTGGATGAATATCGCCGCTCCGACAATGGAGAGGAACATTTGGGCGATTCCGAGCAGATCCTGCTGCAATCCGAACAAGCTTAATAGAGGCTTGCTGAATACAACCATGACCGCGCTTAGAACCAGTCCAAATATAAAATTCAGCAAAAGCGCACAGGCAGCAAACCTTCTCACAGCATCCAGCCTGTTAGCACCCAGATATTGTGAAATGGTAATCGCAGAACCTGCGGATATAACTTGAAGCAATAGAAACACGAAGATCATAAGCTGATTAGACACGCCAACGGCGGCCACCGCGGCATCCGACACATTACTTACCATAAACGTATCTGCAGTCCGCATGGACATCTGCAAGGCCGATTCGACAAATAACGGCCAGGTTATGGCAAATAGCGCCAGTTTCTTGGTGTTGGTCATGTAACTATTCGCCTCCGTAAACCACATACATTCGCAAAAAAAAATAGTGCAGGCTCATCCTTTGACGGATTTCCTTCTGCTTTTTCTTTCCGAGTAAGAATACCATAAGGATGTACACCAAATAAAGACTTTTTCATGTTTCCAGCCTATATGGACATATATGGGATCATTTGCGACTTTATTCTAACACAAGCCTACTTGAATAGGCTCACCTGGCTATTCACGCCCAATAGGCTGAAGTAGCTATGTTGCCCATGTAAAAAAGATCGATAGGTTTACGCCACATCGACCTCGTCCAATTTCATAGCCCTTATTTCCTGTGTTCCAATCTAGTTCAAACAGCCATTAGCCATGGCCAACTGCTTTGCTCAGCTGCAGCTCCTCATGTAGCTCTGCTTTTAAGCCGTCTATGAAGGCTGTCCATGTTGATCGGCCTACATCCAGCCGCTTCCTTCCGATCGCTTCAACCGTCTCCAGCCATACCCGCCTGTCGTTGATCCGGCCCAGCTGCTCCTGCACTTCCTTATAGAGCTTCTCATGCGTGTGAAACTTTTGGTCCAGCGCAAAGGCCGCTGCGGATGCTGTATACCGAAGCTCCTTCGCCGCAATCCGCAGATCATGAAGCGCCTCGAATGCCTCGCCCGATTCCACCCCATGCTCCCGTCCGGTCTGCCGATAGGCTTGCTTCTTCTGCTCGTAAGCAACCTCAAGCTCGCGCATGGCCTGGTTGGCGTCCGTCACAGCCAGCTGTGCTTCCAGCTGCTTGGCAAGATATTCCTTCCACTTGCTGTCCAACGATTGCTGGAGCAGCTTGGGCAATTGGTCGGCAAGCTTGCCACGGCTGCGCCGCCGTTTCTTTTTCTGGATGCGGATAACGGATTTCAGCAAGGCCGCTTCCTTTTTCCTTCCACCTTTCCTCTCATCGTTTTTTGCCTCTTTCTTCATGTTCTTGCGCCGCTCTTGGAAAGCTTCGATCAGCACATCGGCGTCCCTCACCTTGCCGAGGTGCTTTTGCGCCTGCTTAAATATCACAAACAAGCCGGATTGGTCATCCCGGTCGAGAATTCGGAGCAACGTCAGCAGCTTGCGGCTGTTGACCCTCGCTTGGTGGATATCCTCCTCATCGAAGCGCTTAAGCACCTTTTGGCTGTAGCTTTGAAATTGGGTATATAATGCATGTAACGCCTCTTCCCACTGGGCTTTCTGGGAGGGCTGAACGACTTCTGTCAGTCTGATGATTTTCATATCCTATCACTCCTTTATAAGGATTGTATTAGCTTATACCTCATCGAATTCTAATATTCGATATTCATGGTAGGGCCTATTCCGTTATTGCCAGCAGCAGCGTATTGCGAACTACCTGACACTACGAGTAGTAGATATAATCTGAAAATCCGCCAGGCGATTGGATTGGATGAACGTAGATGAGGAAGCGTGGAAGTTTACATATTTTACAGCGTAGTATGTAACGTCGCTATTGCAACTGCGTTCACGGGTTCAATAGGCGTTTTTTGAGTGGGTGAGATTTCTTTAGGGTTTGCACAGGCACTTATTACGAAGCTCAGTGACATTGCTATCATTACCGTTTTGAAAATATGGGTTTTCATCGGAAAATCCTCCATGATACTCGATTGCATTGATTTAAATTTATTATGCCTACCTTAGCTGAATATGTATGAGTATTTGCTGAATGTTTGCTGAAATTCAGGTCTATAGCATTACTTAAACAAAAAAGCACCCAAAGTATCATCTGCCGCATTAAATGGCTTACTTTGAGTGCAAATCAATCATCCCAGCGTGCTTGGCCAAAAGATCAGCGAATTCCGATCACGCTCCGCTCCTCGCTTCAACAGCATTTGTCCTTCTGCCGTATCCGCTGCCTGCTGGCCGTTCCAAGAATCAATCACAATTTTCCGCGATTTTCCATAGTCCAGCATTTGCCGAAAAATAGGGATGAGCATGTCCGGGTCCTTATTATAATCGTCCTTGAGGAAAACGATTTTCCTGCCGTAATTTTCAATCCAGCATACCCACATACCACGGTCATAGACCAAAAAATTACCCTGCTTACGCGTAAAATGGATTCCTTCCACTTCCGGCCACGGCAAGACGGTGCCAAACAAATCAGCTGGATCGGCGGCATGGATGGCTACGGCCTGTTCGGCCTGCTGGGTCTGTTTGCTTTGTCCAGCTTCTCCGACGACTGGCGCTGGCAAGGGATCGACCTTACGGATCATATCAACTACATCACGCTCCATAAATTGCATGGAGGTGATCCCCCGCACGAATAGCCCGCGGGTGAGCGTGCCCAGCTCCTCCAACCGTTTCAGCACCTTTACCATCGTTTCCCATAAAAAGGGAGCGTATTGAGACACAACCTCCTTGGTAATAATCCCATGGTTTTGCAGCAAATGCCTGACCCAAGCGACCGCTGATTCTTCAAGCGAAACCGCTGGCACGCCCAACGATTCAATCGGGTACCAGCGGCCAAGACCGGAGCCCATCTTGGGGTTCAGCTTACCTTTCGCCGCGCTATAGTTACGCAGCGGTGTCCACTGGTCATTGGAGATATGACCCTCCCATACAAGATCGAAAAGCTTGGATAAGAGCTCGGACGGAATAAGACCCGTATCCGCGGATAGCCGGGTCAGAAAGCTCGCTCCCTTAGCTCGAAGCAAGGCCAGCAGTTCCGGGTGTTGCGTTTCCTCAGCTGTAGACAAGGTCGGCAGGAACGGGTGGTATAGTGCCACGGATTCGGCAAGGAAGAAGGCTATTTTGCCTTCTTTTTCAGCAGCAGTCTCCTTACGGCCGATCCACAGCACCTCGCCGGAGGCGCATAAAACATCAAGATCGGCTTTTTGGTAGCCTTCGATCCGTGATGGGAAAATGAGCTTCTCCCATTGCGAATAAGGCAAGAAAATCCCCTGCAGCAGCTGCATAATATGCCGCAGGCTATCGATGCCTTTGGCACGGTGCCCGCCGGGCAGCAGATGGTGCCGCTGCAGTAGCAGCAAGCCAAGCCTTGCGGGGTCAACGGGCTCGCCCGCGTTGCGGAAGTGCTGCAGCGAGAGCCGTGTGATGCGATCGCATACTTTGCTGGCCGACCATAGCGGCCCTGCCGGTGGGCCAGCTGGCTTAGCAGCCGACTTCGCTGATGGCTGCGCTGTGAGCGGAGCCGCTGGATCCGCAGCATCCGGCTCTGCAATAGGCTCCGCCGCCCAAGGCGCTGGCTCAATGCGCCGCTCCTGCTGCCATTTCGCTATCAGTCCCGCAGCTTGCTCCCGGCTTAGCTGCGGATACCTAGCCAGAAGCTCCGCCTCTGAGAAGGTTAGCCTTCCATCGATATAACGATTCAGCACGAAAGTCACCGCCACCGGATCGTGTGGGAACTGCTTATACGTCGCTTGCTCATCGCGGCTAATCCAACGTTGCTCGCCGCCTAGCTGCAAGCGAGCTGCGATGCCTTGCTTCTCCAGCTGCCGAATCCAATCCAGCGCTTGCAAGCCACCCGCCTCCTCCAGCTCGGCTCCCGTTAAATCCCCGCGCCGCTTGAGCAGCACTGCCAGCTCATCAGAGCTGCCCGGTGCTCCGACCAACCGTTGCTTTTCGGCTCCCAGCACCTCCGGCTCGAAAGCAACCCCAACGGCCGAGGCGCCAAAAACAGCTCCCGCCAGCTCACGATTAATATTCATCACCTGCATTTGCAATTCGCTGCTCAGCATGTCCGATTCATAAATTTGCGTATTTACGTAATCCCACATAAACTGGGTCGCCCATGCAGAAGGGAATGCACTCTGTGTGATTTGCACCTGGATGCTGCCCGCTTCGATTCCGCCCAGCACATATTTAAGCCCCTCTGCATCCAAATGCTCCTCGAAGCATTCCGTAATGGCGGCTCCAAAAAAAGGAAACTGCTCCGCGTAAGGCAGCACCTCCTTTAGCAGCTCCTCACTGCGCAGGCGCTTTTGCCACATCGGTGTCCTTGTGAACTGCCGCGACAGCAGCAGCCCCACCTCCGCCATCCGGCGAAATGTGATCGCAAACATCGGTGAGCGCCCCAACGATTCCATCAGTATGGAGTCCACCCCTGCCGATGCCACCTGCCAAATCGATTGCAGCCACTGGCCATCCCACTCGCGAAAAATCATCTCGATCCCATTATCCTTCGCGCACATGTACGGGCGGTACTGGAGCTTTTGCTCAATATGGTGCTCCAGCAAAATCTGCCAGGTCCGGTTTAACCTACGTCCCCACACATTATGAAGAACCACATGGGTTTGGTTCATGACATCCTGGTATTGCTCGATTACAATCGATCGGTCCGTTGGAACCGCACTAACCACCTGCTGCTTTCTCACTAATTGCATCAGGCTGTCCGCTGCCAACGCATCAAAGCCATATAGCTCATCAAGCCAATCGACGGTTTCCACGTCGCCTTGCTTGTCCTCCAACCTCATACTCAGCTCAGCCAAGAACGCTCCAACCTGCTCCCCTAATTGAAAGGACCGCCCAACCCCCTCGCTCCGCCAAAACGGAATTTCGCTAATCCGGTTCGTCGCTTCGCTAACGATTACACGATCATTACGAATCTCACGGATCGTCCACGAATGGGCGCCCAGCTGGAACAGCTCGCCTACTCGGCTCTCATGCACATATTCCTCATCCAGCTCACCCAATTGGGTCTGGCTATCGATATGGTAAACTGGATAGTTGGCGCTGCCGGGTATTGTACCGGTCCCCATAATGGCAGCCATCCGGCTGCTGCTTCGGCCGCTTAGTCGGCCGGTATCTCGATCCCAGTCAATTAATGGACGGACAAAAGGGTAAAAGCCCGACAGCACCTGCAGCAAGCCTTCGAACTTGTCAAGCGTGAGCGTATGGTAGCAATCGCTGCCGTTAATCAGCTCGAATAGCCCGCCAACCGTCCAATCATCAGCCGCAACCATCGCGACAATCTGCTGGTTCAGCACATCGATCCGGTTGCGCCGAATGACGATCGGCTCGATTTCCCGCTCGCGGATCATCTTGCTAAGCACTGCCACCTCAGGCAGCGAGCTGCGCGAGCGGATAATAATAACGCCGCGGCTGACCTCGCCAACGCTATGCCCGGCACGCCCGATACGCTGGATGCCTGTGGTCGCTTGCAGCGGAGAATCGACTTGGATCACCAAATCGATCTGCCCCACATCGATGCCCAGCTCCAGCGAAGAGGTGGCGATCAAGCATTTCAGCTCGCCTGATTTAAGCCGGCTTTCCACCTCCAGCCGTTTCTCCTTGGAGATGCTGCCATGGTGGGAGCTGGCGAAGTCGCCGCCGCAGTAATCGTTTAACTGCTGCGCCAGCCGTTCGCACAACCTGCGATTATTGACAAAAATCAAGGTCGAGCGACAGCCCTCCATCTCTTTGAGGATACGATCCATCATCGCGATCCATACCTTATCTTTATCTTTGCCTTGAGCAGACTCATGGTCCAATACGGCGACGCGAAGATCGAATTTTTTGTTCCCATGGCTTTCAATAATACTGACAGGCCTAAGCCAACCGCCCTCCCAGCCCCCGAGAAAAGCCGCCACCCGCTCCAATGGCTTCTGTGTCGCGGATACACCGATACGCAGGAAAGGCCGGTCGCATAATGCCTCCAGCCGCTCCAGTGAAAGCGACAAATGGGCGCCACGCTTGTCCCCGGCGATATAGTGGATCTCGTCGACAACGACCTGCTCCACAGAGCGCAAAATCTCGCGAGCTTTCAGCGAGGTCAGCATCAAATACAACGTTTCCGGCGTTGTCACCAGAATATCCGGCGGCTTGCGCAGGATCGATGCCCGCACCTTCTGCGGGGTATCTCCGCTGCGAACCGCTACTTTAAGGCTGAGCCAGTCCAGCTCCGTTCTGGCCGCCAGCTTGTCCAGCTCCGCAGAGAAGGATACCACATGGTGGTGGATATCATTATTCAACGCCTTCAGCGGCGTTATATATAACAATTTCACTCCAGCCTTGTTAGCTGGCTTTTCGTTATAGCCACTGCTGCCATTTTCGCTTAAATTTACTCCATCAGCTACATTTACTTCATCAGCTATACTTACTCCATCAGCGCTGTCACTGCTCCTGCTTACTTTCGTGTCGCGACCACTTACACCCGCACCCTCCAGCTTCGCTTCAATGATCCGATTTAAGCTCGGCAATATAGCAGCCAAGGTTTTGCCTGAGCCTGTAGGCGCGGCGATCAAGGTATGTCGATTCTGCTCAATCGAAGCCCATGCTTGAACCTGTACATCTGTAGGCTCGCGAAAGGTTTCCCAGAACCACTCGGCAAGAATGGGGTTCATCTTTTGCAAAGGATCGGTTCCCATCTATTCATCTCCTTTCTGCTGGAATCCTCATATGTATACGCTTTCGGCTTTTAACTTTAGCTGTAACTCCATACCTTCATTATAACCAAAAAATGGAGCAGTGCTTACAACCAGCCTTGCCGGTTGCGATAAAAAAAAGCCCTCAACAGCTAGAAATGCTGCATCCGGACTTTTAATTCATTATTTGAAGGCATCCTATAGGATCAGTCCGCCTTGTCTCCCTAAGCAGCTGCTTTATTTATCCAAATATTTGGCTAATGTAAATCATGACTAATAACCCCAATATAAATGAATAGGTGGAGCTTCTTTCATAGCCGTGCCCATGGCTCTCTGGAATTAGCTCCTTATATACGATGAACATCATGGCACCTGCTGCGAAGGCTAGCCCGTACCCGACTATAGCCTCAATATACGAGGCAGTAAAATATCCAGCAACCGCAAAAACTACTTCTATGAATCCGGTCAGGGAAACGATCAGAAAGGAGTTTAGTTTACTTACTTTAGAATTTAAAAGAAAAACTCCGAGAACTAGCCCCTCCGGCATATTCTGGGCTCCAATCGAAATGGCTACCATGGTTCCCAATCCTTCATTTTGGCTAGCGTAACTAAATCCCGTACTTAAGCCCTCAGGGATATTATGAATGATCAGCGCAATAATGACCAATAACGATTTGGAATCAAACTGGCTGATCCCCGAATCGTTCTCTACGTCAATGTGCGGAATATTTTTTTCAATCAGATCTAGCATTACAATACCCAGCAGTAACCCGATGGTTAACCCTACTATACCTGATTCCTTAATGGCTTGAGGTATCAAACCAAATGTCGAAGCCGATATCATAATCCCCGCTGTAAACGCGATCAGAATATCCTTCCATCTCTCTGATAGGGTTTTCACAAACATCAAAGGAACTGCACCGAGAACTGTTGCCATAGCTGATATAAAGCTGCCGATAAGTGCCGTTTCCATTCAAACCCCCACTTTGCCTACTCATATCCCGTATTATAACGTATGCTTAACCCACCTTACAATGTAAGGTTAAAACACCTGTTACATACGGGCTAAAGCAAGGAGCGAAAGCGATATAAATTACCCCTTAACCGCACCCAGCATAGCGCCTTGGATAAAATATTTTTGCACGAACGGGTAAATGACCAGAATCGGCAGGATCGCGATAAAGACGACCGCATATTTCACATTTTGCGCCATAACGGAGCTGTTCTCGCCCGCGCCCATTTCGGCAGTTTGCGAGGACATATCGCCTTGGATAACAATATTTCGCACAATAATTTGCAGCGGATAGAGCTGCTTCTCGTTCAAATAAATTAAAGCGGGGAAGAAGCTGTTCCAATGCGCCACCGCATAAAAGATGAACATCGTCGCCATCACCGGCATCGACAGCGGCAGCACGATTTGCAGCAGAATCCGCCATTCGCTGGCTCCATCAACGGTTGCCGATTCATGGAGGGCATCGGGAATTTCAGCGAAAAACGTCCGCATCAGAATCATATTAAACACATTAATTGCTGTCGGGATCAAAATCGCCCAGATCGAGTTGACCATCCCCAAGGAATGCACCACCATATACTTCGGAATAAGCCCCCCGTCGAAAAACATCGTAAACACAACAAAAAAGGATAGCAGCGCTTTGCCATACAAATAATTTCTCGACAAGGGGTACGCACAAAGCGTCGTCATGATCAAATTAACGGTTACCCCCAAGCATGTATACAGCAATGTATTCCCATAGGCGCGCAGAATCGAGGGGTCATCCAGCACAATACTATACGCCTTTAAAGTAACCTCAATTGGATAAAGGAAAACATCTCCCCTTTGTACAGACAATCCCGAGCTAATGGAAACAATTCCCATATAATATAATGGGTATACCGTAACTACAATAATCAACAGCATGAGGATCATATTCACAACATCAAACAGGCTATATTTATTCAAGCTCATGGGCTGTACCTCCTAAAATAAACGGGTTCCATTGATTTTTTTGGAAATGCTATTGGCCGACAGGATCAGCACCAGCGATAAGACCGATTGAAAAATACCTACAGCTGCCGCAAAGCTAAAGTCGGCATCAATGAGCCCTCTTCGATAAACGAAGGATTGGATCACATCTGCAGTTTCATAGGTAGGTCCGCTATATAGCAAAATAATTTTTTCAAAGCCTACGGATAACATATGCCCAATGGTTAGCAGGAATAAAATCGTAGCCACGGTCGTAATGCCCGGAAGCGTAATATGCCGAATTTTATGCCACCTATTAGCACCGTCTATCGTTGCCGCCTCATAAAGCTGCGGATCAATAGAAGCTAAAGCAGCCAAATAAATAATCGAATTCCAGCCCATGCCCTGCCATATTTCGGAGCCCACAAAAATCGTCCGGAACCATTCCGGCAAGGACATAAAGGTTTTCGCCTCAAAGCCGAACATATGGGTAATTTGGTTAACCAATCCGGTAGTGGACAAAAAGTTAACGAGCATGCCCGCTACAACAACCGTAGATAAAAAATGCGGCACATAAGTGACCGTTTGGATGGCTCTTTTGAATAGCTGCCCTCTTAGCTCGTTCATGAGGATGGCGAATATAATCGGTGCCGGGAAATAAAAGATTAGCGAATACAAATTGATCATTAACGTGTTGCGGACTACCTTCCAAAAATAGGGATCTGTGAGAAATTGCTGAAAATATTTGGTTCCCGCCCACGGGCTTGCGAAAAACCCCTTCATAATGGAATACTCCTGGAAGGCCATTAAATTGCCCACCATCGGTGCATAATGGAAAATGAGAAAATAAATAAACGGGAGCGCAAACATCGTATAGAGGAATTTGCTTTTGCTCAGCTTCTTGCGGGTGCTCGTCCATTTGCTTCTGCGGACGGCAGCCTGCTGGGGCGGCAGCTTCTGGTGACCCATCACAGTTGATATAACAATCCACTCCTTTAATCCTCTAATAAAAAGTAAGGGAGCCACAGCCCGTAGTGTGAGACTTGGCTCCTCTATAAGTGCGGTGAATAACTAGCGAAGTGACCGGAGTATGTTGGAGATAGTGAAACGGTGCCTTTGTTCGCAGATTTCTACCGCTAAATGTCTTATCCAATCAAGAAATCAGCGAACAATAGCAATCGGAGACATACTCTGGTCACGTAGCTAGACTTATTCACAGCACTTTCAGGTTCGCTGATTACTTCACTCTGGCAAGCGCATCATTATAGATCTTTTCGATTTCGGTTGCCCCTTTATCCTTACATTGCTTAATAAAGTTATCCCAATCGCTTAAGGCGCCATCGGTCATAATATATTTATCCATATTTTGTGTCATAAAGGCATCCAATTGTGTCCGCAATTGTTTCAGCTTTTCGCGCTCATCCTTGTTAAAGGGAGGATCAAAGGACTGTCTAAAAGCAAGGCCATCGGTAAGAGCCTTCAGGTTCTTATCTCCCCACTCCAGAAACTCTTTAGGCTGGGAGGCGACACTTGGGTTGTCGTCGGCATATAAGGCCAATCCCAGATATCCTAAGCCAAGTGCAGAGGACATCGCGCGGTAAGGATCGGGTTTATCTTTATATTTAGCCAGCGTTGCATCAGAAATTTTGTACACGTTATTAGCAAAAGTATAATCGGTATTTTCAATACCCCAGCTAGTCAGCTTCATGCCTTCCTCGCTATATAACCAATCGACAAATTGAATCACTTGGTCAGGATTTTTCACTTTGGCGCTAATCGCATAAGACTCACCCAGATGATCCAATTGGTACAGCGCATTCCGTTTAACGCCCTGACCGCTATCCATTGTAGGCAGCAGGTCGAACTTGGCATCCGGCTCCTTTTTCTGCAACGCAAGGTTGAAGTTCGTTGCAAAGCCATTATTATCCTGGAAGAACAAGGACTTACCAGAGCTTAGCTTCTCCTGCCAAATTTGGGAGGTAGCTGTAGCATAATCAGGGTCAAGCAGCTTTTCCTTGTACAATTTATTGAGGAATGTGATGGCCTCTTTAAATTCCGGCATCGCAGGTCCAAATTTGTATTGCTTCAGCTTGGGATCGTAATAAACCTTCGTTCCATTGATATTGGTGTATCCGCTTCCAAACCCAAAAGCAATCGGATTGACCACATTTTCTGTCCCCGTTAAACCATTAGCCGCACGGCTTGTGAATGGGAAAGTGTCCGGGTAAGCTTCTTTAAATTTCTTCAATACCTGATAAAGCTCGTCATAGGTGGTAGGTGCCTTCAGGTTCAGCTTTGTCAATAAGTCAACGCGGATCATAGGGACCTGGCCGGCCTGAATCGCCCATTTTTGTACAAAAGGAAAGCCAAACAGCTTGCCATCGAATTTATTTTTATTAATCTCCGGATGCTCCTGAAGAATTTTTTTGAAGTTCGGCATTTTATCAATATAAGGCGTCAAGTCGAGGAAAATACCTGAATCCGAGAAGTTGGACAGATCATCCTGCTTGACCATAATGACATCCGGGATGCTGTTCGTTGCGATCAAGGTTTTCTTTTTATCATCATAGTTGCTTTGCGGGGTGCTCTGTAATTCCAGCTTCACATTCTTTTTCTTCAAAATTTCCTGTACCGTTTGTGAATCAGATACCAACGCTTGGGACGGATGCTCGTATCGCATCCATGATAAAGTAATCGGTTTGGCACTCTCCGCTGGCTTCGCCGTGTCGGCTGGCTTGGCTGCATCTGCTGGCTTGGCTGCATCTGCTGGCTTTGCCACCTCGGCAGGAGTTGCTGTACCTCCGCAGCCGGCAAGCAGGCCGCCTAATAATGTGAACGTGAGTCCTGCTCCTACATAACCCTTTGTTCCCTTTTGCATGTGTGTTCCCCCTAAAATTTTCTTGGAAAATGACTTCGTAAGCGTTCGCTTCTGACACCTTTAGCATAAGCGCCGCTAACTGTATTTGCCTATAACCAAAAGGGAATAACCTAAGCCGTTATCGCTCTTTGGTGGCGTTGCTCCATTTTTCCCCCATGAGCTAAAAGGTCGCATTCGGGCTAAATATCCTTACGTAAGTGGGCATTCCGGTAATCAATCGGGGAAATGCCCTCATGCTTTTTGAAAATACGCAGAAATGTAGTACGGCTGTCGATCCCAATCTGGTGGGCAATATCGCCTACCTTCAAATCCGTGTGCATCAGCAGCTCCTTCGCTTTGGACATCCGAATCAAGCTGATATAATCGGTAATGCTCGTTCCTGTTATTTCTTTGAAGATGCGGGAAATATATTTGGACGAGAGCCCAATCTCATCGGCAATACTTTCAAGATATAAGTCCTTGGCGTAATTGTTCTCGATGTAACTGGTAATAAGCGAAATGACTGTGGCTGCTTTGCGCTCGGGCTTCACTACCGTTTCAGTAATAATTTTCTCGTAAAAGGCGAACAAGCGCTGGGTACGGTCTGCGGATTCATAGGGCGACATATTGGGGTCAGCCAGCGCCGCGTACTCTTCTTCTGTCAGCAGCACATGCGTGCTAACCTGCCTTTCGGTCAAATACCGATTGCCGGTATTAAACAGCTCCGCGAGTAAAGCACCCAAATACGTATAGGAGACACCCCGATCCTGATTGGAGCGGATTAAGCCCTTTACCTCAGTTACAAGCAGCTCCATATCGCCTGATTTCAATGCATTCACCACTTTATTCTCATCCAAAAACGAATAATAATAATTTTGCTCAATCGCCAAATCGGCCGCGTCCATAATTGACATGTCCGAATGGCTTGATCTTTGCATAGCGGTCACAGCATCGCTGTACGATTTTTTCACATCATTAACCTTGCTGTATGGCTTACCCAGGCCAATAATAAGCTCGCAGTAGATCATGTCGTATTCAAACGTTTGCTTGATCGTATCCAAGGCGCGGTTCAGCTCTGCCCGCTCCTCCTCATGCTTCAGATTGACCACGCATACGTACAGGTTCTGGTCATGCTCCATCAGGTAGCTATTTACGTACTGCTGCATAATGCCCCACAGCACCTTTTTCATTTTTTCCATAATCATTAAACGATCTGCTTCGGCAATCTCGTGATAAAACCGCTCCTTGTATTGGAACATAAAGCAGCAGCACAAGTAAGTACCGCTTTGAAACCCGATCTCCTCCATCATTTGCTGCATCGGCTTTTTCTGCGTCCATGGATTGCCTTTAATCAGGCTAGAGAAAAATTGGTCCAATAGCTCATTCGAATACATGTCCAGCTTCTGGGTAGTGTCAAAATTTTGCTGCACCAATTGGTGGATACGGCTGCCGATCAGTTGAAATTCATCGCGCCCGCCGCCGATTTCTGTACCTTTTTCACTTTGCAGCAAAATATCTCTTATATTTTTGATCGGATTATACAGGTTGACACTAAACCGGAAAGAAAATAAAATCCCTATGACGACCAAGCTGATGCATATCCAAAAAATTAAGCTGAGAATGCTCGACGGTTCATTGTTAAAGGAGTGGATCGGCGTGATGGAGTAATAGTCCCAGCCATAGGTGTCTGATGAAATCCGCACAATCATAGATTCCGTTTGGTCGATCTTGGCGTATACCGTTTGTGATGGAGCCTGTTGAAACAGACCCCTGATCTGCTCGATAGCATCCGCACGCCACGAACCGCTGTTCAGTAGGGTATGGTTGTTTTTGTCCACAATCACATAAGCGGTAGCAGGGAAAATCGAATTCGTATTCAAGGTAGACGTGACGGCCTGAACCGAGATGGTCGTTACCATCGCAGCCAGCTTGCCGTTGAGGTATTGCGTAGAAACGCTGGGAATAACCGTCTTGCTGGCTCCCTCGCCATATCGGGTCACCTTCGTAGGCGGCAGCAGCTCAAAAAAACCACTCGTCTTGATCCGTTCCCTCCAATATTCCTTATCATACGCATCCAGAAGGTAGGATTTATCAAAAAAAGTTTCGAAGTTAACCGTACCTTGGCTTGTATACACCTTCTCATCATCGATATACATAAATATATTGTCTATGAAGGAGCTGACCATATTTTGGTTCGCGGCAATAGCCCTTATGATAAAAGGCAAAGTCGCTTTTTCCTGGTCGGTCATCACCGCATAGGGCTTTAAGGTTGAGTTCACGACATCGCTGATTAGTAAATTATTGTTAGTGGATTGAGCCATGCCCAAATAAACCTCAATTGTTTGCGACGATGACTTCAAATTAACAAGCAGCTTCTCGGACACTTCCTTCTTGATGAGCTGCTCTACATTAAAAAATACAATCATGCCGATAATGACAATCGGAATCAATAGAGAAAGGAAATAAAGCAGGATCTTAAGAAAAAGCTTATTTATCGTAATCGGCAGCTTGATTCGGTGCATAGTGATCCCCTTTTTCCTTGTTAATGTAATCGATTTCATCCAGTGTAGTATAGGTCGCCTCCAATTACAATATAACAAAAGCTCCAGCTTTCATCATGGTAGAAAAAGAAAAACCTAGTGGAATTATCTCCGTTAGGTTCAGGGGGGTGAAGCTATATACATATCCTTAATTAGCTATTTCCTCTGTAAGTTGGATTACATACTCGACCCAATCCTGCGAAAGAATTTCATGGTAAGCATCAAATGGTAAAATCGGTTCGCGTACTCGTTTTGTTGTATAGATATGCTGGGCAGCTAACAAGCGCTTAAAAAAATGGATCGAAATATCCAGATGTTGGTTGGAGAAGGATAAGACAGGCAGCAGCCGATTAAATAATCGCTTAGCCGCAGCTCGGTCGCCCTGGCGGTATAGCGAATAAATCCTTACATAGATTTCGTGCATCCCCGTAGGCATAAAAGCATTTACACCGCGGTCAAGCCCCTCGATCAGCTGGCTGACCGCCCAGCCTCCGGCGACATGCAATTGCCCGCTTGTTGCGTCAATCACCTGTGAATATTTCACTCCTGCTGGAACCACTTCTATTTTCAAGCTTTGAAACTCATCAATTTCTTTAAATAGCCTGCTAATTAAAGGTACAGGTACTCCAAAGCCTTGAAAGTCCCAATCCTGAATCATCAGGAAGCCCGGCTTCAGCTCGGCAATTTCCCTTACATCCTGTTCATATTGCTGGTCGTTGTCATAATTAAAGCTGACCAGAACACCTTCACAGCCCAATTCGATCAATTGCTTGGCATAACCTCTTCTTTGCTCGCTCGTTTGCGCAGAAGCACCGCCAATGACCGGCACCTCGCCTTTCACTTCGCTCACGACCGTTTCCACCATTAATTTCCGTTCCAGGTCGCTGAGCTTGCCCACCTCGCTTGCCATCGCGGGAACAAGAAAGCCGGCAACGCCTGCATCTAAAGCGTAATGGACATGCTTGCGCAGGGATGGAATATCGATCGTATCCTTATCCGTAAAGGGAGTGTTAAGTACGGTAACTATTCCATCCATATTCAAAAGCTGCTTCGCCATAAGAGTCCTCTTTTCGTTGTAAATGGAACGTTTATCGCATTGCTTAAGGTCAAGCATTTGAAAGCGCTCTATTATTATAAAGGAGCCAGACGTGGCCTGAACATAACCAAAAAGGAATACCGTTAACCGATATTCCGCTTTTTTTGCCCTTTATGGCCGTCCACGCAAGCAGGCGATGATTTCGGCTAGCAGCCTGCGTGTATTGACCGGTTTTTTCAGCTTCGTATTGTACAGGTCGCTATCCGCTGATGTATAAAAATCCTTACCGAATGCGGCCAGCATCAGGATTGGCAGGTCGGACAGGCCGTAGCTTTCCCGTATCCTTTTGGCCAGCAGCAGCCCATCCATTTCCGGCATATTTTGATCGATAATGGCCATATCGAAGGTGTCGCCCTGCTCCAGCCACACTAATGCCTCCGCCGCCGAGGTAGTGGTTTCAACGGACATTCCCCACTTCTCCAAGGTGCGCTTTAGCGTCGTGAGCATCGTCTCATGGTCGTCGACGATTAGCACTTTTTTATCATACAGCCGCTGCTTCTCTTCATCGTTCGTAGCCATCTGGCCGTCCTGCACTTGCAGAGTGAAGCAAAACGTGCTGCCTTGCCCCAGGCTACTCTCTGCCCAGATCCGCCCCTGCATTAATTCCACCAGCTGCTTGGAGATCATCAGCCCTAGTCCTGTACCCTCTTTATGCATGCCCGGCTTGGAGGACGGAATTTGCGAAAAGGATTGAAACAACAGATCCATCTTTTCTAGAGGAATGCCTGCGCCCGTGTCCTTGACGTATACTAACAGGGTCAGTTCCTCCTCCTGCGGATTGCCTTCATTGCTGCTATAGCTATCGCCTTCATTGCTGCCCGCAAGCTTCACCGTTACAATAATTTCGCCAGCTTCCGTAAATTTCAGCGCATTGCTGACGAGGTTCACTAGCACCTGGCGAATTCTTGTGGAATCGCCTACCAGCATAGCCGGGATGTTCGAGTCGACATCGCTTAGCAATTCAATCTTGGAGGTATCCATTTTGGAGGCGAATAAATCCAGCACATCCTCAATACATCCATGAATATCAAAGGGCTGGATGTCCAAGGACATTTTGCCTGCCTCTATTTTGGATAAATCCAGCACGTCATTAAGAACCGCCAGCAGCGACTGCCCGCTGGTCTGGATGATCATCGCATATTCCTTTTGCTCTTCGGTAAGGCCGGTGTCCTGCAATAAAGTGGTCATGCCTAGCATGCCGTTGAGCGGTGTGCGAATCTCATGGCTGATCATATCGAGAAACCGCGCCTTGTGTGCGACCGTTTGCTCCAGCTCGATTACATGGGATAGAAACCCGGCCATGGATGTCAGTAGCGTCATATCCATTTCCTTAAAGCATCCGCGGTTTCGGTCCATCGCACATAAAACCCCATAAATATGGCCACTTTTCAAGGTGATCGGAACTCCAATTAAGGTGCAGCCATCTTCATCGTTCCTCAGCGAATTGCCAATCTCCATCGTAGCAAGGTTAACCTCATGTAACGTAAGCCCCTGGGCAAGCTGATTGATGACTAATGCGCAACAGGATTGCACATAGGTCCATACCGCTCCCGCCTCCACAAGATGCTCGCTCTGGTTCCTGGCTTTAATAATCGTTGCCGGTTCCGTCTCGTTACTAGCTACAAAAAAAGTGTTTGCGTTGATTAATTGGCTGATCGTGATTAGAATCTGCTCGGCCGCCTCTTCCAAGCCACGGTAAAATATAGGTTCCTTCTTCACAGGTTTGTTCAATTTCGCACCTAACCTTCTTGTTCTAGACTAACCATTTAATCCAACAATAGAAAAAACCAAAGAAAGTGTCTCCACTTGTCTTTGGCTCCTAGCTGGCGTATAAGGTATATCCAGCCAATTTTACCTGCATATTCGTTTATAACATATAGTTTCCTAATTAATTTTTGAAGGTATACACAAGAATACTTTTATCCTTATCAAACTTCCAATCCAGATACATGCCGCTGATCGTTCTATCCAATATCGCTTCAATCTGGACATCTTTGGCAAAATGCAGCTTTTCTAATATGCGTTTGGCAATTCTTAACGTGCTTTCATAGCCCAATTCCACGAGCTGCTTTTCAATCAAAACCAGCAGACCTTCCCTAATGATCACCAAGGTTTTGGGGCTAGCCCAGAACGAATGGACATCATCCGGCATTTTCTCGCAATCCTTCGTCACTTTGCGGATGCGCTCATGGATAGCGTGTTTGTTGGCATACGCATCCTCTTCATGGCCCGCTGCGCTTTTGAATAAACCAACCACGATGCCAGAATGCGTTTCTAAGTCCCAATCATAGTACATATCTTCTATTTCATGGCCAATCGTCTGCTCAATAAAACGGCTTAGCTCGGGTATTAATGATTCCATAACGAGAACGCGTGTGTCTCGGAAAGCTTCTACTTTTTGCTGCTCCAGCAATAGCTTTTCAACCGGTCCGATAAAGTTATGCAGTTGTAGGGTAACACATCGAGAATCTAATGAAATATGAATCGATTCAGGACCTTTACCAAAACGCTCACGAAGCAATTTCCCTATGTAGCTTGATAACTGACTGATGATTTCTTTGTTTTCCAAGAAGACCCTTCCTTCAACTAAAATAGCTTGGCATTCTGCTATACATGTATGCTTTTAATTATACAGGTTTTACCCAGTTATACAATAATCCATTTGTATGCAGGAAGTAAGGGATGTAGAAGTAAAGGGCACGATACAGACCCTTTAACTATCCTTATTTATTTTAGGACTGATTACTTGATTGAAATTATATTCAACAATTATTCCGACTTATTTACTATGATTTATTGTTTTTATATGAGAATGGGGAATCCTCCTGATTATTGCTCCCAAAGTTTATAGAACTGCATCCTGGTTGGAAATAACCTTATAAAAGTAATTGACAATACCTAAGTGTGATGATAAAGTACACTCAAGAAAAGTTAATTATTCATACCCGATAACTTGGTATTATGTCGAAATTAATTTAAGAGTATAAGCTGACCGTTCTAACGGAGGCAACCTCGTAGCCACTAATCTTAATGATTGGAGACTGCTTTGGAGGTGCCTCTTTTTCATTTCATATAAACCATGTGATTCCATAAAAGAAAGGAATGGTTAGGCGCGTTCATGTTCAGAAATTTATAAAATACTACTAATCGCATTCCCATCTTGAAAGGAGAAATCATCCACCTATGTATACTACTAAGCACAAACACAAAAGCCATCGTTCTGCCCTGAGCCTGATTTCTTTCGCTGCCCTAGCCGCCATGATGTTAGTTGTTCAAGCGTGCGGGCAAACAACTGCTCCGCCATCGGCTAGCCCATCACCTGCAGCAGCAAGCCCAGCGCCAACATCGGCAGCTGCACCAGCAGCAGGCTCTTCTGATAAAGCTGCAGCCCCTGCTCCTGCAGCCTCGGTTAAAGTTCCCGAAGTCCTAAACTATAGCTTCGTAGGCACAACCGGCAAACAAACCGGCGCCGAAGGCTGGGGCTTCCATACCGGTATCATCCCGAAGGTGCTTGCTGAATATGGCATCAAGACAGTAAACGCCATTGGGGGCGGAACGGGGCCCGATATTAATGAAGCCATTCTGGCCGGACGTGTGGATGTCGGATCCATGGGTGATACACCTGCATTGCTCAGCCGTGCGGCAGGGAGCAAGACGAAGCTGATCGGGTTCTCCTCCACGAATACCGAAAGCTATTTAATCGGAAAGAAAGATGGGCCCAAAAGCGTAAAAGATCTAGAAGGCAAAACAATCGCCGTTGTAAAAGGCTCGCTTATGCATCGTTATGCGGTTGGCTTGATCAAGGAAAACAAGATTAATGCCAAAATTATCAATATGTCCTGGCTAGATTCCTATGCAGCCTTGGCGCGCGGAGATATTGATGCCTTTGCAAGCGCAACGTATGACTATACTTCATACAAACTGACGCAGGAAGGTTATCCCGTGCTTGATTGGGCCAAGGACCATCCGATCTTGCTGGCGACCTCAACGGCTATTGCATCCGAAGCGTATTTAAGCAAATTTCCCGATTTCCCTAAAGCTTGGGCTGCAGCAAGAAATGCGGCACTGAAGGATCTAATGGCCAATAAGGATAAATATTATGCCTACGTTGCTGAAACGACCAAAGCCCCACTGGATGTCGTACCTATTTTGTATAACATCGACCTTATTTCCGAAACGGCCGTATCCGAAGATGGTGTCAAACGTGTCGAAGAAGCCAAAAAGTTTCTCGTTGAGGAAAAACTCGCTGCCAAAGACTTTAATTTAAACGAATGGATACTCAAATAACTTCATCTTTTAAAAGTAGTAACTAGCGGAGTGGCTGGGGTGTTCTAGAGATAGCGGAGCGATGCCTTTGTTCATTTGAACAACAGCAATCGTAAGAATATCCCAGCCACGAAAGCTGCACCTACTCCCCACCATATCAACTACTATTAGGAGGCTTTTCGACATGACTCAACCCAAACCAAGAAAACTTCATCTTGCCGCATTTCTGACAGGCGCCGGTTCCAATGTAGCAGCTTGGAGGCACAAGGATACACCTTCCGACGGTCCCGTTAATCTGAAGCTGAACATTGAGCTCGCACAGATTGCAGAGCAAGCCAAATTCGATTTTGCTTTTATCGCAGATTCTGCCTATATTACCAAAAGCTCGACGCCTTATTTCCTAAGCCGCTTTGAGCCCTTAACGATTTTATCCGCATTGGCGGCTGTTACTAGCAAGCTTGGCTTAGTGGGCACCTTCACCACCTCCTTCAGCGAGCCCTTCACTACTGCCCGCCAGCTGGCATCACTAGACAAGCTAAGCGGCGGCCGTGCCGGCTGGAATGCCGTTACCTCGGCTCTGGAGGACGTTGCCAAAAACTACGGCCAAGAAAAGCTGCACGAGCACGCTGTACGTTATAAAATTGCTGCCGAATATATCGAGCTACTGAAGGGGCTATGGGATTCTTGGGAGGACGATGCCTTCGTAAGGGACAAGGAAAAAGGCATCTATGTCGATTTTGACAAGCTGCATACACTTGACCACAAGGGGGAGTTTTTCTCCGTAAAAGGCCCTTTGAATATGGAGCCCTCGCCTCAAGGCCGTCCGATTGTGTTTCAAGCTGGTGCCTCCGACGCAGGCAAGGAGCTAGCCGCCAAGGAAGCCGATGCGATTTTCTCCAATTCAAGCGACCCGGAAATCGCCCGAGCCTTTTACAAGGATGTTAAACAAAGAGCAGCAGCTTATGGAAGAAAGCCGGAGGAGATTCTGATATTCCCAGCTATTACCCCGATCATTGGAGCAACCGAGGAAGAGGCGCAACGCAAATATGAGCAGACGAGTGCTTATGTCGATATTGACCTAGCTATCAAATATTTAAGCCGATTTTTCAGCTTCCACGACTTTACACAATATCCCTTGGACGAGCCATTGCCGGATTTAGGAGACTTGGGCAAGGACAGCTTCAAATCAACAGCGGAAGGCTTCAAGCGGATGGCCAAGGAAGAAAATCTGACACTTCGCCAATTGGCATTAAGAGCAGCAACCCCGAAAGGAAACTTTATCGGCACGGCTGTACAAATTGCGGACAAAATGCAGCATCTGTTCGAGACAGAAGCCGTTGATGGCTTTATTGTTTACGGATATGTGCAGCCAGAAGGGCTTCGGGATTTCGCAGAACAGGTTGTCCCTATTCTTCAGGAGCGTGGATTATTCAGGACGGAATATGAGGGAGAGACTTTGCGGGAGCATTTGGAGCTGCCTTATCCAGTAAACCGATACACGAAGGAGCGGGTGAACCAGCATGAACAGCAAATTGATCCAGTCCTCTCCCATCCATCAGGCGGCTGAGCTACAGCTGCCACTGAAGCGAACAGAGCCCCTGTACAAGCGAAGGGTATATAAGCTGCTGTCCGGGCTTACACTTCCAGTGGTTGTCTTGATTTTGTGGCAAGTGCTTGGAGACAAAGAATATATTTCGACTTTGTTGTTTCCGACACCTACGACTATTCTTGATGCGTTCTGGAATCTGTACCTAACTGGAGAATTGATTGATAATTTGAAAATCAGCTTGGTTCGTATGCTGTCCGGCTTTGCGCTTGGTGCCAGCCTCGGACTGCTCATCGGACTGCTCGTTGGACTCGTTTGGTATGTGGAAAAAGCACTTGATCCCACGATCCAGATGATTCGGATGGTGCCCCATCTAGCGCTGACCACCTTATTCGTGCTCTGGTTTGGAATCGGGGAAACCGCCAAAATCCTGTTGATTGCCAAAGGCTCCTTTTTCCCTCTTTATATCAACGCATATTTGGGAATCCGCAATATTGACACCAAATATTTTGACGTAGCTAGGGTGCTTGGCTTCAGCCGTTCCAAGCAATTAACACGTTTAATTATACCCGCTATCATGCCCAATCTATTTCTGGGCATCCGGCTTTCCGTTGCTATTTCATGGCTGGGCTTGGTCGTAGCCGAGATTATGGGCTCAACCTCTGGAATCGGCTATCTGATGATGGATGCCAGAGCGATGAGCATGACTTCCACTGTATTTGTAGGCATTGTCTTGTTTGCCGTGTTGGGCAAAGCTTCTGATTTGCTCGTAGTAAGCTTAGAACGGTATATGTTGAGATGGCGTGACAGCTTTCAAGGACTATGAGGAGGGGATAAGAACATGAGTGTACAATCGAATTTGCCGTCATCCCCTTCCGTAGCTGCAGTCGCAGTCGCAGAACAAGCCGAGACACCTTCATTCTGGAGAAGAAAGGCTGCTGGCACTTTTCTTACAGCTGTGGTGCCTGTGTTGATTGTGGCGCTATGGCAGACCTTGGGCTCCACGGGTTTGGTCAGCACCTTCTTCCTCCCCACACCTTGGCAAATATTGCTGGGGTTCAGGGAACTGCTGGTCAGTGGAGAGCTGTTAGAGCACATCGGTATTAGTGTTCACAGAGCCGCAAGCGGATTTTTGGTTGGTGGCTCTATCGCCTTCCTGCTTGGTATATGGACGGGTTTTTCCCGTCGATCCGAGGATTTTATTGACCCTTCCGTGCAATGGTTCAGGATGATCCCGAATTTGGCGATCGCCCCTTTAATTATTCTTTGGTTTGGATTCAGTGAAACCTCGAAGGTCGTTATTATTGCTGTCGGTTCTTTTTTTCCCATATACATCAATACCTTTCTTGGGATTCGAAGCGTGGACAACAAGTTGTTTGAAGTATCCAAGGTGCTGCAATTTAGCCGGTTTAAACAAATTATTTTACTGATTTTACCCTCTTCGATTCCCCATATCCTGATGGGTGTCCGATTATCCCTCGCTATTTCGTGGATTAGCCTTGTGGTAGCAGAATTGATTGGGGCGGCTTCGGGAGTTGGCCATTTGATCCTGTTTTCCTCCCAAAGCGCAAGGACGGATCTCGTATTTGTGGGGATCATTATTTTTGCAGTGATCGGCAAGCTGATCGACTCTTTCGTTAAATTATTAGACCGCAAATCGACCCGATGGCGGGATACTTACCGAGGATAAACAATCAAAAAATGACAGGAGGCGTTACCTGTGGCCACTTTCCCCAAAGGGACGAGACCTACACCCCCCGTATACGAGCATTTAGAGGACGAAAGAGAGCATCGCAAGCAGCGGATCGCTGCCGCCTTCCGTGTTTTTGCTAAATTTGGATACGATGAAGGGGTGATGGGGCATATCTCTGTCCGCGACCCGATCAAAACCGACCATTATTGGACCAATCCGCTAGGTCTAAGCTTCAAGCTGATTAAAGCAAGCGATCTCGTCTTGCAAAACCATCAAGGCGAAATCGTCCACGGGCATGGTTATGTGCATGGAGGCGCCTTGCAGCTGCATTTGCCAATCCAGAAGCTAAGACCGGATATTAACGCGATTGCCCACACGCATTCCATCTACGGCAAAACCTGGTCGTCGCTGAATCGGACAATAGACCCGATTACATCGGAATCCTCTGTATTTTATAAGGCACATGAGGTTTTTGACAGCTATAAGCATGGTGAAGGGGAAGCTCTAGCTAATTCCGTTGGAACCAATAAAGCATTGATCCTGAAAAACCACGGTATTGTCACTTTCGGCAAATCTGTAGATGAAGCCGCCTACTGGTTTATCTCCCTCGAGCGAGCTTGCCAAGCTCAATTGCTGGTCGAAGCCGTTGGAACGCCTGAGCATATCCCGTCCGAGCGTGCAGAAAAAATTTCCCAGCTCTTCTCGCCCGATATGGGCTGGCTGAATTTCCAGCCGTATTATGAATCCATTATTAGGGAACAGCCCGACTTGTCGCTGTGACAGCACTTCACCTGCGGCGATGAGTATGCTGCGGTATCATGTTACGGAAAAGCAGGCTAAGGCGCTTGGCACTGTCAGCGTATTCACTGCTGCATCAGCCGCCCACGGACCGTCCGTGGGCGGTTTCCTTAAATCCAGGCAAATTGCACAAGAGAAGAGGACCTACAAATGGTATCTAAAAGAGTAAACAGCATTACTGACCTGATTGGCGAAACGCCAGTTGTACGGCTTAACCGCTTATCCAACGAACAGGACGCCGAGGTTTATGTAAAGCTGGAATATTTCAATCCAGGTGGCAGTGTCAAAGACCGGGCAGCCCTCAATTTAATCACCGAAGCTGAAAAAGACGGGCGTTTGAAGCCGGGGGCAACCATTATTGAGCCCACAAGTGGCAATACAGGCATCGGCCTGGCAATGGCAGCCGCAGCCAAGGGCTATCAATTAATCATAACGATGCCGGCGAATATGACGAAGGAGCGTATTAATATTCTTAAGGCTTACGGGGCAGAGGTCGTGCTGACTTCGGCTACAGACAGAATGCCTGGTGCCATACGCAAAGCGTTGGAGCTGCAGCGCCACATTCCCGGCAGCTTCGTGCCGCAGCAGTTCGAGAACCCGGCTAACCCGGCAGCCCACCGCTTCTCCACCGCGCCGGAAATACTGGAGCAAATGGAGGGCAAGCTGGATGCATTCGTTGCCACCTCTGGAACCGGTGGAACGATTACGGGGACTGGCGAGATTTTGCGCCAGGCACTTCCAGGCATCCGCATTATTGTGATCGAGCCGAAGGGTTCTCCTGTCCTTTCAGGCGGGGATGCCGGAGCACATAAGCTGATTGGTGCAGGCCCCGGCTTTATTCCCGGTGTGCTGAACCAGTCGATATACGACGAAATTGTTCAAGTATCCGATGAAGATGCTATTCGCACGGCTAAGGAGCTGGCTTACTTCGAAGGCTTGCTCGTAGGACCGTCCTCGGGCGCCGCCGTTTGGGCTTCGTTGCAGGAAGCGCGCCGCCTTGGCAAGGGCAAGCGGGTATTATGTATCGCACCCGACAATGGCGAGCGATATTTAAGCTCCGATTTGTTCAGCGATAAGGCAAGTGATAAGGGATGAGAAATAAGCATAAGTAATAAAGCATAAGAGGTGAACCATCCGAAGTAAATCATCCAAGTAAGCCATCCAAGGAGGCGCTGGCATTGAACTATGATCCGCTGTACCATCCGTATCCATCCTATCGCACGCCCGCCTATGCCCACAAAGGCATGGTCGCGACTTCCCAGCCCTTGGCCGCACAGGCCGGGCTGGACATCCTAAAGCAGGGCGGTAACGCCATTGATGCCGCGATCGCAGCCGCAGCAGCCTTAACCGTCGTCGAGCCCTGCTCGAACGGGATCGGGGGCGATGCGTTCGCCCTCGTGTGGACCAAGGGCAAGCTGCACGGGTTGAACGCAAGCGGACCCGCACCAAAGTCGATCTCGATCGACGCCGTGCGGGCTGCCGGGCATGAGGCCATGCCTTCTTACGGGGCTTTGCCCGTAACGATACCTGGCGCTCCGGCTGCATGGGCCGAGCTGTCCAGCAAGTTCGGAAGGCTGTCGCTCGCCGATACCTTGAAGCCTGCAATTCGGTATGCCGAGGAAGGCTTTCCCGTCTCCCCGGTGGTTGCCCATAACTGGGGCAAATCCTTCGCGCTGTATGAAAAGGTGCTGAAGGGCGACGCCTTCAAGCCATGGTTTGATACCTTTGCTCCTGGAGGAAGGCCGCCAGCAGCCGGAGAAATTTGGCGTTCTACCGACCACGCCCGTACGCTTGCGCTCATTGGCGCAAGCGAAGGCTCTTCCTTCTATTCGGGCGAGCTGGCTGAGCGTATTGCCCAATTCATTGCTGAAGCTGGAGGCTATTTAACCGCTTCGGACCTATCGGCATTTCGTCCAGAATGGGTCCAGCCCATCAGCACATCCTATCGCGGTTATGATATATGGGAAATACCACCCAATGGCCAAGGGTTAGTCGCGCTGCAAGCCCTCAGTATTATGAACGGCTATGAGGGCTTGCAGATTAACGCTGCCGATACCTACCACAAACAGATTGAGGCGATGAAGCTCGCATTTGCAGATGGCCACCACTATATTACCGATCGAGCCAAGATGAAGGTCGATGTGCAAAGCCTGCTCTCCCCCGAATATGCCGAGCTTCGCAGAAGCCTGATCGGAGAACGCGCACGACAGCCTGAGGCAGGTAAGCCTGCTGCGGGAGGCACTGTATACTTGGCCACAGCCGATGGCGAAGGCAATATGGTTTCCTTTATACAAAGCAATTATATGCAATTTGGCTCTGGGCTCGTCGTGCCTGGAACAGGCATTGCTTTGCAAAACAGGGGAATGGACTTCTCCCTTGACCCGGAGCACGCCAATCGGCTGGAGCCCGGCAAACGCACCTACCACACGATCATTCCCGGCTTCTTGACCCGCGGCGGGCAAGCCATCGGTCCCTTTGGTGTGATGGGCGGCATCATGCAGCCGCAAGGGCATTTGCAGACTATCATGAACACGCTGGATTTTGGCTTGCATCCGCAGGCGGCGCTTGACGCACCCCGATGGCAATGGACTCGGGATAAAACCGTCTTGGTTGAGCACGGTTTCCCTTTAGCGGCTGCACAAGCCTTGGCACGAATCGGGCATGACGTGCAGATTGCCTTGGAAGCCTCCTCATTCGGGCGTGGACAGATCATCTGGCGCGATCCGTTAACCGGCGTTTTGTGCGGGGGAACGGACTCCCGTGCTGATGGCATTGTAGCGGCTTGGTAAAGCACAATTAGGATTACAATAACGCAAAGAAGCCATTCAACACTTGAACTTATAGTGTGAATGGCCCTTTTGCTAAGAATTTCCTCTTTACTTACCTAATCTTATGTGATATTTTATTTCTATAGATGTAGAAATAACGAATTATTCAATGACGAAGTAACCAACAATCACACTTGTGAGGGTGGGAGAACCATGACTGAAAAACACGCAGATGTAAAGCAAGCTGTCAAAGTATACAAAGCACTCGGGGAGCCCACTCGGCTTAAAATTGCCCTGCTGCTCGTTGAGGAAAGAAACTTGTGCTGCTCGGACATCGGTAGTATGCTGGAGTCCGTTGCCGGATCGACGCTATCGCATCATCTCAAGCAATTGACAGATAGCGGCCTACTGGAGCTTCGCAAGGATGGAACGTTCATCTACTACAGCGTGAACCGAGAACTGGCGCAAAAGTACGCACCCTATTTGCTCCAGTAATTTTTTTGCTTTTTATTTCTATATTTTTAGAAATATAAAAATATTATTAAGAAAGAAGGATTTAGAACAATGTCAAGTACGTGGAAAATTTATATGCTGGCCGCTGTCAGCTTTCTGGTTGGAACGTCGGAGTTTATTATTGCAGGCATTTTGGATAAGGTTTCTGCGGATATCGGGGTTTCTGTAGCCGCCGCTGGCCAGCTTGTTACTGTTTTTGCACTTGCTTATGCTTTTGGCACCCCCTTCCTCATGGCTCTTACCGCGCGCATGGAGCGGAGAAAGCTGTTGCTTTACTCGCTAGGCATATTCGTCGTCGGCAACGCGATTACCTTCGCGTTGCCCGGCTATGAATTTTTAATCGGGTCTCGGGTTATCCTCGCTCTTAGCACTGGGGTATTTGTCGTAACCGCATTGACCGTAGCCTCTAAGCTGGCTCCACCTGATAAACAGGGCAGCGCCATCGCGACACTCGTTATGGGCTTTAGTACAGCGCTAATTATCGGCGTTCCACTTGGGCGGGTCATAGCTGCTTCCTATGATTGGAAAATTATTTTTGGCGGTATTGGCGGGCTTGGATTATTCGCTTTGTTACTTATTTATTGGACCATCCCGCAATCAAATGGTGAAGCGCCCGTGCCCCTGCGTAAGCAGATTATGCTGATCAAGGAGCCCAGAATCGCTGTAGCCTTAATGGTAACCTTCTTCTGGATCGCCGGCTATTCCATAGTTTACACCTACATTTCTCCCTTTCTGCTTACTGTTACAGGGATGAATGAGCAATGGGTTAGTGCAGGGCTGTTCGCTTTTGGTATTGCCAGCTTGGTAGGCTCCAAGTTCGGTGGCTACAGCACAGATAGATGGGGCGTTCCCCGCACGCTAATCGGAGGCATGGCCGCGCACGCCGCTGTCCTAATCCTGTTGTCGCTAACAGCGGCATCCCCGATTATTGTTTTCCCGTTGCTTATGCTTTGGTCGTTTTCAGCATGGTCCTCCGGTCCAACACAGCAGTACCATTTAATCTCTCTAGCCCCCGAAGCCTCGGGCATTATGCTTAGCTTGAACAGCTCGGTGCTACAGCTTGCGATGGCCTTTGGTGCGGGAATCGGCGGGCTCGTCGTGGAGCAAGCATCCATGCAAGCCATCAGCTGGATCGGCGCAGTTGGCGTTGCCATCGCTGCCATTACAGCGATAGTCTCGCTGGGGCTCTCCCGCTTCCGGTCCGTTTCACGCTTACAGTCGCATTCGCCATCGCTTCAGAAAGAGGAAGAACACGGCCTCGCAGAGGCTAAGGCCTAACCCTTCTTCAGCTCAGCGCTTGCATAAGGGCTGATCGATCTAAATCTAAGCAAAAGCCGGCTTTCTCCGTCGTAAACACACAGACGGTAAGAAGCCGGCTTTTATATCATCGGTTAGTCAATTGCTCATAGCATTGTTGAGTTTCCTGCTGGGGAACTACTTCCAGCTCTGTTGCAAGCAGTTGGACGAACGCAGCGTAGTGGCTATGCAGCGTTTTATAATCACCAAGTTTAGTAAACCCTACCATGAGCAGACGGACTAGCTCCTCCGAATACGGATCCTTTTCAAGAGCCTCCTTCAGCCGATCTACCGCCTGCCGCTCACGTCCGGTGTTAAGCTCATATTCAGCGGTGCGCAGGCTTGCATCGATATACAGCCTAAGCAAATGATCACGCTTAGGCTTAGCCCACTGGTAATCATTTTCTTCCAGATAATGACCTTTGTATAGCTTTAAGGCAAGGTCGGCACGCTGCCGGCTGCCTTCGTCCACCTCCCGTGCCTCGCTAAAGCTAACTAGTGCTTGCTCAAATTGATCGGCATCCGTAGCGGCACCCTTACCAGTCAATCGGTAGCTTTCCATGGAAAACTCCAGGACTGCGGGCAAACTGTACTCCTTAATCAATTTGCGGATTTGGTATACCGATGTATGCATATGAACCATAGCTTTATCATACGTAAAATGCGGCCATAGCATTTCTAGAAGCAGATCCTTGGCGACCCATTCTCCTTGCTGGTGTAACAAAAAAGCGAATAGCTCCTTGCTTTTTAGCGTACGCCATTTGATTCTACGCTCGGGGTCCAAGCTATCCGAAAACGAGAGCCTCATAAACATGAGGATGGACGGGAAAGGCTTGCTTACGACTCTGGTAGCACTTATTGCTGGAGAAGCAAGGCTTTGGCGAATACGTTCCAGTGTTTTGGTAAAACGTATAGGATGGACCGGCTTTAGTAAATAATCAAGCGCGTGCAGCTCAAAAGCGTCTACTGCATATTCGGCATACGCCGTAATGTAAACAATTCGGATATGGCTATCGATTTGCTGGATATATTCAGCCGCGACCAAGCCGTTAATTTCCGGCATGCCAATATCCAGAAACACCACGTCAACCTTCTCGTGAGCCAAGTATTGCAATGCGTCACGGGCTGTATTAAATTTACCAGTGATCTGGATATCTGGCTCACGCTGCAGCAATCGCTCCAGATGCTGCAGCGCCGGCTTCTCATCATCAATCAAAATCGCCTTCATCCAGTGCACTCTCCTTTCTCACTACAGCCTCACGAGCGGGTTGAAGCATGGGCACTTCAAAGCTGACCGTCGTGCCTTGCTGCCATTCACTGTTGATCTGCAGCCCTTTGCCATACTGCATCAGCAGCCGCTTATGAATATTCATCAGCCCGACACCGTCTGAGCTTCGCTCCGTTAAAATCGACTTTAGCTTCGATTCAGGCATACCGACACCATCGTCGGATACAGTAACCTGTACGACACCCTGCTGCTCCGTAACTCGAATTAGGATGGTGCCCCCATCCTCCCGTTGCATCACGCCGTGGCGGACCGCATTCTCGACAATCGGCTGTATCGATAAGGGAGGAACCATCAGAAAGCCATTCTCAGTAATGTCATATTCCACCTGGAGCCGCTCGTCGAATCTCGCCTTTTCCAATGAAAGATAGGAGTGAACCAGCTCCAGCTCCTTCTGTAGCGTCACAAGTCGGTCGAGATTGCCTACTTCAAACGAGCTACGCAAGAAGTGGCTCAGCTCAAGCAGGAGCTGTATAGTCTTATCGGCGTCGTAATAACAGACTGCGATAATTGTATTTAACGCATTATATAAAAAATGCGGCTTGATCTGCGCCTGCAAAAACGCCATTTCCGTATGGACCAGCGTACGAATCGAGCTCTGTAGCTCAATAAGCGTACGGACGCGTGCCCTCAGCTCACCAGCGTCAACCGGCTTGGTCAAAAAGTCATTAACTCCTGCCCGGAAGCCGGCTACAATTTCCTCCGGCCGGCTGCGCGCTGTCAGCATAAGCACAGGCAGCTCCGAGAGCATATATCGGCTTCGGATCAACTGGCAAAGCTCCAGCCCCGACATCTCAGGCATCATCCAATCGGTGATGACCAGGTCAATCTGCGGCATGCTGTTAAGCCTGTCTAGCGCGCTTGTCCCGCTTTTTACCGCGACCACTTCATAATGCTCCAATGTCAGCAGATTGATCAATACCTGCAGGTTGACGGGATCGTCGTCGACGACCAGCACAACACCCTTGTTCATAGGTTGACCGTCGCCTGCTTCAGCAAGCACTCCTACTGGTTGTGTTGCAGCCGCAGCGGCAATCTGTCGCTCTGCTTCACCCGCCATCACGGAGGTGTGGGGCACGGCCGGCAAGGTAAAGAAAAACCGCGAGCCACGGCCAAGCACCGATTCCACGCCAACCCGGCCCCCGCTAAGCTCAACTAGCTGCTTTGTAATGCTGAGCCCAAGCCCTGTACCCGTGTAGGATCTGTCGAAGCCTGCGGACTGTCCTTCATAGGCTTGGAACAAGTTCGGCAGCCGTGCTTCGGCAATACCGATCCCAGTGTCCTCGATGGATATGGTGACCTCGTCGCCACTCGTTTCGGCGGAAAGGGTAATCGTTCCTTGTTCGGTAAATTTAACGGCATTACCAAGTATATTATACAAAATTTGCCTCAGTCGGTCTTCATCAGCATCAAGCAACGGCAAACGCTCAGGCCATTGCTGCCTGATGCGAAGGTCCTGCTCATTGGCGAGGTGCACAATGACTTCCAGTACGGAGTGCACAACCGCCGGCAGGTCAACCTGTCGCCGCTGCAGCTCAATTTGCCCGTTTTTCAGCTTATTAAAATCAAGAATATCGTTGATCAGGAACGTCAAGCGGTTGCCTGTAGAGACGATCATGGACAAATGCCTTGCCTGTTTCTCATTCAGACCTCCCGCAGCACCTTCGACCAAGGATTGCGCCATATTGATCATGCCATGCAGCGGTGTCCGCAGCTCATGGGACGTGTTGGCCATGAATTCATCTTTCATTTCATCCAGCCTGACCAGCTTGCGCGAAAGCAGCTCCACTTCCATGAACAAGGCTGAAAACCTTTTGGACAAAACAAGGGTCTGGGCTAACATAAAAATGAGCATTTCATAAGGCACAAGCACCTGATCCTCCAGTAAGCCAAAGGCGTGAAGCAAATTAATCAGAAGCATAATCATTATGCTTTGGATACTTACGATAAGCGCAAGCGAATTGTCCGACCGCAGCTGTGTTTCTTTGACCAGCACATACATAACCCAAAGCATACTGATAAAGGCAAATAGAAAACAGACGTCCTCTAATCGGGAGAACACGCTTGCGGGCAGAAAAACTGCGGCCATACAGAAAAGAAGGACGATGCCCTTCAGCCATAGCAGCAGCACACGATGGTGAAATTTCGGAAATAAGCAGAATACATAACGGATCAGAAAGTAGTAAACTAGCGTTGAGGAAAAAAGCTGAACTTTCAAAACAAGCTCGTAAGAAATAAAGGGCAGCGCAGACAAGATCATCTTTTCTCCATGGGTAAGCACAAAGACCAAGCATGCTAAACAAAACGCACCCAGATACAGCAAGGAAACCTCACGCCGCCGCAGCGGAATGAGCAGTAAAAAATAGAGCGAAAGGATCAAAAAACCGGCGGAGGTTGTCAAGTACCCAAATACGTTAGAGGTTCGATTGGCGAGAATCGACTCCTGGTCCCCGAATAAAATCGGAAAGATCATGCCTCCCGAGGAATAGCTGAAATTGGCCACCTGGACTACGATTTCAACGGTATCCCCCGACACAGCCGCAAACCGGACGTAAGGTACATTGTTCGGCACCGTCTCTCCAGCCGTAAGTCCGGGGATACCGCTTGCGCCCAGCTCGCGTCCGTTCAGAAACAGCTTATGAGCCATGCGGATATTCACGGTGCGGATGCCATACACCGCCTGCTCAAGGTCGGGCAGCTGGAGCCGCAGCCTGTAGGTGCCCGTACCATGGGCTTGCGCGCTGTCTATATCGTTTAAGTATCCGTTCCATTGGCCGGGAATTTGCACAATTTCCGCCCGATCCGGCACAGAGCCTCCAGTGGCTGCTATTACAGGTCCTGTAGCTGCAGCAAAATCCTGCGGAGTCAGCAGCTGGTTGCGGTAAAATTCCCATTCTCCGCTTAGACGGATGGGAGCGTTGCCTTCGAGCGGCCTATCTCTTAAATCGATCCAGCCTGCCACCGCGTTAGGGTTATCTCTTAAGCTGTTCACACTGTGGAAAACCCCATACAGTGGCAGCAGGGTAACGCATATAACGCCAGCGAGGAGCGTTAACCAATATGTTTTCATGCGACAGCTCCTTGCCCGGCTCCACAGGAACCGCTTATATTCAGGCAGATGATAGGTTTGGCCCTTGCAAATTTCCAGCACTACAAGATAGGCGACAGCAATCGCGCTAACGACTCCTTGAACTTTTTAGTCCTCGAGCGATTAGTGTACATGTCCATCGTCAGCTCCGAGCTGTCTTGCATGTCCTTTTCAAAAATCAACGCAAGATTAGACGCAGTCATCTGGTCGTATATAAAAGCATTAACCTCGAAATTCAGCTTAAAGCTTCGAATGTCGATATTGGTCGTCCCGACCGAGCAGGCTTGTCCATCCACAACAATCGTTTTGGCATGCAAAAATCCTTTATGGTACAAATAAATTTTCACACCCGCCTCAAGCAAGTCGCCCAAATAGGAATAGGTAGCCCAATACACGATTTTATGGTCGGGGATGCTTGGTATCATCATTCTTACATCGACACCTGATAAGGCCGCCATTTTGACGGCATTCAAAAAGCTTTCATCCGGTACAAAATAGGGCGTTTGCATATAAAGGCTACTCTTCGCTTCATTAATTAATTTCATATAAGCCATTTTGATCTGTTCACGGTCATCGTTGGGACCGCTTGATACAATTTGCACCCCCATCTTGCCGATATGCACTTCGCTGGGGAAGAAGGCGTCCTGCATCTCCAAATCGTACGGAGAAGCGAGGTTCCAATCCAAAATAAATTGCGCTTGAATCTGAAAAACGGCACCGCCGTAAATTTTCAGATGCGTATCCCGCCAAAACCCAAACCGTTGGTCCAAGCCCAAATATTCATCACCGATATTAAATCCGCCTATGTATCCACACTTTCCGTCGATGATCGCAAGCTTTCTATGATTTCGGTAATTTAGCCGGAAATTTACATAGGGAAGCCTTGATGGGAAGAAAAATGCGGCTTCGCCACCAGCCTCAACCAAGCTTCGGAAAAAATGCCGCGGAAGCCCCGTGCTGCCTATCGCATCACAAAGAAACCTTACGCTTACGCCTTCTTTGGCTTTTTCGGTTAACGCTTCCACCAGCCTCCTGCCTAACACATCATTGCGAATAATATAATACATCAGATGGACATGGTGCTGCGCTTCTTTAATCGCCTGAAGCAACGAGTCGAATTTATGGCTGCCATCCGTAAAGATTTCCACCTCATTATCCTGCGTAAAAAAAGATTGTGCATTGTTCAGATTCATATAAATCATATCCTGGTATTTATGCATAGCCGGGTCCTTAAAGACAATTAGCTCATTTTTAAAATCCTCTTTTTGTACACCGGCTAGAGCTGTCACTACCTTTTGCTGCTGGACCCTGATTCGGTAAATTTTACGTTTGCTCAGATTTTGCCCGAGAAAGATATAGAGGAACGCCCCGACACCCGGCAAAAAGAACAAGATCATCAGCCAGGCCCAAGTGACTCCAATATTACGGCGCTCCACAAAAATAACGGCAATAGCAAAAAACACATTCAAGACAGTGACCAAGGAATATAGGTCTCGGAAAATTTCCACGGCTGACAAGCACCTCATTGACTTCGATTAGCGAGCTATATTCAGTTATAACCTTTATATCCAATTATAACCGATTCCATCGCAATCATGAATAGCCAAGGAGGAGCTTGGGCGAGCTTAGCATCTGGAGGGTTAGGGCTGCATAGCAAAGACCGCCATCCTGAGGATTAGCGGCCATGAGGCGATCCATTTATTATGCTTTAACAAGCAGCTGCCGGTGGATGAAAACTATCGTGGCTGGCTTGCAGCCTGTACATCTTCAAGCCGTGGAAGCTCGTCAACATTGCCGACCTCGACCAGATACAAATTGGCGTAGCCGCCCCGATCTGATGTGAACAGCACTTGGCTTGCGTCCGCTGTAAAGCGCGGATGCACATGGGTAGCGGCATTAATGCCCATGCCGCCATGGTAGGCAAGCACACGGGGCTGGTCAAAGCCCGCTTCGGTGCGTTTCCAGAGCAGCACATGCGGGTTGACCATCCGCTCACCGTCCCCGACGATCAGGTTAAGGTCATTGCTGTGGAAATGCTGGCTGTGGAACGGGAAATCCAGCTCCAGCTGCTCCGAGTTGTCGTACTTGATGGAGCCGTAATAGCCATGAACGTCTCCGTTCGGCTCTGTCTTTTTGCCGTGATAACCGAGGTGGATGCCATCAACAAACCAATATTCGTGGCCGACGGTTTTCAGCGGGCTCTGGTCCAAAACGAGCTTAGTCGCCTGTCCAGTGTTGGTATCCAGCATCCATACACGGTGATCGACATGATGCCATGGCCCTTCGTGGCAGAAGGTAAGCAGGTTCGGCACTGTCGGCGACATGTTCACATGCTTGATCCAGTAATTTTCTGAATATAAAGTTTCCGCCTTGCCGGTTTCGAGGTCAATACGGATTAGCCTCGTTTCTGGAAACGCCGCCCATGTCTCATAGAAGCCGCCCTCGAATTCGCGGTGCACCTTGTTTTCAGTAATCGATACGACCACATACCGGCCGTCAGAGCTCGGAGAGCCAGAGCTAAGATAAAAACCGGCAGGCGTATCAAACAATACCCGCTGCTGCAGCGTCTTCAGGTTTAACGCCAGCACCTGGCCCAGATAAAACATATACACTTCCTCATTGCCTTCATGCACATAGGAAAGCAGCAGCCTGTCAAAATAACGGTCATTATACGCGGGCTGCGGCAAATCCGTCAATTGCTCGATGTTCATCGTATCCATGTGGAAGCGGAATAAATTGCTCGCGTTGCCCCGCTGTGCTTTGAATATAACATCGCCTTTATAAAACGTTTGATTCGTAAAATAAAGATGATTGCTATGGGCAAAATAATCGGTCAGCTGCAGGATGCGACGACCCGAGATTTTATCCCGGTATTCCCGGTGTTCCGAGCTATAAATAGTGCCTTGCATATAATCACTCCCTCATTGTTAATGCTTCACCTGCACGTCGCGCCATTTCGCACACCAGCCCGCTTCGGCAGTTCACTTCGCCTGTACATCAGCAAGCTTTGGCAAATTATCCATGTCTCCAACCTCTGCCAAATACAGATTGGCATACCCGCCGCGATCCGATGTATACAGCACGTGCTTGTCATCCTGCGTGAAACGCGGGTGGACATGCGAGGCCTGAAGGATCGAGATTCCGCCATGGTGGGCGAGTACACGCGGCTCACTATAGCCATTCCCCTCGCGCTGCCACAGCAAAATATGCGGATTGGTTATTTTTTGCCCATCCCCAACGATGATGTCCATATCATTGCTGTGAAAATGCTGGCTGTGGAACGGGAAATCCAGCTCCAGCCGTTCCGTGTTGTCAGGGTGGATAAAACCGAAGTAACCATGCGACTGGCCGTCAGCCTCCGTCTTTTTGCCATGATAGCCAAGCCGCAGCCCATCAGCAAGCCAATATTCGTGCCCGACGGTTTTATTCGGGCTTTGATCGGGCACCACCTTGGTGGACTCTCCGGTATTGGTATCGAATAGCCAGACACGGTGGTCAATTTTATGCCAAGGACCTTCATGGCAGTAAGTCATTAGGTTCGGCACCGTCGGTGACATGTTTACATGCTTGATCCAGTAGTTTTCCGCATAAGCCACTTCCGATTGCCCAGTCTCAATATGGATACGCACAATCCGTGTCTCCGGGAACGCCGCCCATGTCTCATAGAAGCCGTCCTCAAACTCGCGGTGCACCTTGTTCTCATTGATCGAGGCGAACACATACTTCCCGTCAGCGCTGGGCGAGCCTGAGCTGAGCTTGAAGCCGTCAGGCGTTTCATACAGCACCCGCAGCTTCAAAGTAGGGATATGCAGAGCGAATACTTTGCCTAAGTAAAACATGTACACTTCCTCATTGCCCTCATGCACACACGAATGCTGCATTCGGTCATAAAAACGGTCGTCCAGCGGCGTTTTCGGCAAATCCGTCAATTGCTCGATCTCCATCGTGTTCATATAAAGCCGGAACAGGTTGCTTGAGTTGCCTCGCTGCGATTTGAAAATAATATCCCCTTGGTAAAAGGTATGGTTCGTAAAATAAAAATGGTTGCTATGTGTAAAAAAGTCGGTTAGCTGCATAATGGTGCGGCCTGAAACCTTATCTTGATATTCCCGATATTCCGGGTTAAATTTTTTTCCCAGCATCTGTTTCGCTCCTTTGACTATGGGGAAGAGGGGTATCATCTAAGGCAGGCGGCTCTGACGATTGTGCCAGCTCACGGTAATGCCCTGGCGTGACCCCTTCAACTTTTTTAAAATGGCGAGAAAAGTTGGGACCATTGTGAAAACCGACCTTTCCCGCAATCTCCGCTACAGACAGCTGCGTATCTGAAAGCAGCTGCTTGGCCACCATGTGCCTGTGACCGGATAAATATTCGGAGAAATTCATTCCGGTTTCCTTACGGAATATTCGGCTCACATAAACGGGATGATAGCTAAGCCGGTCTGCACACATCTCCAGCGTAAGCTCGGAATTGAAATGCAGCTCGATCAGCTGCTTAACCTCATCCGATATTTTTTGAAAGCGAACCTTTCGCTTCTCTTCAAGAATTTGAATCAGCGGCTCGATCAAGCTGTCTTGAAACCAGACCTCGATCTCCTGCACAGATTGTAATTGGAATAATTGCTCGAAGAGCAGCAGCCGATCTCCCGCTAGGTGCTGCAAGCCGCCAACGGTCTCCTGTGCGACATTAAGCAGCTCCGCAAGCAGCCTAATGAAGGAAATGCGGTATACCTGGTGGTTGACCTCATCGTTGACGATATGGGTAATGAACGTATTTAACTTGTCAAATGCCGTTTTGCGGTCTGCCAGCTTGATCGCATCAACCAGTTCCTCCAGAAGCTGGCGAGGAAACACTGCGGTCTGTGATTCTGAAGGTGCAACATCGGCATAAAATAGAATCGCTTCATTACCTAGCCGCAGCCGATATTTCAAGGCCTCGAGCGATTCAGCGTAAGCTTTGCCTGAATGCCGCAATTGGAAGAACGGCGAGCTGATCCCCAGGCTGACGGAAAGCCCCCAAAACTCGCGCACCTTCGTCTGCACCAGCTTCGCCCAATGAGATACGTCTTGCTTCCATTGGCTCGCTGATTCATTCATGCTTCCGATAATTGTCACCTGCGATTGGTTAATAACTACAGGATCCAGCCTGTATGGCGTATCAATCAATTCTCCGACCATATTATTGATTGCAAACAGCAGCAAATCACGATCCCGCTCCTCAAAGCGCGTATCGGACAGCGAATCAATCTGCAGCACAAGCGCATGGTAGCTCGACGCCTGCAAATCGAGGCCAAGCTCCGATAATTTCTCCGCAGCCTCGCCCGCATCGCCTGAGAATAGCTTGAGCAAATAAAATTCCTTAAGCTGCGGGCGCTGCCGCTCCAGCTTAGCTGACAGCTCGTTGCGCAAATGCCATATAGAATGGTATTGCTCGCCAATGACCTCCAGCTCGTCACGTCGGGTATACCGTTCATTGGGACCGGCCTGGCCAAGTACTGTATCGTAAAGCTTACGGACAGGGCGGTAAATCCGGTTGGAGCCCAGAAGGGACAGACCAACAGTTAATAGAATCAGGGCGCCACATGCGTAAAAGGTATACCAGCCAATATCCCTGGATTTCTTCGTAATATCCCGAATCGGCACTACTGACACGTAAATCCAATTGTTATAGGATGCCTTGCGGTAAATAACGGCAAAGCTTCCTTTGGACGTAGAATGTATAAAGGAGCCATCCGTTTCCTTGTAAGTGCTTAGTACGAGTGGAAGCGTTTGCTTAATTTCTTCCTCTTCTGCGGAGTTTCCGCCATTAAACGCGACTGGCTGGTAGCGGTCATCCCAAATAAGCGTCGTTCCCGCAAGCCTATTATCGGCAAGCAGCGTTTGCAAATCAGGTACAGATACCGATATCACCATAATGCCCAGAGGCTTAGGGGCGTTTAGCGGCAGCTTTTTCACAAGCTTGATGACGCCATTCGAATATTTGTCAGTCTGGCTGCCCTTCTTATCAACGAACCAGAAGGAACTGAGGGGCATTTGCAAATAATCGGCAAGCTGCTCTTCCCCCGGTCTTGCATTTCCCTCGATATATACAGAGCTTGCGCTGATCAGCCAATCGTTCTCCAAGCTGTACAGAGAAGCATCGCGGATGCCCAGCTCATAGGAATTGAACAGATTCAGGCTTTGCTGAATTTGGTGCACAACCATGAAATCCTGCTCGTTAATCTGCTGCCTAAGCGTAGTGTTGACTACACTAGAGATGATCAGATTATTGGCCATCTCATCGACCAGCTTTAATTCCTTTTCAATCCTCATTTGCGTTTGTAGTAGCACCTGCATATTGCTCTGCACAACCTGCTCCTGAATCATGCTGGACGACTTCCAGTAAGCGGCCATTCCAAGCAATAGCACTGGAATCGTGCTGAGTAACAAGACGAAGCTGGTCACCTTCAGAAAATACCCCGAAAAAGATGTTCGCATGAGTATCCTTTCTCCAAAAAGTAATGTCAGCACCAGTTTACCACTACTTCTGGAAAAGCAAAACGCTTCCACCCCACCAATAAACGCCATTGTTGGATAGGGTGGCACTAGAGCAAGCTATTATTATTTCTTAGCTGCGCTATATTGTGCGTTATATTCCTCGGTAATTTTATCGCCGCCATCTTTTCGCCAGCTCTCAACCGCTGCTTTCCATGCAGTTTCATCAGCAGCCCCAAGAATGAATTGGTTACGCACATCCTCGATTTTTTGCTTGATCGAGCCCCCAACCTCGGCATTTGTTTTCGATTCAAGCGCTTGTGAAGGATTACTGACGGCAATCGCAGAGCTATCAGCACGCATAAACTCTGTTCTTTCCGTAGTTGGGTCGGTTGTCATGATCGGAATACCATAGGTGCGAAGTGTCATTAAAGAAGCTCCGTATGATTCCCATTCATCGATATATTTATTGCTGTCGATAACTTGCGCTTTTCCATTTTCCAGCTTATATTGAACGCCCTCAACGCCCCATTTCAATATATTTACCCCTTCCTTACCGGCGGTCCAATCCAGGAACTTGAGCATGTTTTTCAAATCGGCTTCCGTTTTTACGCTAGTCTTCGGAACCATCACGATGCCTTCATGCCCGGAGCCGCCCACCGATCGCACTCCCTTGGGTCCATTGATCCGATTGGTGAAGGATACCTTCGCATTGGGACTTAGCTGTATCAAATTATCCTGCATTTTTTCGATATCATCAGCAGCCCCGATATACAAGCCTGCCTTGCCCTTAGCAAAGTTATCCTGCATCTGGACCTTATCGACGAGCAGGAAATCTTTATTGACCAGCTGCTCCTGATACAGGCGGCGCATATATTTCATCGCTTCCAAATATTCGGGCGCAACATAGTCGGCAGACAACTTGCCGTTTTCCTCGGACCAGCCGTTGGGCCCGCCCATCCAGACCAGCACATTACTGAAGGTAGTGATAGATTTCCAATCTGTGAAGCCGTACGTATCTTTTTTGCCGTTCTTATCAGGATCACTTTCCGTAAATGCCTTGGCCACATTATATAGCTCATCCAATGTCTTCGGCTCCTTGAGCCCCAGGGTGTCCAACCAGTCCTTGCGAATGATGATCGCATTGCGGGACAGATCACGGTCACGGGAAATCCCGTATATGTTGCCGTTAAACTTGATGTTATTGGCCACAATCGGATTCATTGTTTTCAAATTCGGATAATCGTTCAAATAAGGTGTCAAATCCCAAAAAACTCCTGAGCTCACTGCATTAGAAATAACCGGGTTGCGTAAACTCGCAGACAGGACGACCAGCAGATTTGGCAAATCCGAAGAAGCGATGGATGCGGTCAATTTGTCCGCATACGTACTCGCAGGCACCCAGTTGATTGTCAGCTTCGTATTCGTCAATTCTTCTACCTTTTTGATCATCGGGTTATCCGCTTTAGGCGGCTCCGGCTTATTGAGCGCTGTCATCATCGTAATTTTGAGCGGCTCAGCTGCTTTACTGCCGGCATCTGCCCCAGCAGCAGGCTGGGCGCCTGGCTGTGTAGCACTACTAGAGCAAGCGGCAAGCAAAGTACCTGTTAGCAACGTGAAGCAAGTCAAGGTACTGAGAGAACGGGGATTGGTAAGTGTTTTCATATTGACCTCCTATAAATTTGTAATCATATATAAAAGATGAAATCATCCTTTAACCGAGCCGAGCATAGCGCCTTTGGTGAAATGCTTTTGCAGGAATGGATACACCAGCAGGATCGGAACGGTAGCAACTACGATTACCGCCATCTTGACCGTTTGCGCTGGAGGCATCGCTCCATCGTCCATCACACTGGAATCGCCGAAGTTGCCGCTAGACATTAGAATAATTTGGCGAAGCAATACCTGAATCGGCCAGAGCTCGGAATTATTAAGGTAAAGCACAGCTTGCATAAACGAGTTCCAATGAGCCACCGCATAAAAAAGCGAAATGGTTGCAACTGCAGGCATGGAAAGCGGAAGAACAATTTTATACAGGATTTGCAAGTCATTGGCTCCGTCTATTTTTGCCGATTCCTCTATGCTGTCCGGCAGCTGCTGAAAAAACGTTTTCAAAATAATTAGGATGAATGCCCCAATCAGTCCAGGCAGCATAAGCGACCAGAGTGTATTGAGAAGTCCCAGCTGCTTGACTAGCAAGAAGGAAGGAATCATTCCCCCACTGAAAAGCATCGTGAATACTACCATCTTCAGCACGAAGCTGCGTCCCGCCACATCCTTCCGCGCCAAGGGGTAGGCAAGAAGTGCCGTAAAAACTACATTTAGGATAGTACCGATGACTGTCACGTATACAGTCACGCCCATACTCCTGATCAATCTATTTGTTGAAAAAATATACCGGTACGACTCCAGTGAAAACTCGGTAGGAATAAGCACGAAGCCCTTACGCAGCAGCTCTGCGCTTGTGGTGAAGGAGCCCGCAACAATATGGATGAATGGCAGAATGCATACTGCGGCATACAAGGTGATGAAAGTAATGATAAAGCCATCAAATATACGGCTAGTTAGGGTATGCTTGCGCATAGTCAGTTAACCTCCTTAGAAAAATGGTAGGAGTGCGGCTACGTGGCCGGAATAATCCTCCGATTGCTAATAAATCCCCTCTTCGCCCAGCATTTTGGCAAGTTTGTTTGCGGCAACGACCATGACCAGTCCGACCGCCGACTTGAACAATCCGATTGCGGTTGAGTAGCTGAATTGCCCTTGGGATATACCAGTCAAATAGACGAATGTGTCGAACACGTCGGCTACCTCGCGGTTCATCGAGTTGACCATCAGGAATACATGGTCGAAGCTGAGGTCCAGCATGTCGCCAACCTTGAGGATGAGCAGAACGACAATCGTGCTGCGAATTCCGGGAATCGTGACATGCCACATTTGCTTCCAGCGACTTGCCCCGTCCATCCGCGCCGCTTCATACAGCTGCTGATCGACGCCTGAGAGCGCTGCCAAATAAATAATTGTGCCCCAGCCTGCTTCTTTCCAAATCGTTTGGACCGTGTACAAAGGGCGAAACCAACCTTGGCTCAGCATGAAATTGACCGGCTCCCCACCCCATTTCACAAGCAGGTCATTCACGATGCCGCCTTCGGTTGTGAGCATAATGTACGTCAATGAAACGACAATGACCCATGACATAAAATGCGGGATATATATCATCGTTTGTACGGCTCTTTTGAAAAACTGGCTCCTTAATTCGTTCAACATGAGCGCCAATACAATCGGGATAGAAAAAGCAAAGGTTAAATCCCAAATAAAAAGCATTAACGTATTTTTAAACAGTAGCCAAAAATCCGGTGACGAGAAGAGCCTTTCAAAATGCTTCATGCCCACCCACTGGCTACCGCTGATCCCGAGAAAAGGCTGATAATCCTGAAACGAAATGACAACGCCCCACATCGGGACATATTTAAAGATAACAAAGTACAAAATTCCTGGAACCATCATGGCGTACATCCAACGATTCATCGCGAGTTGCCTGATTGTACGAGTCAGCCTGGACACGATCACGGGTGGGCTGCTTTGCTTTATAGAAGTTTCTTTTGCGTTCAATATTGAATCTCCCTTCTGCCTAGGTGGACTTGCTTGGTATGACTTGCTCGGTATGCTTCGGATCATAATCCATCCCCATTGTACTGTCTATTGTCTTCAATTATCTTCTCCATCCGAAGAAGCGCAATATGTCTTCACTTAACCTACTGTGTCTCTGGCAAACCTATTGTGTCCTGCTTGCGGAAAGACTTTATAAAAACACAAAAAAACCGCATTGCGCTGCGGTTTCTTAGAATCATAGCCTGTTAACTGCCTTTCGCCAAAGCGCTATAACCGGTTTGCTCCACAATCCACTGACCCTGTTCGGATAAAATCCATTGGATAAACGGCTGTACTTGGGGATGGCTGGAATCGGTAGTCACAGCGTAAAACTCCGCCGCCAGCGGATACGCCCCATTCTTCACCGAGTTGCGATCAGGCGCAATACCATCAACCTGCAGCAAACGGATTTCACCGTTATTGACCATTTCCGTGGCAAAATATAGGAAGGAATAACCGATAGCATTCGGATAGTTGCGATAGTCGGCTGTTTTCGCAATCATCCCCCCCATTCCACTCGCCACATCCTGAGTAGGCGGCTTCATCAAGGGATTGCCCATCATAAACCGTTGCAGCATCGTCTGGCTGCCGCTGTTCTCAGGACGTTGAAAAGCGCGGATTGCTGAGCTGCCTCCGCCAAGCTCTCGCCAATTCGTAATGGCGCCGGAATAAATTCCTTGTATTTGCTTCGTAGAGAGGCCTGTCACTGGATTACCCACCTGCACGAAAAAAACAAACGCCTCCCGTCCTATCGGTGTGAGCTTCAGCTCCATTCCCAGCCTCTTCGCTTCGCTTAATTGCCGCTCCGAGGGCTGGGCAGCAAATATGATATCAGACTCGCCACGCAGCAGGCGTTCATAAGCATTCGCTGTATTAGTGGAAATGACTGGGCTATTGAACAGGTCATACTCCCTGTTGGGGGGATATACAGCCTGCGCGAATGCTGCATAGAGTGGATATAACGCCGTTGCCCCGTCCAGCTTGGGTGGATTCTCCTTTATAAGTAAGGTCGATGGCTCCGCTAGCTTGACCGCCTTTGTAGCCTCGGCAAAAGGCTCGTAAGTCTTTAAATCGACGCCTTGATCATTTAAGGTAGCGAAGCTTCTATCGTACGCTTTATTGGCTTCGTATCCGCCTACAACCAATAAGCCGATGCTTAGTAACGAGCCGAACACGAGATAGACGATCTTAGGCTTCACGAAATTGCCCAGCCGCATCACAATAAAAATGATTAAGGCAATCGTAGTGACAATCACAAGCGGTGTATAAAATTTACCTCCCCCAGAGAAAGCACTTAATAGCATAGTATAAAAACCAGCTATCAAGATCACAGGCACAGCTACAACCCCAATAATTAATTTCCAAATTCGTATATTATCCATGATCTTCCTCCTTACATGTAAAGAATAACAAAATTTCCAGCTTTACGCGAGGCTCATGCTTGAAGACTAAAAGCTAATTGAAAACGAGAAATAGCCCCTTGGCTAGTCGAGGGGCTACTACTGGGATAAGTGGATAAAGATCGTTTTACGAAACAAAAGGCTTCACCGTCCTGATTGGACAGCGAAGCCTTTTATCGTTGTATATACATTGTTGTCGTATAAGGGTAACACAACTATTCGACTAACTCGCTTTTGTGGACATACCCTAATTTTTGCGAAATACTCCATGCAGCAGCCATTATGTTGTGCGCGATACCCGGTATCTTTTCATCCGGAAAACGATGTAGGGCACCAGAAAGGCTGACTGCCCCTTCAATCCGTCCAAACATATTGAATACAGGAGTGGCGATACAGCGTGCTCCTTGCACGATTTCTTCCCGGTCCACAGCATAGCCCAACTCCTTGATATGGGCCAATTCACTTAATAATTGTGAGGGATCCTGAATTGTATACGGCGTAAAAGCAGGTAGTCCATGTTTGGCTATCATGCGCATGACTTCTTCCTCAGAGAGATGAGCCGCAATCATCTTGCCTGTCGCGGTTGCATGAAACGGAGCCTTGGAGCCAACCTTGTCAGTCATTCTCAGGGCGTAGGTTCCTTCTATAATCTCCATATACAATATTTCACCTTCCGAAAGCACACAAAGGTTCACAGTATCCCCGTAGGCTTGAACCAGATTGTTCATTTCCGTTAGTGCGGCTGCGCGCAAGGAGCTTCGCTCCAGCAGGTTTTTCGTAATGACAAGCTGTTTGTAACCGAGACAGTATTTTCCATCCTCGTCACTCCTGTTGATGAATCCCCTTTTTTCCAATGTTAGAATAATCCGGTATAAGGAGGACTTCGGCTGCTTCACCAACTCGACAAGCTCTATTAGGCTTAGCGAATCGCGAATGGAGAGTGCTTCAATGACATCTAGCGCTTTCTCAACAGAATGAATGGAGTAACGATCCTGTTTATCCTTTTCGTTATCAATTTTTTCTTGTTTTTTGTGTTCCATGGATATATCCACTCCAATCTCTAAATACGGCAAATCCTTTGTCTTTAAATAAGGCCTTATAGCGATCTACGAGAAGGTGAGATAGAGGGTGCCGGTTTAGAAAGGGTGGCTTATCTAATTTCTTCTTCACCAGATGTATAAATTCCTTTAATTCTCCTCTTTTTTCAAGAAATTACCTCGCCGATTCAGAATATTCCCCAGTTTCCTGAGTATTGTCAATAAGCGGTGTCAATATACGGCTTCATCAAGCTGCCCAAGAACCCGATCGATAGCCAGTAGAGTTTCATCAATATCCGCTTGCTCGTGAGCCGTCGATACATACCATAATCCGTTCGGGCGAAGCAACACACCTTCGCTAAGCATCAATTCCGCGAATTTGGCATATTTTCCAGCGTCTCTTTTATTGAAAGTATCGAAATCGTTCACTTCATGCTCGTTGATGAACATCATATGAAATACAGGACCTATTTGATTGACAACTCCTGGTATATTGTGTTTGTGCAGAAGCACACGAATTCCTGTAGAAAGCGATACGAGCAATTCTTCCATACGCCTATATGAAGATCCGTTATTTTTGGCTAGCTCCCGAATGGTTGCAAGTGCTGCTGCTGTAGCAACCCCATTACCGTTCAATGTTCCTAGATGGCTGACAGCGGAGGTGTCAATATATTTCATGAGTTCTGCCTTGCCTGCGACAGCGCTGATGGCGATGCCTCCGCCCATGGCTTTACCTATGGTAACAAGGTCTGGCTTAATTCCGAATCTTTCGTGTGCGCCTCCCTGGGCGAGTCGGAACCCTGTTATGACTTCATCCAATATAAACACAATACCCAGCTCTTCCGTCAATTGGCGCATCAGTTCCAAATAACCTGGCTTTGGCACGATGCAGCCCGAATTGCACATCACCGGCTCAGAGATGACTGCAGCTATTTCCGAAGCATGGGATCGCAGAGTAGATTCCAATACATCGGGGTCATTCCACGGAAGAAGGATGATATCGTTCAAGCTGTTAACACTTTGCCCCATTGTTCCAGGTGGCACGACTGAGGACGCTTCCTCGCTGGTAACGGATTCACTTAGGCCTGCTCCTGGAAATGAGGTAAAAATAGAATCCGACCATCCATGGTAATGCCCTGTAAAACGGACAATTTTATGTTTTCCCGTATGTGCCCGGGCAAGGCGCAGTGCCAGCATCACCGCTTCCGTTCCGGAACCGCTTAATGCAACCCGGTCGGCACAAGGTAGAATATCGACTAACAGGTCGGCAAGCTCAATCTCCCCGTCATGCTGCAGGCCATACGTGTAGCCTTTACGCATCGCAGCTAGAATCGAATTCGTCAATTCCTCATTTGCATGTCCTAGTATCAACGGTCCAAAACCTAATAAATAATCGATATATTCATTGCCGTCAACATCGCGGAGACGTGCTCCTTGGGCAGATTCAGCATATAACGGCATTGGTTTCATCGAAGCTCGAAGCGAGCTGGCTACGCCTCCGGCAAGATGTTTTTTTGCTTGCTCATATTTAGACTTAGAATGTTCAATCGTTAACATGAAGTGCAGCCTCCTCATCAAGTTTTATGATTAGATCGCAGCAAACGATCGGTTAGTCTGTGATTGGATTAGAATAAAATAAATAATTAGATTAGTTCAAAGGATAAATAGGGCGCCTAAGCTGCTCATAATGAAAATGAGTAAGATCAGAACTGCAGCAGCCCGGAGTGTTTACATAAATGATGGAACGGCAAATCGGACCAAATGCCGTCCGCCAAGCAATCGCAGCCTTAACAACAATGATATGAAAATCTATCGGGCGTAGGCCAACGGAGCTTACATGTCCAATGTCCCATGGAGCTGTTCGATTTTCAGTCAGAATCACCGTAAGTCTACCGGATTCGATCACTGCAGTTTTCCCCATATAGGCCCAATTTCCAGTCATATAAGGTCCGATATGCGTATATTTGCCGTCAAACAAAGTCCTTATTATTCCTTTTACTCGTACCGGAGAGCCATGCAAATGATCACTCTTGCCGCCGATCTCACCTTCAAAAACTTCACCTACACCCAATCGTTGCGCCATAGCAACAGCTTCTTCATCCCGAATGACGATTAAGCTTTTTTTCAGAGGATCGGTCAGATGAATAAGAATATGCGTTGCATCCGCAGGGGCTCCAGCACCTACATTATCTGATCCTTCTACAAGAATTACAGGACCGTCGGGCATTGCCATTGCTTTGGCAACCGCTTCCTTCGCTGGGCAGCCCTCATACTGCAATCGTTCCCTGAAATCCCAGGCCATTTGCTTAAGCTCTTCAGCGTAGCACTCAGCTAAGGACGGATCATTGTTCGTCATTACAACGAAGGCTACACCCGCATCGGGTATATCACTGTAGGGAAATCCACCTGCTACTGTAACATTTAACACGTTTGATTCGCGTTCGATGGCAAACGCACGGTTCATAATTTCCTTCATAGGCCCTTCTTCATCTGTAAGCATCACTTGAGGCACGATCAGCATACCCGGCTGTGCCAAAGCAAGCACCGGCCGGATTTCGCCACGAATGGTCCGAACCAACAGCATTACGGCTTCAACCGCTCTTTCATAGGCGTCGATATGTGGATAAGTATCGTATCCAATGATGATATCGGCTTGCAATACCATCTCCTGGCTTATATTAGCATGGAGATCCAACAACACGGCTAGCGGCTTGGAGGGTCCCAATTTGACCCGGGCTTGCCGCAGGAATTCCCCTTCCATGTCCGGAATCCCCTGAGCTACCATAGCTCCGTGCAAGATGGCCACCGCGCCCTCTGCCGATGTGTCAATCGACTCGACAGCTGCGGCAATCAAATCAGCCGCGGCTTCGCTTGTCACCATCCCGCTTGGTGTTGCTGCTGTGTATAAACCGCATGAAAGTTCCGCCCCCGCTTCATGCATGGCGTCCACTACACCGCCCATTGAGGTTCGGGTCTTGGAGTACCGATTAAGAAAGGCATCATTACCATACACCCATTCGGAATGGAAAGCATCTAGGTTCGTTAACCCGGGAGCAAATGTATTCGTTTCATGAAAAATACCTGCCACTGCGATTTTCATCTTATACACCCTTTCATAGCACGTAAGTTAATCTATTGTTCGTTTCGCCTGTGAGTAAGCGATCACATCGATTTCTACAAGGTAAGCACCCATAGCGACAGGAGCGGTGGTACGCGCTGGGTAAGGCTTTGTAAACACTTCCGAATACGTTTTGTTATAACCGGGGAAGTCCTCAGGGCGGCTTACAAATGCATTGGACTTAATGACATGATCCAAGGTAAGGCCTTCCGCTTCTAATATAATTTCAAGATTGCGCAAGCATTGGCGTGTCTGTTCTTCTATCGTCTGCCCGACGATTTGGCAGGTTACTGGATCTACCCCCACTTGCCCCGAAACATAAACGAAATCTCCGGCGCGTACAGCGTGTGAAAAAGGTAAAGAGAATTGTGGAGCTTCTGGAACATGAATAGCTTTTGACATGATTAATCTTCCTCTCTATTGTTATTAAACGATTTTACCGCGGGCATCGACGATGATTTCATGATCTACTTGATCGTCGCGTACGCCCTGAAGCTTGTTGTGCAGATTGGACACCGTGCAGCAGTGATTCGGTATAAACTCAAGTCGATCGCCAATTGATAAAGTAACACCTTCCGGAACCCTGACAATGCCATGTTCTTCACTTAGACGCTCGATATATACATCCGGATTACTTTTTAAGAACCCATAACCTGGTCGATGCGAACACACATCGCTGCTGAAAGTTTTGGAACCGGCATCTATGATCGCGGTTCCGCTTCTAGGGATGCTGACTACGGTTGCCATGATACTCATTGCGAGCTCATTCATCTCGATGACTCCAATTGCTAACTGGGATATGTCTCCGAACACGTAAGCGCCCGGCCGTATTTCCGTAACTCCGGTCAGTCCTCCGATAAACTTGGAGGTAGGAGTGGAGCCGACACTGATTTCAGTAATAGATATTCCCGATTTTTCAAGTAAAAGCTTGGATTGAACAAGGCCCTCTGCCTCGTCTGCAGCTGCCTGGCGCAGCTCATCCAACGTCTTTTTCCCGTAGGCGTGGCCGCCATGGGTCATCAGCCCCCGCACTTCGACACCGGGTAGGGCAACGATCTCTTTAACCAGTGAAGCTGTTTCTTCCCCAGGCTCCAAGCCGCAGCGGTTTAACCCTGTATTCACATCGACATATATGGGTATAAGTATGCCCATGGATACACCCAAATTGGATAGTCCCTGCGCCACTGTGACATTATCGATGCTGACAGTCACTTTGACTCCCCGTTCGATTAATGCGCCAAGCCGCCGAAGCTTGGCTTCCCCGACAAGCGGGAACGCGACCAGGATATCTTGGATTCCCGCATCCGCCAGCACCTCCGCTTCACCCAATTTGGCGACGGTCATCCCGTAGGCTCCATATTCGATCTGCTTTTTGGCGATCCACACACTTTTATGTGTTTTAAAATGCGGACGTAGCTTCACACCAGCTTGACGAGCCAGGTCCGCTGTACCTTTGAGATTACGCTCCAACACACCAAGATCGACAAGCACGACGGGTGTCTCTAATTCTGTTACGAGTAATCGATCATTCACTTTTTCATTCCTCCTGTGTATATCACTTATTAAGGGTACAAATGGCAGGCAACCACTTGTTGTCCGACTTGTATAGTTTCCGGTTTAACTGTTTTACAGATTTCCATGCAGCTTGGACAACGTGGGTGAAACGAACAACCGCTTGGTGGAGCAGCTGGACTGGGAACATCCCCACTCAAAATAATTCTTTCAAGCCTCACATCCTGATCGACCGTTGGAATGGAAGATAATAAAGATTGTGTGTAGGGGTGAAGCGGATTATTATACAAATCATCCCTTCCGCCCATTTCCACGATTTCGCCCAGATACATCACACCAATGCGGTGGCAAATATATTTAACAACACTGAGATCATGGGATATAAACAAATAGGATAGCTTGTATTTATCCTGCAGATCCATCATGAGGTTCAATACCTGCGCTTGAACGGATACATCCAATGCAGAAACAGGTTCATCAGCAATAATAAGCTTAGGATTTAAGGCGAGTGCCCTTGCTATCCCGATCCGCTGTCGCTGACCACCGGAAAACTCATGTGGATACCTCCTGCGATACTCCGGCCGAAGTCCAACCTCCTGCATAAGCGAGATGACTCGTTCTTCCCGTTCCTGGGACGAATATAAATTTTGCAATTTATACGGTTCCATCAATATTTTTTCAATGGTCATCCGCGGATTTAATGAAGCATAGGGATCCTGAAAAATCATTTGCATATCTCTGCGAATCTTTCTAAGCTGCTGTTCTTTCACCTTTGTTATATCCTGCCCCATAAATTTCACGGTTCCGCTTGTTGGTTCTATTAGACGAATCGCAGCTCTTCCGGTCGTCGATTTTCCACAACCGCTTTCTCCTACCAATCCAAGTGTTTCTCCCTCATAAATGGTAAAAGAGATATTGCGAATGGCCTGTACGTTTTTTTTGTTCATCATGGATCCTACGGTAAATACCTTTTGCAAATCTTTAACTTCGAGTAAAGGTGTTCCAGTCATAACGCTTCCCCCGTTTCGTTTGCATACCAGCATTTTACAGAGTGGCCCGAACCGACGGAGATCATGTCAGGTTCCTCGCTGCATTGGGGGGTTGCTAAACCGCATCTTGGTGAAAACCGGCATCCTTTAGGCATTTTTCCTAATTGCGGCACTGTTCCTGGAATGATGTCCAATCTGCTTCTCGTCTCTTTCAGCTTTGGTATAGACCTCAATAAGCCGATAGTGTAGGGATGCCTAGGATTTTTAAGGATATCAACGACCCGTCCGCTTTCCACAATTTGACCTGCGTACATGACAATCACTCTGTCGCATATTTCCGCCACTACTCCCAAATCATGTGTAATAAACAGCATGGACGTATTTAATTCCTTATTCATGCTTTTTAACAAATCGAGAATTTGTGCTTGGATGGTGACGTCCAGTGCCGTTGTAGGTTCATCGGCGATCAGCAGCTTCGGCCGGCAGGACAAAGCCATTGCAATCATGACTCGCTGCCGCATTCCACCAGAAAGCTGATGGGGGTATTCATTCATGATCCGACGCGAACGGGGTATTCCAATCCTTTCCAGGATATTTTCAACATGTACAATGGCTTCTTTTTTGCTCATTTTTAAATGTTTTTTCACTGCTTCAATCAATTGGTCGCCTATTGTGAAGACCGGATTTAACGACGTCATAGGCTCTTGAAATATCATAGAGATTTCTTTTCCACGGATGGCTCTTAATTGCTTCTCGTTCAAATCCGTCAAAATCAAATCCTGAAATTTAATAAAACCGTTAGTAATATGTGCGGATTCTTCCGGCAATAGTCCCATAATGGATAAGGAGGTAATGCTTTTTCCGCAACCTGACTCGCCCACCAGACCCACAATTTCCCCTTTCGATATGTCGAAGGAAATATTGGAAAGGGCTTGTACCTTGCTATCGGACTTCGAGAACGCCAGATCTAAATTTTTTATTTGCAGCAGCGGTTGTTCCATTAGCGTAACTCCTTCCTTGCTTACTGGTATTTAATCCTGGGATCAACCCATGTATAAATAATATCAACCACAAGGTTGATCACGATGAACATCAGAGAAACGAAGAGAACAATACCTTGTATAAGCGGGTAATCCCTTCGCGATACAGCACTGATCAGCATTCTGCCGATTCCCGGCAAGGTGAATACCGTCTCAATGGCTATGGCTCCGCCCATCAATACCGCTGTTGTAATCCCAATAACCGTAATGATAGGAATTAACGCGTTCCGCAAAACGTGTTTAAAAACAATTAGTCTGGGTGACAATCCTTTAGCTCTGGCAGTTCGAACGAAATCCTCATGGATGACGTCAAGCATGCTGGATCTGGTAATTCTGGCAATAAAGGCTGCTTGAATCAAACCGAGAGACATAGCCGGGAGCGTTAAAGATCGAAGGCAGGCGAATACTCCTTCCGACAGCGGTACAAAACCGGCAACAGGAAACCACTGTAATTTTACGGAAAAAACAAGGATTAACATCAGACCGAACCAAAACTCAGGCATTGATACGCCAACCATCGCCCCGGTCATGGCTATATGGTCAACAGGTTTGTTTCGGAATACAGCAGATATGATGCCAGAACCCACACCGATGATAATGGCGACGATCAAAGAAAATATCGTTAAAAGGATGGTAGTGGGCATATGTTCTAAAATAACTTGCAGTACGGGTTGTTTTAGAAAAATGGAATCTCCGAGATCCATCGTAACAAGCTGCTTAAGCCAGATGATAAGTTGTATATGCAGTGGCTCATTCAATCCCATTTTATCCCTTAGTTGATCTACTTGTTCTGGAGTCGCATCGATCCCCAGCATAAAAGACGCCGGATCGCCGGGCGCTAGCCGGAGCAAGAAAAACACGAGAAATAAAGGGACTAATAAGGTTGGCAGCAACATTATTAACCGCTTTCCGATAAAGGACAACATGGCTTTCTCCCACCTTATGCATAATTTCCTTATTTGACATTGCGAAGTTTGGGATCCAATACATCGCGTAACCCGTCACCAAACATATTTAGTCCCAGCACTGTGATCATGATGGCAACTCCAGGGAAAACAGCAATCCACCAAGCCTGCACGATATACAACCTGGCATCGCTTAATATATTTCCCCAGCTCGGGGTTACAGGGGGAACGCCCACACCGAGAAAGCTTAAAGCTGCTTCTCCCAATATGGCGTACGAAAAAATGAATGATGACTGAATAATGATTGGAGATAGGCAATTAGGCAGTATATGAATAAACAAAATATATATTTTGCTCGCACCCAGTACTTTTTCCGCTTCAACAAAAGGATATTCCCTTACTACCAACACCGAACCTCGTACTACACGGGCTACACGGGGCAAATAAACGATACTTAATGAAATGATAACTGTAAAAACGCCTCTTCCTAGAACGCCAATCATCGAAATGGCTAATATCAGTCCTGGGAATGACATAAGCCCATCCATAACCCTCATTACAATGTTGTCGAACAACTTGAAATATCCTGAAAAGAGACCAATTAACGTCCCCGAACCGACCGCAAGAATGACAACAGCAAATCCGATAGCCAAAGAAATGACCCCGCCATGTAATACTCTGGAAAAAATATCGCGACCAAAATCGTCAGTTCCAAAAAAATGAATGGAACTCGGAGCTTGCAGCCGATTCTCGACTGCTAAATCATTCGGGCTATAGCTCGATAAAACTGGAGCCGCCAACACTGAACAAATCATTACAAGAATGATACCTATGCTTATGATTACGGATTTTCTTTGAAGCAATTGCGCCAGCAGCTCATTTTTCTTTTTTTGTTCATTCTGAAGCTCATTCACAAGTTCCGCCATGCTTCACCTTCCTAACCGTTTTCATCCTTAAGCTCACACATGAAATGATTATCACATGGGTAGACCCATGTGATAATCATTATTCGTACTAATTTTTTGATACATTCCAGAAATAATGATAGGCGCTGGGTACAAATCCATTTACTTTTTTGCTTTTTACATCCAGAACAAAGAAATCACCGAATTTTGAGACAGGGAGCTCCTCCCAAAAAACAGCTTGCAAGTCATCCATTTTTTTCTTGCGTGCTTTGGGATCCATCTCGGTATTCACTTTATTTATCATTTCATCTTTCTTCTGTGATTCCCACCATCCCGGCCAAGAGCTTTCCCATACTGCCCAAATACCCGGATCAGCAATAAAAGATACTCCATTGGAGAACACTTCCCATTCTTCGGGTTTGGCTCTCCGCTGGGCAATAGTTGCCCAATCTGAAACCTGCAGTTCAATATTGAATCCGATCTGCTTAAGCTGCTCCACGGCAACTACTGCATTTTTGTACATAAAATCATAGTCTTTAGTTGTCATCCAGCGGATCTTTTCTCCGTTATAATTTGCTTCTTTCATTAATTGCTTGGCCTTTTCAATATTGCCTTGATTGTACATTTCTTTGCCGGAATCGCTCCACCATTCGGTTTGTTCTTTAAACAAGATGCTTGGATCCAAGCGATAGAATTCCTCGTTAGTAAATGCTGCTTTCATGATCGGATCCATATTTAGAGCTAATGCAAATGCTTGGCGCAGCTTCTGGTCCTTAAACGCACCCATCTTCTTGTTAAAGATGGCGGTGGCCCACCAATAGGGCTTAATGATGACAGAATCGACTTGGGTGTTCGCTTTGACTTGGGCGTAAGAGTCGGAATTAACTTGGATAGCATAATCAAATTGGCCGGTTTGCACGCCATCAAGACGAACGGAATTTTCCGGAGTTGGAATAAACATCAATTCATCTACCAAAGCAGCGCGTTTGCCTCCCATACCTATGGCTGGACCATCCAGCGCTGAATAATCGTCAAATCGGGCCAACTTAATGTATTGATCTGCTTTGTGCTCAACAAAACGGAAGGGTCCAGTACCAATAAACTCTTTAATATCACCATCACCGGCTGCTACAATAGATTCTTCGGGGAAAATTCCTGCCCCATGTGCCGGGACTGCCAACAGCATTGGAATGATGGGAGAGGGATCTTTCAACAGAATCTCGATGGTTAGATCACCTGTCTTCTTCACTTCTTGTGCATACCTCAAGAAGGTCTTTCCGTATGTTGATACTTTACCCCAACGGTTAATTGAGGCTACCACGTCGTCAGCGGTAAGAATTTTACCGTTATGAAACTTTACTCCTGCACGCAAATTGATCGTATATTTTTTGTTTGCTGCGTCGTATGAATAATCTTTGGCTAACATCGGTATTGCGTTGTACTTATCGTCAAACGTGAACAAGCCTTCAAAAATGTGGTAACTTATCTCCTGTACAACTACGGAAGTATTCTTATTCATGTCGAGTGTAGGCGGTTCCCCGTTTATAGCTACCTTCAAAGTCCCCCCTTTTTTGGTTGCCGAATTGTCTGCCCCAGTAGCTGGTTTATTATCCGTACACCCCGAAAGCACTAGCGAAATCAAGAAAACTACCGTCAAAGACATTGCGATCCAGTTCTTTCTCATCATTTACTCACCCTTTTTTTATTATTGAGCAACGGATTTATAGGTCCGATTTCTCCACGCTTTAATTGGCAGGCTTAATCGTGTGAAGCTTCGCTGCTATCCTCTTTTCAAGGCTCTGCCTGCAAAAATACCTGTAGTCTTTTCTTCACGAACTGCAACCTCGCCATTTACTAGCACATACGAAATCCCCTTGGGAGCACTCCGCGATAATTGATAAGTAGCTGTGTCTGTAACGTGTTCAGGGTCGAAAATGACAATATCTCCAGCATATCCAACTTTTAATTGGCCTCTATCTTTTAAACCAAATCGGTCTGCGGGCACCTTGGTCATCCTGTTTATCATTGTTTCCAAACTAAAGCCGTATTCACGGCAAAAACGCAATAACCTCGGAAATGTACCGAATCCTCTAGGATGTGGATTTTTACCTATAGGAATGCTGTCTGACCCGACCATATAATAAGGTCTGGACAATAATTCAAGACAATCTTGATTAAAGGGGCCCCATTGATCAAGGTTTTCAAATATCGCTGGAGAGGAATCATGGTAACCCACTTGTAAGCTTTCTTCCAGCAGCAAGTCGCAAAGCATATCGGGAACCGTCTGGCCTCTTTCATTCGCCACATCCCAGAAGCTTCTTCCTATGTATTGTGAATTTTTTGGAAGGTGGGTAAAATAACCGCCGCATGGAATCGTGTTTTGTTCAATTCCTTTGATTAATTTGGACCTCAGCAACGGATTGGCCAATCGTTCCATTAAAGCTTCAAAACCGCCCTCCATACACCAGAGTGGTAACCAAATGACCGCATAACCGCTGCCCGACGGATAAGGATACAATTCTAACGTTATATCAACCCCACGCTGATACGCTTTATCAATGTCCTTCATGATTTCCTGAACTTTGCCTGCCTTTGGGATATTGGTCCGGTAATGTGAAAAATGCAGTTTGGCACCAGATCTTTCGGCGATTTCAATCGATTCCAGAACAGGGTCAATCTGCTGATCACGAAATACCGTGCGAATATGCGTCACATATACGCTGTTATTTTCAGCTACAACCTTACACAACTCCACCATCTCATCCGTATCCGAATAGGAGCATGGATAGTAACTTAAGCCAGTGGAAAATGCAACCGCCCCACTTTTCAAACCCTCATCCAAGATTGCTTTTGCAGCTTCCATGTTCTTGCCGACCAATGGAAGGTCCCGCATACCTAAGGTTTCCAATCTTAATGCGCCATGAGGAACTTGATAGGCTGTATTGATAGCTACGGTGCCGTCAAACTTCATTCTGAATTCACTTACCGTCGACCAGTCCAAAGGAATATCTGGGCTTCCATTGAGCCCCGCCAAAAACTTATAGTACATCTGTAAATTGCTGGAGCTAAGGGGAGCATAGGATAGACCGTCTTGCCCCAAGATTTCCGTTGTAATCCCCTGATGCAACCCTGCGGAGTGCTGACGGTCCCATAAAAGCATCAGGTCGGAATGGGTATGGGAATCAATAAATCCAGGAGCGATAACCTTCCAGTTCGCGTCAATAACCTCTTTGGCCTCTACCAAAGTCTCCACAGCCATAATATCAATGATTTTTCCATCCTTAATCGAGATATTTCCTTTAAATCGCTCTTTCCCAGTCCCGTCGATGATGATACCGTTTTTAATAAGAACATCTACTGTCTTCACTTTTAGCAACGAACCTCCCACTAAAAAGTAATGTTTCTTGTTCTAGATAATTTGATAAATAGCCTTATAAATTTCAAATAATAAAACCTTGGTTTCATTATTAACAATATAATAAATAAGTTATGGCTAGTCAATAAGTATTTTTAAAGAAAGCCCTTTCATCTGAATATAAAATAACATATATATAACATATAATTTACATTAACAAGCACTTCATCTAATAAAATCAGTTACATGTTATATTTCATGTTGATATTGGAGATTGATGTGAGTTATTAAAAGAATTCAACTTTGAGGATTCGCGGAGTAACTATTGAACCTAGTGATGAAATTCATCTACCCACGACACAACAAGCAGGCCTATCCCAAAATTAGCAAGAAAAAATCTGTGATATAATATTGAGCAGCAAGCAATACGAAATAGACTAATGGGCGGGGATACGCATGAAATTGGAGCGATTGATCTCCATAATCTACAAACTGCTAAATCACGATGTTTTGTCTGCCTCCATGCTGGCTGAAGAGTTTCAAGTTTCCCAAAGAACCATTTATCGGGATATCGATGTGATCTGTGCCGCGGGCTTCCCGGTCGTATCGTACCAGGGAACGAATGGCGGATATGGCATCATGGACGGATACAAAATGGATAAAAGCCTGCTCGGTTCTTACGATGTCAATTCCCTGATCACCGTGCTCAGCAGCCTCTCCACCGTGTTTGAAGATAAGCGTGCGCAGGGAACCATTGAACGACTGCAGACGATTGGACCGGAGCATCACGCCACGAATCTGTCCGTGGACTTGGAAACCCATCGCACGGAGCCCGACGCGCTTCGTCATTTACGCACGGCTATTGCCCAGCGAAATATCGTCCGCTTTGATTATATCGATGCAAAGAATGAACGAACGACCCGTAATATGGAACCGCTGCGGCTTCATTTTAAACATCGTAATTGGTACATTTATGGGTTTTGCCGAACTCGGGGAGATTATCGGGAGTTCCGACTGTCCCGGTTAATGAATTTATTCGTGACACAGGAAACCTTCGAGCCGCATTCCGAGGTGCCGGAAGAGGCTGCTTTATCAAACAAGGAATGGCAAGATCAGTTGGAGGATGTAGTGATCCGGGTGGGAACGGAGGCTTTGGCGGAAGCGATGGATCAGTTTCATCAGGTTGATAAGCAATTTCATGACGATGAGAGCATGACGATGCGAATTCCTGTTTATCAACCATTGGAAGCACGATGGCTTTGGACAATTCTGCTGGGTTTTGGCAGTGGAGCAGAAGTCCTCGAGCCTCCTGCACTGCGAGGGATCTTAAAAGAACAGCTTCAAAATGCGCTCAAACTTTATGAAGATGTATGACAGACTGTTGTCATACATCTTTTTATATTATAGCTACAGGAACAAAATCAAATCCATGAAAAGTCAAAAGGAGACGATCCAAATGAATCATCCGTTACAAATGTTCGAATACCATGCGTGGGCTACTCAAACCCTCTTGGGACGAATCAAGGAGCTCCCGTCCTCGGTGCTGCAACAAGAAGTAAACACCTCGTTTCCCACCATCGGTGAAGCGTTCGCGCATATCTATACGATCGACAAGTGTTGGCTTCAGGTTCTGAGCGGTACCAGTATGCCCAAGGCGCTGGAAGCGTGCCTTCCACTTCAACAAGAAGCACTTCGGTACGCTGTTGATGAATTCGCGAATGCCTTTAGTGAGTTAGCGGAAGAATACAGAGCATGGTTCCGAAGCCAAGACGACTTGGAGCAAACCATTGTGCTCGAGAATCCGTACGCCGGAACGCGCAACACTCGATTATCGGAAATTGTCCTGCAAACGGTCAACCACGGTACCTACCACCGAGGCAATATTTCGACCATGCTGCGCCAGCTGGGTCACGCATCCACGATGAACGATTATACACTTTTTTGGTATCAGCAACCTGTGGAATCCATTTAATCTCTGACGTCAGATAAATTAGTCGCCTTTGCTATTATTGCAGTGTAGGTATCATTTAGAAAGGAGAATGTAATTTATCTATGGAAATTGAAATTCTAATTCCAGTAAAGTCGAGAGAAGATTTGAGGATTTGGCTACTGGAAAATTGTAAGACTGAAAAATCTTGCTGGGTCTTGGTTAGTATGACGCCCAACCCAGATACGTTGCTATATTTGGACGCGGTCGAGGAAGCTTTGTGCTTTGGATGGATCGATGGAGTCAAAATGAAAATATCTGAAACTGAGCTGGCGCAGAGACTGTCTCCTAGAAGCAAAAAAAGTTCATGGACTGAATTGAATAAAGAACGTGTCCGCCGCCTCGAAAAGTTGGGGTTAATGAGAGACGAAGGAAGAAAGGCGCTTCCTGAAATGGACCACGATTCTTTTAGAATAGATAGGGAAATAGAGCAAAGGCTAAAAGTGGAAAAGCAAGTATATGCGAATTTTATGGCATTTCCAGATCTTTATACAAGAGTTCGGATCGACACGATACAAAGCAATAAGAATCAGCCAGATTTATTTAGGAGCAGATTAGACAAATTCATAACAAACACTGGAGAAAACAAAATGTACGGTCAGTGGCACGATAATGGGCGCCTACTAGATTATTAAGATGCGAGCATTGAACCCAGTGATGGAAGAAGTTTGTAGAATTGCATATGCCGATTTTGCCTGCTATAATGTCCAACTAAGCTGTACTGAAATTACAAGGAAGGATGGTACTCATGTCCTCTGCCGTACTCGATCAAGTCCCTCATATTGTTTCACTGTTTCCCAGCTTGTCTGATATATCCTTGGAGGACTGGAGTGCTGAGGGCATAGCCATTGTGAAATTTCAGCCTAGCCACGTAATTGAGGAGGGGCATTTCCTTCAGCATGCGGTTTTATTACTGGAAGGAACGGTAAGAATGTTTAAAATCAGCGGAAGCGGCAGAGAGGTCACCCTGTATCGGATCCATAGCGGGGAGTGTTGCCCTCTGATGATGGCCAGCATTCTAGGCGAAAGTGAATATGAAGCCTCTGCATGCACCGAGGAGCCAGGCGTAGCGCTGGCTATTCCTGTTTACGTCTTTAGAGACTGGATGGACCGTTATAAAAGCTTTCGCCAGTTTATTTTCAAAATGTTTGCCAAAAGACTAATTATTATGTCCAATCTGCTGGATAGCATCAATTTCAAATCGATTCGCGGACGAATAGCGGAATTTATTGTACAGATGACTGAAGACGGAGCTACCTCCCTTGACATGACACATGGTACCATGTCCATAGAGCTCGGAACAGCTCGCGAAGTGATCAGCCGGACGCTGAAATCGCTTGAGAACGAAGGTCTGCTGCGATTATCCAGGGGCCGCATCTATCAAATAAAGCGCCAAGAGCTTAAAAAATATATCGAGCTATAGCCGCAGCAGGTCTCTTGACCATTCTTACTGCCGCCAAATACAATTATTTTATCGGTATGTGACAAAGTTACGGTTTCCCCTATTTTCATTTGCTATTATCGTACTTAGGAACTCGATAAACCAAATGAAATCATATGGAGGAATTAGATTATGAAAAATGTTGGCGGCGTAGATCGATTTATTCGTATTGTTCTGGGTTTAGCACTGTTGTCGTTATTTTATTTCTTGCCTGGGTACTGGAAACTAACCGGATTGTTCGCAGTTCCGTTCTTATTTACAGGACTGGCTCAAAAATGCGCCATTAATCAGCTACTCGGCCGCAATACCTGCAAAATTCGTTAAAGAAAGGTGTAACCATACAACCTTTGTTCATTGTTTGGTTATACTTTCTGCTTGCTTTTAAAGAAGCTAAAAGCGACCTTGTGATCTGTATCAGTATGAACTTGTTCTCTTTTCCCCACCATCCAATCAACCATTGCTTTCAAGAAGACCGACATCACACACAAGGCAAAGAAAGATTTCGTGTACGTCCAATTATCCAGCTTATAGATGTCAAGAAAAACAAAAATCGGTTCTCCGATGTAAGAACTAAGCAATGAAAAAACAACAGCAGCGATTAGATAAGCTCTCCACGTACCAAATCTTTGATAAATAAGCGTAAACATAATCGGGATTGCAAAAAAGTCCACCGCATTAAAGTTTTCCGAAAATGGTAAGAACTGATGGGGATATGACCAAAATCGAAAAAACTTACCTGTTTGATCAACGAAACCAACAAGCGAAAATCCGACCAGAAATGCCAATAAAATTGTCATAGTCCTGTTTCGATCTATAAAGAAAAGAAGTAAGCCAATAAAAGCCAAATTAACAATGACGATAATCCACCACTGTAATGAGAATAGGTCATGGGTCAACCACCATTCCATTTCCATAGTATTAGCTCTTTGGTTTAATTGATCGATTTCTTGCATAAAGTTTCTCCTTATGAGCTTATTAGTTTTTCATAAGTAGATCAACAGATCTTCCTTAGGTAGTAGTATTAATTAATATAAATATTTTATGCGGTAAGCTAGTAAATAAAAAAGGCTGTCCCTTAGTCATTTGACTTTGGGGACAGCCTCTTTTATGAAAAAAATGATTAGTGCTTACAGCTTGAATCTTGGCAGCCTGCTCAGCATAGCCTCAGCCAGTTCCGCTAGAGACTCAGTTGAATAGGCTACATCCTCCATCGTGTCCGTATACATAAGCTCCGCATTCTTTTGCACCATATTCATAGTTCTCACATGAATGATCATAGGCTTCCCCAATCTCCAGCTTACTCAGGCATGGGTTTGTTTGATTTATCCGGCGCTTTAATAAACATAGTCACGCTTACCCAAGCAGCATTACCAAGGAATAGCACGGTAGCGAGCAGAAAAAGACCACGAATCGAAATCCAACCCGACAAAAACCCACCGACAATTGGACCTAACATATTGCCAAAGCTTAGCGAACTGCTGTTGAGACTGAACGCACGGCTCTCCATCCCCTCTGGCGTATAATGCTTAATTAATGTGCTAACCGAAGGCAGCAGGCCGCCCATAAAAAGACCAAGCACAAACCTGACGATAAGCAGTTGCCAGACATCCGTCACCAATGCCTGTGGGATAAACAAAAGTCCGGTCCCAATCAGCGTGAACAGCAGCACTCGTTCCGGTCCAAGCCTGTCACCCAGCCGACCCAGCAGTGGAGCTGCAATCATATTCGAGATACCCATAACCGAACTGACCAGCCCAACGATAAAGGCTAAAAACGGCCCGTTCTTATAAAGCTCTTGCACGAATATCGGGATTTGCGGCAAAGAGCACAGCATGGCGAACTGAATCAGCATCGTCACTGTAAAAAGAGCAGGCAGCTGAGGGATTCTCCATAGCTTTAACAACCCTTGATAAATCGTCGTTTGCGGCTGCGCTGCTGCGGCCTTGGCATTGAACGGGTCCTTGACCGTGATCATTGCAAGGAGCGAAGCCAGCACCATTAGTCCACCAGTCAACCAAAATATCGGGCGAAAGCCGATCCACTCCTGAAGAAGTCCGCCGATTAGCGGTCCCAAGAACGTGCCTGCAACCATTCCCGACTGCAGCGTCCCTAAAGCGAAACCAACTCTCTCTTTGGGGGCTGTAGCAGCTATCAAAGAGGCAGCGGCGGGATTAAACCCGAATACGACACCATTCAGCAGGCGAAGCGCAAGTAAATGCCAAGGCTCTGTTACGAAGCCCATTAATGAGATAACAATCGCCATGCCAAAGCCGGATCGCAGGAGCATAAATTTACGTCCATATCGATCCGCCAAGCTCCCCCAGATCGGCTGGAAGATGAACGAAGTGGCAAAATTTCCAGCAAAAATAAAGCCTGTCCAAACCGACAGCTCATGACTGTCTGTAATGCCAAGCTCTTGAATATATAGCGGTAAGAAAGGAACGACCATCGTAGCTCCCATCATTACCAGAAAATTACCCAGCCAAAGCACCGCTAGATTGATTTGCCATCTGGCCACGTAGTTGATTCCTCCTGTACTACCCAGCTGGTTTCGTCAGGTATCTCCGAATGCCATTGAACCGACTTCTCATAGACATGACCAATGGTTAGAATCCCTCCTTCGTCAAAAGGAGCCCCTATTAGTTGTAAGCCTATAGGCAAGTGATCGGATGAAAAACCGGCCGGAATCGTTATAGCGGGTAAACCCACATAATTAGCAATTGAAGTAAAATTGGGCTGCGAGAATGGGAGCGCATTGTCATGCGCTATCTTACTAAGAGCAACAGCCGACATTGTCGGCGTAATAATCGCATCCACCTGGTTGAAGAGCGCATGAAACCTCATCTTCATTTTTTCCCTAAGCATCAAGGCTTGATGATAATCCTCTACCGAGTACTGCCGACCCATCATTTCAAGCGAAAGCCGCAATTTCGCTCCGTACCCGCTCCTACCGCCTTCTAAGTCTTTCTTGTGATAACGGTATGCTTCTGAACTCAAGATGAGGCGGCTCGCCGTTCGCGATTCGAGAAGCTTATCCAGATCGACAGGTATCAATTCAGCACCAAGGCTTTCCATCACCTTTAAAGCTTGCTGAATAACCAATCTTACGTCTGGATCGAGATTCTCATAGTAATAACCATTCGGAATACCCAATTTCTTACCCTGTAAAGAATCCAGTTGAAGGAATTGATTCCCCTTCCATGACAACTCCTGATAACTGCTTTCGTCCTTGGGATCGTACCCTGCCATGGTTTGCAATAGAATAGCCGCATCCACGCAAGTTCTCGCCAGCGGTCCGACATGATCCAATGTCATCGATAACGGCGTTACCCCATATCGGCTTACACGTCCAAAAGTGGGCTTCAAACCGACAACGCCGCATAAGCTTGCCGGCATTCGTATGGATCCTCCCGTGTCCGTACCAATCGAACCGAGCACGAACCCTGCCTGCACGCCCGCAGCCGACCCGGAGCTGGACCCGCCAGTGATCCGTTTAATATCCCATGGGTTTTTCGTCCATCCATAATGAGGATGGGCTGCCAGAAACGCATATTCGAACAGATGTGCTTTGCCCACAACAACTGCTCCCGCATCGATTAATTTCCGAGTAACAGTGGCATGGTAGGGAGGCATATGATCAGGAGCAACCCTAGATCCATTCGTCATCGGGACATCAGCATAAGCAATAATATCCTTTATGGATAGGGGGATCCCATGAAGGAGGCCCTTATAATTCCCAGACATAATCGCCATTTCAGCAAGCTTGGCCTGTTCCATAGCCTCATCTGCCATAACGCAAATAAATGTATTCAACACAGGTTCATACTTACTGATTCGCTCCAAGCTATCAGTTAATAACTCCACAGGAGAAAGCTGCCTGCTTTGTATAAGCGCTGCCGTTTCTTTAATTGTCGACGGTGTATCCCGTACCATGGCTGACCTTCTCTCTATCGTGTCCGGTTTCATACAGAAAACAAGCAACCTCATAGCCAGGACTCACTTCCACCATCGGAGGAGCGGACTGGGCACACCGTTCCTCGGCGTATGGACAACGCGTTCGAAACCGGCAGCCGGAAGGCGGATTCATAGGACTGGGAAGCTCCCCCTTGATATCGAAATGTTTATGTACCGCCGGGCTTCCAACATCCATCGAGGGTGCAGAATGGAGCAACGCCTGTGTATAGGGGTGGTAAGGATGGGCATACATTTGTTGGGCAGAGCCCTTCTCCACCACGGTTCCCAGATACATCACCATAACTTCATCGCTCATATATTCCACTACATTTAAATCATGCGAGATGAATAGCAAGGAAAGCGAAAACTCTTTTTTCAGATCCTGAAACAGGTTTAAAACTTGGGCCTGTACGGATTTGTCCAAGGCAGAAACAGCCTCGTCAGCAATAATAATGTCCGGTTCAAGCACAAGCGCTCTGGCAATCGCCACTCGCTGTCTTTGCCCTCCACTAAGACTGCCCGGATAACGCTCAGCGAAAGCCTTCGGCAATCCTACGGCCTCCAGATAATGATGGGCCTTCTTTCTCGCGTCGTGCTTGGATACCCCGTTTACATATAAATTAAAGGCCACATTTTCAAGCAGCGTCATTTTGGGATTAAGGGAGGAATACGGGTTTTGGAAAACCATTTGCATATTTTTTCGGACCTGCAGGAGCTTTGAGCCTTTGTAAGGTAAAATATCATCCCCCCGCAGTCGAACTTCTCCTGAATCCGGCTCAATCAACCTTAATATTAAACGAGCTAATGTCGATTTACCGCAGCCGGATTCTCCTACGATCCCTAGGGTTCCCTGCGGTTTCAAAGATAACGAGACATCCTTGACAGCAGAAACAGCGCCTTTTGTTTGCCACCACATCCCCTTGACAGGAAATTCTTTATTTAGGTTAACAACCTCCAATATGGGCTTCACGCAGCATTCCTCCTTTTCACTTCGTTTCCCAGGCATCCCGCAATCCGTCCGCTGACAGATTAACCGTTAACGCCGTAAGAAAAATAAATGCACCCGGAATTACCGTAACAATGGGATCAATGAAGATTTGCTGCTTAAGGCTGTTCAGCATAATACCCCATTCTGCGTCCGGCGGTGATACTCCCAATCCGAGGAAGCTTAAACCGGAGGCCAACACCAGACTGATGCTGATCTGCGTCGTGCTGTATACAAATATTTTGCTGAATACGTTCGATAGAACATGATAGCGGATAATCGCGAAAGCATGGGCACCGCTGGACCTGGCGGCTTCGATGAATTCCTCCGCCATCACCGCCTTTACAGCAGATTCGGCAATCCGCGCAATGGGCGGAATGAACACAATCGAAATCGAGATAATGATATTGTTCATACCTTGGCCTAATGCCGAGGATATACCAATTGCCAACAAGACGACCGGAAACGAATAAAAGATATCAAGTATCCGCATGATTAACGTATTAATAATGCCTCCGAAATAGCCTGCGATGACTCCAAGGAATCCACCAATACAAGCCGCGATGATTACAGGCAGAATGCCCGTAATCAAGCTTAAGCGGCCACCGTACAAAATACGCGTCCATAAATCGCGTCCTTGTTCATCCGTACCGAGAAAATGTCCCACCGTTCCCATTGGCTGAAGTCTTTCACCTATTTTTCCGTCAAGAGGGCCATAGGGTGCAATTATCGGAGCAAACAGGCAGGATAGCACAATCAGAACCAACACAATTAATGAAACCATAGCGACCCGATTCTGGTAAAAAGCATTCCAAGTGATCCAAAGACGCGATTCTTCTTTCGGTATCACTGTCAACTTTACCGACTTTGCGGCATCAATATGAGCAGCCACTTCCTTCTCCTCCTTACGTATGTCTGACCCTGGGATCGATCATAGCATGGAGCGCATCAACAGTCAGATTCAAAATAACGAATATAACAGCGATAGACAGCACTCCTGCTTGTATAACCGGGAAATCCCTCTGGCTGATAGCTTGATAAATCAGTTGGCCTAGGCCAGGCCAGGTAAAGACAGTTTCCACTAAAACAGAACCACCGAGCAGATGGCCGAACTGCAAGCCGGCCACTGTCAAAATCATCGGCGTTCCATTTCTGAGAACATGCTTCATAATTGTAAATGAACTCACACCCTTCGCTTGAAGGGTAGCCACGAAATCTTGGTTCAAGATATCATAAATCGTGCTCCGCACCATCCGCGTCATGACTCCTAGCGTCGTCATGCCAGCCGCTATGGAAGGAAGAACCAAATGCAGCAGCAAATCACCAATACCCCCATTGCCTGAACTCATCATCCCTGATGGAGGAAGCCAGCCGAGTGTTACAGAAAAGATGCCTATCAGTATAAGCGACATCCAGTAGTTGGGAATGGTCACACCTGTTAATCCAATAATATTGGCTAACGAAGCAAGCCACGACTTGGGCTTATAAGCGCTATAAACCCCAATAGCTATACTGAGAACGAATGAAAATAATCCCGCTGATAACGCTAAGACCAATGTGTTCCACAATCCATCAAAAAGCAGTTGGTTAATGGAAACACGTTTGATGATAGACTGGCCTAAATCCCCTCGCAGAATATGCATCATCCAGTCCATATATTGAATATATAGAGGCTGATCGAATCCCATCTCCTGCACGAGCTTTTGGCGGTCGGCCTCCGTAGCATCCGGGGACAGTATGCTGTCTATCGGATCGCCAGGTACAATTTGCAGCATAAGAAAGACGATAATCGATACCCCAAGCAGTGTAGGGATCATCAATATAATGCGTTTAAGAAGAAACTGTGCCATGACGTCACCCTTTACTCGATATGAATGCTGGTCAAATCTGCAAACCAGGATTGAGGCTGTATGAACCCTTTTACATTTTTGGCTAAAGCCCGTAAATTCAGATCATGGGCTACAAATAGCCAAGGCGCATCCTCGGTAACGATCGTGCCTGCTTCCCGCAGGTAGCCGTCTCTTTCCGATGGATTGAACGACTGTCTAGCTTTTTCCAAAAGTCCCTCAAGCTGATCATTGGAATACTCACCGACATTAAAGCCATTTGGTTTAAAGGAGCTTTTCGCATAATACCGTTCGTAGGCCCATGGCGCAATCGCCGCGAAAGAGTAATTATAGGCTCCCACATCGGTTCCCGGGGCAAATCCGGTTCTGAATGTAGTGATCAAGGTCTGCCATTCGATGGCTTGAATTTTCACATTGATACCGATATCCTTTAAATTCTTTTGCACAAACTCATTCATCGGCAGCGGCCACATATTGCCAGAGCCGCTCGTTGGAACGATAAAGGTAGTTTGAAATCCATTCGGATAACCCGCTTCGGCAAGTAATTTCTTGGCCTTCTCTGGGTCATAACCGTACTTCACTGCACTCTCGCTATACCACGAATGACCGGGATAAAACAGTTGCAGAGCAGGCTTAGCTACATCATTTAACAAAGATTTACTTAATCCTTCCCGGTCGATTGCATAATTGGCTGCTTGTCTCACGCGTTTATCTTTCCATGGCCCTTCTGCCATATTGAACACGTAGGTCCAAATATGCGGATAATTATTCAACATCACTTGAAAGCCGGACTTTTTCAATTGATTCACAGCTTCTGGAGGAGGGATCTCCGCCCAGTTCACATCACCGGTTTGCAGCGCCGCAAGTCTCGATGAAGCATCAGGCATTGGTCGCAGAATGACTTTGTCGACTTTGGGAATCGCACCCCAATACTGCTCGTTTTTCTCCATCACCAACTCTTGACCTTGCTTCATACTGACGAATTTAAAAGGTCCTGTACCTGCAGGATGATTCGTATATTCCTGAGCATACTTGGTCACAGCTTCTGGACTAGGAACGAGAATAAAAGCAATATCGTAGAGAAGATAGCTGTAAGGTTCCTTGGTCGTAATCTGTATCGTATCGTCGTCCACTTTCTTGTAACTATCGATATATTTCAAATAGCTTAATACACTCGCTGCCGCTCTGGCATTATAAAAAGGCGAATCCTGTTTTTTAATGCGATCCATGGCGAAGATCACAGCGTCGGCATTGAAAGGCGTCCCATCGTGAAACTTAACGTTTTTGCGCAGATGAAACGTCCACAGTTTCGGGTCTTCCTTGGAGACCTCCCACGTTTCCGCCAACCCAGGTCCGACTTCAGCCGGCTTGTCCCCTTGAGCCAGGCTCCACCTGGTCAATCCATCGTAAAGCTGAAAACCAACGAATCTCCAGCCTTCCAGTGCTTCAGTTGGCGATGTATCTGGAAGCGGAACATTGGCAGCCGACATTGCGATAACCAATGGCTTCTTCTCAGCCGGCGCTGCTGCGGTGGGGCCTTCAGTCGCTCCCTTGGTGCATCCCGCTATAACCATTAGTGCAACTACAGACAATATCAACGTCTGTAGCCCTTTACGTAGATTCCGCTTTTTATCCATACTTATATAGCCTCCTCATGTTATATAGCCTGTTAACCATCCTATTGTATTTACTTAATACGCGATTTCAAGGTCTATCTTCGATTGGGTCTCAGGCAGTCGAATACAAGCAGCTCGCTGCCAAGGATTTAACAGGACGAAGGCGGGTGTTTGTTTGGAGCAAGCAGGCTGAGCCTCTGGGCATCGCTCGGCGAAAGCACAGCCTGTGGGCATGTTAGCTATAGAAGGAGGAAGCCCGGGAATGGTAACCAGCCTTCCCTTATGCCCTTGACGGGGCGTTGCTGCTATAAGCCCCTTGGTATAAGGATGTGCCGGAGAAGACAGAATCTGTTTCATACTACCGAACTCCACAATTCGCCCCGCATACATAACAGCGATTTCGTCAGCAATTTCAGCAGCAACACCGATATCATGGGTAACCATAATAATCGACATTCCGTATTCCGCTTGGATCTCCTTGAACAAATGAAGAATTTGCGATTGAATGGTCACATCCAATGCAGTGGTTGGCTCATCCGCCAATAGAAGCTCCGGGGTGCAAGCTAATGCCATAGCGATCACAGCACGCTGGCGCATTCCCCCACTCATTTGATGGGGATAAACCTTGGCACGCTCTTGGGGTGAAGGGATGCCTACTTTGCGAAAAAGCTCAACGACCTGCTCTTTGGCCTGGGAGCGTCGCACTTTCTGATGGGCCATGATCGTCTCTTCGATTTGTGCCCCCACCCGGTACAAGGGATCAAGTGCAGATAAAGAATCCTGAAATATCATGGCGATCTTATTGCCCCTAATAGCCTGGATTTCTTTATCCGACTTCTCCAGCAGCTCTTCATCTTGAAAGCATATCGTGCCAGACAACCGTGAGCCTATGGGAGTCATCCGTAATATAGAGCGCAGCATGACACTTTTCCCCGATCCAGATTCACCCAGAACGACAAGTGTTTTTCCTTTTGGTACACGGAGTGAGACACCACGAACAGCTGCTACCATCCCCCTATTGGTTGAAAACTCAGCAACTAGATTTTCTATCTTTAATACTTCATCCATGTCTACTCACCACCTTGCACATTTTTAAGCACTAATGAAGCTATTTATTTATCTTCCTATGACACATATAGTAACATGAAAATACATTGCGGGAGGTAATAGTAATTTCATATACCCTCTTTAAATATTTTGTGTTATATTAATGTTACTTATTGTGCCACTTCTTATATTAGGTAGCTTTATACAACTAAAAAGGAGGTGTTCGCCATGGATTGGACGGACTTGCACGCCTTCATAACCATAACCCGGGAAAAAAGCATTTCTAAAGCAGCTCAATTGCTACACCTTTCACAACCTACATTAACGACAAGATTGAAAAAACTGGAACAAGAGTTGGGCGTCAACTTGCTGGAGAGAAATTGGAAGGGTGTCAAATTGACCACACATGGGACCGCCTTTTTAAATCATGCACTAAAGGCTGTTCAGGAGATTGACGACGTGATGATTATCAACAAATTAAAGGCTCTATACATGGACCCCCTGGCCAAAAGTTTAAATAACCAAGAGGTTTCAAGGAAAAAATTAAAAATCGGAATTTCCCGCCCGTTGAGCGTATCCTTTTTCAATCCTATTCTGCTTGAAATGAATCGTTCCTTTCCGCTCCTGACCTACGATATATTGTCGGAGCCCCCTAACTTCATTCTCGATTTGGTGTCTATAGGGGAAATTGACCTCGGTATCGTTCCCCATCAATACAACAGACCCGATCTCGAATCATTAAAGATGTTTGCCGAGGAAATGCTCTTCTTGGCTCCACGTGATATGGATATTGGTACTGGCGACCAATTAGAAAATATCGACCACCTGTTGAATACAACGCTAATATTATTCAACTCACGCTTTCTCCTAAAAAAAATGACCGAACAGGCTGTAGTACAACTGCTCGGCAGCATGCCGGGGGATATTCGTGAGGTCAACGATGTGGGAATCGTCATCAACATGATTTCTAACGGTTTAGGCTGCGCCATTTTGCCCAATTCTTTCATCTATGACACGGTTAGTTTTTTCAATACTCTCCATTCTCCGAACCCGTTACCCCGCAGGTTACATCATGAGTCCATCCCTTACCAAATTTTTAGATTGGATGCGAGTTATCCAGCTCGGACGATCCAAATGATTTATTCACCGTCCTCCCAATTTCATGAGCCTGTACAGCACATTGCCGAAACATTAGCCTCTCCTTATCGGCAGCTATCCGAAGCACTTGCACTATAGAAGCGAGGATAAACGGATGTACTGTCTTAATGACGGTTCGCATTGGCATTAAAAAAAAGACTTATCTCACGGCATCATAGCCATGAGAATAAGTCTTTTTAACAAATTGCGTAAGTATGGTCACAATAATTCGGCTTCTTCATCGGACTTGGGGAACTATTCGTGCTGGAGCTGGTCCCTGAATGCCTGCAGCCTCTGCAGCTGGTCCTCCTGGATTAAGGAGGTCACATTAACGGTTTCCCCTATATCGGTAACCTCTGTAATTACCAGCCTGTCACCCTCAAAGACCACCACAACAGCGCACTCGGTTTGTTCGTACGTGCCTTTAAAGCTGTAGCTAAGCGAAGCATAACCTCTCCACTCTGCATCCTGGGATACTTCAGTCGAACGTATAACTAGGTCTACCATAGCTCGCATGGCTGCCTCTGATGGAGGCGTCTCGGGTGGCATTTTATCGATTCTCTCAGAAATTCGTTGCAAGCCGTGATCCGTAAATCTAATCTTTCCGTCTAGCATTAAGGAATCCCCGCTATGCTTCTCGACAAACCCGTTCTTGTGCAGGATTACATCCTGGCGCTGATCCGATGTTAATTTAATTTTTATCCCGTTTGTTTTGGGTTGCAGCCACTGCTTTTCTGTTTTCAAAACGGATCTTTCGAAAATTTTAGCCCACTGCTTGGGAGCCAGCTTAATGATATCGTCAAGTTCCATATTTTTGTTACCCTTTAACGGAATCTGTATTGCCAAAGTAAACCCATCCTTTCCCAACAACAGCCCGATGGACCATTAGCCTAAATCATACCATTGCGTGTAAAACAAACACAACTACGCAGCACGTTTACGCGTTAAATGGATAAAAGTAATCGCAAGCGCCAGGACGAGCACCAAACCTTTAATAATATCGAAGGCATAATAAGGCAGGTTCAGCATGGTCAGCCCGTTCAACAGAACTCCGATCAGGACAGCCCCAAAAAAAGTACCAATAACGTTAGGCTTGCCCGCACCCAAGACGGAGTATCCGACGAACACCGCGGCGACCGATTCCATTAATAGGGGAGCCCCCGCGTCAATCTGGCCGGAGCCAACGCGCGCTGCGAACAGCAGCCCGCCAATCGCAGCAAAGATCCCGGACAGCACGTACGCCAAAGTGCGTACACGGTTAACCCGAATACCTGATAAACGCGCCGCTTCCTGGTTGCCTCCGGTAACATACAGCTGCCGTCCCCAGCGGGTATATGTCAGGAAAATATGCACAACCACAACTGCAACAATCATCAGGATTACCGGAACCGGAAGCCCCAGCAGCTTGCCTTGGCCAATCCAGAGGAATGACTCTGTAAATTTACCCGGTGCCTTCGCTCCATCTGGCAGCTGCATATTGTTATAAATGGAGAAGCCTTTCGTGTAGGTCTTGTGCACGCCGCCGATAATGTACATGACCGCCAACGTTGCCAACAGATCGGGAATACGAACCTTGACGATCAGTAGCGCATTTAACAATCCGACCAACGCCCCGATTAGCAAGGGAACCGTAAGCACTACAACCAGCGGCAGCTGGTAAAATACCATCATCGAAGCCACAACAACGGTCGTTAACGAAACCGTCGATCCTACCGACAGATCGAAGCCATCGACGATTTGCGAAAAGGTGACACCGATCGCCACAAAGGTAACGATAGAGATCGAGCGCAATATATCAGCCAAATTATCATAAGACAGAAAGTTCTCGTTGCTCAAGGAAAAAAGTACAATAACGAGAGCGATAATCACTAAAGCTCCGTATTTATAGGATAAATCAAGCCATTTATCTTTCACTGAAACGCTGCCTCCCCTGCACTTGCATAATACAACATATTTTCCTGTGTAGCCTCATCACGACGCAGCTCCTTAACAATTTGCCCGTAGCTCATTACCAGAATCCGGTCGGCAATCCCTAGAAGCTCGGTCATTTCGCAGGAACAATATATAATGCCTTTGCCTTCTCCAGCCAGACGGCCAATCAGACGAAAGATATCGCTTTTCGCTCCTATATCTACTCCCTTAGTTGGTTCGTCAAAAATATAAATCTGGGCATCGGTCGGAAGCCATTTGCCGACGGCTACCTTCTGCTGGTTGCCTCCGCTCAAATATTTCACAAGCTGCTCCATATTCGGCGGCTGCACGCCCAGTTGCCCGATCATCGACCTTGCATTTGCAGCTTCCTGTGACTGCTGCACGAACCCGAACCGGCTGAATAGCTTGAGCAGCGGCAGAGACAGATTGTGCTTGACCGACTGTTCAACCAGAATGCCCTGTTTTCGCCGCTCCTCGGGAATAAGTGCTATCCCTTCGCGTATCGCATCACTTGGGCTGCCCAGCTTCAGCCGCTTGCCGCGCAGCTCTATTTGCCCGCTTTCTAACAAATCGGCACCGAACAAGAGTCTAGCCAGCTCCGTCTTCCCGGCTCCAACCATACCGAAGATGCCAACGATTTCGCCGCTGTGCACGGACAAGCTCACATCACGTACCTTGGTTCCTTGCGTCACACTGCTCGCTACCAGCAACGTCTCTCCAATCGGCACCTCTACCTTGGGAAACTCCTCTTCAAACGTTCTGCCCAGCATCTGTTCGATCACACTATCGATATTCGTATCAGCAGCGGCCTGGGTCGCAATAATCCGCCCGTCGCGCATAACTGTTACTTTATCGCTAATGCGGAACACCTCATTCAAGCGGTGGGATATAAAAATACAGCCTACACCCTCTGCCTTGAGCCGATCCATGATGCGGAACAGCTGATCAGCCTCGTCATTGCTGAGCGGCGCTGTCGGCTCGTCGAATATAATAAATTTGGCTTTCTGCGCCAGCGCTCTGGCGATGAGCACCATTTGCTTTTGCGCGATGCTCAGCTCACCCGCCTGACGTCTCACATCAACCTCCAAACCGATATCGCTTAAGAGCTTCGCGGCCTCCCGCTCCATTTGCCTCCAGTTTAACCAGCTACTTCCGCGAGTCATCCGGTCGAGCATAATATTTTCCGCAACCGTCAGCTTGGGTACTAGAGCTGTATCCACTTCCTGATAGACACATTGAATGCCGCTCTGGATTGCATCACTTGGTCCGCCAATTCTCAGCGGTTTTCCGTCAATCGCGATTTCTCCTTCGTCCGGCAGGTAAGCTCCAGACATCACCTTAATCAGCGTACTCTTCCCTGCCCCATTTGCACCGAGCAATGCGTGGATTTCGCCGCCTCTGACAGCAAAATCAACCTGCTGCAATGCCTTTACACCCGGAAACGATTTGGATATATGACTCATTTGCAGTAAAGTGACGGACTTCGTCATACTGACATCACGCTCCTCATTTCAATGGAAAATCCCATCGATTGGGATCGATGGGATAACAGACATCTATATGAATGCCTTTATATATGCTCTATGATTAATTACCAAATCATTTATTTACAGGCTTCTCAGCTTGCTTCAACCATTCCGTATATCCCTGTTCACTTTTACCCCAGCCTTTAACATGCTCGCTAAGTTGTGCAGTCGATATTTGTGTAGCTGGAAGTTGATCTCTCGATACGAAAACCGGATCCAATACAATTTTTTCCGGTGTTTGATCGCCATGCAGCTTTTGGTACAGGAAACGAACCTGAATACGTCCGATATCCTTAGGATCAACAGCAGCGGAAGCAACCCAAGGGTTCTTCGGATCCTGAATCATTTGCAAATCCTCGTCACTCATATCGATACCGTAAATTTTGATTTCTGTACGTCCTGCTTGTTGGATTGCACGTGCAGCACCCTTAGCAAATTCATCCCAAGCCGCCCATACCGCAGTAATATCGCCTTTGTTCGGAAACTTCTTCAGAATCGCTTCCATTTGCGCTTGCGTATCCAAAGCTGTATTCTGCGAAGCAGCGCCGAATGCCGCTACTTCCTTAATTCCAGTGTTTTTATCCATAAATGCTTTGTAAGCAATTTGTCTGCGTTCCATTGGCGCAAAGCCGGCTACCCAGATCTTCACGATATTGCCTTTGCCGTCCATATCCTTGCTCAGCTTGTCCAGTGTAAGCTCAGCCATCTTTTGGTCACCCTGCTCCAGTACAGTTACGCCCGGCACCTTGATATCAACATCGAAGGCAATCACAGGAATCTTTTTCTCCAACGCTTTCTTCACACCAGCTTCCAACGCTTCCGCTGTACCGTGGTCGATTAGAATGCCGTCGAATTTTTGGTTGATCGCCGCATCCAGATTAGAGGACATCTTGGCCAGATCGCCTTCAGCCGTAAATACAGTCACCTTACCGCCCAGCTTTTCAACCTGCTCTTTAACTCCTTCGATATATTGAGCCGAGAACGTGCCCAGATTAATTTGCATAATTAAGGCAACCTTCTTGTTCTCTAATGAAGCAGCACCTGTGGTGGTGGCTGCGCCGTTTGTAGCTTCCGGTGCCTTAGCCTCTGGTTTGGCTCCGCATGCTGCCAAGCTCACAGCCAGAATCAGCACGAGCATTAACGCTATGCTTTGTTTAATTTTGTTCATGGTTCAAACTCCCCCTGCATTCTTTTAATTCCTACCAATCTACTAGGTCTTACTTTACCACCATCATTTATAAACTGTCAATGCAAAAATCAGGAGTTCATAATATGTCTATATTTTAAATAGGACTCTATCCCTAAATAAAATGAAATGTTCTATTGCTTGACTTGGAGTCAACTCCAAGTTGTATAGTAGGCACATCGATCGATAACCTAAATTGATAGCCGAATGGAAGCCAAGGAATGGAGGAAACCAAGATGAAAATAACGAGACACAATCAAACCGCGTTGATTACAGGAGCGAGCAATGGAATCGGGCTGGAGCTAACGCGCAAAATGCTAGCTGAGGGCTGGCAGGTCATCGCCTTGATCCGCTCAGGATTTCCCGCAGATGACACAGTGATCCAAGAATACTTAAGGAAAGGGCAGCTTCGACTATACAAGGCCGAACTGACTGATTTCGATAACTTGAAGCAAGCGCTGGACCAGATCAAGACCCAAGAAACGAAGATCGATGTGCTGTTTAACAACGCCGGTGGCAGCTTGGGGGAACTTAGCTTCTCCAAGCAGGGACGCGAAATGCATTTTGAACTGCAGACAGTTGTGCCCTATATCATTTTTATGGAATTAAAAGAGCTTTTGCTCAGAGGGACTTTGAAAACTGTTGTGAATACCTCTACCAACGCTTTTAAATTTCTCAAGGGGTTTGATCCCAACAAGCTGGAGCATCCAACAACATTCAAAAAGCTGGTCGGTTCCTATGCCATTACCAAGCTAGCGCTTTCCCTATGGACCCGTGAATTGGCTCCACTAGTCGCAGACGAAGGCATCAAGATTCGAAGTGTAGACCCTGGAGGCAATAATACGATGAGAAAGGGAAGAAATTCAGGGCTGCCTTTTATTTTGAGACCGGTTATTAAACTATTTTTCCCACCTCCAAGCAAAGGAGCATCGCTTTTATATGAAGCAGCACTGGGTGAACATAAGGAATTGTCGGGTATCTATATAATGAAAGGCCAGATTACAGAGCTGAAGTTCGTCGAGCACGGCAGGAAGATCCTTGATAAAGTGGCTGCTATTTATGAGCGAGAGTTCGTGAAGGGCATTTAAATTCTATATAGCTTGAGAATCACAATGGATGTAAAAATAGAGCCATCATGCATATGATGGCTCCACTAAAAATCAGGCTATGGGTAGTGGCACCAAACGTGCGGTACCGCTTATTGCCACTACCGGTATGAACAATCGTTGGTTTACGCTTTTACGAAATCCTTAAAAAAATTCGGGAAATGACAAGCACTGTAATGACCTTCTGTAACCTGCTGTAAGGGAGGCTCCGTTTGCCGGCAAATTTCCTGTACATATGGGCAGCGGGTATGGAAGTTGCAGCCAGAAGGCGGATTGGAGGGGCTGGGCAGGTCTCCCTGCAGAACAATCCGCTCCTTCCTTTGGGTGGGGTCCGGGATCGGAACAGCCGATATCAGCGCCTCCGTATACGGGTGCATCGGATGGGCGAACAATGCATCACAATCGGCAAGCTCTACAATTTTCCCTAAATACATGACAGCGATTCGGTCACTGATATGCTTCACAGCCGGTAATCCATGAGCGATAAAAATATAAGTCAGCTGGAATTCTTTCTGTAATTTCTTTAATAGATTCAAAATCTGCGACTGAATAGATACATCCAAGGCAGACACAGGCTCATCACAGACGATCAGCTTCGGTTTAAGAGCCAGTGCGCGGGCAATTCCGATACGCTGCCTCTGTCCGCCGCTAAACTCGTGCGGATGCCGTGATGCATGATGCGGCCCCAAGCCAACAACCTCAAGTAATTCTGCTACCTTCTGTTTGAGCTCTGCCCCCTTATAGAGACCATGTACCTTTAAGGGTTCAGCAATAATATCCTCCACTTTCATACGTGGATTTAAAGATGCGAATGGATCCTGAAAAATGATCTGTAAATCACGGCGTATTTTTCTGGTTTCTTCTTTATTTAACTTGGTCAAATCCACGCCTTCAAACCAAATTTCACCTTCGGTCTCATCCAGAAGCCGCAGGATCAACTGGCCTGCAGTTGACTTCCCACAGCCAGACTCACCTACAATCCCCAAGGTTTCACCACGTCTTACGATAAAATCCAAGCCATCCACCGCGCGTACCGAACCTGTTTTTTTTGAAAACATTCCTTTTTTTATAGGGAAATGTTTTTTTAATCCTTTTACTTCTAATAGAGGCTTCTCCGTTATCGTTGGATTCATTTGTCTTCACCTACCTTCAGACAACGCGCGTAATGATTGTCGCCATACTTCTCCAGTTGTGGTTTAACTGCCTTACACTGTTCGTCGGCCAAATGACAGCGCGGATGGAAGGTACAGCCGCTGGGCATATCAAGCAGGTTTGGTACCGTACCCGATATTGAATCCAGCTCCTCACGCCGCTCTTCAATTTTAGGCAGCGATCCAAGCAAGCCAATCGTATACGGATGCTTCGGACGAGCAAACAGATCATATACATTCGCTTCTTCTACCACTTCCCCAGCATACATGACCACTACTCGATCGGCCATTTCCGCAACGACACCCAAATCATGGGTGATCAGTATGACCCCTGTATTAAGCTCTTTGCTAAGCTTATTGATCATTTCTAAGATTTGCGCTTGAATCGTTACGTCCAGTGCCGTTGTTGGTTCATCCGCAATTAGCAGCTCTGGGTTGCAGGCTAAGGCCATGGCAATCATTACCCGTTGACGCATGCCTCCAGACAGCTGATGCGGGAAATTATCAACCAATTTATTCGGATTAGGTATCCCAACAAGCTCCAGCATCTTGATGCTCTTTTCTCGCGCTTCCTTCTTATCTGCCTTTTGGTGTATACGAATCACTTCGCCGATTTGATTCCCAATCGTAAACACGGGGTTAAGGGAAGTCATCGGTTCCTGAAAAATCATGGAGATCTTGTTGCCTCGGAGCTTGCGGATTTCTTTCTTGCTCATTTGAAGCAAATCCTGCCCCTGGAAAAGAATTTGCCCGCCAACCACTTCCCCCGAATCGGCAATAAGACCAATAATCGATAGGGACGTAACGCTTTTTCCACATCCCGATTCACCTACAATAGCAAGTGTTTCTCCTTTATTAACGGAAAAGGTGACCCCATTAACGGAGGGGACGATCCCCTCTTCGGTTTTAAAATGCGTCTTCAAATCCAGCACTTCAAGAAGTTTCGTTACTGCCAATTTGTTTCACCCCGCCTCACTATTTCGATCCCCTGGCTTTCATGCGCGGATCTAGAGTGTCACGCAAGAAATTGCCAAGGAAGATGATCCCCAATACCGTAATTGTTATCGCAACCCCAGGAAAAGTAGCAACCCACCAACTGGTAGCTAGGTATTGACGGCCATCACTTAGCATGACTCCCCAGGATACCGTTGGAGACTGGACGCCTAATCCCAAAAAGCTCATGGAAGCCTCCAAAATAATGGTCGTTGCCACACTCAAGGTCGAAATGACGATTAAAGAGGAAGCGACATTAGGCAAAATATGCGTCCTTATAATCCCCATGTCCTTAGCTCCAACTGCTCTGGCTGCACGAACAAAATCCCGTTCTTTAACACTCAATACCTCACTCCGAACGATCCGTGCGTATTGAGGCCAGTTCGTAAAACCAAGAACTAAAATCAAAGTAACTAAACTGGGCCCCGTCACTGACATAATGACAAGCATAAATAAAATACCCGGTATCGCCAAAAAGGCGTCTACGATTCGCATAATAATGACATCCAGCCAACCGCCGTAATAGCCAGCCAGCAAGCCGAGTGTAATGCCAATAACCCCGGCCACTACTACTGCGCAAATGCCTACAAGCAGGGATACCTGTGAACCATAAATGATACGGCTCAGGTTATCCCGTCCTAAATTATCCGTGCCTAACGGAAAACTCGAGTTTCCGCCTTCCATCCACACTGGCGGAATCAGGCGCTTGGCTACCTCAGTATGGGCTGGGTCAGCAGGAGCCAGTATTGCTGCAAATATGGCCATTAAAAAAACCAACACAACAATAATGAGTCCAATTGTCCCTGTCTTGCTCTTTAACAACTGATGTGTCAAGCGAAGCAGCGCTCCCGGACGTTGACTCCTTGTCGTTGCGGGAACGCTTCCAGCCTTGGTTCCAAGAGAAGCTGACACAAAATACACCCCCGATTAGTTATACCTTGATCCGCGGATCCAGATAGCGGTAGATAAGGTCAGCAAGCAGGTTGCTAAAAATGACCAATATAGAAATTACAAATACGGCAGCCTGCACGATCGACATGTCTCTTGCATTGACAGCTTGAATAACCAATTGCCCCATTCCCGGCCAAGAAAAAATCGTTTCCGTTATTAGGGTTCCACCTATCAACAGGGAGGTCTGAAGTGACATAATCGTGATAACGGGGATCAGCGAATTGCGGAATGCATGCTTATAAATCACTATTTGTTCCGTAACCCCTTTACTTCTGGCCGTACGGATATAATCCTGACTTAAAATCTCCAGCATACTGGAGCGTATCAATAAGGTCATTTCGGCAGCGATTCCTGTTCCAAGCGTAATCGCCGGCAGAACAAGATGGGCAAAAGTGCCGTGGCCCGATACTGGAAAAAAAGACATCGTTACTGAAAATAAAAGAATGAGCATGATGCCTAGCCAGAAGCTCGGCATAGCCTTGCCGAGTACGGCAATTCCTGTAATACCCACATCCAAGAAAGAATTACGCTTGGTTGCCGACAATATCCCTAGCGGAACGGAAATAACAGTGGCTACAACCATCGAAGCGATTGCTAATTCAAAGGTTGCCGGAAGACGCTCGAGCACAATGGGCAATGCGGCAGCCTTATAGCGAAAGGAGGTCCCGAAATCTCCTTGCAATAGATTCGACATATATTTCAGATATTGGATATACATAGGTTGGTCTAAACCAAGTGCGGCAATCAGAATGTTTCGGTCTTCGTCCGTCGCCGTTTCGGAAAGCATCAGCGTTACCGGATCACCGCTCAAATAAACCAGAATAAAAACGATGATAGAAATGAGGAACATGACGGGAACAAACTGGAATATAGCTTTGATTAAAAAACTTTTCACGTTTCACCACCTGGAAGATAAAGGTTTTGGGATAAAAGAGGACTTCACTGAAGCCCTCTCCTCTTCTTTGACATCCTTACTTTACGATTATTTCATCTGCAAAAAGCATTTCATCCAAACGCGGTTTAAATTCGATTTTATCCTTCATACCGAAAGTGGCGTTTATTTGGAAAAGATAGATGAATGGACGATCTTTAGCTATAATATCCTGCACCTTGTAGTACTGCTGCTCACGATCCTTCTCATTCATATTGACTTCTGCTGCTTTTAGCAGTTGGTCTACCTCTGGGTTGCTATAATCGGTTTCCCCTTTAGCCCCATCTGTTGATGCAAATTGGAACGCCAAGGCTGCATCAAACATCGAATTACCAAAAGGAACCATAGCCAGCTCATTAAATTTCTTTCCTTTAAACTTCTCTTGATAAGCACTATTTTCTAATAACTCCAGTTTGACTTTAATCCCCACTTCACCCAGCATCGCAGCGATCAGTTCCGCAGTTTCCTTGTCCTTCGAGCTGACACTCGAAGCGGTAAAGGTCAGCTCCAGCCCCTTTTCAAAGCCCGCTTCCTTCAATAATTCCTTAGCACGCTTCGGATCATACAAAGTTTTGCCATACAAATCTTCTTTGGCTCCAAAATTACCCTTCGTTACACGAGTACGAGTAGGTGTAGCAGCTCCAAGATAAATACTGTCTATGATCGCTTGTTTGTTAATCGCTAAATCAATTGCTTCACGAACGCGCGCATCCGCTGTAACTGTTCCTGTTGTTGTGCGGACGGTTAACTGAATCACCCGTTGTGTAGGGCTTTCTGCCGTATGCGTACCGTCATTGCTTTCTACACGCTTCATATCAGCAGGAGGGATATTGACAGCCAAATCAACGCCACCAGTCAACATTTCCGCTACCCGAGTAGCGTCTTCTGGAATGACACGAAAGTTAAGCTCATCCCATTTTGCAGCTTGACCGAAGTATTCCGGGTTTTTCACCAAGAGTAAACGGTTATCGCGAATCCACTCTTTGTATTTGTAAGGACCTGTTCCGACAGGATTCTTTTGAAACTCATCCCATCCCTTTTCCCCAATATACTTGGCCGGCAGCATCCCGGAGCCCAGACGCGACAGACGCTTCAGCAGGGCAGGTTGAGGACCGTCCGTAATAATTTCAACGGTATAGGCATCAACAGCCTTCACTTCTTTAATCTGCTTGTAGTTACCATACTCTAGAAGTGTTTTGTCCTGGGCTACACGTTCCAATGTGAACTTAACGTCCGCTGAAGTAAAGGGATCGCCGTTATGGAATTTAACGCCTTCACGCAGCTTAAATCTCCATGTGGTATCATTGACTAACTCCCACGAAACAGCGAGATCAGGCTGAATTTGTTGGCTAGCATCCTTTCTGACTAAGTAGTCAAACATGTTGACATGAATCGACTCCGTTGGAGTGTTATTATGATTATGGATATCAAAGCCTAGAATATCATACGGAATAGCAATTGTTAAGGACTTTGACCCACTCGCATTCGAGGCTTCCTTACCGTTGCAGCCTGCTAAAACAATGGACAAAACCATAATCAAGGTAAAGCTCATTAGCGCAAGTCGTTTCATATTATCTTCTCCCCAATTCATTATTTATTTTCACTGCTCTGCACTCCGTCCCCCATTATAACCTAGACCCCGCCGCCCCCTCCGATTAAATACGTCCTCGCAAAAGACGCCTTTTTATTTAGCGAAACTTTCTTTATATATTCGTTTATTTGATTAGTATAATTACTCCGGCTTGCAATGTCAACATAATTAACATCGATTGGTACTTAAGGTATTATGCTGTTGTAGTAGTACGGGGCTGCCTTATATGTGTAGGGATTAACGAAGCATAAGCCTCCCCTTGCAGCCGTTTTTCCAATTCGGCCTTCGCCTTTGCAAGGATATCCGGGTTTTCCATAGCCTCGATCGCCGTGCAGGCGATAACCTTGCCAGCCTCTAGCATACCCTTGTGGGCAATAGGCATCGCACCTTGCGACACCACTTGCCATGTATGTATCGGTGTTCCAAGTGCCCAGCACGTTGTCCTGCATTGCATCGTCGGGACCGACCAACTGACATCCCCAACATCGGTGGAACTCAGCATGCTGGCTTGCTTGTTGCTAAAAGGTGGAATGATATCTGCTATGGCTTTATCTTTTAAGGCCATCGCCGTTTCTTCATCCAATCCTGCAAAAGCAGCGTTCAGCTCTTCTGAAGAGAAAGTACCCCTGATCATCTGAGCAAATTGCTGATCAAGCTCATCATATGAAGGCACACCAACAGCAACTAAGTTCCTATGCATGATTTCTGCCAAGGTGGTATTAGGGACTAGGTTCAAAGCAGCACCTTCAAAAACCACTTCCATCGTCGTTCCTGTCATTAAGGCGGCACCTTTTGCAATATCGTGCACCCGTTCGTACAGCTCCATGACTTGCTGCTTTTTCGGAGCGCGAATTAAATAAACGACTTCGGAATGAGCAGGTACGACATTCGGCAGCCCACCCCCGGTATTGGTGATGGCATAATGGACTCTAGCCTCCGAAATCATATGCTCCCTTAAAAAGTTGACACCTACGTTCATCAACTCCACCGCATCCAGAGCACTGCGACCTAAATGAGGGGCAATAGCAGCATGGGCGCTTCTTCCATAGAAATTAAACCGTACGGAGTAGTTCGCTTGCGAGCTGACATTCATGACATAAGCTGTTGTGGACGGATGCCATGAGAGTGCAAAGTCCACGTCTTCAAACAACCCTGCTCGAACCATATATGCTTTTCCTGAACCGCTTTCTTCAGCAGGACAGCCGTAATAACGAACTGTTCCTTGCATGCCTGTTTGCTTCATATATTCTTTAACGGCTACTGCAGCTGCGAAGGCTCCTACACCTAGTAAGTTGTGTCCACATCCATGACCATAACCGCCTGCAACAATCGGTTGATTGTGGGCTAGCCCTTTTTGTTGGCTTAAGCCTGTTAAAGCATCGAACTCACCCAAAATCGCTACAATTGGTTTGCCGGTGCCATAACTTCCAACAAATGCCGTTTCAATTTCGGCTACCCCTCTCTCTACCTGAAATCCTTCTTCCTCCAAAGCTTTACACAAGTACTCGGAGGATTTATGCTCTTCGAAATAAAGCTCGGGGTTTTCCCAAATCGTATCGCTTAGCTGTATAAACTTGTCTCTCTTTTGTTCGATTTGCTCAGTAATAAATGTTTGCAAATTCATATGCCTTTTCTCCCTCCGTATCCGTTGGACTAGCCAGAATATATCTCAAATGATCTGATTCAGAAGTCAACTTATGATGTTCTCACAGTATTTTTAATAAACGTCCCATACTGATCCCCAGTACATCCATCTGGTTAGCTTCATTATTCTTCGAGGCGGAAATGGCTCTATCCAATTCGAACCCTTGATGCATTCTCGGTCCATTACTGCCAAAAATCACACGTTTGGATCCAAATTCGTGAATACAATTTTCCAAAAAGTCCTGCCTATACATACCAGCTGTTTCAATATAGAGATTATTATGGCTCCGCATGGCTTCATAGACATCGGGCTGGGCCATTCCGCTGATATTGATCTGTCCCCCATTGGTCATGATAATGGAAGCCTCCGGTACCAATCCAGCCAAATAAGCAATTTGTAAAGCATGGGATACCCATGGGTATCCCGATGCAATCATAATGGGTACGCCTAGTTCGGCGGCAGTTCTTACCACCGGAACAACAAACTCAGCGTTTACACGGTATCCCTCTTCCCATGGATGCAGAAAAATCCCTTTTAATCCAAGGACAGAAATCGCTCGTTTAACCTCCAGCACTGCTTTCTCTCCCTGTCTCGGATCCACGCGGCCAAAGCCGATTAATTGATCGGAATGTTGCTCGACCAATAAAGCCATATAGTCATTTTCTGGTTCCAAGTGATAGTTCATGGGTTGTACAGGGCTTATCACGGTCATTTGGATCCCACATTCCTTCATGCTTTCAAGCATGCATTCAGGAGACAATTCGTAACCAAAAATCGACCTTCCAATATGGACATGCGCATCGATAATCATGACTACCCCTATCCTTTCTTCACACGCTCTAGAATTTGGGCAAAGTTTTCTCCCATTACCAATCGATATTCCTTCTCCGATAATCCTGCCCACTGCACCTTTTTTACTTCTAATTCGGGATTACAGCCGGGTCCATCACTTGCAAACAAAACTCTCTCTGCACCAATTCGCCGAACTGCTTCAAGAATTTTATCTGGATACGGCATAGCTGATGTCTCTAAATAAATGTTCTCGTACTTTTCTGCAACAAGCAAGGCGTCATCCACATGAAAATATCCCCCCATATGGCCTAAAATAATTTTAGATTCCCGACAAGCCTCCGCCGCCCTGGCAATTTGCAGGGGTAAGCTCAGTGATTCATCTCCGCAGTGGAACAAGGTGGGAATATTCAGGCTGCCAGCCTTTCGAATTAACGCTAAACTTGCTTCATGATAAGGGCGAGTTTTATTGCTTTCAGGGTGAAATTTTAATCCTTTAAAATTATGGTTCAATACCATTTCTTCAAGCAATGCGATTGCCTTTTCCTTCGCTTGTGGATGTAGGCGAGCATAGCCGATTAGTCGGTCGGGAAATTTCTTTAACGACTCAATGATATAGTCCAAACCATCTTCCTTGGCGATCGGTGTATCACAGTAAGTCATGATCACTGCTTTTTGGATGTTGGCTTCATCAAGCAGTTGAACTAATTTCTCTGGCGGGTCCACCCAAGGTTCAACATTATCAACATGTGTATGAGAATCAATAATTTCCAATTTTTAACCTCCTAAGATTTAAAACCTTGAATATTGTATTCACTGGAAACCTTAGTGAACTAGCCCTCCTTTATTTAACGAAAAATTCATAAATTATGCGTTTATTAAGTATTATAAATAACCCCCCTATCGAATGTCAATAACGTTAACATTAAATCACATGGGTTGTGGTTCTTCTGCGGCATTTTTTGAACAACAGAAAGAGCGCCCTTTATTTCAAGCGCGGATTAGGATCGATCTAAGCGATAGTTCAAAAGGCGTTAAGAGAAGTTCTATGGAAATAAAAGCTTATTTCAATCGATACATTTTATTGGGTCTTCCCCGAGTATGAGCGTATTCCTCACCAATATATTCCGCCAATTCTGCCTCGCACAGTTCGGAAACGATTCGTTGGGCATTCCGTTCACTCATATGGAGATGTGCAGCTAAATCTCTTGACGTAAAAACACTCCAACCCATTCTTCGGTTAAGCGCTTCAATCTTTTTGTAAGACTTTACACTGATATTCCCTTTTTTCAGTTTCTCCATAAAATCCTTGTCATCCGTTCGATAGGAGAAGGTCAGTTCCTCTTCTTGTCCCACTGATTCGATCATCGTTCCGTCCTCTTTGATAATGACAATTCCATGTTCCTCTTTGCCTTTCGATAATCTAATCGCGCGGTGAGCATTAGTCTCTGCAGAAAAGGCAGTCTCCCCGAATCCGATTCCTACTGCAACGGTTGTATCCGCTTCAAGGGACAAATATTCGATTGTTGACTGCAGCATCCGGATTTCCCGCTCAATGGCTCCTCGTGAACTAAAAATCACATAGCGCCCATTTCCCTTTTCTAAAAGAGAACCGTCCAATTTCTCACATAGATCAATAAGCGATTTTTTTAGTCGAAGTTCCAAATACTGCAAATGATAAGGCGACTTCGCCTTCTCTATGATCGTATCGAATTGTTCAATCTCGATAATTTCAATGCCAATTTGTGTCTCCTTAAAATAAGAGGTATTGACCTTTTCGATAAAAATCCTAAGCGTTTGCAAGATTTCCATCCGGCTTGGCGATATCAGGAATGTAGGGACTCCGGCTTCTTTCAGAGCCTCAAAAACCATCGAAAAACAAGTAAATGCCCCTTCCGTTTTTCCGCTCTTCCATAAATCGAGATGAAAAAGAAACAGTTCCTCGGGCTCAATATCCGTATCGAAATATTTCACGTGAAGATCGTGCGGAGCCATCTCTAACTCCTGCAAAGCCCTGTCTATATCGATATCGCTTATGGTAAATATATCTATACTCACCCGATCGATCAATTTGCCTTGGGAAAACGCCAGATCCAAGAAACATTTATAGAGACTGGATTCCGTAAGTCGAATATGCACCAGTTTTTCATCTGAACCTAATGCCCCCCTCGCAATTCTATAAGGGATGGATCCGGAAAAAAGCCAAGAATCCACTTTATGATCATTTTCCAATACAATACCCTCTATCTCTTTCGTCTCTACATAGGGGTACGGAATAAATGCCATGCCTTGTTCAAATTCATTGGCCAACTCCAGAATTCGTTCTACTGACCGATTGGGACCAACTACTCCTATCTTATACATATCTTTTCCCGCTTTCTAAACAATATCTATTAATTATACACCTGGGCAATAGAAAATCCAGCCCCTGAATATTATCTTAGCATAGCGTGCATTTTCACTTCCTAGGTTCCAGGCGGAAACGATGATCGCGTTAAGTGATTGAAGCATGCTACACTTGAATTGGTTGAAATCAATTGAAATCACTTGAAACCAAAATCACCGCGAACTCTAAGGGGACCCAAACGATGAAGCTAATATCTTGGAATGTAAATGGACTACGGGCATGTGTGAATAAAGGCTTTAACGAATATTTCGTAGAGTCCGGAGCGGATATATTTTGTGTCCAAGAGACGAAGCTGCAGGACGGACAAATTAGTCTGGAGCAGGATGAGGGCTACACGCAATATTGGAATTACGCGCAAAAGAAGGGATATTCGGGTACTGCTGTTTTTACAAGGATGAAGCCGCTATCCGTTAGATATGGCTTGGAGGAGGATCACGAGCCTGAAGGGCGGATTTTAACCTTAGAATTCGACGCTTTTTATCTAGTTAATGTCTATACGCCAAACGCTAGGCGTGACCTGTCTAGGCTTGATTTTCGCTTAGAATGGGAGGATCGTTTTCGAAGCTACCTTCAGGAGTTGGATGCTGTTAAACCTGTCATTATTTGCGGAGATATGAATGTTGCCCACGAAGAGATCGACCTAAAAAATGCGAAGGCCAATCGTGGCAACTCCGGTTTCACCTTTGAGGAACGGGAGAAGATGACTCAATTACTGGATACAGGATTTGTAGATACCTTCCGCTACCTCTACCCTGAGAAGGCTGACGCCTATACATGGTGGTCTTATATGCCCAAGGTAAGGGAACGCAACGTTGGGTGGCGTATTGATTATTTTCTGGTCTCTGCAAGGCTCGCTCCCGCATTAAGAGATGCCGGGATGGATTGTGATGTACTTGGCAGCGACCATTGCCCTGTTGTGCTCGATATTAACGAGCTGTTAATCCAGGATCCCAGCGCCAAATAAAAACCGGTACTCCAGGTGCTTCCACCTGATTTGGTCAATGCGGACGCCACCCGTTTCCTTCGAAGCAGAATGGATGATCTTATTATTGCCCAAATAAATACCCATGTGGGTGATTGGCTTTTCAGAAGGCTTAAGCCCTGCATAATTAGAAGGGCGATTACCCAAATATCGCGTAAAGAACAATAAGTCTCCACGGTGAGCTTTACTCAAATCGGTATATCGGCGCTTGGAGAATGCTTCGACATAAGCCGCCTGGCTCCTCGAATCCCATGGTAAATCCACACCTAACGCATATAAAAAGACCCAACGCGTAAAGTCTGAGCAATCGAAGGACGAAGGCTCGGTGCGGTCGGAGCCATATTCGTAAGGCGTGCCCATATACATTTCGGCAGCTTGGATCACATTCTCGGCATAGCTGCCTTGTATAGGGACAATTTCCTTGTCGGGGAACCTTTCTACCAGCGGAAACCCGCTCGGATCAAGTAAAACAGACATGTTGAAGCCATGCTTCCGAATAGGCGTCAATATCCGCTCCACGCCCCAATCGCCGCCAACCAGCTCCGCATCATGATCGATAATGGCCGTATCCGACATTTTATTGTCCGTCACCTGCTCGTCGGCGTGATGGGTTTGTTCTTTGATCGATAGCTTGGATTGATTTTTCCCCATATCCGGCTTACATCCTGCAAACAGAATCAGGCTGCATAAAAGCCCTAACACAAGCTTTACCTTTCGCATCATCAAGGCCCCTTTACAAGTAGTAAGCTTAGGATGCCAAGTTTGCTGCTTCTTTATTAAGCTTATATCCTCACTACTTCTATCTAATGTCCTAATCACATTTCAGTATATTGCCAAATAAGGATAAACCCCCAACACCACTAAGTTCCGTGGATATCAGAGGTTCATCGGTTCGGTATACTCACGATTCACAGCCTGCTTCGAAAGCCTGGCCTAAAGCTTTACAGGAGCTTTGTTGTTTCGCTCTTGGTAGCGGATTTATCCGCCGGCTCATCATCCTCTACAATGCTGCGGGTCGAATTCCTGAATTCGCGGAGCGTATCTCCAAATGCTCTGCCCAGCTGAGGCAGCTTGGAAGGTCCAAAGACGATCAAAGCGATCGCCAGAATTAACACTAAGCCCGAGACGCCAATGTTGTTGAACATGGTCATTTCTCCTTTCTTTAAGTATCTGGTTTAGTTAGACAGACCTCTAACCGTTCGTCGCACTATGGCGCATAGCCCGCCACTGCTTGCCCGAGACGAATACACTGATTTCAAACAGCAGGAACAAGGGTACTGTTACCGATAGGTGCGAAATCATATCCGGTGGCGAAATGCATGAGCCTGTAATGGCCAATCCGACATAAGCATACTTCCGCGTCTTTTTAAGGCGTTCTGGCGTAAGCAGCCCCAATTTGGTTAGGAACATCAGCACTACAGGCATCTCAAAGGCCACTGCCATCGGAAATACAATCTCATATAGGAATGAAAAGTAGCGGTCAATCCCGTAAGTTTCTACAGCTCCGACGCTTAGGTTCATCGTTTCCATAAAATGAAGCATCATCGGGAACACAACCTTATAGCCAAATGCAGCTCCAATTAAGAAGAGCGCAAACGCCGCTGGTATGTAAGGCAAGGTACCTTTTGCCTCAGCCTCTGTAAGACCAGGGCGAATAAATGCCCAGAGCTGATACAAGATGATAGGCACAACCACAAGCAAAGCGAACAGTAGAGCACACTTCATGTAGATCAGCAGCCCGTCTGTAAAGGAAAATACATGCCATTCAATCCCATTTGCCGAAGGCTGGTTTTTGATATACCGCAATATGCTTGGCGATACATACAGTCCGACGGAAAGTGCAGCAATAAACCAGATAGCCACGACCATCAGCCGCTTCCTAATCTCCGTCAAATGGAGTATCCAATCCTCCTGGTCCATCTTTCCCCCACCCCATTAATAGTTAGGCTTAACCGCACGCTATCACACTAAAGCTCCACCTTGCTTCAAATAGAGTAAAATCCCTTCCGCTGCACGGTAAGCAAGTGCACCCACAGTGCCTGTAGGGTTATAGCCACTGTTATGGGGAAATGCGCAAGCTCCGACAACAAATACATTCTCAGCATCCCACATCTGCATATAGGAATTGACCGCTGAGGTAGACGGATCAGCACCCATGATAGCCCCTCCGGTATTATGGGTCGATTGATAAGGGACAATGTTATAGGGTCCTAGCTGATCCGATGAGCCTATTGTAGTTGGTTTCATTTCCTTCATAATTTCAACGGTTTTGCCGGAGACGTATTTGAACATTTCGCGATCCTGATCCTCGAAGTCAAAGGTAACCCGCATTAAGGGCAATCCGTATGCATCCTTATAGGTAGGATCCAGATCGAGATAATGATGCTTCCACGGCATACTGCTGCCTTGCGGAGTAACCGCCAAAATGCTATTCGCATATTTGATAGATTGTTGTTTGAATTCCTTCCCCCAAGAAGGGGTTCCCTTGGGTACGGAATTGTTGGCAATGGGCCTAAGGCCCGTTTGGGAAATGCGAATTCCGGATCCGTGGATAAAGTTGAGATTGCTATGGTCGAAATTGTCACCGTTGAAATCAGGTATTTCCATACCGAGCGAGCCCGCTCCGGCATACAAATTAAATTCCTTATCGTCAAAGAATCCGGTAGCCGCACCTCCATTCGTCTGGTAAGCATAGTTTTTCCCAATAACGCCTTCCCCTGAAACGGGATCATACGGCTTACCCAATTTGGAGGTAAGCAGTAATCTGACATTGTTGAATACGTAACTGGCCATAATAACCACGTCTGCAGGCTGCTCGAATTGTTCACCTGTGACGGTATTCACATAGACAACGCCACTCGCTATTTGTCCATCGTTAACAATTTGTGTGACGTTGGAATAGGAGCGAAGCTCAAAATTACCGGAATTCACAGCTATCGGCAGGATTGTCACCACAGGATCGGCCTTTGCTCCATACTCGCAGCCGAACCTTTCACAGAAGCCGCAATATTGACAGGCAGCGCGTGTTATTCCATCCGGGTTCGTATACTGCTCCGATAAATTGGCCGATGGCCACATATACGGATGGTAGCCCAATTGTTTCGTCGCTGCCTCGAATAGCTTGAGCGCTGGGGTTCGAATCATCGCCTTGGTTGGTAAAGGGTTGGAGCGTTGGCCGATCAGTGGATTCTGCTCAGGATCTCCCGATATGCCTGCCATCTTTTCAAATTTGTCAAAATACGGCTCTAATTGATCATAGGTGATGCCCCAGTCCTGAATAGTCATTCCAGCGGGGATCTTATTTTTTCCATATCTCTCAACGGTTTTGCTGTATATTTCAAAATCGTAGGGGAGGAACCGAAAGGTTTGTCCATTCCAGTGAACACCGGCACCGCCGAGCCCCTCCCCGAGTAGAAAGGACCCATGCTCTCGCATCGGTACGGCGGCTACTTTCTCGGTATTACGAAAGGTAACCGTCTCTTTGGACAAATCCTGCATAAGATCGTACCGTTGAGCGTAGCGCAGCTCATCATGTACCATGTAATAATCTTGGATGCTCCGCGGCTTGCCGCGCTCCAAGCCAACAACTTTAATGCCCTGCTTGGTCAATTCAGCAGCAATGATACATCCTAACCAGCCCATGCCTACAATCACAACTGGAACCTTCGGCAATACAGTCGCCATGTGCAACCTTCCTTTCCTCTTAGGTCTTATTCGATTTAATGGGCCGCAAAATGATCGCGAAGGCTTCGCGGCTCCATGACAATAAACTGGTCTTTGTCCATAATCTCTGTATAGCTCATTTGATTGCCTGGATATTTGCGCATTTTCCAGCCGAGCATATCTTTGTTTCCACCATAAAGCGGGTCGGAATAGACCCCTTCCATCGTTAGTGTGCGCAGCATGTTAAAGAAGGTTTTACCCGTAACACCATTAACAACCGCTACCTCGCCTTTCTCCATCAAGGTTAATATGGCAGTCTTCTCTTCTTCCGTTAAATCCATAAAGCCTTTGTCGTACTTCTGGCGGCTTGCTTCCTCCATAGACTGCAAACCCATTGTAAATAACTGATGGCGTCCGATGCTTTGGTAATTACCTTGGGTTACCTCTCCTTGCACAAAGGGCCCCATCCGGTATTCACGGGCATTGACGCCCCATGGGCTTGCCATCTGATGGTCAATATAAAAGGCGACTCCTAACTCCGCAGCTCCCGGACCCAATTCATCCTTGGGATAAATGAGCTCTGCTGCCGCTTCAGTCATCTGAAGCTGGGATTGAGTGAAAAACATCGGCGCCTGGTTGAAAGCCCCTGCTGCTGGCAGCTCCGTGGCAGGTGTGGGTGTAGGCGCAGGCACCTCCGATGTTGAGCCAAACCCGTCGGAAAGCGCCCTACCAATCACACCTCCGACTATGACACCCCCAATTGCAGTCCCTGAGTATTTCAAAAAGCGACGACGAGAATTACTTGATGGTTGTTCGTTATGCTTGTCTTCCATCCTATCCTCCTCCTTCTTATTCATTTGACTTTTTTTGCAAAAAAATGGAGTCGTGCATATTTTGAGCACATAGCGGACAATTTATACAGACAACCGGTTTTTTTAATGTGCTAAGACCCATACAAAAACCAATACAAAAACAAATAGGAAGGAATCTCAAATGAACAAATCCTTTATCTGCCTCACCCTGCTGCTCGCTGTTTCGCTTTCCGCCTGTGGCGCAAAAAGCACGGCGCCGCCAAGCACCACCCCTACTACACCCAGTACAACACCGCCAGCAGCCAATCAGGGGACCGGTGACACCACTGGTGGAACTACTGCTGGCGGTACTGTTTCCACTGCTGATGCTTCTGCCATCTATAAGCAAAACTGTATCAGCTGTCATGGCAACAACCTAGAAGGCTCCGTGGGACCAAGCCTACAAAAGGTCGGTGCCAAAGACTCCAAGGATCAGATCTCCACTATTTTGAATAATGGAAAAGGTGCCATGCCGAGTTTTAAGGGCAGGCTCTCAGACACTGAAATAGGCGCACTCGCCACCTGGCTTTCCGAGAAAAAGTAACATAACCCGGTAACTAGGTTCGATCAAAGATGTATGTACCAAAAAAGCCGTTTCCTTAGCAAGCAGGAAACGGCTTTTTTGGGGTCTGGATGAACATATGATTGGTACACCTGTATACTAGCCTTGCATAAGCGCCAGCAACGCCAAAGCTCCTTCATGCTCCGGATCCATAGCTAATGCATGGTTTGCATATTCCGCCGCCGACTCTTCCTTACCTACCTCATAAAAGCAAATCGCCATCGAGTACAAGGTGGCAGGATCTTGCCCGAAGCCACTAAAGAGTGAATGTTCAAAAAAGAACAATGCGTCATCAAACATATCGATCTGGTACAAGACTGTCGCACAATCCAGAGCAAGGTCATAATCCTCCTGCATCGGATAATAGCCCTCCCACATGACGTGCATCCCGTTACGGATATCTTCAATTTGATGTTCATTGCCAGCTAGAAGCAACTCGATGAACCGCTTGGCGCTTCGCAGGAACGTCTGGGCATCATAGCCGCTCAGTCTCCAAAACGCATAAAGCTGTGGCAGCTCCAATTGGTCGCAATACTCCTCAAACCACGCTTTAAGATTAAAAAAATCGTCCGGTCCAAAACGCTCCACAAACCGTCGGTAAGCCAGCCGGGTGTTGGCGTAGCCCATAGGTTGTTGCAGCATAAGGATGCAGCCTACATTCAAATTCCTATAGTGATGCTTGGTGAAAAGAGTTAACGCTCCTTGTTGCTGCATAACATGCTGGATAGCATGGTAATTGGCCTCCAAGGAAAAGCTTCCGTGATGGATAAGCTTGGGTGCGTTAGCAAACTCCCAGTTTTCCAAGCGGTGGTCGCCCTTGTCTGCTGTAAGCAGCACAAAGCCAGCTTGTGACAGCCGACCAAGCCGCGCTAAGCACGACAGCCCCACCGCAGGAAAAAGCACATGTGAATCCTCCAGCTTCTGCTGGTAAAGCTTGATGACTTCGCGATAAGGATACGATTCCTGCTCGTATTCAGCTGCTCTGCGATAATGGTAGGCGGGGATGACTTGACCCAGCAGCTCTGCCGGTTTAAGATCGGCTGCTCCTGCCGGGAACTCCAAGGAAATATCGCATTCATAAATCTGCCCTTCATCCACATACAGCAGCTCCTGCGGGATACTGTCAAAAAAATAATTGGCAATAACCAGCAACGGCTGCTGCAAATCTCCGACTCCAATACGGGTACCTGCTTGCTTTAAGCTTAGCTCTGTATCGTGCACGGCATCGAATTGGGCAAAATCCAAAACCCCTTGCTGAGCGAAGGGCTTTAGGCTGGGGTGCTGCTGCCAATAAGCAACATTAGCCATGGCTAAGTCGCTCATTACATAACAAAAGGGAGGAAGCTCAATACCCGCATAATCCATGAGCTCGCTAAGCTCCTTAAGGATGTGAAAGGCTAACCGGCCAGAGCCCGCCCCCAGCTCGACGATTGTAACGGGTTCGGAAGTATAGCCCAGCCTGGCTCGATCTTGAAGAAAGCCCATTATCATTTCCGCATACGACGTAGCAATGGCAGGATTACTCGTAATATATTGGGGGACTTCCTCGCGCTGCCAGGCTTGGATTCCCTGCTCTTCATAATATGCTCGCTGTAGCTCCCAAATGGGCGCTTCACTAAAACGGTAGACAGGTTTTTCGTTATTTGTCATCAATTTGGACCTACTTTACTCAGTTTGATTGGATCGGTATCCATAACCTAGCATTTCAATAGGGTCTTGTCCATCCCTGTTGGGCGAACGTGCCTATCTGATATGTAAGGATCTGAGCTTTAGCTCCTGGCATAGATGCCATATGAAGCCAAATAATGCTATGATGAAAAGCATATCCAGCAATACATAGAAAACTAGACCGGGAGGAATTATTTACTTATGGAAACGATCCGTTGGGGAATTATTGGCTGTGGTGATGTAACCGAGGTTAAAAGTGGACCAGGCTTTCAAAAGGCAGCCAACTCGCAGCTAGTCGCAGTAATGAGAAGGGATGCCGCATTAGCCGAAGACTACGCCCTCAGGCATCATGTGCCCAAGTGGTACAGCGATGCGCAGCAGCTAATTGACGATCCCGAGGTGGATGCGATTTATATCGCCACCCCGCCCGCCTTCCACAAAGCATATACGCTGCTTGCTGCTAAAGCGGGAAAGCCGGTGTATGTCGAAAAGCCAATGGCAATGAATGTAGCGGAATGCGAGGAAATGCTTGAGGCATGCCGCCAAGCGGATGTGCCGCTGTTCGTCGCTTACTACCGGAGGCAGCTGCCTCGGTTCCTGAAGGTGAAGGAGCTGCTGGCAAGCGGAGTTATCGGAGAAGCGCGTTTTGTCGCTACAACGCATACGGGACAATTCAAACGTAGCTCATGGCGTGTCCAGCCGGAAATTTCGGGCGGTGGGCTGTTCGTCGATGTAGCGAGCCACACGCTTGATTTGCTTGATGAGCTGTTTGGCCCCATCGTTAGTGTCAAAGGCTTCGCCGGCAACCAAGGGCAGCATTATGAGGCCGAGGATATTGTAACGGCCACTTACCAGTTTGAGTCCGGAGTTTACGGAACCGGAAATTGGTGCTTCTCCTCTTACGAAGACATGGACAAAAACGAAATAATCGGCACTAAAGGTAAGATCACATTTTCCACCTTCCAAAATAGCCCGATCATCGTCACAACCCCCGAAGGTGAGGAGCAATTCATGATCGAGCATCCGCACCATATCCAGCAGCCTTTGATCCAAACCGTCGTGGATGCCTTACGTGGTGAGGGTGCATGCCCAAGCACCGGTGTTAGCGCCGCTAGGACGAATATCGTGATGGAAGAAATTCTAAGAGCTTATTACCAGAAAGCATAACGAGATTTATAGCTTCCTCGACCTAAAAAAATAAACAAGGAGCAGCTGCCTCGGCAAGCTGCTCCTTGTTTATTTTTTTGCAGACCAGATTGGCGGATACGCAGCCTTGCGGCTACACCAGCCTGGGGCTGGCTGAAAAATCCGGTCATTAACAACGTGTTTTTTGACACGGTGCAGGTATAGATACGCTACAATGACAGTTTATTGCAGTGTATTTTATTTCATATTATATTAAAATCAAAGATACGATAGGAGGTCTCAATATGAAAGAAGATTTACGTGTATTTCGAACAAAGAAATTGTTAAGAGATAGTATATTTGAATTAGCAGTCAATCAATCAAGAAAAATTGCCGAGATTACGGTACAAGACATTTGTGAACAAGCGCTCGTTCATCGTACAACGTTTTACCGATATTATAAAGATAAATATGATTTACTGCTACAGGAGCTAAAAATAGAAGAAACACTTTCGATTGAAGAGCGAAAGCAACGACTACTTGCACCTTTTTCGTTAATCATCGCAAAAGCATCTATTCCAGATTTAGAAAAATTAATCTTACTGAATCTTGATGACGAACATCTTCAATTTTTAGTGAAAAAAATCCGAATTCAAACGTTAACAGAAGACTTAAATGATTTTATTTCTATCAAGTCTATTCCCGTACCACTTGAAATGGCTGTAAAAGTTTATTCGACGGTGCTCGATGATTTAGTAAACTACTGGTTAAAAAACAATACAGACAATACCCCTGAACAAATGGATGAATATCTTCGCTTCGTACTAAACCCATTTTATTTTGAAATCTTAAACACGATTGACAACGATCATTGCGCTGCCAACAAAGATGAACAGCCTTAACCCTGTCAAATACAGAATTAAGGCTGTTCATTATTATTTATCAAATGCTTTATCAAATTGTTGCGATTCATTTTGAATAGCCGTTGTCACTGGGCGACGTTCATTTTCATACTGTTGTAATGCTTCTTCTACTGTCGCACATTCACTCAAGGCTCGTGCTATCGCATCAGCATCAGCAATTGCGGAGTTAGCACCTTGACCTAGTGTTGGTAACATGGAGTGTGCTGCGTCACCAAGTAATGTAATACGCTTTGTACTCCATCGTAAGATTGGCTGACGATGATATAATGCGCGATCTGCGATAGGATATTCAATCGCATCTAACAGTTTAACTAGCTTTTCATCGTATGAAGTAATCTTCGTCAGTAGTTCCTCTTTTGTAATGTAGTTCACCCACGTTGTATCCTCGGAAGGATAGAGAATATCAAAGTGCATACCGCCAGCTACTGGTTGCATTAGCAGCATCTTCGCACCTTCTTTATATATAACCGTACCTTCTTCTTTTGCTGTTTCTTTTGTTACTTCTCGGCTTAGAATAGTACGGACTGAATGATTACCTGAATAGAGTGGCTCATCATTACTGAAAAGTTTACGGATATTTGAGTGAATACCGTTCGCTGCAATCACTACATCTGCCTGTACTACTGCACCGTTCTCGAACGTTACTTCTACATAGTCAGCTGTTTCAACAAGTGATTCAAATTTATGATCTAAGTGAATGTATTCTGGATCAATTGGTGATATTAATACGTCTAATAAATGGGCACGATGGATAGAGGCTGGGGGTAAACCTGCTTGGTCTTTTTTTAATGAAGATAGCATGTCATCTGTAACGTTTGTGACGAACTCCCCTTGTGCTGTATACACTTCAATAGTCTTATTAGGAATTCCTCTCTCGTTAAAAACTTCACCTAATCCCCACTCTTTAAATAAATATTGTGTAGGTGGATGCATGATAATACCTGCGCCTATTTCACCTAGTGCTTTTGCTTGTTCGTAAACATGTGCTTGAATATCTTTATTTTGTAAAGCAACCGCCGTCGCAAAACCACCAATGCCTCCCCCAATAATAACTACATTTAAAGATTTTGATTGTGTCTGTTCCATGATGTAAACCCCTTTGATTTAAGATAGGTTTATTCTATACCGATAAAAGTATACGCTCAAGAAACAAAAAGCGCTCAGTGTAGCATAACTTTACTATACGAAAAAAGTGTTTCACAAAGTCGTTCACATTTACTCCTATAAAAAAGGGATCAAGAGAGATGTAACCATGTGATGTATAGAAAATTATCCCAATTATTTATTGCCGAATATAATAGCTAAATTTAATTTTTTTCCAGCTTGGCTGATATAGCTGTAAGCACGACCGCAACAGCAACCATGAGCCCACCAATCCATGGCGTATGCACAAGACCAATGGAGTCCACCACTACTCCGCCTACAACGGCACCAATGGCAATGCCAAGGTTAAAAGCAGCAATATTGAGCGCCGACGCCACGTCTACGGCTGAAGGAACGTACTTTTCAGCGAGTTGGACAATATATAGCTGGAGACCGGGCACGTTCATAAAGCCGAGGAGCCCCATCAGGAATATCGCGATTAAACCTGCCACTTTAAATGGAATCATAAAGGACATGGCAATCAGGATGACGGTTTGCATCATAAACATCCAAAGCAAGGCACGCACCGGATTTTGGTTAGCCCATCTCCCTCCAACCTCGTTGCCGATAGCTACGGCGATTCCGTACACAAGCAGCACAATCCCAACTACACTCGGGCTAATTCCGACCACATCCTGCAGAATCGGAGTCAGGTAGGTGAAGGCGACAAACGTTCCTCCATAGCCAAGAGCTGTAATAGAAAAGCCCATGAGCAGGCGGCTATTGGTCACAAGGCGAAACATATCCGCGAATTTGGCGGGAGGTGATTGCTTCAAATGGTTAGGAATGAGTGCCGCACTGGCAAGGATCGCAATCACACCAAGCAGGGCCACTCCCCAGAAGGTCGCTCGCCAGCCGAAGGCTTGGCCAATAAAGGTTCCCAGCGGAACGCCTGTGACGGTCGCAATGGTCAGTCCCGTGAACATGAGGGCGATGGCACTGCCCTTTTTTTCCGGGGGAACAAGCTGAACAGCAATCGTGGCACCAATTGCGAAAAATACCCCATGCGAGAAAGATGTGATAAAACGTGCGACCATCAGCATTTCAAAAGATGATGAAAGTGCCGCAACTGCATTGCCAACAATGAATATAACCATCAAGGACATTAACAACGCCTTGCGATTCATGCGATTCGTCAGTGCGGTGAGGATGGGAGCCCCGACTGCAACCCCGATCGCATAACCCGAGATAAGCAAGCCGGCGAGCGTGATCCCGATGTTTAAATCACCGGCAATGGAAGCAAGCAGCCCTACGGGTACGAATTCCGTAGTTCCAATTCCAAATGCACTTATGGCAAGGGCGAGGAGCGCCCATCTTCCTGATTTTTTCGTTGCTTGTTGCTGTGGCTGTGATTGTAATTCCGACTGTATCAATGATTGGCTCATAAGAAGATCCTCCTTGGTTTTGCAAATAAAACGGTTTGGTACACGGCACTTTGACATTTGGTGTACGACTGTTATTATAGGGCTACAAGATATTTTTGTTAAGTACGCACTAATAAGTACTATAGGCACTTAAAAGTTCTATAGATACTGAAAAGCACCCTAGTTAGGGATGTTTTGAAAGTAGAGGAGGTTTTACTATGGCTTTTAATATTCCTGTTGAGGCCACTCTTGATGTGATTGGCGGTAAATGGAAGGTCGTCATCCTATGCCATTTGGATAAAGGGGATAAACGCACAAGCGAGTTAAAAAGGCTGATGCCCGAAATTACCCAGAAGATGCTTACACAGCAATTGCGGGAGCTTGAGGCCGATGGATTATTGAAAAGAAAAATTTACGAGCAGGTTCCTCCCAAGGTGGTCTATTCCTTATCCGATTATGGCTGGTCATTAAAGCCTATTCTCGATGCCATGTGCTCGTGGGGCGAAGTGCATATTGAACGAACGGATGAAGCGGCCAAGGGGCTCGTTTAGCCAAGCGTCATTCTTGTAATGTTTTTTTGCAGGAAAATATTGGACGACAACCTATAACTTTACCATCCCGCCAAATAGAGATCGCTTGCCGAACTGTGTAGGGATCAACTACAAGTTAATTCGGAGGCGTTCATTTTTGAAGAAACCACTGTTGTATATAGGCTTAGGCTTGTTTGTATTTGTGGGAGGGCTAGGCTCGGGCATATCCGTGGCATCTGGAAAGCTGCAGCAGGTAACGGCTGATCTGGTCCCCTTTTATTGGAAGGCTGGCGAATCGCGGTTTTCGGCGGTTGATGGCTATAATGACGGAGCGGAGCAGCTTCCGGGAAGCCTTAATTATAAAGGAACTACCTATATTCCGATCCGGCTCCTGGCGGAGACGCTGGGCTATGAAATCGGATGGGACGGGACTAGCCAAACAGCGACCATCCTCGATCCTTCCAAGAGTGACGACCCTGCTTCAGACTTTCCTTCAACAGCTAAAGCGGATTATGCTCCCAATGCCACTTTGCTAAAGTCCTCTGCCCTTATGCTTGCAAAGGCAGATGCGGGTGCCTCGGTACTGGAGACATTAACCGCCGGCATGAAGGTGATGGTCACGGACGAATCCAGCCGGGAATGGCTTGGCATTTCCTTGAATGGCCGCCAAGGCTATATAGCTGCTGCGTCGACAGATTACCGGTTCAAGGCAGATCGGCCTGCTTGGGAGCGCAAGGCAGATACGATCATCGACACAGGCCTGGTCCATCTGGAGAAGCCCTACCAATTCGGTGCTTCCTCCAAGCAAACCGCCACTTTTGACTGCTCATCCTATACCAGGTATATCTTCAACCAAAATGGGTTTGATCTTCCACGCGATTCTCGCCAGCAAAGCCAGGTTGGGCAAAATGTAAAAATTGGCGATATCCGCAAGGGGGATTTGCTATTTTTCACCACACCCCAGCGTAAAAACGAGACCGGTCTTCAGCGAATTGGGCATGTCGCGCTTTATTTGGGAGATAACAAGGTGCTACATACTTACCGGGTAGGGATCGGCGTTACCGTGACGGAGCTTGACGACCAATGGCGGGGGCGTATCGTTTCGGCTAAACGGATCATTCCATCCTGACGGCTGTACCTCTCACATAGTATCCAATAGTTAGGGTCATACTAGACGGGTAGTCATCATCATTAAGGAGGGATTACCATGGCCAAGCCTGATAATCGCGCTGACAATGTAGCGCACCTGCAGGAGCATCTCGAAAATACTGAGGCTAATTTGCAGGAAGCAGAGGATTACCTCGATGAGCATTCAAGTGAGCTTACAGCCGATGAGAAGCAAGTCATTGAAGCCAAAAATGAGCGCCGCAAAAAAAGCATGGACTCTTTTGCCGCTGAAGCAGCAGACGAAGCCCAGCAATAACTCCTGAGCTTGCGAGGCAAGAGGCCCGCTGTATAGGGAGAAGTACATGAAAAAGGCCGTGTTTTCTACGTTTGTAGAAAACACGGCCTCTTTCTGCTTTATGGATTGCTATGTGTCTAACGAAGCGCGAAGGCGCGTGATATCGCTTCTTGGAGGCAAGCCGAACATGCGGGCATATTCCCGGCTAAATTGGGACGGGCTTTCATAGCCAACCTGGAAACCGGCATCCGCTGCCTCCAATGTATGGGAAAGCAGCAGGCGGCGAGCCTCTTGCAGCCGGATTTGCTTTTGGTATTGCAAAGGGCTCATCGCTGTAACCTCCTTGAAATAATGATGCAGCGACGATGAGCTCATATTTACGGCTGTTGCTAATTCATCAATTCGCAAGGGCTTGGCGTAATCTTGGTAAATCAGCTCAATCACCTTCGCGATATGCTGCGAATGATTGCTATTCATTGCAAACCGCTTGACGGAATTGCCCTGCTCATCCTGCAGCACCCGATACAAAATTTCACGTATGACCAGGGGTGCCAGTACGGGAATATCACGCGGCGTATCCAATAGGCGGACCAACCTTAATACAGAATCAAGCAGCGTCGAATTCATTTTACTTACGGCTAGACCACGTCCTGAATCCTTTTTATGGCTCTTTGCAGGCTCGGACACCCTGATAATATCGAGAATTTGCATCGGACTAAATTGCAGCTTCAGGCATAGATAAGGTGACTGTGGCGTAGCTTGAATAATTTGCCCAGAAATCGGCAAGTGTACAGAAGCCACAATATAGCTTGCTGGATCATACTGATAGCTCTCTTGGCTCAGCATCACCATTTTCGACCCTTGGGCGATGATACATAAAGCAGGCTCATAAATGGAATGGACCAAATCCGATGGTCGGGAGGCACGAATAAAATACAGGGACGGGACAGCTGTAGGATGCGTTCCATCTTGGGGAGTGTGACGTTCAATGATCCTTGCCAGCTCTTGTTGCTGCTTACCAATCGTTTCATCCATGAATTCAATCGACATTAGCTTTCCCTCCCAATCTTAAACGTAGTGAATAATGCCTTCATTTTATTGGATTTTGGAGGATTAGGCAATAATCTCCCGTGAATTGGATATCGCCTTGCATTCAAATAGGTGCATAATACATTCATAGCCAGCAACAACCAATAAGCCGTGAAGGAGATGAAAAGAAATGCAAAAAAGAACCGCAGCCCAGCAATCCTACGTAGGCATGTGGGTTACGAAGGATGGTTACATCCGGCATGAGCTTTTGCTAAGCGGACGTTACGATGAAGCCCGCGGCAGCAAGCAAAGCGCCTACCAGGGTCGATATATGATTGAAGGTGACCACATAGAATATGTGGATGACACGGGATTTACGGCCGACGGCGATTTTCGTGAGGGCGTGCTTTACCACGCAGGCATGATTTTGTTTAGGGAACACTAATCAGATAGAAAACCTACGATTAAACCTGTTATGGAGGAGATCATACTATGAAAAGCAACCAATTTGCAGGAAAAATAGCTATCGTCACTGGCGCGTCAAGAGGAATGGGAAGCAGCATTGCCGAAGCCTTCGCCTTAAATGGGGCTAAGGTTATCATTAATTACAGCAGCAACCGGGCAAAAGCCGATGAGGTTGTTGAACGCATCCAGCAAAATGGTGGAGAAGCCCTAGCCGTTCAAGCAGATATCAGCCGTGTCGCGGATTTGGAAGCTCTATTCCAGCAAACGTTAGAGGCTTATGGGCAAGTTGATATTCTCGTAAACAATGCTGGATTGATGATCGTTAAGCCACTTTTGCAGATGACTGAAGAGGATTTTGATATCCAATTTGCTGTCAATACCAAAGGCACCTATTTCGCCTGCCAGCAAGCGGCTATCCATATGAATACCAATGGGCGGATCATTAACTTCTCGACATCGATGGTAGGCTCCATGTTTCCTCAATATAGCGCTTATGCAGGAACTAAGGGAGCGGTTGAGCAGTTCACTAGACAGCTAGCAAAGGAATTTGGTCCCAAGGGCATTACGATTAATGCCATAGCTCCTGGACCCGTTAACACGGAGCTATTTACTATCGGGAAAAGCAAAGAGCAAATCGAGGGTATTGTCAAAATGAATGCGTTTGGCCGTATAGGCGAAGTGGACGATATTACGGGAACTGTGCTATTTTTGGCGAGCGAAGAAGCACGCTGGATGACAGGCCAAACCATTCGAGCCAACGGAGGATTTGTATAAGCCGGGGCTATAGGCTAGCGGTGGTTGGGGGGTAGGCCGACATGAGCCGTATCATTAAGACTCATAAGCATCGGCTGCAGCCCCCAGCACATTCGCAATTAAATTACACAGTGGAGATACCTTTTGAAAGCGCCGGGGTTGGGCTCTCTACTTTGGCTGTTTGCTGAGCCAGCCTTCGTTTATCCCTCCAGATCAGTAAGCCTATTATGACAAAGAGAAAAGCTTGCATGAGAAGGAGCATGCCCATTTCTTGCGGGAAATAGCTAAGGCTTCCCCCTCGAAAACCAATACCCCGAACGAATTTCAAATAATAGTTAATGGGAACAAACTTACTCAGTGTCTGTAAAATGGCAGGAAGCATGGGGACGGGAATCAGAAGTCCCGAAAGTAGAGACGATGGGATCAATATGAATAAAGTACGCCCGAAAGCCTTATCTGGATTTGAAACTGTCCAAGTTACTGCCATGGCTAGATAATAGGTAACGGAAGTAAACAAAAATGTTGGTATTAAAAAATCCATAGGACTGCCCGCAAAGCGCATGCCTCCGACTTGCTTGAGTAACCCCATTGCAAGCAGGATGGATGCGGTGGTGAACATAATGTAAGGTAAGGGACGAGCTAAGATTCCAAGGGGGCGCGAAAGCTCTTCCTCCCATAAACCCTCAGACCTGAGCCTAGGAATAATAGCCGACCCATTCTTAAGCATAAAACTAACGATCAGTGTTGTCATAAAACCAATGACCGAAATCATAATAAACTCGCTATTGGGATTATATAAAGATCGCTGTTGTAGAGCCAGACCGGATTGTGTAGCAACAGCCGCTTCATCAGACAATCCCATTGCTTTCAGCTTCCCAATGCCATTTTGCGTATTCTCAGTTGTAAAAACCTCCTGTACCCCTTGCCTAACAAACGTAGTTACAGTTGGAATCGTGTTGTCTAGGACTAAACCGATATTGGTTTGTTTCCCTGTATAGCGATTCTGTTCGAGCCCTAGTGGCATGTAAAGAACTGCGGCATATTTTTCATTGTAAAAGAGCATATTGGGATCCATAGCTGAATGAAAGACTTGGTCAACTTGAATGTACTGAGAGGCATCCAGATTGTTGATTAGCTGCCTGCTGTAAGCACTGTTATCTTCATCGATGATCGCTAAGTGGGTCTCATTAATTTGGTTATTGCTAAATAAATAGCCGAATAGAACCGCTACGATCAGGGGGACTAGAAATATAGTCCAGATCGTCTTGCCCTTCACAATTTCAAACCATTCATTTGCTAATGAACGCATCCAACTTCACCTCCGCACTCATACCAGGCAGTAAGGAATCATTCGATTCGAGATAAATACGGATTTGAAAAGTACTCAAATCGGATAATCCTCGATCACGGCTCATCCGGAGTGATGCGAATTGTGGTGCCGAATTAATAAATCGGACAGTTCCCTTTACCTCTTTATTAGTAGATATAATAGACGTCGGGACCTCACCACCAACAGCTAAGCCCTGAAGCTGTGTCTCGTCGATATAGATGTCATAGTAAAGCTGGCCTGTATGAAGTAAGGCAATAGGCGTGCCTGCCGATACATTTTCTCCAGCCTTGAAGGTTACCTTCGAAATCTTGCCGTCCGCTGGAGCTGTCAGGGTCATTCTATCCTTTTGAAGCTGGTAAGCTTGTAATTGGATTTTTTGCTGCTCCAGTTGCTTGGTAAGGGCTTCTGCATTATAGCTCTGTGACTCTTGGTCATTTTTAGCAATAATGGTTTGTTCCAGCACGGCTTGAGCCTTTTCTATGGACCATTCAGCTTGCTGCTTTTCCTCGGTTATAGGTCCGGCAAGCATCTTTTCTAATGCGATTTGCTGTTGTTGTAAACCATTATTCAAATTTGTTAGTTGACTTTTCGATAACTCCAGCTGGTCCCTTTCCTGTTTGGCCGTTTGAGCAGCCATGTCGTTGGGTTTGTCGTATTGATTTAATAGCTGATTATGCATTTTTTGTGCATAATCGATCGAAGCTTGAGCAGCTTGAACCGCGAGCTTTTGTTTTTCTATATCTTCGGTGCGGGCACCTTTTAATAATTGATCTCTAGACGTTATAGCTTGGTTTAGGGCGATTTGGGCTTGCAAAACACCGTTTTGGGATTTTTCATCGGCACTGCCATTGGTTTGGAGTGTTTGCTTGATTTTAAGCTCTGTCGTCTCTATGTCTAATTGTGTTTTGGCAATTTGCAGATCGATATCAGTTTGGTCAAGCTCGGCGATTTTATCTCCTTTCTTCACCTGATTTTCTTCGATCACATAAACCTGGACAAGTTTACCCGATACACTTTGAAAGGATACATTAACTTGTTCGGCTGAGAGTAAAGCTACCTTTTGTTCAGTGGCAATTGTAACCGCATCTTTACCTTCTACAGCTAACAGAACCCCTCCAGCACCTAATGAAAGCACCAAAACACAAGCGGCAATTATTGATTTCTTTATCATATGGTTTCTACTCCTAGATCCTATTTTTTATATCTTTTGGATGCCTTTGAATACAAATTCGAATAACTCTTTAGCGCTGTCCGTCTCTTTCTCTTCGATATGGTCTAACAACGTTTCAAGAGTTCCTCTCTTTACAAAAGCAGTCATACACACAACAATAAATCTAGTTGTTACCGTAATGGATTGAAAATGAAACACGCCTTTCTTTTCACCATTTTCAAGAATACTTTTCAATTTATTAATAACGTTACGAATGAGTGGGATAATTTTATCCGATCTTGGACTATTCATGACTAACTCTTGCCTTAAAATTTGTGCAATCACTTCCTCTTCTTTAAATAAGTCAATAATAACTTTAAAATAATTTTGCAAATCCGTTACGGGATCATCGGTTTCCGGTGGATAGGAAATATTATGGAGTGGCTCTATAATTTCCAAAAACACATTTTCCTTACCTCCAAAGTGGTAGGAAACGAGTGGCAACGAGACCCCAGCCTCCTCGCAAATCCTTCGTACGCTCGTCCCTTCATACCCCAGCTCTGCAAAAAGCTTTTTGGCAGAAGTTAGGATTTTAGTTTTAACGGCCATATTCTCATTGATGTTCAAGTAAATCCCTCCAAGGATTATTAACATATTTTAATATTTGTTTTAACAATTGTTCTTAACAATCGTTTTTAACAGTCGTTAAACTAATGGTAGAAGTATTGTATTAGAATAAATAACCATTGTCAATACTATTAACAGTGAAAACAATTCACTCTACCTATCATCCACAATGTAAATAAAACAAAGTAAAGACACCTCGGTGTACCGAAGGCGGCTTTACTTTGTTTTTGTTTGACTATTGCTTGCTAACCCAGCAGCTTTAACCCGCCCAAACTGGCGCCTTTGGCAAATAACCGCTCGATGTTTTTCTCAACAGTTGGATCAGGTATTAGCGGCGGTGCTTGATGTGGCTTGATGCGGGCATCAATTACGACATTGTCACAAGCCCAATGCTTGCTCTCATAGCGGCTATTCACCCCATATATATCATGGGAAGGGTTGCTTCGCGTGAAGGTAGCCCAGAAGAAGTTCTTCATGGTCGCACTTATAAAAGGGCTGTCATCACATAAAATGACCATCGGGCAAGAGGGCATGGAGCCTTTTGCTTGAATGGCCTCACATAGGCCTTGTAATTCCAGCTGTGCCTGCGCGTAGCTAGTAAAGGCAGGTCCTTGAATCGCTACAATGCCCGGCATCACCAAACATGCGGGCTCGAAGCCCCGTAATGCCTTCAAAGCGTCGGGCACCTCAATGCATAATTCCCTTTTTTTATCCCCGTATGCTGCGAACACAACCTTGCTTCCGCTATTTAAACCCGTACCTGAATAATCCAGGGTATCGATGGTTGTATTCGTATAAAAATGAAGATCCCGCCGCAAATCGATACGCTCCAAAATATAAGCTAAAAAATCGACTTCATGATGTGTGCTTAAGGGCTGCTGCTCTTCTGCCGTAATGAACAAATACTTGGCCAGGCTTAGCTGTCCCGTACCCAGAATGCGATTGGCAATCGTCAGCATCTCCGTCGGCTGCTTGACCTGTTGATACGGAGTGTATCGTTCACTGCCAATGGCAAAAAGCAAAGGATGCACGCCCGCTGCATCAACCGCATGAACTTCTTTGACGCCTGGGATTTCTTGCTTGATTGCATCGCCAGTCAGCTCATGGATCAGCTCGCCGAAGGCGGTGTCCTCCTGGGGCGGACGGCCAACAACGGTAAACGGCCATATGGCATTAGGCTTGGCGTATACTTTATGTACCCTCATTAGTGGAAAGGGATGCGTAAGGCTGTAATAGCCCAAGTGATCGCCAAAAGGCCCCTCTGGCTTGGTTTCACCAGCATGGATTTCTCCGGTTATGACAAAATCAGCGTCATTGCTAATACAAAAGCCATCGATATAGCTGTAGCGAAAACGGCGCCCTGCCAGCAAGCCGGCAAAGGTCAGCTCGCTTAAGCCTTCCGGCAAGGGCATAACCGCTGACAGCGTATGCGCTGGCGGCCCACCGACAAAACAGCTCACCTTGAGCGGCATTCCCTGTTTATTCGCTTGATCCTGATGGACGCCGATCCCGCGGTGAATCTGGTAATGCAGGCCAATCTCTTGATTCAGTTCATATTCATTGCCACTCAGCTGGACACGGTACATCCCCAGATTGGAATTCATAATGCCCGGCTTCGCCGGATCCTCGGTATACACCTGCGGCAGCGTAATAAAAGCGCCGCCATCCATCGGCCAATGTTGAATAAGCGGAAGGTCGGATATTTGGATTTCCTGGGCGGCGGCCGGCTGACTTGCTGATTTTTTCAAAGGTAAGGCTTTCCATGCCGATAAGCCGGTACTGACATGCTTAAAGGGATTTTTCAAGGCTTGGATCGGGTCGCCCCGCAGAGCCATTACGCTTTGTACGGCTGCCCAGGTATGGCGAAAAATAAATTTGCTGCGCTCTATCGTGCCAAACAGGTTGGATACCGCCCGAAATTTCGAGCCTTTTACACGTTCGAATAACAAAGCAGGACCGCCAGCTTCATACACCTTCATATGGATGGCTGCCATTTCCAAATAGGGATCCACTTCTTCTTGGATGCGGACCAAATGTCCATGCTTTTCAAGATCGATGAGGCAATCTTCTAAATTGCGATACATAAGTATAGGGCTCCAATCTCAAGACAGTCTGTAGATTAAAGTTAAAACGATTTCCTAGTCGTTGTCAAACAAAGTCTACCTTCCAAGCCAATAGAGGCTTCAGCAATTCTCACTATGCCTTTCCTTCCCTCAATACCTTCATCGTAACCATCCCGATCAGCAAGGACCATACCGGAGAGGAAATGCCGAGAAAAGAAAGGTTCGATATCGCCATTACAAAAGCAAATAAAATCGAATACCGGTACGCCGAGTCGGAAAAGGCCGATTGCAGGCTGTTCAGTAACACCGATAACAGAGAAAAGCCGGAGAGCAAAGTAATAAAGGTGACAGGCAGCAATTCGATAATGCTGATGACCTTCCATGCAAATAGGCCAAATAGGGCTACCAATCCGCCGGAAATGATAGCTGCACCTACCCGGCTTTCTTTAGGTCCCGCTTCCTCACTGCTGCAAATCGCCGTCATCATCCCCCCAATGTTCACAGCATGCCCGCCGAACAAACCAACAAAGGCTGTACCCACCCCCGACATAACAAGCGTTTTATCAACGGGAGGCTGGTAGCCATTTTTCTTAAGTGCCGCTAACGCCACCGCTAAATCGTTGCTCAAAATAAGCACAGCCATCGGTATCGCAATCGATATCAACCCATTCACTGTAAAATGCGGGCTCACCCATTGAGGCAGGCTGAAGGCTGCCGGCACAATGGCGGGGAAGTCGGTGCTGATCAGCAGACCGATAACACCCAATACGAGCACGCCTAATAAAGGCGGGATGGACCGGGAAATTTTAGGCGCAATGAAAAACCCCAAAATCGCCATTCCTCCCACAAGTGGAGCGGCTTTTAAAGTGGGTACGATTTGCACGACATAATTGAGAATAAGACCTGCGAGCATGGCATCAATTAAGGCTTTGGGGATGAAATCCAGTATTTTACCGAACCATCCTGTGAGCCCTAGCACAACGATAAGCAAACCCGCCATCATAAAGCTGCCTGCCACTTCATTCCATGTAAACTGGGCAACAAGCGTGCTTAAGAACGCAACCGCCGTTATCGAATGCGCCCCTGCAAAAGGGATTTGGTAGCGGATCGACAAGGCTACATTTAAACAACCGCCTACAACGTAGACGATGAAAAACCACGATATGAGCTCTGAACGGTTAAGTCCGGCAATATGGGCACAATTAATTAACATGATAGCTCCACCCGTGCAAGCCATTAATGCAGACATAACTCCTGCTAGTACATTTTGAGTATTCAGAGTTTGGGTATTCAGAGCCATAAAGCCTCCTTGATGGCTGGTCATTTAATGTCATATCTTTTCGCGGCTAACTTTTTACTGAATACTTAGAATAATCGCTCGTTGATGTTTTTGTAAAGTAATTTTAGTGGAAATAAGTAAGTATAGCTATGCCAATTGCACATACAACGAGTAAGTACCATCCATTATCTCGAAGACCCACTTCAATACTAGATTTTTTCAGCAAAGTACTTACTAACAGATTGATGGGATTTACTGGACTCAATATAGAGGAGGTGGACCAGGCAAGCATTAATAACATGGCCAAAATTTCTTTGGTTGTTCCCAACAGGACCGGATCCATTTGCGTTGCAATTACACTTACGACAACCACTTGATGAATGCCTACAAAGGTGATACTGACCATCAAAACGACAATAAAGACGGCAAATAACAAAAAAGATAGTTGAGATAGATCATTCATAAACAAGCTAATTCCTTGCCCAAAGCTTGAGCCCTTTAGCGATTGCCCAAAAAATCCAGCACTGATATACATGATAATTTCATTATTCATAATAGGCACCGCTTTGTCCCGATAATCAATGAGATGCCGTTTTAATAATCCCCATTGCTTCGAAAACAGGCTCCAGGCTATCGGAAATAAAAGCGCTAGAAGACTTACCAAAACAAGCATGGACCAATGTGTGGTAAATTCGGCAACAATCGTTATGACCATCAGCATTAAAATGATGAGGGGCAATATCCTGATCCTTTTTCGGTGGACAGCCGTAATTTCACTTGGATTCGTAGCTTCCGTGTCCCATTGCTGCTTTCTTGCCCACCATCCTAACATTAGATTCCCTACAATTAAAAATAAAACGGCTAACCCAAAACCATAGGTCATATAGTTTCCAATGGATACATCCAGATACAATAAAACGATCCCAACTGCCGCATAATAAGGTGACCATAAAATAGTCGTCGAAAACCCAACAAGGTAAGCTTTTGACAAAAAAGTAGTGTTCAACCGCAGATCTTTAATTAATTCATGAACAATCCGGATGGAACCGAGGTTTAATATAGGTCCAAGAAAAAAAAGCACGATCGTAATCCCCGCAAACATTTTTCTGGGGCTGTTCCGGAGCTTCTGGAGGTATAACAAAATAGAATCAAAAAATCCTCCCATTTTAAACGGGATCGACAATAAAGGGACTAGAACAAGCAGGGTGAGCAAGGGTATGTTCGATGTAATTCCTTGTGCAACCGCATCCATACCTTGGCCCTTTAATTGGGTTAACACGATACCGGCTATAAACATAAGGATGCTAAATATCCGTGGAACCGTCCTTGCCAGTGTTATACTCCCTATAAAAGCAACCGTAGCAAAAATAGCCAATATGTATACCAACCAAGCTGCATTCACAAAATATTGAATTAAAAACATTACACACATCAGTAATATAAAGTAACTTTTCATCTTACCTCTAAAAATCGTGTTATTTGGTATATTGTATACCATAAAATTAATGCTACAACAGTATCCTTGTAGCGTCAACCTTAGCTATTCTATTGTCACCATTCTACTTAGCCAAAAGGCTCCTGCACCACTGCAGGGTGTGAGCCTTAGCCCTGGCCTATCCACTCCATAAACAGCTCATAATCCTCCTCGACCTGCTCCACATAAGCTAAGGCCCAATTGGCTATATAGTCTTTAAAGGCTTCCGTGTCCTCGCCCATAGCGAGCTTGATTTCATCCTCACTATGATGGGATACCATGCCTAATTGCATATCTACATCGGCCCGCGCATGGATTTTGGCCGTAATTTGCCCCATACCTTGCAGCACATTCAACCAATCGCCCCGATCAGCGATGTTATCGACCTTTAGCTTCTTTTTAAAAGGTGAACGCTCCCTGACGTAATAATGGCGGTCTGCCATTGTCAGGTAGCCAAGCAGAGGATCAGCCTCATGGTGCATCGCCTTTTGGGTCAGGGTGACCCGTTGCCCCTGATGGGCACATTGCTGCCAAAACCGTTCGTTATAAGGCATAAAATAAGCCGGTACCGGACCGCGAACCTCCTTAAGCTCCACAACGATATCATCCAGCTCTTGGTTGCTTTTTCCTTCGATCAGCACATAAAAGCGGTTCAGACCAATCGAAGCCGTTCCTGAACCATGCTTGAAGACAATATCCTTAATGGTGTAGTAGCTCTCCGGCTGCTTTGTTCTTAATTCGAGTGTGCCCAAATAACTCGGCCAGTTTGCCCTTACCATCGCGGCTTCCGCTTCCGTAGGCTCCTGCATCTCATCCGTCCGCGTGAAGCGGCGGCTTCCCTCCGCAAGCTCCGTGATACTCAGCAAAAGATGCCCGGCATCGCGTTTCTTCAGCTTTTTCAAAAGTTTACGGATCGGTCCCTGCGTTTGGTCTTCATCGAAAACGAGCGAGCGTGGGTCTTCCTTGCGCTTAGCAAATTGCTCAATTTGCTCCACATAAGCGGTTATATATTCGAATAACGCTTCCTTTTGCTTACTTAGTTCCAATTCCTTACCCAGCGCCAATTCCTTACTTCGGTAAACCAGCAATATACTAACGCACATCCGCAGTAAATCATACAGATAGGAGCCCACATAGCCCTCGTCAAAATCATTGATATCAAACACATCAAATCCGCTTTCATTGCGGTACGCCCCAAAATTCTCAAAGTGCAGATCGCCCTGAATCCATGTCGGCCTCTCCGGCGAGCTATGGAACGGAAACCAGACCCGGCTTACATCATAATAAAACAAATAGCTGCTGCCTCTATAGAAAGAGAATGGGCTTTGCGCCATTTTCAAATATTTCAAGTTGCGCTTGTGCAAATCGAGCTCCATGACCGAACCATCAAATTCATCCAAAACCTGGGCGATCGTCTGCAGCCGTATTTTAGAACGTGTAGCCTTGATGCTTTCTATATGACCCTGCTCCATTGCCCCACACCCTTTTCAAAAAGATGATATCTAAAGTTATTTTATGCCATATGCACCATCGATAACAAGCTGGCGGGAAAGCGGCTCGGGCACAATAGCGTTTAGTAACCATTTTATGCAGGAGACCGCTCTAGTGATTAAGCGTTCTTATGTGTTTAATAGCAGCCAGAGTATCAAGAGGCTGTAGCCGCGGGCTTGGGGATCGCCATGCTGTCGCGGTGGACCGTGAGCAAGGAGATTGAAGCTGGCGATATGGCTGAGCTGGTCGCATATATAGCCCTTACGGTAATGGACATACCATAGAGCCTTGCCACAATCGGCGCAGTGTCATGTTTGGAGGGTTCAGACACCGTCACATCTTGTTTACATTCCTCACGAGCAGTGAACAAGATATTAATTCAATGAGTATTTCACGAAAAGCGAAACCTGTAAAATGGGTCAATCCATAACTTTACATGGCCTCTATTGTTACGACCTTCATTTAATTTATTTGAACTATATGGAGAGTAATTCTTCATGACTAATTCATTCGATAAGCCGAACTGGAATCAGATACAGAAAAAATGAACGTGCCCTGTACTTCTCTACGACTTAACTTTGAATCAACAAGAACTTTGTCATCCTCTTCATTTAAGAATATATCATAAGTTCTATCTTTATTTTTGAATCCCACAGCATGGATATCAAGTCCCTCCTTACAAAAGCCTAAGTGAATTATGGACGGCTCTATTTCAACTTTTTCATTGGAGAGTATTGGATTTTTTAAATCTCGACAAATCGCAATAAACTCACCTTTTTATCATTTTAATTTATAATAGTTTCCTCTTTTGTTCAAATGATTAAATGTCTCAACATATAAACAAAAGCCTTTTATAAATTAGTTAGTTTATTTAACTAGTTCAACCTATATCTATATTTCATAAGATGAATAACAGGAGGTGTGAAACAATCGTTGCCTTGAATAAATTAAAAACAACCTATTATATCACCAAATCAAATGGGGTAAAAAGAGTCTATTCTTTTGCTGATCGTCACAGAGGTTATAACTCGACAGTAATTCCTGCTCTAAATCAACTTTTATTAGTAAATTTTTATATTAACGGAGTTCTTCAGCCTAATATCATTTATAGTATACAAAAAGGCAAATTAATTATTAAGTCACGTGATGTTCCTCCCATAGGAACACCTATGATGCTCCAATTTATTAGTTATAAGCCAAAATCACGTTGCAAGTATAAGAAAATAATCAAAAAAAATACTAAGAAGAGAGAACGAACGTCCATGCCTGTTCCCTATTTAAAATTGTATTTAACAGCAACAAACACTGTTGTAGGAAGTGTAGACGTTACCACAACAACAGATGTCGATGCTGCGGTTAGTAGATATTCAGCCACTGTTATAGTAGGAATGATTGCAGGAGGAATAACTACAATTCCAGCAACAGCTTTTATAGACGACAGTGGCAACCCTGTTGATGCTGGTAGCCTAACTGTGCCGACAGATGGATTTTACAATGTATATATTAACGGTGTACTACAACTTGCAGATTTATCAAGTTTGACCTCCGACAATTTGGTTATTAATGCATCGGTTGTACTTGGAGTAGCTGTAGTATTGCAGACTGAAGATTTTGCAGGGACTATGTCTTTATCTACATCTACTAATAACATAACTGTTAGTACGACAATTGATACTTGATGACTGTGATCCAAATTAGCATGAATTATTTTAAACACATACATTAATCCCTTGCTCATAAAGAGGAGGGCTTAAGCCTGTTTCAAAAGTATGATCTTTTGGCACGTGGTTGTTTCTTTGATTATAGCCGATCCTATCAATTCAACTCCAAATTTCAAAAATTGACTATCACTTTTTCTGTTACCTTTGACTTTAACCATGAAGCATATTGATCTTTATTTGGCACAGTACTGCTGCAATAACCAATAATATAACAGCAATAACTTGGAATTTTCTTTCCCAACGTATCATCTATGACTATCGAGTATTACTTCTGACAAGTCACATCTTAAAGGCAAATACAAATAGCCCCCGCAGACAGCTAAGTGTATCGGATTTCATGGGGGAATTTAAATGGAAAGGCCCACTGAGGATCTTTGATAAGTTGCGAATCTGAAGCATCGTACCGGCAATTCTGGCGAAGAGGGTACGATGTGGATACGGTGGGCGGCAACATAAAAATGCTTGAAGAATACATTCAACTAACAAGAACTGATCGACCCGTTTACGGGTGAGACGGTGAAAAGGACAGGCAAAGCGGCCCCTTTTCAGGGGCTAGCCCATGATTATACGCGGTTGGCAGAATTTCATTGCGCCTTAGAGGCTCCTGCTTGTAACATACCCTTATAGGGCTTGATGGAGCCACTGGCTAAACCGGTGGTTATGAGGCGGTCTTCGAATGCCAGACCTGTTGATTAACAATCTCATGTACGCTCTGTACGGAACAATGCCTCGAACTTCGCTTTTCCTTGCTTTTCCACCCAGGTATCAAAATCCGTAAATTCCGGGAATAGCTTGCGCAAAGCAGAAATATCGACCTTGTGGCCTTCTTCGTTTATCCATTGAAACACACCGGCCAAAAGTTCATTATGCTGTCGCATCGTTTCCAGCGGAATTTGAACGTAAGGAATGGTACGGTTGGTTAAACGGCCTATGGCGTCAGCAATCTGCAAGGGTGTTAAATTATCGAAGGCAATTTCGATAGTTCTGCCCAAATAGTCGTCTGGGTGTCTAAAAGCTAAGGCGACGAAAGCGCCGATGTCGTCCACAGCTACGAGTGGGATCACTCCATCTGGCTTGAAGGCTTGTGTGAGCGTGCCGTGCTGTACGCCGGCGGACATCGCGAAGTTTTCCATGAAGGTGGCGGGACGCAATATGGTGGCCGGCAAACCGATTGAATGAATGTACTGCTCAATATCCCATTTGGCCATATCGCGATACCGGGATTGCGCATCTGCACCGCCAACAGATGTATAAACGAAGTGCTGGATGTTCGCCTTTTGGGCCGCGTCCGCTACAGCCTCCCCCATACGCTTTTCTTCGGCGTTGGATTCGAGAGTAGGGGTCCAACTCGAAGCCTGAACACTGAATACGCCATAAACCCCCTGCATAGCCGCATCGAGTGAGGCAAGATCGTCCATGTCACCCAAAGCAAGCTCGGCTCCTAATTGGGATAGTTTCATGGCCTTATCGCTTGATAAATCGCGAGTAAATGCACGAACCTTCCAGCCATCGGCCATTAAATGCCTAACTGCCGCACCTCCTTGTTGTCCGGTAGCTCCCAAAACCAATATCTTTTTTTCGTTCATATAGCCATGCTCCTCCCTAAGCTTTATAAGACTATCTCTGCTTAAGCTAAACCATAAGAAGTTAAATAAGTCTTGTTGTTACTTTAAATCATTAGAGATATAATTAATAGTAGACACATTATTTTTATATAACTTCATAAAGTAGACTACCTATATTTTAGTTAGGAGTGATTTCTGTGAATGAACGCAAAGAGGACGAACTATGCCTCATCTCCATTCGTGAAGCTTTAGAGGTTGTTCGCGGAAAATGGTCTTTTTTGGTGCTTTCCTTACTTAGTCTGGGTCCGCAACGATTTAATCAAATGCGAAGAAATTTAGATAACATTAGCATCAAATCTTTAACGGATGTCCTGCGCCATTTGGAGCAGTATCAAGTCATCAATCGCCAGGTGTTTCCTACCGTACCTGTAACCGTTGAGTACTCGCTAACGGATAAAGGTAGAGAGTACATACCCGTGCTTCAACAAATGCGCATATGGGGTGAAAACTGGGGGGAACATCCGAAGCTCGTCGATGGTCGCGAAACTTCGTTGCAGTACAAATAGGAGAGCACTGAAAAGTCCCCCTAATAGGCAACTTTCTTGATTTTAAAGAATGTTGTCTATTTTTTCACTTCGCCCATGAAAAAGGCAACGCTGTGTGGTCGCACTCGCTTGTCACCGTGCATGTCGTCTGCGACCAGTTTAAAATTCATGTTGCTGCTTCCTCATCAAATTAATTCTCCAGGAACAAATTCACCCTTCCGCCCACTTCGACTTTTTGAGTGCCTTTGTGTCGACCGACAACCCAACGTCGAGTGCGCTGAATCAAGAACGCTTGGGATGGCCGCCAGCACATCCTTCACTGATCTCGGGCCTCGAAGAAGGTCACTACTTCATCAGCTGAACCGCCGTCGGCTCTGTCGGTGTCGAGACGTGAAACACTTCGAAGCTGCCGACGACGATCGGCAGCTTCACTGTGCTAAGGCCGTTTATTGCAGATGAGAAGGGGCAGTAGTGCATGCAAGTTCTTGTTTATTATACATTGTTGGGCGCGTCGTCTTCAGCAAGAACAAGTTTTCCACTATTCAGTCTGTAACCATACGGTGGTTCAGAACCTTCAGCATCGATCAAAGGCATAAGTAGTTTTATAAATGACTCGTTCCCATTAAAAGTTCTTTCAACATTCATTATTATCATTTCCCTTGCGATCAGTGGTCGCTCCATGTAGGGAGAAAGGTGCAAAGAATTATTTTGAACTATTTCTTGATTGACAAGCTCTAATAGAAATATAATAAAAACAATCTTTCAAATGAGGTGAATTGGATGTCTTTCCGTATTGTTCGAGGTATTTAGTTTCCGGGCTGGAAAAAACGCGTACCAGCCGTCAAGGGAGGAGTCTACCCTTTTGACTACAGAAACTAAAATTTTGAATGATATTGGTCTGCTATCCCGTAGCTTTTTTATCCTCATTGGAAGGTGGAAGAAAAATGAATTCAATAGAATATAAAGCGTTTTATGATAAGGTTGGAAAAATCAACGGATGGGATTTCAGCAATGTGAAATGTGTCTCCGAAGGAATAAAATGGGACTTCTACAATGAAGTAACGAAGACATGCAAGAAGTCTGATATATTACTTGACATCGGTACTGGCGGCGGGGAAGCGATTTTATCAATAGCTGATTCTGCATTACTTCTAGTTGGGATTGACCATTCAACTGGAATGATTGAAACAGCAACAAAGAATTCTGCTGAATCAGACATAGCAAATGTTCGTTTTCTTCAGATGGATGCTGAAAATCTAAATTTTCCTGAGAACTTCTTTAATGTAGTCTCTTCTAGACATTCGTGTTTCTATGCAAAAGAAATAGCCAAGGTGTTAGTTAAGGGTGGTATGTTCCTGACACAGCAAGTAAGCGAAACCGACAAATTAAATATGAAAGAAGCGTTTGGAAGAGGACAGGCATTGGGTGCTAAGAAAGGCTCGTTAAAAGCTCAATATATTACTGAATTAAATGAAGCGGGCTTTAACGACATACAGTCATTTGAATTCAATGCAATCGAATATTATCAGACACCTGAAGACTTAATATTCCTCTTGAAACACACTCCGATTGTTCCTGATTTTGGACAATATGAACTTGATTTCCAAATACTTCAACAATTCATTTTGGAAAATCAAACCGAAAGAGGAATTAAGACAAATTCAGAACGATTTATGATTATTGCTAGGAAGTAAAATATGAAGGGAACCCGTTTTTGGGTATCCCTTTTTTGCTTACAATGCTTGATAGAATGGATTATTTGGATAGGCTGGCATAAAGATTCTCTGTAATTGCTTTTGCATTTCTTCTTTATATAGCTCAAACACATCGGCGGGTTGCTGGTCATAGGGATGAAAATTCGATTGTTGAACTAAAGAAGAACGACAACTGAAAATCATGTGATCGCCTGAAATCTAAATGGCGGTCATATTTTTTGTTCAGAATCAACATAATTCGATAGACCCAACAAAAAAAGAGAGGTTCGCCCCCCTCTTTGCTATTCTATTTCCGCCAATACATCTCCGATTAATTGTCCTTCCGCACTAACAGTGAACAGCACTCCACATGCCTTGAGTAGTTGTCGCAGACAATATCTATGAGATGTATGCAACGTTCACTTTAAATTTTTAATGGTTGGTATAAATTGTTAACTGTAAAAAAGCTTCACACCTTGAACTTTCCGATCTGTCCACGTAAATGCTGGGCAAGCTGCAGCAGCGCTTCCGTCGCCGACGATACGTCGGCTGTCGAAGAGAACTGCTCCTCCGCAGCGGCAGATACGTGATTCGTCGCTTGGACCGATTCGCCCGCAACACGAGCAATATCGTGAACGGCGCTGCTGACGACGTTCGCCTTCTCCGCCGTCCGCTCGGTGGACGCCGCCATCCGGCTCATTTGCTCGGAAGCGTTGGCAACAGCCTGCTCAATTTGCCGGAACGAATGTCCAGCTTGGCCGACAACGCCGATCCCTTGGCCGACTTCTTTGGTCGCCGCCTCCATATCGGTCATGGCATCTGCGATACCGGATTGAATGTGTCCGATCAGGTCGGCAATTTGATCCGTCGCCTCTGCGGACTGCTCCGCCAGCTTCCTTACTTCCCCGGCTACGACCGCAAAGCCGCGTCCCTGCTCACCCGCTCTTGCCGCCTCGATCGAAGCGTTAAGCGCAAGCAAATTCGTTTGCCGGGAAATCGCGCTTATGACTTCGACGATGTTCCCAATCTGTTCCGATTGCTGCCCCAAGCTTGAGACCGTTTGTCCTAAGCTAGTTACCGTACCTTGAATCGAGCTCATCTGGCCTTGTGCCTTCTCGATGGCCGAATTGCCTTCTATCGACCTTTCATACGCTTCGCCTGCCGTCTTCTCAGCCTGTCGGGCGCTCTCGTTCATTTCGTTAACCGTAACTGACATGTCGAACAATACTTGCGACGCACTGTCGACAATCATAACCTGATTTTCCGATCCGAGCGCAATTTGTTCGATGCTCGTATGAATTTGCCGGCTGGCGCTCCGCATCTGATCGGCGCTCTGCTTCAGCTCCTCCGAAGAAGTGACGACCCGCTGCGACATGTCCATTACCCCTTCGATTAACAATCGCAAATTGTCTGTCACAGCCCTTACGGAAGCGGTCAGTTGACCGACCTCATCCCGGGAAAACGATTGTTCCACGGGAGTCGTCAAGTCTCCGCCCGCAATAGCAGCCGTAGTGCGCGTAAGCCGTTGAAGCGGACGGACGATCGTTCTTGTCATTCTCCAGGTTATGAACGCAGTGAGCAGGATAACAGCGCCGGATGCAGCGGCCGTCGCTTGGCCGACCTGTGTGCTCCGCTCCAAGTCGTTCACGTAAACGGCCTGAATGTCGTTCTTAAGCAGAACGACGTCGTTGGAAATACCAAGTGAGCGAACAGACTGGCGCATTAGCTCGGTGCTGTCGAACTTAGCGACAGCCGCCTCAACGGCCTTCATGTATTCGTTATATTTCTGGATCAATCGGTCGAAACGTTCGCGCTGCTTGACGGTCAGCTGCCCTTGCTTCAAAGCTTCGATTTGCTGGCCGACCGCCCTTGCCTTCTCTCCAGCATCGTTCGTATTTCCGACACTTGTATTGTATGAAGCGTTGCTGAGCGCAAGCTGCGAGGCCAGCAGCCCACCTTCGAGCTGTTCGGCGCTAAGCAGCAGGTTCACCTGCTCGGCGCTCTCATCCTGCAGCAGCATGGATTGCATAAGAACAAATATAAGCATACCGACGCATAACAGCAGCGGCAGTATGGCGTTCAAAAACAGTTTTCGGCTTAACGTCATCCCATTCGTTCCTTCCGCCCGTTACTTCAGTTTACAGTCAGCATTATTTTTCCTTCAATCAATTGTTGCTTGAGACCATCCAGCTTGCGCTGCTCATCGTCGGACAGCTTCACGACCCGAATAGGGGCAAGCCCGACTCCATTCTCCTTTAGGCCAAGCACCATATGCTGCTGCTCAAGCTTGCCCGTGCGCGTCCACATATTCGCGACTTGGAAAATGCCTTCGTCGACATTTTTCAGCATCGAGCTGACGACCGCTTTCTCAGCCGCCGTAAACTGGTCGCTGTCAACGCCGAACGCCAGCACTCCGCTAGCTTCCGCTTCCTTGAGCGAGCCGACGCCGGTCAAACCCGCAGCCGGATAAATGACGTCTGCGCCTTCCGCAATCATTTTTCTCGCCAGCTCGGCTCCTTTATCCGCATTGCCGAAGTCTTCCGCGAACGACAGCAGCACCTGCGTATCCGGCTTTACGGATTTGACTCCTTGCACATAGCCGTTATAAAAGTTGCGGATGACCGGCGCGTCCATCCCCCCGATAAAGCCGACCTTGCCCGTCTTCGATTTCATGCCGGTAACGGCACCGATCAGGAAGCTGCCCTCATCCTCCTTGAAAGTTAAGGAATGCACGTTCTTTAACTCCGAGACGCTGTCTATCAGCAAGAATGTCTGCTCCGGATATTTGGCCGCTACTTTCTCCAAGCTTTCCTGAGACATGAAGCCTAACGCGACGATAAGATCGTTGCCTGCCTGGACAAGCTGCTCGATTCCGACGTCATATGTCTTCGTCTCGGAAATTTCCCGGTAATCGAACTGAATACCGAGCTCTCCCCGCGCTTTGATCAAGCCTTGGAACGCCGCATCGCTAAACGATTGATCGCCGAGACCGACATCGGACAGCATAACGCCGATCTTCATCTTGTTTTTCTGCTGCATGCCGCCTGTTGTTGTACTGCAACCTGCCGCCAGTAGCGCGACGACAAGCGCCAAGGTTATGAATCTCCACCCACCTAGCACTGCTAACATCCTTCCTCTTGTCGATTTATGTTTGTATTTGTCGAATCTTGTAGATATAATTCATTATAATTGTTTTGTAAATCTTTGTCTTTGTAAATATTTCAAGTCACTGCGATTCCTTTATGAGCCTGTTCAAAAAGCACTAACTTCAGATTGAAAACAGAAAAGAGGAGCCAATTGATGTTCCCAGACAATCACTTCTCATCCTTATTTATTTGGGTCCCATAATTTGGGTAGACTTATCTCTGTTACCATCAAGAGTCTTTTTTTAGTTGTAAAATGCGTTTTATGCTGCTAGCGGTAGCGAGAGTTGCTCTACTTGAATCTCCTGCAGTTTCTTGAGAATCGCCACATGATTCGGAGGCAATATCATTTCGCGTACATGTGCAATCATCCGTTCAACCAGTCGAAATGCATCTCGCAGGATAAACCATTTCTCTACGCGTTTGGTCGTACGCATGGGCACTTTTTTGTGCTTCATTATGGAAGTCAGCTGATTCGACTCTTGCGCAAATGCCAGCTCCACTTGTTTACGGAACTTTAGCATCTGTTCTTGTAGCAGGCTTTCTTGCGGCACAGGACCACGAAAAAACGGATTGTAGGTGAAGGAATAACCGAACTGCTTTACGCAAAGGCCTTGCAGTGGACAGGCGACGCATTTCTCTTCGTCTCTGCGATACCAGGCAGTGTATGTATTCTCATCAAATCTGTCGAACATCAGCGCGTGGCCTTGCTCGCATTCCGGCTTTCCTTCGGGTGAACAGTGTTCAGGAATGTTCGTGTTTGTCTTGAACTCGGTTACGACAGCCACATCGTGCTTTAAAAGTGCTTCCTTTTGGTCGTCCGCATCGAAGTACCCCAGATCCGCCACCAGGTAATCGACCTTCAGTCCTTCGATCTTCTTTATCATTTCAATGAGCGGTAGCATACTTTGACGTCTGCTGTATCATTGGGCAGAATGATTAAGAATAAGACGATTGGGCCTTTCGGACTGGGGCAGACAATGGAGTGCTTGCGGTAACCGATAAAAACTTGTTCTGGTTTGCCTTCGTTCGCTGTACGCCGATCGCGCATCGGGATCGGAATACATCTTCTCACAAGCGCAACTGCTCTGATCCGGGCATGAACAACGTTTGTGCTTGTATCCGTTAACGTTGGCCCAAACGGGTCTGGAATCAATGCACCTAAGCGTTGGCAGCAGAAAGTCTTTCAGCTTCAATGCCTGAGCAATGAGATCAAAAAGAATGGCATAAAACAATTCGGCGCTGAATTTCACCCGGAAATTGCTCAGGCAGCTGTGAACCGGCACCTTTTCAATACTGCAGACACCGATAAAGTTACGCCAAGCCTGGTCTTCCGGATCCTTTAATTGCCTCGCCAGTTCCCGGAACGAGGAGATTTCTGGGCGTGTAAAATACAGATAATGCATCCGAAAGCAGACTCTTGGATCGATTGGAGGACGCCCGCCTTTATTTTCCCTGATCATCTATGGCTGTCGATATGCTGGTACAAATGCTGCTCGCCGTAGACCCCCATTAAACGCAAAAAAAGCCATGCCAGCTGCCAGCTTGCATGGGTTCTTTTTACGCTTTAGACCATTTAAGCTTTATAACGCTCACTCTTTACAACACTCATTCTTTACAACGCTCATTCTTTACAACACTCACTCTTTACAACACTCGTATTCTTACACCACAGGCCACTTTTCCTTGCGCAACGCATCCAGTAATTCGGCGCCAACCTGCAAATTATCCCGCACTAGATCCCGAGGGGTTAACGCCATCCATTGGTTTAAGGAAATATCGACAAAGCGGTCGCTTTTGAACATTTCCAAAAACCACAGCGTCTGGCTCCCCGTGTTCTGAATATAATGACCGTTAGCAAACGGCACATAACCGACATCACCTGCTCGGTAGTCGAACGTACGGGCAATACCATTGCCGCCAAATACAGTCATCCGCCCCTGTCCGGCAAGGTAATATTGCCACTCGTCGTTGTTGGGATGCCAGTGGAGCTCACGCATGCCGCCGGGCTCGATCTCGACAAGTGCCGCGGCAATCGTCTTGGAAATGGGGAAGTTCGAGGAATCGACGATCCGCACGCTGCCACCTGGTGTTCGAAGCGGTGTTTGCTTCAGCAGCTCATGCTTAAAGCTTAGCGGAATGGTGCCATAAGGAGACTGGATCTGCTGGCTTTCCAGTGACCCAGGCACCTTGTCTTGAAAAATATATACCTGCTCCGACGGTATATTGGTGAAGGCCTGCTCGGGCACGCCAAAATTGGCTGCCAGTACATCCTTCGGCGTATGGGCGAACCAATCGGATATGGATAAGGTATTTAAGTCCGAGAAGCTGCCATCATCAAACACAAGCAAAAATTCGCAGCCCTCCTCCAGCCCTTGGATCGAATGCGGGAGCCCGGCGGGAAAGTACCAAAGGTCGCCCGGTCCCACATCCGCGATGAAATTGCGCCCTTGTGCGTCGACCGATGTAATACGTGCGCTGCCTAGCAGCATATAAGACCATTCGGCTTGCTGATGCCAGTGCAGCTCGCGCACCCCACCGGGCTTCAGGCTCATATTGACCCCTGCAAGAGTGGTCGCAATCGGCATATCCCTCACGGTGATCTCGCGTGACCAGCCTCCTTGATTGAGCTGCATATGCGTATCGGAAAACGAGAATTTCAGATTAGGCAGCAGGCCTGAATCCGTTATCGGAGGGACGAGCATATTGGGATTCTCACGGTCTCGCATAATATCCCGCGGGCCCAGGTCAGGGCCACCGGCGCCATCACTGCGGATCGGCTGCGGCACCTTATCATATATAGCTTGTCGTTGAAGCGGGATATCCATTGCATAAACCCCTTTCGGCTGCTTACTTGCCACTTAGGCGCTACGATTGCTGCTTAGATACTACTTAGTTGAGTAGTTGCTACTTACCTGCGCCGCGGCTTACTGACCTCTATGGCTTATTGCTTGAGCCAGCACAAACCTCACACCATTTTATGAAGGTAAGCTTGCCCATTATGCCAGTGCCCACTCCCATCTCCCACCCAATCAATTACTCGTATATAACGACCTATGTATATGAGGGTATGATAAGGGGAAAATAGTACCAGCAGCATTTCTTTTGGGGAGGCGTAAAACAGTGGATCCTTGGTTACAGCAGATGCAAGAGAAGCTCGGGAATAACGAGGATTTTTTTATGCTAAAGGATTTCCTGGCGGACGCTCCGGTCTGCTTGTTAGGGTTCAAGAGCATCATTGATGTATCGTTAACACAGGCTGCCCTCCATGAGCATATAAGTAAAGCTATCTCAGCTAACCAATCAATTGACGAATTAATGAAGGTGCTTGGTGAAGTAAAGGAGAAGGCTATTGCCGAGGCAGTAGCCTCTATTGTTATGGGCAAGCTTGTTATTTATTTTGAAAATCAGCAGCAATTTATCATTGTGGAGCCAACCACCAAATCACTAAATCGTTTATACGGGGCACCCAGTAACGAAAATGTGCTTCAGGGCCCAACAAGCTCATTGATGGAGGAAATTGACCACAATGTGGGCAGCATTAGAAAACAGCTCCCGTCGAATAAATTACGGGTACAATCGTTTCAAGCAGGCAGAGACCAGCAAAAAAAGCTCGCTTTGCTTTATATGGAAGGCCACGTCGATATGGATTTAGTAAATACGGTCAAGCGACAAATCGAAACAAATTTACATCTGGAAATCAACAACCTCCAGAACTTATCCCGCACGTTAGGGTTCTCATCATGGGGCGCTATGTCCAAATATAACATCACGGAGATGCCCCAAGAGGCAGCTTATGCCTTAAGAAAAGGAAAAATCGTCTTATTGCTGGATCGAATGCCTTTTGCGCTTATTCTCCCCAGCCTGCTATGGGACATGTTCGCCCTAGAAAATGACCATAATTATCCTCATCTCTTAATGATCATCATTCGTTTCGTCCGTGTAATTGGCATTTTAGTGACCTTACTGATACCAGGCTTGTATGTGGCGCTTGTAGCGGTAAACCCCGAGGTGCTAAGAATCGAAATGGCATTGTCCATCGCCCAAAGCCGTAGCGGTATTCCTTATCCGGCGCTCGTAGAGATGATCCTGATGCTGGTCATTATGGAGCTTATTATAGAGGCCAGTGTGCGGCTGCCCAAAAGCATCGGTCCGACGCTAACGATGGTCGGCGGTATTATTCTTGGGCAAGCGGTCGTAACTGCCCAATTGGTAAGCAGCCTGCTTATTATTGTGCTCGCTGCCACCACTATTGCTAATTCCACGGTCGTGGGATTTCAAAACTCGCTTTCAGTCCGGCTGTTTAAATATGTCATCGTTATTTTGTCCTCGATATACGGTGTATTGGGCATGCTGGCTGGCCTCGTCTTTATGGGCACCTATATGGCCAGTATCAGCACATTTGGGATTTCTTATCTCCACTTCACTAGGAAAAAGGATGAAATCAGCCGTGGATAGAAGCTTGCCTGTAGTAACTATGTACATCATCACCAATTTGGGACTTTTATTTTTCCTATACCCCGGTGATATTATTTCCAGCACAGATGAATCCCACTGGATACCGATCAGCTTGGGATTAGCAACTCATTTTTTGTTCCTGTCGATGTACATGAAAGGCTTAAGCTATTTTCGGAATCGCGATATTATTAGTATTTATGTAAGCACGGGAAAAACTGTTGCTGTTATTTTTTTGCTGCCGATGATGGTCTATTTGCTAATTATTGCCATTATCATCTTGCGCGCCTGCTCTGAGATCATTACGATCGTCTTTTTATCCAGCACACCGCTATGGTCGATCATCATCCTATTGCTTTCTATGTCCACGTATATGGCTGCCCAAAGCATGCAGAGTGTATTTCGTACCGGAGTGCTGCTCGCCATTTTATTTCTACCCAGCATCCTCTTCGTGCTCCTGCTTTCTTTTCAAAATATCGATTGGCATTATATATACCCGCTTTGGAATAACGATTTTTCGTTTCTGAAGCAAACGTCTTACTTAAAAAGCTATTTCGCCTTTTCGGGCAGCTTTTTGTTTCTGGGCTTCGTACAGCCTGGCTTCACTTACCAACGCTACAAGGTCCAGCTTGCAGCCATTGTCCTTATGCCATTTTTCCTCTTGTCCGTGTATATCCCGGTTCTTACCTTTGGGCAGGCTACAGCTTCTACATTAACCTTTCCTTTTGTAGTGGCTTTAGATGCTGCCCAAGTGAATTGGCTCATTTTTGACCGGATTACGATGTTTTTTTTGCTAAACCTAATTACCTTTATTATCCTATTTCTTGCATCGCTCTTGTGGATGACTAGTAAAATTGCAGCAATATGTCTCCCAGCCGTTAAACCTGCCTACATGGTAGTTTCAATTGCGGCAGTCCTATACATCTTTTGTTTAATGATTCCAGATTGGAAGGAAGTAGACCATTTCTTTGTGTGGAACACGCCATTACGATTCTATATGCTAATTGCCATTCCGATATCGATTTATTACTTGGGATTGCGGTTTAAGAGGAAGGAACGCCATGCGGATAAGTAAGCTCACGGTTCAGGCGCTTGTAGCAATCTGTCTGCTCTTAATATTAAGCGGCTGTTGGGATAACAAGGATATCAATCATCGCGTATTGCCCGTGGTTATGGGAGTTTCCAAGCAGGGGAGCCTATTTAAAGTGACTTTGCAGATTCCAGAGCCTGGACAGGATACATCAAAAGTAAAAATCGTGGCGAAAACGGGGGTAACCATCACCCAAGCAGTAGATAAAATTAGCGAAAATTTAGAGAGCCGTGTCGATTTATTGCATTTGAAGGTCATTATTATGGACAAGGTCTATGCCAGACAAGGGCTTAATGATACCATATCCGGCTTTATCAGGTCGCGTGAGGTTTCCCCCAAAGCACTTGTTGTGATCTGTGATGAAGATCTTGACTTTTTTTTCTCCCAAATTAAACAAACCAAGCAGACTGACGGCAATAATCTATATGACTTTTTCGAAAAAAATGCCGGCTGGAATCCACAAATCGCGTTAACACGGGTTTGGCAGGTGTATCGCAGTATCCATTCCTTCACTCGGGATGTGGCCGTCCCCATGATTAAATCCGACAAAAGTACACTCGTGGACAATGTAGGCTCAGCCATTATTAAAAACGGGAAAATGGTCGACCAGATCAGCACCGAGGATACACTTCTGTTCAATGCCTTTAATGGCCAGAGCGCACAAGGAAAAATTGAAGTGATGGACCATGCCAGTGTCTTGGTGCTCAGCAACACGATGAAGCTGGAAAGTAAGCTCAAGGATAAGGAGCCCTATATGAAATGCACTATCCAGTTAAAAGTATCCTTGCTCGAAGTCACGGACAATACCCCCAATGAGCAAATCAAAAAAGAGCTGGAGCTTATGCTCACTAAGCAGTTCACGAAAATGTTTATGAAAATCCAAGCAAAGGAAGCGGATATCCTCGGGCTTGGGCAGTATTACAGGAGTAAAATACCGAGAGAGGAGCTGGCGCATTGGAGGTCGGAGTACTATCCTAATTTAGAGTTCGATCTTCACATCCAAACCATTATTCAAAATGAAGGCAATCTGAAAAACCCAATGAAAACCAATTACATTAATCCGTAGGATAGTAAGGATCATCGGCGTTTGGTCCGTCAAAAAGCCTCCAGCTTGTCTTCAAGCTGGAGGCTCTTCTATGTGGAATTCTTTGCTCCCCTATCGGCGAGAGTTATTTATACAGCCATACCTTTAACAGTGAAAATAATTGATCGGGGTTAATGGGTTTGCTAATATAATCACTTGCTCCGGCATCCAGGCATTTGATTCGATCCTCCAGCATGGCCTTGGCCGTTAAAGCGATGATCGGCAGCTGCTCGAATACCGGCATTTGCCGTATACGCCTCATAGCTTCATACCCATCCATTACTGGCATCATAATATCCATCAGGATTAAGTCCATATCCGGCATCTGCTCCAGCACCTCTAAGGCTTCTTGGCCATTTTGGGCAAACATAATTCGGATATGATATTTCTCAAGAACCCCGGAAACCGCAAAAATATTACGCATATCATCGTCTACAAGCAGCACTTTTTTGCCTTCCAGCGCGCTATGCGGATTGTTCAGCTCCAGAAGAATTTGCTGCTTGTCCTCAGGAAGCTTGGCTTGAACCCTATGCAGGAATAAAGAAGCTTCATCGAATAACCGTTTCTTGGATTGCACATTTTTGATGATGATGCTGTCCGCATATTTTTTTAATAGGAGCTCTTCTTCCTTGCTTAATGCTTTGCCCGTGTAAATAATAATGGGGATTGTACGCAGCTGGGCATTCGTTTTAATTCGCTCCAACAGCTCGAAGTGGGAGATATCCGTTAATTCAAGACCCATAATGATACAGTTAAAGTGCTGGTTGCTAAGCTCAGCAAGCGCTGCTTCGCCATTGGAAACATCCGTAATATGCACGTCCTCATGACCGATTAATTTCACCAGATCCTCGCGCATCAGCATATTTTTTTCAACAATCAGCAGCCGTTTGACTCCATCATGAATAAACGATTCAATTCTTGTAAAAGCTTTTTCCATAATTTCTTTATCAATAGGCTTCTTCACATAGGCAAAAGCTCCCCTGCTAAGGCCCTCCTGTATTTCATCCAATACGGACATGACAAAAATCGGGATATGGCGGGTTTCCGACTGAATTTTCAAGTAGTTTAACACCGACCAGCCATCCATAACAGGTAAATGCATATCTAATATAATGGCATCAGGGATATAGGTTTTCGCAAGCGCTATTCCCTTGTCACCCTGCAGTGCCACTATCGTTTTAAATCCGCGAGACCTGGCCATATCCAAGATAACCTTGGCAAACACGATATCGTCCTCAATCAGTAGTAACACTTGATCCTCCGGCCTAATCATGTATCGGTCATCATCGATTTCCGAAGGCGCCAGAAGAACAGGATCGGATAGCTGAAGCACGGGCTTTAATACCCCTTCTACGTAGGAGTCTGCATTCGTATGGGCAGCTTCTATCGCAGCAGCTACCTCCCTTAAAGGCTGCCTCACAGGCTGAGAAGTAACAGGCAAATATAAGGTGAAGCTGCTGCCTTGCCCTTCTGTAGATTGCAGGTCGATGTCGCCACCCATTAACTGGGCTAATTTGCGGCTGATCGTTAATCCCAGCCCCGTACCTCCATAATTGCGAGTGGTGGTGCCATCCACCTGCTGGAAGGCATCAAATATGCTATCCTGCTTATGATCGGGGATGCCAATGCCTGTATCTGTTACCTTAAAGGCAATCATTTCTTCGGGTGAGGCTGGGAATTCTCCCATAGCGCCAACAGGTGCCCATTCAATCTCAAACAGCACCTTGCCCTCTGAGGTAAACTTTAACGCATTAGATATTAAATTACGCAAAATTTGCTGGAGGCGATACCCATCGACTTCAATGCTGTCTGGCAATTCCTCAGAAATTTCAATAGAAAACTCAAAATCTTTTTTCAAAGCGACAGGCTGGAAGTTTTTCCATATGACATCCTTAATATCTTCTAACCTTACAGACTCTATAGTAATGTCCATTTTACCCGACTCCACTTTGGACAGATCCAAAATTTCATTGATAAGCCGCAGCAAATCGCTTCCCGATGAATGGATGGTGTGGGCATATTCAACTTGTTTGGCGTCCATTCTCCCATTACGGTTTTCGCCCAGCAGCTGGGAAAGAATAAGCAAGCTGTTCAGCGGCGTCCGCAGCTCATGCGACATGTTCGCAAGAAACTCTGATTTATATTGATTGGATAACTCCAAGTCATGGGTTTGTTGCTCCAGCTCTCTTTTTTGCAACTCCGTAATCGCAAACTGCGCCTCCAGCTGCTGCGCTTTGGCAACCAACTGCTGATTGCTATCCTCCAGCTCTGCTTGCTGCAGCTGAAGCTCCTCTTCGGACAATTGCAGCTCATCGGTTTTTCTTTCCAAGTCCGCGTTTGAAATTTCCAAAGCGGCCTGTTGGCTCATCAATTCCTCTGATTGTACCTGCAGCTCCTCCGTTTGTGCCTGAAGCTCCTCGGTCTGCGCCTGAAGCTCCTCCGTCTGGGCTTGCAGCTCTTCGTTCTGGGCTTGCAATTCTTCAGATTGCGCTTGCAGCTCTTCCTTCTGTGTTTGAACCTCAAAGTAGAGCTCATCCACCTTGTTACGATCCATAATCGAGTTGAGCAGGATACCCAAGCTATAGCACAATTCATCCAAAAGCTGCCGCTCCGTTACCGTTAAGGCTTGTAAAGAAGCAACCTCGATTACGGCCATTACCTCCTCTTGGTACAGCACGGGATGCACGATCAATTGAACAGGCGCCGACTTGCCCAAGCTGGAATTCACTTTTATATAATCGACCGGAACCTCATTAAGTACAATAGTCGTCCGATCCAGCGCGCATTGTCCGATTAAACCCCGACCCAGTTGAACCTCTCTTCGCAGCTGCTCATGGTCTTCCTCAATAGCATAGCCTGCCGTAAAGGTAAGGCGATCGGCTGCTTCCTTTATATATACCGTTCCATAGCTTGCACGTAATAGCGGGAGTGTTGTATTCATAAACATTTGAGCGGCCTGCTGCTGCTTATGGATCCCCTGGAGGCTAAGCATTACATCAGCAATATGCGATTTAATCCAGGCCTGTTTTTCCATTTCCAGACGGAGTTCTTTTTCTACTTTTAACTTCTGCAGCACATCAACAGCGGTTTGTTGAAACAAGCTGCTGAGCGAACCAAACTCATCGTTCGTATGGACGTCTTGCGGGGGAGCTGCTATTTGTTCATTCATTATATGCCGAGTCATCGCTGCCAATTGCTGGGTGCCTTCATTCATCCTTTTAAATACACGAATTATGGTTCCAATTCCTACTGCTAAACCTATAAATAATAAAATAATTGCGAATGTGGACGGGCTGTTGGCTGGCTGGCTGAGTATAATTGCCGTGAGTGAGCTTACAATGCCGAGCAGAATACCAATACCCATACCCAATTTCGTTTTTATTTGCATTCGAAAGTGTTCTCCTTTAGTTGTTGGCCTATTGCACTATCAATAGACGGTTATACCTATTACCCTTTCACTAGCTATATAACGCAATTTTACTTCGGGAAAACTAATTCACCTCCCTGACAAGCTGCACGTATTGTACATACCACTTTTCCCAATCGTCTTTACGGGATTCCACAGTCCTCCCCTCCATCAAAGCATGAATCACATCCAAGCATACATGCCAGCCTGCTAGGTCTCTTGGGGTGTGGTCCGTCATGGCATGAATTTTTTCTATTAAAACTAAACGGCAGCCTCCTGCTTCCGGGTATAGCTCAAATCGTACAAGATCCTTATCCCAAGTATATTCCAATATGGAGCGCAGCTTCAGCTCGATAATTTCCATCTCTTCAAACGTTCCGTTCTGCATATCGAACTTAATCTTTCCACCTTCACGAAGCTCTTCGATCCGCAGCTCGGAGAACCATTGAGCCAGCTTCTCGTTCTCCGTCAGCCAAGCCCATACTTGATCTACAGCATGCGGCAGCCTTCTTTCGAAGCGAGCCCTATAACCCCTTTCCATCTTTTGAATCATTGCTAACATTCAAATCTCCTCCAATTCATTAGACATTAGCTCTGGTAGATGCAAGGCCATGGAGATATTGCACAACATGCCTCTAGCGAGAAAAATGATCGTTCTCTCATAGGGCTTTTCTATGCCTGCCTGCTTGAAAGCATCAACCACCAGTTGCTGGACATTCCGGTAGCCCTTTTGCATCACTTCTACAATAGCGTCCTCTTTAATCGTCTGTGCCTGCATTTGCAGCAAGGTTTCATTTTGGTACGACTTCATAATTTGCACATAAGCCTCTATCAATTCTTTCTCAAGCTGGTCGGAGCTAACCGTATGAATCACGCTGCGGAAAGCATCCAGAATCCGAGTCCATGATACCTCTAGCGCTTCTAACAATAGAGCTTCTTTAGTGGGGAAAAACCGAAAAATATACGGCTGGGAAATTTGCGCACGCTCGGCCACCTTGGCTGTTGTCGCACGATAATAACCAATCTCCGCAAATACCTCGATCGCGGCAGATATGATATCGATTCGACGGTTAACAGAAATGGTTGTATTTTTTGTCATGAGGTTGGTCCACCTTTAGCCATTTAATGGTAATTGATCAATCACTTTCAAATTTATGATAGCATATTGGAGTTTGCTTTACAATCTAACTAAAAGCGTAGCCATCAGCTGAGAAACTAGCTTCACATATCGTTTCAGCTCAAAAAACTCAAAATAATGGCCCTAAACCGATGTTTCCCATCGGATTAGGACCATTAGAACAAGTGCAAACCGCCAAAAACGATGTTAATACGGCCAACTACTCTTCATCCACGAAAAATGTACATTGGAATCTTTCCACGCCAGGGTACTTCTCGCCAAGGCTTGCTATCGCGAAACCAAGGCTCCGGTAAAAATCAACAGCCTCCTCATCCGTCTCCGCGAGCAGGACGTTAGGCTTTTCCAGCTCCAGCAGCTCAAGAATAATTCCTCTTCCGAAGCCTTTGCCACGTTCCTCTGGATCAACCGCAATATGTTCGAGCTTAATGGTAAAGTCGCCTGTAGCGTTGTCCATCAGGCTATACCCAATTAGCCCAATGATCTCTCCCTCCGACTCGTACCCTTGCAGCTTGCTTCCATTGTTTTTATACTGGTCCACCGTTTTCTTGAGGCGTTCTGGGTCTGGGAAGGTAGCATAGCCAAGCAACTCTTGGATGCCCGCTTCGTCCAATCTGGGTTTAATATCGATTAACATAAGTGGGAAGCTCCTTTACTTGGTTTTGATGGCGCGGAGCCGCACAAGGTGCAGCTCCTATTGGTCTAATCGAATCCTATTTACCCAAATGGTTGTCTAAGAATCTAAGAAGCGCTGTATAGAAATCAACCCGATTTTCAAAATTCTGAAAGCCGTGGCCCTCATCATTTTTGATCATATATGGTGCATCAATACCACGCTGGCGCAATGCCAAGACGATCTGGTCAGACTCGCTTTTTTTCACTCTGGGGTCGTTCACGCCTTGGGCGATCATCACAGGCACTTTAATTCGGTCGACATGCAGGAGCGGCGACCTCGCCTCCATGGACTGCTTATCCAACTGAGGATCTCCTACACGCTTATACATGATTTGGCGGTCAGGCTCCCAATACGAGGGCATCGTGCCCAGAAGGCTAAGTAAGCTGGAGGGACCCATATAATCAATACCGGCCGCGTATAAATCCGGGGTGAAGGTGACTCCGGCCAATGCCGCGTATCCTCCATAAGAAGCCCCATAAATGGCGATTCGTTTGGGATCGGCATAGCCTTGCTGTGTAACCCAGCTTACGCCATCAGTAATATCATCCTGCATCGCATTGCCCCATTGCAAGTTTCCTGCATTTAAGAATTCCTTGCCATATCCCGTAGAGCCGCGGAAATTCATCTGCAGTACACCGTAGCCGCGGTTGGCCAATAGCTGAACCTCGCTATTAAACCCCCATGAGTCACGTGCTTGTGGTCCTCCATGCGGCAAGATCACGAAAGGCAGGTTGGCTTTGCCTGATTTGGGCAATGTTAAATAGCCATTAATCGTCAAGCCGTCACGTGACCGGTAAGAGATCGGCTTCATCTCCGCCATTTGGTAAGCTTGAAGCCAAGGCTTGCGATCCGCAATTTTATCCAGCGTGGACTTCGAACGATCATAATAATAATAAGTACCCGGCGATGTATCGCTGTATGTCATTAATAGCACTTTGGAGTCCGGCAAAGGATTTCCAATAATAGAATAAGATTGTGCGCCTAGCTTGCCAGCAATCTCTTGGTTGAGCAGCTCAAATTCCTTGTCTAAATACGCATAGTGGACTTTATCTGTCTCATATTTAACAGCTAGAATAGCCTCTTTCCTATACGAAACTACGATATCCGTAACATCTGCTTGGGCATTCTCATAAACTGTTTCTCCCATATTACTCGTATTCAGGTTGAATTTCACAAGCGCAAGCTTATCCCTGTTTATATTGGATAGGGCAAACAACTGGCTTTGATCGAATGAGAACATGATGGGAATGAAGGATTCCTCAAATTTGACCGTTAATATCGGTTCAAAGGGATCCTTCGCTGTTCTTCTGTAGAGCATCTTCGTCTCAATGCCATCCGTGGCCATCGCGATCCTCACGTCCCCATACAAATCCGTCATCCACCTAGTAACATTACCAGGATTCTGGGCGATCATTTCCATAACTCCGGTCTTTACATTCAACCGATATACGTCAAAAACCTGTGAGGAGCGTTTGTTTAAGCTAATTATAATATCCTGCTCATGGCCTTGCAAATAGGATATAGAATCGAGAAATTCGGCTCTTACATCATTAAAGGGTGTGAGATCCTGTTCTTCCAAACCATCTGCACGGACGGAGTGAAGATGATAGTCCTCGGTGCCATACATATCCGTCATATAAATTAAACGCTCGTTATTAAACCAGAAAAAGCCTACAATATCGCGTTTCTCTATGGTCGTGATGCGGGTAGAGGTTTCTTCACCAATCGGTCCCACAAAAATCTGTATTTGATTATTAACAGCTTTTAGAAAAGCCATTTGCTTGCCGTCAGGAGACGGCTGAAACCCAGATTGGTTGGAGGCTTTCAAAAAATCCTGAATAGGAAGCTCATTCTCCTTATTCTCTCCAAGCGCCATCGCCCTGTTTAAAAATAAGACGAGCTGTGCACGTGTCACCTTGTTCTTGGGCATGAACTCCAATTGCTCGGTTATAAAGTTCTGTTTAAGACGGACAACATCGATAATATGGCTGTCACTAATAGCCTTTTCATCCTTGAACCATATGTTCATATGGTTATCCTTAAGCTGAAAAGCACGGGCAAGCAAGCTTGCCATCTGTTCGCGGGTCAGGAACTCCTCCGGGCCAAATTTGCCTTGGTCGCCTTGGACTATGTTTTTCTCCTTCAATATGTTAACAGCTTGTACATACGGGCTTGAAGCCAGAACATCCGTGAAACCATTCAGCCCGGACGGTGCATCCAGCTTCATCGCCTTGCTTAGCCACATAGCGGCAACGCCACGTGTAATTTCCTGGTCGGGCTGAAACAAACCTTCCGTGTTTCCTTCTACGATGCCCATTTGCGATAGCTTAGCGATCTCTTTGCTTGCGTAATGCTCGATAGGTACATCCTTATAACCTGCCGCGGCTGCCACCAACTGCCCTACACCACTTGCTGGCAGAGCAAAAACAGCTAGTAAAGCAAAGATGGTAATGCTGGATAATAATCTGGCCAAATGATGTTTCATCTGATGCCCCCTTCACAAAAATTTATAATAGAAAACATATACATTATATTAAATTACATCCATATTTGGTATAGGGAATATGGGATTTATTCCCTCAATATTTCATAGTAATAAAAGGTTTCAAGCTTTCTTTTAACGAAGTGACGGAGCCCCCGATTAAAGACTCCAAATCTGCTGAGGTGGAGGAAGTATCGATTTTGCCCAAAAACCCATATATCCAGTTTTGAATTTGTGGATCCTGCCTCAGCGTGATAGGTTTACCTGTAAGCTCTGACAGGGCTATCACTAGATCATAGAAGGTCCAGGAATGGGGTGCCGTAAGCTCGTACGTCTTATGCTTATGCCCATGATGCTCACCATTATGCCCAAGCCCAGCGCCCGCATCGCTAAGAACAGCGGCTATGCCCAGAGCAAGGTCGCCCCGCGTTACCGTATTAAACTTCCAATCTCCCGGATAAATGCCAAGCTCACCTGTAGCTATTGCCTTATCCAACTCTAGCACCCCGACAAAATCTGTGTACAAAGCATTCCGCAAAAACGTATGGGGAATGCCGGATGTAAGAATGGCATGCTCCGTGGCCAAATGCAAATGGGCTGGTGAAATAGTGCCAGTGCCCAAGAACGCAAAGCTGGTATATAGCAGATGGCCCACCTTGGATTTCTTTGCTGCTTCTATCACATGGGCATGCTGCCGCAACCGAATCGTATCATCTGGATTAGAGCTAGATATCAGCAGGAGCTTGCTGGCTCCAGCGAATGCTTGCTGTAGCGATTCTGGCTGGTCATACTCGCAGAATCTCACTTCAATCCCTTGAGCCAGATAGGGCTTCGCTTTCTCCAGGTCTCGAACACAAGCTATGATTGAATCCGACTGTACGTTTTGAAGAAGCTGCTTGATGATTAAGCTCCCTAATTGGCCATTAGCCCCTGTAATAACGATAGACATTCAACTTCATCCTCTCAGCACTCAATTTGTAGTTAAGCACTTAACTATTTGAATAAAGCAAGCTACTTTGCTCGTAGTTTACTTAATAAACCAATCAATTGTTTCAATTCCTGCTCTTCCAAGGCTTTCATTTTTTCGGCAATGCCTTGACGGTTTTCGGGCAAATATTTCAAAAGTATACTTTGGCCCTCATTTGTTATGGAAATCACAGTTTTCCTGCCATCCTTAGGATGGCTGGAGCGACGAACCAATCCGTCCTTCTCCAAAGGGATCAGCAAGAGGCTAATATTCGGCTTCGTAACACCAATTTTTTTGGCAAGCATAGAGGGCAGCATCGTTCCTCCTTCCTTCATTATTTCAACCAATATGCGGATTCTGGCGCCGTTTAAGCCTTTGGATTGCCAATATTTTTCCGAAACCTCCACTAAATGTGCCGTAGCTTCTACCAACGCAAAAAAAGCCTCTGTATACATGGGTACATCAAGCACATAGTCCTGCAGGTCTTCTTTGTTATCACCATTCATACCTTCATCACCACCATCAAATAGTTAAGTGCTTAACTTAATTGAAATGTACTACATATCTGTTACGCTTGTCAAACCAATAAAAGATCCCGAGACACGTTGTGTCATCGGAACCTTCGAAATGCAAGAACAATTTTATTTACTCAAGCTTTTAAATTTCTTTACTTGCTCGGTGATAGCTCTTTCGGTTGGCAGCCGTTCTATGCTGGAGGCTCCGAAGAAGCCGGCAATGCCTTTAGTCTTACCGAGCACATATTCCACATCCTCCGGCTCCGAGATTGGCCCTCCATGACAAATCACCAAGATATCCGGGTTAATGCTCTTCCCGGCATCGTAAATTCGTTGGACAAGGTCGGCGGATTCATCAAGCGATAGTGCCGTCTTTGCCCCAATGCTGCCTTTTGTCGTTAATCCCACGTGAGCGACAAGTACATCGGCTCCAGCCTTCGTCATGGCGATTGCATCCTCTTCATTAAACACGTAGGGAGTTGTTAACAAGTCCAGCTCATGGGCCTGGCGGATCATCTCCACCTCCAGCTGGTAGCCCATCCCGGTCTCCTCCAGATTCTGCCTGAAGGTTCCGTCAATCAAGCCCACAGTGGGGAAATTCTGCACGCCCGAGAAGCCCATCGCTTTCAGTTGCTTCAAGTATACATCCATGACACGAAAGGGATCTGTGCCACAAACACCTGCCAATACGGGTGTATCCTTGACAATAGGGAGCACCTCACTGCCCATATCGACGACAATTTGGTTGGCATCGCCGTAAGGCATCAATCCTGCCAAGGAGCCTCTGCCTGCCATCCGATAACGGCCTGAATTGTAGATGATGATCATATCGACACCGCCCTCTTCAGCGCATTTCGCCGACAAACCTGTTCCTGCTCCTGCCCCTACAAGGAAATGGCCTTGCTCCACTTGGGAACGCAGCCGATTAAGTATATCCTGCCTTGGTATCGCCATCGTCTGATTATCCTCTCTTGTTCGTTTCTAATAGCTTAAGCAGGCTGTCTGCAATCATATCGGCTACGGCCGGGTCATTAATATCCTGCTCCATATCGACCATCGGAATATCCGCTCTAAGATGCTGCTTAATACTTGCATACAAAGCTTCGCGCTCTGCCTTGCCGTCAAAGGGCTTGGTATCCATATCCAATAAGGAAACTCCGGCTTTGGGAAAGACGACAATCGTTGGAGCAAAGCCCTCATTCAGCTTAGTGGCAAAAATACGGCCCAATTCCTGGTTTTCTGAAACGGTTGTCCTCATCAAGGTAGTGGTAGGATTATGCTGGTAAAAGAGACGATCCTTGAAGGCCGCCGGAACCGTCTCCGGCTCACCGAAGTTAACCATATCCAGCGCACCCACCGAAACTACCTGTGGTATTCGGGCGATTCCCGCTGCCTCCAAACGGTCCGGCCCAGCATCGAATATACCGCCAACCAGATGGTCTGCCAGCTCCGTCGTCGTAATATCGGCAACACCCTGAATATAGCCGGCCTTGATTAAAGCCTCCATCGCCATCCCACCTGTACCCGTGGCATGGAAGACGAGTACATCGTAGCCCTTCTCCTCCAGTAGCTCGCGGACTCGGGTCGCGCATGGGGTAGTCACACCGAACATGGTTATGCCCAGCGTCACTTTATCCTTCTCCGCTTCCTGTTCCAGCTCCATGTGCTGGAGCATTCCTGCCAAGCAATGGGCTGCATTGCTAAGGATCCGGCGGGATAGCCGGTTTATGCCGGCAATATCGATAACGGAATACATCATCATGATGTCCTTGACCCCTACATAGGGCCTCGTATTGCCGGAGGCAACAGTCGAAACCAACAGCTTGGGAACCCCAATTGGCAAGGCCTGTAGCGCCTTCGCAGCTACGGTCGTCCCGGCAGTCCCGCCCATGCCAAAGGCAGCACCCACAATCCCCTGCTGCTCAAGCGCGATAACGATGGCTGCAGCTCCCTTGGTCATCACGGCAACTGCGGTTCCCCGGTCGTTGCCAGCCCGCAGGGCTTCGATGCTTGAACCACCGGCTCTTGCCACCTCATCTGCGGTTACATCCGGCTGAAAGAGTGGATCGCCAAGAACGCCGGTATCCACAACAAAGGTTTCTATGCCGCATGCCTGCAGACGGTCTTTAACAAATTGAAATTCCTGCCCTTTCGTATCCAAGGCTCCGATTAGAACCACCTTTTTGCCCATCATGATCAGCTCCCTTGGGATATGATTTCTCTTCAAGATTTCACTTCAATCCACTCCGCATATACGAGTAGCAATCCTTCATGCCTTCAAGGACACCGCTGCCGCTTTCCTCATCCGCTGAGGCCCAGCCTGTATAACCGATCTCTCGAATAGCTCCGAAAATCGGTGCAAAATCAATGGCACCTTTACCCAGCACTCTCCAATCTCCCTGCTCAAAATCCTTAAGATGAAAGTTATCAATGACGTGCCCAAAGCTGCGTATAACCTCCGCTACATCCTCAATGCCGGATTTCACCAAATGGGCTGTATCAACCGTAAGGCCAACCGACTGATCCTTGGCTTGATCGAAAAATATATCGAAATCATCGCGATACATGACCGGATTATTATAATGATGGTGCAGCGAAAGCCTTATGCCTTGCTGCTGCGCCTCGAGTCCCAAATCGGAACAAAGATCCGCGTATCGGCGAATGTCTTCCGGACTCACTTCAGCTCTGGGAACTCCGTGGCAGTAAACAATCATTTCCGTACCTATAGCCGAAGCAAAACGAAACACTTTCCGAAGCTGCTCTATACTGGCCTCATCCAATCTTCCACCTGCTATTAAAGCCGAGCCCACACCTGGCAGATGGCCCCAGGTTTCCTTGAACTTCTCCGGTTCCGCCAGAAAAGGATCATATTGTTTGGCCTTCAATTGAAGCCCGTCATAGCCAATCTCTCTATATTGTTGAAATAATAAAGTCTGTTCCTCCTCAGTTGAGGTAGGTCTTGAAAAAGCCAGCTTTATACTCATGTCCATTTCTCCTCTTGTTTGGTCGATTCAAATTCAAATAGTTAATAAACCTTCAATAAGCAGCTTCAATGCCCCGATAGCTCCTAGTAATAGAACAAGCCGCTGAAAATGAACCTGTGGAATTAATGGCAACAGCTTTATGCCCGCATAAGCTCCTATAGCAATTAAGGGGATGGTCCATACATTAAAAAGGACAGATTCAGACGTTGTCATCCCCAAATGGATGAAAAAGGGTACTTTCACCAAATTCACAATTAAAAAAAACCATGCGCCCGTTCCAATAAACTCCTGTTTAGGCACTCGTTTGGCGAAAAGGTAGATCGCCATAATAGCGCCGGAAACGTTGCCGATCGTTGTTGCAAAACCGGCCAGAATGCCCATTGAAGCGATAAACCATAAGGATGAAGGAAACTTGGAATCAAGCTTGACTCCCATCCGCTCCCTAATGGCTTGAAGAAGGATCAAGCCGCATATAAGCGCTCCTAAGAGGAGATTCAATTGATTATTATCGACCCTCAGTAAAACAAGATAACCGACTACAATTCCAATAAGCGCCCAGGGCATCAGACTGATCAGGTGCTTCCATATCACATTGTTGCGGTAGTAAGCAACGGCTATCAAATCACCGACAATCAGCATAGGCAGCAGAATGCCAACTGACAATTTGGCCGGAAAAATGAGCGTCATCAGCATCGCATTGAAGATGCCCAAGGTTGAAATTCCGGTTTTGGCGAAGCCGACAAATATTCCAACAAAAATAATGATAACGATTTGCAGGTAACTGAGTTCAAACATATGCATTCTCCATAAAAATCGATTTAATCCGGCGTACTCCCACAATATAACCCGAGGGAAGACTAATCTCCCTCGGGTTACCGGTATTGTCGTCTACTCGCCGATGGTCTGACGATCCGGTGCCGAGTAAGCGATAATCATTCGGCATGGCTCCCAGCTAGTTGTTGTTGCATTATGAGGGACATTGCGTGGAATACGCAGCATCATGCCGGGCTCCAAATGAAAGATCTCATCCCCAAGAGTATGATCACATTCACCGGATAAGATAAAGATAACTTCCTCACAGTTCGGGTGAACATGTCTCGGATTGGCCTGACCTGCGTTAATATAAACCATGCCGAACGTCATTTCTGATTCCGGGTCGATTTCCTGACCGCATAACCATTGAATTTTACCCCAATTTTCATGTAATACTCGCTTTGTATCCTGTTTTCTCAAGTCAGTAATAGTAGCCATATCTCTCATTCTCCTTTTTTGTGTTTACTTAGCTGCTAAACGCTCTTTATATGCTGCATTCATTTCTTGGATAATCTTCTGATAATTGGCATCTACCTTCAGATCTGCGACAAATTTATCCCAAGCATCAATACCAACCTTGCCCATAGTAACTTGAGTTTTCATGTCTGTAATTTTCTTGGTGTAATCGGCCCCAAGCTTGTTATTCGTTTCTGAGAATAACCCAATCTCTACTCTTGGTATGCTGATTTTCGCTTTGGCATCAATAATCTTTTTGTTTTTTTCAAATACTTCCTTCGGCATACCTGGCGCAAAAGCGTACATATACGGGTCATGCTTCATAAACAGTTTACCCATCGCTCCTGGACCTAGGCTATCCTTAACTGCTTGCTCATTTGTGATATAAAATCCGTCTTCTTTTTTATAGTGGGTGCCTTCAATACCATAATTGGATAGAATATGCCCTTCTTCGGTAGCGCCGAAATCGAGCAAAGATAAAATTTTAAGCATTTTCGCTTCTGGAACACTCTTTGGAATCGCATAAACTCCGATAAATCCACTATTTTGCTGTTGGAATGGCCCCTTCTTCGCTTCCAGCGAAACGATTGGCTCCCAATTCACCTTCGGATCTCTCTTCCATTGGTCGTATTGCCAACGCCACATCGCTTCGATCGTTTCGGTGGTTATACCTGCTCTTCCGGTAGTAGCCAAATCGGTAATATCATTGCTTTTCATTACAGCAAAATCGGCCGGAATGAGCTGTTCATCAAACAGCTTTTTCTTATAAAGCAGTGCGTCTCTCATTTCAGGCTCTAAATCAATGTTAATAAGGCTTCCATTCACAGGTTTCCATTTGCTGCTGGCACCTGTAAAAATAAATTCAATTTGATCATGCGTACGCATGGTATATCCGAATATGTCTTTCTTTCCATCCAGATCCTTCTCTTTAAAAACCTTCATTACGTTGTACAAATCATCCATCGTTGTAGGCATCTTCAATCCCAGCTTATCCAGCCAATCTCTGCGTATAAAAAAGGTAGTTCCACCCTCCAGAGGACGCACAATGGGTACAACATAATTTTTGCCGTTAACTTTCGTGTTTTCCCAAATCGCTTTTGGCGAATCCATCAAGTTCTTGTAATCTTTTAGATAGGGTGTTAAGTCCCAAAATGCGCCTTGTTTAACCATCGTTTGAAACTGCGGAATGGTCGTATCGGGCAGTCTGATGGCATCCGGAAGGTCTCCGGAAGCTAACAGCACGTTTAACTTGTCATTAAATACCGGGTCTGAAACCCATGTCATGTTAAGTTTCGTATTCGTCTTTTTTTCGAATTCTTTTAAGACCGGATTATCCGGACCCGGTGGTTGAGTAATTGAGAAATTCGCGAATATATTGAGAGCGACAGGAGCCTCATTCTTGCCTTCCTCCGGCTTCGTTGTCGTCCCTCCTCCACTACCAGAACATGCTGAAGTCAATACCGCTAATAGGGACAACATAGCGATAAGTGTATGTCTTTTTGGGCCTTTCTTCATACGTACCCCCCCTTTGTTTATTAAATCCAATCAGCCTTTGACTGATCCAAGCATGACACCTTTGGCGAAATGCTTTTGCAGAAACGGATATACCGCCAATATAGGAACCGTAGCAATAACCACAGCAGCCATTTTGATGGTTTGAACCGGAAGTTGGCCTTCTGACATCATCTCGGTAGCTGCTGCGCCTCCTGTTGTTGTATCTGATTCAATTAACATATTCCTCAAAACAACTTGTAGAGGCACTTTCGCAAAATCATTGATATACAAAATAGCATTGAAGAACGTGTTCCAGTAACCAACTGCATAGAATAAACCGAAAGCAGCCAAAGCAGGAGCCGAGAGCGGAAGCACAATACGGAAAAATGTGCCCAAATCGTTGCAGCCGTCAATCATGGCCGCATCTTCAAGCTCTGCCGGAATGCTGTCAAAAAAGCTTTTCATCAAAATGACATTCCATCCGCTGATCAGCACCGGAATAATAAGGGACCATACACTATTTATCAATCCAAAGTCGCGAACGACAATGTAATTGGGAATAATGCCTGGATTGAACAGGATCGTCAATAAAATCATCAGCATCAGGAATTTTCTGCCTAAAAGTCTTTTGCGAGACATACCAAATGCCATGGCAGAGGTGAAAATTAAACTTAACCCGGTTCCGACCGTTGCCAGAAAGGTGCTGATTAACGTAGCGTTCTTAAAAGTATCGGTGCCCAGCAAATATCTATAAGATCCAAGCGACCAATTTTGGGGAAATAGAACAAAACCATTTTTTTGCAAATATTCATTGGGATCGGTAAAGGAAACAATGAACACATAATACAATGGGAATAACGTGATAATTCCAATCGATACCAACACCATCGTATTCAGATAGTTAAATAGTCGATCACCAAAGCTCAACATCATCTTCCTAATCACCACCCTTGGAGCTTGTCATTTAATAGATGCCTTCCTCGCCAATCCGTTTGGCCATTTTGTTCGCCACAACAACGAGAATAAGACCTACCAATGATTTAAACAAGCCGACTGCTGTACTGTAGCTGAATTGTCCACTCTGAATACCATTGCGGTATACATACGTTTCAAAAACATCCGTATATTGGGCGACTGCTCCATTATTCATAAGAAATACCTGCTCAAATCCGACATCCATAATGTGTCCCAGCCTTAAGATTAACAGAATCAGAATTACGCTTCGGATTCCAGGCAGTGTTACATGCCAGGCTTGCAGCCACCGGTTGGCTCCATCCATTTTGGCAGCCTCGTATAGCTGAGTGTCAACCCCTGTAATCGCTGCCAAGATGATAATCGTTCCCCAACCGGTTTCCTTCCAAATGTTTTGTGCAACGAGCAATCCCCAGATTGTATCCGTATTCGTCAGAAAATCGTATTTGGATAATCCTACGGATACCATCATCATATTTACAATTCCTGAAGACTGCGATAAGAGTAAGAATGATATCCCTGCAATGATGACCCATGATAAAAAATGCGGCAAATACACAACCGATTGAATAACCTTTTTAAAAAATTGATTGTTTACCTCGTTCAGAAGCATGGAAAGAACAATCGGTAGCGGGAAAAAAAATACCAAATTTAATAAACTGATCACCATCGTATTCCTAAAGAGCAAAATAAAATCAGGATTAGAAAAAAAACGGATGAAATGCTCTAATCCTACCCATTCGCTCTTCCACACGCCTGCGTAGGGGGAATACTCTTGAAAAGCTATAATGATCCCCCACATGGGAACGTATTTAAAAAGCAGAAAGAACAGCACACCTGGTAAAACAAGCATATATAAATATTTATCTCGTTTTAATCTCGAAGCCAGTGCATGATGCTTACTCTTAGTGACGGACGGCTGCAAAGCAGATGTTTGTATCCTCATATTCATACCTTCCACTTCCATCATTTATAAAGCATGCTTGAAGATTAGGCCTATACCGTCACCTTTACACCTTGCTTCAGAATTACCACTCTTTGTTCTTCAGCAGAAACATAAGCAGCATCGAGAAGAGTAACCGTTTTCAAGTTGTCAATGGAGCTATTCGGGGCCTCCACTCCGGTTTCAATGGAGGTCAACAGCTGGTTGAGTCCTTCGAAGGTTGCCACTTCTCTGGAAACATGATTGTCCCAGGTCTGTTCAGGCGATTTTCCTTTACCACGGTACAAGTTGACCTTTCCCCCTTCAACAACAAGCGTCCCCGTCTCGCCGATAACGATCATCTCGGTTCTGCCAAAAGCGCTGGAGAAGCTTTGGGTATAGGTCACGACTGTGTTGTTCTCGAATACCACCTGAACGGCACCATCTGTTTCTCCTACACATTGAATAGCCGATGAGGACCGGTTTTGAGCAACAACGGATTTCGCTTCGGAACCAAGAATCAGGCGGAAGCCGTCAAACCAGTGAATGCCCATGACCGAAAGCGCATGTCGTTTTTCCTCTAACCGCCAGCCCACATCCTGCCTGAACATTAGGTTGGTGAATACAATCGAGGTTACCTGGCCAATTGTACCTGGTGTAAGAATTTCCTTGACGAGCTCGAAAGGAAAATGGCGTCGGAAGTTTTGGTTGACCGAGATAGGGACGCCATGCTTGGCAGCCATTTCCGTGATTTCAGTGGCTTCTGCCCATGTATCGGAAAAAGGCTTTTCACAGAAGATCGGAAGCCCTGCTTCGATGATGGGAAACAGGATGTCTTTACGGATAGAGGTAGGCGTGCATACGACAACCGCATCAACGCCACTGTTCTTGAGGAATTCATGCAAATCCGTAAAGCGCTGCGGAACCCCATATTTATCTGCCTTGGCATGTAGGGCTTCCGCGTTCGGATCACATAGTGCCGTGATCTCGATACGTTCGGGATGATCCTTATACCCCACAAAATGCAACTCGCTAACTCCACCCGTACCAACAATACCTACCTTGTACTTTTTCATTTGTTTGCTCACTCCTACATTTTATTGGGATAAGTATCAACAATATTAATTATAGAGAAACTAGATTGTATATAATTCAACATTGTTTACAAAGTTATTATATAGCACTGCATTTCTTATTGCAAGCGTTTTCTTTAGGTGTTTGTCCATAAATATCCATCTCTTTATTAAAAAAAATTGGAGAACCTGGGGCATCCCCAAAGGTCTCCAATCTTTATAAAGCTTGATTTGATGTTTTCACATGATGCCCTTCCCTATATATCAAGCTTTTAGCTATTACTTAATTTGGATTGTGTGAACACGGCCATATATTTGACCTCATCCGTAATCGGCATTAAGGTATGTTTTTCAATCGAATCAAAATAAAGACTGTCACCAGGCTTCAGCATATATTCTACATTTCCTACTTTATAGCGCATTTCGCCTTCGAGTATGAATATAAATTCCTCGCCATTGTGACTGTACAAATTTTTGCTATCGTTTTCATCCTTTCGGGATATAAACAGAAACGGCTGCATAAGCTTTTCACTACGTTCAACGGCAAAGGTGAAAAAAGAGTAGCCTCTATCCGTTTTGGTCATTCTTGCCTCACTTGCTTCTTTCGTGGTATAAATCGTGCCCGATTGCTGCTGGTCATCCAATAGAATAGATACCTTGGTACCCAGTGCATCGGCTATTTTAATCAATGTAGAAATGGGAGGTATCGTTTTCCCATTTTCTATTTTGGATAATAAACTTTTGGAGAACCCGCAAACATTGGCAATATCCATCAGATTTCTATTCTGCTCGGTTCTTAATTTTTTGATTTTATTCCCTAATTCCATCATAATTGTCGTCTCCTATTTAACTGCATTCAATTAAGTTTATTTTAACGAAACTGCGTAGATCCGTCAATTAAAAACGATTATTGAAGCTTTCACTAGGAACAATTCGGACTTACACTCGACGTGCAGATTGTTAATTGCTAACAGACTACTCACAATATCACCACAACTCTTGTTTAATTCCTGTTAAACACGATGAGCTTCAGCTCCGTCATTTCCTCAATTGCATACTTTAGCCCTTCACGACCTAAACCACTTTCCTTCACACCGCCGTATGGCATATGATCCACGCGGAAAGTTGGGATATCATTGATCATCACTCCGCCGACATGAAGCTTCTCCGCTGCGTCCAAAGCAGTATGAATATTGTCTGTGTAAATACCCGCCTGCAGGCCGAACCTCGAATCGTTAACCAACCTAATCGCTTCTTCCATCGTACCTACACGCTGGATAACAACAATGGGGGCGAAAGCTTCCTGGCAAGAAACCTTTAACACGGAAGAAGCCTCCAAAATAACCGTCGGCAGCAGCATATTGCCCACTGCCGTACCGCCAGCAGCAATTGTTGCCCCATGGAGCTTCGCTTCGCCGATCCAATCTAGCGCACGCTCAACATCCGCCAGCGAAATCAACGCAGATACGTCAGTAGCCGGATCAAGCGGATCTCCTAGCTTTAGCTTGCTTGTCGCTTCAACGAATTTGGCAACAAATTCGTCGTAAATCGCCTCATGGGCATACACTCGCTGCAAGGAAATACATACCTGCCCTTGGAAAGAAAAAGCTCCAGGGACGCTGCGGGCGACGATTTTATCGATAGGGGTGCCCTTGTCGATAATCACAGCCGAATTGGCGCCAAGCTCCAGTGTAACGCGCTTCAGCCCCGCCTTGTTACGGATGCCGATGCCTACCGCCGGGCTGCCGGTGAATGTCACCATCTTGACACGATCATCCGTCACGATCCGTTCGCCGACGAGCCGGCCGCTGCCAGTCACCACGTTCAGCGCACCGTCAGGCAAGCCAGCTTCCTTCAGCAGCTCGGCGATCAAAAGCGCAGTCAGTGGCGTTTGCCCCGCCGGCTTCAAGACGACCGTATTGCCGGCGGCAATGGCAGGTCCCACCTTATGGGCAACCAAGTTCATCGGGAAATTGAACGGGGTAATCGCTCCAATGACACCGATCGGCTCCCGTACGGTATAGGCGACTCTGCCCTCGCCACCAGGCGCCGCATCCAAGGACATTGTCTCGCCATGTATACGCTTGGCTTCCTCTGCTGCGAATTTATAGGTCTGGACTGTGCGCGCGACCTCCAACTTTGCCGTTGTGATCGGCTTTGCCGCTTCTAGCGAGATCAGCCTGGCCGCTTCCTCCAGCCGTTCCTCCAAAAGCTGTGCCAGCTTTTCAAGAATAGCCGCTCTCCTGTGCGCAGGCATCGCCCTCATTACGACAGCAGCGCGGCTAGCCGCCTCAATCGCTTGGTCAACCTGGTCGTTTGAAGCAGATGCAATGTCCGCCAAGTGCTCCTCAGAATACGGCGAGTATAGCGGGTAATAATCGGGTGCTTGTACCCAGCCGCCGTCAATAAACAGTTCTTTTTTCACTTGGTAATCCCCCTTATCCCACACCACTCCAATGCCTCCTGCAGCATTGGAATGGCTCTAGACTACATTGTACAGACTATGCACGGTGGAATCTATGGCAAAAGGCGATGAAATTCCCCATCTTTTTTATCCTTAAGGGATAACTCCCATCTATATATGATTAATCATTCAGGCGTTTTGATATGAAGAAAAGTAACTATAAAGATGGTTATTCATTATCTATATGAGCTAAGCCTGAATCCGGATGCAAATTGGGACTGGAGGGAAGCGTTCATGGAATTACTGGAAACTCTGCAGCGGAGGGTTTAAAAAATGGAAATGGAAACGAAGGTGGAATTAAGTTGGTCTTAACCGAAGAGTCGGAGGAAGAGGTGAATACCAAGCTGAAGCAAATTATAGTCCAATCCTTTTACAACGTCTATCAGACGTCCATAGATAAAAAGATCGATATGCGAATGGCCGCTTATATGGTAGGGTTAAAGCGCTTGGTAGAGGCGATTAAATGGCGTGGATGGATTTAAATTTCACCTATTGTGCCTAGGGTTTTCTGCGTTTTAGAATCGGCTTCCAAGCACCCTGCAGCTTGTCCTACTCACAGCAAGCTGCAGGGGAATTGGACCTGAAGCGATTATACTTTAATCTGTTTAACAGCTTCCCGTAAATGATGTGTCATGCCGCTCAGCTCCGCAGCTGCATCCGCAACATGCCGCACGATCTCCAGCTGTTGATCCGCCAACTCCCGTATCTGGAGCGTTTGCTCGGAGGAGGCTTTGGCAATATCGGTGATTTCAACGACCGAGGCCGACACCTCCTCGGAACCGGCTGAAATCTGCTCGGTTGCAGCCGAAATATCGTGAATTTGTCCGGTGACTAACCGGAACATCTCCACTACGTTCGTGAAGGACTCTTCCGCCTCCTCGGATAATACCTTGCCTGTATATACTTCCTTTGAGCCAATCTCCATCGCCTCGCTGATTCGCAACGATTCGTTCTGAACATTATGCAGCAATGAAGCAATCAATTGCGTAGAGCTGGTAGCTCCTTCGGCAAGCTTTCTTACTTCTCCTGCAACAACAGCAAAACCTGCACCATGCTCACCAGCACGAGCCGCTTCTATGGACGCGTTCAATGCTAGCAGCTTCGTCTGATTGGCAATTTCGGATATGGCTGTCAAAGCCCCCGCGATCTCATGCGAGTAGTTACGTAGGACGGAAACCCGCCTCACGGCTTCTTCCGTATTCGCAGAGATCGTACCGATCTGGCCATTCATACGCCCCATTGTGCTTCTGCCCGCTTCGGCGCTCTCCAGAGCTTTCAAAGAAGCATCTGAAACCGCCTCCGCAGCTTCGGAGATGCGCTGGATTGTGGTCGTGATCTCCTCCATCGCTCTTGCACTTTCTTCCGAGCTTGTACGTTGGGTGCTGGCTCCTTCGGCAAGCTGATTCGCCGCTTCGTTTACCTGAACATTGATCTGAAGCAACTGCTGCGCTTCTGTGGCGGAGCGGTCTGAAGCAACAACCAGTTGATCGGAGGTCTGGGCAATATTCGATACAATCCCACCAACGATCGAATTCAAGCTGACTGACATCTTGACGATGGCCCGGTACATAGCGCCTATCTCATCCTCAGAACGTACAGGATGCTCAAGCAGCAGTTTGTTGGCCTTCGCGAATTCACCAGCCGCGATATTTTCCGCTCCAGTGACAATCCACTTAAATGGATTAAATGCACGAATAAGGACCCCTACAATCAGTCCAAGCCCCAATAATGCCATAATCACCATCAGCATATAAAAGGGAGCACTCTCACGTATGACGCTGCTTGCGATGCTATCGGTTACTGAAGCTTCCGTATCAATGCCAATTACACCAATCACCGTTCCATCCGAAAGCTTGATCGGCGCGTACGAGGAAATATATTTGCCGTACTCAGGATTGTCGATTAGCGGTGAATTCGCCATTTGGCCCTTCAGCAGTGTTTGGACAGCACTTGCGGGAATATCCGTTACTTCATTGATGGGAGAAGCAACCTCTGAACCCTTCGGCTGGCCATCGATTATAATAAGTGGGCGTTGGCTCTCATCGATTCGAACAATATAGACGTAAAGCGCTCCGATTTGCGTACGAAACAGGTCAAGCTCTTGGCGAATCGTCCAATACACATCGTTCTCCTGGGGATTTTTCAGGAATTGCTGCAGCCTCCCAGCATCCAGCTGCTTGGAATAACTATCAGCCATACGCGAGCCATAGCTTGTGATAACCTCCGTGGCTACAATTTTCGTATTGCTGATTTGCAGCCAGATATATCCTGAAGACAACAATACAATAACAACCACAATTACAGCAGCAATCCGGAATGCCAAACGCTTTCTAAACCATGTAAATCCCTTCATAAGTTGATTCAAATCCCCCTACTTGCTCATTTTCCAAAATTTGTCGCCCTACATACCTTTTCGACATTTTTCCGCTTTTTCCTTCCTTCTGTGGATTCGCTTATTGCCAGCCCAATTAAAAGCAAAAAAGACCCTTACTTCCTCCCAGAAACTTATATCTTCTGGCGTGTAATATGAATAAAAAAGCATAGCCCGACTCCCTTAGGGATCGGACTATGCTTATGAGCTCTTTCATTGTATAGGTTAATACCCTGTTTAAGAATGGTCCCCATTATGAAGTAACTTAAGCCTCATCAGCAGCAGGAACCGTAAAATCCTCACCGAGCCATGCATGTTGCTCCAGTAGTAGCTGCTGAAGCTGAGGGACGGATACGTCCCTTGACTTGGCCGATGTGCGCAAGGCTAGTGCAGCCGCTGTTCCAGAGGCTTGACCCATAGCGAAGCAATTGGGCATAACTCTCAGAGATCCTTGTACGGCTCGATCCGAGGAAGCCGCCCGTCCGGGTACCCACAGGTTGTCGATGCCCACAGGCAGCAGGACGCGGTAGGGCACACCATGGGATTGACCTGGGGGCAGATGAGTAAAGGTCATATTCCCTTTGCTGTTGGCCAAATGAATATCGATATAATATGCATTACGGGCGATATCATCGGGGAAGGAACGTGCCTCCATAAAGTCATCCCCGGTCAGCACATAATCCCCTTGAATACGTCTTGTCTCGCGAATACCAACCTGTTCGCCGCTTGCGACCAAGTGGGCCTTCTCAAAACCAGGCACATAGGCACGGAAAAATTGTAGCTGACGCTCGGCTAGCCTGCGGCCTTCAATGGCTCCACGGGTCAAATCCTCTGCCTTCGTCCCATCGATACCAAAGACATGTCCGAAGTTGACGCCGACGAGATAATCATTGACCCAAGCGAGTCCCGATATAGATTTGCGTCCTTCCGGCAGGGCACCGTCAGTGATAGCCCTCTCGACAGTCTTGTGCAGCTGTCCGGTATCCCCGGTTTCCTCCAGAAACCTATGAAACTTCGATCGGTCTACGTTCGCAAGCAGATAGCACATGCTCCCAGGCTGCAGTTCTCCTTGCTCGTCGCCCTTCTGGAACGGTACGCCTGCCATCGCTGCAATATCCGCATCTCCCGTAGCATCTATCACATAGCGGCAACGTATGAAGGAACGTCCTGTTTTATTAACAACGATAATGCCCTCAATGCTTTTCTTGTCCTCAGATAGCAACACATCGTAGACAAACGTATGATAAAGCAGTGCAACTCCGCTTTCTGTAGCGGCATCATCATACACTCGCTTCAGCACCTCTGGATCAATAGGAACCCAATCCAGTGTATGCTCGTATTCCTTGCGGTAATCGGCATTGCACGCATGCTTCATCCGCTCCATAAGCTCCATCCCGATGCCGCGGATGATCGGCTTCTCCTTATCCGTGAACGGGCAAAATGCTGGAACCAAAGACACCGTCCCCATTCCGCCCATATATCCTCGCTGCTCAACGAGTAATGTCACAGCTCCATTGTTAGCCGCACTGATTGCAGCTGCAATGCCAGAGGCTCCGCCCCCGATGACAACAACATCGACCTCTTGGGAAACGGGAATGCTCTCTACTGGTAATGTCACTTGACCGTAGCTCATCATAATCCTCCTTCCGGATTTCCATACGGAATCCACTTCGTAAGCCTTTTTATTTGCCTTCCAAACAAAGACGTACTAAATCATCCACATGAGCAGTTGCTAAGCACTCTACAGTGTCGGCGGCGCCGTAATATATTTTGACTTCGCCGGAATCCTCCAGAATCATTCCACCAGGGAAGATCACATTATTGCGGAATCCCCCATCGGTCTCATAACTTGCTTCGGGAGCGATTAATGGTGATGGAGACATGCCTATAATCCGGCTCGGATTATCCAGGTCAAGCAGCATAATACCTGCCGTATAGCGCTTCTTCCAGGTTTCTTCCCAACCATTCTTGCCGCGGCTGCGATCAAGGTCAACGGCATGGAAGGTCGTCAGCCAGCCTTTCTCCGTCTTGATCGGCGGAGCGCCAGGGCCTACCTTGTCATTGGCGAAGGGAACCTGTTCTACAGCCAACAGCAGCTGAGAGTTACCCCAATAGCGCAGATCCGGGGAGTCACTCATCCACATATCGAATCTATCGATACCTCCTCTGCTGTACACCGGGAAAGGCCGCTCCAGTCGGACGTACTTGCCCCCTATCCGCTCAGGGAACAATACCATGTTCCGGTTGTCAGGCATAGACAGACTGAGAACCTCAAAGTTTTCAAAGTCCTCGGTCACGGCAATACCGCCGCGAAGCCCGTGCAACGTATCAACAGCAAAGCACATGTAGCACTTGCCTTCGATTACAGTCAGCCTCGGGTCATAGACCCGAATAACCTCTTCATCATTCCAAATCCAGCAGGGAGCCGGCTTAACCTCCCACTTTACACCATCATCACTGAATGCCAATCCCAAATTGGTCGTGTTATGCGGCAGGATCGTGTGCTGATCCGCATCTCCATAGTCGTTGCGAAACACCATCACGTATTTACCCTGAAATTTGGTGACTCCCGCGTTAAATACCATCGCTGGACCGTAAGGAACATCCTTGGGCGTAAGCAGCGGGTTAGCCGGATGGCGCTGAATCAGAGGACTGGAATGCAGTGCACCAATTGTAAATTCGTTCATCATTAATGACCTCCTGCTTAATATTTAACAATATTTACTATATGAGTGGTTGACGGTTTATCCTTTAACAGAACCTGCCGTTACCTGCATAAATGATTTATTAGCCGCGATATAAACAAGCAGCATAGGCACGATGGATAGGCAGGCTCCCGCCATCATTAAGTGAATCTGCATCGCAGCGGACGAGCCATAGCGAAGGTTAGCCAGACCGACAGTCAGCGTCTGCAGCTTTGGGTTCGTCATCGTAAATACCAACGGTAAAATATATTCATTCCAAGCATGGCGGAACGCGAACAATCCCGTAACACCAAGGCCTGGCGCCAAAAGCGGAAGAATAATCCGGAAGAAGTTACGGGAAAAGCTAGAGCCATCCATCATGCCCGCTTCATCCAGCTCCCGCGGAATCGCTTTGAGAAAGGTCAGTAGAATAAAGAAAGTGCTCGCATGGGCGCTTATCAGAATAAGAATGACTCCCCAAAGTGTCGTATTAAGATGCAGCTTGACCATCAGATCGAACTGCGGCCGCAGTACAACTGCCCCTACGGATACAAACATGGTTGCCGCCTGAACTCCCACATAAAGCGACTTCCCCGGAAATTGCCTCCGTTCGACTACGTACGCAGCCATTGCCGCGACAAGCAGGGTTCCAATCGTAACCATAATGCTTAAAAAGGCGCTGTTCCAAGTATATTGGGCGAACTTGGTCTGCTTCCACGCCTCTGCATAATTAGAGAACAACCATGTCTTCGGCAGTATATCACCACCACCAGTCATTAGCTCAGCGCCACTCTTCAAGGAACCCAATAGGGTCATCAATACAGGAAACAAGGTCAGAAGTGCCGTAGCCAGCAAAAACAACCACATTACTGTGCGGCCAACCAAGCTCGCGAGCCGTACGGACGATTGTCCCATAGATGATGTCTGTTTGTTCATGTCCTAACTCGCCTCCTAAAATACCTTGTTCATTTTTCTGCTCAAATAGTTGTAAAGAAACGTTATTCCACCCACAATGAGCGCTGTAACAAAACCTACTGCACTTCCATAACCGATTTGTTGATCGACAGGAGATCCCGTTGATACAGGAAAGAGAAGCTTATACAGGTATAGATACATAACCTCCGTCTTGCCAATCGGTCCGCCTTCCGTCATCACCATGATGCTCTCGTAGCCCTTAAGCGAAGCGATAATGGCCAGCATAATAATCATTTGCATCACAGGACCCAGCATAGGAATCGTAATGTAAGCAAATCGCTGAGGGGCATTCGCACCATCAATCGAAGCACTTTCGTACAGATCCTGCGGAATGCTTTGCAGGCCTGCTAGAAACAGCAGCATGTAATTACCAACCGCTCCCCACGCTGCTACAATAATAACCGTGATCATGGCATACTTCGGTCCAAGCCATTCAATCGGCTGACTGATCAGATGATATTTCATCAATAGTTGGTTGACCATACCGTTATAAGAATTAAAGATGATATAAAAAACAACCGAAATAACAGCCGTACTAATAACCGTTGGCATGAAGTAGATCGCACGCAGCAGATTTTTTCCGCGCAGCTTGCCATTCAAAATAACGGCCAGCAGCAGTGAAAGAGGGATGGTTAGCAGCAGCTTGCCTCCGGCAAATACAAACGTGTTGACCACCGAATCCCAGAACTGCGTATCCCTCGCCAGACGTCTGAAATTATCCAGGCCCACGAACAGCTCTTCACCATAACCTGCGTAATCGTAAAACATATAACGCAATACCCATATCAAGGGATAGATGCCTAAGGCCAGAGTCAATATGATACTAGGGAGAAGAAATAGGGTATTTTCTTGGAGCCGTCTCCATGTGGGCATCTTCGTATTCTCCTTTCTTTGCAGCATGAAAAACAGGGGATTTCGTCACCAGCTCACAAAAACCCCTATTTTCGCTAAATTATTATTTGCCTTGCAGCTTGCTTGGATCAAAAGTCGGGTCAGGCGTTACCTTGACGCTTCCCTTCTCGATTTCTTTGGTTAAAGCTGTATTATAGCGACTGTTCAGATCCTCTGTGATTTTCTTCAAATCTCCGCCTGCCAGCATATATTTAAAGAATGCATCGGCGTAGTTGGCTCCCTCTGGAGTAACCGTCGGGGACACAGGCCACAGAGAATCCATCTTACCAACGAGGAACCCTTCCATTCCAGGAATTTCTGGTTGTTTCGCCTTCTCTACGATGCTTGGAACAATGGTAATACCGAAGCCTTTTTCATGATAAGTCGTTAATATCTCATCCCCATGCATGTACTCCATGAATTTCCAAGCAGCGTCTTTATTGGCTGAATGATTACTAATGCCTAACCAAGTTCCGGCAGACACGATTTCGGAAGTCCCGCTGATTTTACCATCCAACGTTGGAGCAAGCGCACCTGCCCATTTAATCTGGGTTGGGAACTGGTCCTTATACACACCCGGTTCCGTAGAGAAGGAAAGGTACATCCCGATCTTGCCTGCCGCGAATTGGGCACGCATCGGATCGATATCCAGCGTTTCCGCTCCTGGCAGAATACTGCCGTTATCATACATCTGTTTGAAATACGTAATGACCTCTGCGTAAGGAGCAAAATCAAATTTACCCGTTTTTAGATCGAAGCCAAGACCTTGATGACCGCTTAATGATAAGATTTCCCGTGCAGCACGATCGAAGGCACCCTTCGGATTTTTGAAATTAAGCGCAAAGCCATACACGCCATCCTTCTTGCCAATCTCGGTAATTTTCTTAGCGGCATCCACCATTTCCTGAAGAGAAGCAGGGGGATTCGCAATACCCGCTTTGTCAAACAGCTCCTTGTTATATACGAGCCTCAGCGTTAAGCCGGTATTAGGGAGACTGTACAGCTTACCATCGAATTTGTTTACGTCATCGATCAATACCGTAGAGAACTTCTTCTTCAAATCATCGGTCAGGTAAGTATCAATCGGTGCCAAATACCCTTTTTTAACAAAAAGCCCTGTGTTCGCGCTTTTCAGGCGGAGCACATCAGGTGCTTGGTTACTGGCAAAGGCGATATCCACGCTCTGATTGTAATTTTCCGACATTACCGTCAATTCCACTTCGATCTTGTCCGCATTCGTGGCATTGAATTTCGTAATAAGCTCCTTGATATATTCCTGATCGTGACGATCATCTGTCCAATATTTGATAACTTTTTTCTGCGCTGGTGCTGCGGACGATCCTGCCTCCGCATTCTTGATCGGTTCGGAGCTGCTGCAGCCTGTTAGAGCCAAGGCAGCACCCAAGCCAATAATAGCCGATTTTTTCCACATATATAATACCCCTTTTTCGTCTATTGTCTTACTTCTCTTTTATTATAGAATGCGGATGCCAAAAAGAGAGTGGGGTCAATTCACTCTTTAGGGATACGATTATATGATGATTTACGTGTTTGGAGCATCGGGATCGTAGCTCGCCCGAAATTCAGATGGGGTCATACCAGTCATTTTTTTGAACACATCACTAAAATAACGGCGTTCTTCATAGCCTACGGCTGATGCAACCTCTTGTACAGGTACGCCTCCCACCAGCATAGCTTTGGCCTTATGGATGCGCTCGGCTGTCACATACTGGGTCAAGGTCATCCCTGTTACCTTCTTGAACAAGCTGGAGTAATAGCTGCTACTCAGATGTACATGAGCCGCACATTCAGCTACCGTCACCTCCCTGTCCAGATGGCTTTTCAAATAATCCAACGACTTGTAGATAATCGTCTGTCCCTCGGATAAGGTGTTCTTCCTTACAAGCTCAGTCCCCTCTTGACACAGTGTTAATAACTGCTGCTCCAAGCCCGACAGGGTCACGCCCGAAGTCCCTCCCAGGGTCTTGAACGACTGGACATACGGTTGAATGTCTGAATACGGCACCAGCTCATAGAAAGTACGGATAGTGGAAGCCGCCAGCTCTTGGTACAAACTCAGTAAATAATCCGGATTCGGTCGGGGTGTCATCTGGTGCAACGTATCCGAGATATCGGCTAATATACTTGTAGCGCGGTCACTATTGCCAGAGCGCAGCGCAAGCAGCAGCTCATCCTTACGGTCAAGCGCCAGAGGAGCCTGTCGATCCGTCTTCGGAATTTCCTCATAACCAATAGCCCCGTTACCCTCCGTGAACAGATGGTACGTTAATGCCTGGTTGGCCTGTCTATAAGAGTCGGGAAGCTCGCTCACCTGCTCCACTCTTCCTCCAACACCTATGGAAACCGTAAATTTCGTAAATTGCTCTATATTTCTACAGCAGCTTTCCGCTATAGCATTGGCATTCGTTAGAGAATCGTTAAGAATGGCGACGAAGCGATTCGCCTTAGCCCGAAAGACCATACACCGTGTATGCTCACGGATGGTTTCCTCAGTAATGTTCTGCAAAGAAAATCGAATCAGCTCCACATCGTGGATAGAAAGATCAGCAACGCTCTCTTGAAAACCATCGATTTCCAACAGCAAGACCACAAAACCCTGCTGGTCCAAATCTACTTTCAAAAATTCCCAGCGCTTGGCAGCATTCTCCCAAGACGTTCGATGATTCACCAGAAGAGCAAAATATTCCTGCCTGAGCACGGGCATGCTCTCCCGTAGCTTAATCTGCATATCTTGCACTTTAAGAAGCTTTGACCTTTCCTGTATAATTTGCAGCTTAGCCTTCAAGACCACTTCTGTAATATCCTCTTCCGTAAAGGGTTTGACGACAAAGTCGAAAGCTCCTAGCTGAACAGCCTGCTTGGCATACTCAAAATCGGTGTAGCCGCTGATGAGAATGACCTTGCACGAATGGTTCAGCTCTAGAATCGCTCGCAGCATCGTAAGTCCATCCATCTTGGGCATGCGGATATCCGTAATAATCAGGTCGGGTTTAACCCGCTTTACTAACTCAAGTCCATCCTCTCCGTTAGCTGAAGAACCAACGAGCGTAATGCCGTGCTCATCAGCCCATTCAATCGCGGTTAATCCATCTACCACACTCTTAATATCATCGATGAGGCATAAAGTAATCTGTTCATGGTTGTACATCGGGATGCTCTCCTTTCAAGGGTATAGATATGGTGACGATCACCCCTTGACCCAGCACGCTTTCGATCGTCATATCCGCCTTGTCTCCGTAGTATAGCTGCAAACGGCTGACCAGATTACTGATCGCATAGCCGTGACCCTGCTCTTGCCAACGCAAGGAGCGAACCGTCGCTTCATCCATGCCAACACCATTGTCCTGCACCCGGATGGTCCATTGCTCCATGTCGGTATCGCCATCTATCTCCATACTTATACGTCCGCCGGTTTCCATACTGCTAAATCCATGGAGGATACTGTTCTCCACCAAGGGCTGCAGCATAATCCGGGGTATCGGAAGCCCCAACAGCCAAGGCTGCCGCACCTGGATATCATATTCGAATAGATGCTCGTAACAGTAGGTTTGAAGCTCAAGATACTGCCGAACATGCTGGAGCTCCTTATCCAGGGTTGTAATCTCATTCCCTTTGTTCAGCCCCAGTTGGAATAGCCGCGATAAGGATACCACCATTTTTTGCGACTGATCCACCTGCTTGAGCTTAAGCTTCCAATAAATCGTATTAAGTGTATTATATAAAAAATGCGGGTCCATCTGGGCGGATAATGCCTTGATCTCTGCGACCCGCTTGTTCGTCTCAGCCAGCTTAACCTCTTCGATCAGTACCACGATCTGCTCCAGCGTCCGGTTAAATCGGAAGCCCACCTGTGCAAGCTCATCCTTATTCCGGCTTTCGAAGCGCGCCGTGAGGTCATTGCCTTCCACTCGCTTCATAACCTCCTGTATCCCATGGAGCGGCTTCAGCAAATAACGAGTGAACCCCCCTGACACCAATACGGTAACTATAAAGGCACCTATGGTAATGAACACAATCATCCATTTTACATAAATCAAATCCTGAAGCACATGATCCTTGGACTGTACGGACATGATCGTCCAATCCGTGATGCCAAGACGGGCATAATTAAGCAAGTAGGTTTCATTCCCCAGCTCGTAAGAAGCATATCCTTTAGGTCCTTTCTGAATGAATGCCTCCATTTGGCCGCTATTAACCACCTGCTTCACCAAAGGATCCGTTTCAAGACCTACTGGTTCTGCAGCACCATTCAATAGAAAGCGGGAGGAGCCTCCATTGGATTCTAAGCCTACCAGCCTGCGCAGCCCCTCCTCCCGGATATTCACCACAATGTATACATCTTTCACATAATCTTCCGATATCGGCTCCAGAATGAGTGAAACGACACGATTGTTACCCAAAAACAACTTGTCCTCATGCCCCTCTACCCAGACATTTTTCTGTTCACGCAGAATACGTTCGTATAAAGGCGATTCAAAAAAAGAGCTTTGGCGATTACGGTTCATGGATAGTGGATAGAACTCGCCCATCGGCGTAGATACAAAGATGGAATGAATGAGCGGTTCTGTCATCCGTGCTTGGGAGAACACATTGTCCAGATTCGTCATATGCGTAAAATATTGGCTGTTGTTCCCAGCCGCCACGTCCTTCAGCATACCCTTAAACGGATTGCTGATCATCAACGTCATCATGACCAGCATCAGCTTGTTCAGCTTCTCATCTACGATTTCTGCCGATTTCTCCACCGTATCCTGAGTCAGCTTCATGGCGTTGTTCTCCAAAATATTGGCCGTGATGACATAGGAAAATCCCCCGGTTATAAGAATCGACAGGATTGTTACAACCAAAAAAGCGATTTTTAACTTGTTGCGAAACGAAAGCCTGTTTATATCAATCAATAAATTCACACCCTATCCTCACTAGATGACCAATAACTCGATTATGTGATAGAGATAGTGTTCGCAGAAGCCAGTCACTCGCCCCATGCTGGATGCACAAGGGGAGGCTGCAATCCATTGCTGTCGGCAGATTTTTCCCGTTCCGGCTCCCTTGAGAAGCCGGTCGATGATTGGTGTTATTATCGAATCTGTTTCAATAGATCCTCTATTTCTTTTTTCGATAACGTCTGCGCACTAGCCATAGTTACCACGGTATCCAATAATAATTGGGACCTACGGGGATCAATTTCCTGATCATAATACCCAAAATAACGGCTTGGATCCTTTTCGATAAATTTGACATATTCGTAAATCGAAGGCTTCATATGGTTTGGCGAAAGCGGTATGGCTTTAAGAGTGGGAAGCTGGCCACTGGCCTCTACGAACTTCTTTCTTTCCTCTATGCTCAGCATATAAGAGAGCACCTCAAAGGCCGCCTGCTGATTACTGTATTTGGAAATCGCCCAGCCATTGGAACCGCCGTAATAAACAGTACGATCACCTTTACCGTGAACGGTTGGAAAGCGGAAATAACCAATATCCGTGTTGCTCAGCATTTCTTCAGCAGCCCAATCGCCTTGCAAATACATCGCCGCTTCGCCTTTCAAAAACAGGGCATCCGCCATTTTTCTATCCAACCCCATAAAACCGGGTACAAACATTTTTTTATTCACCAATTCACGAAATAGCAGGGCAGCTTCAATAAAGCTGGGGTCGGTAAAATCTCCCGTTCCCTTAATTGTATGCTCATAGGAAGAGGTTCCACCGAGCCTGTTGGAGAGGTAAGCGTACCAATTAAGCAGGGGCCACCTTTCTTTACCGGAGATGCTAAACGGTGAAATCCCATGGCTTAACAGAGTCTGGGCAGCGAGTATCAGCTCATCCCATGTTTCCGGAGGCGTGATCCCGAATTGGGCAAATAAGCGCTTGTTATACCAAAACACGACATGACTGGTAGTGTGAGGAAGCCCGTAAAGCCTTTCATAATAAGTCGAATTTTGTAGCGCTTCTGGATAAAATTGCTTCTTATACGCGGGTTTTTCCTGCATTAGGTCTGTTAAATCAGCGACAATCTGGGAGTCCACCATATACTTAAAGGAATCCCCCGTCCAATAATAAAACAAATCCGGCATTTTTCCGGAAATTGCTGCCACTCTAAGCTTGGCTTTATAGGTTTCACCTTCATAAAAATAAGGCACAATCTGAATATGAGGATGTGTCTGATTGAAGGTCTGAATGCTTTCTTTTACAACCTCCTGCCGCAGGTCATTGGTTTCTTGGTTCCAAAACGTAATTTTAACAGGCGCCGTAAGAGCAGGAAGCTCAGCTTGAGGTGTCTGCGATGCAGATGTAAAACAGCCCTTGCTCATGATAGCCAGCAGCAATAAGACCAGCAGTACGGCTAGTGCCCATAACTTAGTCTTACGTGCTCTCATCATGGTCGCTCCTGCTCTTCTACATGATTTTTTTTGCTTTCAGTGCGAAATTCCTTTGGAGTTAAGTCCTCCGCTTCACGGAATACTTTCACGAAATATTTGGATGAACTGAATCCCGTACGCTCAGCAATTTCGTATATTTTCATATCCGTCCCAACCAGAAGCAGTTTAGCTTTCGCAAGCCGCTGACGGGTGAGGTAATCACTGAAGGTTTGTCCGGTTTCTTCTTTGAAAAGTACGGATACATAGCTCGAATTCAAGTGGATATACTCAGCAACTTCCTTGATACCGAGAGAAGTGTTGGACAGCTCGGAGGAAATATAGGTCAGCGCTTTGCGGATCGAATCGTTGAGCACCTGAGGCATGGGAAGAGCAGAATCACTGTGAGCCCCTTTCCATAGCTTTCTGGTTTCAAATGCTTCTTCTACAGCTGAAATCAGACTTTGGTACTCAACAGGCTTGAGAATGTAGTTCACGGCCCCGAGTGCCATTGCTTTTCGTGCATACTCGAACTCTGCATAGCCAGTAAGCAGGATGGATGTCGTTTCCAGACCCTCCTTCTTGAGCCTCTCGAGAAGCTGAATGCCATTTAAACCAGGCATCCGAATATCCGTAATCAGCAAATCGACAGGATGCAGTTTTCTGTATTGAAAAGCCTCTAAGCCGTTTTCCACCGTTTGCAAATTCACTTTTCCTTGTGACCAGGCTTGCAGTGCTTTTAAAACGCCGTTTCGGGTAGGCAGTTCGTCCTCAGCTATAAGGATACAAGGATAATGATTAGACATTGCGTTCAACTCCATAAGGAAGATAAAGGTCTAATATTGTGCCCAGGTCCGGACTACTTTCAATATGAATTCCATAGGCATCGCCATAATAAAGCTTGATGCGGCGCTGTACGTTTAACAGGCCCATTCCTGAGGAGGAAGAAGCGGTATCTGGCTGATTATGAACTTCCAACCGCCTTTTCAGCGTTGCCAAAGCTTCTTGATCCATGCCGACTCCATCATCCTTTACCTGAATACTGAGTACAGAATTTCCGTCCATTTCCACGTCCCGAATTGAAACAAGCAACGAGGAGGCTCCGACCTTCGGTTCAATACCGTGTTGGATAGCGTTTTCAACGAGTGGTTGAATCAACAGCTTAGGCAGCTTAACATCATGGGTAGTAGGATTGATATCGAACTGCCAATGTAGCCGGGGGCCGATACGGTATTTCATTATTTCCATATAGCGTTGGCAATGATCGATTTCGGCATTAAGACTAACCCAATCATCGCTGCCCCCAGCCTGAATGGTATATCGAAACAGCTTGGATAAGGCGATAACGATTTGAGCGCCCTCTTCCTCTTGTTTTTCTATCAATGTCCAGTATAACGATTCCAGCGTATTGAATAAAAAATGTGGATGGATTTGCGCCTGCAGCATTTTTATTTCTGCCTGATTGTTCAGTCGTTCCTTTTCGTATACCGTTTTTACAAGCTGATGCAGCTCTCTGACCAGATTATTATACGATATGTTCAACTCATTCATTTCAAAATTGAAATAAACCTCATCGTTTTGCTGCGGAAGGGCAAAAACAGGAATACGCATTTTATTTCTAAGCCTGCGGATCGGCTTCGTTATTATGCTGGACAGGATCCACAGGAGCAAAAGGCACAATACGGCGCCAACAACAAGCGCCCATAGCAAAGCTTGCTTTAAGACCAATAGCCCTTCGGTTATCGTGTCCAGAGGAACGAGCATGAGAATGGACCAATTGGTCTCCGTCGATTGACGAATAATTTTCAGATAATCGATGCCCTCTATTTGAATAATGGAATGTGGCCCTTGCAAATTTTCGCTTGTCAGCCATGTTGAATTGACCGAAGCTAGCAGTGTTGGAGAGCTGGAGGCAACAAGTTGATGATGCCGATCGAACAAATGCATCGTGCTTCCCTTGACCGCAGGAAATTCAGTATTGAAAAAATCAAGCAGCGAATCCGTAACCCGGAAGACTGCGTAGCCTCCCCTCCCCAAATAGTCATCCTCCAACCGGATCTGTCTCACTGCAAAAAGGTGCCCACTTTCTTTGCGCTGCGTTTCCGCCCATACAAGCTGGCCTTCTTTGATATTGGCGAAAGTTGCGGTTTCCAAACCAATGCGTTCCGAAATATTTTGATTTTCCAGCGGATATAAAGGCTCATCCCCTGCATAAAGCTCAATGCCTTGAATCAACCAGGATAAAGCCATTAAATTATTCAAAATCGGGCGGACCGACAGCTTCTGATCGATCGAAAGAGCTTCTCCCGTTTTGGCTTTATATAATAATTGCTGGATGCGGGCATCCGTTACCAGCTGCAGGCTGATGGAATCGACCTGTGCAATAACCGCATCGAGCCGGGCGCTCGCTTGTTTCGCCGTTTCCCCAACATAAGATTCCGCATTGCGAATCAACAGATCCGATATGGAGCGATAAACCAGTCCGCCTGCAACGGAAAGCACTACAACCATAACCAGTAGGAAACCAATTAGAATTTGTACCCGAGTCCTGTTCAATTGGAGAGCAGCTATTATCCTGTACATGCCAACCACATCCTTTAACCCTTAGCAAAAAAAAAAGAACCATATCCTATATTACACTATAGGCATATGGTCTGCATGCAACTTATATAAATTGGATAGGATTCCCGTAGAGTCAGCCCTTTACAGCTCCAGCGGATAAACCTTTGACTACCTTTTCCTGAGCAACAAAATAAGCGATCAGCAGCGGCAAGGATCCGAGCGTTAGTGCCGCCATTATTCCTGGGATATTAACCGAAAATTCACCATAAAAGGCGCGAAGTCCAAGCGGAAGCGTCATCTTGGCTGGCGTTGTTATAAGAACCAAGCCAAATACGAACTCATTCCATACATGAATAAAATTATAAATTCCGATCGTTGCCAAGGCCGGAGACAGCAACGGAAGAATGATTTTCCAAAATAATTGGGACGGGGTTGTTCCGTCCATAATGGCCGCTTCATCCAGCTCTCGGGGAATTTCCTGGATAAACTGTGCCAATATGATGATAGAGATCGGCAGGCTAAAGGCGATATAAGGCCCCACTAGCGCCCATAGTGAATCATACAATCCGATTTCCTTCGTAAGTATATAAACCGGGATCAGTGTAGTATGCACCGGGATCATCATTCCGGCAAGAAATAAATAATAAATGGGACGGTTGAGCTTGAATTGCATACGAGCTAACGGAAAGCTGACCATGGCAGCTAACAGAATGACAGCAGCAACAGTAACTATGGAAATCATAAGACTGTTCAGAAAATAACGGTCTATCCCGAGTTTAAAAACTAGCCCGTAGTTTTCAAGTACAAAGCTGTTCCATAAGGAAGAGGGATTCTGGAAAAAATATTCCTGCGTTTTCAACGAGGTAGCAATCATATAAATAAATGGATATCCGGTAAAGACCAGTAAAACTATGGCAATAAGATAAAGCCCTGCACGCTTTATCATGGAAAGCATTGCGATCATCCCCTTCTATATTCCAAGTTATCCGCCATTACTAGGCTGTTTTTGCGCGGGATCGGTCGGCCGCTAGGATGATCAGTGCGACTACAAATGCGATAGCGAACATCGTAAATGAAATGGAACTGGCATAACCCATATTGAATTTGGAAAAGGCTTGCTTATACATATAAGTCGCCATAAGCTCCGTGCTGCTGGAAGGTCCACCCGCGGTCATGACAAAAATTAAATCAAAATATTTTAGCGAACCAATTACCGATAACACCGAGGATGTGATAATAGTCGGTTTAATCAAGGGAAGGGTAATAGCCCAAAACTTTTTCCAGCCGCTGCATCCATCGATTTCCGCAGCTTCGTAAATCTCATCAGGAATTCCTGAGATGGCTGCACGAAATAAAATCATATAAAAAGGTGTATATTGCCAGCAGATCGTAATGATAACTGCAATAAAAGCAGTTTTCGGATCCCCAAGCCAGCCACTCTGCCACGAGCTAAGCCCGATAACCTCCAGCAGCTTGTTGACAATACCGAACATCGGATCATAGATGAATGACCACAAAATGCCGACTGCTACGGTAGACATCAGCAATGGCAGGAAGTAGACGGTACGAAATACACGCATTCCTTTGAGCGGGGCGAATAAAATAAGCGCCATGATCAGTCCAAGCGGAATTTGTGTTACCACTGAAGCGATTACCAGCAGCATATTGTTAGAAATCGTCATCCAAAAAACTTTATCGGCTAGCAAGGTACCGTAATTAGTTAAGGCAATAAATGTTTTTTCAGCTTGAATGCCGTTCCATTTAAACAAGCTGTAATAAAAGGTGGCAAAGATCGGATAAATGACATAGACCAAATAAATAAACAACGTCGGACCGATAAACCTTAGCAAAAACAGGTTGGTTCGAATTTTATTGTTCCGGCGGATGGATACAGCCGAAGTAACGCTGTCCCCCGTGGGCTTACTAGTCACTAAAGGATTACTATTGTTCATTGGAGGCTCCTTTCTCTTCTGGTGTCCTACTTAGAAGGGGAGGTACTCCTCCCCCGTGTTTGTTAGACCATCATCCCATTTATTTCTTCAAGACTTCTTTAGCTTTGGCTTCCATTTCTTTAGCTGCTGCAGCCGGTGTCATGGAATTGCCGAAAAGATTTTGCGTTGTATCTTTGTGAAGCTCGGCTAACTCGGCAGGCAAGGTTTGATCGTAGAAGGTCTGCATGGAGGTTGCTTTGCTCAACATATCATTTAATTCCTTGGCGAATGGATCGGAGTAAGTAACTCCTTTAACTGCCGAGATGGTGCTTGCCTGATCAGCCATTTGTTGGGCAAGCTCCTTGGAAGTCAAAGCTTTTACCAACTCAATAGCTTCGGCAGGATATTTACTCTTGGCTGCTACAGAGAATACTGGAGATACGCCTCCTACAAGATCGGTAATTTTTCCTTTTCCTCCAGTAATTACAGGGAAGGGGAACATGCCTACTTTCTTCTCGAAATCAGGTGATTCCGCACGAATGTTGTTAATGTAAGAAGACGTTTGCATTTCCATTGCGGCCTTACCCGTATACAATAACTGGCGGGAATTTCCGGTATCGTATTGAATACCATTAAAGCCAGGATTGAAAGCACCGCGTTTAACCAAATCCTGAATCATTTCTCCGGCCTTCACATAAGTTTCATCCTCAAAAGTACGTCCCTTTCTTTCGAAGGCTTCATTGAAAATTTCCGACCCACCCAAGCGGTTGGCAAAATACATCAGGTAGAAGGCCGCAGGCCATTTGGTTTGGTTGGCAAGGGCAATTGGAACAATATTTTCCTTCTTCAGGCTATCCACGATAACGAGCAGGTCATCATAGGTTTGTGGCGGTTGTAGATTGTATTTGGCGAAAATTTCTTTATTGTAATAGAAAGGAACTACGGACATGGCAAGCGGTGCACCATATACTTTCTTATCAAAGGTAGCCACATCCAAACCGGCGGGCAAAAACGCATCGCTGTTGATTTTACCGGTTAAATCCAATACTTGATTAGCGCTTGCAAATTGCTTTAGCCAGCCGCCGCCCCAGGAGTGAAATATATCTGGTGGATTTCCGCCGCCCATGGCTACAGACAGCTTTGTTTTATAAGGATCGTTAGGAATTTGAACCGCTTCCACTTCCACGTCAGGATGATCCTTCATAAATTTCTGGACGGTTGCTTCAATAAGCTCCTTCCGTTTCCCTGTGTCAATATACCAAAACGATAGCTTCTTTTTTTCTACAGCTTTAGCTGCGGGAGCTGGCTCAGTCGGTTTAGCAGCCGGTGCTGCCGGCGTGGCAGGTGTTGTACCGCTGCAGGCTGAGATAACAAACAATACGCACACACAAAGCATCGCAATCCACTTTTTCATTTTTGTACCCCTTTCAATCCGTTTAATTTGTTTACGCTTTCATAATATCACCGATCCCCGTATATAAAAAAGGCACTATGATATGCAAAAATGCCAATTTGATTGGGAATGTATGCGCTACCAAAATTTACATTCATTATACCCTCGTTATTATTTATATCCTTTACAAAGGAAACAACAGTAGGTATTCTTCCACTAATCCGCTAGGCTCGCTTGCGCATAATAAGTGCATCCCTTCAACTTCAGCACACTAATACTTTATACTGTTAATGTTATGACATGTACAAGTATTTATAAAAAAGCGAATACCCGCTGAGAATGGCATTCTCTGCTGACCAAATGTCTAGCGGGAAGCCTAAGGCCGTGTTAGACTAATGTTAGAACCCTTGAAACCGCTTGCAGCAGAGTAGGTAAGGGGGATGTAAGCAATCAAAACTGTTCATCGGATTGATTGAGATGATCCGACGGATAAAGGAGAAAAAGTTTATGAAGATGAGTAATTATGAGGGAAGCCGAATAACATTAGGTGGTGAACGTAGATGAAACCGGGCGATCCGTTGTATGATTCAAGCGAGGTGCGCCCTATCTTGGAGGCCGTCGCCGACCGGATGATTCCGGAAGATACGTGGCCATCGGCAACCAATGGGGGAGTCCTGGTATACCTGGAACGTCGCGCCGGCGAGGATGCCGCTACCTGGATGGATTTGATTGAACCCGGGCTTCGCGCCCTGGACGCAGAAGCCATCAATCTCCATCGTCGACCATTTTCGGAACTGCTGGCTAACGAGCAAGACGCATTGTTACATGACCTTGAGCGTGATCATGTACGGGACTGGCCCGTCTCGCCTAAACGCTTCTTTACCACCCTATTGAGCTTGGTTATCGAAGGTTACTATGGAAGTCCTGAGTCTGGTGGGAATCGCGAAGGTAAGTCATGGGACATGATTGGATTTCGTCGGGGGCCCGTCTCGGAAATCCATGCACCGGTCCCAGAAACCGATCTATCACAACGGACCTTCGATCAGCTCCGAGACCAGTATGATGTTATCGTCGTGGGGTCTGGTGCAGGGGGCTCGGTAGCGGCGGCGGTATTGGCGGAATCGGGACTTCGTGTTCTCGTCGTCGAGCGTGGAAGCTCGCTTCAATACAGCCAGATAGGCAGCGATCATGTGCGCAATCATCGTTTTAGCAAATACGGTCACAACACAGGGCCAGGGCTCGAAGGTAATCCTCGCACGATTCTTTTAGCCAACGGGGACGAACGGATTACAGCACCCTTTGAAGGCGACTATCATAATAATGCGATGACGTTGGGCGGCGGCACACGGGTCTACGGGGCACAGGCATGGCGATTTCATCCGGATGACTTTCGTATGGCGACTCGCTATGGGATTCCGGACGGGAGTTCGCTCAGCGATTGGCCGATTAACTATGATGAACTCGAACCTTATTACGAGCGGGCGGAGTGGGAAGTCGGTGTCTCTGGTGACGGTGATGCCCACCCTGGACGCGGGAGGCAACGACTTCCTTTTCCAATGCCAGCACTGCCAAGGACGCTGGAAGCAGAACGCTTGGCTCGGGCAGCAGCGAATTTGGGATGGGACGCGGGACCGGTTCCTCTCCTCATCAACTCAGTCGAACGTGACGGTCGACCGGCCTGTGGACGGTGCGGCCAGTGTGTCGGATTTGCCTGCCCGACCAATAGCAAGAATGGCGGCCACAATACGATGTTATTGAGGGCCATCGCTACCGGTAACTGCGACCTGATTTGCGATACCACGGTGGAGCGCATCGACACCGAGGCAGGAAGGCACGCTACTGGGGTTCACCTTGTGCAGACGCTGGCGGGCTCGATCCAACATCGGCAAGTGCGAGCAGGACACGTGGTGGTTGCAGCCGGAGCCATCGAAAGTGCGCGCTTACTCCTCAATTCGGCAAACGATGCAGAACCAAATGGGGTAGGTAATCGAAACGGTCAAGTAGGAAGGAACCTTCAGGGGCATGTCTATGCGGGTGCCTACGCCCTCTTTGATGAGCCGGTTCAAGACGGTCTTGGACCAGGGGTGAGTATTGCCACCTGTCGCTTTGCCCATGGTAACGGGGGCGGGATTGTCGGAGGCGGGATGCTTGCCAACGAGTTCACCCGGCTGCCGCTCCTTCACTGGTATCGAGCGCTTGCGCCGGATGCGGCGCGCTGGGGAAGCGCTGGCAAGGAAACGATGCGCGAGAGTTACCTGCGCACTAGTCATGTTCAGGGACCGATCCAAGAGATCCCGACCGCTGAGGCAAGAGTTCGGCTCTCGCCAACGGTCAAAGACCGCTTCGGAATGCCCGTTGCTCAACTCTCAGGAAGTGTCCATCCCGAGTCTCTTCGAGCCGCGGCCATGTTAGCAGAGCAAGCGGAGACTTGGCTCTGGGCTGCCGGAGCACGTCGGGTTTGGCGAACCCGACCAGGTGGAGGGCTTAGTGCTGGGCAGCATCAGGCGGGAACACTGCGCATGGGTGACGACCCTTTGACATCAGTCACCGATCCCTCTGGTCGCGTACATGGATACGATAATCTCTGGGTAAGCGACGGCTCCGTACACGTGACCAATGGGGGCGTTAACCCGGTGTTGACGATTCTTGCCTTGGCTTTCCGCACGGCAGAAAACCTGGTGAAACAAACGTAGCGAAATGTTGGGAACAGATACGTGGCTCGAATCGACAGTTGGTTGTTTGCGTTCGCGTAGATGTAATTGGCCGATTGCAGAAACTTGTAGTTATCCTATAAAAGCATTGGCCTGTGGCTTACTGATATGCTATGAATCAGCGCAGTCACAGGCAAAGCTTCATTGAGGGTGACCAGTCAGCCTTTTTAGTTGAAGACACCCATTCATTTGTTGACCCATTTGTTATAATGCTAACGGCGTCACCGTGACAGTCCCGACATTAAACAAATCTGCCAGTTAGCTGAGTTGCTCCTCGGTAGCCTTGATGAAAAATGTTGACACTATGGATACAATCAAAGCAGAAAATGCAATTAACATAGGTTGCCGCGCCGAAGACTTCTTTAATGCCTGCAACCGACGAGATATAACGAGGCCAAAACGTCGAAAATATTAACATCAAAATAGTGTACCTAGGAGGTCCTCAAATGAAATTTAAAAGTTTTATCGTTACCTTTGCAACGCTTGTTTTAACGACAGGTCTGCTTTTCTTAGTAGGACATACGTTTACTATTCCTTGGTTAATGTTTCAGCACGAATATGCAAATAACGCAAATGGTTTCTTCATTACAACTGGGTCATTTGTTCCTTTGATTATTGGTCTGATTGTCAGTTTTTTTGCAGAAAAAATTTATGTTTATAAGTACCGACAAAAACTTGGTTGACGGTATAAGACCCTCACGGCTCATGTGACTTGTCTCGGTACTCGAATCCTGTCATGAAAAATTCTGTTGAATTCCTTCGATTTCTAAAGAAAAATAGTGATTTGGACTATGGAACAAGCGCCAAAGCATTCCGCTATGGCTTCGAAGATGTCCATTACACAGTTGGGCCAAATGAAGTAAGGCATTGCGAAGAAATATGAAAATAATAAACAGAAGTAAGGAGAAAACAAGCATGATGCATTATGCGGATACATCAAGAGGGAGACATTATTCGAAGGATCCGGCTGTCGTGAAATATGCAGGGCGCTACTGGATGTATTATTCCATACCCTCTCACCTGGACGGACGGGAGCCGGATGGCTGGGCAATAGGCATTGCCGTGAGCGACGATTTGACGAAGTGGGAGCGCGTGGGTGAAATGGCAGCGGAGCAACCCTATGAGGCCAATGGCTTTTGCGCTCCGGGAGCGATTGTGTTGGACGGGGCGATCCATCTGTATTACCAGACCTATGGCAACGGTCCAAAGGACGCGATTTGCCATGCTGTGTCGCATGACGGAATCCGTTTTGAGCGAAATAGGACGAATCCGATCTTCTCACCGACTGGTAACTGGAACAATGGCCGTGCCATCGATGCCGATGTTATTGTTCATCAGGGAAAGCTATTCCTCTACTTTGCCACGCGCGACCCTTTAGGGGAGATTCAAATGCAGGGCGTTGCAACGGCTCCCCTTGACTCCGGCTTTGGAGCCGGGGCTTGGACGCAGAGGTGCGAGGAATCGATCCTGAAGCCTGAGCTCCCGTGGGAAGGGCAATGTATTGAAGCGGCCGCGATGTGCAAGCGCGAAGGCAAGCTGCTCATGTTCTATGCAGGGGCCTATAACAATTGTCCCCAGCAAATAGGATGCGCCATCAGCTTTGTCATCCGCCGCGAAGCATTCCTCTATGGTTTGGTATCGCAGGCAATACCAAACTTACCCGATTGACTCACAGCTGTTTCACGAGATAACTATACTTATGTTGGTTGATCATAACCGTTTTCTTATAGGAAAAACCAAGGCTTTCATAAAGCTTTCTTGCTTTAGGATTGTTTTCTTCCACATTTAGCGAAACTGTCGGATGCCCCTGAGCTTCTGCGTAATGAATGGCATCAAGTAATAATTCCGTTCCAAACCCTCGTCCACGAAATTCCGGGTTTACACTGACTGTATCTATATAATAATCAGCAGCATCCGCTTCTGGGTCAATTGTTGGTTCTTTACCCGTTAAATCTCTTAAATATGCACGTATGGGTTCATCGAGCTTTATCGCGGCTTTTCCTTGATAAGCAACTATAATGCCTACAGGAATATCATCTATTGTCTTAACCAAGCAATTTTGGAAGCTTAACCGATTTACTTCTTGACAGAAATATCGTTCCAATTGCTCAAATACCTTTTTCTTGTGACGCTCGCCTGTCAATACATGTGCGATATCCTGGATTGCATCATAGATGAGCACTGCTGCTTTCTCACTATCCTGTTTTTGTGCTTTTCTGATCAACCTACATACTCCTTTACCATTAAGGTTACGTCACTTTGCTTCTGTATCAATCCATTCTTATGCTTATTGATTTATCTCTTATCTTTACCTCCCCTGCGCCTAACCAACCCTTTTTAAGATTGCGTCGTTCAATTCCCGCCAATATATAGCTACCAAAAGCTGATTATACCATTCATCAGGACAATCGCCCTCAGGTCTGAAATACCATAAACTGAACTCGGCTGGCCACAGCCTTTCTCCCTCTGCCGCTCTTTTCGCTAACCTCACATCTCTTTCTCTTGCTTTTTGATAAAAATAACCATGCGGTGTAGCTTCGAAAGCATGCGGCTGATAAATCATTTGCGGAATCATCCGAATCCCCTTGAAGTCAGAGCAGTTTGCGCGAATTCGATTGATTCCTTCATTTCCAACCATCTATTTATGTATCGTGAAGGTGGTAAGTTTAGACCTGTGGGACAATTCCTATATTTTCAAAAAAAAAAAAAAAAGAGAGCTGCCCTAGCTAATAAAGCCCCAATTCCACTTTTACTAGTGGTATTGGAGCTGCTTTTTATTTTTGAGCAACCAATTTGACTATACTGTTGTGTATAATAGTTTCAGCTTCAGGCGCAAGCGGTGCAGGTAAACCGAAATAATAAATATAATCAACGGCTTCATATCCACCCTCGGATAATTGAGCAGCTGTTGGTACGTACCCGATCATCCCATTGGTGTAGCCTACGGGAAGCACCGTATCTTCGAAGGAGGCTTTGATGAACCGGCTGTATGCTCCGACCAGCTCCGCATTGCTTGTCAGCAATACAAGACCTTCAGCCAATTGTAAATACTCTAGCTCCAGCTCTACATAACGTTGCTTATAACGCTGATTTATTAACAACAGTTGACTCCACTTTTCCACGATTTCTGCATCTGGCATTAACTGTTTGATGGGATTAGCATCGGCTGTAGAACGGCCCGTATCCTCATGTCCCCCACCTACAGACGGATTAGAAACAGCTTGTTGATGATCTACCACCGACTGTGCTGCATACACCCCTGCCCAATTCAGCAAATCATCTAGAGCAGGTGGATCTTGTAAGGGGAGCTGTACCTTGATCGACCTCGAATCCAATAGCCCTGCTTCCAGTCTCTTCATCGGCCGCTGCACAATGGCGAGCACCTCGTCGGCTAACGCTCTCCCTATTCTGCATACTTCATCGTCACCGCCCCGGTAAAATTCACCGTCCCGGACAAGCGCAGGGCGGACATCCGCGCAGCAGCCTTGCAAATACGCCGATATGGCTCCGTCACCAAGCTTTTCTTCAATCAGCTCCATCGCAACCCCTGGAAATTCGGATGAAATCACATTTTCTCCAGTTGTCGTTGGATGGCATGCGTAATGGACCAGAAGCCCCTTAGTCCTTCCCCCCGAAGCGCACAATCGAATAACATTTACATCCGGATCAACAAATCCCTCAAGGTTAGGGGCCATGTGGATCGTTCCATCTACCATTTTACGGCGGTGAACTGATAGGTCGCACCGTCCAATCCCCCGTTCGACCGTCACAGTCTCCAGTTGCAGCACCGCTTGATCCACACCATCCAGAATACAATCCTCCAGATATCGGATATATTCGATATCCGGCTTGCCGAGGGAAGGGGTATACATCACACTGGTTTGTGGCCCCGAATGATTATGTGTGGCGTGGAACATGATTTGTGATTCAAGTAATCCGAAACGTTCCCGAAGCTTGCCCCTGAGTCCTTCCATTTGCTCTGATCCCCACCAAAGCAGATCGGCCGATACGAGCAGCGTCTTTCCAATCTGCCCCTGCTGGAAGTACAATATTCTGGCGTTCAAAGGCCTGATGACGGATTCATAATTACCTTGTCTATGTGCAAATCCAGCTAGAGCCAGCGGCTTCTGCGGGGTGATATCCACCTTGGCACAGCCAAGCATCAGCTCTTCGTTATGAGTCTCTTGAGCCGGTATATCGCAGCTACCCTCTTTTCGGTTAGACAATGATGTCTCCTCCTCATACAGCATGCAATTATTGCTCAGCAAGCAGCTCAATCGTTAACAATACATTCCGCAAAATATGATAGGGATCTTTGACCGGTAGAGCTACCATCTTCTGAACCGGCTGACCGCTCCGATCACGGATTTGGATCCACTCGCCAATCTCGGCATCTGGATGAGGAAAGGTTCGGAATACATAATCGTGCATCTGTTCATACTTGGTGTAAAAGTGTGGCTCCCCAGTCTGCTTATAGGCGAGTAATAGCGCATACAACGCCTCCGAATGCGGCCACCATATTTTCATATCCCAGGTGTCAACTACTAATTGCTCGTACCTGCCGCCGGTCCTGCGTCCACGCACTTCGCCGCCTTCTCGGTCGACGTAACGCAGTAAACCTCCATACTCCGGATCCCAGCCTAATTCAAAAGCCTGTTCAATAACGGCAGCTGCTTGATCCACCCGCTGTTGATTGCTAATCTTTAACGCTTCATTCATAACAAACCACATCGATTCCAAGGAATGCCCTGGTGTCACATGCCGGGTGAGCAGTGTGTCTGTATCCCCCTCATCCATAGGAAGCATCTCCCGAATGATTCCGCTGCCTGTATAGAAACGATCCATGATCTTGTTCATAAAGGATTCAGCATCAGCCCGAACCGCTTGTGCTTCTGGGTGAGAGAACGAATCAAGTGCATCGGCAAGCTCCTGGGCGACGTTCAACATGATCATCGGTACAGAGTGCGCTTCATACCCAACAGGCACCGGATAAGGTTCGCTTTTCACATCCCCTTGCGCAAGCCGCTCCATAATACGGCGATACAATCGTAATGCATCCTGCAGTACCCCAAAATCTCTGGAACCGTGAGCGAATTTGGCAAAGCCAAGCACGACAAAACAATCTGCATAAAAGCTGGTGTCATATCCCAGACCGGGAATAGCTTCCTTCTTCTCACCATCTTCCGTCAATACATAGGCACAGTTGCCATTATCAAGAAATACGTGACTCCTTAGAAAATCAACGGTTTTACGAGCATTATGCATACAAAATTCAGCATCACCAGTGAGCAGCTTGTTATCAATCATCGATGCCGTTTGGGCAAGAATCCAAATAAAGCGACCCTGAGACCACGTGTACTTATCAGTGCTTACCAATTCTGTTCCTTCATTATTAAAGCATGTGTAGACACCGCCACGCTCAAGGTCTATCGCCTTCAGCCAAAAGGGCAATAGAACCTGTTCTGCATGCTCTTGATAAAATGCTAATAAATGTTTCATGATTCACCCCGTGATTAGGTTTGGCCTTTATTTCCCGCCGGTCATACTTATGCTTTGAATGATGTGTCGACGCAGGAAAATGAATACGATTAAAATCGGAATCACCGAAATGAGCGAGCCCGCTGACATCACTGTCATGTCAATCGAGAAGGACGATTGGAACATAGCCAAACCCAATTCCATCGTAAAGAGTGACTTGTCGCCAACCACAAGCAGTGGCCATACGAACGCATTCCAAGCTTCGATAAAAGCAAAAATCCCCAAAGCACTCATAGGTGCGACCAGCAAAGGCATCACAATTTGAAAAAAGGTGCGCCATTCGTTGGCTCCGTCCACCTTCGCAGATTCCAGAATTTCGTCAGGAATTTGCTGGATGACATTTTGTCGCATAAAGAAGATACCGAAGCTCATTACCAGATAGGGCAATACCAACCCACTAAATTTATTAAGCATATCTAATTTCTGGATTTGCATATACAGAGGAATCATGTAAATTTCAAAAGGAATAATTGCAGTAGCCAAAAATATCGAAAAGATAAAGGTCAAACCAAAATACTTGAACTTCGCAAATATAAATCCGGCTATAACGGATGTGAATACAATTGCAACCGCGGAAAAGACGGCCATTCGCAAGCTGTTATAGAAGTACAGATGGAAGGGAGCCATTTCAAACACCGCGGCAAAATTGTCGAAATTAAACTGATGCGGTATGAAAGACGGTGGCCATATGGTCAACTCAGGAGGTGTTTTGAACGCTGTAGATATCATCCAAAGGAAAGGAATAACCATAATGAGCGCTCCCAGAGTGAGGAATAGCATCATCAAGGCAGTCATGATCTGATTTCTGCGTTTCATCGTTTTGCCCCCTTCCGCGAGGTTGTATTATCCTTAGCGAGCCATAGCTGCGCCATTGTCAGGACAAGCACAATCAAGAACAGCACAACTGCTTCGGCTGAAGCGTAACCCATTTTATAATAGCGGAATGCATTTTCGATCATGTCATAGACCAGTACGCGAACGACATAACCAGGTGAACCCTGGATGTCAGAAGCCAGGATGTATATTTGGCTGAACACGTTATAACCGTGAATTAAAGTAATAATCGATACAAATACCGTAATCGGCTTCAGGAGCGGAAGTGTGATATAACGGAACCCCTTTACCCCTGTCGCCCCATCGAGGGCAGCCGCTTCGTAATATTCCTTGGAAATTCCGGTCATACCGACAAGGAAGATGATCATGTTATACCCTATCGTTTTCCACACGGTCATCATAATGACAGAGACAACAGCCAGAACGGGATCAAACAGCCACGCCTGCGGGGGTACACCGAAGAAGGAAAGAAAGTAATTGAACAAGCCGTGTTGGGAATCCAGCATCCATTTCCAGGTAACCGCCACTGGAACCATGGGCGTGATCACAGGCAGGAAGTAAAGCGCTTCATACCATGCTTTGAAGCGAACTCCCTTATGGAGCATACTCGCAATAATCAGCGAGCCTGGAACCGCGAATATGAGAATACCGAAAGCAATGATCGTCGTATTTTTAAGAGCCATCAGAAATGGTTCACTTTGGAATAAAGTCACAAAATTATCCAGCCCAACGAATGGCTTATTCGTGGAAATAAGGTCCCATTCAAATAAACTGATGTACATGGTTTTCACAATCGGGATAAATCGTAGATAGGCATATAAGGCGATGATCGGCGCCAGTCCAATGATACAAAACCAGTGGCTGGAATTGAGGCGAAATTTCTTTTTCACGTGTGGTTGCATTCCTGCCATCCCCTTTCGCTTTCCTTTCCAGTGAAACCTCATGCAGGCTTACAATAATGAAGCGCTCTCCTCGTCCAGATAAATACGGCAGGATGTAGCCCTACGCAGCGCTGTTGCGGGATAGCGTATGTCAACCGGCCCATACAACGTTTCCTGAACAGCCTTGCTTTTGCGTTCACCAGGGACTGTACAAAAGATCGAAGGAGCAGATAGAATTGTTGGTATGGTCAGCGTAATTGCTTCCACCGGGACATTGTCCAGAGCGTCAAAGCAGCCATCGTTGACCTGCTGCACTCTACTGGTTTCATCCAGCATCACGGATTTGACTCTTAACGGATCATCGAAATCAGCAACATGAGGATCGTTAAATGCGATATGCCCGTTTTCTCCGATTCCGATGCAGGCGATATCTATAGAATGGGAGGCCAGCAAGTCTGAATATCTTTTACATTCGTCTTTTGGATCATTTAAACCATTAATGACATTAAATTGTTTGGGCTTGCGGGAATTGAACAGCTTTTCCTTTAGAAACAAAGAGAAGCTTTGCGGCGCATCGGCAGGCAAACCCACATATTCATCCAGATGAAAGCAGACTACCCGCTCCCACGGGATGCTTTCGTCCTCCTGAAGTGCCTCCAGGAACTCATTTTGCGATGGTGCAGAGGCAAACACGACAGCAATACTCGATTTCTGTTCCAGCAGCTCTTTGATTTTTGCTGCAACATCTGAGGCTACAGCTTTACCCATATCTAAACGTGATGTATAACGCAGTACAGTTAGTTGATTCATGGTCGTTGCTTCCATTCCTACACTTCCTATTCTATTTATTATACAACTGTCTGACCGACGCTCTTTCAATGAGCTTTTGCTCGAATGTAATATGTTGAAACCCGGAAGTGCGCCTCTGCAGGATGCGATCGAATAAGGTCCATGCCAAGGCTTTACCTGCCTCATAGGTAGGTATCGATACGGTCGTCAGAGGGAATGTGTTCACTTCGATATCATCGAAGCCGATGATCGAGAGATCCTCCGGTACTTGCAAGCCAGCCTCCATGACCGCTTTGATCACTCCAATGGCAATCACATCATCAAAGCAAATGACTGCCGTAGGCCGATCCGGCATAGCCGCAATCTGCTTGCCGACTGCCATGCCATCCGCTATACCGTTAGCGTTTTGAAACACATACCTTTCATCCGCTTCGATACCATGGCTTTTTAAGGTATTGATAAACGCGGAATAGCGTAATTTGGCGGCTTTAGAAGTTTTGGGGCCACGTACAAAACAAATTCGGGTATGTCCCATGGAAAGCAGGTGCTCCGTCACCTGACGCCCTCCATCATAATCGTCAAATTCATACGTATCGCAGGATAACCCCTGAATTTTACCAAGCAGTACAAAAGGTACGTTTTGTTCTTTTAGTTCAAAAAAATGATCGAAGGTAACTTCCTCCAGCAGCGGTGCAATGATTAAACCGTCCACTCTTTTGCGGACCATTGCTTGAATATGGTTGATTTCCGCTTGATGCTCCTCACCACTGCTGCACAAAAACACCGTGTAACCATGCTCGCCTGCAATCTCTTGAACGCCCTTGGTGATATGATTATAGAAGGGGTTCGTTATATCTTTAATAATCAAACCAATGGACCCTGTCGATTTGGACGATAACCCTCTGGCAATTTCATTAGGAACGTAGCCAAGTTCTTCTGCTGCGGCCAGTACCCTTCGGCGTGTTTTTTCGGAGAACCCGCTCTTGTTGTTCAAGGCTCCAGAGATCGTGCTTTTGGCTAACCCTGTAGCCTTGGCTATATCGGCTATCGTTACGTTCATAGTTGTGTCTCCAAAGACGAAAGCACTTTGCTTAAACCCTGAAGTGTTAGCATCGTTCCGTCCGCGGGCGTACCACCGTCAGGAATGTAATGAGTTTCAATGGTGTACAGACCCTTATAACCGTCTTTTTCCAACGCGATAATTTGTTCTGCAAACGGAACCCGTCCGTTTCCTATCGGTACACAGCGAGGCGTACCATCCTGCTCCACTAGAGCGTCCTTCAAATGAACGTGCCCTGACACATCTTTAATACTCTCATAACCTTCGGGATAAGCGGACTTCCCTCCATACGCCTCATTGCCCGGGTCCCAAAGCACTTGAAGTGCACGGGAGTTCACTCCACGAACAAGGCGGCCTACCTCCTCGGCATATCCGCCATTACAAGAAGGCTCGTTCTCCAGAAGCAAGGTCACGTTCTCCTGCTCGGCTATTGCTGCCGCTCTCTTCAGATGAAGAACAATGTCTGCTTCATAACGCAAGGGATCCTGCTCACGCCAAAATGAAAAAATACGAATTTTTGTCGTACCCAGTTGTTTCGCAATTCGGATTGCTTGCAGCAGCTTTCGGTGATGCTCCTCAATGTCTTCTTCCTGCTGACCAAACGTGTCACCCGTTGAAACCTGGCGCTCCGGGTCTAGCGAACATTTGAATACAGGGGAGGCTATCGCAGAAACAAACAGCCCCCGTCGTTCTACTTCATGTCGTATATTTACCAATGCCTCGTCCGATATATTCATAATATTACGCCCGTCAACTGACCTGATTTCCACATGCTTCAGTTGATTATTTACAATCCAATCGAGTGCTTCCTCCAAATGAGGAGACACCTCATCAGTTAATACACCCACACGATTCCATATCATACGGTTTTGTACCTCCATTTCTTAACAGGAACTAAACCGATTGTACGACCTTTCGGATTGCCTTTGCAATATCCTCCATGTCTTGTTCATCACCTAACAAAACATTTTGCCCCAGCCACATCGCTTCTTTCTCACACGCACGTTCAGCAATCGGGCAAGAATCATGACGAGCCGTTCCTGTCAATTTGTATATGGCCTCGGAAATCGCCCGGTTGTGGTTTAATGCTACATAACCTTCATGAACGGGAATGCCTTCCGCATTGAGTTTTTGGCAAAATTCACGTTTACCGAGCTTCTCGGCCAACTCCTGATGCATTTTAAAAATATACAGGTGATAGGCATGCCGCGTTATTTGCGGATCTACATCCAGCGGACGAATACCATCAATATCCCGCAGCATTTCATTCAACAGGCGTGCATTCTTTTCGCGTATTACCATTTGCTGTTCCATTCTGCTAAGCTGACCGATAAGAATAGCGGCTTGAAATTCTGTCATGCGCAGATTCCAGCCTACGACCTCGTGCTGATACCACTCACCTTTACGAATACGTCCAGCGTTTATCAAAGACCAGGCCTTATCTGCCAATTCCTCATTATTAGTTAGAATCATTCCGCCTTCACCGGAATTAATGTTCTTGGAGGACTGGAAGCTGAATGTGCCCAGATCGCCAATCGTCCCTACACCTGCACCATTATATCGGGCGCCTGCTGCTTGCGCCGCATCCTCAAGAATTCGTAAACCGTGTTTATCCGCGATGGCCTTAAGCTTCGTCATGTTGGCTGGAGCCCCACCGATGTGAACCGGAATGATCGCTTTAGTCCTTGGAGTGATCAAGGCTTCCACTTTGTCAGGATCAATAAGCAAGGTGTTCTCTTCCACATCCGCGAATACCGGAATCGCACCGAACATCAGCGGAGCTGCGGCTGTAGCATAAAAGGTGTATGGAGGCACGATAACCTCATCCCCTGGCTCGACACCAGCGGCCTGAAGAGCTACCGTAATCGCTACGGTTCCATTCACAACCGTTACTGCATGCTTGGCATCATGGAGCTCGGCGAACAGCTTTTCGGCTTCGGGCAGCTTGTTGCGATTGGCTCCTCCCCATTGGCCGGAATGGAGCACCTCAAGCAGCAGCCTTTCCTCCAGATTGTCAAAAATCGGCCACTCTGGGAAAGCTTTCGTTCTGACAGGCGTTCCTCCGTCTATTGCTAAATGAGTCATTTTCGTTCGCTCCTTAGGAAATTCTCATGAGTACAAGAAGACTTCATTAAAAAATGCTATACCCTGATTTCTTTACCGAGCCTCGCAGACTCGTATATCGCAAGTATCAAATCAACCGGTTTTCTTGCTTCTTCTCCATTTACATGAGGCTCACGGTTATCCCGGATTGCCTGTATCATATCGTCAACGTAAAAGTAATGGCCGGCAGTGGAAATTTGCGACGGATTACTGCTCGACGAAAGGCCCAATGTATCTTCATACTGCGGAGCCGGTTCTTCCTGCCCCTTGAAAATCCATTGCTTGATCCCCTCGTCCCCGAACTCTATGGTGCCTTGGTCTCCGTGAAGCTCAAATCTTGTTTCCTGACCCGGATATACCGAGGTTGTGCCCTGAATGATGCCGAACGCACCACTTTTATATTTCAATGCCACTACAGCTGTATCTTCTACTTCAATTTCCCTTGACAGCGCTGCGGAATACGCAAAAACCGACTCAACATCACCCATTAGATATTGAATGAGGTCCACACCGTGAACACCTTGGTTCATCAAAGCCCCGCCCCCGTCAAGCTTCCAGGTTCCACGCCAACCGCCGCTCTTGTAATATTCGGGACTGCGGTAATATTTCAAATACGCATTGCCAAGCACTGGTCTGCCTATCTTGCCTTCTCGTATCGCCTTATGAGCATGCAGCATAGCCGGCATTAAGCGTCTTTGAAATACACAACCAAGCTTCACGCCATGTTCACGACAAGCGTTAATCATGGCAGTCATACCATCAGCATGAATATCCAGTGGTTTTTCGCAGAGAACGTGTTTGCCCGCTTGCGCTGCAGCAATAGCCACCTCACTGTGCGCCCCACTTGGCGTACATACACAGACAACATCAATGTCCGCAAGCTTCAGCATCTCTTCATAATCAGTGAACAATTGAGGGGCAGAGCCCATCTCTTCTGCCAATGCTTGGGCTCTATCCAAGCTATTATCTGCAATAGCCACTAATTGTGCATCGGGATGTCGACGGATCGATTCGGCATGATGCCTTGCTATACTTCCTGCACCCACAATGGCGAATCTGATTGTATCGGGCATATTTTCACCTCATGTTGCAACCTACCCGGCCTGAACAACCGGGTAAGCATGCTGTATTTAACTCATTTGTTTAAACCTTCTTTTCAATCTAAACAACGTAAGGACGTATTGCTTATTCAGCCAAATGACCTGCTTTTTTCAAAATGTCATTCGTTTCTTTGGCCGCTTCATCCAGGAAAGCCTTCATCTTATCAGGATTATCCACGAATGACGGGTCAGTGAAACCCTTCGTTGCGATACGATCTGCAAACTTGGTCAAAATTTCATCAAACTCGGCAATGGCCGGGTACATCTGTAATTCCTGTTTTGTAAAAAACGCTTTGTATTGCGGGAATTCCTTGTACAAATCATTCAGATCCAAATCGTCGCGCGGTGGCAGCCAGCCACTCATTGCAACCATTTGCTTATGATTCTCGGGTTTGGTAACGAAGCTAATAAAATCCCATGCAGCATCTGCTTTGGCCTTATCTGTACTGGAAACATAATAATTGATCAAGCTGATAACATTCGCTTTCAACGGAGCCGCGTCATAGTTCAAATCAGGTACTTTTTTCTTGGTATCTGCAATGACATTGGATTCACGAATATAAAATGCTGCCGCTTTTGTCTGGAAGGCTTCCGTATCGTGCTTCACCTTTGGATCGTCCGTTTTAAACTTATGCACCATATCTACGTACAGCTTCAAAGTCTGATATCCGGCTTCCGTGTTATAATCAGCCTTAAATTTGCCAGGCGATACTTCTTTAACGATACTGCCTCCGCGCTGTGCCAATATGTTCCAGAACTTCTCCCCGGTGCCGCTGCCCCCTCCACTAAGTCGAAGACTCATGCCTGCACGCTCGAGGTTCCCTGAAGCGTCACGTTTTGCCAGCTTTTGAGCATAATCCAGCAAGTTATCCACGGTTGGTGGTTCTGTAAGACCTGCTTCCTTCAACATATCTTTATTATAATAAATTGCACCGGAGCCCATAAAGGAGGGTACGCCATATGACTTGCCACCGACTACTGTGGTATCCACGATTAGTTTTTGATGGATACCGGAGTTAGTTTGTTTCACCAGATCATCCGGAGTGGTTTGCAGCATTTTGCCTTCAATGTAGCGAAGCGCCAGGTTTGGATTCAATGGAAGAATATCTGCAGCACTTTTGGATGGCAGAGCCGCTGCTACCTTCTTTTCGTAATCGCGAAGCGGGAATGAAGAGATTTCGATCGAAACGTTTGGTTTTGTTTTTTTGTAGTCATCAGCCATTTTTTTGAAAAATGGATCCAGTTCAGGCCATCCCGTCCAGATCGACAAGCTTACTGCCTTACCGTCGGCGGCGCTTGTGCCAGGCTGAGAAGCTCCTCCAGTGGAAGTATTACTTGAGCTTGAACACGCGGACAGCATAGCTGTTAAAACCAACATACCTGCGAGACTACCAGAAACTAATTTTTTAGATGCCATCTACGACCACTCCTCTAAGTTATTGGTGTACCAACTTCCTACACTTCTAGATACGATGAAACTAAGGTACCGAACACGGTGTACGCTGCTGAACTCAGCTCTGGATCACATCTCCTTTTCCTGAAAACATGATATATTGAGACGGTCAAATATTTTGAACCGGTTCAAATTTTCTAAAAAATAATGTCCGTTAAATTAAATCTTATATGTCAGTTATAATAACATTAAAATCCACTAAACTACAACAAAAACTTTTTTTAAGTAAATACATTACATTAATATTACACATCTATGTTATATTCAATAGCAATTAAAATGAATCACTTACACAAGTATTTGGTTTTTCATAAAGAAAACGATTACAGAAAGCGTTTGCATAAACTACTGAATAAAAAAGGTGATCTGTATACCAAAAATCTAATTGAAACAGCCACTCATATTTGAACCGTTTCAATTAGAAATTGTAGCTCTTATGTTGTTGTTCGTCAATAAGATTTTTTTACAAATTCATTAAGCCTTCGCAGCTGAAAATATCGTTACTCCGCGTTTGATAACTGTCTGTAAGTCGAGCTTATCTTCTGCTTCATTCCAGGTAAAGGTTAGGATATCCGCGAGTCCATTTGTTTGTACATCACCAATGAGTGGTTCACCTATTAGGCGTGCCGGAGTCAACGTAGCTAACTTGAAAGCTGTCTGTAGGTCAGATTGCGTAAATCGCCTAAAATTTTGCACGCATTCCGCGAGTGAGACCGCCGCTCCTGCTAGAACAAGTGGATTAGCCACAGTTTGTAATCGCCCCGAAGGCAGCAATTCGACTTCTCCCCCTACATGCGTCTTATAAATTCCCGGCTGCATATAAGCTAGATGGACAGCATCACTGACGAGCACGATATGATTATTTTTGGCTCGCGCCATGACTTTGACCACAGATGGGTGCAAATGATGTCCATCGGAAATGATACTCGGTATCAAACGGTCTTCAGCCAATTGAGACCAAATATAGTTTGGATGCCTAGGCAGATGCGAATGAGCTGCGTTTCCGAGATGAGTCGACATCCTTGCTCCTGCATCTACAGCTGCCGTAATTTCATCATGGCTTGCTGCACTATGTCCGATACATACCAAAATGCCAGCTTGGACAAGCTTGTTAATCAAGGGAACAGCCCCACTTCGTTCCGGTGCCAAAGTAACCATACGAATGCGCCCGCCGGCAGCTTCCTGCCAAGCGCAGAATTCCTCCCAATCCGGATCCTTGACATGTTCAAGAGGATGAGCGCCTCGCGGTCCATCCTGCTCAGATAAATAAGGTCCTTCCAGATGGATGCCCAATATACAACTGGCAATGAAAGGATCACGCTCACAAGCCAATCGGATGGCTGTCATGCTGCTATGAATTTGTTCAAATCCGGCGGTAATCACCGTGGGACAAAAAGAAGTCGTACCCGATTTCAACACCTCTCTCGTCATGAGACCAATCGCTTCCACACGCTGCTCCAAATCGGCTTCAGCCATATTTAAATCATAGCCGGCAAAACCATTAATTTGTAAATCGATCAGCCCCGGGGCAATCCATAGCTCCTCCTTGGTGCCATCAATCTCTTGTTTCCCAGCAGGAATAATACGATGAATGCGTTCGCCAAGAGTCTGAACATAAACGTATTCGCCGGTCGTAACCAGCCTTCCATAAATTTCGCGGCCATTCGTTTCGATTGTAAACACTCCTTCATCCAGCTAATTTTATCTTCATATACACAACATTGAGGTGCTGTGCCTTTTCAAAAAAGATTATCGCCTTTAATCTTTAAGGTGTCAATTATCCATAATTCAGAATGTTGTCCATTCTATCTAAGTTGAACTAAGAAAATTCTGTTAGTACCGGATACAAAGGCGGTCAATAATGACCAAAGGCACTTTGGCCACTTCATCCATAAACGGTTGTACATTTATACGGATTTCTTTGGCTTGGTAGTCACGGAGCATGGATAAAGGTGGTTTGTGCAAATAGCTGTTGTTTGTCTGGATCTGCCGCTGCCAAGGTATAGGTAGGCTTGGTGTAGCTGAGCCCTTGACGGTGCATCATTTTGGAAATGCGGAAATGCCACGAAGCGAATAGGCAGAACCAAACTCCCGCTTGATATAATCAGCGATATTTCCAGCGTCCAGTTATGAAGTGCTCTAAAACCGACTTCATGAGGCACAGACTCGACAATCGTACGTTTCAATTGCTCCTGCTGTTCGGGAGTCAATCGCACAGGTGCACCTGGAGAATGATTCATTTGCAGACCGGCAAGCCCCTCGTTTTTACCGCTTGGGCACTTCGGTTTAGCGTATGGGCAATCTGTTCAGATGGAGTACCTTGCAGATGCAAGTACAAGGCTTGATAACGCTCAAGCCTCCGACGGTTTTCCGTTTTTTTTCATCGATTTCGACAGGTGGTCAGTCACTCTTTACCATTATTTTCCAATATTTAGTTCAACTTATATAGTTCCTTTTGTATGTTCGAAATGAAACGTCACTGTGCTTAGATTACATTTCTTTTATGATTTCTAAAAACTGATTGACATCCTCTGATGGTTTTAAGGGATATAGCAAACCATAGGGTATTGTGAAATCCAAATCGCTAGGGATGGTCACTAAGGACGGGTGAATATCTACCCATGCATCCAATGTTAGTAGGACAGTATCGCTTTGCTCGCAACGATTGAATACATCAATATCATAAAGGCGCGGAACATCTTTAATTTTGATTTTAGGATGGTTCATTATCAAAAAATGACGAATTTCATCAATTACTGCACTTTTTCCACCTTTCACCACAGCCAACTTCTCTCCATACAAATCTTCGACAGACAATGTTTTTTTTGAAGCCAGCCGATGGTTGCGAGATACAGCAAAGCAAAAGCGGTAACTCCCCAGCTCAAGCAAACGGAGATAATCCTCCCAGTCTTCTGTAAGATATGGCCCTACGATGAAATCAAAGTGTTTGCCAATGGTACGATAAGTGGCTGGTAGAGTATAAGCATCATCCTCAAAATGGACGATTTTTATTTTAAACTGCGGATATTGGCCGCTGATTTCATTCCACAAATCCAGCAAAACCTTGCAGGGATTAAGTATAGAGGTGCCCACACGAATAACATGCTGACTTCCCTGTGCACCCTGACGTATACGTAGCACGGCTTCTTGAAAATTCCGCAAAAAAAATGCTGCATCCTTGTTAAATGATTTCCCTGCCTCGGTAAGCTCAACACCATGGTTAGTGCGAATCAAAAGAGGCACTCCTATATGCTTTTCCAACAAATTCATTTGCTTCATCACAGCAGTTGGAGAAACAAATAGTTTTTCAGCTGCCTTGGAAAAGCTACCAGACTCTGCCACCTGAATAAACGTATTCAATTGTTCATTCATTCAAAGAACTCCTTCATCGTATTAACTTTTAGTTAATGCCATGCTAACCTATTTGAACTTCCGTTTCAAGTGCAAAACAGCTAAATTTGAGAGGCGCTAAAAAGAATGGAAGGAAGCACAACTAATGCATCCCTCCAGCGCCTTGACGAGCGCAAGCAGAGCGTCTTGATGCCGATCTATTTTGCTCATTTCGTTATCCGTTTAATTTTTTCAGGAACCTGCTGACCGCTTCCTCCCATAAACGGTTAGGCCAATCTTCTCAAAGAAAGGAACATTTATTATGGAAATTCGTGACAAGGTCGTTCTTATTACTGGAGCATCCGCTGGTATCGGCTTAGCCACAGTACGCCGATTTGCCACTGCTGGTGCTAAATTAGCACTGGTAGCTCGATCTGCCGATGCACTCAATCATCTCGCTGAGGAATTGCAGAGCCAGGGAAATGACGCCGTCGCTCTGCCTGCTGACGTGAGTGATCCGAAGCAAGTTCAAAGAGTCATTGAGGAGACGGTGCGCCACTTTGGTCGCTTGGACGTGGTCATCAATAACGTAGGGCAAGCTGCAGTTGGCACGATCGCTGACCTCAATCCTGACGACTTCCGCAAGACCCTAGACCTCAATGTGTTTGGGCCATTAGCAGCTATGCAAGCTGTGATCCCTATCATGCGAGAGCAAGGGGGAGGACTGATCATCAATATAAGCTCGGTGGTCTCCAAGATGCATATTGCTGGAATGGCAGCCTATGCAGCTACCAAGGCCGCTCTGAACATGCTTTCCGATACGGCACGAGGTGAATTAGCCTCAGAGAATATCCGGGTGATTACTGTCTATCCGCGCTCAACCGCAACGGATTTTGGCAAAAACGCTCTGGGTGTTCGCCAGCAGCAGCGACAAGGTTCTTCCCCTCCTGCTGATACTCCTGAATTCGTCGCAGAGAAAATCTTGGCTTCAGCTTTACACGAGCCAGATGAGCAATATATGGATTAATGAGCTTTTACTGTTCTTGCACATGAGATGCGCGGAGCATTTTTTCCTGCCGAACGCGCTTATGATTTTTGACAAATGAATCTGCTTGTTTGAAGTTGGTAGTGAAACCACTGAGAGAGTTGGTTTATTTCCTTCGAAGGTTAATTGGAGCATTCTGTGTATAGATGTGCAGTAGCGTTTCATTATTGTTAGCGTATCGCCCAGGTTGTCCCTTGCCTGATCCACAAGGGGCTCTTTTTCGAGCGTTTGAAAAGCAGCAGAGTATGAGTTGGGAATGTAATGGTTTCCCCTCGGTCCATTTACTTGAAATCGATAAGGAAATGCAAAAAAAACTGCCATATCGACAGGTTGATAATTTATTAGTTTGTGCAGTGCCAAAGCATGGAGCGCCTCAATTCTGTTTAAGAAGTCCAGGGGGATGCCTGCTGGCTCCAAACCTTTTAGGGGCGGTTGTTTCCCTAAAGAGGTCACTGCACAATATAAATACAACTACTTACCGCCAAATCCTCTAAGCGTGTACCAGTTACCACAAACACTTTATAGAAGTCTTATATGCTCCACGTTAGACTCAGGGATTACTTTAGGAGACAAGGTCATCTAACCGTCTGGTAAACGAGGCCTATGGCTCCAGAATCAAATGTCTTGTTTTCGATAAGTTTAAGATTGATCTTCTCCTTGAAACCTTGGAATAACGGCAACCCGCTGCCGATCAGGACGGGAGAAACCGTAATTTTATACTCATCTATTAAATCAAGCTGCATAAGGTTGTGTGCGAACCTAGGACTGCCGAGGATGACCATATCCTTACCTGGCTGCTGTTTGAGGTTCTTGATCTCTTCCTCGACATCTTCTTTCACCAGTCTGGAATTGTTCCATTCGACTTTCTCCAGCGTCGTGGAAAAAACGATTTTAGCTGTCTTTTCGATCCACTCGGCATGATTCCTTTCATGCTGCGAAGCTGATGGGTTCGAAGGCACAGATGGCCAGTAACTGTGCATCATCTGATAAGTCCCACGTCCCCAAATGACAGTGTCGGCAGTACTCAGAATTTCTTTCGCGTGTTTCTCCAAATCAGCATCGTAGGAAATATAGCCAATGTCCATTTCACCGTTCGGCCCTTCTACAAAACCGTCAAGCGATGCGTGCAGAAATAGAACGAGTTTTCTCATTTTCAGTTCTCCTTTGTTCATGAGGGATATCTACATTATACATTAACTATATTTTAGCATAATTCAACTTGGGTTGTTTCTTATGGATTGCTAATCTAAACTGCCCATTCGTAATCCCGCACATATGACCGCTAAACATCATTAGCGGTCATCAATCAGTCGGAAATCGGCTTGTTACGCCCGCTAAGGCTGTCAGGAATGTAACGAATGCGTGTCCGCTAATACTAAGCGTATAAAACCGTCAAAATGTTGGCTCTGCCCCTTAATCAGCGAGAGCACGTTTAATGTTCGTTTTTGCTTCATCAACCAACCTTTCATCTTTATCATCAATTGCCTGCATCATTATCAAAATGGGAATATATATGGCAATCAATCGAGCTAATATCTTTGTTTCTTCATCTACATCCCCATATTCTTTGAAAAAGTCAGAACGCGCATCCGGAGGTAAAAAGCTATACGCAACATTCAAGTCACAAGAAGGATGTCCTATATGGATATCTCCCCAATCAATAATCCCTGAAACCCTTCCATTCACATCTACCAGCATATTTTTAAAATGAAGGTCACCATGAAGGAATACGTACTTTTGTTTCACTCTTTCAGTTCTGAGCTGTGCCAAATAATTCGATATTGCACGGTGCTCTTCTTCATTAAAATGAAGGGCAAGGCCGGAAATGAAGGTATGCATCTTTTCCTTACGCATCGCAATATCAGTCAGATTTCTATGGTCATGTTGAACCCCATTTTCTTGGGCAATTTTCACAGGGAATGCATGTAAGCTTTTTAAAAATTGTGCGAGCGTTGTTGCTGATAACGCACGTTGCTTGTCTGTTAATCCGATTGGAAACTCTCCAGACAAATAGGGGTAGCCTAGGAAGGGTGCAGGATAATCATAATCCCCTTCCCCAAAAAATATCGGTAAGGAATAGGCAATGGAAAAATAATCTTTAAGCTTAGGTAGTATCTTTCCTTCCATCCTTAAACGATTAATGGAAACTTCTCTTCTTGGAAAACGAAATACATATTCGGCCCCGACAAGAAAAACAGTGTTATCCCAGCCATGTCCTAGTTTTTGTACGCTTTTTGAAGCTAGCTGCGGAAATTGACTGCTTATTAATTTATGAGCCAAATCTTCTGATACTTCCCATTTTGCATCCCATTGATTCGAACTACTCATACCCTTCTATCTCCTCCCTCGCAAAAAAAGAAAATCTGTTCACCTAACCTTGACCTATTTCCCACTTGATACCATGGATTGATTTAATCTTCTGTTTGAGAACAATCTAACCGTTTTGTTCCTCTATTCTGCCCGTTAACTGAGCGAAGGGCTACCAAGCGGTAGCCCTTCTGGCATCGAACTATCGTAACACTTTAGCGAAATGAATCAATTCATTAAGTCCCTCATAAGAACTATCTATAAATGAAAATACATCAGGGCAATCAGCTTTTCCCGGCAAACGCCTATGTCTTGTTCAATCCTTTCCCTCCGACCGGTGCAGCGCCCCGACCAGGTCTACAAAGTGACGCCCGCGCTCTTCAAAGTTACGATATTGGTCAAAAGCAGTACATGCTGGACTCAGCAGCACAGTGTCGCCCGGTGCGGCCAGCTTGTGCGCCTGCGCCACTGCCTCAGCCAGGCCTTCGCAGCAGACAATAGGCGGGCAACTCGGCACTCTGCGCGCCGCTGCCTCGATTTGACTAGCCGCTTCTCCGATCAACAGCAGTACCTTGACATGATCAGGCAGCAGCCTAGCCATCTCGTCAAACGGTACTTTCTTATCTCGCCCGCCGGCGATCAGCAGCACTCGGCCCACATGCGCATGCAGTGTGGAGACGGTACGGGCGGGGCTGGAGCCGATTGAATTGTTGTAATAATGCACACCACCCACAGTTGCAACCCACTGGTTTCGGTGCTCCACGCCGACGAAGTTGCGCACCGTCTCAAGGATTGCTTCATCAGACACGGTTCCCCGCACGGCGGTTATGGCAGCCATAACGTTCTCCACGTTATACCAACCCGGCAAACGAATGTCACTGATGGGTAATAGACCGTCGATCACACCATCGTGGACAGTGTGCCCTCCGAAATACTTGGTCCGCCCCCGCCCGCGCAGTGCGGCGGTCACCGGATTGTCGCCGTTTAGGACGGCAAAGTCGTTAGCACTCTGAAAATCCAGCAGGCGGTGCTTGGCGGCGATATATTCGTCCATGTCGCGGTGCCAGTCGAGGTGATTGGACGAGAGGTTGGTAATCACCGCCACATGGGGAGAGCGCGTCATGTCCATCAGCTGGAAGCTGGACAGCTCGACCGCGCACGCATCCAGCGGCGACATCTCGCCGGCGCGCGTCAGAAGTGGCGTGCCAATGTTCCCGCCCAGATGAACCGTACGCCCCCCATCAGCGAGCATGTCTGCAATCAACGACGTGGTGGTGGTCTTACCGTCCGAACCGGTCACGCCGAAAATAGGACAAGGACACAGTGCAAAGAACTCCTCCATCTCACTGGTCACACGGCTGCCGCCTGCGCGGGCCGAGTCCAGCGCCGAATGGTCTGGGCGCATGCCCGGAGTGCGGAACACCACGTCGCCCCCAATGCGATCCAGATAATTCTCCCCCAGGCGCAACTCGACGCCTAGATTGTCCCACTCTTCCCGGGGCAGAGCTGGATTGCGGTCGCGCACGGTGACGCGCACCCCAGCCGAGCACAGCATGCGGATCAGCGGTGAATTGCTGACGCCGGCGCCGATGACGGTCACGTCCCGATCGGCCAGCGATTGTATATAGGTGTCAAAAGCAGGATTCATAAGCACCTCCGCTTAGAAAATGTCATTTAACCAAATATACCACATATTGGAACTATCCTGCCTCGTTAGTTGAGCGGTAGTCACATGTAACCGCGACTGCTACCAGACACTACACTGTTAAACAAATAAAAAGGCCCTGATTTGCCACTTTCCCTTTTCAATCGAACTAATTCGATTAAGAAAAAGAAAAAGGCATTCAGGGCCTTTCTTGGTCCTTTGGCGGAATTTCATCTTTAGATATCTGCACCAAAGCAGGTGTTTTATTCAGATGTCCTTATTGAGCTATTACATATCAAAACGAATTCGCTTTGATATGGCCAAGTAAACGAGACAGGCGAGCAAAAGGCATCCACCCCAAATAGTATAGATAAATGAAGAAAAAATGCAGGAAGTCATTATGAACCACGAACTCTTCTGAATTACCTTTACAGGTCGGTCGGAAAGAATCATTTCTCCAATTATGATATTCCACCCCTTTGCTTGCTTGTGTGATTCTTTAAATTGTTCAGATCGTCCACTTTGCTCTGCGAACTCTGCTTGTTGGAATAAAAATTAATAATGTCATCAATGGTCGAAAATGCAACACTAACGTTCGAATCATGTGTATCTATTTTGATAAAAAACCGCTTTTCTGATGTGGTCACATCTTTATTTTATATTAGCATTCGGTGGCGATAAGCTTAATTTAAAGCTTCTTTCAGACCCAAGGTTGCCCGGACCCTTCGACTTAGAGTATGAAAAAACGCCAAGGCGGTCATGTTTAAAGGCTTAGCGTTAAAATGTTGGCGGTCGCCCTATTATTAAACCGATCATTCCTAGAAAACAAAAATTCACATATTGAAAAAAGCTCCATCATAGAAATGAGACCTTTTTCAATATGTGAATTGGTTTCAATTTGAATAATTAAGTTAATTATAGCATAAAAGGTAAATGAATTAAAGTAAGTAAAGTGAGGAAAGTAAGGACATCCAGTCCCTTTTTGTTTATATTAAAAGTATTACAGTTAAATTTCGAACTTATGATGATCCAGCAGCAGCTCAAGATGCTCGCTGGGTATCTTCTAGACATATATATCAAATGCTTTATTGGGTTTTGACGTTTCATTTCACTTATTGGCATGTATAGCTTTAAAAAGAACCTTTTCTTAATCTAAGCACTAAGAAAACACTTTATTTTCCCTCAACACCAGGAGAGCTCTGCCACATTATTTCCAATTTTATAAAATCAATTATTTCATCCTGATCCTCTATCTTTAGCTTTCTAAATTCGACGATTAAGTCGGTCTCTTTTATAGTAATCTTATTCTCAAAAGCATTAAGGGGCTTCAGACTTTTTTAATTGTAGAGAAATTCGTTTCCGCGGATTCTGGTTGCTGATCAATTCTCGCTTGAAGCTGCGAGCTCAGTATTCTGTGGCAAAATATCGACTACGCCAAGCTCTGTATGGATGATTCCGGATATGCCAAAAGCAATAATGTAAATAAGCAATAATTTTTCCATCTTTAATTCAGCTTCTAATCTCTATTTATGTACCGTTAGGTAAAAATAATATAACATGTTAGGTTTGCTGTTAACAACTTTATTATTGTTTAGTATATATGTATTAAATACTCCCCAGATCCTTAGATCTCGGGAGTATTTAGGATGTGAATTTAGGCTGTATGTTCATTCTTTTGTTGGCCAAGCTAGCATTGCCGTTTTCACAACATTTTGTAAATCCTTAGCGCAGGCACCGCTTGAAGCTTGGACAGAAATCCCACGAATGATAACGATAATGAAGCGTGCAAGATCAGCAGGATCAGATTCCGAAGGGAGATCACCGTTTATTCTTGCTGTCTCAAGCCGTTGCAGTAGCTGAGCTTCAAGAGCCATTCGTCGCAAAATCAACTCATCGCGAATCGGCTCGGTTTCCTCTCCGCAAACCAAAGCTCCGTGTACAAGCAGACATCCTGTCGGATGATTGGGGTTGGTTACACCGTCAACAGTATCCAACATAAGCCGTTCGACAACCTGGCGTGCAGTTGGCAGGTTAAAGGCTTCTTTGTTGTAAGCCTCGGATTCGTTAACGTAGCGATCCAGAACTTTGCGGAATAAGTCTTCCTTATTGCCATAAGCAGAGTAAAGGCTTGGGCGATTAATTCCCATAGCCGTTGTTAGATCAGTCAAGGAAGTACCTTCATAGCCTTTGCGCCAGAAAACCTCGAGTGCTTGCTCGAGAGCATTATCCATATCAAAGTTGCGAGGGCGTCCCATAGTCATATAGTAATTCCTCCTCAACGTTTTGTACTTACCGATATTAAATTTAATTATACGTCAAAATAGTGAATAAGCCAACCAAGCTCCTGATGAAATAATGATTTATTTGCTATTATATGAAGCTAAATAATTATTGTACCGATTGGTAAAAATGTCTTGACATACACCCTATCTCGTTATATATTTACCTAACGGTACAAAAATTAAACCGAAGGGAAGTTATTCACATGACAACCAATTCAAAGAAATTATCCGGTAAAGTAGCCTTAGTAATAGGAGGATCAAGAGGTATTGGTGCAGCCATTGCCCAAGCACTTGCAGATGATGGCGCTGATGTAGTGATAAGCTATGTTGCATCGCCAGCGAAAGCGGAGGCATTGGTGCGCGAGCTTGAAGGCAAAGGGGTTCGGGCCGCAGCTATTAAAGCAGATCAAGCCCATTCCATTGAGGTTGAGAATTTAGTTAACGCTGTTGTCTCTCGCTTTGGGCAGCTCGATATTCTAGTTAACAATGCGGGTGTCTTTCTTGCAGGTCAAGTCGGGGATGATTCAACTCCAATTGCTGAGTTTGATCGCCTGTTAGAGGTTAACATAAAAGGTGTAGTGACTGCCGTTCGGACAGCAGTTCCTTTTATGAAGGAAGGTGGCCGGATTATATCTATAGGATCGTCATCAGCGGACAAAACCACTTACCCCGGCTTTGGAGACTATGCAGCAAGTAAAGCAGCAGTTGCTGCTTATACTAGAGGCTGGTCTCGCGATTTGGGGCCCAAAGGGATTACCGTGAATATTGTACAACCGGGACCCATTAATACGGATATGAACCCATCTGACAGTGATTTCGCTAATGTTCTGAGACAAGCTACCGCACTAGGCCGTTATGGACAACCGGAAGAACTTGCTGCAGCAGTCGCATTCCTTGCCAGTCCGGCAGCAAGCTTTATCACTGGAGCAACAATTAATGTAGATGGTGGCATAAACGCTTAACAGCGCTAACTTGACTTATGGCGTGCCCCACAAATTATAATTAAGACAACTTAATAATCGTAAACTCCAAAGGCGAGTAGCTAATACAGTAAAGTCGTCAATCCGGGTCCTGGTGACCCGGATTGATTTATAAAAAGCCTTCATCGGGTAACTGTTCTGGACCCCATGTCAAGGACACTTAAAAAAAGACGTACCTTAGATGACAAAAGGTGATTCCTGTACTGAACACTGAACAGGAGTCATCTTTTTTAGTCCCCATTGATATCTGTAGTTGTTGTAGTAAGCAATGTAGCCATCGATCGCTTGTTGCAGATCTTCCCGTGTAGAGCAGCTGCGACTCTTTACATGATCCTTTATGTGGCCGAAAAACGATTCTTGTGGACTGCAACATATGTTCATGGACAGCTTTAGCATCGCAAGCTTCTTTTCTTTCAAGTTAGCCATAGAAAAATGCAGGAACGAAAACAAAGCAATCTCTTTCTGACATATCATTATACTTTATCCATCATTATAACTTTATACTATTATTTAGTATTAATAGCTTTGGTACCTTCGAGAAAGGTATGGATGAGCTGACGAAAGGTTACATCCAGATCGAGCTTAAGACCAAAACCACCCTGCCGCTCTAATGAAGCAAAGCCATGCAGCATACTCCGTATGCCCCTTACAGCATGAATCGCTTCATCTCCTTTAAGACCGTATCCTTCCAGCGCTTTCAACGCCAATTGTACCAATACCGCACCCGCTTCTTTCATCTCTATGTCATCGGGCTCAGCCGCGCGCTGCGTCGCTTCGTATAGTCCGGGGTGTGCTCTAGCGAAAGCGAGATAAGCATAGCTGAATGCCTCAACGGCTTCATCACCCGATTTATCAGCCATAGCACGCCTGAAATCCAAAGACATTTGCGCTAGTCCTGAAAGCGCCAATTGGCGGCGTAGATCCGGCAAGCCATTCACATGATTGTATAGCGATGGGGATTGAATCTTCAGCTTCTTGGCAAGATATGCTAAGGTCACGGCCTCCAACCCTTGATTATCAGCAATTTCGGTAGCCGCAAGAATCAATGTGGTTAAATTAAGTCCAATTCTAGCCATTGTTTTCCGCCCTTTCGCTATTCAATTTCAATTTGCGTTCGGCTGCTTGGATGGCAAGAGCAATTCGAGCTTGCGGATTTTCCAGCATAAGACCATGACCCACTGCTAACAGCGAAGGATTCAAGCTGTGCATCTTGCGTGCAGAATCCAGTGAAGCCTCCTTATTCCATGTTGCCATAGCAGGGAATGGAAACAAAGGAACTACTTGGCCTGTCACAGCCATTCCACCGCGGGTCTGAAACGCATCACCAGCAATTAGGGCTCGATTCCGTATATCCAAGAACGCCATACTACCCGGTGTGTGACCTGGCACCTCGATGGCAAGTAAAGAACCTACACGGTCACCATCGTGCAACAATACGTCCGGCTTCGTCTTAATGCTCCCCGCCTTGGGCACGCCTCCACGAATCGGAGTCTGCATTTCATTCGCGTCGAGTGAACGATCACCAGCAAGCAATCTAGCATCCCGTGCCGAAATGAAAACGGGCACTTCCGGCAGTGCTGCCTTGAGGGCATCAAGCGCACCGATGTGATCTCCATGCGCATGCGTTAAAACGATGCGCGTAATTGGCTTACCAATCTGCGCGGCTGCTTTAAATATGCCTTTCACACTATAGGGTAAAGCTGCATCAATAACAGTTAAGCCATCCTCCTCTTCGACTAAATAGCAGTTAACCGGAAAAAACCGCGGTAAAAACGTCAATTGATATACAGTTTGTTTGTTTATTATTCTCATTGAAATCGCTCCTTTGTTTTAAAAACTAATACCATTAGTTTTATAATAACTAATACCATTAGTTTTGGCAAGAAGCATTTTCAAAACATAAAAAACGTGCGCTAACGACAGCAAAGTACACTGTGGATGCATACTTTTTAACCAAAAAATATGGGAAAAGCCAATGCTTGCTGAATAACCCGGTTCAAATGAAATTCTTATAACATGCTCCGCACCTGGGTAGCTTGGGTGCGACCTCTGTTTCCCGGCTAATGGAGGCCTGGCCTGTTAGCTGCAGCATATTCCCCAGACCACTTTCCGAAAAAGCTTGTCCCGCCTAGAATTAATATTATCTTCACTAGAAATCCAGTTGTGGTGCAAGAAATAAAAAGAATAGCAAATACCTAATAAATTGCAATTAACTATGCCATAATAAGCTTGGAACAACGGACGGGTGAAGAACTTCATACTTGTATGAACCGAGATTCCCCCGATTCCTTTACACTTAAATATTTACAATATTACCCTAAAATGCAAGTTCAAAAGTAAGAAGTGGCTCACTTCTATTATGATTGCTCTGGAAATTCCTACACCCACATCATCAGGCGACTCATCTATTTCTCATGAATTTTTCGAGAAAGAACTTTCATCCTATGCAATTCCCATATCACTTTAGTGGAAGTTAAACTATCGTGCACAAGAGCTTAATAACCGACATCAAGAGGCTGCCAGAAACAAATGGCAGCCTCCTCGTTAGGCTATTGGGAAGGTTAATGGAATTCTGTATGGAATTTTTTAACCTTTAGCTAAAATGAGAGTAGCAATGGTGGAGGCGACTTGTAATAAAAAGGGGAATCGATATGCAATTATTTATAAGCATTAATAATTCGAAAACCTTGCCCAATCGAGACGATATAATAAAGATAATGTGGGAGAAGGCATTGAGTGTATCTCATGCATTAGACCGTACAAGAAAATAATTCGTTAATGTTGTCATGGGATAAATGGATAGATGATAAACGCTGGAGTGATGATGGCCGATCGAGTGAACCTAAAATTTCTTATTTAAGCCGGGAATTTAAGAAGTATAAGGGGATTTCACCTATCGAATATTTAATCCAGCTAAGAATCCAGAAGGCCCAAACAACTGCTCTTGGACAGCTCCAACCTCAAGTTTAGAGATATTGCAACCATTGCCGGGTTTACCAACCAGTACTACTTCAGCAAGGTTTTCAAGTTAATTACAGGCTTATCTCCGACCGATTATAAAAACGGCCATGCCAAGTTATAATTCATAGGAAGGTAGATATACCTAAGAGGTGCGTTCCACCGTTCGAGACCCTATGATAACGCCCATGCTGGGGCATACTCATGAATTAGAGTTTTGAGCCAAAATCATGAGAAAAGTAAAAAGGACAAGGAGTTGATTATCCCTTGCCCTCATAAAATAGGTAATGATTAAGCCTTCAATATTTGCCCATTTGTTTCTTAACGACCCTGAATTTCGGATGCAGGGATGCCTGCAATACCTGCAACCTATAAAGTCAGTACGGTATGAAGCGGTAAAAGTTCGATGCTTCTAGCCTCGGGAAAAATCGCTTGAAACAGAAAATCATCATGGCTATGAAGTGCAGTGGATACCATCTTCAGCTTTCCTAATCCAAAAGTATAAACCCGATTTTCGGGATGCGCTGCATAGATCAGAAACTCCCCATCCTCGCGTAACACCCCTATATTAGCAACCCCGCCCAGTGTTTCATGCACCTTACTGATTGCTGATATCCCTTGTTCTCCAGCTTGTAGCAGCGACTTATACTGCCAAAATCCGATTTCACTGTCAGAGGTCCCTTCCAATTTCGCTTGAAATTCAGGCCTCATCTGACAAAAAAAAGTGTCAGGTGATATAAAACTATGGAACCAGTTTTGTTGATTTTACTGGGCTTGCCGCGGCACGTGATAAACATGAAAAAAAGAAAGTGTGGAACCGCCAGAAATTACCATGTAAAAAAAGTTAGAAACCTTTTTAGATAAATATCTAAAAGTTTAGTCCCCTACCAGCACGGGCAGTCCTTTTTGATATATTACAACACGCCTGTTGAGTAACTACAATCTGGATGTCTGGTTCTTGCCAACAAACTAAGAGCCATTGTCTTTATCATACCTATGAGAGATCATACAAACTGGATTTCTTTCTCTGCCCGCAAGACAATGATCGGCGGGTTCAGGTCGATACGACCGGTTAACAAGCTATCCAGAAAATCAACGTCCTCATATCGAACAAATCTATCTTTGATATGAGAAAATTCTTCTTCCCCTATTGTTTCAATCTCAAGCAAATACCATTGTTCAAGATCTGTTCCATGAACGATCCGATTCTCAATTGTCAACTTGACTGGCTTGAACAAATAGGTGTTTAATCCATCGCTGATCTCCAAGCAGTTCTTCAAACGGGAACGCTTGCAACTTCTTGGAATAATCTCCTGGAACTGTTCACTCTTTATGGAATATAATTTGTAAATCTTCTCTATGATCCCTATGACCGTATTGATATCCTCGAAATATTCCATGCTAGGTGTAAATTCATTCTTGATTTCACTCTTTACCACCCTACGTTTGTCCTCTGCAAGCAACATTTCGTCTCCAATAATTCGATGCCACTGTTCTAAAACCATAAGAACTTCGTCAATTGTCTGTCTCTTGGTAATATCGGAATCTGTAGAATCCATGAGAGTTTGGTGAATGCATTCCAGAGTTTCCACCCCAAACTCTGAGCACTTTAGACCAAAGATCTTCTCTTTCCCATACTGTCCATCAAACCCATTCTCATCCTCCATTAAAATAATCCAAACCAATTTGGCAAAGGAGTATATATCTGCTGGACGAGCATCCTGAATCTCATAAGCAGAGAACCTCATTTCTGGAGCAATCGTGGTCCATGGCCCTACTTTCTCATGCATTGTGGTAAGACGTTCAAGGTTGTGATGTGCTACAAGTCCAAAATCGCTTATAACGATTCGATCATTGTATATAAGTAAATTGTCCAGTTTAATATCTCTATGAGAAAACCCTTCATTATGAATATTGCGGAGACCCTCCCCTATATCTTTTATGACCTTCATCTTCTCTATAATTGTGGCGTTACGATTAAACAAATACTTTTTCAAGGGCACAGCCAATGACATAGCATACCAAGGTGGATTTTCTCTTGAAGGCTCTTCCGGCAAGCTGTGGTCAATAATCGGAAGGATGCCTTGATACTTATCACCTAGTACAAGGACCGTCTTCACTTCACGCTTAAATCGTTCATATCTCTTGGTATCGAATCGCCCCCCGATCCGCAAAAATTTGGCAACCAGTGGTCTCTCTGAAGGTGGATTACATATAATGTGATATACATCTCCATTACCACCACCGTCCAAACGCTCACCCTTGATAAATTCAAGCTTCTCTCCCTTAAATGTCATGAGAAGCCCTCTCTCTTTCTACTTCGGAATCACTCATGTAACGGTCCGATATTTCCTTTAGTGTCTTAGATAATTGAGGATAGTCGATTCGTACAGTACGTGCGTAGTTCCCATACCGCTCCGCTAATTGCCCTTCTTCTTCTCCTCCAGTCACGGTATAGACCCCGCGGCTGTTGAAAATCCCGATCTCAAAGCCTGCTTTGAGATGATCCGAATAATGCTCCTCGAACACCTGTCTTACCGCTTCATGAGGGAACCCACCATCCTCACCTGGTGGAGAATAAGCAAAACACTCCCCAAGTATTTGTCTTCCAATTACCTCCTGCTTATTCTGATCAATCAACTGAAGGTACTTCTGTGTCCAATTCTTAAGTTCATTAAGAGAAATATTCCCTTTGTCGTCCATACAAGGACAGAACTTAACCTTCATAAGAATATTTAGAGACTGTTTGGCCATTTGCAGTTGCTGCTCATTAAGTGAAACACGAGAATCCACTTGGTCAGATGATTTGAAGGCAAACTGGATTAATTGGGTCAGCAGCTCCGGATCGCTCTTTAGTTCTCGTTCCAGATAACGCGGGGTTGCCTGATTGATCAACAAATTGAAAAAAGCCCATTCCAATCTTGTCACCCTTGAGGAATTCTTTTCGCTCAACTGATCTGCCTTATACAACCTCTCGAAAGATTTCACAATCAAGTATTCCTCATGCTGACTGATCTTGTACTCGTCAAAATCATCCCGGATGTTCTCCAGCAATTGAAGGTGCTTATATACATCTGTGCCATAATATCGATGGAGCATATCGAGTGTCGGTGCATAATTGCGGGAGTTCAACAGCCGATCCCACACATGCTCCCTGACAGTCAAATCCTCAATCTCGCCAATCATTGATAGGCCTTTCCAATACGTCTCGATAACAGAAGATTCACAACTGTCTATTAGTTTTAGAAAAGCTTCATCAATCTTAGCAATTCTTAAAATACCTGCCAATAATTCATCATTTGCTTCAAACGTACCAAGAAAATCTTTAATGACTTTAAGCCCGTTATGTTGATAGATGGTACCAATATAGGAATAAAGAATCTTTATTTGATTCAGTTGCAACATTAATTTAACAAATTCGTCATCCGATTGATACTCATGAAAATCGCTAGCCATAATGGAACCGATGTCGTAAAGTCCCAAAGCATGTGCATCCGTTAATTTCGACAACAGCTTGACCAATCCCATTTCCGGATCGTTAACAATCTTGGAGAGAGCAATACTCCTTGACTCTCTTAATCTCACCCGTTCCTCTCTATAATCACGCTCTCTTTCGCGATAGGGAATAGGGTGGATAAGATTCGGCTGATCAGATGTAAACAAATGCAAAAATTCATAGATGTGGTTGTCGAAAGAAACAACCACAAAGACCTCTTTTTCAATTCTCATCAGATACTCTTCATCTGCCGCCCATTTGGCGTCGCGAAAGAAGCGATGCTGATGAAGAAGACCCCTTATTATTTCCTTTAAATCGTATTTTGCCTCATCCGAACCGCACATCTTTATTGCCTTTTGGACTCCTGTAATGACCTCATCAGCCAAACCCAATTCGAAGAAGAAGAATTTCTTAAATAAAAGCCCCCATTTGCTTAAGTCGACGCGTGCTTCATCAACGGCAAACAATGTGTACTCTCGCAAAGTCCGCAAAATATCTTGTTTATTTCTCAACAAATATTTGAATTCAAATCGTCTGTAATCCGGTTTGCAAATGTCCGTATAAACACGGCTAGGGGATCGATCCGGCAATAACCGTTCCAACAGGTCCCACCCAATCTCACTGTTTGTCACTACAATACGAGTAAGGCGGATCTTCTCGTCCATCGATAAGTTGATCTCATGCCTCCAAGCTGACAATGCCTGATCAAGAGTCGATAAAGGACTGTTGGATATCGCATAGACTATTTTTCTCTCCGAAAGCTTTGTCAAAATACGAACGGCTCCCGGAGCCGTCTCTTCAAAACAGAGCAGTTTCTCTAAAGCCCATAAAATATGTGTGTAATAATTCCTTGCCCATAATCCATCACCATTCTGTTCAAATAATATCCAGAAGGGAGAGCCCGAATCAGAGGTCTCTCGTTCAACTACAGCCATTGTCACTTCCGGAGCAGCTTCGACAAGATCCGGAAAATATTCGGATAAAGCTATCCACTTAATTTTCGTATCCGCTTGATTCAGAATCTCTGACACAATCTCATCCACGAATTTTTGAGGAAAAAATTGCTTGAGCGAATAGTTAACCGCGGACATATTGGCTAGCATGATTAATGAGCGGGCGATCCCTTTTTTCAATATACGGGAATATTTAAGAACTTTGTCCAAAACCGCCGCTTTATAATGGTCCTCTATAGGTAGCTTATATTCCGGCGACACCTCGGTCAGTACCTCGATGACAATCTCTCTGAATGTCTCAAGTTGTTGGAAGGTAATCTCCTCGAACAAGACTTCCCATGCTTCTTCGACATTAGCTAACCGAAACGTTGAACTGCCATAATCAATAAAGCTTATCAGGAATGGATCTTCAGAATCAATGATGGGATTTAACATCCTAATTAATTTATTATAATCATCAGACGTCAGCTTGGACATCACTTGCATGTCTCCTTCTGACTCTGACCACATTCCAGCCAATAACGCTGGAATAAGTGAAGAATTTTTCTTTTCCTCCCATTCAGGTTCACCGGTTTTACCTTTGAAGACGATACGCTTGAAGCTTGCATAAAGCCCATTTGTGCGTAGGACGAACCTATTGACAGTCTCTAGATCGACTTTTTCCTCTCGAAGTTTTTCATGCATGTTGGCAAGCTTTCTTTTTTTCAGTTCGATCGGATTTTTGTGGCCAATATAATTCTCATCCCCGTAAATGATGATATTACGATTGCCCGGGATAGTATCGATTACAGACGCATGGAAATTTGGAATCAATACTTTGCCTTGGCAGTTTTCCTTGAGGGAATTCCAATTCTCGAGTGTTTCTACGACAAGGGTATCCTGCTTGTGATGCTTCTCGAGGTTCTTTATAATATACAACAGGTAGAACATCGTTTCTTCCCTTGTCTTTCCTTTCACATAGATCACGTCTTTGGACTCATCAGCAAACTGCTCGATCACTCGCTCTGCGAATTCCTTGTCATCGTAATCAAAAAAGTTCAGGCTGATCGAAGGCTCTGTATTCGATTTTAGCCATTGCTCCATTTGATCTATTGTCTTATACAAATTACCATGTGAATTAACAAATTCAGCTAGCTGGTTTAGTTTATACATCATTTGATTAGGAGTAACGGTACTTGTTATGTAAAGTTTGAAGAATTCGGATTCAAAAATGACCAGGTTTTTTAAAGATTGGTACATCGATCCAATTTCTTGCTTCATCATTGTTCGAAATTCCGACTCCTCTTCAGCTTTGATGTCCATCACCTTAAGAATGGCTGCCAGCAACTGGTCCCAGTATGCTTCATGGTTGAGTTCCTGATTATCCTGATATCCTTGAATGTACTTCTCTTCACGTTCTTCGTCGTTTTTTAGAATCTCCTTTTGATGTTCCTCTACCGTTTTCGCCAATTTCCAACGGGCAAAAAAACGATCTTCTCCTGTAAGGTTTTTCTCGACGGCTTGAGCAACAGCCATTCGGGACAACACAAAGTCGGTAAATCGGCATCGCTCAAATACCTCCACAGCCCTATCCTCTGTGCTCGAACGATCCAATGATTTCAGAACTTTCTTGATCGATACCGGTATGCCTACCCCCATCAAAGTAAAAGCCGTAGAAGCAGCCGTTCCCAGATTGGGAACGGCAATTGCAAAAGCTGTCACCGTAAGACTTGCAATCAAAGTTGCCCTCTCACTAATTTTCTTCTTTCCGTTTACATAGTCTATCAGATCTTTTAAATTTGATTGAATTATATCCTTCATTTTGACTCCCCTCAATAACAGTACTCATTGCATGATCTATTCAACAAAAAATCTTTAAATTTGATGATCATACATAAATTCATGCATGTTCCTTTCAGACCCATACAACTCCAAAATCTCGTTCGAACTATATGAGTATATGTATACTTTTAAGGACACCGTCTCGCTTCGCTTATAATCTTAACGGCGACCCATAACATATTTTCAGGACTGTAACTTAACCTGTCAATATACAATATAAGTTATTTACTAGAAATCATCTCGAAATTCCTTATATAGCTCATCAATTATATCTATTGTTACATCAATTAATTTCTGCCAATCAGCAATAGGTTTATTATTATCACCAATAGGTCTCCAATGAGCAATATTATTACGAGTTTTGTATAAATCTCTTGCAACTATCTTAATTAAAGCATCGTATTTCAGCTTCTCTTGTATATTCATCTGATCTTGTTGATAAAAGAATTCGGACAGGTCATCAATTAGTTTTATTTTTATATTTTCACTATCAACATTATTAGTGTCGATGATATACAAGTCTAAAGCATTAATTACTTCATTTACTGTAGACTGAATTATGTTCGAGTACTTTGAAAAAGATAAAACCAATAATTCTTGTTTTTCAATGACAAAACCACGTGTGTTTTCTAATATCGTCCTACCTTCTGTATGAATAATATTAAAGTCTACTAATAGATCTTGTAGTTTAGCTCTATTAGTTTCTTTCTGCTTAAGTAATCTTTCTGTCTGATCTGGGCTTATTATTACCGTGGGATCAAATATATTTAATTCCTGCTTTATATATCCGATAAATGAACTATCTAATGATTGAATTAATTTAATCAGTGCCTCCTCCTCTTTAGGTTTCCATCCTAGACTATCCTCAATTATACTTGCTATATCTGAAGTAGATTTAATGGAATCTAAACTGGTACCTAATTGTTTAAGATAAGGGATATGATAAAGCCGTTCGATACACCGGTAAAATTCGAGAAAAGAATGCGACCAGTGTGTCGAAGTTAAGCCCCTAAATAAAGCTTCAGATATAATATTCCCAGTATCATCCTCAAACATTTTCCTGATTTTTATTTTTGTGACTATTAAGAAGTCTAAATTTAATTTCTCATCAACTTGAGTCAACCTTCCACCATATATCGCGTATGGAGGCTTATTATACAATTCTTCTTCAACTTCCCAAATATCACATGGTGCGAAAAAATCCGATAAGTCTTTGTGTTCATATGCTTTATCTCTTCCAAATACTGTTTCTATTAATTGATTACCATAATCCTTCAATTCACTTAGCGGGTATGCACCTTCTCCCCAGACTAAGGTCAACAATCCTGCGTTCTCATTAATTTGATTAACAGCACCTCTCATGAAAGGCTCTGTAAACTTTTGTGCTTCAGGAAGGACAATAAAAAATCTTTCACCAGTAGTTACATGAACATACTCTTCTCCTGCTCTCTCTTGCTCTTCTTTTTCTTCTTGCATTCTTGTCGCTTCTTCTTGTACTATTGTAACTTGTGCATCTACTGGTATTAATTGTAGTTCTTGTGCTTGTGTAAATGGTTCTACTTCGTATTTATAATTAATTTTAAATATATACTTATCTGTTAAGCATAAAGTTTTTTCTTGTATTGTAGAGTGTTTTAACAATTCTTTCTCATCAACATTAGTTGATATCCATCTCGGCACATGATCAGATGTATTAATATCACCAGTGGTAAGCTCCGGAAATTCCTTGAACTTATCAATAAGACGTTTAAATACTTCTTTATTTGCTTGAATCATATGTCTTGCCATTTAAAAGGCTCTCCAAAATGGTTCCATTGACTCAAATTCTTCATCAGAAAAAAACAATGAGAATGCATCTGTGAAAAACTCTCTTTCAAAATCCCCGATTCTTTTAGTTCTTGAGGATAGTGCTATTATCTCATTTAACAGTCCAAACTGCAGAAATTCATCACCATTAGTAATTTGATTTATAATTTCAATTGCTTTATCGCATCTATTTTGAATAATTTGTACTGTTTTTTGTTGTTGCTCAACGCTTCTGACATGTGTTCCAGGTCGACCAAATATTTTAATTCCTGCTGCTGTAAAAAAGCCAACACAAGCTGGTTGACTATCAAACAAATTTCTGCCAATTTTAAATCTTTCACTTGAAAATGGAATACTATATTTGCCAATAGCCAAGTCAAACTTACACAAACATGAAAAAACTTGAATAAATGCCTCTAGGTAGTAATTATTTGAGACAGATTCAATCATGTCCAATCTAGAGAATTCATCGGCCAATACGGTTTCCGTATCCACCTTAGATTTTCTGAGGCCAAATGCAATATACAATTCAACAATATCATTGACTTGAAATTCTCCCGGTCTAGTTCGTTTACCTTCTCCTAATTTATACATTTCAATTTGGGTTTCCAATTCAGGGTTTTGCGAATTAAACTTTGTCTTAATTTCACTAACTATTGATGAATATACAACCTCTATTTGCCTTCTCAGGTTCCATGGAACTTGGCCCGTATTTAAAACTAACATTCTATATGTTAATGCCGCAGTTTGATATGTCACCCAAAACTCCACTCGAATTTCTCTCTCTTGCAATGCCACCTGATTCTCAAGAAATACAGTTGTTCTTTGCATACCGTCTATGATGGATACCCTTGATTTTTCAAGTTCGAAGAGATCCCTAAAAAATATTTCATCAGGAGTTTTTAGTATGTTATCATATTTTTCTTTTGTAAAAACTATACCGATCACTACTGAAGGCAATACTGCACCATTTACAAAATCTGATGCCATTCGATTCCTAATTCTTATTGCAGATGTTGTTTTCAGTTTACTTCTCTGCCCTTCAATACCACCATTTACTTCATATACTTCATTAATCAACTTAATGTAATCACTAATTTTCAAAATAGAAAGGATCGAGAAGCTTTCTGATCTGTCATCATGCGTTCTATCCAATATTCTCAAAATTTTCCCTCCATTATTCGGATTTAATTCACCATTTATTAGTTCAACAGTTCAATCAGTTCCCAGCAATTATTGCCTGCTCAAGTTCTTGTCTCCTGACTTATCACAGAATATCTCTTATATTTATTTCTTTATCCATAATACTCATGATTTCATCTAAATTATTTCGTGTCTCTGTTAGTATTATCCACCAATGCTTCACTAATATGAAACATCGGGAGTATTTTATTTTTAAATTCATCTACACGTACTGTATCCGTATAATTATAGTCATATTCAAATAGTTTTTCGTATTTATTGTTAAAACCTAATTTACAAGCGTCACCATACAATGCATCCTTTAGATGCAATGGTTATTTTATATAATTTCATGATTCACCTTTATTCTCCTATACAAGTCAACCTACTTTCCAGATTCTAATTCTGCAAGTTCCTGTTCATATATTGAAAGCAATTCCTTATTCATTTCGTTAAAAACTTCGAGCTTCTTTATCCTTGAAATTATTAAATCTCGTTTAGTCTCTTCCTGCACTGACTCACCATAGTTCAGAAATCTAACCAAAACTGAAGTTTCATCATTATTATGTAGGCCAACTGAATGTTCCAGCCATTCTCTCGTGTTATCATCAACTGCGCATAAAGCTGCCTGTTTGAATACATACTCAAGCCACACTCGTGCAACTTGATCGATTTCTTTAGCAATATCTAACCATTTCTGTACATCATCCTGTACTCCACCTGCATTATCATTCGTTTCTCTTCTGTCAAAGAAATAATAAGGATCATCATTTTCTGGATCTAATCGATCTAAGGCTCGAAAAATGGGTTCAAAACTTTCAAACGGACGCTGTCCGCTAGGTAAATCTGACCGATGCTCCCAAAGCTTTAATATGGTCTCAAAGCAACGCCGTTCCGCCTCGTCTTTTTCATCTCCTACTGCATTTTCCGCGAATTCTATTTGTTCTGCTATATAATGAGCCATCCAGCGAGCAAGAGTGTCAAAACCAGGGTCTAGACCAAGTTCTGCAACTAGTTTTTTACCTAAGTTGATAATGTGCTTCTGAGTCTCTGAGTCTTCCGTCTGCCGAGAGGATAAGAATTCTGTTATGCGGTGGTCTATATTCATCTCTCTCCTCACTCCTCGAGTAATTATTTCGCTTAAATCGACGATTAATTTGCACCTCAAAAACCAACTCACATTCCATAGTCATGCAAAGTTTTTTCAAGAAAGAGAGCGAAGCACTTAACTGATTGCCATGTCTATTAGGTTCATCATCTTTTTCAGGCATGTTTTCGCTCCAGATCCCACATGCTAAGGATACTTCGTCTGTATCGCTGGAAAACCATTCTCTCAACTCTAAATCGACAGTCAGATTCATTTTTTTCATTATTGATTCTCCAATTTTATAAGGTGGAAAATCTATCTTGGCTGCTTGTGAATCGAATTCATCCAAACGCTTAGCTATATCCTTTTGCCAAATCCATCCCTTAAGAACAAAAGGGTACGCTCCAAACTCCATATCTTCCTCTTCATATTCAGGCAGTTTAAAATCGTGCGGGTTAGAGCAAGTGGTTAATGCATTTAAAAGTGATTGAGAGGCTGATGATGAAACAAGTGCGGTAGAAACACTATAGCTTTCTCTCCGTTCGCTATCACCTTCGGTCCATAAACCATATACATTCAACCACGTTTCACCATTACGTTCAAACAAAATGCCATCTAAAAAATCAACCTTTTTAATATCCCTACGCCAATCTTCGCTTGTTATCTGATGAATCCATTCTCGTTTTAATAAAGGAACCGGGTCACGCCGATCCGCTAACCAGAAGCCATCAAGACGTGTCAATAAGTGACGACGAAGCCATTCCATCCATTTACTCCCATCCCCATCATCGCGTCTATCTATAACAGGCATTTTTTCAAGCAATTTTAGCTGCAACAACAAACAATGCATGAAATGAAAGATAAAAACTATAATCGTCAGTTCTAGGATAACTTCCATGACTATGTCGTGTTTCGCTTTCATTACGGTGGGAACGCCACAATCTAGAACGAGGATCATTTTGGTATCCACCATCATTATCAACATACCAATCATTTATTACCACATGTGTCGCGAGCTCTTCAACTTGTTTTTCCGGGATTCCAAATACACTTCCAAGAGGAGCAAACCAATAATGATCAAAATCATATCCATGATAGAACTTCAGAGTTGTATCCACTTGGTCTGTTTTATGCCAATAACTATTTAATACCTCTGAATAGCTTTGTATTTCTTTGATGGGCAATTGACTCATGCCTACTTTATGAATTCCTTCAACAATAGTCCTACTGTATGTGTTCGGAAAAGCCTTTTCAATATTATGTATAATATCTGCTGCATATTTTTGAATAAGAATATGTGGACTAGAGCTCAGCGCATATTGGGTGAAGAGATCCTGATGCCGCATTAATATTTGCGGAATATCTATAGAAATACGTGCCAATGCTATCAGTAGATACAGCCGTGCATGTAAGTTATAAAATGGGAATGTGGGGCTGCCGAAAGCATCTGCTTTATCTCGTTGCATCCATGTAATTAGTGCATCAATTTCAGATTCGCAATTTCCTTCAGCAAGCCTGCGCACACAATGTGCAGCTTGCCAACGAGTCTTAGTGCGAGGCGACCCTAATGAAGCCCAAACAAAGCCAGCCCATGCCATACTTAAATCCCTAGGTGGTAACAAACAATTTGACCAATTTCCATCAGCAAAATCATCATCAATATGCAATTCAAATCGGCCCAATGCAAAATCAAGCAGGTACTCAGCTTCTTCCGGCGAAATGCGTTTAGAAGCAATCTTTGCGAATCCAAAAAAAGTACTCGCGTTAACTAGAGCATTATTATTAGATAAGCCAGCTAGAATACCTGATTCGATAGATACCATCTCATTTTCTGCTTGAATACTTTCATTAAAATATTTTAACATACCCCTTTCCGTAAGCTGTGCAGCAAATCGCCGCGCAATAGATTCGAGAATTAATCCCCAGTTTCGCTTGACACTTACTTTACGGTGCCACTCATCTGGTATACAGGCAATGGCAGTTTTCATGTCAACCATGTCGACCTTTTCTGCAATTACAAGTTCATTTAGAAATTTAGTAATATCACTATTATTAATTCTATTAAAGACCTCTTTCCAAAATGCCCTGTGGTTGCGTGGCACACTTTTTATTTCATCGAAACGTTGTAATGCACGACTAATGCCTAAATTTGAAGTTAACTCTAAATTAATAAATATATCTTCCCAATCAATGGTTTCAGTCTCATAATTGCTTAAATATGAAGTTTGTTGGAATATCTCTTCTTTTTTTACTTCAGGGTTACTATCATAGAATGCTATAATTCCATTCAGCGTGTTGTTCTCAATAGAGTATTTTTCGGCGACTTGTTTAAGTTTCTGCCAGCTTACTTTAGTGGCATTATTAAGTCTAAGATCTCGAATCACCGACTCTAAAATATGCTTCTGGCGAATCGCAGACGTTTCTCTTTCAATACAAAGTGATGCGAATTTATCAAGTTCGTAACTTTCTAGGAAGGCGGATAATGACCATGCTACCGTTGGAGAAAGATAATTATAAGACGCCATTTCCTCTGCTAAAGCTGGAAATTGTTGATCAAACCACCCCACGTCCCGATCACGCCATCGACTTAGTGCAGACAAGGCAGAAACCGGGGAAAGTCTAACGCATGTTCTAATAGCCTCATCTCGGTTCCAATATTTTTCACGGGCAACATTGTCACCAATAAGTTCAGCACAACGAATAAACCGATAAGCCAGTTCTGGAGATGCTTGTTCTCCTTCTGCACTACGATTTGCTAATGCTACAACCGTTTCCCATCTTTCAACCATTTCGTCCCCAAATTTAGAGACTGCTTCAATTGCATAGTCAAAATAAGCAACTGCATCATCGCGGCTCACAGAAAACACCGCACGAGCAAGATCTATATAAGATTCCGCTTTGGTCTCGGGATCTCCAGTAAGAGAAGCAATCACTTCAGAGGTAGAATGTTCTAGCTCACTTCTTATTCCCGAAAGATGACCTAACCGAAATGCAGCCCTTACTCCTTTTAATCGGTCTTGAGTCAATATTTTTTGATTTTCATTTAAATGACTAGCAAAGAATTTCTTAATTTCAGTGCCATCAATATTTCTACTAAACATAATAATTTCGATACATAATTTCGATATTTCATATGGTAGAGCATCGTAGTCTTTCCACCTATGATGCAGTACACTTTTGGACTGCTTATCAGCATTATCAACTTCTTCTTTGAAATCATATACTTCATTAATTAATATACGTGCGCGGACTACGTACCAAGGTAGTAGTCCATTTAATACTTCTTTGAACTCTCGAATATTTTGGTCCTCTATAGACTTATGTTCTTTCTCAGTAAGTGCTTTTGGCATTAATTCTTCTAAATTTATATTTGTGTTATCTGTAAGTACAAATTTGAGCGCAATCATGCGCAAATAAATTTCGCGTTTTTTTTCTTGATGATTACTAGAAACTGACATGGAAGCCCTGATGGGGTAATAGTGTCTAAGAACTCTTAATATTTTAGTTTTCGATAAATTTCTTGCTGCACATGCTTCTAAGAATGAGATAAGGGCTACCGCAATTGTATCGGAATAGTCGTCTCTCGGTTGTGGAATGCGAGCACGGCTTGTAGTGAGTAAGTCCAAACATGTCTCCAAAAAATAAACACTAGGAACGCACCCCACTTCGAGCAACTCATGTGCTAAAGCAATCATTAGATATTGGTTTCGGGAATAAATTTGAGGAATTTCATTTATGGAATCAAAGTCTCCGGCATCAACGAGCCGTCTGATGAACTTCCGTGCAATACGATATACCACTTCAGCAGGATGCCAACTTAGAATAAAATCTATGGTCTTACTTACTCCAGACAGGTTGAAATGAGCGTACGTTAGCTCCACAATGTCTTCATCTTTTAAAAGCTCTGGAGAAAACTCTTCTTTACTCTTTTTGCGTTCCTCTAAATACAGACGGAGCCAATTATGTGCGGCTCTCAAATACCCTCTTGCTTCACCTTTAAATTCCTCGACAGAAGATAATAATGAAGCTGAATATACATTTTCCGAACCGTCCCACGTACCCCCTAATAAACGACGAAAGGCTAATTCTTGTACTTTCTGTTCATTTTGTAAAGATGCAATTAAATCAACATTCTTAGTAAGAAGTTCTAGTTGCCGTTTATCACCAGATACTTCTTCACCAGCACGAATAGCGATCTTAATTGCATCCTTATATCGTTCAAGCTTTAATGCCGCCTTAAATGCAAATTGAAGACGATACACGCGGACGTTGCGTTCGTCAATTGGATTTCGCGGAAGCAACTTGTCAGATAACGCTGTATCAATCAGTTCATCATATTTCCCAGCTTGCAAAAATAATGAAGGTAAAGTTTCAGAGACATACGAATATTCGGTAGCCAATGGTTTTAAAACTGTAATGTATAATGATATTTGTTCTTCAGTTGCAGAGAATTTTTCCCGAAACCATGTTTCGGTTGGTTCATCTCTGAACTGTACAAAGTTATCCGATAGCCAAAGAGGACGACCTAAGTCAGCAACAAAGCTGTGTACTGTTGCTTCATTCACATTAGCAGCTGTTGCAAGTACACTTAATGGTATAAATGGAGGTAAGGTGGCTAGACCAGTACAAATAGCTTCAATCTGACTTTGATAGTGGGCAGGATGTGATTCCTTAACAGATAAGATAGCTAAATCAAGTTGCTTTTCTATTTGTTCATTAACTGTTGTCCCCCTAGGCCCAAGGGTTGACAAAGTATCAAGAACTGTATGGCACTTCGAATTTAAAGCATTAGCTTGCACTCGAGGGTTGCCATTAGTCAATCGATGGAATTCTAGCCCATCGGCATTGGTGGAGTCTGGAAAGCGACTTCTAAGATGTATGAGTGTTTCCTCATCTAAAAAAGACTTTAACTCAAATTTTAAAATTTCATTTGTTGGTTGAAGGAGATGAATCCGTTCAGTTCTACATAGTGCAACAATTCGACAACCATCTGGTAGAGACTCGCGCAAAAGTTCATGAACAAAACAAGGTTGGCTGAACTCTTTGGAAGCCATTTCTGCATTATCAGCGGCATCAATTACGATTATCAGAATAGCATTTTCATTTGTTTTCCGTAATGACGTAACAGCCATATTGATTCTATTAAGGAATTGCCTCATGATATCTTTTTCTAATGATATAGACTGAGCTAATAGAGGATCGCATAATCCATGCGCTGCTAATTCATTCGCAATTTGTATAAGACCATCACGATGTTGATGTCTTGTCTCACTACGATTACGATAACTTCCGCCCCCGAAACAATCATAAACAACAGCCATCGAATCTGCCGATAGAGTCCCTGCTATTTGACGCGCAAAAACTGACTTTCCTACCCCACCGGCAGCATGGATTATTATGGGGGTGGACGCTTCCAAAATTGCATATAATAGAGAGTGATGTTGTTTACGGAGTATGACATGATCTAATTTTTCAAACTTAGGTGGAGCAGGATACATATCTCGATCAGATGTAACTCCAAAACATTTATAAATCTCCTCACGGACAATTTGCCCATCCGATTTAGGTAATGCTTTACTATGCACTAGGGCAGTAATACTATCAATCAGAGGGTTATCAACTGTTCCCGCTAGAAGTTGAGAGAGTTCAACATGGAGCTCGTATCGTTGCGCATCGTAATCGCCCTCTCCATCTACGAATTGAAGCGATGCACAGAAATTAGCCAAATCATTTCCCTTTAAATTCGAATATTGTTCTATTGTTCTTCTGAAGCGAGTATTTGCTGTATCACTTTTCCCCATTGTCAATACGTTTTGTTTGAAGCTTTCTGCAATCGGCCTATTGGTAACAATTGAAAAAACCACTTTTGGGGATGCAAGGCCTTTCTTCTTCTCATCTAGATGACCAACATAGCGCTTAGCAAAACCCTCAATCGTACCTTTTAGGTCACTCAAATCAAAGGGCTGTTCTTTTCTTACAGTTGTATGTTTTAATTGAAAATATGCAATTTCCTGTGAGCCATCTTCTGCTGATCCAGAGTATTCAGCAACATCGATAACATACTCGCCAGCCAGTTCTCGTTCCTTGGATCCCTCAATTGTAATATAACGCAACTGAGAATTAGGATATATCATTCTAAGGCAACGACGTGCGGCCCAGCGATAATGGAAAACATCACCTGCCCTTGAGTATCTCACAAGTTCATTTTCCATACATAATGCTCCTTTTCTTATAAAACTCACATAATAATGAAGTTTAAATTACTCAATAGGCCAGAAAAATATCAGTTTAATTCTCCGTTTTGCTGTTTTTAATAGTGCGGCCATTCAATCGTATGGATCAGCCTTTGATTTATCTGAATAAGTGTCTACAGGTATTATTTTCTATTAGTTCCATTATACTATAATTGATAAAAAACGACAGTATTTTCCTTTATTTCAACCTCCTACACTATAAATAAGGGTTAAGCTCTGCTTACCCCAAACCCAAAAACATATAAATTCTTATATGTTGTCAAAAAAGAGGCCTAAGCCTCCCTTCATACATTTTTATGTCAGCAATACTTGATCCTCTTGTATTACACTAGACCGCCGTCCGATTAAAATCAAAAACCGCATTTTAGCGGTTTTTATCACTTCTGCATATTAAGAATACGATTTAGTTCCTTTTCAATTTTGATTCGATCTTCAGTTGAGCAATTTCTATATCCTCTTCTAATTTTCAAACTTTCAAAATCAATATTATTGTATCTATTCTTTTTCAGAAAGTTAATCACTTCAGGCAGTATCCTATTGAGATAATCGACTTCTTGCTCTGAATGTTTTTGTAGGCTCATTTTAGTTAATGGCAACTGATCTTTCAGATTGCTATATCTCCCGAAATCTCTAGAACTTAATTTGGACAAGATGGTATGTGGTTTTATTCGTTTTTGTGGATTCTCAATAAATAACATTTCAACAATTATTTTTATCTGCTGGCTAAGCTTCTGATCAAGTAGTCGAATATCGATAGATACATTACCACTCTTTCTAACGGGAGGTAAGTTATCCTCCATCCAAGATCGATCATTTTTCATTAACCAGTTATACTTTACAGTCTGAAGTTTTTTTAACGTCTTCCTATTCAGGCTGGAATCCGTATGAAGCGCGTTCCTTATAACTTCTCTATACTGATCCCGCTTTGAATTTTCTTGCGCAGCACCGACTTCTTTCATGCCTAATTTAATTTCATTTATAGCAACCTGCTTTGTTGTTTCATCTATACTCCGACGATGATGTTTCGCATATTTGGCCACAGTACTTTCGGATACGCAAACCTCTGATGCAATGTGGCTCATTGGTATACCGGCTTTCGACATATGTACAATTTTATTAATAATCTTCTCTCCAATTGCCTTTATAAAATATGTTTCTGCATCCGTTTCGGCAAGGGGCTCCTTCTTTCTAGTATAGGTGAATCCACAAATAGGGCATGCAAATTCACCTGATACACTCCCATTTCTTTGTAACCTTTTATATTTCATGATTTTCATTTCACCATGTGATTCACATATAGTATTGTGACACGACCACGGGCCAGCTCCAAATGGTAATGTGGTTACAAAACAGTGACTACTATCGAGAAAATCCCCAACAGACCCAGATAAAAACCGCATCAGAAGTAGATAAAAAATTATATATAAGTTCATAAATTCCGATCTCAATAACCTTTTAACAGTTCGTCGTTCCAAAAAATAATTTTTCTCTGGAATTAGCGGCGTCAACCTTTGTTCAGAATAAAGCTCGAAAAACTCATGAATCAGTTTGGTTTTATTAATGAGACCTGAAGGATGTATGTACACTTTCTCCCCCAGGCAAGATAATAACTTTCCAATTAATACATTGACGTCTATATCATTCTGATTTTCCATTAAGTAAATTATGTCTGTCATCAGGTCGTAGTCCAGTTGATTCACTGTATTTGCTTTCGAATTGGTGTTAGTTTCTATTGAATGGCCTAAAGGACATACTGGCTTTTTTAAATAAAGTTGGCCAGAATTGCTTGATAAATCCACATAGCATTCTGGGCATTTACTTATTAAACCGCATTTGTGTTTAAGACAAATATTAATGTCTTTTAGTTGATGATATCTATTTACGTAACATTCCCCGAACATAGCATAGTTCTCTGAAAGGCAAGCTGGACAATACCTTATTTCTTCATTGATTAATCCCTTTGGCCCACTTCCAGATAGTTGCCCGGCAAGAGATGTTCCTCCATCAACCCCATTTAATATATCATCTAGTAATTCATCATTTTGTTTTAATGTCAAAAAGGATTTGATCAATGGATATACAGTGTTATTTTTCAGGTAAAACAATGCGTCAATATTCGGCATCTGGTCTAATAGATAATTTAGATTTCTTGGTAGATGCCTAATCGAATGTGTATTTAAATTAAAAAGGCTTTTCATCGTGTCTGCGATGGCCATGGTACCCATTCTAAAATGATACCGATAAATAACACTTCTAAAGTCTTCATTAGGATACGTTACTGGGAAGAATGATAGCTGTGTCTTTACTTAACTCACTCCCTGCATGATAATTGCCTTTCATATTCATCTTTCCAATGAACAAATCATCGTGTCCACTCAAAAGCTCCTGTATTTTAAGCAATACCGTATTAGAAACCTGGTCAGGTATCCCTGCTTTCTTTAATAACCGCCAACCTAGTACTCGATCTTCCTCCTCAAGCAACCTTCTAAAAGCCCATTCAAGTCGCCTAATCTGAAAATGCTGAGTTGTTTCTATGTGTGATTTCAGCATTGCTTGTGTCCGCGGCAGCTTGCTTAAATGTTTGTCGATAATATTCCTCCGATTTATATGTCTCCCTACAGCCGCGCTGCTGATTCGAACTGGTATATCTGCATTCAAAACATCCGCTATTGCTTCTGTGACTAATAGAACTAATTCGGTGTCTCTATCCTTCCAATTAATACGGTATACCTGCTTATGTGTCTTAATAGATCTTGGTAGTACCTCCATTAGCCAAGCAAGGTCATGGCGATATAACCACGTAAAGTCCTTCTGATTTCGCATTCTAATCTCTTTTTTACTGCATCCGTCGCAAGAGGACATGGTTAGAAGCATACGGTTACGGCGGAGTGCCAATTCTTCATTAGAATGTTGTAGGCTATTCAACTCTCGAATCATATTCTCCTGTTTGATTGGGCTTATAGGTGCAGAATTCGTTAACAGGCTCACATCTTCTTTTAAAAAACAAAGTACAGATAAATGCCTAAGAGGATGACAGCATTCTTCTGGCTTCCTTAATAGTCGATGTAACCACGTATCTTTGGTATTAACATCGAACATCTCTCCCGTCATTGCTAGTAGATTATCCGAGAATGTTGCCTTATAGCTTAGGATGATATGTTTCATTCGAAACCTGTTTGTTTCAGATGTACAACCCAAGCATCCCAGCCTGTTTAAGTACTTCTGCCTTATTAACTCAGGATCTATTGGCATAATATAGCTACAAAGCAACTCCAATGATTGTTGTGCAATGTAGAGCAGATGCTGCTTATCCCATGAACCGAAATTTAAATTGGTTGTATTGTGATCAGGAATAGACGACAACACGGTAAACTCCTGTTTTTGGTCATTGGTATTAAATCTTACATTACTAGCAGTGAGAAAGACATGATGGTGTGGACACACAAGTAAACCTGGAAGCTGATGAACTCGATGCCAATAAGGTTCTCCGTAAATTCGATCGTCCTCTTGATAACATTCAGAACAAAATTTTAAATATGACGGATTTTTAACACCTGATGCCAAGAGGCCTATTACCGCATGGACTTCACCCCAACACGCGCCAACCTCCATTATAGATCGAGCAAGGGAATAACGTTCCTGTTTCAAAAACGGTCGGTAATAGGGTAACAACGTATGATGATTAATAAGTGTTTCGGTATCAAGTCCTCCAGCAAGTTTATCCGAAAGCTTCCCCAAATGACTTGGTAAATCTACGGTCGCACAAACCAAGGTTCCATCAAACAAATCCTGCACTGTATCTTTAAAGCTCTTACCAGCAGTTCGTTGATGGTACCTTGCTATTCCACTATATAGAATCTCATCAGGATACAAAGAGGGAAAAGAACCTAGCAATAGAATCACTCCATTCGTTTAGATTGAATTGCTAGGTTTTTCTTTTAATACATAATTATGAATAATTATGAAGTGAAAATTAGCTTCTCAAGTTCCTGGTCAGTCGGAACGTTACCAGCATCAGCAAGCTTGCTATAAATATCTTCTTTTTCAGAAGTTACCTTTAAAGCCTGCCTGAGATCATCTGGATCCATAAACTCATCCTTATTTCTCCTCGAGGGTAAAGATGGCCGTTTTTTTGCCTCTTTAGGTTTATCGTTCGAATTCTGCTGGAGAAGGTTGACGACCTCTTTTCGTAAGGCTACTATATCCCGTTCTGTTTCATTCTGTTGAATAACATACTCTGCTATTTTTTCCGCCTTATCCGAATCTGCACCAAAATCTAACGCTGTTTTTACAAGCTCAATCAACTTATCTTGATCGAGTTCTACTTTTTCAGTCCTATGAGTTTGATTTCTTATATGACCATACATAGTAGTTTTCTCCGACGAATTACGCAAAAAGTCGTCCATTACGTTCCATTGAGGATATAGATCATCCACCAAAGATAAGGTTTCAGGATTATTGCCTTTCAGAAGTTTCAGAATGGGCTGTACAAGCCGCATATGGCGTGTAGCCGTTTCCTTTAACAAAGAAGATGTAATTTTATTGCTTCCGTCAATTGCCTCCCACTGTGCAAGCATATAGAGTTTAACTGCGATGTCGACAATACCTTGTGTTAATACGTACATGCTATCCTTTAAAGCTGCAGTTAATGGACATTTCTCCGATGTCCATTGGTAGCGCCAGAGACCCTCAATGAAATAATTCCATTCCTCACCCTGAGTCAAACGGTCAATAATTAAATCACCTTGACCAGTGCTTCTTCTGGCTTGACTAAAGGAACCGGAGAGCAACTTGACTGCCTTATATGTGCCGACAGTTATTACCGGAACCCCGATAGTATTAATTAGCTGTGTAAAATAGTTCAGCATTTTTTCTGCACCGCCACTTTTCATAGTACTTAAGTTTTGGATTTCATCGATTACCAACACACCCAAACCATGTAAAGTAGCAATCTGGGCCATATTGGGAATTAATATATCAACGGTTACCCCTCTAGAGACAAATTTTTGAAAGTAATTTGTTCCAAGCTGGGCATCTACTGCTTGGAAGAAGTTGATACACAATCCTTTCAGAGAACCATCGAAAGGACAATTTAGCTTTAACCACACTAATTGTTTAAGAGTAAATGGGTTACCATTATAACTCGTATGTTCAACAACTTGTGGGTATAACAGTAATGTACTCTCTATTGAGGTAGTTTTTCCTTGACCACTAACTCCAAGTACTGCAAAACTAGCAGCAGTTGATCTAACTCCAGCCATATTTCTTCCTTCTTCGTCTACTCCACCATTCAACAGTTCTTGAAACCCAACATTGAATTGCCTTACGTATTCCGTAGTAAATGGATTCCTCGCTTTGTATCCATGACGAATCAGACGGGACAGCCGCTGTTCAAGTGTTAGGTGAATGGGAAGAACTTCAACATAATCACTGATCTGTTGAACCAAATGTAGACGCGTCTGCTTCCCAAGCTTTCTTTGCTCATCCGTATGAGCGGGTCTTTTGGCAATAGCCTTAGCCACGTACTCTTCCTCAAATATAGGTGGCAACGCCTCAATGAATGGATTCCCTTTATACCCTTCTATTTCTTGTTGGATATACATAGCTTTAACGTGGCTGCCCCTTAAAGAGGGGCTAAACATAAACTGTGATTTAACATTCGCTCTTGACATACTAGTTGGCCTCCTTGTTAATATTCGCTAAAAAAGACAATTTCGATTGGGTCCTCGACCTGCTACCAGTTTGTTCTCCATTCATATCTACAATGGGTTGTTCATCGGATGCTTGTTTTTCTCCGAGTTCGAAATACTGGTCTTTCCGGAGCTTATCACGAACGGTTTTCCTGTTTGCCCTAATATTAGCTTTTTGTTGAGTTTTAGGTATCGAATGATCTACATCTTGTTCGGTGCGGACCACTGCTGTTTGCTCAATTGCTGACAATTTGGCATGTAAAGTGACTTCCGCTTGGCGTTCTGTTGACATGTAAAGACCGTGTCTAATATCCTCTTGGTGTTGGATTTCTTTGATTTCCTCCAAGCTTAATCCGCGGTAACGTGAAGACTTTTCAAGTAGGGGGCATTTAATGAATCCCCTTCCTTTATCCGTCTTAACATATACATGGTCCATACATCTTCTATCGAAAGCTATCATCGTTTCAATTGATTTACCTTTAATAAACCACCCTTGTTCTGTGAGTTCCTCACAACCGTAATACATACGTTTAAAATAAATCCCTTGCCGACTAGCTTTGGCTTTCTCCTCAGGCAACACATTTAGACGAACAATATCGATTGGAACTTCCTTTAAAAAATGGTCGTGTGCGACTCCCCATTCCCAAATATCTCTAGGTATCGGACGCACTTGATCAATAGCTAAAGCTTTGTCCAAAGGGTAATGTTCCATATAATGATAATTGTTATGATAAATGACCATTTGTATGAACATGCGAGTAAAATCCCTAAGCGTTAATTTGGCATCAAGCACATAATCCGGTCCACCCCGTTTTTGATACTCCTTCTTTACTGCCCCAGGCATCCAAGGTTGAAGAGTCAAATTCAAAGTGCGAAACTTTTGCTCAATAATACCTTTTAGATCTGCACGATACGGAGGAGCATTTTTTATTTTGATCCCAAGGGATTTCCCAAGTGAGTCAGCCTGCTTGCTTTCCATTTCTCCACGGTCCGCAAAGAAAATTTGTGGCATATGATGACATGGCCATTCATTTTCTTCGATAGTAATACCGTACTCAGCGCAAAAACTAACTTTATTGGCAGCAGTATTTTCAATTGCCATTGCATTTCCTTGCCACGAAGGTCCTTCAAGTCCAATATAGAAGCCCGGAACTATGTGCGAGAAGACATCGGACACCATGTAAACAACCGGTCTCCCTATGATGTCATTTGGATCATCCTCACTTCTTAGATAAACATCAGCGATCGTCGAATCAGTTTGAAATATTTGACCCGGACCAGTAGCACGACGTGTTTCAGAACCTAGAAGAGGTCTTAAATCTCTATCGAAGTTCACTTCACCCTCACGTTTGATTAACGTCTTCTTTCGATTCCCCTTGGTTCTTAGGTGATAGCGAAATTGAGCTAAACTGGGTAGCAAGTGATCTGGTGGGATTATGGGAATTTCCACACCAGCTTCTTCACGAATTTCTATGTTGAAAGACTCACCAAGCATTCTGATGTATGCAAATTTTACCGAATTTCTCCTTCGATTATTGTAAAACTTGGTTATAGAAGCATCAAAGATTTTTCTAATCCCTTCCGTCACTATCACACCTGAATATTCTTCATTCTCGTCTCTTGTTTTCCTCGGCCTACCCATCTTACTTGTAGGATTTTTCCTCTTTCCTTTAGCTCCGCATTTTCGAAAGCGCGGAAGTAAAGCATTTTCCGACTTTCCACCTGTCCAATAATACCTCAGGTATTTATAGAAGAATTTCTTGCCTTTGCCCTTTTCTTTCACGGCTTCCTTAATAAGCTCGTACCTTTCTTTCGGATTATAAATTCGCGGTTCCAACTCTACAATATCCTTGATACAGTCCCATGCTTGGTCACGAACCCAGATCTCTTTTGCTGTAAGAACTTCATCTGAAACCATAAATTTCTGATAAGGATCGTAATCAAGCTTTCTACAAAGTCCACTTTCCAATTCTCCCTCAAGTTCGCTAAGGCTTCGAAAAATTGGTAAAGGACTTTTCTCTACTACCGAAATAGTAATTACAATATCGGTTTCTCGATGCATCCATAAAACTCTGTCGCATCCAACTAACTCAGCAGCTTCATCTCGTTTTTCAAAAATATTGTTCAGATAAACTCTCACTTAGAATCCCTCCTTTACTGCCTCGCTCAACGACTATTGGCTGTAATGTGGGCTCTAGTAATTTTGTCATATCTATCTTCCAGATTCGATTGGCGATAAGATACTTTGCGATTGAGATACAAGTCCCAGGAGGAAGATCTAATTTGCGATCTTGCTGTAATGTGATTTTAGCAAATGGCATAGATTGATTTTTTAAAGCATGAAATAAAATGGACTCGATATTATCAATCAAAGATAATGAAATATGGGGCAAGTCGTCCAACAATTTTGAAGAGTGCAGCCAATTAACGTTTTTGACAAAATCATAATTAATTTGCTTCTCTGTTATCAACCTCCACTTAACTCTGGCATCTTTAAAGAACAAACGTTCAATCTCCAGTTTTTCAAGAACACGTTTTTTTAGCTTTGATTCTGGTTTTATAGAATGTGCTTCATAAACGGTCTCTTCCCCTGCTCTAACCGTCAAAAGTTGGTCTGTTGTCATGACGATAGGGTGATGTGTTCTTGGATCTGTAGGGTGCTTTATGCCCAGCTTCTCTGCTATAAATAAAGTCTTTTCTAAGGGAAGCAACGGATATTGCTCTCTAAGATCAGTGATACTCATTGACCATTCCATCTGAAAAAAATGCGCTAGTTCAAAATGCTCTGAAAAAAAATGGTGTAACCTCCCGCTTTTCCATCCCAATGTTCTAGTGACAATGCCGTGTGATGGAACATCGTGAATGGTAAGCCATGGCTTGTACAAATTAAAATGACCTTGGCCCCGTCCTTCCTTAATCCTCCTTTCAATTACTTTTGCAGTAGTAGTACGATTTCTTTTTGCCATAGATCTAACCTCTCCCACAATTATTTTAATCCTTCTTGCCGTCAATTAACGGTTTCCGTTAATATTATTTTAATATTTCCGTTAATATTTTGTCAATATATTTATTTGATATACATACATTAACGAATACCGTTATTTATGTTAATATCTATATATCAACTAACTAATTAACTAACAAGGATGTGAGAAAAATCTAATGAGCCTATCGGATAGAATTAAACATTTGAGGAAAGAACACAAATGGAATCAAACAGAACTTGGCAAACTTATTGGTGTATCTACACAAGTGGTATCGAATTGGGAAAGAAACTATACTCAACCAGATAAACAGGACATTTATAAACTAGCCCAAACATTCCAAGTAACAACCGATTACTTACTTGGGTTATCTAATAAACAAATTGTTTTTGAGTCTAAGACAAAGCAAGAACCAATTGATCTCGATCTGTTAACTTTGTTACGGTGCTCGGAAAATTTGAAAGTTGGTGACTATAGCCTCACAGAAGATGACAAATCATTACTTAAAGAACTTCTAATCCCACTTGCAAAGGGACTAAAGGAATTACATTTGAATAAAAATCAGCTACCAGGTATATAAGGATATAAAATTTATATTAAACTTATTATTCAAGAGTTCTGTTTATCTGTGGGGAAGAACTGTAAAGTTCCAAACTGGTCTTTGTAATCTTTTTTCTATTAAACTTTTATTTCTCACCCAAACTTCAAGTCTCTGTGAGAATTAATCGGTAAAAGTAGTTTTGTTCTGTCTTTCAATATTTGCCCGACAAACCCCCAAAAGCTTCAACCTCTTCGACAAACTCTTTAAAGCCAGCTCCCCCCTTTTAATCTGAACTATGATGGTAATTAAACGATTAATGTATTGATTCATCCGGGTAATTCACTAATCTACATTTCTAAACTGATTTTGAGCCTTAACTTTTTCTCTTTTAAGCTTCAGAATAGCTTGAAAGTACTTATCCAGTTTTGTTTGACATTGTTTTTGCTTAATAATGATATTGCACTGCTCAAACTCATCAAACTCTTCTAATCTCAAAAAAATGGATTGTAAATTCTCCGGATTAAATTCCACCTGAATTGTCCAACCCCCATAGTTCCTAGCTAGCTCGAACCATTTCTCACGAATTGCCTTTGCACACGAGTAATAGCAACCACGAAAAAAAATACCTCTACAAGTAACCTTTGCAAACTCATTAATAAAAATGCTAGTTTTCTGCGACATGTTGCACCTCCTCTTTCAACTATCTTTTTCTTTTATATCCGAATTTTAATATATTTATACATTTGTTATCAATATTATTGTTTAAACAATATTTTAAGCAAAAAAAAACTACGCCTGACCAATTAACGTACAAAACTTGTTTTCTATATCTTTCAGATATTTCGTAGGATTTCTTCTAAACCGTCGGCGTTTTGTAGTCTCCTGCAAACGTTTAGACCACTGTAGT
>NZ_JAAOIW010000059.1 GCF_011440305.1 Paenibacillus agricola | reverse complement strand
CTTTATGTATTGAACGGTCTGCTTCTTGTACGTTTCATCATGATCGATCTTTTTCATAGACACAGGGCTCCCTCATTCAAGTTATTGAATCTAGTATAATCTGTGTCTACTATTCAGTCTAACTGCACATACAGAAGCACAGATCAGAACGTATATTCAAAATCAGAAAGTGAAGTGAAAAGCAATGGTTGTGAATAAAGCTTACAAATTCCGCATTTACCCCACGCCTGAACAAGCAACACTCATTAACAAGACGATTGGATGCGCTCGATTTGTGTTTAATCGTTTTCTAGCCCAATGGAGTGACACTTACAGAGAGACAGGAAAAGGCTTATCTTATGGTGCATGTTCTGCTGAACTCACAAAACTAAAACAAAAAATAGACTGGTTGAAAGAACCGGACAAATTTTCTTTACAAAATGCACTGCGGAATTTGAGTGACGCATACAATCGCTTTTTCAAAAAACAAAACGATGCGCCTAAGTTTAAGAGTAAAAAGAATCCTGTACAGTCTTACCAAACCAACTACACGAATGGAAATATTGAAATTGTAGACAATCAGATCAAGTTACCTAAACTTGGACTTGTGAAATTTGCTAAAAGCCGTGAAGTTGAAGGACGTATCCTGAACGCTACGATTAGACGCAATCCAAGCGGCAAATACTTTGTATCTGTGCTTGCAGAAGCCAACGTCCCTGAGTTGCCCCAAACAGGCAAAGAAGTTGGCATCGATGTTGGCTTAAAAGAATTTGCAATTCTATCTAATGGCGTAGTCGTTGGAAACCCTAAATTCTTTCGCAGACTGGAAGAAAAACTGGCAAGAACACAGCGGAAACTCTCACGCATGATGAAAGGCAGCAGCAATTGGAACAAGCAACGCATCAAAGTAGCGCGTATTCACGAGAAAATCACGAATGCTCGTACGGACTACTTGCAAAAGATTTCAGCGCATATTGTCAAAAACCACGACATCATTGCGATTGAAGATTTACAGGTAGCCAATATGGTCAAGAATCATAAGTTAGCCAAGGCAATTAGCGAGGTTTCCTGGTCGATTTTTCGCTCCATGCTAGAGTACAAAGCGAAGTGGTATGGTCGCATCGTTGTGGCTGTGGGTAAAACATTCGCATCTTCGCAGCTATGCTCCTGCTGTGGCTATAAGTACAAAGATGTAAAAGACTTAAAGTTGCGTGAATGGGACTGCCCAGAATGTGGAGCGCACCACGACCGAGACTTTAACGCAAGCCTGAACATTCTTGCCGAAGGCAAAAGACTACTTGCTGTGTAATCCTTACACGAACTGTCGGAACGACAGGGTTAGCTCGGTAAACTTCTCTTCGTTAGAAGGGACTACCCAAGAATCTCGTGACTTTAGTCATGAGAGGTTCAAATTTATTTTACATGTGTATGTGTATTATTGCAGCGTTCTGACGAATAGGGTTGGTGTTCAACCATCAGTTTACTGCATGTAATTTTATAGATATATGAATATGTACTTTTACACGTTATAAATTTGGATTTGGTAGATGATTAACTATCAAACCATACCTTGTAAATCCACAAGTGATATTGCATGTGAAAATACATGTTTATTGCGAATATGGTTGGTAATCAACCGCCAATTTATTACATGTAATTCGCCAAGTGATTATACAATTATAAGTACATGTGTATGTATAAGCGTATGTAGCAATGCATATGATTGCGGTGTTCGGAGAATATGGTTGGTGATCATCGTAAGCCCAAATCATGTAATTATTCAAGTAAATATACATGTAAAATTACTTGAATATGTATAAGTACATGTTATAAAATAACTGGCGGCGTTCCTGCGAATATGCTTGATCCCATAAGCAGGCCCGCTGTCATAGTTTAGAACCTAATCGGGCTGATCCTGAATAACTAACGAACGACCTACAGGGGGCGCCTGCGAACCGTAACTTATGATCGCATATGGTTTGTGAACAAGCGTCAATGAAATACATGTAATTTTATAAGTAAATACATTTGTATAAGTAGATGTATTAAATGAATGTAGTGATGTAACTGATAGAGGCGCCTTGGCAAATATGTTGGCAATCAAATACCAAATTTTACATGTAATTTAACATGTGAATATACTATTATAAGTACATATATATAATCGCATGTAGCAATTCAACTGATGTTCTCGGCGAATATGATTGGTAATCATCTATCAATTAATCACAACATGTAATTCTACAAGTAATTAAATATGCAGTTTTACATGTGTAAATGCATGTTTAATTATAACTAATTGCATAAATGAACTGAAAAGGGGGAAAGGTTTTGTTATCCCCAAAGCCGGCCCGCTGACATAGTCGAGAACCTAATCTGGCTGATCCTGAATAACTAACGAACGACCTACAGGGGGCGCCTGCGAACCGTAACTTATGATCGCATATGGTTTGTGAACAAGCGTCAATGAAATACAT
>NZ_JAAOIW010000058.1 GCF_011440305.1 Paenibacillus agricola | reverse complement strand
TGTAACCGTCAAGTACTATTGAACACTTTTTGCTAAATAACTTTGGACACTTTTGTGCATAATTGGTTCTTGCTTATCCACATGTGGATAAGCTCGACTTCAACAATTCTCATGGATTTCTGTGGACAATTACGCTTCACCAAATATCGTTTTTCGATGTTTCATCCGATGGCTATCTCCGTCACAATGAATGATTTCACTTTTGTGGATAATACGATCTAAAATGGCTGTTGTAATCGCTGCATCCCCTAATAATTCACCCCAATCTGCGGGACCTTTATTGGACGTTATGATCAATGAGGATTGTCCGTAAACTCTATTAATAAATTGGAAAAATAAGTTCGCTTCATTACGATCCATCGCCATAAACATTAAATCGTCTAGAATGATGAGGTCAGAATCCAAGGTCCTCTTCATTTTGAATTGGGCCTGCCGCGAAATCTCCTGTGTTTTTAGCAACTGAATCAACGTGTCCATCGTTACAAAGCTCACCTTGAATCCTTTGTTTAAAGCCTCGATCCCAAGCCCTAAGGCCAGATGCGTTTTCCCGGTCCCAGGTGGGCCTAAGAGGAGGATATGATAGGCCTGTTCTAGCCAAATAAGCTCCTGTAGCTGCGCCAGTTGTTTCCTGCTTAAAGTAGCCGATTCCTCAGGGTTAAACTCCGCTAATGTCTTTATTTCGGGCAGTTCAGCTGCCTTGTAACGCTTCGCCAGCTGCTTCGCATCCCTACGTTGACACTCATGGTCCAACAGGTGCTGGGTGAACGCTCGGTAGCTCCATTGTTGTTTCTCGGCTGTAAGTAGCAGCCCATCCACAATCCCTGCAGCTTCGTTTAAACGCAACTGGACCAACGATTGTTTTAACGAATCTAAGGCTGTTGTCATTGCACAGCACCCTCCATAACTCGCTGGTACACACTCATGTCGCGGATAGGTACTTTGATGCTAAGCGCTCCTTGTGGAGGCTGCATGGCTGGCTCCGAAGGCAAGGTATGTACCGGGGTAGAAGACAAGCGGTATTTCTCGAAATGAACCACCGCATCCGTCAAATATTTGGCTCCGTAGAGACGGTTTTTCATGCAGTAAGCAAAAGCTTCTGCCACATCTGTTGCTGCAGCTGCACGGAGCTGCTTCTCTATGATTTGAAGTTGGTCTCGCATATATCTCGGTTTCACCTTATGGACTTCATTTAAATACAAGGTCGCAACAAGTGGATCCGGACACAGTCCTGCTGCATGTTCGATGTAAGCGGCAATTCCTTTCGTGCGGTCCCTTCCATGGGCCCTGCTTTTAATGAGCTTTCCTTTTTCAAAACACGGGTCATGCCGGGCGATTTCCAGGCGTGTTTGTGAATCGTATAAGACCAATTCACCCTCTTCATTCACCTGCAAGAACACTTTTTTATCTGTCCCATCAAAGGTTCCGAGTGGGAGGCTGTAGCGATTTGAAAGATAGTTAACGGTATTGTCCTTTCGTACATCTCTTGTTATACTGAGAGCAGTTTCAGGTTGTTCTACAAGGAATACGGGCTGGAGGTGTTGTTTTTCTAGGGCATACACTTCCGCCGGTATCTTTTTTATGCTGTGATGCATTTTTCCGTTTCCGGTACGCATTAACCAAGCCAAGCAAGCTTCATTTAACTTCGCTAGATTCGTATACACCCGTCCTCTACCAAAGTTGTATTTCACATATTTCACAGCATTCTCAACCTTTCCCTTGCTTTGTGGATCCTGTTTGCGGCAGAGATGGATCTTGAATTTCTTTTCATTTCGATAGGCAGCAAACTCTTTTGTATATAAAATATCTCCATGGTTTTCACTGATCACGAGCAAATGGTCCTGGTCATACACGATCTCTTTGGCCATTCCGCCAAAGAAGGCAAAGGCCCGTTCATGGCTTGCGATCACATCGACTGTCGTATAGTAGCGATCCAGCCATTCGACATATTTATACCGGGAATGGGAAAGGACGAAGACGATGAAGCGCAGGGTCTTTCCTTGTTTGTGCCCATCTTCTAACTTCATTTCTCCGAAGTCTACTTGCATCTGCTGCCCCATGGGTGGATCGGGTACGGCTTCAAACTGACGTTGGTATTTCACCTTGGCGATCCCATGCTTCTCTCTAATTCCTCTGACATAGTTCCGGATGGTGCTCTCGCACATGCCAATGTCGCCATAGCGTTCTTGTAACCAATCCATGACTTGCGCAGAGGATAAGTCCGGTGAGGCCTTTAACCAAGAAGCGACTTCTTCTTCATAGCCATCTGCTTTCTTCGACCGGGTTCGCATTTCTTCTAACCATTGCTGCAAAACACCTGGCGTCATCCTCATGTATTTATACAACGTTGTTCTAGAGATCGATAAGCGATTCGCCATCTGTGTCTTGTTAAAACCTAATTCTCGCAGCTGTTCAATGTCGATATAGGTCCGCCACCTATCCTCTGGATTCAATTCAGTTCCCCCAATGTCGTAGGTATGATTGCAAACTCTACCATCATACTCTATTGAAGGAACTCTCTGTTAAAAACTGTTCATTCTTATTTAACAATTTCTGTCCACTTTAGTTTAGCAGTTACA
>NZ_JAAOIW010000057.1 GCF_011440305.1 Paenibacillus agricola | reverse complement strand
TTCCTCTGTAACCAAAGGATTTCGGTTTAGGGTTTGTGACAAGAGCTGCCTATTCTTATCGATAACAACGGCAAATTGGTTGCTTTGTAAAATTCCAATTCCATTTTTTGTTGACGATATCCCTGCTTATCTGTCAAAAAAGACTGCTCATTGAGCAGTCTAAGTTTGTCCATATATTCGCTTGCAGTCTTCTTCTTAAAGCAATTTATAATTAGAAAATCAGAGGTTAGCTGGGAATATCCATAGCTGTCTGGATGTTTAGCAAATCTAATTGAATTTGTTCTTTAATATGGTAAGGCTTATAGAGGTCCCGTGACATCATATAGCTCACGATCTTCTCGTGGGTTGCTATCGCTTCATCAAGATGGTTCATTAAAATGGTCTTGATTTCCGTTGTGGCGCATTCGGTTACAGCCATAGCGTAATTGCGGATGCCGCTCTTGGCGTTGATCAGGAAATCCATGGCAATAACTTCATCTGTCAGCGAGTCCAAACCCGTCAAGTGTTCTAGAATCGTGTTCATGCTCTCATCTCCTATCCCATGGTTTTGGACAGCATGTTGCCAAGCTCCTGCAGCTGTCTCGTTGATAATTGAATATCCTCTTGCAAAATTTCTTTTAGCTCTGGACCGGTAATCAGAGCTTGCATCATTTTGGATTTTGTCATGCAGACGGTTTTGAAGGCGGCGATTTCATGAACCTCCAACGTCTCATGTAAGGCGTAAGTCGAATTCATTTTCATTTCCCTCCTAGTAAGAGTAAGCCTTATGGCTTCAGAATAACCTTGATGCAATTATCCGTCTTCGTATCGAATACTTCATATCCATACTTCGCCTCACTAAGCGGAATTACGTGTGTTACCACGTCACCCGGATCGACTTTGCCTGTTGTAATTAACTCATACATATAAGGCATATAATGGATAACAGGAGCTTGTCCGGAGCGAATATTGACATTGCGTTGCATGATATCGCCCAGTGGGAAGCCATTGTAGCGTCCGCCATATACACCCGTAATTTGAATGGTACCGCCTTTACGAACAGCCTGCGAAGCAATCACGATCGGGCCCATCGCACCACCTTGCAGCTTCAAGCCACTTGCTAGAAACTCCAGATCGCAAAAGAAAAAAAAGTATATAGATTGCTTCCTATATACTAGCCTAAAATGATATTTGTCAAACGGTTTACTGCCGTATGCAAAGTTTCTTTCCCCTCTACACATGCCATTGCAACCCCATAAATGCCCCAACTCCAAAAAGTAGCAAGTAAATAATGTTCTTCCTTCACTCCACGCTCTTTATCTAATAAAGCTTGCAGAGTTTCCGTCAATCGTTGTTTAATTTCATAGTCCATTTTCGATTTAAATTCTTCAAGAGCATGTTGACATTGTAGGGATAAATTTATTTGAGAACTCATAATAGCTTGGAGGGACATAATAATCGTTTGTTCATCGATGACTTCTTGTAATGCTACTTCATTAAAAATTTCTTTCGTAAGAACTTCTTTTTGAATTACATCGATTAAATCGTATTTATCCACAAAATGATAGTAAAACGTTGAACGGTTAATCTCTGCTTCTTGTGTAATATCAGCAATGGTAATATCACTAAAATCTTTTTGTTTAATCAGTCTCATAAAACCATTCATGATATTTTCTCTTGTCCGTTGAATCCGTGGATCTTGTTTTTTCATTTGTACCTACCCTTCTCAAAACACTATTATTTTTTAACACTTGTTGGATGACCCAATTATAGCAGAAAATTTTTCAAAAAAAAAAGCAATTCGTGGTCCATTTGTATGGACCACGAATTGCAATATAAAAATAATAAACGATTAGAAGGTTTGTGCTAATTGCTTTGCACGCTCGATGCTTGCTGCTTTAATTTCCCCAGCTTTATTTGGCATTTTAGCTTGACCTTCAATAAATAAACCTTCATATTCAGAAATACCCATGAAGTTCATAATATGTTTTAAATACCGATCGCCTAGCTCTTCATCTGCTAAATGACCTTCTGAATAAAAATCACCACGAGCTTGAATGTGAAGCACTTTCTTACCATGAAGTAAGCCTACAGCACCAGTCTCCGTATATCTGAACGACTTACCAGGTACAGCTACAGCATCAATGTATGCTTTCACAACGGATGGGAATGAGAAGTTCCACATCGGCGTTACGAATATCATTTTATCCGCTGAAATAAATTGATCGAGAATTTCGTTTAGGCGACTAACTTTCGCTAATTCCTCAGTTGAAAGAGCGTCGATTTGCTGTCCTGCACGAAGTTTTCCCCAACCACTGAAAACATCTGCATCTATATTTGGAATATTTTCCTTGAATAAATCCAAGGTCACGATTTCATCCGTTAGGTTTGTTTCTTTATATGTTTCAATAAATGCCTTTCCTGCTGCCATACTAAACGAGTGATTTTCGTCATTTGGATTTGCTGTAATAAATAATACCTTATTAATAATAATCTCCTCTATTCTTTTAAGATTACAACAACTGTTGTTAAAGTCAGTATAAAACGATTTATCAACTAAACAAACCATCAATATTATCGAATTGTTGCAAATCCAACATTTAGCTGGTATTGACTGAAAGATGAATAATCAAAATAATGTTCAATTCGGTGTCCTGTCATAA
>NZ_JAAOIW010000056.1 GCF_011440305.1 Paenibacillus agricola | reverse complement strand
TGACGGCCCGTGCAATCAGGGCTTATTCCTGACCTTGATCGGGGTAGTGATGAGTAGATGGAACGGCTAATACCGCCACTAGATTGAGTTTTATTTTATCGGCAGCTACTGCACTAACCTGCCCGTTAGTTTAGCCCGCCGCGCTTGAACCCCCACTAGAAACTCATGTACACATACAACGGCGCTACCGGACGCGTCGGCTTACCTGTTTCGTACGCGGAAACTTGTCGGCAAATGTTACCGGGGAACTGGAAATATCAGTTCATAGACACTGTCGAATTCGTCTCGCATCCGTTGAACAATGCAAAATTTTGAAAACAATTGTTCAAGGCTGTTCGCAATTGCTTTGTAGGCTTTATGTCGTTCTCGTACCAGATGTTTTTAACAACGAGCGTCCCGGCTTTTCGCTCCGCGATTACCTCGGCTCGTCCGATGAGGCTTTCTCCGTATATTAGAGGCAACACATAATAGCCGAATTTCCGTTTGATTGCAGGCGTGTAAATCTCCCAGGTGTAATCGAATCCAAATAATACGTTGATCAGTTTTCTGTCCCATATGAAATTATCTAGTGGGGCAATCAGCTCGCAGCGCCATTTCGGCGCCGGATTTTGCAGAACGGCTTCAATAAGCGGCAAGTCCTCCGTGCGGCAGTACAGTATATCCTTCAATTGTTCCACGGCAACAGCAACAATGCGAGCTTCATACAACAGTTGGCGGAAAACCTCGTTGCGCTGCTCCGCTTTCAATCCCCATATGTTCAGCCAGGCATCGGATGCGCGATTCCATAAAAGGCCAACAGCGCCGATTCGACGCAGTACCCGCCACTTGTGATGCTCAAGCTCGCCCTCCAGCGGCTCCGGCGCATTCAGCAGATTTGCCTGTATGTACTTCCCGGCGATATCGTAGTATTTACGCGTTCCTTTTTTGTGATGTATAATCAACTCGCCTGTCGAGTACATCTGCTCCAGCACCGACCGGGATGAATTGTTTCCGCTGCTCCAGTGGATGGCCGATTGCCAAGCGAAATTTCCATCCAATTTTAAATCATCCGAACTTAGCGCACCGTGATTTTGGATGTGAGCCCGTGTTTGCTCTATCAACGCTTCCATTTCGGGATAGCGCTTGGCATGTTGTCGGGCGGCCTGCCTGTACCGCTCAAAATACGGCCAGTCCTCGACAGGGATAATGGCCAAATTCTTGTCGGGATAATCGACAAGTCTTCTATCTTGATACAGCAACTCGGCGAGCATGTTCTTGGTAAAGCCTTTGATTCGCGACTGCAACACCAGTTCGGCGTTTTTTCCGCAAACATCGATGGGATCGTATTGAATACAGCCGACCTGCCGCACAAAATCCAATACTCCCTGCTTTCCGGAAAATTGATATTCGCCCAACAGCCCGTGCTTCAATAGCAGAAATTGCCGTGCCTGGCGGTTCGTCAATTGGATCATGTACACATCGGCTCCTTAACGAAACAAACGGGAGCCGCTTGCACATGATGATGGATGGCGAGGTTGCTTATCTCAATAAAGCTATTTGCTTCTTTCCATAATGATGGTATCCATTGGGGAGCTTCATTAGCAAACCCCTTTCCTAATTTTCCAATAACCGAAAATTGCTCTTTTTCAATGATTTCAGCCACGCCTATTCCCCCTATCCGTTGGAAAACACAAAAACAAACACATGTTCCCATTAAATGTTACCATTGTCTCAAGCATAAAAACAAGAGCTATTGAAAAATAACTGCCCGTTACTTTAGCAAACAAAAAGGAGCCGCGACGTGCAGGCTCCTCAACTATCGTTCGCGGTTAGTTTAATCTTTCCTCTATTTGTTTGAGATGATGGATATCGTGATCTATAAATATTTTTAAGTGCTTTTCTACTGTAAATTGACGCTTTCCAGTTCCAATCGTGAATTTTACAGTACTCTCGACCCCAGAAATGGTTTCAATCAATTGTTTTCTTTCCTGGATTAAATCGTCTATTAAGGATTCAACCGTTATGTAACTTCCGATATACTGAATTGCTTCTTTGTTATGTAGGTCGTGATCGGGAAAAGCTATTAATTTCGCTCCTTCAGCCATATTCGGAACATGCTGCTCCAAAATAAATTTATCCCAATAATATAAATGACCTATGATTTCCTTTACTGACCATTTCCCTTCCTTGATGGGTTCAAGAAGCCGTTGTTCATCAATTCCTTTTAACTTCGAAATCTCTTCAGTTGACTTCTCATAATTAAAAGCTAGTTTAATACCCATTAAGAACCTCCAATGCTTGTTTATGGGTATTATAACCTTTTTTAATACATATTGTAAAGAACATTTGTTCCCACTCATTAATATGAAATTACGCTAAACTCCCTCTATGAAGAAAGCGAATTCTCTCGTTTCCTCTTGTTTTCTTAAGTTTTCATAGCAGCGTTGGTATATTAATCATTTAAATACTGGAATAAGTCTTCATTTAAGGTTAATTTTGGAGCGATGGAGAAAAAAAGATCATTGTGCACTTAACCACTCTTATCCAAAAAGTGGATAATTGGTGCAATTATGGTCGCACTGGTGGATGTCCACATCTCTCATGGAGGTCAACCCTCCCAAGTCTCACAGAGTCTTCGCTCTTAAATTCCTTCGTCCAACCTTTCCATGAGGTGGATGTCAGCCATGCTGCCCGACAGGATCTTTTGTCCGTATTATAGCGTCTTTACTGACTAATCCGTGCTTCAAGTGTTGTTTACTGCTACTTTACTTAATAATTAAGAAGAAATCTAAGCTGCTTTCGGTAGTTCTGTCATATGTGGAATATCCTTTAACATTTGCTCTTCACTGAATTCACATTGCTTCTTGCCAATCGTAAACAGGATCCGGATAAGCTTATTACATATTGCGATCAGGGACTGCATTTTCTTCAAAGGATTATTTGTCCGTGTTGTAAAATACTGATGTAGAGCTTTGAAAGCACTGTTCTTAGCGATGTATCTGTTAACTTAAAAGTAGGCCAGCGGAGTCATTGAAAAACCAGCCACAACCGATAAACCAACTTGTAGAACGTAGACAGGTTGGGGGCAGGAGAGAATGATCCAAATGAACATCATGCAAC
>NZ_JAAOIW010000055.1 GCF_011440305.1 Paenibacillus agricola | reverse complement strand
AGAAGAAGCGTATGGAACATTTCCCCAAGTGTTATTCTTCTGCACGCATACTCCACAATTTCCTTGGGGGTTCACCATCCCACGACTCTACGGGTCTATGCCCTCACATTCCTCCCTCAGAATGATAAGATTTTCTTACGTATGCTCGCTTGTTCGCAGGATTTCACATCCCATAGAAGTGATGAACGATAGAAACAGTTAGTGGTGGGTGTCCCCAAGTGAAGATGAGGGCATGCAGAAACAGAGGGACAGTAGTCTTTTCCCATTTTGTTCCATATCCTGCACACTGCTCCATGCTGCCCTCGGTGGTTCTCCCTCCCATGACTCAATGGGTCATAATACCCTGTCATTCCATCGTTATACCTGTCCAAGGGATGGAGGCTGATCTGCTTCGTCCACGGGTCTGTGCCCTTAAGGAATGAGAATTCAGTACTCGGGTGCTTTCTTTGTCCGAAATCCTGCGAACAAGCCAATTTACGTTATTTATTAAGCTTATTTTACTCAAGCTGCGGTTGTAGCAGTAACAACTTTCTCAGGAATGTAAGTCTGTTCATGACGAACAATGCCTACCAGAATTCGTGCCAGCTTCCCACATAGTTTTATGATTGAATGTACCTTTTTCATCCTTTTCGTTCGAGTGTAGTGATGGTGGAGCGATCGAAATTCCTCATTATTTACAACTAGGTGTAACACAGCTAAGTACAAGAACTTTCGAAGACCGGAGCGCCCTCGTTTGGTAATCCGAATTTGACCCTTATGCTTGCCAGAACTATCTTCACCTAAATGTAGCCCTGCGAGTCGCAGTACTTGTTGCCCATGTCGATACATGCTCAAATCCCCAGTCTCTGCTAAAATGCCGGCTACTGTGATTTTACCGATGCCTGGTATAGTCAATAAGCTTTGAGCTTGTGGAATCTCTTTCATAAGGGAAATAGCTTCTTGCTCAAGCTGTGTTAGTTGCGTTGATAAACGTTCATATTGATCTAGCAGAAACAAAAGGGAACGTTTCACTTGCTCTGGAGCGACATTCTGAGCAATGGATTGCTGCGCTTGTTCGACCAGTGCTGTTGCGAACGATTTACTTGCCCTACGTTTCATGTGAGGCTTCCACCTGGCATAGATTTCATCCGGAGAAAGGATCTTTAGTTCCGATGGTAATGGGAACAACCTTAGTGTTACTAGAGAGGTTTTGCAGCTCCAATCTTTGAAGACTCGATGGTACTCTGGGAACCAGATATCCAACCAGCGATGAATCTGATTCTGGATCGAGATGAACTGTTTGATGACAAACTCACGGTCGCTCATTAAAACACGTAGAGCTTGGTAATTTCCTGTTGGCAACCGCAAGGGTGAATAATAACCATTCTTCACCATATCGGCTATAACCAGTGCATCTTTCAGATCACTTTTGGTGGGAGAATTATCTCGATTCTCTTTGTTGCTCTTAACGTGATAAGGATTAACGGTCACTACTTCAAAACGCTGCTCTAAAAGCCACCAGGCGAGGTTAAGCCAGTAATGGCCCGTTGGTTCCATACCGATAATAACACCCGTCTTTTTATGCTGTTTTTGTATAGATTTAATCCAAGTAAGAAGCTTTTGAAAACCATAAGCGTCATTCTTAAACGGACAGGGCTTGCCAAGCTCGATACCACGGTAAGTAACAGCTCGAGCGACTTGGGTCTCTTTGGCAATGTCGATACCGACAACAAGGTGATGACTGGTAATACGTTCTATCCGTTGATTTTGAGCCTCATGTTGTTTAAATTTCATAGTAGAGCGTTCCTCCTAGATAATGAATTTCAGGGCTATGACCCTGTGCATAATTCCATCTTACGGGGGCGCTTCACTTTTTTCAAAGCGGAAAATTAACGCTCTACAGGAATGCTTCGTTACACCTGACCAAGGCGTGGAGACCGATAACGTTTAGCTGACGGGTCTGAGCCCTTATCGGGCAGAAACTCGGTCCTCCGTGCTTTCTTTGTAAAATCCTGCGAATGAGTCAATATATGCGATCGATTAATCAGTCTTAGGCAGCTTGAATGCAGGTAGGGGTGGTAACTTTTTCAGGAGAAAAAGCTTCTCCCCTTTGAACGATGCCGATGATGATTCGTGCCAATTTTCCAAGCAGTTTAAATACCGACTGTTGCTTCTTCATTTGCTTGACTTGAACATTATTCTCATGCAGCTGTCGGAACACAGGATGATTTCCTACGAGTTGGAGCGTAGCCAGATACAGATATTTTCGCATCGTAGCATCCCCCCTTTTAGAAAGCACGATCTGTCCCTTGCGTTTCCCGGAAGTGCTTTCGGCTAGGTTTAATCCTGCCTTACGCAATAATTGATTGCCATGGGCATACTGTCTAAGGTCGCCAGCACCTGATAGAATGGCTGCAATGCAGATCGTGCCTAGGCCGATAGATCGAAGATGACCGGCTATAGGAATTTCGCTGAGCAACACTTGTATATCCTTTTCAATTCTCTCTAGTATTTCAGCCACTCGTTCGAAGTCTTGTAATAGCCATTGTAAATCCTGCTTTGCTTCAATTAGGGCAGTCGTTTCGCCTATACTGTTCTTAGCGTGAGCGATGAGCTCCGCAGCCTTCTGCATGCCAGTGGAGCCACCGGCTCGCTTCATATGCTCTCTCCATCCTGTGATCACCTCTGGTACGGATAGAGACTCTAGATCCTGCGGTGAAGGGAATTCTTTCAGAGTAGCTACGGAACGTTTGCAGGTCCAATCTTTAAACACCGAGAAATACTCGGGGAACCGAATGTCTAACCAGCGAATGATCCGGTTCTGCAGCCGTACACTATTCGTTACCCAGTATTCACGGTCACTCATAATCGTTTGCAACCTCTGAAAGACGATTGCCTGTCGCGAGTATTCATAGTAGTAGCCTCGGCTGATCACGTCAGCAATGACAAGCGCATCCTTCGGGTCACTTTTGGAAGGGGAATTATCCCGATTCTCCTTGTTTCGTTTGGTGGTGGCCGGATTCACCATGACAACGCTGTTGCCTTTGCTCGCAAGCCAATTGGCTAAGTTATACCCGTAGTGTCCGGTCGGCTCCATGCCGATTATGAGTCCTTTTAAGCGGTGTTTTTGCCTGATTTCG
>NZ_JAAOIW010000054.1 GCF_011440305.1 Paenibacillus agricola | reverse complement strand
TGCCGATATAATCAGCGTAGCGGCTCATGATGTCCAACAGCTTGGTTTTGCCGGTTGCTTCGAAATAAGCGACAGCCGCTTCAATCATATGCCCTGCGCAATAAAGCTCGTGGTCGTCTCTTAAATTTGTCCACCGTTGGTCCGGTTTCTCCACCGTAAAATAGGTATTTACGTATCCGTCCGGACGCTGAACCCGCCCAATTAAATCAATAGTCTCGTCGGCGATTCGTTCCAATTGTTCATCTCTCTGGAGCGATAGCGTGAAGCCTACCGTTTCCAGCCATTTGGCAAGGTCGCTGTCTTGAAATACCTTGCCATAGTACGCGCCTTCCACATCCCCGGCGGCGATTCGGAAATTTTCTATGGTATGACTCGGCTCTGCACCAGGAATCGCATCATTTAATGCATCCCATTGATAAGGTATCACGGTCTCTTTGACCAGCTTCTGCCGGGAAGTCCAGAAGGAATCCTGAATGACGACATCCTTTAGAGACAATGCTTCCATTTGCTTAACAACCTTTACTTCCGCTTGTTTCATAGTTATATCCATTCCTTTCGCTTCGCTCAAGGCACAAAACGGTATGAAATCGTTGTGCTTTGAGCCTGTTTTTTTTATTCTAAACTTACAGGGATACCAGTTAACTACAAATCACGCGGAGGTGAGTGGGCTGCCCCATCTATGGGGTGACCGCATAGTTATATGTGTAGATTGCCTTTCCAAGCACAAATAAGTGATGCCTTTAGAGCACGCAGACTTATCTTTGGTATAAACAGGACTCGTTTATTGCTAGGTAATCAGTCAATGCTGTATATCCCTGTACACCCTGAAAAGGAGGATTCCCTGTGGGTTTAAAAATTGTCTAGTGCTGTGGGATCGACGTCCACAAAACCTTTGTCGTTGCCTGTATCGCTTCTACCAACAACAAAGGGATCACTACTTACAAACGTCTTCGCTTTTCTACCTTCACCAAAGGTTTGAATGAGCTCTCACAATGGCTTTGTGAACATGACTGTAAAGGTGTCTGCATGGAATCTACCGGGAAATACTGGATTCCCGTGTTCAATATTCTTGAAGCTTCCTGCAGCATCACGCTGGCGCATCCAAAATACGTCAAAGCGATCCGCGGCAAAAAGACGGACAAAAAAGATGCTCAGTGGATTGCCGATTTATTCAAGCATGATCTTGTCGCTGGGAGTTTCATGCCTCCCCTGCCGATCCGGCAGCTGCGTGACCTGATGCGTTACCGCTTTAAACTGACTACCTTTGCGTCGAGTGAAAAAAATCGGCTGCAAAACAGCTTAACCGTTTTTAACATTCAGCTTGGGAAACGTGGTGTCGGATACCTTCGGCAAAAGCTCCATGAAGGAGAAACTTCCTGAACTGGAACTCGCCATAGAGGGTTGATTACACCCGAACAGGCTGGAAAAATAAAGGTCATTTAAGCGCACTACGAAGACCTTGAATCCCGCAAAGCGGATCTGGAAGCCATCATTCTTTCTCTTGCCGCGTCGTACACAAATGAAATCAACTTGATCTTAACTGTTCCGTCCTTCAAAAACATCTTTTCCGCCATTACCGTGGTCTCGGAAATTGGTGTGAATATGGACGTGTTCACGACAGCTAAGCATTTATGTTCCTAGGCAGGACTTACACCTACAAATAATGAAAGTGCCGGCAAGAAAAAGTCAGTAAAGATTTCGAAAGATGGGTGCTATATCAAGCCTCTTTTGGTCCAGTGTGCAACCGCTGTAGTCAAAAGTGAAAAGCATCCCGAAATCCGAAACCGCTACTTAAAACTCAAAAAGCGTCGAGGTCACAAACGTGCGATTATTGCTACTGCCCGAGTGCTATTAACTGCCATCTATCACATCTTCAAGAACAAGGAGCCCTATAACGCTGAATTATACAAAAAATCGGATGTTCTTCCAGTAGACCGTGAAATCACGGTAGAACAAGCGATTTTATTGGCAAAAGCTCAGGGTTACCGTATTATGGCGGTTGCGATTTAACCACTCCATAAAAAATACCATAATTTACCAAAAAATCGTCATTTGTTGGCTTGTTTGCTATGCCTATTTACTTTGGTGGTTACAGTTACTTCAGACTTCACATCTCCCTATGGAAAGTTTTACTCGCCCTTCAATCCTGATAGCGTTACACCCTTTATAAAGAAGTCCTGGGCTAGCAGAAATATGGTAATCACGGGGATAAGTGTAAGTATGGTACCGGCCATTAATACCGGCCAGTCGGTTGAATACAAGCCCTGCATAGAGGCGAGACCCAACGGGAGAGTCATCTTTGCCTGTGTGTTGATAAATACAAGGGGCCCCAAAAAGTCATTCCAAGTGCCCATAGATACGAAAACGCCAAGTGTAGCCATTGCCGGTTTGGATAGTGGCACAAAAATCCTCCAATAAGTACCAAACGGCGTACATCCATCAATCTTGGCCGCATCTTCTAGGGCTGTCGGAATAGCAAGAAAAAATTGCCGCAATAGAAATGTTCCGAAAGCCGAAACCAAATGCGGTAAAATAAGTGCCATGTGCGTGTCGACTAAGCCATATGTTCGCATAATGATAAAGTTCGGTATAATAGTCACTTGGGCAGGAATCATCATGGTGGCAAGGTACAACCCGAACAGCAAATCCCTGCCCCGGAATCGCAGCCGTGCAAATACGAAGCCGGCCATTGAACTTGTGATCAATTGGACTATGACCACAATGACGGTAATTTTGAGGCTGTTAAAAAAATAAACATCGAAAGGAAATCGATCTGAAATCCTCAAGTAATTTTCCCACTGGATTCTTTCACCGAAAAATGTAGGAGGGAAAACGAAAACCTCGTTGACATTTTTTAATGATGTACTAAGCGTCCAAAGAAAAGGAAAGATCATCGTAAGCGCCCCTAAAATGAGGACAAAGTGGGCTGCAAATTTAGCGCTCAAGCTCATTTTCTTCATAACTATACTGCCCCCTTAGTTACCCCATTTTTTCTGGCGCCAGAACTGGATCATGGTTATGGCAAAAACCATAAAGAAGAGTATATAAGCCATCGCGCTGGCATAGCCCATTCTGAAGTACATGAAGGCGTTCTCGTATAAATAATGCACAATTACGGATGTCGAACGGGCAGGCCCGCCCTCCGTCATAAGGAATACAGAATCAAATACCTGGAACGATCCAATAAACGACATAACCGTGACAAAAAACGTAGTCGGGGAAAGCAAGGGTACCGTGACGTACCAAAACTTATCGATCGACCTAGCACCATCAATCTCCGCCGCTTCGTAATAGTCAATCGAAATGGACTGAAGTCCGGCAAGGAAAATAAGCATGCTGAACCCAAGGCCCTTCCAGACGCTTGTAAGAATGACAGCGGGCATAGCCCATACTGTACTGGTCAACCAGCTGGGGCCCTGTACACCGAATAAGC
>NZ_JAAOIW010000053.1 GCF_011440305.1 Paenibacillus agricola | reverse complement strand
TTTCATGAAATTATTTAAGAAATACGAAAACATGACTCCTACAGAGTTTAGGCAGGCATTCACTAAAATGCATATGAACAATAGATAGCAGGGTAGTCAATTCCTAACAAAGGGTAGACAAAACTGACATTTTTATAATAGCTCGGTCGGCTGACCGACTATTTATATTTATGAGAATTCGTTCGGAAATGTACATGCTTTCGTCAGGAGCTCACAGGCACAGTTTGTGCGACACTTATCTACTCGGATAGTTATCATTTAATGGTCCGTATCATTTACGGTTCCTAGTAAAGCCACATTTATCCTGCTTTTGGCTAGCTATATGAAGTTCGTGTTCCTCAGACCGGAGATTTGCCGCCGGCTTCCTTCAGATTCCACCTCGCGATGGACACCCTTGCCTTAAGTTATGGTTACTACTGCCTTTACCATTCGGGACTTGAACCCTAGAGATAGCGCCCATGCTGGGCGCACATAAGAAAACCATACCTCATAAACAGGCATGGTTTTCATTTTTATAAGCCCTGATTGATTTCTATCCAGTGGCTCCATTATACGAGTGTTCTTTTCCATTCATTATCCATCATCAACCGGATAAACAATCCGCCGACTACGGAACGGTTCACAAAGGAAACATAGGTGCCGTCTATTGTGTAATACCAATCACTAAAAGGTACACTAGAAAATCCCAAATCGGATCTATTAGCTCCACAAAATCCTGCTTGTCTTTCGCTAATGCGGCAGCCCATACAAGCCAATCTGCTTTCGTATAGGTTCTGGGATTATCAAGCGGCGTCCCGTTATGATTCTTTTTATATCTATAATAGGCCACTTCACGCTCGGCTACTTCTTTCGGGAAAAGATTTAAGTCGAACAACGTGTCCCAAACCAGATTATATTTCAAGCTCCAGCTTCCTGGTGCATCAAAGGCCAGCTTGTCATGATCCCCGTCCTGAGCCATGGTCAACCAGTCATTGGCCATGCTTTGCGCTTTGTTCAAATAGTGCTCCGCTTCCTCCGATTTCCCTAGCATTTTACAAAGCTTAGCGAATCCTCCCAAACCTTCAATGGCTTTAATGGACAGATTCACATTATGCGCCAGGTGCCCTGCAAAATCATCCGTGCACAGCTGATTTCCTGGATCCAATCCATTTTCCTAAAGCTAGCGAATGTACCTTACGAATTATTCAAGCGCCTATTTCATTTACTCATTACGAGATGCAATCGTGAAACCAAACGCCGGCTTCATCTCCCTAAAGATCTGTTGCTAGTCGATTCCACAACGATCACAGTAGGCAAAACGCGCCTACCTTGGGCGCTTTACCATGGTGAACGTGCAGGTATCAAACTGCATGTTGCTTGGGCTGCGGCTACCCGAACAACCTGTTCAAGTGATTGAAACGATCGGTACCGCTCATGATGGTTCGATCGGTGAGAAACTGGCTGACAAGAATTACATCCTGGTGAATGACCGTGCTTATGGAAAAATCAAGCGTTTCGATGAATACCTCAGACACAAACAGTATTTCGTAACCCGAATCAAAGAAAACGTAACGCTCGTGAATCCCTATTTTCTAAAACGTGAACAATTAGAAACGTCCCCTATCACGAAGGATATCACCTGTTATCTGGGCACACCCCAGTGCCAGTCGGAACTTCGCCATCGCGTTGTTGTTTTCAACGATAGCCACGGCAATGAAATCCGTGTCGTAACGAATCTCATGCATCTTTCAGCCGAACAAATTGCTGGCATGTACAAGTCACGTTGGGGCATTGAAGTTTTCTTTCGATGGATCAAGCAAAGTCTGAATGTACCGGTTCTGTTTGGTACCACGAAGAATGCCGTATTTAACCAGCTGTTTGCTGCGTTGATGACCTATGTGGTCTTGAGATGGTTATATGATTCCTCAAAAACATTCGTTATTTCTTGCAAAACCATACCGATCATCCGTTTCACTGAACAAGTTCAGCAAAACCAGTTACAGCTTGAATGGCTCAGAGCCTCTATTCAAGTGTTGGAGAAGCACTCTTATTTGTTGAATCGCAAAAATCCAGTATCTGGTTAATCAACAGGCGTGCTAGCCGTTAGTTGATTTTAAAGATAGCTACCGATTGTTGAAGGTCATCTGCCAATTGTGCCAGTGACTGCGCCGTAGCAGCTGTCTCTTCACTGCTGGCGGCAGATTCCTCTGTCACTGCCGAAATGCTTTCAACCGAAATTAAAACGGTTGACGTTTGGGCAGCCTGCTCTTCACTAGCTGCGGCAATCTCAGATACCTTCTGACCCGTCTCGTTGACAATCGATGCGATTCGCTGAAAGGATTCGCCGGTTTGTTTCGATAAAGCTGAACTTTCCTGAACAGAAGCAACACTGTGACGCGTATTTTCTTGCATTCCTTTAATAATCGTTGTAATTTGTTTGGTAGCTTCTCCGCTTCTCTCCGCAAGTTTACGGACCTCATCTGCCACGACTGCAAACCCACGTCCCTGTTCTCCAGCCCGTGCAGCTTCAATGGCTGCATTTAACGCCAATAGATTGGTTTGATCAGCGATATCCTCAATGACTTCAATAATATCGCCTACTTTTTGGGAATCATTCTCCAGTCGAGCCATCTGTTTGCTGACTTCAAGCATGCTTTCCATCGAAGATTGGATGATTTCACTGCCTGCTTTGGCAACTTGCATCGTATTATCAGACAACTCGGAAGCTTGCTCTGTACTCAATGCCACAGAATTAATAACGGATGACAATTCCCGAAACAACTCGCTAATCGTTTGGGCGTCTCTCGCCTGGTTCATACTTCCGCTTGCAATTTCTTCTGTACTGGCGGATATTTGCTCTGCTGCCGCAGATACACTCTGGGATGAAACTAAGATGCTCCCGATCGTGTTACGCAGATTTTCAATCATGTGGTTAATGGAAAACGAAAGTTGCCCCACTTCATCCTGGGAATGTATATCCGACTTCTCGCGTAAATTTCCTTCGGCTACCTTTGCAATCAAGGATACGATTCTGGAAAGCGGCCGTGCGATAGATTGGGCGATCCCATACCCCAATAAAATGCTCAAAAGGAAGCCGATAACTACAGCCACTATCGTTGCGATCCGTGCATCAGCGTAAGCCTTATCCGATTTCAAATCCATCTCTTCAGCCAGTTTTACATTGATATCAATGAGTTTTTGCAGGCTGCTCCTCAACTTCGTACTTGCCTCTTCGTATTCTTCTCCATTTTTCATCTTGTTGTATTCCGTTTTATCATTCAAATAAGCCAATTGGGTGGTGCTCGCATATATTTTCAGAAAAGCAGGAAATATCGTATCAAAGTTTTTGACTTCATCCTTTTCCGATTGAGTTAGAAAGTTATTTCTGTAAATATCCATGCTTTCTTGAATATCCTTAATGGAAAGTTGAGCCTCAGCATCCACTTTATCTTTGTCCGCTTTTGTCTCAGCCGTAGCGACATTACGTATCGACACCCGTAAACTTAAGCCATCATCCCTAGACTATACTCATATGACAACGGACATAGCACCCCATATATATCTTTTAGGCGCTTTCCTACCAAAACCCATCATATATACGTATCAAATTTAAAATAATAGTCCACCGTTTCTATGAACTTCTAAGAGAACGATGGACTATTCAGATTATGTAAATATATGTATGATTATTATTTTATTATGCTGATTGGACAGCGCTTTCTAGATATTTGTTCCTTCCTTTCTGCTTAACATTATATCCATTTGATTCAATAAATGCTTGGATATCTGGCTTATTGAACGTATTAGAGAATACTTTTTTATCCAAATTCGATCTAACCTTTAATTCCTCATACGTTTTTATTGGCTTCGGAATTAATTCTAGAATAGTATTTTTTATGGCTTTAATTGCTGAATTATTTTGCTTATTATCAATTTTACTTTCTAGAATATTCATTGGAATCCAACTCACCATTTTACTACTAGGGAACTTTATATTTAACTTGCTCAAGAAAATCTTATCCTTATGGAATATATAAATCTTGCCATTAACATCTTTTGAATTGTCCCTTTGGCTTCCTCGTTTAAATTCCTGTGAATAATCCACCAACATATCAAGCTGCTTTACAATTTCAATAGCTGGATCTCTAAACCTTCTCGTTTTATCTACTGGCTTTACGCTGATATCCTCAATACTCATATACCTACGTTTGCTAATTGCTTTATTTTTTTCCGTATAATATTCCTCAGTCTTATGTAAAACGCCCTGTACAAAGATAATACTACGATCCTTAAAACGATTACTTCCTCTAGTTGCCCCTAGTTGCCCCAAAGTGTGCTACCTTTATTCTGCCGCTTTCAATCTCCTCATGAAGATTCATCATGATTTGACTTTCATCATCCATTTACACAACTAAATAAATGTTATCTGCTGGATTTTCTCTTGCAATAATCCTCACATCTTCACAGAATGCATTGATATTATTGCAAATGTAAAAAGATAAATTGGCGTAGTCTCGGATAGGCTCAAATTTAAACATGTGATACTCTTCATGTATATATTCTGGATCAATGTCTGCTACTTCACATCTGTTCAGGGTGCACGATCTGCAGCCCTCTGAATATGTATAACATTCCTTATTGAATAGATAAAAAGTGCCTTAAGACGTTAGTCTTAAGGCACTTTACTTAGCTTGGCGACGTCCTACTCTCCCAGAACCCTGCGGTTCAAGTACCATTGGCGCTAGAGGGCTTAACGGTCGTGTTCGAGATGGGAACGCGTGGTTCCCCTCCGCCATCATCACCAAACGGAATACTAAATTACATCCAAGGTTTGCACCTTGAAAACTAGATCCGAAACCAACCATTTCTGCGTCGAGCAACGCACCCCCTTTGGCTTGCGCTTCAGGGGGGACTTCCTTTGGATAAGCCCTCGACCGATTAGTATCCGTCAGCTCCATGCCTTGCGGCACTTCCACCCCGGACCTATCTACCTCATCGTCTATAAGGGGTCTTACTAATT
>NZ_JAAOIW010000052.1 GCF_011440305.1 Paenibacillus agricola | reverse complement strand
TAATCCTTTTCGATGGATTATGGACAGGTGCTACCTGACCATTTCATTGTAAAGGATTTTTTTATGCCTGAACGATAGAAAGTCGGAAAATTATGAAGATTCAGAGAAAATTAATGCAACGCTAGTGGAAAAGAATACAAAATATATATTATGGCGTAGTATCTAATGAAAATAGTATGACGGAATTACTATGCAATTATATGGCGTATAAACCATTTCGAGATTTATTTCTCAGCTTATTTCTAAACAATGAAGAGCTTGAAAGATTTGAGTACGATCATTTTCAAACACAATATACAGTGAAATTGAATAATTGCCGACCAGATATTGTTTTAACCAATGATGAATATGAAATCTTAATCGAGGTTAAAACATCCGATTCGGGATTAACTGAAAATCAACCTGTAACATATTTACAACATTTGTCTGAGGCAGGGGAAAAGAAAAAGTTTTTGATTTTTCTTGTACCATCGAATTATGCATATCAACATATTTGGACATCAAAATCGAGTGAATTTACAAGCGGAGTTGCATCTTCCAATATTCAAACTCAAATACTTTATTGGAGCGATCTGATTCACGCTATAAAAAAGAGCGAGTTATATCTAGTGAGCGAAAAAGTAAATGATTTATATGACCTGCTAAAAATGTGGTTTGAGGTTAAAAAGATTACATTTACGAATTCGGAGGTATCCTGTATGTTTAAAGCGGAAATTCCTAGTACGCTATCCAAGTTGTATTCTATTGTAAATGCTGTGAAAAAGTACTGCGGCAAGAGTTTTAAATCAAAACCAATTACAAGCAATTACTTAGAATATGGTGTGTTCTTTCAGGACGATACAGGGAAAGACTTGTTGTATTTTGGGGTTTGGTATGATTTTTGGGAAAAACATGGAAGTCCTTTATGCTATGGTGTTTTTTCCGAATGGAGTGAACAAACTGTAAACAAATTTGAGAGTAAGCACGAAACACTCATCGAACACGATGGTTTTCTAATGACTGTTGTACCTGAGATCATCATTAGAAGTGAAAATTGCTCTGAAGAAATCGCACAGTTAATTTACAATGAATTAGTCGCATTAACGAATGATGTACATAGGAAGGAGTAATAAAAATTGAAACGATAAACGAAGAGCGACAACGCCAAAACGAATTACTCAAGCAATATATGGAGAAACACTTCAAACCACCAAAAATGAAGCAGCTAATCGAAACCTTCTCCTTCTCAGAACTTCGTAAACTCATAGCTGAAATTGATATTGAATTTTTTGCTCTTATTTATTTCCCAAAATACTTTGACCGACAATTTGGTCAGTTTCACCGTCAACTATTCGCTGAGTTAAAACATATGCTTTCCAATACTGGACTGATTACGGCTTTCGGACTCCCTCGGGAGCATGGAAAGTCGACAATCAGTTCTTTTTTATTTCCACTGTATGCGACTCTTTATGATAAATCGCAGTTTACACTAATTATATCGGCAACAGAAATTATAGCCCTTCCCTTCTTGGATATGATAAAGGATGAGCTTGAAACTAACACGATGTTGATTGAAGATTTCGGCATTCGGAAAGGTTCTCGTTGGAACAACAATGAAATATGGCTGCGGAGCAAGAGTGGACTCGATTCCTGTATCATGATTCGTGGAGTTGACGGTTCTTTACGAGGTATCCATTATAAACATCACAGGCCGACACTGGTTTTACTCGATGACTTGCTCAAGGATGATACAGCTAAATCAGAAACGAAACGTGATCAGATCAAAAGTACATTCACTGATGTTGTGCTGCCAATAGGAACAAGAGACACTAATATTTTTAATCTGCGGAACAATTCTCAATGAAGAAGATATTATGGCTGATTTACTCAAAGGAAAGATACCTGGTGTCAGAAGTATAAGGAAGGCAGCAGTCATTCAATTTTCGGATAGAGACGATTTATGGGCAGAATGGGAAATCCAATATAATAATTTGCAGGATGAGGACAGGATCAACACTGCCTTGTCTTTTTTTATTGCCCATAAAGATGAGATGCTCGAGGGAACAGAAATCCTTTGGAGCGAATATTTGGATTACTATTATTTGATGTGTAAGAAGCAATCCATGGGTGAAAAGTCGTTCTATAAGGAGTTACAGAACGATCCGCGATCAACTGATGATTATATATTCCAGAACATCATATATTGGGATCGCTTGCCGGAGTTTGATGAGTTGGAAATAGCCATGTATATTGATCCTGCAATTAAAGCTGGAAAGAGAAATGATTATTCAGCGATTACTATTTTAGGGCAGCATCGTAAAACGAAACAACTATATGTGATTGACGGTAATATTTATAAATTACTGCCAGATGATTTGTTCCAAGTGGCTATTGAAAAGTTGATCACTTATCCAGTAGATAAGATAGGCTTCGAGACGATCCAAGCTCAAAGTTATATGAAGCAAAAGTTTGAGGAAGAACTTTGGAAGGCGAAAAAGTATACGCCAGTGGAAAGTGTCAATAGTCGAGGACAGAAGCATGAACGGATTATTAGCTTGGAACCTGATGTAAAGAAGGGACATATCCTATTCAATGTTGCGAATATTCGGTACAACAATCAGGTCAAGGATTATAATCGAAACTGCAGATTTGATGATGCTCCTGACTCGCTTTATGGAGCTGTTCAATTGATTCAATCTGTGAAAAGTTTGAAATTTTATGACCGAAGTTTGTTGTTTTAAATTACAGCCAATGTTTAATCATTTAGTGGATTAAGATGGTGTTTAGCCATGATTAAAATCAAATACAGGCTACAAAAATATGTGATATGATAAACAAAAATACTGGAATTATAATTTGGAGGGATTAATATGGCATTGATAAAGGAATTGAGTAAAGCCTCTAGAAACTCAAGATTGCAAGTGGAAGCAGAATGTACATACAATGTTCTGGTCGAAAACGGAAAAAAATATGTTCAATTGAATACTTATGGTTCTAAGGAAAGAGTGCATGCAAATGTCGTCAGTCAAACAATTCAATTCAATGAGCAATCCGCAAAACAGCTTATACAAATATTAAAAGATGAGTTTTCATTGTAAGGACTAATTTTGATTTAAGTTAGGATTAGGGGGCACTTTAAATGGCTACATATAAGCAAATCCAAGATTATGTAAAACAGCAATATGGCTATATTCCTAAATCATGTTGGATAGCTCATATGAAAGAAGTAAATGGTCTCAACCCTAAGATGTCACCCAGACAATGGCGATCATGCCATTCTGAAGAATTATGCTATGCAAGAAAGCCGAAGCAACCGAAAGTTAATCTTTAATTTTCCACGTAAGTTTGTAGATAATGAGGTTGGATACATATTCGGCAAGCCAGTCAATTACGTTTCCAAATCGGATAAGCACTCGCTATATTTTAAATCATGTTAAAGTGCCGAAAAGAATCATTAATATCATCCTGTTTTTCTAACGGACAAGGATGTACTCGAGAATCGACAGAATATCTCGCCACCTTTCGATTGTTTGTAGGGGTACAAACATTTTACCGAGTTGGCGGCTCTTTTTCTACCATTTAGTGGTTAATCAACAGGTCTGAAAAATAGTAATTATTTGTGGCTACACTTTTTGCTTTGTACAGAGCAATATCCGAGCATTTTAAAAGCTGCGATGGTGAATGCCCATGTTCAGGAAAAAATGACACCCCAATACTAGTTGATACATGATACTGATTATTTTTTAAAACACATGGTTCCTTAAGAGATGTTGAAATGCGATCAATTATTTCAAATACTTCACTTTCATCCCTTAGACCATTCATTATAAGAGCAAATTCATCACCACCTAATCTACCTAAAATATCTCCTTCTCTTTTACAACTCATTAAACGTTTCGAGAACTCTTGAAGTACAATGTCCCCCGCATCGTGACCTAAATTATCATTAATCCATTTAAATTTATTCAAATCCATCATTAAAAATGCAAGTTTTTGATTCTTTTCTGTCGCTTGTTCAATAGAGATTTTAAATTTCTGTATTAATTTTCTCCTGTTATATAGCCCTGTAAGGAAATCGTGATAGGCCATAAATTCTAATTTTTTCTCATATTCTTTTCTTTCACTAAAATCCCTAGTAACCAGAACAATACTCTGAACTTCTCCATCTACATTAATTACTGGAGAACAGGAAGCTTCTAACCAAATCCAATGTCCTTGTCTATGTTGTTTTCTCAGTTCCACAACAACAGATTCTTTTTTGTCCAATACTTCCCCAATAGCATTTTAAACTTGGATAAATCATCTGGATAAATGGAATCAGACACAGCTCTTCCGAGAAGCCCTCTTGGATCTAGTCCAAGGATATACTTATGAGATGGTGAGGCGTAATCAATATATCCCTCTATATCAATTATTTTTATCAAATCACGGGAATTTTCAGCAATAATTCTAAACTGTTCTTGTTCCAATTTCTTCTGATTAGTTATTAACATTTCAGTGTAATATAAGAGATGATCCATTTAATTTCCCTTTACTATGTATTATGTATTATTTTGGTAATTATATTGTTGACCAATCTAAAAGAGTTTTAACTGTTGAACAGCCTACTTTATAAAATAGCGATTAGGAAATCCGCTCAGATTAAGATTTTGGCGCATATTATTCGACATAAAACGAGTTATGTTACATTTTATATTATTTTTTTATCAATAGAAAGTTAATTCTATCCAAGTTCCCTTCACACTAGAAAATCTTAAATAAATAGTCCTTTATACCTATGAATAAAGCGACATTTTGGTATTATAATGTATCTGTAGGAACTTGACAAAACATCTCATAAGGATTTTGTTATTGAACAATTCAAATATAATAGGAAAATAGCAAATCTAATTGAAAGATAGGGGCGCAAAGCCACGGGTCTTCTGCAGAAAATGCAATGATAGCCGGGTTACCCTTAAGTAGAGAGGGGCTGTCCCATAAGTAGATAATTTTCTATAAAGGGGCAGCCATTCATCTCAAAATGATGAAAAAAAACGAAAAGGGTTGGGCAGAGGATTACTTCTGCCCAACCTTTTTTCGTTTTTCGTCCAC
>NZ_JAAOIW010000051.1 GCF_011440305.1 Paenibacillus agricola | reverse complement strand
TTGTTTAAACTTCATAGTAAGAGCGCCTCCTTGATGTATTGGGTTAAACCCCTTCGACAAATCCATCATACCGAGGCGCTCCTTTTTTGACAAAGCCCAAATCTTAGGCCTTACAGGAATGTTTAGCCACACATGCGGCGCAAGCGCCGCACCACAGATGATGAAAATTGGTCGAAGAATCTGTCAATACTGCTACTATGGCTGGGAGAGGAAGGTCGATAAGCTATGGTGCCATAGAGCCCATCCGTTAGTCTGACTCCAACGACCACGGTGCATCACAGATTGTCGCTCCCTTTTGGGAAGCACTCATGGGAGATTAATCCTACTCTGGTTGCTGCACCAGCCTCATTTTTATGTTCAGCCTTGAAAGGTCTTTGGCACTTTAATTTCATAACTCTTCTCAGGCACAGCCTTTTTTTAAAAAAATCATTCGGCTAGGTCTACTTTATTATTGTCTTTTTTAGGTTTTTCGCAGATTTAATTTTCATGGGAGCTTAATCCAGTCCTCATTTTCAAGTCTGATATTCCCCCATTTCCCACCCTGAACGTCGATTTTCTTTCCGTGGAACAATAGCAAAAAAACGGCTCTGTTCGCATGTTTTGCGAAAGGGCCGTTCTTCGTTTTTCTTTGATTTTCTCGAAAAAGATAGACAACTTACTGAAAAATGATCGTAGACATCTGCACAAAATAGGAAACTTTGTACATATGTCCTACCTAGGCGTTGAGCTAACTGGCAGTTTAGTGCAGAAATAAGTTTATATTGACAGGGGTTATTTGGAAATAATATACTGAATCCAATCAAATACGGACTAAACGCAATGATTGGGAGTATTAAGGAATAACTATTGCTCAGAGAACTGTCGGCTGGTGCAAGACAGTCAATAATTTCCCCAACTCACCCATGAGCGGTAAGATCGAAAATCAGTAGATCCTAACGGCTAACCTCCGTAACCGGGTTCTAAGTTTTCGTTGTCATTTTAATAAAACCAACGAATCAAGAAGAGTGGTACCGCGAAGGTCAAACCTATCGCCTCTTTGTAGGCGATAGGTTTTTTCTATTCTTATACAAGGAAATATTACTATTTAAGGGAGGAATTGCGGCAGATGAAGAATGTTATTGATTATTATTCTAGCTTTGACGAATGGGGATAGTTGGATGGTGAACCATAATTTACATTATATAAGGCGATATTTGTCTTCATTTGGAACTGTGCTAGATAATGGTGCAGGACCAGGTAAATACTCACTCACTTGAATTAGCTAGACTCGGATATAACGTATGGAGTTTCATCTCATCTGTTATATATATGTAGAAGGAAATAAAAGATTTTTTCATTTAGAGATTGTTTAATTTACATGAAAGAGGCGATGTGTATGTCTTGCTTCATATGCGACAAACATACTGGAATTTCTAACCAACCACCTGGTGGGTATATTTATGAAGATGAGCACTGGATGGTCTGCCATTTTCCTGCTGAACAATCGGTTCTAGGTCAATTGGTGATAGAATCGAAACGGCATTTCCTCGATTTCTCTGATATGACAGATGAGGAAGCCGGAACGTATGGATATCTGGTTAAAAAACTTTATTCGACGCTCAAACAGATCACGGATGCGGAACGGGTTTATTCTCTTGTAACTATCGACGGAGTCCCGCACTTCCATGCACATTTCATCCCTCGAATGGGTCAAAGCGAAACGAAAGGCATGAAATTCATTACACAGAAAAAGTCATGTGATGAAAAAGAAGCCATTGAATTAGTCCAGAAACTATACGAAAAGTTTAACTAGAATCATCGTTTCGACTAACGGGCACGAGTGGAGGAGCTTGCTAAACGGCAGCTCCTCTTTCCATTAAAGTAACGGGCAGGTTCGACAAGTTCTGTTATAAGCGTGAATAGCGTGAAATTCAGGAGATTAAAATTGAATAATCTTAACTTTACAACCGAGGATGAGAATGAAGGAACCATGTATCCGGAAATCATCCCGCCAATACTCCTGCGCGCGTCCTGACTAACAGGTCATGAGGTGTGAAGTACAGGTAGATTCGGCAGAACAAAGGCTGGAGCCAATTTTAGGTATGCCAATGGATATGCCGCGCGGCTGAAAAGCTGGATAGGGTGAGTATGGTTCCGTGGAAGGAACTGACGAACAACCGAATGTACAGGTCTAAAGTTACAGCATTAGGAAACTTATGTACCATCCTACGATGGGGTGAGCGGCGTAAAGTAAAAATCTGCCCTCTGAAATACGCTATACCGAACTATGGCGGTATTAGATCTCACAGGCCTAAAGGAAGCACCTAAGTCCAGAAAAAAAAAAAAAAAAGCTAGGTTGTAAGGGACTTGGAAAGCAAGGCACGTCGCAACAAGGGCTGTTACCCAAGACGGTTGCAATAAGGCACATGCCGAAATGTATTAAGCCTCGTGAGGGTAGGGGTACGACTGATGAATCTCCTGTAATGGGAGTGGAAGAACAGCCCCAAGTCTAACAGAAAAGAACAATCATTTTCCAAACGTGAATGGCACCGGTCGGGTAAGAACGTGGGAACATCGCCTCAAAAAGGAGGGATGCCACAGTGCAAGCTCTGCGAAATTGGGAGTACTACGGCATGACGGAATCTTTTACAGATTTATACGAGAGAGCCAGCAAGCGCGAATCCTTTTCACACCTTTACGATCTCATCACATCTAGAGAAAATATTCGGCTAGCTTATCGAACGATGAAATCGAATAAAGGATCAAAGACGCCAGGAACAGATGGGAAAACCATCACAGACATTGAAAAATGTTCCGAAGATGAATTAGTAAGAGAAATCCAAAACAAACTGAAATGGTACCGCCCCAAGAATGTCAGGCGGAAATTTATAGAAAAAGACAATGGCAAATGGCGACCGCTCGGAATTCCTTGTATTCTCGAAAGAATCATTCAGCAATGCTTTAAGCAAGTTCTTGAACCCATAGCAGAAGCACATTTTTACAAACATAGTTATGGTTTCAGACCTCAAGTAGAAAAATAAATATATAGACTGGCAAGCCAACTGCAGACGAGCTATCGTCGGCGAACCGGGTTTCCGAAGAATATGGTCAGTCAGTCTACAACTTTATTTAGTCTAATACTTTATTTTATTTCCTCGCTCGCACCAAAAATGAATGGTATGAGTGGGGGTTAAACCAAAAAATATCGTTAAGGAGAGCTTCAATGCAGCCCGAATCAATCCATGAACTTGAATCATCACCCATGTTTCAGCTATCGTTGTCCTCAAAAGAATTGTTCCATAGCAATCTGCTATCCTGGTTGTTTATAAATTACAAATCGGAGAGTTCGCGGTTGCTACATCCCTATATTGGGGATCATGCGGAAGAATTTTTCTTGTTTAAGGGGTACCGCCACATGCCCATCAAGCTAAGAACTAAGAAAAAGGACCAGATGCTACTGTTCGTCACTTGATCCAAATCAATTAGCTTAGAACTGGATTTTGTACAGACTTAAATAAGCCTTGGTGGCTTCGGTTTTAAAAATTTCAATTTCCTAGGCAGCAGATCGTGATTTCTGTCTATACTCATAGACTACACCTAGAATGTCAAATACGGTTTTCTTCTCATACCGATGTGACTTGCATCCGTTCTTTTCAATCATCCGAAAGAATTGGAGAAGCACCCGCTGTACATCATCCGCTTGCTTTTTCATGGCATCATGTAGAGAAAGAAAATATTCTTTTAAGATACAGATTACTTTGAATTCACTGGCTTCTTTCTTTTTCTTCATCAACAAAAGCCTGCGCATCTGAAACATGAGAGAAGAACTAAGCAAAATGGCGATCAACTGCCCGTATACATGACATTCAAAACGTTCAGTTTTGATCGGCTTGCATCGGTCAATATGGAAGATGGATTTCCACGTTTTAAATAAAATCTCGATTTGCCAGCGTAGGGAATACAGGTCATGGACATGCTCTTTTTTTAAGTAGATGTCAGGGGCATTGGTCATGTAGATATTGATGGCACTTAAACGCTTTGTTCGTTCTTTATAGGTTACGTTTTTCTTTTTCTCCTGTTTAGCACGCATCAGGAGCCGCTTTTGAGTCTGTTCTTCCGTAAGTTTGTAAATAAGAAGCCGTGTGTGAAATTTTTTATAAAGACCCAGATACACATCGGGAAGTTCCACCATTTCTCCAGATTGAAGACGATTCATAATAGCTTCCAGATCGATTTCTTTGTACAATGATTGCTTTTTTACCCTGCCATCTTTGAATTGTTCAACTTCCTTGTTTTGTTCATATACGCGGACATTCAATTTTAACCGCGAAACATAAAAAGCTCCTCGCTGCTCTATTTCTTCGAAGTCTTCTAAACAAAAGTAGCCCAAATCTCGAATACAAAGATCGTTCATTTCCACCGTTTTGGCTCGTTTTGAGCCATATAGACCGTCGTTGTTTTTTCCGGGGCCAACGTCCACTTGTAAGAATTCTCCGGTTTTCAACTCGTATTCGAGTTGTATTTTCATGCCAGCCGTATGAGAACTTCCTCCGGATCCCTGATAACGGTCGGCATAAGGATCTGGAAGTTGAAAAACAGTCGAATCCAGAATACGGATCCGATGAAAATAGGAGTTACATTCACAAGGCAGCGAAAGGGAAGTCGAGATTTTTTCTTGGAGAAGCGTTGAAAAGAGGGATTGAAGGAAGGCAACTGCAGAAGGATTGAACCGCTGGTTCAATCCTTCTGCGCTCATCGAAAGCTGATTGGAGGCATCAAGTTGGCTACATAATCGTGCTAGGGGTGTCACAGCTACATGATCATTTAAAAAGACACATAAGGAAACCAAATCCTGCGCGGTATATTTGCTCTTTCGTTGGACGAAGCCAGCTTTTCTAGCGAGCTCCTCAAGTTGGGTAGGAGAAAAATGATGGTGAAGCTGTTGGGCTAGTAAATGCATTTCTTCGCTGATAGAAAGTGGAATAGAATTCATGGCAAACCATCCTTTCTATGGAATTATGCTTGATATAGAAAGGATAGCCTATTATTCCAGTTTGGGGTATAGATTCATCTTAGCTTGATGGGCATGTGGCGGTACCCCATATATTTCGCAAAGATATTATGGTGGCGGTCAAAAGTTGGGAAAATCTTAAAAGTATTCGGTTATTTAAGATGGGATAACACTATAGAAATACATATCGCGTCTCTAAATTCACCATTAGTCTTTCAGCGGGTTCTGAAAAAGACGATACGATATGCACAGGAACACGGACATTTAATTGAATATACATCAGCCATCATTCCATATGGTAAGCTTATGGATCGCTTTGGGGAGGCCATTGTATCTGTCAGACCTTTAGGCTTAATAGGACAAATATGGAATGGGGGTATTGCCTCGAAATTTGTTGGCAACGATGTTAAATATAATGTTTCTCACCCACTTAAAGTTGTCATTGATCCAAGTAAAATCCATGCTAGAAAACGGGCGAGTGTATGACTGTTATCAGCCTTTCTACCACCTTTTTATAGCGTTAGATTGTTACCTATTTAGCAATTACCCTTGCAGAACGAAATTGGATTAGTCATAAAAATGTATTTAATGCCACATAATGATAGTTTTAAATGAGCACTCAAATGGAAATTTCAATAAATTTTATTGGTTATAGTATATTACAATGAAATGGTGATATAATGTATAAAAAGAGGTCAAAGTAGGTGTAGTAATGCAGAGTGATGTAAAGGTTGTTTCCATTGAAATGACGAACGTGAAAAATGTGAAATATGGAAAAATAGATTTTGATTTAAACAATGACAATATATTAGACGCTCAAGTTATTGGATTTTATGGACAAAACGGATCAGGTAAAACAGCGGTGGTAGAATCCTTTAGTATATTGCAATCCCTATTAAATGGTCAGGTGTTACCTTCAAAAAATCAACGTCTCATCTATGAAGGTCAAAAAACTCTATGTCTTGAATTTGAATTCATCGTGCAGAGTGGTAATGTAACCAACAAAGTTAATTACCGCGTAGAGCTTGAATATGAAGAAGATAAAATGGTGGTAAAATCGGAGAAGGTCAGAGCAAAAGAAGCAAAGTACGGCAAAATGTTTATTTATATCAATGATGAAGATAGCCCGATTGAATTACGACAAAAACCAAAACAAGAGGTTGAAACTCTCCTAGTTGGGATTAAATTGCTGTCCGAACAGGTAGAGGGATCGTTATTTTTTAGTAAGATAGTAAGTAGCCAATCCGAAAAACTATTTAGTGGTTTTGATTTATTGGTTTATAAAGCACTGAAGGAGCAGTTCGCTAAAAATCTACTCGTAATTAAGAATCTGCAAGAAGGCGTATTTCCTTCCTATTTATTTTATAATTTCACTTCTAAACTAATTGAAAGTAGCACCTACCATATCAAAGATGATGTTTCTTTATCGAAAGAACAATATAAGTATTTGTCTTCCGTCATTGAGCGAAACAATTTGGTAGTTAGTGCAATCATTCCAGGCTTGTCTGTGCATCTCAAAGATATGGGACGAACGACCTTATCCAATGGTGAGGAAGGAGTTCGTGCTGAATTTAGATCTAAAAAGGGAGATATTACGTTACCTTTGAGTGCGGAATCGGCTGGGACTTTAAAGTTATTTGCGATCACGACATCACTGATTTCCGTCTTTCACAATCCATCTGCTTGTGTGATTATTGACGAATTAGATGCAGGTGTTTTTGAATACCTACTAGGGGAGTTAATTGAAATTTTCCAAGAGTACAGTAAAGGACAATTAATTTTTACTTCTCATAATTTGCGAGTACTTGAAAAATTATCACCACAGAATATATGGTTTACGACCACGAATGAGAAAAAAAGATATATTAAATTTAAGCATCTGCAAAAAAATAATAACATGCGAAATGTATATTTACGCACGCTTTTGGTAGGCGGCCAATCCGAGTTTTTATATGAAGAAACGAATCCTATTAAAATCGTTCGATCCTTCATTGAGGCGGGGATCACGGATGGCGACTAAGCGGAAAAAGGTTTTATTTGTTATTGTCGAAGGCGAATCGGATGGCCACTTGTTTTATGAAGAACTAGCGCGGAAATATACCAAAGAGTTAGTGGTCATCAGGGCGTATAAAGGTGACATTTTTACCGATCTCGACCAACGAGGTGTGGAGATTAGAGAACGGATTAGACAATTCTTTCTTAAACGAATGGGGGAATTGCGGTTAAATGATTTTTTAGGAATATTACATTTTTCAGATACAGATGGAGCATTTGTCACAGATGACAAAATTCAGGTCGACCCGAATCAAGATAGAAATGTCTTATACAAAGTAAATGGTATATTCGTTAATTCCATAGAACAACAAGAAAAGATGCAATTTCGGAACAAAGTAAAGAAGGACAATACCCATGTTGTACGATTTATAGACAGTATTTCTTATAACAAAGTTAAGATTCCATACCGTTTGTTCTATCTATCACAGCATTTAGAACATGTCGTGTTTGATGAATTGAATGTTCTGCTACACGAAAAGCAAAAAAAAATTATAACTTTCCTAAAAACAGTAGGGACACAACCAACCGTTCATAATTTGCTGATCAGTCAACTTCCTCCGCTTCCAGCGAACGTATTAAATAAGCATGTGGAATCATGGAAATTCATTGATCATGGGGATCATTCCCTTCAAAGATATACTAATGCAATACTCATGTATGAATTCATCGATCAATTATTAATCAAATAGGACCGACAAAATGCAGGTTGATAATAAAGTTATTGAAAAGCCAGCTTTTATGTAAACGACTCAAAACTAAAGGATCAGCCGTGGCGGATCCTTTTTCACTTCTGGGATCCCTAATATATAATCCGGTGCAAGTTGGAGTATGTAAATAAATAAAGCGAGGCGAAAGCACTACCTCCTATCTCAATTTCTTATCATCATCCGACAATAAAAACGGCTGCAATTCTAGCCGTTTTTTTAGTGCCGATATGTATTCCCGGCTATTCCTTATTTGTTACTATTAAAACAAGGAATGAGAAAGCCCTGCCAAAAAGCATACTTTTGAGCACAACAAAAATGGGTTTGTATTTTAGACGTAATTTCAGCAAAAGATCAGAATCCGGAACGGCAGCTCTGTTCGTGATGGACAATTGGCGTTAAGGCTTAATGATCCTGTTAGTTGAACGAAGTTAAGCTAATTGTGGTTGGCTCCAGCTTTAAATTGATGGATAAAGTGCAGTTAGACTGAATAGTAGACACAGATTATACTAGATTCAATAACATGAACGAGGGAGCCTGTGTCTATGAAAAAGAGGGATCATGATGAAACGTACAAGAAACAGACGGTTCACTATATAAAGGAGAGTGGGAAATCAGTAGCTGAGGTCGGACGGGAATTAAAGATCAACGCCAACACCCTATATGGCTGGTTGAAAAAGTATGCTGGTGAGCCTGAAGTCGTTGCTGTGCAAG
>NZ_JAAOIW010000050.1 GCF_011440305.1 Paenibacillus agricola | reverse complement strand
TACTTTGTTCGGGACAACGGAAAATACAGTCTTGGTGAATGGAAAGTCCACATTCAATGGATTCTTGCCCAGACGACACTATTGTCGATTGATGATTTCCCATGAAATGGTTAATCAACAGGCGTGCTAGAAGGAGTAACTACAATTGAAACAATAAACCAAGAACAACAACGCCAAACACAACTTCTCAAACAGTACATGGAGAAGCATTTTAAACCACCCAAAATTAAGCAGCTAATTGAAGCATTCTCATTCTCAGAACTCCGCAAATTAATTGGTGAAATGGATATCGAGTATTTTGCCCTCTGCTATTTCCCTAAATATTTTGATCGAGAATTCGGCCAATTTCACCGTCAACTATTTGCTGAGTTAAAACATATGCTCTCCAATACTGGACTGATTACAGCTTTCGGACTCCCTCGGGAACACGGAAAGTCTACGATCAGTTCTTTTTTATTTCCACTGTATGCAACTCTTTATGATAAATCACAATTTACCCTAATTATATCGGCTACAGAAATTATAGCCTTGCCATTCTTGGATATGATCAAGGATGAGCTTGAGACGAATACGATGCTGATTGAAGATTTCGGAATCCGTAAAGGAAGTCGCTGGAACAATAATGAAATATGGCTTAGAAGTAAAAGTGGATTAGATTCATGCATTATGATTCGTGGAGTAGATGGTTCACTTCGTGGTATCCATTACAAGCATCATCGTCCAACTTTGGTTCTACTCGATGATTTACTCAAGGATGATACCGCCAAATCAGAAACGAAACGTGATCAGATTAAAAGCACCTTTACTGATGTCGTTTTGCCAATTGGTACAAGGGATACAAATATTTTAATCTGCGGTACAATCCTAAATGAAGAAGATATCATGGCTGATTTACTCAAAGGAAAGATACCAGGAGTCAGAAGTATCCGTAAAGCAGCAGTTGTCCAATTTTCGGATCGAGATGATTTGTGGTCAGAGTGGGAGCAACAATATAATAATTTACAGGATGAAGACAGGATTAATACAGCCTTGTCTTTTTTTATTGCCCATAAAGATGAAATGCTAGAAGGTACGGAGATTTTATGGAGTGAATACTTAGAGTACTATTATCTAATGTGTAAACGCCAAGCCATGGGTATCAATAGTTTTCAGAAGGAACTTCAGAACGATCCACGCTCAACGGACGATTACATATTTCAACATCTTGAGTATTGGGATAGACTACCTGAATTTGATGAGATGGAAATTGTCATGTATATTGATCCAGCCATTAAAGCCGGCAAGAAAAATGATTATTCAGCAATCACAATTTTAGGACAGCATCGTAAAACGAAACAGTTATATGTGATTGACGGTAATATTTATAAACTACTGCCAGATGATCTGTTCCAAGTGGCTGTAGAAAAGTTGAATACATATCCTGTAGATAAAATAGGTTTTGAGACGATCCAAGCTCAGAGTTACATGAAGCAAAAGTTTGAGGAAGAGTTATGGAAGGCTAAGAAATTTACAACTGTTGAAAGCGTTAATAGTCGAGGACAGAAACATGAACGGATTATTAGTCTTGAGCCTGATGTGAAAAAGGGACATATCTTGTTTAATTCAGCGAATATACGTTACAATAACCAAATAAAGGATTATAATCGCAACTGCAAATATGACGATGCTCCTGATAGTTTATATGGTGCTGTTCAATTGATTCAGTCGGTTAAGAGTCTGAAGTTTTATGATCGCAGTTTATTATTTTAAAGGTACAAGTTAAAACTCAATGTTTATTTCATCCAACCTCGTTAAGCTAACTGGCAGATTTACGTAAGGATTTTTCGCATATTGTATGTCCGTTATGCCGGAAATAGGGAACGCGTCAGTTGAAAAGCATCACGACATGCCAAAACATAGGGTGGTTTATTATTACTTTCTATGAATCACACAAGTAAATAGATAAGAATGGAATTTATAGCGGTATTTTGACTAACACCTTTGTAACCTATATGCTAAAATAGTGTAAATATACTTGAAAATATAAACTTGCAGGGAGAAAATCAGCTATGTCTCAATATCACGATCAGTTATCCCCGAAAATACAAAAGCTTTTGGATGTAGCACCTGAATTAACGGCCTTACTAGCGGAAGAGGACATCATATTTGCAGTGGCAGATACGGAAAAATTCCTCTACTGTTCTCCCGGAAAAACGTTGGATGCAGGCGTAAAGTACGGCGACCCGTTTCATGAACACGACTCCCTTGGAACTGCCAAAAGTACGGGGAAACGCTATTCCATGATATCTCCGCCGGAATATGGACCCCCATTTCGCTCAGTTGCATCGCCTATATTCGAAAATAATGAATTGGTCGGTGTTTTGGCGGTAGGAATCAGCCTTCAAAAAGAGTTTGAAATGCTTAATGTGGTCGGAATGTTGGAGAAGATCAGCGGGAATATACAGGAACGGTCCCACTCTCTATCCGCTCAAACCGAGGAATTATCCGCAAGCATCGAAGAGATAACAACAAACTCGAATGTGGTGAACAGCAATTCAAAAGAAATCGACCACGTCATCAGCTTTATCGCAGAAATCGCGCAGCAGACGAATTTGTTGGGTCTTAACGCCGCCATTGAAGCAGCCAGAGCCGGGGAAAACGGCAGAACCTTTTCCGTCGTGGCCCAAGAGATCAGAAAGCTGGCTAACAATTCCAAGGATGCCACAACTCAGGTTTCGGATTCGCTCAATAAGATCGGAAACGGGATTGACGGCATAACGCAGCGTCTTAACGAAATCTCTGCGGCGGTGCAGGGGCAAGCGCATGAAGCCGAAGGGTTGAGCGCTTTGATCGAAGAACTTGATTCCTTGACCTCTAGGCTAAGCGGATATGTGGCCGTTTTAACGAATTCGGAAAGTAAATGAGATCGATCATATGAGCTAGATCCACTAGAAGAAGTCTAACAGACTTCTTTTTTTAGTGAATATTAAATATCTCAAAATTTTTGTTTCTACACAGGTTAACCCTGCGGTAATAACAGGATTAATAGTTCAAGCTGAGACAACCGGATGCTACATCGGCCGATTGTTACGCTCCCGGGTAACGTTAGTGCAATAAGGAACTGCCTTTTTAAAGGCGGTTTTTTTATTTATGCAAAAATTAACAAACAACAATTACATAGCCTATTTTGAAAGGAAGCAAAAGTATGGAAATAAATGAAGCACTTATTCTTGAATGCCTAAATGAACTCAATCAAGCAGCACTAACCAAGCAAATATACTCCAACTATTACAATGGAGATCACGCGATTCTCAAGGATTACGCGATGCAAGAAAGCCGAAGCAATCGAAAGCTCATCTCCGAGAAAGTTTGTGGACAATGAAGTTGGCTATATTCTCGGTAAGCCAGTAAATTACGTTTCCAAATCAGATAATGATGAAGTGGTTCAAAAGCTTGATTTTAATATGAGCCATTGGGAAAAGGAACACAATATTAATCTTCGGAAGCAGAGTGAAATTTACGGTGAAAGCTATGAGTTGAATTATATTGATTCCGATGGACAATTCGCTTCAACCGTATTAACACCGCAGAATGCTTATGTGTTGGAGGATGGAACAGCAGATCGTAATGTAATGCTGGCCATCCACAAGTTTACAAGGCGATTTGATGATAAAATTTACTTGGATGTATATACGGATAACGAAATCCTGCACTATGAATTGTCAGGCAGCAAGAAAAATAGTCTTATGAAACAGAGTAAGTTAACAGATCTCCAGTATATCGGTAAACACAATCACATCTTTGGAAGAGTACCTGTCATTTCTTGCCCAGCTAATACTGAGCGGAAATGCGGCTTTCAGGATGTGATTTCTTTATTTGATGCCTACAATGCGCTCAATTCAGATTTGGTCAATGAAATTGCCGATCATCGTAATTCTTATCTGGTTATCGAGAATGCCAAGTTAGAAGAAGAGGATTTATTAAAAATGAAGAAGATGGGGATCATCCAAGTTCCTGTTGGTGGTAAAGTAACGTGGCTGATCAAGGAGATCAATGATTCGTTTGTAAAAAATGAGTTGGATAATCTGGAACATAAAATTTATGACATGATGGATCAGGTCAACTTCAATGAAAATTGGGCAAGTAATACGTCCTCGTTAGCGTTGCGGAATAAGCTTCTTAATCTAGAAAATCGAGTGGCGATAAGATAAGCGATGATGGAGAAAGTGATTAAGAACAGGATTCGTAACTTCTTCACGTACCTCCAGAAAAAGGAAGGTGTTCAATATGATTATCGAGATATTGCTGTTAAGTTTACAAGGAACCTACCGACAGATTTGGTGGGATTGGCTGATGTAATCGTAAAGTTACAGGATGTCTGCTCAAAGGAAACGTTGCTTACTCTGCTTCCTTTTGTGGAGAATCCGAAGTTAGAGCTGAATAAATATCATACTGAACAGCAACGATTAGCTGATACGACTCAGGATGTGCCAAATGCAAAATAAAAACAAAATCAAACAACTCGTCAAACATAATTGTGCCTCCTATCTGGGTGATAAGCATGGCATCTCGAATTATTGTTGCTGGAAGGATGGTTCATGTGTCTTTTTTGATCAGGGGAATCCTATTCCTAACTGTCGATATTTTGAAAATGGAGTGCTACCAACAGATCAAAAGTTGGAGCGTGAGTATAAATTGGAACGGAATATGGAAGTCGATAGCCAGATAGCGAAGCCGAAGGTTAATTGTAAGAAATGTGGGACTACATTCGAGGCAAATTCTAATCGGCAATCTTATTGTGAAAAATGCAAGAAACAAAATGCAAAAGAAAAGATTAAATTACGAGTTCGAAAACTGAGACAAAAAGAGGCTTGATGTAACGCTTTAGAGGGTTTGAAAAGCTATATAAATCAAGGGTTTATAATAGACAAAAATGAGGAGGTAGGGTATTTGTTCCTTATCCTCGTTTTTGTCATTTCTAATGCGTTACATCATTGTCCTGAGCAAGACATTAAACTGCTACAAAAATACATAGAAATGCGTGTTTGGTTCAGACGAGTCGAATGGGCATCAAAGGAGATTAATGAAAATGGATTTGGAACAAGTGAAACAATTTATTGAAGCAAATGGCACGAAAGAGGAAGTGAGAGCATATCTTCAGGGTTTGAATCCAATCAGCGTTGAAGGTATCGAGCAATTGATCCAAACTGATAAGGAAGCCAAGAGTTGGTTCGATAGCACCGTGGATAAACGTACCACGAAATCGCTGGAGACATGGAAAGCTAATCAACTTGAAGGATTGTTGGACGCTGAAATTAAGAAGCGTTTCCCTGCGAAAGATGAGAAGGAAATCGAGATGGAGAAGCTTCGTGCTGAAGTGGAGAATATGAAACTGGAGAAGCAGCGTGAAAACGATTAACCAGCCAAGCGATTAAAACTGCATCTGAAAAGAAACTTCCACTCCAGTTAGTGGATTTTTTTATTGGAGCAGATGAGTCTACAACGACAGCCAATCTAACTGCGTTTGAACAGTCGCTTCAATTGGCGGTGCAACAGCAAGTCGAACAAAGGCTCAAAGGGGATGGCTATACTCCCCCTGCGGATTCAACAGGTAAAGCTTTCACATTGGATGCTATTAAAGGCATGTCGTCCGATGAAATCAACAAGAATTGGGATCAAGTCAAATTGGCTTTACAAAACAAACAATAAAAAATGAAAAGGATATGGTGATATAAATGTCAGTAACTAATTTTATTCCAACAATATGGAGCGCACGTTTAAATGAAAGTTTTAAGAAAAATCTGGTTTATGGAAATATTGTTAATACGGATTACGAAGGTGAAATCGCTGGTCAAGGATCAACGGTTAAAATTAACTCCATTGGTGCAGTCACGATTGGAACCTATGATAAAGTAACTGGAATTGGTAATCCGCAGGAGCTGGATTCTGCACAAAAGACGCTAACCATCGACCAAGCAAAGTTTTATAACTTTACCGTAGATGATGTTGACGCAGCACAGGCCAATGTGGATTTGTTAAGCGGAGGGATCGTAGAAGCATCCTATGGTTTGGCTAATGTGGTCGATCAATATATCGCAGGATTTTATACGGAAGTGAAAGCGGGAAATGTGATTGGAAATGATACAACGCCTATTGTTCCGACTTCAGCAACAGCCTATGATTACCTTGTGGATTTGGGAGTTATCTTGGATGAAAACGATGTGCCAGAAGGGGATCGCTTTGTTGTTGTTCCTGCTTTCTTTTATGGACTCTTGGTGAAAGATCCTAGATATACGAAGGATGCAAATGTAATGAGAACAGGATTTGTTGGCAGTATCGATAATATGTCTGTCTACAAGTCTAACAATGTGCCGAATACTGCAGGCGAATTTCTGCTTCAACTTTTTCGGACAATGGTTACAGCAAGCAGGGAAAGGGGTTAGTGAAGTCAGAGTACCTAACTGGCATCAAATAAATCAAATGGTTGAATGCAGTTTTCCGCAAATGGCATTTAATTATAGTGTGGCTCCAGGTGATGGCACTCTAATTGAATGCTATTTCAAACCTGAAACCACAGAGCCCTTTAAATACAAGTGTCTGTTTATAACTGGGGCATCAAAACATGCACTTCGCAAAATGAAATCGTATACTCCACCAGCAGTGGCTATGATGGTGTATAATAACCCCACTGAGCAGAATAAAGAACTGCAGCGATATGTCGATAAGTATGTTAGAAAACTACTGACGTAAGCGAACTGACATGGTCTCTAGCAGCAAGCAATGAAGATCGTGAGTTTGGCGGCAGCACCATACATATATAGTTAACTCTATACAAAAGCGCTGCCGGCATTGCGCCAGCAGCTTTATTTTGTTGTAATGAAAGAGCAGAGAGAAAACTGTACAACTTCTTGTCTTTTATCGATAGTTATTCTTGTCCTCCGACATCACCTTATGCATGTGATTGGTTTATTCCAAAAAGCTGGAATACATATGTACAAAATTCTGATTTTGTGCATATGTATTGGGGAAAAAGTAGCGTGTGAAATACCAACTACTGTCGGATGACAAGAACCTGACTATCATCTATGAACACCGCTCCGAATACCGACTGGAGAAGATGTGCCGCATTATGAACGTTTCGCGTAGCGGCTATTACAAGTGGTTAGGGCGCCCCGAGAGTAACCGTGAGCGCCAGCACAAAGAATGGACAGGGCAAGTCAAGGAAGTGTATGAACGATCCAGGCAGATTTACGGAAGCCCCAAGGTCACCCAGCAATTAAAGAAGAATGGCATCTCGATCTCTGAGCGTACAGTGACCCGGATTATGAAAGCCAATGGGATCCGTTCCAAAACGGTGAAAAAATACAAAGCGACAACCAACTCCAAGCACTCGCTGCCCGTTCAAGAGAATGTACTGAACCGTGAGTTTACGGCAAGCAAGCCTAATGAGAAGTGGGTGACGGACATTACCTATGTATCCACAAATGAAGGCTGGTTCTATTTGGCGAGCGTTATGGACCTGTTCTCCCGTAAGATCGTGGGCTGGCACATGAGTGAACGAATGACCAAGGAGTTGGTTCTACAGGCATTAAAACAAGCCTATGGACGCCAACACCCTGGCCAGCGGTTGCTGCACCATTCGGATCGTGGAAGCCAGTACGCCTCCTTGGATTACCAGAAACAACTCCAGCTCTATGGCATGGTGGGCAGCATGAGTCGTAAGGGGAACTGCTATGACAATGCTTGCATCGAGTCCTTTCATAGTGTCCTGAAGAAGGAATGGATTTACCTTCATAAGTACGAAACACGGGAAGAAGCGAAAAAGAGCATCTTTGAGTACATCGAAGTGTTTTACAACAACCAACGTATCCATTCTTCGATTGGGTACAACACGCCTTCTGATTATGAACGTACGTTTCAGGATCTGGCTGTGTGAGCATAAAATCTGTGTCTACTATCTTGACAGAAGTCCATTATGCCATCTTGAGAAATAAAAAGGCATTCCGTTCAACTTAACCCACATTACTGGTATAACCTTCCAAAACGTAGATGACTTGGAGGGTTATTTGGCATGCTTATTTTAACTATACCATATTATTTAAGTTCATTTTACTGGGAATCTTGACAAGCTATTAGCTGGTATAGCTTAGTCCCTTTCTATTCTCGGACGACGACGACACAAACATTGTCCGATTCTCTTACATTTTGCATTGGTTGTAGAATATTATTTATCATCGCTCAAATATCTCCAAATAATTATGTCATTTTTAATTTCAAATCCTTTGTCCCAATTTGACCAGCTGCGATTGTTATCAGCTGTAATGCGGTAGCCACACGAGCATTGATAGTGGTAACGATACTTAAATGAATAAAGAATTATTTTATTGCAGCTTACACAAGTGTCCCTTAATTTTACATCTTCGTGGTAAGGGCAATGTCTGATAATCATTAGTTGATGAAAAATACTATGGAAGTGATATTTCAAGCACTCCTCGCAATATTTTAAG
>NZ_JAAOIW010000005.1 GCF_011440305.1 Paenibacillus agricola | reverse complement strand
TGCATAACTCTCAGAATTGCTTAAATAACGTTGAACAGCTGATAATTTTTCATCTGAAGTATACTTAGCCATTAAAAAACTGCACCTCCAACTGTTAGATGATGTCTAACAATTGGGGTGCAGTTCACATCCTGGACGGTTCTTTGACATGCTCATAAATAGTTGTTAAAAGTTAAAATCACTGAACGGCTCATTTTAAAAAAATCTGCTGCGGCCGCGATTCTGGGTAAGATTGATTGCGCCTAACACAACATGTGCCACACCGAAGCCTGTTAGCGCTGTAGCAGCCATAGGGTATTTCCTGCGCAGCGCTACGCCCGATGCTGTAACAGCAGTACCTAAAACCGTAGGGATTAGTCCTTCTCGCATGATTCATCCTCCTTCAAGTTATCACTTGCCTACCTAGGTTGAGGTAAAATGCTTTTTTTTATGCCTGCCAACAGTTGCATTGTTAGGGGCTGGAAACTTATAATGGAGTATTAGGAATTGTAACTGGCTTCGATACTCAATACAAAGAAGGGGAGAGACCAATGACGGAGGCACATTCACAACCAGTTGCACTTAAGGAATGGGCTGTTGCTATTGATGCATTATTTGAAGGCAAGCAAATTCTAATTATGCGTAAGGGCGGAATTCGTGAAGAAACCAGGGACTTCCAGATCGAAAGCGAAAGCTTCTACTTATATCCAACCTATGAGCACCAGAAAAAGCAATGGATTAAGCCGGAAAGCCAAGACCAGCTAGATGTAACCTTGGAAGGCTGGAGCCTCCAAGATACGGAAGTGCCAATTCGTTGTTACGCAGAGCTTGTGGAAGACATACTAATTCAAGACCAGGAGCAATTGGACAAGCTAGGTGGGTTGCATATATGGACAGACACATTTGCTGAGGAAAGATTAAAGTGGAAAAAATCGAAGCCGCTCCATGTGATGCTGCTGCGTGTATATGAATTGCTGGAGCCTTTGCACCTGCCGATTATCCCGTCTTACATAGGCTGTAAATCTTGGATTCCACTGGATTATGGCGCGCTCAACAAAGCGAATTTGAGACCTGTGCTGACGGATGAAGCTTTTGAAGAGGCTGTCAATGAAGTGAAAAGAGCATTAAAAGGATCATGATTGCCAATTGTTGAATATTTTTAAAGCCTGATATATAGCGGGTTTTCATGTCTTTTTCAAGAACTTGACTGTTACACCATTGAGAATCATTGAGAATCAGTTTATAATGATTATTAGATAAGAATGATCATTCTAAATATACACTTTACAAATATGGAGGAAAAAAGATCATGGCGAATACAACGGAATTCATTATAGACGGTTTAAAAGCTACTGTCGAAGGCAAGGAAATTTTAAAAGGGTTAAGCTTGACCATGAAGGGTGGAGAAATCCATGCAATCATGGGACCTAACGGAACTGGAAAAAGCACATTAGCTGCTACCGTTATGGGCCATCCTAAATATGAAGTAAGTGGCGGAACGATGACTTTGAACGGTGCAGACGTACTCGACATGGCTGTTGATGAAAGAGCCCGCGCTGGTATCTTCCTAGCCATGCAATACCCGAGCGAAATAACGGGAGTAACGAATGCCGATTTCTTGCGCAGTGCGATTAATGCCCGCCGCGAAGAAGGCAGCGAAATATCTTTGATCCGTTTTATCCGTCAAATGGAAGCCAAAATGAAAGAGCTGGAAATGAACCCTGAGTTCATGCACCGATATTTAAATGAAGGCTTCTCTGGTGGTGAGAAGAAGCGTAATGAAATTTTGCAAATGCTGTTGTTGGAACCGAGTGTCGTCATTTTGGATGAAATCGACTCCGGTTTGGATATAGATGCACTACGTATAGTAGCGGCAGGTGTTAATGCGATGCGTTCAGAAGACCGCAGCTTCTTGATTATTACCCATTACCAGCGTTTACTGAACTATGTAAAGCCGGATTTTGTACATGTTATGATGCAAGGCCGTATTGTTAAATCGGGTGGTCCTGAATTGGCTGAGCGCTTGGAAGCAGAAGGCTATGATTGGATTAAGGAAGAACTCGGAATCGATGACGAAACGGTTGGCGGAAAAGAAGAAGAGTTCAAAGTACCGATGCATACAACAGCTCCAAAATATAATTAATAAACAAACCTAAACAAAGCGATAATCGTACAGGAGGATAATACATGACTACACAAGCCATTCTTCCCATCGATCGCCAAGCCATCGTGGAGCTGTCCCAATCGAGACAAGAACCTGAGTGGATGACCAATATACGTGCAGAAGCGCTTGAATTGGCAGGATCGTTGGATTTACCCGTGCTTGAAAAAACAAGAATCGACCGTTGGCCGCTTCGTTCCTACGGCACACATAAAGTGGAATCGGTGCTTACATCACTTGACCAGCTACCTGAATTCACAAAGGCGCTGCTGCAGGATGAAGGCGAACAGAAAAACCTGATCGTACAAAAAAATTCTAGTATCGTTTTCCAAAGCTCCTCTGAGGAGCTTGCCAAACAAGGCGTTATTTTTACAAGCCTCGAAGCGGCTCTAATTAGCCACCCAGAGTTGGTAAAAGCTTATTTTATGACGGTAGTGGGTAAAGAAGAGAATAGGCTGACAGCCTTGCATACGGCATTATGGAGCGGCGGCGTATTTTTATATGTACCCAAAAACGTCCATGTAGAGCTTCCATTGCAGGCATTGTTTTTAACGGATGACGCCGAAGCCTGCTTCTCACCGCATGTACTGATTGTTGCTGAGTCCCATTCTTCCGTTACTTATGTTGATAATTACGCTTCCCATGGGGATTTAAACCACCTTGTACAGAACGGTATTGTTGAAGTCGTTCTAAAGCCAGGTGCTGTTGTTAACTACGCTTCCGTCCACAATCTGGACGAATCCGTAGTAGACTTAAGCTATCGCCGGGCAAGTGTTGAACAGGATGCCACCATGAACTGGGTTATTGGCGAGATGAATTACGGCAACGTGATGTCGGATACGACTTCCCTATTGAAGGGTAACGGATCGACATCGGATGCCAAAATCATTTGCGTAGGTACCAACGAGCAGAAGCTGAATGTAACAACCCGAGCGGTTCATTTTGGCAGAAGCTCTAGTAGTGATATGATTACTCGTGCTGTTTTGCGTGATGCATCAACAGCGATTATTAACGGAATTACGAAGATCGAGAAGGGCGCTACTGGAGCTAACGGGCAGCAAACCGAGAAAGTGCTAATGCTGAGCCCTAAAGCCCGCGGCGACGCGAACCCGATTTTGCTTATCGATGAGGATGATGTGAAGGCTGGACATGCTGCAAGCGTGGGCCAAGTCAATCCTGACCAAATCCACTATTTGATGTCTCGTGGCATTACGAAGGCAGAAGCACAGCGCTTAGTCATTTATGGCTTCTTGGCACCTGTTGTATCTGTGATTCCAATGAAGAAGATCCAAGAGCAGCTGCAACGCTTCGTTGAAAGGAAGCTGGGACAATAATGAACAGCAAAGAGATCCGCCAGCTTTTTCCCATTCTTCATCAGGAAATCAACGGCCATCCTTTGGTGTATCTGGATTCGGCTGCTACGTCGCAGAAGCCTGTGTCCGTTATCGAGGCCATCAAGCATTATTATGAATGGGATAACTCCAATGTCCATCGCGGTGTCCATACCTTGGGCTCGCGTGCCACTGACGCTTATGAAGGCGCACGGGAAAAGGTTGCCAAATTTATTAACGCCAATTCCGTGGAAGAAATTATTTTTACCCGTGGGACAACAACAGGGCTTAATATGGTAGCTTCAGGCTACGCACGTGCTGTTTGTAAAGAGGGTGACGAGATTGTCATTACTCCTATGGAGCACCATAGCAATCTGATTCCATGGCAGCAGGTTGCCAAAGCAACCGGTGCCGTGTTGAAATATATTCCACTTCAAGAGGATGGCTCGATTCTTCTTCAGGATGTGGAAGATACTATAACCGACCGAACCAAGATTGTAGCTATCACTTATGTGTCCAACGTGCTTGGGGTAGTGAATCCGGTTAAAGCCATTGCGGCAATCGCCCACCGCCATGGTGCCAAGATGGTTGTTGATGGCGCCCAAAGCACACCACATCTGAAAGTGGATGTCCAAGACCTGGATTGCGATTTCTATGCATTCTCTGGGCACAAAATGTGCGGACCTACCGGCATTGGTGCCCTGTATGGGAAAAGGGCATTGTTAGAGAACATGGAGCCCATCGAATTTGGCGGCGAAATGATTGACCATGTGGATCTATATGAATCAACATGGAAGGATCTTCCTTGGAAGTTCGAGGGTGGAACCCCCATCATTGCTGGCGCTGTTGGGCTTGGCGCAGCGATTGATTTTCTTGAAAGCATCGGGCTGGATGAAATTGACCGTCATGAGAAGCAGCTTGCCGCTTATGCAGTAGAACGCTTGAGTGAGATCGAGGGCTTGACGATTTACGGACCACGCAACGAACGTGCAGGGCTAGTCACCTTTAACCTTGGTGATGTACATCCCCATGATGTGGCTACTGTACTCGACTCAGAGGGTATTGCCATACGTGCAGGGCATCATTGCTGCCAGCCTTTAATGCGTTGGCTACAGGTGTCATCAACGGCGCGTGCCAGCTTTTACCTTTATAATACGGAAGACGATGTTGACCGCTTGGTCGCTTCGCTTCTCAAAACAAAGGAGTATTTCGGCCATGCAATTGGATGATTTGTACCGCAGAGTAATTATGGATCATTATAAGACACCACGAAATCGCGGCACCTTTGAAGAGGAAGCGGTCACGATCGACCTTAACAATCCGACCTGCGGCGATAAAATACAGCTGCAGCTACAGATTGAGGAAAACCGAATCAAGGCTGCCAAATTCGTAGGCGAAGGCTGCTCAATCAGCCTTGCCTCGGCTTCGATGATGACGGCTGCCGTAAAGGGCAAGACCGTTGAGGAAGCGCTAGAGATGGCGGAGCAGTTCTCCAAGCTGATGAAGGGCGAGCCCATCGAATTCGAATACGAGGATATCGATGCACTTTCCGGAGTCAACAAATTTCCAGCCCGCATAAAATGTGCAACTTTAGGCTGGAATGCTTTACGCAAGGGAGTCGCCAAGTCGCAGCAGCAAGAATAATGCTGAATAGAATATATGTAAGATGAGAACTAAATTGCAGATACTTACGAAGCAAGTTTTCTGTGAAAACTCTAAGGCAGAGGCTTACGAAGTAAGTTTTCTACAAAACTCTAAGGAGGTTTACTATCATGGCAAAACAAATGCCCGAAATGGAAGCATATCAATTTGGATTCCGTGATGACCACGAATCCATTTTCAAAAGTGGCAAAGGGTTGACACGGGAGTTAATTATTGAAATTTCCACAATGAAGAGCGAGCCAGGCTGGATGACGGATTTCCGTCTGAAATCCTATGAGCAATTTCTGAAAATGCCGATGCCTCGTTGGGGCGGGAATATGGACGATTTAAATTTCGAAGAAATCCAGTACTATGTGAAGCCTTCTGAGAAGCAAGGTAAAACATGGGAAGAGGTTCCTACAGAAATTAAAGAAACCTTTGACAAGCTTGGTATTCCTGAGGCCGAGCAAAAGTATTTGGCTGGTGTTTCCGCTCAGTATGAATCCGAAGTGGTTTACCACAGCATGCAAAAAGACCTTGAAGACCAAGGTGTTATTTTTACAGATACCGATACAGCACTTCGTGATCATCCAGAAATTTTCAAAGAGCATTTCGGTACGATCATTCCTCCGAGCGATAACAAATTCGCTGCGCTAAACAGTGCGGTATGGTCGGGTGGCAGCTTCATCTATGTACCTAAGGGTGTGAAGGTGGATAGCCCTCTTCAAGCTTACTTCCGTATCAACTCCGAGAACATGGGCCAATTCGAACGTACGTTGATCATCACGGACGAGGATAGCTTTGTTCATTATGTAGAAGGATGTACAGCTCCGATCTATAGCACGAACTCCCTTCATAGTGCGGTAGTCGAAATTATTTGCAAGAAAAACTCGCGTGCTCGTTACACAACGATCCAAAACTGGGCACCGAACATTTATAACCTGGTTACCAAACGTGCGGTTGCTGAAGAAAATGCAACGATGGAATGGGTAGATGGCAACATCGGCTCCAAATTAACAATGAAGTACCCAGCTGTCGTTCTTAAGGGTCGCGGCGCTAAAGGTATGGTACTATCCATCGCCGTTGCTGGACGCGGACAGCACCAGGATGCAGGCGCTAAGATGACGCATTTGGCACCGGACACAACATCGACCATTGTATCCAAATCGATCAGCAAGCACGGCGGCAAAGTAACCTACCGCGGCTTAGCATCATTCGGACGCAATTCGCAAGGCTCCAAGGCCAACATTAAATGCGATACGTTGATTATGGATAAAGAGTCCACTTCCGATACTATTCCTTATAACGAAATTATGAATGATAATATTACACTGGAGCATGAAGCTACCGTTTCCAAGGTATCCGAGGATCAATTGTTCTATTTGATGAGCCGCGGGTTGACCGATGCAGAAGCTACGCAAATGATCGTTATGGGCTTTATTGAACCGTTCACCAAGGAGCTGCCAATGGAATATGCAGTGGAAATGAATCGTTTGATCAAGTTCGAAATGGAAGGCAGTATCGGTTAAGCTTAGTACCAGGTAAAATACGTGTTCGTTATGACTTCCACACTTGCGTGTTCGAGTCTCTCGGACACGTATTTTTTTGCACCTTCTTATTAAGCCATTTAGCACGTGGTATGCCTGTTTTGTACAAGAATGCATAATAGCCGGTCTAATTTCTCATGCTAAGAGCAGGATTGAAGATGAGAAAAAGGAGTGAAGGCGATGAAGCTTCCAGTCAAGTGTGGAACTCTTTGTATAGCAGCGGTGCTGGCAGTATCTACGGTGGGCTGTAACCCTAGAGGCATACAGCAGCAATCGAAGGGCCACCCCCATACACTTGCAGCAGGGGATGGAAAGGGAACGGGTAATGTTACTGTACTTAATGAGGATCAAACGGCAAATGTCCCTATTGTAAAGATTGAGAATGTCTCTTACGTCTCTGGGGATGGGATTGCAAAGATTTTGCAGCTAAATACGAAGTGGGAAGCGAATCGTTTAACTTACCAAATAGGTGATTTGGATGCGGCTTATGAGCTAAAGGCTGGTAGTACAGAAGCCATAGTGGACGAGGAAACGATAAGCTTGGCACAAGCACCCCTATTGTATCAATCGCTGTTTTATATTCCTGTCTCAGCACTGGAGCCCTTATTTTCAGCCTATATGAGCTTTGAAACCAAGGAGAATGAAGTGAAAATTTATCCAAACTTGGACATCGCAGTAGGTTCTATAAACGACCCTGAAGAGCCTAATACGGGAGGGGAATATGATTTTGTGGATGACCCTGAGGACCCATTTAAAGGAGAGGAGCCAGCGGCAGAAGAGGGGGAGGATATCGTAGAAACTATGGCATCAGTTGTATACGGCGATGGTAATGGGATCACTAACGCCACTACCTTAGCAGCTACAGGGGAGAGCCTAAGCGTTCCGGCAGCAACGTTAAAAAACATCGACATTAACCAACTGATCAGCAAAGCGAAAAGATATATGGGCGTCAAATATTTATTTGGAGCCCCGCCCTATCCACAATCCAATAAATTCGATTGTTCCACCTTTACCCGGTACATTTATGGCAGATATGGCATCCCATTAGGACGAACGGCTCGAGCGCAATCTACAAAAGGCGCAACCGTCAGCAGAAACCAGCTCCGTAAGGGAGATTTAATGTTTTTTTATGTGCCTGGTCGTTTTCGGACGAATAAAACAGTAGGACATGTTGGTATTTACATGGGGAATTCCCGTATGATCCATTCGTCACCCGAGCCTGCCAATGGCGTTCAAATCACGAATATCAACAAGCCTTATTGGAAAAAAACGTTTTTAAAGGCCAGAAGAAATGTCTATTGAAAAAATAAACGAGCCCTCCCCTAAGGGGAGGCTCATTTACCTATGTACAAATACATGCTTGGCGTGGTTTATACGTAAACCTCTTCAATCTCCAATTCTGGATGCTCAGCCAAGTTGATAAAATAGTCATCAATTTGTACCAGAGGTTTGAAAAAGTCATTGGGATGCGTCAAGATAATGTAACCGATTTCACCTGAAGTCAGCAACACACGTTTGCCTATAAAATTAGGAATCATATTACGTATGAAAACTTGTGTGATTTTAGGGTCAATCTTGCCGAAGCTCATGAGGTATAACTCCCTGAGTACAAATAACAGATCTTTCTTTTCCTGGTAAACCCTCGATGAAATCATCGCGCTGTAAATATCAGCAACCGCAACAATTTTGGAAAGCGGCTGGATTTTCGCTTCTTTGATTTGGTAGGGATAACCGGAGCCATCATATCGTTCATGATGCTGTAAAGCTGCTTGGGCTAAAGCTTCGCTCATCTTTGAATCTTTAATCAGCTGATAGCCATGGAGCGTGTGCTTCTTGACCTCTTCAAATTCCTCATCGGTTAACCGCCCAGGTTTATTAAGAATCTCGGGGTCAATCCGGCATTTGCCAATGTCATGAAGGTATCCGGCTTTACCCGCGATAATGGCTCTCTCGTTGGTTTGCCCCAGCCATTTGGCGATATAATAGGAGATCATCCCAACCTGTACACTATGCTGATAGGTGTAATCATTTTGGTTGGTTAAGTTTAGCAGCAGCGCTACTACGTCCTTTTCCTGAACAAACTGGTTTGAGAGGGGGGCAAAGCTCTCATTGACTTGGGCATCATCAAGCTTGCCGGTTTTGCTACTGCTTTCAAATAAATATTTAATGCCATCAACCGCTTCACCGTAAGCTTTAATTTGTTGCGTAACTTCATCCTGTGAAATATTCAGAGGTTTTTGCGCCTCTTCAGTAAAGCCATCAAATCTAATCATCAGGTCTACATCATCGATTTGGTGCAGGTTCAGCTTATTGATGTCCGATGCATTTAGGGCTGTATGCGCAGCAACAATAAGAACACCATTTTTATTAAATACATCTAAGCTCGTGCGATCTCCAACCTGTAAATCCATGACCGAAATTCTCAAGAAGATCACCTCAAGCTATAATTTGATGAATGTTTGCAGCTATTCATTTTTGAATATACGCGTATAGTAACAAAGGAAGTCGTCACTGACAATAAGCACAAGGGACCATAAACCTAATAATTAATCTAAATAATTAGTAATTTACATGCCAATATAACGGCTATACAGGCTCTTGGCTTGCACGGGATCATTCGTACCTTGCACCAGGATACGACCATCCGGGAATAAGACTAGTGTTATTACTTCCGAAACCTGGAGCTTCAGCAGGAAAGGGTTAAGCTCGACCGCACCTAACGGGCGCCATTTATCTGCCCATTCCACCAAGTCAAAGGAGCCGGGGTGCAATGGTTGAATTTGGACGGAATTTCGCCCACACAAGGACTGCATCGTATCCTCGGCCAAATCCTGCTCCAAGTATTCATAACGCTCCATGGCACAAGCAGGGCAATCGGCTTTGCGGGCTTTGCTGACGTCCACAGCGGCATGCTGGTTGTACCATAGATCCCAATGGACCATTTTACGGTTCAGTTGTTCAGTGGCACCTACAAGCAGTTTAAACGCTTCGGTGGACTGGTGGGAGGCGACCGTATGGATGATGGGACCGATTACGCCTGCCGTATCGCAGGTCTCAGCGGTTCCTTGGGCTGGAGCTTGCCCAAATATACAGCGTAAGCAAGGGGTTACGCCGGGAATAATCGTCAATGATACACCCCGTGAGCTTACAGCTCCTCCATAAATCCAAGGGATCGAGTGTTTGGCGCTCACATCATTAATTAGAAAACGGACACTGAAATTGTCCGTTCCGTCGAGAATGAGCCCGACATCAGACAGCAATGCCTCTGCATTGATCGCATTAAGGTCGGTAACAACGGGTTCAATCGTAATTTGTGAGTTGGCTTGCTGCAGCCTTTTTGCTGCAGCTATCGCTTTAGGCTCTGATGAAGCCGCATCAGCCTCATCATAGAGCATCTGGCGCTGCAGATTGCTGGCTTCGACAAAATCACGGTCGATCAAGCGGAGGAAGCCAACGCCAGCACGAGCCATATGATTGGCCAGGACGGTACCAAGCGCGCCCATGCCTACGATGGCAACACGGGCGTCTCCAAGCTTGCTTTGCCCTTGCTCTCCGATTGGGGCAAATAAAAGCTGGCGGGAATAACGCCCAGAGGGGGCTGTTTCTATGGTAGATTCGATAGGATCCATCTGCGGATCAGCTCCTTTCTGGCATGGGGTTGGCCAGCGGATTCCAGGGGCCTTGCTGATGGCCCTTCCATTCCGAGCCATCCTCCCATATTTCTTTTTTCCAAATGGGAACCATTTGCTTCAGGCGTTCAATCGCATAGCGGCTGGCCTCATAGGCGGCATCCCGATGAGGAGCGGATACAGCGATCACGACGCTGCATTCGCCAACAGCCACAACACCCAAGCGGTGGGTAATCGCGCATAGGGTGCCTTCAAAGCTCGCGCTGATCTGTTCCACGATCGTAAGCATGGTCTTAACTGCCATCGGCTCATAAGCCTCGTACTCAAGCCTTGTCGTTCGCTTACCATGCGTCCATTCCCGTGTGGTCCCGATAAAGGTTAGGGTTGCTCCATGGTTGGGATGCAGCACCTTGGCGGTAACTGCCTCTATGGAGATGGGCTGCTGGGTAATCTCGACCAGCTGGACCTGACCGCCAGATACAGGAGGGATAATGGCAATTTCATCCCCTTCGACGATAATTTGGTTATCCTCGGCATAGCTTTGGTTAATGGCTATAAAAGCTTGTGGCCATAGTGCTGCCGCCTGCGGGTATCGCTCCATTAAATGCTGCTTTAATAAAACGGGGGTTAAAGGGGCTTGCTGCTTCCATTCCAAATGGATGACCGGCCCTTGTATATGCTCGGCTATACCGGCAAAAACGTAAATTTGCAGTTTCATGAACATCGCTCCATTGCTTGCTTGTTTTAGAAGTCCAGTAATGTTACATAATGAATACAGCATACCATATTTGACTTGGATAATGGTATAATAGACGTTGTTAGTTTTTTTACGAACCCGCAGGATAATGGAGGTAGCTTATGAGAATTCGCGTTAACGACCAGATGAGTGGTCAGGCTGAATTTACAATTGAGCAATTAACAGCCATGGCACCGCGTGTGGTGTCCTTGGCAGATCGAGTGCCGGAAATTGAAGGCGAGGCCTTCGAGCTGCAGGAATGGTATCGAGCTTGGCAGAAGCAGCTACCGCCGCAGGAACGGGCAGACCGTGAGCCTTCACAGCTAACCGTTGAAGCGGCGGATGAGTTTCAAGCAACGATTCCATGGGATGAGCTTGGTGAGGCTGTGTTCCTGTTCAAACAAGAGGGCAAACCGCTTGTCAAAGGGTTCCCGATCCGTCTGTATGTACCGAATGGCAGCAGCGAGTGTTTAAATGTGAAAAGCGTAGTCCAAATCCGGTTTTCCTACAATGAAATACATAAGGAAGCAACCTATGGCTTCAAAAATCATATAGCTTTGGAAGATCTTAAATTTAGTAAGTAAGCAAATGTGGGAGGAAGGTGGCCAATATGGATTCACCAACACTGCGGCTGAGAATACTGCACTCGAATGATATTCACAGCCATTTTGAACAAATGCCGAGCATTGCGGCTGCCTTTAAGGAGCTGCGTGCATCCGCAGGTGAAGAGCATACGCTTACACTTGATATTGGCGACCACATGGACCGGGTACGGACAGAGACGGAGGGCAGCAGCGGCGAAGCCAATTTAGAAATTATGAACGAAACGGGCTATGACGCGATCACAATTGGCAATAATGAGGGTTTAACGCTGTCTCAAGAAACGCTCACCAAGCTGTATGGCTCACAAGCGAAATTCAAGGTGCTGTGCAGCAATCTTCTAGATGCAGCAAGCGGAGATTTTCCGGAGTGGGGCATGCCTTATCACATTATAAACAAAGGCGGAATTAGCATCGGACTGATTGGTGTCACCGCTTATTTTCCCGACTTTTATCAATTATTGGGCTGGGATATCCAGGAGCCTGTGTCGATAACGGCTGACCTGGTTCGCATGCTGCGCCCACGTGTAGACCTGATTGTAGTGCTTTCCCATATTGGGTTGCGCAATGATCAACGGATGGCTGATGAAATCCAAGGCATTGATCTCATCTTGGGCGGCCATACCCACCATCTTTTAGAGGAGCCTATGCAAATTGGAGATACCTTCATTTGTGCGGCGGGCAAATATGGCCAATATTTTGGCATCGTCGATATCGAATTGGATGCCTCAACCCATAAAAGAACGAAGGTCCATGCTAGTATTCGCAAGACCTCCACTTATCCCGAAGATGAGCATATCGCTAATCTCGTACATCAATACAGGTCGAGCTCGTCACAAGTGCTGGCGAAGCAGGTCGCTTATTTGGAGCAGCCGCTTGCTGCGAATTGGTATGAAGAGTCGCCACTCGGGAATTTGCTTGCCGCGGGTATTCGTAAGTGGACAGGAGCAGAGCTTGCTTTGGTGAATGCAGGCCAATTGCTGGAGGGGTTGGAGGTGGGGGCTGTAACTGCAGGAAGACTGCTGGAAATTTGCCCTTCGCCGATTAATTCTTGCCGAATGCTCCTGAGTGGAGAGAAAATTTGGAAGGCATTGGAAGAATCTCGTATGCAAGAATTTATGGAAAAGCCGCTGTATGGGTTTGGTTTTCGTGGAAAAGTGTTGGGGATGCTTAACTTGGATGGTTTGCGGGTTGAATATGATCCTGCTGCACCTGCTTATAGCAGGATTCAAGCGGTCTGGATTGGCAATGAGCTCTTAGACCTTGAAAAGGAGTATACAGTAGGCACGATAGATATGTTCACGTTTGGGATTGGATTTCTTACTTTGTCCGAAGGCAGGGAGATTGAGTATTTCTTGCCTAATTTCATTCGGGACATCATCAGGGAGGAGCTCCAAAAGCCGGAAGCTATTGAAGCGAGTGTGGCCCAACGATGGATATCTAAGAGATCAGGGATTTGAATAAAATTTAACAAGTTCTTCCTCGGAACAAAAGCTGCAGCTTGAAACCACTTTGGTTTGTTTAAGGCGAATATGAAGCAAGTTGAGCTTGCCAATCAATAGGCTATGTGTATGGTCATCCAAAGAAAAGCGGATGCCATATTCATACAGCTCCGGGCTATACATCGATTTTCTAGTTATTGTGCCTAGTATTTTCATTTGTTTATCGAATAAAGAAAATTTGAATTCAAGCAATAAATCGATATGTAAGGGCAAATCAAGCTTGGCATGAATACGCAGCCCGCCAGCACTAATATCAACTACGACAATTTGCGCATATTTGGTTTCAACCGACACTTCATTAATGCCAATAATTTTAAGCTCAGCCGAAAGTGGAATTTGTAGAGATAATCTGAAATATTCCCTTTTATTGTAACTAGTCACTTGGATCAACCTTTTACCTGTATGACGTTTTCGATGTCTGCAACAATTATACGTTATATGATGTGATTGATAAAGAACAACCTTACTTCCGTTGATAACAAAAGTAAGGTTGTTTTTTAATCATATAAGCATTATTTAATAACGAAAAAGTAGATGGCGAAAAGCGCAGCGACGATAAAACGGTAATAGGCAAAATAAGTAAGGGATGTTGTTTGTACAAACCTGATAAAGGTCATGACGGCAAGCAAGGCAACAATGAAGGACACGATAAATCCAACAATGAAAAATCCCATAACCTCCGTGGAAAACATGTGGTAAGATTTCACTAGGGATAAACCCGTAGCGGCGAACATAAGCGGTATGGCCAGAATAAAAGTGAAGTCAGCAGAAGCACCGCGGCTTACTCCGGACAGCATGCCTCCTGCAATGGTAGCTCCCGAGCGCGAAAAGCCAGGAAATACGACGGACAGAATTTGGTACAGCCCTATGTATAAAGCTTGCTTGTAGCTAATGTCATCAAGATCGCGAGCCTCTATTCTAGGTGTTCTTTTTTCTGCGATAATCAGCAGGATGCCCCCAACAACTAAGCTGATCATAACTGTGCGTGGCGAAAACAAATATTCGTCTACAATATCATTCAGCAGCAATCCTATTATTCCTGCTGGCAATATACCGATAAGGATATGGATCAAATTCAGCTTGCGTTTTCCGGTGCGGCCCGGGCTTTTAGCTAACCCAAACAGCCGTAGAATCCGTTTCCAATAGAGGACCACAATGGCCATAATCGCACCAAGCTGAATGACGATTTCAAATATCTTCATGATTTTATCGTCCTCAGAGATGCCTAGCAAGGATTGTGCCAAAATCATATGCCCTGTAGAGGATACAGGCAGAAATTCAGTAAGCCCCTCGATAATGCCCATAATAATAGCAACCCAATAATTTAAACTTAGCATATAAAGCCTCCTATTATATCGTATATAAACTGGATAAGGCATGTCCGACATAACGATTTTATGAGATTATCGATGGATATGCAAGCTTGCTGCGATATATTCCGATTACCTATAGGCTTAAAGGCATGTGGACAACTAGCTTCTAGTTGCAAAGATTCATAACAGCTTCTTTTTAGGGTAGTCCAACTGTGCATGATGCCTTATTTTTTTGTGAAAGTCCTGTTTTCGTGTCGAATTTTGTAAAAGTGTATTGCTCTTTTATGTGGAATCTATTACATTTAGGCGTATATACTAACTTCCCAGTAGAAAGAAGACGTGGTTTGTCCTATGCGTTTGCTGCCTATACATACAGTACTTCCCGGCATGAAGCTAGGGAGGAAGATTTACAGCGAAGAAGGCCTTGTACTTCTGGCTGAAGGAGTCGAATTGACGCAGGCGCTAATTAATAGGTTAGGCAAGTATGGGGTAGATTTTATTTATGTCGCAGACCCAAGAACTGAAGATATTGAGATTCCCCAGTTGCTGAGCGAGGAGACCCGATATAAGGCGATCTCTGAAATTCGTAATTCCTTCCGTAAAATGATGGACAGATCCATCAAAAATAAAACTGCCGGATTTATCGAAATAGGCAAAAAATTTGGCGAAATTATGAACCTGATTATCAACGATTTGAGTAGCCATAAAGACGCGATGATTATGTTGACCAATATTAGTGTTATGGATGATTATTTATACCAGCATTCATTAAATGTATGTATTTATTCAACAGTGCTAGGTATGGCACATGGGTATAATCGTAATGAATTAATGACGCTGGGCCTTGGTTCGTTGCTGCATGATATCGGCAAAACCCAGATTCCCTACGAGCTTCTGCGCAAAAATGCACAGCTGACGGATGACGAATATACGTGTATGAAAAAGCATACGGAATACGGGTTCAAGCTGCTTAAGGATGAGCCCAATATTCCTTTGCTGTCTGCCCATTGTGCGTTCCAGCACCATGAGCGCTTGAACGGAAGCGGGTATCCAAGAGGCATCCACGGGGAAGATATCCATGAATATGCTAAGTGGATTGGACTTGTCGATTCCTACGATGCCATGACGACGCACCGCGTTTATCGAAAAGCGATGCTTCCCCACCAAGCGATGGAAATTATTTATGCGGGAACAGGGAGCTTATTTGAAAAGAAGAAAATTGAGCTCTTTCGCGATAAGATCGCCATCTATCCCCTGGGCATTAATGTAACCCTTAGTACAGGGGAGGTGGGTACGGTTGTGAGCTTAAACCCCATTTTTCCGCAACGCCCAATAATACGTGTTCTTCAATCAGCCGAAGGGAAGCAGTTGAGCGCACCAACGGATGTAGATCTTTCCAGTAAGCTATCCGTTATGATCACCGCGGTTAATGGGTAATAGTATAATCTGGCAAGTTGAACCCAGCAATGTCATACTTGCTGCATTCAGTTAGGATGATTGAAACCATGGGCCCGTTTTTGACGGGTTTTTTTGAGTTGGCTGTGGTCAGTTTCAATTTTGGCAGGCTTACGCTACAATAGACTGTAAAATACTTCAAGAGTCAGGTGAACGAGATTATGAATACTAAGCTTACTTCCATGCTGCAGGCGATGTCTCCCGAGAATGATCCATGGGATCCAATTCGCTCCTTGCAAAGGCACGGAAAACACATATTAACAAGTGTAGAATTAACGGTAACCAATTTGTGCAACATGCGCTGCGAGCATTGCGCTGTAGGGGATTCCTTAACCATGAAGGAAGGCCCACGCATTCCTGTAGCCACTATCTTGCAAAGGCTTGACCAAGTGGAGCATCTGGAAACAATATCCATAACCGGGGGAGAGCCCAGTTACCACGAGCAATCCGTCCGTGATTATATCGTTCCGGTGCTTAAATATGCCCGTGAGCGCGGAATCCATACCCAGCTTAATTCCAATTTAACGATGCCCATTGCCCGTTATGAAATGATGGCGCCTTATTTGGATGTGATGCATATCTCCTTTAATTATACGTCGGCTCAAGACTTTCATCGGGTGGGCTTTGTCCGTGCAGGACGGCAGGTATCTGATAAAGCCGCAGGCAAGCTTTATGAAACCATGGTGGAGAACACGATCGCTTTAAGCCGCGGCGGCATGTTCATTTCGGCGGAGTCGATGATTAATTATTTGACGCTGGATAAGCTGGCCGATATTCATCGGCTGATTGTCGAGATGGGCTGCCAGCGGCATGAGGTCCATCCGATGTACCCAAGCTCATTTGCAGCAAATTTGCCCAGGCTTTCCTTGGATCAGTACAGCTATGCGATTCACCGCCTGCTAGACAGCCGAGACCGCGATCTGTGGATGTTATTTGGCACCTTGCCTTATTATGCTTGCAATACAGATGAGGCAGGCCAGCGCCTGCTACAGAGGCTAAGAATGGAACCGAACGTTACGGTTCGCAATGATCCCGATGGGCGTAACCGGTTGAATGTGAACTTATTCACAGGTGATGTTTATGTCACGGACTTTTCTGATGTGCCATCTTTGGGTAATATACATACAGATAAGTTTCAAGAGGTGTTCGAGCGGTGGGAGGCACATCCGCTCCATGCCTCTGTGAATTGCTATTGTCCTGCCGTAAGCTGCTGCGGGCCCAATCTGCTCGTGGCGGATTCGTATTATAAGGGAGTGGACTTTACTACGCGCGCGGCCTTGATTTAAGCAATTCGCAGTATCATTTTGCAGAAAAGGAGTTTGAAGTCTTTGGAGCATACAAGCTTTGAATGGGGTTCTATCGTTCTTAATGCAGCCTTGGTCTTATTTCTTGTATTGTTGAACGGATTTTTTGTGGCATCGGAGTTTGCTTTGGTCAAGGTACGTCAAACTAAGCTTCAGCAATTGCAAAATGAAGGAGTAGTCAAAGCCAAATATGCGCTTACGGTTACCAAAAAGCTCGATGCGTATTTGTCGGCAACGCAGCTTGGTATTACGCTGGCTTCCCTGGGCTTAGGCTGGATCGGCGAACCGGCCATTACGCATCTTGTTGTAGACCCGCTATTTGCCATGCTGAATTGGAATAACAGCTGGTTTTCATCCGCGCTTTCCGTGTTTATAGGATTTTCAGTGATCACCTTTTTACATATCGTATTAGGGGAATTGGCACCCAAATCGCTTGCCATTCAAAGATCTGAAGGCACGGCGCTATGGACATCCGCACCGTTACTGATTTTCCATAAAATCTTTTTTCCGGTCATATGGGTACTCAATGGTGCAGCGAACCGTTTGCTTAGTTGGTTTGGCATAAAGCCTGCAACCGAGCATGAAGCTGCGCATACGGAGGAAGAAATACGCATATTAATGAATCAAAGCGCAAAAAGCGGCCATATTGATAAAGACGAGCTTGCGTTATTTGATAATATCTTCGAGTTTTCGGATCGAGTCGCGCGGGAGATCATGCTGCCGCGCACAGATATGGACTGTTTGTTTACCGAGCTATCCTTCGAAGAGAATTTAAGAGTTGTTTACAAAACAAAGCACACTCGTTATCCAGTTGCTAGTGAGGACAAGGATAATATCATCGGTTTTGTCCATATTACCGACGTGTTGACAGCAGATCCGGACGAGGTGCATTCCTTGCAGGACTTCATTCGCCCAGTATTGATGGTGGCGGAATCGATGGAAATTAGCCATGTATTAAAACTCATGCAAAAAAAGTATTCTCAGCTAGTCATTGTTGTAGATGAGTATGGAGGCACCGCTGGTATTTTGACGGCAGAGGATATATTGGAGGAAATCGTCGGCGAAATCCACGATGAATTTGATGATAATGAAATCCCAAGCGTCGAGAAAAAAGGCAATGGCTATTCGGTCGATGGCCGTGTGTTGCTTGAGGAATTGGATGACAAGCTAGGACTGGGTATTGAAGACGATGAAGTGGATTCCATTGGCGGCTGGCTGTTCACGAAGCTGGACGGGGTGGTCTCCAAGGGCAAGAAGTTAGAGTATGAAAACTTTATTTTTGAAATCACCGAGGTTAGAAGGCTACGGATTATGAGGGTGATGATTTATAAAAATACAGAAGCTGCCAAGCCTGTTATTACTTAGGCAGAGTAGCAGGGCTTAAGAATTGAGTTTTCCACGAAATTTCTTAGGAGGGATACCCTTTTCATGTCATTAAGGCTTATCCTGTTTGGTGTGTTAGGCGTACTCCTGCTTTATGCCCTGTTTACGATAGGATTTCCTTTTATGCTTGCACTGCTGGTAGCTATCTTGCTGGAGCAACCCATTCAATGGATGATGAGGCTCACCCGAATGAGCAGGTTTTGGGCGGCCAGTTTAACCTGCTCGTTATTTACGGCTGCGGTGCTTGGGTTCTTTTATTTGCTGGGCTTTAAAATGGTTTCGGAATTAATCGATTTTTGGGAAAATGCCCCGGATTATTTGAACGAGGGTAAATCTCTTTTGGATCGCACATTTGAGCAAACGCGGATCTTTTATCAAACCCTGCCCGCAGGCTGGGCGGAGCAGCTTCAACAATGGACAGAGGCTGGAGTCCAGACGCTAACGGCCAATATGAGGGAGATTGTTACCGCTATATCCGTTTATGTATTGGATGCGGCGAAGACCATTCCGAATTTGTTTGTTGTATTTGCTGTATTTGTGATCGGGCTTTATTTGATTTCGCTAAGCCTGCCTGCGCTTTATGAATCCTTCATTGGCTTATTTGATAAAGAGTCGCAGTCCAAGGCAAGCCGTGTATTGCTTGACCTAAGAAAGGCGGTTTTCGGCTTTTTATTCGCTCAAATTCTGATCAGCTTCCTTGCCTATTTTGTAACGCTCATCGGGCTGCTTTTATTAAGAGTTGAATACCCGCTGGCTATTGCTTTGCTGATTGTAGCCTTGGATGTACTTCCGGTACTAGGAACAAGCGTGGTTCTTGTCCCGTGGGCGTTATATAACATGCTTGCGGGCAACCTCTCATTGGGGGTAGGCTTACTCATCCTGTTGGCTGTCATTATGTTATTCCGCAGGCTTGTAGAGCCGCAAATTATTAGCAACGCAGTGGGTATTAACGCTCTAGCCACTTTAGTTAGCATGTATGTTGGCTTTAAGCTGGCAGGAGTCGTCGGGCTTGTGCTTGGTCCAGTTATTATCGTTGTATATATGGCGCTTCGACGTGTGGGGCTTTTGAAGCTTAATATTAAGCTAACCTGAGTATGTTTTTCGACAAATATGGACGAAGTGGCTTTTCAAAGGATAAGCTTAATTGGTTGTTACGAGAATCATACGAAGAGGTACTGGCATTTCTGATATCATAAATGGAAATCGATTAATAAACCTTCTGGACTGTAGATCTTACAGCCTCTAGAGGTTTTTTTGTGCTGAGCTAACATATTGGACAACCGGTAGCCTATATACATATGGATAGGATTTCCACAATGGTAAAGGAGGTGTACCCATGAATCCACTAAATCAGGTAAAGGCATGGCATCCATATATAGGCCCTTGTGATCCATGTCCCCCCATCCGGATTAAAACCTATGTTTTACCACCGAACTTATTTATCCAGTTCCAGCCGATGAATCTGCCTCAATTCTCTCCCCGGGAAGCGCTTAGGCATGGAACCCTATGGCCGATGCTCTATAGTTCCTATGAGCCCCAATGTTAAGCACAGAGAGGAGGCATGCAAGCTATGGATAAGATAATGCCTGAGCAGTTCTATACGATGCTTGAAGAGCTTCAGCAGGTCGATTTTGTATTGGTGGAGTTAACCTTATATTTGGATACGCACCCCTTGGACAGTCAGGCAATTCAACAATACAACCAATGCGCCCAAAAAAGGATGCAGCTCGCTGGACGCTTTGAATTGGAGTTTGGTCCCCTCAAAAGCTTTGGTCAAAGCTTTACACGCCAGCCCTGGCAATGGATAGATACACCGTGGCCCTGGCAAGTTTAAAACGCGTAGGAGAGGAGCTATTCGATCATGTGGGTTTATGAGAAAAAGCTGCAATATCCGGTGAAGGTCAGTAAATGTGACCCGCGCATGGCAAAGCTGCTGCTAGAGCAATATGGCGGAGCTGATGGAGAGCTTGCCGCGGCATTGCGTTACATGAACCAGCGGTACTCGATTCCTAGTAAAATCATAGGCTTACTAACAGATATCTCGACGGAAGAATTTGCGCATCTCGAAATGATTGCAACGATGATTTATAAGCTTACAAAGGATTCGAGTGTAGCCGAATTGAAGGCTGCGGGGCTTGATGAGATTTATGTGAGCCATGATCGTGCGCTGTTTTATACGAATGCAGCGGGTGTTCCTTGGACAGCGGCCTATATTCAGGCGAAGGGTGATCCAATTGCAGACTTGTATGAGGATATAGCGGCCGAGGAAAAAGCGAGAGCAACTTACCAATGGTTAATTGATTTGACAGATGATGTGGATTTACAGGATAGCTTGAAATTTTTGCGTGAACGGGAAGTCGTTCACTCATTGCGGTTCCGCGAGGCTGTAGAAATTTTGAAATCGGAGCAGGATTTAAAAAAAATATTTTAGTCCGCTTGGATCTGAAAAAAAACTCGTTGTGGCTAAAAACCACAACGAGTTTTTTTAGTGCGCCGAGCTGCTGGGAGCTAGCTCTAGAGCTAGTTATTGCATGTGATGCCTTTCCTTTTGGGGAATTATAGGCTTTACAAGCGATTGTTATCGGATTTCCAATGTAAAATTGCTTTTTTGATATCGTCTGGTTTTAAGCCTTCTGTAACCGCTCTGCTCGCAAGGGAGGGAAGCTCCTCATCAGAGGCAAAACGCAAAGCAATAATTTGTTTTAACGTCAGCTTGGCGTCGATCCGTTTGCCCGTCAAGATGTAATAACGTAGCTGCTCCTCAGCGACAATGCCTCGATCCTGTGCTTTTAAAGCATACATGCGAAGCTTAAGAAAAACAATCATCACTGACAAGGCACCGGTCAAAAAGAGTAAAGCCTCGAAAACACGTTCTCCTTTCGCCAAGGATATTCCCAAATAAATAAGCGATCCAATCAGGAACAGCAAGGAAAATAAGGAGAGCAGATAGTGGTAAAGTGGATCCATTTTACGGTGGTTCTGGTAGTTTTGCTGCTGCATTATGATTTAGCCTCCTGAATAAAGTCATCTTAATTATGGCATTCCATATACAAGTAATCAATATAGGCAAAGCTTATAGCTTATTCGTCTATATCCATTATCATTATTAAAATTTTGGAGAGCTGCAAAGCGCTGGCAGCATCTCAGTTTGACATATAAAGAAAATCATGTTTGTATAGAACGTGAACGATTTAACTTGGGAGGGGAATAAGCTTGCTGCCAACTTTTCAGAAGCCTGAAGCTATGATTTTTGACTTAGACGGGACATTATTTCAAACAGAAACCTTACTGCTGCCAGCTTACCATGCTACTTTCGACCAAATGAAGGCGGAGGGGACCTATATCGGTGAAACGCCCCCTGAGAGTGCAATCTTGGGAAGCTTGGGGATGCTGCTTGAACATATTTGGCAGCGGGTTATGCCTGATGTGGATATGGCTGTACATAGACGTGCTGATGAGCTATTGCTGGATTACCAAATGAAGGGCTTGGCCAATAGGGAAGGCTCCTTATACGAAGGTGTTGCTGATACACTATCTGCGTTGCATGCCCAAGGTATCCGTTTATTTATAGCAAGCAATGGTCTTGAAGGTTATGTTAAAGGGGTTATGGAATTTAAAGGCTTAAGCCCTATTTTTGAAGGCTTGTACAGTGCTGGAGAATTTCAGACAAGATCCAAGGTAGTGTTAGTCAAAAAGCTGCTAGATATATATGGTGTTAAATCGGCATGGATGGTCGGAGACCGATCTTCTGATGTTGAAGCTGGTATTGAGAATGGTTTAACCGTCGTCGGCTGTGATTATGCAGGCTTCCGCAAGGAAGGCGAGCTGGAGGATGCACATGTGCGTATAGCGCAGTTCTCCGATATATTGGCGTTAATAGAGAAATAAGTGCAGAGTGCTAAAAGGTGAAAAACCAGGCATTACAGTGACATATCACTGTAATGGACCTGGTTTTTTTAAGTCATTCTTCATCTCTAACCGAAGGGCTTTTCTTCAATAACCATAACGCGTATTCTAATGGTCTGGTTATAGCTCTGCGATACGTAACGCGTTCGCCAATCCGGTAAAACACTTCACGGGAAGGCTTAGGATTGACCTCCAGCAGCCAGACCTTGCCTTTGGGATCTATGGCCAGATCGATGCCGATCTCACATTGCTTTCCGAATTTTTGCTCAAGAAATTGAGCGACATCCATGCCAAGCTTATAAGCTTCCTCTTTAATGGATGCAACCTTATCTGGGCTGCCGAAGCGTTGCAGCAGCAGCTTCTCCATGGCTATCGCCGTGCCGCCTCCATGGAGATTGGAGGTGACGGAATGCCTGGGACCGATCCGTCCGGCACAGCCGGTAACCTGCCAATCACCTTTGCCGTCCTTCTGGATCAGCATGCGGAAATCGTGGACACGCCCGTCCTTTAAGGTGAGAGGAATACCTTGCTGGATAATATAGCGACCCTGTAGGCGCCAAGTGCTTAATTTGGCGGAAATTTGCGTTTCACTAATCCGTTGTGGAGGGATGATACGCCTTTGCTCATCCCGGCCCTGCATCAGGAATAACGAATTTGATATTCGCTGCAGGCGAACAATGCCGCGCCCCCCCGTGCCATTACGGGGCTTCAGAAAAATCCGCTGATGCTGCTTTAACAAGCCGATCATATCTTTTTGGCTGTTATAACGAATGGTTGCAGGGAGGTGGGGAGCAATATCCGCATTTTCCGATAAAGCTTGGTGCATATTCCATTTATTAGCCAAAGGGTGGCTTATATAATGAAGCTTGTTATATTGGGAGCGAAACCGCGAAATTTTATGGTAATTATGAACGCCATGGTAGCGGCATCGGTCATAAATCAAATCGGGAATAAGCGCCATCTTGCGTTGCCATTTGCCAGAGGGCGGATCGTACACGAGCGCTTTAATTTTACGTTTGCTTCCATCGATATCATCGGGAGTGAAGACGAGCACCTGTAGCCCCAGCTTACGCCCAGCTATGCTAAGCTTTCGGAAATAAGCGAGCTCTTCAAGCTTACGCTCCGATAGGTACATCGCCAAAATTCCTAATCGGTAGGAGGTCATTATAATCACCCGCTCATCTTGCTTTTTTGGCCTTTGCTTGTATTTTCCTTTTGAAGGATGTGCTTACTTTTTTAATCGGCTGCTTGGATAAATAGATACAATAGTTGATTAAATTGTCCAAAGATTTTTTGCGGATAGGGGGCTCATCAAACTTCATAGGCTTGGAGTTCGCTTCGAAAAACCAGATTTGCCCCGACGTATCGACCCCTAAATCAAGTGACATTTCCCCCAAAGTGCTACCGCTTGCTTTCTCAATTTGTTTAGCTATCATCAATGAAGCTGTTTTGGCACGCCGTAATATGCGCTTGCTTTCAAGCGCTCCAAAGCTGGCTGCCAGCAGCTTCGCAGGGTCATCAATTGAGCCGCCACGCGGTACATGGGTTGTAATGCTCATTTTTCCTGCAAGCCTTGCACCAATCCCGGCGATACTCCAAAGGCCTTTGCTGTTTTTTTGGGCTAACACGCGAAGGTCGAAAGGCCGGTGGCGATAAAGGGAAAGCGTGATGGCCTGCTGCATAATATAATCCTGGGTCACCATCATTTGATTAATTTGGTTCCATAGCTGGGAGACGCTTGAATATCGGGAAATATGGCTTCTTGTTTTATCCTGGACACTTAATTGGTATTTGGACACCTTCGATGTTTTTTCGATAATCTGGCTGACCTTCATAATGCCCTTGCCGGCTTTTCCGCGTATCGGCTTCAAATAAAGACTGGAATGCTTATGCAGCAATTTTTCCAATTCATCGCTGGTCGTCAGCTTTTGGGTGGCAGGAATATAAGGCGCAGTTTCCTTGGATTTGTTCAACCACTCGAACAGTGTCCATTTGTTGAAGAAGGAAGGATTGAAAAAATGGATCTTTCTATGGCGGCTACAGCTTTGCAGGATCGGCTGCACCTCAGGAAGCTGCTCGAATTTGCGGAACGGAATCCGGTTATAAATAACATGCGGGAGCGGCAGCAGCTCTTTTTTCCAGCTTCGCAGCTTGGGATTATAAGAGTAACCGACAGCCTGTTTGGCTGAGAGCTTGAAGTCAGAGGTCGTCATTACATAAACATTGACGCCTTTTTCCTCGCCAGCACTGATCAAGTCGATATAATTTTCTTGATTTCCCCTAAAAAGTCTCTTGTCATCGGAATGAGTGAGAATGGCCAGGGTAGGGCGTCGCGGTTTTTTGTGTAGGAGTAGCTCCACTCAAGATTCCCTCCTTGCGCGAAATCGGCTTAGGTACAGACAGTAGTCATAGACGTGCTTGAGTGCTGCCTTACCTTCTCCTTTAAGTGCGGGATGCTTGAAAATGGAGCGGCCAGGCTTGGAATTGGCTTCGAACATCCAAATTCGCTCGCTTTGGTCAATACCGAGATCAAACCCTAGCTCACCCAGCATATGCTTGTCATTGCGTTCAAGAGCTTCAGCCAGCTTAATAGCTGCATCTTTGGCACTATTCAAAACCGAGTCAGCCCGTGAGCCGAAAATTTGGCGCAGCACCTGCTCGGGTGTCATGAGTTGCCCGCCTGTGCGAACATGGGTAGTTACGCTGCCTTTACCTGCTTTTTTGGCGCCGATGCCGGCTACTACCCATTGGTTATTAATATTTTTAGTTAAATGGAACCGGAAGTCGATCGGGCAATTATCAATTTCAATCAGGCGGATGCCCTGCTGGGCGACGTAATGGTTAAGCTTCGCACTACTGCGATTAAGCATCGACATCAAGGCATCAAATCGGCTGAAGCGCAGCAGCACATTTTTGCCGGGCCGGCGAAAACGTACATAATAGCCGCGTTTGGGGTTATAGGTAACCCGATAAATGCCGATGCCAAGGCTGCCGCCGGTTGGTTTCAGGTAAATAAACTTGTGCTTGTCGAGCATTTCCTTGATCTGGGTGGAGGAAGGATTAATATGCGATTCAGGTACATGCCGGAAAGCATCGGTTCCTTCAAGCAAGTTGTAAACATCCCATTTCTCATAAAAAGCCCAGTTGAACAGAGGAATGCCTTTACGTACAAATCGTTGCTTAAATGCATTCATAGAAGCCGTTTTTTCAGCTTTACGGCTTGGCAAGCGGTTATACACGACATCTGGCAAGGGTACGGTTTTGCGAAACCAGCCGCCCTCTTTACGCGGAAATGTGCCGGTCACGGTCTCTTGGGACCAATTGACATCACGGGGCGAGAATCCAAAGTAAAACGATTTCTCAGAGCCTACCTGCATAAACTCGCGAATAAATCCGGTACGAGATCCGAATGGGGACGTTCCGCTGGCTGAAGCATTCGTTAAAATGCCGATGAGCGGCCCTAAACGGATATCCTTGCCATTGTTGCATACAATCAAGGTGGAGCCGAGCTGGGGAATGCGTAGCTGAGACATGATAGAGAGAGGCACATGCAGGTGATGGCCTGCTTTTTTTAGCAGCTTTACATTGGTTGGTACACTTTTTCCTCCTACATGCAGAATGACCGACCTAGTTTTCGCCAGCTTAAGAGACCTCGCCAATTCACTGGTCAAGTAGATGACTTTTTCCTGTCTCTGTGTCACATGAATCGTGCAAGTTGTCAAACTCATGGTTGGGGTTTCCTCCTAAACTAAATGCCCTGCCCGGGCTTAAACTGGGCGTTATATCCTACGTAAAATACGCTGTAAACCATCTATAAAGAGCTGCCAGTAGGGATGCGGTATAAGGGTAGCTTAGCTTGCTGGAGCAAGTATCGGGCATAACGGATTGGATTAGTGATTGCACGTATTCGCATCTTGTTATCCTCAATATGGGCAAAAATAGAGCGGCCGGGCTTGGAGTTGACTTCGAGTATCCAGGGCTTCCCCGCGGTATCGATGCCATAATCGATACCTAGCTCCACTAAGCGGCCATGGCGGGCTTCAAGAGCTTCTGGAATAAGCTCGGAGAGCCGCCCAAGCTCACTGATTATTGAAGCGGCTTGGGCGGCGCCGAACTGCTGCTCAAGAAAATCGCAAGCAGGCTGTGTGGTGCCGCCGCCATGCAAATTCGAGGTCAGGCTGCCATCCTGACCCTGGCGGACTGCCATGCCGGTCAGCGCCCAGCGGCCGCTGCCGTCCTTTTGCACGAGCGCGCGCACATCGTACGCGTCGCCGGTGTGCGTCTGCAGCAGCAGGTATTGCTGCTGCAAATAGCGGCGACGCGCCGTGAACCGGCGCAGCCAAAGCAATAGCGCCGCCTCGTCGGCGAAGTCGCGCGCAATGCGCCGATTGCGCGCGTCGCGGCCGCGCACGCTAAACACCGCCGGCGTGGCGGCACGCAGCGGGCTGGCTCCCGGCTTCTGCCCCGCGAGCCATCGGCTGCCCTGCATCGCCGCCCCAGCCGGCTCCGCCTGTCGCTTGCTGGGTTTCGCTCCGTCGGCAACCGCTGTGCGCTCCTTACGTTGCCTCCCGCTTGCTCTCCAGCCTTGCGTCTGCGCTCCGGCTGCCTCTCCCGCAGGCTCCCTGCGCTGCACCAGCAGCACGCCACGCCCTTGCGAGCCGGCCTGCGGCTTCAGCAGCACCTCGCTATGCGCCTGCAGCCAGCCTGCTATCGAGCCTACGCTGCGCATGGCTACAGTCCGTGGCAGGTAGGCGCTAAAGCGGCCGTCCTGCTCCAGCATACGCTGAACCGTCCATTTGCCCTTTAGGCCACAGCCCAGGAAAAGGACGTGAAATTCCTCCCGGAGTCTGCGGACAGCGATCCGGTAGGCATCAAGCTGAATCCGATTCGTAAAAAAGCATCGATCATATACAGCAGTGGGAAAAGGATAAAAGCCTCGTATCCACCGATCATTCCGTTCGTCAAAGCTATAGCCTTCAGCCGTAGCATCCAGCCAATTGATGCCCTGGGGTGTAAAAACGAAGACCTCCAATCCTGCCCGCTTTCCTGCCAGGCAAAGCTGTCGATAGAAAGTGCGGCTGCCAAACGGCGGTTCGCCGACTGCTCTTGTCGCCAGAATACCTAAGGTTCGTTTGAGCAAAGCCCTCAACTCCCTTCCTTAGCCTGTTAGAGGCTTTTCATTCGCTGCACTGCTCGCTCTTTAAAACTTTGCGGCAAAACGTGAATATTGCACGACCTTCTTTATGGAAGGGCGTATGGTTCGCGCCCCTGGCAATGGTGTATTGTCATCCTTGGAAGGCTTGGAGTTAACCTCCAACAGCCATACTTTGCCTTGCGTATCCATGGCCAGGTCTATACCTAATTCCGCAAAATGCCCCGGGACTTGCGTTTCAATCCCTTTAGCGATCGCCAAGGCGGCGCGCCTCAGCTTTAATGCCCCTCCCCCAGTTGCGCTCGAATTCGATCTGGCAAGTGCTTCCCGTACCGTTGACAGGCTGCCGCCTCTAGCCAGATTGGAGACAAAATGATTGTTCCCCGCCGTCCTTGCCACAATCGAAGTAACGCTCCATTGCCCGGTTTCATTTAATTGCACCAAAGCACGGAAATCCACAGGACGCTTGCTTACCGAAATAAGCGTCAGCCCTTGCTGGATTTGGTAGCGCTGCTTTTTAATTTTGGGGGATAGATAATTGCTGAGTTGTTGTAAATTTCCAAATGTTTGTTTACGTGAACCATTCAAATTGGTAAAATGACACATATAACTTCCATCCGTCTGTCTTTTAATACGAATAATTCCTTTGCCAAGGCTCCCAGTAATGGGTTTTAAAAAAACAGTCGAATATTTCGTGCACATCATTTTCAAAAGCTGTCGATTATGCAGCAAATGCGAATCGGGCAAATAGATAGGAAGTCCGCTTTCCTTGCGAAGCGCATCGAATACTTCAGTCTTGTTTAAATATTTCTCATTAAATAAAATGGTTTGCTGCTGCGATTTGGCATGGCGTATAAAGTGCTGGACATTGGCGCGATTTTCGTACCTGCGGGATGTCAGCCGGTTATAAATAATATGGGGCAACGGAAATGTCCGTTTTATCCATCTGCCTGCATAATGCCAGCCTTTTACTGTATCACCAGAACCGGATACCTCATCAGGCGTCACGAAAAAAACGGCGGCGCCGTACAGGCGGCAAGCATCATCCATCTCACGGCAAAAAGCAGTTACATTGCCAAATGGCCGCTCGGGTGCTCCAGCATGGACACGGCTAACCATAACGCTGATTAGCGGACCGATGTGGATCGTGCGAGTGGACGATTTATAGTGAAGGCATAGCGGAATGCCTTGGGCAAGCCCCCATTTAGCGGCTATGGAGTCATGGATCCGAAGGGCGCCGGCTTGGGGCAGGGGAACGACCTTCACCTCATGTTTGGCTGAGCCAAAGCGCAGCTGTAGCGATGATTGCGTTGGGATCTTCCATTTTTTCACCAAGGCATCGCTAAGCATAATGGTGTGATCGTCTATCAGTGTACCGGCAGGCTGAATTTGGATCTTGACCTTCGTTCTTTTCACTCTTGCAACTCCTTCCTTGCGCCGACTCTTGGGCTGAACAAATGAACTACTCCATCATATGAGGGCGTTTTCCCCTTGGTGAAAAGAAACTATAAAGACAACCTTTTACTAATTATAAAAATATTTTGTTAAATTTGAGACAAAATACCTATGTGAGGAAGGTAATATGCGAAATTTGTCTAATTTTAAGTAGGTATAGATAGGTATGTTAGAGGAGGTAGACCTAATGAATATATTCTCAAACGAATACTTCACTCTAACCGCAGTGGAGAACCGGGTTTACATATCTGTATTTGCACCTGAGTACCCATTTACAGAATTTAATAAGGTGCTTCAAGCGATTCCTCGTGTCCAGATTACCCAATTTGGGAATTTGCGCAATGCCATTCAGCAAAGCCTTTCAGACCGTGTGGAAGTAGGCCGCTTGAAGCCAGAATACGAGCTTAATTTCAGTCCCGACCACATGAGAGTTACTGTGCGCCTGCACCTTGGTGAAGAAGATTTTAAGGCAAAGCATCGCGAAATTACGAGTGAGATTTTTAAAGCCCTCCAGCAAAAGGGGATAACAGAGGGTATTCTGTATGATACGCTTAATGGGCCCTATACGAATCAGGAGCTAATCATCGCACAGGGCAAAGCGCCCATTAATGGCGAGGATGCAATTATTCGCTACTATGAACTGTCTGAGCGCAAGCCGACCATTCACCAGGATGGCAGTGCCGACTATTATGAGTTGAATTTTATCGATGAGGTTGAAGTAGGCGCATGGCTGGGGGAAAAGGTTTTTGCTACCGAAGGTATCCCAGGCCGTACGCTCAAAGGCAGTATCGTGCCAGCGAGGACAGGGCGGGATAAGCCGCTATATTACGATAAAGAAACCGTTGAAGAAGTAGTGATGGAGGGTAAGACCGAGCTACGAGCCAAAATTACGGGAGCGATCATGATGCTAGGACGTAATATTTCGGTTCAAAAAGTATTAACGATTCATGGCGATGTAGGTCCAAAGACGGGTAATATTGATTATGATGGCAGTATTCAGATTACCGGGACCGTGACCGATGGGTACTCGGTCAAAGCTACCCAGGATATTTCGATTCTGGGCACGATGGGTATTGGTGCGGTAGAGAGCATCACTTCCGAGACGGGTGATATATATATCAAAGGCGGTATATTTGGCAAAGAACGTGCTGTGATTACGGCAGAACGAGATGTTTTTGTAAAGCTGGCCAATGATTGCACCATTCGGGCGGGCGAGAAAATTAATATTGGTTTGTATGCGATGGGCAGTAAGCTATACGCGAAGTATGTGTATCTGGATAAAATAAGGGGGAAAATTATTGGAGGGCTTGTCCAGGCACAAGTGCAGGTAGTATCAGCTTATATCGGCAATGAGATGGAGCGGCCAACGGTAGTACAAATTGAGGGCTTTAACCGTAACGAGGTGAAAAAAGAGCTGGAAAACCTTCTGAAGGAATACCAGGATCTATTAAGTGAGGTTGAAAAGATTCGCAAAGAGGTTGATATATTCGATGAAGAAGGAGAGCCCGCCAAAGCCAATGATGGCATCCCAAAGAAGGATTTTATTTATTACTGGGCCAAGCAAGAGTCATCCATGGATAAAATTCACCAGCTAGAAGAAACAAGGCAAAAACTGATGTCGTATTTAAGTGCCAAAGGTGATGGTGAGATCGCGATCATCCGTAAAGCATTCCCTCGCACGATTATTCAAATAAAAGAGATGGAAAAGCATATTGAATTCATTACAACAGGCAGCTTTTATGTTAGTGAAAATAAGCTCTTTTATGAGTGATTAGGGGGGTTCTCCAGATGACATCTTCAAATATGCATATTGATTCAGGAGATTCTAACCACACATCTTATCGTTTTGAAGGGCTGCTACTAGCTATTGAGTTTTTCACGCAACGCTTTCACATAGAGCAGCTTTCCGAATTTTCATTCGAATTTATTAATGAAATTTTGACATTAAATGCGTCAGCGCTTTTTATTAGAGATGGCGAACGTTTCGTTATGAAGCAAAAACGGTTGTATTCCGACAAGGAATATTTTATTCCTTATACGGGACAGCTACGGCGGCTCGTAACCTTCCACGGGCGGACGGTTAATAGCGACTTTGCGGCTTTCTTTGATCCCAAGGATGTAGCGCATTTTGATATGAAATGGGTCATCCCTTTAATGATCGACGACAGCTTGCACGGCTTTATCGTGTCTAACGGCAAGATCATGGGGAGGTTCACAGCCGAAGATGTGGTCATGTCGGATACGCTAATGCGACTTATTAACAATTCCTTGGAGAACAGCAAGCATTTTGACGAATTACAGCAATCCAACCATATGCTGGATCAGAAAATATTTAATTTATTTGCCATTAACCATAGCACCAAGGCCTTGCTCTCCGAAGTTCACCTGTATCGCCTGCATGAAATTGCGACCGATGTATTCAGCGAGGTTTCCTCCAGCCAAATCACATCTTTTGGGGTTGTTGACCCGATTACGGGCAGGCTTAAAATTACAGGCTATCGGAATGTGACTTCCTACAAAAACTATTATGGTGATTTTGAATTATATGGATTGGCTTATAACGGACCTGTCGTGCTGCATAGGGTGAGAGACCAAGAACGTATACGTGCGTTGTTCGTAAATCCGGAGCAGCTGCTGGAGCTGGAAGCTGAATATATTATTCTGATCGTGAAGGAACGGATCATCGGGATAGTCACACTCAGCTTGCCCGTGAACGACCGTGTTTACGATGAGTCTACATTTGAGCTGATTGAATCGCTGGCTACCTCCACGTTTATCGCTATTTCCAATGCTATACTGTTTCAAGAGGCGAACAGACAGCGCGAAAGCGCAGAAATAAAGCTGAAATTGTTGGTTACGCTCAACAAGCTGATTCGTAATTTAAATGAATGCACAACACCTGATGAGCTGTGTTATTTCACCTTGAAGACACTCCAGAAGTCTTTTGGTATTCGTAAGGCCATGATTTGCCTTCGAGAGGGCGATGATTATATCGTAAAGGAAGCGATAGGCTGGGAACCAAAAGCAACGGCTGAGGAGCAGGTAAGTGAGGACCCGGCAATAGATTTGGCAACAGACCTCTTCACAGGCGACTTGTCGCCTGCCGTGGAAAAAGCTGTAGATATTAAAGGGCGAACGGTCCTGAGCTTGCCGTTGCCTGACTGGGCAGAGGCTTGCATCGAGGGAGAGACTTTATCCGATTATATGGAAGACGGAGCAGCATGCTTTTTTTCAGAGGAAGTGCTGCAATGGATGGGAGCCAGCAATGGTGCCGTTATTGCTCCGCTTACTTTAGGCAGCCGCCTGGTCCGCGCCTATAACCCCTATCCGCTTGGCTTCCTGATCGTTCTTGAGGCGGCCTCCTCGCTGCAGGAAGAGGAAGTGCTGGTGGTGGATACTGTTGCCAAAAACATATCTCCCGTGCTTCACCAGATGAGTGTTACCAGCACCGTCCGTGAGCAGTATAAGCCTGATGAGCGTCGTGCTTTTATACGGGCCCTGAAAGAGCATATCAAAGGCTGGGAGCTGTACCAGATTGATTTCTTTGTTAGCTACCAAGTGTACAAGGAGCATCCATTTGCCGCTGCCTTACAAGCCGATTCAACAGAAAGCGGGCAGGGTAGCGAGCAGATGTTATTTAGCTTCGATGGCTACCACTTTATGATTAGCGCTGAGCCAATTGCCGACCTACAGTGGCGGCAAGTCCCCAACCAGCACGACCTAGAGGCGGTACTTACCTATTCCTACACGGATTAGTCGAGAGCTGGTAGTAAATTTGAGCCCAAAAACAAGCCTCCAACGCCACATACAAAGTGGGTTGGAGGCTTGTTTTACATTTGAAAAAACATAACAAATCTTGATTTTTTACATGGATTATAGTAAGGTAACGAATGTACCAAGTAACTGGAAATATTAGTATGGATTAGCTTGAGAGGAGGCAGCCAATATGGAAATGATGAATATGAATAAAATGTGCATGGAAATGATGATGGGCATGTGTATGGAAGATATGATGTGCAAGATGAAGTCCATGAAATCCATGATGGACAAAATGACTGAAATGAACATGATGGAAAACATGGATATGAGTATGATGATGTCCAAAATGCAAGAATGCGACGAAATGATGACAATGATGATGACGACGATGCGTGAAATGAAAGCAACTTCAATGTAAGTCATATACATATTCATTTCCCGATGAATATGAGCAGAGTAGTCAACTGCATGCTATGATTTTTTAATAAAATATGAGCAGAGCAGTAAGCTGCATGCTATTGATTTCCGCAGGTTGGGCAGTCAACTGCTAACCTTTCGATCCATCCCACTGGCAGAGCGGTCGTCTGCATGCCACTTATTTATCCACTTGGCTATCCTCTTCTGATTTTTCGCGAAATATCTACCCGCTGTGATTTTAAATCCCACACCTGTTTCCTTAAATATTCCACTTGCTGTTGATCCTGGCTTTTGCGTAATTCGGCATATATTTCCAGCATATGACGATTAATGGCATCGAACATTTTCCATAAATCCTGCTTTAATTTTTGTTGCATTTCTTGGGCGTAAGCTTGAAGGAGCAAATCCTTGTTCGCTAATACCTCTATAATTTGCTGTTGCCATTGTTCGTCACTGATATGTTTCGCGTAGTTGTAGAGATCCAAATAATCATCCACCCACGCTTGGGCTAATTTATTTAAAGTTGGGGCAGACATAAGATCAACACTCCGTTCGGGATAAGTAAAATGCTTATACCGAGTATTATACTGGGAATTATAAGAATTGCAACTATTTATTTTATGATCGCAGATAATCCTATTTGTGAAGGCTTCATTCGTGTCATAGCTACAAGCAGCGCAACCAATATCAGTGAGAGCCCAACCAGAAAGCTAAGCGTAAAGAAGACGGAGATGTTCTCCATAAATCGGCCCGTTAGCCAAGACATACATGCCCCCCCTAGACCACTTGCTGCGATCATTTTACTCGTGGTTTGTTCAGTGCGTCCCGGAAACAAGCTATTGGCAAAAATAAGCGCAATTGCGAACAATCCGGACATTAACAGTCCTATTAATGTAATAACGGCAAAGGCGAGCCAGACCGTTTGTACAAACAGGAAGGAGGCCAGCACGAATAGCGTGCCCGTAGCGCACCAAAGCATGTAACGCTTGTAGCCAAAACGCTCTGCCAGCAGCCCGCAAACCATACGTCCGGCAATCATGGCACTCCAATAAAAGCTGACGCTAAGTGCAGCAAAAGCCGCATCAAGCTGCATGGTTTCGATTAGGATGGAAGGCAAGAAATTCACAAGGCTCATTTCAAGGCCTACATAGATGAAAAATACGGCTATACATATAGATATCATTGCCAGTGGCAGCAAGCCTTGTTGATACTGGTGGGGAAGACCATGGCTTTCAATTATAGGTTTTTGCTGTAGCAGCTGTGCATGGTTCCGGCTAAAACGCGCCCATGCCCATGCCAGTCCCAAGGCCAACAAGCAGGTGGCATAAAAGCTAAGCTTCCACTGGCCCGAAGCTATAAGAATGCTGATCAGGATGGGCATGATCAAGGCACCCACGCCATAGAACACCTCCAGGCGGCTTAAAGCGACCGCTGTCCGTTCTTTAATGGTATCGATAATCATAGCGCCGATTGTCGATTCAATAATGCCGGAGCCGAAGCCAACCAAGGGAATCAGGCAGAGGACGAAGATCCAGGGCGGTAGCACTGCAATGAGCAGCAGCCCGGCAAATATAAGCCATAAGGTTGAAGATAACATCTTGGTGCGCCCAAGCTTCTTGGACAACCAGGGTTGGCTAAGGACGCCCAGCAGCAAGCCGCAAAACTGGGCAAATAACAGATTGCCGCCATCGGCATAATTACGTCCATAATAATTAAGCAGCTCAGGCAGCAGGGCGGCAATGACGACCGAATTAATACCGATCAGCAGGTAGAAACAGCAGCAAACCCAAATGAGTTTATTCATAACAATTTTGCACCCGTTTCTGCTTCATCGGTATTGGCTTGCAGCACCCATGCTATGGCTTCGGCTACACTATCCACGACATGTGCTGCCTCGGCTTGGACATCCAGGTGGCTGGTGCGGATGGCAAAGCTATTGGGCGTTACATGAAACATTGAGATATCGTTGAAGGAATCGCCAATACAGATCGTTTCTTCCGGATTAACACCTAGGTAAGCTTGCAAGGCCTGTAAGGCAAGGCCTTTGGAGATATGGCGAGGCATGACATCAAGGCAGTTTACATCCGAAATGTAGGGGTCGATCTTGTCTCCGTATGTGGAGATCAACTGCTGTTGCAGCTTTAATAGCTCTTCAATAGGACCGATATACGAGAGCTTGGAGCAAATAAGCTCGCTTCCAAGAGCCTGAACCGCATGGGGCATCACTTTTAGTGGAGCCAGCAGGTTGGCCTCCAGAGCGGCATAGCCTTCATTCATTTCTGTAATCACATAGTGGTCGGGGGCACACAAGATGGTGTAGAACGGAAGCTCAGCCGCCGTCGTTGCCAATTGCTTTATAAGCTCGGTCTCGAATACGTCTTGCTGGATCAGCTCATGGGCAGAGTTATGTACGTATGCGCCATTTTGTGAGATGGCATGGGCTTGTATATGTAAATCCTTGACGATATGGAGAATCTCCGGGTGCATCCGTCCTGAAGCAATGCTGACAATTATTCCGGCTGCACTGGCTTTAGCCAAAGCTTCCTGGTCAGTAGGCTTTACAATATGGCCCTTCTGCAGAAGGGTTCCGTCCAAATCGCTGACAATTAATTTGATCATAATGTTTAATCTCCTTTGGCAACCAGTAGGTTGATTTCATGCTTGAGTAATATTTCTTTCATGGCGTCGTCCGGTTCACGATCGGTAATCAGAATGTCGATACATTCAAGACCGGCTATCCGGTGGAAGTGCTTGATGCCAAATTTGGTATGGTCCGCCAGCAGGATGACTTGGTCGGCACACCGGATCATTTCCTTGGTCACATACCCTTCTTCTTCAAAAGGATTCGTAATCCCATCCTCAGTAATCGCGCACGTACCCATCAGCAGCTTGTGGACGTGGTAGTCGCCCAGCATCTCAATCGTCTTTGCTCCATATATAAAGCGATGCTCGGCATGCAGGATGCCTCCGAGAAGGTGGATCGAAATTCCTTGCTTTTGATTAAGAATCCCGGCAATATCGATCGAATTGGTCACGACAACATGGTCATGGGTGCGTATTTGCTCAGCGGCCAATTGCACGGTCGTTGAGGCATCCAGCAGCAAATAATCGCCATCATGCAGTAGTGTAGCCGCTAGGCGACCGATTACTTTTTTGGAATCTGTAGTCGTTTCATCATGAAGCCTTGCCATATAGGTGGCAACAGACTTGGATAAAGTAGGAAGGATCGCGCCGCCGCGAGTCCGCAGAATTTGGCCCTGCTCCTCCAGCTTGATGATATCCCTCCTTGCGGTATCTCTGGAAACATCAAATAGCTCACAAATATTTTCGATGCTAATTCGGTGGTTGGCTTGCAAAAATTGCAGCATACTGATCAACCGCTCTTCTTGATACAAATGGAAGCCTCCTTTGATAAACGGCTTAGTTACTTAGCTTCCTATCGATTATAAGAAATTGGCCGTCATAACGCAAGGTAAATATAAGTATTTATAAGTAAATGTGCACTTATTTAAGTTTTTACAAAAAAGTTACAGTTTGTATTCTTCCTATTATGTTACAATAGTAGCTGCTACTCTACATAGACAATGATCCGATCAAGAATCGGGACGGGGGGAAGGCGTATATTTTGGCAGTAGAAAATACGGCAAAAAATTTGGCAGCCGCAAAAACGGCAACAAAAAAACCCAAGCTTTTAGAGCTGGATATTGTAAGAGGAATTGCCATCCTCGCTGTGCTCGTCATTCATGGTACATCAGAAGCTACAGTTGAAATACCTATAGGCTCCATCTCACAGGCTTTTTATCTTGGGCTGAATAAGCTAGGCAACTTTGCCGTTCCTTTATTTATTTTAATGAGCGGATTGGTGCTGTTCTACCGTTATATCGATGATTGGAGCGGCAAGCAGGCGGTTAACTTTTATCTCAAAAGAGTTAAACAAATCCTGTTTCCCTATTTGCTCTGGTCGCTATTTTATTATGTATATAACCAGTGGATGTATGACCGTGAAAATCTTCATTGGGATTGGCAGGAATTTCTCGATATGCTTCCTTGGGCTGACGCCTCCTACCACCTATATTTTATGGTGATTATTGTCCAGTTTTACCTGGTATTCCCGCTCTTGATCTGGATATGCAGGGCTTGGAAAGGTTTTAGGAATGGCTTGTTCGTGTTTGGTATTGCTGTGCAAGTGGCTGCATATAGTTATGAGCGTTGGGTCGAGCCCTTTGACCATTCCGCATCCTTGTGTGTGACTTACTTTAGCTTATTTACACTGGGTGGTTTTATCGGTATGCATTACGATGCTTGTATCGCCTTTATCCAGAAGCATATAGCTTGGATACTGCCTGTTACTGTGCTGCTTGGCGCCAGCTTTATGAGCCTCTTTTTATTGGAGCAGTCACAAGGGATCATATTCGTGAACCTTTGGTACGCGGTTATTTTCAATCTATATCCGATGTTTGCCGCGCTGAGCTTTATATGGCTGGGACGCAAGCTGTTGAAGCATGCAGCCAAGCTTGCCCAGGCATTGATCTCGTTGGGCGCCGCCTCCTTCGGCATTTATCTGATGCATCCGGCGTTGTTAAGCTATTGGCGCCAAAACGTTCCTCATGATACAGGAAGCATGATGGACTACCATTTATATACGATGGGTGCCTTTTTAGTAAGCTTGTTTTTGCCTTGGCTGCTTGTTTCCCTTTATGGGATGATTGTAAGGAAGCTGAAGCCTCCTCGCCGCACGATCCAGCCCCAACGAGGAACAGCTTAATTATAAAACATGCTGAGCACGCTCCCCAAAAAGCACCTCTACCCACTTCAATAGGGGCAGAGGTGCTTTTGCCTGTCCTTGAGGACGGGCTCGATAATAGCGGCTATCCAGAGACTACTTGGCAGCACTCGTTGTAAATTGGTAGCTGCCGGAGCCCAAAGTAAGGGTAACTCCATTAAAGGTTTGCTTACGCGCATAGATGCCCTCAGCCTCGAAGATCGGCAGGCCGCCTTCTAATAAGGACTCCAGCTTTGCATTAGGCAGGAACAATTCCGCTGTTGTATTGGCCGGGATGGATAGGTTGGCTGTCCATTGTCCGCTATGGCTATCGTTTAGCTCCCATCCAGAATAGATCTCGCCGTACATCGAATCCAGCGTAGCCTTGGCGTATTCGAAGCCTTCGCCTATTCTGGGGCGGAGCTTGATCAGCTTATATCCAGCCTCTTGATGGTCCGTATCGATACCTGCAACTACTTGGTAAAGCCAATCGCCAATCGCTCCGTATGCATAATGGTTAAAGGAGTTCATATCATCGCTCCAGAATGAGCCATCTGCTTTCACCCCATCCCAATGCTCCCAAATCGTGGTTGCGCCTTGCGTCACCGGGTAGAGCCAAGAAGGGAAACTTTCTTGCAGCGCCAGCTTTAAAGCCACATCATGGTGCCCATTTTCGGACAAAACATGACATAAGTAAGGGGTGCCTACAAAGCCGGTAGTCAGATGGTATTCCTGGTCTTCAACAAGCTTAACTAGCGTTTGGATGACTCGGGCTTTTTGCTCGCCTTCAACAAGCTCGAACATTAAGGCAAGCACGGTGCCCGTTTGCGTAGAAGCGCAAAGCCTGCCGGAAGGTGTAATAAACTCATTGCGGAAGTGCTCCTTAACCTTGGTAAACAAGCTTCGATACGAGGCTGCGTCGTCGGCTTTTCCCAATACCTCGGCAGCTTGGGCTAGCAGCTTGGAGGAATAAGCATAAAAAGCAGTCGCGATCAAATCCTCCGGAGTCGATCCCTTATAGCTGCCCTCCTTGGCATCCAAGCCAAGCCAGTCGCCAAAATGGAATCCGGTATTCCACAAGTAAGGGTTGTCTCCCTGATTACGTTGGTACTCCACCCAGCCCTTCATGCTGTCATATTGCTCTTCCAACAGGCGCTTGTCGCCATAGCAAAGGTAGATGGTCCATGGGCAAATCACAGCAGCATCGCCCCAAGCCGATGAGGAATGGAGGTCATCTGGCAATACATCGGGAATGACGAAGGGAACCGCACCGTCAGGTGCCTGGTCTGCCTTTAGATCGCGAACCCATTTGGTGAAAAAGGGTGCCACATTCCGGTTAAAAGCGGATGTGCGGATAAACGCTTGGGCATCGCCCGTCCAACCAAGCCGCTCATCACGCTGCGGGCAGTCCGTTGGTACATCAAGGAAATTGCCAATCTGTCCCCAGACGATGTTGCGCTGCAATTGGTTAACAAGCGGATTCGAGCATTCAAATTGTCCGGTCGTTGCCAAATCCGTAGTGATTACGCAGCCTGTGAAATGCTCAGGCAGTACGTCGCCAGGATAGCCGACTACCTTTACATAACGAAAGCCCTGGAAGGTGAATCTTGGCGCATAGCTTTCTTCGCCTTCGCCTTTACATATATAAACATTGGTTTGCTTGGCTTTTCTTAAATTGCCGATATAGAAGTTGCCCTCTTTATCCAGCACCTCGGCATGCTGCAGCGTGATGGTTTGCCCAGCTTCACCTGTAACCGAGAAACGGATCCAGCCGACCATATTTTGACCCATATCGAGCACGGTTTCACCAGAGGGTGTCTGGAAAATCGCAATCGGCTTGAGCTGCTCAACAATTCGCGCTGGCTCATTTTCTTGGGCGATCAACTGCTCCTTGGGGTGGTCGTAAATTGCAGCAGCTATCCAATCTGTAGCTGTGGCGCTGTAGCTAAACGTATCCCAGCCTTGCTTCTCCAGCCTGGCGTCATAGGTTTCGCCGTGATAAATTTCGGACAGCTGGATCGCTCCCTCTGATGTTGTCCAGCTATCATCGCTTATAACAACCTGCTCGCTGCCGTCCTCAAAAGTGATATGCAGCTGCAATAACGCCGCACGTTCACTTCCGAATAAATTACGTCGGTCCTTCCAGCCCATGTTTCCTTTGTACCAGCCATCGGCTACCATCATGCCAAGAGCATTGCCGCCGTTTTGCAGGTGTGTTGTCACATCATAGGTTTGGTATTGCAGGCGCTTCGTATAGCTGGTCCAGCCCGGGCTGAACAAGTCCTCACCAACACGGCTGCCATTAAGCGTTAGCTCATAAAGTCCAAGCGCAGTAGCATAGACAGTAGCTTTTGTAACCTGCCCGTTAATTTCAAAAGCTTTACGGAACAAGTCCGCAGGCTCTTCTACCTCTGGATTGCGGAGCTGTGCTGTGGTAATCCAGGAAGCTTTCCATTCGGCGGTAGTCAATAGCCCGGTTTCCCAGTAAGCGGTTTCACTCCAGCCGCTCGCTTTGCCTTGGTCATTCCATACTTGGACGCGATATACATAACGGGTACGGGCTTCAAGGGCTGGACCTTCATATGAAACCAAGACGGACTGGTCGGAGGCAACCTTTCCACTATCCCAAATCAAGCTGTCAGAAAAATCGCCGCTTGCTGCAACTTGGATTTGATAAGCGGTTTGTTTAACACCGCGGCGTGGTGTGGGTGATGAGGATGTAAGCTTCCAGCTCAGCCTTGGCTTAGCTACATCGATGCCTACTGGGTTGACGCGGTATTCGCAGGTTAATTGGGCTACTATTAAATCTTGAATGGGAAACACCTCTTTTATAGGATTAGATTTGTCTTTATTTTAGTACGGCTGGGCGATAAAAGAATGGGTTAGATTTGACCTTTTTATAGGTGTATACTGACATTATGCCTGTAATTGAAAAATGAAGCTGAGGTGAAGCTTTTATGGCCATTCGCAGAACAATTGGGTCGATGACCGGCCACTCTTTTTTTGGACCTGATTTCCCCCTGTATGTAAACCGAGCTACGGAATCCTTCGAGCTGGTGGAGCATTCGCATGATTTTGTGGAGGTCACTTATATAAGTGAAGGCAAAGGATTTCATTATATAGGCGACCGTGTGGTTGCTGTGCAAAAGGGTGACCTGTTTTTCATTCCGGTCGGCACCTCCCATGTATTCAGGCCGGCGGATATTTCAACGAATGATCGGTTGATCGTGTACAATTGCATCTTCCACCCGCAATTTTTTGAGCGGATTGCGACGAGCATTTCCGACCTATGGGCAGCCGATGATGTTGAAGCATTGCGCGCTTTGCAAAACGAAAAAAGCTGGTTCGTGCACCGGGAACAGTTTGGGGAAGTGGGCGTGTTAATGAACCAGCTGCATTTGGAATTTTCCGATAAAAAAGCGGCGCGCCGAATTATGCTATTTTCCTATGCGTTGCAGCTGCTTGTGTGCCTGGTCCGCTCATCCAGAGGGTGGGTGGAGATGGAGACGGGAGCGGTAATAAACCGCTTGGATCTCGTGTTAGCCGATATGGAGCAGCAGCTCGCCGATCCGCCTTCATTGACGGATATCGCGGCAGCGCTCAATCTAGGCACGAGGCAATTTCATCGGCTGATCAAAAAAGCAACCGGCCAAACCTACATGGAATATATACAATCCTTGCGGATGCAAAAATGCTGCGAGCTGCTGAAGAAGACCGATCATAAAATCAGCCTGGTCGCCGAGCAAATCGGCTATAAGGATATGAAATATTTTCACGCGCTGTTTAAGCGCAAGACCGGTTTGTCTCCGCGACAGTTTCGAATGCAGTCGCGGGCGAAGCCTGAGTGAGTTGCAGAAGCCTCAAAAGCCTAGGTGGTGACGAAGCAAGCTGATGATGGGGTGGAACGGAAGGGGAAAGCGGCCAACCTTCCGTCGTCCACGGCTTCAGCGCTTCGCCCTGGAAGCGGCAAAGCGCATATTCAGCTCGCCGACCCCTTGCGTGTTCGCTGGCAGCTTCAAGGAGAAGGCATTGCGCTTGAGCAAGCCTTTTACCTGCGAAGGTGTTAAGCGGGGCTGCTTTTGCAGTAGCAGAGCCGCAGAGCCCGCGGTAATCGGGGCGGAGAAGCTGGTGCCCGATAAGCGGAAATAACGCCTGCCCACCCTGTTCTTGGGCAGCGTGCGGTCAAGCTCTGAGCCATCGGCCCGCAGCGAAATAATATTGACGCCGGGAGCTATCAGATCTGGCTTCAATAAGCCGCCAATGGCAGGTCCGCGGCTGGAAAATGCTGCGATCCGGTCATCGGATTCACGGACAGTATTCCGGTCGTCGGTTGCGCCAACGGTAATAGCCGATGGGCTTATGCCCGGTGAATCAATCGTTCCCCTACCGGGGCCATGATTGCCGGCGGACACCGTAACGACGAGGCCGGCGCGGACGGCTTTGCCCACAGCTTGGCACAACGGATCGTTGCTGCAGCGCTCCAACGCTTCTTTACCGAGCGATAAATTCAAGACGCGGATGCCAAGCCTTCGCCGGTTATTGACGCACCATTCGATACCTCTAATAATTGTTGAATCGAAGCCGCTTCCTTGCTGGTCAAGTACCTTGACGCCAACGATGGTTGCCCCAGGCGCTGCCCCTCTATATTTGCCCTTGCTGGAATAACCATTGCCTGCTACATCTCCTGCTACATGTGTGCCGTGGCCATTGTCGTCATAAGGACTTGTGCGATTGTTGACAAAATCCTTAAATGCCTTAATCCGATTCGTAGGCTTAACCAAATCAGGATGAGGTGCTACTCCCGTATCGAGCACGGCTACAGTGACCCCGCGTCCAGTCGTCCCGCTTTGCCGGACGGCAGCCGCGCCTACAGCAGGTGTGGCTATGTCTAGATTTATGCGGTTTTTGCGGTCAAGCACGACCTTAGCGACACTTTTATGTGAGCAAATGGTTTCCAGGCAATCGGGTGAAACATGGGCTACCCATGAGCCAATGAGGCGAAGACGGCTTTTTTCCTTGAAATGGTGCTTACTTTTATCCAGCTTTCGTTTGAGGGATGCCACCTGTTGTTTGTGATGGGAGCCTGAGAAGCGGACAATGACGCGTACGGTTTTTTGCTTCTTCGAGCGTTCGCATTGGCAAGCGGCATGGTAGAGCGACTTGGTTAGCTTTCGGTGTTTTTTCAAATGAATATGCATCTCCTTTGCCATCAAAATATGCAGAAATTCCATTTTATTCTATTATTCCGCTTATTTTTGGGCTAATTTTCCGGTAAGCCTCATAGGCTATAGGGTACGAGCTTTTTTAAAAATGGAACATGAGATGGAATAACGAAGCGGAGGGATGCTTGCTTGAAAGGGATAAAGTCAATGATGTACATGGGTTTGGCGCTGGGCATGTTATTTTTTGCCGTCCCCAGGCTAGACCTGCGGTCGGGCTTGACGCTGCCAACGGTTTTTGGTGTAGTTTGGGTGCTGTTTGCCTTAATGATTGTTGCCGCGCATCTGTATGAGCTGATTGGGGTAGATGAGCAGAAGAAGCAGGAGCTCTCACGGGTCAAAAAAATGAAAAGCTGGCAGCTGGAGCAGCTGGTGCTGGGTCGCCGCAAGCTGATGCAATTTAAAAAATAAGGCTGGGTGATGCCGGCTTCCCCGTAGTCATTCCAGACGCAAAAGAACCGAACATGCCCTTTGGGCTGTTCGGTTCTTTTGCGTTTTGGTATATAAGTAAAGCTTGCGAACCTTTACCTTTACTGGAGTTACCAGGCAATCGCTCACTACAGCAAGGAAATGACTAGCAGCTCATACAGCACCAATGGCAAAATAATGTTATTAAAAGCGGCTTGCTGCCCGAACGCGCCTATGGGATTGAAGAAGCTCCGTACGTGGCCCTGCATGGGCTTCAAATACATAATGACTGCGTCAATATGGACAATATGCCCTTCAAAGGTTTGGCCGTGGATGGTTTGCACGCGTACCGGGCGATTCATATGCTCCTGGCAAAGGCCATGAATTTGCTGCTTCATGTTGTGAAGCGATTGGACCATAGCCGGATCCATTTTGTAAATCGCTTCTTTAGGGGCCGTTTGGACGACTGCGGGTTGATTGTACATCGGTTGAGCACCTCCAAGTGTTTACTTCATCCTATGCGTTAGCCTAGATTTGGTTCGCGGAATGCCCACTATTTTTTATAGCGAAGAACGTATATAATAGGTCGTACAGACTAATACAGATAAAATAAGAATGGTGGTACAGTTATGGAGCATACCGCACAGGAATCGGCAACCAAGCATGAACAAATATTGAAGTATATTGAAAGCTTGAAAATCGGCACGAAAATTTCTGTGCGAAAAATAGCCGAAAAGCTCGCCGTCAGCGAAGGCACGGCATACCGGGCGATTAAGGAAGCCGATAATTTGGGCTTGGTCAGTACCAAAGAGCGTGTCGGGACGGTTCGTGTGGAGAAAAAGCTGCGTGACAATATCGACAAGCTGACGTTTGCCGAGGTCGTTAATATGGTGGACGGCGAAGTGTTGGGCGGGCTTGGCGGCTTGCAAAAAACATTGAATAAATTTGTGATCGGCGCTATGCAGCAGGATGCGATGATGCGTTATATTGATCCGGGCAGCCTGCTGATCGTGGGTAACCGCAGTAAAGCCCATATTTGCGCTTTAGAGCAGGGCGCCGGCGTATTAATAACGGGTGGATTCGGTACTAGTGAAGAGGTGACAAAGCTCGCAAACCAGCTGGAGCTTCCGATTATTTCGAGCAGCTATGATACCTTCACCGTAGCTTCCATGATTAATCGTGCCATTTATGACAGGCTGATTAAGAAAAAAATATTACTCATCGAAGATATCGTGCCTCCGTCCATGGAGGTCATTGCCTTGAAAAGCCATCACACGTTAAAGGATTGGCAACGCCTGCATGAACAGGCAGGGCATAGCCGCTTTCCGGTAGTTGATGAATGGAACCGTGTGTTGGGCATGATTACCTCGAAGGATTTAATCGGCGCGGAGCCTGAGCAAACGATGGACAAGCTGATGACGCGCAATCCAGTCACGGCCACACCGAATACCTCGGTGGCTACCGCTGCCCACATGATGGTGTGGGAAGGGATTGATCTGCTCCCGATCATTGATGCTAACCGCAAGCTGATGGCTGTTATTAGCCGTAAGGACGTGCTGAAGGCGATGCAGCATATTCAACGGCAGCCGCAGAACGGCGAAACCTTTGAAGACTTAATTTGGGCGGGCTTTGCAGAAGAACGGAATAAAGAGGGGCAGCCGGTATTTCGGGGTGCGATCACGCCGCAGATGACGAACCAACTCGGTACAGTCTCGGAGGGCGTATTGACGATATTGATGACACAAGCCGCTTACCATGTCGTACAGGGTATAAAAAAGGGCGATTTGGTAATGGACAATATGTCCTCCTATTTCGTGAAGCCTGTGCAGATCGAGAGTGAAATCGATATTTTGCCGAAAATAATCGAAGTCAGCCGTAAATTCGGGAAAATCGATGTGGCGATTTATCATCGAAATACGAACACCCTCGTCGCCAAGGCGATGCTGACTGCCCAATTTATCGACCAGGCTTAGGCATACAGGAGATACAGCTTGAAGGCTTGCAGCTTGCCTTATTGCCGATTAAAATGAGAGTGGTTGCGCAAGCCTGCGAATAGATTGAAGGCGCCAAGCAGGAAGCAGATCACGCCAAATACACGGCGGGTATTGGAATCGGTAAAAAAGAAGAGCTGCGTAATCGCGATAATAATCAGCATCAGGCCCATCATGATATTCGTTCTTGAGCTATAGATACCCCGTAGCTTTGGATCGATTTGTTTACGTGAGCGGAAGCTATAATAAACGGACATAACCAAGGTTACAACTAAAAGCGCAAATAAAATAGTTTGAATCGTTTGCATGAGAGCCGCACATCCTTTATTGTTATCGTTGTTACAAATGTAACGATTTTTCTTCTGAAAAGCAACGAATAGACCCATTTCATTCAGGGTTCATTGTTGAAGTGATAACAAAATGGCCTTAAATTGGAGGTTCGAATGAATAACCTATATGTCATACTTGCGATCATCCTTATCATCATGAATGTAATAGGCTTTATCCGTATGGGCCAAGATAAGCAATACGCCAAGAAAAGGCGGCGGCGTGTGTCCGAGCGCCAGCTCTTCATGATCGCTTTACTTGGTGGAGCGATAGGCTCATGGATCGGTATGAGGGTTTGGCGCCATAAAACCAACCACCGTTCCTTCACAATCGGTATTCCGCTGCTAGTTGTTGTGAATGTGGGTGTTATTTATTTGGCGATCACCTATTTGAACTAGAATTTATTTTATGGAGGCACAGCTATAGTGGAGCGTTACCCTTTTACTTATGACCCCAAACAGTCCTTCACCCAACAGGCCGGTGACTGGATCGCAGATGTATTTTACGATATATTGCCGGAATCCGGCTTTGAGGTTCGCGACGAACAGATTTATATGGCGTTCCAGCTGGAACGGGCATTTGCGGATAAACAAACGATTTTTGCAGAAGCAGGTGTGGGTACTGGCAAAACCTTGGTGTATTTGCTGTACACGATTTGTTATGCACGTTATATGCGTAAACCGGCCGTTATCGCCTGTGCGGATGAGTCCTTAATCGAGCAGCTAGTGAAGCCAGAAGGTGATATTGCGAAGCTGGCCCAGCATCTCAGCTTGGCAATTGATGCCCGTTTAGGCAAGTCGCCGGATAAATATGTATGTCTAGTCAAGCTGGAGGATGCGAGAATCCGCGACGAAGAGGCGGACCTGTTCCAGGAGATTTATGAGAGCCTGCCGGAGTTCGTTCATACGTACAAGCCTCTGCAGTCGTTCGAAGCTTATGGCGACAGGAAGCATTACCCGCATATGAATGATGACCAATGGGAAAAAATCAACTGGGATTCCTTCCAGGATTGCTTCACCTGTGAGAAGCGGCATCGTTGTGGGCAGACGTTGTCGCGTGAGCATTACCGCAAATCGGGCGATTTGATTATTTGCTCCCATGACTTTTATATGGAGCATGTATGGACCTATGAGGGCAGGAAGCGGGAGGGTCAGCTGCCGTTATTGCCGGACCACTGTGCAGTTGTGTTCGATGAAGGGCATTTGCTGGAATCGGCTGGACAAAAGGCGCTAACGTTTAAATTGAAGCATGTGATCTTTGAAGAGCTGGTTATCCGGTTGCTTGAGGGAGAAGTGCGCGAAACACTGGCTGTGCTTATAGATGAAGCGATTTTGCGCAGCGAAACGATGTTTGAGGTGCTGGCTCGCCAGAGCAGGGACATTCCCGGCACGGATCGCAAGCAGGTCATTCTGAATAACAGGCTGATCAAAGAGGTGCAGCGCTTCCGCAGTGTGCTTACAGCGATTGAGGAGGAGCTTGTTTTTGAAAGCGAAATGTACACCTTAAATGATTACCAGCTACGTATTGTCGAAGAGCATTTGGAGATGCTGCAGAGGGCATTGCTGCTGTTCGAGCAAGCTGATGGTTTAATTTGCTGGGTTACGGATAGCAAAGATGGGCTTACTCTTTCCATTATGCCTCGCACGGTCAAGGAAGTGCTGCGTGAGCAGGTGTTTAAATCCAGCAAAATCCCGATTGTTTTCTCGTCGGCAACTTTGTCTGTTGAAGGCTCCTTCGATTATGTGAGCGAAAGCCTTGGAGTTGAGCAGTATTTGTCCTTCTCTGTCGCCTCGCCCTATGATTATGCGAAGCAAATGCAAGCGGTGGCTCCCAAGTGGAACGAAGGGGGAACGTTTACGGAGAAAATGCAGTTTACTGCGCAGCTTCTGGAGCGGACGCAAGGTAAAGCCTTGCTGTTATTCCCGACTAAAGAAGAGCTGCGGCAGTTTAAAAAAGAAATGGAGCTGTACCCAGCCCTCTCTGAGCTGCGGTTTCTATTCGAAGGCGACCAAGAAATCAGCCATCTGATTTCGGCGTTTCAGCGTGATGAACAAAGCGTGCTATGCGCGGTTACTTTGTGGGAGGGGCTTGATGTGCCCGGTCCATCACTATCCAATGTAATTATTTGGTCGTTGCCGTTTCCTCCGCAAGATCCGGTATTTATGGCAAAGCGCAATGCGTCTGCTGCTCCCTTTGAGGAAGTGGATCTTCCCTACATGCTGCTGCGCCTTCGACAAGGCATGGGACGGTTGATCCGCACCCATGGGGATAGCGGCATCGTCGCTATCCTCAGTGTCGAGCAGGAAGGGCAGCCAGCGGTGCGGGAGCATATCGAAGCGATCCTGCCAGCTGGCGTGCAGCTTAAGGATTCGCTGGATTAAGTGGTTAGGCTTTATGCCGGACTTGATCCCACAGGGCTTGGTCGTTAGTCCTGAGCCTTCGAGAAGCCTTCCTCCTCACAATACTGCTCGGCTTCTTCATAGGTTTCAAACGCAGACTCTAGGTTCACGCCTGCATAAATATACCAAAGCTCGTCTTCATATTTGACAAGCAACGATTCGTTATTAGGTCCGGTCCATAGCTCCTCCTGCACGCCTTCGCTGCTGGCGAGGGGCTTGTTCGACCTTTTGACAGTAAGTGACTGAATCGACTTGGCAACCAAAGCACGAAGCTCCTCGGCGCTATATTCACGAATGTTCACAAACCCTTTATCATCCGTTTCATAATCGTGCAGCCGACCTCCATATACATAACCGTTACCATTGGGATGAAGATGATAGGCGACGTTTTTTTTATCAAAGCCACTATCCTCATAATGAAAATTAACGCGACCCATCGATACATTATTGCGCTGCAGCTCAGGGAATGATTCCAATACCTCTAGCTTTTGTTCAAAAGTAAGCATACACTACCTCCATAAGTTAATTATTGTGGTAGTGATTATAACACATTCGGGACGGAAACATCAGGATCAGCCTAACAAATTGAAACTCAAAGGGCGGGTTTATATGATCACTCATTTTGCGGGGCTACAATTGAATACGGTTTCCAAGCAGGCAATAAAGCAATTTTACCAAGGGCAGCTGCAATTTCCCGTGGTATCAGAATCGGATCATGAAATTAGCTTTCAACCGACCGAGCATTTTACTTTGTCATTTACAGAGGTCAACGAGCCGCTTTCTCCGGCGCATATCGCTTTTGAGGTGCCATTCTCGGAATTTGATTGTAGTGTGGATGCACTTAGGAATGCAGGAGTTTGTTTATTGCGATGGCCGGACAGCCGAGAAATTGACGAATTCGAAACAGGTAAAAATATTTACTTCCGGGATAGCGATGGAAATTTGCTGGAAATCATTGCTCATCATTATATTAAAGAAGGCATTCTTCCGCCGCGCGGTGTGTTGAAGGTGATGTATTTACGTGAAATTGGCTTACCTGTGGAGGACGTAGTGGGATTTAGAGAATGGTTAAAAAGCACACTCCAGCTCCAAACGATAAAAGAAACGGATACGTTTAATTTTGTTATAAGTGGAACCGCCCATGCGATTGTCACCTCTATACATAGAAGGTGGGTACCTATTGCGATGATGGCTTTGCCACCTCGGATGGTCGTAAGCTTTGGTGTATCGGACCAGCGGTTTATTGAGCATGTTCGTACTTTGCTGGAGAAGCAGGGGATCGAGCATATGCTTGACGATCTCGAGTGCACGGAAGGAGCGCTGCATTTTGCCTTTAATGGCTACCACTTTCGCTTGGTTCCTACGCAGTTCGCGCAGACCCTGCCCGCGATGTTGAATTTGCCATTGTCTAGGGCTAAGGATGCGTTTTCCAATAATTAGAAAACCTTTTTCTAAATCTTGTGCGTCTAAAGGTGCCCCATGATAACAGGGGACAAGAGGCCAGCTACGGAGTCGTAAGCCTAAGTTGGGCTTCGCTTCCATTCCTTGGCGGTCACCCACACCTTCAATTCCGTCTGCACCAGCACCATGGTAGTCACATGCACGGAGTAATCCTTGTCCAGAACATTATGATACGTTTTTTGAGCGATAAGAGCTTGGAACAGATGGGGCGATTCGCTGAAGCTGCTAATCCTTTGCCCTTTGATCACATTGAGGTCATTACGTATGCGCCGTTCAAGTTCTTGTTCCACCAGTTTGTCCAAGGGCTCGGCTACACCGGACTCAATAACAACATCCAAGCGATTGATTCGGCTTTGTACATTTTTGTTGGACCTGTAGGAGCTATTGTCCTGGAGAAGCTGCTCATTTGCATCCTGAAGCTCACGGTTATAAATAAGCGTGCTGTTGAGGTGGTGATGGTAGATGCCCAAAAATAAAGCACTGCCGATAATCATGCCAGCGATGAGCAAACCCGTTGCTTGGAGCATACCGCTAAATTGTTCATAAGGGGGCACCTTCAACTGCTGCTGCCTCCTTTGCATATCCATTGGACCAACGTAGTGCCCATCTGCGCCCCGATGAAGGCGAATACGATGTACAGGATCTGTTTAAGGGCTGGGGAAATATAGCCTTCGGTCAGATTGCTCTCGATGAAGCGGAGGGGATCGATCGTGCCGCCTACTGCAGCTACAACCGCCCATATTTTAATTTGCTCGGAAATGATCAGCATTCTTGTGGTTGGTGGCTCCAAGACAAGTGTGGCAGCGATTCCGCCAAGCATGGTTCCCCCGAGAACTACTCCAAATGAAATAAAGAAATCCATCACACATTTCGTTAAAAAACTCGCCATTTCGCCTCTCGCCCTCTCCTACATTTGCATGCAAGTCCACTTTTCTTCTATTATAAATTGTATGGTACACGTGTTCGTATTATGATAAAATAAAAGAATATAGGGACTCGGACTATTTAAGGGGGCGGGGCAGATGAGTGGTTTTGTCCATCTGCATGTGCATAGCGAATACAGCTTACTGGATGGCGCGGCACGCATCAACGATTTAGTTGGACAAGCAGCAGCATTAGGGATGAAGTCGCTTGCCCTAACTGACCATGGTGTTATGTACGGAGCTATTCCTTTTTATAAAGCATGCAAGCAGCACGGGATTAACCCAATTATCGGCTGCGAAGTTTACTATACAGCGGGCTCACTTCGTGATAAAGGCACACGCAAGGAGCAGCCCATCTATCATTTAATATTGCTTGCCAAAAATCAGGTGGGCTACCAGAATCTGATGAAGCTATGCTCAATCGGTCACCTGCAAGGGCATCACTATAAACCACGGATCGATCCGCTTCATTTGGCGCAGTATTCAGAAGGGCTTATTTGTACGAGCTCATGCCTGGGCAGCGAGGTTTCCCAGCATCTGCTGAACGACCGCTACGAGCAAGCAAAGGAAGCGGCCTTGCGTTATCAGGCGATATTCGGCGAGGATTTTTTTCTGGAGCTGCAGGACCATGGCTTGATGGAGCAGAAAAAAGTGATGCAAAGCATGCTGAAGCTCAGTGAGGATACGGGTATTCCGTTAATCGCGACCAATGATGTGCATTATGTACGAGAGCCGGACCATGTCATGCAAGACATTCTAATATGCATTGGCACAGGCAAAACCGTAGAAGACAAGGATCGTCTGCGCATGCAGTCGAGCCAGCTCTATTTGAAGAGCGCCGAGGAAATGAACAGGCTGTTTCCTCATGTGCCGCAAGCGATTCTCAACACGTTGGTAGTGGCAGAGCGCTGCAAGCTAGAGATCGAATTCGGCCGATCCATCCTGCCTCAATTCGAGCCGATTCCCGCCAATATGACAGCAGGGTCGTATCTTGCCGAATTATGTACCCAAGGGCTGCGAATGCGTTATAAGGACACGGATTCTTGGAACGATCCAAGCTACCGTAAGGAAGTAGAGGAGCGCCTTGTATACGAGCTGTCCGTTATTGAGCGAATGGGCTTCTCAGATTATTTCCTGATTGTTTGGGATTTTATTCGCTTCGCCCATGAGAAGAACATTGTAACAGGGCCTGGCCGCGGGTCATCTGCCGGTAGCCTTGTTGCTTATGTGCTGCGTATTACGGATGTTGATCCGATCCGTTATCGGCTGTTGTTTGAACGGTTTTTGAATCCAGAGCGCGTCTCGATGCCGGATATTGATATCGATTTCAGCGATCTGCGGCGCGATGAAGTGATTGAATACGTGGTTGCCAAGTATGGGACAGCGCATGTTGCGCAAATCATTACCTTCGGGACGATGGCCGCCAAAGCTGCTATTCGCGACGTGGGGCGGGTGCTGAACCTGCCCTATAGTGAGGTTGACCGCGCTGCGAAAATGATTCCCCATCAGCTAGGCATGACGCTTGCGGAGGCAGTTGAGCAAAATCCCGATCTGAAGTCGCTTGTAGCGAAGCAGCCCAAGACGGCGGAGCTGCTGGAACTTGCGATGAAGGTTGAGGGGATGCCCCGCCATGCATCAACCCACGCCGCAGGTGTGGTCATTTCACGTGAGCCGCTCACCCAATATGTGCCCCTCCAGGAGGGGAATGAGCAAACGGCCTTAACACAATATTCGATGGAGCATCTGGAAGCAATCGGGCTGCTTAAAATGGATTTCTTAGGACTGCGAACCTTATCGATTATCGAACGGACGTTACTTTGGATCAAGGAGCAGACCGGACGAACCATCGATTTTCATAAAATTGATATGGATGATCCACATACCTACGAACTGCTCAAACGCGGCGATACCACTGGTGTTTTTCAATTAGAGTCACCAGGTATGCGACGGGTACTGAGGGATCTGCGTCCCTCCGAATTTGAGGATATCATATCGGTAGGAGCGTTGTACCGCCCAGGGCCGATGGAATTTATTCCACGATTTATCCAAGGCAAGCACGGCGAAATCGAAGTAGAATACCCGCATCTGGAGCTGGAACCTATTCTTCGTGATACGTATGGTATCATCGTGTACCAAGAGCAAATTATGCAAATTGCATCAAAAATGGCGGGCTTTAGCTTAGGTGAAGCGGATCTGCTGCGCAGGGCTGTAAGCAAAAAGAAACGCGAGGTGCTCGATGAGGAGCGCGCACATTTTGTTAAAGGCAGCCTGTCGCTCAACTACAGCGAAGCCGAGGCGAACAAGGTCTACGATATGATCGTCCGTTTCGCCGATTATGGCTTTCCGCGGGCACATGCTACCGCTTATGGTGTATTGGCGTTCCAAACCGCCTACCTAAAAGCCCATTATCCCGTGCAGTTTATGGCGTCCATGCTGACCGCTGTCATGGGCAACCATAACAAGGTGGCAGAATATGTCGATGAGTGCCGCCGGATGGGCATTGCCGTCTTGCCGCCGGACGTCAACGAAAGCGGCGTGGTGTTCACGCCTGCCGTGCAGCCTGCTGAAGCTGGCGATGCTGCCAAAGCGGCTGGCGTGGCAGATCCTTTCGAGGCCGTGAATGCTCAGGAAGAGGGAGCAGCCATAGAAGGTACATTGGCTGAGGACGCTTCCAGAGACGCTATTGGCCCTGAAGGGGTGACCATAGCAAATACGTATTTAGATCCTTCACAGTCGCAAACCGCATCCTTGAACTTTAATGCGATTCGCTTCGGGCTTGCCGCAATCAAAAACGTAGGCACCCATGCGATAGAATCCATTATGCAGGTACGCCGAAGCACCGAAGGTCCTTTTGAGAGCTTGATTGACTTGTGCCGCCGGGTGGATTTACGTGTCTGCAATAAGCGGGTGCTGGAATCGCTGATTCAAGGCGGCGCAACAGGCTCCTTGCCTGGGCACCGCGCCCAACAGCTTGCGATGCTGGAGGATACGATCAATGCTGCCCTCAAATGGCGCAAAGAGCGCGATGACCTCCAGCTTCACCTGTTTGGTTTTGTTGAGGATGTAAACTGGGATGTCGAATACCCGCAGATTACGCCTTATACAATGACGCAGCAGCTGGAGCATGAACGTGAGCTGTTAGGGTTGTACATTTCCGGTAGCCCTCTTGATGATTACGAGGAGGTGCTGCGCAAGCTTGATATTGATTTGCTGCATTTTCTACCGGAAATGCCAGATCATAGCGAGGTTATGGCCGCAGGCTTGGTGCTATCTAACAAAACAATTGTTACTAAAAATGGCAAACCCATGGCCTTCATGGAGCTGGAGGATCGTGTGTCCAAGGTGGAGGTTGTACTGTTTCCAGAAGTATGGAAGCAATACGCTCCTCTTGTCCAGAAGGGTAACCCGATACTGATTAAAGCAAAGCTGCAGCAGGGCGATGAAGAAGTTAAACTGCTTGCGGAGCAAGTCTACGCTTTGAATGACCCAAACCTGCTGCAAAATGCGGCACGCCGCTTGCCTGCCGCAAGCCGAGGCGGTGCAGCGGCGAAGGCCAGCAGCCCTGCGTCTAGGAGCACAGGCGGGCGCAGCGCAGCAGGGAATGCAGGCGAACGCAGCACGGCAGGAAGCGTTGGTGGCCCTAACACGACAGGCGAGAACAAGGCGGGTGAGCGCAGCATGGCTAGAAGCTTGAGTGAACGCAGCGCAGCCGCAAGTACAGGTCAGCGCAGCGCAGGTGGCAGCCTGAGCGAGCACAGCGTTGCAGGAAGCGCAGGTGGCCTTAGCGCAGCGGGAGGTTCAGGCAAGCGCAACGACTCGGCTAGAAGCGCAGCGGAGCACTCACCGGCACGTCCAACAGAAGCCCAAGGGAACCAGCTGGCTTCCACCCCAAGCCGGTCTACAGTCGGCAAGGCAGAGGTGCCTGCAACTGACCGCAGCCAGCGGGTATATATCAAAATTTCTCCTTTACATGAGAAGCCTGATATATTAACCAGCTTAAAGCAGCTGCTTGTCCAGCATGAGGGGCCACTCTCCGTACTGCTGTACTACGAGAAAAGCCAAAAAATGTTAAGCCTTAACGACCAATTTAAGGTCAAGCCTTCCGAGAAGCTGATCCAAGCGATTGAAGGGCTGCTGGGTAAGGATACAGCGAAAGTAAAGTGAATAATTAGCAGACTATCCTGCACCAGACAAGCATCTCAGTTATCGCCCAGATACATCACAAACTAACCTATTCTTGAATGTTGCCTCGTATCCAGTCGGATCAGCACCAGTATACTTGTTTTCAAATTACAGGGAAAAACTATCGCTAATTGCGCTGAAACTCTGGCAAAAAGAAGGTAACTGGAAAAATCCAGCTAAAATCGCCTGCTTTTCAGCTTTGAGTCCATTCGGTTCAAATTAACGGTATTTTTTCCATTTATTTCTTCGAAATAGAGATTTTCGAAAGAATTAACGTAAATTTTTCCCGCTCAATCATCTTCTCCATCCATGCCCCATGCCCCTCCGATCAGTTCCGAATATGAGGGTATTAATCCTCTATAACTATTTTTTCGCCTTTCTTGCGATAAAAAGAGAAGGTATGATATCATTAGTGCATTATGTTCGGGAGGTCTTTTTTCATGTGGACCGTTATTTATATTGCACCAACACCCAAAATTGCAGAGCGGATTAGGGAAAAGCTGACGGAAGAGGGCTTTCTTGTTCAAGTTCGGGCAATCAATATGACTAAGAACCAATTTGAGATTGTAGTCCCAGAAGGTGAAGTGGAAGAGGTTCAGGATGTATTAAATTCCATTTTGCATCGACCATAAAGCCAAAGCTTACATGAGCTTACATGGGTTGCATATGAACAACAACAGCAAGTGAGGTGTAGCCGTGCCATTCAAGGATCTGTTTCAGAAGAAAAGAAAGTACGCGACCATTCCCGGTGTTGAGCGAACATCGAATCGGGTTGGCGAGAACGGTGAAATTATTGCAGAAGACAAGCCAAGACGGGAGATTCCCGAAGGGATCATGACCAAATGCCCGAAGTGTGCTTCGATTCAATTTTCGAAGGAATTAGAAAAAAATCTAAAGGTATGCAACTCCTGTGGATACCATTTCAAATTAAGTGCGGTTGAACGCATTCAGATGGTTATGGATGAAGGCCGCTTTTTTGAGTATGACAGTGAGATGATATCCGAGGATCCGCTCGAATTTCCTGAGTATGCCAGTAAATACCGTAAAGCTATAGAAACAACAGGCATGAATGATGCTGTCATTACAGGCGAAGGAACGATTGGTGGATTTCCGGTTGTTGCTGCTGTGATGAGCTTTGATTTTATGGGCGGATCGCTGGGCTCAGTCGTGGGGGAAAAGGTAACCTCGGCTATTGAGCACGCGATGCAGAAGAAGTATCCGATTATTATCTTCTCTACCTCGGGTGGGGCACGGATGCAAGAGAGTATCCTCAGCCTGATGCAGATGGCCAAAACGAGTGCTGCCTTGGCGCAAATGAATGAACAAGGTGGCTTGTTTGTGTCTGTTATTACAGATCCAACCTTTGGAGGGGTATCCGCAAGCTATGCGATGTTAGGCGATTATATTATTGCCGAGCCAGGAGCGGCTTTTGGATTTACCGGACGACGCGTTATTGAACAAACAATCCGCCAGAAGCTGCCTGATAATTTTCAGACAGCCGAGTTTAACTTGAGCCACGGACAAGTGGATATGGTTGTGGTACGCAAGGACATTAAGAACACGCTGGTCCGCCTGCTGGATCTGCATGTGGTAAAGGGGGATGTGGCCCATGGCAGCTGAAATGCCCTTTGAACAGCCATTGCTGGAGCTGAGAAATAATATTGAGATGCTGCGCAAGCTAGGAGCAGACAAGCAGATGGATCTGTCCGAGGAGATAGCCCGCTTGGAGAGCCGTTATGAGCAATTGGCAACAGAGCTCTACAGCGGGATGTCGACAGCTGAGAAAATGCAGTTGGCACGTCATCCTCAGCGTCCTACGACGCTTGATTATATCCAGCATATTTTTACCGATTTTATGGAGCTGCACGGAGACCGTCTGTATGGCGATGACCTGGCTGTTGTGGGTGGGTTAGCACGTTTGAACGGGATTCCTGTAACCGTAATCGGCCACCAGAAGGGTAAGGATACGAAGGATAATATTGCTCGCCACTTTGGGATGCCACATCCAGATGGCTTGCGCAAAGGTTTGCGGTTAATGAAGCAAGCGAACAAGTTCAATCGCCCAATCATTACTTTTATCGACACGCCAGGCGCATATCCAGGCAGTGCGGCTGAAGAGCGGGGGCAAGGGGAGGCTATTGCCAGAAACCTGATGGAGATGGCTGGCTTTGGTGTGCCCATCTTGTGCGTGGTGATCGGCGAAGGCGGCAGCGGAGGTGCGCTTGCTTTAGGTGTAGGCAACCGGGTATTGATGTTGGAGAACGCGATTTATTCCGTTAGCACGCCGGAAGCCGCTTCCTCCATCCTGTATAAGGATGCAACACGGGCAGGTGAAGCTGCGGCGGCGATGAAGATTACGGCTGACCATATTTTGCGCTTAGGTGTAATCGATGAGATTATCCCCGAGCCCCGTGGGGGCGCCCACCGCAACGTAGCTTCTACTGCGGATATCGTTAAACAAACCTTAATAAAACATTTGCAGGAATTAGCTGTGCTATCAAAGAAAGAGTTAGTGGAAGACCGATATAACAAATTTAGAAAAATCGGTCGCTTTACTTATATTCAGGAGGGTAATCATAATCATGCGTAAAACGAAAATTGTATGTACCATTGGTCCTGTGAGTGAATCGCTGGACATGTTTAAAAAACTGATTAATGCGGGCATGAACGTTTGCCGCCTTAATTTTTCACATGGTGATTTTGAAGAGCACGGGAACCGGATCATTAACGTCCGCCAAGCCGCCAAGGAATTGAATAAAACCGTTGCGATTTTGTTGGATACCAAAGGACCGGAGATTCGTACGGGCAAGCTGAAGGACGACCAAAAGGTTGAGCTGGTACAGGATCAATTTATTACTTTAACCACAGAAGAAATTATTGGCGATGCCAATCGTGTGCATATCACGTATGCAGATTTGCCAAGAGACGTAAGAGTGGGTTCGACGATTTTGATTGATGACGGCCTTATTGGCTTGGAGGTTGTGGAGAAATCGTTTACTGAAATCCAATGCCGGATTGTGAATGGCGGTTTGTTGGGCGGCAAAAAAGGTGTTAACGTCCCAGGCGTTAAAATCAACCTTCCGGGCATTACCCAAAAGGATGCCAACGATATTATTTTCGGTATCGAGCAAGGCGTTGATTTCATCGCAGCTTCTTTCGTGCGCAAAGCAAGCGACGTTATTGAAATCCGCGAAATTCTCGAACGCCACAATGCTACACATATTCAAATTATTTCGAAGATTGAAAATCAAGAAGGCGTCGATAATTTGGACGAAATTCTTGAGGTATCGGATGGATTGATGGTAGCACGTGGTGATCTTGGCGTAGAAATCCCGGCCGAGGACGTGCCGATTGTCCAAAAAGCGATGATTAAAAAATGTAATCAAGCCGGCAAGCCGGTAATTACAGCAACGATGATGCTGGATTCCATGCAACGCAATCCACGACCTACCCGTGCAGAAGCAAGCGACGTGGCAAACGCGATTTTTGATGGTACAGATGCAGTTATGCTTTCGGGTGAAACTGCTGCCGGAAAATACCCTGTAGAGTCCGTACTGATGATGGCAAGAATCTCGGAGCGCGCGGAAAGTGCATTGGAGCATCGTGAAATTTTCATTCGCCAAAGCAATGCCCAGCAGAAGACAGTAACCGAGGCAATTTCCCAAGCGGTTGCCAATTCGGCGCTGGATTTGGAAGCGAAAGCGATTTTGACCTCAACGGAAAGTGGCTACACCGCACGTATGGTATCGAAATACCGCCCGAAAGCGCCGATTATCGCGGTGACTCCGATTGACTACGTGCTTCGCAGACTGTCCTTGGTATGGGGCGTTATTCCACTTAAAGGTGAATATTGTACCACTACCGATGAATTATTCGACCATGCGGTAGACAGCAGCTTGAAAGCAGGGCTTGTTAGCCTTGGTGATATTGTTGTTATTACGGCGGGTGTGCCTGTAGGCCGCTCAGGAACTACGAACTTAATTAAAGTTCACCAAATTGGTGAAATGATCGCTAAAGGCCAAGGGATTGGTACACAAATCGCCTCAGGCAAGGTAGTTACAGCCAGAAGTGCTGAGGAAGCTAACGCCAAGGCGGTAGAAGGTTGTATTCTGGTTACTACTACAACGGACAAGGATTATATGCCTGCAATCGAAAAGGCTTGCGCGATTATAACCGAAACAGGTGGGATTACCTCTCACGCGGCAGTAGTTGGCATCTCGCTAAGCAAAACAGTAGTGGTAGGCGTAGACCGGGTTCTGGAGCTTATTAAAGATGGCACCGAAGTGTCTATTTACCCAGAAGTTGGCGTAATCTACTCAGGTCGTGCACACATTCTTTAAACAAGCTTGTCCACATAAGAGTGAACTCGATTCTCTATATCGGCTTCGCTCTTTTTTGGGTTAACTACCTGATTCCTATATAAGGGGGCTTATTATGAAAGAGTCTGCGTGGTTCGAGCATCATATAAGGGTACGCTATCAAGAAACCGATCAAATGGGTGTTGTCTATCATGTGAACTATGTCAATTGGTTTGAAATTGGGCGTACCGAATTAATCCGCTCCTTAGGCATGACCTATCGTTCCATCGAGGAGATGGGCTTGTTATTGCCATTAATTGATCTGCAAATGCAATTTAAGCTTCCGGCCCGCTATGATGATCTTATTACGATTCGCACCCAAATTGCCACATATACGCATGTGCGCATTCAATTTAACTCGGAGATTCACCGTGGAGAGCAGTTGCTAGTGAGCGGTTCGACGAACCATGTTTGGTTGAATCGGGAGTGGAAGCTTTCACGTATTGATCGAGCAGCACCGGCGCTATATACCTTGATCCAGGACAATTCTCAACAGTTTACATAAAATTAACAAAAGTCGCATCTTCTGATTACAAAGTCGAGCTAGGATGAAAATAGAAGAATGAAACAGAAATTGCGCGAAAGCTGCTTGTTTTCATTTTAAATTTGAGTCAATCCTTGGAGGTAACGCAACAATATGGCAGAGATGGCGGCGCCTAGAGACAAAGAAGCTTCATCGAATTACATAAACCGCGACTTAAGCTGGCTTGAATTTAATTTGCGAGTTTTGGAGGAAGCGCAGGACACGGAGATGCCTTTGCTGGAGAGGGCCAAGTTTCTTTCTATCGTTTCAAGCAACCTGGATGAGTATATGAGTGTAAGGGTTGCAGGCATTAAAGACCAGATCAAAGCAGGTTATATCAAAAAAGACTTCACCGGATACACACCAGCAGGTTTATTCAAACGAATTACCAAGCGTGCATCCAAAATGGTGAATGAACAATACAAATCATATCGGGATGTTTCCCGACAGCTTGCCAAAGAGGGCATTTTATTTACGGATTATGAAGATTTGAATATGAGCCAGCGAAAAGCGATGGACATTTATTTTCATGAAATTGTATTTCCTGTGCTGACGCCGATGGCAGTTGATCAAAGCCGGCCGTTTCCTTTAGTTCATACGCAAGCGGTTTATTTGGCTGTTGTCTTAAGCAAGGAAACGGATGACCCGGAGGAAGAGCCTTATTTTGCTATCGTCCAGGTTCCTTCTAATCTGGCCCGCATGATCGAGGTTCCCGCACGTTCGAATAGTAAAAAGCATGAATTTGTATTGCTGGAAAATTTAATCGAGCACCATATTCAAACCTTATTCTCTGGCTACACACCGCAAGCCGTGCATGGCTTCCGCTTAACGCGTAATGCGGATCTGACACTGAATGAGGAAGGCGCCGAGGATCTGCTTGAGGAGATTGAGAAAGAGCTTCGCCGTCGGCGTTGGGGGACAGCCGTGCGCCTTGAGGTCCAGAAGGGTATTCATCCTTATGCACTGGGTCGATTACAGGAAGAATTCGAGGTTGCCGAAAACATTATGGAGATCGACGGTCCCTTGGATTTAAGTTTTCTGATGAGGCTGTCAGGCGTACTTAAAGGCTTTGAGCATCTAAAATATAAGCCAATCGAGCCCAAATACCCTGTTGAATTGCTGGAAGTTGAAGAGATTTTCGAAAAGCTCAAACAGCAGGATATTTTACTGTATCATCCTTATGAATCATTTGATGCCGTAACCGATTTTATTGTCCAGGCTGCTTATGACGCCGATGTCCTTGCGATCAAAATGACACTTTATCGCGTTAGCGGAAATTCCCCCTTGATTCAGGCGCTGGCGCGCGCGGCGGAATCAGGCAAGCAGGTTACTGTGGTCGTTGAATTAAAAGCGCGGTTTGATGAAGAGCGTAATATTGCCTGGGCCAGAAAGCTGGAGCAAGCGGGCTGCCATGTGGTTTATGGGCTTGTAGGTTTAAAAACGCATGCCAAAATAACGCTGGTTGTCCGCCAGGAGCCTGAGGGCTTACGCCGTTATGTGCATGTGGGCACTGGCAATTACAATGACAGCACAGCGAAGCTGTATACGGACATCGGCTTGTTCACTTCGCATCCTATTATTGGTGAGGATGCGTCTGCCCTTTTCAACGAGGTTACGGGGTATTCCGCACCGCATAACTGGAAAGCCTTTGGCGTTGCCCCTACAGACATGAAGGACAAGCTATTCGAGAAAATTCGCCGTGAAGCGAAGCATGCCTCTGAAGGAAAGCCGGCACATATTATTGCCAAGCTCAACTCGGTTTCGAATCAGGAAATGATTGATGAGCTATATGAAGCCTCCAAAGCGGGTGTCAAAATTGACCTGATTGTCCGCGGGATTTGCTGTCTGCGTCCGGGTGTTGAGGGTTTGAGTGAAAACATTACTGTGATCAGTATCGTGGACCGCTTTTTGGAGCATTCCCGAATTATTTATTTTGCCAATGGGGGGGACGAAGAGGTCTACCTATCCAGCGCTGATTGGATGACGAGGAATTTAATGAAGCGGATTGAGCTGATCTGTCCGGTGTTTGACAAGGATTTACGCAAATCGTTAATCCGCATATTGGAGCTAAGCCTTAACGATAATGTCAAGGCCCGCAAGCTGCAATCCAATAGCATGTATACCCGAGTGGTTAATGATTCTCCGCGGATCCGAAGCCAATTTGAAGCCATGAAAATCAAATCCTGGAAGAAAACGCACCGCCCCCTATAGAGCGTAGCCCTGAGGGATTTCAGAAGCTTCTTTGGTTTGAAATTCATTGGTTTGAAATTTGATTGGTTTGAAATGAAAATTTCATCGTCCATGCTTTCATAAAATCCTTTTGGATTTCATCGACCTCTTTGCGTTCAGCAGAGTGGTCGATTTGGGTTTCAGCACGTATGCTTAATTGCCCACCATCGCTTTTTGCTGAAATGACTGGAATCGCCTGCGTTTCCGATGCATCCAAAGCCACCGCCAATTGCAGCAACGTCCCCAGCTTCGTGATCATGTCGACGTCCGACTCCAACAAAATATCAGGGTACTGGTTGTAGATTTGGTGGACTCGGCCTTTAGTTTTATAGGACGCTATACAAGCGCATAACAAAATTTCCCGATGGCTCAGTCCATCCAAACGGGAATGGGCTATCAGGTAAAACGAATGCTTGGCGAACTGGTAATAGTTCATCGAAACCCCAATTCGATAGAGCAAGCTGGATGTGTGCAGGCATAGGCGCATTCTGGCATCATATTTATGCGTATCCTGCAGGGCATCAAATAGCGCAACGGCATGGCGTGCGACTTGTGCCAAATGCTCGGAGGGTGCAGTGGAGTGCAGCCCCAGCAGGTTGTTGGTGCTTTGCTCCAAGATGCTATGGCTGTCATTAGTAAGACTGGACAAATATTTTTCGCGGAAAAGCCCATCCCGAAGACCCGCTCCACTAATTACATAATGGCTGCAGCGTGCTGCTTGAAAAATTGTTTCCAGGATAATGATCCCCGGAACAATAATATCGTGGCGGTCTTTGGACAAGCCATCAACCTTTTTCCTTTTCTCCGCTGAAAGCGACGGCAGCCACTTCATCAACATATCCATTTCGTCCGTGTCTATCTTGTAATTGTGAGTAAGCGGCAACGAATATTTCCGTCTCTTTTGGCTAATTTTACATAGGCTGCGAATCGTCCCGCCCATTCCGATCAAGGGCAGGTCCGGATTTTGCCCTATCCACGGCTCCTCCGCAATCGCATTTACTACCATAAGCCTGATATTTTTCAACAGTTCTTCACTAAAAATGCCATTAGGCGAAAATCGCTTTGTAGTGTTAACAGCTCCAAAAGGGAAAGAGACGCTTTGCTCCAGCTTGCTATTGCGAAACACACTAACCTCTGTGCTGCCGCCGCCAATATCGACAAGGATGCCATCCTCAATATCCAGCGAATTGCTCATGCCCAGAAAGCCAACCAAGGCTTCATCCTGGCCGGATAGAAGCTCAACAAAGATTCCGCTATCCCGGACTAGCTGGTCGATAATTTCCTGGGCGTTGACCGCATTGCGGATGGCTGCGGTTGCCGCGGCGCGAATTTCTGTAACCTGATGTGCTTGGCAAATCAATTTAAATTGATTTAAAATAATTACGATGTCCCGTATATCCGGTGCGTGAAGTATATTATCCGTTCCGATTCTTTGGCTTAACCGCGCAGATTTTTTGAACTCACCAATAACTCGATAAGCCTGCTGGGGGTTAAGCTCGTAAATAACAAGCCGAATCGAATTGGAACCAATATCGACAATACCGATTCTGCGATTATTATGCATGATAGCCCCCGTAGCGTTGAATGATTGCAAACAAGCTTCATTTTACCACCGAATGCTCCTTACGCAAACCTTTAAGTATAATTTTGATCGTCGCTAAGAAACAATTTTGATGATTGTGTTAAAAGGAAAACGAGCATAGGGAAGTGTTAGGCTAGACTAATACTGCTGGGGGGAAGTTTAGATATTTAGAGGTATAACCCTCTCTCCTTCATCAGGATCGAGGGTTTTTTGTGTTTATGAGGGCCAGAAAATGTTTCCACACGATAATTTCAGAACGCTGGGCAAAAGTACAGCTTTAATTACTTTCCCGCATCGTATTCGTCAGAGTGTTCCGCCAGCGATTTAATTTTTCCGTGGGGCTTTTGTGTTTGCTTGCGAATTTTCCGTTGATTTTCTTCACGGCGCTTTGATGTGCTCATCGCTATATACACACTCCTTTATTTGGGATAGGTGTTGCTTATTTAGTTTGTGAATTTTATAAATATTATATACTCACTATGGTCAAGCACTCGAATAAATACATGTATAAAATCACATCGTGATAGCCATACTATATTTAACGGTGAAAAGAGAGGTGTGGTTCCGTTGAGCTATTCAACGAACAATCTTGGGAAGTTGTTAGAATCCAAATAGAAGCGAGGGGATGTGCCCCAGAGACGTTATGGTAGTACCCGTACTGCATAGTGTTAATGTTGGTGAGACCTAAGTTTTCAAATGAGGTTCAAGGCAGTAGTACCAAATCAATTCACCGTTGAAAAGGACTCCGAAAGGGGTCTTTTTTCTTTTCTATTTTCATACTGAGCATACATAACTCATAACATTCATTGTCAACCACTCTTAATGGTCAATATGAGAATTCCTTTAGATAGCATCTGTTTATGATACTGATAATGAACTTTTATGTCTGTATTTGTTCACTTTGCGTGCCAAATCATTTATAGTAGAAGAGTAAGCATTAATCTGCGTCAATTCTATGTGGTTTATCAACAAGGTTATTTACTGCCAAATCAGGCTTTTGCAGCTGATTTGCAGTTGATTCTCATTCATGAGTTGCAACGGGGTACGTGATGTGTGATATAGTTAAGTATATGAATTGAATAAAGGAGAGATTGCTTTGACTGCTACCAAAGGTTTAGAAGGTATTGTCGCAACAACATCCTCAATCAGTTCCATAATTGATGGTGTTCTAACTTATCGGGGAATTGACATCGACGATTTGGCCGAGAATGCAACATTCGAAGAAGTTGCTTATTTACTGTGGTATGGCAAGCTGCCTAATGCTGCAGAATTGGAACAATTAATTAAAGATTTTAATACGTACGCTCCAATTCCGAAAGCAGTTATTGAACAATTAAAGCTTTACCCAAAAGATGCGAATTCTATGGCAGCTCTTCGTACAGCCGTTTCCTGTTTGGCTTTGTATGATGAAGAAGCGAACGATATGACACCTGAATCTAACCTGCGTAAAGCGATTAAGCTGCAGGCACAAATTCCGACAATCATAGCTGCATTTGCTCGCATTCGTGAAGGCAAAGAACCTGTTGCCCCTAAACAAAGCCAATCCATTGCAGAAAATTTTCTGTATATGCTAATTGGCACAGAGCCTGACAAAGTAGCAGTACAAGCATTGGACACAGCTTTAGTGCTTCATGCTGACCACGAGCTGAACGCATCGACCTTTGCTGCACGCGTGACCGTAGCTACCTTGTCGGACATTTATTCTGGTGTAGTTTCAGCGATCGGCGCATTGAAAGGACCACTTCATGGTGGTGCGAACGAAGCGGTTATGGCCATGCTTGAAGATATTGGCACAGTGGATAATGTCGACAGCTATGTTCATGATAAGATGGCCAAGAAACAATTGATTATGGGCTTTGGTCACCGTGTCTACAAGAACGGCGATCCACGTGCTAAGCATCTTCAAAAGATGTCTCAAGAGCTCGGTAAAATTACAGGCAACATGAATTGGTATGACATGTCGATCAAGATCGAAGACATCGTTACCGGAGAAAAAGGTTTGAAGCCGAATGTGGATTTCTACTCCGCGTCCGTATACACTTCCTTGGAAATCCCGCGTGACTTGTTCACCCCGATCTTTGCGATCAGCCGTGCATCTGGTTGGACCGCGCATATTCTGGAGCAATTCGATAACAACCGTTTGATCCGCCCACGTGCTGAATACACAGGTCCAGTTAACCAGAAGTACGTCTCTATCGAAAATCGCTAGTACCTGGCTTCTAGCTATTGCTATCAACGGGTTGTTACAACGAGGTCTGTCCCATTCTCAAGGAAGCGGGACAAGCGTTGTAGCTCCCGTTCAATTTTGTGTGTAAACAAAGCACCTATTCTAAGGAGGAAATTATAATGGCACAGTTCGAACAATATTCACTACCTACTGAAGGCGACAAAATTACGATCGTTGATGGTGTACTTAACGTACCTAATAACCCAATTATCCCTTTCATCGAAGGCGATGGCACAGGTCCTGACATTTGGGCTGCTTCCAAGCGTGTATTGGATGCTGCTGTTGAGAAAGCATATAACGGCGAGAAGAAAATTGCTTGGTATGAAGTATTTGCTGGTCAAAAAGCATTCGATAAATTTGAAAGCTGGTTACCTGCTGATACATTAACAGCAATCCGTGAATACATAGTGGCTATTAAAGGGCCTCTGACAACTCCAGTTGGCGGCGGTATTCGCTCTTTGAACGTGGCATTGCGCCAGGAATTGGATTTGTATGTATGCTCCCGTCCAGTTCGTTACTTCACAGGCGTTCCTTCACCTGTTAAACGTCCTGAGCTTGTAGACATGATCATTTTCCGCGAAAATACTGAAGATATTTATGCAGGTATTGAGTGGGAAGCGGGTTCCGCTGAAGTGAAAAAAGTAATTGATTTCCTGCAAAATGAAATGGGCGTAAAAAACATCCGTTTCCCTGAAACTTCCGGTATCGGCGTTAAACCAGTTTCCTCCGAAGGTACAGAGCGTTTAGTGCGTGCTGCTATCGTGCATGCGATCAAGCACAAACGTAAAACTTTGACATTGGTTCATAAAGGTAACATCATGAAATATACAGAAGGTGCTTTCAAAAACTGGGGCTATGAGCTTGCTGAGAAAGAGTTTGCTGATCAAACCTTCACATGGAACCAATACGATAGAATCAAAGCAGAAAAAGGCACAGACGCTGCTAACCAAGCACAAAAAGAAGCGGAAGCTGCTGGTAAAATCATCGTTAAAGATGCAATTGCTGACATCGCTCTTCAACAAGTATTGACACGCCCTACAGACTTTGATGTTATCGCAACATTGAATTTGAATGGCGATTACTTATCTGATGCTTTGGCTGCACAAGTTGGCGGCATCGGCATCGCACCAGGAGCTAACATTAACTATGTAACTGGGCATGCTATTTTTGAAGCTACTCACGGTACTGCTCCTAAGTATGCTGGTTTGGACGTTGTTAACCCGGGTTCCGTTATTTTGTCCGGCGTTATGATGCTTGAGCATTTGGGCTGGTTGGAAGCTGCTGACCTGATCTACAAAGGTATGGAAACTTCGATCCACAACAAAACTGTTACTTATGACTTCGCACGTTTGATGGAAGGCGCTACTGAAGTAAAATGCTCCGAGTTCGCTAACCAAATTATTAAGCATATGTAAGTGTGGTTCATCCCCTAAATCGAAGTTAATCCCCCTGGACGATGATAGAGCTTTATTACGAGCGATATTGCGACAGGGCGGGCTTGTAGGTTTGGGTGGCGTGGAACGCGACTATCAGCGGATAGCTTCCCTATGTGAAGCTATCCGCTGACCCGCTTCCAAGTGAGCGGAACGTGGATGGTTGTTAAGTTGTACGAGCGCGTGTGTCATAAGTGCTTTGCTTCAGCTTCGCGAAGCAATCGTATTGATAAGCTTCATGCGCGGCGAATGTGGGTCTTGGTTTAGCTCTTGGTCTTGATTTTTTGACTCAACGAGTGAAAGGTTGAATGAAAGCTTTAATTTCCAAATTGTGCATTTAGGAGTTAGGGTTTGTGCCGTAGAGAGTACGTACCGCCTTTGAACGTTTGTTCCCGCGGAGGCACAAACCTGATCCTGATAGCATCTTTTGGACACTCACTGCTGCTCTACATCCTTACTTTCCAATAAAACCATATCAGGAGGCTATATTCATGGCAATCCAACGCAAAAAAATCACAGTAGTTGGTGCAGGGTTTACAGGTGCAACAACTGCATTTTTACTAGCACAAAAAGAGCTGGGAGATGTCGTTCTACTAGACATTCCACAGCTGGAAAACCCAACTAAAGGCAAAGCATTGGATATGCTGGAGGCTTCTCCAGTTCAAGGCTTTGACAGCAATATCGTAGGCACATCCAATTATGAAGATGCAGCTGGTTCCGATATTGTTATTATTACGGCTGGTATCGCCCGTAAGCCAGGGATGAGCCGCGATGATTTGGTTAATACCAATGCAGGGATCGTTAAATCCGTTTGTGAGAACGTTAAGAAACATTGCCCAGATTCCATCGTGATTATTTTGAGTAATCCGGTTGATGCGATGACTTACGTAGCTTACGAAACCTTAGGCTTCCCGAAAAGCCGTGTAATCGGCCAATCCGGCGTATTGGATACAGCTCGTTATTGCACATTTATCGCCCAAGAATTGAATGTATCGGTTGAAGATGTTCGCGGCTTCGTATTGGGCGGACATGGCGACGATATGGTACCATTGGTTCGTTATTCGAACGTTGGCGGTATTCCTATCGAGAAGCTGATTTCGGCTGAACGTATTGAAGCGATTGTTAAGCGTACTCGTACAGGCGGAGGCGAAATCGTTAACCTATTAGGAAACGGCAGCGCCTATTATGCACCTGCGGCATCCCTTGTCCAAATGGCTGAAGCCATCATTAAAGACAAGAAACGCATTATTCCTGCGATTGCTTTGCTTGAAGGCGAATATGGCTACGACAACCTGTTCATGGGTGTGCCAACTTTGCTTGGTGGCGAAGGCATCGAGAAGATTTTTGTTCTGGAATTGCTGGATGAAGAAAAAGCGGCGCTGGACAAATCCGCTGATGCGGTTAGAAGTGTAATTAAGATCGTTACCATTTAATTAAATAATCCGTACAAACCAGCATTCGGCTAACCAAGCCGTGCTGGTTTTTTGGTTATTTTACTTGTTGTTTAGGCTGGAAAAACATGTTAATATAAAATGACTGACGAGTCAGTCATAATGGTGATACTTAGCTTTAACATGTTGGTCGTAGCATAAAAATACATAAGCATAAAAGCATAAGTACATTTTAAGGAGGTCTTTCCTTTGGGAGAAGACAAGAAAGATAATTTAATTCAAGCTGCGCTTATGCTTTTTGAGGAGCAGGGCTACCATACTACGAAGATATCGGATATCGTTCGTGAAGCGGGTGTGGCGCAGGGTACATTTTATTTGTATTTTAAAAGTAAGGAGGATATGTTTCGCAGCATAGCTGAAGCATGCCTTGAGGAAATTGTTGTGGCTTTACAGCAAGGTGGTGTGAGTAAAGATACGGATGAGCAAAAGGATTATTTGATGATCCGTAGGGCGCTTGAGGTTTACCATGAAAACAAAACGATTTTAAAAATTATAAATAGGCATGGTGTAGGCTCCCAGGAAATAGCGGGCGTATCGGAGGCTTTTTATCAGCAGATTATGATGGTCATTAAACAAGCCTTGCGAGACGAAGCGATGTATGCCAATTATTCAGAGGATCAATTGGAAATTATTGCCTTTTCCAAAATTGGTATGGTAGAAATGGTGGCCTACCAGTGGTTTGTAGTTAAAAACTGTGGAAGCGAGACGATCAATGCCCTCGCACAAATTATTGTTGGAGACCTTGGACCATGCAAATTCAAAGCAATGGAGTGAGTGGAGGATGATCGAGAAGCTGATCAAATACCGCAAGGTTACCTTGTTGTTTTTTGTTGTAGCTGTATTGATGGGGATCGTTAATGTGTTTACGCTCAAGCAGAGGGAGAACCCCGAGGTCGATTTAACAACAGCGGTTGTCAGAACCATTTACCCAGGAGCATCGCCTGAAAAGGTGGAGCAGTTCGTGACCCATCCACTTGAGCAGAAGATTAAGGAAATGAGCGAGATTTCGATTTTAAACTCTACTTCCATGGCGAATGTCTCTGTTATTACGGTGGAAATTCACCCCAATGATATTAAACGAACCTGGGACACATTGCGACAAAAGGTTCAATCCGCCGAAAGTGAGCTTCCAGCAGAAGCGAATAAGCCAGTGGTAAATAATGAGTTGGATAAAATCGCCGAGCAGATTCTGCATTTTGTAGTGGAGAGCCCTGAGCAGTTGGAGCCCTTGCGTCCGGTTATGGAGCTTTGGAAAAAGCAATTAAGTACGTTGTCGGGTGTAAGTAATGTGGAAATTGTCGGTTTGGCTGAGCAAGAGGTCGCGATCCTGATCGATACCGAGAAGCTGGATACCTTCAAGCTTCCTTGGAGTGCTGTCGCCCAAGCACTGATGAACCGACACGACCGCGTACCACTAGGCATGGTAGATCAAACAGCTAAGTCGTATTATGTGAATATGCCGGGAGAATGGAAGTCTGCTGATGATGTTGCAAATACAGATATTTTAGGGCTGCCAGGCGGCAATACATTGAAAATTAAAGATGTTGGAGACATTAAGCTGCGTCCGAAAAAGCAAGAAATCAGTATTATACACAATGGGAAGCCGGCACTGGATCTGGTCATTAACGCGGAAAAAGGTGCGGATATACCGTCCTTACAAAAACGGATTGATATCAAAGTAGCTGAAATACAGAAGTCGCTGCCTTCCGAGGTACAATTGGTATCCTTATTTACACAAAAAGAAAGCCTTGATCACTTATTTAGCGATCTTGCCCAAGAACTGCTAATTGGTATTGCAGTAGTGATTGTGGTGTGCTCCTTGGGGCTGACGTTTGGTACGTCATGGGTGGTTGCGTTAGCGATTCCTATTTCTATTACAGTCGGATTTATACCTGTTGAATTTCTGGGCATTGATTTGAATCAAATTACGATTGTAGGGATTGTGATCGTGTTGGGTATTTTGGTTGACGATGCGATTGTCGTCAATGATAATATCCAACGGCGTTTGCAGCTGGGCGATTCCCCAGCACAGGCATCCCTGCAGGGGAGCCGTGATGTGGCAGTGTCGATATTGACGGCTACGATTTGTACAGCTGCCGCTTTCTTGCCTTTGTTATTTCTCGAAGGCAATATCGGGAGCTTTATCCGGCCTTTGCCGGTTGTGATCTCGTTGACATTGGCAGCTTCGATGATGATGTCATTGACGATTATCCCGATTTTTCGCCAATGGGTGGGCGAGCGCGCTTTACATAAGAAGCAGAGAAAGCTTACGTCGGCTGAAGGTTTAAAGGTAAGCCTAGACCTTGACACCAGGCCTAGTCCCTCTGCTGGTCTTGGCATAGAGAACGCGGCTGCCTTTAAAGATGCCTCGAAGCAGGAGGAGCTGTCGCCAGGCTTGCTTGGACGGCCGATACAACGGCTGAGCTCCTTTTACAGCAAGCAAATTTATCTCTTTCTGAAAAGGCCGCTGCTAACAGGCATCGCGGCATTGTTGATCGGAACGAGCAGCTTTGGGCTGCTGCCGCTGCTGGGGGTACAATATTTTCCGCCTGCAGAGAAGGACGAAATGCTGATTGATTTCAAGCTGCCAACAGGTCGTATATTTGCAGAAACGGAATTTACGATGCGTAAAGCAGCCGATTGGCTGCAGGAGCAAGACGGTGTCAAGTTCGTTTCTGCTTACTCAGGCAGAGCAACACCGAAGTTCTATTATTCGGAGTCGGACCGCAGCGGCACGAATGTGGGCCAGCTTTTTGTGAAAATCGATCCTACGGTGATCCAGACGACTAAAGTGATAAGCGAGTGGAGACAAGGGCTGAAGCAGCTTTTGCCTGAGGAAATAGAGATTACACCAAGGGAGCTGGAGCAAGGACCTCCTGTCGGGGCGCCTATTGCGATAAGGATTAGCGGTGATGATTTAGAGCAGCTTCGCCAATTATCCAATGATGTGCAGGATATGTTAAAGCAAATTCCGGGTACATCAAGTGTTTCGGATGATGTGGGCAGTGATATGCTTACCTTTGAAGTGCAAGCCGACCCGGCTAAGCTTAGTCTTTTTGCTGTAACGGACAAGGATTTGACACGCACTATACGGATAGCCACGGAGGGCTTGGAGGTTGCGTCCATGCAGCAGGGTGATAAATTAATCGATGTGACCCTTTATGCTAAAGCATTCACTGCTGATCCGCTTGAAACGATGAAAAAAATGTATGTCCCTACGCAAAATGGTGGCACTGTGGCGGTTAAAGAGCTGGGCGATATTCGTCCCAGCACCATGATTAAAGCCATCCACCATCGCAACCAATCCCGAACAGTCATAGTGAGGAGCTACACGCAGGATCGCTTGCCGGATGATGTTGTGAAAGAGGTTATGGCGAAGCTAAACAATTATTCGTTCCCGAGTGGCTATACGGTTGAATTTGGAGGCGAAAATGAAGAACGTAATGATGCTTTTATAGCGATTGGCAAGCTATCTATTATCGTTGTACTTCTTATTTATATTCTGATGGTTATGCAATTTTATTCCTTAACGATCCCGCTGCTTATTTTATCTACGGTATATTTGGCTGCTGGCGGGGCGGTTATTGGGCTTTATCTCACGGATTCGCCCATTGGCTTTATGGCTTTAATGGGTCTGGTCAGCCTCGCGGGTATTGTCGTCAGGAATGGCATTATCCTTATTGAATTTATCGAGCAAGCGAGAAAACGTGGGCTGCCGTTGCACGAAGCAGTCGCAGAAGCTGGCAGAGCAAGGCTGCGCCCGATCCTGCTAACGATGGCGACAGCTATCGGGGGGCTGCTGCCGATGACGATAATGGGTGGAAATTTATGGAGGCCAATGGGGATTACGATTATCTCTGGACTTCTTTATTCAACATTGCTTACGCTCATTGTGGTTCCTTCGTTATTCGTGATTCTGGAAACCTGGCGTGAGAAGCGGGCAGCACGGAGGGGCATCATTATTCATGAACCTACGAATAAGGCTTAATTATGGCGAAAAAACGGCGAAAACGAACAGAAATAACCATTTTCATTTGCGTACACTTCATACAATCAGGTATACTGAAGGTACATTAATTATGTATATGGGGGCTTCCTGATGATTCAACTTTTTGTGTTTTTACATGTGCTATCAGCAATAATGATGGGGATTTACTTGATGATGCCTTTCCTGTCGATGCGAATCCAGGTTCTTACAGGTCATGCTCAGTTCGGTTTTGTAAGTGTGTTGTTCGCGTTGAATCGTACCGGTCAAATGGCGTTAATTATCGCTTTGCTCTCGGGTGGCTACCTCGTTAGTAAAAGCCCACATTCCTTGGCTTGGTTAATCGCAACAATTGTGATATTTTTGGCGCTTGGAGCCATCACAGGTGTGCTTGGCGGAGCGATGCGCAAGTCGTTAAGCGAACCCTCTGGTTCAAAGATCCAAGAGCATCTTGGCAAAATAAAATCGATGAGTGTCATTAGCGGAATCCTATTTTTCCTGATGGTTGGCATTATGATGTTCCAGTTTTAAAGGTAACATGCCGGTATATGAACGATAACCAGATAGATGCCCAAGGGATTGAATGCCCTTGGGCCTTTCTGTCTTATGGTGCTTGATGTAGTTGGTTTAACCAAGCTTTTTATTCCAATAGGTGGGTGATCACATTGTGGATTTTGATGGGTGTGTTGGTCGGGATTATTATTGTTAAATGGCTGAATAGCAGAGAAAGAAAGAAAAAGCTGGAGCGGGAGCGCAATCAATCCCCCGCTCCCCAAGAGCCTTATCGCTGGACACCTCCTGTGGCGCAGCCGCAAGAGCCTTTGCCTTTGGAGCTAGGAGATGCCACGATGGAAGCGAAGGAGGCTATGGAGCTAGGAGATACAACGCTAGAAGCGAGGGAACCACTGGAGCTGGCAGGTAAAGCGCCACAAGCGAAGGAGGCTCTGGAGCTTACGGGCACTAAGCCAGAGGCTGGGCAGGTGCGAGATTCAACAGAGCCACTGGAGATTCGGGTGCTTACGGATTTATCGGCGGAAGCGGAAATATACAAGCTTCAAACCATCGAAGAGGCGAGGGCAGAGCTTCAGCGTGTAAGCGGGCAAGCCGCTCTCAATTATTCGACATACGATTTTGGACGAGAACGGAATCCTCATTGCGTCTCTGTTATTGCTCCCGATGTAACGATTGCCATACAATGGGTTCACCATATGCAGAGCGTGCTTGCCCAAGGGCTTGTCTGTTATGCAGGCACTAGGGAATGGTATGGCGAGGATAAGCAAACAGGTGCAGAGGTAGTGGTTGGCGCGGGGAAAACCCAATTCGATATCGTGCGCCTTGCCAGGACTGATGCATGCAACTATGACATGGATAACAAAGCGATTGTGGCTAAGCTGGAGCAAATCCACATGCGCTATGGCATTTCTATTAAAGCAGCATCATCGGATACGGTAGGCTTCGCCATGGATGTGCTGCCTAAGGATCTCCAAGGCTTTTGCCAAGAGCTTTATGGCTTTTGCCCGGACATTGTCGATCAGGGTAGTGGATCCTTGGCGGCATTAGAGGAGCAGTTGGAGATGCTGCAATATGTGGAGCTTTGGTGGGACTAAGTCTAGCTTTACTCTTCGGATAATTCATCCAAAGTTTTTTCCAGGCTAGGTGCGAGGTGCTGCAGAAAATAATCCAATTCCGGCATATTTAAGGCTTGGATTGAAGCGTCAATTTGTTTCTTGGCGCTGCCAAATTCTTTGTTTCCAGCCGAAAGCTCGGTTACGCATTTCAAATAAGCATCCAACAAATCGGCGGCTTTTACATATTTTTTCAAGTCGGTATAAGTAGGGCTCTTGGCATCAATTAAAGGTTCATATACACTTCTTAGTGCCTCGGGGATCATATCCAATAAGCGTTCGGATGCGAGCTGCTCGATTTCGCGGAAATTGGACAAAATTTTGGGATTATGATGTTTGACCGGGGTTGGGATATCGCCTGTGAACACTTCAGTCGCATCATGGAAAAGCGCCATGCTGACGATTTGCCCGGTTGGAATATTACGCCCATATACCTCATTGCCAATTGTGCATAAAATATGGGTTAGCAGGGCGACATGAAAGGAATGCTCGGCAACATTTTCTTTGACCACATTACGCATCAGGCTCCAGCGTTCGATATAACGCAAGCGGTACATATAAGCGAAAAAATGGCTTTCCATTAGTCTCATCCTATCTGTTGTAAGGTTTTTGCAAGGCTTTGCTATAGAAGGATTATACATGATTTGCGAGCCGATAACAGTATGGACAGCTGGCAGATTATGATATTATAAGAAAGCAATCATAAGCAAGCACTCAAATGAGAGGAGATTTGAATCATGCAGCAGTTTGAACAAAGTATGTATAAATTGATCCTGGAAACGTCGACGAACCTTCCCGCAGATGTGCGCGAGGCGATCCAGGGGGCGAGGGAGCAAGAGGATGAAGGCACACGCTCCGCGCTTTCCTTATCAACGATAGCGGATAATATTTTGATGGCTGAGACGAACGTATCTCCCATCTGTCAGGATACGGGGATGCCAACATTTATCGTCCATTGCCCGGTTGGCGCTAACCAGATCGTCATGAAGAAGCAAATTTTGGCAGCGGTCGCACGGGCGACCAAGGATAGCAAGCTGCGTCCCAATTCGGTAGATTCCTTAACCGGAGCCAATAGCGGCGATAATCTCGGACCTGGAACGCCAGTGATCCATTTTGAGCAGTGGGAGCAGGAAGAGGTTGAGGTTAAGCTGATCCTAAAAGGCGGCGGCTGCGAGAATAAAAATATCCAATATAGCCTACCGATGGAATTAGAAGGCTTGGGTAAGGCCGGGCGTGACTTGGATGGTATCCGCAAATGCGTCATGCATTCGGTCTATCAAGCACAAGGACAAGGCTGTAGCGCGGGTTTCATCGGTGTGGGAATCGGTGGAGACCGGACAACAGGCTATGAATTGGCGAAGCATCAATTATTTCGCCATGCCGATGATACTAACCCCAACGCGGAACTACGTAAGCTTGAAGAATATGTGATGGAGCATGCAAACCAGCTAGGAATCGGAACGATGGGCTTTGGCGGCCAGGTTTCCCTGCTGGGCTGTAAGGTAGGCGTGATGAACCGGCTGCCGGCGAGCTTTTTCGTCTCGGTTGCCTATAACTGCTGGGCTTTCCGCCGTCAAGGCGTGCTGTTGGACGCACAATCCGGCGAAATTAAGCAGTGGGTGTACCGGACAGGCGATTCTGTGCCTAAGCCAGAGGTTCAAGAGCCTGTTGCGGCTTCGGCTGTCTCTGGGGAGCCCGAGCGTCGCGAGGTTGTGCTGCAAACACCTTTCTCGGAGGAGCAGATCCGCTCTTTGCGTGTAGGTGATGTGGTCATCATCAATGGAATGATGCATACGGGGCGCGATGCGTTGCACCATTATTTGATGGACCACGATGCACCACTGGACTTGAATGGTGCGGCGATCTATCACTGCGGACCGGTGATGTCCAAGGATGATAACGGGGAATGGCATGTGCGGGCCGCTGGTCCCACTACCAGTATCCGTGAGGAGCCTTACCAGGGCCATATTATTAAAAAGTTTGGGATTCGTGCTGTCATCGGCAAAGGCGGAATGGGCGCCAAAACACTTGCTGCTCTGCAGGAGCATGGTGCGGTTTACTTGAACGCGATCGGTGGCGCGGCGCAATATTATGCCAAATGCTTCACAAAGGTCGAGGGCGTGGATTATATGGAATTTGGCGTTCCCGAGGCGATGTGGCATTTGCAAACGGAAGGCTTCGCAGCAATTGTAACGATGGATTCCCACGGCAATAGTCTGCATGCAGAGGTGGAAAAGGATTCCTTCGCCAAGCTTTCGCAGTTTAAAGAGCCTGTATTCATCTAAGCTATAAGCATCTGCTGAGACTAAGTAAAGTCTAAACCAAGTCTAAGCCAAATCTATGCCAAGTCTATGCTAATCAGGTACAAGCCTAACAAGCTTTCATAACCTTTTAAGGTTTTGGAGGCTTGTTTGTTTACAAATAATTAACTGGCTTTCCTTCTTCCAAAAGTATACGATATGGTGTAATGCTTTTTAATCAGCTTTTACCAGAAATGCTATCCATATGGAGGAGCCTAATCGTATGCATAAATTCCGTTCCCGTTTGACGTTGATTTTTATTTTGTTAATAGGGTCCTCCGTGCTGATTGCCGGCCTTTTTATGGCACAGGTGCTGAGGGATTCGCATATTGATGCTTTAAAAACGAATATGCTGCGCGAATTGCGGATTATTCTGGTTACGATGGACTGGAATAGGGCGGGGACTGAAGCCGAGCAAGTCGCCTATTTTACCAACCAAACCAACCGTTTACGTGATTCCGCTGACGCACGTGTCACTTATATACGCTCAGACGGCAAGGTGTTAGGGGATTCCGACCATGATCCTGAGGATATGGAAAATCATTTACAGCGAAAAGAAATCATAGAGGCACAGCAGACGGGTGTGTTCGGTACGGATATCCGCTTTAGCTCGACGGTTCAACGCAATATGCTATATGTGGTGGTTCCTGTGAAGGACGGCTCGCAGACGAGGGGGTATCTCCGCCTAGCGATGAGCCTTGAAGAGGTAGAAGCGTCCATTAAGCGGGTTTGGTATGTGCTTTTGTTTGGGCTGATTGCTGTATTTCTGATTGCCGCTTTAATTAGCTACCGAATAGCATGGGGAATTACAAGGCCGATCGAAATGATTACCAAGGTTGCGCGGCAGATTACGAATATGGATTATAAAGCACGGGTTACGGTTCGGAAAAAGGATGAGATTGGGCAGTTAGGGCAAGCTCTGAACAGGATGGCGGATAGCCTGCAGGTGCAGATGAACCGGATTCTGGAGGATGAGAGTCGGCTTAAAAGCGTCTTGGACAATATGATTAGCGGTGTTATGATGATAGACCGTGAAAGTAAAATCGTACTCTTGAATCGCTCCGCAGAGGACATATTGGGCTTCTCGGTACAGGAGCTGCTCGGTAAAAAATTCGACGAGGCCAAGCAGCAATTTGAATTCACTCAGCTCATTCAGGAATGTATTGATATGCGGGAGCATATACGTGATGAAATGATTTTTTATTATCCGTCCGAACGGATTTTGGAAATCAATTTAAGTCCGATTTCGCTGCAAGAGGATGAATGGGCAGGTGTCTTAATCGTTCTGCATGATATTACTGCCGTTCGTAGGCTGGAGCGGATGCGCAGCGAATTTGTCGCCAACGTGTCCCATGAGCTGAAAACACCGATCGCTGCCGTAAAAGGCTTTGCCGAAACACTATTGGCAGGTGCGATGGATGATAAAGAAACGGCCAAATCCTTTTTGCAAATTATATTTGATGAGAGCGAACGCTTGAACAGGTTGATTGGTGATATATTGGAGCTTTCCAAGATTGAGTCCAAACGTATCCCGCTGCAATTTTCACCAGTCCATGTGCATGCTTTTATAACCAATTGCCTGCACGTCCTGGCCTCAGAGGCCAAGAAAAAGTCGATCGAGCTGGATATGCAGGTAGAGGAAGACCTCTACATTGAAGCCGACGAGGATAGGCTGAGGCAAATTTTAATTAATTTGCTCTCCAACGGTATTAATTACACGCCCGAGGGCGGAAGAGTAAGGGTGAAGGTGGAAGCTGCTTTCCCTGGCTCCGAAGGATCGGAAAACGAGCGGATCCGGATGATTATTACGGACACAGGCATCGGTATTCCCAAAAAAGATTTGCCGCGCATTTTTGAACGTTTTTATCGGGTAGACAAGGCTCGCTCCCGCAGCTCAGGTGGGACCGGATTGGGACTGTCGATCGTGAAGCATCTTGTTGAACTTCATAAAGGTACCGTTCGTGTCGAAAGTGAAGTTGGACTGGGAACGAAGTTTATAATTGAATTGCCTGTTATTCAATATTAGATTATGATTAGGTTTAACCTATAGATATCGATACGGGGGATTCTCATGGCGCAACAAATATTAGTTATTGAAGATGAGCCTACCTTGGCCAGATTGCTTTCCTACAATTTATCGCAGGATGGATATGAAACGAAGGTTGTTGATCATGGGAGTGAGGGGCTGCAAGCCGCCTTACAGCATGCCTATGATTTAATTATCCTCGATATTATGCTGCCGGGGCTAAATGGATTCGAAATATTATCCAAACTGCGCCAAAAAGGCAATAAAACGCCTGTTATTATTTTGACAGCTCGCAACGCTGAGGAAGAGGTTGTGCAAGGGCTGAAATACGGCGCGGATGATTATATTACCAAGCCCTTTGGAGTAGCCGAGCTGCTAGCGCGGGTTTCTGCGGTGCTGCGCAGGACACTGTCAGAGGAGCAGCTACAGGATAAGCATGCCGCAGATGAGAAAGTAATCGCTGCTGGTGATTTGTTCATCTATCCGGAGAAATATGAAGTGATGCTCAACGGCGAATCCATCCCGCTTAGGCCCAAAGAATTTGAAGTGCTGCTCTACCTGGTCCAGCGCCCGAGCGTTGTTGTCACCAGGGACGACTTGATGAATATCGTCTGGGGCTTTGATTACATCGGTGGCCAGCGTACTGTTGATGTCCATGTAAGCTCCTTGCGCAAAAAGCTGGAGATGAACCAGCAAAGTGTACAAATCGAATCGATCCGTGGCGTTGGCTACAAGCTGGTCACGGCATCTAATAAGAAAAAATAAAATCAAATCAGCCTTGGTTCCTGAATACAGGAGCCTTTTTTTTGTGTGTAAATTAGTGTTGGTGAGAGTATGCGAACAAAAAAAATTCCAGTACATGCGGGAAATCATGTTCATAATCGATAGCCAAATCGAATAATAAATGGGCACATATAGAAATATCTTTTTACTGAGTGCTTGTCTATACTGTTTATAAGAAGTAACCGTTCTATAAGGGTAAGTAACTAGCGCAGCAGCACGTAGTCCGTATTTCTAATAGAATTAAGCTTCAAAAAGAAAAGGAGCTCGAATCATGTCAAAAATATTCAGAATTGGAATTATTGGCTGCGGAGGAATCGCTAACGGCAAGCATATGCCTGCGCTGCAAAACCAGCCTAACGCAGAAATGGTAGCTTTTTGCGATATCGAGGTTGAAAAGGCTTATGAAGCGGCGCATAAATATGGGGCAACAGGCGCTAAGGTGTACAGCGATTTTAGAGAATTGCTCCAGGACGCATCCATTGATGTCATCCATGTATGTACCCCCAATGACTCTCATGCAGAAATTACGATTGCCGCTTTGGAGGCAAGTAAGCATGTCATGTGCGAAAAGCCAATGGCCAAAACTGCCGCGGATGCACGCCGCATGGTAGAAGTAGCCAAACGCTCTGGTAAAAAGCTTACCATCGGTTACCAAAACAGGTTCCGTTCCGATAGCCAATATTTGAAGCAGGTTTGTTCGGATGGTGACTTGGGCGAAGTGTATTACGCCAAAGCCCACGCGATCCGTCGCCGTGCTGTACCAACTTGGGGTGTCTTTCTCGACGAAGAGAAGCAAGGCGGAGGACCGCTGATCGATATCGGTACGCATGCGCTAGACCTGACCCTATGGATGATGGACAATTATAAGCCTAAGGCTGTATTAGGAACTGCCTTCCATAAGCTGTCCTCCAAAAAGAATGCTGCCAACGCATGGGGCTCTTGGGATCCGGACAAGTTTACGGTCGAGGATTCGGCATTTGGCATGATCACGATGCAGAATGGAGCTACCATTGTATTGGAATCAAGCTGGGCGCTGAATATGCTGCAAACTGGTGAAGCCAAAACGACCCTATGTGGTACGGAAGGCGGAGCCGATATGCAGGATGGGTTGCGGATTAATGGTGAAAATCATAGCCGTTTGTATAGCAACCTGATCCAATTGGATGATAAAGGCGTCGATTTTTATGATGGCAAAAAAGAAAAGCCAGCCGATCTCGAAGCGCGTTTATGGCTCCAAGCGATCGAGGAGGATACAGATCCGGTTGTAACACCTGAGCAAGCCTGCGTCGTCTCGGAAATTCTTGAAGCCATTTACGAGTCCTCAAAAACGGGAAAAGCGATTTATTTTGAATAGCCTGTTGAATAACCTGTTTTTGAATACAAAATAGCCTTCATTCTCCATAAAAAAGCAACAATGATTAATGGCCAGAAGCTGTTTTTCGTTGGTTGCGTTGTGGGAATTGAAGGCTTTTTGCTAAGGTTGTTGATTTCTTGCTACTCGTAGATTATTTCTTTTGCAGCCCTTGGACATAATTGGCATCGAATAGAAATAATCGCATCAGTAGAATAAGGGACGGGATCAGCAGGCACAGGCCCGCTATAAACGCGCCGATTAAGGCAATCCCCATTGCCGGGCTTGTAATGCTTTCATGGATGGATACCATGGGGTAGATGATATAAGGCAAATGGGCGGCTCCATAGCCGAAGAAGGCTAAGGCAAACTGCAGCATGACCATTACAAAGGCGAGCCCAAGGCGTTTCCTGTTCCAGATTAAGTAGGTGGCGATCAGGAAGCAGGTCAAGGATAGGATGAACATCCAAGCCAGTTGCAGCATGTTTTCGAAATGCATGGGATTATGCCGCTGAATCGCGAAAAATACGAGCAGGCTAGCAATAATCGTAGGTCCGCTCCAGCCGATGGCAAACCCGCGCAGCACCTCCATAGCCCGCATATCTTTGGCTTTATGGGCATAATAGGTTAAAAACGCCGCAGAGATATATAGCACGCTAACCAATGCCAGAATGACGACAGACCAAGCATACGTGCTGGTAAAAAGCTTGCCGTAGAGCAGCACGACATCATTGCCGCGCTCCTCGATAAAGCCGCCTTCCGAGATAGTGAGCACAATGGAGAGGGAAGCCGGAATTAGTAAGCCACTCCCCCCGTACAGCAGCTTATAGAACCGATTTTCTTTGGACCCATACGTACTAAATGCATAATAAGACCCGCGGATCGCGATCAGCACAATGGCAATACTACCGGGAATCAGCAGCGTCGTGCCCAAATAGTAAGCGGTATCTGGGAAAAAACCAACCATCCCAATCATAAAAAAGACAAGGAATACATTGGTCACTTCCCATACTGGGGATAAATAACGTTCGATGATCGTGTGGATCATATTGCTCCTTCCGGTGATAAGCGCATAATAGCTAAAAAATCCGGCTCCAAAATCGATAGAGGCTACAATTAAATACCCGTATAAAAAGATCCATAGAACCGTAATCCCGATGACCTCGATACTCATTTAGCTTCGCCTCCATTTGCACCCCGCATGGCTAATTCTTCTTCAGGCGTATTCATGCGGAACATACGGCGAAGCACATTCCATACACCAAAACCGAGAACAATATAAAGCAGCGAGAACATGAGCAGCATCCAGTCGACATTCGTTGCTGTGGTGGCACCATGGACGGTTTTCATATAACCCCGCAATATCCACGGCTGCCGCCCCGCCTCTGCAAAAATCCAGCCGCATTCGATAGCCAGCATAGCGAGCGGTCCCGAAAAGCTAATCAGGCGCAGCACAAAGCGCGGTACTTCTTTTCCTTTGGAAAGCCTTTTTTTCCTATTGAGGTATAAGTACCCGATACAGAGCGCAATCATGGAGCTACCGATAGCTACCATAATATCAAAGAAATAATGGATATAGAGCGGTGGTCGTTCATCCGCAGGAATGTCGTTCAAGCCGATAACCTCTGCGTTAGGATCGCCATGAGCCAGAATGCTAAGTGCAAAGGGCAGCTTCAAGCCATAATGGAGGTTGTGGTCCTTGTCCAAATAACCGCCAACTACAAGTGAGGCCTGGGTCGTCGTTTCAAAATGCCACTCGGCAGCAGCAAGCTTCTCCGGCTGGTATTCGGCTAAAAATTTGCCGGAAAGGTCACCGATGAATGCTGTAGATAATGAAAAGATAAGGCCGCAAACCATTGTCAGCTTTAATGCTTTTTTGTAGTAAATGTGATTTTTACCTGCCAGGATAGCCAAGGCGGCTATTGTCGCCAAGACAAAGGCACTTGTCATATAAGCAGATGAAATAACATGTGCTGTTTTCGTGGGTGTCGCGGGATTGAACATCGCGATCAGCGGATCGATTTCCACAATGGTCCTACCGTCCAGCTTAAAGCCCTGTGGTGTGTTCATAAACGCATTCACTATAGTGATAAAGAAGGCGGAAAGAGTCGAGCCGATAATGATCGGAATCGAGATCGTGAAGTGAATCCATGGATTTTTCCATCGATCCCAGGTATACAAGTAGATGCCAAGAAAGATCGCTTCAAAGAAAAAAGCAAAGGTTTCCATAAACAGCGGTAGCGCAATCGCTTGCCCGGCAATTTGCATAAAGCTTGGCCACAGCAGGTTAAGCTGCAGACCGATCGAGGTACCCGTAACAACGCCAACGGCTACGGTAATTACAAAGCCCCGTGCCCAACGGCGAGCTAACAGGGTGTAGTGGGGGTCTTTACGCTTGATACCCAAATACTCGGCAATGGCAATCATGAGAGGAACCCCCACACCAATCGTCGCAAAAATAATATGGAAACCAAGCGTAAGCCCCGTCAAAATGCGGCTATATACAACCGGATCGTAAGCCATCCTTGTAGCAACTCCTTCTCCATTATTATTATGCACTTAATTACCCATATTATAGCTAAATGTATGTGATTTATCTCGCAAACTATGCGTTTTAAGGTTGTGGTGCAAGGAGTGCAGAACGATGTGTGGTGTTGTGTCTTCAAATGTCATCCACAGATTTGGCGTTGGGGAAAAAGGCAGAATCTTATGATTGTTAATTCGATTGGTTAAAATGATAATATGGGAGTATCATCATTTTACAAGCAATCAAATATCAGTGTACCTAAGTTTGGAGGGTGTTTGTTATGACATATACTATTTATATTATTGAAGATGATATATCTATAAGTCGTCTACTTAAAGAACATATTGAGAAATATGGACTTTCAGCAAGAGTTGCAGAGAACTTTGAAAGCATAATGGAAGAATTCCACCTCCTCAAACCTCATCTCGTCCTGCTAGATGTTAATTTACCTAAGTTTGATGGGTTTTATTGGTGCAGGAGGATAAGGGAAACATCCAAGGTTCCTATACTTTTTATATCCGCAAGAGAGAGCGGGATGGATCAAGTAAGAGCTCTTGAAAACGGTGCAGATGACTATATTACGAAACCCTTCTCTTACGAGGTAATGATGGCCAAAATTAACAGCCATATCAGACGGGTCTTTGGGGATTATGCCCATTCTATAGGCGAGCGGGTAATCGAATTGGAAGGATTAATATTATACCCGGAAAGATTAGAGCTGGAGTTTCAAGGAAAAACTGCCATTCTGACTAAAAAAGAAGCCTTATTGCTCGAAAGTCTGATCCAGACCTACCCTAAGGTGGTTAACCGAAACTATCTCTTGGAACAAATGTGGGATCACTCCGATTTTGTGGAAGAAAACACGCTCAACGTAAATGTCACAAGGTTAAGAAAAAAACTGCAAGACCTTGATATTGAGAATGGAATCGAAACGATAAGAGGCATAGGCTACAAATTAAACAAGAGCTGGTAGGAGGTGATGTCATATGAGTTTATTTTTAAGGGAGCATAAGGGTTATATCGTTGTTTATTATTTTTCCTTGATTTTAACCACCTTTTATTGTGTCCTTGCGAGCAATTTCCCATTTTTAGATGTTTTATATACTTTCTTATTTAATTCTTTTATTCTTCTTGTTTTTTTAGGCTGGAAATATGTTAAGACTAAAGACGTCTATGTATTACTAAATAGTAACTTCGATGCCATCGAGAAATCCTCCTTGGATCAAGGTGATTCCTTTTGGGGCCGCCATATATCTTCTCTATTAAAGCAGCAATACCAATTATACGAAAGGAACATGCAGCAAATCAACAAAAACCATCATGAGCATTTAACCTTTATCAATCAATGGGTGCATCAAATGAAAACGCCGCTTTCGGTCATCCGGCTTCAGCTTGAAGCACACGCAGGCGAACCTTATGCACACGGTATGAGCGAAGAGGTTTATAAAATGGAAAAGGGCCTGAATATGGCTTTATATTATGCGCGGATCGATGCATTTGAAAGAGACTTTGTTATCGAAAGGACACGCTTGAAGCCGTTAATTTTGGACAGCATCAGCCAAGAAAAAAAGCTGTTCATTAAAAATAATATGTTGCCTAAAGCAGACGTCGACGACACCATTGAGGTTTATACCGATGTAAAATGGATAAAATTTGTAATCGAGCAATTGATAACAAACGGCATCAAATATTCCAAGGGAAAAGGAAAATATTTGACTGTTTCCGCCTACAAAACAGAAGATCATGTTGTGCTAGAAGTCCTAGATGAGGGCATTGGCATACATCCTAAGGATATTAGGAGAGTCTTTCATCCTTTCTTTACTGGTGAAAACGGAAGAATCTTGGGCGAATCAACGGGAATGGGTCTTTATCTTGCAAAAAAGATATGCGAAAACTTAAATCATAAGATTTATATTCATTCCGAAGTGAACCGAGGTACAAAAGTCAGCATTCTGTTTGAACATATCCAAACCGACCATAAGTAATACCATCAAGAACGTGCCTTATTCCTAAAGCATGTTCTTTTTGCTTACTTCCCAACCTTACAACAATGTAAGAATCGAGTAAGAAAGATGAATCGCTTAAAGGGATGCGACGAAGTACTATGGTAAACGAAAACCAAATAAAAAGGAGTCGTGGTAATGGAAATGCTAAAAGTCAGTCATTTAGGTAAAACCTACGGTAAAGAAGTGATGTATCATGCTTTAAATCAAATAAGCTTTTCCATTGAACATGGAGAATTTGTCGGAGTGATGGGGCCATCGGGCAGCGGCAAGACTACGTTGTTAAATATGATCTCTACGGTCGATCAACCCACAACAGGAGACATTCTGATAAATGGCCTCAATCCGTTACATTTGAAGGGAGATGCACTAGCTCTCTTTAGACGCAGGGAGCTTGGTTTTGTATTTCAAGATTTTAATTTGCTCGATACTTTAACGGTTGGGGAGAATGTGGTTTTGCCTCTTACCCTGGATATGATCTCGGTTACAGAGCAGGATAGGAGACTGCACAGTATCGCCAAAACTCTGCGCATAGAGCATCTGCTGGGCAAAAGAACCTATGAAATCTCCGGAGGCGAAGCACAAAGAACGGCAATTGCCAGAGCCATCATCCATAATCCCTCTCTCCTCTTGGCAGATGAACCAACCGGAAATTTGGACTCCAAATCAGCAAGAACCGTGATGGAACTGTTTGAGAAAATCAATAAAGAACATCAGCTGACCACGATTATGGTGACTCATGACCCTGTGGCAGCCAGTTATTGTGGGCGTATCATATTTATTAAAGACGGCACCATCTATAATGAAATTCATAGCGGAGGCTTAAGGCAGCAGTTCTATCAACAGATCATCGATGTACTTTCGCTTTTAGGAGGAGCTGATCATGGAGTTTAAACAGTTTGCGACGAGAAATGTCCTGCGCAACGGAAAGGCCTATTTCGCTTATTTCTTAAGTACATTCGTATCCGTTACTTTATTTTTCTCTTTGACTATGTTTATTCTTCACCCCGATAAAGGAACATTCAAATCCTATATCAGCGTATCCCTTTTGGGTGCGGAAATTATTGCCTATTTATTTTTGTTTTTCTTTGTCTTTTATTCTATCAGTGTATTATTAAAAAAAAGGTATAAGGAATTCGGCATCCTATATATGCTCGGCACATCGAGGAGGCAGCTTCTCAAGATGATCTTCATTGAAAATATGATCATCAGTGTCGCGGCAACCACTGGCGGCATCGTTACGGGCCTGGTGTTTTCCAAACTATTTTTGACGATCATCGAGAAGCTGCTGAGGCTTCCTTCCTTGCCGTTTTATTTTCCGATAAAAGCAATTCTTATTACGCTTGTATGCTTCTTGCTGCTCGGCATGTTCGTCTCATTATTCACATCATGGATTGTGAAGGAAAAGGATATCTTACGTCTGCTTAAAGCAACGAAGGCCCCTAAGCCCGCTCCTAAATTTTCTCGAGTTATTGCCGTTTTTGGCTTCCTACTATTACTTGCCGGATATGCATTATCATTTGTTCCAATAAAAGGAAATCTAGGGGATTATATTATAATTATTATAGGTATGGTTGTCATTGCTACTTATTTGTTATTTTCGCAGTTCAGCGTATTTGCGATCGCTTTATTAAAAAAGAACAGGTTCTATTATTTAAGAAACACCAATCTGATCTGGGTATCCAATTTGTTCTATCGAATACGGGACAATGCCAGAATGTTTTTCATCATTACCATCACATCTACAGCTGTTGTAATATTGAGCGGTGCCTCCTTTGCCTTTTGGACGAATACATTAAATGATATAGAAGATCAACATCCGCTGGCTTTTACTTATCAAACTTTCGGTATAAATCCTTCTGCCGCTGAGGAGATCCGATTTATTGAAGACCAGTTAAAGAAAAACCAATTTCCTTATGAAAAAATAGTTGTAGACATTAAATATCTTAACCAAGAGGAGGGGGCTGCTTTACCTGTAATGAAAGCAAGCGTTTATAATCAATTCGCCAAGCAATTAAACTTGAAAACCGTGTCTATCCGTGAACAGGAAGCGATTAGAATCGTACCCCCCGAGGAAAACAACGACATAAATCACCTAGCGATTGAAGGAAATAGCATCCGAATAACAGAAGAAATACGTGCGAAGCTATTGGAGGATCAATTTTATGCAATATATGTTGTTGCCGATCCATTATTTGATCGCATTGAAGCCACAGAAGTAGTAGCCCAGCCCCGGTATGTGTTTCATGTCAAGGATTGGTCCGGCACCTATGTCGTCTATGACGAATATGAGAAAAAATATGGAGATAATCAGGTTTCGCTATTTTTGTCCAAATCCCATATTTATGAAACTGAAAAAAGAGCATACGGCATGATTATGTTCTTATCGATATTCTTAGGCATCATCTTCTTAGTGGCTTCAGGAAGCTTTATTTACAACAAATTTTATATGGATCAGGAAACCGATAAACAGAAATATAAGCAATTGCATAAAATCGGTGTAACTTTTAAAGAAATTAATAAAGTTGTTTCGATCGAAATTGGTGTATTGTTCTTGTTTCCGTACATCGTGGCAACCATTCATTCCGCCGTTGCTTTAGGAGCTCTGCAAAGGCTATTTAAACTAGAGGTCGGCGCAGCCGCGGTTACCGTTATGGGCATCTTCTTGCTCCTTCAGATCGCATATTTCTTGTTCATTAGAAGGAATTATTTGAATGTGATAAAAAAGCATCTAACCTTCAGCTAGCTTTAAATTATAATAATTCTGGTGATCTAAGCTGATCATCTAACAATTCTCGTCAAGCGTTTGAAAAGACTGGTGAATAAAGTTAGAATAACATTATGACAAAGAGTGGGATGAATCCCAAGATTGATGTAATATTCAAATATAACCCAAGAAACACAAAAATAATTGGAGAAATTAAGAAGATCATTGACTGTCAGCTGATCGAAAAATTCAAGAGGGGTGTTCCTTGATGACAAATAATAGAATGAATCCTAAGGTTGATGAAAGTGAAGCCAAAAAGAGGCAGGAAGAAAAGGAGTTGTCACCAGAACAATGTGAAGAACTACTCAGAGCATTGAAAGCCCGTTTTGAGAAAAACATCAATCGCCATAAAGGTCTAGAATGGGCTAAACTACAAGGAAAGCTGGAAGCTAATACTGAAAAACTGTGGTCACTCAATGAAATGGAAAGAACCGGAGGAGAACCGGATGTTGTTGGTCATGATAATAAGACGGGCGAGTACATTTTTTATGATTGTTCAGCGGAAAGTCCTAAAGGCCGTAGAAGTGTATGTTATGACCGTGAAGCGCTGGAGTCAAGGAAAGAACATAAACCGGAAAATAGCGCTATTGATATGGCGACTGCCATGGGCATTGAGCTTTTAACGGAAGAACAATATCGGGATCTGCAGAAACTTGGGAGTTTCGATACGAAAACATCGAGCTGGGTGGTAACACCTTCTGAGATTAGAAAACTCGGTGGTGCCATCTTTGCTGATTTCCGCTACGGCAATGTCTTTGTGTATCATAACGGTGCGGAATCTTACTATGCAGCCAGGGGGTTCCGTGGCTCACTCAGGGTCTAAATTATGAATAGACAACGAAGTGGGATGCTCCTTGTTGCACTCAATGTCAATGGCGGGAGAACACTTAGCTGGCAGGTCAGCGGTTCGAATCCGCTACGCTCCACCAATTTATTACACAAACGGCAGAGATGTCGTTTTTCCCAAAAAGGCCTACTACTTTACTTTGTCCGAGGCAAAGTAAAGTAGTAGGCCTTTTTTTTATTTTATTCATTGAACTTAACTTGTTTGTACGCTAGTAAAAAAACATTTTTAAAACCGCATGGTTTTGAAAAAATGAATATATTCCTGAAGAATCGGCGTGACAAAACGATTTCGGTTATAGATGAAAAACAGGCTTCGACTCATTGTCTCGGAGTTTAAACTTTTGAAAATCAATTGTCCGCTTCGCACCTCATCCTCAACAGCCAATCGGGACAAGATTGAAATCCCCAATCGACACTGAATCGCCCGTTTGATTGCTTCCGTTGTTCCAAGCTCCAGCCCGTCCTTACATTCAATATGGTTCTGATCGGCCCAAAGCTCCATCATTCTGCGTGAAGCCGAGTCTTGTTCTCGCAAAATCCATAGCTCATTTTGCAAAAGCCCTGCTTCAATTGTGTCTGCAAGTGCCAGCGGGTGATCGGGATCCATGACCAAGCCAAGCTCATCGTTAACCATCGGGATGACGACAAGTTCAGGATCGCTCACTTTATGCTCGGCTACCAGGCCAAAATCGATTTCTAGCTTTTTGACCAAGTCTATAATCTGAGGAGAATTATTCACTTGGATGACAATATGTACATCAGGGTAAGCCCGGCGCATTTCCCCAAGCAGCTTGGGAAGAAAGTAGGTTGCTGGCGTATTGCTCGATCCTATTATGATTTTTCCTTTTTTAAATTGCAGGTAATCGGTTAAAACTTGCTCCGCTTCCTCGGACAACGAAACGATGCGAGTGGCGTAATGCAGAAGGGCTTTGCCTTCATCCGTGAGAAGGACCAACTTATGCTTGTGCATAAATAGCGGGACACCTGCTGATCTTTCCAGCTTCTTCATATGAAATGTAACGGAAGGCTGTTTGATTTTCAGCTTGTGCGCGACGACTGTCAGTTTTTGATATTCTGCGAGTAAGACTAAAATTTTCAATTGCTGCAAATTAAACATAATTCCAGCTCCCCAAGTATAGACGTTATCTATAGAATACTGCGAATATGTCATCACTTCGTTAAATTTATATTAATTTGCAGTTAATTCTGCGATGACAATTGGGAGATAGAATGAATACATAACGAAAAGGGCAACATTCGAATTGCCATTTATTCAGAAAGGAGACAAACAAAAAGGATTGAGACAGAAATCGATAAAGCTATGGAAAAAGCGGTTACGACCAATATCCTTACCGAGCAAGCAAGCAATCAAGGAAGCTGCGGATAAGATCAGAGGATACTTAAAATAAATGATGAAGGCTTTCATGCCGCAGGAAGGAAGTCTACCCTTATGGAAATCAATATTTACCAGTTAATCGAAGGGGCTCGCAAGGCCAAGGGCCTAACCATTATTATTGATGTTTTCCGCGCCTTTTCAGTAGCCTGCTATGTTATGGACAATGGAGTCAAGGATTTGATTCCCGTCGGAGATATGGAGATTGCGTACAGGCTGAAGAAGGAAAACCCGGAATATATTTTGATGGGAGAAAGAGGAGGAATCATTCAACCCGGATTCGATTACGGGAATTCCCCTTCTTCTATTGTATCTCTAGACTTTTCGGGCAAAACCGTTGTGCATACGACAAGCGCAGGTACACAAGGGATCGTGAATGCCGTAGATGCGGATGAAATTATTACGGGCAGCTTTGTAAATGCACAGGCCATTATAGATTACATCCGCATGAAAAATCCGGCGGTCGTGTCGTTGGTCTGCATGGGCTGGGAAGCAACGGAAGAGGCGGATGAAGACACGCTCCTCGCCGAATATGTGAAGAACGTTTTGGAAGGAAAGCCAGTGGATTTTAATTCCATTCGACATTATATGCTTAACGAAAGTAAAACGGGGAAATTTTTGGATGTGCGTGATGCTTCCGCTCCTCCTGAGGACTTTGATTTATGCTTGAGCTTGGATCGGTTTGATTTCGTTTTAAGAGCAGAGCCCTTCGGAGAATCCTTGGTACGGCTGCAAAGAATCAACGAAATAACGAGAGGGGTAGAACGCAATGACGCAATCAAGCAAGCATGATCTTTCTAATCGGAGGGTACTGATTATCGGTACGGATGGATTACGGCCGGATAGCGTGGACCCGGCACTTATGCCGACATGCGCCAAGCTGATGGAACGAGGCACCTTGTTCACTTCCTTTCATGCGGCCTATCCCTCGGAAACAAGGGTTAGTATGACAACTTTGACAACCGGCGTTTATCCGGGACGCCATGGAGTTGTGAGCAATTTGATGTATGTACAGGGATTCAGTGAAGATGGCTTAATCCAAACCGGAAACGACAACCATCTATTGGCCTATAGCCAGGCCATGTCGGAGCCTTTCATCCTGCATCCTACGTTGGGAGACCGATTGCATCGGCACGGAAAGCATCTGGCGGTTGCCGCTTCCAGTTCACCGGGCGCTTCACTGCTCTGGAATCTGAATCATCCCGAGCTGGTCATTAATCCTTCCTCCGCATACGGGACAGTCGAATTAGAAGAGCTGCATCGCCAATTGGGCAATGTTCCTGAAGAACAAACCAAAATCAAAAAGGAACGGGCTCTATGGGCAACCCGTTCGTTGATCAATATCTACTTAAAAAATGAGCAGAATCAAGTAATGGTATTATGGCTGTCAGAACCGGATGGAAGCCAGCATGATTATGGAATCGGATCTCCCGAGCATAAAGAAGCGCTTCAAGTAGTAGATGATTGTGTAGCTGAGCTTTTGCAAGCCATTGAACGGGAAGGTCTAAGTGAAGCGATCGACATTTTGTGGATCAGCGACCATGGACATTCCACGATACAAGCTCAAGGCTCGCTTCAAGGGCACATGCAAAGAGCTGCTGAAGAACTAAAGCTTAACACTAGGTTTATTTCAGCCGGTCGTTATATCTATGCGGCTGAAGAACTGGAATCGACCTTTGCAGAGGTTAAGGCTTTAATCGGCTGGCTGCAATCCCAGGATTGGTGCGAGCTCGTTTTTGCAAGGGATGTTAAGTATTCAGATTTGCCCGATGTGCTTTCCCTCGAGATTTTATTGGGACCGATCACGCATGAGCGGGCGCCGCTTCTTGCGATCCAACCGAAATGGGACAATGAACCAAACGAATATGGTGTGCCTGGAATAACGGGAGCGTTGACCTCCTCCTCCAAGCTTCAAGCTTCACATGGTACAGCTTCTCCTTATGATATGCATGCTTTTTGTCTGGGGGTTGGCAGCAGCTTTAAGAAGGGCCATGTCAGCGGTATCGCTTGCGGCATCGTCGATATAACACCAACGGTTTGCCATTTAATTGGGCTAAGCGCAGAGTCGGGCTTCGATGGAAGAGTTTTGGCTGAAGGGCTTGAGCCTGAGCGGATAGACAAGCAATTAAGCCAACTTGAAGAAGCGACCACAGAAATAGGAAATCAACAAAATCGTGCAGGCATACGGCTTATCGATGTTAATGGAACCATTTATATAGAAGGATATACTAAATAATGGAAGGGGATTTATAAATGAAAAAAACAGCAATCTTACTTATCTTTACCTTGCTTCTTGGCATCGTGCTCACGGCATGTAACAGCGCATCTTCCACGAAAGAAGCGTCAGGTTCGAAGGAACTCGATGTTCTGAAAGTCGGCGTGACCGAGCTTCCCGCACTATTGGACCCACAACGCACTAGCGGCAATACAAGCATTCGCATTCTATACAACATCTTCGAAACGATCCTTCTCTCTGATCCCAAAGATGAATTTTCTTTGAAACCGATGCTTGCGACGGAATGGAAACGAGTTGACGACTACACACTGGATGTCACCCTTCGGAAAGGCGTCAAGTTTCACAACGGAGACGAGTTGACCGCCAAGGATGTTGTCTTCAGCTTCAATCGCGTGCAAGAAAAATTGCCAGGGATGGAGGATGCCGCTAATATGCTATCTGTTGTGAAAGAGGTGCAGGTGGTCGATAACTACAAGTTTCGCATCGTCACAAACGTAGTCGATCCACTCTTGGAGCAGCGCATCGCTTCCAGCTGGGGTTCCTGGATCGTTCCCGCCGATTATATCACTAAAGTCGGCAATGACGCCTTCGCTGCGAAGCCGGTCGGTACCGGTCCTTATAAAGTCGTTTCCTATTCGCCGGAAAAGGTTGTTTTGGAACGATTTGACGATTATTGGGGCGGGAAGCCGGCAGCCCAAAGAATCGAGTACATTGTGTATAACGAAACGTCGACCCGTATGACAGCGCTGATTACCGGAGAGGTAGATATCATCACACAGCTGCCTCTCGATCAAGTTCCCGTCATTGAGAAGAACAAAGATCTCAGCGTAAAAGGACTTAATATCAGCAATATGCATGTGTTGACGTTCAACACGGCGGGCGGCCCGCTCGCAGACAAAAAGGTGCGCCAGGCGCTAAGCTTATCCATTGACCGTCAAATGCTGGTCGATAAGCTTTGGCAAGGCAAGGCCATTATTCCGAAGGGACATCAATATTCGGAGTACGGCGATTATTACTTGAACGATTATCCTGCCCCCGAATATAACGTGGAAAAGGCCAAAAAATTGCTCGCGGAGTCTTCCTATCATGGCGAATTGATTGAATACGAGCTGAAATCCAATTATTACACGTTCGGCAACGAGGCGGCTGAAGCGATCGTTGACATGTGGAATAAAATCGGCATTAATGCCAAGGTCAAATTTTCGGATAAAGTTGAGCGGAAATCCGTTGCGAGCTGGTCGAATACGATGCGTTTCCCTGACCCGTCCGGCGGCTTGTCGCTGCTATGGGGTCCGGGTACGGAGGCAGAAAAAACCTATTGGAAGGACATGGACAAACAGTTCATTCAAAATGCTAAAGAGCTGGCTTCCATCCTCGACCCTGCCAAACGGAAGGAACTGGCCAGAAAGCAGATGCAGATTTGGGACGACGTCGTGCCCGGCGCTGTACTATATTATCCTTACGAGAGCTGGGGAATACGCAGTGGTCTGGAATGGACGCCTTATTCATCGCAAGCGATGGACTTTAGAGCGGATAATTTCAAGGTGAAATAACCATTCGGTTATCGAGGGGAGGAACGACAGTGGAAGACGTATTAACCGTAAACAACCTGAAAACCTATTATTATTCCAACAACAAGAAGGTCCCGGCGGTGGATGGCGTAAGCTTCTGTCTGTACAAGGGCGAGGTGCTGGGGATTGTCGGCGAATCCGGCTGCGGTAAAAGCACCGTCGCCCGTTCCATCCTCAATCTGTTGGACAAGTCCTATACGAAAATTGAGGCCGGCGAAATTTTATTTCACGGCAGTGACCTGTTAAAGATGAATGCGAAAGAACTGAACCAAGTAAGAGGGAAAAAAATCTCGATGATTTTCCAAAATCCCCAGGCTGCCTTGAATCCGGTCTACACGGTTGGAGATCAGATCGCAGAAGTGCTGCAACTTCATGAAAAAATGTCCAACAAGGACGTAAAAGCTAGAGTCATTGAGCTTTTGCGGTTGGTGGGCATACCCGCGCCGGAAACCAGGCTGATGGATTATCCTCACCAAATGTCCGGCGGCATGCAGCAAAGGATCGTGATTGCGATCGCTTTGGCCTGCAACCCCGAAGTTGTGATTGCCGACGAGCCGACAACGGCGCTTGATGTCACCATTCAAGCGCAGATTCTGAACCTGATGACCCGTATCAAGCGGCAATTTCAGATGGGGATGATTTTAATTACGCACAACATGGGCGTTGTCGCCGAGATGTGCGATAGAGTGATGGTTATGTACGGCGGTGTGGTAGTGGAAGAAGGAGCGACAGCGGATATTTTCGCTTCTCCTTCTCATCCGTACACGCAAGGACTGCTTGCCTCCATTCCGAGCATCGAGGAGGACAAGGAGGAGCTGTATTCCATACCGGGCTCAGTTCCCCGATTAACCGCGCCTGTCACACATTGCCGTTTCGCAGGACGCTGCCCTCATACGTTCGGCAAGTGCGAAGAGAGCGAACCTCCGTTGTTGGATCTGGGGAATGGACATAAAGCAAAGTGCTGGCTGCTCGAGGAGAAAACGGGGAGAACTCATGATGAATGATACAGATGTGATGGTAGAAGTGAGAAATTTAAAAAAATATTTTCCTGTGAACAAAGGGATGCTCTCTCATAAAACCGTCGGGACGGTCAAGGCGGTTGACGATGTCAGCTTTACCATCTACAAGGGCGAAACACTTGGGCTGATCGGCGAATCGGGCTGCGGAAAATCGACGCTGTCCCGCATGCTGATGGGTCTGATGGACGCTACCGACGGACATATTTTGTTTAAAGGACAAAAGGTGGGAACCAAGGGATTCAAAAACTTCCGCAAGGAAGCCCAGATGATATTTCAAGATCCGTACTCGTCATTAGACCCCCGTATGACCATCCGGCGAATCATAGAGGAGCCGCTTCGTATTCATACCAATTTTAACGCCAAGCAAAAGCTGGAAGTGGTTTTGCCGTTGCTGGAGAAGGTCAGCATCCCGGAGGATGCGCTCAGCAAGTATCCGCATGAGTTCAGTGGCGGGCAACGGCAGCGTATCGGCATTGCCCGGGCGCTGGTACTGGGGCCGGAATTCGTGATTTGTGATGAGCCTGTTTCCGCTCTGGATATGTCGGTACAGGCACAAATATTAAATCTGTTTAAAAAAATGCAAAAAGAATTCCGTCTGACCTATTTGTTTGTTTCCCATGACATGAGTGTGGTCAAGCATATTAGCGACCGCATTATGGTCATGTATTTGGGCAAGGTCGTGGAGCTCGCTTCCAAGCATGAGCTCTTCAGCAATACGTTACATCCATATTCCATTGCCTTGATGAATGCGATTCCCATACCTAATCCTGAGGCTGCCCGAAACAGGACGCTCTTGGAGGGAGATCTGCCCAGCCCGATCAATCCTCCCGCAGGGTGCCCGTTTCAAAGCCGCTGTCCGCATGTACAGCCGGTGTGCGGCGTTGAAATGCCATTGCTGAAAGAAGTGGAACCAGGCCATTTCGTTGCCTGTCATTTGTTTGCCGACAAGGAGGGGACGCAATGACCAGATTTTTATCCATACGGCTTTCCAAGGCGGTCTTCACTATTTGGTTCATTTTGACTCTAGTATTTGTAATCACCCGATTGTCGGGCGATCCGACCCAATGGCTGTTGCCCGACGATGCTTCGGCAACGGTAAAGGCCGAGTTGCGCGTCTCACTCGGTTTGGACAAGCCGGTAGGCGTGCAATATGTCGACTATCTGACTTCGTTGTTTACAGGCGATATGGGAAAGAGCTACCATTATTTGCGCCCGGTGGGCGAATTGTTCGCTGAACGCGCAGGTCCCACATTAACGCTTGGCTCCATTTCCTTTGTATTGGCCATTTTGATTGGCGTCCCTATCGGCGTCATCGCTGCGGTTAACCGAAATTCCTTATTGGATCGATTAATGATGGGGATTTCAATAGCGGGCTATACAATTCCAAACTTTGTGTTCGCCATTTTGATGATTTTTCTTTTCAGCCTCCAGTTAAGGCTACTGCCAAGCGGAGGTATGAGCTCGCCTTTGCACTATGTGATGCCATTGCTCACATTGACTATTGATGCTGTGGCCGGCATTGCGCGTCTAACCAGAGGTTCGATGCTGGATGTCCTGCGTCATGATTATTTGGACAGTGCCCGGGCCAAAGGCGTCAGAGAGAGAATCGTTATCTATAAGCACGCCTTGCGCAATGCGCTGATTCCGGTGGTGACCATCATCGGTTTGCATTTGGGCACGTTGATTGGAGGCACGGTGGTCGTAGAGACAGTGTTTGCCTTTCCGGGTATTGGCTCGTTAATTGTTCAAGCTGCTCAAAATCGGGATTTTCCTGTTATTCAATATGGTGTGATGATCGTCGCAACTACGGTCATTGTAGTCAATTTACTGGTTGATTTAAGTTACGGCTTACTGGATCCGCGCATTCGGGACAATTTTTAATAGGGGAGGAGACCAAAATGAGAACTTTGAACTTGCGCATTCCGCCCTTCATCATGGTGTTGATCATTACGTTTCTGTTGATTACCTTATTAACTATGCTGAGCCCGCTGCTGTTTCCTATCGATTTGGGAACCACGAATTTGAGCGCACGGATGATTCCTCCTTCCTTTATAGAAGGAGGCACACCGCAGAACTTTCTGGGAACCGACCATCTTGGACGGGATTTTATGATCCGGCTGTTTTACGGGACGAAAAATTCACTGCTTGTCGCTTTTGGCAGCATGCTGATTGCCACCTTGATCGGTACGGTGATGGGTGTATTGGCCGGGTTGTATAAAGGTCCTTTAGATACCATCGTGTCTTTTTTGACGGACGTAAAGCTTTCCGTTCCTTCCATTATTATTGCTATCGTATGCGCCTCCGTTTTTGGAACCGGCAAGTGGATCCTGGTGCTCATCATCGGACTAACCGGTTATCCTACCTTTACACGGCTGGTGCGCGGACAGACCATCCAGCTCAAGGAAGCGAACTTTATGGAGTGCAGCCGGGCTCTCGGTGCTTCCAAAATGCGAATACTGTTCGAGCATGTGTTTATTAATATTTCCTCACCTTTGATTGTCCATGCAACGATGCGCTTCAGTTCGTTTATACTTTTGGAAAGCTCGCTGTCGTTCTTGGGGATTGGCATCCAGCCTCCGGACGTATCGTTGGGCTTGATGGTCAGCGCCGGGCGCAACTACTTGATCAACTCATGGTGGTTAAGCATCGTACCCAGCTTGATCATTATTGTGATTGTACTTCAGGTGTCGCTGATTGGCGATTGGCTGCGGGACCAACTGGATCCCAAATATAAAAACTCATAATAGGAGCGAGTGATACTTCATATGTTACTAATTGCACATAGAGGCGGCACTGATCGCTATCCAGAACTGACTATCGCTTCGTCAAAACTTTCATTAGAGCTCGGAGCGGATTACGTCGAAATGGATATTCGCTTTACAAAAGACAACGTCCCGGTCATCAGCCATGACGAGGATGCTTTAAAATTGTTCGGCAATCGGGCTAAAATCAATGAGCTGACGGCAGAGCAATTTTCATCCCTTTGTTATGTTGACGATGACCAATTCCATCCCCACACGCTGGCGGAAGTGCTTTCCAGCGGCGTCGCGCCGATTTTGTTCCATATCAAAGAGGGCGGCGAGCCTCTAACACAGATTCTAGAATGCATTCGTGAACATGGGTACGAGAATAAGGTGATTATGGGGGTCATAACCAGCGAGGATGTTCGCGATGTGAAACAATTTAACCAGGATATCCAAGTCCTTGGGTTGATGCCATCCAAGGATCACGCTGCGGCATTTATCGAAAATGGTGCAGATATTATCCGTCTTTGGGAGAGATGGGTTGACGAGGAAGCGGTACGCATAATTCACGAAGCAGGCCGACAAGTTTGGGTTATGGCTGGCTATAAAGGCACTACCGGCTATACGTCTCCGGAAAATATTTTGGCATGGAAGAGTATGGGGATCAACGGGGTACTGGTTGACAAAGTTGAGGAGACCAAGTCTTTGCTGTTGAACGGAGGTTTATGAAATAGGTTTGCAATTAATGGATGAGGTGACGATGCTCTTGTAAGGAAAATATTGAGTGCCGAAGTGGGCGTCTGCCTCTTCGGATTGAAAGAAAATTAGCGATGTAGCATATTAAGCTAAAGGGTACGTTAATTACATATAAAGGGTTCCACGTATTAGTCGTGCATAATATGTAGAACCCTTTATTTTATTTGATTTTCTCTTAAGTGTAGGGCCATTTGCTAGATTGTGAATTATTAGGATTATTGTTACTGGAGCCAACGGAAAATTGGGTAAAGCCCCGGTGGTAGAGCAGCTGCTTAGCCGAGGACTATAATTCATTTTATTGCGACTGGTTAACAGATCTCATCAGTATATCATCGACAGGAGTGGCTCTTGTTTATATATTGATGTATATGTGGTATTCTAATTGTATTTTTTAGAGCATGAGTTCCTGAGTATTCCACAGCATTATAGGTTTCAAGGGGGCATCCAATGAACAAAACAGACCGTTTTTTAGCCATCGTGCTGGAGCTGCAACGCAAAGAAGTGGTACGGGCCGAAGATTTGGCGACCCTATTTGGATTCAGCGTGCGGACCATCTACCGTGACATTCAGGCGCTCAGTGAAGCGGGCGTGCCGATCATAGGGGCCCCTGGGACAGGATATTCCCTGATGGAAGGCTATTTCCTGCCGCCGGTCAGTTTCACGGTAGAAGAAGCCGTGACCTTGCTCATTGGAACGGACTTTATCGAACAACGATTTGATTATGATTATCGTGTCAGGGCTCAAGCCGCTCGCGGGAAAATCGAAGCCATTCTACAGGAGAGCGTTCGCAATGAAACATCTCGTGTACGCAAGGCTATGCGCTTGCTCACTTCCGGCAAACAGGTCACGCCGTCCAAAGAAAGGGAATATCTCGAAAAGATCCGTCGAGCGATATTAGACGAGCGAAAGATCAGCTTTCATTATGCAAAAAGACTTGCGGATTCGGAGGGGAATCGCCATAGTGTTCGTACCGTAGCTCCCTATGGACTGGTGCTCGTTCAAGGATCGTGGATGCTCGTGGCTCAGTGTGATCTGCGCCAAGACATTCGCCATTTCCGCTTGTCCCGAATGACGGAGCTTATCGATCTGGAAGACCGATTCGAACTACCGGCCCATTTTAACTTAAGGGAGTACAAGCCTTCGGATGATCGGCACTTGCGAGTTCTCCTTCGATTTAACCATGACATGGCAGATAAGGTGAAGGAATCGAACAATTTTTACATGGAAGACATAGAAGAGCGTCAAGATGGATTGTATGTGGTCTTACGCGTTCGTCAACTGAACGAATTGCTGCAATGGGTTCTTAGCTGGGGAGCGGATGTCATTGTATTGGAGCCTGAATCATTCCGAAATCGGATTCGTGAGGAAGTCGAAAAAATGTTAAAACGCTACTGACATACTGTTGTCAGTAGCGTTTTTGTATAATAGGAATTAATAAATGTAAAGGAGTGGCTTGCCGGAGATGAGTACAAAGAATGTAATGTAACGGGTAGAGGACACGGCCAATCAGTATCTGCAGGAATAGGGCAAAGGTTACGGAGTATGGTCAACCAGGTTTGGGTCTCTGTAGTGCAAGCAAGGCTGTGTTAAAGTTGCTCACCAAGTCTTGGGCAGCCAAATATGGACCTAGCGGAGTCCGAGTGAACGCAGTAAGTTCTGGACCCGCCGAAACGGAAGGAATACTCAGTATTGACCGGGATGTAGCTTTAAAGACGGGGTGACCTTTCTCAAATTTTATTGAAGGGGTAGAATTTATCGTGGGTATTGTAAATTGGCAAGTTGATCCGGACCACAGCTCCATCGAGTTTTCGGTTCCGCATTTAATGATTAGTAGAATCAAAGGATTATTCGAACATTTCCAAGCGAATATAAGTTTTGACCCCAATGACTTGACAACCTTATTAATTCAAGCTTCCATTGACTCAAACAGTATCACAACTCACCAACCACAACGAGATGAACACCTGAAGAGCGATGAGTTCCTTGATGTAGCCAAATATCCTGACATTACGTTTCAAAGCATCAGCTGCGCCCCAGTTGGTGAACGACAATATGAACTTACAGGCAATCTAACTCTACATGGAATTACAAAAATCATCACATTTCACACCGCCTTTGGAGGACTAAACGAAGATCCTCGCGGCCGGGAACGTGCTGGGTTTCATTCAACAGCCTGTATCGATCGCAAGGAATTCGGCTTGATTTTTAAAAACTCACCTTTGGAAGTTGGTCGTGTAATTGTTGGAAATGAACTGAGAATTGAGCTTTACATCGAGGCAATAAAACTAACCTAACTATCCTCCTAAGAGGAGGATTTTGACAAGGTCTTTTCGGTAAATGTGAAGAGGCCATATTTTCTCATTGCTGAATTTGCTCCATTGATGGCGAACAGGGGACACGGAGCAATTGTTAACGTGTCGACGATGGTTGCGCATTATTGAGCCACGCGGATGGGGTTATACTTGCCAGTAGATTTTCCGCATTGGGTGCTCGTCTGGGGAGGCGGAGTGGTTGTGCTGGAGCCGGAATCCTCCCTACATCGGGTTAGAAGCGAATTGGAAAAAACGTTAAAACGCTACTGATATAATGATGTCAGTAGCGTTTTTATATACTTAGATAAAGTGACAACGAGTAGTCAATCGGACAGAGGCTTCCCGCCCATTCGTATTCATGTTCCGCCTTCCCCACAATATACGCCGGAGCAACCGGAAAGCAAGGTGCAGCTATTTCAAGGCTTACACACTGTCATCCAGAGAATGAAGGAGATTGAACCGTCATCATCTTCTGCAGCTGGATCGCTTAAAACAAGGATTGGTACAGGAAGCGATGTAAACATTTATTAAAAAGGAGGGGGTTTCGAGGTATGCAAATGGATGAAATAAGCCCACAAAGCCGCTTCTGGATTGGTGTCGTGTCCGCATCCCATGTAAAGTGTGGAGAGCTGGGGGGATTCGCTCAGCTCTGTCACGGAAAGTCAGCATCTTTACGTAAGATGCAAACAGGCGATTGGTTGATCTACTATTCCCCGCGTACAGAAATGGAGAAAGGGGCACCACTCCAAGCGTTCATCGCTATCGGAGAAGTGGATGATGATAAAGTTTACGAATATCAGATGTCCGAATCGTTTGTGCCGTTCCGCAGAAATATCCGCTATATTTCATGCCGGGAGGTACAGATTAGAGATCTATTAGAACAACTTAGCTTCACTCGGGGGAACAAAAATTGGGGGTATTCCTTCCGCTACGGTCATTTTGAGATCGGCAGGGAGGACTTTTTGACGATTGCGAGTGCGATGATGCGTACTGATTAGATAAAATGATTTTTAAACTTGCCATTATAGATAGATAGCGTGGCGAACCGTACATAAGAAACATTGCTGTCGTTGAACTCCCATGAAAATTAAATCTGCAGTAACTGTAAAAAGACAATAGTAAAGAAGACGTAGCTTCCTCACCCAGCCATAGTAGCAGTATTGACAGATTCTTCGACCCATTTTCATCATCTGTGGTGCGGCGCATACCGCATGTATGGCTATGGGGATGATAGCCCAATGACTTCGGCAGTCTATTCAACTATCGAGCAGCAATTTAGTTGCAAATAAGAGCTGAAGTGATATGGTATTTGGAATGGGGCTATCAGAAGAAGATATGGTATGGGCACCAACACCTGAGAGCAACAGCATAGCCATCCACCATATGACATGCCTAGGAAGCGATTTGTAGGATAATGAGAGGATATCATTTTGAAGGTGTTTTTACGATTATTCTGCTAAGTGTTACTTGCCAGAAGCTAAAGCTATTTATTTTGTGATGTAACAATTTGCAAGTGCATTTTTATTAAAGATTTGAGGAAGGCTTGCAGCCAGATTAACTACGACGAAGAACGATAGTGTAATGAAGATGAAAGGGAGCTGTCGCCGTGGCGATTTGCTCCTAACCACTGACAAATTTTTCTTGCTTAAACAAAATAACTTGCCAATGTATTTGGGTCCGTTCGAGACGTTATAGAACACGGCTTATATTAATAATTTTCTCCGCGATAATAGCGCTCCAGTTTTTTTTCCAAATGAACGAGCTGCGCTTCTTTCTCCTCGATATCTTTCAGCAGCTTTTGCTTTTGATCTTGAATCAGTTTGATTCTTTCCGGCAGGGTTGAGGTTCCTTCATGTACCTTATCATAATACTTTTTGATGTCCTCCACACTCATCCCGGTTTCGCGAAGACATTTGATAAAAACCAGCCAGTTCAGATCATCATCCGAATAAAGACGGTTATTCTGCTCGCTTCGGGCAGCAGGTTTCAAGAGTCCCTTTCTTTCGTAAAAGCGGATCGCTCCAATATTGATCTCGACTTTCTTCGCCACTTCTCCAATCGTTAACATGCTAACCCTCTTTTATAAAAAATTAATTGTTGACCTACACTAAGTGTAGCATAGTAACTTATAAATTGTTAAGTAAAAATCAAATTAGGGAAAGAAGGATTCGCATGAAAAAGACCGCCTTTGTAACTGGAGCAAATAAAGGAATCGGATTTGAAATCGTTAAGCAGTTAGGTGAAGTAGGCTGGAAAGTCGTCCTTGGCGCACGCAGTGCCGAACGGGGCGAAGCAGCCGTTTCCGAGTTAACTTCCAAGGGGTTAGACATAGAATTTGTACAAATCGACATGGGTGACTTGAAAAGCATCGAACGGGCAGCGGATACGATCAACAAGAATTATCCGGACTTAAAGCTTCTGATCAATAATGCTGGTATGCCTGGTGCTTTCTCCCGTTCTTTTACGGATACCAAAGAGGAGGATCTAAGGAACGCCTTCGAAGTCAACTTTTTCGGAACCTTCCGTTTGAACCAGCGTTTGTTCCCGTTAATCAAAGATAACGAAGGCACAATCGTCAATGTATCAACCGACATGGCTTCTCTGGATCATATGCAAAATGCTGGATTTACTTTAAACGCATTCGACTATAACTCATCCAAAACGGCCAACAATGCCATGACACTTTCGATGGCTTATGAACTCAAAAGCAGAAGGGCTCAAGTATTTGCGGTAACGCCCGGATTCACATCAACAGATCTTAACGGCAATGCCGAAGGCGGTAAATCGAAAGAAACCGCCGCTGCGATTATAGTAGGCTATGCGACAGATGGCAAACATCATAACGGCGAATTCTTGGATGAGAAGGGTGTGTACGCCTGGTAATCCACAGCTGCCAAAAGCAACGGTATCGGGATGTATTTTGGTTAAAGGGGATGTAAATTGGCAACAATCGATGATTTTTGAACTAAATGGCGATAATAAAGAACAAATTCTAACCACCAGACCATGGTTTAATGTTGTGTTGTTAAAAGTTAAAAAGACTGATATTTCAAATAAGAAAATTATTTAGTATCATGCTCCATTATCATCTTTAAATTTTTTGTTTTCTAATACAATGATGGATTCAGTGTCAGCTTGTGACATTCCAATTGTTCTTGTATGCTCGACTAATCGAATGATGTTATTACAACATTGCTGTGCACCTAATACTAATAACGGCACGCCAATAAAATTAACTTTTAATCTTCTTGAGAGGAAGCCACCAATTGTCATTACAAATGGAACGGTCGGTGATGTATTGGAAAAAACGATTGTTTCATGATCTTGGGAGACCCCTTGCAATAATAACCAGAAATTTTTTAAGGCAGGTATAACTACTGTCGACGCTCCGCATCCAATTGTATATACAGCATTGCCATTTTCATCTCGACCATGCAATATGAGTTTACCCATATCAGAAGTTTGCAGTTTGTTGAAATAATCTACACTTAGGATTTCTTCTTTTGAAAGTTCTCGGTCTTTAGGCAATTTGTTTAGATGGTAAGCTGCTGCCAAAGAAGTCGTATGTGTTCCACCATAATCGTTATATATGTAAATCATCAAATCATCCTTTAATTTTTTAAGACTTATTATCACCTCTCATTAACTTTAAATTCTAAATATTTAAATGTTGTAGAAGAATTTATCAAAGCTCTCTTTCCTTTGGGATCGAGGGCTTTGTGTTTTCATTGTTCCACATGCAAGAATCGGAGAATGCTATTGGGACATAATAACTCCTAAAGTGGCAAGGGAGGAATAGGAACCATGCATGAATATGTAGACATTATTGGAAGAACAGTTCTTTCATTTATTGCTTTATTACTGATTGCTCGACTTTTGGGAAAACAAACTATCTCTAATATGACGTTTCACGATTTTGCTACAGGAATTACCATGGGGTCAATAGCGGCTAATTTGGCTTTTAATGAAAAGATTCAAGCATGGTATCTTATTTTGGCACTCGCCGTCTTTACCTTCATCTCTTATCTAATGTCTATCTCCGCTCTTAAGTTCCCGTTAACAAGGAAGTGGGTTGCAGGGGTACCAACTGTGGTGATCGATAAGGGAAAAATATTGGAAGGGAACATGCGGAAAATAAAATATACTTTGGATTCCCTTAACCAATCATTAAGAGAAAAGGATATCTTCAATCAAGAGGAGGTTGAGTATGCTATCTTGGAGACGAATGGGAAGTTATCAGTAAAAAAAAAAGACGAATATCTTAACGTGACAAAAAAAGATATGCATATAAAAGCTTCAAACGCCTTCTCCTTTCCAGTAGAATTGATTATGGATGGTAAAATCATGAAGAAGAATTTGGATGAGAATGGGGTTTCTGAGGAATGGTTAATAGAACTGATAAGGCACAAAGGTAAGGTTCTCTCAGATATATTTTATGCAGTTAGATCTACAAGTGGAAAGATTGTACTCGACTATTATCAAGATCAGTTACAGCACCCAATCGATATTGAATAAAATTAAAATGGTATTTCGCAGAAAGCTGCATATACGAATCAAAACGGTATGTAGATATGGATGTAAGAAGTAGAACAAACCCAGTAAACAGTTAGATCGATTATAAACGAAAAATTGCCCTCTTCCCTTTAATGGGGATTAAGGGCTTTTGTCCATTTAACCCTAGCCGTGTCCTTATAGATGCTTACCCAAAGACTGATGTGTAAGCTAATCGTTATTCCATCTCTAGTTGAGCTATCAATTTACATAAGGTTTAGTATGAGCTACTAAAGAATAGTTTTTACTCCTATTGGGGAAATTAGCCTTGTTTGTCAATACAATATCATCAAGATTGGTGGTTATGAATTCTGTGCGTACTTCAATAAGTCTGATTATCGTAATGTCGTTATGCTGGTGTGTCCCAACTACTTTCTCGCAGGAAGCCCATTCTGCAGACCCGGAGGTTCATATTTTTTTAGAAAAACTATTTCGTACAAGAGCGGACATATTGATCAGTGACAACAAGAATTTGTTATCAGAATTTTATTTGAATAATGTGAAGTCAAGCCGGTCCGCATTAAAACATGAGCTACATCGCAGCAAATATCTCCATGCTTGGGCAAAACAAAGAAGCTTTAATTTTGTTCGTACAGAAAGCCAAATTCGGGTTACCCAAATGAAAAATAAGGAAGACGGCATTGCGGTTTCCCTGGTCCACTCCTTAAAATTAACTTATACACACCAAAAGGACATTTTTGAACCTCATGAATTTGGTATGGGTACTCGCCATACTTTATTTTTACAAAAAAAGGATAACAAGTGGTATGTGAAACGGGAATGGTACTCCGATCCGTTTGATGAGAATCCCGAATTAATACCTATTCTGGCACCTGAGTCAGAGCTAGATCCCGATTATGCTTCCACCAAGGATCGCGAAATGGGGGACATAAACCTTAGTCCCGCGTTGAAGACTGGTTTCCTGAAGAACAAATACAACCGGGCGCAAGCGCTTGCCTATGCAGATAAATACGCTGGTGCAGCTTTAGGAGCGGGAAATAATCTGCGATACAATAAAAATTATAAAGATTACACCCCTTTGGGAGGGGACTGTACAAACTTTGCCTCTCAGGTCATCGGCGATCCTAAAGAAGGGGGTGGCTTAAAAATGGTAGGAAATTGGCGGTATTGGTTTAAAGCGGGCGCGAGCCATACATGGGTACAAACAGATCGATTTAAAAATTTTCTTTTATACAGCGGGTATGGGAAGCTAATCTTTAAAGGAACCTATACCGCCGTTATGAAACCAAATGAGAAATTTAAGGAAGGAGCCATACATACTTTAGTTCCAGGCGATTTAATCGCTTACGAATTGTCAGGAGACGTGGATCACTTTGCGGTACTAGTAGGGTTCGACGATAAAGGATATCCGTTGGTAAATTGTCATACAGCTGACCGTTACCACGTTCCCTTCGATCTCGGATGGGATAAAAATACAACTTACCTCTTGATCCATGTTATGGATTAACTTCCCATTTCATCTGAATCATAATCAAATAAAGCTTGTCATATATTGACCCATATAAGCAAAGCCATTGTTTGTTAAGTTATATGGGGTGGAAAAATGGGATCTCGTAATTTTGTCGTCCATGTTATCCTTCGCATGGTAGCGATTTTTCTTGTTAAATTAATGGGTTTTTTTGTGAGAATTCCCTTATTCCGAGCTTTGGGTCCAGAGGGTATTGGATTATATCAAATGGTTTATGCTTTTTACGGCTTAATGCTAACTTTAATCACCGGAGGGATACCCACCGCTCTAGCTTTATCAACAGCGGGCGACAAGCAGCATGGAAACCGAATGATGAGACGATTCTCGGGGTATTTTATATTGTTTGGGCTTGTATTTAGTCTGTTATGCTATTTGTTATCAGATAAAATTGCCCATTTTATGGGGAACCGTGATCTTGAATTCGCTTTACGGTGCACAGCGCCAGCCATTGCTATTGTGCCTCTTCTCAGCCTGCTGAGGGGATATTTGCAGGGTAACGAACGACATGGCATTCTTGCCGTGTCTGAATTGATCGAACAAGCTGTCCGCATTTCAGTCCTTCTTATTCTGGTCTTACTTTGGGTTCACTACGGGGTTTCTTATGCCGTTGGAGGAGCCATGTTGGGCGCCTTTTCCGGGGCAACTTTGGCCTTGTTTTTCGTACTGGTTCTTCTTAATAGAGGGACAGCTTCCCCTAAAAGATTCGTTGGACACAAAGGCATCCCGGATGAGATGTCCATCTTTTTTTATGCCTCTTTAACGATTTCAGCAACACGTCTATTAATTCCTTTCTCTGATTTCTTAGATGCCATTATTGTTCCAAAACGTATTCAAGCCTCGGGGCTTAGCCTAGTAGAAGCCACCTCCATGTACGGGGAAATAAGTGGTATGGGCAGTTTGGTGGTTTATATGCCCTCACTGCTTACTTCAGCGATCGCATTTGCTTTATCTACGCGTCTAACTTCCAATTGGCGCTCAAACCAAATCACAGCCTATCAAAAACACTCCATCTTAGCTTTGGAAATTGCTGCTCTATGGGGAGTGGGGGCAACTCTTATTATGATATTTCATGCAACAGATCTTTCCTTGATATTTTATTCTACAACGGCAGCTTCAAAATCCATCCAGTATCTCTGCTTAGCACCTCTGTTATGCGGCATCCGCGAGATGTCCACCATTATATTATGGGCTTCTGGACAAAAAAAAGCTCCCTTAATCGGGTTGGTTTTGGGGATTTCAGGCTCTGTTCTATGCAATTATTTTCTCATTGCCATTCCCGGACTTAGCTATACAGGAACTGCCATGGGTATTTTGGTCTTGGAGGCTATTGCTGCCACGTGGAATCTTTATATGATCAAAAAAGGCTTTTCTCTTGGGCTCGGATCTATCTTAATGAAATGTATGGCGCTTACCATCTTCGTGCTAGCAGAAATATGGCTTTTTCGAATAATCTTTTCGAATGGGGATCATCGTAGTTTTTTACAATCGACAGGTGAAATGACTCTTCTTTTTACAACTGTATTTCTTTATTTGATGTATCGGTTTAATAGGAGCAGAGATTCAATTTCTTAATCAGGGATAACTCTTCGTGTAAACAGGTAATTCTGGTACCAGTACTCGCCTTCCTTTTCATCATTATGAACTTGTTTTTGTAATTCGGGTAATATCCGCAATAAGGCCTGAACGGTTTGGGATCTTCCGGATATCCGATCATGAAATAAAATTATGTCACCCAAATGAGCATTATAAGAAGAGGTTTGTCCGTGCAGAAACCGCGCAACCCTTGAACGTAGTGGAAACCGTGGGTTCCCGAAATGACGGACCACTAAGTGAACAGTTGACTGACCCCGACTACATGATGGTGATGGATTGCGCCTATGGAAAACTTGATCGACTCGATCGTTTTAGACAAGAGGGGATTTGTGATCCGTCTACGGGACAATGTTAATTTAGTAATCATTTCACTCGACATTTCAGGCCTATATAAGCGTGTGGAGGGTATGTGGATGAATCGATACGATGAAATAGGACAATTTTATTGACATGTCACAATACTTGTTTTACGTTTGAAGTAGTTGGGGTGATTTGACCCAAACCGCACCTATGATTGGACGGCTGAAGTAAGAGCTTAGATCGGGAATGACCATGCTTCAAATCTTCCCAATAAGCTCACTGCATCAATAGCGGATGGGAAGCATGGGGTCGGTGGAGTGGCTAATCGATAAATTGTAGTTCACTCGAAAAAAGATAGCTCAATCCTTAAGAGGAGGCGAAACAATGCGTCAGCCTGATGCTTATTTAAACAAGATTTATGATCAGCTTCAACAAACACGGGAGGAATCTAACGAACCATGGGAGCTGAAAAGAATCCGGCTTCTCTCCAAACTTAAAGAATCTCTCGGTCATTTTGAGATACCAGAAGGTGAGGCTGCGAAGCTTGATCCGATAGTGCTGGAAAGGGTTGAGCTTGAAGATGTGATACGTGAGCGAGTTGAATTTACCACAATAGGCGGACTGAGGATGCCCGCATATGTGATGTATGCGAAGTCAATCAAGGAGGGGGAGAAGCGTCCGGCAGTTCTGTTGTGGCATGGTCATGGTTATGGAAGTCGCTCGCTCGTCGGTTTGAATAAAGACGGAAGCCCCAAACCTCCTTCTGGCAAAGCATCGGATCATATTGCGTTAGAGCTGGCACGTCGGGGTTTGGTCGTGCTTGCACCGGAAATTGTTGGTTTCGGAGACCGGATGCTACATCGGGATGAGCAGCAGGAGCCTGATTTGAGCAATTCCTGTTACAACCTTTCTGTTTCCTTAATGATGAGCGGTAAAACAACAGCTGGATTGAGAACTTATGAGGCGCTGAGAGCAGCTGATTATTTATCAAGCAGAGTGGATGTGGATTCAGATCGCTTGGGCAATATGGGGTTTTCCGGGGGCGGAATCGTGGCTTCATTATCCGCCGCGCTGGATATGCGTATTCAGGCATCTGTCATCGGTATATATGCCAATACCTACCGTGGAAGCATCCTTGCGATGCGCCATTGTCTTTGCAACTATATTCCCGGTATTATGTCTTTTTCGGAAATGCCGGAACTTATTGCGCTACTAGCGCCAAGAGCACTTTTCATCGAAGCGGGAATGCATGACCCTATTTTCCCAATTACAACCAGTAAAGAAGCAGTTGATCGGCTGCAGCAAATTTACGAAAGTCTGGGAGCCAGCAATCGCTTTGAATTTGATCTTTTTGAAGGCAAGCATGAGGTCAGTGGCCGACAATCATTTAATTGGTTGGCGCAAAAACTTTTAGAAGAAGAGTGATCAATTCGTAAGAATGACGAGGAGTTGCGGCAGCGGCTCCTTATTTCTTTTCACAAACAAACATCTGACTGGGTTCGAGCTTATGGCAAACGATCGATATGGCGATTGGCACAGAAAAATATCAAAAGGGTAAAAACTTTAGCCGCTCTTCTGACATTTTCTATATTTTCATTAGTTAAGTAAATAGAGATACTTAAGCAGAAATTACCCTATTACTTACCCGCTTTATGATATCAACACCTTGTTTGTCTCTTTAGAGTATGGTTCTGATCCATGGTTTTTTTGCGAAATGAGTAACATCTCCCCTATGAATCGTACCCGTTTGTTTAATCATAAGATGATAACCGAATCATTATTTCTCTTTGACGGTTTCTTCTATTTTACTGAAGAATACCTTCTTCGTCATGCGTTGCAACATTTGAGCCTCACCATTGCCAAACGTCCAATCTTCGAATTCCGTCTCAATAAGCATGACGAATACGTCTTCTTTCCTAATCTTCAGTTCATTAGATAATAGTTCGGCTAGCTTGGAGTAGAAGCTAGTTTTCTTCTCGGTGCTTCTCCCTGACTTAAGTGTGATTTGAAAATAGATCAGTCCGTCGCTCCGTTCTATATTTAAGTAGTTACGACTATAAACAAATTCGCTTGCCTTATGGGAATGAAAGACTTGAAAACAATCGTCCTCAGGCACATCGAAGTGTTGAATTAAAACCTGCATTACCACACGACTAATTTGTGTCAGCTGCTCAGACTCGTATTGATTTTCCAAATAGCTTACTCGTACAAACGGCATAATGATCACTCCTTTCGTTATGCCTTCATTGTATTTTTTAAATAATCATTTGTATAATTGATAATAATAATTATCTTATTCAATATATTCGATAAAGGTGGATTCCTATGGACTTAAAGGAGCTCAACGCGTTTCAAACGATACTTCTAGAAGGTACTTTTTCGAAAGCTGCTGCGAAATTGAATTACGCCCAATCTACAATTACGAATCAAATTCAACGTTTGGAAAAAGAACTGGGTATCCAGCTTTTTAAGCGGGGATGGGATGCGGAGTTAACGAGTTCAGGTAAATTATTTGCCCTAGAAGTCGAGAAGCTAATACAACATTGGAACTATGTTACTGAGCAAGCAAAAGCTTTGCAGGCGGAAGAAATAGGAACTTTGAATATCGGTAGTCTGGAGGCATTGGCAGAGCATGTGCTTCCTAACGTTTTACCTCGATTCCGCGAGTATAAACCAAGGATCTCGTGTAATTTCATCACGGGGAACACCGATTATTTATCGAGTGCAGTCCTACAGCATCAACTCGATTTTGCCGTATGCGGAGAGCCTACCGATCCGTCTCTTTATTACTTTGAACCGCTTTACGAAGAGAGAATCGTTTTTATTGTCAAGCGTGATCATCCCTTGATGCACAAGAGTATAATCTCTTTCGAGGGGCTGCTCGACTATCCACTCATCGTGGGAGGACCCACTTGCTTATACTACCTACGCCTAGCCAAACAATTTTCACACTATGAGCAAAACCCGTTTCTATACACTGTGACTCAAATCTCGTCGATTCCCATGTTCGTTCGTCAATTTGACTGCGTTGGAGTTGTTCTCGACTCTACTCCATTGCCTGTGGGTATCGTAAAAATCCCCGTAGAGCTTAAGGATTCATCCATCCAAATTGGGATGGTTCAGCTTCGCAAAGAGCAGTATTTATCGACGGCAAGAAATCTTCTCATGCTGCTCGTGAAAGAAGAGCTCTTATTGTCAAGTCATCCTTCCGCCGAGAGAACTTCTTTCGAATAGTTCCAGCCGAAAGGCGATAGTAGAAAACCAAAACGAAAAGTAATAGTTCCTTATTGCTTTTTTCACAATATACTGCCAGTTAGCTGAATAAGGTAACAGACATTCCCTCAAATCTTTTGATAGACCTCAGCATAGGAAAACTTAAGTTGTTCTCGCAACTTTTTATTTTCTTCCTCGAGCTTCTTTATCTTACGTTTTAACGAAGCAATGATGGCGTCCTTGTTGTTTTCATCCATCTCTCGCTTGATTTATTTTGGTGTCGGGACTTGAGCTTGCTGCATTATTTTAACAGTAATGCATAGTCGGCTGTGTTACTGTGAGCGTAAGAATAACAACCCGAATCCCCGTATGACGGCAGGTTCGGGTTGTTTTTATAGCGAGAGCAGTGAATTAACACATATCAATCTAATCTATATCGAATAATGTCGAATACTATTATTGACACTTTTTGTATAGTAATATATCATTAATTGTCACTAGCGATTACAGTCAGAATAGGGGGAATTAACTATGTTTTTTAAGCACGCTGGAACTAACAACCACACTCCCTTATTGGGAAAAAGTAGAGAATTATTACATAGATTTGAAATGAATGACTTTTCTGCTTCGTTTCATTCAGCAGGAGCTTCAGCCGAAGAGAAAGAGATTGTTGAGAATGTGAATGCAGCACTTGCAATCATTCGCAATTACTCTAAGGATATGGAAGTTCGACTTGACTTGGTAACAAAGGCTATTCAAGTAGGTTTATGGGATATGAATGTTGTGGCAGGCGATCCTGTAAATCCCAACAACACGATCACTTGGACGGATGAGTTTCGCCGTATGATTGGCTACAAGGATGAGAAGGATTTCCCTAATATTCTTGATAGCTGGGTGTCCAAGCTACATCCAGATGACAGTGATTGGGTGCTTGAGGCTTTTGGCAAACATATGCTAGACTATTCAGGTAAAACTCCCTTTGATCTGGAATACCGTTTGCTGCTGAAAAGTGGTGAATATCGGTGGTTTCAAGCGTCTGGAACAACGATTCGGGATAAGTCGGGTATCCCCCTAAGGGTGGCCGGTGTTTTATTTGATATCCATGATAACAAGACAAGAGCTCAAGAGCTTGAGGCCTTGGTCACCCGCTATGACTTAATAAACCGTGCTTTGGTTGAAGCTCCTTGGGACATGACCGTTGTGGCCGGTGATGTTGTCAATCCCAATAATGCTTTCTGGTGGTCACCCCAATTTCGCAAAACCCTTGGATTTCAGGACGAGAACGATTTTCCGAATGTGTTCAGTAGCTGGAGTAGCAGGTTGCATCCCGAGGATGCGGATCGAACTATCCAAGCTTTTGCGGACCATATGAATGACCATAGTGGTAAAACACTTTATGACTTAGAGTATCGCCTTCGTTCGAAGAGTGGTGAATATCGGTGGTATCATGCAGGTGGAGAAACCGTACGTGACAGCAAGGGCGTTCCACTTCGAGTCGCAGGAACGATACGTGATGTTACCACGGAGATTAATAAAAAAGTCGTTGTGCATGCGATGAATAACCAAATGCAGCAGCTCTCAGCGTCTATTAGTGAGGTAGTTAGAGGGATCAATTCGGTAACTGATCAAGCACAGGAGCTTGCTATCGCACAGGAGCAATCTATCGAAGCCGCCAATAAGGCCAAAATCAGTGCTGATGAGACTAAGAATATTTCAAATTTCATTAAAGAAATTGCTAATCAGACTAATCTGTTAGGGTTAAATGCTGCCATCGAGGCTGCCCGCGCAGGCGAGCTTGGTCGTGGCTTTGCTGTTGTTGCCGACGAGGTAAGGAAGCTGGCGATTCATAGTGCAGAAGCCACTGGAAACATTGAGAGCAGCTTGAGTGATATGAAGACATTGATTGATCAAATCATGGAGCATATTGGAAGTATGACTACCCAAACACAGACGCAAGCTGCACTAACGGAGCAGGTAAGTGCTTCGATGGAAGAAATAAGCAACATGTCACAATCCTTAGTCGATTTTGCACAAACGATATAATGAGCATGTAGGAAACCGCCGCCAGTCCTTGCTGGTAGCGGTTTTTTTGGTGCGCCTGTAGAGACGAATTCAAGGAACCGTTTATTAATATTTTGGCGGATTCATTTGCTCTCGCTACGCTGGTGGATCCTCTTATGTATAGTCTCTGGCCATATTTTTCCTTCGGAGGCTTTATGTCTGCTCTGGCTCTTGGGCGTACCCACAAAAAGTGGATAGAGTCGCACAAATGGTAGTCTGCCTAAATTTCGAACCCTTGGTGGAACCTATTTTCATCGAAGACTCCTATGGGTACAGACCGAACCGATCAGCAACGGATGCCGCAGGCATTACACGTCAAAGGTGCTATGATTATTGCACAGTCAACAATTATTAAAGTTGACTACATATATAACTAGAGGAGGACATAAGGGAGTAATGAATATGATCATAGATAAATTTCGTTTGGATGGTCAAGTATCGATAGTGACAGGTGGAGCTACAGGTTTGGGAAAAGCAATGGCACAAGCTCTAGCACAAGCGGGTTCTTCCATTGTGCTTGCAAGCAGAAATTTGGAGGCGTCCAACCAAGCTGCGGATGAGCTAAGGACATATGGTGTAAAAGTACTTGCCCTGCAGGTTGACGTTTCCGATGAAGAACGGGTTGAGCTTATGGTGAAGGAAGTAATGGATGAATTTGGACGGATTGATGTGCTGCGGCACACGCATTTTGTACAATACTTCTGCTTCCGCCTGCACGACGCTCGGTCCCGCAACTTGCCGGAGTTATGATCTCCCTTCCCATTTGTTTTTTACCTTTACATACGGGAATAGTTCTCTTTATTGTGAATAGCTTGAATATCCTTTAAAGGCGGAAGCCCGAATAAGCGTTTGTATTCACGATTAAATTGCGTTGAGCTTTCATAGCCCACCAACAATGCCGTTCTAGTCACATCAAGCTTACCACTCAAGAGAAGTCTCCTTGCTTCTTGAAGTCGAAGCTGCTTTTGATATTGCATGGGACCCATTGTAGTTACCGCCTTGAATTTGTGGTGTAGGCTGGAAATACTCATGTTTCCTATGCGAGCAACCTGATCTATCGTAAGCGAGTGGTCAAAATTTGCTTTAATCCAGTTGATAGCCTTGCTGATTCCAGCGGCTTCATCGTGCAGGAGCATATTCTTGTAAAACAGTTCACCATCCTCGCCGGTCAAAAGCCGATAGATGATCTCGCGTTTCACGGCTGGGGCAAGAAAGTTAGCTGCTTGAGGGTTTGAGGCAAGCTTAAGCAACCTTTCTAATACCTCCAGAACCTCACTATCTACTTTCCCGACGAATGCACCGAGTTTTAAGCGATTATCCGGAACAATTTTGATATTTGCCTCTAAGGCAACTGAGGCAATCTCCACGGTAGTTAACATAATCCGTATGGCTACATAAGGTGTTTCTTGTGTAGCGTTTAAAACCTGTCCTTTGATCGGCATATCAATGCTTGATGCAAGATAGTTTCCTGCTCTGTATTCAATCGTATTCTTACCAATCTGCAGCTTTTTATTGCCTTGGATGACTACGCAAAACGAAGGACTGAGAACTCCTTGCGAGACGGGAGTAGGCTCATCTTCTCTCAACACAGTAAGAAAAGGAATTCCGGTCTGAAAGGTTCCATTTATCAGCGAAATTTGTGAACTTAAGGCTAAAAGCCTATCAAGGACAAGTATAAGGTCGTTGAGCTTATTGTCGATCATCTCATTTCCCCCTCTTATTATGCCTTCATATTCAAGCGATATAACTAGCTGGTTAATAAATATATGAATCAGTATTCGATTTCTCTTGAAATCTTACTATTAATGGCACATCTTTGTCCAATGCATTTGTTAGCCACATTCACAGATGAAAACTAGACTATTACTTTATGGCTCTATTTCGTAGTTTTAGGCAATATTTATGCACAATCAATCTATCCTCATATTTAAAAAAAAGGGATACTAATTAAGTAAGGTGATAATGAAAAAAATAAGTAATAAAAAAGGAGAAATTACAATGAAGGCTATGGTCATCACAAAATATGGCGGTCCTGAGGTTTTTACTGAGGTGGAATTCCCCGACCCGCACCCGGGTCCGGGGCAGATCAGCATCAAAGTTTCCCATTCCTCCGTCGGGTTAGTCGATGCATTCTTCCGGCGTGGAATGATTCCTATGCTCCAGCCGCCATTTGTTACCGGTTTGGAGGTTGCGGGTACTGTACAAGAATTAGGTGAAGGCGTAACTGATTTTCGGGTTGGCGAACCGGTCGTTACCCTATCGCTTATGAGTTTGGGTGGATACGCTACAGTCACATTAGCCGATGCCGCGCTGACTGTTTCCCTGGACGGGTTGAACGTTGATCCAGCGCAAGCTGTAGCTGCACTTCCTAACGCTGTCACAGCTTACTTGGCATTGACCCACATAGCTTATATTCGAGAGGGCGAAAGCGTATTGATCCATGGCGCGATTGGAGGCTTAGCTTCTGCGTTTCCTGCGGTTGCGCGTTTACTTGGAGCCTCCCGCATCGTCGGAACCGTTAGAACTTCGACGAAACTGGAAGCCGCGCGTGAATTGGCGTATGACGATGTTTTCGTGGCCGATAAATTCCCGACTGCGGTCGGCGATGAACGGTTTAACGTGGTCGTCGATCCTGTAGGTGGAGAAATTCTTACCTCCAGTTTTGAGGTAATGGCGCCGTTTGGTCGTGCGCTCCTTGTTGGTAACGCGAGTGAGCAGGTGGCTACTATAAGTAATAATATGTTGTGGAACAAGAACTTAGGGGTTCTCGGATTTTCGATTGGACCGTACTTACAAGCGAATCCGTCCTTTGGCCGCCCTGCAGCGCAAGCGGTCCTTGGAATCCTTGCCGAAGGAAAGCTTGATTTGCCCCTCACTATCCTCCCACTTACGGATGTAGCAGAAGCGCATCGACGCATGGATGCAAAAGAAGTCATAGGCCGAATCGTTCTTAGACCTTGAACAAAATAATTTCGTTGAATCTATGAGTCATTTATTGTCGAGAAAGCTCCCTGAGTTCAGAAGGCCGCTGAAAACGCTAGTTGGTTTTGTGATATACACATAAATTAACAAAGGCGAAGAAGTTGCTTCTGGTAATCCAAGGAGGCGTACTGGCTACCGCGATCCGGCAATAAATAGTGAAACGGATTTGTTTAACATGTATGGTTTGACTATTCGGTTTTGGCGCAACTAATCAAACAGATCAAAGATAGCCGCCATACTATGCTGTCAAACCAAACATGTTATTGATTAATTCAACTGCAGAGAGGACAGACGAATGATTGCATTCGTCTGTCCTCTCTTTATCATATACATAACTTCGATTTCGGCTGGCGGCACCCTTCGCACGTTCCCAATGGCAGCTTCACAACCGCCTATGGCAACTATCGATGCGCCTTCTTATTCACCAAACAAAAGACAGAATACTTCCAGGAAGCACACGCCCGGTTCTACGAGCATGTAGGTGGCGTGCTCCAATCCCTTGTCTATGACAACATGAAAGTCGCCGTCAAAAGCTTCGACATGACGAGCACGTCGGTGAATCGCGGGCTTTGGTTTTCCCCTAATGCCGCGGCTTCCTTTGGTAACATTCGGCCAGCCATACTTGGAACAGGGTTGATGTTGAGCCTGTCCAGCGTCATTTGAATTCAAGTCTTGAAATTCTACTCAAATTTCTTTTCTATACTTGGATGGATTCATGCCTTCTTGCTTATTAAATATGCGTGTGAAGTAGCCTGCATCCTCAAATCCGACTTGACCGGCAATCCAATCGATAGAGGCGTTATCTTTTTTTAATAGCAGCTTGGCTTGGTTTATTCGTGTCCTATTCTGAAAATCAGTGAGTGTCATCCCTGTTTCTTTCTTGAATTGTCTCGACAAATGCGCAGGATGCACAAGACATTGACCGGCCAGCTTCTTTAGATTCAATGGTTTGCTGAAGTAAACATGGATATGTTGCGCTGCCTTTTGCACCAATTGAGAATATCCGGAAATGGCACGATGGTTAACTAAACCACAATACTCATCATACATCACATCCAAGAGGGTATTAAGCGAATTAATACTATCGCAACGTTCAATTTGCTTGGAAAATTTTTCGGAGGTGTGATGAAGGAAAAACGGCTGAACCTTTCCTCTCGCTGCAGCCATGCGTAATAAGGTATTTAACACTATTAACATATTTTTCATCGCCCTAACCGGCTGATTGGGAAAACGCTCAGAAAAATCAAATAAATTTTTTGACTCAACCAGGAGATGCTTCAACTTTTTTTTATCCCCGTTTTCGACCGCGCTCATCAATTCTTTCTCTAGTTCATATCTCAATTCAATCACTTTAGTATCATTTTCGTCCGGCTGCGCCAAAATATATTGAATGTCGTTGGCATCTAATCGATCCCATATATGCTGCTGTGAGTTTAGTTTTCGATAAGGAGTCTGCCGAATGGAGCCTGCATGATCCAAGATATTAACGGCACTTTGAATTCTAGAATTGCTGAGCAGCTTTAAGCTACGTATAAACTCGCCCATAGCCATTTGTTTATTTTGTTCCGTACGGAATAGCGCATCGATTTTATCCATATCGGGGATCTGCATGAGAAAAGGGCCAATAACCCAAACATAGGGCTCCTCTTCAAACTCGACTAATTTTGATAAATAGGTCAGTCCAAATACATTCGTGTAGGTGCAGCATTGTGTGGGATCCTCCTTGGTTTGCCAGCTAATCCTTAAAAAGTCTTCTTGCTGCATCTGAAGTAAGAAATTTGGTATGGTGTCGTGGATATGCGCTATTTCTACAGAGCCATCTTGAGCCAATAGGACGGTATTGATATCAAATATATGGAAAATAGTTATACTTGTAGACGTCATTTGAAAATGCTTGATCATCACTTATCCAATCCTTTATATGTGATTATAGTCCTGAAAGAGCAATTTAAATCCTTCTCATATGTTCTGAATATGATTATACTCAATTAATAAGCAATTTCAAAACGAAAGAAGACAGCTATGCTGAATTACTTTTTAGTAAATGGAGGGGGACAATGAAACAACATGTCAGTCAAAACGCTATAGATTCAGTAAGTGCAAATATGGAAGTTAGAAAATTTGGATTCAGAGATAAACTTGGCTACTTGTTTGGTGATTTCGGGAATGATTTCTTTTTTGTTTTAGTAAGCTCCTTTTTAATGGTTTATTATACAGATATTTTTGGTATCAGTGCAGTTACTGTAGGGATTCTCTTTTTAGTTGCAAGATTATGGGATGCTGTTGCAGATGTAACGTGGGGTCGATTCCTTGATACGAGGAAGACGGGTAAACAAGGTAAATTTAAACCATGGATTTTCAGAATGTCAGTTCCACTCGTCATCTCTGGTATTTTAATGTTTGTGAAAATTCCAGGAATGTCAGATGGGTTTTATCTGGCCTATGCTTTTATAACCTACATCGTATGGGGAACTTTATATAGTACAGTCAATATATCTTATGGTTCCATGGCTTCTGTCATTACGGGCGATTCCGTTGAACGTACAGCTTTATCTACCTACAGAGCAATGGGTGGTTCGTTAGCCGCTGTGATCATTAATGTAGCTGGACCTTTAATTTTGTTTGTAAATAATAAGGCAGATGCAAGTCGGTTTACATTAGGAGCCATTCTTTTCGGTATTCTTTCGATATCTTGTTATATGGCATGTTATCGATTATCTACGGAACGTATTGTTATTCCTGAAGGTAAAGAGCAAAAATCCAATCTTGGTAAAACCTTAAAAGGACTTTTGAGAAACAAACCTCTCATTACTATTTTAGCCGCATCTCTCATTTTTATGATTTGCCAAATGCTGTTGGGTGCAGTAAACGTATATTTGTTTAAAGATTATTTCGGTAATGCAGCAGCACTAAGCATAGTTGGATTTATCCAAACCGGGACCGTATTTATTGCCATTCCACTAGCCAAACCTTTGGTAGCTAAATATGGAAAAAAAGAAATAGCATCAGTAGGTATGTTAGTTGCAGGTATCGTATATACGCTTTTATACTTCCTACCCGATTTAGCTGCTATCCCCTTTATAGCCATTTCAGCTGTTGGTATGTTTGGCTATGCATTTTTCAATTTAGTAGTCTGGGCTTTCGTCACAGACGTGATTGATTATCATGAATATTTAACAGGATTACGGGAAGATGGAACCGTTTACTCTATATATTCATTTTCACGTAAAGTAGGTCAAGCTCTTGCCGGTGGTATAGGTGGCTTTGCTTTGACGGCAGTTGGATATAATTCAACTCTCAAGGTACAAACGCAAGGTGCGTTAGACGGGATTCATACCATAGCTACCCTAGTACCTGGAATCATTTTTTTAGCCATCTTTATGATATTAGTATTCCTTTATCCATTAACTAAGCAGCGTTCTATGCAGCTTACTACGGATTTAGCTAATAAAAGGGAACAAAAATCTTGAACATATAGAGAGTGAGGGAGTTTAATAATGAAAAATGTGAAATTGGGAATCATCGGCCTGGGTGCTGAAGGCGGGTTGTATGCTGGGTTTTTAGCAGATGGAAAAGTTAACAATATGGTTATCGGGGCGATCTGTGACATAGACCCAGCCAAAAAAGAGTTGTGTGCAGAAAAGTATCCGGATATCCCGTTCTATGATAACTACATCGATATGCTTGAGGGTGGTGATGTTGACGCTATTGTGACTTGTGTACCCCATTACTTGCACCCGGAGATGGGAATCGAAGCGTTAAAGAGAGGCATACACGCTCTGGTGGAAAAACCGGCTGGTGTTTATACGAAACAGGTACAAGAGTTAAACGATTTTGCAGCAACAAAGCCTGAGTTGACCTTTGCCATTTTTTTCAATCAGAGAACGAACCCACTTTATCAAAAACTCAAAGAGTTGATCGATCAGGATGAAATTGGCGAGATTCGACGGACAAACTGGTTGATTACAACATGGTGGAGACCGCAGGGCTACTACGATCAAAGTGAGTGGAGGGCAACCTGGAGCGGCGAAGGCGGAGGTGTGCTTGTCAACCAAGCACCACATCAATTAGATTTGCTTCAGTGGATTTGCGGGATGCCGAAAAAGGTGTATGCCAACATGAAATTCGGCTACCAAAGAAAGATTAACGTTGAGGATGAAGTAACCGCCATGTTTGACTACGAGAATGGGGCGACAGGTGTATTTATTACTTGCACCCATGATGTGCTGGGTACGGATCGTTTTGAGATTTTAGGCGATAAGGGTAAAATCGTCGTAGATGACAGCAAGAAGATTACGATCAAACGACTGCTTACTCCCGAGCCTGAAATGAGTGCTTCAATGAGCATGCAGGATGTTATGAAAATTTTCATGGGCCAAAGCGCATCTGAAATCTACACGGAAGAAGTGCTTGAATTTGAAAGTGTATGGGGTGCTCAGCATATCGCAGTCTTGGAAAACTTCGCGGCCAATATTGTAGATGGCACACCTTTAATTGCTGCTGGCAGCGAGGGTATACATGGAGTCAGGCTGGCGAACGCCATCCATCTATCGAGCTTTTTGGGTAAACAAGTAGAGATTCCATTTGATGAAGAGCTTTACTTAGTCGAATTAAATAAAAAGATTGAAGAAGAAAAAAATGGAGGAATCTAAAATGAAAAAGGGCAAAATTGGCGTTCAAATGATGATGCTTAAAGGAAAAGTGGAACAAATTGGCGTTTATGAAACGATGAGAAAGATCAACGAGCTGGGCTACCACTGTGTAGAGGTATCCCAAATTCCAATGACGGCTGACAATGTGTCAGAGCTCAAGAGAGCCTCTGCTGATTTCGATATTAAAATCGCTTCACTTTCTGCAGCGGTGGAGCCCATGATGCCAGGTATGCCCGGCGAAACATTGTCTGCTGATTTCGATAAAATTGTTAATGACTGCAAAACCTTAGATTGCAATTTCCTGCGTATCGGCATGCTTCCTTTAACAATCATAGGCAATAAGGATAAAATCATGGAATTTGTAAAAAAAGCAGATGCACTAGCAGAGAAGCTAGCAGAGCATGGAATTGAATTATACTATCATAACCACCATATCGAGTTTCAAAAATATGAGGGCGAGTATCTCATGGATATCATCAAAAACAATACCTCTCATCTTGGCTTTGAGTTTGATATTCACTGGATTCAAAGAGGCGGTGAAAACCCGATCACATTTATTAAAAAATATGCAGGGCGTATCGCTTTACTGCATTTGAAAGACTACCGGATTGGACAGATCGATATGAGCGCATTAGCGGGAGGCTTTGATATGGGTAAATTCATGCAGGCTTTCACTAATGTTGTACAATTTGCCGAGGTTGGAGAAGGTAATCTTGATATTAAAGGCATTATTGAAGCAGCTTTGGAAAGTGGTTCGCAGTATTTCTTAGTAGAGCAAGATGATGTATACGGACGTGATCCTTTTGATTGCTTGAAAACGTCTGGGGACAACCTGAGAAAAATGGGTTATGCCGATTGGTTTTAAGAGTACAGGTTCATACGCCGTTAGTGTGATAATTTATCATGCTAACGGTGTTTTTTGTATGCTAGGCGCTGGATATCCAAGCCTAGCATTCAGATTGATCATTAATTGTTATAGATGCGGTTCATTCCCCACCTCAGAATAATTAGTGGATAGTAAGGAATAATATTACTGTTTCATAACAATTGATGCAGGTGATCGTGGCTAATGGATAAATCAATCGGTAAAATCAGCTTTTTTCAAGTCTGCATGATTTTCATGCTTATGAACGGACTCATGAGTCATGTAATCGTTAATCCGATGCTCCTCGATTCATCCGGTAGGGATGCCTGGATTTCTGTTTTATTGGCGGGACTGTTATTCCTTCCCTGGTGCGCTCTCCTTGTTTTGTTTATGAAGAGATCAGGACAGCAGAAGCTGCAGCCTTGGTTAGCTAGCAAGACCAATAACTTAGTATCTTGGATGATTATAGTTCCGCTCTGCTTGCAGTTGTTCCTGATCGGATGGTCTACTGTCCTGCATAGCGCAAGTTGGACAATTACCAATTACTTGCCAGGTACACCTAAATCGGCATTGGTTATTGTTTTATGCCTGGTTTGTCACTTTTACGCTATATCAGGCATACGGATGATAGCCATCAGTGCGGGTATTCTGCTTCCCGTTGTCATTATCCTCGGGTATTTTGTGTCCTTCTCCAATACCCCGCAGAAAGATTTTACGCTATTACAGCCGATTCTGGAGCATGGATGGCAGCCCGTTATACATGGCATGCTTTATGCAGGAGGCGGTTTTATCGAACTGGTGATGATTATGGCGGTCCAACATCATGTGAAATCGGGCGTTCGGGTGTGGAAATTCGTAATTCTAGCAGTAATTTTGGTGTACATTACGCTTGGTCCCATTATTGGCGCGATTACCGAGTTCGGTGCGGAAGAGGCGGCGAAACAGTCTGAATCTCCTTATGAACAATGGCGGTTGGTGAAATTGGGCACCAACGTCGAGCATGTCGATTTTTTATCCGAATTCCAATGGTTGTGCGGCGCGATTATTCGGATCAGCTTCGCACAATTTTTGCTGGGGGAATTATTGCCTTTTTCAAATTTAAGACAACGCAAACGGTTCATCCTTTTCGTTACAATCTGCTTTATGGCACTATCGATGCTTCCCATTGAAAAATATACGGCTTATTTATGGATGTATCGATTTTATTTACCAATCTCCTTTGTGGTGGCTTTGTTCATATCGGTAGTTTGCACCACGATTTCGTTGTTTTCGAAGAATTCCAAGGAGGAAGCAACATGAATGTGGCTGAGCTTGAACCAGTAGAAGGTTGGAACAAGCAGAAAATCAAGGCATTATTTCCTCACTCTGCGGATGTGCAAATTCAGAGCTTTCGATTTGAAGAAGGCAGCAGTACTGAAGTAACTCTCATCTATAGTGGAGGGTTATGCGACTCCTCACAGATTGGAAAAGTCATCCTTCCCGAGCTTGAAAGCTTGTATCAGCAAGACAAGTTCTGCGACTTGCAATTGGACTCCATTTACGTTCCCTTGCCATTAATACCAGTAGAAGCCAATGCCTCGTCGGAACAAATATCCGAATGGATCTTTCAAGGCGATCTCCTTCTGCTGTTCTCTCAAACGAATGTTATATTTAAAATGGACATAGCCCGCCGTCCAGATCGCACTCCCGAAGAATCGAGCACAGAGATTTCCATCCATGGACCAAAAGACGGATTTGTGGAGAATATCGCCATCAATGTGGCATTAATTCGCAAACGCATTCGCAGCCATTCCCTCTGTTATGAAACGTCTACGTTGGGAAGAAGAACAAGAACAAAGGTCGGCTTGTTATATATTCAAGATATCATTTCCCCCGAATTGTTGAATGAAGTCAAAAAAAGACTGAGCAAGATTGATGTCGACGGACTTCAAAGTATCAACCAGATCGAGGAGAAGATTACCGATTACAAGTACTCTTTGCTACCTTTATTTGATTATACCGGTCGGCCGGACAAGGCGGTCAGCAGTTTATTAGCCGGAAGGTTCGTCATTATCGTAGACGGGAACCCGATGGTGTTAATGGGTCCGGGCACCTTACTGCTCCTGCTAAAATCACCTGAGGATTTATATTTTAGTTTCGGGTATATTTCGTTTGCACGTTTGATTCGTGGACTCAGTTTCTTCTTATCCATTATAATGCCAGGTGCTTGGGTAGCACTCACGTCGTTTCATCCCGATCAGATTCCCTTTCGCTTAATGGCGACCGTTGCCTCGGCACGCATTGGACTTCCGTTTTCTGGACAAGTGGAATTGTTTATATTGCTGGTGTTGTTGGAGATCTTTAGAGAAGCCGGTCTTCGTCTTCCAAGCTCCATTGGTCAGACATTGACCGTTGTAGGCGGATTAGTTATTGGGGATGCGGCCATTCGAGCTGGGTTGAGTTCTCCAAGTGTTGTTGTTGTTGGCGCCATTGTAGCAGTGACAGGGTCAACGTTAGTCAGTCAATCTTTAAGCGGAGCCGTTAGCGTCCTTCGGTTCGCGTTATTTTTCATTTCTGCAGTTTTCGGGATGTATGGCTTAATCATTGGTCTCGTACTGCTTATTGGATATATGAGCAGTCTGCGCTCCTTCGGTGTTCCTTATATGTCACCCTTGTCTCCCCCGGTGTTTAAAGAGATGGCGAGAGCTGTCTTTCGGCTTCCTTGGAGCCAGTATAAAGAAAGACCTGATGAATTGCACACCATAGATTCGGACCGGCAAGGGGAAGATCCTCATGAAAGCAATAATTAAACTGTGTCTTGTATGGATCCTGATTGTAGTGGAGTCGGGCTGTTGGGATTCCAAAGCCATTCAAAATATGGCATATGTTACAGCGATTGGATTTGAATATAAGGATGAACATTTCATTACGTATGTGCAGGTTCTTAATTTTGTGAATGTGGCAAAAAGCGAACAAATGGAAATTGGCAAAAATGTGCCTGTATGGATTGGCAAAGGAGAGGGAGTGACGGTTGCTGAAGCCTTATCCTCAATTTATGCGACCTCACAATTAAGAATACACTGGGGGCATGTCAGAGCGATCATTTGCGATGAAGCCATACTAAAAGACAATAAAAAGTTGGCTCACGTCTATGATGCGTTAAATCGTTACCGTGAAATTCGATATAACATTTTAATATACGGTACGAAAGAAAGCTTCTCAGAAATCCTAGCACAAAAATCAATATTTAATCTTTCACCTCTAGATACCCTCATGGATTCACCTGAGGATATCAATGGCCAGAAATCCTCTTTTCCACCTCAGTTTGGGTACAAAATAATCGCCCAAGCAAACGAAAAAGGGAGAACCGTATTTCTTCCATCGATCTCCATCACGAAACAAGTATGGAAGGAAGATCAGAAGAAGAAACCTATGTTTATCATAGACGGAGCATACATTATAGAGGAAAAGCAATTGGCAGGTTGGTTTTCCGAAGAGGATCTCAAGGGAGTAAGATGGTTTCTTAAGCAAACGAAACGTGTCTTCGTTACTATTCCCGATCATATAAAACCGATAGGAACGTTAGTATTAACCAAGCCTGGTCACAGAATACAACCGTTAATTGAAAAAGATACATTACGCTTTAACCTATACGTAGAGGCTCGTGCGTATGTCGAAGGAATGGTCGAAAACGTCTCCGTAAAAACGATGGAAGAACAAGCGGCAAAGGTGGTTCGGGATGAAATCCTAACGACATACCACAAGGGGCTTTCTAAGCAGACAGACCTGTTAAATTTATTTGGAGAGGTATATAGAAATGATCCCAAAGTGTGGCAACGCTTAAAGGACGAAGGCCATTTGGTACTAAAAGAGGATACCCTAAATGAGATTGATGTCAAAGTAACAATTATGCACACCGGCAAATATAAAGGAAGGGTGCTTCCAGAAAATTAAGTTGTACGCACGTTCGACCCGGCTACCTTAATCCTGAAAGCAAATGCAAAAGGTACAACGGTGAACCAAACCGCTGCTTACGGATTAGATCCATTTAGTTTAAATGGCTATTACGGTACTGAATTGGAGTTAAGCCCGTTATCTTTTTAAAGAGACGGCAAAAGTAGGGAAAATTAGGTATTCCGACTAACGAACCGATATACTCTACAGAATTCGATTCTGTTTTTAATAACCAACAAGCTTGTCTTATTCTTCGAGCGATCACATATTCGGTGATGCTTCCCGCTGTTTCGGATTGGAATAGATGAGAAACATAATGCTTGGAAAGATGAAGTTCCTTGGCTAAGGCGCTCAGATCAAATGGTTCGGTGTAATGCTCCTCTACCCAATTCATAATTTTCTCAGTATGGCTCTCAGGACGTGCGACTCCACCAAAACCACCATTATGCAATGATTTAAGATAATCTAAAATGTTGAGAATCAACAAAGAAGCAGCTTCGAGATCTTCGTCCCCGTTCCACCCCGAAACCAAATCGTTAAAACGTTCAAGAACACCTAAGATATAAGTCATGTTGCGATCCATACGGAACACCTGAATGGATAGTTGTTCTTTCCATACCTGCTCAAAAAACCGAAACAGCACAGGAAAATTTTTAAGAAGAGGTTCAAAGCTGGAGGGTTCAAAGGTCAAAGTCGTGCGCTCATAAGGACATTGACTATTGGTTTCAAATTGAATACGGTGCAATTGGAAGGGTTGTAAAATTACTACACATCCTGATTCCAGATTATAAAGCTTGCGGTTGAGGGTCAGATTTCCTCTACCTCGATGGACAAATAATACCTCGATCCCTTTGTGATAATGGTAAAAAATAGGAGGTGTTTCTGTGGATACAATTCTATAACGAAGCTCTAATGCCTTGTTATTTAAAGCATGAAATATTTTAACGCTTTTATCCATATTGTTTGGGTGATCCAACGATTCTCTCCTCCAACAATCCTTTATTCAATAATAACAATTAAGTGATATTTTTAAAAGAAGAATATAACTTTTTGCTTTAAAAAAGGCTATGATTAACAATATTGATGCGAATTAATTATACGTTATTGTGAAGCAGGCGACTTTAAATTCGCACTAATATTTGATTGTTATGTGAATATAGATATAATTAAGATTGTAAGTTTAATTAATAAACTAACTTTATGAAAAGGGGAAGTTTCGAATGAATAAACCTATAAAGCCTAACGATCCTATTGTTACTCACATTTATACCGCCGACCCTTCGGCCCATGTATTTGAGGGGAAAATTTATATTTATCCTTCACATGATCTTGATCTGGATGGACCCTCCAACGATAATGGTGACCAATACGCAATGGAGGATTATCATGTTCTATCCATTGATAATTTTAAATCATCTTGCATAGACCATGGGGAAGCACTGCACCTAAAGGATATCCCGTGGGCTAAGCAACAATTATGGGCACCAGACGCTGCTTTAAAAAACAACACTTATTACCTCTTCTTTCCGGCAAAGGATCACGATCATATTTTCCGCATAGGGGTAGCTACCAGTCCATCTCCATCAGGACCCTTCACTCCCCAAGAAACATATATTCCAGGCAGCTTTAGTATTGATCCAGCTGTATTTGTTGATGAGAATGATAAGGCTTATATGGTTTTTGGCGGTCTTTGGGGAGGTCAGTTGGAGAAGTGGCAGAAGGGAACGTTTAATCCCGATGCTGCCGGCCCAGCTGCAACCGAACCTGCGCTTGGACCAAGAATTGCTGAATTGTCAGATGATATGCTTACTTTTAAAGAAATGCCTCAAGAAATATCGATTGTTGATGAAGATGGAAAGCCTATACTTGCCGGAGATGAGCAAAGGAGATATTTTGAAGGACCATGGATTCATAAATACAATGGCTATTATTATCTTTCCTATTCTACAGGTACAACCCATTGCCTTGTATACGCCATGAGCCAAAACCCGAAAGGCCCTTATGTCTTTAAAGGTACAATCCTTACTCCAGTAGTTGGTTGGACTACCCATCACTCCATTGTTCAATTCGAGGATAAATGGTATTTATTTTATCATGACAGCTCTTTATCAGGTGGCGTTAACCACAAACGCTGTGTAAAATATACCGAACTGACATTTAATGAAGATGGTACCATTCAAACGATAGATCCCTATAAATAATATCTAATGCAATGGCTTCCCCTGCGGAATGAAGTTGATGAGTCGTTGGTAACCCTATTATAAGTCTGGCCATAGCGTTTTTTATCCGCTGCGTCGTCATCAACCGTGCGGCGAGGAGTCCTATACATTGATTTTCCAAGAGGGAGCCCGCGGGTCCTCTTTTTTTCACATATAAGACCGATAAGCATGGACATTGGGATGCCTTTGTAGAGAAGCACAAAGCTCAACCTAGACCCCCTGTCATCAAAGAGGTCCAGAAATTTCGTGGCTGTGGCGACCCTAGAAACGGTTTTAAAATCGTGGTATGTGAAGGGTGATATCCGAAATACCGTACCGTTGTAAGGGGCGCTTCTGCACAACGTGTTCGTTGACGAAATGGAAGAGTGGAGCCGCATGTTGGTGGAGGATGTCTTTCAAGTGAAGAAGGAAAACTAACCGTATAAGAAGCGGGTTATGAATACAAGATTGAAGATAAGCTTGGGAATAAGAAGTAGGAGGCCGCCAAAGCATGAAAGAGGACATGGGTGTGGGGTGGAGGAGCGAAGCGTTTGCCTTTGAAGCTCGTGTTCCAACCGCTGGAAGCCAATAATTCAAGGAACACGAACTTCAACAGCGTCGCGGTTTTTTATGGGTTCTCGTATTGACATAATGGAGATGAAATGATAAATTAATTATTATGAACGCGCGTCCAATAATATTGTTAAGAAATGGCTGATGGAATTGTGAGAAATTTGGATATTAAAAGTAAAGAAATTGCTGAAATTGCAGGGGTGTCAAGAAGTACGGTAAGCAGAGTAATTAATAACTATCCTAATGTTCCAGCCAAGACAAGGGAAAAGGTCATGAGGGTAATTGAACAGTATAATTATTTCCCCAATATTTCAGCGCAAATCCTGGCAGGGAAAAAAACAAAAACAATAGGTTTATTCTTTATTGATCAATCTCATTTTAGCGAAGATCCTTCCGCAAATTTATTGATTACGGGAATTATCGAGAACGCTTCAATACTAGGCTATAACGTATTAGCTTATATTATAAGGGACTTAAGTACAAATGAAAGCATAAAAAATGTTAAAGAAGTATTTTATCAGGAGCGGATTGCAGGCGGGATTTTTATGGGGGCGGAAAATCATGAGCCTATCGTTGAGGAATTGATCGCCGGAGGATTCATCGTAGGGATCTTGGATCAGGTTTTACCAGGACGCAATGAGCCTAATAGAATTGTTTATAACCTCGATAATGAAGCAGCCGCTATGCAAGCTGTGGACTATCTGGTCAGTTTAAACCACAAAAAAATTGGCATTATCAATAGCATGATGAAAAAGGCCTCGGCTAACTTTAAGTTCAAAGGCTTTATAAACCGTATGCAGCATCACGGTCTGGAGGTTAAAAACCATTGGATCATGCACGGTCAATACGAATCTGGCGGGTATGAGGCTATGACCACCTTGCTCAAAAGTTCATCGGAATTACCAACGGCCATATTTGCGGCAAATGACAGTATCGCCTTTGGTACGATACGCGCAATTAATGATTATCATTTAAAAGTTCCTGACGATATTTCCGTCATCGGAATCAACGATCAGAAGTTAAGTGCCTATTATAAACCCGCGTTAACTACATTCCGCTCCAATTTCAAGGAATTTATATCTGGGATCACTAAAAGTGTGATTGAGGCTATAGAAGATGGGGTAAAAAACGAATCGATAAAAGTAACCTTAGATATGGAATTGGTCGAAAGAGAATCTTGCAGAAGAGTTGAAAGTTGACGTGTTCATATTCTTTTTTTTTACAAACAATAAACGCGCTTTCATAATGAAATTGGGGAAAATAAGGATTTTCAAGGTGAATTGCCAGTGAAAACAGATATACGCTTTTTGATAGCGCTTTAATATGGAAAATGCATCATGTATTAAGCTGAACGGATAATTTATTGGACGATAAAATAAACGCGTGTCCAATATTGAATATATTGTATATAAGAATGGTGGGAAGTGGACAATGAAAAGCATCTTTATTACAGGAGCAAATCGAGGATTAGGGTATAGTTTAGCAAATGAGGGATTGATCAGGGGTTTTAACATTTACGCAGGCGTAAAGTCGTCAGATTCTTTTCCAATGCTGGACCCTCTAAAAAATCAATATCCTAATCGAGTCCATCTTATTGAAATTGATGTATCCGATGAAGAATCGGTCAAGAGCGCATTCAGGGAAGTCCAAAAAACGACTGAATCTCTGAATGGAATAATAAACAATGCCGCGATTATGCTGGAGAGGGAAAAGACCATTGAGGAACTGGAGTTCGAACTCGTTCGCCGAAGTTTCGAAATCAACACATTCGGACCGATGAGGGTAGTCAAGCATTTCTTGCCACTTATTTATGCAGCGAACGACCCGGTGATCATCAATATTTCATCGGAGGCTGGCACAATCGTTAATGCGTTCAGTACGAACTATCCCTACAGCATGTCCAAGACAGCGTTAAACATGTTCTCGGAGAGGCTGAAGCATTACGTTCAGGATAAAGGGATTTCCGTATATGCCATACATCCCGGTTGGGTGAAAACGGATATGGGCGGAGAGGAGGCGCCAGGTGAACCGTCGGTTTCAGCTGCGGGGATTTTTAATATCATTGAAAAAAAGCTGGCAATCACAAGTAAAATAGCTTTCATTAACCATCTCGGCAAACCAATGCCGCTTTAATCCCGCATAAATAACCAGTGTATAGCTGAGGCGTTAGCCTTGAAAGGAGTGATACAGATATAGTGAATCAAATTTACTGCCCATGTTTGAGAATGCATGCATTTCATATTTAACAAAGATATCTACTCATTGTAAGGGGGAAAAAGAAATGTCAAAATTGAAAAAGCTAGGTATGACGGCAGTAGCTATTAGCATGGTGGGAGCACTTCTGGCCGGTTGTGGAGATAGCGCTAAATCTGGCAGTGTTGGAAGCGCTGACAAAAAGGTTGAATTGACTTTTTGGGACGCTGCTTGGAATGAAGCCATTACTCCCGATGTAATCAAAGAGTTTGAAAGCAAATATCCAAACATCAAAATTAACGCCCAATATAACCCGGATAACGGTATGTCCGATAAATATTTGATAGCCCTCAAACAGAAAAGTGGTCCAGATGTCATTAATATCAATTTGGATTGGGTGACTCCTTATGCTACTTTAGGCTCCCTGCTGCCTTTGGATAGTTATATTCAAACCGATAAAGTTGATTTGAACGATTTCTTTGAAGGCTCCATCAAATCCGCTAAAGTGGATAATAAAATTTACACACTTCCTTACCGTACGGAAACTCATGGTCTGTTGTACAACAAAAAGTTATTTGCAGACGCGGGTATTGATGCTTCCAAGGCACCACAAAATTGGAAACAGGTGCTTGAGAGCGCGCAAAAAATAACGAAAGGCGATGTTTTCGGAATTGGCTTGGTCGGGACGAATTTTGGCAACTTGACAACTCAATTATTTAACATGATCCAATCCAATGGCGGAAGCATACTTAATGCGGACAACACCAAGTCGATGCTAAATGAACCTGCAGCCATCGAGATGGCCAAACTTTATGTGGAGCTCTCTACTAAACATAAAGTGACGCCAACCAGCATTTTGCAAAACGATAATATCGCAAATCGGAATTTGTTCTCCAATAGCAAGATTGCTATGTACATGTCGGGTGCTTATGATGTGGCGCCGATTAAACAAGCCAATGCAAGCATTGATTTAGCGATTGGGATGGTTCCAGCCGATCAAACACGTAAAACGATCCTCAGCGGCTGGGGAGTGTCTATCACAAATTCCAGCAAAAACCCTGATGCTGCATGGAAATTCATTAATTTCTTGGCAACACCGGAAATTTCCAAAAAGTTCAGTATCACATTTTCGGCAAGAAAATCGGCTGCCACTGATCCGAAGTACCAGGATCCACAAACTAAACCGTTTGTTGATGCACTTGCCTTTGCTCAACCCTTGCCGCAGATTCCTCAGTTGACTCAAGTTAAACAAATTGTTTTTAACCAAATTCAAAGCTCCCTATCAGGTAAAATCACACCAGAGGAAGCAATGAAAAACGCCTCAAAAGAAATCGATGATCTTTTAGCAAAAAAATAGTTTGGATGATCATACCCATCCCGCTTAGAGGATGGAATCCTCCAAGCGGGATGGGTTTAAGGAGGCCGCCTACATGCAAGCTTTAAAAAATATCCGTAATCCGGGTCTGATGTTCGTATTACCTGCCGTATTGATCATTGCTCTTATCATGATCTTTCCCCTGATTTATACGATTGTATTAAGCTTTAATAAGAGTGATATCTACTCGGACAGCTGGACATTCGTCGGGGTTTCGCAGTATGTGGAATTGTTTAAAAACCCCGATTTTCTCTTATCACTTTATGTTACGTTTTTATGGACAATTGGCAGTGTTGTCTTTCAGTTTCTGTTCGGATTTGCGGCGGCTGTTGTCATCAACCAGGATTTTATCAAATGGAAAACTCTGATCCGGATCCTGCTGATGGTTCCTTGGGTTATTCCCAGCATTATTAGCGTAAATGTTTGGAAATGGTTGTATCATGCGGATTTTGGAATTATCAATCATATATTGAAATCACTCGGAATCATAACCACCAGTATCAACTGGGTATCCGATGAGCATACCGCATTATTTTCCGCGATTCTCGTCAATGTTTGGAAGATGTATCCTCTTGTGATGATCATGATCGAGGCTGCTTTGCAATCGGTCCCGAAGGAATTGAAAGATGCGTCCAATGTAGACGGAGCAACAGGATGGAGGCAATTTAGAGCGGTTACCATCCCTCATATTTCTTCCACTTGTATGTCGGTCATTTTGCTGCTCACCATTTGGACGTTAAATGCGTTTACTTTTGTGTTCGTGTTGACAGAAGGCGGCCCGGCCCACCAAACAGAGATTCTTTCCCTGTTTATTTATAAAGCAGGCTTTCAAAATTACAATTTTGGAATTGCAGCAGCTGCCAGTACCGTGTTATTTATCATTACAGCGGTTCTAAGCTTTGTGTATATGAAGTTGTTAATGAAGGGGGAGGATGGCTAAGCATGAAACACAAAAAAAGCAATGTGGGCAAAGCCATCCTGAGCTACCTATTTCTTATCGGGCTTATCATCTTTGGCTTGTTCCCGGCACTATGGATGTTTGTTACTTCGATCAAACCGATGAATGAAAATTTTACAGTACCGCCAAGTATTATGGTTCAAAACCCTACGTGGACAAACTATCATAAGGTGATATTTGAAAGCGGCATTCCTCGTGCGTTCTTAAATAGCATAGTCGTAACCGGGAGCGCAACTTTACTAACATTATTCATTGCTATCTTAGCTGGTTATGGGTTTTCCAGATACAAGTTCAAGGGTTCCAAGAAGCTCTCTTCCGGTTTATTGTACGGCCAAATGATGCCGGGCGTTGTCATTGTTATGCCCATTTATATGACTTTCACCAAAATAGGTTTTGTAGATTCCTATATTGGCTTGATCATTGCCAATGTGGCTTTGACGATCCCGATGTCAGTTATTATGCTCACTTCGTTTTTCAAGACGGTACCGAGGGAACTAGAAGAAGCGGCCAAAATTGATGGAACGACAACGGTTGGCGCATTGTTCCGGATCATCTTGCCTGTATCTTCACCCGGGCTGATTGCTGTAACGGTGTATGCATTCCTGCATATATGGGAAGAGTTTCTGTTCGCTTTAATTTTAACAAATTCCGATACCGTGCGAACCTTGCCTATTGGCATCACTCATTTCAGCGGAGAATTTGTTGTCGATTGGGGGGCCATGATGGGTGCATCCATGCTAGTTTCAGTGCCTGTTCTGATCATTTTCCTACTCTGCAATAAGTATTTTGTTCAAGGGCTCTCTGACGGTTCAGTTAAGGGGTAAGATTCTCACATTATTGGAGGTGAGTGCCGTATAAGTTATCATTGCTTTGACAAAAAAAACCTAAAACAAAAAACAATTAAACGGAGGTAGTTCATATGTTTAAAGGAATCGGTCATACGGCTTACAATGTAGTGGATATGGAAAAATCGTTGGAATTTTATTGTGATATCCTTGGATTTAAAAATTGCTTCGAATTGAAAAATGCCAAAAATGAGCCATGGATTGTTTATCTCAAGGTTCTTAATTTACAATTCATTGAGCTTTTTTATAATGGCGTACAAGGAGTCGACAACGACACCAAAGTCACAAAGGGCTATAACCACCTGTGCTTGGAAGTTAATGATATCCATGAAATTGCCAATCATTTAAAGAGTAAAGGGCTTACTTTGGATGTTGAGCCTAAGATGGGCGCGGATTTGAACTGGCAGTGCTGGGTCAGAGACCCCGATGGCAACCGGATTGAATTTATGCAGCTTGACCCTGAATCACCGCAAGCCAAATCCTGATGCCTTCCAGTACTTTACCCCATGGGGATTTTTAAATTAAGGGAGTGTTTGACTTGGAACAAATATCAAATAACCAAATCATCAAGCTAGGTGTCGTCGTGGACAATCTGGAGGAAGCGTTCCAGTATTATGTGGAACTGTTCAAGCTCGATCCCGCCAAGATGAGAGCGCCCAAACCGAGATCGCCTGAGTCTGAGTCCTCCCAAGCAGCGCCTGCACCGGAAGGTGGTAACACCCCTTTTGTGTGGCACAGAGGCGAATATAGGAAAGCGCGCTGCAGAACGGCTATTATTCCATTGGAACCGATCTATCTGGAATTGATCGAACCTTATGACGAAGCTAGTCCATGGACGGAATTTAGAGAAAAGCACGGTCCAGGCATCCACTTTATGACTTTTCACATCGATGGTTTTGAGGAACATATTCAATTGATGGAAAGCAAGGGAATGCCGGCTTTCTTTAAACAGGAAAAGGGCAAGGAACGTTATGCTTATTTTGATTCGGCTTCCAAATTAGGCACAACAATCGAATTTAAAGAGATTGATAAAAAATAATGGGAAATGAATCCGACCCTCACGTAAAGGTCTGGATGACACTGTAATAAAGACCGGAAATGTTGCTTCCCGACAGCGATTTGCGGTGGGGGAGCGAGAAGCACACGTGAATTTTAGGTTTTAATACCTATAATTTACGTGTGCTTTTATTATGTCTAGTGAGGGTTTCAAGTGAAAAGATTAATCTTAACAGATAAGCACTTAAATGAATGCCTACAAACAAGCTGTCAGGTTGAAGTAAGAATTTAGGGGAAAGTAGTTGAAGTAACAAGAATTATTTCCTTCGAGGAATGTTGCGTAACTGTTGAAGATGGGGAGAAATACCTAAGGGAGAGTGGTGTTTTTATGAAGCGCGGCTTGAGATTGGTTTGAATTGAATAATGTCGATAAGTCCGTCATATTTTTTGTGGTAAGCCATATAATTTCTAAATGTTTGTTTTTATCCTTCTTACTTAGACGATTGGGGAGATTAATAATGGGTTGTTTATTATTTGTAGCCTTCATAGTTGTTATTTTTGTAGTTTCAACCTGTTTTATTATCTCACCAATACTTGGATGGGTGGCATTGGTAGCATTGGTATGTGGACTGATTGGATTGTATTATTCACTAAAAAGTATGGAAAAGGAAAAAGAAGATTATAAGGTTAATGAAGCTTCACAGGTAAGGAAAAAAATATCCGAGGCAAAAGATTTTACTCCTACCGAAATATTTATAAGTGAAGATCATTTGCTAGCCATTGCTCTAGACAATAGTAAGCAGAAAGTGTGCTTTGTATTTACCAACGGAAAGAGGATAAATGAAACGTTCGTTTTAAATTCAATTCTATATTTATACAAGGACATATTACATTCTGAAATACAAGAAAATGGAACCTCCATTTCTTCAACTTCTCGATCAAGTCAATTAGCTGGTGCCGCGATAGGGGGATTATTAGCAGGAGGAATTGGAGCATTAGTTGGAGCGTCAGGTGCAACACAAACCATTTCTCAAAAGGTAAATAAACTAGAAATGAAAATCGTTGTAGATGATATCAATCACCCCACTTGGTATATATCTTTCTTGGAGCCTGTCCAAGCCATTATTGGATTTGATATAAAGTCCATAGCATATCAAAATGCAAGAAAAGACGCGGAAAGATGGCATAGCTTATTAAAAGTATTAATTCGTAGGGCTGATGAGGAGGAGGATAAAATGAAGCACAATGAGATAGTTAGTTCTATTGATAATGCATCTTCTAGGAATGCTACGAGTAGTTCAGTTGCAGATGAGTTAAGGAAGTTAGGTGATTTGTTAAAAGACGAATTAATTACAAAAGAGGAATTTGAAGATCACAAGAAAAAGTTGCTCAACTAAATCCATCCATTCCGTGGAATTTTTTATAATAGCGACTTGGTAATTTGTTGTATAATGCAAGTAATTTTCTGCACAGCCACCGCTAGTTGATAATGCTAGTGCCAAAGAAGTAGAAATAGAAATAAAAATAGAGAAAGTCGTTGAAAAAGATTTTACGCTGAAGCAGTATTGAACAACAGGTCAATGATGGATGCGATAATTACCGTCACCCGGATAGGCTTTTCAAAAATAAGCAGAACAAGCTGTGTAATCCCAATCAAGGACAGCAATGAATATATAATCAATTCCCTTGTTGGTCTTTGCTTATTTACATAATGGATGAACAATGCAATTACCAACACTAGACTTAGTCCAAGGGGCCACATTATACGCGTCTCCTTCGAATGGTGAAGTGGATTATAATTAGCAGAGCTGGAATGCACACGGCAAAAAAAGAATGGTTCAGCAGTATATATTTTTCCACCCACTCCATATTTTCGATAATATTCTGATGCATGCTTTGAGAAAGCCCCAACATGATGATCGCCAATGGAAGTGAAAGCATCCCCCGATTATTAAGGTTGAAGGTATGCACAAGTCCTATTACCACGCAGTAAAAGGTTAGAGCCAGTTTGATAAACACGAGGATTAGCCATTGGAGGGAGATGATAGCTTCCAAATGTTCAAGGAACGGGCTTACCAACAATTCCTGGGCCATGCTGAATAAAGGGAACGTAAGGTGAGAAGCACGTGACACCCCAAGAACTCCGATCAAAATAAAAGTTATGGTTGACAGGAATAATGTGGCTATGGATGCTCCTTGCAGATATATGAAACCCGGCTTTGCTTTGACATACGGAAATATCATGATAAAAGAAAAGGCGTCCATGTAGGGGAATGCAATCATAAAGCTTGATTTGCGAAATATTCCATCCCAATCAAACTCCAGTAGAGGAGTTAGATGGGTCCCGTCCCAATTTTTCATCACGAGCAAGAAGATTCCAATAAATGCAATTATAAGGATAGGTGCCAAAAACTCTGTTGTTCTGGCAATCGACTCGATCCCTTTAATTGTGCTGTAAACTGCAATGACGAGGAAGCAAGCACCGAATATCCATTCGTCCGTATGTGGCAGCATAGTAGTTGCCATAAAATCATCCAGATTATTGAGTATCCATGCACATAAGAGTACCATTTGGAAGATTAATAGTAAGCCAATCACTGTCCCAACATATTTACCCGTTACACTTCTGCAGATTTGGATCAAATTTAATTTGGGATACTTCGTTGCCAAGTAAACCCACAAAAGTGAACTACCTATTCCTACTATTCCAGTCCAGAGGGGCACCAACCAAGCGTGTTGTTTAGCGTTGGTAATGAGAACTGTGGGAAGCAAAAAGAAAGCAGTACTCATCGTAGAAAAGACGATAAGCAATCTAAACTGTCTTACCGATAATAGTACATTTTCCATCTCACCCTCCTCCTTAGTATGGGGTTAGTAACACTCCCATTTTTACAATGGTTGAGTGAATGTCAATGGTAACCTCCGTGTTCTTCCAACTATTCGAATCAGCTTTTAGCGGTGCCCACGCTTTTCCTGATTTGTGATTAATCTGTTCTTCCACTCCAAGCAAGTCCCAATCATGCTGCCTGCCAATATTAAGCAGATCCTTCGCATGATCTGTCATTTGTTTATCGAACATTTTTTCCAAACGATGCAAGGTTGTAGAATCAAGTCTTTCTTTTTGATTAATAGCGATTAATTTCAGCTTTGGCTTGATGGTAATATGAAGAGATGTGTCTTGGCCGTTGATGACAAGTTTGTTTTCTATTTTGGGCTTTTCGTCCAGCTGCACCTGAGCGGATTCATTCTTACCCAACACTAGACTTTCCATCAATGATTTATTTTTGCCAAGTATGAATAAAAGAGGAGCTATTTGTGTGGCTTTCAGTTCGCCTAACCATCGACCTTGTTTGATAATGGATACACCCGTATATTGGAAATTACCTCGATTTCCTTCAATCGTTTCAAAACGTTTGGTAGTGGAAAATGGCTCAAGACCGGACAACGAAATATTCGATACAAAAGTAAGCTGCGAGGTTTTGTAATTTTTAATGATTGCATTGAACTGAGAATCTTTATCGGCTTTTCCAGTCACCTCGATCTGAAGCTGCTGAATACTGCGAAGTTCTTTGCCTGGATTCATTTCAAGTGGGACATAAGTATTCATAACGTCCCGAACTGGATTTTTTGTAATAAAAACGGAAGTCGCCATTCGACGGCTGGGGTCATTTTCCAAGAAGTTCATCAAATCACCCAATCCTTTTTTGGCTAGGCGTTCCGAAACAATATAAGCCTGAAAATGACTGATAAATAGCCGTCTAGGTATCGTTTTTGTAGCGGTGTCCGTGAATTCGGCCCATGTCTTCCCTTTGAACTCATACGTGTAGATCGGTGAACGAGTGCCTCCGCTTTTTGAACCAGCTACACCGTTTGGGTTTACCACCTGGTAGTAGGCCATGTAAGTTCCATCTTCTTCCTGATCAACTCCGATCATATCAACGATGGCTAACTCATTAATTTCATTTAAATCACCGCATCCATTCAATAATAAACTGAAGGCAATCACAAGCGATACTAACCCAATTCGAATAAACCGCTTCATAGTCAAATCACCTCTTTGGACGCTTCATTTTATACCAAGGTACTCGGATTAATGTATCCTTAAAGCGATTGGGTTGGAGTGGTGCTAAAGGTGAGAAATAAGGCTCTCCTGATGTCTTAAGAGACACTAAGTGTACAATCAACAAAAGAGTACCGCAGAAAATACCGTATAAATCAAGACATACGGCTAAAGCCATAAATAAGAATTGAAGAATCCTTTGAGCCATTCCAAAACTAAATGAGGGTGAGACAAAATTCGCAATTGCCGTGATGCCGACAACAATAACCATTGCTGCCGAAACCAATCCGGCTTCAACTGCCGCTTGGCCAAGTACGACAGCCCCCACAATGGAAATAGCTTGACCTGTAACAGTTGGCATGCGGATCCCGGCCTCCCGCAATAATTCAAACATGAAAAGCATGATCGCCGCTTCTACAAATGCAGGGAAAGGAACACCTTCCCTTTGTGCCGCCAAATTGATTAACAGCCCCGAAGGAATCATCTCTTGTCTGTAGTTAGTCAGAGTAATATATATGCTTGGCGTGTAAACCGACACCAGGAACGATAAAAACCGCTGCCAACGTAAAAGCGTGGAAATAAGAGATCTCTGATAGTAGTCTTCCGCACTTACAAAAAACTGAAAAAAAGTAACGGGGACGATGAGACAATAAGGTGTGCCATCGGTTAGGATCACGATTTTCCCCTCAACTAAGTGAGCGCTGACGACGTCAGGACGTTCTGTATTGATCATTCTGGGAAAGGGGGTTAATTCTTTTTCCTCAATCCACTCTTCAATATTTGCACTTTCAAATATAGCGTCGGTCTGTATGGTTCTCAACCGATCACGATAAGTTTGGATGCGTGCCTCTGACGCCTTGCCGTTGATATACGCCATCATTACTTTTGTTCTTGTTGTTTGGCCAATTTCGAAAGGTTCGAAAACAAGCTGTGGAGATTTAATTCGGCCTCGAACGAGTGAGATGTTTGTCATGATATCCTCAGTAAAGCCTTCTCCAGGACCGCGAACGATCTTCTCAGATTTTGGCTCCTCAATACCTCTATGTTTAAATTTGGAAACATCCAGCATATATCCCTGATTATCGTTCTCGATAAGAAGAACACAACGGCCATCCATGATGTTAGAAACCCATTTCCCAGGGGTTGATTCCGTAGAATAGGATACTCCTGAGAGCTTATCACGAATAAGTGCCAGCTTTTCTTGATGTGTTTTTTCTTTATCCAAACGGATATCCATAAGAGGAAGCAATATCAATTTCTGGATCTGTTCTTTGTCGACTATCGTGTCCAGATACGAGCAAATCACCATAATGTCGCTGTCAATGTGAACCCGATGGAAATTGAAGTCCGGTTGTTGTTCCAATGTTTTTTTTATAGACTGTTCAAATACTTCCATAAGTTTCATTCGATAACACCGCTCCTTTTCCAGCATGCATTAGGGTTCCCAAGATTTCCCCTATTATTCAGAAGGTATTTCTACACTTGGTTTGAATAAAAGGAGGACAACAATGCATAATAAACCAAATCATGGCGTCAGGGATCTTTCCCTGACGGTTTTTCTTACTTTATCGAGTTGTGGGAGCGCGAACTGGAAAATTGTTGAACTGGATTTAATTGACCATAGGTTGTATAGTTTATTTTTGATAACGATATTATATGGTGTTAAATAGCCTATTATAAATAAATTAGTTGAAAATGTTTCCAAAAATATACATATCATAGCTTTGGGAGGGCGATTTATGAAAAAGAATAAGCTAGTAGCAACAGTGATGGCTGCATTGCTTGCAGGTTCGGTAATTGCGGGCTGTACGAAAGATAACCAGGGGCAAACGGGGGAGTCGGGGGAGGCGGCTCTGGCTCAGGAGTTCAGAATTAACCTTTCCGCGGAGCCGCCGGCACTGGACAGCTCGATTGCAACAACGAATCCGACCTTTACGATTTTAAATGCGATTAATGAGGGCTTGTACCGGTTGGATGCTGAAGGAAAACCGACACCCGCTCTGGCCAAGGACATGCCGCAAATTTCTGCTGACGGTCTGGTCTATACGATCACACTGCGTGACGGCTTGACTTGGGCTGACGGGTCGGCGCTGACGGCAGCAGATTTCGAGTATGCCTATAAACGGACGCTGGATCCGGTAACAAAAGCGAAATATGCGACGATGCTGGCTTGGATTAAAGGCGGGGCTGATATGAACAAGGCTAAGCCGGAAGAGCTGGAGGCCAAAAAAGCAGCTTTGGGTGTGAAAGCCAAGGATGATAAAACACTCGAAATTACTTTAGAACGTCCGGTAGCTTTCTTCACTGACCAACTCTCTATGCCTACTTTTTTTCCACAAAAGCCAGAATTCGTCAAAACACAGGGAGACAAGTACGGTGCGGATGCCGACAAAGTGATCGGCGCAGGACCGTTTAAGCTGGAGAAATGGGATCACGAGCAGCAGCTTGTAATGGTCAAAAACGACAAGTATTGGGATGCAGCCAATGTAAAGCTAAGTAAAGTAACTGTAAATATTGTAAAAGACCCGAATACGTCCTTGAACATGTTTGATACGAATCAGGTTGATTTGACCGAATTGAAGGGCGATCAGTTCCAGATGTACCAGGGCAAACCGGAGTTGACGCTTAAAAAGGAATTCGTGACCGCCTATGTCATGCTGCAAAATAAGAAGGTTCCCGCATTTGCTAATGCTAAGGTGCGCCAGGCTCTTGGAATGGCAATAGATCGCAAAGCGCTTAACGATGTGGTGCTGGGCGGCTCTTCCATTCCGTCCACGGGACTTGTACCGGGTACGGTGCTGGACGGAAACAAAGTCGAGTTCCGTAAAGCTGCGGGAGATACACAGCCGAAGTTCGACGCCGCTAAAGCGAAAGAACTGCTGGCCGATGGCTTGAAAGAGTTGAATATGACAGCACTGCCGAAGTTTAAGTTAACATCGGACGATACGGAAACATCGAAAAAAACAATTGAATTTATTCAAGCCCAGTGGAAGCAAAATCTGGGAGTGGATGTGACAGGCGAAACGCTGCCATTTGCACTACGCGTGAAAAATATGCAGGAATACAACTTTGAAGCGCTGATCGGGTTGTGGGGCGCGGATTACAATGATCCGATGACCTTCCTCGATATGTGGTTGTCTGACAATAGCTCCTTTAATTATATGGAATACAGCAGTAAGGCCTATGATGATCTCGTAAAAGGAGCGGACAAGGAGCTCGATCTTGCTAAGCGTTCCAAGATGCTGGTTGATGCCGAGAAGCTGCTCATGACCGATGCACCGCTCGCTCCGTTATATTTCAGAACGAGACCTTATGCGAAGCGCGTAAATGTGGACGGACTGATTTTACCGGCCATGTCTAAAGAATGGGAACTGAAGTGGGTTTCGATTAAATAAACAAGTGACAAGGCAGGTTGACCTGTATGCTCGGTAAGGGGCCATTCCGACGATCCTCGGAACGGCCCTCTCATCAATTGATGCTTGCGTGGTTAGTTGTGCACTAAGGAGGTCTGGAAACATGCTGCGCTATATAGGTAGGCGTTTAATTTATATGGTGATCACCCTGTGGGTGATCGTCACGTTTACGTTCGTGTTGATGAAAAACTTGCCGGGTGATCCTTTTGGTGAAGAGTCGCTCAAACTGACCGCGGAGCAGAAGGCATTGCTGTACGCCCAATATGGCCTGGATAAGCCGGTGTGGGAACAGTATTTAACATATATGAACAATGTAATACACGGTGATCTGGGGGTTTCCTACGCATTTCCGACCCGCAAGGTTACGGATATTATTGCCCAGGGATTTCCTGCCTCACTCGAGCTGGGTTTGTGGGCGCTAGTGATCGCCATTGTTGTCGGCCTTATATTAGGCGTTATCGCTTCCTTAAATCATAACAAGGGTCTGGATATTGGAGCCATGTTCACAGCGATTATAGGTATTTCGATTCCTTCCTTTGTGCTTGGGCCGCTGCTGTCCTATTTCATCGGGGTGAAGCTCGGCTGGCTGCCGACCGGCATGTGGACAGGTCCTTCCAGCCGCGTGCTCCCCGCTATCGCGTTGTCGTTCGGAACGATTGCCATATTGGCCCGCCTGATGCGGACATCCATGCTCGATGTTTTGAGTCTGGATTATGTGAAAACCGCTAAGGCCAAAGGTCTGCCGCAGCGTACGATCGTGATCCGCCACACCCTTCGCAACGCGATCCTGCCGGTGGTGACGGTGCTGGGACCGGTATTCGTTAATCTGATTACGGGAACGCTGGTCGTGGAACAAATTTTTGTTGTGCCGGGGCTTGGAAAGCATTTTGTGCAGTCGATTTATTCAAATGATTATACAATGATAACCGGTTTGACTATTTTCTATTCCTTTTTGTTGGTGGCAGTTCTATTTGTTACGGATATTATATACGGATTTGTCGATCCTCGTATTCGACTGACTCAGGGGGGCAGCAAATAATGGACATACGCAAGGAACTGTTTGAGCCTCTGGTCAGTGAGCAGATTGGTCGTGAAGCTATCGTAAGGCCGGCAATGTCTTATTGGCAGGACGCGTGGCGACGTCTTAAAAAAAATAAGCTAGCGATGTTCGGCTTGATTACGCTGATTACCCTGGCGGTACTGTCTATTGCCGGTCCTCTATTGTCCCATTTCGATTACGCAACACAAAATTATGACGTTAAAAATCAAAAGCCTTCTCTTGTCCATTGGTTTGGAACGGATGATTTTGGCCGGGATCTATGGGTTCGAGTTTGGTGGGGAATCCGTATTTCCTTAGCAATCGGGGTTACTGCGGCACTGCTGGATCTGGTGTTTGGGGTTCTCTATGGAGGGATCTCTGCGTATTATGGCGGTCGCGTCGACGATATGATGCAAAGAGTTATTGAAATTATTTATTCGATTCCTTTTCTGTTAATTTCCATTCTGTTAATCGTAGTTATTGGTCCCGGCTTCCAAACGATCATTATTGCCTATGCCATTACCGGCTGGGTGCCGATGGCGCGGCTCGTCCGCGGACAGGTGCTGACGTTGAAAGAGCAGGAGTACGTTCTGGCAGCAAGAACGCTCGGCGCCGGAGGAGCAAGAATTATTATGAAGCATCTGGTTCCGAATGCGCTTGGGCTTATTATTGTACAGATTACGTTTATTGTTCCTTCGGCTATTTTCGTTGAGGCATTTCTAAGTTTTATCGGCTTGGGCATACGGGTTCCGCTCGCTTCATTGGGCGCTTTATTGTCGGATGGAGCGAATTCGATTCGACTGTATCCGCATCGAGTTATTTTCCCAACCGTCCTGTTCAGTCTCATTCTCATGAGCTTTAATCTGCTCGGCGATGGCCTGCGTGACGCTTTGGATCCCAAAATGCGCAAATGATGCAGGATGTCACACATTCAGGAGGATACCACCATGAAAGACAACATATTGAAGGTACACAACCTGAAGGTTTCGTTCCAAACGTATGCCGGTGAGGTCCAAGCGGTACGCGGTGTTTCCTTTGAGCTGAACAAAGGGGAAGTACTGGCGATCGTAGGAGAATCCGGCTGCGGCAAGTCGGTAACGGCGCAATCGATCATGAGACTAATTCCGTCGCCTCCCAGTGTAATCAAGGAAGGTTCGATTCGATTTAACGGTACGACCGAGATTACGACCTGTACGAATCACCAAATGGAAGCTATTCGCGGTTCGGAAATCGGGATGATCTTTCAGGACCCGATGACTTCCTTGAATCCGACGATGACGATAGGCAAGCAAATTACCGAAGGTATCATAAAGCATAAAAAAGTCAGCGTTACGGAAGCCAACCGGCGGGCCGTAGACATTCTGACGCTTGTTGGTATCTCGAATCCGGAAGGGCGAATGCAGCAGTATCCACATGAATTTTCGGGGGGCATGCGGCAGCGTGTGATGATTGCGATCGCCCTTGCCTGCAGTCCGAAGCTGCTGATCGCAGATGAGCCTACAACAGCACTGGATGTGACGATACAGGCGCAAATTATTGACCTGATGAAAAACCTGGCCGAGCAAACGGAAGCGTCCATCATCCTTATTACACATGATCTCGGTGTTGTGGCCGAGATGGCGCAGCGTGTTCTTGTGATGTACGCCGGCAAGGTAGTCGAGCAGGGAACGGTCGATGAATTGTTCTACAATCCGCAGCATCCTTATACGTGGGGGTTGCTGCGTTCCATACCGCGATTGGATCAACCGGCTGATAGTGAACTGGTACCGATCCCGGGAACTCCGCCGGATCTGTTCGCGCCTCCACCGGGCTGCGCATTCGCTGCGAGATGTCCCTACGCGATGAAGGTATGCATAGAAACCGACCCCGAGCACAGGAGTGTATCGGACAGCCATTCCGCAGCCTGCTGGCTGCTGCATCCTGATGCGCCGCGTGTGGATCGGCCTATTGAAGCTGGAGGTGTAACGCAATGAACAGCACTCCATTGCTGGAAGTCCGCAATTTGAAAAAGCATTTTAACATGGGAGGCGGCAAGGTTTTAAAGGCTGTCGATAACCTCAGTTTTGCGATACAACGCGGTGAAACATTCGGATTGGTAGGAGAATCAGGCTGCGGTAAATCGACGGCGGGACGCACAATTATTCGTTTGTATGAAGCTACAAGCGGAGATATTCTGTTCAACGGTCAGGAGGTTCACAAGCTGCGCGGCCGTAATTTGCAGCAGTTCCGCAGCCAGATGCAGATGGTATTTCAAGATCCGTATGCATCGCTGAATCCACGGATGACAGTTGGCAATATCATTGCAGAAGGCATGGATATCAATCATCTATACAGAGGGGCCAAGCGGAGAGAACGGGTGGTGCAGCTGCTCCAGGACGTGGGCCTGAATGAAGAGCATGCCAATCGGTTTCCTCATGAATTCTCAGGCGGCCAGCGGCAGCGGATCGGGATTGCAAGGGCGCTTGCTATCGAGCCGCAGTTCATTATTGCCGATGAGCCGATCTCGGCTTTGGACGTTTCCGTGCAGGCACAGGTCGTCAATCTGTTCAAGCGGCTGCAAAAAGAGCGTAATTTAACCTACCTGTTTATCGCCCATGATTTGGCAATGGTCAAGCATATTTCGGACAGGATCGGTGTGATGTATCTGGGCAAGCTGATCGAGGTAACGACGTCAGATGCTCTGTATGCCAATCCGCTGCACCCGTACACCCAGTCACTTTTGTCGGCAATTCCGATTCCTGATCCGCATGTCGAGAGGTCCCGCGAACGCATTATTTTGAAGGGTGAAATCCCGAGCCCGCTGGATCCACCTAGCGGTTGTCCTTTCAGGACACGCTGTCCGCATGCTATGACGGAGTGTGCGGTTACGATGCCCGCATTCAAGGAAATTGTTCCCGGTCACTATACGGCTTGTCATTTATATAATTAAAGTTTGCGGACAAAAAGGCTTTTCCAAATGAATTGACCCCAGAGATTCAATTCTGCCGCTTATGCAAAAGAACCTTAGAAACCACTGCGAAAGTGGAGTTTAAGGTTCTTTTCCGTTAATGTGTACTTAAGATTCAGCGTAATTGGCAAGTAAGATGTCGCTTTCTGCTATCACAACAACCAAAACTTATGAAAATGAAGCAACTAAAGGAGGCCCATATGTATGAAGTCTCATACCTCTGACCGTATTAAAATCCCGCCAGGATTTTGGGCAGGATTACGTCAATTAGGGATTGCCGCCCATGACGTAGCTCGCAAAGCACAACTGCCGCTCACTATTATTACTGAACCAGTAGTCACCACCGCCCAATATTTCGCGATCTGGCAGGCTTATTCCGATCTCATTGGTGACACTGCCAAAGGAATCATCAAGCTTGCGACCGTCTTTGAAACAGCGAAGTACCCACCGACCGTCTTAGCGACTTACCACGCTCGTGACTACCGCGACGCTCTAAACCGAATGGCTCGGTACAAACAACTGTGTCCCCCCGAAAGCCTACGTATCACCGAGGAGGGCGAGCACTGTACAATCGAACTGGAATGGTTGTATACCGAGCAACCCGGTCCGCCGATGCTGGTTGGTATCACGCTGGCATTTCTTCTGGAGCTTGGGCGCCGGGGTACAGGTCAGCCTTTGACGGCGCAGCTCGTCGAATTTTCGCACACAATGGGCGATGTACAGGCCCTTGAAGCTTACTTCGGCTGTCCAATCCGGATTGGTGCCAAATGTAACCGGTTGACCCTACATCGAAGAGATCTGGACCGCCCCTTTGTCTCGTATAACGAAGAGTTGCTGGAGATCCTGACTCCCGTTCTGGACCGATCGTTGGATGAACAGCAGCGCAGCCGTTCAATTACCGAGATGGTCAAATGGATCATGAAACGTAGCCTCACAGGAGGGCGCCCTGACATTCAGGCTGTCGCGAAGGAGTTGGGTATGAGCGATCGTACCTTGCAGCGCCGGCTTACTGACGAAAAAACGGGCTTCAAGCGTCTGTTGATACAAGCTAGACATGAGCAGGCACGAGAGTACTTGGCAGACCCCTCGCTTGATATAAAAGAAGTGGCTTTCTTGATTGGATATGAAGACCAGAACTCGTTCTACCGCGCCTTCCGCCTTTGGGAAGGTGATACTCCTTCAAATTGGCGTACTGAACATTTAGGTACCTAACCAATTCTACAGAGAGCTAGTATTTACTGAGTTTTATCATTTGGCGTGTTAAACAAGAACTTTGGCGCAATATGCTAGTTACTGAACAATCTATACAAGGTAATATAATCCCTATCCGGAGCACAAGACTGTTTTAAAAATGTGAATTAAAAGGAGAAATGTATCATGGATATGGGATTAAACAATAAAACAGCTTTAGTTACAGGATCAACGAAAGGTATAGGTAAAGCAATTGCCATTGAACTTGCCAAGGAAGGTGTTAATGTACTCATTAATGGACGAAATGATGAAGAGGTAGAACGAACTGTAAATGAAATAAAGTCAGATTTCCCGGCAACCTCTCCTCAAAATGCTACAGCCGATATTGTGGATATGGAGCAAAGAGAAGCTTTATTTGAAAAATACCCCAATATTGATATTTTAGTTAACAATATGGGTATTTATGAAATTATGCGATATGAGGACGTTGACGATGAAGTATGGGAAAGATACTTCCGTACTAATGTTCTTGCTGCAAATGGATTATCTAAATTTTATTTACCTAAAATGTTGAAAAATGATTATGGTCGCATTATCTTTATTGCGAGTGAAGAAGCAATTATGCCTTCAGGACAAATGCCTCAGTATTGTATGACCAAATCAATGCTATTATCATTGTCAAAAAGCTTATCTAAATTAACAAGAGGAACAGAAGTTACCGTCAATACGATCATGCCAGGACCAACACTCTCTGAAAATGTATATCAAATAATTGAGGGTATGTACCCTAATGAAAATATGACTTTTTCAGAAAAAGAGAAAGAATTTATGGCTACAAACCTACCTCAATCTGAAATACAGCGATTTATCAAGCCTATTGAAATAGGTAGACTAGCTACATTTGTATGTAGTCCTTATGCATCCGCATTTAAAGGTTCTCCAATCCGTATGGATGGGGGCATGGTACCGACTATTTTTTAACGATTTTTTTATTTCAAAGTAGACCCGCAAATCCTCGCCTAAAAAGAAACCTTGAACGGCTCAAGCCATTCAAGGTTCCCCTAGGGTAAAGGATTTTTTTGCATATAAACCTTTAAATCAATATACATGCATTCGTGCATTGAACGGATACGATAGCCTTAATACTCGAAGGGTTACCGCTAGGTTTCATTTTGTAAGAAATACCACAGCTTGAATAAATAATATAATTGTCTGATAAAATGAAAAAATGTTTTCTCTATACAAGTACAGCTGGCAGCAGTAAAATATGGAATACATTGGAATATAATGGTGGAGTGCCAACGTGCAGGAGGACGAGAACCTTGAAGAGTGTATTGGAAAAGCTGCGATATGTTGCCGGGCTCGCTACGTCTTGGTAGCGCCTTCATACGTTGGGCGCAATAGCTATCACGGATTCAGGTACTATTTAACATATACAGGGTTTGAGGCTAGGTTAAACGCAATGCTAGTGCAAATTTTGTCCCTTATATGCCAGTTGGACAAATAGTAAAATCAAAATAAAAGACACCGTGGAGGAAATTATGATTCCAACCATAGGAAGAGTAATCCGATTTCTGACGCCGCAAGCTCGGGGCAATCGAGGCTCCTACAGAAAATTGCTCGTATGGACCGGATGTATTACCGTTTGCATACCAGTCTTACTTGCCAGCACGATCTATTACCAGATATCGAAGCATCAGCTGGAGCAGCAGATTTTTAGCGAAAGCCAAGCAGCACTCACATCTGTTAAGGATCAGGTTGAGCTGTTCCTGCAGGTCATTGAACAAAGCTCGCACGATCTGGCCATGAATCCCATTATGAAACAGAAGAATCTTTCCGGTGGACAGAGTGAGAATCCATTCGAGGAGCACTTGGAAATCTTATCGGACATTAATATAAAAAAGAACAGCAATGGTCTAGTCAGCGAAGTTTATTATTATAACCAGGACGAGCCAGATATTGTGCTGTCGAATTATTACGGGGCCATGCCGATCCGTTTGTTTCCAATGCGAAGTGAAATAGAATGGCATATGGCTGGTTCAGAACGTACACGCTGGTATAACACCAACACCCCCGACAGTTCTAATAAGGGACTTATAAGCTTTGTTCGTAAGCTTCCACTGAACGGATCCGGTATGGGCTTGGGGCAAGGTCTGCTTGTATTTCATATGGAGGCAGCTGCGATCAACCGGTACTTGTTCAGGGATACTTCCACGAAGGGGCAGCGGCAGGAATTCATTATGATTGATGAGCAGAATCAACTGCATTTATTCTCCTATGGGCAGAAGGAAGTTTTCGGAAATCAGATCCGTTCACAAACGGTGGACTATATTTCCAGCTCAGGCCAGAGCAAAGGAAATATAGTTGCACCGGGGCTGGACGGTCGTCCGGCTTCCATATCGTATACGAAGAATGCGTTCGGTCGAATCTATATTTCCATTATTCCCGAGGAAATGATTACGGAACGGCTCACATGGATCCGAATTAGCACGATCCTTGTATTGCTGTTCGTCATTGCAATCGGTCTTATGCTTACCTATTTCAGCTCAAAGCGAATCTACAGCCCGATTGAGCAGTTGCTAAAATACGGCAACCGCTTTAATTCGGAGCTAATTTCAAAGAAGGACAACGAGTTTGAGTTTATCCGCGAATGTTTCGATCATTTAAGCCGGGAAACGGAAAAGTTCACCCAATATATTGATAAAATTGAACCGACTTTGCGTGAACGGTGCTTGCAGCAACTACTAGAGGGCGAATACCTGCGTAACGAGTCCCTGATGAGCGACTGCCGGATATATGGCATACAGATCCAGGCTATGCATGTAATGATAGTCGTAGAGCTTCAAAATCTTGAACATGAAACGAGATTTATGCTGAAGGATAAGCCTGTTCTGACATACGCCATTACAAATGTGATGCAAGAGCTTCTTGATACCCACAAGCACATAACCGGATACGTTGTTTCACTGCACGGCCATGTCGCGGCACTGCTGCAATTTCCTCAAGATTTTATGCATCCGAAGATGCTGGAGCTGACGGTGCAATTCGCCCGAACTGTCCATGAAACTTTGGAGCAGGTGCTCAAGCTCAACGTCTCGGTGGGGATCGGCCGGTTCTATACGCATATCGCCGATATGTCGGTCTCCTATAGAGAGGCAGAGTCCGCTTTACTGTTCAGGGTATTTAATGAAATGGAGCCTGTATTGTTCATTGAAGAGCTGGAGAACAATTGGAAGCAGACGCACCACCGCTACCCGAAGGATCTAGAAAATGCGATTGTCGATTCATTAATAAAGGGCGAGCTTCAGGAGGCAGAACAAGCGCTGCACAAGTTTTCCGAGGTACTGAGGACGACGCACTCCTACAATTCGGTATATCAAAGCTATTTTTTGTTGCTGTCTGCGGTAATTTCTTCCCTGGAGGAGCAGGGAGGCAATATCCTGGAGTTGCTCGAAAGCAATTGGTTCAATCAATTAAAGAGCAAGCAAACGTCCCGGGATATTTGCGAATGGTTCACGGATGTTATGTTCCCGATGTACCGCTGGATGTCGGAAAACCACCGGAACGCCTTCGGCAAGAATGCCATCGGACAGGTGAGCCATTACATCAAAGAGAATTGTTCTTCCGATGTCTCTTTGGTCCAATGCGCCGAGTTTATCGGGTTAAGTCCATCCTACCTGAGTCGATTGTTCAAGAAAGAGACAGGAATCAATTTTCTGGAATACGTCATCGAATGCAAGATGGAGGAAGTGAAACGTCTATTGCTGGATACGGGTCTAAACGTAGGAGATGTTGCAGCAGCAATCGGTTATTCGGAAAGAAATATGAAACGTCACTTTCAGAAACATGTGGGTATGTCGCCGAGCATGTTTAGGGCAAATCACCGTTAGATCAGCCTTTCAAGCGGATGGTCCGCGCTGGGCAAGGACATGACAGATTTTGTGATGGACTGAATAAACTGAAGATTGGCTATTTTGTATAAATCTGACTCTTTCTTGCCTGTTGACTGGTACATACAATGTGGTTAGAACCGCCAAAGATAAAGCAGGAGAAAGGGGACTGGACACATGGACCAAGCGTAGTTCCATCGAATGAAAAATGAATTTGTGGAAGGTCTTGAACAAAGGGAGGTGAGTAGGATCGAAACACAGCTTACCGTATCAGCTGTAAAACGTGTAAGTAAACAATCATTTTTTATGAAGCTCGTTAAATACCGCTTCATTTACTTACTGGTCATGCCGGGTTTTATATTTTTTCTTTTATTCAAATTTGTGCCGATGTGGGGACTGCTGCTGTCTTTTCAGGATTACAGCCCCTACAAAGGTTTTTGGGGTAGCGATTGGGTAGGCTTCAAGCATTTTTCAACGTTATTTTCGAGTCCCCAGTTTTATGTCATGCTCAGGAATACGCTGCTGATAAACATTTTTAGTTTGGTCTTCTTTTTCCCTATACCGATTCTGCTGGCAATCATGCTTAATGAAGTGCGTCACGGAGTGTTGAAAAGGCTACATCAATCGATCGTATATCTGCCGCATTTTTTATCATGGGTGGTGGTGGTGAGCTTTACGTTCTTTATCTTCTCCACGAATGTCGGGATCGTCAATAAGGTGCTGGTAGCAATCGGTATGGAGCCCGTTGCCGTATTAACCAATCCGAATTATTTCTGGGCGTTACTGACGCTGCAAAATATTTGGAAGGATGTAGGATGGGGAACGATTATTTTCCTGGCGGCTATAGCCGGTGTCGACCCGCAGCGGTATGAGGCTGCTGTAGTGGACGGAGCTGGAAGGTTTCGGCAAATTTGGCATATCACTTTACCTGCGATCCGTCCGACCATTATCATTTTACTTATTTTGCGTTTGGGACATATGGCTGACGTTGGCTTCGAACAGGTGCTGCTTATGATGAACCCGCTTGTGACATCGGTGGCAGAGGTATTTGATACTTACTCTTTTACACAAGGAATCATTCAAGGTAAGGTCAGTGTGGGCGTCACGGTAGGTATGTTTAAAGGCGTGGTCGGTCTGGTGCTGGTGCTCCTCTCCAACTATGTAGTGAAGAAGCTCGGGCACGAGGGAATTTATTGACGAGAAAGGAGGGAGCATCTTGAGCTTTGTTCACCAAAAACATCTAACTCCGGTAGATTGGGTTAATTACACGCTTCTGGCCTTTATTTCTTTGGTATGTTTGTTCCCGTTCTTATATGTGGTCAGCGTTTCCCTAACCGATCCCGAGGTATACGTCCCCCTGAAATTTTATCTGGTACCTGAACAGTGGTCGTTCGCTTCCTATAAATTTGTGCTCGGAAACGATAATTTCATAAATGCCCTGAAAAGCACGGTATGGGTAACCATTGTTGGAACCGCATTCAATCTGGTTTTTACATTCACGATGGCCTATGGTTTGACGAAAAAATGGTTTCCAGGGCGTAATCTCATATTAGGCTGTGTAATTGTTACGCTGGTATTTAATCCGGGACTCGTGCCTAACTATCTGCTCGTTAAGGAGCTGGGTATGCTGAACTCGTATTGGGCGCTGATCCTGCCGAGTATTACCAATGCCTGGAGTCTGATCGTAGTCAAAAGTTTTATGGATTCACTTCCATCTGAGATGGAGGATGCCGCCAAAATCGACGGCTGCAACGATCTTGGCGTGTTTATGAGAATTGTCCTGCCGCTTTCAATGCCAGCACTTGCGGCGTTCTCGCTTTTCTTCGCGGTAGCGCACTGGAACACGTATTTTAATGCGATGATCTACCTGTCTGATTCCAAAAAGTGGACGCTACAGGTATTAATTAAGACCATGATCATTGATTCTGACGCCATCGGCTTCGGGCCGGATGCAGGCTCAGCAGGCGATAAGGCAGCAATTCCACAGGAGACGATCAAGATGGCGACGATCGTGCTATCGATGCTTCCGATCATTATTATTTATCCGTGGCTGCAAAAATATTTTGCCCAGGGTGTCATGCTTGGTTCAATCAAGGGATAGCGTTATGTAACGGACAGCGATTTGAAATGCCATTCAGTAACAACTTTTCAAGGGGGTATGGACGATGAACAACAAGAAATGGTCTTCATCTTTAGGTGGAGCAACGGTTTTAACCTTGCTTCTCTCGGCTTGCTCATCAGGGGGCAGTGCTCCGGCTAATTCGACTGCCGCTGTCGACACAGGGCCGCTGGAGCTGAAATTCATAGCACCGCTTTATTCGGAGCCGCTCGATATGAATAACAAGCTGTGGACGGAATTTCAAAAAGCAACGAATACAAAATTGAATGTGGAGTGGATTCCTTCCGGCGATTATGCCACCAAGATCAATCTGGTTTACTCATCGGGGAATATTCCGGAAATTTTGATCGATACCAATGCTACCAATCCAACTTTGATCAACGCTATCCGTGGCGGTGCCTTTTGGGATTTGACCGCATTATTAGGCGACCTCAGCCAATATCCTAATTTTAAAAACAACCTCCACCCGGACGCGTTCAAGTATGTCACCGTGGACAAAAAAATCTTTGGGCTGCCGCGATCCAGGCCGAATCTCGGAAACGGGATCAAAATCCGCAAGGATTGGCTCGACAAGCTTAACATACCTGTTCCTACAACATTGGATGAGTATACAGCTGCGATTAAAAAAATCGCCGACAGCGATCCGGACGGCAATGGCAAGAAGGATACGATTGGGATACTTAGTGTCGGAATTCCAGGAGCGCACTACCAGCCGGCATTTGGCGTCAATAAGCCTTTCTATAATGCCGAAGGTGGCCTGGTCGACTATCGCTTGACCCCCCAGTACACCTCTTATCTGGAATGGCTGCGCAAGCAGTATGCGGATGGTTTGATGGCGAAGGAATTTACGGCCATTAAAGATACACAGGCAATTGAGCTGTTTACGACCGGCCAGGCGGTTTCCTATGTGCGTGATATCTGGTGGGATTTCGACTGGGAGAAGGCGCTCAACAAGCTGCAGCCCGGTGCCAAACTGTTGAATCTGTCCCCATTGAAAGGACCAAACGGCACAACAGTCGACCTAACGACTGGCAATGGCGGCGGTATCTATATTTCCAAGAAGGTGCCGGAAGAGAAAGTGAAACGGATTCTTGAATATTTCAACAAGACCGCATCCAAGGAATTAACGGATATGGTTTATTACGGGGTAGAAGGCGTACACTTTACTACGGTCAACGGCCAATCGCAAATTACTGAGTTGGGCAGCAAGGAAGTGACTGCCTCGACGATTGGATTAAGTGTATTGTCTTATAAGGATTCCAAATGGGGCAAGATCGTCAGCCGATCCGCTCCCAAAGAGTACAATGATGCAAAAATTAATGAGACGAAGGATTACGAGAAATCAGGTACCATGAACCCCTTCAGTGTTATTATCTCTAATAAATGGGTTGAGGTTTGGCCGACTTACGAGAGTGAATGGAAAACGATGTCGAACAGGATGATCGTTGGACAAATTTCGGTGGAAGAGTATAAGCAGTATGTCGAGAAAATTACCAATTTACCGGACTTGAAGCAGGCGTTTAAAGAGTTTGCCCAAGCGTACAAAGATTTTTTTCAAAAGTAATGCCATTCTCAAATATGAAGGAGTAGTTCTGCGATGTCCAAAATGAAGCTTCAAGTGCCGTATGGTGCTGTGTATTTCCGTAAGTCGAATCCGCCGGCCGAGGATTGGGAACGAGATTACAAGGTAGCGAAAGAAGACGGTATGAATATATTCCGCCACTGGTTTATGTGGGGATCCATCGAGACATCTCCAGGGCATTACGACTGGGAGGACTATGACCGACAAATGGATCTGGCGGCAGAGAACGGCATTCAGACAATTATTGCTGAGATTATCCACTCTGTACCCGAATGGGCTGTACACCGTTATGCGAATGCGATACAAATAAATGCGAACGGATCTAAAGTGACCTCTTCAATGGGTGGCAGTAGCACGACGGGAGGGTACGGTGGTTCAGGTGTGCTGTGTCTTGACTGCGATGAGGTTAAGGAAGCGGCCGGAGACTTCCTGAAGGCGCTGGCCACCCGATATAAGGATCATCCGGCTACACGGGGGTACGATGTATGGAACGAGTGCAATTACTCTCCGACGGTATGTTACTGCGAGCATACTAAGGCCAAATTCAGATTGTGGTTAGAAAGTAAATATGGCACCGTGTCCAATCTGGGCAAAGCTTGGCATCGCTACAGCTATACTGATTGGGAACAGGTACAGCCTCCTTTGCAGATCGCGCCTTATCCAGAATGCATCGACTGGTTACAGTTCAAGCGGGACAATTATTACGCGCAAATGCAGTGGCGAATTGACACCATACGCAGCATTGATCCTGTTAACCTGATCAGCGCGCATGGCGTGGCAAGTGCGATTATCGGCATGGCCTCATCCGGCTGCGACGATTGGCTAGCCGCCTCGAAGGTAGAGCTGTATGGCTTTACCTGGGTTGCCTCACGTAAGGGGAACCAGCCATGGAAGCAGTGGCATGCTGTTGATTTGACACGTTCTGCTTCCCGTGGGAAACCGTTCTGGCATGCAGAATTTCAGGGAGGGCCGCTGTGGCTCCAGCCGCAGGTGATAGGTCGGGAGAAAGAGGATGGTCGGATAACCGAGCCAGAGGACATCCGGGTCTGGAATATGATCTCGTTTGCTGGGGGAGCCAAAGGCCTGCTTAATCCACGTTGGAGACCGCTGCTGGATGGTCCTTTATTCGGAGCCTTCGGAGCTTACGGAATGGACGGCAATCGTACGGATAGATCCAATATGGCCAGCTCGGTCGCTCTCTGGGCCAATGAGCAGGCCCAGGAGAAGCTGTTTCAGGCAAATCCGGTGCAAGGGGATATCGGAATTCTTGTCATTCCCGAGGTACAGCAATTCGATTATTTACTAAATCACGAAGGAAAGCTTACGCTGTACAGGGATTCAATGTGGGGAGCTTACCGGGGATTTTTCGACAATAACATTCAGGCGGATTGGGTGCACATCGAGGATATCAATAAGTACAAGGTACTCTATTTCCCGTACCCAATCATGTTTACATCAGAGCAGGCGGAGCAGCTGGCAAAATGGGTGGAGCAAGGCGGTACCATGATAAGTGAAGGCTGCGCGGGCTACTTCGGCGACCGGGGAAGAGTTGGGACGGTTCAGCCCAATCTGGGATTACACCATGTGTTTGGCGCGATTGAAGAGGACGTCGAATTCACGCCGGACATTGGCGACCGGATCAGCCTGCAGATCGACGGCTTGCCTTTAAAGGGCGGCGGATACTTGCAAACTTACCGGCTTGCCGGGGGTATTGAACGGGGGAGATACGACGACGGACGGCTTGCCGCTGTCGAGCACCATTACGGGTCAGGCCGCACGCTGCTGATTGGAACATTTCCGTCTGAGGGATATTACCGCCATGAGAATGAGGAAAACCGTCGCTTCTTTGCCGATGTTTTCCGGTGGGCCGGCAATGAGCAGCATGTAGTGACGTCCAACACTGCCTTGCAAGTCCGGATTCACGAAGGGGATGAAGACAAGTTTGTGTGGATTATAAATCCCACAAGAGAAATCCAAGAAGCCCACCTGCAGTTTGCTTCAAGCTATGGGCAAGTAGCACTCGGTGATGCCTTATGGGCGGCTGCGGAGGCAAGTACGGATGGATTAAGAGTAACAGTACCGGCTAGAGACGCATTGATATTCCGTCTGCAATGTTAGCTTTTAAATACTATTCCAATCATTTATGAATCCGTGCAACAATTTTGGCAAGTCGGGTGAGGCTACAGAATAACGCATTTACGAAAGCAACCGCACTGGATTTGGGATCTGTTACAAAAAAAAGATCGTACTGCCTAACCCATTGATGGCTTCAGTAGTACGATCTTTTTCATATTATTGAAGAGGTGATAGAAATGAAGTATGCTGTCCTCAGCTATGACGGGACTATAGCGCCAATTACTTTTGCTGCTGAACAATTGAAACAAGCATTGAAGTTTTCCAACATCGAAGTTAAGCAGGCTGGATCCGAAGACTTATCCCGGTCCGAAGATTTGTCTGACACATCCAGTACGTCGGGAGCGTCATTATCCAGTCCGTCCTTGTCTGGAGCCTCCGAAACGATTCGCATCATACTGACTACTGAGGATGCCCTGCAGGAGGATGTGGGATCACTTCCGTTTTTGGCTCCGCAGGGTTATGCCATAAGGATGCAGTATGGCCATTATAGCACGGGAAATCGCTTAGGCAGTAGCACACGGAATGAACAAGACAATAGCAAAGTATATAACGCTGGTAACGGTACCGAAGAAATTGTGTGCTGGGTGATTGGAGCCGACGTGGTTGGAGCCATGTATGGAGGGCTGGATGTGGCAGAAGCGCTTCGCACAGGGACTCCACTGCGGCATATTCGCAATCATCATAAAAATCCATTCATCGCCAAGAGAGGCATTAAATTTAATATACCGCTTGATGCGCGCACACCGAGCTACTCGGATAACGGAGATTCAGCCCAGCATAACATCAACGAGATGTGGAGCAAGCCATTTTGGGAGGAGTATCTGGATGAGATGGCACTACACCGGTTCAATACGCTATCGCTGTGGAATCTGCATCCTTTTCCATCGATGGTACAAGTTCCAGAATACCCGGATGTTGCCCTTCAAGACGTCAAAAAAACAACGGCAGCTTTTCAGGCAACTCTGCGAGGGTTAGATATGTCAACCGCTGACACTCTGAATCATTTGGTTACGCTTAAAGAGATGACGATGGCAGAAAAGATTGCTTTCTGGCGTGATGTGATGCAATACGCCCAGGATAGAGGCATCGAGGTTTATATCATTACGTGGAATATTTTTACCTATGGTACAGAAGGAAACGGTTACGGAATCAACAATGAGCAAAATAATGAAACGACCATTGATTACTTCCGGGCAAGTGTCCGTTCCTTGCTGGAAACCTATCCGTTGCTTGCAGGCATCGGTGTCACAGCAGGGGAAAACATGCAGCATTTGGGATCACCTTACTCCGATGAGGAGTGGCTGTGGCGTACGTATGGAGAAGCAGTTTTAGATGTCAAAAGAAAGCAGCCAGAACGTCACGTCCACTTTATTCATCGAGCCCATGAGACTTCGTTAGCAACTATTGATAATGCCTTCGAGGCTTATTCCGATACGTTCAGTTACAGTTACAAATATTCGCTTGCCCATATGTATGCATCGGTTAATCCGCCATTTATACATAAAGAAGGCTTTATTCATGATCTACCCAATAGGGACAAAACGTGGCTGACCGTTCGGGACGATGATTTTTATTATTTCCGCTGGGGCAATCCCGAGTTTGCCAGGCAATATATTCTCAATATGCCTCCTGCGGACCAGCTTGCTGGTTTCCTTATGGGACCGGATGGGCTCATCTGGGGTCGCGAATTCGTTAGCACGGAGCCGGAAAGTCCACGGCAATTGATCATAAAGAAGCTATGGTACAGCTTCTCGATTTGGGGTAGGTTGTCCTATGATCCAACTTTACCGGATCAGCTTTTCCAGAAGCAGCTGGCATTCCATTACCCGGAAGTGCCGCCGCAGCTTTTATTCGAGGCTTGGGCATCCGCCTCCAAGATTATCCCAACGGTTACTACATTCCATTGGCAAGGCAATAGCTTGGATTTCCAATGGTATCCAGAGGCGTGCTACAGCCATCCACAGAGAGCCAAAGGCTTCCATTCGGTCCAGCATTTTATCGAGGATGCGCCAATGGACGGGAGCGGTATGATGAGCATTCCCGCTTATTGCGACCATTTGCTGGAGCAGAAGGCTCAGACGGGAATTACACCCATACAGGTTGCGCAAGACCTGCAAGCTTATGCTTTTCGAACCCAACAATTACTCATGGGGATTGGCGGAGTGACCGGAAAAGAGCTGCGTCTCTTGCTTGGAGATCTGGAGGCCCTGTCTTATTTAGGTCAATACTATGCATTGAAAATTATGGGTGCTGTGGAATTATGTTTGTATCAAAAAAGCGCAGCTTCGGGTTATCAAGATAATTCGGTGGGATATCTGCGGCAGGCTTCAGTTTGCTGGAAAAGGTTTGCCGCTATAACAACGAATCAATATATCCCGCAGTATTTGACTCGCCAAGGTGCTATTATCGTCGATGTGACTCAATTACAAGCTCAGGTGGATAGGGACATTTGGTTAGCCGAGGTTCTCGAAGGGTGATGATATACGCTCTATAAATCGGGTTGGTTGTGTTGTAAATATCAAAAAAGCCATATCTATTATTGGCAAAACTATGCAGCCAACCCGAACCATGTAGGGTCCGCTGCGGACAGGATATCAACTGCATTTGTTAATTTATAAACAAAAAAACTACAGATGTTAATTAAACGAAAAGCTCAAGTACCAATAAGGTGCTTGAGCTACATGTCGATTACACATTTCGATCTAGCAAGGTCCCCAGTTGCTCTGCCAAGACCAAGAATTATTATAACTCTAAAAAGTAAACTACTTTATAGGATAAGAAAAAAGGAGTATACAGACGGGATGGAATATGTGAAACTTGGAAATACAGGCTTGGATATATCCCGGATTTGAGGAAATTGTCATCGCAACAGGATTATACGGCAGAAGACTGCAGATAGGTAGAGTGTATGAAGGAGGAAAGAACCGTGGAACGCCTATGGACGAAGCCGTTTATTCTCATGACTATAGGAAACCTATTCCTATTTAACGCATTTTATATGCTGTATCCGACGTTGCCGTCGTTCATCAAACAGATGGGCGGCAACGAATCGCAGGTCGGTCTGGCGATGGGTGCGTTTATGCTGTCGTCCGTTATGTTCCGGCCGCTAGTCGGCGGGCTGCTAGACCGGTTCGGCAGGCGACCGTTTATCGTCTGGGGGCTGCTTCTTTTTATCTTGTCGATGTATATGTATAATTGGGTCGGTGGAATCGTCGTTTTGATGGGGCTCAGAATTTTGCACGGGATGAGTTGGGCTGTTACCTCAACCTCCATGCTCACGGCGATTACGGATATAATCCCACCGGCACGACGCGGAGAAGGCATGGGTTGGTTTAGCACGTCCATGACCCTGGCAATGGCAATCGGCCCGATGTTCGGCATCTGGGTTACACAGAACCTATCGTTCAGCGCTCTGTTTTTATTCGCCGTCGTCCTCTCTGGGGCAGCATTGCTCCTGACGCTTGGTACAAAAATGCCTTTCCGGCCACAAACGGGTGCAAGAAAAATCGAATTGTTCGAAAAATCGGTCTTACCCCTTGCGGCATCGGTCTTTTTTCTGTTTATCGCTTATGGCGGCATTACCACCTTTGTTCCGCTGTTCGCTGACTCGATCCAGGTCAATTCCGGCGCGTTCTTTCTGGCCTTTGCTGCAACACTTGCGCTCAGTCGTCCCATTTCGGGAAAACTTTCTGATCGGTTCGGAGAGATGTTTGTCATTGTACCGTCTCTCGCGATTACGATTTGTGCTTTGGTTGTCTTGAGCCTCTCGACCGGTTTGATCGGCGTGCTAGTATCGGCGTTTCTATATGGTATCGGCTTCGGTTCCGCGCAGCCGGCTCTTCAAGCGGCAGCCATACGTCTGGCCCATTCGGACCGTAAAGGGGTTGCCAACGCCACTATATCGACTGCTAATGACCTTGGCATCGGGCTAGGTGCGATCATGCTAGGCTGGGTCTCCCAGTACACGAACTACCAAGTAATGTTCGGGGTCAGCGCAGTGTCAGTAGGGTTTTCCTTGTTGCTGTTCACTTTCTTTGTGATACGTTTGTTGAAAAACAAAGAATTGCCCTCAGAACACCAATCCTCTTCATTCAAAACAAGTTGACGTAGCTTCTAAATAAGCTATCGGATCATATTCTTGGTACTTATCGGGTTTTTACTTTTATCCGATTACTCTTCTTCAAGAATTATGGCAGGATATAGGTTGGGGCAAGGACAGAACTAGGTGGAGGTACCAGTCTTTGAATTCTAACTCAAAGGTTGTCCTCGTCGAATAAGCTTCCTTAGCAAGTTATATCAAGAATTCAACATCCTCAAACTTATCAATTCAAAAGAAATTTCTGATTTTTTATGGTATTATTAGCGTACCTCTTAAAACAACTCTTATAGGGGCATCCATTTTGTGGTTGACTGTCCCTTTAATCACTCATCATGCATCATCTGCGTCCTCCAGCTCATACCTTTAGCTTCTCCGATTGAGGAAAACTGCATAATCACAAACGCTTGGGATTAAGGTAAGGGGAATTTTCCTAGACTGGATAAAACAATCAAAGTCCTTATCCCAAGGATGAACCAACCCCGGTTAATTAGACAATGAAGAAATAACCCTTAAAGCCATTATACGACTCCCTAAAGATGTATCAGGGTTACCCGTGCGATGTCGTGCTGCAGTAGTTAGCTGGTAAGCTGGTAAGCTGGGATATATCGAACAAACTGGCAGACGATCCGCAAGCGATTATTCATATATGGACCTACCTTTCTCGATCTTTGCCCTCCGCAGGACATGTTAATGTTGAGAAGGTTGATGAGTCAACCTGTCGTAGCTATTCCGATTGAGGTCGGCTCCCTTGCTAGTGTTGTTCTTTGCTGATGTGACCAGCAAAAGTTTGTTAACCGGTTTTAGGTTACGTCTTGTTAAATGCTATTATAAAGTTGATAACCAACAAGGAGAAGGTGGTCGTGATTACGCTTTGGAAGCTGGCGGAGGAAGCATTGAGGGAAGTTGAGGTTGTTGGTCATGATAACAATAGGCCTGTTTCTGTCATCCGGTTTGCAGATGAATTGCGCTGTATTGGTATCGGAACGGATGCCGCGGTCTTTTATTACCCGAGTACCCCTAATTACGCCTTTAAAGTGTATTCCGCTAAGGCATTAGAGAAAAAGGAAGTGGAGGCGGGAATATATGAACGCTTAAAAGGATCGCAATATTTCCCCCAATGTTATGGAGCCGGACCTAATTATTTGGTATTAAGCTTCGAACAAGGAGTTACCTTGTATGATTGTATTCTGCAAGGTGTTCCTGTTCCGGAACAAGCGATCCAAGACGTTGAGGAGGCTCGTGAGTTTGTACGTAGTCAGGGGCTGAACCCTAGGGATATTCATCTGAAAAACGTTCTTTTGCAAGAGGGACGAGGGAAAGTTCTTGATGTTTCTGAGTACGTCAAAGAAGGAAACGATAATCGGTGGGAACATTTGGTTTGGACGTATAAGCACTTCTATCCCCTGATTTGCGGCGTACAGGTACCTTTATGGATTTTGGAAACGATAACGAATTGGTATAACCGGATGGATTCGGCAAGCTTCGGTATTGAAGATTTCTCTAAACGGGTGAGTCGTCTTTTCTTTGGCGAACGCAAATAAACTCGGGGATTGGAATTATTTCCTTTAATGGACAGATTTTTGTTGAGGGTAATGATAAGAATGCCGTTGTTCGTGATATCACTTGCCAGCTTGGAAGGTCACAGTATCGAACTGAAAAACGCCACCGCGTGGTGATCGTTCCAGGACTTTGAGGGTCGAGAAATACGAGTCGTTCCGGACTTGATGCAAGTCACCGCGGAACAAATTGCACAGATGTACAAAGCTCGTTGGCAGATCGTTTTATACGATTGGCGGGTTGGTATTTTTTGAAAACAACTAGATAAACTCTATGATTTACAAATAAAATATGTTCAGGGTATTGACAAGAATAACTGTTACTATTATCGTAACAGTTAGTGAGCGAAATACTGGATCGCTTACAAATAGAGATTATTCGGAGAAGGAAGTGGAATCGATAGTGAAGCAATACAATACGCGGGCCATCATGGCATCGCTGCTCATCTGTGGCTTCGTCGGCATGTTCAGTGAGACGGCGCTCAACATCGCGATCAGTAATTTAATGGACGTGTTCCAAATTTCAGCCGCGACCGCGCAGTGGTTAACGACGGGGTTCCTGCTGACGCTCGGTATTCTGATGCCGATGACGGGGCTACTGATGCAATGGTTTACAACAAGGCAATTATTCATCGTCTCACTTGCGAGTTCAATCATCGGAACGTTGATCGCGGCGTTAGCATTCAATTTCGAAATGTTAATGGTAGCTCGCGTTCTGCAGGCGGTTGGCATGGGCTTGTTAATTCCGCTCATGTTCAATACGATCCTCATTGTCTATCCACCGGAGAAGCGCGGGGCTGCGATGGGCTTTGTCGGTCTCGTCATCATGTTCGCTCCAGCGACCGGCCCCACTGTGGCGGGTCTCGTGATCGAATATTTAACATGGCACTACATCTTCTGGCTCTCGCTACCGTTTTTGGTTATAGGGTTGTTGGTGGGGCTAAAGTATTTGGAAAACGTTAATGAACTCAGTAAGCCCCGCATCGATCTGTTGTCTATCGTATTGTCCACGATCGGCTTCGGAGGCGTTGTATTCGGGTTCAGTAAGGCAGGCGAAGGTGAAGCTGGCTGGGCCAGCACGGTTGTGGTCGCATCAATTGTCATCGGGTTGGTAGCACTCGTGTTGTTCGTGTTGCGGCAGATATTTATGCGCGAGCCGATGATGAACTTGCGTGTTTTCAAGTACCCGATGTTTATCGTGGGGTTGCTTATGGTATTGTCATGTATGATGATCATCTTGTCGAGCATGATTATTCTGCCGATGTATCTGCAGAATGGCATGAGTCTGTCCGCATTCGCTGCTGGGCTCATGTTGCTGCCCGGTAGCGCGCTGAATGGCATTCTGTCACCGCAGATGGGGCGCTTGTTCGACAAGTATGGACCAAAGTGGCTCGTCATTCCCGGCCTCTTCATCGTCGCGGTTATGTTATGGTTTTTCTCCGGGATTACCTTGGCATCTTCAATCACTTTGATCGTCACCTTGCATATCGGCCTAATGGTCGGCATCTCCATGGTTTGGATGCCATCGCAGACGAACGGCCTGAACCAGTTGCCACCAGAGCTGTATCCGCACGGCACAGCGGTCATGAACACGCTGCAGCAGGTCGCAGGCGCAATTGGCACGGCGGTAGCAATTAGCATCCTTACAAAAGGCATGGAAAAGTACTTGCACAATTCCCCAGCGCCGAACGAGCTGACCGAGATGGCGAACGCGATGACATTAGGCTCGCAGAACGTATTCTTTTTCGCGATGATCGTGACGATTATCGGTCTGGTCATAGCGTTCTTTATCCGCCGCGTTGTCGTCAAACGTGCGGCAATGAGTCCTATGCATTAATTTTCCAAGAGGGAGCCCGCGGGCTCCCTTTTTTCGCATTATAGAATTATAAATTTTCGGGGTGGGAGCAGGACTACCACTCTGTTTTTGTTTTTGGTAAGGCAGAGGTATGGAGACGAACATTCTGAAACGTATTTTCTTTAACGAGCGAGGACATTGGGATGAATTTGTAAAAAAACACAAGGATAAACTTCGTCCCAATGGTCGGAAGGAAGTAGAGAAGTTCCGCAAATGCGGAAATCCTCGAAATGGCTTCAAGCTGCTGGTCTGTGAAGGATGTCACGACCTACGGCTTATTCCGTATCGTTGTAAAGGATTACATGAGCTTTGAAAGAGCTTGGGCATAGTGTTTAAATTTCGGATTTGATGCGATGAATTTCAAAGCGGTCGCTGATCACAACGATTTTACAGAATTAATCTACTCGATTTAAAAACTTTAAATTGGGAATACTACTGCGTGAGTTTATCAGCTATAGACCAATTACTTTTGCAATGGGGGCAACTATGGGAAAAATAGGAATATATGGATTTGGACGAATTGGTCGGCAGTTGTTAAGAGTCGCTTTACAAAAGCAGCTATTCGTACCCGCATCTATTTCAGATATAAGAGACGAAGCTACGCTTGCTGCTCTGTTTGAAGTAGATACGAATTATAACCGCTGGCACGAAGACGTCAGTGGAGATGATGGACTGATGGTGATAGGTGGCCGTGAAATCCAGTATATCAATTCGACTAAGGAAGTTCCTAATTGGAAGAACCTGGACGTGGATTTAGTAGTGGACTGTACAGGTCGATCCTCTACACGAGCTGCGGCTTCAGTACATTTGGAACAAGGTGCTCACCGCGTATTAGTTAGTGGACCTAGCAGCTCACTGGAAGATTGTGACGCCGTGCTGCTAAAAGGGATAAATATGGACACTTTTGATCCGGACAAGCATAAGATTATTAGCATGGCAAGCTGTACAACCAATGCCTTGGCTGCCGTCGTCAAATTAATCAATGAAAACTTCGGGATTAAATATGGTTTATTCTCGACCATTCATTCTTATACGAACAGCCAATCCTTAACGGATCAACCTATGAAAGATCGCCGAGACTCATGGGCAGCAGCGGAAAATATTATTCCTTCTTCCTCCGGAGCAGCAAAGGCACTCAAATTTATATGGAATGATTTACAAATTACTGGAAAGGCATACCGTGTTCCAACTCGTACTGGCAGTATTGCTGAATTAAATCTTTTGACGGAAAAGCCGTGTACGGTACAGCAAGTCAATGATATCTTCCGCTTCGCCGCGAAAGAGGGACCGTTAAAGGGAGTGCTGGATGTTTTGGAAGGCGCATGGACGTCTGCTCGAATTGTAGGAGACCCCCATTCCTCAATCGTGGATCTCCCTTTGACTCAATTACAAGGAGAAATCCTATCTGTCGCTACCTGGTACGATAACGAATGGGGATATGCTTCACGATTGGCGGAAGTTGCCGCCTTTCTCGTTAATAAATAAGAATGCTAACCGGATGCGAATCCATTGGTTCGTGTTCGGTCGGCACTTTTTTTCACATTCTTTTGGATCTGCCGTTTTATCGAAGGGGTCAAGTTCTTGATCTACAATAGGCCATGTTCTTGTCAACCTATAACAAGTGCATACAAACGATAAAGGAGCTGCCGCTGCAGCTCCTTTTGATTCTTCACAAAATAAGCGGTTTTATACATATGTAACTGCTCGGCGTTAAGCGAACGGGTACGATAGCTGAATGAGGCAGACCGCCACTGGCGGTCTATTTTGCCTTTGAAGTAACGGCAGTTTAGCGTGGTTAGAGGCAAAAGAGAAATACAGACTTTACATTAAATTGGAAATGTATTATATTTGTATGCGCAAGCAATATTTTTTCTGAAATGAGGTTATGAACAATGCTGGGGACCTATTTAAAAGAATGCCTGTACTTCACGGCGAATCGACTGGGTAGAGTAATTACCAAAATGGCAGAAGATGAGTTTGCCGCAAGTGGTTTGTCACCAACTTCTGCTTTTTTAATGATGGCTGTTTTTGAAAAGGAAGGGATATCACAGAAAGAGTTAGGTGAAATTCTCCATCTTCAACCTTCAACAGTGACCCGTCTTATTGAGAAGCTTGTCATCAAAGGACTGATTACTAGCCGTGTGGAAGGGCGGTTATCGCTTATTTTCGCCACGGGTAAAGGTAAAGCATTGGAGGAGACGATCAACGAGTGCTGGAATAACCTTCGTAACCGGTACAATGTATTATTGGGAGTAAAGGAAGGTGATGAACTATCACTTCACCTATATGAAGTGAGTGATCAATTAGAAAATATTGAATGACAAAGCATTCTTAATTTAGACTAACACTTGCTTGCGCAAACAAATATTGGATTAGTCAATGTAAATAAAATGAGATTACCAAAAGGAGAGATCATATGAACAATGATGCAGGTAAGAAGGTAGTTGTAGAGGATAAGAAGCCAATTTTGATTCTTGGCGGGACGGGCAAGACCGGTCGCCGTATGGCAGAGCGGCTGACAGCGCGTGGCCTACCAATACGGATCGGTTCCCGATCGGGCGAACCGTCCTTTAATTGGGAGAACCAATCCACCTGGGAATCGTCATTGCAGAACGTGGGCGCGGTGTATATAACGTATTACCCTGACCTAGCGGTGCCAGGTGCAGCTGCAGCGATCGGTGCTTTCGCCAAACTGGCGGTGAAAAACGGGATCAAGCGGCTGGTGCTGTTGTCCGGCCGAGGCGAAGAAGAGGCTCAACTTAGCGAGAGAGCATTGCAGGACTCGGGCGCTGAATGGACGATCCTACGGGCGAGTTGGTTCTGCCAAAATTTTAGCGAAAACTTCCTTCTCGGGTCGGTGCTCAGCGGTACGGTTGCTCTCCCGGCAGCGGACGTAGCGGAGCCGTTTATCGATGCTGAGGACATCGCAGATGTCGCAGTCGCGGCTTTGACTGAGGACAGACATGTCGGCCAGCTCTACGAGTTGACCGGTCCGCGTGCACTCACTTTCGCTGAAGCGACCGAAGAAATTGCCAAGGCGAGCTGCAGGGAAGTCCGCTACGTGCAAGTCTCCGCAGAGCAGTTCACGTCTGTACTGGCACAACAGGACGTACCGGCCGAGTTCTTGGAGCTGCTGACTGACCTGTTTACTAAGGTCCTGGACGGTCGCAACTCCCACCTGACAGACGGTGTTCAGCGCGCCCTGGGCCGGGAGCCCCGGGGTTTTGCCGACTACGCACGAGATGCAGCCACTTCCGGTGTTTGGGGAGGTTCGAGATGATCGAACGCTTGCTTAATAGCTTGACCTTTTTCTCGGCTATCGGCTCGGGAGTGGTTGCCGGACTATTCTTTGCCTTTTCAGTATTCGTGATGACTGCCCTCGCCCGACTCCCGTCGGCACAAGGCATTGCAGCCATGCAGTCCATCAATGTCGCTATACTCAATCCATTGTTTGGTTTGGTATTTGCTGGAACGGCCTTGGCATGTGTCATTCTGTCGATCACCTCATTCTTTAGGTGGGGCGAAGCCGGTGCGATATATTTGCTTGCCGGCAGCCTGATCTATATCGTCGGCTCCATTCTGGTGACTCTCGTATTCAATGTGCCGCTAAACGACATGCTGGCCGCCGTGGATCCAAACAGTGCCGAAGGCGCCGATCTATGGCGTCGTTACATCACCAGTTGGACGGCCTGGAACCACGTGCGGACCGTCGCGACCCTTGCAGCACTAACATCGTTTATCATTGCGTTCCGACAGTTGGGCTAGTCATTGTCCGTGGTTGTTCGGCCAGATAACGAGGCAGTCAATAATGGTGAAAGAAAGGGTTCGGTGGGACACCTATAAGAAACAGGGCTTTCAAGTCTTCGAACTGAGTTCCGTACAATAGCTCCAAGTTTTTGTTGATCAAAGTAATCTTCACCTAAGTCTACATACATTTTTTTTGTCAGCAGATAATAAGCGATTCTTAGCATAGCTGGGCCACTACAATAGCTGCTCTTTTCCTACCTTTTCGTGCTAATGTTCGCCTATACATAGCACCAAGATAGTTTTTGGAGGCACCTACGGAATGTGCGGCTTCTGTTAATGAAGATTTTAAATATTTGTTTCCTTTCTTTCCTTTAGAAGACTTCCTTCCTTTTGCCTGCGCTCTCATTATGTCCAGGTACAAGTGCTGCCCAAGAACACAAGTGAGCCGCACTTGGAAGGAATTCAATGTGGGATAAAATGGTTTTAAGCATCATGCGTTGATGAGGATTAACATAACCTCGAAGAGCGAGTTCGAGTTCTTCTTTTTTCTTTTTCATAGTTCGCCGAGCGAAGCTTGCTAATTTCACTGGATCTTCTTCACCATCTGAGATGGCGTGAAGCATGTCCTTAGACGAGACACCCATAATATCTGACACGACAGAGCCAAGCTTGATGTTTGCTCCTTCTAGCACTTTTTGAATTCGATTATGTTGCCTAGCTCGTTCTTCAATGATGCTTCGGCGATAACGAACGAGTTCTCGCAGTTCCCTTTGGTTACGGTTTGGTATGAAGCTCGCCTTTAGTAGCCCATGACGAAGAAGTTGGGCAATCCATTCTGCATCTTTCACATCTATGTCAGTTCTTAAAGTTTGCAGCGATTCAATAACATGCAATCACAAAAAGCCCGCGCTGAATACATGAACTCGGCAATAGATGGCCACATAAACGATTATTAAAATAGGGGGGCATCATGGACGATAAGATCGCAGAGCTTCTGCTCCAGTATGGCATCGCCCGTCCTGAAGCCTCGCTGATCAGGAACAATGAAAATCGGACGTATAAAGTGATCGATAGGTTAAACGGCAACGCCTATCTTCTTCGCGTGCACGATCCGATAACCGTGAATATGGCCGGCATACAACATTCAAGACAAGGAGTTGAATCCGAGTTGAGGCTGTTGGAGGCGATTACTCGTGGACGGACCTCGCTGTACAGGCGCCTGTAGCAATCCTGTCTAGACAACTCGAGATCGAATTAGATGGGCACATTGCGCGCTGCTCCGCTGGATCGAGGGACGCAATATGACAAAGGAGGACTTGTCGGCCCCTGATGTCGCATACAGCTTGGGAGCTCAGGTAGCGAATCTCCATGCGTTTTTCGGTACTTTTTGACAGAGTCATCCCTGCGGATCGGCCGGATTACGGTATTCGCAGAACCAAGAAGATGCTCACACAAATTCGGCGCGGCGTCGAACTTGAATTGTTGCAAGAGGGAATTTATCCAGTAATATGGTAATATAGAGATCAATATTCGTAATACAGCTTGATACTACTTTTTTAGAAATTGGCAAATAAAACATTAGAAAAAAATAAATACGAACCCGCTAGATGTAAGAAAGTATCAAAATTAATAAGAAGGTGTAGAAATGTATGTATGGATATCAGCAATAATATTCTCTGCTTTAATCGGAATTGTAATTCTTTTTCAATTTGCGTTAGTGGCAGGAATGCCTTGGGGAAGTTATGCAATGGGCGGGAAGTTTCCCGGTAAATATCCACCAGTTATGCGTTTGGCCTCTTTATTTCAGGTCATCATTCTGGCATTACTAGCTTCAATAGTACTAAGTAAATCAGGTTTCATATTTCCTAATTGGTATTCATTTACAAAATCGGCTATCTGGTTTGTTGTTATTTTTTCTGTGATTGCTACTACACTGAACTTTATTACAAGGAGCAAATGGGAAAGAAGAATTTGGGCACCTGTATCTTTGTTGCTGCTTATTACAAGTATAACTGTAGCCATCGAATAGTTGATAACATTTTGATTTAATTGAAACAAGTTCACTATCGAAACAGTTAGACAAAGAAATCGTTATTTTTGAAGATCTAATATGCAGGAATGATCATTAAGCTAACAGGTACGGTAGCCCCTTCGCTCAGCTAACTGGCAGGATAGTTGAATGATTTCGCGAATAATTTAAGTCATGACGAATTTACGAAATTCGCAAAAAAGACGTTAGCCGAAAGAAGTTCTTAGTTTAGGAGGAGTCTATATGATATTAGAAAAAGTTATAAATAGAATTGTAATACAAAGTGAATATAAGGATTTTGTTGATAAGTATATAGATAATATACTTACCGAATTTAAAGGTAAGATTCATAGCATTTATATGTGTGGCTCGATTCCAAAAGGAACTGCTAAACCTTTTAAGTCTGATGCAGACTTTACTATTGTATGTGTAAATCCCAAAGATATTGATTACGAAAGATTGTCAAATATTAAAGACAGGCTTTTGGAAGAATATCCAGTAGTAACTAAGATTGATACGATAATTTGCTCGATTGACGATGTATTAAGTAAACCAAATGAGTGGGGTTTTTGGGTAAAGATAATTTGTGTTTGCATATATGGTCATGACGTTGGTGAAAAAGTACCACCGATAATTATTTCTCCAGAGTTCATTTTAGACTTAAATACAGAGACCAAGGAGGAAGTAGATCGTATACATAGTTTACTTTCTAATGCTAGTGATAACACAATGAAAACTAGATATATTAAAGGTTACTCTAAGAGATTAATTCGTGCATTATACTCTTTGGTTTTAAAAGATACAGGTGTATGGCAAGATGACATTATTAAGATGAAGAATGCCATATTAAACTATTGTGAGATTGACTCCGCTTTAGTTGATTATCTGTATGCTTGTTACTTGGATAGTAATGTACTTGTTGAAGAGTTTCTGGGAATTGCAGATGAAGTATATAGCTATTTTGAGAACGCCTTAAATGCAATGGCAGCTTCCAGAACTTCCTTCGGCTAACACCATATTGACGCTCCGGGTCACTCTGAGAAGCGAGTGACCACATCCAGCCCCCTAAGCCCGTTGGACGTCACTGCATTAGGTGTTCGGCAAGCCTCACAACTATAAGCAGCGACTCTAATTAAAACAACTCAGCATCCGCCATCCCGAATGGACCGCTGAACAGCCTAGACAGGATATCCCTATTCTCGTCTTTACTGTCGACCAATGGAACGAGCTTCAGCAGGATAAATTCTTCATCGGCGCAGCGCCTATCGGCCCAAGCGAACTGACGCGCAATGACAAATACGTTTTCGCACTTCCGGCACGCTATAACTTTGCCTACCCTGATGGCTACCAAGAAGTGGAAGACACCTTGAAGAGCAATCCGATTCAACCGATGAAGTAATCAAATACTACAAAAAAAGATTACCCTTTGCCGTATACGGCCTAGAGAACTAACTCCACAATTAATTAGTGAGGACAAACCATTGTGGGTAAGCAATATGTAGACAAAATGTTGTTGAGCTAACGGGACAGTACGACAAGTTCTGCCATAAGCGCCTTAGAGCGTGAAAGGCAGGGGATTACAATCAAGTAATCCTAACTATACAACCGAGGATGGGAATGACGGAACCATGTATCCCAAAACCATCCCGCCAATACTCCTGCGTGAGTCATGGCTAACAGGTCGTGAGGTACGAAGTTCAGGTAGATACGCACACACATCTTTGAAAGAGACTCATATTGTCTCGTCAGATAACGTAGATTAAGCAGTTGCACTCCCCTTTTCTTAAAGGGTTCAAACTCTTCTTTGTAGTATAGCTCTCCCAGCAGATAAGCATCAGCAGCATCCGTCTTCACTTACGGAGGCTGGACTTTCTAAGCCGATTGGAGATAAGTGGATTAATGACAATGTACAGATAATGATGTTCCTCCAAGAACTGAACCACCGGACTTTGGTAATGCCCAGTTGCTTCTAGAACAAGCAAAGGACGTTGTCCAGACGCATGCTCTACATCGTGGATAGTTTGAAGGAGCTTCGCCAGCCCATCACGGGTATGTTCGAATTGAAATGTCCCTCTGTACGGTTTACCGCGCTCTAAAAAGGCTTGTCCATGGCTCTCTCCTTTAGAAATGTCTAGACCGATAACTGGATTCATCTCATCTCTCCTCCATATAGATTTACCGGTAGCCCCTATGGGTTCTTTTTGTCGCTCCATAGCATCGCTTGTTATACGGGATCTCCGTCCCAACCTCAATCATGGTCATGACAAGTAGGGGTGAACATTATAGCGCTCGGGATCCAGTCCCACGGGCAGGTACGTTCGACCCGGTACCTTAATCCTCCAAACTAATACGAACGGGCAGTTTAACGCAATGAATCAATTCTTGGTATGTGCTACAATGTTACAAGAGAATATTACGAATTTGAGAAGAGGGGATCTCAAAAGATGAACCTTTCAATAAATCTTTATGAGAGACCTAATAGATTTGGTGACCCCATTACACAAAAGATCAATCAATTAATAAATTCATTGACTGGTATTTGGTTTACAGAAGACGTTGCTGCAGAAACATGTAAAGATTTAATGTTTCAAGATTTACTGTGCGCTGAGAGTGATGGACAAGTTACATCTTTTTTAGTCTTTACTTGTTCAGAAGGATCAATTTCTATCTCATTAATGGGTACTGACCCGAGATACCATCGCAAGGGTATCGGTTCCAAACTGTTATTGCATTTGTTTGAACACGTAAAGAAGATGGGCTTTAATAAAATTGTTGTTTTAACGGTGCCGCCAAGTTCGAAGCCATTATATCAGCAAACTGTTCAATTCTATGAAAAGCATGGATTTAAAATCGAAAAGGAATTTACTGAGCTATGGCAGAGTGGGACAGTTCAGTTGGTGAAAATTCTAGACTAACTGGGAACGATAGTGGAACAGCGGTTGCTTCGGCAGCCTTTTTTTATAGCTCAACTAACGGATACGATAATTCAACCATAACAGGGAGGAGACCGACGTGGCGCTGCTCCCTGTTTATTGAAGTAACAGGCAGTATAGTGGAATAAACTTCCAGTGTGATAAAATAAATGTGTAAAAAATAGGAGGATTTGTACATATGTTACCTGGCGTTGAGCTAATGCTAACAAAGTTTTTGGGAAAAGTTGGAATAATGCATTATTAAAAATCTAAGTGGAGGGTAGTTTTAATGGTTGAATTGGACAAATTGGCTCCAAGAAAAATACATATTATAGGTTCCGTTGGGAGCGGTAAAACAACATTAGCCAGAAATCTATCCAATAAACTGTGTATTCCACATTACGAATTGGATAATGTTGTTTGGAAGAGACATAAACCGAGAGACATTAAAAGAACTGAGGAAGAAAGAGATCAACTGTTGAGCACAATTATTCTTTCAAATACTTGGATTATAGAGGGTGCTCATTATAATGAATGGATGTTCCAAAGTTTTAATAATGCTGATTTAATTATATTTTTGGATACTGATAATTCGAAACGAAAGTATCGAATTATCAAAAGATTTATCTTACAGTTACTCAGATTAGAAAAATCAAACTATAAACCGACTCTTGAAATATTCAGGAACATGTTTATCTGGAATAAAAATTTTGAAAGTCGAATTAAACCGAAGGTTATAAATAAGTTGGAACAATATTCTTCTAGGTCTATAACACTAAAAGATACAATCGAAATTATAAGCTCATTCAACGAACGGGCACGTTAGTTGAACTTCGCTCTAGCTGCGTGATTACGAAAACCGGATTCCCTTGTAGTGAAAGGGACCGTTTTTTTCATGCTGTCGGAAAGCTGTATCCCTATTGGACCTCGGGTTTCAAAAAACGCCAAAATAAAACAGCCACCGGCAATATAAGCCAGGCGGCTGTCCTCATATTTCCTTATATGACCGCGTTCATAAGCTCTTTCAGACGGTCCCAAGTTTCGGTGGCGCCCTCCAGCATGCCCATGTCCATGACGGTCTTGAGGGCTTCCGCTGACGCATATTCAGCATAGCTGATCAGCTTCGTCTTGTCGCCTAAATCGATGAATTCCATCGTGATATCGGTTGACGGCATGGTCTCGTTCGTATTGTCTTCGGCATCTGAGAAGTAATCGGTGTAGATGATCTTCTCCGGCTCCTTAAACATCTTGAACACGAGATCGCGCGGCGCATAGAAAACGCGCACCAGCACCAGCACCCGATCATTCTCTACTCTCGAAACCATTCCGTTGTTGGACATTTGTATTCCTCCTCATCCATTTGAATTATCCTATGTTTTTTCCTTGTTCTGCAGTTCCCGCAAGTACTCGTCCAGATTGTCGAACCTTTCTTGCATGACGCGCCGGAAGGAGTTCAGCCAAGCATCCAGCGCTTGGAAGGGCTCGGGCCGGAGCTTGTAGATCCGACGATTGGCTTGGGCCTTCACTTCCAAAATCCCGTTGTCGGTAAGCACCTTCAAATGCTTCGAGGCTTGGGGCTGGTGAAGCCCCAGCCGGACGGCGATTTCCCCCACAGTCAGGGAGCCGTCGCGCAAGAGTTCGACGATATCCATACGATTGGGTTCGGCCAAAGCGCCCAGCGTCGTCATGTCCATGCCCAGATTCTCCTTGACATGTCGCTCACCTCGTTAAGTGATGGTCTCTCGGTATAATCATCTCCTTCATCACTAGGCACCGGTTCAGTGACCGATGCCATTTTATCTTCCAGACGTTTTATTAACGCGCAAGCGTCCACGTACACACTTTCAGCTAAAACCAGCTGACATCAACATCTTGTCAACATTTTTCTCTTAAATTAATCAGACATGGCATTATACTCTTTTAACCCGTATAAGACGGTGAGGTACAGAGCGTATCTCAGTTTCTTAGACCCTCGTTTTGTAGTTCGGTTTGAGCTGGCGGTAAATGTAGAAGGCGGGAAAGATGCTCTTATCCATACCTATAACCTCTTTAAAGACCGGCTGTGGGCTTATAGGACCAAGCCGGGTTAGCTTGACGGATTTCCTTCTAGGCATCAGATGCTATTTGAGTAGGACTCACAGCCGATTATATTGCATTTGATTCGTAAGGTGACTTCTACTACTAGGAAACATTGATAGTTTCAGCCTGACAAGCCAATGCTATACGATGAAAGATACATTGTGTGGGGAGGGATCAACATTGGGTTGGGGCCAAATCATACCGGGTCGCCGTGTATGGAAGACTACTTTAGCAGCAACGGCTGCTTGGGAAATCGCCGTACAATTAGGTGCGGACCATCCCTTCTTTGCACCTCTTGCGGCGGTATTATGCATGCAAGCTACAGTGGAGAAGTCTCTAACGAAAGGGTTCCAACGTGTTTTAGGTATCATCATTGGTGTCCTGCTGGCAAGTGCGTTCTCCCTTGTAGCCATTCCGTCATCGTGGAGTATCGGGATCATACTGCTAATTGCGCTCAGTGTAGCAAGGGGATTCAGGCTGCCTGAATATACAGTCACTCAAACAGGGATCAGTACGTTATTAGTATTCATCATCGGGTCTGACAGCAATTTCTACGGTATCGACCGAATTCTAGAAACCATAATAGGCGCCGCAGTCGCCACGGCAGTGAATTTGTTAATTGCACCGCCGGATTATACAAAACGATTTGCTGAAGCATTGGAAACAGCATCAACTGGGCTTGTTCAACATTATGACAACCTGTCAAAATGGGTGGAGGAGGGGGCCACGCTGCCTGCCGGAAAGCTGATTTGGCGTACGACGGATCAACTCTGTGAGGATATTAAACAAGCCTCTGTTCAGATGGAGCTAGCAACGTTAGCGTTGAAGTACAGCCCTTTTGTTCGGCGACGACATTCTCGACTTGAACAGTATCAGAAATTGCTTCAGATTGTGGAGAAAGGTTACCTCCACAGTAGGGAATTGCAGCGGATTCTGCTCGCATTGGTTGCGGACAGAGGACTTACCGCGAAAGACCAAGTGCAGTGGACACTTCGATTTGCACAGTTCGCTGCCCAGATCGATGATTGGTGGCGGCAAGTGGTCGATCGGGATGGCTTGCAGGCACCGCGGCAGCAGGTAGAGCTCGCCGCTATCCCCAGCCTGACGGAGCAGCATTACCAGTATGCACTGGAGGTAGAAGCCAGCCAGCTATTGGATGATTTCGGGCATAACCTTGGGGGGCAGGACTGTTCGTCCTCGGAGCTTCGAACTAATGATGTGGAAAATTATAACGGAGGTGTAAAGCATGACCCACGTGGCAAACGAAATTGAAGACTATTGTTGATAGTCATAAAGAAACTTTTTGAGCGGAACTCTATTTATTTCTAAGGATAACAAAGTATTATTTGAAAAAGCATAAAAAACAGATCGAAATACATTGCTAACATGTTATATAATAAAACCATATGTATTTTTCAGTATGATATCCTACTAGAAGAAAGAAGGATAATGAGATGGAATATATAAAACTGGGTAACACAGGTATGGATGTATCTCGTCTTTGTCTAGGTTGCATGAGTTACGGTATGGCAGAACGTGGCGGACACCAATGGGCGCTTAATGAAGAGGAGAGCCGCCCCTTCATTAAAAAAGCTCTTGAACTTGGTATTAACTTTTTCGATACAGCGAATGTCTATTCGAATGGATCGAGTGAAGAAATTGTGGGCAAAGCGCTGAAGGACTTTGCTAAACGCGATGAGGTGGTTATCGCTACGAAGGTTCATGGAGCTATGAGACCGGGTCCTAATGGTTCAGGGCTTTCTCGAAAAGCAATTATGAGTGAAATTGACCATAGCCTCCTGCGATTAGGTACAGATTATGTGGATCTGTATCAAATTCACCGTTGGGATCCCCATACACCTATTGAAGAAACCATGGAAGCCTTGCACGATGTGGTCAAATCAGGGAAAGCAAGATATATTGGTGCTTCTTCTATGTATGCTTGGCAGTTTCTAAAAGCGCTGCATGTGGCTGAGCAGCATGGATGGACGCGGTTTGTATCGATGCAAAATTACTTGAATCTGCTATATCGTGAAGAGGAGCGTGAGATGCTGCCATTATGTCAAGCGGAGAGAATTGGCGTGATCCCTTGGAGCCCGCTAGCTAGAGGGCGGCTGACGCGCGACTGGGAGGAAACGACTGCGCGCTCGGAAACGGATGAATTTGCTAAAAAACTATATTCGCTTACGGCAGAAGCGGATCGCAGTGTGGTGGAACGAGTGGCAGAGGTTGCAGCAAAGCGCGATTTACCACGTGCGCAGGTGGCGCTTGCCTGGGTCCTGCAAAAAGGACCTGTTACCGCACCGATTATCGGGGCGACCAAGATGCATCATCTAGATGATGCGGTAGCCGCTCTTTCAATTAAGCTAACAACTGAAGAAATCGCAAGCCTTGAAGAACCCTATGTCCCACATCCAGTTCTGGGTGGAATTAGATAATAAGCAGACGCTTGGTCTCATGAGATCAAGCTTTTTTCTTGGTTAGTCTCTAATGAATCCAGTTGGTGTATAATAATGTTTGTGGATCTAACGAGTAAATAAGATGAGGTGAAGGATATGCAATTTCCTGCGATATGGCTACATGGGGATTCACTTGGCGAGAAAATTTCTTGTGAGCTTCGTTTACGCATTATTAATGGAACGATTTCTCCGGAGACAGTAATAACGGAAAATCAATTGGCCGCTGAATTCGGTACGAGTCGCTCACCCATCCGGGATGCACTCAAGACACTATCGAATGAAGGTTTAATTCGTATGGAGCGGATGGGTGCTGTAGTGATCGGACTTAATTTAAAGGATATGAAGGAGCTGAATGATGTCCGTTTTTTAATTGAAGAATTTGCCATTCAGACATTGTCAGATACTTATAATGAGCTGAAAATAAAAGAACTACAACACATTATTGATAAAATGAAATTGGCTGCAAATCATGATGAGCCTGTACAATTCGCCTACTATGATTTGTTGTTTCACGAAACCATTATTAGAAGCGCCCAACATACACGAATTTTACATATGTGGAACCATATACGTTATGTGGTGCTGACAACCTTGTTGGTGGCAACCGAGCGACGTTTTTTCAATAATAAGCCAGCCATTCAGCCTCTCATTAATCGGCACAAGCTGATCGTGGATGCTTTGGTTTCGCGTGACCATTCCTATATAAATAGAATTGTTCGGGAGCACTTTTTGGATACAAAAAAAACGTTGGACGAAAGTTTATTTCAATAAGTATTTACAGGGGGTGTGCAAATACATATAATCAAGTTGTCGACAAGTGTACAAGATGAGGAGCAAACTATAATGACTTTAATGAAGGCTGGATTATATATAGCTGAAAAACAGGTAACGGTAGGTCAAATTGATATACCGGATCTACAGCCGGGCGAAGCGCTGGTTAAGGTGGCTTATGCAGGTATTTGCGGAACCGATATGATGATTTATTCGGGAAAGCATCCGAGAGCCAAAGCGCCGCTCGCGATGGGCCATGAGTTTTCCGGAGTCATCGAGAGAATAAATGGTGAATCCTCTTTTATTGTTGGCAGCCGTGTCGTTATAGAACCTACACTGAGCTGCGGCAAATGTGAAGCCTGCCTAGCGGGAGAAACCCATGTATGCAAAACCTTAAAGCTGCTTGGAATCGATAAGCATGGTGGCTTTGCTGAATATGTGGCAGTGCCTCTAGACAGGCTTCACCAGATTCCCGATGGACTGTCGGATGCTCATGCAGCTCTTGCTGAGCCTGTAGCCGTAGCAGTTCATACGGTTCGCAGGTCGAATCTTAAGGCTGGGGATAGTGTGATGGTTTTAGGTGCCGGCCCTATTGGCCTGTTGGTTGGCATGGTTGCTAAACAGGCAGGTGCCAGCCAGGTGATGATCTCCGATCTTAGCCCCTATCGCCTACAAAAGGCAGAACAGCTAGGGCTTATTGCCTTTAATGCCAAAGAGGTTAACATCACTGAAGAGGTGATGAAACGGACTGCTGGTAATGGTGCAGAAGTTGTTTTTGAGGTAGCGGGGAGCCAGGCCACGGCCAAGCAAATGATTGAAACTGTCAAAACGCAAGGGCAAATCGTCGTTGTAAGCGTATTTAAACAAGCGCCTGCAATTGATTTGGCGGCGATGCACTTTAGAGAAATTTCTTTAACGACAACACGCTGCTACAGCAAGGGCGATTTCTCCAAGGCAATTCAGCTTATGCACAATGGGGAGATTGATGTATCCTCGCTTATTTCGCATGAACTGCCACTTGAACAGCTTGCGGAAGGCTTTCATTTTATGGAAAATCCCGATGTTTCAATAAAGGTGCTTTTCCATCCCTAATAGAAGAGGAGAGAAGATATGGGAACCCAACTATTTAGTTTAGAAGGCAAAACGGCTGCTATAACAGGAGCTACCCGAGGAATTGGACGCTCTATGGCGTTGGCGTTAGCAGAGGCTGGTGCTGACATTGCTTTACTTCAGCGATCTCCCGAGCAAACAGAGCTAAAGGAAGAAATTGAGCGTATGGGAGTAAAGTGTTCGATCATTGCCTGCGATTTGGAAAACACCGAACAAGTAAAATCCGCTATCCCGAATGTGGTAACACAATTTGGAGCTCTCGACATAATGGTCAACAATGCCGGCATCCAGCGCCGTTCGCCTTCTGTTGACTTTCTGGAATCCGATTGGGATGATGTTTTGCAAATCAATTTGAAGGTAGTATGGCTTCTATGCCAGCAGGCAGGACGTTATATGGTACCGAGAGGGAAAGGGAAAATTATTAATACCGCTTCTTTGCTCTCCTTTCAAGGGGGGATTACAGTTCCTGCTTATGCCGCTGCCAAGGGTGGGGTTGCCCAACTGACCAAAGCATTAGCGAATGAATGGGCTCGCCATCATGTGAATGTGAATGCCATCGTTCCTGGCTATATTGCTACGGATATGAATACAGCCTTAATGGATGATCCTGTCCGAAGCGTGCAAATTCTAAACCGGATTCCAGCAGAGCGATGGGGCAACCCTGATGATTTTAAGGGAGCCGTTGTTTACTTGGCTTCAGAGGCCTCGAATTATGTTCATGGCCATATGCTCGCAGTAGATGGAGGTTGGTTAGGTCGTTAAGCCATTACTCACAGAAGGTCAACCATGCTGTTGTGGTTGGCCTTTTTTGTGCTCTGCCGTAGTCAGAAACAGATGGTTACCATAGCCGTATAAGCCGGCGCAACGTGGGAGAACATAGTCCTCATTGGGATAAACTCATGAGGGCTTTTTAGCTAATTGCAATGGTTTTTAACATGAACCAATAATATAAATACATGAACTCAGCAGAAAGGGGTGTGCTATGGATCATTTAACGCACAAACAAAAAGTTACTATCATGATCGCCCTTATGGCTGCGATGTTTTTTGCGGCTATCAACCAAACGATTGTAAGCTCAGCGATGCCCCGAATTATTGCTTTGCTTGGGGGCATAGAATATTACTCTTGGGTAATGACCATATACATGCTGATGTCTACGATTGCAACCGTCTTGGTCGGAAAGTTATCAGATATGTATGGAAGGAAGCCATTTTGCTTGGAGGTATCATTATCTTTATGGTTGGATCCTTTTTAACGGGATTATCAACCGATATCTTCCAAATGATCATTTACCGAGCTATCCAAGGCATCGGAGCCGGTATTTTAATGTCTGCGACGGTTACTGCAGTAGGAGATTTGTTTGCTCCGCGTGAAAGAGCCAAATGGACTGGGATTATGATGTCCATTTTTGGTTTCTCCAGTATTCTTGGTCCAACACTTGGCGGGATTATGATTGACCATATGGATTGGAAATGGCTATTTTGGATTTTTCTCCCGCTTGGTATTATTGCTTTTTTTATGATCTGGTTTATGTTTCCCAAAACGGCACGCAACGCCTCGAAGTCGATCGATTACTGGGGATCCCTTGTTCTTTCGGCTACCATCGTCGCTTTACTGCTGGGCTTCTCATGGGCAGGAAATAAATACGCCTGGGATTCAGTCGAAATACTAGGTCTCTTTGCCGCTACACTAATTGGCATTATCAGTTTAATAGTTATCGAAAGGAAAGTGGGAAATCCTGTTTTACCGCTGTCTTTATTCAAAAACAGTACAATAACCATCTCAATTATAGTAGGTTTTATGATAAATGCTGGCATGCTGGGAGCCATGATGTATTTGCCGTTCTTTGTTCAAGGTGTAGAAGGGTTAACGCCTACGCAATCGGGCTTTGTGAATATGCCGATGTCGATTGCGATGATTATTCTAAGCACCTTGGCAGGGCGATGGATATCCAAGTCAGGGAAATATAAGCGCTTTGCACTTATTGGGCTAGCCGCGATGATTACCAGCATGATTATGATGGCCTATATGGACAGTGTGGCATTTGCTGTAGCCAGTATGACTGTGTTTGGCATCGGGCTTGGACTAAGTATGCCCGTATTTACCCTGACTGTGCAAAATGCAGTGCCGTCATCTCAGCTTGGCGTCGCTACTGCAACTTCTACGCTATTCCGAAACTTGGGGGGAACGATAGGGATTGCCTTATTTGGATCGGTTATGAACTCGGTGATGGCAAGCAATATGCAAAAAGCGACGGCTTCTGGAGCGGGTGTTGACTTATCAAAGCTTGATCCCCAAATTGCTGGACAATTGACCGATTTATTGGACCCCAAATTACTGTTGAACCAGCCCTTATTGGAGAAATTACCAACGATGCTACCGGCTGAGGTACAGCCTTTGGTCACACAAATGATTGATATGCTGCGTTCTGTATTAAGCCAAACGCTCTCAACTGTTTTCATAATTGGTGCTATTTTAGTCGCTATTGGATTAGTGTTCGCCTTCTTCTTAAAGGAAATTCCGTTGCGCACATCCAATGATAGCCAGGTAGACCAGCTAGAAGAAGAAAAAGTCAAAAAGTCAAAAAAACCTTTGCTCGCTAAATGAAAAAGGCGTGCCGGATTTCCTCGGCGCGCCTTTTCGCTCATATTAGCTGCATAATTCCTCATATTCTTCCTTGAGCGTGAGGAGGATTTTTTGTATGGGAGTAGTAGTAAATCATATGTACAGCTTAAAAAATGTATGGTAAAATTGAAATGAATTTCATTAAATGATACAATGTTTCATCTAATGAAATATTTATTAGGCAAAGCACTGATTTCGAAATAGGGAGGGAATTACCATGGAAGACTCGATCAAAAACCAAGTACAGCAGCAGTTTGCTAAAAACGCCGGGAAATATGTCACAAGCACTGGCCATGCCAAAGGCGAAGATTTGTCATTACTTGTCTCATCCTCTATGGCCAATACAACTATGGATGTGCTTGACATAGCAACGGGTGGCGGGCACGTAGCGAACGCCCTCGCCCCTTTGGTTCATCGTGTGACCGCCTATGATTTGACCGAAGAAATGCTAATGACTGCTGCCGAATTTATTCGTGGTAACGGCCATTCCAACGTCGACTTTGTTAGAGGGGATGCAGAAGAGCTGCCTTTTCCCGACGCTTCTTTTGATCTCGTTACTTGCAGGATTGCGGCTCATCATTTTCCGAATATTCCAGCTTTTGTTGCTGCAGCCTTCCGAGTCGTCAAACCAGGTGGCAAGCTACTGCTTATTGACAATGTTTCTCCCGAAATCGAACGATTCGATCAATTCTACAACCAGATAGAAAAGCAAAGAGACCCGAGCCACGTCCGGGCTTGGAAAAAGTCGGAATGGATCAACCTTTTGGAAAGCATAGGTTTTCGTATGGAGACGATCGTTTGTTACCCTAAGCCGTTCCAGTTTCAAGACTGGTGTGAGCGGTCGGGGCTTCCAGAGGACGAAATAGCTCTGTTGGAAACCAAGCTATTGCAAGCCTCGAAGGAGCTGCAGGATTTTTTCTCGATTCGAACCGATGAATCAGGCGGACTCTCAAGCTTTAAGGGAGAAGCTGTTTATTTTCAAGCGGTACGTATCTCTTAACTTTCATATGACTTTAGGGTTAGGTAGTCAAATAGAATTAGGTATCGATAAAGCATCGCTATGTAGGCTCATACCATCATAAGGTGCTTCTTTCGGTTATTTGCTGTACAACAATTACAAGGAGAATTACAGCTCCATCCGCAAAAACACGGCGATACTTGATGCCGTTGCATCTGCGGTTATTCCCTTACAGATGGACAAAGTTGCGCATAATGTACAAGAAGGCGTGCGGATTATCCATGAATCTGGAGCTTCTTTTGAAACGATTACTCATTTCGTTCGTGAGATAAACAAGCAGCTGTTTGATGTCTCAGCTACTTCACAGCAAATGTCAGCAAGCACCCAGCAGGTGAGTGCATCGGTGGAGGATCTACTTATGATTGCCAAGGTATCCTTATCCCGTACCGAAGAGGTATCAGGTCAAAACCAGCCAGCTACGTACGGAAATGAGGGGAATTCTGGAGAGCTATCAGGAACTTAGCTTGATGTCTCAGCAGCTTCAAACTACCGTCGGCAAATATACACTGTAAATAGAGTGCTTGATTTCCATAATCAAAGAAACAAAAGACCGCTGGCTTCAAAGCTTGCGGTCTTGCTTATATATCCGTTCATCACACCGTTATTTAAGCTCTCCCAGTTATTCCTCCAGATTGTCCCAAGTACTAGTAACTCCAAAACCCGGCAGGACGAAAATCGATGTTGCAAACCGAAAGCGGCCAACTCTTTGGCCCAAACTATGCTTTAAGTGCTCTGCTTCCGAAAAAGCCTTCTTCGTGTTGGAATAAACCAGCCCTAAACAGGGGATTTTATCGACACGACCACATTTGAAAATTTCGGCTACGATTCGCTTTATTGCCAGCCTCATCGAGATGAGAGTGCCTTCTTTCTTTTTTTGCGGGCCATCATTACAAGAATGATGCTAGTTATTACAGCACCCGCGAATGCAAGACCCATATCTTTCTCAGAGTCAAACATGTCTCCTTGGAGTCCGACATATTCCTGGCCTATTTGTCCAGCTAAAGCAGCCACCAGCATTTCAATAATTTCAAAAATTGCGCTAAGGCTGAGAATGTATGCTATTGGAGCTGTAAATGACCAAAAACCGCGTATGACGGTGAATCGAGTTAAAACCTCACGTACAGGATAAACACCCAGAAATCCGAACGCAAAATGAACGAATCGATCAAAATAACCTCGCTGAGTGTGATAGGTTGTTTTTAACCACGCATCTATGGGAGTTCCTTGGTATGTATAATGAGCGGCATATGTATGGAGACATAAAAACACAAAAATCAAGGCATAAGCTGAATTTGAAAATTGAAATTTTTTATAGGTAAAGCAAAGGCAAATAAACAATAAAATTGTAAGTATATTTTCCAACAACCATAGTTTGCGATCGGATGGGGAGATAGCCATATAGCACCAAAAGGAAATAAATATCAATATGATTACCTGCAACCACCCGTTTTGTAACAATTTAATAAGACGAACCATGCAATCTACCTCCATTTGGACCTAAGTTCACACTACTCTTGTTCTTAATTAAGTATGGGGCTTTATTTGAAAATAATTCAAAGAATACAATAAAATATAAATAGTATAGGAGCTGGATTATGTTGAGCTGGAAAATCAAATGGCTTCTAGTCGTATCACTTGTAGCAAACCTTATATTAATGGGTATCCATTCGAAATCTAGCGGTTTCTCGATGTTGGCAAATAAGGGGACTTCCATAATCGAGGGCACCCAGGAAGAGGGGGAGACCACTAGTTACTCTCATCGAAAGAGCTTATTCGAGTTATTGCCGGTGCACGAAAATAGTATTGTCTTTCTGGGGGATAGCTTAACTGAATATAACGAGTGGCACGAAGAGTTTGGGAAAGAGTGGATATTAAATCGGGGGATCAGCGGAGATACAACAAGTGGTATTTTAAAACGACTAGATCATATTATCGATATTAAAGCTTCGAAAATATTTTTGATGGTCGGTATTAATGATTTAGGCAATGGAAAGAGTGTGGGTTCAATAACGGACAATAACGAAAAAATAGTTAAGAAAATCCTGAAGGAATCTCCCGGTACCGAGCTGTATCTCGAAAGCTGTCTACCTATTAACGCAGATTTATACGGTAACAGATTAAATAATCAAGACGTGAAGAAAGTAAATTCAAATCTACAAACGATAGCTATGAAATATAACCTTACTTATATTGATTTATACTCAGTAATGTTGGATGGGGATAGCTTAAATAAAAATTACACGAAAGATGGCCTCCATCTTAATGGTGAAGGGTACTCTACGTGGAAAAAAGCTCTTGCTAAGTTCATTACATAGTCATGGCAAGCCACAAACTTGATAATGGTATACTTTAGGTTGAATGCCACTAATTACCGATCAGATGCCGCGGCAGCTGGCATTCTTTGGAAACCCATTGACAGGCTTTAAGTAATGGCATAATAATTAACATCAAACGACAGCCATCATTTCTATTTGGTTTGTTATTTATTTTGATTAACAAGGAGAGATTACCCATGATGAATTATGATTCGTTATTTAATCCATACCCTTCTCAAAGAATGGTAACTTACGCAAGAAAGGGTATGGTTACGACAACACAGCCCTTAGCCGCACAAGCGGGACTCCATATTCTAAAAAAGGGCGGGAATGCGATTGATGCCGCAATAGCGACGGCCGCTTGCTTAACTGTCGTTGAACCGAATTCCAATAGTATCGGTGGCGATTGTTTCGCCCTAGTATGGGTCGATGGAAAGCTGCATGGCCTTAATTCCAGCGGACCTTCACCAGCTTCGATTTCTGTAGACAAAGTTCGGAGTGAAGGACACAGCGCCATGCCTACTTACGGTATGGTACCGGTAACAGTTCCAGGAACACCGGCGGCTTGGGCGGCTATGTCTGAGCGATTCGGCAGACTCCCCCTTGCGGAAGTGCTGCAGCCCGCTATCGATTATGCGGAGCACGGCTTTCCGGTATCGCCAACCATCAGTAAATATTGGATGGACGGCTACAAGGCTATTCGTGCATTAAACAGCGATCTGTATGATCCCTGGATGGAGACCTTTGCACCGTTAGGGCGAGCTCCTTATGCCGGAGAAATATGGCGTTCGGGAGATCATGCCCGTACCCTGCGTTCGATCGCAGAAACGAATGCGGAATCATTTTACCGTGGCGAGCTGGCGGAACAGATAGATGCCTTTTTTCGAAAGCACGGGGGTTTCTTGAGAAAGGAGGACCTGGGAGCATACAAGCCAGCATGGGTAGATCCGATTCGTGTCAATTACAGAGGTTATGATGTCTGGGAAATCCCTCCAAACGGTCAAGGCTTGATCGCCCTTCTAGCGCTGAATATATTAAAAGGTATGGATTTTGACGCCAAAGATACAGTAGCTACTTACCATAAACAAATTGAGGCCGTAAAGCTGGCGTATGTAGACGGATTGAAATATATTACGGATGCCAGAAAGATGAAGGTAACTGTCGAGCAAATGCTTTCCGATGATTACGCTCGGGAAAGAAGGGAATTAATTGGCGCAAAAGCTTTGCTGCCTATGGCAGGGGAGCCACCCAAGGGCGGAACCGTGTATTTGGCGACAGCCGACGAAGAGGGGAATATGGTGTCATTTATCCAAAGTCATTCTGGTGACTTTGGCTCCGGAGTTGTCATTCCTGGAACTGGTATTTGCATGCAAAATAGGGGAGCGGGATTTTCGCTAGACCCTGAGCATGATAATGTCCTTGAGCCCAGTAAACAAACACGCCATACGATTATTCCCGGATTTATTACGAAGGACGGTATGGCGGTCGGTCCCTTCGGTGTAATGTGCGGATCGATACAGCCTCAAGCGCATGTACAGCTTGTGATGAATACAATTGACTTTCATCTGAATCCACAGGCTGCTCTGGATGCGCCCAGATGGCGATGGATTAAAGAAAAAACGATTGAAGTGGAGCCGCAGTTTCCGGATCATATCGCTCAGGCTTTGGCAAGACAAGGCCATATCGTATTAAGGGCGCTGGATTCAGGGATGTTCGGGCGGGGGCAGATTATTTGGAGAAATGCCGTTACCGGAGTGTTGGCAGGCGGAACGGAACCTAGGGCGGACGGTGAAGTGGCTGCATGGTGATTGGCGGATTTGGTTGCTGCCATGTCTGCCCATATCGGTATCGCTATCAAAAAGATGGATTATTAAGCTTATTATAAGTGCATTAAAAATTTGGATGTTATATTAATTGGCTGGTATACCCCTAACAGCTAACACCAATATATAATATTGTTGTAAGGTGAATGTTAAATTAAATAACATGAATTGAGGGGATTATATGAAAAAATCTTTCATCCAAAAATCACTGCTCGTTGTTGCCTCTGCCGCTCTCGTTACTGCCACAGCTTGCGGGAATAGCGACACCCCGCAAGCAAGCTCAGCACCAGGTGCGGCAGCTAAGGAACCGGTAACCCTTACCATGGAATATAACTGGTCAAGTCCAAATGTGGACAACCAGCTGTATAAGGAACGGATTCAGAAGTTTATGGAATTGAATCCAGGGATCAAGATTGAGGCGCAGGATATCCCCTCAGCACAATACCGAACCAAGCTGCGTACGGAAGCAGCGGGCAATAGTATGCCTGATATGTTCATCCTGTTTCCGGGAATAGAAATGGATCCGTATATCGATGCCAAGGTGCTCATGCCTTTGGATGAGATCATGGACACATGGAAAGATGTTTTACCCGCCCAGGCATTAGCTGGATATAAAGTAGATGGTAAGCAGTATGCGATTCCGACGAAAATGACCTTTGTTGATATTGTTTATTACCACAAGGATATGCTAGCGAAGGTTGGCTATAACCAATTTCCGAAGACCTACGCCGAGCTTCTTGATTTGGTGAAAAAGCTGAAGGCAACTGATGTGGTTCCTATTGGAATCGGTAATAAGAATAGATGGCCACTCCAATCCACAGTTCTCTCAGCAGTTGAGGATCGGGTAGCCGGAACGGACTTCCTGACCAAGGTGAAGCAGGGTCAAGCCAAGTTTACAGATCCCGAATTTATTAAAGCACTGAGCATTTTTGACGAGCTGACCAAATTGGGGGCGTTCAACGCCGATCTGAACACGATGGATGAAGTTCAGCAACAGGATTACTTCCTGCAGAAGAAGGCTGCTATTACAATGACAAGCTCAACGATCGATACCAAATTCAGGATTAGTAATCCTGAAGGCGGAGATAACATAGGTATTGCCCTTTTCCCATCTGTTGAAGGAGGGAAAGGAACAGCTGGCAAAAGCGCGGGAGTCGTTCAGTACGGTATCGGGCTGAGTAAGGAATTGAGTGGAGCCAAGAAAGAAGCCGCCTTTACATTCCTGAAGTATTTCTACGCACCAGAGCTGTACCAGAATTTGATGAGCAAAGGAATTGTCGTCCCGGCGAAAGGGGACATGCCGGCAGACACCAGTAAATATTTGAAGGAAATGCTAGAGTTGACTAAAACTGGTGATGCACTAGTATTTGACAGTGTCATGCCTCCAACCGTTAAGGACGTGATCGAGAATGGCCTCCAAGCTATTACTATGGGTCAAAAAACACCCGAGCAAATCGCTCAAGATATGCAAGCTGCGATGGATAAAGTGAAAAAATAATAATCAGCAGAAGGCACGTAATGCATCAAGAAGACTGTAAGGAGGAATGGCAGTGAGAGCCTCAATCGGAGGATTTTCCTTTAATCAGCTGTTAAGCGATGGCGAAATGGACATCTTCGGATATCTCGAAACGGTCAAATACCGCTATGGGCTCGATGCAGTGGATTTGTGGAACGGCTTTTTCTGTGACCGTAATGTACCCATCTGGACTTTAGCAGGTGACGACTACCTGAGAAAAATCAGAAAGGCGCTTGATGAGAAACAGCTGACCGTTGCCAATTTTGCAGTGGACCGGGCCCATGTATGGGACCCGGATCCCGAAGTAAGAGAGCAATTACATCGAAATGCACTGGCCCATTTAAGGGCTGCAGATATACTTGGAGCAAAGTCGGTTCGTATAGATACGAACCGAGGTCCAGGTATCATGACGGAGGAACAGTTTGATTACACAGTCCGGTGCTACCAGGAATATGCTCAGCTGGCTTTGGACTTGGGATTCACGGTTGGTCCGGAGAATCATACGGGAGCATCATTGAATCCTTACTGGATGAAGTTGGTCGCGGAAGAAATAGACCATCCTGGTTACGGCATTCTGCTACATATCGGACGTTGGAACGAAGGCAATAATCAGGGAGATCTCATGGTCGCTCCTTATGTTAACCACACTCATTTAGATGCCCGCACGCTTGTTTCCTCGCAAGCTGAGGAAACGGTCAGACTGCTGACGAACATCGGATACACGGGGTATTGGGCCGTGGAGTATAACGCTCCTCTGAACTCATATACGGAACTTGAATGGGCACTTGGCTCCATGAAAAGAGTATTGGCACAAGTAGAGGGGAAAGTTCCAATGCTGGAGGCGTTTCCTCCTGCCGGAGGTCGGGGAGCAATGCCTTCCCTTCCTCGGTATCCCTCTCATTAAATTTAGAGCGAAGGAAGGCTAAATATGAATGTAACGAAGCGGATGGGAATAACTATATTTGTCGGAATGCTGCCCGCCTTGATTATTTATATCGGTATTGCATTGGTGCCCGTTGCGATGTCATTCTATTACTCATTCTTTGATTGGAACGGCTTGTCCGCTATGACCTTCATAGGCTTGGACAATTATGTTTCTATTTTGAAGGACGGCATATTTTGGAAAGGATTTCAAAACAACATTTTCATGATGGTAAGTGGAATAGTAGGGCAATTGCCATTGGGGTTGTTTTTCGCGCTGCTGTTAAATCGATCTATGAGAGGTCTTAAACTATATCGCTCTGTTTTATTCTTGCCGGTTATTATCTCGGCAGTCATCGTTTCCCTGGTGTGGAACATGGTTTATGGTATGGAATCTGGGCTGGTTAATCAAATATTTGGCCTCTTAGGTTTAGATGCTTGGAAGCAGAACTGGCTGGGTAGCCCGCGATGGGGGATGTTATCGGTAAGTATTACCTACCTCTGGCAAAACTATGGATTCTACATGGTAATCTTTCTTGCCGGCTTGCAAAATATTTCTGAAGAAGTTAAAGAGGCCGCACTCATGGATGGGGCGAAAGGATGGACGCGCTTCTGGTATATTACGCTCCCGATGCTAAAGGAAACCATCTGGGTGACCCTCATCTTCTCGATCAGCAACAGCTTCCGTGTATTTGACCTGATCTATGTAATGACTGCCGGAGGTCCGGCACATAATACCGAGGTCATGAGCATTTATATGTATACGAATGCATTCTCGAATATGAGCTTCGGGCTTGGAAGCGCGGTTTCCATACTGATTCTGATATTCAGCCTGATTGCGATTTATGTTGCCAAATTGATTACCCGTGGAAACGAATAATTAAGGAACGCTGCAAAGGAGGAGCGAAGAGCTATGCAAACATCATTTGGCAAAAAAACGTTTATTCACCTGCTATTGGCGGTATTATCCGTAATTAATATTATTCCAATCCTGTGGATGGTCATCGGCTCCTTTAAGACCGAGGGAGACTATGCCACCAATCCCTTGGGCTTACCCAAGGTTTGGAATTTCAGCAACTATGCAGAAGCTTGGAAGGTTGCCCATCTGGGTACCTATTTCTGGAATAGCGTGCTAGTGACAGCTGCCTCCATTATACTGACAGTACTGCTTGGAGCACTGACCTCCTATTTCTTATCAAGATTTGAATTTCGGATACGTGGCTGGTTATTTGGATTGTTCATCGTGGGCATGACCATCCCGATTCATGCAACACTCGTTCCTATCTTTATTCTAATGAAAAATATCGGGCTGCTGAATACACACCTTTCATTGGTGCTTCCTTATACGGCCTTTCACCTCTCGATTACTATTTTTATCCTCGCGGGCTTCATGAGGGGCTTCCCAAAAGATGTTGAAGAGTCAGCCGTTATGGATGGGGCCGGTTTATACCGAATATTCTGGTCGATCATCCTCCCGATGACCCGTCCTGCACTAGCAACCGTCATTATTATTAATTTCATATACAATTGGAATGAATTTTTATTCGCGCTTGTCCTGATTAATAAAGCTGCCTTGAAAACACTGCCTTTGGGATTGGCTAATTTTGCAGGTACAGAGACTCGATTCCAAACTCTACAGATGGCTGCATTGACCATGGCACTTCTTCCGCTGATCGCCTTTTACCTGGCAATGGAGAAGCAATTGATACAAGGTATGACTGCAGGAGCAGTCAAAGGGTAATCGTCAATATTTGTAGGCTTCCATACGACCCGGCTTTCCTTTAAAGTAAGAGGAGGAGCATTAAGGTCAAGGGGGGATCGATATGAAGACGAACGGAACCGGTTTATTGAATTTCAGCTTGAGAAGGAAATCAATCGCGATTTTTTTTCTGTTGGTCACGCTTCCCTCTTTGCTTGTTGGTTATGTGATACTAAGCTGGTTTGACGCTATATTAAGACAGCAGTTCATAGACTCTATGGAAACCAACCTGAATACCATCGAGTTGAATCTGACTGAAAAGATCAAGGCAGTTGAGGATATATCGAATTACATGATTTATCAGGATAATTTCCGGAATTTCATGGAAACTCCAGCTTCACCCGATAACAGAGAACAAATCAATAAAGATAAGGCGGCCATTGAAGGGTTTATTGCGTTCCAAACCATGTCGAAGCCATATATTAAATCGATATCCCTGCAGGGAATAGGTGGTAATGAGCTGCAAATCGGCGAGCCTGTAAAAGGATTGGAAACCAAATGGACCGACCAGGCGAAAGCAAATAAGGGTCGAATCGTCTGGACGGATTCTTACCCACTGGAGAGCGGTTGGACAGGCAGTAAGCGAGTTGTCTCGATGATCAGAGTCATTAACTCCTTCGAAAATCCTTCGCGACCCGTTGGTGAGGTCATTATACGTTTGGATCAGTCGGAAATAACGGACTTATTGTCCAATGCAGTAATTAAGGAGCAAGGCTCCATATTTATTGTTCGTTCCGACGGCAATGTACAGCTTCACCAAAATGAGAATCTGATTGGCCAACTCTATCCGAATCATGCGTTGATGAAGGGAATTTCAAAGCCCTCGAACAAAGTATTCTCCTTAAGGGAGGAAGGCATTTCTTATGTTATTTTCAACCAGCATATGAAATCGACCGGATGGAATATTGTTGCAATGATTAAGGACAAGACAATTGTCGAAAAAACCAATGCGATTAAAGCCTCACTGCAAATATTAATGTTCGTCATTCTAATATTTGGTTTGTTTGCATTAGCTGGCTTTGAGCTGGCGATTATTCGCCCCATACTCGCATTGAGAAAAGAGACGCACCGGCTGAAGCAGGGCGATTTTTCCGCACAGGTGGAAATTCGCTCACATGATGAGGTTGGGGAGCTTGGCAGACAATTTAATAATATGGTCATAACGATGAAGGATCTGATTGACAAAAAGTACAAGCTGGAGATTCGGCAAAAGGAATCTGAGCTGAGAATACTGCAAAGTCAGATGGATCCGCATTTTCTATATAACACGTTAGATATGATCCGCTGGACAGCCAGACTGGAAAAGGCGCCTGAAACGAGCCAGTTGATTGAGACGTTATCCCGATTTTTTCGTATGGGCCTCAATAGTGAGAAGCGTTTTACGACATTAGCTGGCGAAATGGATTTTGTTAGGGCTTACCTGAATTTACAGCAAAAGCGGATGGGCAGTAAGCTGCAATTTAGCCTGTTTATGGAAGCATCACTTGAGGACACGGTCTTGTTGAAAAAGGTGATCCAGCCGTTTGTTGAAAACAGCATCAAGCACGGCTTCAAGCGAGGGGGCGGCAGGATTGATGTGCGCTGCTATCGGGACGGGCAAGATTTGACTATAGATGTTATGGATTCAGGGATCGGATTTGCCAAAGATAAAATTCAACAGATCCGTCAGGCGCTTAACGAAAGGATCGACGATCCAGCTTTGATGGAACATGCTATCTGCAATATACATGAGCGGACATTACTGGTTTACGGAAGCGGCTATGGTGTCGAGCTGCCCGATGATCAGATGGAAGCTGGAGCATGCGTAAGGCTAAGAATACCTCTATGGATGAATGGACAGGAGGAAGAAGCATGACCATCAGAATGCTGATCGTAGATGACGAGCCGATTATTTGCCAAGGGTTAAGACTGACGATACCTTGGGAGACGATAGGTGTGGAAGTGGCAGGTGAAGCCTATGACGGCATAGAGGCTTTGCAGTTCGTAGCTGATGAGCCGATTGATTTGATTTTGACGGACATTCATATGGAAGGGATGGACGGACTTGAATTAGCCAAAAAGCTGAAGGAGAAGCAGCCGCAAATTCGTATCATCATTCTTAGTGGTTATGATGATTTCGAATATGCCCGGCGAGCCCTTCGGCTTGGAATCGAGGATTATTTGCTTAAGCCGGTAAACATTGATGAGCTAATGACCATGGTGCAAAGAATAGGCCAGGAAATCATGCAGGAGGCTGAGAAGAAGCATAGGAACGAGCAAGAGCGCCGATTAAAGTGGTTGACTGAGCTCATCCAAGGGGAAGGAACTGTGCAAGAGGGGGGGGATATCCCGTTCCTTATAGCAGATGGTGTTCAATCCTTTAGGCTTATAGCAAGTCAACTTGAGGATTACGCAGGTTGGGCTTATAGCACGCCGGATGACCTGCGACGGTCGCTTCGAAACCAATGGGAAGAGGCGGTCACCGCCACATTAAAGGGCTGCTATGAAGAGGTCGTAGCCTACTTTCATCATCCGAATTTGCTGATTTGTTTGTGCAGGGGAGCCTGCCAAGTAAGTAACCTGGATTTGGAGGCAGCTCTGCTGGAAGCAAAGGTCTTTGTGCCGGATGTCCCGCATCTGAATTTCGGTATCTCCGCTATATATGCTAACTTGGAGCAGGCTTATCCCGCTTATATAGAAGCTGTCTCTGTTTTGCAAGAAAAGCCGATTTCCGATTTGCGCACCGTTATGTTTTATGAGGAGGAGCGTGTATCCAGGAAGATCCATCAGAGCCATCTGTCGTTTGCCCCGTCAGAGCTGGAGAAACAACTGCTGCATGTGCTTTTTTACGGAAGCTATGAGGAATTGGATGATATTATTGGAAGGATCGTACAGGATTTCCACGATAAGGGTTGTGTGCTGAAGGAAATTTTACAAGCAATCAAGGAATTGAGCATTATTCTTCAACATAAACTACGAACCAATGGGATCGATTTGTTGGGGCATGCTGATTTATTCAACGCGCAAAAAATCGATTTGCTGGTACATAACTCCAGTCGGGCAATGGAATCATTGCTTCGCCGTGAGCTGTGGTCGATGTTTGCGATCATTCATTCTTCGCTTGAAGGCAAAGATCATTGGATTGCTGAAAGGGTCAAAACATACATCGATTCCCGGCATACCACGGACTTGAAAGCATCAGAGGTAGCTGCCTGGCTCAAAATTACTCCGAATTATTTCAGCATCATCTTCAAACAAAATTTTGGCAAGGGCTTTGCCGAATATTTGAATGAAGTCCGCATTGACCATGCCAAAGCCAGCCTAATTGAAACGGAGGAGCGTGTATTTGAAATAGCCGAGAAAGTTGGGTATCGGGAATATAAATATTTTTGTTCGATTTTCAAAGCCTATACGGGGATCACACCTACCCAATTTCGGAAGCTTGCACAAGCGCCGTCAGTGTCACTCAGACCAACGGCAGCATATAAGCGCTAAGAGCCATAGAATGGAAAGTTGGCAATCACAAACCTGGAGGAATTAGATATGAAAAAGTTGAAAATTGGTATTATTGGAGCAGGTAGCATTTCAACCTTACATTTGGACGCCTATGCTAACAACAAGGAAGTTGAGCTTTATGCGATTTGCGATATGAATATAGGACGAGCGGAGGAAAAAGCAGCCAAATATGGAATTCCCCATGTGTATGCTAACATCCAAGATTTTCTGGCAAACGCCGAGATAGAAGCTGTAAGCATCTGTACATGGAATAACTCGCATGCTGAATTCAGTATTGCTTCTGTGGCAGCCGGCAAACATGTTCTTTGTGAAAAACCACTTTGTCAAACCGTTGAGCAGGCACTCGAAGTCCAGGCTGCCGTTGAAGGTAGCAATAAGGTGTTTCAGGTCGGGTTTGTCAGGCGTTATGGAAATACGACGCAAATATTGCGCAAATTTATTGATGCGGGCGATCTTGGCGACATCTATTACGCCAAAGCCAGCTACCTCCGCCGACTAGGCAACCCCGGCGGTTGGTTTGCTGATACTAACCGCTCAGGAGGTGGACCGCTTATCGATCTAGGCGTCCATGTGATCGATTTGTGCTGGTACTTAATGGGCAAGCCCAAAGTCCAATCGGTGAAAGGCAATACTTATAATAAGCTGGGTAACCGGGCGAATGTGGAGCATTTATCCTTTTATCAGGCCGCTGATTATGATGCCACCAAAAACGATGTGGAGGACCTTGCCAATGCGCTGATTTGTTTTGAGAACGGTGCTTCTATTATGGTGGATGTCAGCTTTACGCTGCATGGCATCAAGAATGATAACACGATAAGTATCTATGGGACCAAAGGTGGTGCCCAAGTGGAGCCAGAGCTGCAAATCGCGACGGAAAAACACGATATCATGTTGAATCTTCTACCGCAAGCAGATACACTTACGTTTGATTTTGTTGCGGGATTCCAGAATGAGATCAATCATTTTGTTCGTTGTTGTCTCGGTACGGACGTTACGCTTAGTCCAGTGGAAGACGGTGTGGAAATCATGAAGATCTTATGTGCTGTCTATGAATCCGCTAGAACAGGGAAAGAAATTCGTTTTGATGGAAATTAACAAATAGGCTGAGATAAATGGAGGCTGAGCATAACGATGAAAACGAGCTTAAGCGTATGGAGCTGCCACAAATATTTTTATGATAAATCATGGACGAATGCAGATTTCATACATTTTGTCGGCAGGCAGACGAAAGCGGACGGTGTTGAACTTCTGCATCGCTTCTGGAATCCAGAAACCGATATTGGGCAGGTTGAACTAGCGCTACAGCAAGAGGGACTGGAAGTGGCGTGCGTTGGAGCTAGTAATAACTTTGCTCTACCTGACGCAGTCAATCGACAGGATCAATTACAACAAATAATCGAGTCCGTGGATATCGCCACTAGATTCGGTGCCAAGGCTATTCGTGTATTTTCCGGCAATCAGCAGGAGGGAGTCGCGTTTGAAGAGGCAAGGCGCTGGATCATTGAGGGACTCAAAACGGCCGCCGACTATGCAGGCAGTAAGAATACGGTGCTTTGTCTGGAGAACCATGGACTCTTTGCAGGAAAGGCTGAGCAGGTTAGCTCGATCATTCGGGAAGTGGATTCTCAGGCGCTGCGGAGCACGTTCGATATGGGGAATTTCATGCTTGTCGACGAGAATCCTAATGATGCCTTTAATCAATTACAATTAGAGATTGCGCATGTTCACTGCAAGGATTTTATAAAGGTGGAGGAAGGCTTTCCGGGTGAAACCTATACTTCCCTATCGGGTGATACATATGCGGGTACCATTATAGGCGAAGGAAACGTGGATTTGCCATACCTTCTGGGTCGCCTTAAGGAGAATCGTTATAACGGCTGGTTGACCATTGAATTTGAAGGTAACGAAGAGCAGAAGGCAGGTTCCATCCAGTCTATCGAGAATTTAAAGAGCTTACTGGATAGGTAACCAAATACCCATTGAAAATAAATTATTTGTTTGAATAAGAGAGAGGCATTCGGGTGGCTGAATGTCTCTCTCTTTATATTGCAAGTAAGAGATGAACGTAAAGAGTAGGCCGGGATTGCAGGCCTACTCTTTCGTATGGATCAGTAAATACTTAACGAGAAATGCTGATGTTCGAAGGATAGAATGTATCCCGCCCTAATCGATGATTAAATGTAATAAAGTCCGTTTGTATAAGGAAGCGGAATAGTCGACCACTCCGGTATCCTTGTCCTGTGGGAAGAGGCAGGATCGAAGAATAGCGAAACCAATTCGGAAGGAGTCATGGTAATTGTGGTTTCTCCGGCTTCAAGGCGATATGAACCATCCATCTGAGTGGAACAATGAAGCTGCCCTTCATACAAACTATTCACGGCAGCCTGATCAAAAACCCGCTGCGGGTTCACGACGTAGACGGTGCCGCTGTTCGCTTTTGTAACCGAAGGTACAGCAGCCTTCTGCAGCAGTTGGATTAGCTGCTGCTGGTGCCAGCCTACTGGAATCTCTAGCAATGGTAGATTCCAACGTTCAACGGCGTCGGCTAGCAGAATCCCGACTTGAGCTGCTGGTCCAGCCGATTCGATGATTGTCGGTGGTTTGCTGTCCGTAGAGTGAGTTGGATCCGGGACTGCAATTACAGCGAATGATTCGACGCTTCCTGTTAGACGTGCACCGACTAACGTCTGGTGCGACAATCTCAGGCAGCTGGCATAAGCTTCCGCATCAATGAGCTGGGCAAGATCGCTCATACTCTGTTCATACTTGACCTCGCGGGCTGCTGCTGCGGCATGAAGCGCGAACATATCCTTAGCCTCTAAAGAGCGCAGGATAAGAGGGCTGGAGCCTCCAATGCTGCCGTCATCTAATGCCATCGCCGTAATTTTAAGACGAGCGGCGCTTTCCGCATCCAGCGTGAATCGCTCCGTTTGACCGAATGGATAACAATGAACACGGGTATACAACGATCGGTCTCCCGAGATGAAAAGCAGAGAGGCACCGGCTTCATCGGCATGCAGCTTGCAGCGGTCGAGCAATTGACCCGCGATGCCTTGACCGCGATAGTTCGGATGCGTGCACACTGCACCCATAGAAAATACATGGAGCTTTGCTTTGCCAACTTGCATGATAGATGGGACAAGCCCCATGAAGGAAACGAGCATCCCGTCTTCAAATGCCCCATAAGAATGGCTGATTCCAGGTTGGAAAAGTAACGGGAAGCTCTTGCCCATTGAGCTTTGTCCTGTTGTGCGGAAGATGTCATCGGCCAATCTAACAGCCTGGCTCAGTTCATCATTTTTGACTAATCGAATTTCCATTTCACAATCGCCCCTTTTAGATTCATCCTATGAGCTTCATTGTCCGTTAAGTCCTATATAGTTAGTCGCGTATCTCTGCAATAATCTCTATCTCTACTGGTGTATGAAAAGGCAGCTCACTGGTTCCGATAGCGGATCGGGCATGTCTGCCGTTATCACCGAACACCTCTACGAGCAAATTGGAGGCTCCATTGATGACATAAGGCTGGTCGGCAAAGCCGGGTGCGCTGTTCACGAATGCGAGCATTTTGACAATTTTGACAACTCGGTCCAAGTCGCCAAGGTATCCTTTCATCACAGCTAGACAGTTAATGATCGTCTGGCGGGCTGCTTCTTGACCTTGTTCAATGGTAAGCTCCGTTCCCAGCTTGCCCTCGTACATTAATTCTCCATTAATACGGCAGTCCTGGCCGGATAAATAAATGAGATTGCCGGTTTGGTTGCAAGGGATATAAGTAAACCGTGGTTCTGGTGAAGGGGGCAGCACGATACCAAGCTCTTGTAATCTTTGTTCTACTTTTGACATAGGAATGAACCTCCATGAATAGTTAGTTTTATTAATGACTGCAGCAATGTTGAGCCCTTATTAATTGCCCGGCTCTTGCGTGTGTATGCTGCTCTCGAGCAAATGTTGGTTTACCACCTACGATAACCTGTGTGAGACCCTCTGGATACTGCCTCGGATTATCAAAAGTAGCATGATCCTGGATAGTCTCGGGATCGAATACCGCCAGATCGGCTGCATATCCGGGGACGATCAATCCACGTTTGCCTAGCTTGAAGCGCTGCGCGGGGAAGGAAGTAAGCTTGCGAACCGCTTGCTCCAGAGTCAATACCCGTTCGTCGCGCACATATTTGGCGAATACTCTTGGAAAAGTGCCATAGAGTCGCGGGTGAGGCTTGCCAGTCTCACATGTTAAGCTGTCCGAAGCGATTAACGACCGTTCGTAACCTACTACTTGCTTGACATCCTCGTCAGCCATGTGGAAATAGACAATGGATATTCGACCCGCCTCTTCAAGCAGCAAGTCGAGCATACAGTCTACAGGGTGCTGGCCTCTCATCTCGCTAATCTCTGCAAGATGCTTTCCTTCGAGAACACGGTTCGTTTCGGTATGAACAGCCGATATGTAAATGCTTTGCCAGCCCGTGGAGCAGACCAGATTATCCCAATCCTCATGCTCACGCTCCAGCTCCTCCCGGATACGTTTGCGTGAACCGGCGTCTTTGCATAGCTCCAATGCGCAATCAATGCCGCCTTCGAGAGACCATGGCGGAAGTACGGTTGTTAATGTAGTGGAACCGGCACTGTAAGGATAAACGTCGCAGGTAACATCAAGCCCACGTGCACGTGCTTGCTCAATCATTTCCATGGCTTCCATGACCTTACCCCAATTTCGTTTGCCAGCCGCCTTCAAATGACTGATGTGTAGCGAAACACCGGTTTTCTCGGCAATCCAGATGACCTCTGAAACGGATGGGAGCAGGTTATTGCCTTCACCGCGAATATGAGTCGAGAATAGCCCATTATACTTCGGCAAAATGGAGCAGAGCTCGGCTATTTCCTCCTTGGAGGTATAGCTGCCGGGAGCGTAGAGCAGCCCGATGGAGAAGCCGATTGCACCTGCTTTAAGCCCTTCCTCGAGAAGCTGCTTCATGACCTGCAGCTCGAGGGTTGTAGCATCGCGTTTGGCGAACCCCATCACGGCAATCCTTAATGCGCCATGTGCTACATAGGTAGCGATATTCTCGGAGGGGCTGGAGCGCTCGAGCGTATCCATATACTGGGCAACAGTTTCCCACGGCCATTCCCATGTTGTCTTCCCAAGCACGGGCTGTACATAGCTTTGCAGCAAGTCGGCATGCTGCTTGAAGAAAGGGGCAGGTGCAAGCCCACAATTGCCAACAACCTCAGTTGTTACGCCTTGCCGAATTTTGATTTCGCTGTGGGGATGATCCAGAATCATCAGATCGGAATGGCAATGTCCATCGATAAATCCCGGAGAAATAACCTGCCGATGGACATCAATGGTGCTGTGTGCCTCCTGATCGAGTCTTCCAACAGATGTAATGAGTCCATCCTTAATTCCCACATCGCCTAGAAACCATGGATTGCCCGTACCATCAACAATGCGACCATTTTTCAATATGAGATCAAGCATAATAACGACTCCTTCGAAATGGATTCTATAGCTATTCCAGCATGCCGCGCCCTAAAACAGCCATCTCCTCGAATTCTGTGCCATTCGTGAAAAAAACTTTATTATGCAGATTAACGGTGCTGCATATATGGTTAGGAATGATTCGAAGCCGGCTACCGATCTGTGGGTTGACATGCTGCGAGCTTGGGCCTAGCCGCAGCATGCCGTGCTCCTCGGAAAGCCGCTCTAACACGGCATCGTCCAAGCCTTCAATATGGCCAAAGCCTTGAAGCATAAGCGGCTGGGTGTTTGGCTGTACATCGGTGGCGAACGTTTTGCTGCCGCCGTCGATAACTGCCAAATCCGCGGAAGGTCGGCTTACGACCGTAACCCATACGCTGCCTGCGCAATCGTCCAGGCTGCAAACGCCCAGTTGAGCCTGCATGCGATCTTGATACACATAGGTTCCCGGACGGATTTCGGTAACGCCTTTGACTGCTGCGGCATACATGCCTGTTGGAGTGGAGCCTACGCTCACATCAAGGATAGGAATGCCACTCGCGCGCAGACGCTCAGCCAAATCGGCCATGATTTGGCCTTCATCTTCGCCAGCTATCTGTAAGTCAAGCGTGGGCTTCTGCTTATAGATCGCTCCGCGGAACGTATAAATACCAGTCAAATGCAAATGCTCCAGGCTATGGATACGGGTCGCCAGCTCAGGTGCTTGATCGTATAGTACGCCAGTCCGGCGTAGTCCCGTATCAATTTCCAGCCTCACCTGAAGCTTATGCCCGCTGCGGCCGGCAGCTTCATTCATTCGCTCAGCGCCTTCTAAACTATCCACGGCGGCAATCAACGTAATTTGCTTGCTTAAGCGGATGGCGCGTTCGATTTTATCTTTCGTCACAAGGGGATAAGCGATAAAAATATTCGTGACTCCATGCTCTACCATAACCTCTGCCTCTGAAACCTTGGCCACGGTTATGCCCACGGCTCCGGCTTGCAGCTGCTGGTGGGCTACCCAAGGCAACTTGTGTGTTTTGGCGTGGGGACGAAGCTGAACCTGATTATTGCGGGCAACCTCTGCCATATTACGGATATTGCGCTCCATTATGGCCTTGTCAATGATGATGCAGGGAGTTTCCGGTTGAGTCTTAACGATGGATTGACTTGCTGCCTCCGTCATATTATTCCTCAGTCCTTTCAGCTTGAGATTTGCTTTCTTCCAAATAGCTGTATAACGTGTACTTGGAGATGTTCAAGTAGCTGCATATTTTCTCGCCGCTTTTCTTGACCAAGAAGGCGCCTTTCTGGTCAAGCAGTTGAATCATTCTCATCTTGTCTTCTTTCGCCATCACGGCCACCGGTTTGCCAACCTGCTCCTGAGCTTCCTGAAGCAGCGCATCGAGTAGGTCGCTAACATTGCTGACGAATGATTCCTTAATATCTAGCTGCTGGCCACCTGTCGTTAATGAATCAAGCGTTCGCTTAGCCAGCATTAGCTCGGTCACATCATAATTGATGCATATGGCGGCAATCGTAATGCCTGCCGGATTTTTCTTATAGATGGAAGTAGAGCGAAGGATACGGCCGTCTTTCGTTTGCGTAAGGTAATTGAAGCGATTGCCGTTAACATGGCTGCCTCTTAGAATCTCCAGTCCTAGATTTGTGCCGGGATCGCCAATTTTTCGACCTGTTACATGACCGTTCTCAATCGCGATAATGGTGCTTGCATAGTCCCCAGTCAAATCATGAAGCACGACCTCACATTGGTTTCCGAATTGAGCGGCGATGCCCTTAATAATTTCGCTAAAGAATTCAAAATCTTCACGAATAGACTCCATCGTTCATCACGGTCTCCTCTAGATAAAAGTGCTTATGTAACCCTAACTTGTGTAAAAGTAACTCCTGAAAAAATGATAACACAAATAAAAATAAAAACAAACATAAATTTAGTTTGCATGAATAAAAGTTTGTTTTATATGTCGTGTATCTCACAACCCACCATTGCGGCGGTAGGCGGTTGGTGTCGTGCCTTTCTGTTCGCGGAAAATGCGCGAAAATGTTTTGAACGACTGAAATCCGACTTCATAGCCGATGTCGGTGACGGCATGGTCTGTGGTGAGCAGCAGGCTGCAGGCGTGGCGAACTCTGACTTCGTGCAGGAAGTGGAGGAAGGTAACACCTACCTGGTCCCTGATGCATTCGGTAATTCGTGAAGGGCTATGCCCAAATGCTTCAGCAAGGCTCATCAAGGATAAATCCTCCAAATAATGCTGATGTACATAGCGGATGATCGGCCAAACATTAAGCGACGGCCTGCTGGCTTTGGCGAAAGGGATAGCTGGTGCTGGCATCAGGAGGCGGCGTTCGCGGTCAAAGCCCGCCAGCAGCTCCAGCAGCCTTGCGCGGATTAAGGACTGCCGCCAAGGGAGCTGGGTTTGCGTATATTCGGCAAACAATCCTTCCCATAGCCGCCGGCAGTATTCTGTGGTTTCTCCGGCCGTATGGAGGAAGGGCGGAATATCCCCATCCTGCCACAGCAGCTCCCAAGCCTCCTCGCCAAAGGTGCCTGTCAGCAGGTTCATGTCGAACATGCAGTTATACAGCACAAGTGGCTCGACTGAAGCCGTGCGAAGCTCATGCACCTGGTACGGCAGCAGAAACGTAAACGTGCCAGGTCGCATATCATGGGCATGGCCGTTGATGTACTCGCAGCCGTAGCCGGATAGCACGAATGAGCATTCAAGGAAGTCATGGCGGTGCGCCGGGAACTTCTCCTCTACATGGTTGATGGAGATATGGATCGGAAAAAGGCGGTCAATCGCCGGGTAATCGGTAATCTGTTTGTAGATCGGGAAAAAAGTCATAACTCCTCCTCCGAAAATTTGAGATATGGAAGCCGCGTTTTGGCATGAACATCAAGTCCTTCTATCCTATCATGAAAGCGTAACAATAATAAGCCATGATGAGAGGAAGATCGAAGATGTCCATACCCTTAATTGGAGCTCTGCGCTCCAGCACAGTTATTCACCGCCATCCTGCCAATCCGGTGCTTGCACCCAAGGATGTGCCTTATTCCCCTTCACTCGTTTTCAATGCAGGGGTTACGAAGTTTGAAGGCAAATATATCATGGTCTTTCGCAACGATTACGCGGATATGGGTACCAAGCAGATGCTGCCCGGCAGCACAACCAATCTTGGTCTCGCTTACAGTAATGACGGGATTCACTGGGATGTTCAGCCGCTTCCATGCTGGGAGTGGAATGATGAAGAAATTATCCGTGTGTACGACCCGCGGCTAACGGTGCTTGAGGGCAAGGTTTACATGTGCTTTGCCGTGGATACGAAGCATGGAGTTCGCGGAGGGATTGCGGTCACGGAGGATTTCTCCAGCTTCAAGGTGCTGAGCATGAGCATCCCGGATAACCGTAACATGGTGCTGTTCCCGGAGAGGATCAACGGGAATTATGTGCGGCTGGAGCGGCCTTTTACCGTATACAGCCGGGGAAGAGACCAGTTCGATATGTGGCTATCTGAATCTCCCGACCTTCGTTACTGGGGAGATTCAGACCTTGTGCTTGCGGTTGAGCAGGTGCCTTATGCGAATGACAAGATCGGACCCGCGGCACCGCCGATTAAAACCAAACAAGGCTGGTTGACCACCTTTCATGCGGTGGACATTGATTCAAGCCGCGGCAAAAACGGCTGGGAAGCATCCTGGATCAAAAGGTATTGCGCCGGCATCATGCTGCTTGATCTGGATAACCCGCGCAAGGTGATCGGGATGTACAAGGAGCCGTTGCTTGCCCCAGAGGCTCCTTACGAAACCGATGGATTCCGCAGCGATGTTATTTTTCCAGGAGGAATGATTCTGGAGGACTCCGGCGAGGTGAAGCTGTATTATGGTGCAGCCGATACGGTGGAATGCCTCGCAACAGCCGATGTTGATGACTTGATCCGGCTTTGCTTGTCGTGAGGATAATCCCGCCGATTCGGATATCTTCATAAAAAAGGCTGGCATTGCCTCCCCCAAAATATGGACTATAAGCACCTCTGGATAACCCTTGTTCAACTGGGACCCGCGGTGCTTTTCTTTTGAAAAATACGAATCTATTGCTTATTTATACACTTGATATTAGAAATCAAATACACTACAATATATAGTGCAAGTGGTCAGCTTTAGCCGGCCTGTCTTATGTGAGTGAGATAGAGCCACTTTTTTTATACATCAACACTACAATATGTAGTGTAACTGGAGGAACGGGTATGGATATGAATATGCAAGACGCAGGCAGCACAAGTATGGATATGCAGCATGGAAGCAGCATGAGTATGAGCGCCAGTACGATCCTGTTAGTTATAGGAATAGTTATTCTTATATGTTCAATAATCGGTTATGTTTACGCGTCTACATTAAATAAGACCGAAACAAGGGGCTTAAAAAAAGAACAGAAAAACGCCTTGAAAATGAAAAGCAAATGGGCAGCTAGAGCTTCACATTTTTTACTAAGTGCCGGAATAGTCGTTATCTTAAGCTTTTTCATTCAAGCTAATATTAGCAAAACGAATATCGAAAATTTGAATCACCAAGCTGCGATTCAAGTGACCGATGATAAGGATTACGGGGGAGGCCATTCGGATGCTCCGGTCCAATACGAAATGAAAATTCCTACCTCCGGCACCCACAGCCCGCATGATTTGAAATTCGGTTTTTACAAAGAGAAGCCGGCTATCGAGAAATTGGTGCACAACTTGGAGCATGGCGATATTATTATTTATTACCACCCGAATGCAAAGCCGGAAATAATCGACAAAATTACTGAGCTTACTCATTATAAAAAAGCAGGCTCAGGCATTTTGGCGGTACCTTATGGAGATGTAGTGTCCAGCAATGAAATTGTGCTTACAGCTTGGACGAAAACCTTGGAGCTGCCCACCTTCGATGAGCAAAAAATGGGCACATTTATTTATCAATTTATTAATAAGGGCCCAGAGGATATTCCAGCAGAGATTCGCAGAGGTGGCGGAACCATGTAAATGCTGATATGACTAAGGGTCTAGTAAAGCTTGCCCTGGCGATACAATACTGTTGAAAGCTTCATAACGGCGTGATTGTAGCAAGTTTGGCGCAAGGAGACAGGTTCCTTAAAAAATAACGGCAATACCGTACGCAGGGTTCCCTGCATTTTATTGTAAAGCTGGTTAAATACCTGCTCCTCCTCATAAAATTGCGTTTCACGTCCTTGCAGCCACTCGAGGTAAGAGACGATCACACCACCTGCGTTGGCCAATATATCCGGGATAATGATCACACCGTTATCCATTAAGATTTGGTCCGCTTCAGCGGTTATCGGAGCATTGGCGCCTTCTATAATGATCCGGGCTTTAATGAGCTCGACATTTTGCTGATGGATTTGCTCCTCCAATGCAGCTAAAATTAAGACGTCTACCTGCAAATAAAGCACGTCCTCACGTCCCAATATTTGTGCGGTCACACCCTGCTCGGCCAGCTCAGCCTCAGTGGTAGGCAGGTCGCCGCCGTGCAGAGCCGCAAATTCAATCAGCAACGGAATCGGCAGGCCCTCAGGATGGTAGAGCGTCACATTCCGGTCACTTACCGCTACTACTTTGTTGTGCAAATAGGTGCATTTGTAGGCTTCCAGTGCAGCAACGGCACCTACATTACCAAAGCCTTGAACGGCAATGGTTAAGGGGCGATTCATATGGGCTAGTGCAGTTTGTGCATAAGGGTTATTGGTTTTATCGACAAGCAAATCGCTTAATTCATTAAGAAAATCATGGATCATATAACGGAAGGTGAAGTACACACCTTTGCCCGTTGCTTCTCTGCGGCCAAGCGAACCGCCATTGATAACACTTTTACCTGTGAAGCTCCCGAGATAGGGCATTCCGGGGTGGATGCTCTTGTATTCGGCCATCATCCAATCCATTTCACGCTCACCCGTCCCCATATCAGGTGCAGGGATATCTTTATCGGGACCGATCACATCACTGAAATATTGTACATATTTTTTGCAGATGAGATAAAGCTCCTTCACGCTGTAATTGCGAGGATTGATAACTACTCCACCTTTTCCGCCTCCGAAAGGAACTTCATGCAGCGCATTTTTCAATGTCATAAGAGCTGCGAGATTCGTAACCTCCTCTTCATTGACGGATTCATGGAAACGGATGCCGCCTTTATAGGGTCCCAGTGTGTCGTTATGTTGAATGCGATAGGCTGGAATGCGGACAACATTGCCATTATCCATAGGAATACGTAAAAATGCTTTATGTGCTTTATTGGGTGTCGAGAGAATGGCATTTAAGGAAACAAAAGCTTGCTCTCTAACCTCGCCCTGTAGATGGGTCAGGAAGGATGGATCCCCCAACAAGGTTTGCAGGGATTGCTCAACGATGGCTCCGGTTTGACTGGACATAAACATAAACCTCCTGTTTGTATGTAACATATAAATAGGACTGCTTCATCTTAACATAGTGTGAAAAGTAATCCAAAAAACGCCAGTTTTTGAATATACAAAAAGGATACAAGGCTTTTCTTTAGAAGAGAAGCTTTATATCCTTTTTATTTAGAATAGAGACTGTGTTACATTTGGGCTTGTTCACTTTCATGGCTAAACTGCCATCCAATGCCAAATTTATCTGTTAAGCTGCCATAGCATTTGCTCCAAAAGGTTTCTTGAAGCTCCATACCTACTTTGCCGCCTTCTTTCATTTTATTAAACAAAGCTTTAATTTCATCTATGCTCTTGTTAGTGATCGCCAGCGTGATATTGTTTCCTTCGATAAAAGGCATACCAGGAAAAACATCAGAAAACATGACATTACTTCCATTAATGTTGAGGCGTGTGTGCATGATTAGTTTTTTGGCTTCCTCTGGAAGCGGATAGCTGGGGTCTGGAGGGGTATCTCCAAATGTCATCAATTGGGGAGGTTCGGCTCCGAAAACCTGTGCATAAAAGGATACGGCTTCCCGGCAATTCCCATTAAAATTGATATAAACATCAACAGCCATCGGATTCACTCCTTAGTTTTTAATAGGTTGTGTTTACTTGTGCTTGATAAGGTACATTGTAGCATTCATCTATTAATAAATAAATATACGCCAATTGACCATAAATTTGGATGCTTCTGGGTATTCTATTGAACGAGGTGATGAAGATGGATCAGGATCAAACGAATCCTAATTTCGAACAGATTTATCAGGACTACAAGCAGCAGGGTGAAATGCAGGCAGCACAGAATCAGATACAAGCCGCCGCGACAGATGGCAAAGAGTCGATTGTGGCTGTGCGTAAAAACGACGACGGCAATATCATAGCATTTCAAACGTCCACAGGGCGTAAGCTGGATTATGTGGCAGCCTTGAATGAAGCAAAAGCGGGTGCTTTGGCCAATGTGGATGTATTCGAACGCTACGGCCGTGAAATTTTGCGAAGCGAGCCGGATGGTACTCCACAAAACAATTTGGATAATTTACCGACGTTTTAAGTGTCCTAGCTTACGAGCACACCGCGGAGCCAGCACAATAAAGAGCCGTCAGGATAATCCCTGACGGTTTCTTCAATAGGTTCAGAAAGCTCTTAACAGGCTATATGGTTTGATTAATACTAGTAAAAGCGATATAATAATCTGTTATAAGTTCTCAATAACATTAGTAGAAAGTGGTGGCTCCAGTGCTAACTCTAGCAGCACAAGTTCTCCAAAAAATTCGGAGGGCCAAGTTCCCACTGTCGAAGGCTGAACTCGCTAATGAGATGGCTGTTTCGTTGTCGGCTGTTTCTGTTCATGTAGAACGATTGCTTGAGCAGCAATTGATTAAGGTGTCCCATATCGGCGCTTCTAGTGGCGGCAGAAAGCCTAAACAATATACATGTAATGAAAAGTATGGCCTTATTTTATCGATCGAATTAGGAACCACATCCGTGCAGGTTGCTTATACCGATTTTAATTGTGAAATTATTGGCGTAACAACCTCAGCTATTTCTATCGGGGATGGTCCCGAGCATGTATTGGACCATATTTATCGGTTATCCGAGCAGCTATTATCCGAGCTTGAGCTTGGCAAGGAAACGGTCAAAGGAATCGGTATCGGGATACCAGGGCCCGTTGATTTTGAAATGGGGATGCCTATCGCTCCGCCTATTATGCCGGGCTGGGACCGTTATCCAATCAGGGAGTTTTGGGCGAGGCATTATGATTGTTCCTGTTATGTAGATAATGATGTGAATATTATGGCGTTGGGTGAGCATGCAAAAGGCTTGAATTTTGAGGTGGATAACCTTATTTATATGAAGGTAGGCACGGGTATTGGCTCAGGTGTTATTTACGACGGCAAGCTATACCGGGGGGCAACGGGAAGTGCCGGGGATATTGGGCATTTTGATATTGGCAGTGATTCGGTATGCTGGTGCGGAAACCGGGGGTGCCTGGAGGCTGAAGCAGGTGGCAAAGCAATCGTCGCCAAAGGGATGGACATGGCATTGTCAGGTAAAAGTGGCTATTTGCTAAAGCAGCTTGAGGATCAAGGCAAGCTTACGCTGGAAGATATCGGAAATGGTATCCTCAAGCTGGACCCTGCTTCAGTGGAGCTGGTGCGTGACAGTGGGCTATTGATCGGACGGGTCATTGCCTCCATCGTCAATTTCTCCAATCCGGCGCTGGTGGCGGTTGGCGGGAGGGTTTCCGAATTTGGCGATTTGTTCCTGGCTGCACTTAGACAAAGCGTTTATCAGCGATCCTTGCCGCTCGCGACTCGAAACTTGGCTATCAATAAATCCATATTGGATCATAAAGCGGGTCTTGTCGGTGGGGCTTTTATGACGATTGATGAGCTGATTACCCAAGCAACTAATGATGATGTGAGCTGTTTTCTTTAAGCTTGTACTTAACCTTTCAATTTGGAATAGGCAATTGCCTCCAATGCGAGAGGTTTTTTTTCTGTTTAGTACTATTAAATTCCAACGGAGAACCATCAGGGTGTTACCTCAACAACTTGCAAGGATTTTTAAAACGAGGCAAAGATCGTATAAAATGAGGAATTAATAATTAATAAATATATTTGCTTAAGATCCTTATGTTGTAATATTAGTGTGTATAATATTCTTATATGTTACCTAAGGAGGAAGATTTTGTGGGAAAGCAAGCACTAGTTATTGGTGGCACAGGATTCTTGGGATGCGCAATTGTTGAAGAATTAATCAAGGGGGGCTGGGAGGTTAGCTCATTAGGCAGGGGAAATAAACCCAACCATTCTAAGAAAGCTGAATTTATTCAAGCCGATCGCTCCATTCCAGGAGCTATGGAAAGTGCACTTAATAACCGGAAGTTTGATCTTGTCGTTGACTGTGCTGCCTATAACCAGATGGATGCTGAGCATGCATTGAACTGCTTTCGAGACAGGGCTGCCCATTACATTCTGATCAGCACCGATTATGTATATGCAGCAATTCATGGAACTCGATACCCAATAACTGAGCAGCATCCAACCCAAGAGGAATTGACTTACTCCAGTGGAAAGTTAGATTGCGAAAAACTTCTACTTGATGCATGGCATGAGTATGGATTTCCAGTCACTGTCCTAAGGCCGCCTCATATATTGGGGGCTGGACGTTCATTAGGGTGTGATCAAGCCCAAGGGAGAGATGCGGGACTGCTCCATAAAATCAGGCAGGGCGAGGGACTGGTACTAGTTGCCGAAGGTCAGATGTTAATCCAACCCGTATGGAATCGGGAAATTGGGGCTTGTATAGTACATATTGCCGGTCAAGGCGCAAGCTTCGGTGAAATATTCCATTGTACAGGACCAGATGCCGTAACAGCTGAGGATTATTACAGGATCATTGCCGATTATTTGTCTGTACCCTTGGTTTTCGAGTCCATGTCGCGCGCTGCTTTGATCCAAGAGAAACCTAATGTCAAGCATCATACTCGCCATCGACTATATGACACAAGTCTTTTGCAGAAGAAGACAGGCTATATTCCCCAATATAAATTACAGACTGCCATTCATGAAACGATCGAATGGATGGAGCAGCAGCTGTTTAGTCAGTAATCCGATCAGCTCAGATGTTTATCCAAAGGAGATAAGAGTAAGAGGCATGTATGTTCCTAGCTATACAAGGGAGCAAGCATGTCTTTTTCGCATCTATGCATAATTTTGACTAACCCGAAATATATATTTTTGTAAAACGTACTTATAGTATTGAAAAATATAAGTAGGTTTATTATAGTTATAAGTGAGGTGAGAGATCATGCGTAAAATAAAAGCAGCGGTGCTCGGAGCAGGGCTGATCGGTAAGGCCCATATTGAAGCGATCCGAAGATTGGGTTATGTAGAGGTTGTCGCCATTGGACAAAGCACGCAAGCAACGGCAGACCAATACGCGCGCGAGCTTCATGTGCCTAAAGCATACGGGAATTATATAGATTTATTAAACGATGAAGAAATTGAAGTTATTCATAACTGTACGCCTAATCATATGCATTTTGAGATGAATAAGCAGGCTTTGCTTCATGGAAAGCATCTGCTTAGCGAGAAGCCGATGACGCTCACAAGTGAGGAGGCGAAGGAGCTATACCTATTGGCAGAGGAAAAGCAGCTTGCTACAGCCGTTAACTTTGTGTATAGGCAATTTCCGATGGTCCAGCATTTGAAAAGCATGGTAACGGATCACGATCTTGGGGATATAAGAATCGTGCAGGGGCATTATTTGCAGGATTGGCTGTTTTATCAAACGGACTATAACTGGCGTATGGAGCCTATGTATGGAGGAGAAACGCGAGCGATCAGCGATATCGGTTCCCATCTGTATGACCTTGTGCAGTATGTGACAGGCTTGCGGATTACGGAGGTTTTGGCTGATTCCGCGATTGTGATTCCTCAGAGGTTTAAACCGACGAATAGCAGCCATTCATCGAGTGATGCATTGAATGCTTCATTGAATGCCCAACCCAGCACTCCATTGAGTGCTTTCTCAAACGCTCCAACCAGTGCTCAATCGACGGCTTCATCAACTACTGTTTTGAATCAAGGGGAAGCTTTAGAGCTTATTGATATTAAAAATGAAGATTATTGCGCGGTGCTTGTGAAGTTTAATAATGGGGCTCGGGGTGTATTGACGGTTTCTCAAGTATCGGCTGGCAAAAAAAACGCGCTTGGAATCAGCTTGGATGGCTCTATTGCATCGGGAGCATGGGAGCAAGAGGAGCCCTGTAAGCTAACGCTTGGTTATCGGGACAAACCGGGAGAAACGGTGATGAGGGATTCCAATCTTGTGAAAAAGCAAGCGATTCCTTTCGTACATTACCCTAGCGGCCATGTCGAAGGCTGGGCAGACAGCTTGAAAAATATGATGCATCAATTTTACGGGTCTATCTCCAATCAAGTGGGGATCCCCGACTCCGTAGCCAGCTTTAAAGAGGGCTACCAGATCATGCTTATTAATGAGGCTATTGTCCAGAGCGCCAAGTCGGGAACCTGGGTTAGTGTCATTCAAGTGTGAGTGGCTCCAATCCATCTAGGACTGCAATCTCTCTGCAAGAGGTTTGCGAAACGACGCACTTAATGCATCGGGAACCGCTGCGGAAGGATAATGCCGGTCCGTCCAAGCAGCGCCTGCGCGCGGGTTTGTACTTCAAGCAACAGGGCATGCTCGTCCAGCGCTAATACTTTGCGATCCCGCATTAGCCATTTGCCATCACACATGGATGATTCCACATTGCTGGAGGTCATGGCATACACAATGCCGGCAATGCGTTGAGTGAGCCAGGGAAAGCAGAACGAATCGTAAAGCTGCTTAATTATATGTATAAGGATGGTTACTCGGGTGGCTTGGGAGGCCAATTCCTTGATTTTGGAGCTGAGGGCATTCATCATAAATCGGAAAATGGCAAGATCACCGGGCTGCTTCCGCAATTAGCGAAAGACCAAAATGATTATATGACTCCATATACAATGGGGGGCGTACCGAATAATCATGATGTGATCAAGCTGCAAGCGACGAAAAGTGAATATGAATCCTTCGAAAAGATGAATGCAGAAAGAAGTAAAGGCAATCAAATCGTGAGCTACTTTTATAGTACACTTCCATTCAGCTATGACGGAGATAAGTATGTGAAGGAAGCCTCCTTGAAATTCATTTATGGCAAAGAGGATTTCAGCAAATGGGATGAATACGTCAAGACGCTGAACGAGCGTTATCAGTTTACTAAGGTGCAGGAAATACGTACACAGGAATTGAAGGATTTGGGGTTGTTAAAATAGATGGAGTCTACAATAAAACCAAATCTGCTCTTTATTATGGCCGACCAGTTCCGCTGGGATGGTATCGAATGTATAGGCAATTGGACGAGGACGCCTCATCTCAACCGTCTTGCTGGAGAAGGGATCACCTTTACACAATGTGTGACGAATTCTCCTTTATGCCTTCCAGCACGCACCGCACTCGCTACAGGCTTGTACCCGCATCAAACGGGTGTTTGGACGAATATTCGCGGCTACGATCTACCGGAAAATAGCCGCACATGGATGCAGGATGTCCAGGCGGCGGGCTACCGAACCAGCCTGTTCGGCAAAAGCCATCACCATCGTTATCAGGGTGATCTGCGTGACAGGGAATATTTAATGCGGGCCTATGGCTTTGAAGATGTCCATGAAATAGCAGGTCCGCGTGCCAGCATGGAAGCTAGAAGCGATATGACAGATGAATGGGAGCGGCAGGGCCTGTGGCAGTCCTACATCGAAGATTATGAAGAGCGCTATGCCAATAAGCCCTATGTGGCAAGGCCTTCTCCGCTTCCGCTTGCGTTATATGCCGATATCTATGTAGCGCAAAAAGCAAAGCAATATTTGACCGCATACGAGGATGAGCGCCCCTGGTGCTGTATGCTTAGCTTCGGTGGGCCGCATGAGCCTTGGGACACTCCCGAACCTTATGCAAGCTCATATAACCCCAAGCAAATGCCCAAAGCGATTGCCAAGCTGACTGGGAGTATGCAGCGCCCGCAGGGTATGCTCGATGAGATGATGGCCAAGCCGGAGTATGCGCCGCTGATGGATGAGCAAGAGATCGCTCTCTTGCGTGCGAATTATGCCGGTAATATTTCTTTGATCGACGACCAGATCGGCGAAGTGTTGGGGGTACTTGAGAAACGTGGGGAGCTGGATAACACTGTGATCGTGTTTACCTCTGACCATGGCGAGATGAATGGAGATTTTGGACTGCTGTATAAATCGAATTTTTTAAAAAGCTCGGCCCAGGTTCCGCTTATTGTGCGAACTCCTGCAACGAGAACATCATCCCAGGCTGGCTCCCTATTAGAGACAGTGGTGGAGCTGATGGATGTAGGTGCAACCTTAGTTGAGCTCAGCGGGGGGAGCCTGCTATACTCACAGAATGCCCGTTCCTTATGTGCGGTTATGGACAATCCTGCGCTTGTGCATAGAACGGATGCTTTATCGGAAATCAATCAGGAAACGATGCTGCTAACGGAATGGTGGAAAATTGTGCTGAATCGTGAAGCAGAAGCTTATCTGCTATTTAATGTACACAATGATCCTTGCGAACAGATCAATTTAGCGGGTGACCCCAACTATGAGCCTATAGTGGAAAAATTAAAAAAACGAATCGCCGAGCGAATGGCAGAAGGTGCAGATTAAAGAAGGGGATGAAATCAATATGACAATGAAAATGATACTGGATGTAGACACAGGAATCGATGACGCCTTGGCCATTGCCTATGCGGTGGCATCACCAGAAATTGAGCTATTGGGCATCACTGTTACTTATGGCAATACCCCACTCGATAATGCGTTTCGCAATACCTGCGAGCTGCTAAGAATGATGGGAGTGGATACTCCAGCCTATCGTGGAGCCGTCCAGCCACTCTCCAGGCCGGTGGAATTTAGCGGGATCTTCCATGGCAAGGATGGGCTGGGGGAAACGTTAGGCGAAGTGACCGAGCCTGCGCTAAGTGAAATGCATGCTGTCGATTTTATCATCGAACAGGTACACCGATTTGGCAAGAAGCTGACCATCGTCACCACAGGTCCTGTCACGAATCTAGCTCTAGCCATGCTGAAGGACCCTTCGATCATCGCCTTGGTAGGCCGAGTCGTCATTATGGGCGGGGCGGTGATGTCTCCCGGTAATGTAACGAAATTTGCCGAGGCTAATATCATTGTCGATGCGGAAGGCGGCAAGTCTAGTATTGGAATCGGAGCTGCCCATTATCTTGGTTGGGCTGGATGTAACCCGTAAGACCTTATTGACCCGCGACGATATGCTTAGATGGCGGGGCAAGGGAACCGAGCTTAGTACTTTGTTCGCCAACTTCACCGAATTTTATTTGAATGTGTACCAGGTATATCATCCTTATCTGGACGGCTGTGCGCTTCATGATCCGCTGGCGGTTGCTGTAGCCTTGGATCCAACGCTGGTTCTGACGCTGCCTATGTATGTAAAAGTGGATTTGGATAAGGATGCAGACGGCAGAACTGTAGAGGATTTGAATAGGACCTCTCCATCAGGACCCAATACGCTTGTATGCGTACAAGTGGATGCCAAGCGATTTATGGATACATTTTTCCGGCTGCTTGAGATGATTTTAGGAGAACAGAACAAGCGTGGAGATAATCTGGGATAACGTTAAAATCGCGTTTGGGCCGGATGTCCATAGAAAATGTAAGAGGAGTTAATTATGGCGAAACCCTTGAATCAAAGCGAAGATCAGGATGATCGGCACAATAACAATAACACCGCTTGCCATCAGCTCGATGATTTACGGATATGGATATACAATTACGCACTAAGCGCGGCGGATGTACTAGGCTTGGCTGCTCTATAATTGCTGGGAACCGAGGACCATTTTGCAGGCGTCGAATATATGCTATACTTTGGCTATCATTCGGTTTAATGAAGCAGGTGGTGATCTTATGATTTCAAGAAGACAATTTATTAAAAGAATGCTGGCATCGCTAGCTGTGCTCGCAGGTGGAGGTTTGGTTTGGAAGCAATGGCTTGAACCCAGCCATCCGATGCAGGGTGTGCCCACGCCTATAGCAGCATTGGAGTCACTGACAGAAGACGAGTTATCGAATAAACCTTTATTATCCTTTTTCCTGTTGAGCGATCTTCATATTTCGGATGGGATCGCCATTATGACGGATAAACTGCATGCCGCGCTGAAGGATGTCAGCAATTTTGAATCACCTGTAGAATTTATTGTCTTAGGTGGGGATCTTACGGATATGGGACGGGAAACCGACTATAAGCTGCTGCGTCAAGTATTAAGCGGTTATAAGCTGCCTCCGCTTTATGCAAATATGGGCAATCATGATTATTATGATATATGGATCGATAAAAATGGGGATTTTGCCAGGGAAACGATGCCTAATGGCAAGACCGATACCATGGCCAAAGAGCGGTTTATGAAGTTTTTTGGCTATAAGGACCATCCATATATGGACTTCTGGGCAGGTGATTCCCATATGATCATCATGTCCCAGGAGGTTTATGTCGGTGATAAGCCAGAGGTGGGGGAAGGCGCTTGGTATTCCGATGCACAGCTAGCTTGGCTGGAGAACATCATGAAGCAGCATGAGGAAGGAAAACCTGCTTTCGTGTTCATTCATCAGCCGCTGCCTGCTCCAGATATGGACGGAAGACCACATCAAATGATTAGAGCGAGAGAATTCCGTGCCATTCTTAAACCGTACCGTAATGTGTTTGTACTGTCGGGGCATACGCATCGTAACTTTGCAACAGAGAGTCATTATAATCAAGAGAACTCGTTTCACTGGTTCAACAACGCCTCAGTGGGTAAAACACGAAGCGCAGGGAATAATGATGTAGCCCAAGGCATGTATGTGCAGATATATCCCAATGAAGTCGTGGTTCGTGGACGCGAATTTTCGGATCGCAGCTGGATCGAGCAAGCCCATTATAAAGTTAGCTTAGGCAATAAAGCAGAAGCCTGACTAGCCTAACAAATCGAAGTAACGCACTACCATGGAATCCGGTTATTCCGTTGATTTGATTTCAAGCAGCTCATATTGGATAATGCCCATGGGTGCATCGACCTTAATAATATCACCAACCGATTTGCCCATCAGCGAGCTTCCAAGGGGGCTCATATACGAGATTTTGTTCTCAGGAATGTCGGCTTCGGAGGGACCTACAACCCGATATTGTACTTTTTCGGCAAACTCCACATCATTAAGGATAACTATCGAGCCAACATGGACGGTTTTGGTATCTGCCGTTTCGATAACGGTAGCTACTTTTAGCATTCTTTCAATGGTCAGGATTCTTCCTTCCATAAAGGCCTGATCATTTTTGGCGGCATGGTATTCACTATTTTCTTTTAAATCCCCGTAGCTGATTGCGGTTTTAATACGCGCGGCTACTTCTTTGCGTGTGACGGTTTTAAGCTCCTCCAGCTCTTGCTCCAGCTTAAGTAGCCCTTCTGCGGTTAAAATAATTTCGTTTTTAGCCATATGTGCATCTCCTTAGGTTATATGATTGCAAATTTACGGTTCGCTCTTGCATTTTACACTATTTTCACTATTTTCTCCTCTAAAAATAATTATTTTTTTAAATACAGCCTTCATGTGCTAAATCGGGCATTCGATCTATTTGAGTAAACGGGGCGACAACATGGATTTTTTTGAAAAAAGTATCCCTCATAAATGGGTTGCCATCCTCCTGATTTCCACTATTATTTCAATTGTTTCCTCCATTATCATTACGGATACCTATACAAATACAAAGCAAACATTAAAGGAGCGGACCATTGAGGAGAATAGTAATTTAATTTCCGAAGGGAAAGGAATCCTAGGGCGGATGTTGCCAAATATATGCAAACCAACAAGGTGCTTGGCTTACATTGGCCGAAATACCTAGACAGTTAATCTTTACTATACCTGTAACCGAAAAGAGGGATCATGATGATGAGCGCATATATGAACAAAGTTGTTATTATTACTGGTGCTGGGGGAGGGATCGGGCGGACACTTGCGATGAGCTATGCGTCTGAAGCCGCAAAGGTCGCTCTTTTTGACAAGGATGAGCAGAAGCTGCGGGAGACACAACGGTTGATCGAGGAAGCAGGCTACGAAGAGGCCTACGGGAGAGTGCTTGACCTCAGCGATAGCCACGCCATTGCCCCTGCTATCCAAGCGGTTGCAGATCAATTTGGACATATTGATATTCTTATCAACAATGCAGGGCTTGGACGCTCCAAATCGCCCTATGAGCTGGATATCGACGATTGGGATTATGTAATCGATACGAACTTGCGGGCAACCTTTCTATGCTCCAGGGAGGCTGCCAAAGTGATGAGGAAGACAGGCAAAGGTTCGATTATTAATATGGCTTCTACTCGTGCGGAGATGTCGGAGCCGAATACAGAAGCTTATGCTGCATCGAAGGGCGGGATTATTGCTTTAACGCATGCGCTTGCCATTTCATTGGGTAAGGATGGCATCCAGGTGAATGCGATCAGCCCCGGATGGATAGAAACAGGCGATTATAATGCCCTAGGGCTCGCAGATCACCAGCAGCATCCTGCCGGACGAGTCGGGAAACCGGAGGATATTGCTCGTGCCTGCCTGTATTTGACGGCTCCAGACAATGATTTTGTAACTGGAATCAATCTAACTATTGATGGTGGCATGACTCGGAAAATGATTTATTTGGAATAAATCGGCATGCTGACTAGAAAAATTTGAAAACTTTCCATGTACTTGCTTCCCAATTGTACAAAAGAAAGAGGCTGTCCCAGAAGTCATAAACTGACTAAAGTACAGCCTCTTGTAGTTCTAATACGATACAATTTCAAATGCCAGTGCATACAATTGTAATTCTATAGAACAACCTCTCTGCCGGTTTCCGCAGATTTATAAATGGTGGATAAAATTTTGATCATATCCACGCCATGCTCCGGCAGATTGATCGGTTCAGCCCGCTTTTGGACAACCTCGATAAAATGCTTAAGATGCTCGGTGTGTCCGGGAGGTGCGTCTTTTTTTAGGATCGGGGTAATATTCGTAAGCTGTCCGGCAGTTTCGGAAAAGATTTGCAGCTCGCCTTTTCGTAAATTGCAGCCTGCTTTGGTGCCGCGAAGCTCGACGAAGTTCGCATCCTCCTGAATATTGGAAGCCCAACTGAACTCAATTTGCAGCGAAGCCCCATTTTCAAAACGAATAAAGCCGATCGCCAGATCCTCAACGTCAAAGGTGCCGCCTTCTTTTTTCTCGCCAAAGCGGCTATGAACAGAGTTGGAAATTTCATTGTTAGCAAATTTGGTGTAGGTAGCGCCGCTTACGGCAACAGGCTTAGGATTGCCCATTAGCCAAACTGCCAAATCGATAAAATGCACGCCTAAGTCGATCAACGAGCCGCCGCCGGAGAGCTCCTTTGTTGTGAACCAGCCGCCCTTGCCCGGAATGCCTCTACGGCGAACCCAGCCGCAACGGCCCGTATAAACCTCGCCCATATGACCCTCATCAATATAGCGCTTCAAATAGCTGGACGCTGGTGTGAAACGGTTATTTCTCATCGTCATCAGCACCTTGCCGCTGGCTTGTGCGGCATCAGCCATCTTTTGCGCTTCCTCGGGATTGATCGCATCCGGCTTTTCGCAGAATACATGCTTGCCTGCCTTCAAGGCTGCGATGGCCACCTCCGAATGGAAGTAGTTCGACGTGCAAATGTCGATCACATCGATATCGTCCCGCTTCAGCAGCTCACGGTAGTCCGCATAAGCGGATTCAATGCCGTACTCCGCAGCAATTTGCTCTGCCCGTTCCAAATTGATATCGCAAACCGCAACGATTTCTACCTCGGGATGTGCTTGCAAAGGCAACACATGAGAAGCTTTGAAAATATTTCCAACCCCTACAATACCTAATCTTAATTTGTTTGCCATAATGCTCTATTCCTCCTAATTGTGATAAGTATGTATGTCTTTAACGTGTTGCCAATGGCTGATTACATGTGAATTGTTTGCAGATAGAGTTGCTTATAGTAAGTCAATCAATGATTTGACGAAATTTAGTATACATTTATTCAGTCTCGATGTCCTTTACTTATCTTACGATTTTATTCACTTATCTTATTATCATTAATCGTCCAATAGCATGGCTTTACATGTAGATTATGATCAAATAAAATGAATGGTATCGGTTTCACTAGATTGATGTATCTTACGCCTATAGACATATTAAAGACAGGTTCAGGTGACCAGCCATGAGAATCGTAACTGTTGGACATTCTACACATACTCGTCCGTTTCATTCCAATCAAGCCCATGGGCTGAAATATTATCTGGTACGGCTACAGACAGAGGGCTTCTGCCAAGCCATTGTGAATGGCATTTTGTATTTGATCCGTCCTGGAGATGTTTTACTCTGCAAGCCAGGTGATACCTATGAGCTTATTATCCGCCTTGGTAAAAACGAGCCACCGCCTAGCGGCGATTATTTCCTTAGTGTAGACCCGGCTGAAGCCTGGATTCAGCTGTGGTGGGAGGATTACCAACAAGACATCAAGCTGAATGTAGGTATTGATGAAATGCTCATCTCTATTTGGAAGCATCTGGTTTATGAGAAGCGAAGAGTGAAGGATTTCAATCCAGATATCCTTGGATATTTAGCCCAAAGCATGCTGCTGCACTTGAAGCGGCTGATCGCTGGCGGCGAGAGCTTTAACATTTATGAGCGCTCCATATCTTACCAAATCAAAACATTCATAGAGAAGCATGCAACCGAATCAATCACCCTTGGAGATGTTTCGATGTCTGTTGGCCTTAGCATATCGCGAGCCTCGCAGCTATTCAAGGAGACGTTTAATCAATCGGTAATGGATTATGCGATCGAGGTCCGTCTTTCGATAGCCAAAGAGCGGATGCTAATTGGCGGTTCGACGTTGCAGGAGGTGGCTTTCCTATGCGGCTTTGCCAATTACACGCATTTCAACCGTTCTTTCCGTTTACGATACGGAGTGTCGCCCAGCGAGTATAAGCGGCAGCTTCGTCCGCAATAATGCTTGTGGATATCAAGTAGGAAGGTACTGCGCTGTCCATGGCATCACTGGGAATTTGAGCTGGATACAGGCAAGGCGGTATGCAATATTAAAAGCAGCAGCTCAAAACCTATCCAGTCCACATTGATGGGAAGCAGATTATGCTGGAGGTTTAATTCCTTCATCAGATCTTCATGTTAAGTTCACCATTCCTTCATGATGCCGGGTTTGATTTTTGATAAGATAAAACCAATCTTAAAAGAAGTCAATAAACGACCCTAATCGTAAACAAGAGGAGAGCTTACTATGTACAAATCCGTCATTATTGGAACAGGGCCAGCCGGCCTGACAGCAGCCATATATTTGGCAAGAGCCAATCTGGAGCCACTCATTATAGAGGGACCGGAGCCGGGCGGCCAGCTAACTACAACAACCGAGGTTGAAAATTTCCCTGGGTTCCCAGATGGGATTATGGGACCTGAGCTTATGGACAATATGCGCAAGCAGGCAGAGCGCTTTGGCGCTGAATTCCGGACAGGCTGGGTAACGAATGTGGATTTCTCCAAACGCCCATTTCGGATTTCGATTGAAGGGCATGAGGACATTATTGCTGAAACGATCGTTGTTTCGACAGGGGCTTCGGCCAAATATTTGGGCATTCCTGGTGAGCGTGAAAATGTCGGGCGAGGCGTCAGCACATGCGCTACATGCGATGGCTTCTTTTTCCGCAACAAAAAGATCATCGTCGTCGGTGGCGGCGACTCGGCTATGGAGGAAGCCCACTTTTTGACCCGTTTTGCCTCCGAGGTTGTTGTGGTCAACAGGCGCAGCGAGCTGCGGGCTTCCAAAATCATGCAGGACCGAGCACGCCAAAATCCGAAAATTAGCTGGAGCCTGGATCGCAATCCGTTAGAGGTGCTTACTAATGATCGGGGTGTTACGGGCTTGAAGGTCAGAAACAACCTGACTAACGAGGATGAAGTGATCGAAACCGACGGTATTTTTATCGCGATCGGGCATACTCCTAACACCAAGTTCCTCGACGGCCAGCTGCCTGTGGATGAACAAGGCTACCTGCTGGTAACTCCGGGAACCACTGAAACTACAATACCAGGCGTATTCGCTTGCGGCGACGTCCAGGACCACAAATATCGCCAAGCGATCAGTGCCGCTGGAACTGGGTGTATGGCAGCCCTTGATGCTGAGCGCTTTCTGGATGCAGTCGAGCACCAGACTGTTGCTATAGTAGGTTAAGCTTTTTTGAACCGTACCGATTCATGTAATGAAGCTGAATATATCGAATAAGCTCCCTCTATATTCTTGCACGGCCAAGTGTATTTCATTCAATCCGAATGATCCAATCGATCTGTTTTCTTTTAATTGTCATATAAAGGAGAATAGGGTAGGATGGACATATTATTGGAGAAATATGTGGCACTGGCCCCAAGAAGGTAGAGGGATTTTTATGAAAATACGCTATGACCGTTTTCCTGATGGAAAAATGAAGGCGGTTACAATGAGCTACGACGATGGACGCGACCATGACCGCAGGCTGGTGGAAATAATGAATCGCTATGGGTTAAAAGGTGCCTTCCACTTAAACTCGGGCAAGCTCGGCAATAACCGTTATATTACGGCTGAAGAAGTGGCGACTTTGTTTGCGGGGCATGAGGTTTCAGCACATACCGTGACGCATCCCCATCTGGAGCTGACCCCGCCGGAGCGTGTTGCTATGGAGCTGCTTGAGGACCGCCAAGCTTTGGAGGAATTGGTCGGTTATCCGGTCAAAGGGATGTCCTATCCATTTGGCAGCTGGAATGAGCAGGTAGTACACACACTTCCAGCCTTGGGCATTGAATATGCGAGAACAACACGCAGCCATGGCGGCTTCCAGCTTCCAGAGAACTGGCTTGAGTGGCACCCAACCTGCCATCATAAATCGATGCTGGAGCATGGTGAGAAATTTTTGGCGTATCAAGCGAAATATTCCAGAATGGTCTTGCTTTATGTTTGGGGCCACAGCTATGAATTCGAAAACGATGCTAATTGGGAGCTTATGGAGCAGTTTGGCGAGTTGGTTGGGAGACAACCTCAGATCTGGTACGCAACCAATGCGGAGATTGTTGCCTATATGAAGGCGCTACAGCAGCTGCGGTGGTCCGTTTCCGGCTCGATTGTCCATAACCCTTCGGCATTATCCGTATGGGTTGGCGTGGAGGACGAGGCAGTGGAAATTGCTGCTGGGGCGACTTTACAAGTGTGAACAAAATAGAAAACTCTGGCAATGGGCTGCAGGACGTTGACTAGCTACCTCTGATGGGGAGGAGTCTTAACTATCAATATTTAGTCCGAGTCCGAATAAATACAATATCCCTATTTGTTAATGAAAATGCAAAAAAGCACTTCCTCCATCATTTTGATGAGAGGCAGTGCTTTTCCGGCTTCTCTATATATCCTCCGCATCCCTCAGATTGTAGGGAGGTTTGACAAGCTTCGAACTGTATCCCCTTTGAAAAAAGTGCCCTGCAATCGTATATGTTCATAAGGCTGGTTCGGATTGGCAATTCTCCAAAGCATCCGTTCTGCGGCGCGGCTTCCCGTTTCTCCAATAAGCAGGGTTGGACGCGATAATTGCGGAAATAAAGGATTTTTTCCTGAATTTTCGAGGCTAATCAAGGAATAATGGTCGGGGATCGACCGATTCATCGCTTGCACGGTATACAAAACACGCGGGAGGTTATTTTCGACCGCGCTCAGTAGGGCTGTGTAATTGCCATGGAGCAGCTTCTCCTGCAGCCTGGAAATCCAAAGCTCGTGATCCAGATCGTCTTCAGTCAGATGCAGCTCCGGTTCAGCCGACATCCCCATCCCGTTCATCGCATCCTGAAACGCTTGCCAACGCAGCTGAAATCCCCTATATGTATGGATATTGCCAATATATAAAATACGCCGATGCCCCATGGCTGCCAAATAATCTACAGATTGGTGAATAGCTGTGACTACATCCCAGATCACACTGTCCACGTTCGCGAGAACTGGTGGAAAGTTAATAAGAACTTTCGGGATAGGCAGTTGGAGCAGCAGTTGCTCGGGCAGATCGGGGATCGTTGCCGGGATGAAAATACCATCATAATAATGGAGCTCGATTTGCTCGACCCATTGCTCAAATTGCTGTTGGCTATCGATGGAGCTAGGCATAAAGGAGGCCGAAACCGAATGGCCCAGCTCTAATAATCGATCCTGGATGCCTTGCAGCTGAATTCTGAAAAAAGGAGTATCATGCGTCAGAACCATGCAAAAACGCCTTCGTTTGGAGGAGAGCATTGGTGTTTTTTCATAGCCTAGGCTGAGCTCCTTTTCCTTGGTTTTATAACCTAATCGCTCGGCTGCAGCGAAAACATCCCTTCTCGTCGTTTCGGACATGCCGGGCAGGCCCCGAAGTGCTTTGGATACCGTATGGATCGTGAGCCCAAGCTCGGCTGCTACATGGTGCAAGGTGATTTGTTTTTTTCTGCGCATAGGCGTCCTTTCCTGTTGAAAATTTTGCTGTTTAAAAAGTGGCTGACAGCTTATGACAGCTTAGTCCGATAAGTCATCCTTAAACTGTAACAAAAATGAAACTAAAAGTTAAGCTTCATTTCACTTACACTATAAGCAAATACCAAATAAAATCGATGAAATGAGGCCATTCAATTGAATTCAAAATCAAATCAAACCTATGAGCTTGAGAGAAGCGTCAGCGTATATGCTTCTGCAGATGTGATTGTGATTGGTGGGGGACCTGCGGGCACGGCGGCGGCGATTAATGCTGCACGATGCGGGAAAAAGGTGATTTTGCTGGAAAGGTCGGGACAGCTCGGCGGCATGGGCACCTTGGGTAATGTCAGCGTCTTTATGCCAATTGGCAATGTAACGGGGATTTACCGTGAAATGATTTCCGAGGTGCTAACCCAATATTTGCCCCAGCATCACGATGAATCGGTTTCGCCGCAGTTTTCACCTTTTTTGCTTCGGCATTATTTAAATGAAAAAATGGAAAAGGAGCAGGTGCAGGTCTGCTACCATACTGAATTTGTTGGCGTGGTCAAGGAAGAAGGGCGATTAAAAGCAGTAATTGCTTCGACCCGGGAGGGCTTACAAGCATTTGAGGGCAAGCAGTTTATTGATTGTACGGGAGATGGGCGGGTTGCGATTGATGCCGGGGTGCCGTTCACCTCAGGCCGCGAAGAGGACGGATTAACCCAGCCGATGACGCTGATGTTTATGATGCAAAATACCGGCAAGCCGGTCATACCACTGCTGCCTGAGGGCTGCTATGACTACCAAAGCGTCGAGGATTTGCCGCAGGGCCGCCGTTTGTACTGGGAGCGAAACGATGACGGGATGCTGCTGGTCAATATGACGCGGGTCAAAGGCAATGGCGCGAACATCGCAGATGTAAACTATGCGGAGACCGAGGCGCTTCGGCAGGTATTTTCGATTGTGTATTATTTGCAAAGAAACGGCTACGAAACCTATACGTTATCTCATGTTGCCGGACAGGTTGGTGTAAGGGAAACGAACCAAATTCAAGGGCTGTATACCTTGACTGAGCATGACGTTGTTGGAGGCAAACGATTCACTGATGTTGTAGCGCAAACGAATTACGAAATTGATATCCACAGCCCTGATGGCAAAAAAACAACCGATGAGCGCAAGGTAGATGGCTATGATATTCCCTATCGCTGCATGGTGTCGGAGCTGATCAGTAACTTGCAGGTAGCGGGCAGGGCCATCTCCGCCACCCATGTGGCGATGTCCTCGATGCGCGTCCAGCCAACCTGCTATGCGATGGGGCAAGCGGCAGGGATGGCAGCGGCCATAGCGATGGACAGCGGCTGCGCAATTAAAGATATTTCAATAGAAGCGCTGCACGGCAAGCTAAGCGAGCAGAACGTGATTTTCCGCAAGTAGCTGGGTAAGCTGGGAGGCATGCATGAAGTCCTGCAAGCAGCCGGGGGCAAGCTCGAATGCGGTTCGCACCAAGTCTTATAAGCGGCTAGACCAAATCTCGCCAATCGCTATCTCACCTTCCCAAAGAAGAATTTCCGTTCAAAGTTGGCGGAGGTTCTTCTTTTTGGCGAGCCGAAGCAGAAACGCTTCCTTTATAGCGTTTTCTTGTATAATAGAACAAACGAAATATTGGAGGAGGACCTCATGTTTAAATTGATTATTGTCGATGACGAACCGACCGTTCGCAATGGGCTGCGTAACTATTTTAACTGGGCGGAGTTTGGGATCGAGGTTGTGGATGAAGCCGATGATGGCGATGTCGGGTTGCAAATCGTGGAGCGGGTAAAGCCGGATATTGTGCTTACGGATGTACGTATGCTGCATATGGACGGGATCACGATGTCTGCGCAAATCCGTGCCAAATATCCGCATATTAAAATTGTGTTCGTCAGCGGCCACGACGATGCGGATTATTTGAAATCGGCGTTGCAGGTTAACGCGGTTGATTATATTTTTAAGCCAGTGAATATGCAGGAGTTGCGTACGGTCGTCGAACGGGTCGTTGGCGAGCTTCAGGAGGAGCAGCACAAACGCGGGCTGGTTGCCGATATGCAGGTAAAGCTCACGCAAAGCATGCCTTTGCTGTTAGAGAAATTCCTGATGTCCGTGATCCGGGACGGCGTTGCCCGGCCTGAGCGCATTCACAGCAAACTAGATTTTCTAGGTATTAAGCTGCCTCTCGAAGCAGCCTATTGGGTGATTATTGTGCGAATTGATGACAGTGCACTCGTCGTTGATAACCGTACGGAGCGAGACAAGCAATTACTTACGTATGCCGTGCTGAACGTCTGCCAGGAACTGATCGACAACCATATGGCCGGATATGCTTTCGAGAATCATAGTGGTGAATATGTGGGCATCGTGTATGGAAGCATGGAGCAAGAAGGCTTGGAAAACCAATTATTGCTGCTCGCAGAGGAAATTCGCGAAAATTTACGACAGTGGTTAAAAATTAGTGTGACCATTGGCGTAGGAGAGCGAACCCCTGAGATTTCGGGCTTGCCATTATCTTATATGCGCGCCAAAGAAGCGGCCGACCAGAAATGGTATCTAGGTAAAAACCGGATTATTACGATGGATAACCTGGAAACGGACCCAACGAGTGCATACCGCTTCGATTCTGCACAAAGTGAATGGTTTATGTCAGCGCTGAAGGCAGCGGATCCTGAGCCTTTGATGCATGCGGTTGGCGAGTTATTTGACAGCTTAACACGCAATCGCAGGGACGGCTTCCGATACGGGCGCAATGTTTCGCTGGAGCTGATCCTGCTTTCAAACCGGCTGATGCTGGAGCTTAATATACATTGCCGAGAGCTTGAGGACAAGGAAGCGGAGCTCTGGGAGCGCATTTCCTCCCAAGAAACGATCGATGATTTGCACAGGTTGCTTGAGGCACATCTGCTGGAGGTTTGCAAGCAAATTCAAGAAAAGCGCAGCGGGAAATCTAGGAATGTCATCGAACGGATACGTTCCGTTATGGATAGCCGGTTTGCAGAAAATTTAACCGTGGCCGAAATTGCGGAGAGCGTGTATTTGAGCTCCACGTACGTAAGCCTTATTTTCAAACAGGAAACGGGGGAGACGATCTACGAATATTTGACCAAGGTACGGATTGAACGGGCGAAGGAGCTGCTTCGTGATCCCAAAAATAAATTTTACGAGGTTTGTGAGGCAGTAGGCTATTCGGATCCAAGCCATTTCAGCAAAATTTTCAAAAAACATACAGGCTTTACCCCTAGTACATTCAGGGACCAGATCACGTAAAGGTGGTGTTACAGAGGTGAAGCGATTTATATCGAAAACATTACAAAGCTTGCTGCAGCTTGTCCATGCTATTGTGGCGGCACGGTATTGGCTGATCGTCTATGTGCTGCTTATTTTGCTTCCGGCGGGCTTCTTTCTGTATACGTATTACCAGAGATCTTCGTCGATTCTTGAGCAAGAAGTCACAAGGTCGATGCTGCAAACCGTCAAGCAGGCCGGGATTAATCTGCAATTCCAAATGGATCGGGTACGAGATACCTCGAATTCTATATTTTTGAATCCCTATTTGTATAAATATTTAACGGACTCCGATTCCGTCTACCCAATCGATGTGGTCAAGGATCTTCGTTCCTTAATTGATGCTGCCCAGACGAACGAAAATGTATTCCGTATACGCTTGTTCGTGGATGAGTCCAAACTGTATGCAGGGGAGAAAATTAATTTTTTTCCACTGAAGAGCATACAAAGCCGTAGCTGGTACCCCGCGGTGATGGATGCTGGAGGTGCGATGGTTTGGACAGGAGCCTATAAGGAGACGTATATTGATCGCGTGGCTGAAGAAGTCTTGGTACTGTCCAGTGTCAGGCTGCTGCGGGAACCCAAATATTTTGACAGGCTAGCGGGTATCCTCGTGATTGATATGAAAGAACAGACGATCCGCGACATTATGAGCCAGATTGAATTGTCGGAGCAAAGAGTGTTATACATCGTAAACAAAGAAGATATGCTGGTTTGGCATTCGAACCCAGCCTTGATCGGCAAACCACTCGCAGCTGTAGATCAGCTTCCCTCGCTTGCCACCTCGCAGGAAGGCATTATGAAGCTGGGCTCGGGCAAGGATGCCAAGTATGCGATGTACACGCCGATCCGCAATACGGACTGGCGGCTTGTAGCGGAGGTGCCGGCCGCCGAAATTTCCCTCCAAGCCAATGCGCAGAACCAATTTTCCTGGTTTGCCGTTTTATTGGGCGGCTCGATCTTATTCCTGCTGCTAGTATTCGTGCTGCTGGCTTTTATCATCCGAGGTATGAATCGCCGAGTGCAGTTGGTCATCCGTACCATAAATCGCGAAGGTCTGGAACGACTGGATGACCACATGGAAGCAGGCAATTTTAATTTGCTAGAGCGCGGGGTTGACCATATGATCCATAAAGTGAAAGGCTTGATCGAGGAGACCTATACCGCCAAGGTTCAGGAGCGGGAAGCCCAGCTAAGGGCACTACAAGCGCAGATTAATCCCCATTTTTTATACAATACCCTGGATACGATCAATTGGATCGCTGTAGGCAGGGGGGCACATGATATCAGCCAGATGATAGATGCCTTGGCCAAATATTTTCGCTTAAGCTTGAATAAAGGTAGGGATCTGGTGAGCATCGAGGATGAGCTGAACTTGGCCAAGGTATATTTGGAGATCCAGCAAAACCGGTTCCCGCATAGCTTTACGTTTACGATTGAAGCAGACCCCGCTATTTATCCGTTTTTCATGCCAAAGCTAACCCTACAGCCTATTGTGGAGAACGCGCTGCTTCACGGGATTCGCAAATCCAAAGCCAAAAGCGGCTCGATTCGGATTGAAGCGCGAAGAGAAGCGGATGAATTGGTTATCTCGATTACAGACGATGGATCCGGAATGGATGAGGAAGCAGCCGGAAAGCTGTTAACAGAGCCCCAGACCGCCACACGCCCCGACAGTACAGACAGCTCCTACGGGCTTAATAATGTCAATGAAAGAATCCGTCTTTTCTCAGGCGCCCCCTACGGTCTATCTATTCGTTCTAAGCCCGATGAAGGCATGACCGTCACCGTTCGCTTGAAAGCCCAAGCTAATTTAATCCCAATTCGCTAGGATTTGACCAGAAATCATTGTATTACCATCTACATTGCTTTCGCCTCACCCCCTATAATAAGACCATAAGGACTTGGAGGTGAGGCGAGCATGAGTATGGATGCTTCAGAATTACAACGAAAACCGAAGGCAGGCACCCGCCCCAAGGAGGATAGCCGTTGGAGGCTGTTTCGGAACAATATCGATATGTATATGTTACTGATACCCGGTTTGGCTTTCTTGATTTTATTCAAGTATACGCCATTATATGGGATATTGATTGCGTTCCAGGATTTCAACATTTTTGAAGGCATCTCCGGGAGTACATGGGTTGGGCTTCAACAATTTCAAAAGCTGATGCATTCCGAGGAATTTATTCAAGTATTCATGAACACGTTAATTATTAGTATGTACAAAATTGTGCTATTGTTTCCGATCCCGATCATCGTCGCCTTATTGCTTAATGAGATTCGGCGGATGTTCTTCAAACGGACGGTACAAACGATCATTTATTTACCCCACTTTCTTTCCTGGGTTATCATTTCTGGCTTGTTTATTAACATTCTTTCACCATCCGGAGGGCTTGTAAACCAGCTTATCGAGTGGTTTGGGTTAGCACCTATTTCCTTTTTACTGAATAACGATTTCTTTCGATCGGTTGTCGTCTTTACGGCAGGCTGGAAGGAAGTGGGCTGGAATGCGATTATTTTTATCGCAGCCATTGCCGGGATTGAGCAGGAGCAGTATGAAGCAGCAGCGATTGATGGTGCCGGGCGCATTAAACAAATGTTCCACATCACCTTGCCAGGCATTCTGCCAACGATTGTGTTGATGTTTATCCTTCGGATCGGCCATCTGCTTGATGCAGGCACGGAACAAATATTGACGATGTACAACCCTGTTGTTTACCAAACCGGTGATGTTATTGGTACTTATGTATACCGGATTGGGCTTGGGAAAATGGATTATAGCTTCAGCACAGCAGTCGGTCTCTTCAACTCTGTAGTCGGATTTGTGCTAATACTTATCGGCAATACACTTAGTAAAAAACTGCTCAATCGCAGCATTTGGTAGGGGGGTTCACAATGCGAAAACATACCTTAGGCGACATCTCGCTGGATATTTTCTCCTATGTCGTTCTGATTTTATTGGCGATATCGACCCTGCTCCCATTTGCGAATGTATTTTCGAAATCGGTTAGTGAGGAATGGGCAGTTGTAGCGGGTAAAGTAGGCATATTTCCTGTAGGCTTTCAATTGCGCACGATGGAATATGTCATCACATCCAGCCAATTTATTCAGTCCTTTCTTATTTCGGCAGGAGTTATGGTAGTAGGCACTGTAATCTCCATCCTATTGACAGCCATTACAGCGTATCCGCTATCTAAACGGCATTTGCCGGGAATTGGCATGGTGATGGTGCTTTTCATATTTACGATGATGTTCAATGGCGGCATTATTCCGAATTACCTGCTTATGAAAAATTTGGGCTTGATCAACAGCTTATGGGCGCTCATTCTCCCAGCGATGATCAGTGTGTTTAATATGCTAGTCATCAAAAGCTACTATGAAAACCTGCCCGAAGCCTTAGAGGATTCAGCTAAAATGGATGGTGCCAGCACCTACACGATTTTGTTCCGCATTATACTTCCTTTAAGTGGCCCGGTATTGGCTACGATTGGCTTATTTTACGCCGTATATTATTGGAATGATTTCTTCAATGCTATGCTGTACATCAATACACCGTCGCTTAAACCTTTGCAGCTTTATTTACGGGATATAGTAATGGACGCGGATTCATCTTCGGCATTGAATAAAAGCGTCGATGATATGATGAATGTTTCTCCTGAGGGCATCCGTTCTGCGACAGTAATTGCTTCCACCGTTCCGATCCTGCTGGTCTATCCATTTTTGCAAAAGTATTTCATTAAAGGTGTGCTTATCGGTTCCGTAAAAGGTTAAGTGCGGAAAGTATAATAAAGTTGAATACTGTGGTGAACAAGGCGTCGAATTTTGGCTGGAAGCTCTAGCCATTCCACTGGTTTACCACAATTCATAATAATAAGACACCATACAAAAACAAGCAAAACTTTGAGGAGGGTTTTAAGATGAATAAAAAGAAATGGCTTCTCGTATCGATGGCAGCTCTAACTCTGACGGCTACCGCTTGCTCCACCAAGAGTGATCCAACAACTCCAGCTGCAGCTCCGGCAACCCCAGCTCCAGCAGCAAGCGGAGCGGCTCCCGCTAAGGTTGAGGCCAAGCCTGCACTGAAGTCATTACAAATTTGGCAAAAGGATGATTACAATACGTATCCTGTGGCTAAACTGCTCGAGGATAAAACGGGCTACAAGGTGCAGTATGACATGCTCCCGCAAGACAAGCCGCAGGACAAACTGAATATTCTTGTAGCCTCGGCAGAGCCTTATGATGCGATTACGACAGGGGGCGGCAGCGAATTTAAAGCGCTCTATGCCGATTATGCGAAAAAAGGAGCTTTAACAGACCTCGGTCCGCTGATTGATAAATTTGGACCTAATATTAAAGCATCCGTTTCACAGGCTACGCTGGATGCGGCCAAGGTGGACGGCAAGCTGTATGCCGTACCAACGGTAGCCGTTTCGTTTGCAGGCACGAGCTTGATGATCCGTCAGGATTGGCTAGACAAGCTTGGTTTGAAAGCGCCTACAACATTGGATGAGCTGACAGCGGTCTTAAAGGCATTTAAAGAAAAAGATCCTGGCGGCAATGGCGATAAAAATGTTCCCTTCACTATTAAAGGTGATGATCCGCTTGTCTCCAATATTTCGGGCGCATTCGGATTAACCAATTATTACAATGATATTGATGGCAAGCTGGTACCACGCATTTTGGATCCTAATTTTAAAGAATATATTAATTACATGACAGACTTATTTAAACAAGGCTTGCTGGATAAGGAGTTTGGCGTCAATAAAGATGCAACAATGAAGGAGAAATTTTCCAGTGGTCGTGCAGGTGTAATGCCTCTACATTGGGCCGATGTGCCTGTCATTGCAGATGCCCTTAAGAAGACGCAGCCAGATGCCAAAATTAACTACATCCCGGCTTTAAAAGGCAAAGATGGCAAGTATGGAGTATCCGCGTCCTCTGGCTTTGACCGGATCACCTTTATTCCTAAAGCTTCCAAGCATCCTGAGGATGCTATCAAATGGATCAATGCCAAGCTGGAAAAAGATACATTCAAGACGATGGCTATTGGTGAGGAAGGCAAGCATTATACGTTCAAGGACGGCTCCTATATGCCGATTCTGCCAATATTCACAGACGAGCGTAATCAAGCAAACAATTTCTTGATGGGTGTCGATGAGAAAAACTATCCAACTTATTGGCAGGCGCGTGTTAGAAAAGATCCGCGTTTATTCGAGGCTTGGGAGTTTTTGAATATTAAACAGCCAGCAGATACGAGAAAAGTTGATGTGTTGGGTATTTCTCCTTTTATGCCGGAATACTCGAAAAATTTCCAACAGCTCAATACGATGGTCAACGATTATGCCGTTAAGCTGGTTTTTGGAGCTGAGAATATTACAGGTCTTGAAGCCTTCCAAACGAAATACAAGGCAGCAGGTGGAGATGCCAGCTTGAAGGAAATCAATGATTGGTACCCAACCTCGAAAAAATAGACAGTAGAAACAGCGTAACGACGCGCGCCTAGGATCCACGCGCGTTGGAAACAGTGGCGAAGCCTTAGAACATAGCGCTAAGCGGTAGAAAATGCTATGTAAGCAAGTTTATGGAATAAGCGAAAATATGTTTTCACTAACATGCATTTAATTATACGGAGGTACTAACCATGAGTAGCCAAAAAGCCGTGAGTGGCCAACAACAAACCATGACGATCCCCGAGCGCGAGCTTCCCATCTCGTATCAACCGGATGTCGTTGTGTTAGGGGGAGGTGCTGCAGGTGTAGCGGCTGCAATAGCCGCTTCCCGCAATGGTGCATCAACACTACTGATTGAGCAACGGGGATACTTGGGTGGTATGGGGACAGCAGCATTAGTGCCAGCGTTTTGCCCTTACACCGATGGCGAAAAACCAGTCGTACGCGGCATAGGCCTGGATTTGATGGAAACGATGAAGCTGGCATCGGGTGATGAGTTTTTAAGCATGTATAAGGATCGCCTAGATTGGGTGCCCATTGATGTAGAGGTTCTGAAGCGGGTTTACGATGATGCGGTATTGGAAAGCGGAGCCCATGTGTTATTCCATACCTTGGCAGACCAAGTGCTGATGGATGAAGGGCATATCCAAGGGATTGTGATTTCTAATAAAACCGGCCGTTCTGTTGTGCAAGCCAAGCTGTATATTGATGCTACAGGTGACGCGGATATCGCTGCCATGGCAGGTGTGGCCTTCGATAAAGGCGGCAACGAAGCGGAGTTGCAGCCTGGGACGATGTGCTTTCTCGTCTGCGGGGCGGATAAAGACCGCTATGATCGCTTCCTGGCTGAAACTGGGCAAAAGTCCTCTTTGATTGAAACTATTCAAGAAGCCATGCGCAATGGTGATTTGCCGGATGGACGCAAACGAATTTCGGGCACCGCCTGGATATCCAAATCGGTTGTGGGCTTTAACTTTGGCCATATATTTGGCATCGATGGCACCAACACCGAGGACTTGTCTCGCGCTGCCATCGAAGGGCGGAGACTGATTGAGCGGCAGCTTCGCTTCCTGCATAAATATGTCCCTGGCTTTGAGCAGGCACATTTGGTGCATTCGGGCGACCAGATCGGGATCAGGGAAACGAGGCGAATCGTCGGAGACTATAAGCTCGTCGTCGAGGATTTCATTAACGCGCGCACCTTTGAGGACGATATCGCACGTAATTCTTATTTTATCGATATTCATTTGGCCAACGCCCAAAGCACGATGATCGTCAAACACCTCGACCCCGGTGAATCCCACGGCATCCCCTATAGGTGCATGCTGCCTGTGGGTGTCGAGAACCTGATCGTCCCAGGTCGATCGGTTTCCAGTGACCGTCCCGTACAAGGCTCCGTCCGCGTCATGCCGAACTGCTTTGCCATGGGGCAAGCAGCGGGCACAGCTGCGGCGATGATCGCTGTTGATACAGCATTACAAAGCCGTCTTGGTTTTCGGCAGGTAGATATCCCTGATCTACAGCAGCGTCTAATCGAGCAGGGTGCTTACTTAGGAGATCGCTCCAAGATTGGCAATGGAAAAGAACGGATTGGTGAAAGCAAAGAGATCGTATTCGAAGAAGAGACTTCTTAGTTTAGTTCGAGCTATACGCTGAGATTGCTTGCCAATCCGATCCAAGATCGATCGTCCCTCTTAGCGTGTGAAACGATCATCGTTTCGCAGGTTATTAACTTGAAGATAAGCTTGGGAATAAGAAGTGGGAGGCAGCACCAAAAGAATGAAAGAGGACATGGGTGTGGGGTGGAGGAGCGATAGCGTTCGCCTTTGAAGCTCGTGTTCCAACCACTGGAAGCCAAAATTTCAAGGAATTCGAACTTCAACAGCGACCGGAACCCCATACCCATGTCATCACTAACGCACAAAGGTTGGAGTCAGTACATCAAAGGACCGTCCGATGATCTTTCGGACGGTTTTTCTTATTGTATTCATACACCTCAGGTGTTACTATAACTTTAAATACATATCATATGAGTTAGTGGCGGTGGGTAGGTGATGGCGATTAAAGAGCTGGCAAGCACTAAGGTACTCACGGAATTGATGAAGCGGATCGATCAAGAGGAATGGAAAGCCGGCGATAAGCTGCCTTCCTTGGCGGCGCTGGCCATGGAGCTGCAGGTCGGTGTGTCCACGGTGCGGGAAGCGCTGCGCATTATGGAAAACAAAGGCTACCTGCTCATTGAGCACGGTCGCGGCATGTTCGTGCGCAGCCCGAATTATTGGCAGCAGGACAGGCCGCTTGACAGCCCCCTTGACCTGACGCGGCTTCCGGTCGGAGACTTGTTTTCCTTGCTGGAATTTCGCGGTGTGCTGGAGCCGGAGATGGCTGCGATGGCTGCGGAAAGAGGGTCGCCTGGGCAAATTCGCAACATCAAAGAGGCTGCCTCCAAAATGATCAATGACCTGGCGGCAGGCGAGGATTATTTTGCATCGGATATTTCATTTCATGATTATATTGCAGAGGCCTGCTCGAATGAGGTGATGGCAACAGTGATGAAGGGGATCTCCGATTTGCTGCTGGAAAGCCGCAGAAAAACAACCCGCATATCGGGTAGCCCGGAGAGAGCCGCTCATTTTCATATGCTGATTGCACTTGCGATTGAGCAGCGCAATGCACCGCTTGCCCGTGAAATGATGAAGGCGCATTTGCAGGATGTGAAGCAGGATAGTATGAAGCTAAAAGGGAGTGCAGAGGCTTAATGAAAATAACGATCCGTAATGCAGCAAATTCCTATCAGGGGAATGTACAGGGCAAGGCAAATGAACCGATTACCGTCGCGGGGCTGCTGGATCGCTCCCGCCGTGGGCTGGATGGCTACTATGAGGGCGGAGAGCCTGATTGGACACTGGAGAACATTTATGACCGCTTGGAGCATAATGCACCGAGAATCGCCATTATTGGTGGGTCTACCGACCATCCGGCGCATATTTTTGATCATGAAACTGTGTTTAAGGCTGCTTTGAAAATTTGGTTCGAAGGAGGTGTGCCTTTCTACTTCAGTACGCCTGTTTTATGTGATGGAACTGCCCAGAACAATATCGGAATGTCCTACTCCTTGCAGAGCCGCAACGCGATCGCAGAGATTGTCGTCAATCAAATGGAAGCGCATTCCTACCATGGCGCATTTGTTATTCAAGGCTGTGATAAACAGCCGCTTGGCATATTGAGTGGGCTTGCCCACTTGGATCGTGTACGTCGTTACCGTGGGGAGCATCATGTATTTGCAACATTCAGCCCTTCACATGTTTTAAAAGGGGGGACGATCCCTGATGATTTAAAGCTGGAGCTTGCTGAGCTTGCTGCACAAGCTGATGAAGCGGGCTATGATGATATCGGGGCTGATATTAGGGAGGCGGTCAGCTACATCCTGCAATGCTCCTCGAACACCTCGTTTCAGGGCGTGTTTCAGCGGGCGGTTGAGCGTGGGCTTTTGACGGAGGAACGGCATATGTATTTTGAAAAAAGACTTGCCGTCAATACCTGTGATTCCGGCGGCGGCATTTGTGCTTTTCATGGAACAGGCAACAGCTCACGCGATATAACCGCTGGTTTTGGGGTGGTAAGCCCAGTGCTGGAGCTGCTGACGGAGCCGCCAACCATTGCCCAGGTGAACAAGGCTATTGAACAGCTTTTTTCGATTATCCCCCGTCCTGAATGTGGAGTAAGTGAACTGGTCAGAGCGAATATCGGCAACACGATCCGCTTGCATAGTGCTGGAGGCGGCTCTACCAACCTGATGATGCATATTGTAGGTGCGATGATTTATGCAGGTTATGATTTCCGGCTAAAGGATCTGGAGGCGATCATGAATGCGCATCCCATCCCGGATTTATTCGATTACAGCCTCACAGAGGGACGAGATATTTATGCTTTGGCGCAGCAATGCTGTACGGGGCAGATCCGTGGTATGGAAACATTGATCTATGAGCTTACGCGTAATGGTGTGCCGATGGATTTGGACGCACCGACGGTTACTGGTGAAACCTGGCGGGAGCGATTGTCAGATACAACGAACTTGAGTGCAGACGGGGTTAAAGAAAACCGGATCATTTTAAGCACACCGAGACGGAGCTTTAGCGGCGTGGATGTACTAAGCAGCAACTTTTTTAATAATGCGGTTGTAAAAATTAGCGGGATGCCCACCAAGCAATTAAATCAATTCGATGATAAGGTGGCGTTCGTGCTTTATTTTGAAAATGAAGAGGAAGCCAACCACCATCTGCTTGATGTAAATTTGTTGGCTGGCTTAAAGGCGAGAAGGTTGTTCCCGCTTGAGCATATGAAGCAAATGGCCAACCATAACGCAGCCATTACAGAGGAGCAGCTACAGGGCATGGATTATGACGAGCTGTTCGAACAGATGGTGGGTAAGGAATGGCTGAGGCTGGCCGTTATTATTGCGGGGCAAGGGCCAGAGGCATTTGGCATGCCGGAGATGATGACGCCGATGCAGCATATTAATGCGGGGCGTCAGCTCAAGCGCTTGACGACCTTAATCAGCGATGGCCGCTATTCCGGCGTGACCTTCGGTGCTGCAGTAGGGCATGTCACACCGGAGGCTTTCCATGAGGGCGGCTTGCTTTATGTGCAGGAGGGTGATTTATTGCACCTGCAGTTCCGCAATAAAAGAATCGACCTGCTCGATTCCGCGGCATTCGCTGCCGGTCAATTGTTGTTGTTCCAAGGCGACCTTCGCACGGAGCGGGCGAATTTGGGCGTCGTCAGGCTGGCTAAGCTGCGCACAAGACAACGGATGGTCGCAGCATCGAACCGGATGCGCGACTGTACGGACGCTTCACGCGGTGTTGTCCCTATGGCCGTTGCTATGGATGCGGATATGGCTTGGCCTCAAATTTAATCGGATTGAAAATCCACCATTACAAAGGAGCATATACCAGCATGGATAAATCGAGAGCATTGTTAAAGTCATTAGGTTTTTTGGAAAAGGAAGCCTACGATTTGCCGGATTCCCCCAAAAGGTTTCCAGATGGAGCGCAATATCGGGTGGAAATCCCTAGTGTCGAAGGGCCAGAGGCGTTAAAAGCGGTATTCGAGGAAGCGGACAAATACGGGGTTATTATCCACCGCGTTTCACAGGGGAGCGGCATCATGCTGCTGACCGATGAGGAAATATCGGAGATGGTGGAGCTATGTGCGGCACGCGGAGTTGAGCTGAGCTTATTCGTAGGGCCACGTGGCACATGGGATATAAGCGCGTTGCCGTTAACTCCTGCTGGCAAAGTGGTTGCACTTAGGCATGAAGGTATCGACCAGTTGGTGTATGCGATGGAGGATTTGCAGCGTGCCAACCGCCTTGGCGTACGTGGCGCATTGGTAGCCGATGAAGGGCTGCTGCTCTTGACCAAGGAGATGAAAAAGCAAGGCTTGATCGACGCGAACTTTGTAGTTAAAGTATCGGTGCAAATGATGGCTGCCAATCCGGTATCGATTAAGCTAATGGAGGATATCGGGGCAGATACCTACAATCTGCCGACGGCGCTTACACTGCCTAAGCTGGCTTCGATCCGTCCTGCTGTTGATATTCCGCTCGACCTCTATGTGGAAGCGCCGGATGGCTTGGGCGGCTTTATCCGCCATTATGAAATACCGGAGTTCATTCGGATCTTATCACCGGTATACATCAAGTTCGGCTTGCGCAACCATCCGGATGTGTATCCAAGTGGTAAGCATTTGGAGGCGATCAATGTGAGCTTATGCCGTGAGCGCGTTAGAAGGGCCCATATGGGCATGCAGCTTTTACAGCAATATGCTCCTGAGATGGTAACCTCGAAGCTGGGTGCGGCAGACTTGGGTATTCCGGTTGTGCCTCATGCCTAATTCTCGACATTAATGTCCTGACTAAGGAAGGTTATCAAATATTGTAGTGCATGATAAACAATTGAGTTATACTAAATATAGTCTGAGAGTTGGAGTTACCCTTCATAAATGACTTCAACAACCCTAACTAACGTAGCTGGGGTTGTTTCTTTATTAATGGATATGAGGCATATTGCCTCGGCAAATGTACTTTTAGCACTACTAGATATGCGGCAACTACCGTACTGCATCGACACCAGTGCGGATAAGGAGTGTTAGTTACATGAAAAGAGTACTCATAACTGGATATAAGGCAACGGAGCTGGGTATCTTTTCGAATAAGCATCCGGGCATTCCTATCATTAAAAAAGCGATCACGAAGCAAATGGTTGCCTTGATGGACGAAGGTCTTGAATGGGTGATTGTCAGCGGTCAATGGGGTATCGAGGTGTGGGCGGCAGAAGCGTTGATCGAGCTAAAGGCGACATATCCGAACCTTCAATTGGCAGTAATCACCCCTTTTTTGGAGCAAGAGGAAAAGTGGAGCGACGACAAAAAAGAAGTCTACAGCCACATGCTGCAGCATGCTAATTATGTGAACAGTGTGTCCAAGATGAAATACGAAGGACCTTGGCAATTTAAAGAGAAAAACAAATTTTTGCTGCGAAATTCCGATGCGATGATCCTCGTGTACGATGAAGAAACCGAAGGCTCTCCTAAGTACATCAGGGAACAAGCGATAACGCAGGCAGAGAGGACTCGTGTTGCTTATCCAATCTATACGATCACTGCTTTTGACCTGCAAAGTGTAGCCGAGGAAGAGCAAAACCAGTATGATTAGGTTGGGCATCCAACAATAAAGGCGAAGCTTCCAGATCCGCTGCTCAGCGGGTTTGGAAGCTTTATTTTCAACCGGAACCCCAGGAGTGCGCCGAGTGCTCCGACAATTACATCTATGCTAATCATCGTATTGGTGGCGAGCAGCGTATCGACCTTGATTTTCGTATAGATAGGCCAGGTCGCCTGCCGTGCAAATATAAATGATGGCGCTTCCACAAAAAAGGTAATAAGTCCTGCCTTGGTTCAGCCTCGCTGGGGATTCGCAGCTTCATAAAGTACCAGGTTTCGATAATCGCGAACGCGAAGCCGATCAAAAAAGCAATCTCATAGCCATACGGGTAAGGCAAACGGTCTATGCCCCAGCCTGCTATAAAAGCAACGATGCAGCCGCATAGTCCAGTCCAGATGTTCCGTTGGGCGAACGCACTTCATCATTTCGCCTTCAGCTAGGTAGTAGTTGTGATTACGCTTTGACCGTGTTAAGGATTTCATGAAAATGGGGGCTGAATATGCAGGCAATTGAGCTATGGAAAATTGCGCCTAAAGAAATAAAAATTTTATATGTGACCCAGTTTTTAATGAATATGGGGTTTTATGCGCTTATTCCATATTTGACCTTATATTTGACTGGAAGCTTAATGTGGTCGATGGCTTTAACGGGAATTATGCTGGGGATCCGACAATTTTCGCAGCAGGGTATGACCTTTTTAGGGGGTCTGGTCGCAGACCGTTTCGGCTGCAAGCAAGCGATTGTGCTTGGGCTGGCTGTGCGTGCGGTAGGTTTCCTTTGCTTTGCGGTTAGCGAGCAGCCTTGGCATTTTTTTGCTGCAGCCATTATATCTGGCTTCGGCGGGGCTTTATTCGAACCTGCCTTGCAGGCTGCTTTTGCACGATTGGCGCCAGTGGCTTACCGGCAGCAGCTTTTTTCATTAAAAAATATGATTATTAACATCGGCATCATTGTTTCAACCTTAATGGGCAGCCTGCTGAGCTCGGTTCATTTTTTGTATTTGGGCCTGTTTTCCAGCTTGGTATTTGCTTTTCTTGCTGTTTTTGTTTATATATTCTTGCCCTTGCTTGAGATCGAAGTAACGCCTAATCCTATTTGGCAGGATATCGGAAGTATATTGAAGGATTTGCCTTTTGTTATTTATACCTTGGTGCTGATCGGTTACTTCTATTTATATATGCAGCTGTTCCTGACTATTCCTAAGCATGCGGTTCAGGTTACCGGAGATCCGACAAGTGTGGCGTATATATATGGCACGATTTCTTTGTCCGTGGTGTGCTTGCAGCTGGTTGTTACGCGTTTTTTTGAAAGGTTTGCAAACCGATTTGTGCTTATTGGCTTGGGTGCTTTGCTAATGGGCATCGCTTTATTCCTGATCGGCTTATCCCATGGGGTGCTGATGCTGTGCCTGTCTTCGGTGTTATTTGCAGTAGGCACGATGATCTCGGCTCCGCTTATGTTAGATGTTGTACAAACGTTCGCAACGCCAAGGTTGATCGGCTCCTACTACGGGTTTAATGGTTATTCGATGGCGTTGGGTGGCGCTTTAAGTACAAGCCTAGGCGGCTGGTTTTATGATATGGGCCAAGCCCGGGAGATACCGCTATTGCCCTGGATTCTATGTCTGGTGGTTGCGGTTGTTGTTGCGGTCAGTATGAGCTTTTTTAAGGAAAAAGCTGTAAGGTTGGCCAGCGATAAATAATTGAAGGTAAAGTGTTGCACCTGCAGAGGATGGTAGGTATGATTGCATGAAAGAGCGGCAGGGAGTGACAGTCAATGAACAAATGGTGGAGGATACCGGCAAGTCTGAACTGGGCAAATTATTATGAGGCGATTGCGCAGGAACGGGTTGTTCAGTGGAATCTATTCAAATATATCGTGCAATGGATAGTGCTAGCTAGTGCGGTTGGGCTATTAACGGGCTCAGCTTCTGCGCTATTCCTATATAGCCTTGACTCAGCAACAGGGCTGCGTTATGCCTTTCCTTGGTTATTGTTTTTATTGCCTTTTGGAGGTGCATTCGTCAGCTGGATGTATGAGAAATATGGGCGCAACAGCAGCAGAGGCAACAATCTTATTCTGGAGCAAATCCACGACGGTCATGAAACGATCCCGTTGCGCATGGCGCCTTTTGTGCTAGTAGGCACCGTGCTAACGCATTTGTTCGGAGGCTCGGCCGGTCGTGAAGGGACAGCAATCCAGATGGGCGGCAGCCTATCGGAATGGCTTGGCCAGCGGATTTGCATCAGCCCTGTGAATCGCAAGATTCTGTTGATGTGCGGGATCAGCGCAGGCTTTGGCTCAGTGTTTGGAACACCGCTGGCTGGAGCGGTATTTGGGCTGGAGGTGCTTGCCATAGGCGTTATTAGCTATGAGGCTTTGTTGCCTTGCTTTTTGGCAAGCCTAGTTGGGAATGCAGTGGCTACAGCATGGGGAGCCCAGCATGTCCATTATTCGATGGGACAGGTTCCTATGCTTGGCTTGGCAGTGCTGTTAAAGGTAGCCGCGGCAGCGCTTATCTTCGGATTGGTAAGCCGCTTATTTTGTGAATTAACCCACAAGCTGAAAGCTGCTTTTACTCGCCTAATCCGCAATGTCGCGCTTAAATCGTTTGTAGGTGGCTGTATTATTATTATGCTGACCTACGCTGTAGGGACACGGGATTACTTGGGATTGGGCTTGCCCTTGCTGGCGGAGTCCTTTCATGGTGACGTAACCCCGTTCGCTTTTCTGTGGAAGCTCATTTTCACCACTGTAACGCTGGGAGCGGGCTTTCAGGGCGGAGAGGTAACACCTTTGTTTGTCATAGGATCCGCATTAGGCAATGCACTGGGTCCGTTGCTACAGCTACCTGCTCCTTTTCTGGCGGGGATTGGGCTTATCGCGGTATTCGGCGGAGCCGCCAATACACCGGTTGCTTGCTTCTTATTAGGAATGGAATTATTTGGCTCGGAAGCGGCCATCTATATGTTTCTGGCTGTAGTGGTCAGCTACTTGTTCTCCGGACATAAAGGTATATATAGCGCGCAAAAGCTTGGTGTGCCTAAGGGCAAGAGCCCATAAAGCACGTAGGCCAGAAAAACGAAGGTGCTACCCAACACTAGCCTTAGCTGTAGTTGGGATAGCACCTTTGTTGGTTAACCGATAGGCTGCAGCTTTTTCTCTTCTTCTTTTTCTTTTGTTGCAGCAGTTGCAGCATCAGGCTCAAGCTCCATCTCGAGCTTGGGCTCATGCTTAATCCTGTTCGCATCCCTATCTAAATCCACGCTCATATTCTTATCTATATCTGACTCGCGGCTCGCATCCATATCCATACCCACATTTACAGCGCTACTAGCTGACTCGGTCTCGACCCACTCATTTTTAATGTCTGATTTATTCAATTCTTCATCCATGGAGGTTTCCTCGATACTTATATCCCCAATTTGGAACTTGCTCACCTCATGGAAAAGCTTCTCCGAAAGCAGCATAATATCATCTGCCTGCGAGGCAACTTGTTGAATCGCTGCGTTTTGCAGTGTGGAAGTGGAATTTACCTCCTGCACACCTGCTGCTGTTTCTTGGGCAATTGCCGCTACGATTTGCACGGAGTGGACTAGCAGTTCGTTTTTTTGCTGGGCAAATGCAATCTGTGCATGAATTTGATTAATATCCAGCGACAAGGCATCCATAGAGCCGCGGATTTGGTGGAAGGCTTCGATGCTTTCGCTCATTTTGCCATTTTGTTGTAAAAAGGATTCCCGCGCATCGTCCATATGCAATTCCAATTCATTCGTCTGCTTGAGCAGAGAGCGAATAATGACCGCGATCGATTTGGATGATTCATTCGTTTGTGTAGATAACTGCCTGACTTCTTCAGCAATGACCGAGAAGCCTCGGCCGTGGACTCCTGCCCGTGCGGCCTCAATAGCTGCGTTCAAAGCCAGCACATTGGTTTGCTGGGAAATTTCGCTTATCGTATTGACGATTTTATTAATTTGCGTGGAGCTGGAGGACAGGGAGGACATCGCTTGATAAACCTTGTCCAGTACATTTTCAGATATTTTCGATGCTTGCATTAGGGCCTCCATAGAAGCCGATCCAGTATGTGTGTTAAAGGCGGCCTCGCGGCTTTTATGCTGGACGGTTTGGGTATAACCCGAAATCAGCTCAATTTCTTGCTCCAAATCAGCGATAATATGGGTGCTTTGCTCAGACTGCAAGGCTTGCTGCTCGGCGCCGCTCGATATATCTTGGATGGCCCGAAGTATCTCTGCATTAGCTGAAGCGGTTGATCCAGAGAAGTCCTGGAAGCCCTTTGAATGCTCCGATAAGGAGGAAGCAATCGTCTGGGTATGCGCTAGCATGCTGCGAACCTGGTCGATCATATGGTCGAAGCTATTGCTCAATGTGCCTAATTCATCCTTGGATTTGCTATTGATTTTGTGGCGTAAGTCTCCATTGGCAATCGATTGTACAGCTTGTTGGAGCCTATTAATCGGCTTGACGAATGATTTGATCAAGATGATAGCTGTTCCTATTGTAATGACAATGACGCCAATAAGCGCCCATAGGGCAACATTTGCCGTATCGTTAAGCAATCCGTTGGAATCTTCAATAGCTTTGGCTGCATCGGAAGTAAATGCTTTATTGAAATTATCGACAAGCTCAAATATATATTCCTTATGAACCTGGGACAGGTCATGCGTTTTTTCCAATTGGCTGATCAGCTCGATAGGGCTAAGTGTCTTATTGTTCGCGATCGCGACGGCTTGGGCGAAGGTAGCTGTATATTCTGTAGAGGTATTGGTCAGCTTTGCACTCCATTTCCGTTCGTCTGCATTGGAGGCCGTAGCTGCAATTTGTTTCACCAGCTTATAGAACTCTTCTTGAAAGGTTGCATATCGTTCAACTAACTCTGGTTTCTTGGAAATCATAAATCCCGATTTGATAGCATCAAGCTCGTTCACAATGATTTTTAGCTCCAAGGCTAACTTTTGCTTGTCCAGCTGGTCATTCTGGTATGTGTTTTGCTGCTTTATAAGATCAACCTGGTTTAGATGAAATGTGGATACGCCTGCAACAATGATGAGGATTACAGCAAAGCCTAATACCAACTTGGCTTTCATTGATAATTGAAGCTGTTTTATTCGCTTTTTTAATTCATGCATGGTTGAACCTCCTTAGAGTTTTTACAGAAAACTTACTTTGCCAGCATCCGCCGAGTTTCGCGAAAAAGTAACAGTGAATCGCAGACAATAGAGTCTTAATACCTATGTATTAGTCTTATCCTACTAGATGGTTATTAGTGAAGTGTCTATTTAATGTAAAAGCAATGTTAAATATTTGTGATCATGCTGGTTTAGAGCAAGGAATAGGCTTTGATCCCTTTTTTCCATTATATAGTTGAAGGAACAGTTTAAGCCCTGTCCGGAAGTCGGCTGCAACAGTAATGGGAGGAAGATCCTGCTTTCGCAGCATCTCCGTGCTGGGAGTTTGTTCGGTTGTTCTATTTTCGAGAATTTACATTCCATTTACAAATGTACAAAATAGCGAAAACAAATGAGCCTTAATATGACATTTGTAAGCACAAATAAAAAAGAATATGAGGAGTGGTCATTTTGTTTAAAGGATTTACTCGTAAAGGTACTTTCGTCATGTCTTCCCTAATCTTGGCAGTTACGCTTGCAGGTTGTGGACAAACAGCAACACAAACACCAGCAGCAACAGCGCCGGCACCAACAGGTAATGCTGCTGCACCAGCACCAGCAACAACACCAGCTACAGCATTAAAAGGTGATATTAAAATTGATGGTTCTTCCACGGTATTCCCGATCTCCCAAGCGATTGCTGAGGAGTTTATGAAAAAGAATAAAGATGTAAAAATTACTGTAGGTGAATCCGGTAGTGGTAACGGCGCGAAGAAGCTGATCGATGGCGAAATTGATATCGCGGATATGTCCCGTAAATTCAAGAAAGAAGAGTTGGAATCCGTAACAACTAAACAAAGCACAGAAGCAATCGAAATGCCGATCGCTTTAGATGGTATCACAGTCGTAGTTAACAAGAAGAATACTTTTGCCAAAGAAATGACAGTAGAAGAATTGAAAAAAGTATGGGGTAAAGATAGCACAATCAAAAAATGGAACGAAATTCGTCCAGAATGGCCTGACAAAGAAATCAAGCTTTATGGCCCAGGTACAGCTTCTGGAACATTCGAATTTTTCACAGAAGCGATCAATGGTACAGCTAAAGAATCCCGCAGCGACTACACGCCATCCGAAGATGACAATGTTTTGGTTAAAGGTGTAGCAGGTGATGAGTTTGCAATGGGCTACTTCGGTTTCTCTTATTACAAAGAAAATGAAGCTAAACTGAATGCTGTTGCCATTAAGAAGGATGCGGCTTCCCCTGCAATTGCACCATCGCATGAAACGATTGAAAAAATGACTTATGTACCATTGTCCCGTTATATCTATGTGTATCCAACTAAAAAATCTATTGCTTTACCGCATATCAAAGAATTCTTGAAATATTACAACAGTGCCGATGGCTCTAAGCTAGTTGAAGCTGTGAAATACATCAAGCTTCCACAAGCGCAATTGGACAAAAACCTGGAAATCCTTAAGTAAGCACAGCGACCTAATGCAACGCAAGGCAACTGAATAAGATTAATAGAACCGTGGCATTTCATAGATGTTGTTGCTATGTAAGGCCACGGTTCTCACACTATAACATGCTGGGCGTGGAGGAGTAGCTGTGGCTATCGAACAGAAAGCGAATTTCAAAAGCAAAAAAAAGTTTATTTCGAGTGATATTCTCATTCCCAAAATATTAGCCTTTTTTGCCGCCATTTCCATATTTACAACGATCGGGATTGTTTTAATACTTCTGTATGAATCGGTCGGGTTTTTCAAACAAATCCCCTTGTGGGATTTTATTACGGGTACCAAATGGACGCCGTTATTTGAACCGGCGCTTTATGGCATATTGCCCTTAGTATCAGGTACGATCCTGATTACGGTTATTGCCAGCATCATTGCCATTCCGATCGGGCTGGGCAGTGCGATTTATTTAAGTGAATATGCTTCGCCGCGGGTTCGGAATATCATCAAGCCGATTCTGGAAATTTTAGCAGGTATACCTACGATCGTTTACGGATTTTTCGCCTTAACGTTTGTAACACCAATCCTGCAATTTTTGATCCCGCAGACAGAAATTTTCAACGCGCTTAGTGCAGGTATTGTAGTAGGGATTATGATTATCCCCATGATCTCCTCGATGAGTGAGGATGCAATGGTGGCTGTTCCTAATACCTTGCGTAATGGAGCCTATGCCTTAGGTTCAACGAAACTAGAAGTAGCGCTTAAAATTGTTGTACCCGCCGCTTTCTCAGGAATTATGGCGTCATTTGTATTAAGCTTATCCCGGGCCGTAGGGGAAACGATGATTGTTTCATTGGCTGCTGGGAATTTGCCTAGCATGTCATTTAACCCGCTGGAAAGTGTGCAAACCTTGACTGCTTACATTGTATCTGTTAGCTCCGGTGATACCCGGTTCGGTTCTGTAGAGTATTTGACGATCTATTCGGTGGGTATGACTTTGTTTGTTTTAACTTTAGGCATGAATATTCTGGCTAGCTACATTTCCAGAAAGTTCAGGGAGGAATACTGATGAACAATCAAGCTGAAATCAAACATATTGCCAAGCGTAAAAGCAAAAACAAGCTTTTTCATCGGTTATTCTATTTCTCCACCTGCTTTGGAATTGTTGCGTTAGCTTTATTATTGATACAAATATTGGTACAGGGTGGAAGCTGGTTAAGTATTGATTTCTTCTTCAATTTCGCCTCGCGGATCCCAGAAAATGCAGGTATTAAAGCGGCTTTCGTAGGAACACTTTGGTTAATGCTCATAACAGCTCCACTAACCTTTATTATTGGCGTAGCTACAGCCATTTATTTGGAGGAGTATGCGAACCAATCCTGGTTTAGCAGACTGATCCAGACGAATATATCCAACCTGGCTGGCGTTCCATCGATCGTATATGGACTACTGGGCTTGACCGTGTTTGTCCGTTTGTTGGGACTGGAACGAAGCCTGTTATCCGGAGCTTTAACGATGACACTGCTTGTATTGCCGATCATTATCGTATCCTCACAAGAGGCGATTAAGACGGTTCCTAACTCGCTTAGAAATGCCTCCTTTGCACTGGGTGCAAATCGGTGGCAGACGATCGTTAAGGTCGTATTACCTTCGGCCATTCCGGGTATTCTTACCGGTTCGATCCTCTCGCTATCCCGAGCCATTGGCGAAACAGCGCCCTTGATCGTGATCGGTGCGGTATCGTATATCGCATTCCTGCCTTCGTCACCGTTCGATACGTTCACAGCGATGCCGATCCAGATTTACAACTGGGCCAGCCAACCTCAGGCAGCATTCACGAATGTCGCGGCAGCGGGAATTATCGTGCTTCTGGCGATGCTGCTGAGCATGAATGCTTTTGCCATTTATTTAAGGAATAAATACCAAAGAAAGATGTAGAAATAGATAAAGGAGGATTTGTGGATGTCTATTGTAAATATCGAAAGCTTAAATCTATACTATTCCGAGTTTCAGGCTCTAAAAAAAGTGAATATGGACATTAGCGAGAAGTCCGTTACGGCTTTTATTGGACCTTCTGGATGTGGCAAATCAACCTTGCTCCGTACCTTAAACCGGATGAACGACATGATCAAAGGGATTCATATTGATGGCAAAGTTATCATTAATGGAACCAATATTTATGATCCTGATGTCAATGTGGAATTGCTGCGCAAAAATATCGGGATGGTTTTCCAGCAACCGAACCCTTTTCCCAAATCGATCTACGACAACGTTGCTTATGGACCGCGTATCCATGGCATTACCGATAAAGCCAAGCTAGACGATATCGTAGAAACTAGCTTAAAATCAGCTGCGTTATGGACAGAGGTTAGCAGCAATTTGAAAAAATCAGCTTATGGGTTATCCGGTGGCCAGCAGCAAAGGCTTTGTATCGCACGCGCCTTGGCGGTTAATCCCGAAATCCTGCTGATGGATGAGCCCACTTCCGCACTTGATCCGATCTCTACCTTGAAAATCGAAGAATTGATCCAAGAATTAAAAGATAGATACACGATCATTATTGTTACACACAATATGCAGCAAGCCGCTCGGATTTCGGCATACACCTCATTTTTCCTCAATGGCGAAGTCATAGAATCCGACCAAACGGAAAAAATTTTTACAGCTCCGTCAGATCAAAGAACGGAAGATTACATTACAGGACGATTCGGATAAGGAGTGGATTAGGTGGATAACCGTATAAATTTTCATCAATCTTTGGAAGAACTCAAAAATAATTTGCTTAAAATGGGTTCGCTTGTGGAAAATTTGATTATTCAAGCGGTGGAAGCATTAGCGGCGCTGGATGAGAAGAAGGCGAAAGAAACAGTCGATATGGACGACGAGATCGATGATATGATGCTGCAAATCGAGGAGCATTGCTTGCGGCTGATTGCGCTGCAACAGCCTATGGCGAGCGATTTGCGCTTAATCGGGATGGCGCTAAAAATCGCTACGGATTTGGAGCGAATTGGCGACCATGCTGTGGATATCGGAAAAATAGCGATTCGTTTATCCGGTGAGGAGCTGGTTAAGCCACTTGAGGATATTCCACAAATGGTGCTGCTGGTTAAGGATATGCTGCGTGAGAGCTTGCTGGCGTATACGGAGCAGGACATTCACCGTGCCGCTTCGCTTGCGGAGAAAGATGATGTGGTCGATAAGCTGTTCAGCACTCTGATGACGGAAATTATGGCTTTAATGAGCTCGGATGTCGCACGTAACCGCCAGCTCTCCCATTTAATGTTCGTAGCCCATTATTTGGAGCGTGTAGCTGACCATGCCACGAATATTGGTGAAGGCGTCATTTATATGGTAACCGGCAAACGCAAGGATTTGAACGTGTAATGATTGCCGATCCCAAGGAACAATTCCTAGATATTTTGCAGCGCAAATTAATCCATTCGGTATATCAACCGATTGTTTCCTTGAAGGATGGCTCCGTGCTGGGTTACGAGGCGTTGACGCGCGGGCCTGAGAACAGCTTATTTCAATCACCTATGAAACTGTTTCCATATGCCGAGAAGGCTGGCGTCTTGTACAGCTTGGAAAAAATCGCTAGAGAAATGGCTATCAAAGGTGCATTTTTCACACAAACGAATGAAATGCTATTCATTAATATTTCTGCCGCTATCTTGCAGGATCCTTATTTTGCTCCCGGCAATACCTTGGACCTCCTGCAAGAACGGGGCCTTCAGCCGGGCAATATCGTATTTGAAATTACAGAGCGCAGCTCGATCGAGGATTTCACTACAGCGAAACGGGTGCTTGACCATTACCGTGCTCAAGGCTACCGGATTGCTATTGATGATGCAGGCGCGGGATATTCTTCCTTGCAGGCTATTGCCGAATTAAACCCCGATTTTATTAAAATAGACCGTTCGCTTGTGAATAACATCCACTTGCATAAAAATAAAGAATATATCGTCGAAACGTTCGTTACCTTTGCGGACAAGCTGAATATTAGCCTGATTGCTGAGGGCATTGAGCTTAAGGAAGAGCTGCAGCAGCTCACCCGGATGGGTATCCATTATGTGCAGGGCTATTTGCTCGGGATGCCTTCTTTGGAGAAGGCGGAGATTGATCCACAATGGGTCGAATTGATCGTGCAGCACCGGAGGATTCGCGATACAAGCGCAGGCGCCTTAACAATTGGCGATGTGATCGCGCCCATCCCAATTTTCGATAGCAAAGCGCTGATTTCGGAGGTTGCGAATTTTTTTAAAAGCAACGTAAAAGCGCAAGGCGCCGTGATTGTGTCGGATGGAGCGCCTGTTGGCCTGATGATGCGGGAGCGTTTGTTCCAGCAGTTGGCCGGGCAATACGGCTTTTCTTTGTTCTGGAACCGCTCGATCGACCAAATGATGGACCCCAAGCCCTTGATCGTGGATAAAGACATGCCGGTCGAAACGGTTTCCCAGCTGGCGACTTCACGCGATACGAATTTATATGACTTCGTCATTATTACGAATGAAGGGCGGATGGCGGGCGCCGCTTCGATCCGTTCCATTCTTGAATGCATCACGAATACCCGTATGGAGAATGCTAAGGTAGCAAGCCCCCTGACAGGGCTGCCGGGCAACCTGCAAATTCAACGGGAGCTGACCCGGCGCTTGATGGAAAAGAAACCTTTTTCTGTGCTCTATGCCGACCTCGATTACTTCAAATGGTTTAATGACCAATATGGATTTCAAAAAGGGGACCAGCTTATCCAATTCACCGCAGATGTGATCCAGCATGCGATTGGTGTATGCGGGAAGCTGGATGATTTCGTTGGGCATATTGGTGGCGATGACTTTATTATGATTACGTCCGCTGAGGAGCCGCAAATCATTTGTGATGAAATTATTCGCCGCTTTGACCTCGGTGTCCCGTCTTTTTATGAAGGTGAGGATTGGACCTATGTGGTAGACCGTAAAGGGAACCGGATCGAGACCAGCGGCGTGACCATCTCCTTGTCCTTGGTGGTATGCGGCATGGAAGGGCAAATAACGCTTGAAGAAATTTCACAATCCGCGGCAACGCTGAAGAAGCTGTCCAAAGCCAACCCCGGCAGTGTATGCTGCAGCAACAACATCGGGCTGTCCGCTCAGGTCGATAGCGAAATACATAAGGCGGAAGCCACCAATTTTTAGAACTAAGTTAATGGAACAGCTCCAGCAATTGGCTGATCTCTTGAATATGGTACACCGTCCGTTTCCCGAGCTTTTGCCGGGAAATTTTTTTTGTTCCACGGTCTTGCAGGCTTCTCAGCCAAATAACATCCAGCCCCGCTTTGGCAGCCCCGCATATATCGTGCTTCCAGGAGTTACCGACCATCACCGCCTGCCGCGGCATCAGGTCCAAGGCTTGCAGCGCTGTTTTAAAAATCAGAAAGCCTGGCTTTTTTTCGGATGGCTTGTGCGCGGTGAAAATTCGTTCCTCAGAGAAATACGACTTCAATCGAAATCGTTCCAATAAAATATCCACTTCACTATGGGGGCTGTTGCTAATGATAGCTAACCTGTAATTCTGCGACAAAGCACGAAGCGTCGTTTCCACACCAGGAGCCAATGTTTTTCCGGCAAGGCGTTGCTTGCGCACCAATTGGAAAAAATGGGGAGCAAATCCTTGATGTACAGGCAATTGCTGCATAGCAATGGCATCTTTTAAGCATTGCTCCTGCAAAAGGTCGAACGAAAGCTCAGAGCTCTTCGATTTTCTATGCTGCTGCCACTGCTCTTGATATTGCTCCCAGATGGTATCTGCATTGCTGTCTGAGCCTTGTAGCCCGCGGCCGGCATAATCGTTCCAAACGGATCGAAAAGCATGCTCAAAGGTAATCCCCTGGTGAATCAAGGTTTCATTCAGATCGAAGCAGATCGCTTTTTTTCCTTGAATGGGATAAGGTTTGCCCATCGATGATCCTCCCTTCAGTCAAGCGGTATTTCCATATATATCCTATGTTTATGCAGCAGTCCTTTACCTCACACCTAAGCTCTTCGAATGTGGCAATAAGCTTTTTATATTGTGTTGTCCTATGCTATCATGGAGGTAGTATGAAAAATGAGGTGTAGCTATGTCCAAGTTGATTATTGTTGATGGGAACAGTATTGCGTATCGTGCATTTTTTGCCTTACCGCCGCTTAGTAATTCCAGTGGATTGCAAACTAATGCTGTATATGGCTTTACCACGATACTTCTGAAATTATTGGAAGAACAAAAGCCGACCCATTTCCTGGTTGCCTTCGATGCAGGTAAGGTGACGTTTCGACATACGAATTATAAGGATTATAAAGGCGGCAGAGCCAAGACCCCTCCGGAGCTGTCCGAGCAATTCCCGGTGCTTAAGGACCTGATCAGAGCATTTGGTGTATCTCAGTTTGAAATAGACGGCTATGAGGCCGATGATATTATAGGAACGTTAACGCGGATCGCTGATGAAATGGGCAATTTTGAGGTTATTGTAGTAAGTGGCGACAAGGATATGCTGCAATTGGCATCGAACCATGTGAAGATTGCCCTGACCCGTAAAGGGATCAGTGATGTAGAAATGTATGATCCTCCCTATATTATGGAAAAGTACGGCCTAACGCCTAACCAGATTATTGATTTAAAAGGGCTGATGGGCGATGCGAGCGATAATATTCCTGGGATTCCCGGCGTTGGGGAAAAGACTGCGCTCAAGCTGCTGCTGGAATACGGCAGTGTTGAAGGCGTATTGGCGAATACCGACCAGCTAAAGGGTAAAATGAAGGAAAAAATCGTCGAGCATGCGGATGATGCACGAATGAGCAAGGAGCTTGCCACGATTTTCCGTGAGGTTCCGCTAGACTCGCCTTGGGAGGATATGGCCTACAAAGGCTTTGAAAAACGGGCTTTGGCCGAAATGCTCCATAAGCTGGAGTTTAAATCCTTAATGGAAAAGCTGAATCTTAGCGGAAGCGATATGGCATCGCAGAACCAGGAGCCTCAGGCGGATATCCAGACGATAGCGATTGAAGGGCTTCAGCAGCTTGCAGAGGTAACGGACGTGCTAGACGATGTGCAGTCGATCCATGTGGAAGTAATCGGCGAGAACCCCCATGTGGGTTATGTGCTGGGGCTTGCGTTGCATACAGACAAAGCCTGTTATTACGTGCCCTTTGAGCTGCTGAAGGAACAAAGCCATGAGGTCGGTCTTGTAAAGGCCTGGCTGGAATCGGCGGACAAGTCGATCGCCATCTATGACCAGCATAAGGCGGAGATTGCCTTATCGTGGCAGGGCATCGAGCTGCGCGGCATATCGTTTGATGTCCTGTTAGCCGCCTATTTGCTTGACCCGACCGAATCAGCGCTGACGCTTCATGGGCTTTTGGTTAAATATAGTCTGCCGTCACTAAAAGCGGACGAGGATATATTCAGCAAAGGCGCCAAATTCAAAATACCTGCGATTGAGGTCGTATCTGATCATCTGTGCCGCAAAGCCAATGCGGTTCATAGCCTGCTAATATTGATGAAGCAAGACCTGCAGGAAAAGGGGATGGATCAATTATTTTATGATCTGGAGCTGCCCTTGGCCTGCGTATTAGCTGCAATGGAGCATAAAGGGATCAAGGTTGATGCCGATGGCCTAAGGCAATACAGTGTGGAGCTTGCCGGACAATTGGACAAGATCATGAGGTCGATCTATGAGGAAGCCGGCATGGAGTTTAATATTAACTCAACCAAGCAGCTTGGTGATGTTTTATTCGACAAGCTTAAGCTGCCGACCGATAAAAAAACGAAAACCGGATATTCCACAAACGTAGAGGTATTGGAAAAGCTGGAGCCTTACCACCCGATCATTAGCCATATCCTTCATTACCGTACCTTGGCCAAGCTGCAATCGACTTATGTAGAAGGCTTACTCAAGGAAATACGCCCGGAAACCGGCAAGGTGCATACCTATTACAGGCAGACCATTGCCGCTACAGGCCGCTTAAGCTCGCAATTCCCCAATTTGCAGAATATCCCGATTCGGCTTGAGGAGGGGCGTAAAATTCGTAAGTTTTTTGTGCCTTCTCAGCCCGGCTGGTCGATTCTGACAGCTGACTATTCGCAGATTGAATTACGTGTGCTAGCTCATATTTCCCAGGATAAGAACCTAATGGAAGCCTTCTTGAATGATATGGATATTCATACGAAAACGGCGATGGACGTATTCGGCGTGGCGGAGTCCGCGGTTGATTCCAATATGCGCAGACAAGCCAAGGCGGTCAATTTTGGCATTGTATACGGGATCAGTGATTATGGCTTATCCCAGAATTTGAACATTACCCGTAAAGATGCATCTACCTTTATTGAGCAATATTTTGCCGTATTCGGGGGGGTTCGCCGATTTATGGATGATGTTGTGAAGCAAGCACGTATTGATGGCTATGTCACTACTTTGCTCAATCGCAGGCGCTATTTGCCTGAAATTAATGCATCCAACTTTAATCTGCGTTCGTTTGCGGAACGTACAGCCATGAATACCCCGATCCAAGGCACAGCAGCCGATGTGATTAAGCTGGCTATGGTGCAGATGGACGAGCGGATGAAAAAGGATGGATTGGCCAGCAGAATGCTGCTACAGGTGCATGATGAGCTGGTGTTCGAGGTTCCCGAGAATGAGATTCAAGTGATGCGGGATACCGTAAAAGAAGTCATGGAGGCAGCACTTCAGCTTGATGTGCCGCTTAAGGTTGACGTAGATACAGGCTCCAACTGGTACGAAGCGAAATAAACAAGAGGTGAGAGCAGCATGCCGGAATTGCCGGAGGTAGAAACCGTTAGACGAACGTTGAATGAATTGGTAGTTGGCAAAAAAATCGACCATGTAACCGTGCATTTGAAGCGGATTATTATAAAGCCTGAGGAAATTGGCGAGTTTTGCTTGCTGCTGTCCGGAGAAACAATTGGAAGTGTGGAGCGGCGCGGCAAGTTTCTGCTATTTATGATGGATGATTACGTGCTTGTTTCGCATTTGCGGATGGAAGGCAGGTACGGGCTGTACGATGCTTTGGATCCGCTGGAGAAGCATACGCATGTCGTGTTTCATTTTACCGATGGCAGCGAGCTTCGTTATAAGGATGTACGCCAATTCGGGACCATGCATTTGTTTCCAAAGGGCAGGGAGCTGGAGGAGCAGCCGCTGAAAAAGCTTGGTTTGGAGCCTATGGAGGATACCTTCCATGTGGCAGCCTTTCGTGCTGCGATCGCTCATCGATCAACGAAGATCAAGCCTTTGCTATTGAATCAGGAATATATCGTCGGGATCGGGAATATCTATGTGGATGAATCGTTATTTCTGGCGGGCATCCATCCAGAGCGCGAAGCAAGCTCGCTCACAGCGAAGGAGCTTGCCGCGCTGCATGCTGCTATCGTCAAGACGCTGGGCGAGGCCATAACCGCGGGTGGCTCGTCGATTAAATCATTCGTGAATGGACAAGGCGAGATCGGCATGTTCCAGCACCAATTCAAGATGTACGGCCGTAAGGGAGAGCCTTGCTATTCCTGTGGACAACCTATCGAAAAAAGCGTCGTAGCCGGTCGTGGTACGCATCATTGTCCGAAATGCCAGCCCTTAAAGCTAGCAAAGGCGAAGAAATAAAGCCCATCTAAAAGTCGCACCTTCCTTCCGTAACCGCCATATAGTGGGGTAAAACGGTCAGGAGGGGCTACAATGCTTTCAATCATTCCCTTAATGATTCTGGCGCTTGCCGTCAGCTTGGATGGTTTTGGCGTAGGGGTTACTTATGGTTTGAGGAAAATTAGAATACCATTATTATCGATAGGGATTATCTCCATTTGCTCGGGAATTATTATTTATGCCTCGATGCAGCTGGGCGTGTGGGTCAGCCAATTCGTCGACCCGTTATTTGCCAAGGCTATTGGCGGCGCGATTCTGATCGGCATTGGTATTTGGGCGCTGTATCAGGTGCTGCATGAGAAAGCAGATGATGGTGTCCCGGAGGCAGTAACCGATTCGCCGAAAACTGGGGATCATGTAACCTCTGGCGTAGATGTGGCAAGTGCCAAAGAGGTTTTGTACATTGAGCTAAAGCGGCTTGGGCTGGTCATTCAAATCCTGCGTACTCCTTCGGTAGCAGATATGGATCGCTCGGGCAATATCTCTCCCTATGAGGCTTTGTTATTGGGGATCGCTTTATCTTTGGATGCATTAGGTGCAGGGATCGGTGCAGCGCTGATCGGCTTTACACCTTGGCTGACTTCGATGGTCATTGCCTTGGCAAGCGGCATGTTTTTGGCATCAGGCTTGCATATTGGCTATAAATACTCGGAGTTATTATGGATGCGCCGCTTGTCGGTATTTCCGGGATTTGTTTTAATTATTATGGGAATTATGAAATTGTTGTAGATGCATACGAAGAAGTCAGTTTTGCTATGCAAAACTCTTACGAAGAAAATTTTCTACGAAAACTCTAAGGAGAATTAATCATGAACATAGGATTAACCGGAGGGATTGCCAGCGGCAAAAGCACAGTATCCAATATGCTTGTGCAGCGTGGCGCCCTGCTGATTGATGCTGACCGGATCGCAAGAGAGGTAGTGGCGCCCGGCAGCCCTGTCCTCCAGAAGGTAGCTGAACGTTTTGGTTCCGAGGTTTTACTCCCTGATGGTACGCTAAACCGCAAAAAGCTAGGGGAGCTTGTATTTGGCAATCCGCAGGCTTTACAGGATTTGGAGGGGCTGATGCATCCTTCGATCCGTGCTTTGATGCGAGAGCGCATGGAGTATTATGAGCATAATCATCCAGACAAGCTGGTCGTTGTAGATGTGCCTTTATTATATGAATCTGGCTTAGAAGCGATGTATGAAGCGGTTGTTGTTGTCTATGTGCCTCGATCCGTCCAGCTTGAAAGGCTGACAGCCCGTGACGGCCTATCCCATGAGCAGGCTGAGCGGCGGTTAAATGCGCAAATGGATATCGAGCTTAAAAAAACACGTGCCGACATCGTGATTGATAATCAGGGAGGTTTGTCGCAAACGGAGGGTCAGGTGGACAGGCTATTGAAGGAAAGGGGGCTGCTATGAGCGTCAGCTTTTGGCGAAAAAAAAGGATGTTTGCCCTACTATTGCTCGCTTTTATCTGTTTTTTATTTTTAACCAGCAGCTCTGTCAGCAAAATTTTATATCCAATTCGTTACCAGGAAGAAATTCAAAAAAACGCTTTGGCCTATGAACTGGATCCATTTTTAATCGCAGCTATTATTCGGGTTGAATCCAATTATGTAAACGACATTGAATCCAAAAAAGGCGCCTATGGCCTCATGCAGCTTATGCCGGATACCTCTAACTGGATTGTCGAGGCTGGCAAGTTCTCACCAAGTTTTAAGAAAGATCTACATAATCCAGCGGTCAGCATTCAATTGGGGTCATGGTACTTAAGCTGGCTGCACAAGCAATTTAATGGCAATGCTGTACTCGCTATTGCCGGCTATAATGCAGGGCAAGGCAATGTATTTGAATGGCTGGAAGCCGACGTTTGGGACGGAACTTTGGAGCATGCTGGATCTATTCCGTATGGGGAAACGAGACACTACCTTCAACGTGTTTTATACTATTATAATAAATATGATCAGCTTTACGCAGAGGACTGGGGAATTTCTCCTGAAAGGCAAAGAAGTATCGGACAAGCCGCTAAGTAAGCGGCGTCCCATACTTCCTGCTTATAAATGACTTTACCTTATTTGAATTGACCAGCAAGCTGTTGTTCTGCGATTTGTACTAATCTGCGTGTAATGTGTCCACCGATTGCACCTGTGTCACGAGTAGCCATGTTACCGTAGTAACCGTCTTGGGGAATGGAGATACCCAATTCCTGTGCTACTTCGTATTTCAATTGATCTAAAGCTTGGCCTGCTTGTGGTACTACAAGAACGTTGCTGCTACGAGATTGTCCTGCGCCCATATGTGTTCACCTCCTTGTAAGTTGGTAAACCTATTATGTGCTTATATCTGAACTTCATTACAGGGATTCGCTGGCAATTATGAATGGCTTGCTGCCCCATTAAAAAAGAGGAGAATTACACCCGATGAAATGTCCGTATTGTGATTACCACGGCACCAAAGTGCTGGACTCCCGCGCTGCGAATGAGAATAAATCGATCCGACGCCGCAGAGAATGTGAGAAATGCACGAAACGCTTTACTACCTTCGAAATGATCGAGGAAACACCACTGATCGTCATCAAGAAGGATGGTAGCCGTGAAGAATTCAGCCGCGAGAAGATGCTGCGTGGACTCATCCGAGCCTGTGAGAAGCGGCCTGTGTCTGTCGAACAGCTCGATATGATCGTATCTGAGGTGGAGAAACAAATCCGCAATACCGCCCATGCTGAGGTTAACAGCCGCGACATTGGCGAGATCGTGATGGAGCAGTTGTATCCAGTGGACGAGGTAGCTTATATTCGCTTTGCTTCCGTGTATCGCCAATTTAAAGATATCAATATGTTCATGAGGGAATTAACCGAAATTTTGTCCAAAAATCGTGTTGGCGAAGACAAGCAAGGGTTCTAATCGAGTTCTGAGCCAACTCGTTGTTGACAAACGGAAAGTCTCTGTGGTATGATCATTTTTGTCGCCAAATGAACAATTTTATTGGGGACATGGGGAAGCTACAAGCCTCCCATCCATAGTATAAGATAGTGATCATGGGGGTTTAGCTCAGCTGGGAGAGCGCTTGCATGGCATGCAAGAGGTCAGCGGTTCGATCCCGCTAATCTCCATAAGAGTAACTAAGAAACGGCAGAGATGCCGTTTTTTGTTTTTAAAATGCAAAGATTTAGGGGGAGCTTCATTTGCTCTAGCCCTTACTATTTATTGTCTTCCCAATATAAAGGTTAATTCTTCGAAACTCGGATCACTGTGAACGCCCAATCCAGTGAATATTAAAGCAGGTTCATTCATGCATTCGTTTTTCCTGATCCTCCAAGTAACTGCGCATCTTGTGAAGATAATCAGGCGCATCCATCGGATCGTGTACAAGCATCTCAATGATGCACAGCTTATTTGCGTTTTGAATCTCCGCTTGAGCTATTGCATCCTCCAGTTCATGGTTAGTCCGCACTTCCGCAGTGAACGCCTGACCGCCAAAAGCCTCGACTAGCTTGGTATATTTCCAATGAGGAACCTGGTTATATTTCTGATTAACAGTTTTTACATTTAAGTATTTTTCAATGGCGTAGACTTTGTTGTTGAGCACGAAAATGATGGGTTTGCATCCATTTTCCAGCATTGAACTGATTTCCTGAGCAGTCAATTGCAGGGAGCCATCGCCGGTAAATAGCAAAACTCGTCGGTTTGCAGCAGCAATACACGCGCCGAATGCGGCCGGGGTCGCATAGCCGATACTCTGCCACCCCGCTTGAGCGATGTAAGTTGCTCCTTTTGGCAATCTAATTTGCGACATTCCATAGACAAACGTACCCGTTTCCACAACTACAATGTCATTATTTTTAAGCATCCGCTGGAAACGGGGATAATACGAAGTAGCGCCAATCAGCTGCTCCGGCTTGCCTATAACTGTGTCGTACGGAAAACTGGCGGCAGGGATCTGCTGCGTTTCCTTATATCCGATGGTCTGGAGCGCGTTCAACATATCTTCAGCCCTAATGCTCGAATAAGTTGCATCACCGATCTTAACTGAATTGGGCTGAATGTCCACTATGGTTAGAGGGTTCAGCTTTGCAGTAAAAGCGGCAGTGTTACTGTCTGACCATAGAAGGCCAACCGCAATGATACAATCGGCGTTTTCAACAATTCTACGTACATCCCCGCTGGCAAAGGCGCCGCCATACATGCCGATATATTGAGGATGGCTCTCGTCAAAGGCGCCCTTTCCTTGCATCATAGATGCCACAGGTACGTTCAGTTGTTCGGCCAGCTTCTGTACGGCGGTTTCGAGTCCGTATCGGAGCACCTTCATATCCGTCATAATGACTGCATTTCGCTTCTGCCCTAACAGTTGCCTTACATGGGTCGTTGCTGCCTGCAGAGAATTTTCGTTCGTCTTGGTCGGTTCTGCCATCATTTCGTTGTGTGGTATAACAGGTTTCATAACAAGGTCAATTGCAACGACTAAGTATACCGGTTTTTTCTTCTGCTTTGCCATTCGGATTGCTGCCGGAATTTCCATCTCTGCATTTTCTGGCGTCAAGATTGCTGTGTAGCTGGTGATATGCTCATATACCTTGCGAAATATATCATAATCCCCATCCATCAAGGTGTGATGCATGAGCTTGTGTGCCTGCTGATCCATCGATTTGGGGGAACCGACTATATGAATCAGAGGGATTTCTTCGCTGTAGGCGCCAGCAATCGCATTGCAAGCGCTCATTTCCCCAACGCCAAAGGTGGTGATTAGCGCCCCTATTCCTTTGATACGGGCATAACTGTCTGCAGCGTAGCCGGAATTTAACTCGTTTCGTCCATTAATAAATTGGATGCCTTCGTATTTCTCAAGCGTATCGAGCAGAGAGAAATTATAGTCGCCGGGCACGCCAAAGATTTCGGTTATTCCCTCTTGTTTCAGACAATCGAACAAATACTGGCCCAGCGTTTTTTTTGCTGACTGCATCTGAGGTGGTAATATCTGTACCATAGTAGCCAATAAAATCTCTCCTCATATAATCAGTAGAATGGATTGTTCATCCCATTCTCGTTAAGCATAAGCTGCTGTTCAAATAAGGCTTTGCTGCGAATGCCCAAAAGAACCTCCCCACTGAAATAGTGGATTAGGAGGTTCTTTTGCTTTTAGGATAGGGCAACCTTTAAATATCATCCACATCCAGCGGTTTTTGTTTTGTAAGCTCGAAGTCTTTGTTGATATCATCTTTCATAATATTGACTGGGGTTTTGTTCTTGGCATTTTCCAATGTATCGTTGACGAAAGCCATATCTTGATTTTCCGCAGACATATTCGTTGTACCTAAATAATTGCCTTGGTGCTTTTTGTTCTCCATTCCAAATCCCTCCCAATGCATATATGTTGTACATGTATATGCTGCGCAAAAACCATGCGATTTATGTCATTTTCTTATCAGGACCGTCGAGCTGCCCACCGGCTTGAACGTTCAAGCCGTTTTTGTCAAGGTGAATGCCCGTATTCACACCTGCCGCATATTGGTCTATATGACCACCTGTATGAAGATCCACACCGTGGCTATCGAATTTGCCGCCAGCATGGACACCTAGATCATGGCTGCCCAGATGTCCGCCAGTTTGAACGCCAACACCATGGCCGTCCAGATGCCCGCCAGCATGAACGCCTACTCCATAGCCGCCCAGATGTCCGCCAGCATGAACACCCATATCATGGCCGCCTATATAACCTCCCGCATGGACACCTAAGCCATGCCCACCCTGCGATCCTGCTCCGGAAGGATAGACACCTGGATATTGCGGGATATGCGCATATGGATAAACCGGCTGGGTAAAAGCAGCATTAGGATTCTTAGCTGGGTTTCTAAAATCCGTCATGGTCGGTTGCTGTGAATGCTGTGGATAATGAGAGTGGTGCGAGTGCTGTGGGGAAGGGGTAGCTCCTTGATGCTCCTGCCCTTCTTGCTCAATATACATTCTGTGGCAATACATCTTATCCATCCGCGGTATATAAGTAATGCTTCCTGGTTCTAACGCTTTAGGATTCTGGATGTGCGGGTTCATCGCCTCAAGAATCGGTTGGGGAACATTATACTGCTGGGCCAGCGCTCCCATAGTATCCCCATGCATGCATTGGTGCTTAGCAAAATAGGTTCCATCCCGATCCTCTTCTCCCCTAAAAAACGGAAAGAAAAAAGGGGAAAGAAAGAAAAAGGGAACAAATCTGCGACGCGGGAAAAAATAAGGGTTAAAAGGGGCGCCAAACTGTCCAAAACCTCCGTATCCGTAAGCACGATCCATATAGGTTACCCTCCAATTTTTTATTATATAGGCATTTGACCATGTATTGTATGTCATGGAGCCGACTCAGGTTCATCATTTTTTAGAAGGTTGCATAATCGAACCTCTTTATTATATAATTGACGGATCGTCATTATATGACGTATTGATCATTAAATTAAGCGAAGTAGGTATCTATCACCTTGAAGATTACGCACAATAGGAAACAGCGGGAGTTTGAGGAACGGGAACAGCTTCTTATTCGTTTAGCTGACCAGATTTTGAGTAAGGATGGAGAAGCGGAACTGAATATGGATAAGCTTGTCGCAAGCTCCGAATATTCGAAAGGCACAGTCTACAAGCATTTTGGGTGCAAGGAGGATTTGTTAACGGGGATCTATTATGAAAAGTTTCTAATCTTGTTTCGTTTATTTCAAAAAGTAATCGATCTTCCTTTGACGACCAGAGACAGGCAGTTAGGTATTCATGTAGCGCATAGCTTGTTTGACTACCGTTACTTTCATGAATCTGCGCGTTTGATGGCGCCGAACACTGCGGCTATGCAAGGGAAAATCTCGGCTTCGCGAAAGGTGAAGCTGGAACAATTACAGCTGGACCTCCAAAAGCTGCTGTTGGCGCTTATCCAAGAAGCAGTAGACCAAGGCGACTTAAAGCTACCCGTGGGAATTAGCGCGGATATGGTGGCACTTGCCAATCAGGCTTTTAGCTTTGGCATGATCACGATGATGTATGGAAGCTGCAAAACTCCAGAAAGCTATAGAGCTTTTATGTATGCGCATTTGGAATCTGCCTCCAGACTGCTTGATGGCTACCGCTGGCACCCGATATCAGGGGATTGTGATTACAGAGGGGTTGTGGAGAAGGTAGAGGAAGCTTTAAAAGAAGATTTCGAAGAATTGTTGAATGGCAGTCGAATTATCATAGAATAGCTGCCATAAATCGGACAGGAACAGGTGAAGGATTATGGTTCTGGAAGCCGCTATTGAACTAAGGAAGCTGGGGAACTCGAATTTGATGCTCACCCCACTCGGGCTTGGCTGCTGGCAGTTCAGCAATGGAAAAGGTATGGTCGGCAAATTTTGGCCGGTGCTTCGTCGCGAGGATGTGCTTAAGATTGTCCAGACCAGCCTGCAAGGCGGAATGAATTGGTTTGATACTGCTGAAATATACGGCGGTGGGCAGTCGGAGCAAATACTGGCTAATGCTTTAAAAGAAATCGGCAGCCCCGCGGCAGATCATGCTTATATTGCGACAAAATGGTGGCCTGTATTCCGTACTGCCGCCAGTATTAAAGCCACAATTGATGAGCGTCTCCGTTTATTGGATCATCGGACGATTCACCTTTATCAGGTGCACCAGCCGTATTCCTTCTCATCGGTAGCTAGTGAGATGAATGCGATGGCGGAGCTGGTTAAGCAGGGGAAGATCAAGCATGTAGGTGTTAGTAACTTTTCTGCACAAAAAATGCGCGAAGCGGATCGCGTGTTGCAGGAGCATGGGCTGCGTTTGGCATCCAATCAAGTGAAATACAGCTTGCTGGATCGCAGGATTGAGCGAAATGGAATTTTGGACACAGCCAAAGAGCTGGGCATTGCCATCATTGCGTATTCGCCGTTAGAGCAAGGGATATTAAGCGGGAAGTTCCATAAGGACCCTGCTCTAGTGAAGTCCATTACAGGACCGCGTAAATGGGCATCGGCATTTCGCACCTCAGGGCTGCAAAAGTCGAAGCCACTTGTAGATATGCTGGAGCAGCTGGCACTGAAATACGACGCTTCGCCGACACAAATAGCGCTCAACTGGATGATTCATGCCAATGGCGAGACGGTGTTTGCCATTCCGGGCGCATCAAAGGTTCACCACGCTGAGGAAAATGTGAAAGCAATGAAGTTTTCTTTAACAGATAGTGAGATCGATCATATCAGCATGATTTCTCATCAGGTATTGAAATAAGATGTAAAGCGTAACAAATGATAAAAAGACAGCAAGCGACTCGATTTACGAGCCCTTGCTGTCTTTTTACTGTTTAATTTCAACATCGGACTTTGCCCGCGCCAACAACTGATAAAATGCTCTTTCGTATTCGGTCATGCTTGATTGTGCGCGCCCTGCATTTCATTTAATTTGATTGACAGCCATCTGGAATGAAAATATAATCAAATTAGGAATAACGTTTTAGCAAACCTAAAAGAGAGAAGCGTGTTTGGATGTTATCACTTAAAAACTCGATCGTTGATGGTGTATGGCCTACGATGGTCACTCCATTTACCGAAGCAAATGAAATCGATTACAAAGCGTTGGGAAATCTGATTGATTGGTATATTGACCGGGGTGTGCATGGGCTATTCGCGGTATGCCAGTCAAGTGAAATGTTTATGCTGTCGCTCGAAGAAAGAGTGGAGCTAACCACATTTGTGAAGAAGCATGCGGCCGGCCGTGTGCCTGTTATTGCTTCTGGGCATGTGTCCGATTCCCTCGAAGGGCAAATCGAAGAGATTAAAGAGATATCCGCAGTAGGCATTGAAGCTTTTGTGATGGTGAGTAACCGTCTGGCCGCCCAAGATGAATCCGACGATATTTGGAAACAAAATGCCGAAGCTATTTTAGCAGCAGTGCCCGATATTTCCTTTGGCATCTATGAATGCCCTTATCCGTACAAGCGTTTAATGTCGCCTGAGCTTTTGGCTTGGTGCGCGTCTACAGGCAGGTTCCTTTTCCTCAAAGATACATGCTGCAATTTGGAGCAAATTCAAGCTAAGCTGCAGGCGGTAAGCGGAAGTCCGCTTAAAATATTCAATGCCAATTCAGCAACCCTATTGGAATCCTTGAAAATTGGAGCGGCTGGCTTCAGTGGAATTATGGCCAATTTCCATCCCGAGCTTTATGCATGGCTGCTGAATAATTGGCAAAGCGACCCCGAGCAAGCGGCAATGCTGCAAAATTATATAGGCATATCCTCGATGGTGGAGCATCAATTGTATCCGGTAAATGCCAAATATTATTTGCAGGAGCAAGGGCTCGGATTTACGCTGCAATGCCGGGTTAAAGACGCCAATCTGTTTGATGCCAAAGACCGTCTGATTATGCAGCAATTAAGGGGACTCGACCAACTGGCAAGCATTATGCTAAAAACGCCTGAAGCTTTGCAAAATTAACCAAAATAAAAAAGCAGAACCATAGAAACGGGTTCTGCTTTTTTATTTCTTAAAGTCGCCACATGATTGTCTGAACACAAAATGCGGCTTGAACATAGTTGATGTAGGAGTCGCCACTTGATGATGCATGACGTCGATTAAAAGCTTTATGCAGGCCTGGGCCATCTCCTCTACCGGAAAATGGATCGTTGTCAAAGGCGGCACTGTGAAACGCGCAATTTCGTTATCATCATGGCCGACAAGCTCGATATCCTCGGGTACCCGCAAGCCGGCCTCACGCAACGCAGCCAAAGCACCCACGGCCATTTGGTCGCTCAGCACGAACAGGGCACTAGGCTTGACCTCGGCTTGTAGCAGAACCCGGGTTGCTTGGTAGCCACCCTCTTCTGAAAATTCGCCTTCTGCTATATGAGCGGCTGCCACAGGCAGTCCAACTGCCGAAGCCTGATCGAGGAAACCTTTTTTCCGGTCATGGATCGCACGTGAAGACACCTTGGGTATAACCAGCCCTGTCAAGCTATGCCCCCTGCTTGCAAACAGGCGTGCGACCTCTTGCCCCGTATGATAATTATCTACATTGATCGTACCGAATTTGTCTGAATAACGCTGATATAGGACGGCTGGAACCTTAACAGGCGCGGATTGAAGATAGGCTTCATCTGCAGCTGTTGCATTGGCGATGATAGCTCCGTTAAAGCGGGTGCCTGTCACCAAGCTTTTGACGTCTTTTAGCCGCCCACCGACATACGGTTGAATGAGTAGCTCATATTCGGTTTCCTGCGCGTAAATGATGTCCTGGACGCCCTTTAGGTATCTGCCGATTAGCGATGCCCTAGTATCAATGGTCCAAAATAAAGCAATAATTGGTGCTACCGTTTCCCCGCCGCTACGCAGGCGTCGAGCGGAGATATTGGGGCTGTAGTCCAAAGCGCGGGCAGCCTCCAAAATTCGTTGTTGTGTAGCCGTAGATATACGAAGGGCAGTTCCCTTGCCGTTTAAAACAAGCGAGGCCGTCCCTGGGGATACTTGTGCTAGCTTGGCAATATCTTTAATACTGGACAACTTGTACACCTCTATTTATAGGATCTTGTTTGTATACACGTTTAAACTGCATGTTGCCAAAACGAAATGCATGCGCTCTTCCAAATTTATTATAGCTTAAATCGCTGATAGTGACGATTTCTTTATGTTTCTTTATTTTTAAAAGGATTGTGCTCCTTTCGGCTCCATGTTAAAATTTAATCTATAGAACCAAAAAAAGAGGGATCCCCTACATGAATAAGGTGGAAGCGGAGTTCAGCAATTTAGTGAAAGCGTATCGCAAACGACATATGGGCAAGGGACCCAGGGAGATTCGCACTACCTTTTGCAAGCAATGGGCGATATGTGAAATGGAAGGCAATCTGTCTCCCGTAGAAAAGTTTATTGCTTCGGGTGTAGACGGCAAGCAGATTCTGCGAACCGCTCGCACTGAGATGGTGAAGGATATGTATGTCAATCATCCACCGGTCGAAATGGAGCAGCTATTAGATGCCAAGTTTGTGGAGCTATTCGTGGATATCGATATAGAAAAGGATTTTGGCATGTCGATTTTCGTGTTTGACCAAAATATTGAAAATAAATTTCGGTAATTCGTTTCCGGTAACTAAACATTGAATCTTCTCCAATGAAGCTACAATATTGAAGCCACAATTGCATACATGTGCCGTTGGCACTTGGCAGCGAACCTGCTCAAGACTAACAGCCACAACTGACGATCCTTTTTTGCTACGACAAAAATGAGGGTTGGCTGTTGTGGCTTTTTCTATATTATTTGATAAACCAAGGAGATGTTAACATGGGAACTACTAAACACACAGGGCCGATTGGCCTGCCTAAAAGCTTGGATCCTAAGCTATGGGTGAGCAAGGCACCATTTGGGTTGGGCAAAGTAAAGCCTCATCATATTAAGGAAACCTTGAAGATCGCTTGGGAAAATCGTGACCAACTGCCCTATGCTTACCGTATCTTGACCCAAGGTGTTTGCGATGGTTGTGCTCTAGGGGTATCTGGCTTATACGACCAGACGTTGGAGGGACCTCACGTCTGTACGACTCGCCTTAATGTGCTGCGCTTGAATACGATGCCGGAGATTCAGCCTGAGGTGCTGCACCAGGATATAGGGGAGCTGCGCAAGATGGACAGTACAGCACTCCGCAAGCTTGGACGCATTCCGTACCCGCTTATACGCCGTCCCGGAGAAACGCATTTTTCGAGGCTGTCCTGGGATGAGGCGCTGGATACGATTGCCGCGAAAATTCGGGCGATTGATCCTTTGCAGCTTGCTTTTTACCTGACCGCACGCGGCATCACGAATGAATCTTATTACGCTGCCGCGAAGGTAGCCCGTCTGCTGGGCACGAACCATATCGATAATGCTTCTCGGATTTGCCATTCCCCTTCAAAAACCGCACTAAAGCGGTCAGTCGGCATCGGTGCTTCCAGCTGTAATTATAAGGATTGGATTGGCACGGATGTGCTGGTTTTCTGGGGGAGTGTTGCAGCAAACAATCAGCCGGTATCGACGAAATATATGTATGCCGCGAAGCGTAAAGGCACGAAAATCATCGTCATTAACCCTTACCATGAACCGTCGATGGATCAATATTGGATTCCTTCGATTCCCGAATCGGCCTTATTTGGAACCAGGCTCGCCGATGATTTCTATGGCGTTCATATTGGTGGGGATATTGCTTTTATGAACGGAGTCATGAAGCATTGGTTTGAAATGGAGGAGCAGAAAAAAGGGTCTGCGATTGACCATAACTTCGTGCAAGCCCATACGAATGGCTACGAGGAGCTCAAGGCCCATGTCATGGAGCAGGATTGGGTTTTGCTGGAGCAATCCTCGGGGCTTAGTCGTGAACGGATGCTGGAATTCGCATGTTTGCTGGCTTCAGCCAAATCGGCGGTTTTCGTCTGGAGCATGGGGCTGACCCAGCATCGCTTCGGGACGGACAATATTTCGCAGGTCGCTAATTTGGCGCTGCTGCGTGGGTTTCTGGGGCGCGAGCATTGCGGCTTGATGCCGATCCGCGGTCATAGCGGCGTGCAGGGCTCTGGCGAGATGGGTGCAGATCCGTTCAGTCTGCCCGGCGGCGAGTTTAACACAAAGGGCATAGAGCGTATGGAGCAGCTATGGGGCTTCAAGCTGCCGCGCTGGCAAGGGGATATTGTCGGTGTATCGCTGGAAAACTCGATGCTGCCTGATGAGCATGAGCGCAAGCTGAAGCTGTTCTATACATCAGGCGGCAACTTTCTGGAGACGATGCCGGATCCTGATTTTGTCAGAGGCTGCCTGGAAAATGTCGACATCCGTGTCCATCAGGATATTGTGCTCAACACCTCCACGCTTGCGGATGCGCGGGAGGCCGTCATTGTGCTGCCGGCGATGACCCGTTATGAGCAGCCGGGCGGAGGGACTTCGACTTCTACGGAGCGAATGGTTTATTATTCGCCGGAAATTAGGGGGCCTCGCGTTGGTGAGGCACGAGCGGAGTGGTCGATCTACGCCGAGCTTGCAGCGAAGGTAAACCCTGCATATAAGGCGCGCGTTGGTTTCGAGAATGCGGCTGATATTCGCAAGGAAATTGCCGAGGCTGCGGCTAATTATAACGGTATCCAGGACTTGTCGGAGCGTGGCGATGTATTTCAATGGGGTGGTGCTTGGCTATGTGAGGATGGCATATGTCCAACTGAAGATGGACGGGGCAACCTGATTCCTATCGAGCAGCCGGAGCTTCGAAAGCCTGAAGGGCATTTCCGTGTGACGACACGCCGTGGCAAGCAATTCAACTCGATGATTTATAGCGAGACCGATCCGTTTAATGGAGCAGACCGCTATGATGTACTGATGAGCCAGGAGGACGCCGATGATCTCAGGCTGAAAGAGGGCGATGCGATTGTCGTTTATAACCAATATGGGTTGCTCCATGGAAGGGCGAAGCCAGTACTGATCGGGCGAGGCAATATCGAGGTGCATTGGCCTGAGGGTAATAGCTTGATTCCCAAAGGTGTTTATGAACCGCAGGCAGGGATTCCTGAATACAATACAGCAGCGGTTGTGGAGAAAGCAGAAACATTCCATGCGTTCAAAGATACGAAGTATGTCGAAAAACGCATTACGGAGCTGGAAACGGAGATGGGGTGATGGACAGGATGGAAAGCATCGAAAAAGCAGACCAAGCCGACTATAGAGACGGAGCCGAGCCAGCCGCCACAGCAACCTGGCATATACTCAAGTATGCAGGGGGCCAGCTGCAGCCACAAGCTGACGAGGTGGCTGCTGAATATCCTCTCACCATTAGGGTTGATGGAGACGAGTTTGCCACAATTGTATGCAGCCCTTCCGATTTAGAGGATATGGTACTCGGCTTTCTTGCATCAGAGGGAATGATTCGGGTCATGGAGGATATACGCAGCTTTAAGCTGGATGTAGGGCGCGGCTTTGCTGAGGTCGAATTGACAATCAAGCAAAGCACAAGCAAGGAATGGTACAATAAACGTTTGATTGGCTCCTGTTGTGGTAAAAGCCGGCAGTTTTATTTTCATAACGATGCAAGGACCGCCAAAACTATCCCATTGCGAACGCGAATTAGCGCGCAACGTTGTTTGGAATTAATGAGGGACCTGCAGCAGGCTTCCGCTGAATTCCATAACACAGGTGGCGTGCACAATGCTGCATTGTGTACGGTCGACAGCAGCGATCCGCTGCCTATGTTAATCCGCTCCGATATCGGCAGGCATAATGCATTGGATAAAATCTACGGACAATGCATCCGGCACCGCATACCTTTGCAAGGCAAGGTTATTGCATTCAGCGGCCGGGTCTCGTCTGAAGTGCTGCTCAAGGTGGCAAAAATCGGCGTAGGCATCCTGCTCTCTAAATCTGCTCCAACGGGATTAGCGCTGGAGCTTGCCCATGATCTGGGCATTGCTGTTATAGGCTTTATCCGTGGAGATTCTTTTAATGTGTACACACACGCAGAGCGGCTGGAGCTCGAAAGCTAGAGCATATGCAATATTATGAATGGTAAAGCGTATAATAGAGGCTAACTTCTAAATCGTTCAATTGGAATAGGAAACTATTGACAATGGATAGGGCAGGAGTCATAATATAACATATGAGCAATCGTTCATATGTTATATTATCTTATTTATCCCATTCCGTGAGCGAAGGAGCATTAGCCTATGCACAAGCACAATCATAATGGCAATAGTAATCAGGGAGACTGCTCACATGAAGCTCAGGGCGACGCCCTAAAGAACAGCGGCCACACGCATGGCGATTCCCGCAGCAGTGACTCCCATGACCACTCCCACAGCGGTCACTCCCATGACCATAGCCATGGCCACCACCACCATCATCATGGAGATGGCAGCCAAAAAGGGCTGCTCATAGCCCTGATCATAACTACTGGCATTATGCTGCTTGAATTTTTTGGTGGCATTGTCACGAACAGCCTGGCGTTGCTCTCAGACTCTGGGCACATGCTAAGTGATGCGGTCTCGCTGCTGCTAAGCTTAATAGCGATTCGTTTCGCATTGAAGCCGGCATCGCCCCGCAAAACCTATGGTTTTTATCGTTTTGAGATTTTGGCGGCATGTTTTAATGGTGTTACATTGTTTGCCATTGCTTTGTTCATCATGTGGGAGGCATTCCATCGTTTTGTGGATCCTCCCGTTGTAGCTAGCGGTACCATGATGTGGATTGCTTGCATCGGCTTGTTGGCTAATTTGCTAAGTGCATGGTCATTAATGCGCAAAGGGGACGTAAAAAACAACCTCAATTTGCGGAGCGCCTACCTTCATATTTTGGGAGATGCATTGGGCTCGATTGGAGCGATCGTGGCAGGCCTGCTGATGCTGCTATTCTCGTGGTATATGGCGGATGCCATTATAAGTGTAGCGGTCTCGCTCCTCATTCTCAAAAGCGCTTGGAGCCTGATCCAGCACACCGTTCATATTTTGATGGAGGGAACACCGGCCTCTATTAACCAGAATGAAGTGAAGCAAGCCTTGGAATCAATTGAAGGAGTCATTGAAATTCATGACCTTCATATTTGGACGATTACATCGGGGATGGATTCATTAAGCTGCCACCTCTTGATCGAGGACCAGGTGGATGGGCAAGCCCTATTACAAAAAGCGATCCAGCTGCTGGAGCATGATTTTCATATCCAGCATAGTACCGTCCAGATTGAAACCTCGCTAAATTTCCATCAACCATTAAAGGTTTAGCCGTTTAGGTGGGACAAGATAAGTCGATTATGGCGAAATACTAGCAATAAAGGTTCGGAAACGATGATGGATTTACTGTAATATGGTTCATAGGCGATCACGATTCCATCGCTACCCTTATTAAATACCCTAAGGAGGTATAATAATGACTACATTTGGATGGTGCATGCCCATTGAACATGCTGAAGAGCTTCAAAAATACGGTTATGATTATATCGAATGTGCAGTTGCTCCCTTATTGACTTTGGATGATGTGGCCTTCAAGAAAGCGCTACCTTTGTATGTAAACAGTGCAATTCCTGTAAAGGCGTGGAATGTATTATTTCCAGGAGATATTAAAGTGGTAGGGCCTGAAGTCAACGAAGAAATTGTTAGAAAATATTTGGCCAGAGCGGTTGAAACGATGGTTCAAGCGGGCTCGTCTATCTTTGTGTTTGGCAGCGGAAGATCACGCAGTATTCCTGAGGGTTGGGAGCGCGCTCGTGCTGAAGAGCAAATACTTAGCTTGTTGAACATCATTGCTGGTGAACTAAAAGGTACAAATCTTGTCCTAGCTATTGAGCCTTTGAACACGAAGGAATCCAATATCATTACAAGTGTATCGGAAGGCGTATATTTTGCCAAACAAATCAATGATCCTGCAATCCGCGTGCTGGCTGATTTCTACCATATGGATGAGGAATCGGAGCCTTTGGATACGATTGTTGCTAATAAAGATTGGCTTTCCCATATCCATGTAGCAGATACAGGGCGTCTGGCGCCTGGTACTGGACAATACCCTTATGAAAGCTTTGTAGCCCAATTAAAGGCTGCCGGTTATAACGGAATGGTTTCAGCAGAATGTACATTAAATGACCGCGACAAGGAGCTTCCGGCTTCCTTAGAGTTTATGAAATCGCAGTGGGCTGCACAAGGCGTTAAGTAATACAATAGCTGCAGCGTAGACCTTTAAGTGTCCCGGCTTACTTCGGTGGGGATAAAGGATTATTTTTTGTATAAGTTCTTTTAAGTATCACTTCGAAGGTACCCATCAGATAACACAGCATTCACGCATCCACCTTATGAAGTCCATGACGAGGTTGCCTTGGGCCTTGCTCAACAAACGGGTAGGTTAGTTGAAGATCTGTGCTTACACGAAAACCGGATTCCCTTGTATAGTAAAGGGAATCCGGTTTTTTCATGCAAGAATTGCTTAGCTTATAGTTTTTTGTTTCGGTGAGGTGTGATTATTGGTGGTGGGGAACGGATCAGTTTCTTGTCATCAGTCTATTGAAGAAGAGAAGACGATGAGATGAGACGATGTGTAATTGGATAAAAACATATATCTAATTATTTTGTTCTGGACTTATTGGTTCGGAATGGTGTATATTATTTTTAAGGAGGTGAGGTACGAATGGTTCGTCCACGTAACTTTGATGAAATAGATGTATTAAGGAAAGCGATGATTTTATTCTGGACTAAAGGTTATGAATCGGCATCCCTAAATGATTTGCTGCATGTTACTGGACTTAGTAAGAGTAGTTTATACGAGACTTTTGGTAACAAACATGATTTATTTTCAAGAGCATTTGATTTATATCGCAAGGAGCGTCTGTCCGTACTCAATAATTATTTGAGCAATGAGAATGTATACCAGGGTATCGAATTATTTTTTATGGCCCTCCTTAATAAAGTTAGCAATGGTTGCATGACTTCCAATGAAGCTATCGAATTGGCGCCACATGATAAAGAATTTCAAAAAGTGATTGAAAAAGATTTCGAAGATGTTGAAAATGCATTTTTTAATGCAATTGAGATCGGTAAAATCAATGGTTCTATCCAGTCTAAAATCGATTCCCTTAAGCTTGCCCGATTTTTAACTGTCTCCTTACAAGGTGTAAATGTGATGGTGCGAGCACAAACAAGTCAAAACAGGATTGAGGATTTTGTGTCTGTAATATTAGGGAATTTGAGATAAATGAAAGTGTACTTTTTTTTATTTATTCCGGACCGAAAGGTCCTTAATATAAAATAACTCAAAGAAAAGAGGAACAAACATGAACAACAATTACAAATCCATTTTCGAGCCGTTCGAGCTTCCATCTGGAGTGCAGTTAAAAAACAGGGTGATTATGGCGCCTATGACCCTTGCGGCATCAAAGTCTAACGGAGCAGTTACTGAAGAAGAATTGGCTTACTATATTGAACGGTCTCAGGGTGTAGGCGCCGTGATTACCAGCAGTGCCCTTGTTTCGCAAAACGGAAAATTGATGGAAAACGGCTTCGGCGTTGACGATGACGTTCTGCTCCCAGGCCTAAAAACATTGGCAAACACTATTCATGAACAAGGTTCCAAAGCTTTTGTCCAGATTTTTCATGCGGGCCGTAGAAGTAATCCGGCGTTGCTGTCTGGAGGGCAACCGTTAAGTGCAAGCGCAGTTGCAGCAGAGCATGAAGGATCTGCTACCCCAAAGGCAATGACAGAAGAGGAAATTGAGAATGCTATTCATGAATTTGCCCATGCAACCCGAAGGGTGATTGAAGCCGGATTTGACGGAGTTGAGATTCATGGCGCGAACGGCTTCTTGATTCAGCAATTTTTCTCTCCGCATTCCAACAGAAGAGAAGACCAATGGGGCGGGACATTAGAAAAGAGAATGAGATTCCCTCTTGAAATCATCAAACGCGTAAAAGAAATGGTTACAAAACATGCAAAATCACCGTTTGTTGTTGGGTATAGATTTTCTCCGGAGGAAAGAGAAAGTCTCGGCATCACAATGGAAGATACTCTTCAATTCGTGGATGTTCTGGCCGAACAGAAGCTGGACTACATCCATCTTTCCGTGGATCATTTCTGGGGTGAACCGAGGAGGGAAGAATCCAACAGCACTAAGTCGCGTGTAGTAATGGTTCAGGAGCGTGCAGGTAATCGCGTGCCTGTAATCGGTGTTGGCGGTCTTTCCACACCGGATGATGTCGTTAAAGCACTGGGGACTGGAATCCCACTAGTAACAATGGGTCATGCCTTGATCATGGAGCCTAAATGGGTTGAGAAGGTACAAAGCGGACAGGAAAAAGAAATTAGAACGACACTTCCCCGACTAGCTCAAAAAGAATTAGTAGTTCCCGATCATTTGTGGGGATTTATAACCAATATTCCGGGATGGTTCCCGGTCGTGGATTAAGGAAGAAGAATAAACACCTTTCGAAAAATAACCATCTCAAAATAACAACATCCAGCCCATATACTGAAGTGCTACCGAAATGTTCGATTGAACTAACGATATCAGAAATTGCATTTTTTATGCTGTATGCTTCTTCTGCAAATAAAACGGACCAATTAGGGTCATAAGGAATCAAAAGTTTTATGCAGAACTATTCTGCACGTACTTTAATAAACCAAAAAAGGAGCAGCCGCACGGCAAGCTCCTCCACAATCATTTGGAATAGTCCTAAATCGTTAAAGTCATCCCCGGATACCATTACATTTTCTGACTTCAAACCTGGGGTTTCGGATCATTCGAACGGAGACCGAATTGAGCACGCTGCGAGTCGGGAACTGGTTTACACGCATACCATGAATCATTAACATAGTATGAAATTAACGATTGAGGAGCATGTAACTCAATGAATTTAATGTGCCGCTGAGTTTGCTTAGCGATACTCGTAAACTCCTATTGATAAGGCAGTCTAGCCTTGCATGCCCACCCCTCCATGCAAAGCCTCTAGATGTAACGGTTTGTCGGTAAAAAACCCATTTACACAAAATAATTTGCGCTCCCAAATACTTTAGCTACTCAATCAAATTACTCTAGTTTTTCAGTGGCCTCGCTATTTAGCGAAAGCTTCTTTTTCTTCATGCTTACTTGAAAATACACTACAACCCATACTTCGATTTGTGAAGATTTGTGCCAAGCATCCATCTATATTTTGCTTGAATACTCAGCTTAAGATTTGCTCAGCCATACGCGCATAACGGAAAATAATTGCTCCAAGTCGATCGGCTTGCTAATGTAATCAGAAGCGCCTGCATCTAGACATTTTTCACGGTCGTATTTCATCGCTTTGGCTGTAAGGGCAACGATCGGAAGCTCATTGTATGCTGCGCTTTGGCGAATATGCCTCATGGTTTGGTAGCCATCCATTTCGGGCATCATAATATCCATAAGGATGATATCCACATCAGTGTGCAGCTTCAGTACATCTAAACATTTGCGACCATTGTGTGCAGCGATTACTTGCATGCCTTGATTCTCAAGTGCTTTGGTCAATGCATATATATTGCGTACATCATCATCAACTACAAGCACCTGTTTACCTTGGAAAATATTCCGGCTTGACGGCAACTCATTTAGCCGTTTCTGCTCGGATTGGGCAGCTTCGATGTTCATCGCATCCAAGGTAGCAGAATGAGTAAAGCTAGGCTCCGCTAATTCAAAGCTGCTTACGATGGTAGCGGACGATTCTGAATAGGTGCTAACCAGTTCCGTGGAAGTGGAGCTTTGCAAGCAGGGAATAAAGAGCGTGAAGGTACTACCTTTGCCTTCCTCGCTTTCAAGCGTAATGCTCCCTCCAAGCAAGCTGGAAAACTCGCGTGAGATGGACAAGCCAAGCCCCGTACCTCCATATTTGCGCTCGGTTTTACCATCCGCTTGTTGGAACGCTTCGAAGATGAGGCGGCGTTTATTCGCTGGAATCCCTATGCCCGTATCGCTGATCGAGAAGGCGATAACGTCTCCAGTGCCCGCATGAGGAAGGGCAATATTGGCTTCCAGCGGATCTGCTTTACGGATGGAGAGGGTAACGATTCCGCTCTCCGTAAATTTAAACGCATTGGATAACAGATTTTTCAAAATTTGCTGCAGCCGCTGCTCATCAGAGAAAATTAAATAAGGCAGGTCGGGATGCTGAATGATCCGGAATTGCAGATTTTTTTGCTCAGCTAATGGTGTGAAAATGCGTTCCATCACTTGAGGAAGCTCAGTCAGGTTTACGGCACCAATTTCAATATCCAGCTTGCCGGCTTCGACTTTGGAAAGGTCAAGGATATCATTAATTAAAGCCAGCAGATCATTGCCGGAGCTATTAATAATACGTGCATATTCCTGTTCGTCAGAAGTTAAGGTTCCGTTCGAATTTTCCACTAAAAATTGGGACAAAATAAGTAAGCTATTAAGCGGTGTGCGCAGCTCATGGGACATATTAGCAAGAAACTCTGATTTGTATTGGGAGCTTTGCTTTAATTGCTCCGCATATTGTTCAAGCTCTTCTTTAGCCCGTTCCACTTCATGCGATTTTTGTTCAACGAAAAGGTTTTGCTCTTCCAGACTCTCATTGGTTGAGCGAAGCTCCTCAGTCTGGGTTTGCATTTCCTCTGCTTGGGTCTGGAGCTCCTCGGTCTGTACTTGAAGCTCTTCAGCCATCGTTTGCGATTCATTGTATAAATTTTCAATTTCGGTACGTCTTTGCGCGTTATGGAGCGTAGTTCCGAATGGTTCGACAATTTGGCTAAGGATCTGCTGCTGAAGCGGCGTAAAGTTATTTAAGGTGGCAAGCTCCATCACAGCAAGTACGCTATTCTCGAACATAATGGGAGCCACGATAATTTGCTTAGGAGAGGTTTGGCCCAAGCCGGAAGTAACCTTGATGTAGTCATTAGGTACATGGTTCACAATAATAATCCGGTTTTCTGTAGCGCATTGTCCCACTAAGCCTTCACCCATACGAAATTTTTGTACCCCAACCTCTTCAGCTGGGCCGGCAAAGGAGGCGTATTTGATTAAATAATCGTTTTTATCGGATAATTTACGCAAATAAACGACTCCATATTGCGCCTCGACCAAGCCAGCTACTTTATTGATGAAGGACTGTGTAAGCAGACGCAGGTCTGTGACACCTTGAAACGTTGTAGCCATCTCGGTGATATGGGATTTCACCCAATTTTGCTCTTCCAGATTCATTAGCAGCTCATTTGTAACCAATGCCAAGTCGCCGATCTCATCCTTCGAATTTACTTTTACTCTCATGGTTAAATCGCCTTGAGAAGTGACGATGCTTCTTATGGAGCTGGTAACAGCCTGAATGGTGCCAACGATAGACTTGGAGGTGATGAGTGCTATAACTATAGTAACTGCTGAAATCAGGAACCAGACCAGATTTAGTATATGAAGCAAAATTTCATTGTCACGTATAAGGGCCAGGCTACGGTTCTCAGTTAAAGCCAGCTCCGTGTTACGAAATTGCTGGAATTGCGCTCGCATTTGATCCATATAAGGCTTGCCTGGGTCGGTTTTGAAAAATTCGATAATTCCTTCTGGATTATTTTCTCTTTTTAGCGCTAAAACCGGCTCAGCGGCTTCAATAATCCATTTCTCAATATTACCCTTGATACTGTCGAGATTTTTTTGCTGATCAGGATTATCTGCTATGAGCTGGTAAAGATTCACATAGTTTTCTTTCCAAATGGCATAGCCACTATTATAAGGAGCCAAATATCTTGCGTTACCCGTAATCAGATAGCCCCGTTTGCCATCTTCCATATCCAATATATTTTTTTCGATTTCGTTGCTTAGGTTATGGACTTGCAAATCGTGGTTCGTTATATATTCCCTATCCTTCTTCATGGTAATGACCCGTTCATTAATTAAGAGGATGGAAATACTGAGTCCAATAATAACGATCACATAGCCCAAGATGATTTTAGTTCTAAGATTAAACCGTACTTGGCTGAACAAAGCAGATTCCCTCCCGAAAAAAAGATATGGAATTTATGGAATTATATAAGCGTTCATAACGCTTTAATGCTGTTTTACTAGCAAAATTCCAGATCTAAATGTAACATAAAAATCAGGAGTATAAAAGAAATTTCAGCTTACCCAGGGGGTGAAAATAAAAATGGAACCTTCGCTGCCAGGCAGGGAATGGTTCCATTTATGCTTATGCTGCAGCCTTTCTTTTCGTTCGGTCAGGGTTGGTGTCAAACGCAGGGAAGGGTCTATTCCATTCCAGCTTAATCGGTTATACTCGGGGTTCAATTTGCCTTGGCGCTCTAAGCGCTTGCGCACTTTCTTGGCTTTGCTATGTGCCATATAGGCACCTCCTAATTTTCAATTGGTTCCAGGTTGAGATGGTACCTGTTAAGTATACAATAAATCTCTATGCATTCAAAGGGCCTGTCAACCCGTGACAATTTCGCAACAATAGCTGCAATTGGTTGTGTTAGCCAGCTTGTTTTGGTAACCTTAGATCAGGTCGTTCCCTACATTTAGGCCTTTCAGGAGTGAGTCTGTTGTCCTACGATTTTTATTATTGGTTAATTATGGGTGTCGCCTTTGTAGTGACGAATGCTTTGGGTGTAGGGCTGATGTGGCGGACGCAAAAGCTGTTCTTATCCTTCGGGGCTTCGTCTGCTCTCGATCTCCTTATTTTTGCGGCTGCAGCCTTCTGGTGGGCTTCGTTATTTACAGGCTTCGCACGTACATTTGGTTTGGTTGGTTTTGTCATAGCTTTTGTGAATATTGAAGTGTTATTGTTATTTGCTTTATTTATCATGAAAAAGAAATCAACCTGAAGGCACGATATGCATATGCCGCGCGGCTCATCTAATAGATTCCTACCGGCCTGAGCTGTTCGTGGCATCAGGCTATTTGGATTTTGCATAAAAAGGTGAAAAACTCCTGCCCTTGTAGGAGGGAGGAGTTAAGGCGGAAAGAAGCCATAAGGAATTCATCTATGGCTTATTTGTCCGTTGAATAAGTATGGAATTTCTGTTCGAGTGCATGCCAACGTACACTGGATATGAAAAAACCAACAACAAGGAATACCGCTAATCGTATATATAGCCAAGATGGGGTAAAGGTTTGTTGGGTTAACCATTCCAACCCGGTGAATAATCCGGCTAATCCGATTCCCCAAGGCAGTATCCCGAAGAACAGCATATATTTGCCTTTACCGATCGTTCTAGTTTTACGCCATTTATTGGCTTGTGTCTCGCTCATGCCAGCCATACGGTGTTCCTCCTGAATGATTATTCCATCATAAATCTATCATCATTGCATGTATCTGCAGTTATAGGCATTCGCTGTTAGATGAGCGAAGTCCTTCTAGTACGCCAATTGTTCACAAGATTAAACAAGCTGTAAAGGGCGATCTGGTGAAAAAGGTGCCAGATCCAGGTCAGCCCGCTCATTAAGCAGCAATTGCCTGATAAGCCTGCCGGTCGCTGGCGCTAGCAGGATGCCATTACGGTAATGGCCCATCGCCAATACCAGTCCGGGTAATTGCGTTAAGTAGCCCATAATCGGCATTCCATCCCGAGTGCCTGGGCGTAAGCCGGCCCAGGTACGAATAAATTCAGCCTTTGCCAATTGAGGAACCAATTCGGTCGCCTTGGCGTGCAGCTCGCTAATGGAGGAAATATGGCATTGCTTATTAAAGCCCGCTTCTTCCTGCGTAGCGCCGATCGTCAGGCTGCCATCAAGCTTAGGCACGATATAGCAGCTTTTCGTAAACACGGTGCTGTGGATCGCCGGCGTTTCGGTCCTTACCGATATGCATTGCCCTTTGACCGGGAATAAGGGAAGCTCTATACCAAAAGGCTCGGTTAAAGCAGAGCCCCATGCACCGGCGCTTACAATGACATGGTCGGCGAATAAAACACCTTCAGCGGTACGTACGCCTTCGATGCGGCCCTGCCGTTCAATAAGGCTATGGACAGGGGTCCATTCGCGTATGGCGCAGCCTAGCTTACGTAAGGCTGCTTGCAGCGCTTCAGCCAGATGAACAGGGTGAACCTGGTGGTCTTGGGCTAAGCGCAGTCCGCCGCGGATATGTGGAGATAGGCCGCTTTCCAAGGCGAGCATATCTGCCGCACTCAGCCATTCGGCGTTCTGGATCCAAGGCAGTCGGCCTAGCAACTCCTGCTCATCCTCTTGATCGAACGCGGCCCGCAGGATGCCTCCTTCGATGTATTGCATAGAGATGCCGCTAATCCGGTGCACCTCATCGCTCCAGTCCCGGTATAGCCGTTGGCTTAAACGGCAAAGCTCGTAAAAGGCACCAGGCTGGTGCGTCTCTACTTGGGCACCAAGCATGCCTGCAGCGGCTGTGGAAGCCTCTTGGTTTAATGCTCCTTTATCGATGATCGTGCAGCGGATTCCGCTGCGGGCAAGCTCCCAGGCAATCGAGCAGCCGATAATTCCGCCACCGACTATGATTGCTGATGTAGCACGGCTAGTCAATGATAACCTCTCCTTGGCTTGTATTGGGTTTGATTTAAGGCTTCACGATAACGTATGATTTGCTGTGCCGGTTCTGGATGCAGCAAGATTGCCGATAACAAGGCAATGCCGCTGCAGCCCGTCGATAAGACTTCATCGACCCGCTCCAGCGTTATGCCGCCAATGGCGATGACCGGAATCGGGCAGGCCTCCACGACTGCAGCCAATGCTGCGATCCCTCGCGGAGCCAAGCCCGGCTTAGAGCCGGATTCGTACACGTGGCCGTACATCACGTAATCCGCTCCTTGCCCAGCAGCTTCCACGGCCTCGGCAGCAGAATGGACGGAGCAGCCAATCCGAACAGCCGCGGGCAGAATTAGGCGGCTTAAGCGGACGCTAAGGCTATGGTAGCCTAGCTGTACACCAGGCGCTTGCATAGCTAACGCGGCGTCAAGCCGATCGTTTACATAAATCGCGGAGCTGGGGAATAAAGGCTGGAGTTGTGCATACCAATCTGTAATTTCACGTGCTCCATGCTGCTTCTCACGAATATGGAGAACATCGACAAGCGCTGTTGGACAAGCAGCGGCAATATGCGCCACCTCAGTAAGCTTTTGTTGGCCTGTTGTTAACATATGAAGCTCATGCCTATTGATCGATTGCACGTCCTTTAACAATAAAATGATTTAGGAATATCATAACGCAGCGTTTGCAGACCGTCAAAGCGTTTGGGCAAGTTGTTATAAAATGAACACAAAGCTAATGACTTGACGCTAGGAAAGCAGACCTATACACTTTACAATAGGAATACAAACGAGGAATATAAACACATGCGAAAGGAGACGATGGATGTGGAACAAGTATACAAAGCGCTGACCATTGCTGGATCAGACAGTGGAGGGGGAGCCGGCATTCAAGCCGACCTGAAAACGTTCCAAATGCTGGAGGTTTATGGGATGTCCGCCATTACGGCGGTAACTGCGCAAAATACGCTAGGTGTCCATGGGATTTATGATATCCCCCTTGAAGGAATCGAGCGCCAGATTGAGGCAGTTCTCACTGATATTGGGGTGGATGCGTTAAAGACGGGGATGCTGTCACAGCCTGAGGTTATTGAATTGGTGGCGGATCTGGTCAGCAAATATAAGCTGGAAAAGCTGGTTATCGATCCTGTGATGATTGCTAAAGGTGGTGCTAATCTGCTGGCGGCTAGTGCGCAGGATGCACTACGCCGGCGGTTATTACCTTTAGCGGCGCTAGTCACGCCGAATATTCCGGAAGCCGAGGTGATTCTCGGCATGGAAATTTCGTCATTAGAATCGATGAAGGAAGCGGCTGTGCGAATGGTTGAGCAATTTGGGGCAAGGGCGGCTATAGTTAAAGGCGGACATCGCACCGGTGACCCCACCGATGTTCTGTATGATGGCAAGCAGTTTCACCTGATGACCTCGGAGCGTTATCCAACACGCCATACCCATGGGACGGGCTGTACATTTGCGGCAGCGATCACAGCGGAGCTAGCCAAAGGCAAAAGCCTGATTGAGGCTGTGCATACGGCGAAGCAATTTATTACATTGGCCATCCAGCATGAGTTGGGCATTGGCAATGGACACGGGCCTACCAACCATTGGGCGTATTGGCGCGAGAAGCATAACCTCTCCCAATTGGGCGGGGCAGCGAAGGAGCAAGGGCAATTATGAGCTATGAATATTTGATGCAGGCAGTCTTATTAATTTTTTTATTGATAGCTAGCTTTCCAGCTATTATGTTATGGTCTAAATGGAGAAACAAGAAACGGAGATAATGCCCCATGTATTATGTAAATCATGAACAAATTAATAAGCGGCTGGCGTTTATTCCCACACTTATTGAAGCTTGCGAAAGCCTGGTAAGAGCCTGCGAAGTGGCACCACTCTCCGAGCAGCTGCTGCTGCAGCTGGCGCAAGAAAGAACACTGCACCTATCTATTGAAACGGTGACCGATGTGGGCAATCTGTTAATTGATGCCTTTATGCTACGGGATGCAAGCAGCTATGAGGATATTATCGATATTCTTGCCGATGAGCATGCCTTCGAGGACAAGGAAGCAGCTGTATTTCGCCAGCTTGTACAGCTGCGTAAGTCACTTGCCCAGGAGTTTGTAAGCTTTCCAAGGCAAATCCTGCACCCATTGGTCCATGAGCTGCCAGAAGCATTGGCTAATTTTGCTGAAGCTGTTCCAGCCTTTATAAGCCGTGAATTAGTGTAAAGCATTCTTTGAAAATAAACTTTTGATACTTTTTAGTATAATAATTTACTTATGGTTGGTTTTCATATACAATACTTGTAATAGTTTAGGCAATGTGTAGCTTAAACGCAAAAGGTGGTGAGGCTTAGTGAACCAGGAATTTGAAGTGTCGACACGCAGGACGATATTAACCATGCTGAAAACTCAGGGAAATCTAGCGGTTAGTGAAATCGCTAAACAGCTGGGGATTACAGAGATGGCAGTGCGGAGGCATTTGAATACGTTGGAGCGCGATGGCCTGATCGACTCCAGACTGGTACGCCAAGCGATGGGAAGGCCTACGAATTTGTATTTCCTGACGGAAAATGCAGATGAATTATTCCCGAAGAACTACCATAATCTAACCTTGGATTTATTGGGGGAGCTTGCTGCCGAAGCGGGTGAGCTTCAGGTTCAGCTGCTGTTCGAACGCCGCAAGGATAAAATGATTGGTCGCTTCGAGGAGCAAATGCGGGGGAAGCCGCTGGCTGATAGAGTCAAAGCACTGGCAGACATCCAGAATGCCAATGGGTACATGGCAAGCTGGGATACTGCTGAAGCAGGGGGTTACATTATAAACGAGCATAACTGCCCGATTTCGCAGGTGGCTAACCAGTATAACCATGCCTGCCATTGCGAGCTGCTGATGTTCGAAACCTTGCTTGATGCGAATGTGCAGCGTACGGAATGTTTAGTCAAGGGCGGCTTGAAGTGCTCGTATACAATTCAGGACAAATAAAACCATCTCCGCTTGCTGGAGATGGTTTTATACTTTGTATTACGCGTGCAGGTAATAACAAGCCCATTTATTTGCCAATCCCTATGCTGCTTAACGTTTAACGCCTACACTGGCGGTTAATGCTGCTGCCTTATCTCGGATCCAAGTGAAATTACCTGCGGCAATTTCTTGCAGGTTCACCAACGATCCGCCAATCCCAAAGCCGTAGCAGCCTGCTTGCATGAATTGGGGGATGTTCTCTTCATTTACTCCGCCAACCGCTAGCATAGGGATATGGTTAAGCGGTCCTTGAAGCTCTTTAAAATAGCCAAGTCCAAGGCTAGCTCCCGGGAATATTTTCACCGCCGTTGCGCCAGCTTTCCAGGCCTTAACGATTTCTGTTGGTGTCATGGCACCTGGATATACAGGGATGCCTTGCTGGACCGCATACCGAATAACCTCTTCATCGGTATTAGGCGTAACCAAGTATGAAGCACCAGCTTCAATAGCTTTAGTCGCGTCGTCTATATCAAGCACAGTGCCTGCACCGATAAACATATGGTCTCCAAACTGCTGCTGGAGCTTTGCAATCATGTTCAATGCGCCTGCAGTGTTCAATGTAATTTCCATGGCACGTATGCCACCGTCTAGCAGAGCTTGGGCTAGCTCCGTAATATGCTGCTCCTCAACACCACGCACTATCGCAATAATGCGGGTTTGTTCAACCCATTCCAGGCCTTGCTCCCGATTCATATCTACACCTCATCTACAAGTTATGAGTCTATTATGACAGCTTTTGAGCAATTCGGCTACCATTTCGAAGGGTCAATCTTGCTAGGGTCAAGACCTTCCCAAATATTGCGGATTTGGACAGCCTTGGGATCTTCAAATATGAGCCATGCAGTTGGCAAATACCGCTCACCGTATTCACTTGAAGGACGGTTAACAATTTGGTTATTATGGACAAGCACCGTTGAGGAGCCTCCATCCAGATTAGCCGCAGTAACAGCTCCACGCTCCAAAAATATTTGTTGGATATCGAAGAGGGTGGCTCCAATGCTGTGGCCGGGCTGCCTTCCGTCAATAATGGCAAACATGATCGTTCCATCCTCCTTTTGTGCCATGGAGGTACGGGGAGCGATTCCCCAGCCATCGGCTTGGCTCTTGATTTGGCCGACCCCGTTGACGATAAACCGCGGCGCAAAGGTAACAGCTTCCTGAACACCCATCTTCAGCAATTCGCTAGGCTTATACTTTCCCGCGATCATCCGTCCATCCTTATCGATCGCGACAATATGATTAGACGTATTCAAATCGCCATCATTATAGAAGATTTTCCCGCCCGAAATGACCAGTCCAGTAGGCTGGAAGCCATTTCCTTTCCATTCCGGGTCTATGAAGCCGCCCGCATTTACGCCAGCTACAGCACCTAAACGTTTTACCATAGAAGACACTTTTTCACCTTTGCCCACACTCCCAGGCACGGCTATCCGAAGCTTTTTGGCATCATTTACGATCAACAATTTTCCTTTATAATTTTTGCCTTCAATAGGCTCCACCTCTACGAGCGGCTTTTTCTCGATAATAGCTTTAGGCTCTACGGGTTTATTGACCTGTACCAGCTTTTGGTCCTTCACCTCGGCAAATCCATCGAATTGCTTCCAGTAACGATCCACACGTTTATCCAGCTCTTTTTCGCCAATTAAATATTTGGCCCAGTGGCGGTGCTGTGTAGAAATTAAGGTATCGGCCATCATATATCGTAGGCTGCTCCCAGATTCGGTTACGAAAAACCACAAGCTAAACATCATCCCAAATAAAAGCAGGACGAAGACCGTATACGTAATTAATGTGAGCAAGACGGAGCCTGCTGTTTGTCGTGGCTTGGGCAGAGCCTTCTTGGTAGCTGTGACTGCTTTTAATTTCGTGCTACTTGTACTATTTGCTGCCATATCCCTTATCCCTTCAAAGCTATGAATGCACCTCTCCCTTTAAACGAAAAAAGATAGAAAAAAGTTTCAGTCGAGACCTCACTTTTTTCCATCATTCATAATAGGGATAGCTGTTTGTTGTTTTTAAGTAATAATTCAAATTCATTGGCGGGAATGGGTTTGCTGAAAATAAAGCCTTGAATCTCGTCACAGCCTTTCAGCATCAAAAAATCAAGCTGTTCTTTAGTTTCCACTCCCTCAGCAAGCGATTTGATTTTGAGCTGGGAAGCCATGGCAATCAGGGCAGTTACGATAGCTGCATTTTCATCATCAGAGGTAACATCCCGAATGAAGGATTGGTCGATTTTCAGGGTATGAACACGAAACCGTTTCAGGTAGCTGAAGGAGGAGTAGCCGGTACCAAAATCATCAATGGATATAAAAACTCCCATGGATCTCAGCTTTTGCATCGTTTCAATAATATAAGGAACATTCGTCATAGCCACATTCTCTGTAATTTCTAGGCAGAGAAGCTTCGGGTCCAGACCGGTTTCTTCGAGGGTATCTTCGATAATTTGCACAAATTGCGGCTGATGAAATTGGATAGCTGATATATTTACGGACACTCTTTGCGCAGGATAACCAAGATCCTGCCATTTTTTATTTTGGAAACAGGCTTGCTTAAGCACCCAATTACCTATGGGTATAATAAGCCCGGTTTCTTCTGCCAGTGGGATAAAGTCGGCTGGTGAAACCAGTCCCCATTCAGGGTGAAACCAGCGAATAAGGGCTTCCATTCCAAATATTTGCCCGCTCAATAAATCAACAAAAGGCTGGTAGTAAACCTGAAATTCATTGCGCTCTAATGCTTTACGCAGGTTAATCTCTAAGCTTAATCTATGCAAGGATCGTTTATTCATTTCTGGATGATAATAATGGTATGAATTCCCACCCTTCTCTTTGGAACGATACATGGCAATGTCTGCATTTTTCAGCAAAGTCTCTGAATCCGTACCATCATGGGGGTAAAGACTTATTCCTATACTCGCAGTGACGAACAGCTCTTGGTTTTCAAACAAAAAAGGTTCCTTTAGCAACTCAGGAATACCCTTGGCAAATTGGGCAGCTTCATCTATGTGCGCTATATTGGAAAGCAATATGATAAACTCGTCTCCTCCGAAGCGGGCTACGAGATCCTTTTCCTTCACATAACCTTTAAGCTTTTTGGATAAGGACTGAAGCAGCATATCACCCACATAATGGCCTAAGGTATCGTTAATGACTTTAAATCGATCTAGATCAAAAAAAATGATAGCCATCTTCCCGTTGGTTCTAACCGCTTCATTAAAGCTGCTTTTGAGGCGCTGGTCGAAATGCAGGCGATTGGGTAGATTCGTTAAAGCATCGTGATAAGCCATATGGACGATTTTTTCCTCGGCTCGCTTACGCTCATTAACCGCGCGGATCGTTGCGTAGGACCGAAGTAATTGTCCGTCATGTGTTTCACTAATAATCTTTTCAAAGATCTGGTCATGCTTCTGCGGGTTATGCTCAGAAGAAGCTGGGTCAGAGGTATTGATTAGTTGCATTACATTTTCGACATGCTCCTTATGAATGCGGGCAGTGGACGCCGTTGTAGGCCTATTGTGGTCTCGTTTATTTAAATAAACGATGCCTTTTATATTGTCATATTCGGACACATGATTCATATTCACAATATTAGTGTTATCGAGTAGTCGAAAACCATCCTCAAACAGCCATTCTTCCAAACTATCAAAAGAGAAGTCAAGGAAATATTGATGCTCTTTGGTATGGATTAAAATTTCTCGTTCACGAACCTTATCAATTTTGACGACTTCGCTAGAATCAATAATTAATATTTCTGACCCTCGCTTGCCATCTCGCGTAACGGGAATTTTCTGCATAAAGACTCAGCTCCATAAAAGAAGGATTGGCAAAAGGGGCCGCGCGTCGAAGCGCAACCCCTACTTTGTGTGCTACTATTATTTTTTCAAAAGTTCTAGAGGTGTTTCAGGGCGGTTATCCCAAAAAGAATTTGTAGTAACCAAAGCAGCAGCAATAGCGACCAATGCGGAGTTAGCGATAATAGCGATCCATTTTTTCATGATGAAAACCTCCTTTCAATTTGATGGATGATATTTCCAAAAAGCTTTGTGGTGTGCAAAGCTTGTATGAAAAACGCGGTTGAAAGAAAATCAAGCTGGAAGAAGTAATTGGATGCAACAATGATTACAGAAAATATTTTCAGCAAAGGGTAATATTTTTTGTCGATCCTGCTTATATTTTCAATGCCTTGAGGGGCCGTTTTCAATAATATCGCTATCGCTGCCGTATTCAAAAGCAAACCGGTATAAAAGAAATTGTAGTTTACATGCGCTGCCAAAAGAAAGATCACGGATGAAGTAATACAACAAGCAAGCGATGACGCCAAATGAGAACCACCGCTGACATACCGAAGCAGCGTATAAAAAAAGATGACCGCCACCGCTTCATACAAATAGCCTGTTAAACTTGCGATTATAACTACAGTAATAACCGTAAGTGTGGAGTTGATTATCAAACTAAGAGCGTAAAATAAGACGGTTTGAGATGCGGCTTGTGGATGGTTGGTTCTTATCGAGTTAGCTACATAGGTTGCTGATTTATCGATAAAATTCATCTGTTTTGTAACCTTTCGTATTTTTCTTTAATTAATTGTTTGTTGTGCTTATAGGCTATTGAGATACCAATGATAAAAACAATCGATAAACCAATTAGAATAAAAGCATGAATCGATAAATTATTATAGGACAAGGAAGTAAGCTGGATAATTAATAGAAATACAACAATGACGGCGGAAAGGGCGAAATTGTATCTTTTAATGGCTTGGCTGATCGTAAGCTTGTTAATCATAAACATAAAGCCGAACTTACGATATCTGATATAAACCGTTATAAGAACAATAACTAAAGCTGTAATAATAAAGATGCTGCTAGAATGAATAAAGTTAGTTCTAGCAATCTCTACACTAGTTAGCTTCAGTAGTGTCGCCAAGGTCATAACCCCATATTCAATAATTCCACCTAACATAAATCCTACTATACTTATTAATAAGGAATAATAGATAGGTAGGCTAAACAACAAAGTAATCAAAATCATTTCCGAGGAGAGCATGCTTAATACGGCATAATTTTTGAGCATGGCGAATTCTCTTAAATAAAAGGCCAAGGATGCCATTGTTACGGAGATTAATATGATTTTTCCAATATTATAACGCAATGGAAAGCGAAATAAGGAAAGGGCAAGCACCGTAGCTGCACAGAGCTCTAAAGTTGAAAAGATAAATTTGACAATTAGCGATATCTCCACGGGCAGTTCTCCTTCCACATTAATCCTAATATGTATAATTTAGAATAGGTATTTAGACTTAAAAGTGGGAGAGCAAAAATTTATATTTACTAAATAATATTTTAATTCTATATTACATCCTAGGATTGTACAAGTAGAATTTTGTCGAATAGAGCGCTTACATTTATGCGTAACAGGAAAACCTATCCTTTTAAAGTTTTAAATAGGATAGGAATAAGATTTAGTAATGTATGCACGATAATAGGGGCATAAAGTGTATTGGTTTTTTTGTACAAATGACACAATATATATCCTACCACAAAATAAGCCAAAAAAAGCTTCAAGCTCATATGAGCAATACCAAACATTGCAGAGGAAGCTATTGCTGCGATAGGAAAGGTAAATTTATGGTTTAACGAACCAAAAATAATTTTACGATAAACGATTTCCTCAATTATAGGGCCAAACAAAACGATGTTGATCGGCATAATCAGATACATCGTTAAGAGGTCATCTGCAAGCAGGGTGGCGGGCTTGAAAATCAAGGCAACAATGGCATGGGCAAATATGCAGTATTTCAAGGAGTTGAATACAAGCTTATAATTGGTGTTCTTAATCATCATATTGTAATCGGCATTAAAGATTTCTTTTCTTAATAAATAGAAGATGGCTATGAAGCAAGCGAGGGGAAGAATGGTAACCGTAAATTTATTGAGAAAAAAAACAGAGGGACCGGGACCTGCGAAAAGAAAAAAAATAACGAGAATGCCGATATATTCCTTCCTCACATTAACTCAAATCCTGGAACCGCGCTGTTAGGTAAAGCACCATAGGAATATTCAAGGCTGGACTGAATGTTGTTGGCTATTTTCCGCAAAATCAGGTTATGGTGTTTACGCTGTCGAAGAGCGGACAGGGCTACGGAAACCCCAGTGCCAGCAGTGTCAAAATACAATCGCCCGCTACGTTCATCATACTTACGGATGTGGTGGAAGTTCACATACATTTCGGAGTCGACTTTTTTGAATCCATGATCTTCTAATGTGTCCAAAAATTGAATGAAATCCTTTAAAGAATCCACATTTTTCGTTAATTTGGATTTCTGGTCGCCATACATGATTTCCTTCATACCTATTTCTATATAATAGATTTGAGTTAAATCAATATCGATATCGAATGCAGTGGTGGGTGACGAGAAATCTTGCTCCACCAAATGCCCCGCTTTAATCATCATATCTCTATACAGATAACCGTAGGCATTGGATAGCTTCTGCAGCGTGTCGGGCGAAGGTGTAATCTTTTCGTTGGTGGAACGGTTTTTTTCTAATTCTAGATCACGTATATAAGCGTGTGAAAGCCCGCTTTTTTTGGCTGCCTCACGTAAAGACATAGAGCCGCGCAGGCTCTCCAGAAATTTACCGAATTCAGGGATAGCTTGTCCCATTGTTATCACCTCTTTATTATTGTAAAGGACGCCCCCTATAAATGAAATACCCTTCTTTAAATATTGTTGAGTCGTTAGTGGGCAAGGCACACTTGAATATATGCTCTTATTTATGGAAAGCTTTAAAGAATGAAAACAGTTATTGTCGGCTTGTTGATTACTCGCTGCAGTCATAAGGGTTAGTGGTTTGGTCTTGCCGATATTCAGATGGCGAGCGCCCAAACCACTTTTTAAATTGTTTGGAGAAGTAAAGCGCATCGGCAAACCCCACAGAAGAGGCTACTTGATCGACGGTTAGTGATTCCTGCAGCAGCAGCCTTGCCCGTTCCATCCGAATTTTGAGTAAAAAATTCATTGGAGACATCCCGGTATGCTGCTTGAACATTTTGGATAAATGGGTACGATGGTAGCCTAAGCTTTGTGCCATTTGCTCAATGGAAATAGGCTGGTTATGCTGAAGGGTCAACCAACGGATGGCTAGCTCAATTTGCTGCTGAATGGCCGGCACTTCTTTGGCCGGGACTGAGGTTTCATGGAGATCCTGCGCATATTCGGCCAAAATCAGCCGCAGGTAACCTTCGGATTGCATATCACTATGCGGCTGGCGATCATGCAACTTATGCTCAAGCTGGTGAAATAAAGCATTCATCTTTCGATGCTGCTTAGTCACATTCACAGGATGGTGCTGGGTGATGCCTAGCTTATGCAGGTACTCATCTGCACGGTTGCCTTTGAAGCCGATCCATCTATAGCACCAAGGCTGCTCACTATCTGAAGCATAGCTAACCAGATCGCCTGGGAATATAAAAAAGCTGTTTCCTTGCTTTAATTGGTAGTCCTGACCCATACAGCGAAAGGTTCCGCGTCCGGAGACGATATAATGGACAAGGTAGTAATCCAGCACTTGGGGGCCCACCTTATGCAGTGGCTTGGTTTGGGCTTTGCCAGAAAATAATACCGACAATTCACCTTTGCCCGGATGTGGATTGAAAGCGACGTTGTGGTGGAACAAGGTCAAATCGAACACCTCGAATCATATTGATAAAGGCAAGCAGATACAGCATAATGAACCTATGCAATAGTTGGGGATATGCTGGCAGGAATAATCATAAGGAGCGCTGATAGATGGGCTGGAAACGATTTATAAAAGAAAATGGACTACATATGTCTTGGATTGTAGCGGTTGTGGCTATGGTTGGAAGCTTGTTTTTTTCGGAGATTATGCACTATTTGCCCTGCAAGCTTTGTTGGTACCAAAGGATTTTAATGTACCCACTGGTGATTATACTAGGCATTGCAGCTGTACGCAAGGATACGATGCAGGTTATCTATGTACTTCCCTTAAGTGTCTGGGGAATGGGGATTTCACTCTATCACTACTTGATGCAAAAGACTTCCTGGTTCAAGGAGGCGGCTACAGCATGCGGGCCTGTACCTTGTGATGTGGATTATATTAATTGGATGGGCTTCATCACGATTCCGTTTCTCGCTTTAATTGCCTTTACTTTAATAACCGTAATCCAGCTTGCCTTGTGGGCTGCTGTTCGCAAAGGATAAAAAACAAACGTACTACATTTAACCATATAAAAATGGTTTGTCTCCATATGCATTCCCAGATTCTTGGCGTATAGTTCTAATTGAGGTTTGAACTTATCCATATCCATAGAACTGGGAGGCTATCACCAAATGTCTAAAATTACTTTTCTAGGAGCAGGCAGTGCCGTATTCGCCAAAAACGTTTTGGGCGACTGCATGATGACACCTGCATTACAAGGTTTTGAGCTGGCATTGTTCGATATTGATATGCAGCGCTTGAAGGATTCCGAAAACATGCTGAACAACCTGAAGCAATCGATTGGCAGCACATGCGTTGTGAAAGCGTATTCGGATCGCAAGGAAGCATTACGTGGAGCGAAATATGTGGTCAATGCCATACAGGTTGGTGGCTATGATCCTTGTACCATTACCGACTTTGAAATCCCTAAAAAATACGGCTTGCGCCAAACGATTGCCGATACCTTGGGAATAGGGGGCATTTTCCGCAACCTGCGCACCTTGCCGGTAATGCTTGACTTTGCCAAAGATATCCACGAGGTATGCCCGGATGCATGGTTCTTAAATTATACGAATCCAATGGCGGTATTGACGAATGGAATGAACACCTACGGCGGCGTGAAAACAGTCGGATTATGCCACAGCGTGCAAGCCTGCATGCCGAAGCTGTTCGAAGCATTGGATATGGAAACTGAAGGCGTTCGGACTAAAATCGCCGGTATTAACCATATGGGCTGGTTACTTGAAGCAACGAAGGATGGCGTCGATCTGTATCCGGAAATTAAACGTCGTGCCCGTGAAAAGCAGAAGGAACAACATGGCGATATGATTCGATTTGAATTGATGTTCCGATTCGGCTATTACGTTACGGAATCCTCCGAGCACAATGCGGAGTACCACCCGTACTTTATTAAGAAAAATTACCCAGAGCTGATCGAACGCTTCAATATTCCACTCGACGAGTACCCACGCCGCTGCGTGCGCCAAATCGAGAAATGGAAAACGATGCGCGAGGAGCTCGTAAACAACAAGAATTTGGAGCATACCCGCTCCAAAGAATATGCTTCTTTCATGCTAGAAGCGATGGAAACGAATATACCGTTCAAAATCGGCGGCAATGTGATGAACACTGGGCTGATTACGAACCTTCCTAAAGAAGCCTGCGTAGAAGTGCCTTGCTTGGTTGATGCCAATGGCGTTACACCTACCTATGTAGGCGATTTGCCTCCTCAATTAGCTGCATTAAACCGCACCAATATCAACACGCAATTGTTGACTTTGGAAGCAGCGATCACAGGCAAGAAAGAGCATATCTATCACGCGGCTATGCTTGACCCTCATACTTCAGCTGAGCTGTCAATTGATGATATCGTTGCCATGTGCGATGATATGATCGAAGCACACGGAGACTGGATACCGAAATTTGTATAAACATCATTGTTGATCCAAGATTAGTTAAGCCTGTGTTGAAACTATATAAAAGCTCCTTCCGGGTTGTGCCGGTTGGGGCTTTTTTGCTTGTAATAAACTGCTTTATGCCCTTACTTATGAATGTTATGATGGGAGAAGACATAAACCTATGAAATGGAGCTAACCATCATGATGAACCTTAGAAGCACATCGGGCACCGTTACGCTGATGCTAGTCCTCTGTACAGCCATATTAGCTGCATGCTCCAATACGGCGGGCTCCAATGAAGCCAGCCAGATCCAAGCTGAAACCATGAAGCCCAAAAGCTCCGAAGCTGAGGTTTCAAAGGAAACAAAGCTGTCACCAGCTCCGGTTCCACCAGCGCCAGAACCTGCACCTGCGGAGCAAACGCCAGCGATATCGCCGCAGGAGACCCCGGCTTCGGTCTCGGGCACCGCTGAAGAACTGCCGGTTGAGCCTACGGCTGAGCCGAAGCCAAGCGCCCCTGCCGCAGGCAGCCCAGGCGAAGCTGGCTATGGAGGCCCAGCAGCTAAGGCTACCGCCTCATCGGCAACGTATAAACCATCAGGCGGTGGTCCGCGCCTCCCTATTACCGATGAATTCAAAGCTTATTCCTGGTACTATATGAAGCAGCCGAAGGGATATGTACCGAATTTCCCCAATGAAACGAGACAGTACACGGATAATATGAAGGCCTTATGGGTCGGTACCGGCAAAAAGGTATACTTGACGATTGATACGGGAGGCCCGATGGGTGATACGGAGCTTCTGGTCAAATCGTTAAAGGATAATAACGCTAAGGCCAACTTTTTTATTGCTGGCTATAATGTGAAAAAGAACCCTGATTTTGTGCGTACCTTGGTTGCCGATGGGCATTTGGTTGCCAATCATACGATGACACACACTGATATGAACCTGCAAACCGATGAACAGGTCATCAAGGAAATTCAAGATTATGAGTCGCTATACCGGGAAGTAACAGGCAAGGAGATTCAGCCCTACTTCCGGTTTCCTTACGGGCGTTATAATATGCATTTATTAAACCTAGTCTCGGATATGGGATATTCCTCCGTATTCTGGTCAACGGCAATGAAGGATTGGGTGCCGCGCGCAAATGGCGCGGAGGATCCCTATAATGATATTATGGGTAATCTGCATGATGGTAATATTGTTTTGATCCATCAGGGGTCGCCCGAAAATATTGAAGCGCTGGACCGCATTATTAAAGGCATCCGCGACGCAGGGTATGAGCTTGCCTTGTTGACGGATATCCAGCCTCCAGGCAGGTGAAAATCCTAAGCTATTCGCGGAAGTTGGCAACACTCGGTACGTTTTCTATTTGTGCGACATACTTTATAGATGAGTATGTCGTGTCTATTCATATACAAAAGGAAGCGAAACTTTGTGCAGCAAGCGATAGCCATATTGGATTCCGGGGTAGGCGGGCTTACTGTAGCCCGCGAAGTCATGCGACAGCTCCCTCAGGAGCAAATCTGTTATTTTGGCGATACGGCCCGAGCGCCCTACGGCACCCGGTCTTCCTCTGAGGTGATTCAATTTACCCATCAGATCGTTGATTATTTGATGCAATATAACCCCAAGATGATCGTTATCGCTTGCAATACAGCTACGGCTGTTGCCCTTGATGAAATACGTGGACGCCTATCAATCCCTGTGGTGGGCGTTATTCATTCGGGGGCTCGTGCGGCGATGAAGTTGACCCAAAGTGGAAGGATCGGAGTCATAGGAACCGAAGGCACGATCAAAAGCAAAGCCTACGAGCTGGCGCTTTCTCGAATATCACCCCATGTTCAGGTGGTTAGCCAAGCTTGCCCGTTGTTAGTGCCGTTAGTAGAACAAGGCTTATTTGATACGGAGCAAACCTCAAGAATCGTAGAACATTCGTTGCAAGCACTTAAGTCCGTGCCTATGGATTGCTTAATACTTGGTTGTACCCATTATCCATTTCTAGCAAAGCCGATATCCAAAGTGATGGGTCCCCATGTAGCTTTAATTAATTCCGCTGATGAAACAGCAAGAGAAATTAGCGCCATTTTGTCACACCATAACATGCTGGCTGCCCCCTATAAACTCGCAATTGAGCTGCCAGTGCATCAATTTTTTTGCAGTGGAGATCCAGTGATGTTTAAGAAAATAGCGCAGAACTGGCTAAATGAGCCTATTGACGTCAAGCCTATCGTATGGCGTACGTCATCCATCCTTTAGACAAAACGGTTCGGGAGCCTTAGGCTTTCGAATCGTTTCTATTGTTTTAGCGTTCTTTTCTATCATTCGTTTTTAATGAAGGAGGATCATGGGATGAATGTATTTGGTGGGGGCCTCAATTACACAGGGTTAATGGTCGATATCCAGCAGTTATGCAAGTTGTACCCGTATATCGACACGGGTTCCATAGGCAACACGGTATGCGGCAGGGAAATTCCTTATTTGCGGATAGGCAGGGGGGCTAAAGAAATCCATTTTAATGGAGCCTTCCATGCCAATGAGTGGATCACAACACCGATGCTTATTCAATTCATCAAGGAATATGCAGACGCTTACAGCCATGGAAAGCTATTGTATGGAGTAGATGCAAGGGAGCTTTATTATCAAAGCTCATTATGGGTCGTACCGATGGTCAATCCGGACGGTGTGGAGCTTATTCTGGACAAACCTCCGAAGGGGATGGAGGGAAGGCTCATGCAATGGAATGGTGGGTCGGCGGATTTTTCAGGCTGGAAAGCCAATATACGCGGCGTAGACCTGAACGATCAATTTCCAGCAAACTGGGAAATGGAAAGAGACCGTCGGCAAGTAACGAATCCTGGCCCCAGGGATTACACAGGCATAGCACCTGAGACGGAGCAGGAGGCTATAGCGATGGTGAAATTTACGCGGGAGCGCGACTTCTCCTTGGTTATCGCCTTCCATACGCAAGGGGAAGAAATTTATTGGAATTACAATGGCCTAGAGCCAGCTATATCGGAGCGCATTGCCGAGCGTCTGGCAGAGGTTAGCGGGTATCGGGCGATTAAGCTGACAGGCAGCGATGCGGGCTACAAGGACTGGTTCATCCAAGAGTTTCGCAGGCCCGGATTTACTGTGGAATTAGGCTCAGGCAGCAATCCGCTTCCATATTTGGAATTTGATCAGATTTATCCCAAAGCAGCCGCTATTATGGTGGAGGCCCTCCGAACTTAATTCCTGCAACGTACATTCCATTCCTGCGTATAGTGCACTATAAAGGTGAGTAAGGCTAGCGACGGATGAAGAGCTGGCAGCCTAGTTATACAAAGGGGGACGACAGCATGTGGAGACGACTGCTTTCTTTTCGAAATTGGGGACATGTATTCAAAAAAATTATTCCGCTACTATTTTCAGGGAAGGTACCGCTTAGGGAAAAGCTGCTATTTGTTATACCAGCACTTGTTTACTGGGTAGCTCCGGACCTGCTTCCTTTTATGCCAGTGGATGACATAGCGATCTCTTTATTACTGATGAATTTCTTTACCAACCGTGTTGAAAAAAAGTATCATATCTAATAGAGTCATATCTGGCTTATATACGGGTTCACAAACGGGCTCACACGACAAAATCAAGCTTTAAAAGGGGGATGAAGGATATGAATGATAAAATCGTAATTGGCAAAACAGGCAAGCAATTGCTGAAGCAGATGGATACTACGGAGGTACCTAAGGATGGTGTTGCCATTTGGCAATTAGGGCAGGAAAGCCTGGTCGTGAAAAAGCAGGGCAAGCTTATTTATTTTGACCCCTACCTGTCGGCATCACCGAGCCGCTCCTTCGAACCGCCAATTAAGCCGGAGGAAATTTATAATGCCGATTATGTGGTCATTACCCACCACCACTCCGACCATTTGGATCCGTTTACATTAAAAGATCTGTCGATTCATTCGCCGCAGGCCTTATTTGTTTGTCCGGCTCCCCATGTCCAGTTGATGCTGGACGCAGGCATCGGCGAGGAGCGGATTATTGCCGCCAAGGCAGGCGTAAGCTGTGAGCTTACACAAGGAATCAGCTTTACACCGGTTGCCTGCAAGCATGAAAAGTACATAACAGATGCGGATGGGAACCATTTTTTCCTAGGCTATGTATTTAACCTGGATGGGCTGATTTTCTATCATGCAGGGGATGCACTGGCTGACCAAGAGCTGGAGGATGCGCTTAAACCACATCACATTGAGCTTGCCTGCATGCCGATTAACGGCCATGATTGGCGGCGGCTGCGTAAGCAAATATACGGTAATATGACATTCCGTGAAGCGGCAGATATGGCGGCCGAGATTGGGGCGGAAATGGTCATCCCGATGCATTATGATATGTTTAAAGGCAACACTGAAAACCCGGCCTATTTCGTCGATTATTTGGGCAGGTATTACCCGTCCATGAAATTCAAAGTGCTCGTGCCTGGAGAACGATTTCTCTATTTGACGGAACGTGAGCAATAGGTGCTGTCTGCAGGCTCATCAAGAATCAAATAAGAGGCTGTCCCTTAAGTCAAATGACTGAGGGAATAGCCTCTTTAATTTTGTCCTAGTAGGGAGCCTTACTCGCCTTCCGGCCAGCGAATCCAGCGCTGCAGGTGGCCTTGCTCATACAAGGCTTTAATCGTAATAATGAGGATCGGTGATAAAATTAAGCCGGCCACGCCGAATAGGGATAAGGAAATCATCATGAAGGATAGCATCGTAAAGGCAGAGACACCGAGGGAATCTCCGGTAATTTTTGGCTCCATAATTTGCCGAACCATAATAACAACGGCAAGTAGTACACAAAGCCAAATGGCCAAAGTCGTTTTGCCGACGATAAATAAATAAATAATCCAGGGAATAAATAAAGTGGAAACACCCAGCAAGGGAAGCACGTCGAATATGGCGGAAAGCAGCGCTATGGAGAACGCATTATCTACCCTTAATACGAGCAAGGCAATGAAAATCACGATAAACGTTAAGGTGATTAGCTTCGATTGCGCCTTTAAGTAGCCAACGATGCCAAGTAATACATTTTCTCTCAGAAAGGTGAAGGCAGACTTGAACGTTTTGGGCGTTTTCTCCCGAGCCATTCTTTTCCAAGATTCAATCTCGATGCTTAAAAAGTAAGCGAGAATAATCGCAATGACGAAGTTCACGACAAATGTCGAGAAGCTGGTCAGCATCGTGAAGGTCCAATTCAGAAATTGCCCGGCAAGCAGGGAGGCTCTCTCAGTAATTTCTGTGGAATATTCGCTCATTTTCTGGATCACATCATCGGGTAATGCATCCAGCCTATGGCGCAGAAAATCTGTTTTTAATAAAAGCTGCTCCTGCAGAATTGCCGAATACTGCGGCAGGTTGGCCTTAAGGCTCCAAATTTGGCTGGTGAAGATGACACCAATTCCAACTAAAGCTCCGAGAATGACGAGCACGAATATGCCCGTTGAAATGGCTGAAGCAATGCTTTTGCTTAAACCACGCCTATGTAAAAAGCGAGCCAAAGGCTCAATAATTAAGTAGATAATAAAGGCTAGGAAGATCGGGGTTGCAATCTGGTACAGATAGCTGAACAATAACATAAATAAGTATACCGTTAATGCCAGTAAAGCGATGTCAAATACTGTTTTCCAATATTTCCTGTAATAAGCAAGCATGCGAGCACCTCATCATAACGAGAATATTAAGACCACTTGGCAGACCAAAGCTTCATTTCTTTTAATATTTGGTGGAGGTCATGGCCTTTGGGAGTTAGTGTATATTCTACGGTGACAGGTACGGTGGCATAAGCTGTTCGCTCCAAGACCCCTTGCTCCTCAAGATGCCTTAAGGTTTCGGTCAATGATTTAGGGCTGACTCCATTAATTTTCTTCTGGAGGACACCAAAGCGTTTGGTTCCGCCGAACAATTCACGAAGCACAAGAAACGACCATTTGCCGCCTATAGCATCTAATGTTCGTTCAATCGAGCATTCGATATAAATGGGCTGTTTAGGGATATAATTGCTAGTGGGAGTCGTATTTTTGCTAGTTTCATTGTCTAATAGAGACATGAGGATCATCCTTCCTGAATATTACTTAGTAACCTTAAGGTTATTAAGTATATTTTCTGTAATAATATGAACAAAAATTCACTACTATCCATAGTAAAGAACTAAGGATAAAATAGCAATAGCGGCTTTCAAGCTGGGGCCGCAGTTGGAAAACTTGGAAGGAGTGCGACAGGTGAGTAAAAAACGAATTATTATAACCGGAGGCAGTGGCAAGGCCGGTGTGTGGCTGGTCAAGCATTTTGTAGAACAGGATTATGAGGTAATCAATCTGGATTGGAAGCTGCCTGAAGAGCCCTTATGCCGCACGATTATTGTGGATTTGAACGATTTGGGGCAGGTTCATAATGCGCTAGCGCCTTTTAGTGGGCGAAATCGGCAGGAAGCCGTCGGGATTGTGCACTTTGCCGCGATTCCGCAGGCTTATACCCATCCCAACGATGTGTGCTTCCGCAATAATGTAATGAATACGTATAATATATTGGAAGCGGCAGCGAACCTCGGTATCCAGAAGGTTGTGCTCGCTTCTAGCGAATCGTCTTATGGCATGGTATTTGCCAATGACTATTTTGCCCCGCAATATTTGCCGGTAGATGAAGCCCATCCACAATTGCCTGAGGACAGCTACGGCTTGTCCAAGGTCGTGAATGAAGTGACGGCTGAAGCCTTCAACCGGCGCACAGGCATGCAAGTGATATCCTTCCGCTTGGGCAATATTCTCGTGCCGGAGAGCTATGCAGCGATCCGTGCCCAGTTTGCTGATACCGCAGGCCGCAAGCGTATCCTATGGTCCTACATCGATGCCCGTGATGTTGCAGTTGCCTGCCGTCTAGCTATTGAAAAGGATGGCTTAGGTGCCCAAGCACTCATATTGGCAGCTGACGATACTTCTTCAGACCGCAGTACTAGCGAGCTTATAGAAGCCCACTTATCTGGGGTCACCGATATTCGCTCAGCATTGGACGACCGGACAAGCCTGCTATCCAATGCTCGCATCAAAGAGGTGCTTGGTTGGCAGCAACAGATTTATTTTATGGACCAGCCTTAACCTGCAGCGATTACGCCTGAGGAGGCTTCCTCGGTCAATGGCTCGAAATAAATAATGCGGTTGCCAAATGGATCCGTGACCTGCAGCTCCAAGGTGTTCCATGGAGTGGCCTCCAGCCCGGGCTTCGCAAATGTATAGGCTTTGCCTATCAGCCGGGTATGGAGCGCTTTAATATGCTCGGTTTTAATTCTTAGAGCTGCTCCGGGAGAGCAATCACCGTGATGCTCAGACAGATGAATCACGCAAGCATCACAAGAAATCTGCATATAAAGCGGCATATCTGCAGCAAATTTATGCTCCCAATCCAAGTGGAATTCAAGGAAATCTACATAAAATTCAGTGGCTTTCTTCACATCGAAAATACGCAAAATTGGAGTAATGGCTTGTAGGTTAACTGTTGTCTCGGGTATAGACATAGAAATCCCTCCCATTATTGGTTATTTTTTTCTTGTCTATAGTATACTACTAATGGGATGGCGATTGCTTGTTGCGGAACAGAAACAGACCTGCATAAAATTTCCTAATACCGCTTCATCTGATATACTTATGTAGGAATGGTTATGAGTATTTACTAGCGAGAAGGAGGCAAAATGGTATGGGTACCAATGAAAAACTCGGTGGCGGTGGCTTTCATCATCTTGCGCTTCGTGTGTATGACTTTGATGCTAGTGTTAAATTTTATACGGAAGGTCTTGGCTTTACGGTAAAAACGTCCTGGGGTGAAGGCGATAAGCGTATAGTTTTGTTAGACTCCGGAGATGGCAATTACATGGAAATCTTTGCTGGCGGCTCCATCGAGCATAAGCATGAAGGCGCTTTCTTCCATGTAGCGTTCCGTACGAACAATGTGGTTACAGCAGTTGAATCTGCAGTAGCCGCGGGAGCTACAGTGACGATTAACCCGAAGGATGCTACACTCGGCAGGGACCCTTCCTACCCGGCGAAAATTGCTTTTGTCAAAGGACCGGATGGGGAAATTATTGAGTTTTTCCAAGGCTTTGGTAACGATCAGCTTTAAGCTCTTTCATCTACAAAAATAGTAACGAAAAGAGGCGGATTATTCATGTCCTTTACTTTGTCATTAGGCAGCCAAGCACCGGATTTTACACTTAAGGCAACCGATGGGAAGAAGTATTCGTTAAACGATTTTGAAGAAGCTAAGGTGCTCGTTGTATTTTTTACCTGCAATCATTGCCCATTTGTCCTCGGCTCCAATGAAGTTACTAGAGAAACGGCAACACGTTATAAGGAAAAAGGTGTGCGTTTTGTCGGTATCAATTCCAACAGCGTAAACACGCATCCGGACGATTCCTACGAGCACATGGTCGAAGAGATGGGCAAGCAGCAGTTCCCATGGGTTTACTTGGTGGACGATACGCAGGATGTTGCCCGTGCTTATGGTGCGCTTAGGACTCCGCATTTTTATGTGTTCGATGAAAGCCGCAAGCTCATTTACACGGGGCGTGGTGTCGATAATCCGCGGGATGCCAGGAAAATTACCGTGAACAATTTAGCAGATGCGCTAGAGCAGCATTTGGCCGGCCAGCCTTTAGCCGTTTCACTCACGAATCCGATTGGCTGCAATGTGAAATGGGATGGCGAAGACGCCCATTGGATGCCTGCGGAGGCTTGCGATTTGGTTTAACCATAGCTTAAGCGTATAGGGCTTCCCAATCGGGGGGCTCTTTTGTTAAAATTAGCTGAAAAAGGAGGGTTCATATGAAGCGGAACTTGAAGCTAAGCGTCTTGGATCTGGCTCCTGTATTTGGTGATGCGGATGCCCATTATGCACTCCAGCAGGCACTTCGGCTGGCCCGCAGGGCAGAGGAGCTGGGCTACCACCGCTATTGGGTAGCTGAGCACCACGATATGTTAGGCTTGGCTTGCACTTCACCTGAAGTGCTGCTCGCCCATATCGGCGCCCAGACGAGCCAGATTCGGCTTGGCTCCGGTGCCCTCTTGCTGCCGCATTATAAGCCACTCAAGGTGGCAGAATCCTTTCATCTCTTGGCGAGCCTTTATCCGGGGCGGATTGACCTAGGAATTGGCAGGGCGCCAGGAGGCTCTGCTCATGCCACGATCGCTTTGAGTGGCAATTTCCTGGAGAGCCTGCGGCATTTACCTGATGCGCTGAAGGCATTAATGGAATTGTTGGCAGGCGAGTATCGGCAAGATGGCGAGCCTGTGGTAGCCAGGCCGGTTCCCCCGCAGCCGCTGGCTGTGTGGATGCTAGGCACGAACCAAAAGAGTGCATCCTACGCCGCGGAATTTGGGACGGGTTATGTGTTTGGTCAGTTTATGAGCGACAACGATGGAGCAGAGATGCTGAGCGCGTATCGCCAGCAATTTCGCCCGTCACGGCTCATGCCAGAGCCACAGGCGATTGTGGCTGTAAGCATCGTGTGCGCGGAGTCGGAGGCTGAGGCGAAGCGGCTGGCATCGCAGACGGCTGGATGGTTCCAGCCCGAAGCGGACAAGCCGGGCGGCACTACAGCAAATGCAGCTCTGGCAGGTGTGGGCTCGCCAGATGCAGCGTCGAAAGCTCAGGCAGAGCTCGAGCCCCCAACGCCAAGCCGGAGAATGCTTGTTGGCACACCCGATCAAATCCGAAGAAAGCTGGAGCAGCTTCGGGAGCTGTATGGTGTGGACGAGTTTCTGCTCGTTTCCCCTGTACCGGATTATGAGAAACGGCTTCGTGGTTACGAATGGGTAGCTGGGGCTTGCTTGTGAGTTCTCATTCCTGAGACCATGGCTAAAGGCTTTTCACAGGAATCTTAAAACCGTTTTTAGCTTCGCTAATTCCGTTTTGCGTGGATCGTTCAGATAGATTTCCCGATGTATTAAAGCCGCGCGTCTGTCCTTTTTCTTGGCAATAGGCTTCCATTTTAGCAAAGCTTTGCGGCTCCTCATCATCTTAGCCCATCAATAATAGCTTGGAAAGGAAGATCCCGGACATGTCCAAATCCGACCATATGCTCGCTATATTATGGCTGCTGAAAACAGGGCAACGGATAACGGCCAAACAGCTAGCCGAGACGCTCGAGATTCATATCCGATCTGTATACCGGTATATAGATGCGTTGTGTGCAAGTGGTGTGCCAATTATTGCGGATTCGGGGCATAATGGAGGCTATAGCTTGCTTCATGCGTTTACCGAAGCTCCACTCCTATTCGATTCCCACGAACAAAAGGCCCTGATCCAAGCAGCGATGTTTGCGCAGCAGGCAGGGTATCCGTTTGGGGATGATTTGAATCGAGCCATTGACAAGCTGAAATTATTTACGAACGCAGCCCAATTAAGCGCAATTGAGCGCCATGAGGTTGGATTTGATGTCATTGGCTCGATCGTTGATCCGGCGTTGCAGCCGCTCCTTCAAGAGCTGGAGGTATCGGTTGCCCATGGATACCGTCTCAGGATGGAGTACCGAACAGGCAACGATACCAGCTTTAAAGCCCGTGAGCTAGATCCCTATGGGCTCGTCAATTGGCTGGGCAAATGGTACGTTGTAGGCTATTGTTATTTGCGCGCGGAAATTCGCAGCTTTCGGGTGGATCGCATTGGCTCCTTGTCACGCACGGCGGATGTTTTTCAAAGGCCGCCACAGTTTTCGGCAAGCCGTTTTTTTCTTAGAACGCTATTGCCAGATCCTAACCTCCAAGAAAAGCTGGTATCCGTACGAATCGAAGGTAAGCCGCAGGCAATCAACGATTTATGTACCCATTGGCTGCTGGGCCAAATGCTGGTGGAACGCTCCGATTGCCAAGTGCATTTTAAGCTGACCGAGCAAGCTGTGCAAACCCATGCCGCCCACTTTCTCCTTACCTATGGCAAATCCATTAAAGTGTTGGAGCCGCCGCAGCTCAAAGAAAGATTGGCCAAGATCGCTGCTGATTTGCTGGACTATTATCAAAGCTAGCCCATCAGTTTGCCAATATTTTTTGAAGAACAACGATGTCCAGCCATCTATTAAACTTATATCCGACTTCCTTTAAATAAGCGCATTGGGAATAGCCATGCTTTTTGAATAAATAAATACTTCGCTCATTCTCCGTACAAATCGTCGCAACCAAGCTATGAAATCCAGCCTTGCGGGCGATGTCCTCAATAAAGTGAAGAGCTTTACTGCCAATCCCTTGGTTTACATAGGCCGGATTCAAGTAGATCGTAATCTCACCAGTTACGTCATAGGCTGGTTTGGCTTTATGCTGTGTGACCAGCACATACCCCTTCAATTCATCGGCTTCTAAGATAGCGAACGATTGAAATCGGGGGTTTTTGTTCATGACCGAGGTTTTTAGCTGCTCCAAGGTTATCGGTTCTAAATCGAAAGAAACCGTGGTGTTAAGAACAAAATAATTATAAACGTCCAATATTTCTTGGAGCCGATCCTCAGTTATTTGGATAAATGCCAAGCCTTCCATAGGTTCTCCGCCTCGTTCCTGTTTACTTTTATGGATGTTATCTGCACCACTCTTCCTTCACTGACCATTATTGTCAGTCAACAGGAGGTATACTCCTCATATCAAACAATTTTACAATGCTTTATATCCAATAACAAAAAATTGAAAGGGTGGATTTCTATGAAGCATCATGCATTGCAATTGTACCACTATCACGTTTGGGCTAATAGCGCTTTTATTGAACATTTGAAGGCTTTGCCAGCAGATGTATATACGGCAAAAGTGGAGAGCATTTTTCCCTCCATTTCTACCGTATTGGCGCATATTTATTTAATGGACGTCACCTGGCTGAGCGTTATGCAAAATAAAAAGTTTGACGAGGTCGTAGCTATTCTGGGACCACTCCAACAACTAACCAAAGACAGAAGCCTCACGGATATGGAAGTAATGTACCTGGAATTAACGGAGCAGTACCACGCTTTTTTTGGTCAGCAGGAGGATATGGACAAGCTTATGGTTTGTGAGCATCCACAGTATGGCAAGCTGGAAACTAAGCTTTCACAATTGGTACAGCATGTGGTTAACCATGGAACGTACCATCGTGGGAATATTACGGCGATGCTAAGGCAGCTTGGTCATGCTGGCGTGCCAACGGATTATATATTTTATTTATTTGCACAGCGTGCAGAAGCTTGAGCAAACAAGTGAAAAGATAATAAAGTTGAAGTCCTTGTATTCATATAAGGGCTTTTTTTTCGTGCTGTGGAGTTCATGCTTATTTCAACCTAAGATCGAAGGATTACCACCTCGGCAAAAAAGCGCGTAACCCTTACGATGAAGAGGTGAAGAAGATTATAGGATTGAAAGGGGATTATTCAAAATGAATGCTATTAAAAAATGGTCTACCGCAGGAACTGCTCTATTGCTTGCTGCTTCTATGGCGGCTTGCAGCAGTACTGCCTCGCCTGCTACAGAGCCTGCAAAGGCAACGGCGGGTGAAACAAAAACCGAGGCTAAAACAGACAAGCCGGTTGAGCTTATCTTCTGGTCACTTGGAACCAATGGTTATGAGAAGCTTGCTGAGGAGTACAAAACCATCAAGCCAAATGTCACGATCAAAATTCAGAACACGGCTGATCAAACAGCACATCACAACAACATGCTGACCGCGTTATCCGCTAACAAGGGAGCCCCGGATATTTTTATGCTTGAAATTGCCTTCTTGGAGAAATTTATGGAAGCTAAGGATAAATTCAATAATTTGAATGATCTGGGTGCAGGAACGATTAAAACCAATTATGTGGACTGGAAATGGCAGCAGGGTTCTTCTGCGGATGGCAAGTTCCAGCTAGGTCTTCCAACAGATATCGGTCCGACTGTTGTTTATTATCGTACCGATTTGCTGGAGCAAGCGGGAATCGCCAGCAAGCCAGATGAGTTCTACAAGGAAATTGCTACATGGGATAAATTCGCCGAAACGGCTGCCAAATTCAAACAAAAAACAGGTAAAACCTTTGTAGATATGCCTGGGCTTTTATTTAACGGCTTACGTGACCAAGGCAATGAGATCTTCTATAACAAGAATGAGGAGTTCATTGGTGATACAAACCCGCAAATTAAAAAGGCTTACGATTTTACGGTCAAAGGCATCAAAGAAGGCTGGGTGGGCAAGAACGTGTTGTGGACTCCCGAATGGTCTAAAGAAACCAATGACGGCGGGTTTGCTGTCATGCTGGCTCCGGCATGGATGAACGGCACAATCAAAGGGAATGCGAAGGATGCGTCAGGCAAATGGATGATTACGCAAATGCCCGAAGGTGCCGGCAACTGGGGAGGGTCATTCCTGAGCATTCCGAAGGAATCAAAGAATACCAAAGAAGCCTATGAGTTTATAGCCTGGATGGACAGCAAGGAAGGTCAATTAAAATCATATATCTCTAATGGATTAATGCCATCCATTCCTGCGGTTTACGACGATGCCAGATTTAAAGATCTAAAGGATCCTTATTTTAACAACCAAGCTACCTCAGTGGAGTTTGCCAAAGCAGCCAAGAGTGTGAAGCCGATTCGTTATGGTAAATTGCATGATGCAACAGATAGCATTATGAAGGAAGCTCTTATGAATGTGCAGCAAAAAGGCACCGATCCGCAAGCCGAATGGGATGGAGCAATAAAGAAGATAAAAGAACTGAACAAACGCAGCTAGATGCTTACGAAGAAAGTTTCCTACGGAAACTCAAGAAGATGCTTACGAAGAAAGTTTCCTGCGGAAACTCTAAGGAGTTGAGACCATGAACAGCAATGCTGTTGCTTTTAAGGACGCACCAACCGTGCGTCCTTGGCTCACCGAGCGGCGAAGAAGCCGCTTGGCAGCTTATTTATTTATAGCGCCGTTTTTCTTATTATTTGCAGTGTTTGGCGTTTACCCGATATTTTTCACCTTCTATTTATCCATGTACAAGTGGAATGGTATGGGCGATATGAAGTTCGTCGGGCTGAAAAATTTTGAGCTCGTGCTGACAGATCCCACATTTTGGACATCGGTCAGCAACACTTTTATAATGGGCGGCATGGGGACAATCCCGCAATTAATTGTGGCGCTTATCCTCGCTGTAGGACTGAATTCAGCGTTCATCCGGGGTACAAAGCTGCTAAGGGCGATTTATTTCTTGCCTAATATCACCTCGATTGTAGCGGTTACGATGATTTTCAGTGCGGCCTTTGCCAATAAAGGCATGGCCAACTACTTGATCTCCTTGCTTGATCTGGGACCGTACGCATGGAACGTACAAAATTGGCCATTAAAAATAGCGGTCGCGACGATGGTCATCTGGCGTTGGACTGGGTACAATGCGATTATTTTTCTGGCGGGACTGCAAAGCATTCCAGGAGATTTATACGAAGCGGCACGTATCGACGGGGCTAATCGCCGCCAGCTTTTTACGTTTATTACGATACCGCTGTTAAAGCCATTTATTCTGTTTGCGGTGCTAATCTCGACCATTGGCAGTATTCAATTGTTTACCGAGCCTTTTGTTTTCTTAAGTCAGGGTGGCTCAGGCTCAACCCGCTCTGAGGGAATTACGATGGTTATTTATTTGTACACGGAAGCTTTCCGTAACTCATTCTTCGGTACTGCGGCAGCTAGTGCTGTTATTCTATTCTTGTTTACGATCATCTTCTCGATGATTAATACATGGCTATCTAAACGGATGGGAGGGGAAGCGTAATGCCGGTAGGAGAAAAGCAGGGGGGATTTTCCCGTATTTGTATTTATTTCTTGTTAGCTGCGGGAGCGTTTGCTTCAGCTTACCCATTTTATTGGATGCTCGTCATTGCCACTCGAACTAGGGACGCTGTTTATCAAATACCTCCAGCTATCATGCCGGGTACGGAACTCATCGTCAATTTCTCGCATGCACTAGAGAAAATTATATTTTTTCGAGCCTTATGGAACTCCTTTATCGTCTCCGGCTTGACGACGGTATCCGTGCTGTTCTTCTGCTCTTTAGCCGGCTTTGCGTTTGCTAAATTTGAATTTCCCGGGAAGAAGCTATTGTTTCTTTTGGTGCTGGGTACCTTGCTTGTGCCCCAGCAGCTAAGCGTGCTGCCGAACTACATTTTAATGGCGAAGCTTTCCTGGATTGATTCCTATAAAGCGATTATTGTCCCAGGCATGGTGTCAGCATTCGGGATATTCTGGATGCGCCAATACATTACGGCCAGTATTCATCAAGAGCTGCTGGAAGCAAGCCGCATAGATGGCAGCAGCTATTTCAATACGTATGCGCGGATTGTGCTGCCGATCATTGTACCCGCACTGGCAACGCTCGGCATTTTCACCTTTTTGAATACGTGGAATGATTTTTTCTGGCCGTTGGTTGTATTGAAGAATAATGAGAATTTCACCATTCAAATTGCGCTACAGCAGCTTTTTAGCCGCAACGATTCGATTGATTATGGGATGATCATGTCCGCTACATTTTTTGCTACCTTGCCTTTATTAATCGTTTTTTCGCTTTTTAGCCGCTGGTTTATAACCGGTTTGACCTCAGGGGCTGTAAAAAGCTAATCGTTTCTTGCGCAGCGCAGCAGGATAATCCCCTCTTAAGTGAGAATGTGTAAGTAGTGTATGTTATAACTCTGGAGGCTGACTGATGTCGCTGCGCCATAAAATCATGCTAGGCGTGATTTTGCTTGTTTGTATTCCGATTATTTTGATGGGTAGTATGACTTACAGACTGTTTTCCGGGGCTATTGAAAAGCAAACCGAAAATTTTTATGCCAATAGCCTGCTGGAAACAGATCGTAGAATTCAATATGCCTTGAATGAAATGAATGTTATATCCGATTTGAGCATCATCCAGCCGGTTATCCAGCAATTTTTAAAGCGGAAGAGCCCAGTGGATTTTCGTGAAGGCGAAGGGGCTGCGAACCGCCAGCTGTTAACGGAGCTTAATAATCTGCTATTATCCCATCCGAAAATAACATCATTAACCTTATATAACCAGTCCGAGCTGATCCATAGCTCAACCGTACAGCCTGCCCCAACTTATGAAAAGCTAAAGGAGCAGCCCTGGTACCCGCGAATGACGGCATTAAAGGGGCGCCCTTTGTGGCTGGGGCCTTTCGAGAACGAAGCAGCCTCCAATCAACAGCTTACCCATGTGCGTATGATCAAGGACTATAATTCACTGGAGAATATCGGCACCTTGGTGCTGACGGTGAAGACGGATGCAGTCGACCATGTATTCTGGGAGGCGGGTACTATTAAAGAGGGCGAGATGATGGTCGTCAACCGCCAGGGTATGGTGCTATTCAGCAAATCAGGTAAGCATCTGGGCGAACCTATTGCCTTTCCTTTTTTAGACCAAAAGGAGGAGCGTCGCACTTATATTGACAAATATGAAGGCGAGCAAACCTTTATTACCTATTATCCTTCGCAAACCAACGGCTGGTATTTGGTAGCGCTGACACCCCTTCATGTCATGTATGCAGAAACGGTAGGAATACGTAATCTGGCGCTTGGCTTATTGGTCTTCGCCTTGCTTAGTGTCCTGCTATTTGATGCGCTATTTATTCGCAAGCTGGTCCATTCGATAATTTCAGTCGTGAAAGCGCTGCGATTGGCTGAAGCCGGCAAATTTACCGAGATTTATCTGGGCAGGGAGGTATACCGGGATGAATCGGGCTTACTGGTTCGTGGCTTTAACAAAATGAGCAGGCAAATTCAGGAACTGATTAGGCGGGTCGAGGAAGAGCAGCAGCGCAAGAAAGAAGCGGAGATGCAGGCGTTGGTGGCGCAAATTAATCCGCACTTTATTTATAATTCGTTGGAAACGATTAATTCTATGGCTGTGCTTCAAGGAAATAAGGAAATCAGCAGGCTTGTCATTTCTCTTGGCAAGCTGCTGCGTATCAGCATTAGCGAAACACAGGAATTGGTTCCGATTGCAACAGAGCTTGAGCATGTTAAGCATTATTTATTTATCCAAACCTGCCGATTTGGTGACAAGCTTGCTTATGAGATGGAGCTTCCTGAGGTTTGGAAGCGGCACTTAACTTTGAAGCTGATTGTACAGCCAATTGTCGAAAATGCTTTGTACCATGGCATCGAGCCTCTACAGGATAAAGGGATTATTCGTATTCGTGTTATGGAGGTCGGCAATGACCTTGTTGTTGAGGTAGCAGATAACGGGCTTGGCATCGAGCCCCAAAGGCTGGAGGAGCTGTTCGCTGGCAGGCAGCCCCATATGGACAAGGCCAAGCATCGAGGTGTAGGGATGAAAAATGTCCATGACCGGTTAAGGATTCGATTTGGTGCCAGCTACGGTATTATGGTTTGTGGAACGAACGGGGAAGGAACCATTGTAAGGATTCGGATGCCACGTATTCTTGATGACGGGCAAGCTAGCCAAGGGAGAGTGGGTTTATGAGCAGGCTTACAGCCCTATGGAGGCTTGGTGGATGTGCAGTCTTATTCATATGCATGCTTACTATAAGCAGTTGTACTCAAGAAGCACCGTCTCCAGCGGCTGAAAAGATTAAGCTCAGCTTTCGTCATGTTTGGACACAAGCACATAACGCCAATATGCTGAAAATTGTAACTGAGGTAATTAAACAATTTGAGCTGGAGCATCCGAATATCCGCGTTGATTTTGAAGGGCTTGACCAGACCGTACACCGCGAGCATAGGCTGAAAAGTGAGATGGTTACAGGCAATCCACCCGATATATTCGTCCTGTTCAGCGGTGCTGAGATCGAGCCCTACGTGCGGGCAGAACGGCTTCTGGATGTAACCGATTTCTTGCGGGAGCATGGAATGTCCAATAGCTTTTACGATCTAAGCTTATGGAAATTTGGCAACGGAATCTATGGGCTGCCGATTGAAGGCTTTGCCGAGCCGGTCTATTACAATAAGCAGCTGTTCGCAGATCTGGGACTATCTGTACCCACGAATTGGGAGCAGCTCGTCCAGGTTATTGTAAAGCTAAAGGCTGCGGATCTTGTTCCTTTTGCACTGGGTAACCAAGAGCGTTGGCCGGGAGCGATGCATTACCATTACTTTCTACAGCGGTTTGCGGGCTCTGCGCCTATTGAACGCATTGTCAAAGGGAATGGAAGCTTTATGCAGGCTGAATATGAGCAAGCAACCCAACGGTTTCTAGAGTTCAGCAGCCTGAAGCCATTCCCCAGTTTTTCGGAAACTAGGAGTATCGCATACGCGGAGCAGCTATTTCTGGATGGAAAAGCCGGTATGTTCTTAAACGGCAGCTGGGAGCTGAATATTTTCCAGGGCGAGCAGGCCAAGCCCGGCTTCGCGGAAAATGTAGGTGTTTTTAATTTTCCGGTTCTGTCAGAGCCTAAGGAAGGCTCGCAGGGTTTAGCCAGTGGCTATACCTTCGGGCTTGGTCTGTCGGCTAATCTGGAGGGGGAGCGCCGCAAAGCTGCATTAGAGCTGCTGGGCGCGATTTATTCCCCAGATGTGCAGCGACGGATCGTTTACGAAAGCTACAGGCTGCCAGCTATGAAAATTGCTATTGATTATGAACGTACCGGTCCAGTGTTTAAGCAGATCGTTGATTTGCTGGAGGCTTCTCCTGCTGTCTTCGTCCCTTATGATAATGCGCTTCCCCCTGCCTTACAGGAGCCCTTCTTTCAGGTTGCTGAGCAATTGATAGCTGGCAGCCTGACGGCTGGGGAAGCCCTGCAAAGGCTGGAGCTAGAGCTTCAGCGGTACTACCTGCTTGTAGGGAAATGAAAAAGTACATCGGAACCTATATAAGCGGTGCCATACAATATTCAGAGCTTGACTATGGGGGTGTCGCTTTGTCAAGAATTTATCGAGTTGTCCTTGTGGATGATGAGCCCATTATATTGCGCAGCTTAAAGGTAGCTCTGCCATGGGAGGAGCTGCAAATGGTTATTGTTGGAGAAGCTGCAAATGGGAAAAATGGTTTACAGCTTATCCAGGACCTGAAACCCGACATCGTCATTAGTGATATTCGAATGCCTGTGATGGATGGTATTTCCATGATGAAGGAGGCTTTGTACCAAGAGCCTTCCTTGATTTTTGTGCTGCTAAGCGGATATGGTGAATTCGAATACGCCAGAGAGGCGCTCCGTTATGGTGCATCAGACTATCTGCTTAAGCCAGTTGACCACGAAGAGCTGGAGGCGGTGATGCATGAAGCCCGCAAGAAGCTGGATCAAGAGGCGGTGCGGCAATTGCAGCAGGATTACCTGACGCGCTCGGCCCAAGCCTTGTCGAGCCTGCTCCGTGAACGGATGATCAGCAGCATGCTCGAAGGTAACGATAAGCCGTACAATCCGACTTATTGGCTGCAGGGCTGGGATTTAGAGCATCCCTATGTGATGCTTGTGGTTGGCTTTGATGATACCTTGGAGGTCAATCGCTGGAGTCGGGAGGACCGTAAGCTGTGGTTTTTTGCAGTGGGAAATGTCTTGAATGAATATGGTGAGCAACACGGGGCGGTAACGGTATTCCCATTCCGAAGCGGGGAGTGGGTGCTGCTGCTGCATGCAAGCGTACAGCAGGCCGAACACACAGCCTACGAAATTATTTCACTGGTAAAGTCCTGCACCAAGCTGTCCTGCTCTGTCGGCATTAGCCAGCAGCATGCCGGCTTGGATGCACTGTTTGCTTGTTATCGCAGCGCACAGCAAGCATTACAGGCCCGGTTCGCAGGAGGGCGTGAACGGGTATATACGGATGAGGCCGGTGCAACAGCGGTATCTTCATGGGCTCACGAAGATACCGCTGCTGGAAATATGGCACAAGCCGGAGCGCGGCCAGCGGTGCCACAACCAGCAGGCTCGCTGCTGCATTGGGAGCAGCGCTTGACAGAGGCGCTGGCCGGCTTTGACCGCAGCCAAACTGCACAATTGCTCGAAGAGCTGATTAACGAGCTGCGAAGCAAGGGGAAGCAGCAAGAGGATGCGGCTGCAATGATGATTGAGCTGGCTGTAGGCATTTCCCGGCGGTTAAACGACATTAGCGCGGAGCCCTTAGCTGAATTGAAAGAGCTCATTTCGCATATTCCTCTCTGCGGCACACTCGAAGAGCTGGAATGGCTGATGAGGGATACCTTATTTGAGCACACAGCACGCTCTACACGTGTTACCGCCCGAGAGGATGAGCTCAGGTCGATCCACAAAGCGATCGATTATATTGCAAGCCGTTTTCATCATGATTTAAGCATTGATGAGGTATCTGAATTTACGGGCCTTAGCTGCAGCCATTTTTGCGTACTCTTCAAGAAGGAGAGTGGTGTGACTTTCCTGGAGTACGTAACGAAGCTGAGAATGGAGCGGGCATGCTCCATTCTGCGCAACACCGATGTTAAGGTGTACCAAGTCGCCCCCTTGGTCGGCTATCAGGATGCCAAATATTTTACCCAAGTTTTTCGTAAGCTGCTGGGAATGACACCCTCTGATTACCGCTCTAAAAACCACAATGGTGCCGATCAGCGCCTGTAAGCCTTTTCGTGAAATTCGGTGATATGCTCAAACAACAACTCCCCCTCTGTGGGGATTTGGGCGCTTTGCTCGATAATCAAATACATGGCTTGGTATTTTTCCGGCACCCATTTATAGGTGTGGACGTAGCTCGTAAGTAAAAAGTCGGATTGCTGCCAAAAGTGAACCCTTTTCTGATAAAACGGGCTATCCTCATATTCAATTTCAACAACGACTCCGTCACAGTGCTCGCTATTCCTCGCCCAGCTTAGGATATAGTCCAAAAATAATTGCCCAGTGCCTTGGCTGCGCCGATCCTCGCGCACGGCTATGTAATCAATGACCAATGCATCGATACCCTCAAGCTTTCCTGTCAATGCCATGGCGGTCATATCTGAACCTTCCTTGGCAAAATGGAGGTGGCCGAGCTTTCTTTGAATGACCCGGCGAATGATCGCTTCGGTTTTGCTGGCGCTTGCCTCAAAGGCTTGCCTGTATATGGAACCGGCTTGTGTCCAAATATCCTCGTCCCATTTGTCGGTTGTATAAAATTCCATCCTTATGCCTCCAGCATGATTTTTTATTCATCCTATCAGATATTGCAAAAGCTTGCGAGGAGCCGTCTTAAGGCTCCGATATCTTTTACCCAAAAAGATTCGTGGATAAATAGCGCTCTCCAGAATCTGGGAGCAAAACGATGATGCTTTTGCCTTTATTCTCAATACGTTTGGCGAGCTGGGTTGCAGCGAACAGGGCGGCTCCAGAAGAAATGCCTACGACCAAGCCTTCCGTCCGGGCGACTAATCTTGCGGCTTCAAATGCCTCTTCGCTTTTCACTTGATAAATTTCGTCGACTATCGCTTGATTATAAATGGAGGGTACAAAGCCGGCTCCAAGCCCTTGCAGCTTATGCACACCGCGGTTGCCTCCCGAGAGGACAGGGGAGTCAAATGGCTCCACGGCCACGATTTGAACCGATGGTTTTCTTTGCTTGAGAACCTCGCCAACGCCAGTAACCGTTCCTCCCGTCCCTACACCGCAGACGAAAATATCGACTGCACCATCGGTATCCCGCCATATCTCTGCTGCTGTCGTTTGCCGATGAATCTCCGGATTGGCTGGATTATCGAATTGTTGTGGCATGAAGGAGCCGGGAATCTCTGCCGCAAGCTCCACGGCTTTTCTCATTGCGCCCGGCATCCCCTCCGAGCCCGGAGTCAGCACTAATTCGGCACCAAGCGCTTGCAGCAGATTTCTGCGCTCCAAGCTGAATGTCTCCGGCAACGCAATAATGAGCCTATAGCCCTTGGCAGCGGCAACAAAAGCCAAGGCAATTCCGGCATTGCCGCTGGTTGCCTCAATGATAACCGAGTCCGGACCAAGCAGCCCTTGCTCCTCGGCAGCTTTGATCATCGCATGCCCGATTCGATCCTTAACGCTGCCTGCAGGGTTAAGGTATTCCAGCTTAGCGATAATGCTGGCTTCGAGTTGATTATGTGTATTGTAATTGACAAGCTCGAGCAGCGGCGTATTGCCAATAAGATCGGTTAAGCTTTTTGCGATATGAGTCATGGATCCAAGCCTCCAATTGTTTAAATCCTTATTTTCCTATGCATATAATATGTTATTAACGGTATCATGATCGCCGCTTTATGACAAATCAGTAATTTTGATAGAAGATCACTTTAAAGGTTCGACAATAAAAACGATATTTATCCTACAGGAATCGAGCACATTTTAATTAGATAGATGGTACTGTGAGGGTATGGCTTTGTAACCAGCGGAGGTGGCTCTATGGATGATGCAGTAAGATCATTTAAGGGGATTTTTATGGGGGTTTTACTGAGCATACCTGTATGGATATGCTTGATACTTCTGGTGAGGGAGCTATATAACTGAGAGCTTTTATGCCAACTGCTAACCAACAAAGCCTTTTTCCAGAGATGGGATTAAGGGCTTTTTTATTGTAAACTAAACAAAGCTGGAAGTGGTCGTCGCAAGAGTCAAGCCGTCTGGAATGGAAAGGATAGATTTTGGACATTGTAATGTTGTTTATGGGGTTAATGTGGATCATTCTGGGAAGCTTACGAAGTAAGTTTTCTACGAAAACTCTTAGGAGGGCAGCTTATGGATACAGAAACATTCACTTTTTTAGATGCCGATCAGTTGGATATATTCGTGTATCATTGGCGCTCAATGCAGCAGCAGAAGCCCCGGGCGATTATCCAAATTGCCCATGGGATGGGGGAGCACGCGGGCCGTTATGAACGGTTGGCCAAGGTGTTGATAAGAGCTGGCTATGAAGTCTATGCCAATGACCACAGGGGTCATGGCTTGACGGCTGGAGCTCCTGAGCAGGTCGGGAAAACAGGCTCAGATGCCTTCAATAAAATGACCGATACAATGGCTCAATTAACTGACCAGATAGCAGCGAGCCATCCGGGCATACCCATTTATTTATTGGGGCATAGTATGGGTTCCTTCCTAACGCAGCAATATATGTACAAGTATAGCAGTAAGGTGGAAGGGGTTATCCTTTCTGGAACCAATGGAAAGCAATCACCTATGCTGCGGGTGGGAATTCTGATTGCCAGCATGTTGGTATCATGGAGAGGCATTGATCACCGGAGCCCGCTGCTTATGCTGCTGACTTTTGGCAGCTATAATAAAGCTTTTAAGCCTACGCGAACGGTCAGTGACTGGATCAGCCGCGATGAGGCGGAGGTGGATCTCTACATAGCGGATCCGTATTGTGGCGGCATCTTTACGGCAGGATTTTTTAGGGATTTTTTCCGTGGCCTTCTCGATATTCATCGCCCACAGCATATGGACCAAATCTCGAAAAAGCAGCCAGTCCTTATATTTGGAGGAGACCGTGATCCCGTCGGACAAATGGGTAAGGGCGTTCGCCAGCTATTGGGCATGTATAACAGGCTAGGTCTGGAGCATGTTGATTTTAAGCTCTACCCAGGTGGAAGGCATGAGATGCTGAATGAAACCAATCGTGAGCAGGTAACGAGCGATATGGTGCAATGGCTGGACAGACAGATAGGTCAAGTGCAGCTTGATGAGACTGGCTTAGATAAAAAGCAGGGATATCATATAGATGTGAATCGAGTTGAAGCAAATGAGGCTCAAGTTGAGGGAAGTCGTGCAAGTAAGCTGCTAGGAGGTTGATCAAAGCGATGTGGTTTTCGAGGATCAGGAAGCTTGTACTAGGGATTGGAATGTTGGGGATTTTATTTGCTCTTCTAGGGTCTTTTGCACCTTACACTTATGCTACGAAAGCCACGGAAGCTACGGTAGTCTCACCTACCGATCCCCATATCCAATATTTTGGAAGATGGGAAAAAACAAAACCCGTTTTCAATAGCTATTGGCCTGGTGCTTATTTCAAAGTGGGATTTACCGGAACCACCGCCCAACTCCAATTAGCCGCTCCTGTTAACATCTATGTGAAAATTGACAATGGTAGCTACAACCTGTACCCCAAAGCAAGTGGGGTGGTCAATCTGACACCATTACCTCTTACTTCAGGCAGCCACACTTTAACAGTTGCCTCTAGAGATATAGGGGATGTGATCCCACTTAAAGGTCTTATCTTGGATAGCGGGGCGGCAACCCAGGCTCCTACCATCCATGATCCATTGATTGAGTTTATAGGAGACTCCATCACGGTAGGCTATGAAACAACAGATGTTGCCCTGTCTTCCTATGCTTGGCTGACAGCCGAGCAATTAAATGCCGAGCATACTCAAATCGCTTATACAGGTATTTGTTTGGTGGATCAAATTGCCTGTTATAGCACGAACTTGATCGGGATGAGTAAGCAATTTTTCAAATTGAAAACGGTAGCTTATTCTGATTCGCCAGAGTGGAATTTCAACAAATTGGAGAAGCGGCAGCCTTCTGCTGTCGTTATTAATCTTGGAACCAACGACTCCACCTTTCATGTGTCCAATGCAGATTTTCAAAGCACATACACGGATTTTTTAGCCGAAATTCGCGAAAAGTATCCTTTAGCTTCAATTTTTGTGCTCCGTACTTTTGGGGGCTACCAAGCTGAGCCTACATTAGCCGCTGTCAACAGCCGGATTGTGGCCGGGGATGCCAAGCTTCATTATATCGACACAACAGGCTGGCTGCGCGCCTTTCCATCACCAGACTATTTGGATGGTGTGCATCCCTCGGATAGGGGTCACCTAAACGTTGCGAACCGGTTGGCTCCAATCCTTCAGCCCTATTTACAGGGGCAAAACAGGAATTCGGCATTAAGCGAACCCGAAATGAAAAAGGAGAATAAGCTGAGCGATATTTGCCAGCTGTTGGGAAAATGGTTTAAAGCGATTGTTCCGTAAAATGTTAAGGAAAAGTGAATCTTTAATCCCACCTTATTGGAGGGAGTGAAGATTTTTTTTGTCAGGAACTGCTGAAAGCCAGTACCCTAGTCTCTATTTGGCTCCGCACCGCTAGGCACCTGAATCTGATCTTATTCTACCCTGCTGCTGATCATATTCCCCTTACAGAGTGGTTAAGATACTTGTAGAATAAACAATAGAAATGAAAGGGGAGAGTAAAAATCATGAAAAAGGTTTCCAAATTAGCACTAACTACATTAGTTTCCACGTCCCTGCTTGCAGGCTGTGCCGGAGGACAAGCAACAGACAGTAACGGCGCTGCGGCTGGTGGGGCAAGTACAGATAAAGCAAAGGTTACGATTTGGCATAACTGGACAGGCCAGGATGCTAAAGGGATCGCAATGCGCAAAATTATTGAAGATTTTAAAGCCCAGCATCCCGAAATTGAGCTGGAAGCAGAAGGACTGCCAACAGACGGCTTGAAAACCCGTTTACGGACTGTAGCTGCTGCAGATGAAATGCCGGATCTGTTCGTTATGTGGCCGGATGCGATGACTAAGGAATTCGTGAGTGGCAAGCTGCTTCAGCCGGTTAACGAGTTTTTGGACAGCAAGCCGGAATGGAAGAACAACTTTATTCCTAACGCATTGGATGGCTATACAGTTGATGGAAACATTTACTCCGTACCGATGAATTTGGCGCCAAGCTCATTTATTTATTACAACCAAGCGATTTTTGATAAATATAATGTGAAGGCACCCAAAACCTGGGACGAGCTGAAAGCAGCGATTGATACCTTTAACAAAAACAATGTCATTCCTATGGCATTAGGCAATAAAGCGAACTGGGTTGCGCAATCTACCATTTTCAGTACGATCGCAGACCGTGTGACAGGGACGGACTGGTTCTTGAAGGCTTCCGCCCAAAATGGCGCGAAATTTACAGATCCTGAATTTATTAAAGCACTAACGGTGCTTCAGGATTTGGGCAAATCCAAAGCGTTCCAGGATGGCTTTAACGGCATTGATGAGAACCAAATGATGCAACTGTATTTCCAAGGCAAAGCCGCAATGTTCATGGATGGCGGATGGGCAGCAGCCAATCTGGTCAACAATGCACCTAAAGAGGTTTTGGATACTACACATATCGCTATATTGCCAGCAATTGATGGTGGTAAAGGTGAAGCCCAGTCCACTGCGGGTGTAGTAGGTACAGGCCTTGGCGTAAGCAAAAAGCTAACGGGTGCCAATAAAGCTGCGGCTATGGAGTTGTTCTATGCTTTGTCAGGTCCTGAGGGACAGAAAGCAACGCTCGACAGCAGTACGCTAGTTAGCTACAAAATCGATGTAGATAAAAGCAAAGCAAATCCTTTGTTCGTGGAGCTGAATGAGCTGATGAAAAATGTTAAAATTAGCCCCGTTTATGATTCCAAATTGAGCTCGGCGGCAGTTGAAGTGATTAATAATGGTCTACAAGATTTGCTAATGGGTGGTAGCCCAGAATCTGTTGCCAAAAAAGTGCAAGATGCACAAGCTGGCGCTCTCGGCAAATAAGCAATCAGCAATCAATCATGCATAACAACAACCTACAACGTTTTAGTTACCAGCCCTCCCACGCGGAGGGCTAATTATTTGGAAAGGAAGTGAATGAGATGAATACGCTGAATGCAAAGCGGTTTATCGTAATGGGCCTGCTCCCATCGATATTGATTTACACCTTGTTCGTTTTTGTGCCCGTGATTTGGTCGGCTTATTACGGATTTTTTGATTGGAAAGGGATTGGCGAAGCCAAATACATCGGTCTGAAAAACTATGTTGAGGTCATCCATGATACGATATTTTGGCGTGCTTTAAAAAATAATGTGATTTTCGTGCTCGCTTCTGTGTTTGGGCAACTGCCGCTTGCTTTGATTCTAGCCATTGTGCTGTTCAAAAATAATGCGCTGCAGCGTTTTTTGCGTTCCGCGGTTTTTATGCCAATGGTCATGTCCTCGGTCGTGATCGGGATGATCTGGCAATACATTTATCACCCGCAAATCGGTATCCTTAACTTTCTGCTTGACTACCTCGGGCTTGCAAGCTGGAAGCTGCAATGGTTGTCCGATAGCAATATCGCCATCTACTCGCTCATTCCACCGCTTACCTGGAGCTTTGTTGGTTTGTATTTAATTATTTTCATCTCGGCCTTGCAAAATATTCCCGGTGAAATCCATGATGCCGCTCAAATTGATGGCGCGTCAGGTGCCCGCAAAATCATATCGGTCACGCTTCCGATGATTTGGACAACGATCCAGGTAGCGATTGTTTTATGTATTTCAGGCAGCTTAAAATCCTTCGACTTGGTTTACGTTATGACCAAAGGTGGTCCTGCCCATGCGACAGAGCTTCTCGCCACTTATATGTATAACTCGACCTTCTCCTCCTATCGGTATGGATACGGGAGCGCTATTTCAACCTCGATCATCCTGCTAAGCTTGATCTTTATTGGGACTAGCCAATGGTTGACCAGCAGAAAATCTAAAGCTTAAGGAAAGGAGTGTTTAACATGGACAACACAGTAGCGCCATATTCACAAGCCTCATCACGTAAAGCACGTTTCTCCGCCAAAAAATTAAGAAGCGCGATATTTTGGACTCTCATGGCCGTTTATGGTATTTTAACGTTATACCCTTTGTTCTGGCTGTTCATCAGCGCCTTTAAAACCAATGCTGAATTTCTTAATCGGCCCTTTGGTCTACCCTTGACTTGGCAGTTCGATAATTTCGTCAAAGCTTGGCAAACCTCGAAAATGGGCACGGCTTTCGTCAATTCCGTCATCGTTTCGATGGCTTCCTTAATTATTACTTTATTCGTATCTGCGTTAGCATCTTTTATATTAGCAAGGCTGCAGTTCAGATTTAAAGGCTGGATTCTTGGGTTTTTCGTTGTTGGAATGCTGATCCCGATTCATAGCACCTTAGTACCCTTGTTTATTCTAATGAAGCAGCTGTCGCTGTTAAATACGTACTGGGCGTTAATATTGCCTTATACAGCCTTTGCCTTGCCTACTGCAATCTTCGTGCTTGTCGCCTACTTATCTTCTGTTCCTAAAGAAATTGAAGAAGCGGCGTTTATCGATGGAACGGGCTTATGGGGCGTGTTTTTGCGAATTATGCTGCCGATCTCGACGCCTGCGCTTTCCACAGTGACGATTTTAAGCTTCTTGCATTTTTGGAATGACTTTTCCTTCGCGCTTGTGTTTATTAGTAAATCGACTTTAAAAACGCTCCCGCTGAGCATTGCGACATTCGCAGATGGCTTTCAAACAGATTACAGCCTGACCTTGGCGGCGATGACGATCGCGGTAATCCCGACCATTCTTGTGTATCTGCTGTTCCAGGAGCAGGTGATGAAAGGCATGACGGCAGGGGCGGTAAAAGGTTAAGAAAAAAAGAATCATGTAGGTTGCAGGGGGCTATATTCGATGTCAGTTTGGCGATGGATGGGACAATCTTTACGGCGCAAGCTGACACTTATGATGCTGGTTATTTCGTTAATCCCGCTATTGTTTCTTGGCGGGTTTGCTTTCGTTATCTCCTCCAAGATCACCGAGGAAAAGACGGAGCAAGCGGGCATCGACACCCTGCGCCAGATGGACGCAAATCTTCGTTTTATTATTAAGGATGTTGAGAATATGTCCATCTTTATGATCGGGCAGAGCAATATCCAGCAATATGTGAATGCACTTGAAGAGGATGTGGGCAACCAGACACGCATTCTCAGCTTTATGACCAACCTAATTGCATCAAAGGAATATATTTCCAATATTACGATTGTTCCGGCCAACTCGAATCCTCCTTTATCGACAACGAATCTGTACCAGTCCGATCTGGACAAGATGATTAATATTCGTGAAGTGTCAGGGAAATTGTGGACTACCTTATATACGGTGGAAAATTATGCAGGGAAGCAAAATGTAATCTCGTTTATTCGCCCTCTACGCAGCGTGGATAACTATCGTAATTTGGGCTGGCTGACGATTTCGATTGATGAAAAGGCGATTTCGAAATATTGGTCGGAGCCCAAGTTGGGTGAGGGGCAAGGCGAGGTCGCGCTGCTTAACGAGCAAGGCATCGTGCTCTCGGCGACGAATAAAGGCTGGCTCTCCCAGCCCTTCGATTCGCTGCTTCCGGGTATGCTGGCTGCGATGAAGCCGGATTTATTCGGCGTTATGAACCATGGTGAAGGGGCAACAAAAAAAACGATTCTCTATTTTCGTGAGCCTATTGTAAAATGGAAGCTTGTAGGTGTTATTCCCTTTGACTTGTATAGTGCGCAGAACCGCTATATATTGTTGCTAACAGGTGTGGCGGTTGCTGTTTCCATCATTGCTACAGTAGGCTTGATCTTATTCCTGATCCAGCGGGTTACCAACCCATTACGCGTGTTGACAAGATTATTAACAAAAGTGAATCCAGAAGAGCCGCTGCCGTTGTATTCCGTAGCTTCATCCGATGAGATCGGCAAGCTGGGGGAGAGCTATAATATGCTGGGCAATCACATTGAGAAACTTAAGGTGCAAGTGATTCGTAACGAAGCGCATAAGAAGGAAGCGGATATGAGGGCACTTCAAGCCCAAATTAATCCGCATTTTCTATATAATACGTTATCTTCGATTCACTGGATTGCTTTAATGAATGATGAAAAGCGAATTGCCGATATGGTGGGCTCCTTAAGTGATTTTTTGCGATTTAGCCTAAACAAGGGAAATGAATTTTGCCCTGTCCATCAGGAATTGGCTCATATCAAAAATTACACACAAGTGCAATCGATTCGCTACCCAGATAAATTTGATTTGGATATGGTTGTGGACCCCGACCTGCAGGACAAGTACATGCTCAAACTGTTGCTTCAGCCGCTGGTAGAGAATGCAATGATTCACGGGATCCAGAAAAAAGAGGGAAAGGGGATGATAACGGTGTACGTAGAGCAAAAAGCAAGCCGAATAAGCTTTCTCGTACTGGATGATGGAGTAGGGATGACAAATGAGCAATTACAGGCAATCCGAAGAAACTTGAACCCACAAGGCGGTGAGCAGTATACAACCGACGCTAATTACGGCTTGAGAAATGTAAATGAACGGCTGCAGCTTCATTATGGCAATGATGCCGGCTTAATCATCGAAAGCAGGCCTAATGCCGGTACCCGAGTCTCATTCTCCATTCCTATTTTGGAGGGCCAACATGAGAATCATGATCGTGGATGACGAGGTTATTATTAGAACAGGATTAGCGAAGGTTATCAAGTGGGATGAGCTGGGCATGGAGCTGCTGGAGCCTGCCGCGTCGGCAGAGGAAGCAATTGGGCGAATCCCGCTGGAGCGCCCTAACATACTATTGACTGATATTCGGATGACAGGGAAGACCGGGCTACAGCTGGCTGAGGAAGCAATTCGTATTCTGCCAGATCTTGAGGTTATTGTGCTCTCGGGCTATGATGATTTTATGTACACCCAGCAGGCCATTCGCCAAGGCGTCAGTGATTATTTGTTGAAAACAAGCAGGCCGGAGGAAATCATCAAAACCGTGCTGAAGGCCAGGCAACGAATTGAAGAGAAATGGGCGGCGCATAGCCAGGATCATTTTAAATATAAAGAGGCACGCAACCGGATGTTCGAGCGGCTAATTACGGACGGTGAGGCCGAGAAATTCGATATGCCTCTGCTTGCCACCTATTTCCCGGCATTATTCGGGGAGCACGAAGCAGCAGGCGGTGATTTGCAAATATTTATTGTGTCAGCGGAAGGCTGGGAGGAGTCACCCTCCTCATCTTCTTTGCTGCTTTTTGCCGTGGACAATATGCTGCAGGATTTGATGAACTGTGAATCCCTGTTGGAAAAGAAGCGGATTGTCGCAGCCATTCGGCTGGGTAGCAGCAGCGAGAACGGGATGTCGCATTTGCGGTTTATTTTCCAGAAGGTGGAGCGCTTGCTAAAGTGCAAGCTTTTTGCCGCCTTTGGTACGGCCGTGCAGCAGCCTGATCAACTCCATGAATCCTATGCAGCAGCGAGCGAAGCATTTGGTTATAAATTGCTTATCAACGAGAGTATATGGAAATATGAGGATATTGGGAAAAGAAAGGGCGGTAAAACGTTCAGTACGCATGATGAAGAAATCGAGCTTTCCTCGATTTTGCTGGAGGATGATACGGTAGCGCTCAAAAGCTGGGTGCAGCGGTTTATCCAGGTGCAGATGGAGGATCCCGAGGTGACCATCGAATCGCTGGAGGCTTTGCTCCATTCCGTCGCTATTTCGGCACATCGCTGGCTGGAGCGGGTAGTGGCAGCTACTGGACGCGAAAGTGTGGTGGACGACCGCCCTGCGCATGTGCAGCTCAAGCTCACCGTCACGCCTAAGGATACGTTGTTTCAGCATTTATATGCGGTGATGAAGCTGTATCATAACCGGTTGGGCGAGGGACAGGCGACGCATGCGCAAAAGGCGATGGCTTATATTGAGGAGCATTTGGGCAGCGATGTAGGGCTTCAGCAGGTGGCCAAGCATGTGCATTTGCATCCGAACCATTTAAGCGAGGTTTTCAAAAAAGAAGTGGGCGTCACCTTTGGCGATTACGTCACTAAGCAAAAAATTCAACGAGCAATGGAAATATTGACGATCTCACCGGCAAAAATCAGCGAGGTCGCTTATGCGGTTGGTTATGAGGATGTCAAATATTTCAGCCAAATTTTTAAAAAGTATACGGGAAAAACACCAAGTGAATTCCGCGAAGCGGCAGGATCATCCTAACGAACAGACCATCGTCAGCTAACCCGAATAGATACACAAGCTGTGTTGGATGAATAATGAGAGAAGTTGGATGAATGATGAGAGAAGAGGGACATACATGGAGTTGACAGGCGTTTGGAGAATTCAGCATTTTGATGTGGGGCAAAAGCGCCCAATGGAGGTGGCTTCGGCTTACCTGGATGATCGTTTTTGGATTACAGCGCAGGTGCCCGGAGATGTGCATTCGGCACTTATCGAAAGAAATATTATAGAGAATCCGTATTTCGGACATAATGACGCGAAAAGCCTCTGGATTGAGCAAAAAGAATGGTGGTACCGGACACAATTCGATTTTGTGAAGCAAGAAGGCAGCGGGCATAAGCATGAGCTGGTGTTCGAAGGCTTGGACACCTTTGCGACGATTTATGTAAATGGGCTGGAAATCGGGACGACCGACAATATGCTGATGGCTCACACGTTCGATGTGACGAAAATTGTGAATAATGGTAAAAACAGCATCGCCGTGAAATTCGACCCTTTATATTTGCACAACCGTGACAAGGAGCAGTTTCAATGGTCCTCTTATACGAAGGAGCGTCCATGGCTGCGTAAAGCGGCAATGAATTTTGGCTGGGATTGGGGTCCGCGGATGGTGACCGTCGGTATTTGGGGCAAAGTCAGGCTGGAAAGCCACCGGATGGCCAAGCTGGAATCGGTTTTCGCCCACACGGTATCGGTGGATGAATCCGAAGCTGTCATCAACATTGATCTGCAAGTCACCTCCTTTGCCAAGGATCAGGATCTGGTATGCGAAGTGAAGCTGCTCTCCAAGGACGGGCTAATCATTGAATCCGAGCAGCTGCCAATCGACAACCTGACAGGCTCGGTTGAAATGGTGGTACTTTCGCCACAGCTATGGTGGACTCATGATTTGGGCGAGCCTTATTTGTATGAGATTGAGGTTACGCTGATAGCCAATGACGAGCAGGTCGATACTTATCGCAAGCCGTTTGGAATCCGGACGATTGAACTGCAACTAAAGGATGCGCAAGATCAGCATTCGTTTGCTTTTGTGATTAATGGCGTGAAGCTGTTTGCCAAAGGCTCGAACTGGATTCCTGCCGATAACTTTATCGGTGCGATTCCGGACCAGCGATACCGCGACCTGATTGCCCTTTCTGTCGATTCCAATATGAATATGCTGCGTGTTTGGGCGGGCGGGATTTATGAGAAGGATGTATTTTATGAGGAATGCGACCGCCGCGGTGTGCTGGTATGGCAGGATTTTGCTTTTGCCAATGCGTTGTTCCCTGAATTTAACCGGAACTTTATGAATAATGTGCGCGACGAAGTCGTTTATGCAGTCAAAAGATTGCGTAATTATGCTTCCCTGGCGCTATGGTGCGGCAATAATGAAATCGATTGGCTCTATGATATGAAGTCGGCTGCCGGCGATATTACAAGTCCTTTCTATGGAGAAAAGATTTACCACGAGCTGATTCCTGAGGTGCTGGAGCAGTTCGATACAAGCCGCGCCTACTGGCCTTCATCACCTTATGGCGGCAACGATGCCAATGATCCTGATGTGGGGGACCGTCATAACTGGCAGGTGTGGCATGGCTCCGTTTATCCGCGTAAATTCGGCGATGTTCCGCTGCTCGATTACAGTATTGAAGGCGTAACGTTCAAAAATTATAAAAAAGACTTCACCCTGTTCAGCAGTGAATTCGGCATGCATGCTTCCGCGAACCGTTACACGCTAGAGAAAAATATTCCGGCTGGGCAATTTTATTGGGGCAGCGTCGAAATGGCTTACCGAAACAAGGACACGAACCACCAGAAGGGCATCCTCTTGATGGAGGGCTATACCGGCATTCCGCAAAATATCGAGGAATACATGAACTTCTCGATGCTGACGCAAGCCGAAGGCCTCAAATACGGCATCGAGCATTACCGCCGCAATAAGCAGCGGATTAGCGGCTCATTGGTATGGCAGCATAATGATAGCTGGCCAGGGACAAGCTGGTCGCTGATCGATTACGAGCTGCTGCCGAAGGCATCGTTCTATTACGCGAAGAAATTTTACCATCCGCTGCTGCTCTCTATCGATCATGAGCCGGGGCAATCGCTGGATGTATGGGTCGTTAATGACCGTGTGGAATCGTACAGAGGCGAAGTGAAGCTTACCGTCTATGATTTCACCGGCAATGAAATATATACAACATTATTGGCTGCGGAAGTGCCGAGCAATGGTGCTATTAAGCTAGGTAGCTTGACCGAGGCCGAGGTGCTACAGGGCAGAGCGGCGGAAGAGGTCGTTGTCAGGCTTACAGCCGTAGGCTGGGAAGCCCCGGACAACCTCTACTACCTACGCGACCAAAAGGACCTACGCATGCCTGCAACAGCCTTGCAGGTCGAGGTGGACGCCGATGAGCAGTCCGTCACGATTACGGCGCAGGGCTCGCTGGCGCGGATGGTGAAGCTGGATCTGCCGCAAGGCAATATCCGCTTTAGCGACAACTTCTTCGATTTGCTGCCGGGTGAGCAAGCGACGGTGCGGATCAGCGACCCGCTGGGCAAGAAGGTAGCGTTAGCCGAGTTGAGGGTGTCAGCATTAAATGATGTGTTTCCGGACACGGCTGAGTAATCATTATGTGAAAAAACACTCCCAAACAACGCTATAAAGCATAGATTCCGGCTGGCCTGAACGTCATTCTCAATGACATCACGGGCCAGTTTTTTTTAGGTTTTATTGTCGAAATCTGAAATGACATATCTTGCAATCTATGGTTTCGTATACTATATTGAGAGATACGAAGAGCTCAATTATTTTTATGTCAAACATAAAGGGTCTGCCTGATGAATTCCACCGTAGAACTTGTCTTTATGATTGCTTCACTGATCATGACGGGCATCATATTTTTCTTTATATACAGGTTTAGAAAAGAACGTGGAGTAAGTTATTTTATCGGCGTGATCGTGTGCAGGATTATTTACTCAAGCGCGGTCATTCTGGAGAAAAGCAGCTATTTATTAATGGAGAAGCTGATTTTTCGCAATGTTCAGTATACGGCGCTTAATTTTATAGTGCCTTTCTTCATTTTGTCCGTACATGAATTGATCGGTAGTGGCAAGATAGTAAGGGCGCGATGGAAGATCATGTTGTTCGTGGTGATCGCGCTCTGGTCGCTGCTTATGTGGTTCGATCCTGAACTTCATTTGACCTATCGCACGATCGAGCTCTATAACGGCCATTTAGTAACGACGAGAACCGTCTATTCCACCACGTTCATTGTCATTTGTTATAGTAGTCTGGCTGTATGTATCTATTTTCTATTTCAGTATGTACGCAATATCCGTACCGATTTTCGTAAGCCGGGAATGTGGGTTCTGGGTCTGTCCTCATTGCCGCTTGTTTTTGAGATAATGAAATCTGTGAAACCCGAATGGTCGACCTGGTTGCTTCCGTTGTCGGTTTACTGTGGGTTTACAGGTATGTTAATGCTTGTGATTATACTGCGGATTAAGTTTTTCGCTACGATTCCGATTGCTAGGAATATTGTGCTCGATACACTTCAGGAAAGTATTGTGATAGCGAATGCTTCAGGAAAGATTATCGACAGCAATAAACAAGCCTCCCAGTGGTTTTCAGAGATAGGATATCCATCTATTTATGGTCGGAGTATAACCGAATTATTGGCATCTTGGCCGGAGTGGCATAAGTTATGCAAGTCAATGGAACAGGGACGTGTGGAGATTGACGCTTGGCTGGATGGAGAAAGAAAAGTCTACAATGTGAACGTATATCCGTTACATATACTGGGTAAGCAGGGACAGGGCAGCATTTCTCTTATTTTTGATATTACGGAGAAGCAACGGCATCTGGAGCAGATTGCCCACCTGGGCCAGTTGAAGGATCAACTGTTTACAATCGTGTCGCATGATATTCGTAGTCCACTGGCGTTGCAGTTTCAACTAATTGAGTTGCTGGAAGAAGATAGAGACAGTTTCAGTAAGGACCATCTGGAAGTCATTGAGATGTTAGGTGGCCAGATTCGTAATACACTCGGAATGGCTACTAATTTGTTAGAGTGGTTTCGCAGCCAGCGGGAAGACATGGTGCTTCGTCCACAGTCACTGGAGCTGTCTGAGGTTGTTGAGGATTGTTGTCATTTGCTGCATATTAAAAGTGAGGCCAAACATATAAGCGTGAATAATACGATTGCCTTAGGCACTCGTGTGTATGCTGACCGGGAAGCGCTTGGATTAATTATTCGTAATTTGTTAACCAACGCCATCAAATTTACTGGACTGGGGGGTTCCGTCCATATACATGCCCAGTTATCGGGGGACATGGTGGTCGTTTCCATCCGTGATAACGGAGTGGGTATGGAAGAGGAGCAGGTTCGTCAGCTATTTGAAGAGAAGCAGCTCAACTCAATGGCAGGCACCTTGGGAGAGAAGGGGGCTGGACTCGGGCTGCTCGTAAGCCGGCAGTTCGTACAACTAAGCGGCGGAAGTTTATGGGGGGAAAGTAAAGCAGGGCAAGGAAGCGTATTTCACTTCACCATGAGAGGCGGAACAGAGTGATGAAAGTTCTCCTAGTTGATGATGAGCCAGCCATGCTATTGGCTATGAAGCGGCTGCTGTCCAGGATAGAAGGCGTGGAGCTTGTTGGAAGCTTCCAGAATGCGGCAGAGGCGCTAGACTTCGTTCGGGTCAGGGACGTGGACCTCGCCTTCCTGGACATCCAGATCGCTGAGGACGATGGTTTAGAGCTGGCTCGCAGCTTGCGTTCGATTCGTGCTGGACTTGACATCGTGTTTACAACCTCCCATGCAGAATTCGCGATTCAAGCTTACGACGTATATCCACTCGACTACATGGTTAAGCCGATTTCCAGAAAGCGCCTGGCCCAGACTATCAATCGAGCGGTTAGCAGAAATAGCGCTTCTTCTGGTGATGCAGGTGCCCTCACACCTAATCGACTGACGGTTCGGGGACTGGGTTGCTTCGAGGCGAGCAGCGAGCAAACGGGTGTCATAAAATGGATTTCCAAAAAAAGTATGGAGCTCTTTGCATATTTGCTCGTTAATCGAAGTCGAAGTGTAGCCAAAACCCGAATTTTGGAGGACATTTTCCCGGAGATGTCTCTTAAGAATGCGGAAGTGTATCTCAATACGGCGGTCTATCAGCTTAGGAAAGTGTTGTCACTACATGGATTCGAGGATACGGTTATTTCAGGGCAAGAACAATACCGTGTTGATTTGGATCAGATAAATGCCGATTTTATTCAATTTGAGCGGGCTGTGGAGGAATTATCCGAAATTAACGCAGTAAATGAGGCGGCGGCTATTGCGTTGGAGAAAAGGTTTACCGGCCAGCTGTTCGAAGATAAAACTTATGTGTGGGTAATTGTGGAACGTGAGCGGTTAGCGATCATATACGATTCCTTTGCCAAGCGTCTGGCGAGCTGGTTTCTAGCTCGTAAGCGATTTAGAGAAGCAGCACAAATTGCGAGAAGAATTGTATCCCGTAATGAATTTGAAGAAGAGTCAAATCTGCTGCTGCTGAATATACTCGGAGCCATGGGAGATCGACAGTCCCTCCATAACTATTATGAGCACTATACACAATTGCTGCTACAAGAACTCGGCTTGCAGCCTTCGCCGATTATTCAGCAGCTATATGAACAATATCAGTGATCACCTTCTCATATATTGAGGGGGTGTTTTTTGTCGCTTATCACTAAAACAGACCATGTAGAGACAAAAATGTTTTGCTGGAAAATATGACTTCGGTTAGAATAAGCTTTGGAGGAAGTGGGGAAAAATTATGCTGAAAATAGTCATCCTGATAGCCTTTGGATTTCACACGATGGTCAATATGACAAGGCCTATCACCACGTTATATGCCACTGGCCTAGGCGCCAATACATTCGATATTGGGATGCTTACCGCAACCTATGCGATCGTTCCCTTGATGCTGGCGATCCATGCAGGGCGATTTGCAGATCGGATGGGAGACAGGCTTCCCGTGCTGCTGGGCACATTTGGAACGATGCTGGGATCGATCATCCCGTTCCTGTTTCCGTCTTTGCTATCCCTCTATATTTCGCAGGCATTAATCGGTATTTCACATGTGCTTGTGCAAATTTCATTACAGAATGTATTGGGCAACTCGGCGACCCGCGAAACCCGCGACCATTTTTTTAGTATGTTCAGTATGGTTGTGGCTTCTGGCAGCTTTATTGGTCCAATTGCCGGCGGTTATTTGGCGGATCATTTCTCTTATTCGCATGCGTTTTTTGCGGCATCTTTTGTCGGGCTGTTACCCGCGGTTGTAGCTATTCTGATTCCAATTATTAAGCAGAAAAAGGAAAAAAACATCAAGGAAGAAGGCTCCAGCTCCCTTAGCCTTTTGAAAATCCCCGATCTGCGAAGGGCGCTTGCTACTAGCGCATTAGTGCTGTATTCGCGAGATATTTTTGTCGCCTACTTCCCCTTATTCGCTTCGCAAGCCGGTATTTCCGCGTCCAGCATTGGCTGGATTATTGCCATACAAGGCTTGGCGATGATGGCGGTAAGGTTTTTTCTGGGAAGGCTGACGGTCTCTCTTGGCCGTGACCGCATTTTAATGGTATCGATCATAACTGCTGGTTTGTCGTTCTTGTTCATCCCCATAGCCGGTAATATCTATGTGTACACGTTATTAAGTGCATGCATGGGTTTTGGATTAGGCTGCGGGCAGCCGCTATCGATGACAACGACCTATAACGCATCGCCCAAATCAAGGACTGGAGAGGTTTTGGGTCTACGTCTGGCATCCAACCGATTATCACAAACGGTAGCCCCTTTATTTTTTGGATTGGTCGGCTCATGGGCGGGAATCTTGTCAGTTTTTTATGTGAGTGGTGCTTTTTTAATCGGGGGTGCGATTCTTACAAGGTCGAAGGAAAAAGAAAAGGAGAACTCTTAATGGATATAGCCATACAAAAAGCAGGTTTTATTTATGCACATCCGGATGATGAAACATTTCTTAGCGCCTGCTTGATCCGACAATTAGCCGATCAAGGAGAGGCACCTGTGTTGCTGCTTGCGACTAAAGGGGATGCCGGCAAAAAAAATGGCGATGTTAGCCATCTGACGAACGAGCAGCTAGCGGCTGTGAGGGTTAAGGAGATGGAGCAGGCGGCTGCTATCCTTGGTTTAGCTGCTGTTGAGCACCTCGGCTATCCGGATGGTAAGCTGCAGGAGGTGGAGCCGGTTGGTTTTGTTGATGCCATTATTGAGTTTATTAACAAGCATCAGCTGGAGGCTATTTTCACCTTCCCGGAGGATGGAGGCAATTTCCACCCCGACCATATCGCAATTTCACGAATGGCCACCGCCGCCGTATTAAGCGGAAAGTGTCCTACTGTGCGTAAGCTGTATTATTTTATGACGGCTGCTTTACTTAATGAAGGGCAACAGCCTTCTTTTATCTTGGATACAGAGCCACAATGGGCAATGAAAGCAGCAGCGCTTCGCGCACATCAATCACAAATATTGGCTATTCATCGGTATTTTGGCGACTTGGTAGTTTTCCCTGAGGATAGAAGATACGAGTCCTTTGTACTGGCGCATGAATGGGATCAAGAACAAGCTGCTTATAAATGCTTCATTAAAATGTAACTACCACCCCGTATAGGATTGCTGGATAAAAGAAAGCTCTGTTCATGTCTGATAACCTACGTTATCGGACTTTTTGCCATCTTGGTTGGTTAGTTTTAAAATGCACGGCATAGGAAAAGCTTGCTTAGCCCATTCTATAGATAATACCAATATAGAAGGAGCTGTTAGTATGGCTAGGCGAAGAGGAAGAAATCTGATCGTACCGCAAGCTGCACAAGGCATAGAGCAATTCAAGGGTGAGGTTATGCGGCGAAAGGGCTACACTGTTAATATGAACGAGCCGGAAAATGTTAAGTATGAGGTAGCCCAATCTTTGGGAATACCGCTGACAACTGGACGCAACGGACATTTGTCAACGGAGCAAGCGGGTAAAATTGGTGGGCAGATTGGCGGAACGATGGTACGCGAAATGGTACGGATGGCGCAGCAGAAGCTGATTGAGAAGCAATAGATTTTTTAAGGGGAGGCAGCAGAGGCTGCTTCCTTTTTTTGAATTGACGGCTCGATGTATTTTTTGCATAATGATACGCATAGAAGTCTGTAATTTCGGAGCATTCAGAGAATAAGAAAGAGGCGTTGCTTAATGAAAATGAAAGAGCTGCTGCGAGCCTTGCAATATGGTACGAAGGAAGGACAAGGTAGCCTCTTTGCGGATGCTTGCAGCAATGAGAAATGGCAGCAAATTGCCAGCTCTACTTATTATGCGGACCAGCTATCGGAATTTCGGGCTTTGGGTGAGCAATTGCTGCAAGAACCGATTCAAGTGCTTCCTTATAGCTTATATAAGCAATTTGATACTTCAGGGGAACGCAGTCGTTATCAAGAGGGTTATTTTGAACATAGGCGCCGCCTTGATGTATTTGCTGTGCTTGCGATGGTCGATGAGAACCCCAAGTATATCGAGGCGCTTGAGGATATCATTTGGGCGATTTGTGAGGAGTATACATGGTGCTTGCCTGCCCACTTGCATGGTAACAGCCTTAGTGTTATTGATGAATTAAATCGCGAACGAGCCAAAGGGGACACGATCGGCTCTTCCCCAATGATTCCGGCACGTTATGCAGAGCACCGCGCTGAGTTGGATTTATTTTCGGCGGAAACGGCATTTTATTTAAGTGAAATTACTTATTTGTTAAAAGCGCGCTTGTCCAAGCTGGTCGTTCACAGGGCTATTAAGGAAGTGAAGGAACGGGTGCTAGATAGCTATGCGTCCCTTTCCCCTGCCTCCGAGTGGGAAACGAGCGAGATGAATTGGGCAGCAGTCTGCGCGGGTTCCATTGGAGCGGCTGCGATGTACTGCATACAGGATGACCAAATGCTCGCTCCACTGCTTCACCGTGCGATGGAGAGTATGGATTCCTTTCTAGACGGATTTCCGGGTGACGGTGCATGCTTGGAAGGCGTTATTTATTGGAATTATGGTTTTGGTTTTTATACCGCTTTTGCCGAGCTCTTAAAGGAACGGACTGCCGGGCAAGTCGATTTGATGCGCCAGGACCATGTAAAGCAAATTGCGCTGTTTCAGCAAAAAAGCTACTTGAACGAAAACTTTGTAATCAGCTATTCGGATTGTCCATTAACCTCCAACTATATGGCGGGCTTAACGCACCGCTTGAAAAAGTACTTTGATGAAATGGAAATCCCGGATGCACAATTTCTTGGCGACATTCTTGGCGACAGTTGTTTTCGGTGGATGCATGTGATCCGAAATCTGGTTTGGAGCGACCCTTCCTTACAAGGCGAGGCGCTGCAGGACCATTCGTATTACTTAAATGAAGCCGAGATTATCGTTAGCCGGACTACGGTTCATACCTCGGAGGGACCCAAACGGATTGCCTTTTCAGCAAAAGGAGGAACAAATAACGAGCCGCATAACCATAATGATTTGGGCAGCTTTATTGTGCATGCCGGAGCCCAGCCTTTATTTGTAGATCCAGGCGCAGGGGTATATACCAAGCAATATTTTGGCGACCAGCGTTATGATATCCTGAGCAATAGCTCGTTAGGGCATTCGGTGCCTATTATTGAAGGCAAGCTGCAGCAGGCAGGTGAACATTTTAGGGCAACACATTGCGCTGCATGGCTTTCCGAAGAGCAAGACGAGATGGTGCTGGATTTATCGCAAGCGTATGATTCTGCTAATTTGCTGAAATTGCAACGCTTGTTCCGGTTTGATAAAGCTAAAGGCTCTCTGGTGCTTGAAGATGAATATGTATTTAAGGAGCAGCCTACTTCGGTTACAGAGCGCTTTGTTTCTTTTCTGCAGCCCACGTTAATTTCGCCGGGAGTTATTAGATTACAAAGTCCAGCTGCAGAGCGTGCTGAGCTGTACTACGACGATGAACAATTAAGCTGTACTCTTCATAAAGAGGATTTTGTTGCAGGAGATCCGCAGCGCAGCTCTTTGTACGCTATCCAGCTTTCCGCTCGAAACCCGCAAATAAGAATGCGCACTTCCGTAAAAATTGCTGTAAACTTTGTCTGATCAGGGGGGTTTTTGGATTCTGGTATCGAATAAGTTATAGAAAAAGCAATTTTTGCGGAAGGTAGAGGGCGATTGCATGTTAGAAAATATTACATTAATTAACCAGAACCATGACTTAAAGGGCAAAGTTATTGAATTTAAAGATGAGCTTATGCTTGTCCAGATTGAAGAGGAGCACCAGGTTAAAACTACGGAATATATACTTGCTTTGTATAAAGGCAAACAGATTGAAGCGAAGGTCATTGTTGTAAAGCCAGGTGAAATTGGTTTGTTTATCCCTTTGCTGCCGGTTGATTATTTCAATGATCGCAGAAATTTTCCGAGGCTCAAGGTCGATTTCCCTGCTGTTGTCATCCAGGAAACCTTAGAATCTACAGGGCTTTTAGAGAGGATTATTCATGTTAGGGTTCACGATGTGAGCCATAGAGGCTTTAGCTTTTCGGTGGAGAGCGGCGATGAAATCAAACTAGAGTGGGCCTCTAGACTCATCCTGCAATCGGAGCAGTTGCCTATTTTATGCGACATCATTGTGAATAATCATGCAGGGCAAAGCGAGTCGGTCCGTTATGGAGCGAGCATCCAATTTATGAGTACTACGAATGTGCGTATGCTCTATGAGTTCATATTTTCAAGGCGAATGTAGCCAGAGGTAACTAGATGAAAGGGTAATTATAGGTCGCTGCTTCTTTATGGGTTGATTTCCCGTGAACGTTTCTTTACAATAGGGAGAAAAGCATATTAGGGAGTTGGCAGATCAATGAATTGCAAGATTTCGCGTAATGCAGCCAAAGTACTACTGGCAGAGCTAGAGAAGGAAGAAGATAAAGAGTTGAAGGTTCGCATTTATATTACACATAGCCATGGTGACCATGCCCATTACGGTATGGGGATGGATAAGCCGACTGACGATGATATAGTCGTAAGCACTGATAAAGGAATCGATGTCATCTTGAAAAAGGACGAGCCTTTACTGGATGGCATTCGTATCGATTATTTTTATACACCTGAGGAAGGGTTTGCGGTAACGAACCCAGGCAAAGGCAACCACGGCGACCATTAACTGTCGCTGCTGGGAAACGAGAGGGTAGGGAAGTTATGGCGAATGATATTCGCGTCTGTGATAAATGCAAGCACATGAAAATGAAAACAGCCGTTTCTAAGCTTCAGAAGCTAGCGCCCGAGGCTGACATTAAGGTAGCTTGTAAGTCTTATTGTGGACCTTGCTCACGGTTTGCCTTCATTTATATTAATGGACGTTATGTGACAGGGGCTACTGAGGACGAAGCTATAGAAAAAGCAAAAAAATATGTGAAATAAAGACCTAAATAGAGCATTTTGCTAAAAGCAAAATGCTCTATTTTTTGATAAATTTTTACAAAATAGTTCTTTATACCCGTATTCTTTGACTAATTGAGTCTTTAGATTCATTTATTAAGATGCTTCTATCTTATATGCTGAAGTTGTCGAATTTTTGTTGCTCATGTCTCGATAATAGCAAAGCAAGCGAAAGCTTGTGACGCAAAGCTATAGGGGCCTCCGGTGCATGCTTGTATGATGTACTCCGCCAGCCAGTTGCCGAAGGTACTGTGATGCGCATAAACTGCGACTCCTGGCCGGATGATCAGGGGTCTATTTTTGTTATAAACACGAAAGTATTTTTGTCGAGCAATCTTCGGCCCGATGCTTTTCTAATAGATTTATTTATCAAATAGACGTGAGTAGACTTAAGGGGTGGAGTGGGGAATGAAGGAAGATCGGAATATGATGATGAAAAAAGGATTTTACTCCAAGGTAGGTACAGATATGATCGGCATTTATTTATCAAGTGATGGACCCAAAATGTTTATTAACCGCGAAGTATTTGAACTGAAAACTCCATGCTGGGATGTAGAGATGGTCATGGGGAAAAGCGGGATCTTGATTACGTTTTACTGGCGTGGTGAAGTGAAATTGTCAATTCGTTGTGAACCGGATAACGAACTATTCGTAAGCCTATACCATTATTTGAGCTGCCGTACGAGCGAGAGGCGTTTTGCTTAAAATGCGCTATTGTCTGTGATCCTATGATTGTTTATAATATGAAATAGAACATGTATAGTTCAACAGAACTATTTAGGGGGATCAGCAATGCGCTTAATTACACGCTCGGATTTTGACGGTTTGGTATGTGCGATGTTATTTAAAAAACTTGGCATGATTGATGAAATGAAATTTGTACATCCGAAGGATATGCAAGATGGATTAATTGAAGTGGGCGGAAATGATATTTTGGCAAATGTTCCTTATGTACCCGGCTGCGGCTTATGGTTTGACCACCATTCCAGTGAGCTTGAGCGTACAGGTCCCAATATTGAATTTAAAGGCGAAACACGAATTGCCCCGAGCGCTGCCCGTGTAGTCTATGATTATTACGGAGGCAAGGAAAGGTTTGGAGATATCGATAACATTATGGAAGGCGTAGATAAAGCTGACGCTGCCCAATTTTCCGCAGATGATATTTTAAATCCTAAAGGCTGGGACTTATTATCCTTTATTATGGATGCCCGTACCGGACTAGGGCGTTACCGCGATTATTCCATCAGTAATTATCAGCTAATGGAGGATTTGGTCGACCATTGTGCAACAATGACAGTAGATGAAATTATGGTGCTGCCGGATGTTGTGGAACGGACAAAACGTTATTTCGAGCTGGATGCTGACTATAAAGCGATGCTTAAACAACATACATATGCAGATGGCAATGTGATTGTCACGGATCTGCGCAATGTCGAAACCATTTACCCAGGCAATCGTTTTATGGTGTACGCGTTATATCCAGAGCAAAACATCTCCATCTGGATCGTTGACGGACGAAACAAGCAAAACTGTGTATTCGCATGCGGACACAGCATTATTAACCGCACCTCACAAACCAATGTAGGCGCGTTAATGCTACAAAATGGCGGCGGCGGACATAAAGCGGCTGGAACCTGCCAAGTGCCTTATGATGATGCAGGCAAAGTATTGCATGAGCTTGTGGAAACGATGAAGCAAAACGGGTAATGGAAGCCCATGGCGCAATGAGGCGATGAACGTTAGTCCTCCTACTTTGAACGGAATGCGCTGTAAAAAAGAACCTCCCCACCCACTTCAATCGTGGATAAGGAGGTTCTTTGACTAACCACGGCTGGAACCCCTTAACAGATCCTTGCCAACACACAATCTCGATCCTCTCTTCAGCCAATAATCATTTTGCCTTCTGGGTAATGAAAGAGCTCCTTTTTATTTTTAGGCTGCAGGGCATAGGCCATTGTAACAGGTCCCAGCCTCCCGATAAACATCATCAGGATAATTACGATTTTGCCAGTAATGGTCAGCTGCAGGGTAAGCCCCATACTGAGCCCAACCGTTCCAAAGGCGGAGGCAGCCTCGAATAAAATCATTAAAAAGGAATGCTCTTGCGTGGCCAATAACAGCATCGTCACGATAAAAATCAGCAGCAAGGACATTAAGGTAACGGTGATCGCCCGATGTGTGTACTCTTGACCGAGACGAAAGCGAAATAACACGACATCCTCTTTTCTGCGCAGCATTGCTAGCACAGCACCAATCAGAATGGCAAAGGTCGTAATTTTGATTCCCCCGCCTGTAGACCCGGGAGCCGCGCCAATAAACATAAGCACGATCATGAAAAACTGTGTCGCTTGCCGCAGCCCAGCAATATCGACGGTATTGGTGCCCGACGAGCGCAAGCTGACCGATTGGAAAAAGGCTGCCAGTATTTTATCCGGCAAGCTTAAAGCGCCAAATGTATGCATATTGGTATACTCAAATATAAAAATAACAACGGCACCCAGGACGGTTAAAAAAGCTGTCAGGGACAAAACAATTTTGCTATGCAGCGATAGACGGCGTGTTTTCGAATAATCGATTAATTCAGAGAGCACGATAAAGCCCAAGCCTCCAAGAATAACCAGCACCATCGAAACCACATTGATAAAAATATCATCGACATAAAGGGTCATATTGCGAAAGCCGCCGAATAGCTCAAAACCCGCATTATTAAACAAGGAAACAGCATGAAACACGCCGAAATAAACGGCTTTGCCAAAGGGCATTTCAAAGGACCATCGGATCGTAAAGCATACAGCGGCTATGCTTTCAACAATTAAAGAGTATATAATGACATTTTTGATCAAACGTACGATGCCTTCAATGTTGGTTTGGTTTAACGATTCCTTAAGAACAAGCTTCTCGCGCAGGGAAATCCGTTTCCTGACTACAATGGCAAACCAGGTGGTCATTGTCATAAATCCGAGACCGCCCAGCTGCATCATGAACAACAGCACGATTTGCCCAAAATACGTAAAGTGGGTGCCTGTATCAACAACAATAAGCCCGGTCACACAGGTTGCAGAGGTTGCTGTAAATAAAGCATCGATATAGCTTAGGGTTCGTCCTTCCACTGAAGAAATAGGCAGCCAAAGCAGGAAGGAGCCAAGAAAAATGATCACAGCAAAGCCCAAAGCGAGCGTTTGCTGCGGATTTAGCCTAATGGGCTTCCATGGGAAGTTCAACACAATCACCTCACGAAAAAATCCCTGATGTTAAGCATCAGGGCTATCTTGTCCTTTGTTTTCCCGTCTTGGGCCGTAAAGGCCGCCTGGTGCAAAGTATTGGAACAGGTTGCATTCGATTCGGCCATTGTACAGCTTGCGTTTCTTATCGGCTGGCCTGCCCATGTAATGCTCGACCTGCTTATTCGGATTCAGAATAAAGCTGGACCATGTCGGCAGGTGCAAGGTCATGATGCCGAGGTCGCGCAATACCTTATCGACCTCGTTTTTGTCGCCCAAACGCTCGCCATAGGGCGGGTTGGTAATGACGCAGCCGTAGTCACCCTTCGGCTGTGCCCTCGCCACAGGCAGCACCTGAAAGCGCAGCTCACGCGCGAGCCCTGCCGCCTTGGCGGCGGCCAGTGCGACATCGATGACTCCGCTATCGATGTCGGAACCGATGATCTCAAGCGGCACATCGTCCCGCACGAGATCATAAGCTTCGTCCCGTGCCTCGTCCCAGAGGGACGCGGGCACGCTCGGCCACGCCTCGGCGGCGAAGGAACGCCGCTGGCCGGGCGCGATGTTCCACCCGATCATCGCAGCCTCGATCGGGATCGTCCCCGACCCGCAGAACGGGTCGTACAGCGGGCGGTCGACCCGCCAGCGGCTGAGCAGGACGATGGCCGCGGCCATCGTTTCCTTCAGCGGCGCATCGACGCCCAGCATCTTGCGGTAGCCGCGTTTATGCAGGCTTGCGCCTGTGGTGTCAATCGTCAGCGTTGCGATGTCGTTAAGAAGGGAAACCTCCATCACATAGCGTGGGCCTGTTTCATCAAACCATTCGCGATGGTAGCTTTGCTTCAGGCTTTCGACAACCGCTTTTTTCACGATGCCTTGGCAGGCAGGCACGCTTGTAAGCTGAGACTTGTAGGAGCGCCCCTCAGCAGGGAATTCGGCATCCTCGGGTATCCAGTCCGACCATGGCAAGGCTTTGGTGCCTTCAAATAACTCATCAAACGTCTTCGCCTCGAATTGCCCCATCTTGATCAGCACCCGGTCAGCGGTTCTTAGCCATAGGTTGGCGCGGCATATGGCGAGCTCATCGCCTACAAAAGTAACTCTGCCGTTTTCTACAGTTGCTTTTTCGTATCCCAAATCCCGTATTTCGCGAGCTAAAATAGCCTCTAAGCCCATCGGGCAGGTTGCTATTAATTGTATTTCTGACATCTTGCACACTCCAGTTGAAGTATTATTGGAAAAGCCATACAATACATATAAAACGTATACTTTCTGATATTATAGGTGAAATGGCTCGTTTATACAATGTTATGGAGGAATGAGAATATGACACAGCCCTCGGCTGAGCAGTATGTAGAGTCTTTATTAACACGTGATGAGCAATTGGAGCAGGTCAAAGCAGGCATTCGCAGCCGCAATATGCCCGAGATTTCCATCGCGCCCGGCTATGGGAAGCTGTTGACGCTTCTTGTTAAAATGACCGGAGCTAAGCGGATATTGGAAATAGGGGCGCTGGGCGGCTATAGCGGCATTTGCTTGACTCGCGGCTTGGGGGACGGAGGCAAGCTTATATCGCTTGAGCTCAAGCAGGAATACGCCGATGTAGCCCACCAGCATTTGATCAATGCAGGCTTAGGGGATAAGGTCGAATACCGAATCGGAGAAGCGCTGCCTCATTTACAGCAGCTGGAGGACGAAGGACAGAAATTCGATGCCTTCTTCATTGATGCGGATAAAGGGAATTATCCGAATTATTTGGAGTTCGCGATCCGGCTCGCTAATCCGGGAGCGATCATCCTAGGCGACAATGCGCTGATGCATGGCCGTGCGATGGATGAGAAGCAGCAAGGCAACGCTGTAACCAAGATGCGCCAGTTTAATGCCAGTATGGCAAGCGATCCGCGTCTGGAGGGCGTGATATTGCCGGCTTATGACGGCCTGGCGATTGCGAGAGTCCGTTAGGATTTTTACGTTAGGTTTGGGCTTGATTTCGGCTTGGGCTCAGGTTCGGCGTTCGGCTTCGGGTTCGGGGCTGGGCGCCTTATTTATTAATGTTTTGCGAACCCATAACGCGTTGGCCAACAGCATCATACAGGACATAATGAAAATACCGCGTATGCCAATCACCCCGGATAAAGCCCCGCCCGTAATCGGTCCCATCATATTGCCGAGGCTCAGAGCGCTTGAATTAAACCCGTAGGCACGGCTTTCCATGCCTTTTGGCGTGAAGTTGCTGATCAAGGTTTGCACAGATGGAAGCATGCCGCCCATAAACAGGCCCAGCATAAAGCGTACAGCCAATAGCTGCCATATATTCGTCACCAGCGCTTGCGGAATATAGCATAAACCCGCGCCGATCAAGCACACGGCGAGGATTCTAACCGGTCCGATCCGGTCGCTTAGCCTGCCCAGCAAAGGGGAAGCAAACAGATTCGATAACCCGGTTACCGAGCCGACAAGCCCGGCATAAAAAGCAAGCATCTCACCTTTGCCATGCAGATCCTGGACAAAGAGCGGGATTAAGGGCATCGCCGCCAGCATGGAAAATTGCATGACAAAGGTTACACCGTATAAGGCGGGCAGCTCCTTTACCTTCATCAATACGCGAAAGCCTTGGACGATCGTAATATTCGTCTTTGCTTTAGCCGCAGCAAGGTCAAATTTCTCATGTACGAGAAATAAGGCAACCATAGAAGCGAGGAACAGGAGTGTTCCCGTCACATAAAAAATCGAGCGGAAGCCCAGCCATTCGGCCATTAGCCCGCCAATAAACGGTCCGAGGATAGAGCCTGCGATCCCACCGGATTGCAGGATGCCCATGGCAAAGCCTTTTTTCTCAGGTGGTGTATTGGTGGAAACCAAGGCAACAGCAGCAGGCGCAAAGCCGGAGATGACTCCGTTTAATATACGGAGTAACAGCAATTGTAAGGGACTTTGGGCGAAGCCCATAAGCGTCATAATGACCGCCATACCAAAGGCTGAACGCAGCAGCATGACCTTGCGGCCATACCTGTCGGAGAGCCTCCCCCACAGCGGCTGGAAAAAAAACGCCGTAACAAAATTACCAGCAAATATAAAGCCGGCCCATAAAGCGACTTGATGGGGGTCGGTCACACCTAATTCCTGAATGTATAAAGGCAAAAAGGGCATGACCATCGTCATTGCGCTCATAACCAGAAATTGCCCAATACTTAGGACGATCAAATTGATTTTCCAACGAGCCACAACCGTTCTCCTCTTTTCTATCACATTTATAGAGCTTATTGTTCCAATCCACTGCGCATCTCTAAACAAAAACGTTCAAGATTGGGCAGGTTCATCTGCTCGGCAATCTGAATTAATTTTTCTACATCGTAGGGTACCCGAACCATAGCAACTGAGAATGCACTCGGCAAGCTGCTATCAGGCTTTCCTTCAAGAATCACATAGCTTGCTTGCGCAATGCCATCATAAGGCGCACCAACACTTCCTGTATTAAAAAGCAATAGCCCTTGCTTGTCCTTGTTTTTGAGCATTTGTACATAGGGGACATGAATATCACCATAGCCCACTGCATCTATATTTTTGTCTGCATAAGGTTTAAGCGATAGCCAGGTTTTTTCTGTATGCTCGAACATTTGCCGCTTTTCTTTCTTGGAAGCACTGCGGTTAACGCGATGGTATACGCTTTGAGGAGACGCGTGTAGGAAACGGAGCCATTTGCCGCTCATTTGCAGATCGAAAGAAAAGGGCAGCTCCTCCAAGTATTGCAGCCTTTCAGCACCTAGGCGTTCTTGCTGCCACCGAACCGCCTCATTGTCAGCAGGCAGATTGATTTTATGTTCCCAATTACCCAGCAGTGAGACCTCGCAGATTTCACGTATAAGATCTACACACTCCGCAGGCTGTGGACCTCTCCCGATGATATCACCCAAGCTAATTATTCTAGTGATTCGCCGTTTGCGGATATCTTTTTTAACAGCCTCTAAGGCTGTGAGGTTTCCGTGGATATCGGAGATAACGGCTATTTTTGCCAAGTAGGATCACTCCTTCTAGTTTGCCTAGCAAAGCTGGACATGTAAGCTTATAGCTTTACGACTTCCATTATAAGCCTTTTAAATGAAAAGAGACACACAAGTGTGAAGCGTCTCTGATAAAAGTTGAACCGAGTCGAACCGATTAGAATAACAAATTAACTATTGAGTTACTGTTTGAGGGTGAGATGTAGCGTTGAAATGAGAGAAACGATATAATAGCAAATGTTGGTTAACTTTGGCAACTGTTATTTGTATGAGTTTTTTTGTGAGTTTTGATTCATGCTTCTAGCTCATAAATTTGGTATACTAGCAGGGTATTTGTAATTGTAAGAGCACCGAACCAACTACATAAAGGAGAAGGTCATTATAGAATCTCGAGCTATCAAACATCGTGACGTTAATAAAATTAGACGAAATACATGGATCACACTCGGCATATTAGGTTTTCTTACGATAGCTTCATTTAGTTATTTATTATTTTGGTTGTTTGGAAAAGACGAGGAGAAAGCCTCCACTATTCCGCCAGCAGCTGTTATCGCTCAGGAGGGAGTAGCCGGAAATACGGCTAAAGGGAGTATAGACAAGCCCGGAGCTACTTCAGGAGCTAACGGAGCAGTAGGAGTTAATGCCTCAGGAGCCGATGCAGGAGCAGCTACAGGTGATGGGTCGAGTGCTGTGGGCACGAATAGCCCAGCAGGCAGTAGTCAAGTGGCTGGAAATGGGAATGCCGTATCGCTAAACGGAAGTGCTGCCGCCAACAATGGCAGTGTGATTCCGAACATCAAGCTTACTTTTGTCGGAGATGTGATGTTTGCCGGCAATGTCGAAGAGCTTTTGAAAAAAAATGGCTGGGATTATCCATACCGGTATATGAAGGAGTATTTGGATAAAGCCGATATTACAGTCGCCAATCTAGAAACACCGATCTCAACGAGGGGAGCTGCGCAAACTAAAGAGTACGTATATCGTTCATCAGCGGCAGCGCTGCCGGCTCTCAAGGATGCAGGTATAGATCTCGTGAACACGGCCAATAACCATATTTTGGATTTTGGAGTTGAAGCATTGCGAGATACGATGGAAGCAATAGATAAAGTGGATATTAAAAGGGTAGGAACCGGCAACAACATCGATGAGGCCTACAAGCCTGTCATTATGGAGAAAAATGGGATCAAGGTCGCATTTCTTGGCTTCAGCCGAAATGTACCCGATACTAGCTGGTTTGCTGGCAAGCAAAAGCCGGGTGTAGCTGAAACCTATACAACGAAGCTGCCTTTGGAAGCAATCACCAAAGCACGCGAAGAAGCTGATCTGGTTGTAGTCATCGCCCACTGGGGTATTGAAAGGCAGGATGTACCCGCTAAGGAGCAGACGGACCTTGCCCATAAATATATTGACCAAGGTGCCGATCTGGTTGTTGCCAGCCATCCACATGTATTACAGGGCTTTGAGCAGTACAAAGGCAAGTGGATTGCCTACAGCCTGGGAAATTTCATATTTACTACAAATGCAGAGCCGGCTACCTGGGAGACGATGGTGCTAGATGCCGTATGCACGAAGGAGCGTAAGTGTGACTTGCAGATGCTGCCTGTGCTAACCAAAGGTGCCCAGCCAGTTCGCATGCCGGAAGCGGAGGGCACGAAGCTGATGGACAGAATGACAAGGATATCCTTTAATGCACTCGTTGATAAGGATGGCAAGGTGCTTTCGGCTCCAGCTAAGCAGCCTGTATCCGAGGTGCCCGCGGTCAAAGCGCCCGCAGCCACCACGAATAAGCCAGCGGAGAAAAAAGCAGGGGATGGAGCTGCAACCCAGCCTGTTAAGCCTTCAACCTCAAAGGAGAAGCCTGAATCGACAACGACACAGCCAAAACCATCAACGCAGCAGCAAAAACAGCAACAGCAATAAGAGTAACAAAAGCTGGACTATTCAGAAAATCAAAATAGAGGAAGAGGCGAGTTAAATCGCCTTTTCCTCTATTTTTGTCAACTAAATCCGCATCCTACTCAGCTGTTTCCCTTATCTTCTTATTAGTAGTAAATTAGTTTTACAAACCGAAGGCCTTCGCAATAAGCCTGTACGAATGAATACGCGCATCGAAGTTATGAGTAGGGGTGACCACGAGCAATTCATCGGTTTGGTATAGCTCGCTAATTTCAAGCAGCTTCTCCTTCACCTGGTCGGGAGACCCGACAATTCGGCGCTGGCGGCGTCCGCGGATTCGCAGCAGGTCAGCTTCCGTATAAGGATAGTCCATCGCGGTTTCAACCGATGGAAATGAATCCAGCTGGAGCCCAAGCTCCAGCCGCAGAAAAAACAAGTCCGTGCTGGTAGCCAGTATATTGGCCTCTTCCTCGGTGTCAGCACAAATCGCAAGCACTGCCGCAATTGCTTGCGGCTGCTCATTTAAGATCGAGGGCTGGAAGTGCTCCCGATAATAACGGATCGCGTCTTCGCCGCCGGGTACCCCAAAAAACTGTGCAAACGCAAAAGCAGCTCCATGCTTGGCGGCAATTTTTGCGCTTTCATCGCTAGAGCCTAGAAGCCACAGCTCCGGTGCCGTTGAGATCGAGGGCGACGCCTTTAAATAAGCGAAAGGATGCTCGTCAGGCATCGTTTCGTACAAATAAGCTGTGATATCCCTCACTTGCTGAGGATATTGGTTAATATCAACAAACTTGTTCTCCTGCAGGGCTCGGGTTGCAAGCGGCATGCCACCAGGGGCACGGCCCAACCCAAGGTCAATCCGTCCCGGATGGAGCGCTTCAAGCAGACGGAAGTTTTCCGCTACTTTATATGCGCTGTAATGGGGCAGCATGATGCCACCCGAGCCTAATCTTATCCGCTTGGTTGAAGCGGCAAGATGGGCGATCAGCACCTCCGGGCTGGAATGTGCAAGCGCTTTGGAGGCATGGTGCTCGGATACCCAATATCGCGAGTATCCGAGCTTATCAGCCTCTTGCGCCATCTGGGTCGTTTCTCGTAAAGCATCTGCCGCTGTCCGTCCTTCACTGATGTGGGATTGATCCAATATTCCAAGCTTTAGCATAACGATCACCTCTTACAACGACTGTAACAAACTTCATCGTTAAGGTCAAAGCACACATGCTGCGCAACGGGGGGTGCGACCGGCATCAAGCGTCATACCTTACACTGTGACGCACACCGCATACTCACACTTACACCGCACCTCGCGGCTCATGCTCGTCAAACAAGCGTTACCCCTTCCGGTAACATCAGCGTCGTTTGCCCGTCCCGGTATTCGAACCGAATCGTTCCGGTAGGCACCTCGAAGCAAAGCTCCAGCCAATCCAAGGAATCCGGCAGCCGCGGATGAAAGGATACCTGCTTCCAGCCCGGCACAGCGGGCTTTAGCCCGATAATCTCCTCGATCATTAGCGGGATCGGTGCACTTGCCCACGGATGGCATAGGCTGGTATTCCATTTCAACTTCTTCGACCACGCTTCAAAGCAGGTTGTCGCTCCTTCTTTAACCATATTGCCCCAAGAATGCAGATCCTCTGAGCGGATCAGGTCGTAAACAAGGGTATGCTCGCCAGCGGCGGCCAAGCCTTTTAAAAGAAAATAAGACATATATACCCCGCAGCTTAAACGTTTTTGCCGCAAAAAATCAACGACATAATCGCGCTCCGCCCGCTCAACTAAGCCAAACAATAATGCTAGCGCATTGCCATGCAGCGAGGAATGCTCTGAGCCTTCGGCATCAACAAATAGCTTCGTTTGTTCATCCAGGAAAACTTGGCGGAACGAGCTTTTCAAGCTGTCCAGCGAAGCCCTGCTTTCGCCTTCAAGCTTAAGAATTTCGCGGATCTCGGCGACGGCTATCCGTGCACCATAATAAAAAGCGTTCACCACATTATGACAGCCTTCACCTACGGGTCTGGTTAGTGGGAAATCATAGCCATCCCGCATGCCCTCAGGCCAGTCAACGAGATTCCATTTACCGGCTACATGGGCAAGCAGGCCATCTTCGCGTTGGTACTGCACAAAATGCTGTAGCATCTGTTCAGCAACTGGAGCCATCTCACGTAGAAATGCTTCATCCCCGCTTTGTTTGTAATATTCCAGCAGCTGTATCGGCCATTGGAAGGAAAAATCAGCGATTTCCTGCATAAAGTGTCCTGGAGCAACTGCCATAATGCCGGAGCATACCCGCGAGGACAGCAAAGCAAAATCTACCAGTGACTTGCGGAACAATCGTAAGTCCCCAGATGCATAAGCATGGGCATGTGTAATGATCGTATTATCACCTAAGTATTGCCCTTTTTCCCTGGAGGGGCAGTCCACATAGTTTTCCTGGGAGCCAAACTGCACCCCATTTTTGCAAATCTCCCAAATCGAATTCAGCATCGAATCGGAGGAATTGAATTGGCTGATAGCCGGGTCTAATGGATAATGCCTTACAATGGCCGCAAAGCTGCTTGTATCCAGCTCCAGCGTCAACTCCAGCCCCAGCTCTATGCTAGGCTCCGGAATCACCTCCACATAACGAAAAGCCTTATAATCATAAAACTCAAGCTCATCCTCAGCACCGCTCAAGGTCCATTTTTCCTGGTAGGTGCAATTGCACCTCATTTCATAACGAACCCGCCCGTCATCCTGCAGCTCTTCGCCGCAACGAATTTCGATCACCTGTCCCGGCTTGCCTTGAGCCCTCATTTGGAACTGTCCGGTCAATTCCCCGCCAAAATCAAGCAAGTATCCGCCGTCCGCAAGCGTTTGGATCATTTTCGGTTGAATCGTGTACACCTGAAGCGGTGGAGTTGGCTGCAGCAAAAGCTCGTGGTCATCTGTCGTATGAACCGTTGCAGGAGTCCATGCGTGGTCATTATAGCCAATAAGCTTCCAGCCTTTTGGTTGGAGGCGATTATCGATATTTTCGAGGTATTGCGTATCATAGCCAATAATTCCGGCACTGCTATAGGCGCCGTTACGCATTACCTTCCAATGCTGGTCGGTTTTTTCCACCACTTGTCCATCCACGCTAATCTCAGCTATTAAGCCCTGACGGTAATCTGCGCTATTGTAGGCCCGGCAAATTAAGCCCTGGTAATAAACATGAACAGCGATAGTGTTCTCGCCCGCTTGCAAAAATGCTGAAATTTCAAACCGGTTATAAAAATAATGAAAGTAATTGCCTTGGGCGGGTCCTTGTCCTACGAACTTGCCATTAATGTAAACTTTATAGTAATCGTCTGCTGAAATATCCAAAAAGGCATCCGTGATGCCACCGCTGAGCACAAAAGATTTTCTGGCCAGCATATGTAAGTTTTTCAGATCTTCCTTGTGCTCGAATTGTTTAGGCTCCATTTCCTTATGGAACAAATTGATCGGCTCCAGGCCTTTAAACGCGTCATCCATAATCCAGTTGGCTACCCATTGCTTTTCCATATTCGTGCTCCTTTACTATTTTCAAAATATTGAGATTCTTCGTTTGGCCTCATTCTACTTCATCTTAAGAAATGGGAGGGGATATTACTTGGCATAATAACCGAAATACTTGGACAATATTCCGCCGCTGTAGCGTTCAGGCTAGAATTGAGGTAAAAGTAAGTCTTGTGATGAAGGAGCCGCTCATCTAAAATAAGGATCAGTAGATTAGAGGGGAGCGTATCCTACATAATGCTGTACCCAAAGGAAAAATACTTGGAGAGCGAGGCGTTTCCTTTCGCGGCTTTCCCTTATCCAACATTGCCTGAGAGGCCGCTGACCCCTCATACGCATGATTTTATAGAGCTTGTTTATGTAGCTGACGGCCGTGGCGAGCATCTTTATAAAGGACATTCCTTTCCTGTTTCAAAAGGGGATATTTTCGTTATTCCGCCAGGTGTGGAGCATGATTATCGGGTGATCGGCAGCGCTCCGTTAAAGGTTTATAATATCCTTTTTGTTCCTTCCTTTTTGGATGCGGAGCTGCAAGCGTTATCAAAAGTGTCATCTTTTGTGAATTTTTTTTATGTGGAGCCTTTTCTCAGGCAAAAAACGGATTTTGAATCCCATCTCAAATTATCATTTCTGGAAGCAAAGGAAGTGCAGCTACGTTTGGAGCGGATTATCGAGGAATTTGACCGCAAGGCGCTTGGTTACCGGATTTCGATAAAAGCGCTGCTGATTGAATTGCTGGTGTGGTTGAGCCGCTGTTACGATGAACGTTTGGTGCAGCTCCAGTTTCGCCCTGATGACGCCTCGATTCGGGAGCTATGTGAATTTTTGGCGTTTCATTATGCGGAGCCGTTTCACTTGGAGGATGTGTGCCAGATGTGCGGGATGAGTAAAACCAGCTTTACGAGCAAATTTAAGCAAACGATCGGCAAAACCTTTACGGAATACCGCAATGAGGTTCGTATTCATGCTTCATTAAAATGGTTGCGGGAAACCGATGAGCAAATCATACGCGTCGCGGAGCTTGTAGGTGTGGGTGACCTCAGCTATTACAATAAACTGTTTAAGCAGTTTATCGGGATGCCCCCCAGAGAGTTTCGCAAAAAATATCGCAGCAGCCCGTAGTTGCCCCCTTTTTTACTGAATAAAAGCGATAATCACAGGCAGGATGAGAAAAGAGGCAAGCGTTGTCCAAAGGATGCAGCGGGCGACGAATTGGGGGGATGCGTCGAATTGCTCTGCCAGCATAACGGCATTGACCGCGGCAGGCATGGAAGCGAGGATGAGCAGCACCGAGAATAAAATCCCATCAATCTGCAACACGTTTAAGATAAGTAAGGCCAGCAGGGGGGCAAGCAGCAGCCGGATCGAGATGCCTGTCCAGAGTGCTTTTTGTAGTCCAGGCTTCCATTTTGCTGACTGGGCGTTCATCATTTGGGCACCCAAGACGACTAAAACGACTGGAGCGTAAGCGCTTGCCATCATAGCAATACCTTTGTTTAAACCGCTTGGAACCGTAATCTGCAGCACTCGAGCAAGAATAGCCAATGCCGCTGCATATATAGATGGAAGGGTTAGGATCGATCTGATCGCCTGCTTCACGGAAAAATGGGATCTAGCCGCAAAATACACACCAACCGTGTTTACAATAAACATTTGCCCGATTACATAGACAGAGGCTTTCTCTAGCCCAAGCTGTCCAAAAGCAAGCAAGACCAGCGGCAGCCCGTAGTTTACGCTGTTCGTGAACGTGGCCACCATCGTCAGGCCTGCCCGCTCGGCAGATTGAAGCTTCAGCGTCCGGCCCAGCACACTTGCCGCCCCCCACAACAGCAGCAGATTGATCAGGCTAAACGCGAACGTTTTATAAACATCGTCAAAGGACAGCTGCGCTTTGGTCAAGGTATCGAAGATCAGAGCAGGGCTGAGCACATAAAGCGAAAGCGTAGATATCGGCTTCGTATCAATCCCGCGATACCGCCTCAGCAGCATCCCGCCGATTACGGGCAACGAGATCGGAAGGAATACTTGATATATAGTTGAAATAAACGATTGCAGCATATGCAGGAATCCCTTCAGCTTGATAATGTGCTTTTAGTGTACGCTTCGAGCTTGGGGCTGTCTAAGATATAATTCCTATATATGTAATAGGTATATTGTATCAACAAAGCTTTGCTGGTAAAGGACTGGTTTGGTCGAAGTAACGGACAGTTTTGTGATCAATAAAAATATCCTTAGCCCTGTTGATAAAGGACTAAGGATACTGGTTAAATTAACATCATGCATTAATGTTCAGGAATTTCTCCACGGTTGCTTCCGATTTCTTTTGCTCCAGCCATGTTGCTGATAGCTCTACTGCTTTTTCATCTGACAGCTTTTTAGTAATCTCTTCTTTTTTCTCCTCTAACGATGGCGTATAGGCATCTTTATGATCTGCTACGGTTATAATGTCATACCCACTGTCGGTCTGTACCGCATCGCTTATTTGACCAGCCTTTAAGGCAAATACAGCATCTTCAAAAACTGGTTCCATACTACCGCGCATCACATAACCCAGATCGCCTCCCTTGTCCTTGCTTTCAGTATCCAATGATTTCGCTTGTGCTATGGCTGCAAAATCGGCACCATTTTTCAGATCCGCCACGATTGCATCTGCTTCTTCCTTGGTAGCGACCGATATTCGGGAGGCTTTTACCTGTTCCGGAATCTTCAGGGCTTCAAGGTTGCCATCATAATATGTTTTAATATCATCATCGGAAATCGTGATTTGAGGCTTCATAATTTTGTTTAGCAAAACGTCGCTTTTGATGCTATTCTTCAAATTATCCAAAGTCATCCCATATTGGGAGAGCGCTTGTTGAAATTCCTCTTCTGAAGGAAATGAGCTTTTGATTATTGCAATTTGATCATTAATATCAGTTTCTGTAATTTGAATCCCTGTCTTTTCACTTTCCTGTTTGATTAGCTCGTCAGTAATCATCGTATCAAGCATCTGCTCCCCGCTGCTGGCAAGCATAACATCATAAAGCTGATTGGTGCTCAGACTGACACCATTGACCTTTGCGACCGTTTCGCCGTTTTTCTGACCTGGTGGAAACCATATGATATAAGCGATAAGGCATATCATCAAGAAAGCAGATACCACTATCCACTTACGATTTGTAACCTGTGTATTCATTATTATTTCTCCCTTCGTGTCCTGTAAGATTTGACGTTCTGGAACCCATTATGGACGCGAAAATTGAAATTCAGATGAATAGAACCTGAAAATTAAATGAATACTTAATTTGGATGAAAAAAAACCGACCTTTTGCAAATATGGTGCTGGAAGCTATAATGTTGTTCAAATTCTTGACACAAAGCTGTCGACAGGTTATTACAACATTTGCAAAATTTCTGTATTATAATGCTTTTTGTCGGCTTATTGAGCATAGGAATGGAGATAATTTTTGAATGGAACTAATTCTAATGGATAAAATTGAAACATTGCGTAATCAAATGGTTCAAGAAGCACTAGATCAAGGGCAATTGACCAATGAAAAAGTAGTGACACTCAGTCAAAAATTGGACAGGTATATCGTTTTTTATCAGAGGTTAAAAAAGCGATCCCACTATTAGATTATAATTTCTTAAGGGCTTAATGCGGGCGGGTACTCTAATTTAAACGCTTCCAGCGAGTCGAATTTTACAGTTTCAAAGACGATCTTGGCAGGCACTTTCTCCGTAGCATCTTTAAGAATATGACCGTAAAATTTTCCGTCTTTCTCAAATACACACATTGTGCGGTTTGCTTCGTTCAACAATGGATAACGATCAATAATCATAGGTTACTCCGCCTTCCTTGTTCTCCAATAATTAAGACTGTAGAAATGGTGAAATGATTCGCAGCTTATGTATTATCTTATGTATGTAATAATAACTTCGCCATTACCCATTTATTTCCTCCTAGCGTTGCATTCTATCCTATATACAAGGAATTATTTGAGTATTGTCGCGCGGTATCTTATAATGTGAGACGTGAGCATATGTCGAAAAGTCAGCAAAGGACGTGTTAATATGGAATTGATTCATAACATTTATTGTGTTGGGCGCAATTATGGCCTGCATGCCGCTGAGCTAGGAAATGATATCCCCGAAGAACCGATGATCTTCATTAAACCGACTCACGCTCTCGTTCCAATCCATGGGCAAACGATAGAACTTCCGGGAGATCGTGGAGAAGTGCATTTCGAGGCAGAGCTTGTGCTACATGTGGGGAGCAATTACAAGCCGGGCATGAAGGTTGACCATTTGATCGATACGATGTCGCTTGGGATTGATTTTACTTTACGCGACGTGCAGTCGGTCATTAAGAAAAAAGGCCAGCCCTGGCTGCCTGCCAAAGGCTTTTTGAATTCTGCGGCGTTGACGGTATTTCGTCCGTTTAATGGCTACGAAGCGATCCGCAATACGGAATTTGCCCTCAATATTAATGGCAAGGAAGCGCAGCGCGGCAACATTAACGACATGATTTTTGACCTGCAGGTCATTGTAGATTATATCGGCAAGCATTATGGATTAGGCAAAGGTGATATTATTTATACAGGCACACCTGCAGGGGTGGGAGCCGTTCATGCCGGAGATAAGTTTGAGTTAATATGGGGAACAGAAACCGTCGGAGAGTTTACAACCGCTTTATCTTAATTCATCCCTTAAGCCTAATATGCACCAAATAAAAAGGAGGACCGCTAGGCGGTTCCTCCTTTGTCCTTTTCAGCTAGTGCCACATCCGAGTATTGCTCACGAATCTTCAAGATCGTCGGTAATTGCTTCATAAAAGCATCCACAACCTGCGGGTCAAAATGCTCGCCACGTTCCTCCTTGAACAGGTTAAGAATACGGTCCAATTCCCAGGCCTGCTTGTATACCCTCTCACTGCCTAAAGCATCGAACACATCTGCTATTGCCGTGATGCGTCCATATATATGGATGTCGTCGCCCTTTAGCTTCTGGGGATAGCCATGCCCGTTCCATTTTTCATGGTGCTGGTGCGCGACAATAGCCGCTGTTTTCAAGATGCGCCGGGTTGAATTTTTCAATAGTCCGTAGCCAATATCCGTATGTGATTTCATAATATCGAATTCTTCGTCGGTTAATTTGCCTGGCTTCTTCAATACGGAGTCGGGGATAGCTACCTTGCCAATATCATGCATCGGCGAGGCGATTTTCAGCAGATCGGCTTCTTCTTGCTCCATGCCTAATCCAATCGCAATCAAATAGGAATATTCGGCTACCCGTTTCACATGATTGCCGGTTTCCTTGGAGCGGCTTTCACCGATCTCACCCATTGTAAAAATAATTTCCTTCTGCGTTTCTTCAATTTCGTTGGACAAAAGCGCAGATTCCAGCGACTTACCCGCATAAGATGCAGCCAATGTCAGATGCTCCAAATCCTTTTGCGAAAATTGCTCCTGTTCCGTCAGCTTATTGACAGCTTGATACGCCCCCATAATTTCTCCTTCATTATTTCGGAAGGGGATGACCATCAGCGCTTTGGTACGGTAGCCCGTTTTGAGATCCATCGCAATGGCGCCGCTTTCCAATACATCCTTGAGCTCAATATTTTCGTAGGCATCATCTATAAAAATCGGAATTCCGTTGGTAATGGAATAGCCAACCAATCCAGCATCACTGGGCAGTCTGAGTGGAGGAACGCCATGTGCTACGGTAGAATACAACTCATTTCGTTGTTTATCCAGCAGCCAAACTGTGCAGCGATCCGAAACGATCATTTCCCGTCCCATATCGGCCATTAGCATAATCAAATGGTCTAATCTTCGCTCATTAGCGATTTTTGCTGCATACTCAAAGATGACCCGAAGCAATTGTTCCGGTTCGAGATCCTTCTTGAGCTTGGGTGTCCCAAACTGATGAGCTTCCTGCACGGGATTTCCTCCTTTGGGGGAATTACATGTTTCCAACTATTAAAATCATATTATAATGATATAGTTCTGTAAATAAGTTATTGTAGAAATAGGTCGAAATCGCGAGAAGGAGCTTAATAATGGCTAGTTGGATCATCGGTTTGGTATGTAGCGCAATCATTGCAGCAGCGGCATGGCGCAAAAGGTCGCTATCTAACTCAGGAGCAATCGCAGCCATTATTGTCGGAAGCGTATTGTATGCGCTCGGCGGCTTGCCGTGGTATGGAACGTTACTGTTATTTTTTATTTCATCCTCACTCTTAACCAAATGGAAGCATAAGCGCAAAGCGGATGTGGAGAGCAGCTATGCCAAATCAGGCCGGAGAGATGCCGGACAGGTAGCAGCTAACGGGGGAATAGGTGTATTGCTGTGTATAGGAAATAGCCTATGGCCGGATCCCCTTTGGTGGGTTGCCTATATAGGTATTATGGCTGCGGTAAATGCAGATACGTGGGCAACGGAAATTGGTGGCTTAAGCAGGGCTGAGCCACGCTCCATCGTAAGTGGACGCAGGGTGCCTGCTGGTACCTCTGGAGGTATAACGCGCATGGGCCTTACGGCATCTTTATGTGGCGGCATGGCTATAGGGGGTGCAGGATGGCTCTTTACGTACTGGGGAGCGCCGGAAGGTGGATCAGTGGTATATGCTGGTTCGGTTACGGTAACCGCTGTAATGGGGTTTGCAGGCATGCTGCTGATGGGTGCTTTTGCCGGTATGGCAGGCTCTTTGTCCGATTCTTGGCTGGGAGCGGTATGGCAGGTGATGTATCGCTGTCCGGTATGCGGCAAGGAAATCGAGAAAAACCGCCATTGCCAGGACCAGCAAGCGGTTCGTATTCGTGGAGCATCATTCATGACGAACGATGCTGTCAATTTATTAAGCTCCTTGGTGGGCGGGGGCGTAAGCTTAGCCTTCATCCAGTTATTTATATAAAAGCAAGTGGTCAATCCGCGTGTAGTCAAAAGCGTATCATCTGGTGTTACTCGTGTTTATGTGAATAGGCTTTACTTAGTACCCAAATTAATAAGCCCAGCATGCCGGCAATAATAATAAAAGCTCCAACCAAAATCCCAGTAACCACAGAAATACCCTCCTTTTTTATACTATTGTTATTGTACAATAAGCAGGAATTGAGAAACTGGGCTATTTGTGTCAAAAAAAAGAAACCCGTATTCCACACCAGCTGCATGTGATGCAGGAGGGAGGAAGCGGGGTTTCTTTTTATAATGGGAAAATCGTCTTAAGGTAAAGTGATCGATTTTAAATCGTTCATCGACGTGATATCTGTTGCCTTTAATACTTGCTCGGAAGCCGTGTAAAGGGTATTCCCGATGTAGAGAATACGCTTTACAAAGCTATTTCCATTGTAAGCCACCTGTCCGGATTTCAAGTAATCCGTTTCCGATAAATGGGTGATCTTGCCTTTAAGCTTAAACCCATTAACTAAATCGACATTGTAGACAAAGGCGCCTTGGAAAGTGAAAGTACCGTAGCTGGTCACACTGTTTGCTGGAGCTTTAGTGCTTGAACTTGAATTGGAGCTTTGGGAGGTTTTCGTTTCCATTAAAGTAACAGGGAATGCGAGCATATTTTTTTCTTTAGAGAAGAGCAGCGCTTTATGGTTACGCAGCAGCTCAGAATCGGTTCCACGGTCGCCAATGCTTTCAGCGAATAGCTCCTTCGGGTTCGTAACATCGCTAACATCGAACATGGCCATCTTCATGCCCTGGTAATAAGCGCTGGTTTGTTGGACACCATTAGCGCTGCTACCGCTTGACACCTCGACTGCATCTTTACCGAAGCCAATCAAATGGTTTTCATCATAAGGGTGCAAGTAGTTGCTGTAGCCAGGGATTTTCAGCTTGCCCAAAATTTTTGGAGCCTGTGGCTCCTGCAGGTCGATAACAAACAGCGGATCGACGGTTTTGAAGGTAACCATATAAGCGCGGTTGCCAGCATAACGAACCGAATAAATCTGCTCACCTGGGGCGATATCGTCAATTTGGCCAACAACACTCATCGCTTCGTTTAACACATACATATGGTTTTTTGAGGTGAAATCATCGCTTCCACCTACGAAGCCAGTTGTAGTGGCTATGCGGAAGTTGCCATTATGCTCATCCATTGCGAACTGGTTGATGGTTCGACCAGGCACTTTACCGCGCCCCGTATAACGAATGGTTCCTTGGTCCATCGCGAATTTATAAATAACACTGTTCGTTTCACCTGAAATTGTCATGATCCGCATCTTCAGGTTCGCTCCTGCTGGCTCCTCAGTAGGCTGGTTGACAATCGGTGAATATTCATTGGTAGTAACATACAAATGACCTTGCGAGGCATACACTTGTTGGCCGGAGCCGAGATAGCTGGATACATGAACCTTTTGCTCCGGCTGATTAATGTTGAAGCCGGCGATTATCAAATAATTCGGCTGCACCGAATTCGGGAAGTAGCGGATATCCTCAAAGCCGATACTGGTGAAGGCGTCGCCCGCTGCTGAGTCTTTATAGGATGGCATAGCGCCTATCATCGCAGCTTCTTTATCTGCCTGTGTCACGTCGCCACGCAGCATCGGATACACATTAAATCCTTTATTGGACACTAGGTAAAGGGAGGCCCCAACCTTGCGGGAGGAGACATAATTGCCATCAAGCTCGACTTCGCGCAGCTTTTTTACTTGCGTGCGATCGCCAAGCTCATAAACGATCGCTTTGGTCGTTTGCTTGGAAACCACGATTGGCATAACAGCGATTCTTGTACTTTCAGGCGGTATGGGCATCACAGAAGGAGACATTGCCGGTGAAGCTGTAGCCGATGAAGGCTGCGGGCTAGGAGCAACCTGTTTATCCATCGGAACAACCTTATCCGAATTTCTATAGGATGTGGTTCCTATTACAACCATATGGTTATCGTCGATATAAAGCTCTTTGGCCCGAAAATTGGTGTCTTCGAAGGTTAAAGTTTGAGTTACCTTCAATTGGTCAGCAGGATATGCTGCGGCAATAATGATCCGGTTGCGGTTCACCTGATAAATATAACCGCCATCTGTTTTAATGATGTCAGCCTCATCGACACCTTCAACCTGCACGTTGGTGCCCGAGTATCCAGGGCTTGCAGCTGTTGGGCTGGATGCTGCTGTGCTAGCCGGAGCTGCCGCTGCTGAAGGTGCGCTTGCGGATGCACTTTCTTTCATCGCGGATTGGTCAGTTACGGTAATGCCGCTCTTGAGTTTTACTGTGCTATCATCAACTACGGAGCCACCGCCACCACCACCCGTCGTTGCGTATTCCTTGAACAGCTCTTGCAGGTTCTGCAACGAGCCTACGGTAGGCAAGCTTTTGTCAGCATCCACGATGGCAACCGACTTATTCATGCCGTCCCAATAGACATTGAAATCAAAGGACTCGCTAAAAAACCGAAGAGGCACGAATAACTTGCTGTCTTGCAAACGCGGGGCTGCTTCCAGCTTGACTGCTGCATCTCCCCGTGAGGCTTGAACACTATCGATCGTTAACGTAATTTTGCGATCGCCTTTAGAGGCCTTGGTGGATTGGGCAGTGCCATCCCAATCAACGGCTACGCCCAAAGATTCCGATAAATCGCGTAAAGGAACCATCAGCGTGTTATCGATCAATAAAGGCATGGAGCTGAAGGTAACGGTTTGTCCATTTACACTGAGTCCGATATCGGAGCCGGTCTCCGTCGCGGCGGATGGTGCGGAAGCACCAAACGAAAAAACAGTAAATGCCAATAAACATACCAAAGTCAAAGCTTTTTTCATCTTGAATTCCTCCCCCAATCAATTTCGTTCAATGGCTTGCTCAATCTTCTAACGAAGGAGATAGCCAATATGTTCCAGATTGCAGAAATAAATTACACAACAAAAAACCGTCCTTTGCATAGGAACGGCCGTAATCAATCCTTTTAAGTGAAGCCCTAATATTCAATTGCCTTCTGCACAAAAGCACCTATGACAAATTCGAGGTAGAAGGAGGGTCTGAAGCTGGGAAGTCTGGAGAGGCCGTAGCAGCCGGCACCATCGTTTGCGGCATGGCATGCGACATTTGGGCTTCATTCAGCTGTTTTTCAAGCTGCTTAATCGTTTTCTTTAATTTGTATTGCTTGCTCATGCCAATGGAGCCAATAATTAAGCCTCCAAGCAAAGTAGAGCTCAAAATAATAACGATCAAAGGCAACTGCATATCAACAAAAAGCAGATGAACCTGTACAGGCTCGACATTGATAGCAGCAAAAATAGCGGTAAGCAAGCCGAAAAATAAAGTGCTAATAAAAATCCATTGCGTCTTCATTGCTATCCCCCTTAAAGTTTGCGGAGCAAACTGTCTTCGAAAGCATCTGCTTTAAAGTTTGCGGAGCAACTGGCTTCGTCCATATAAGCAACAAGGCTGCGAACATGGGAAGATGTTTGCAGCCTATTGCCAAAGCTTGTCGCTTTCTTCAATCTATGCTTGCTTGAATGCTTACATTCTTTTTACTTTGTTAACTGCTCCATTTGCTCTAATAAGCCTTTAAATACGTCCATTGCCTGTTTAATCGGCTCAGGTGTAGACATATCCACACCAGCGCGCTGCAGGATATTAATGGAGTAATCACTGCCGCCACTTTTCAGGAAGCCCAGATAACGATCCACAGCAGGCTGGCCTTCATCGAGAATTTGCTTGGCAAAGCTGGTTGCCGCGGAGAACCCGGTCGCATATTTGTATACATAAAAGCTGTTATAGAAATGGGGAATACGTGCCCATTCTACTTCAATATCCTGGTCCACAACCATATCCTTGCCGTAATATTGCAGGTTGAGGTCGTAATAGATTTTGCTAAGCTCCTGAGGCGTAAGCGCTTCGCCTTGCTCTGCCTTTTCATGTGTAATTTTCTCGAATTCGGCGAACATGGTTTGGCGGAACACGGTAGTCCTGAATTGATCCATGTAGTAGGTCAACAGGTACATTTTTTCCTTAGGGTCGGTTGCTTTTTTTAGCATATAGTTCATAAGCAGCGCTTCATTCAAAGTAGAAGCCACTTCAGCCAAGAAAATCGTATATTGGGCAAAACGATACTCTTGATTTTCATCCGATAAATAGGAGTGAATCGCATGGCCCATCTCATGAGTGAGCGTGAACATGCTATTCAAATTATCTTTATGGTTCAGCAGCACATACGGATGCGTGCCATAAGCTCCCCAGCTGTAGGCTCCACTGCGCTTGCCTTCGTTTTCATAAATATCGATCCAATGGTCGTTAAAACCCTTTTGCAAAATATTCAAATAATCCTCGCCAAGCGGCTTTAAGCTTTCAGAAACCATCTTTTGGGCTTGTTCGTAAGTGATTTCCATCTTGTATTCATCCACAAGCGGGGCGAACAGGTCATACATATGAAGCTCATCGACCTTAAGCAGCTTTCTGCGAAGCTCCATATAACGGTGCATCAAGGGCAAGGACTCATGAATCGTATCGATGAGGTTGGTGTAAACCTCTTTATCAATATTATCGCCGTATAAAGAAGCTTCTAGGGCTGACGGATATTTGCGAACCTTGGAATAAAAAATATCCTTGGAAATATTCGCCGACAGCGTCGCGCCGATTGTATTTTTGTTTTTGGAATAGGTAGCGTAAACAGCTTGGAAGGCGTTTTTACGCACTTCACGATTACGGCTTTCAAGGAACGTGATATAACGTCCATGGGTCAGCTCGATTTCTTCGCCATGTTCATCAGTGACCTTAGGAAATTTCAAATCCGCATTATTTAGCATACTGAAAATGGTATTAGGTGCTTGAGATAAAGTGCCTACTTGAGCCAGTAAGGCTTCCTCGGCTTTGGTAAGGATATGCTTTTTTTCACGAAGCATTTCAGTTAAGGTCCGTTTATAAAAGCTTAGCTCGGGAGCGTTGACCAGCTTTTGCAGCTCTTCATCAGATAAGCTTAATATTTCAGGAGATATGAAGGATGAGGCCTCACCGGCTTCGACGCTAAGCTTTTTGGCTTTGTCAGATAAAGCTTGATAGGTAGGCTCTGCCGTATCTTCATGGTGCTTCATATTCGCGTATACATAAAGACGTTCCATATGTATGGAAATGGTGTCTTCCAATTCGAAGCATTGCTTGATGCTGGCAGGTTGATTCAGCTTACCTTGGAAATCGCTGATTTTCTTCAAGGCTTCCTTGACTTGCTTGTATTCTTTGTCCCAAGCCTGCTGGTCAGCAAAAATATCTTCCAGCTTCCAGCGTTGTTCTACGGGGACATCTGTACGCTTAACTTGACTCATCGGAGGCCTCCTCAATAATTTGGATGGTTTGGTGCTCTCCGCCGCCATCGGGGAGGTGAACACCGTACCTGTAAGTAAAATACCCGTCATGATTAGTGGGAAAAAACGCATAGTGTTCTACACTCCCTGTAATTTTCCACTAGTATGACCGGATCGTAGTTTAATTATAAGAGAAACCAGTATCGAAGTAAAACAATGATGAGCGATCGCGCTTTAAATGTTAAAAGTCCGGTGAATAACAAGCGGAGCGGCCAGGGTGTTCTGGAGATAGTGAAGCGGTGCCTACACGATTTCTGTAAGAAAGCGACTTCGAAAGCATATGCTGTTCAGGGATTTTTACCACTAATTATTTATATAATTAAAAAAATCCCTGAATATCAGCAATCGTAGGAACACCCTGGCCGCGCAGCGGAACCTATTCACCGGACTTTTATTTTTGCTGAATCACAAAAAAGCTATAAACAATCAACGTAAATGAGAAGGTAACCATCACCAGTGCCAAAATGGCAAGGGGACGTTTGATGTTGCTGGGAAGTGAATCTTTTTTGAAAATCAAGATCATGGCCAGGCAAAATGAAACAATAATAAATGTTAATATCGAAGCGGAATTGCTCAAAGGAATCACCTCTTCTTACGATGGAATCGCACGCATCGCCTTGTAGGATGCTCCTGCTCTTATAAGGGTTTCGCCGTCTTATCTAAAACTCCTTTATAGCTATCCATTTTGATAAGAACGAGCTGCCCACTCTTGTCATGAGTGGCTATAAAGCTATCGTCCAGAGTGATTCCAGCCTCCTTGGCAACTTCCATGGACATCGCCAAATGCCCTTGGGCACTGATCGATACGAGGGAGGCTTGCATTTTTTTGAGATACCCCGCGAGGATAACACCGCCCGTAACCAATACCAGGAGCGTCCATTTGATTATCGAATTATCGGCAAACCAGCCACTGACCAAAGGATCATCCGTCAGCATTTTTCCTGCTGTGAATGCAAGCACTCCTGAGCCTATATACAGGATCCATGGGAATTTTTCCATGGCTTTAATGAATATCGTACTGCCCCAGACTACAATCGGTATACTGATAATGAGTCCAAGCATAACGAGCACAAAGTTGCCATGGGAAGCCCCCGCCACAGCGATTACATTATCGAAGCCCATTACGGCATCAGCGATCACAATCGTTTGGATAGCCGGCCATAATTGATTTTTGGCTTGGATGGTGTGATCTTTTTTATCAGCTAGCAGCTTGTAAGCAATCCAGATCAGGATAAGACCGCCCACCAATAGCAACGCCGGTATTTCCAATAACCAAACGACCAGCCACGTAGCTACTACCCGAATGCCGATCGCTCCAGCCGTGCCCCAAAGTATAGCTTTACGCTGATGCTCCTTAGGTAAATTTCTTGCTGCCATACCAATTACGATAGCATTGTCTCCAGCAAGCACTAGATCGATCATGATAATACTAAGAAGTGTCATGAAAAAAGCTCCATCTAACCATTCCATACAGACCATCTCCTCATTGCTCTAGTTTTGCTACATAAAAACGACCTCTACCACAATGGTAAAGGTCAATGAAAACAGAAAAGACCTTTACCTAATAGGCAAAGGTCTTGCTAACAACGTAATGTTGCCAATAAAGCCGGGGTTCACACCCGTAATGACGACTTTATTGTGACAGCTACTCCCCTTTGGAGGATTCTTATGTAATTAACCTCATTGTAAGGTAAGGACAAGTTGCAAGTCAAGTCCGCTTATGAAATGACCTTACACTTCTTTAAAGGCAGCCATAATGGCTTCACGTTCTTCAGGTCGATCTGCATATTTTTCTGCGGAGAACCGGTTCTCCGCCCAATGCATCATTTCAGGCCTGCTCAAAAAAGTATGGCTTTCCTCGCCCCATTGGTCGGATATTTCGCGTAAAATCAATGTTTTTCCTTGAACCTCAACTGTAAGCATGTTCCATTTATCGGTTTTGAATATCGTGTGCTTCTTAAATCCGTGATTAGACAAGGCTTTTCCCTCACTTTAATTGGTTTTGGTGAATTTATTTCGTTTAATATCCACATGTTTCTACTATAAACTAAGCAATGCCATAGGGCAAACACCAGATTTATTTTAGCTTGACAGATTCTGCTTAATCTTTAAAAGCGGCTTGGGCAAAAAGCAGATACGGGCAAGTCTACTTCTGAATATATTAATCTCAAAGACGTGAACATAGAGGGGGAGTTGGGGTGAGATGAGCACCTTCAAAATAAAATTCGAAATCATTCCACGATACCTGAGTGGTCCCAGTAAACGCCGTCCTTGTATTACACTTGATCCATGCTTATTCATGGTAGCGCATGATACCGGCAATCCCGGATCGACGGCTGCAGGTAATGTAAGCTATTTCGAAAATAGCAGGGATGAAGCTGAAGCGTCAGCACATCTTTTTGTAGATGATAAGGAGATCATCGAATGCATCCCTTTTTTGACTAGCGTACCAGAAAAAGCTTGGCATGTGCGGTATAATACCGGTATCGACAACGAACAATTCGGAGCAGACGCTAATGATGCAGCAGGGGGCGTAGAGCTTTGTTATGGTGGCACTATTCATCTTTCAGAGGCCTATACAAGGTACTTATGGGTGCTGGCTTATAGCTGTTACCAGCATGGATTGAACCCAAAAACGGACTTATCCGGCCACCACCTACTAGACCCCACACGAAAGACAGATCCGATGAATGCGTTCAATCTGCTTGGCAAGACCTTTGAGGAATTTGTCCAAGACGTTGTAGACGAATATAACGATTGCCTGAGGGCGGAGGAGGATGAGGATAACATGCCAATGAAACTGGAGGACTGGCAATGGGATATGCTGTATCAAGTCTTGGGTACGGCGTATAACTCGGACCAGCTTGGCTGGAACTGGATGCAGAAGATTGTCGACAAAACCATGACGGCTACGGAGCTGGCTTTTGTGAACACGGTGCTGGATGGGCGGGTGGATCGGGGGATTGAGGTGTAGTACGCCTCAATCCTTTGCTGATTGCTCGGAATCAGATGCTGATAATGCCTTTAGCTTTGGCGGCTTGTAGCCATTCTGGAAATTCATTCAGCAATTCATCATATAACAGCTCATCCGATATGTCAGAAATATCGTTTAAATGAAAGAAATTAGCATTATCCACGAATCTTCCTTCCATCTCATCCAGCTTTTGCAGCAGCTCGAATTCAGAATTCCCAATCCCGATAAACTGCCAAAATATCGGAAGCACCGAAGCATCAATAATTACCTTTTTAGTGGGTTTGACGACACCGCCATCATTGATAAAAACAATAAAAGCGGGATGCTCGCTGGGCTCTTCTTTTGTATATTTACGAATCACATCCTCCATAACCAAAGGTTCATTGTTGCGTCCAAATTTATGGATAGTATCATTATTCAAAATATGCTTTTGTACATAATTTTCGATTTCATTTTCTTTGACGGAAAGAAGCCGGCTAAATTCGTTGTCGTATATCCACACATCCAAGGTTTGATTGTCATCAAATTTGCTGGCAACAGCAAGGATGCGATCCACAACCTCCTGCACCGCCCCATTTTGATAAAGGGAACGCATAGATCCGGAAATGTCCAAGACTAACCCTACTCTGGCAATCACGCCATGTAGTTTTTTCTTTTCAAATGCCGCCTGTACGATTTTTTTTCGGCGTGACAGCAAGGAATCTTCATTTGAATGAGGAGGTTCTTCTTCGACATCAAGACCGTAGTTTTTACAAAGCGCCGCCAAACCACCAAAGAAACCACTGCCAATGGCATTGAATCTCCACTCGCCTTTATACAAGTAAAGCTCGGCAACTACGATTGCCGTCTCACGTGAAAGATCAGCACCAAATTCGTATCTCAGCAATTCTTGGTTAAGACTCCGATCGACAATACGTAAGTACATGTTCATTACTTGCCCAAACTGATGTCCCAATTTCTCTCCTTCATAGATGGTTAAAGTAAAGGCGATTTTTTTGATGTCCGGCTGTAGCTTGGGAAGGGATATCGTTATTTTTTCATTATCAGCTTGCTTGATTGTCGAGTGGGAGACGGCAGCCCCAGGACTAAAAGGATTTCCATAAAAAATAAAGTTTTCTTCCTTTTCGCAACGATCCTGCTCCGATAACAGAAAAGCAGCACTATCTAAGCTAATCTCCTTATTTGCTGAGCTCCAGCCTAAAAAAACATCAATATCGGTTATGCTTTTATTTTTGGTAACATCAATTTTTTGCCCTTTAAGTACGTTCATATATTGCACACCTCTCTGATCGATGATGTTTGCCTATTTGGGTAGAGTCAAGCTACTCGCAAGCAATCCCATCCCTGTCCCGATCTAGCTTGTATTTAGTCGAAAACTGTCAAATTCAACTATAACAAAAATAGGAATAAAGAACGATATGGAATTAAGGAAATTATATTTCCCATAGATTGTAAGTCAGTAATTCCTATGTTAAAATCTCTATTAAGCTCACAGAGGTGAGCGGTGGCTTAAGGCCAAGCGAAGACGAGGTAACAATAGCTGAGGAGAGATGAGAAATGAGTAATCAAAAGTATGAGCAAGCTGGAGTGGCCATGACATGCAGGTCTTTTGCCGAGTATGAGCAGATGTTTAACTTCGAGCTGGCCGAATTACAGGACACCGCCATATTGGACGTTGCCGGTGGAGCTTCATCCTTTGTAGCCGAAGCGTGTGCCAGAGGGATTCAAGCCCGGGCCGTTGATCCGCTTTACGAGCTGGATCCAGAATCGATTTACACCTACGGTCTAAAAGAAATAGAAACATCAACTGAGAAAATAGCACGGCTTGAAAGCTCTTTCGACTGGAGCTATTATGGCAATCTCGGCAACCACAGAAAATCAAGGGAGCAGTCCCTTGCACGATTCATAGATGATTATCGCAACCAAAGAGAGACAGGACGCTATATATCGGCTTTATTGCCCCAATTGCCGTATGAGGCTGGTACATTTTCACTTGTGGTGTGTAGCCATTTTTTATTTCTGTACCACGAGCAATTCGATTATGAGTTTCACCTCAGGGCTGTCGAGGAGCTGTTGCGTGTATGCCGTGTAGGTGGGCAAGTACAGATTTATCCGCTACGCACGCTGCATTGGGACTTATATCCGCATTTGGAGCAACTGATAGATGCCTTGGAGCAGCAGGGTGCAAAGTCCGTTTTATTACCTTCAAGCCTACCATTTATTCCTGGTTCAGATCAGCTATTATGCATAACCAAATGAGTCCTAAACGCTTGCTGGGATTCATTTTTCAGATTGATTTGTCGGTTTTCTGGTGATATAATTAGGGTATTCGCTCTCGAATGGCGATATTTCTAGGAGGTTGTTTTCATTGACAGGTACAGTAAAATGGTTTAACGCAGAAAAAGGTTACGGGTTCCTTCAAGTTGATGGTGGCGAAGATGTATTCGTTCATTTTTCCGCAATTCAAGGCGATGGCTTCAAGACTCTTGACGAAGGCCAATCCGTTGAGTTCGAAATTACTCAAGGTAACCGTGGTCCTCAAGCAGCTAACGTCATTAAATTATAAGTTTTGGATGAGTGCCATAGCATGATAAACCCAAACAGCTTACGAAACTTCGGTTTCTGTAGGTTGTTTTTTTCATTCTCTTTGACCATTACCCTCACCGAATGGTAAAATACCTTTGATACTTTTCAATAGGGAGCGTACTATTATGAAATTTAAATTATTCAAAGATCGCAAAGGGAAAGCAGACCAAGCGAAAAATAATCAATTTGTCCGGCTGGGCCGCGAAATATTTGTGGCTGCACGTGCGGGCGGTCCGAATCCGGATAGCAACTTTGCCTTAAAAGTTGCGATTGAAAGTGCACGCCGCATCGACATGCCCAAGGATAATATCGAGCGGGCGATCAAAAAAGCAACGGGTGACGGAGACACTGTAGAGTACGAGGTCATTATGTACGAAGGCTACGGTCCTGGCGGGGTCGCCATTATGGTGAAATGCTTGACCGATAACCGAAACCGTACAGCAGCGGATGTCCGCGCGGTATTCAATAAACGTGGTGGCAATATGGGCGAGTCCGGCTGCGTGTCATACATGTTTGACGAAAAAGGATTACTTACTGTTGATCGTGAAGCGCATCCTTTGGATGAGGACGAGCTGATGATGCAGGCATTGGAGGCAGGAGCTGAAGATGTGAGGACGGAAGAAGAAAGCTTCGAGATTTTAACCCACCCTCATGAGTTTGAGAAGGTGAAAACAGAGCTGGAGAAGCAGGGGCTTGAGTTCGCCGAGGCTTCCGTTAGCTGGACACCGCAAAACACGATTAAGGTAGAAGGCGATAATGCCGAGAAGCTGATTAAAATGATGGATTCCTTCGATGATTTAGACGATGTCCAGGATGTCTATTCAAATTATGAAATAGCCGAGGAAGAAATGAGCCGAATCGGTTAATGGCTGGCTGAGTACTGAGTCCATGACCAAGTAAGGTTCAAAAATAGGAAAATGGATTGCAAAGCGATTGATCCGTGCTGCTATCCACTGATTGTACAAAGGAAGAGGTAACCGTGTAATCCTAACGGTTGCCTCTTTCTTTGTATCTCGATCTTTTATTTACAAAATATTAAGAATAATTAAGTGTGGAAAGGATTGACATACTCATCATTATATTATAATGTTATAACCAGTTAAATTATTGGATATTCATTCTTGAAAAATGAGTGGACAATTACATGCTAAAAATCAAGATTGCTTGGAGGAATAGATGTGTTAGATGATACTTTACCAGTGACATTGCAATATCAATTGCGAAGTAAATTGCTCGAAAAAATCGAAAAAAGATTTTGGTCCCCAGGTTCTCAAATTACAAGCGAGCGGGAGCTTTGCGATGAATATGGTGTAAGCCGCATTACGGTACGGGAAGTAGTCAAAGAATTGGTTCAAGAGGGTTATTTAGTCAAGAAGCAAGGAAAAGGTACATTTGTAACTTTGCCTAAATTCGAGCATGAGTTGTCAAGTTCTTACAGCTTGTCTCAGGAAATAGAAAAGGAAGGGTTGTATTCCGATTTCCAGATTCTTGGATTCAAAAAATGCAACGCTACAAGCTTTCTGAAGCAAATATTAGGAATATCCGATGAAGATAGCGTGTATGAAATCACGCGCCTGCGATTTATTGGTGATGAGATGTTTGCCTGGGAAAGATCTTTTACACCTTGTTCTCTTATGGAGGGGGCAGATAAAGAACAATTACAAAAGGAAGGGTTGTATTTCACGATTTTCCGTTGTTCGGGATTAATGGCGGAGGAGGCCGAGGTAGAAGCTGAGGCTGTGAATTGTCCAGTTGATGTCGCAGAATTGCTTCAGTTAAAGAAAAACACAGCCGTATTGCATCTTACTCGTGTGACGACAGCCCAGAACCGATGCATCGAGTACTGTGAAAGTTATATCCGCAGTGATAAATACAAATATAAGTACAAGCAAATTTTGAGGAAAAAAGTATTCTATGATGGTGCCTACTCAGATCAAACAGACGGGAAATAAAGACGCCTGCAGCCTGTTAATCTATCGATGATAGTAAAATCCAGGTCTTTCGAATTCAGTTGATCGACCGGATTCTAATTATAAATAGTATTACAGAAAAAGCCTAGAGTAAGGGGGAGTCCTTGCTGAGACATCATTGAAGTATTCAATCTATTTCAGTATGCTGAATCGCCGTGTTAATTCAAAACAAATCTACGAGGAGGTATTCTTTTGAAAAAGGTATTTTCTGTTACTGCGGTCATCCTCACGGTTTCTATGCTTGCTGCTTGTAATGACAATTCGTCATCATCATCTAATAATAATGGTCAAACCACTCCCGCGTCCGGGACCAAAGCTTTTAATGAAAGTGGATTCCCGGTTGTGAATAAGCCGATTTCGTTGTCCGCAATGGTCTTGCTCAGTCCGGCACAGCCAACTAAATGGAATAATATTTTAGTCTGGCAGGAATACGAAAAGAAGACCGGTATTCACATCAATTGGGAAGAATATACCACTGCAGATATAACAGAAAAGAGAAATTTGGCGCTCGCGAGCAACCAGCTTCCAGACATCTTCTACAGAACCAAAATGTCAGATAACGATGTTGACAAATACGGTGCACAAGGTTCCTTTCTCAAATTGAATGATCTGATCGATAAATATGCACCGAATTTCAAAGCAATCATGGGGAAATATGAGGACGTGAAAAAGGGTATTGCAACAGCGGATGGTAGTATTTACGCATTGCCGAACCTCACCGATTCTCCAAGCATTGAGATTACCCGCAAGCTGTTTCTCAATGAGGATTGGCTGAAGCGCACAGGTAAGCAGATGCCTGCGACGACAGCTGAGTTGTATGACGTATTAAAGGCATTCCGAAACAATGATCCAAACGGCAACGGGAAATTGGATGAAATTCCGCTGACGGCTGATTCTCTCGAAGATATCATACTGGTTCTGAGAGGCGCCTTCGGGCTTGGTAATAAAGGCACTGGAAATGGGAACTGGGATGTTGATCCTAATTCAGGAAACCTGCGCTTCTTCCCGACCAGCAAAAGCTACAAAGAATTATTGACCTATTTAAATAAAATGTATTCAGAGAATCTGATTGACAAGGAAATATTTACAAACAGCGGTACAAAGGTGCTTGCGAAGAATGAGCAAAAGCAGGTAGGTAGCTTCTCATTCGGCAATGTCACTGCTCGGGCTAATACTAACGCTAATGATTTTGTCGGTCTTAAAACGGCGCTTTCCGGCCCGAATGGCGATCGTCTTTATACGAGCGCACGGGGACACATCGGTTCGAGAGGTGCGTTCATGATTAGCAATACGAACAAATATCCTGAAGAGACGATGCGCTGGATCGATTATTTCTACAGTGAAGAAGGAATTCGGATGCTGTACTTAGGATTGGAAGGTCAGACCTATCAGAAGGATGAAAAAGGAAACTACGACTTTATGCCTGATATTGTAAAAAATATACCGGAAGGTTCATCCTTCGATCAGGTCGTTTCCAAGTATGTTCCTTATGCAGGCGGTTCCTTGCCTACCCTGATTATGGAAAACTACTTCAAAGGCGGCGAAACGCAACCGTCAGCCAAAGCCGCAGCGGAAAACTTGCGACCTTATCTGCCTAAGGAGCTTTGGGCCCCGTTCAGCTTTGCTTCTGATGAATCAGAGAAGAAGCTGTCGCAGGAAGCGGATATTTACAGTTTGGTTAACCAACGCACCGCAGAATTCGTGCAAGGTAAAGTATCTCTCGATGAGTTTGACAAATATGTAGCTCAGCTGGAGAAAATGGGTCTTAGTGAACTGCAGGGCATTTATACAACTGCTTATGCTCGATATAAAAAGAACTAATCGCTAAAGGGTTTCGTGGAATTAGACCTGTAAAGGTGTGAAGCGCCTAGTAGATGGAACGTCTTTATGTGGAGCTTCACACCTTTACACATCCGATGCAAACCGAGTTGCATTGATTTACAGCCTTTTACCTGACAAGGGGTATGGTTATGATCAGGTACGGAGAAAGGAGTTTCCAAAGCTATGTTGCCTCGCTCTATACGCAAAAATTGGGATTTGTATTTACTGGTTGTTCCGGTAGTCCTGTATTTTCTGCTAATTAAGTATTTGCCGATGTATGGCATTCAGATTGCATTCAAGGATTTTTCCGCTCCAAGGGGGATTTGGGGCAGCGAATGGGTCGGGATGAAACACTTCATTCGATTTTTTAATAACTATCAGTTTTGGACTTTAATTAAGAATACCATGGGGATTAGCATTTTCCAAATTCTTGTCGCATTTCCTATACCCATCTTTTTTGCGTTACTTGTTAATGAGGTCAGCAGCAAGTGGTTCAAGAAAAGCGTACAGTCGATTACCTTTATGCCGCATTTCCTTTCTACAATTGTGCTTGTAGGTATAGTGATGGCATTTCTATCACCTTCCACGGGTTTGGTTAACCATGCCATCCGCCTGTTTGGAGGAGAGCCAATCTACTTCATGACAGAGCCAGGGATGTTCAAATCCATTTATGTCTTCTCGGATATATGGCAGAACATGGGGTTTAGTTCTGTTCTTTATATAGCTGTACTTGCTGGCATTGATAAGAGCCTATATGAGGCGGCGATGATTGATGGTGCGAGCAAACTAAAGCGGCTGATTCATATCGCCATTCCAAGCATGATTCCTACTGCCGTCATCATGCTAATTTTTCAGTTTGGCTCCATTATGGACATCGGTTTCGAAAAGATATTTCTTATGCAGAATGAGCTAAATCGTACCTCATCTAGCGTTATATCAACCTATGTTTATGAGATAGGCCTAATTGGATCACAGTATAGCTTTTCCGCTGCAGTAGGATTATTCAACTCGGCGATTAACTTCGTATTGATTATTATTGTGAATCAAACTGCCAAAAAGGTCAGCGGCACCAGCCTGTGGTGATGGAGGAATCGAAGAATGGAACACGCAAAAACAGAGAGCTGGGGAGATCGTGTATACGATATTGCGATATATACGATTCTCACGATCATTATGCTAGGAACACTTTATCCGTTGCTGTATATAGTTAGTGCATCCCTTAGTGATCCGATTGCTCTTATAAAGGGAGAGCTTTGGCTGCTGCCGAAAAATATTACTCTGAACGCTTATAAAAAGGTGTTTCAAAATCCTGATATTATCCTGGGCTATCGAAACTCCCTGATCTATTTGGTTGTTGGAACGACGATTAATATTGTCATGACGACAATGGGTGCTTATGCGCTGTCTCGCAAGGATTTTAAGGGACGTCATGTACTGGCATTGATTTTTACGTTCACCTTACTCTTTAACGGCGGTCTGATTCCGACCTATCTGGTATACAAAAATGTGCTTGGATTGTACAACAACCTTTGGGTAATGGTGATTCCAAGCGCAATTAGTGTATGGAATTTGATTATAATGAGGACCTATTTTCAGACTGCAATTCCCTATGAATTGCAAGAAGCGGCTTTTATCGATGGTTGTAGCAATATCAGAACGTTAACTAGAGTCGTTCTTCCACTTTCTATGCCGATTATTGCCGTAATGACTATGTATTATGGGGTTGCTCACTGGAATTCATATTTTACAGCGTTGATTTATCTGAATGATAGCTGGCGGTTACCCCTTCAAATGGTCATACGCAGCATACTGATTCAAGAGAACATGAATGCTATGGCTGGCGGGGATGGTGAAAGTCTGGTGGAACAACAGTTGTTGGTCGAGGGCATGAAGTATGCCGTGATCGTGGTGTCTAGCATTCCTATGCTGCTGTTGTATCCTTTGGTCCAAAAGCATTTTGTAAAAGGCGTTATGATGGGAGCCGTTAAAGGTTAAGACTATACTGCTGAATGGGTGAAAAATGATGATCGAACATAAACCAGAAAATTTAAAGCAAGTCGTTTTGCTAAGCAAAGGCAAAATGGCTACGGCGGAAGACCAGATTGAAGGTTCTGAAGCAGAAAGAGCGATTGATGGTCGGGACGATACATGTTGGGCGGGTGCGCCGTACTATAAATGGTGGAAACTCGATTTATTGCAGTGCTGTCAGATCGAGCAGATGAGCATTTGTACGGATTCGGGTTTAGACGACTTTACGCACTATTTCATTGAATACAGCCCGGATAATCTTAACTGGGAGGTCGTAGTTGAGAAGAAAGATAGTCTTGCTTCGAGGGCCGGTGGAGAGCAATATGACGTATCCTTTAGGGCTCGATATTTAAGGGTAACGGTCACTTATTGCTCGTCAGGAGAGACGGCGAAGATTCGTGATTTTCAAGTATACGGTCATGAATTGGAAAGACTAGAAGCACCTGTGCCCAACAAGGTCTCGCCCTTTAAGCTTCCCGCGATTGCTTGTGACCAGGCTTACGGATTTTGCGAGAAGGAAGTAGACGATATTGAGCCCGGACAGCAAGACCAAGTGCTGGTCAGTGGAGAGGTCGGTAGTTATCTGGTTTACCGCGACGTAGATTTTACAGAGGCCGGAGTGAACCAACTGCGTGGACAATTCGGCTTTACGGATCTGGATAAAGAAAAACGAGTCACCTTGGAAGTGAGATTGAACGATCTCCACGGAGAAAAGATAGGCGAGATCAGTTTGTTTAAACAATGGAAACGATGGTCCATGTTGGCTGGTTCTCTGGAACATTCGAATCCGTTGCTGTTAACAGGTATTCATGACGTCTACCTTGTGATTACAGATGCTGCACCGCTTCAGAGCTTGATGATACATTGGCTGGCATTTGTCAAAAAGTCGCCTTTTCCTGCGCCAAAGCCTCGCTCTAGTGCTTTACCTACACCCATCGATAACGAGTATAACATCTATTTCGGCAATCTTCATAGTCATACCGGATTTTCAGATGGGATAGGAGTTCCAGAATATGCGTATGATTATGCGCGGTATACGGCTGGTCTTGATTTTCTGGCGATTACTGAGCACAGCAATCTCTATGATCATTATCTGGAATGGGATAAAAGCCGCAAATGGGTGGATATCCAGCAGATGGCCGAAAAGAAAACCGAAGATGGCTCTTTCCTCGCCCTGTTCGGTGCAGAAACCACTTGGTACAATCAATTCGGTCATATGAATACGTATAATATGGACTTCTTTATCAATACGTATGAAACCCGATTTAACGATATTTCGCAGTACTATGACACATTGAAGCAATATCCCGATTCGATCCATCAATGGAATCATCCGTGGTCCTGCGGCCAGCGTCATCTGGATGGATTTGATCCGTACGACACGCAGTTGGATGAAGTGCTGCATTTAATAGAAATCAACCCGATAGAATCAAAGGAGCTTGGAGGGCTCTATTACTATGTCATGGCTCTAGACAAGGGCTGGCATGTATCTCCCTTAGGCAACCAGGACAATCATCATGGGCAGTGGGGGACGCAAAATACGCTCCGGACAGCGATACTGGTGGATAAATTGACGAGAGAGCACTTCTACGATGCTGTCAGAAATCATCGTGTTTACTTTACGTCGGCTCTTCATTTGAAGGTTTGGTTCAAGGTGAACGGTGCCATTATGGGTTCGCGCATCCAACGATCCGATACTCTCGATTTTGATATTAAGGCTTTGTACGGTGTGGATACAGGTAGCCGAATCATCAAGGCGGAGATCATCGGTGAGCATGGACAGGTGCTGCATACGGTTGAACATGATGGTAAGCAGTTGGATTATAAGGTTACGTTACCGTGCAAGGATCGCTATTATTTTGTGAAGATTTATCAGGAGGACGGTGAGTTCGCGGCAACTTCCCCGGTTTGGATAGATATGGATTAATTGAGGTTATTACTTGATAAGGGTTGACAAAAGAAGCGCACTTTACAAAGGATTCCGCATGCTGACCCAGGAATGGTTGGATGCATATTCGCTATTCAGATGATTGAATGCGTTGGGACTTTGTAGAAGTGCGCTTCAACGTTTGAGCGCAATATGAAGGCCAGGATATATGAGGGAACCCATATGAATTCTTTGTTATAGATTCATTTAAGGAGAAGATAGGGTTGGATATTGTTTATACTTGGTTTGAACAACAAATAATTAATCACTTTATCCAGTATTATGAAATATACATTCGTCTAACTCTTAGTGCTCTTCTCGGATTTATTATCGGCTGGGATCGGGAGTCCAAAAATAAACCTGCTGGGTTGAAAACCTATATGTATGTTTGCGTTGCAAGCGCATTAATTACTTTAATTTCGATTTATAGTGTTGGGAAATTTAGTACAGTGAATCAGAATACCATGATGGACCCGATGCGTCTAGCTGCTCAAATCGTGACAGGACTTGGATTTTTAGGTGCAGGTGTTATTCTTAAAGACGGTTTGAAGGTTAAAGGCCTCACATCAGCGGCCATGATCCTTTTCGTAGGTGGAATGGGTATAGGTATTGGTGCGGGTTTCTATAGCTTTGTTATATTCGCTGTAGCGCTCTGCATGACCATGGCTAGAATTGCCAATCTAATTGAAAAGCAAAAATATAAAAAATTACAACCAATAAGTAACGATAGAAATTCGGATGTGCAAGAATTGACTGAATAGGACTATAAAAGAACCGTCAGGATGAGTATCTGCCCTAACGGTTTTTTATCTAATCCTGCTTAATCTACAATCCTTAAAATAGCGTCTACTTCTTTGCGGGGCATCTTACCCGGACGTTCCACAGGATAGCCTAAGGAGATGACCATATTAATCTGGCTTTGTGGCGGTATGTCGAGATACGTGCGCAATTGCTCAGCAGCCAGCAGGACCGGCCCTGTCATGGGGCAAGTAGCAAGGCCGCGCGCGTGGGCGGCCAGCATGAAATTCTGTGCGGCAAGGCAACTGCTCTTGATGCCTTCCTCTTCCCATACCGAATCGTCCACAAGCTGGATCGGATCAAATATTTTGTCGCGGAATTTGGACGTATACGGCGTTGCCAAGCAAATGATTAACACAGGTGCATCGGCAAAAGCGGTAGCGTAAGGACCAAAGGATTTGACCAGCATACGAGCCTCGCGGTTCAAGCCGCGTCCTTCGGCCTCGGCTGCTTTTTTATGTAATTGGTCCCATGTGATTTGCTCGATCTCTTTGATTTTGGTGCGGTTGACAATTGCGATAAACTCCCACGTTTGGGAATTGGTGTCGCTTGGTGCATAACGTGCACAGTCCACCAGCTCTTTGATATCGTCCACAGCTACATCCTGCTCTGTGAATTTGCGGATACTTCTTCGTTCCAGCAATATGGTTTTGAAATCGTCGTAATGCATTGGTTATTATCCCCTTTAAGCCAGCATGAATTCGTTCATGACTTGGTACTATGATCTAGCAATGATTATAACGGTTTCGCTAAGCAAAGACAACATCCAAGCTTAGATGGAGACAGAGAATTACTCCAAGATAACCGTATCTCCTTCTACCAAGCCACTTAGAATTTCCGTTTTCTCCGGGGTTTCCATACCTATCGTAATATCCTGGCGGACAGCAACACCTTGCCCCGCGTCCTTCATCACATAATATTGCTCTTTATCACGTTGGATGGCGAGGGTATGGACGACTAACGCATCTGGTTTTTTGTCTGCATGAATCGTAGCTGTGAGGCTAAGGTCAGCGATGAGCTGGTCATTGGGCTCCAAAGAAATGATAACCTCAAACTGGGCAGCTGTTGTACTATTCGAATCACCGCTGTTTCCGTTTTTGGCAAATTTGGACAGCTTTTCAACCTTGCCTTGCAGTACCGTATTTCTTAGCGCATCTACCTTGATCTCGGCAGGCATATCCGGCTTGATACGGAATAGATCGTATTCTCCCACCAGGCAGATTAGCTGCAGCTTCGTCAAATCGACGATTTTGCCAATACGTTCATTTTCTTTCACCGATTGGGGCTCTTTGGTACCCTCAAACAAAAAGATCCCGTTTTCTGGAGCATTAAACTGGGCGGCTTTCCGTTTCTCCTGCTTTTGTGCTAGCTGTGTCTGCATATGCTCTATATTTAACTGGTTGATTTCCTCTTGCATCTTTTTGCTCTGCGATTGGGCGTACCTTTGTTTGGCTTCTGTTTCCGAAATCCCGGCCGTCTGGGGATCGGCTCCATTCGTTGCTTCCTGCTGGAATTGGCTGATGCGGATGTCGATTTCGGTTTTCTTTTGATTGGACTGGATTTGGGCAATTTCATCACGCAGAGCGGTATCATCTAACTGAAATAGATTGTCGCCTTTGGCAATTTGCATGCCTTCACTAACTCCCCATGATTGCACATCCGCAGAGAAAGGGGCGTTGATATAGGTTTCCTTTTGATAGGAGGATTTACCTTTTACTTCTACAGTGTTGACCAAGTCCTCACGGGTGACTTTAAATGTGATCGCTGATAAGCCCCGTGCGCCGTTCTGCTGATCCTGCTTGGGAGGATGGCTTAATAGATAAAGTGTACCTGTAATGCCGATTACTAACAATAAGGTGATGGCGATAAGCCATGTATTTTTCTTCATTATATAGCTCTCCTAATCTCGTTTAATTGCGGTTAGGGCATCGGTACGGGATGCTTTGACAGCAGGATAGAGGCCTGATAAAACGCCGGTCATCACAGCAAAAAATAAACCAACAGGCAAGATCCAAGCGCTAATAAATAATATTTCCAGATCGCTACCAGGCTGTGGAGGGGAGAAATGAATAACAGCGAGATTGATGCCCCAGATGACCCAATACGATAATAAAATGCCACAAGCGCCACCAAACAGCCCCAGTAACGCGGATTCGGCAATAAACATATTGCGAATTTGGCTTAGATTAGCCCCAAGCACCTTCATGATCCCAATCTGCCTTCGGCGCTGGTGGGTGGACATGGTCATTGCCACGATAATTGAGATGGAGGCCACGAACAGAATAAATAAACCGACGCCGCCAAAAATAAACCGCAGGATTACCAGTTGCCCTTGCATCTGTTCTTCATAATGGAGGTTGGTTTGCGTGGACAGCTTCAGCTTTTTGATCATGTTCTCGATTTGCTCTACATGTGTGCTGTCATCTGCCTTAATTTTGACCTCATTATATGCCGGGATTGGCTGCTGCTGGCTGCCATTGCTTGTGCTGGAAGCTGAAGTGCTTGTGCTTGCTGCTATGGCATCTTGAAGCTTTTTTCCAAGTGCCGGAGAAATAAAAGCCGTCTTCATATTGCTGGCAGCCTGGTCGGACGAGCCTTCCGGCTTCTTTAATATGCCTACAACACGGAGTGGAAATTGAATACCCGTAATCTCTACACCATTAGCTTGGAAAATTTGCGGCTTCAAAATTATCTGCTTTTGGTAAAGCGGGTACGCTATATATCGTTGCTCGTTATCGCGCTCGGGGGCGGCTTGCCCGTTACCGCTGTTCATTCCGGGCATGCCGGAGCCCGAAAGCTGCTCATCAAATAGCCCCATCGTCGCCCCGTAGCTTAAAATAATCGTGTTTTCCTGCTCGGACGGTCCGCCCTGTTGAAATTCAAAACCAAAATCAACCAACGTATCCAATTCCGTAGCGATCAAATTGTTAATCCGGCCTAGCTTATGGTCAAGCACAAACAGCTGGGCATTCATCGTTTGGTAAGTAGCAATGGCTTGGACATGTGGGAGATTGCGCATGATGTCTATTTTCGATTTGGTAAGCTCATAGGTTTTATTTTCATTAGGGTTTCCCGCACTTGTGCTTGTACCTTGCGGAGGCGTTCCATTATGTATGGTAATTTCATCGGTATTCATAAATTGGGTCATTTGCACGCGGCTATAATGGTTAATGGACTCACCAAAGGAAAGGGCTACAACAATCGAGGCAGAGCCGATGGCGATCCCCATGGTACATAGCGCTGTAACGACCATCCGCCGTTTTAGCTGCTCCCACGCAAGCCGCAAATAATCAACGATATTCATTCGTTTTCACCAGCCCAAGGCTCATTCTCCACGAGGAAGCCATCGCGCAGCTGGATCACTCTTTGTGTTCGCTTGGCGACCTCAAGTTCGTGCGTCACAATAACAAAGGTGATCGATAACGTAACATTAAGCTCGATCAACAGGTCAATGATCTCTGCCTCAGTTTTGGTATCCAGATTGCCTGTCGGCTCATCGGCAAAGACAATCGCGGGCGAGGTGACAAGCGAACGGGCAATACTGACACGCTGCTGCTGTCCTCCCGATAACTGCGAAGGGAACATCTCGCCCTTATCCCCTAGGCCGACCTTGGCTAATAAGGCGAATGCTTTTTCTTTACGGCTTTTGGCTTTAATCCCTTGAAAAATTAAAGGCAGCTCTACATTCTCGCGTACAGTTAAGTGGGGAATAAGCTCGTAGGATTGGAAAATAAAACCGATTTGCGTCCGTCGGAATTCCGCGAGCTGGTTTTCCGACATTTTCTCAATGGCATGGCCATTAATAAGAATGCTGCCGTGGGTCGGCTTCATTAAGCCAGCCATCAGGTTTAATAAGGTCGATTTGCCCGAGCCGGAGCTGCCTAGCAGGGCAACCATTTCGCCTTTGGCAATACGGAATTGAATATCATGAAGGACCGGTGTCTCTTCAGCACCATTCTTGAACCGATGGGACAATTGTTGTACGGCAAGCACGTTAGCCCTCCTTTGAGTTTGCGTAGCAAAACCAGCATCGCTAGAGCTATGCTGGTTGCTCCATCACCTATATAAGACGTTACTCAGGGCAATTGTGTTGCAATCGTTGTAGTTTATTAAGAAATGAGGAGGATATGCCGGAACAGGAGTTCCTCGGCTATTCGGATTCTTTCGCGAATAGATGAAGGAGCAGGAAGCCGAGCAATGCGGAAGCGGATAATAAAGCACCAACTCCATACATCGTATGGGGACCGAAGTCGCGGAATAACCAGCCGCCAAGTGTACCGCTAAGCAGACCGGCTATTCCCGACCAGGTTACGGCAAGAATGGCTTGCCCGGTTGCCCTATATTGATCGGGGATAATCCGCGCAATATAGCGTATAACGGTAAAGAGAAAGATCCCAAAGGAGATACTATGCATCGCTTGGATAGCAATAACCCACAGCGGGTTCTCTACTTGGCTCATCAAGGTAAAACGGATGACATAGACGAAGCAGCTAATCATGAGCAGGGGGAGCTCCTTGTAGCGGTGTCCGTATTTACTGAGCAGGAAAAATATAGGGACCTCGCTTAACGCCGAAACCAACCAGGACAAGCCCACAATCGATTGGTCAGCACCTAGCTGGTTGAGGAATAACGCAAGAAATCCATCGTTAAACCGATGGGAAACGGAAGAGACTAACACAATGAACATAAATGCCAGAAAGCGCTTGGAGCGAACCACCTGTACCAACCCGCTGAATTCGAGCTTTTTTGTGGAGGACCGGCGTCCATCCGTTAATTGCGTGGATACAATAAAAGAAAACGCAATGGTTCCCAGGCACAAATAGACAGTGAGGCCAGCACCGTATTGCTTCAAGATCATTCCGAAGCTTAGGGAGGCGATAGCAAAGCCGATAGAGCCCCAGACGCGAAAGGAGGCGTAGCTTTTATTGGTTCCTTGGATGCTCAGTAAAGTGAGGCTATCCGTCAAAGAATTATTGGGCGATTGAAAAAAGAAAAAAGCAGCCATCAACAGCAGCAATAGGACAAAGCTGGTACTCTGGAAAACGAAAAAAGCGAATATCCATTGTCCCAGCAGCACAACAATCAATATGTTTTTGACCGTCCGATATTTATCGCTCATCAGGCCCCAAAATATATTAGAGATAATCCCGATCATAGGTCCGACAGAATAAAGCAGCCCAATTTGGATCGTGGAGTAGCCCAGTGATTTGAAGTATAAAGGGAAATAAGACACGATTACAGCCATGGTCATATAAGACGCGAAGCTGTAGCCACGGAGCATGCCGAATTTGGGTTGTTGTTGGGGAAGTGCGCTATCCAGAACAATCACTCGTTTCTAAATTTAAAATTTCATAGCAAAAGGAGAACGGTCCCCAGATTTCTTGATGGCCCTCAGAACAATCCAGACTACCGAAGCTTCGGCAACCATCCCTAAGGATTGGGCAAATGCACCAATCGCGCCGTTCCAGCCCGGACTTAATGCCACACACACGACCAATGTAACCAGTGTGACCGCGACATTGGCGGATTGCGACCAAATCATCGCTTTGGTTTCACCTCGCAGCATAATCAGGCCATTGCCAAAATCCAGCCACGGAAAGGTAAACGCCATGATCATGAAAACCCGCAATGCTTCCAGGCTGGCATGCATCAAACGTTCATTTACACCCATCACATGCTGCATAAACCACATACCCAGCGGTGTAAAGCTCAGCACCGCGAGCAATAAACCGGGTATGAACGACAATATCAAAGTAAACCGAATCACAGCAGGAGCGTCCTTATTGTAAAAGTTCAATACAATTTGATGGATATAAGAGAAGAAGCTTTGTACGAGCTGAGTCAAGCTAAAAGCGATCGTTAAGGAAGCAACAGATAGCTGGAAATCCGATGTTTTGCCCATAAAGGAATTGATCGCAGGGCCGATAATGACAGCAATAAACGAAGAATAGAGCAGCGGTTTATAAAATCCGAAGATTTGCCGCGGGCGTTCTATCGGATGATCTGCAAGCTTCTCGGGAATTTTTTTCAGCAGCAGCCTGCCCTCCCAGAAGCTTACTCCCGCCTCAATAATCATCCCGGAAAGAAAGATGATCGCTCCTACCTGCCCGCTGGTCACGCCATTGGTTTTGATGAAATAGAGCGAAACCAGGTACATCACAAGCAGCCGTACAGCCATCCCGATCGTCAGCCATTTCGTACGCATATTAAAAATGATCACGCCTTGAAATAAGCAGCGCACTCCCGAAAAAATGCTGACAAACATCAAAACGCGATATACATCAATCATCGGTCCCACCAACTCGTCATTTACGCCAAATAAATAGAAAAAAACCCACTTGCCGATAGGCGTGTAGGATAGCAAACCACCGAGGAGCAAAATACTCGAAAATATATAAATGCTGACAACTGTCATCGCTCGAAACGAGATTCGGTCTCTTACTAGAGCGGAGCAGGTTTGTCTTAAGAGCAGGGCTGGACGTTCTGTAATACCTAAAATGCTGAATGGCAGGGCATAGCTGGCAATAATAATTTCGGGAGAGGCGGACCGGGCAAGCGTACTATTGATAATGACGTGGGAGATCGTGACTAGGCTGGCAGAAAGGCCCAAGGGCAAGAAGAACGCAAGCAGCTGTCGAAAGGTCACACGGTTTTCCAAAACTTTTTCTGAAGCTTTACTCATTGAAAGGACTCCTATAATATACATTCTAAAAATCATTCCTCCCAGTATAGCATACTTTACCATAACTTCAGCTTGAAATTTTACCTGCAACCTCTGGAAGTGGAGGGGGGTTCGTGGTACATTAATGTAAATACAAGCAGCTATGCTTTCAAGGAAAGGTGGAGTTTTCCATGGCTTGGAGTTTTGTACCCGATCAGCGCCTAGGAATTCCGCTTCCCTATTGGAATAAGGAATGGGAAGACTTTACAGAAGAGGAACGCTCTGAAATTTTGCTGCGCTGGGAAGAAATTCGCGGCACTATACCTGATCATATTAAAAGGCTGGAAAGCATCATTATCAAGAAGCAGAACCAGCTGAATGTAGAGGATAATTTCAAACTTTCCTGCGAGCTTAATTCGGAAATCGCGGAATTGGCAGGAACGATCAATGAGCTGAACCTATGGTTTAGAGTCAATCAGGATATTACGGCTTCAGTTGCACATCATTAGGGCAAACTTGTTTAATAATGGTGGGCATTGCCGATTCTTTATATTATAATGTAGGGTATGTGTTTCAACAGGTACTTAGCAACAACCGGATCCGATTAGAGCCAGGATTAGGTTGCTCCTAAGTTGGGAGAGGTGGAAAAGCTTTGGTGTGGACAGAAGGAGTAGCCAGATTATGGTTGTTATTGAAGGATCATCAGCCTTCGCTGTATCCTGCGGAGGAATGGGATGATTTGATTGATATCCGAATAGCAAAGCTGTCTAAGGAAGGTATAGCTGCGAACCAAATGCCTTATGTGCAGGCTGTTCAATCAGGCTTGCATCTATTCAATGAGAGCTTGGACAAATCGCATACCCTTTCGCAAGATATCCACAATTCAACGGGAAGCTATTGGCATGGGATTATGCACCGTATGGAGGGGGACTACAGTAACGCCAAATATTGGTTCCGCCAGGTCGGTGGCCATCCTATATTCGATACGCTGCTGCAAGAAGCCAAAGCCTTATACACATCATTTGATCTGAAGCTAATTAGTAACAGCGCTCTTCAGAGCCAATTGCACCAAATAGCCAGCAGCTCGGCATGGGATCCCTATGGCTTCGTTGACCTCGTTCAGCAACAAGTGACGATGGTCCAGGACCAACATGCGGAATCATTGTTAATGGCTATACAAAGGGTTGAAATGAAGTTACTGCTGCAATATTCCTTTGAGCAGAGCGGAGGGAAAGCTGTTGAGCTTTAAAGCTGGACATGCTGCACAGGTCCCGAGAACTCCTGTGCAGCTCATGCTGCGCGTGTATCGCTATGTGCTGCCGGAGGTTGGGGAACAGCTGCGGTATTGGAAAGAAAAGGCGGAGGCTATGCCCGACCCTGAGCTGAAACAACAGGCAATTGCCAGCATGACCAGCAAGCTGTTCCATTGCCAGGGAGGAGCCGTGTATGCCACGGCCAATTTGCCGATGCGGCATGTGTTGATTCCGCTGATCGTTGCCTTTCAGACGATTAGTGACTATCTCGATAACCTGTGCGATCGGAGCACCTCGATGGATCCGCAGGATTTCCGTAGGCTGCACCAGTCCATGCTGGATGCCGTTAACCCGGCTGAGCCGCTTCATGAATATTACGCATTCCGGGCAGAGCAGGAGGATGGCGGCTACTTAAATGAGTTGGTTAAAACCTGCCAGGCAAGCCTGCGAATGCTGCCTTCCTATGCAATGGTAGCGAAGGATGTGGGAGAATGGGTAGGCTTATATTGTGATTTACAAGTGTATAAGCATATTCGACATGAATTAAGGGAAGAGGCTCTTTTGTCTTGGAGAAAGCCTTATGAGGCCAAATATCCAGAGCTTAGCTGGAATGAGTTTGCGGCAGCTACTGGCTCTACCTTGGGCGTTTTTATGATGTTTTTGGCAGCTGCTGGATCCGGTTTAGAGACTCGCTCCGTGGATGCCATCCGAGATGCCTATTTTCCATATATTTGCGCCTTGCATATTTTATTGGATTATTTGATCGACCAAGGGGAGGATACGCTTGGTGGTGACCTTAATTTTTGCAGCTACTACGAAAGTATGGAACAAACCGTTAACCGTATCGCTGCCATCGTTCTAGAGGCTAGAGCCAAGACGAAGCTCCTGGAGCATCCGGCTTTTCACAGCATGATTATTGAAGGTTTACTTGCGCTTTATTTGTCGGATCCGAAGGTCAATAAACAGATACAGGTGAAGCAAATTTCGCGAAAATTGATGAAGGGAAGTCCTTTAACCCGACTTTTTTTCTTTGCAAACAGCATACTGGTTCGTAAATCATTTTAATTGTTATTTCTGGGAGGAAACCATACATGTCAGTAAAAAAAATAGCAGTGCTAACTAGCGGTGGAGATTCACAAGGTATGAATGCAGCTGTTCGTGCAGTTGTGCGCAGCGGACTTTTTCATGGTTTGGAGGTATACGCCGTCCAACGTGGTTATGCCGGGCTAATCAATGATGATATTCGCCAGATGGACCTGCGGAGCGTTGGCGATATTATCCAGCGTGGAGGGACGATCTTGCAAACCGCTCGATGTAAGGAGTTTATGACTCCCGAAGGTCAGCAAATCGGTGCCGATAATTTAAAAAGAAGAGGCATTGATGGCTTGGTGGTCATTGGAGGCGACGGTTCGTATCAAGGTGCTAATAAGTTGTCTAAGCTGGGAATTAAAACGATGGGCTTGCCAGGTACCATTGATAATGATATTCCTTTTACGGATTTCACCATCGGGTTTGACACAGCCGTAAGCATCGTCGTAGACGCGATCAACAAGCTGCGCGACACAATGAGCTCCCACGAACGGTCATCCGTTGTTGAGGTAATGGGGCGTTATTGCGGTGACATTGCCTTATATTCGGGCTTAGCCAGTGGTGCCGAAACGATATTGGTGCCGGAAGTACCGTTTGATATGGATGAAATTTCCGACAGGATGGAAGCCAATTTCAAGCTGGGCAAGCGCCATAGTATTATTATTGTTGCCGAAGGCGTTTGTAAAGGAGAGGATATTGCCAATGCCATCTCCGAGCGCAAGGATAGCATTGAACCGCGAGTAACCGTGCTGGGACATATTCAACGTGGCGGCGCTCCGACGCATAACGATCGCATATTGGCTAGTAGCTTAGGTGACTTTGCAGTGCGCATGTTAATTGAAGGTGAATCCGGCAAAGGCTGTGGAATCATTAAAGGCGAGCTGACGATAACCGATATCGAGAAAGTATGTAGTACTAAGAAAAAATTTAATATGGAGCTTTATGAATTGGCCAAACGGTTGTCCCAATAACAAACATGCAGTTCCCTTCCAGATCGAAGCGGACTGCATGTTTTTGTTTGTTTATTTTTATTTTAAGGCACTTAAGATTTCATCAGTGGGACGATTGCCCTTTCTGGCGTAAACAATCGTTCCGTCCTTGCTGATCACGATGACACAGCGCTGCTGGCCCAGTAAAAATATTTTGCCAACATCATATAAATGGCGAATCAGGTCGCCTTGGTCGCTAATTAACGGAAAATCGTATTGGAATTTTTGCGAAAATTGCTTATGGTCGGCAAGCGAACCGGGATTCACTCCCAATACCAGCGCGTTAAATTTGGCATATAGGGTTTTGGAATCACGAACGGCGCATAATTGCTTGGTGCAGATCGGGGTTTCGTTCTTCGGGTAAAAAATAAGCACGATTGGCTGTTTGCCCAGATGATCGCTAAGCTGTATAGCACCTTGTGTGCTCTCAGCGTTGAAGGACGGGGCATTTTGTCCAATTGCTAGCATGTTCTTAACATCTCCTTTTGTATGGTGCCCCTATATTGTACCTAACATCGGAAAAGACATGCAAGCTTTGAACGATTCTGCAGTAGCTGGAAGGAAATTTCCAGTGTTGACTCAAGTGAATGTTATATACTACGATGAATGTAAAATGCACGATAAGGGAGCTAATATACAATGACTAAAATTACAATTATTTCCGGTAGCAATCGCGCACAAGCTACAACAACCCAATTGTGCAGCTATTTACAACAGGTTTTGGAAAGCAAAGGTTGTTTAGTTACGTTGCTAGATCTTTATGTAATGCCCCTACCCTTATACTCCCCAGACGTAGTTTGTGAGGATGCGAACCTAGCGATATTGAGGAATAGCTTGAATGAGGCAGATGGTATTATATTAGCGACACCTGAATATCACGGTGCTCCCAGCGGTGTATTGAAAAACGCATTGGATTTTGTAGGCTCAGCCCAATTTAGTGGGAAAGTAGTTCTGTCGGTGAGCTCGACTGGAGGCCCGGTTGGTGTAAGCTCCTTGCAGCAATTACAGACGATCGTCCGCAGCGTGCATGGTATTAATTGCCCCGAATGGATTTCGATCGGCGGAGAGAATCGTACCTTTACACCGGAAGGAGAGCCGGTTAACGAAAAATTACGTGAGCGTGCCCTACATACCCTGCAATATTTTGTGAAAATGGTAGAAGCTTTCAGTCCAGAACTGTAACTGCAACAAGCTGGGAGTGGTACATGATGTCCATATTAAATAATGATTGGACCGAGCAATTAGCTGCCGAATTCGAAAAGCCGTATTATTTGGAGCTATTTCAATTTTTAAACCAGGAATATAGCAACCGCACGATATTTCCCGAGATGGATGATATTTTCAATGCCTTGCATTATACGTCTTATGTCGAAACGAAGGTTGTCATTCTCGGCCAGGATCCTTACCATGGCATCGGTCAGGCCCATGGGTTAAGCTTTTCCGTTAAGCCGGGTGTGAAGGCGCCCCCGTCCTTGCAGAACATGCTAAAGGAGCTTCGCTCGGACCTAGGCTGTACGATACCTAACAACGGATATCTGGTGCCATGGGCAGAGCGGGGAGTGCTGCTGCTTAACACGGTGCTTACCGTTCGCGAAGGCGAAGCCGCTTCACACAAAGGCAAAGGCTGGGAACGCTTCACGGATGAAATCATCTGCAAGCTTAATGAGCGGGAGCAGCCCGTGGTTTTCATTCTATGGGGCAGCCAAGCGCATCAAAAAATGCAGCTGATTACGAACTCACGCCATCATATTCTCAAATCGGTTCATCCAAGTCCTTTATCGGTCCACCGTGGCTTTTATGGCAGTAAGCCTTATTCGGAAGCCAACGCTTTTCTACATAGCATAGGTTCTACGGAAATAGATTGGCAGCTGCCCAATATATAAGATATAGAGTTAAGGATTCCTCCGAATGAAGCGGGCTTTGCTTTATTGGAGTTGAAAGATAGCCAACAGTAGGCGTCAGGCTTACTGTTGGCTTTTTTATATCCATTTTAATATTGGTTTTTTTACCATAAAATGGATATGTTAAGGTTATATTAATATTAGGGCTTTAGAATGTAAAGACAGATCAATGGAGTGGGATAAGAAATTATCTGATAAATTAAACCCGCATTAAGCTCTAGAGATAAGCGGGATAGGGGAGTGAGAGGCCTATGCGTTCCTTGAAAAAAAGGAAACGGACAGGGTCAAAGCTAAATCAACTGAGGAGTACCTTTTTTATCATATTCGCTTGTTTGGTGGTACCTGTATGTTTAGTTTTTGGAGCGGAATTTATACAACGGGGAAATTTACAAGAAGCAATGGCATGGCTACTGCAAAATCCTATGCTGTTTGCGATGAATGCGATTTTGGATTTATTGATCTTTTTGCTGATATACGCTTTAGCGGGTGCGTTATTGCCCGCGGTTGCTTTGACCATGCTTTTGCTTTGTACGATGTCGCTAATCAGCTATTTTAAGCTGAAATTAATTGGCGAGCCTTTTTTTCCATGGGATATTTTCCTGAATAAAGAAAGCATAGATATTGTACCGCTCGTAGCAAATAGATCGAATTTGCTGCCTATTGGTGTTATATTCGGCATGTTTGTAGTGCTGGTCGTTTTATCGTTTCGGCTGCCGCGGCTTGGTTTGCGGCTTAAAACCCGTGCTATCGTTGGACTTCTAGCCATTTATGCTGTGTATGCATTTGGTGTTAACGCACCTTGGGCCAGCCGGGTGATGGACCGCATGGGTGCGAACGAGATCGTGTGGAACCAGTCGGAAAACTACGGAAATAATGGGATTTCATTAGCTTTTATGATGAATGTAAAAAATGCGATTGTCCAGAAGCCAGCGGGCTATGATGAATCGATGATGGAGGGAATAGCGGGTAAACTGAAGGGGCAGGCTAATATACAGACAGCCTCGGCAAACCTCGATCCTTTTAATGGGGTGCAGCCCAACGTTATCTTCATAATGAGCGAGGCTTTTTGGGATCCGACGTTGCTACCCAATGTCACATTTAGCGAGGATCCGTTACCTACTGTACACAGGCTGCAACAGGAATCGACCTCAGGGTATTTGCTTTCTCCCCAGTTTGGGGGCGGCACCAGCAACGTAGAGTACGAAGTACTAACGGGGCATTCGATGAGCTTTTTGCCAGCAGGCTCGGTTCCCTACCAACAATACCTTTCAAAAGTAACACCAAGCCTAGCCGGATATTTTCAGGAAAAGGGCTATAAAAGCATGGCCATCCACTCCTATGAGGGCTGGTTTTGGAATCGCGAAAACGTGTATAAAGAAATGGGCTTTGAAAGCTTTAAAAGTAAAGAGCAATTTAGTAACCCTCAATATAAAGGTGCTTTTATCTCCGATGACGAGGTGGCCAACAGCATTATTGAACAGGTCGACAATACGGATATACCGATGTTTATTTATGGCGTAACCATGCAAAATCACGGTCCCTATGACGATAATCGATATGAAAGTAATCCGATACAAATCGAAGGCGATTTAACCGTGGAGGCTCGAAATACCCTCGAAACCTACACACAGGGTATCCAAGATGCCGATGCAAGCCTGCAAAAGCTAATGGACCACTTTGCCGAAACGGAGGAGCCTACCGTTATCGTGTTTTATGGTGACCATCTGCCGATGCTGGGTTATGACTATGATGTGTATACGCAGACGGGTTTTATTCAAACTGCGAAGTCGGGACAATGGTCGCTTGACGAATTGAAACAAATGCATAGCGTACCATTCGTAACCTGGTCCAATGTAGATTTGCCACAAGAACAATTGCCAGTTCTCAGCAACTCCTTCCTTGGTGCGTATATGCTGAAGCAGATGGGCATGGAGCTTCCTGAAACACTTGCTTACAATGAGGAGCTATCCCGTAAAATGCCCGCCATGCTGCGAAATTTGGTAGTAGATGCAGACCTCAATTTAACTACCGCCGTACCTGATGCTTTAGCAGCGGATGTAGAACAATACCGGCAACTGCAATATGATTCATTGTTCGGCAAACAATACTTGGCTAAATATATGGATTCAAAATATTTACAGCCAACCGTAGCGGCAAACTACAACCAGGAATTTACTGAGTTCGGCTCCAGTGCGGATAATGTTGAGGAAGACTTGGCTGAAAGTGTAAAAGCTGGGAAAGAAATAAGCCAATAGTCCATAAGAAAATCGTGATAGGAAAGATAATGGATGTTCTTGAACTAATTCCGAGGAGCAAATTGAGATTTGCCCGGTAACGGAGTGTATCTGTCAGGTAAAAAGCACATTCAATAAATGGATGGATACTATTTAAACCCAAAAGACCCAGCTTCGATGAAGATAATTCTTCATCAAAGCTGGGTCTTAATCATTTTATTCAAAGTAATTGTTTTTCCACGCGCCCCCGCCCAGCTCTACAGCTAAGCAATGTCCCGCAGGGACGAGCGTTGCAAGCCGCACGAGGTCTCGCTCAGGGTCCTGACCCCGACGTATCTCGCAGATCGCCCAACCCAAGCAATGTCCCGCAGGGACGAAAGCGCCCCGAGCACACACAGTCCCGCGCCCCATCCACGGCACCCAAGTCAAGCGTGTCCCGTAGGGACGAAAGCGCCCCGAGCACACCACAGTCTCGCGCCCGAAATGGGAGTCCAGAGGGCAACGCCCTTTGGGACCCTCCCTATAGGGAGGGTGGGTAGATTCCTCCTTAATAGTCCACTCCACCCGTATACGTATTAACCGCATTCCAAAGCAAATACTCCTCAACACCATGATCCCTTAAAGCACGAATTTGCTCATCCAGCTCATGCTTGCCGTATTTAACGTACCCCTTAATCCAAGAGGCTGTAAAATCCTGAATCCACGGGCGAACAATCGGTTTCAGATTGAGCGCATTAATCGGCTCTAACTTCTTGGTGGTGTCCTTGATGGCTCCACTAATCGTTACATAAGGTGCCGCATCAGGCACTTTAGAACCATACCAACCGGTGCTATAATGGCTTGGATAAATCATAGGGGAGATCACATCGACATTTTGCGAGATTTTCTCGAAATCCTGCCCAATGCCTTCTGCCGCAGGAACCGCTGCCGCATAACCGAATATATCAACGGAAACCCTTACGCCTAGAGGGGAGAGCTGTTCTCTGGCATACTTGACGAATTCCGCTATAGCATCAATTCGTGACCGGTCATCCTTATCATACTTTAAAATATCGGCTCGCTTCTCAAACCCTTCTGGAAACCGCACATAGTCAAACTGGATCTCTTTAAAGCCGGCTTTAGCGGCTTCCTTGGCAATATTTATATTGTAATCCCATACTTCTTTTTTATAAGGGTTTACAAAGCTTTCTTTACCATTGCTCCATATCGTGCCATCACCATTGACAAAAGAAAGCTCAGGACGCTTATTAGCAAGCACTGTGTCCTTAAATACGACAATTCTTGCGATGGGATAAACCTGGTGCTCCTGCAAGGTGCTCATCAGCTTTGGCATATCCGAAATAATTTTTTGCGTGGTCTCCAATGCTTCCAGCTCGGCGTTACCTGTCCGGTAAGTAATATAACCCCAGTCATCTTTAATATCGATAACCATCGAATTGAGGTCGGTCTCGTCTAACAGCTTCAACAATGTGCTCATTCTTGCCCCGGCGGCGCTGTGGGCTGTAACATATACCCCTTTTACTTTAGGAGCGTCCTGTTGGGGATCTTTTTTGTTTATGGGGCGCAAGTGGTCATCCGTACTTGTAGTCGCTGCCAAAACGGGTGGTGCCTGCTGAACAATCGCATTTTTAGAGTCGAGTGAAGCTTGTACGAGCTGGTCAAAGCTAACATCGGGGTGGTCTGCACCCGTTTGGCCCATCACGATTAATAAGGAAGCGAGTAATAATTCCATGTTTAACTAATCTCTCCTTGCCAGAATGATATCTTACATTATAATAGAGAAGTTGGTGGCTTGGTAGAAAACTTTGTTTCATTTTGCTAGAATTTCGGATATTGTGACATATTACCCAAAGGATAGGTGTTATGAATAAACAAATTTGGACGTTAAGCGGGTTAAACCTTACTTATTATGCAACATCAGCTGTCCTTATGCCTTTTCTTCCGCTTTATTTTGGCTTAAAAGGCTACTCGTCCTCACAAATCGGTTTGCTTATGATGGTAGGCCCATTTATAGCTATATTCGCGCAGCCCTTATGGGGTTATTTGTGTGACCGTTACAATACGTTGAAATTTATCATTTTTGGCTTATGGATCATGACCGTCGCTTCGAGTATAGGTATATTTCAAACGGATGCCTTTCTATGGGCGTTTGTATTTATGTTGTTGCTATACTTTTTTATGCTGTCTGCGGTACCGCTGCTCGATAGCCTCACGATTAAAGGAGCCGAGCAGAATGGTCGGTCCTACGGTTCAATAAGGCTTTGGGGCTCCATTGGTTTTACGGCAGTAGCCATACTGGCAGGTTTTATCCTGGAAGCGCTTGGTGGTGTGCAGCATATCGCTTGGGTTTATTGGTGTGCGTGGATATTGCCCTTAATTCTGCTCTTATTTTTAAAGGATGAGAAAGGCAGCGGAAAAAAAATATCTTTAAAAGCGGTAGGTAGCATTGTGAAAAACCGCCCTTTTCTTTGGTTTTTACTGCTTGTATTTCTGCTTATGGTTCCTCATCGGATGAATGATGGATTGTTTGTGCTGTATTTAAAGGATCTTGGAGGCAGTGACTCCATGGCAGGCTGGGGCTGGGCATTGGCAGCCTTTGGGGAGATCCCTGCATTTGCGCTGTTAGGTCGATATATGCATCGCTTTCATGAGATGGCATTGCTTGGAATTGTCGCCATTATGTATACAATACGGTGGCTGCTGTATGGCTTGATTACAGATCCGACTGCGCTTATGTTTATGCAATTGTCACATTCCGTTACTTTTGCGGTATTTTGGATTGTAGCTTTGCAATACGCTGTACGTTTGGTGCCGGAAGAAATGAGATCTACAGGGCTTGCGTTATTTTCTGCTGTATTTCTGGGGTTAGCTGGCATTACGGGAGGATTTGTAGGCGGCTTGATCAAAGACATTTGGGGCGGGCAATGGATGTACCTGCTTGGTGCAGGAATGACAGCTTTGGCAGCGGTGTTGTTCCTTGGGACTCATATATATGAGCAGCAAAAAGCAAAAAAAACCATCTGATGGAGTTCATCAGATGGCGGTATGCAAGCGTAGCCTATAGCTTAGGCAGCTGTTGATTATTGGATTCTTGGGCGACCTCATGTAATTCTTTTTTTGTTGCTGTTGTTGTATCATCAGACGAAGATCCGTTGCCGGAAGTTGCTTCCTTAAACTCACGAAACATTTTACCGAATCCGCGGCCTAGCTCAGGCAATTTATTAGGTCCAAACAATAGCAGGGCAACAAGAGCGATTAATATGATATGCCATGGAGATAATGCTCCCATGTAATACACCTCCGATTTGGTTTTCCATTCTATCATACACTATTTTAATTATAGCATAACGGTTAATTATTACGAAACCGTAACAATTTCGCAATTATTCGAAAAAAAAACGCCTCCTAATGGAGAAAGGCGTCCCTTTGTTGTTCCGAAATACTGTGTTGGATAATTTCCATAGCATCTCCCGCTTCCAATGCCTCAAGACCGTTGCGCAGCACAATCTCAAATTCGAGCTCGGACCGCCTCAAAAAAGGAAATAACTCGGGAGTCAATCTCATCACGATCGTTGATAACTTTACTGTTTCCACAAGCAACACCCTTCCTCGTCAACTAGGTTAGAGAAGATCAGGCTTGACTTACGATGAACAAAGGCAAAGCTGCAATAGTAATGAGATTACAATACTTATTATAACATATTGAATTAAAATAGGAATGGTCACTTACTTACTTCTTTTTGAATGAACCTGACCGATTACTGGTGCTAGGCTTAGTAGTTTTAGTATTAGCTTTGGATCCATCATTTTTACGAACGTTGCTGCTGCTTGAACTGCTGGATGAAGATGAAGACGGTTTGGTAGATGTTGATGGTGTTGTACCAAAGCTCCCTTTTGTATCGCTGGTAGTGGGTGCAGTTGATTTGGGTGCTGTGCTGCTGCCAGTTGTTGGTGCTTTTGTTGAAGGAGCCGTTGTTGATGGTGTCGTACCAAAGCTTCCTTGGCGATTTGTTGTAGTAGGTGCCGGTGTTGAATTCACAGGCTCTTTTTTCGGCTCAGGCTTCTGGTATTTGCCATAATCATCATAACGCTTGGTAGTCGTGTACCCTTTGTAGTCAGAACCACTTTTACTGCTGCTCGACCAACTGTTTCCGAGTAATTGCTGCAGGACAGAGGCTGCTATATATCCTTCGAGGAAGGAAGAATCATAATTCTTTTTGGCATACTCAATGGAATCCACTTCGACCAAGGAATTGCTGGCATTGGCAGGATCCTTTTGAATATTGATAATTTTATTTGAATAGAAGAGGAACATTTGCTCTGTGGATTCCTTGCTTTTTTCCGTCGGCTCTTCCTGGTCGGCAAGCTCGTTAGCAACCGTAGGTACATCCTTGCCTTCAACTGAGTAAACCTTGGCAGTGTTTTTTCCGTTGCCCTGTACATCGACAAGTGAATAGTTATCCTTGACATAGTTTCCAGCATCACCAAAACCAGATAACATGGCGAAAATGACAACAAAAATGAGAACAACAGCAATCCATGTAATATGGCGTTTATTCATTGTGTGATCACCTCCATACGGCTCGCGGCTGTATGCTGCCGCTTATTGACGGCTGCCTTTCATAAATGTAATTTGGCTTGCGGGTGTTTTATTGCCTTCTGTAGCTACAAACTTGCCATCCTGCCATTGCAGGAAGAAGTATTGTCCCTCAGGTCCAAAATAACGCCAAATCATGACCTCTTCATTGGCACGGAAATCGGTATTTCCCTCTACACGAATAAGGTCGCTGCGCTGGTTATCCAATTTGTAGGTAACATCGCCATTGACGTCCAGTGTGGTAGGTACATCATGGGGACTATCCAAGGAGCCTTCCACGAACTGGCAATTAAAGCACTCGTAGGTGCGCCCCTTTTCAACGAGCAAGCAAGAAATGGCAGTGCCATTTTGTAAATAATAAGCAATCCGGTGCGGTGGGAACCCGCGGTCAAAATAAGTAATTTTGCCAGAAACGATATACTCCTCAAGGTCAACATTAATAATATCGCCAACCTGCGTATCTTCAAGAGGATTGGATTCCTTGACAACAGGCTGCTCTTGCTCGCTTCTGAATATTGAGCTAATTCTTTTCCAAATGGACATGGGCAAACTCTCCTTTAATCTCACCTTAAAATTAGGAAACAATCTAATAATAACTGAATAAAAGCTTATTCGCTTGCCCCTTAATGGTTTCTTTAACAAACATTATACCTAATTTATACGAAAAAGCGGAAGTATAGGTTTCAATCGACAGTTATTTAATAAGGTTCTGAAATTTCTGGAATATTTTTTGGTTTTATGGTACAATACTAAAGATATTCTTAAGTACGGCCTTGCGTATGTAATTTCGAATGCTTCGGACGCATTTTGCAGATACAAAAAAGGATAATGGAGCTGGACTTAAGGGTATATACAAATACAAAACCCTAAAAGGAGAATGAAATCATTTGAAAAATTTTAACGAATTCGGCTTGGAGCCATCAGTTTTGCGTGCCATTACAGAAATGGGCTTTGAGGAGTCGACACCGATCCAAGAAAAAGCAATGCCTATTGCCATGGAGAATCGCGATTTAATTGGCCAAGCACAAACGGGTACTGGGAAAACGGCAGCATTCGGCATTCCGTTAGTTAACAAAATCGACGTTAAAGAAGAAAGAATCGTCGCTTTGATTATGTGCCCGACTCGCGAACTTGCAATCCAAGTAGCAGAAGAAATCGAAAAGCTTGGCAGATTTAAGGGCATTCGCTCTTTGCCAATCTATGGCGGTCAAGATATTGTTAAACAAATTCGCGCTCTAAAGAAAAAACCGCAAATCATTATCGGTACGCCTGGACGCTTACTTGATCATATTAATAGAAAAACTATCAAGCTGGATGATGTACAAACCGTTATCCTGGATGAAGCAGATGAAATGTTGGATATGGGTTTCATGGAGGATATTCAATCCATCTTGAAGTTAGTGCCAGCAGAGCGTCATACGATGTTATTCTCGGCCACAATGCCTATGAACATCCAACGTCTTGCTCAACAATTTTTGCGTAACCCTGAGCATGTGTCGGTTATTCCTAAACAAATGAGTGCACCGCTAATCGAGCAATCCTATATCGAATTGCAAGAAAGACAAAAATTTGATACCTTATGCCGTTTGATTGATATGGAAGCTCCAGATTTGGCAATCATCTTCGGACGTACGAAGCGCCGGGTAGATGAATTGGCAGAAGGCTTACAAAAACGCGGTTATACAGCAGAAGGTTTACATGGTGACTTGTCACAGAACCAACGTGATAACGTTATGCGTAAATTCCGCGACGGCAGCATCGATGTTCTTGTAGCAACTGATGTAGCGGCACGCGGCTTGGACGTTTCTGGTGTAACACACGTTATCAATTTCGATTTACCGCAGGATCCTGAAAGCTATGTCCACCGTATTGGACGTACAGGCCGTGCAGGTAAAGAAGGTGCAGCCTTCACATTTGTAACACCAAGAGAAATTGACCACTTGAACTTTATCGAGAAGCTAACACGTCAAAAAATTGCCAAGAAGCCAATGCCTAGTATCGCTGAAGCTATCGAAGGCAAACAAAAAATGACAGCTGAACGCATCTTGGATCTATTGAACAAAGACGACCATAATGAATACAAAGGCTTGGCTATTCAATTGCTAGAGCAACATGATTCGGTTCATCTATTAGCAGCAGCATTAAAGCTGTTAACAGGCGATAAGAAGGAAGTTGTTATTGAATTGACACCGGAAGATCCATTACGTGCAAAGAAAAGAAGACAAGATGTTCGCAGCTCCGGACGCAAGCCATCAGGCAGCTACGGAACAGCAGCAGGCGCTCGTGGCGGAAGCGGCGGAGGCAGCAGCAGACCATATGACCGTTCATCTGGTTCCAGCAGCGGCGGCTCCAGAGCCCCTCGCTCAGGCAGTGGCGGCGGTAGCAGCAGTGGAAGCCGCGACTACACATCCCGTGAAGGCCGCGATAACCGTGGTAGCAGCAGCAGCCGTAATGAAGGTCGTGACTATGGTCGTGACCGTGGCTTCAACCGTACGACATCTTCCCGTCCCAATGAAGATCTTGTGAAAAACTAATACCCGAAGGTGAAGCTTGGTTTCGAGCTTCACCTTTTGTTTTGCTACCTACAACGGTCGAAATAGGATATAATACAAGGTACAGGTTAAGCTTTCATGCAAATTTAATGAGGAGGGTATTGTTTTGGAATTTAGAGGCATTATGGGAGGGTTTTACCGGATATCGGAATGGATTATGCGATTGTCCGTTATTAATGTACTTTGGGTCATCTGTGCGCTCCCGTTTTTCTTGCTGGGTCTGCTCTTGCTGCAAACAGAGTCTGTCGACCAGTTGATATCCACATTGATCTTGATCGCCATCGTATCACCATTTACATTGTTTCCTTCAACCTCTGCAATGTTTGCAGTAGCCCGTAAGTGGCTGACGGGTGAAGAGGATGCACCTTTGTTAAAAACTTTTTTTCGAGGCTATAAGGATAATTTCCTGCAAAGCATGCTGGGTGGCATTTTGTATGCATTGATTGCAGTAGTGTTGTATACGAATTTTAAATTTTACGGCAATCAAGCGGGTACCTTTGGGGTATTGAAGTTTTTAGTGTTGACGCTTACAGCGTTGATCGGCGTTTCTTTTTTCCATTTCTTCTCGATTGTAACGCATTTGCATATGAAGTTTTTTCAAATATTGAAAAATGCGATTTTAATCTCGATCGGTCATCCAATTCGTTCCTTGTCGATGATTATTTGTAATGGATTTATTATTTATATCAGCTTTACTACCTTTACGTTTCTGATTCCTTTTTTTATGGGAAGCTTAATTTCCGTGGTCTCGTTTTGGCATTTCAATCTGATCTTTGGTAAGCTGCAGACGAAGCAGCAGGCATTAGCAGAGAAAGAAGCAGAAGCGGCCGAAGAGGCGGCTAAAGCAGGGGCGCTCACGAATTCAGATCCGAATGTTTTGGGAAACAATGGGCAGGGTAGCGGTAGTGGCAACACCTTGTCAGGGATTGATCTTCATAAAAAAGGTGAAGATGAGGACGCTAATAGCAATAAGCCTTAGCTTAACTTAATACTGGAGGCTAGTTTGTTTCAAGGTTTACATTCAATGCCGAAAATCATATAATAAAGGTACCAAAAAATCCTGCGGTGTTCGTTACGGTTTTAAGTTGTTTTGAACCAATGACTGTTTCTTGGGAGACCTACATTAAATCATGGCTGACATGCCCCCGAAAAGGGACTTCAAAGATGATTTTGCGGACACCCACCTGCGAGAGCGGGTTTGAAGCGCTAAATCGGACGGCATACGCGGGTTTTTTGCGTCTAAATCCTAGCTAGATAAACAAGGAAGGGTGACCAGCTTGAAATTGTTCATTGATACGGCCAACACCGAGGAAATCCGCAAGGCATTTGACCTTGGAGTTATTGCAGGAGTTACAACCAATCCGTCACTTATTGCAAAGGAAGGCAGAGACTTTTTTGAAACGGTTAAAGAAATCGTTTCAATCGTTGGTAACTTGCCGATCAGCGCAGAGGTTATAAGCTTGGAATCCAAAGAAATGGTTGAACAAGGTCGCAAGCTTGCAGCTTTGGGAGACAGCATTGTTGTTAAATTGCCAATGACTGAAGAAGGCCTGAAAGCAACGAAAATTTTTACAGCAGAAGGCATTAAAACGAATGTCACACTTATATTCAGTTCCCCGCAAGCACTTCTTGCGGCACGTGCAGGGGCTACATATGTATCTCCTTTTATTGGTCGTTTAGACGACATTAATCAAGTGGGGATTAATTTAATTAAAGAAATTAGCACTATATTCAAAGTCCATAATATTTCCTCGGAAATTATTGCGGCTAGTGTTCGTCATTCTTCACATTTTATTGATGCAGCATTGTATGGATCTCATATTGCTACGGTTCCTTACAAGGTTATCCAAGCTATGACCAAGCACCCTTTAACAGATGCGGGCATTGAACGCTTCTTGGCAGATTGGGAAGGCGCTAAGCAAAACCAATTCTAATGCCTGAAGTACAATCGTTTTGCATTCAATGAGGTTTATCATAGTGTATAGATAGTAAAAGGGAGAGCCGTAAATAACGGCATCTCCCTTTTTGTGTTGGCGTGAAATTGCTATTGTATGCCATAGGCATGTTATGAAAAACTTACTGCAACACGGCCAAATCATTTAATTGATGCATGGCTGATTTCAGCGTTGGATAGAGGGTTCGGTAAATCTCATAATACTCATCATAGGGTGCTTGATGTTCATGGTTGGGCTCGACGCGTTCGACGACTTCAATCCAGCGTTCACATAATTCGCTGATGTCTTCTTTGAGCACGCCAGAGGCGGCCATAACCGCTGCCCCATAGGCGGGGCCATCCGTTGAATTAACTGTAACGACCGGATAACCGCATATATCGGCAATCAACTGCCGCCAAAATAAGCTTCTTGCACCGCCACCGCTAACACGCAACTCTGTAATTTGAATCCCGGAGGCTTTAATAAGCTCTAAGGAGTCTCTCAAACCAAAGGTGATGCCTTCCAGAACGGATCTAGTCATATGGGCTTTGGTATGGCGCATATTTAAGCCGATAAACCCACCACGTGCTTTGGGATCTGGGTGTGGCGTTCGCTCACCTGTCAAATAGGGAAGGAACAGAAGACCTTCGCTGCCTAGAGGTGCGGTTTCAGCGAGAGCGGTCAAATACTCATAGACATCGCGTCCTTCAGCATCGGCGATTTGCTGTTCTTCAAAGGCAAAGTGGTTTTTCCACCATTGAAAGGAACCACCAGCAGCTAGCATAACTCCCATGCGGTGCCATTTGCCAGGAACGCCATGGCAAAAGGAGTGGAGCCTACATTCTGGATCCATTTGATACGTATCATCATGGACAAATACGACGCCTGAGGTGCCTAGGGCAACCGAGGCGATGCCTTGTTTAACGACACCTACACCTACCGCTCCACAAGCCTGGTCGCCGCCACCTGCAACGACCGGAGTCCCCGCCTTAAGACCTGTGAGCTCGGCAATCGCTGGCAGCAGGTAGCCTGCGATCTCATTGCTCTCGAATAGAGGCGGTAGCCATTCCATCGGAATGCCAAGACGCTGGACAACGGTCTGCGACCATTCGCGATGGGCTACATCCAACAGCAGAGTGCCGCTGGCATCCGCCACATCCATGCCAAAGGCTCCGGTAAGCTGTAAACGTACGTAGTCTTTAGGCAGCATCAAATGGGCGGTCTGGGCATAATGCTCAGGCTCATGATTGCGCAGCCATATGATTTTCGGAGCCGTAAACCCGGTCAAGGCTTTATTGCCAGTCAACCGGCCTAATTCCTCGATACCTACCGTTTGCTCGATCCATTCGCATTCTGCTGCAGTACGTTGGTCGCACCATAAAAGGGCGGGCCGAACCACCTGTAAATCAGCATTAAGGAATACGGAACCATGCATTTGCCCGGACAAACCAATTCCAGCGACTTCTTCGCCTTCAACAGCAGCTTTCTTTAGCAATGCGGTGATACATGAAGCAGTGCCTGTCCACCAATCCTCTGGATGCTGCTCTGCCCATCCGGGTTGAGGTTGTAAAAAGGGGTATTCTTCGCTATGGCTTGCTTTAACTTCACCTTGATCATTTACCAAAATACACTTTACGGCAGACGTTCCCAAATCGATTCCCAAAAAATAAGCCAATTGTATTCACCTCGAAAAAAGAATAGGAAAACTTTGTTTATCAAATAAACAAATGCTTCTCCTTTACTATTCGCATTAAATGAATAAAATCCTGCTTGAACTTTTTTATATCCTGAGTTCTGTCATGAAATTGTAAAGAATTTTAATGCGACACACATAGTTTGTCTAAAATGTGAAATAACGCTTTCTCATCAGGACAAATAATGGTATGATTAAAGATAGTGTTTATGATTATATCTAGTACTTCTATGAGGGGGGAAAGCTTTGTTAAAGCGAACCTTAATCGGCCTAGTTCGCAGTCACGATGGAACAGGAGAGAAAGCAAAAGACCCGGCTTTAAAAACCCGTTACTACAAGCTTTCTAAGGATCAAGTGTGGGATGAAGTAACCAATATGTTCAAGAAAATGAATGGTTACAAGTTACTGCACGAGGTTAGGAATGTTGGAGAAATTGTAGTAGAGAAAAAGACGGTAACTGGCCGGACGCAAGATATTACCTTAACTTTATTCGGGATAAACCCACTTAAAACAGCAATTGATATTTATTCGGCCTCCCGAGGCTCATTAGGTGACCTTGGTTCTAATTATCGCACTATCTTGGACATATACAAGCAGCTGGACAAACGCCTTGCTGCTTATAAAGAGTAGAATACCGGGATAACAGGGGTGCGATCTTTTCCGAACGGCTTTTGCGGAGGATGGATATGGGCATAAAAACAGCGGGGAAGCTTGGCTTCCCCGCTGTTTTTTTCATTATACTAGCTTTTTAACAGCCTCAATCGCATTTTCGTAATTAGGATGCTCCGTCATTTCGCTCAAATATTCAACATATTGCACGTTGTCGTCTTTATCGATAACAAATGTGGATCTCATTAACAAATGGATCTCTTTAATCAATACACCATAAGCAAGTCCAAAGGAATGGTTTTTATAATCGGATAAAGTGATCACCTTATCGATGCCGGCAGCGCCACACCAGCGGGATTGGGCAAAAGGAAGGTCAACGCTGATCGTAAGCACAATTACTTCATCGCCCAATTTGGCAGCTTCTTCATTAAAACGGCGAGTTTGGGCGTCGCAAACACCTGTATCAAGGGAAGGTACTACACTGATTAGCTTTACTTTTCCTGCATAATCAGCCAAAGTTGCTAGCTCCATCAAGTTTTTATTTACTGTGAAATCTGGAGCCTTGTCGCCTACTTTGACTTCAGTTCCTACCAAAGTAATGGGGTTGCCTTTCAGGGTAGCTACACCGGTACGCTCTTGTGCCATGTTCATTGGCCTCCTTGTTTCTATGAGAATGATTGGTATTTCACCATTTTTTATTATAAACTTTTTAAAAGGATCTTGTCCAATGGAAGGAAGACGACCTGTGGAATTAAGGCAACTGCATTATTTTGTGAAAGTGGCGAGAAAACAACATGTGACTAATGCCGCGGAAGAGCTTCACGTCGCCCAATCGGCGATTAGCCGGCAAATCCATCAGCTTGAGGATGAGCTTGGGGTTCCTTTGTTTGTGCGTAAAGGCCGTAATCTCCAGCTTACCTCCGTTGGGAAATTATTTTTGGAACGAATCGAGGTTGTTTTAGCTGATTTGGAGCGTGCGGTAAATGAAGTGCATGAGTTTATGGATCCCGAAGCAGGAGAAATCAGGATTGGTTTCCCGCATAGCCTGGGCATTTATTTGTTGCCAACTGTAGTGGCCAATTTTCGGCAAACGCACCCTAATGTCAAATTCAGATTGCGGCAAGGTACTTACAACAGTCTGATCCGTGATGTGATAAAGGGGGATATTGATCTATCCTTTATTTCGCCTTTTCCTGAAAAGCATCTTAATGTAAGTGGGAAACTGCTGCTGCAAGAGGAATTGTTTGCGATCTTACCGCAAGTGCATGCTTTGGCCGATCAAGATACAATACGGCTGGAGCAGCTTAAAGATGAAGCCTTCGTGATGTTCAGCGATGAATATTCGTTGCGTAACATTGTGTTAGAAGCCTGTGCAAAGGCGGGGTTTGTACCGCGTATAGGCTTTGAAGGGGAAGAGACGGATACCATTCGGGGCTTGGTTGCAGCAGGGGTGGGGGTCAGCCTACTTCCTGAGATGGCATTAACTGAAATTAGCCAGCTCCAGCCGGCCAAGGTTAGAGTCATTGATCCCGTTGTGACACGTAGTGTGGGCTTGATCCAAAGAACCGGCGAAAAGCTGCCGCAAGTGGCTGAAATTTTTCGGCATTTTTTATTGGATCATTTTCAGGTCAAATAATTTCAAGTGAACTAAATAGCTGTAAGCCAAAAACGCCTCAGCCCATTAATGGGCTGAGGCGTTTTTCAATGATTATCTGCGGTTGTTAAAGATCATTACATATTTGAGGAGCTGTAGCATGGAGATTAGTGCTGCGGCTACGTAGGTAAGGGCAGCAGCATTCAGTACCTTAGAGACGCCGCGTTTCTCTTCATTAGTAATAAATCCTTGTGAAACCATTATGTCTTTGGCGCGATTGCTGGCATTAAACTCAACGGGCAGCGTAATAATTTGAAAGGCTACCGCCGCTGTGAAGAAGAGAATACCAATAAGCAGTAGGGAATTGAATTGCTGGAATATTAATCCTGCCATAATAAGGAAGGGCGCTACGCCAGAGGCGAAATTAACCACAGGGAACATGAAGTGCCGTATGGAAAGCATCGGGTAGCTCTTCTTATGCTGTATCGCATGGCCCACTTCATGGCAGGCTACGGATATGGCTGATATCGACCTTTCGTAATAGACGGGCTCAGATAGCCTGACAGCACGATGTGTAGGGTCATAATGGTCGGTAAGGCTTCCTGCGACGGGCTCAACCGGCACATCATAGAGTCCGCTGCTGTCCAGCATGCGACGGGCAGCCTCTGCCCCTGTAAGACCTGAGCTGGCTGAAACCTGCGACCATTTATTGAATGTTCCTTTAACCCGGAATTGCGCCCATAAGGAAAGTAAGAAAGCAATGATGATCAAAAAATCCATAGGGTGAAAAAACATACCATCCGACCTCCAATATCTATTTAGGATAGGGGACTTTTGCCTAGTAGCAAGAGCAAGGCTTCCAAACAGGCCACAGTATGAGGAGTAAGCACTTTATTCAATTTTTTCATTTGTGATGGCTTCATCCTATCAATGATAGGGCTGATTTCCTGAACTTCCTTCTGTAGCTGCTGTAAGTGCAGCTGAATAGAAGAGAGCTTATCTGTCACGATTTCATCATGGCTTACTTTAGTCCAGAGCAGCAAGCTTGCCTTGATTTCTTCTAGGGTATATTTGTCCTTTTTCATCATATTAATACGTTTAAGCCGCTTTAAAGTTTCATCACTATACAAACGATAATTGGTATCAGAGCGTGCTTCAGGTTCCACTAAACCCATCTTTGTATAGTAGTCAATCGTTCTGGGGCTGATCTCAGATAAGCGTGCCAATTCACCAATACGATATAGTTTCATCCCCAAGCATATCACCCCTAATTCTATTACAATCAGCTTCATCCAATGTCCGCTTTAATCATGATACCTGATAAGAAACCATACAGTCAAACGTTATGCTTTCCGAAAGCTAATTATACTAATTCGTGCGTAAACCTAACATCATAATCAGGGGATATGTAAGAATATCTAATGATTTAAAGGTTCTTCGTGAGGTTTTCAGCGACATTTTGTGGTGAAAAACCTTTACTTCAAGAGCAAAAACCGAATTATGAACAATTGATGTGAGGTTATTTTTCGCTTTTTAGTAAACTTTCCTGAAAAAGCTATTGTCAAATCCAAGAATGCTGTATATAATGACATTAAGAATTGATTACATGTTATATAAACTAACATTAAAAAGGAAGTGTCGACCAATGTTCAAGAAGTTGCTGTTTTCCACAGGCGTCATGTCATTACTCGTACCAACCCTAGCTTTTGCCGCAGATGATAAAACGCCTGCGCAACTAGCTGCCGCTATCGATTCTGTATGGGTCATGTTAGGTGCGATTCTAGTTATTTTCATGCAAGCAGGATTTGCATTGCTGGAAGCGGGCTCGACTCGTATGAAGAATGCCGGTCATGTTGCTGGTAAAACGATTTTGACCTTTGGCATTTGCGCCATTGCTTTCTGGGCAGTTGGGTTTGGTTTAGCTTTTGGAGATGGTAACGCGTTTGTAGGTACAGGCGGCTTCTTCATTGATGGGTCAGCCGAACAAACAGCAGCTTCAATTAGTGTGTTTGCAGAATCACCTATTCCTATCAGTATCTTGTTCTTGTTCCAATTAGCTTTTGCAGGAGTTTCGCTTGCTATTGCTTGGGGCGGCTTTGCAGAACGTGGTAAACTTCCAGTTTACTTCATCTTCGGTATCCTGTTCACTGTATTGATTTATCCAGTAGTTGCTCACTGGGTATGGGGCGGCGGATGGCTTGGAGCGATGGGCATGCAAGATTTTGCAGGTTCCACAGTTGTTCATTTACAAGGGGCTACAGCAGCATTGGTTGCAACGATTTTACTTAAACCACGGATTGGCAAATATAATAAAGATAAAACACCCAATCTTATTCCCGGTCATAACCAAGTATTATCGGTTCTAGGTGTTATCATTCTCTGGATTGGTTGGTTCGGCTTTAACGCTGGTTCCACACTGAGTGCAACTGGTGATGGATTCTTCGGTTATGTTGCTCTAACAACAAATTTAGCAGCAGCGGCTGGTGCAGTAGCGGCCCTAGTGGTATCATGGATGTACTTTGGTAAAGCGGACATTCCTAGCATGTTGAATGGTGTACTTGCAGCACTTGTTGCAATCACAGCAGCTTGCGCATTCGTAACACCTCGTGATGCTATCATTATCGGAGCGATTTCCGGTATTATCACATTCTTCACTTCGCAATGGTTTGAGAAAATGGGCGTTGATGATCCAATCTATGCATTCTCTGTGCACGGTATCGCAGGGATTTGGGGAACATTGTCCACGGGTTTGTTCGCAACACCAGAATTAGCAGCAGCAGTAAATGTTGGTGGACCTGGATTGTTCTATGGTGGTGGCTTCCATCAATTAGGTGTTCAAGCATTAGGCGTATTCGGAGCTTTCGCATTTGTACTTGTACTTTCCTTTGTTATTCTGGGTATTCTGAAAGCAACAATCGGATTACGTGTTACGGAAGAAGAAGAAATTATCGGTCTGGATCTTTCCGAGCATGGCAGCTATGGCTACCCTGAGCAAATGAAAAAAGCGGTTCAAGCTGGAAGCACTTCAGCTTAAATGGTAATCTACTTAATTAAATAATTTATGGTTTTGAAGGAGACGCATATGGAACATCTCTCATTGGAAATGATTCGACAACAAATTGATCAAGCTGAAGGTGTCCTGCAGCTTCGTCAATTAAGGAATCAACTGCATGAGGAGTTCGAGCAGCGTCTCCTTCTTTCCCATTCACTTGATTGGAACCGAGAATTAAACCTGGTTCATGATAGTCTGATTAGCAAGGCAATTGCTCTAGCACAAGCTGATGTGAGCTTACAGCTTGGTGAACCGCCGGTTGCTTACGCTTTTGTGATGTTTGGAAGCGGAGGACGCAGTGAACAGACCTTGTGGAGTGACCAAGACAACGGCTTGATTTATGACGACTCGTCAGATGAACTGGTTTCTAAAAATGCGGAGGGTTACTTCCGAGTGTTGGCAGAACGGATAAGCGGCATGTTGATGCAGCTTGGCTATCCACCATGCACAGGCGAGGTGACCAGCACCAATGATAAATGGCGGAATACATGGAGCGGTTATCGCACTATGCTCTATGAATGGCTGAAGGACCCCAATTGGGAGCATGTGCGTTACTTGCTCATATTAGGGGATATGCGCTTGGCTTATGGCGAAGCAAGCCTGGTAAACCGTTTAATGGATGAATTAATGGATTATGTGGCGAAACATCCCATTATGCTTGAGCATATGCTTCATAACACGCTGCACCATAAGGTTTCACTTGGTTTGTTCGGGCAACTGATCAAGGAGCGTTATGGAGAGGATGCTGGTGGTGTTGATATTAAGTATGGGGCTTACATTCCTATAGTGAATGGAATTCGTTTGCTCGCAATTGAAGCAGGGATCAAGCAAACCTCTACGGAAGCAAGAATTATCCAATTGATGGATACTGGTTTTGTTGAGGAAGAAATTGCCCAAGATTGGTTAGAAGCCTTAGCTATTGCTTTGAAGCTCCGTTCGTTAACCCCATTTCAAATGGAGGATGACCAATTTACATCAAGAGGCAAGCTGGCAGCAGAAGGCCTTACGAAAGAAAGAACCAATGAATTAAAGCTATGCCTTAGAATTGGTAATGACCTTCAAAAATATGTGAAAAAAATGGTCTCGAAGGAAATCGAAAAAGGTTAGGTGATCAGCTATGAAAGACATGAGGCCTGCAGGAAGAATGTGGAATTTGTACAAAATGGGTGGCATTACACCGGCACTAACCTCAATGTTCGATGTGCAAAGCGCCCAACAAATGGCTTTTATGCGTTCGATAATGAAGGAACAACGCAAAAATTCGCTTTATGATATTCCTCTTGAAACGGTGGAGCTTGTGGTATTTGACTTAGAAACGACCGGATTCTCCCCTTATCATGGAGATGAGATTATATCCGTCGGGGCTGTTGCGGTAAATGGTGATAGTATTATGGAGGATCAAAGCTTCTATAGCTTGGTGAATCCCAAACGGAATATTCCAGAGCAAGTGGTGGAGCTAACAGGAATAACGAACGAAATGGCTGACAATGCACCAGATTTATATCAAGGACTTCGGGCATTTCTGGAATTTGTCCAGAAAAAGGTGCTTGTTGCTCATGGGACCGGCCATGATAAGCATTTTCTCAATTCAGCTTTATGGAAAACATCAAAGGTGAATTTATCCCATCGCATGATTGATACAATGATGGTTGCCAAATGGTTAAACCCCAAGCTGGGCCATTATGATTTAGATACCTTGCTGCAAGAATATGGGATTGAGGTTTCGACCCGCCACCATGCTTTAGAGGATGCTTTAATGACCGCAAAGCTTTGGAGCACTTTTATGGTAGAATTTAAATCGAAAAATATTGAGTCGTTAGGCGATTTGTACGCGAAGTTAAGCTATTAAACATCTTTGGACAGGGTAGGAAAACCCTGGTTGAGGATGTTTTTTTGTTAGGCAGACCGTTAATTAACCTTGGATAATGGTGATGGGTATAGGACGGTAGTGCATGCTGTGAGAGAAGTCCTGATCAACCCCCTCTAAACGGACATATTGATAAGCGGCTATATAAGGCGTCGGCTGCTGTAAGGATACAATCCAATGGCTGGGAAGCTGATGCCAAGACGTTAACAGATCCTCGTGGGAGGGAATTGCGGCAGCGGTTGGGTGGGAATGCACAATGCCTACGACTTCCAGCCCACTGCCGATTTTGCTTGTTAAGATAGGAATCAGAGATACAGGATCCATAGAGAATTGGATGGAAGGGTTGGAGGCACAGTTAGGGACGGAGTCAAACGCCTCGACATGGATCCAAGAAAAATTTGCTGTGCCCCACACAAAGCCGCAGGCTTCATTCGGTTTTTTCTGTATGCATTCATCGAGAATGCGGTCTTTAATAGAGCGTTTCAATTGTATCGTTGGTATTTGCATAAGGGCAGGCATCCTTTGTAAAATCTTCAGCTTGGCTGGCGAATATAACATATATCCAGTATAACTGCAAAAGCTGAATCGGGGAAAGCCGGTTCCCCTATCCGTTCAATTCCCCCTTCGGCTTTACTAGAAAAAAGACAAGCCCTAAAGCGACAAATGTCATGGAGGTTACCGTGATAAACACCAGTTGATGGGAGATTTCCATCATCCAGCTAAACAAGGGAGGTCCAAAGGCAACACCAAGAAAGCGTAAGCTGTTATAAATAGAGGTGATCATACCTCTTTGCTGTTTTTCGACAGAGCCCGTGATCATCGTGTTTAAGCAGGGAAGCAGCAAGCCTGTGCCGATGCTGCTTAACGTTAGAAGCCCGATAAATACATACAGGTTTTTCTCCAGTATAAACATACAGGACCCTAAAGCGATCATCATTATTCCAAGCCCTATATTCATTAGCCATCGCATGGCGACCCCATTCTTTTTTATGGTAGCCCCTGTCGTGTAAGAGGCGATGACCAGGCCAAGCAGCGGGATAGCTAGCACAAACCCCTTTTTGACGCCATCGATTGTATAAGGAGCCTCCTCCAAAATATTCGATAAATAAAATAAAACACCAAATAACACAAACAAAGCCATAGATCCAGCGAAAAATGATGTAATCAGCCAGCGTCCCTTTTCCTTCAAAATAGCGGCGATGCTTTTCAAATAAGGCTTAAGCTTCAAGGGCTCCTCTGCTTTAGCGGGTTCTTTTAATAAGAAAATAACCGCAAGCAACGATAACAGACAAAAAAACGGAAAAGCAAAAAAGGCTCCATACCATACAATTAGCGCCAGCAAAGAGCCAAGTATCGGGCTTATGACCTTGCCAAAGCCATTGGAAGCTTCCGTTAGTCCGAGCGCTTTACTTTCCATGCCACCTTTAAACATATCTCCGGCAAGCGCCATAGCAATAGGGGCTGTCCCTGCGGCGCCTAGACCTTGGACGGCTCTCGACGCAATAAGAATCGGATACGAATTCCACATGGCACCTAACCCTGCTATTATCCCTGCAGACCCATAAATAATTAAAGAAGGGATGATTACGGCTTTTCGTGAAAAGCGGTCTGATAAATATCCCGAAATCGGAATGACCAGTCCAGCCGTTACCGAAAACAAGGAGATGACCAAGCTGCTTTGGAATTGGCTGACTCCAAGCTTTTCCTGTAGGTCGGGCAGGATGGGAACCAGCATGGAATTGCCCAACACAAGGACTAAAGGAACCGAGGCAATCGCCATAAATTCAAGGGAGTGGCCCTTGGTCTCTTTACTGTTCCCAGAACTATTTGGGTGCTCAGCTGGGGAGGTTTTTGGTTCCGCTGTAATGCTGCTTTCGAAAATAATAGGGAGTTTCTTTTTTGTTTTTTCCATAAGCGGGTATCTCCTTGAGCTTTGATAACCATAGGATACCCTAATGTCAATCACGTCATTCTTTTGTCAGTTCTGGTTATAATAATCGAAAAGAGGGTGGAAGGAGCACAATGATGAAGCGCTCAGTATGGAGAGGAAGTTTAGTTGCGTTGTTAGCAGGTTTATTCTTGTTGGTGTATATAGAGGGTGGGTGGATTGGCTTGTCTAAGGTGAGGGCAGCAAGCGAGGCAGCTCCAATGCCTGCTGCTCGCAATCAACCTGCTCCAGCTATTGATCTAAGCGGTTTGGATGGCAAAGCTTATCATGTGGGTGGGGCAAGGAGTAAAGCGCTTATAATCAATTTCTGGGCTTCTTGGTGCGGTCCCTGCCATGATGAGGCACCTGACTTGGAGCGGATGTATAGTAAATATAAAAATGAGCTGGACATTTATGCCGTAAATGTTACCAAAGGCGACCAGCTAGAGGAAGTTAGCAAATTTGTGAAGCGATACGGGCTTAGCTTTCCTGTGCTGCTGGATCAGCAAGGAAGTGTTGCTAACAAGTACCGGCTATTATTTGTGCCGACCAGCTTTTTGGTTAACAAGCAGGGTATCTTGGTTGATGTTATTCATGTGCTTCCTGCTGAGGAGCTGGAGCGGAGGATCCAGCAGCTGGTTAAGGGCTAGTGAAACCCAATAAACGGCAAATAACCTCGATCTCCACAGTATGGGAAATCGAGGTCCTTGCAACATCTTGGCAGCTGTGGAGCTGCTTCATTCTCTAAAGGCATTCGCCTAGTGGTTAACGAGGCCGTGGCGTTCCTTTTGCTCTTCGGTGTGTACATCTGCCTTGGCTTGGCCAATAAGCGCGTAGCGGATGCTATCGGTAAGCGCCTGCCAGCTGGCTTCAATAATATTAGCCGATACGCCAATTGTGTTCCATGTGTTGTCGAAGTTGGTGGACTCGATCAGTACGCGCACTTTGCCGGCTGTATTGTCTTTTTCATCCAGTACCCGAACCTTATAATCAGTTAGATGGATATTTTTCAGGGCGGGGTAGTGCTGCAGCAAGCATTTGCGCAGGGCGTTATCTAAGGCATTGACCGGACCGTTGCCTTCTGCAGCGTTATAGACCGATTCTCCATTAATTTTCATCTTCACGATGGCTTCAGTCACCACAGGCTGGTTGACGGTTTTCATAACCATAATTTTGAACGATTCGAGAGTGAAAATTTCCTCTAAGCTGCCATAAGCATCACGAATGAGCAATTCCAGAGAAGCGTCAGCCCCTTCGAACTGGTAGCCCTGGTGCTCCATTTCTTTAATCTGCTCAATCAATTGTCGGGATTGCTGATTATTGTTATTGAAATCAAGGCCTAGCTCCTGGGCTTTGAATACCAGGTTGCTTTGGCCCGCTAGTTCAGATACCAGAACACGTTGCTTGTTTCCTACTTGCTCTGGAGTGATATGCTCGTAGGTGCTGGCATTACGTAGAATAGCTGAGACATGGATGCCTCCTTTATGAGCAAATGATGCCGTTCCGACATATGCTTGGTTGACAGGCAAATGCATGTTGGCAATTTCGCTGACATAGCGGGCGACCCCAGTTAAGCTCTCAAGCTGTGATGCCGTAATACAGGAATAGTTCAGCTTCAATTGCAAGTTCGGGATGATCGAGCAGAGGTTGGCGTTGCCGCAGCGCTCGCCAAAGCCATTGATCGTGCCCTGCACCTGGGTGGCGCCTGCCATGACCGCTGCCAGGCTGTTCGCGACGCCAACCTCGCAATCGTTGTGGGCATGAATGCCAATAGGTGCCGAGATTGCTTGCTTGACGGCAGCTACAATTTCGCTAACCTCATGCGGTAGCGAGCCGCCATTCGTATCGCATAGCACAATCCAGTCTGCGCCGGCCTCTTCGGCTTTTTTGATCGTTTGCAAGGCATATTCGGTGTTGTTTTTGTACCCGTCAAAAAAATGCTCGGCATCATAAATAACTTCGAGGCCTTTGCTTTTTAGATAATGGACGGAATCATAAATCATCGCCAAGTTTTCCTCAAGCGTCGTTTGGATGGCATGGTGGACATGGAAATCCCATGACTTGCCAAATATCGTAGCAACAGGAACGCCGACCTCGAGGATTCTGTTCAGGTTGGCATCATCCTCGGGAAGAATGCCTTTGCGGCGTGTGCTTCCAAAAGCCGTAACCTTGGCATTGACCAATTCCAGCTCCTGCACACGCAGGAAAAACTCGATATCTTTATTGTTGCTGCCTGGCCATCCGCCCTCAATATAATGAACACCAAGCGAATCAAGCTTGCGGGCAATTTTCATCTTGTCCTCGACCGATAAGCTGATGCCTTCTCCTTGTGTGCCGTCCCTTAAAGTAGTATCAAAAATTTTTACATTAGTAGCCATGGATAGTCCTCCTGATCCTAGAACACTTTCACGAAATATAATGTACTATTATAGCACAACAAGCATCGATAAGGGTAATACTTTCATGAAAATAGACAGAGGTGGCTGCTTGACCTGCTTCATTAGGGAAGGTATCCTTAAATGAAAGAGATTATTCAATTTGAAAGCCATTACCTTGTCTGGGGGTAGCACGACCAATGTCCACAGAAGCGTACCCGATTAAAGGCAGAGTCATCCTGCACATCGACATGAATGCTTTTTACTGCTCGGTGCACGAAGCTGTAGAGCCTGGCGTTTACAAGGGGAAGGCGACAGCTGTAGCCGGAAGTGTGGAGCTCCGTAAAGGGATCATTGTGACCTGCTCCTACGTTGCCCGCGCCAAGGGGGTCAAAACCGGGATGCTGGTTGGACAGGCTTTAAAAAGCTGCCCTGAATTGATCCTTATTCGGCCCGATTTTGATTTATACCGTGATTTTTCCCGTCGTTTCATGAAGATAGCCTATGATTACTCCCCTCTGATCGAAGCTATGTCCATTGATGAATGCTTTATGGATATTACAGGCTCGAAGCAATTTGGAACGCCTATTGAAATTGCCGAGATGCTTCAATCACGAATACGTAATGAGCTACTGCTGCCTTGCTCGATCGGAATTGCCCCGAATAAGCTGTTGGCGAAAATGGCTTCAGATATGAAAAAGCCCAATGGGATTACCATTTTGCGAAAGAGAGAGGTTCCGCTTTTATTATGGGAGCGCCCTTGCAACCAATTATATGGAATTGGCAACAAAACTGCGGATAAGCTGAAGAAATTAAATATCCAGACGCTAGGGCAACTCGCTAAGGCTGATGATGCTTTGCTAGCGGAGCAGTTTGGCATTATGGGTGCGGTACTGAAGCGATCGGCGAATGGTGAGGACTCATCGGAGGTCAACTCGGAGCGAGAGCAGAGCAAATCAATTGGACACACAACAACCCTGCCAACGAATTTTACGGATCGCAACGATATTTATCGGGTTTTTCTTAATTTGGCAGATCAAGTAGGTCGGCGTATTCGCAAGCAGCAGCTTCTTTCCCAAACCATCCAAATCACCATTCGTGACCCAGATATGAGAACCATTACAAGAGCGGCCAAGCTTCCAGTGCCAACGGAAACGCGTGAAGATATATTTAAGATGGCCTGCAAGCTCTATGAAGAGCATTGGGAACAAGGGAAGCCAGTTCGGCTTCTGGGAATTACCTTACAGAATCTGTTGAACAAAGAAGAAACTGCGGTTCAAATGGATTTATTCGATTACCAGCAGCGTCCGGTTAAAGATAAGCTGATGCGAACCATAGATGCACTGCGCGACAAATTTGGCGAAAGTGCTATCTTGACGGCAGGTATGCTGAGTGACGATCCTTCCGCAATGATTCGCAACCACAAATCAAGGGGAACCTCGCTGCAAATGGACCATTTAAGGGATCGCCCTTTGGAGGAGGATTGAAGTTGACCGTCGTAATCGGATTTACCGGATATTCCAATAGTGGAAAGACCAGGCTGATCTCTCGGCTGGTTCACTATTTTGCGCTAAACCATATTAGCTGTGCAGTAGTGAAACATGACGCACATGGGCATTATAGAGAAGCGACTGGCAGTGATTCTGCACAATTTATTGAGGCAGGTGCCGCTGCAACGGTAGTTGTTTCGCCCAATGCCTACGTTACCTATAAAAAAGTGCCCACAGATTTGGACAGCCTCTTGCCTAAACTTCAGGCTGAAGGGTATGATTTAATAATGGTTGAGGGCTTCAAGCAAGGTAATCATGATAAAATCGCCTTATTCCGTAATGAGGAGCAATCCCAGATTATCTCGAATTTACCCCATTTGCCTATTGCTGTTGTAGCTCCCGAGCCCTTAAGGGAATATAGTATTAAAGGGGTTCCGTTTTTTGATCCAGACGACTTGGAGGCTCTTGCCAACTGGATAAAAGGGCGATTTAACTCTTAATCTACTTTTTATTTGAACTTTCCAGCGTTTTATATTATATTCAAGGATGAGATTATACAAATTAGGAGGCAAATTAAAATGGCAAAATACACTTGGGTTGAAAAAGATACCTGTATCGCCTGTGGAGCCTGTGGAGCAACGGCACCCGACATTTACGATTATGATGATGAAGGCTTGGCAGAGGTTATTTTCGATAATGATGGAAATAAGGGTGTAACCGAAATTCCAGATGATTTATATGACGATTTGCAGGATGCACAAGATGGCTGTCCTACGGATTCCATTAAAGTTGCTGATAGTCCGTTTAACTAAATAATTCTTTAGCTGAAAAAAGTCTTTTTCTTAGGGATGTAGTCCCTAGGAAAAAGACTTTTTTTTATTTATGCAAAAATTGACGTTTTTTGATGCTTATAGGCAAAAAAGTATGGTAATATTAGAGCGAATCTGGGTTGGAGGGGCTAAAATGAAAAAGGGTGTCAGCAAATCTGCCGTCATTGTTATGGGAAATACATTGGTGGTATTGATCTGTTTGGTTTTTCTTGTTTTAGGTTTATGGAAGGTGCTTTCAGATCAAGTATTTGACATCAATATGAAGCAATCAATGAACGGTGCTCCACATGAAGATATCCTCGTTATTGGAATCGATACGGAATCTATCAAATCCGTGGGACCTTATCCATGGGACCGCAAGGTTTATGCACAAATGATCAGTCAACTAGAAACAGCCGGCGCTAAAGTAATAGCCTTTGATATCGAGCTTTACACAGACAGCACGAAGCCAGAAAGCGACAAAATTTTAGCTGAGGAATTGGCTAAGCATAAAAATATTATTATTCCGTCACATGCTGACCTGGAGGGCGACTTTGATCGTTCTACCACAGTTAAGGCGGGCGAGCTGATTATGGCGCGCAACACGGACCAACCGATTCCAATGTTTCAAAAATCAGTCCATAAGGCACATGTGAATGCTACCTTCGATTCCGACGGAGTGGTACGCTCCAATTGGCTGCAAATTGATACACCTGATGGCGTATTGCCCACTTTAGGGCTAGCAATGGCACAATTGGCCGGTGCAGACGTTACTAAGTATTTGAACCTCCCCCTTTTACAAAATCGCCCCAAATCAGAAATGCTAATCAAATGGGATGGCAAAGAATTCAACTTCGAAACGATCCCTTTCTCGAAAGTATTAAGCGGCTCCATACCACCACAAGTGTTCAAAGATCGGATCATTCTTATTGGTTATACGGCTCCGGGCTCAGATGAAGGCATCACGCCGGTGGAGCGCCATATGCATCTGGTATATGCGCATGCGAATATATTAAACCAAATTTTAAACCAGAAGGTAATCGTGCCTGTTAGCGGGGCTATAACACTGGCAATGGCGGCATTTATGATCGCCTTATTCGGTTTCCTCACATGGAGGCTGAAATCCATTACCAGCATTTTAATAGTAATCGTTGTTTCACTTGGTTTGTTGGCTCTTCAATACTTTACTTTCGCCTATAGCAATCTTTACTTGGATACCATTGGTGTTGTCTTAAGTGGACTCATCTCTTATATTGGCAATATCGCGATGAAAACATATTTTGAAACCAAACAGAAAAACTACATCACAAAGCAATTTGGACGCTACATATCGCCGGATCTGGTTAAAGAAATTGCCAAGAGCGATTCGGAAATCCAATTGGGTGGCATCAAGCGGGAATTATCGCTACTGTTCCTGGATGTTAGCGGCTTTACGCCACTATCGGAGAAGCTTAAACCTGAGGAGGTTGTCGATTTCCTGAATATGATGTTTAACCTGATTACGGAGCGTACCCTTGAGAATCGGGGAACGATTGATAAATTTATCGGGGATGCGGCTATGATCTTATATAATGCTCCACTGGATGTGCCTAACCATGCTTATTACGCAGTGAAGACAGGGTTCGAAATCCAAGAAGGCATGGAGCAGATTCGGAGGGATGTTGAAGCTAAATATGGGGTCTCCTTAAGCATACGGGTAGGCATCAATACCGGTGATGTTGTTGTAGGCAACATAGGCTCCTATTTGCGGGTGGATTATACGGCTATTGGTGACAACGTGAATACAGCAGCGAGAATCGAGTCCAATGCAAGGCCCAATAAGGTATGGGTTTCCGAATCCACCTATGAATTAACGAAGGATTATTTTGAATATGAATTCGCTGGAGAGAAGCTAATGAAAGGTAAGAGCGCTCCATTAAAATTATTTGAGGTTGTGAGTGTAAAAGGAGCCCCAGTCGAAGAAAAGAAGTCAGGTAAAGCGTCATAGTGTGTCAAACTTTGCATTGCCATTTAATGTGTCTCAACTTACAATTGATAGAGAGTGAATAAGAGGATACGTAACTCGGGATAACGTAAAATGCTGGAAGAATGAGAGGAGATTTACTGTGGGATATGGGAATAAGATGAGGATGGGCGGTAGCAAATCATTTTTATCTTTATTTGTAGCTTTTTGCATGGTATTTTCATTGCTGTCTGTGGCATTATCTGAACCTATTCAAGCAAAAAGTACACGTGCTGCCATTATCGTTGATGTAAAAGGGACGGTCACTGTCAAAAAGTCAGGGGGCTCTAAATCCTATACGGCTTATGGGGATATGACTTTAAATCAAGGTGACGTGATTTTTACAGGAGCCGAATCTTCAGCTGTTATTCGCATTGCCGACCATGATGATGAAATCAGTATCGGAGATAATGCCGAAGTTAGTATAACGGATTTAGCAAGCGAAAAGAATGGCAAGCAATCTAAGGTTTCCTCTTGGGCAGGCTCCATGTGGGTTAAAGTAAAATCACTAGTTGGCTCTGATGATGAGTTTGAAGTTGAAACACCAACAGCGGTCATGGCTGTGCGTGGTACCCAGTTTTTCATGGGTGTAGACCCTATCACAGGTAATACTTTTGTTTCCGTAGGTGCTGGGGCTGTATTAACCACAACTACAACATATAATGAGCCGGATACGAACAATTCGCAGCAAGAACGGACTACACTATTGCTGCCTACACAGCAAATTAGCTTAACAGATCGTAAAGAAGTATCGGACTTAAATGTAAAGGTTGAAATCGTTGATATTTATAAATTGGTCGAGCAAGCCTCGCCAGCTTTGTTAGAAATCATCATTAAGAACAAAGCCGAGATTGATCGGGAAAATCAAGTGTTTCTTGATAAGAAAAGGGCTGAAATTGCAGAAAAAAATAAAGCTGACACAGGTAATTCAGCGTTGACAATTAACGATATCGAAACCTTGAATAGAATCAGCAAAAACTTGGACAATGTGATCGGGAATATTGCCAAGATAGCTTTGGAGCAAAAGAAAATTTCCCCGGAAAAAATGAAGGAAATCCTTAATGACGCCAACAATAGAATTGAGGCATTGGACAAAAAAATTGATTTGAATAAGGTAGAGCCTCTTGATCATACTGCCGGAGTCGATGCAGAGAAAGAAAGGATCAAACAAGAAGAATTAGCAAAGCTAGAAACACTTAAAGCCATGAAGCTAGCCGAGCAGTTAAAGATGGAGAATGAACTGAAAAATAAACTGAAATCGGTCCTCGAGGCTGTTGAATTGGAAAAGAAACGGGTTGCTGCCGCCAATAAGAAGGTAGAAGAGGAAACTGCCAAAAAAGCAGAGCAAGACTTCATTAAGCAGCTTTCCCCTTCAGAGAAGGCAAGCTTTGAAGCAAGTAAAACTGCCAACAGTGCAGCAACGGGTACAAGTACTACGGGCACCGGAACGACTACAGGAGGGTCGGGTGGAGGATCCAGCTCGGGATCAGGAAACAGCAGCAATAACAATAATGCTTCCGTACCTGTGGCTCCTAACTTAATAAGTCCTGCTCAACCGACTACCGTTACTACAGGTAATGTACAGATCAAGCTTAAAGCTCCTTTTACATCCAATATCCAAATATTAAATGGGAATACCGTGCTATCTACTTTGACAGGCCAGGGTGACAATGAGGTAGTCTTCGATCTTGCATTGCTTAATGGCGTGTACAATTTAACTGCACGCTCAGAACGTGCCCAGAGATACAGTGCTTCGGTTTCCATCCCTCCGATCACTGTCAATAATTCGGAACAGCCTATAGTGGCTGATGTTGTATTGGCGCAGGGCGGAGTTACAGGTGGTGTAGCTAACCTGAATTTGTCTCTGAAAAACTTCTTGCCTGCTAACCAATTTTATGCGGTAGAAGCGCATTTGGTATACAAGAACTCCGACTTTAGCTATACAGGACCTACCACAATAACGGACGTTAATGGTACGGTCTTCGATGGGGCTTCAACAGCTGAAACGATGCGTCAGGTTACAGGCTCTACACAAAGCGAGCTGATCTACGCAGCCTCCCAATTCGAAACCGCAGCCAATACTGGCACCATTAACAATCTAACGGTTAGTGGAGAGAAGCTGTTAGTAGCAATTCCATTACAGGTTGGTAGCGGATCTGTAAATCCGGCAACCGTAGATCTAGTCTATGTTAAAATTGTTGACAAAACCGGAGCCGTTGTTTACGAACTGGGCTCAGGCCTAGCCCATGCACCCAAATCTTTGAGCGTAACGACTAAGTAAGGAAACATAAAGAAAGGGGAACCCTATGAATAAAGTAAGCAAAGTTTTCACATTAGCCCTAATTTCGACTTTGTTGATGAGCACTACTACTGTGTGGGGCGCAGCTTTATCGGTCGATAGCATAAAGGGAAGCGATGATCAACTATTAACGAATGTGACATCTCTAGCAGGAATTGGTGATTTCGATAACCAGAATGGACTTGCAGCCCTTGCCTCTTTCCGGAACCCTACGAGTACAGCTATAATGCCCGATGGGTCGATCCTTGTATCCGATACCCGCAATCATGTGATTCGTAAGCTAAAGGACGGTCAAGTTACTGCATTTGCCGGAGTCACTGTAGACGTGGATGCTAAAGGGTTTCCGCTGGGGGGCCGCTATGATGGCAAAGTGGATACGTCTTTCTTCCAAGAACCAATGGGTCTTGGCCTAGACGGCAAAGGAAATGTGTATGTTGCAGACGCAGGCAATAATGCGATACGCAAAATCGATACTAACGGCAATGTGACTACTCTTGCCGGAACAGGAATAATCGGGATAGCAGATGGAGCTGGTAGCGAAGCTACCTTCCATCGCCCATCTGATGTAGCTGTCAAATCGGATGGAACCGTTTATGTAGCGGACACGCTGAATCATCTGATCCGCAGCATAAGCCCGACCGGCCAAGTTACAACCTTGAATGCTTTATCGGGGCGTTTAATTGAAGTAACACCCGGCCAGGTCGTGCAGGCTGGAGATTATTTGGACAGCTCTATCCTAGTGTCCAAATTTAATGAGCCAACGGGACTTGCGTTAGACAGCAAAGGGAATTTGTTTGTTAGTGATAGCGGCAACCAAAGAATCCGCTATATTGATTTCCAGCTTAACCAAGTTACAACGGTAGCGGGCAATAATAGGTATGATCCCCAAGGTGCCCTGTATGGTGAAACCGATTTGTACATACCTGGTGATTATTTGGATGGACCTGCTGACAAAGCGTTATTCAATGCCCCGCAAGGTATTGCGGTTACTGGTGAAGGCGGCCTAGTTATTGCTGATAGCTTGAATCATTCGATTCGCTACTTAAACCAAGGCAAGGTTACCACTTTGGCAGGAGCAACGAATTTACGTGGCGGCGAGTCTGATGGTGTGGATCGGGGAGCTTCATTTAAGAACCCTGCTGATGTTACGGTAGCAGCCGATGGAACGATACTTATAGCCGATGCTTTTAATAACAAAGTTCGTAAGGTAAGCCCTTATCAGCTACCGGCGGATTTGCCCAAGGACAATACGATTAAGGTAGCATATGAATCTAACTGGATCCAATTTGATGCGCAGCCTGAAATCGTGAATGACAGAACGATGGTGCCTGTTCGTATAATTGCGGAAACATTAGGCTATACCGTAAAGTTTAACGATGCGGACCGCAGTCTGCAATTAACCAAAGATGGACTAGGCATTGAATTATATGTGGATAAAACCGGTGTTAAACGAATCGTAGAGGGCTTAGTTGCTCCTTTAAAAGAAACCGATGTAGCTCCATACATCAAGCAGGATCGCACTTATGTTCCAGTTCGCTTTTTTGCTGAAGAAATCGGTTTAGACGTACAATGGGATAATGTTACAAGAACCGCTATTTTAAGACCAAAAACAACGATAGCTCCATAATACAAAGGTAGAAGGCCTACTTTGCTTGGGAGGGATGGATCCGATCCTTCTCTTTACAAAGTAGGTTTTTCGATTATATTCGATTATAATAATAAAAAGCCATACAGTTGGAGGCGGATTTGTGCCTGATAAGCAAGAGTTGAACGACAGAGTTGAACAGTTAGAGAAACGCAACCGAGAGCTAACCCTGCTACTAGAATCTGCCTTTGAACTTAAGCATGGCCCCACTTTAACAGACCATCCGTTTTCTATTAGTGTCATTCATTCATTAGTCCTTGCCTTGGACTCTAGAGACCCTTATACGGCAGGACATTCCTCAAGAGTAGCACTGTATTCTTTGTGGATAGCGAAGGAGCTTGGAGTATCGGAAGAGGAATGCAAGCATTTCTATCGTTCCGCACTTATGCATGATGTGGGGAAAATTGGGGTTCCTGACCGGGTGCTGCTGAAGGCCGAAAGCCTTAACGAGGAAGAATTCGAGATTATGATTTCACATACAACGATCGGTGCACGCATATTATCTAAGATGGAGCCAACGGAGCGAATGATACAGGCAACCGAGGTTGCTAAGTACCACCATGAGAAAATGGATGGTTCTGGTTACCCCGAAGGCTTGCGTGGAGAGGCGATACCGTTTTATGCCCGAATTGTAGCGGTAGCCGATGCCTTTGATGCGATGACTACAGACCGCCCTTATTCAAGAGCAATCAGCTACCAAGAAGGCGTAGAGGAACTACTCCGTTGTAGGGATTCACATTTCGACCCCTTGGTTGTATCCGCATTTAATAAAGTGATGCAGGAGCGTAATTATTTAAAAGGTGGACCCATTGAGCAGCAGCTTGATTCACACCCTAGCTAGAGATCAAGCACCTGGCTCCGTATGGAGCATGCGGGTGTTTTTTCTACTATTTATAATATCGGAATCAAAACCGATATTATGGTAAGAAGGTTGAAAGTAGGGATAACCGTGAAGCCTAAGGAACATGAGGAGCAGCTAAAGCAGTTTTTCAATAGCAACTCATTAGATGACCAAATACGTCTTAAAAAATATGTGCGCGAGCATCCAAGCAACAAAATGGCATGGTATCTGTTGGGACGGGAATATGACGGGCAGGGTAAAAAAGGAAAAGCTTTATATTGCTTTGCACAATCTGGAGAAATTTATGAGGCCTTCGAGAAAAAAACGATAAATGTGTCAATGGAGTCGCTGCAAACCTTGGAGCAGTGGGATCAGCGCGGCAGGAGAAGGCATTGGTTAAACCGGTTAAGGCTAATGGCTGCGCTGATCCTGATTATAGCTGGGATTGCGTATCTGCCCGGTACATTACGAGAAGCTGAGCATATAGCAGCCCCTACGCTCCCTAAGGATGTAAGCATAGCTCAAGTGCAGCAAACGAAGGTCTACTACATAGCAGGGAATAAAACGAAGGAAGTTGTAGGCGCAGCGTTGCAAGAAATGCTCATTAAAGAACGCGTGAATAGTTATGCGATCCTAGCTAATGGTAAAAAAACGGAAGATGGTAAATGGATCTCATGGCTGCAGCCGCCGGATATTTTACTTTCTGTTGAGGGCAAAGAAGATGCAGCCCAGCAGCAAATTCAATATCATGATGCTGAAAGCTGCCATTGCCAGCCCTCGGATGCGTCTAAGCCACAGGCTATTTATAACTCATGGGTGGCGCAACGCGAGCAGGAGGTTGTGCTCCGCTCGGCGCTAGATGCTTATACCCGCAAGAATGGAAAACCGCCAGAAGGTATCCAGGCTTTAAATCAGTCCCATCCACTCAATATCCTATCTGGGATTACACCTTTTATGGAAGAGCTTTACGAGCAGCAAAAGGATCAGCTTACAGACAACAAGCCGCAAGGAAGCAGCCCGCAAAACCCAGTCCCAAACGCCGTAACCTCACCACCTAATCTCGGAACGGGTACTCAAGCTAACGAGGCACAACCTGTGGCGGCAGGCTTGCTGAAGCCCTTAACTAGCCCGCTCCGCATTATCGTGGATAAGACCAATCATCGATTGGCCTTGGTCAGTGGGACAATGATTGTCCGTAGCTACCCTGTAGGTTTAGGGGCAGATCGAACGCCTGAGGGCAGCTTTGAAATCGCCGAGAAGGTAAGGGATCCGAACGGGAAATCCAATGGTGATTTTGGCAGCAGAGGCATGGGGCTCTCTGACCCGTTATACGCCATTCATGGTACCAACAAGCCCGGCAGTATAGGCAAGGATGAGTCCTTAGGTTGCGTAAGAATGCTCCAGGCTGATATTGAGGAATTATTTGATATGACACCTTTAGGAACACCTGTAACCATTGGTAAGGGGTTGCTACCCTCTGAAATTAAGCGTGGCGAGCCGCAATTCCGTTTGCCGCTTTACAGCACAGAAACGAATCCGGGAAAGGTATACAAATGGTTGGACTGAAGACGGTAAGGAATGGTTCTAATGAAACGCTTTCTTAATTGACCGAAAGTAAAACAGCCATTCCAATGACCAGCACGGCAAAAATTGAGCTAATCCAAATAATGAGCTTTTTATTTATGGTATCTTTCGGTTTGCGTTGCTGTAAATAACTGGGTTTCTTTCGTTGCATAGCCGTATCCCTGCCTTTATTTTAGATTTATCCCTAGTTTATCATAATGTAGCCGCTTAAAAACGTCATTTCTGTAGCTTGTCCTCTTTATTTTTTTTGGATTAAAAGATAAACTATTCAAAGAGAGTAAGTTATGGTTCGTTTAAGGGAGAGACAATAGAAATGCTGTATAAAAGCTTAATTAAACCACTGTTATTTCGTATGGATCCAGAGAAGGCTCATCATTTGATTATAAATGGTCTTCATAACGCCTCCAATGTGCCTGGAGTTAAGGGGCTGCTGAAAGGCCTCTATGGCGTTAATTCAACACCTGATCTACAATCGGAGCTATGGGGTATCCATTTTGACAATCCGATTGGGCTCGCTGCAGGGCTTGATAAAAATGCAAAGGCTGTTCCCGGTTTTTCCAGACTTGGATTTGGATTTATGGAGGTGGGTACGGTCACGCCTAAGCCACAGGTAGGCAATGAGCTGCCGCGGTTGTTCCGGTTACCGGAGGATCAAGCCTTGATTAACCGAATGGGCTTCAATAATGTAGGAATCGAAACGATGGCCAAGCATTTGGCTAAGGCGACCCATCATAGTATTCCGGTTGCTGTCAATATCGGCAAAAACAAAGCAACGCCTAATGAGCACGCAGAGGATGACTACCGTACTTGTATAAATAAGTTGTATGGGTATGGCGATTTTTTTGTAGTGAATATAAGCTCTCCCAACACACCCGACCTGCGCAGCTTGCAGCATGGGGATGATTTATACCGGCTGCTAAGGACGGTTCAAGAGGAAATGAAGGCGCAACACAACAAGCATGGGGGTGCAGTTAAACCGATTTTGGTGAAAATAGCGCCAGACCTTGAGCCTGAGGAAATTCGTTATATGGTGCAGACGATCGTGGAAAGTGGCGTTTCCGGCATTATCGCATCCAATACGACTTTATCTAGAGAAGGCTTAACCCACATGCATAAAGGCGAAGCAGGAGGTCTAAGCGGCCTGCCCTTGACGAAGCGGTCTACCCAGCTTATACATACTTTATATGAGCTAACTGAGGGGAAACTGCCGATCATTGGTTCAGGTGGCATATTCACAGCCCAAGATGCTTATGACAAAATATGTGCAGGTGCCAGTTTAGTGGAGGTATATACAGCTTTTATTTATGAAGGCCCTGCTTTGTTAAGGAATTTGAATGAAGGCTTAAGGAAGCTGCTCCAGAGAGATGGATTTAAGAGCGTTACGGAAGCAGTAGGCTCGACACATCGGCATAGGTAAGAATGGAGGCGTACGGATGGATGGACGCGATTGGAAAAAATTTCTCATGCCTTATGACCAGGCCGTTGAAGAACTAAAGGTAAAATTTAAAACACTGCGTGGAGAATTAAAAAGCCGCGAGGAATATTCCCCTATCGAATTTGTAACAGGCAGAGTGAAAAAAATATCGAGCATTTTGGATAAAGCCAAGCGCTTAAATGTACCTATGGAGCAATTGGAGACAGGGATCGAGGATATTGCTGGCATACGTATTATGTGCCAGTTTGTTGAGGATATTGAACGATTAGCGGATTTGATCCGCAGGCGGCAGGATATGAAGCTGATGTATGAGAAGGACTACGTGCTTAACAAAAAACCGAGTGGCTACCGTAGCTATCATATGATTGTGGAATATCCCGTACAAACGGCGCTTGGTATGAAGCGTGTGCTTGCCGAGGTACAGATTCGCACATTAGCGATGAATTTCTGGGCGACGATTGAACATTCGCTTAATTATAAATATCGGGAAAGCCTTCCCGAGGAAGTGATTAAAAGGCTGAGTAAAGCCGCCGAAGCCGCTTATTTGCTTGACCAGGAAATGAGCAGCATCCGTGATGAAATTATGGAGGCCCAGCAGCTATTCGAGGACAATTCCAATATTGTATCCCGGATCCTTAATGGGATCCAAGAGCTCTACTTTTATCATCGCGTCCGAGAGGCCGTGCAATTCCAGTTCCGTTTCAATGAGCATTGGGAAACCGAGGATGTGCGGTATTTAAAGGAGCTTTCCACGGAGATCGACGAAGCTATCGCCCGTGCCAAGAAGGATCGGCTGCTTTAGAAGAAACTGAGGTGCCTAAGTGCCCATATACGATCGTTTGTATGTTAAATTCGTTTATTATTTCAATATTGAGCGCGATTATTTTGAATGCCATGAGGTGATGGAGGAGCTTTGGCTTGAAGAAGGGCGCAACCCTTTATATCAGGGCCTGCTGCAAATAGCGGTAGGGCTTTACCATCACCGTAACGGCAATGTGAGTGGTGCGGTCAAGCTTTTTACGGCTGCCCTGGAAAAGCTGGTAGGGCGTGAGCCGGAGCTCTTAGGTATTGATTTGGGCAGCTTGCTTACTGCAAGCCAAAGGTATTTATCCCAGCTGCAGCGGATGGAGGAGGAGCCCTTTGCTTTTTACGACTTGGACATTCGGATTATCGATCAGGAGCTTGATGACCTAGTGGAGGAGCTGAGGGCCAATCCGCCGCTTCCTGATGCTGAACATTAGGGCTTATAGAAGCAGATGGGCAAAAAAAAAGAGCAGGAGCTTTCGCTCATCTGCTCTATTTGGCTTTATTCTTTTCGAAAAATTGCTTGTAGGAATCTGCATTGTAGCCAGGCTGGCCCGTCTCGGCAATACCACCAACCATCCGGTCTACCTCTTTGCCTGCTTTATAATAAATCAGGGTAGGCGTGGACTCGATTTTATACTTGCCCCAGCCATCTTTAAATTCCTCTAAGTTAAATTGCTTGACATCCAAGTTTAATTCTTTGGTTAGCGGATATAAAACAGGGGTGGTTCTTTTGCAATGGGAGCAGGTGGAGGCAAAGTAATAGATGAAAAAATCTTCTTTGGCATCCAGCTTTTTGTTAAGCTCTGCGGGTAAAATGATATTTTGGTAATTGGGATCGTCTAGCTGCTTGACCGTTTCTGGATTCAGCTTATCGGGCGCAATACCATAAACATTGGTGGCATATTGACTATTCTTGGCCTTGTCCGACTGTTGGTTCACGACATAAAGCCCCGCGAACAATACAATAATGATGGATAAATAAATCGCGAGCTTTTTCATTAGATATAGTCCTCTCTTCAAGTAAGATAAGTAAGTATAGTAAAGATGGTTGGTAACTAATGATTTCGCTAAACTGGTCCCCAATTCCTGCCCAAGTATTCCTGTAAAAATGAATGAATTTTGACAATGTTCGGTTGCAGCTGGGCACTGTAACCCTCTATAATGGGGGGAACCACGTGCAATAGCTTGAAACTTACATTAGGGTATGGAAAATAATACAGGAATATCCGCTAGCAGGAGGTAGGATTAATTGAAAGAAACCATGAGATTGGAAAAGCTGTTGGCCCATGCCGGTCACGGCTCCCGTAGTGAAATCAAACGAATCGTCAAAAATGGCTGGGTTCGCCTAAATGATCGTCCTGTGAAGGATGGCGGCATCCAGGTACACCCGCTGCAGGATCGGATTACGGTAGACGGGCAACTGGTCCATTATCGTGAATTTATTTACCTGATGCTGAATAAACCACAAGGTGTGATTTCGGCAACAGAGGATAGCCGTGAACGTACTGTGCTGGATTTGTTGGATGAAGCGCATGCACATTTCGAGCTGTTTCCTGTGGGACGGCTGGATAAAGATACGGAAGGCCTGCTGGTATTGACCAATGATGGCAAGCTGGCGCATAATCTATTGTCACCTCGTAAGCATGTACCCAAAACTTATTTTGCCGAGGTCGAAGGAGCTGTGACTGAGGAGGATGGAGAGGCCTTCCAAGCGGGCGTGACTCTGGAGGATGGTTATGTAGCTATGCCGGCAAAGCTTACGGTATTGGTCGCGGGGGATCCGGCAGCAAATCGGGTGTCAAAAATTGAACTGACGATTATGGAAGGGAAATTTCACCAAGTGAAACGAATGTTTGAGGCCGTTGGGAAAAAGGTAGTCTTCTTAAAAAGAATTTCTATGGGACCCTTGCTGCTAGACGAGCGTTTATCGCCCGGTTCTTACCGTGAATTAACGGAGACCGAGCTTGCCGAGCTGCAGCAGGTAACGAAATAAGAGAAAAGACCCGCGCGTGTGACGATAAATGGCACACTGCATTGGTCTTTTTTTCGTAAGGTTGGCTCTGCTCATTCATATAGGTACCCATGTATGAAGTTGACCTATTGATGCAGAGAATAGGCTGCGCCGCTTGAAGTAAACTTTTTGCCGAGTGCCTTGCCCTGCCCTGTCAACGGTCTAATGTATAGTATGACAAAACCCAAGTTTCGCATAGACATTTATCCTTATATTCATATTTTGGACTAATTGGGACAGGCTAATTAGGTAGTGTTTATAGCAATGACCAAACCATGTATGGGAGGCGGGAATTCATGACCGATATTTGGCTCAAGCAGGAGTTAAAAACATCTGGCGGAGAGGTAAGTACGATAATGTGGGACCATGCAAGTATCGGGACGATGACGCTCGTTTATCGTGAGGCAGACCGCATCGCTGGAACCGTCCAATTGGAGCCATCAAGCTTTCCTCACCATGCCCAACAGCGTGTGTCTTCGTTTGTACATCGATATATAGAATCCATGATTGCTGCTTTGGGAGTCGACACCAGTTGTATTCAAATTGCTTACAGCGATTATGGTGAACTTATAACTTTAGACCCTGATTTAATAAATCCCGCCAATGTCGAGGAAGATTATGATTATGAGTACGATTGGATGGAAACGGAGCGCTTCGAGGATGAGGCATTGGACGAGCAAAATGAATATATTATGCAGATGCAGAAACGAACAGGTACCATGGTAAGTAAACAGCTGGGACGGCAAAAAAATAGTGGATTATCGGAGGCGGAGTCATTAATAGTAGGTGGTGGCCTCATCACACATAATCAGCCCCTAGCAGGGGAATCGATCCAGAGTGCGGAAGAGGATTATACAGTTGTCCTGACAAGAGAGGATGGGGACACGCTCATTTATGAGGTGTACCAACAATCGCATGGCGGGCTGCCTATCGGTAAAGCAACCGTGGATATTAGCAATGACCAGCTTGAAGGATTTATCGATTTCCGGGAGCCAGGTCAATTGGCGGATCGTGAGTGTATTGCGTTATTGATGATGCAGGAATTGGATAAGGAAACGGCTTTTGAATCATTTAACTTGACGATGTTATTTCAAAATCAGCCATTTGAGGAATTTGTATATGAGGCAGACCAGGTGCATTAGATAGCATGCGAAATGATCAAGATGCCGCAAAACATAGGATCGAGAAAACCTCCGCATCGTAGGAAACGGAGGTTTTTTTCGTTATGTATGGACATCTCTCTAGTTGATTCATCTAGTATGGAGTTGGTTATGGTCTTGATTTATTCTTTGGAAGAGCCATCCTTCTTCAGCTTATCTTTCCAAAACAATACCGTCAGCATACGCTCTACCCACTCTTTATCCTGCTCGGTCAATTCCATGCCATCAAAGATTAACTCATTCTCCTGCAGAAATCGTCGCAAATTGACACGCGGCTTCACGTAGTCTTCGCCCTGTTGACGGTCGGCAGATTGCTCCAGATAGCCGGCAATCTCCATTAAATTCGAATAAGGTGTATTCAGGCCCTCCGATAGCTTCATTAGCACATCAGGCGACGGGACACCACGATTCCCATTCTCAAGCTGGGAGATATAAGCGGAAGAAACGCCGGAACGATCGGCTAACTCACGGATAGTAAAGCCTTTTAGCTTGCGCATGTCGCGTAATTTTTCATAAAAGTTCATATAAGGGCACCTGCATTTTTCAAAGTAAACAATAGTTAACATTGATATAATAACAGTAAAGATCTGTAATTTCAACGTTCTTTACAAGCAATACAAATGTAAATAAAAGTGTTTCCATATGCGAAAATACGTGATAATATAATGGAAAACAAGGAAAAGAAGGGAGCGTGACTTCTCCATGCGAAAAATACGCACGAATACAAATGCCTTTGTAAGAGCGAGGGTTTTTAAAGGAATGTCCCAAAAGGAATTAGCCCAGCAATCGGGTTTAAGTCCTTCGTATATAAGTCTTTTGGAGCGATCTGTCAAAATCGTAGGACCAGCCACAGCTAAGAGACTGAGTGAGCTTCTGGACCAGCCTTTGGACTCCTTGTTTGTCATTGAATAGGTGCAGATAAAGGTGGGTAATTCGCTTCCCTAATTGGAATGCGGTATAATAAGAGTGAGGCATGAAAGTACAAGCCTCCGGAATGAGAGTTCCGAATTTTATTTAACGAAAGGGAGGAGACTATCTTTGCGCCAACTAATTATTGCAGTCGCTGCTTTGACCATCATCCTTTCGGGATGTTCAACAGAAACGCCAACAACGAAACCAGGTGAAACCATGGCTCCTGTTACACCAGCACCAGCAACAACGACGCCAGCACCTAGCACAGTGACGCCACCGGCAACTACAACGCCGGCTACACCACCAGCTACAGTGCCATCAGCAACTCCGGTGCCAGCGCCAACGCCTGCACCAACTACCGTAGTACCCGAAGTTCCAAGGCCTGAGGGGGCAAAGGAACAGCCAGTAGCGACAATAGACCAATTAGAAAAAGTCGATTTTGGGATGACATACGATGATGTTGGCAAAACTATGGGGCAAATCGGTAAGTTGACAAGTGAAACCACAGATGAGGGTAACATCAATAAGACACAAACCTACGAGTACAAAAAGAAAGACGGAGGCGTGATGAAAGTAACCTTCCGCAATGGGAAAGTTACAAGTAAATCCGAATCCAGCCAATAAATAAAAAGCCGGCAAAGCGTCTTGGAGACGCTAGCCGGTTTTTTATTTATTGGTTTGCCAAAGTCAGCTATAAGCGATTACTTTATTTTTGCCGGTGGTTTTGGCTTTATACATCGCTTCATCTGCCTGTTTAATTAACTCCTCCGTCTTAAGGGGAGTGCGGTAATGGCTGAGCCCTACGCTGACGGTTACTATAGTCTCGGCTTCTACTCGGGCACGAATCTTCTCGGCCACTGCTGCATTGTCCGCAGTGGTGCCCAGAACCATAACAACGATCTCCTCACCGCCATAGCGGCCGCAAACCCCATCCGGCTCAGCTTCCTCTTTAGCAATCTGTGCGACCTGCTTCAGTACTTGATCTCCCATCTGATGGCCTTTTGTGTCATTGAGCTTTTTGAAATTATCGATATCACTGAAAATGATCGAAACGGCGATATTTTGAGAAATATGTTGGTTGACCCGGTTATAGAAAAATGTGCGATTGAATAGCCCAGTCAAGCCATCCTTAATCGCAGAATTATAGATGGCTTGCATAAGCTCAATGATCCGTTCGACTATAAACAGAAACAGTACGATATGAAAAATCATCGGGAACACTTCCTCAAGCTTAACCAAGGCTAGCTGGTTGCCATTAAACAGGTATTTATTTGCCATATAGATCAAATGGGCACAAAAGTAGAGCGTCAGCATGAGCTGGAATTTTCCATTTTGCCCAATTCGCGGGTTAACAATCAGGAAGCTGACAAACAGGAGAACGAACAAATATAATTCCAAGCCCAGTGGCTGCATTTGCCGGATCTGCTCGTCGCTACCCTCTAGCCATCCGGGTATGAACCAGTAAGAGGACGCAACGGCTGCTGTTGCCAAGCCGAATAATCCAATAACCAAACCATCCCTCAATTTAGTTGGATTGTAGAGCTGGTAAATACCGGTATTAACAAGCACAAAAGCCGATATTTTCAAAATAAGGGCCATAAATGCAGCGGTTTCATCGACCGTTTGGATTAATTGAAATTGGATGAGCTGCATATACTGAACAATCAACAGAAACAGAGAAAGCAACATGGAGAAATAACCGATTTTGCGGCGTGTAATGAGCAACCTCAATGATACTAGCAATGTTACTAATAAAATAACGATAATGATGATGTAGGACACGATGCTGCCTAAAGTGCCTGACCACAAATCCGATAAGCTTAATATTTGCATTGCAGACCAATGCCTCACATTCTTCTTCAAGAGTTAGCACCATTATAGCAAACATACATTGACATTTATCAATAAACCTTGATATATCAGTGTTTTAAAGGTGTAAATTCATGGATTATTAGATAAAAATCACGAAAAAATCACATTCCTTGCAAAAAGCCACCTAAAATTCTAAAATATCACCGAACATATTCTTTATTTTATCTGAAGCATTCTTTTTCATATTATCGGTAACATGTGTATAAATCTTCATCGTTGTTTTCATTTCATCATGACCAACAGGCTTCATGATCGTTGTTATATCGACTCCGGCCTCAGCGAGCATGCTAATATGTGTGTGACGAAAAATATGAGGAGTTGCATGTTTTTTAATTTCGGTTTTCTTCATGAGTATCCTCATCCTTCGAATCACGGAAGCCTGGTAATAGGGGTATCCGTTTGAACGGCAAAAAACAAAACCTTTATCGTTAACCTCGATTCCAGCTTTCTTCGCTGCAACCAATAGCTTTTCTTGTTTGCTCTTGTACTTTACAAATAACTCCATCACACTCGAATCGATGTCAATCGTTCGAATGGATCCCGTCGTCTTTGGTGGTGTCAACTCGTACGTTCCCATCCTCCCTTTACTGTATATCGTCTTTATGATACGAACTTCATTAGTATCAAAATTCATATCCGGCCACTTTAACGAACACAACTCTCCAGATCGCATTCCTGAGAAAAGAAGTAAGTAGAATGTTTCAAGGTCACGTTCTCTGCCGTGTTCTCTAACATATCTTTCTCGAGATCTTCAACAGTTGCCGTTTTAACGGGTATAGTTGCCCCGCACAGGGATTGTCCCTGCGGAACCTATGCTTCATTGCATACTTGAATATCAAGCCAGCAGCCACATGTACGCCCTCTATGGTGCTCCTTGCATAGTTTTGGTCACCTAAATCATTTAACATATTTTCATATTGGCGCGTTGTGATCTTGTGAATGCTCGTTTTTGCAAAATAACGAAACAGCATATTCACTGAATTCCTTCGTATATGTATTGTACTCGATTTCACCTTTCCCTTAGAGTAAGCAATCAACCATTTCGGCAACTTCTTCAAAGGCCATATTCTTTACTTTCTTTTCATCAATACCAAAATCTTTCAGTTGGTCATGAGCGGACTCGGCGCGGGCTAGTAATTTTTTTTTGCTAACGGCGCGGCGTACGATCTGGTTTCTTTTGCCATGGACTACACTCCTTCGAAGGTATGTTCTATTTTCTTTTAAAATAAAAGCCCGGGCTAGCGGCCCTTGAATCCACAAGTTTCTTTAATAAAATATCCATCGCCTATAAAGACACAATCGTCGGTATGCTTCAGGATCTGCCCGCCGCGGTCGATGGGTTCGCCGTCCTGGTAGACTTCAATGTTGGATCCGAGAAACATCGCATTGTCAAAATCAACGGAGCTGCTTAGGATTTGATTGGAATTGAACATGGGTTATGTTGAGCCCTCCAAGGAGGACGTTGAAGCCTTCATTATTGAGAAGAAGCCGGTATTCGATGATATCAACTTTGATCCTGAAATCCTCATGCAGAAGATCCAAAAGGACCTGACCTGGATGGAAGTCGCCAAGGAACGTGGTACTAGCTCCACGGCATTGCAAACGGAGCTGAGCAAATATCGCAAGCGCGTAGCAGAATTGATGAAGGAAGTTAATGCAATGAAGTTAGGCGAGGAACTGGTTCTGCTGGTGGATGGTAGGGCTGTGATAATGCAGCTGGCTGAGGTGGCTGACCTTGATCGGATTCATCGGGGCATGATTTGTATGGATTAATGCGGGAGGTATAGCCTCCCTAAACCACTCCAGTACCAAATATAAAAACCCTCGCTGCATCTCAGTGGGCGTTACGAGGGTTGAGATCTTACATTCCTTCAAAGGGACATCCAATCATACCAGTAAAGCAATTGCTAATAGATCGAATAATACAAGAGTAGTTATAAATGGATTTAAAAATCCTTTAACTTTTACTTTTTTACTTGAGATCGAGGCAGAACCTCCTTCCAGATATAAATAATTGGGATCAACATTAACGACTGTTCCTTCATAAATTTCCCCGGATCTCATGTAAACACGAATTCGACGATTAAGGCAGCTTCTGCAAGCTTGATATATTTCGTACACCCTTATCACCATCCTCTCATTGCTCACTATTTTATAGATTTCAGAAACAAACGTGAGGGCTTATGGTGTCCAATTTTGTAGACTGATTAAAGAACATCTTCATTAATCTCTTGAAAAAGAGGATAAGTTGGAGGAAGCTAATAGGCTACTCATAGAGGAAAGAGAACAGAAGGATACTGAAATCGAAAGGTTGATCAAGCATAAAGATGATGGCTGGAAAGAAGCAAGGGAGGCAAATCGGTGCTTGCATATGAAAGTAGTGTTGAATACTGTGCAGCTTGCGGAAATCCCACAAGATTAAACGAGGTTGAGCACAAGGAACATGGTCAAGGTCAGTTAATATGTGTGACTGAATCTCAAAATGCAGTTGTTTATTTTTATGAACAGAAACGTAATCGTAATGTCGCTTTAAAAGAACTTAAAATGTTTTGAACTTGCACCGCAGGTGCCATCGAGTCCGACCGAACAGCCCCAGCCGCCAGAAGGGTTAACTAGTTTTATTTAATAGGGTGGTGACACACCTTGAAAATTGAAGTATATGAAAAGATAACGGCAGCAAACGTGAATTGGTAAGAACCAAAAAAGCAGGGATGATCTGCTGAACCAAATCGATGATATGAACCTGTCACACCTGACAGTAACGTTCAATTAGGAAAAATCATTGGGTAGGGTGGTGTACATGGAATGAAGCACGGTGATAAAGTGATTTTTCTTGAAGAAGTAACAACGTGGAACGGTAAACGGTGCAGGGCAAAAGTTGGAGAAACAGGGAGAATCATTGGGCTTGTGCGGGGCGACAGGATTTCGGTTAAGCCTGACGGGAAAAATATAACTATTCATGATGTCAGCCTTTCAAATGTTAAATTATTTAAATAAGGTCCCCTTATACCAAGGGGAACACCGGAGAGGAGGAAAGGACATTGGCTGGCTATTAAAGTGTATGAAAGAAAAAAAGAGCGCTCCGTCAAGACGAGGCGCTCCCGCAATGAATCTTAAACCAAACGGCGATGGGGTGAACAAATCACAATTGCTTTTTGTCCAGGTCTTAATCTAATGACAATAACGTTATTTTTGCGTCTACGCATCATAGTATCGTAAACCTCCTTTTAGAGGGATGGTATATACTATGATTCATATTTTGATTTGGTATGGACTTATTGCCAAGGAGGAAGAAACAAATGGACAAAATAGCAATCATTAAATGGTCATTATATCAAGTCGGTGACGATATGCCAGAATTCATCGTTTCACAAACACCGGAAGAAGCGCTTGGCGATCATCTAGCAAGAATAGGCGCTGATTGGTATGAGCAAGGAGAGGTCATTCCGGTCGAGGTTGTATCACTTGAAAGAGTGGTGATTTGTCAGGGCTGTAGAGGAACGGGAGTTAATTCCGTTGAATGCTGCTGGTTACTGCATGTGTCCAAAAGGGATTGCGATAAGGGCCGAAGAAGATTTGCGACATGATAAATACTTCGAATCGCTGAAGAAGAAGTAAAACACATCAGACCTACACCACATGATGTAGGTCTGATCCTTAAGTCATGAAAGAGAGGATTAACAGCATACCCATTTTTATCCTCTGAAATACATGGCTGGATTAAAAAGGTAATTGGTCGCCTCCTGTCGAAAGAGTGGGCGGGAGTGATGACTATATGAGATCGGAACCATTTATTGGAAAGCTGCTTCAAGCTGTCTCAAGACGCGTTAGACGATCTGTGCGAAATAAACTATGGAGTATGGGGAACGGGGGATAGCAAGGGGATCTATCTCTGTTTCGGGAACAATCGGGGTTCTTTCCGTTGAACTAAAGGCAGAACTGGTGAAATTGATAGATGACTTATCCCGTACTAAACTAAGTGGGCGCAAAGTAAAACAGCTTAGAGAAACGATACACTCATTTGTAATAACCGAATTTGAAAACCATAAGAGGTATCTCTTGGAGATCAAGGTTCTAGAGTCGGGTCTAATCCAGTTCGAGGATTTTATTCAGCAAGAGATCGAAGACGTTAACTCAATAGTTGAGATGAGAACTTTAATCGTGGAAAAATCAATAATCGATAGAAGTAGGCAAGCTTGACCCGCAAATCCATCAATTACCTCCTCATATCTATATAATCCTACTACAAAAGTCCTATTTTCCGATATATGGAATATATGTTCGTGACAGTAAACGAGAAGAAGGGTTTTCTATGCCAAGGAAAAGTTTCCTTACCATAATCCCATGCGCCTGGGAATATTAAAAGCCCTCGTTCCTTCGGGATCGAGGGCTTTTTTGTTTCATTTGAACAATTTTTTAATAAAAGCAAATATATAAAAATTGTTCGGTTATACACTTTGTTATATGTAATTTTTTCGGACTCCTCATCCAGCCAGAACCACGGGGCATCTTTAGTCCAAGTTGGTTTACGAGATGCCGCTTAACTCTAGTCCTCGCAGCGATTCTCTTTTTCAAGCTTGGTATTCGAAAACCGAATTTCATAGGGTCACTCCAAATTTATCTAAAGGTCGTGTGTTTTACTTTCCATTTTTCCAAAGAAATGAAAAGCCAAAAACCGTAGATACCTAATGTGATGAGGCATAGTAACCACCACTTAATCCAATTTCCGAACAACCCCAGCGCCGTGCCGTCAAATCGCAGTCGCCTTCCGTCTACCACAGTATGTTCAGTCTTCCAACGATAGATCATAGTTAAACTCCATGGATAACAAATACCTAAAGTACACGTCGTGATGAGAGCCCCAAGAATATTCCAACCGATGAACTGGAGTAATCCTCCATCAAAATAGGAGTTTAGTTCAACTCTATGACTCGGCTGCCCCACATCCCCACTTGCATTTAATACTGTACTCAATTTGATCATCCTGCTTTCATGTTTCCCATCGGCTGGGTGATTTACTCGAAGTATGTCAAATCCAACTATAACAAATATAGGAATAAAGTACCATACTTTGCTAAGGAAACTTTCATCTAGACGAAAAAGTAAAGCAAAGCAAGAAGATGAATTGATCAATGGGCTTATTGGGTTATTTATGTTTGGATCTTTTTTTGTAACGTTTTATTTCACTAAATCGCTATTAACCTCTGTAGGCGTGGCAATCGTTGCTTTCGCCGTCGTTATAGCAGTTTTAATCATCCGAAAAATGAACTACACGGACAAACTTAGGCGTTCAGGAATTGAGGACATCCATAAAATGGACGGCAGGGAGTTCGAGTTGTACCTAGGGGAGTTGATTAAAAAGCATGGTTACGAAGTATTAGGAACCCAATCTGCCGGAGACTACGGGGCTGATCTAGTCATTGCAAAAGGCGGAAAAAAGATCGTGATCCAAGCCAAAAGATATAAAAGTAATGTAGGCATCAAGGCTGTCCAAGAAATAGTTGGTGCTATAGCTCATTATGGAGCATCTGAAGCTTGGGTTATTACCAACAGCGATTACACCGATGCTGCGAACATTAGCAAAATCCAATAATGAAAGGCTCATCAGCCGTGAGGAACTGATTAAAGTTCATTCTGAAAACGAATCCTGCAGCCGAACCAAATCGAGTCCGCAGAAAATCATTCGGAAAATACCACCCGCTGGAGTGACCCATTAACATCCCATGCATCCGAGCGTATCATTTTCTTTACCATAATCCCAAGCGCTTGGGATTATGAGAAACCTCATACGTCGCTCAATAAGAATAAGTTTCTTCTGCATTGGTCAAAATAACCTTTGTTAAATTAACTAACGAGGAGTTGGGTTAAATGGGAATTTTAAGCGGTAATCCAAAGGATGAACCTATGCATTACGGAGAAATTTATGCTGTCTGGCAATTTTCCGCTGCAGCAAAGGGTTGTATATCTATGAATCGGGCTTTCCTGAACCATGCTGGTGACAAGGATCTCAAAAAAATTCTGGCTGCTATAATCGATCAGGCAGAGCTCGAAATCAGTGAATGTGACACGATGCTTACCCATAACGGATTTACTCCTTCTCCGTCGCTACCTGCACGACCAGAGGTAAAGTTAGAAGAGATTCCGTTGGGAGCCCGATTTACAGATCAGGAAATCGCCACAATTATTGCAGCGGATACTTCAGTTGGCTTGGTGGCTTGCAGTCAAATTATGGGCAGTTCTATTAGAGAGGATATCATTGCTTTGTTCACTAAGTATCATATGACAAAAGGCACTATTGGTTTGAAAATTTTAAAAATGAGCAAAGATAAAGGGTGGCTTGTACCTCCGCCACTTCAAGTAAAAAGACCGGATCTTGTTCAAGCCTGATTTATTGATGAAGTTCTTTTTAGTTCACTATTGAAAGTATAGGTGAAAAAGGTTGGCTATTGAGATTATTCCCAGACAACCAAAGAAATGCCGAGGGTGCGTTTGGGGTAAATGGGATGGAATGAAACAGTATTGCCCTAAGATAAACTGTGTTAAATTGTGAGGAATGCCTCCTAAATGAGATTATATTTTGTGAATGAGGAAATAATGTAAATGTGATATTACGTCACACTCCCTGATGTCCCCAACTAAAACCCTTGACTCCGATAGAGGAATTTTAGTTGGCTTGTAATATCCATGCCCTCACCCTTCGGGATCGAGGGCTTTTTTATGCTTTAGACAAGGGTTTAATATTGGGATGTGTGGTTATACTATCTTTACCAAACAAAGTTATATCTGTGTCTTTGTTTGGTAAAAGCCCTCATCCTTCGGGAATGGGGGATTTTTTTGTTTTAATCTATAAAATGACTCCACGAAAGCTGGCGCGTATCTAATTTTATTAACAGTTATTATTGTTCATATTTATTGAATCTTCTGTATAAGAAAGGGCACTAACTAATTTACTCGCTGCCTCATAGGCTAAATTAAATGATGCTGTAACTTCTTTTTCTTCTTTGTTTGCTTCCTCTACTGCTTTAGAAGCTTTTAAAATAGAAGATACAGCCTTAAGGGCGGCTTCCTTACTCTCGAACATAATTTTAGGTAAAAGGGCTGAATCCGTACAAGATGCTAAAATTTCAATAATCAAAGCGGCTGTCTCCGTTGCAGCTGTTGCTTCAAATTGATATTGAATAGCCCTTTGCCTGAGTTCATAAGCCATGGTGTTAGCTATATTAGATTTCTCTCTCGCAACTTTCATTAATAAAACAAGTTCATTTAATTCTGACGGACTCATCTTCTGCTAACCTCCACTCTAAGATGTAATATAAAAAGTGCAAAATAATATATAGATTTACAACAAATATGTCTATTAATTTAATGAAACTAAATTTATTAGAAAATATAAGTAGCAATAATGGTCTATACGCGTTTTATATTCAAAGGTTTCGGGTAAAGTATAATCATAATGACTAATTGTTTTATTATTTCAATTATAGATTGTAATATGTTGTTGAAAGGATGGACAAATGTGTTTTGGAGTGATCTTTAAGCAAAATGCAGATATAATCCTAACCCTTCATAATTTGATCAATATGAATTCTGCCATGGAGGGCATAAAGGTACAGCGAGATGGCGGGCTTGTATTCGATACAGCAGACATATTTGAGATTCGTGGTAGATTGCGTTATCTTGTGAGTAGGAAAAAATTTCATAAATGATGAATTTGGTTAAGCCCTCATCCTTCGGGATCTAGGGCTTCTTTTGTTTTAATCTATACAATGAAGTCAACAAACACCGGCGAACGCAATAAGCCGGCGCGTGTCCAATTCCGTATCTTAACCTTCGCAAGTAACCTTGGCTCTAAATAAACGTAATCGTCGTCCTCATACGTCCTTAATCGATCCCTCACACCATAAAACGCGAGCTTATGGCGCGGGGTAACACCGATCTCTACAATACCCAACGGGCGCCCGTGTTCATCGGCAGTAAGCCAGCCAAAGTCACCCTTACGATATCCACTTATGAAAACATCGACGTATGTCCAATTAATAACCTTTTGCCACGCACTTGATCGGCTACTCACATATATCGAATTTGCACGTTTGGCTACGATTCCCTCCATTGAAAGTGCCTCAATGTGCTTATAAAGACGCTCGCCCTCTGCCTCGATCGACGGTATAATTGCGATATTTGCATTGCCGAAGTTTAGCGTCGCCAATAACTCTTTCCTTTTATGTAGAGGATAACCACGCAATTCTTCACCTTTATATCGCAATATATCGAACACAACGTAATTAACCGGTCGTGATTCTGCAGCCTTCCGTACTTTGTCCGATTTCCGTAACGCGAAACGTTCCATTACTGCCTCAAAATCTACTTGCCCGTTAACGCCAGTTGCAGCAATCTCCCCGTCCAGGATAACGTCGTCGATCGCTAAACTATTGAGCTCCGGATATTGCCGCGTACAATCGTTATTGTGTCGCGTGTATATTCGCGTATTATTGTTGGATCTCGTAAGGATGGCGCGGTGTCCATCTATCTTCGGTTCGAATATATAATCATCGTGGGAAAACGGAGCTGGAGCGGTTTCTAATAACATTGGAGAAATAAACACAGATGAATCACCTCTACCGTAATTATAAAGGAAGAGGCAGTAAGTTGGCGTCGGGAAGTATTGGAAGGAAAATGCTTAACGACTTGTAGAGAGTGCCATAGAAAGTGCTTAGGGTTCATTTATAAGGTTTGTATCCGCCAATAAAAAATAGCTTTGTTGATCATTATCTATAACAATTACACGCCCATCGGAATCATAGGCCATATCTAATACATTTTCAGGTTTTAGTGTTTTCATTTCATTCGTTTGCAAGTGGATGACATGGTATAACATCAGGATCACACCCTTTCACTTCCATGATAAACGAAGTACACATAAACCAACACAAGTAACTCTTGGTAAATAAAAAGTAAACAAATTTCGTCATCCTAGAAACTCCTCTTGATTTAAACCTCCCACTTCGGTGTATAGCATACAAACAAACATTAGTGTTTTTAGGAGGCGATTGCATTGGAAAAGGAGTTGAAGAAATACCTTGGATGTACCACAGAAATCATTTACATAGGAGCTGCCGAGCAAATAACGCAACGTCTGATCGAAGTCCGTGCCATTAACAAAGGCTACATAAAAGCCCATTGTTTGCATCGGAAAGCGCCGCGGGTGTTTAAGATTGAAAACATTCTGGCGATCCAGCCAACGGGAATAGGGTGACAGCATGAAGCAAGCACCGAGCAAGAAGCTAGAGGGCAATGGTCATTGGGAATCCAGTCGCATGGTGTTACCGGAGCATGTGATAGCGCTCAACAGGCATGACAAAGATAAACTAAGAATCACAAAGCCCATTCTGACCGAGGACGAACAGGAAAACATATTCGGGCTGATCCGCAGCACCCGAGCTTGCTGTTTGCCCGTTACGCTAACCTGCATGGTGAATTCGAGCATGAGGTGATTACCGGTCCAGTTGGTGCCATTGAAACGCGGCGAGGTGTGAAGCTGCTCCTCGATGAGTCAGGGGATGATTGGCGATGGATCATGTTCGAGGATATTATTCATGCGAAGTTTGATCAGGTGGAAATATAACAAGCTTTTTAAAACAGGAGGAATGAATATGTCCAGACTAGCGAAATCCGTAAGTGAGAACGCCATACCAAAACGCCCAACCGAGGAAGATTGGGCAATGATTGATGGTTGAACGACATCAATGATATTATAGGCTCAGTTCTAAATATTTTTAGGGTGAGGGGAAACTCAGTACTTTAATATGTTTAAAAAGTAACAATAAAATAACATTTTCGGATTCATTGAGTGTCATCGAGTGGCATATAATTAAATTTTGCACTGATAAATTACCGTGTTTCCTCAGTACAATGCATCACGATTTATTCCTAAATATCTAGAGTATGATAGCAAACGTACATTCGCTTTGCAGAAAAATTTATAACTCCCATTCCTGCTCATTTTTTCGCCAGCTGCACTTGTAGTAGTGGTACATACCTGATACGATATCAGATATGCAAGTATTTATACAGAAAATTATGTGTAGGGTCACGGAGGCCAATCATGAATATTTTACAAGCTTTATTTTTCCCGCCAGAACAGCCTGGTGGCGTATCTTCGATGATTCCGTTTCTACTTGATAGGTTTAATAAGCGCGGCTGGGAAATGGAGTTGTTCTCGCTTCCGAGACGAGTGCGTAGCAAAGGGGTGGAGCCGGTAAAATTTGCTACCTTTGACTGGGAAGTTTACGCTGGCAATCCAATTGTTGATAAATATATTCAAACCTATAAGGATTACGTATGGTGGACCAAGCTGCGGATGAACAAAACCTTTGATTTAATCCATGCGCACCATCCAATTGCAGGTCTCGTGATGAAGCAGCTTTATCCGGAAACGCCCGTTATTATAACGATCCATTCCAGCTATGAAAAAGAATTGACATTGAACGGGAAAATTCCATCTGAAGGGGTCGAATACAACTTCCTTACCTCGATTTATCGGGAATTGGAGGAGCAGCTAGACCAGATTATTACAGCCTCTAATGCTTTCAAGCAATATTTAGCTGAATTTGTCCAAGAGCCTGAGCGGATCGGCGTTATTCCTAATGGCTTTGATGAGAAGCGTTTCCGTCCGGTACCCCATGAAAATAAAATAACTCAATTAATTACGGTTTGTCGCCTTGTTCCTGCCAAGGGGATTGATATTTTGCTGCTAGCTTGTGCGGAGCTGAAGAAAAACGGGCATCCCTTTGTGCTGCATTTAATCGGGGATGGACCTATTCGCCAAGAGCTGGAGCAAATGGCAATCGAACTAAACATATATGAGGAAATTATTTTTTATGGGTATATGCTTCATCCTGAGGACTTTATGCCGTTTTTTGATGTATTCGTCTTGCCTTCCCGAGCGGAATCCTTCGGATCCGTATTCGCTGAGGCGGCGTTATGCGGTCTTGCCTTGGTTGGTACAGATGTTGGCGGCATCCCTGAGCAGATCGTCCATGAGCAAAATGGACTGCTTGTCCCGGTAGGTGATGTGCCAGCACTTGCTAATGCTTTGGAAAAAGTAATAGGCGATCCTACATATCGCTACAATTTAAGTCGAATCGCTTGGGACAAAGCTAAAAACGATTACTCGATGACGCGGGTAGTCCAACAGCTAAAAAGCGTATACCGCACGTATCGCAAGGAAGAATAGCGGCAGCGCTTCACGACAGTGAGAGATAGACTGCACCTTGTGGATGCAGTCTATTTATGGTGGCTTAGGCTGGCAGGCCTGCCTGCAGGATATTGATCAAGGAATCGGGGGCACGAACATGGAGCCGGTGCAGCGGAAAGCACGGGAAATTACGTATCGGGTTGGCTGGAAGCGTGGAACAATGGTTCATCCTGCTGGCAGACCCATCGGGAATCCCGCATCCATACAACTACCGTGGGTACATCGTTTAAATATCGCTTCAATCTGGAGCCATGCGGGGACTGCACCGATAAGGGTCCTATTAATGGGACTATGGGTGTTTCCGGTAGTAATCTTTATCGGTTCCTTATGGCTTGTTCAAATGCTTACGAAGTAAGTTTTCTACGAAAACTCAGCAAATGCTTACGAAGCAAGTTTTCGTTGAAAACTTTTAGGAGGGGAATAGGATGAACTTAACGCTGGCCATACTGGCAGGAGTTGTTGGGCTGCTGGTGACCGGATCCGCAGTCGCGATGGCTTGGTTGACCATGCATCAGCTTCATGAGAAGCGCAAGCAAACGGCATCCAAGCAAATTCTTCTCCAAGGGGCATTTCGCCCTTTGCTGCGTTGGACTTTTTTTGATTATATGCTTATCGGTGTTTTCGTGATAGGTTGTTTGTTTTTAGTGGCCGATATACTTGCTGTTGTTCGTGATGCATCCAGCTATCCGCTGTACCATTATGGATATTTGCTATGTGGCTTCGCTTTTATGGTTTTTGGAATGTTGTTCATAGTGCTTCGCTTGTCAGTAGTGCTCTCACTAATTCGTGTGGAATCTGTGCTTTCTATGCCCAATCAGGATGACCAACCAGGCAAGGCTGAACAAGCCGAAGAGCGGGTACAGAGTGGTGAGGAGCGATTTGAAACCAAACTGGCTGATTATATAGGTAAATAACAAAAGCACCAGCACGATGGATGTGTGTGAAAGCTGGATATGCTGCTCAAGCTGTGTGGTAAGCCCGAACATGTCAGCAATAAAAGTTGTGAAGATTTCGCTATAGATGACACCAATAAAGATAAGCTGCCAAATCCATCCAAGGTTGCTAATTAGCTGGCCCATGGGGATATCATACTGTATAATGCCTGGCATTCTTGCGGATAAAGCGTAATGGCCGGCCAAAAGCATGATGCCGATGATCAAGCCGCCTAATATTCCTCCCCAATATAGAACGGAACGGTCTTCGGTTTGCCCACCAAGGGGGACGAGCACTCCTTGAGCCATAGACAGGTTAAAAGCCGCATACAGCATAGGTGAAAGCCAAATTTGGAGCAAGGAATAATCCGTGGAAAAGGTTAACCAGTTGCCTGAGCTAGGCAAGCTCCAGGTGTTCCAAACGACCATGCCAATAAAACAAAGCATTAAGGGAACGACAATTGAATTCACTATCAAAATAGCCTTCATACCTTTATACAAAACGGCATAAGCCAAAACCAACGTAAAAAGTAAGCCCCATTGATAAGGCAAATGAAACTGCTCTTCAAACACCGAGCCAGCTCCTGCCAGCATCACTGTCGTAACCCCTAGCATTGTAACCAAGGTAAATAGATTGATCCATCTTCCGGTACGTCGGCCAAATAATAACGCGTTCATATCTTCATAGGAGCGTGCTTTAAGGTCATGCGCCAGAAGCATTAGCTTTATACCCATCCAGATAAACAAAACACCAGCTATGCTTATGCTTAGTGTAGCTGCAGATCCATATCTGGTGAAGAACTGGAGGATTTCTTGCCCAGTCGCAAAGCCGGCACCAACGACCGTACCCGCATAAGTGAAACCAACTTGAATGATACGGCCCCATGCTTTCATTAATGGCTTTCCACCCTTCTTATAGCTTGTTCTCTAGGGATAATAGTACAAGATATGAAATAATGAACCATCCCATGCCTCGAACTTGGGAAATTGGATAGTTTCTGTTAAAATAGAGGTTGTCTTCATATTCATGCTTGGAATTTTATACATCAAGTCATTTCTCATGCTGGAGCGTGTCCTGTGCTGGAAGATATCTTACTGCTGATTGAAGATTATGGGTATATCGCTCTGTTTGGCTTGCTTGCAGTTGGGATTGTAGGAATACCTGTCCCGGATGAAATTCTTATGACTACCGTGGGTTCTTTAACGATTGAAGGTGGTCGGCTCACATTTTTTAAATCCTTTATTGCTAGCTTTGCAGGTACGATGGTAGGGATGATCGTTAGTTATTATTTAGGAAACACGGTCGGCAAGCCTTTTTTATATCGGTATGGCAAATGGGTCAAGTTGACACCCCAAAGGTTGGATCTTGTCGAAGGCTGGTTTCAGAAATACGGTCTTTGGACGGTAGTTTTCGGCTATTATGTCCCAGGGGTACGCCATTTCACTTGTTATTTAGCAGGTGTAAGTGGAGTGAGTATTTGGCGGTATTTATTGTATGCAGGTAGTGGTGCGATGGTTTGGTGCTTAACCTTTTTAACCTTAGGGCATGTAATTGGACTTAATGCTCCGAAAATTATGGCGGTTATCCATCATTATCTCGGCATCGGTGGCATTATTGCTGTAGTGGTTATTGGTTTGGCGGCTATCATTTATTGGCGCGTACGTAAAAGAAAAAAGCCTTTAAACTGAAATCAGTTTAAAGGCTTTTTTCTTAGCTCCCAAGAATGTGGGATTATTCAGTGGTGAAGAGCTTAATTGAGTTTACTTTATCTGTCTTCGGGTCCACATCAAGCTTCAATACAGCTCCAGTTGAATTATACGTAAATACGAAACTGGTGTTAGAATCGGGTTTACCCAGCGCTTCATAAACCTTACTTGTAGACTGGCCTAGCTTTAACCCATTTAAACCAGGGTTTATCTCCGCACTGCGGATGTCTATGAATCTCAGCTGTTTTTGCTTATTAAAGCCTATAAGAAAATCAGTATAGTCATAGACAGTGATAGGGTCGTTTTCCTCATCCATAATAAACTGCTCTTTAGGTTTTCCGAAGGTTGCAACTACCTTGTCCATCGATGTATTCAAAGTTAGTCCGATAAGTGTCGGTTTAGCCTGATTGTAAGAATCACGAATATCAATTTTAGGTTTGGAGGGAGCGGGCTTTACTTCTGATATCACTGGATCTTGCTTAGGTGCGGGCTCCACACTGGCTAAGGAAACCTTGTCGCTCGGATTGACTTCTGCTGCTGGTGTAGCTGGTGTTGGTTCAACAACAGGCTGAGCAGCTTGTTCAGATAAATCGGCTATTGCCGAATCAACCTTGGTTGTATCGACCGAAGGATCCACTATCCCTATTCCGGATACCACGGATTGTTGAATGTTAGCTTCTGGCTGTTGGACGGATTCAGGCGTATGATAACAACCTGATAATAGCATAATGAAGATAATAGAAGCCGGCGACAAGTTATGTAATTTTGATTTGTTTGTCATCTGCACCCTGGCCTTCCGTTAAGTTAATAAGCCTTATAATCATACTCTGTACTGGCAAGCTGTTCAAAGTCCAAATATGACTAATTCAAGGCGATTTAACTTAAATAGAAAATTTTTTTGATAATATACCTTTATTAACGTATTACCCGAGCATAAAGTTTCGAAACTTTTAAAGTTTATTAAAGTTGGACTTGAAACGTTTATTAACCTTGTGATAAGTTAACGAGAAGGGATTTTTCGGATGGAGGAGTTAGAAAGATGGAAATGTTAAAACAGCGTATACGAGAAATTGGAGTCGTTCTTTCAAATGATGTAATAAAATTGGATGCTATTATGAACCATGCAGTAGATCCCGTACTCACGACAGAGATGGGCAAGGAATTTGCACGGCTGTTTGCCGAGGAAAATGTTACCAAAATCTTGACCATCGAATCATCGGGTATTCCGATTGCATTCGCTGCTGCTCAAATTCTGAACGTACCTATGGTGTTTGCCAGACGTAAAAAGCCGTTAAGCTCGGATTCAGCAGAAATATACAGTGAACGTGTACCTTCATTCACTAAAGGCTTTGTCACCGATATCATGGTCGCTAGAGAGTTTCTTGCGGCCGAGGACCGGATTTTGTTAATTGATGACTTTATTGCTAATGGAGATGCAGCAAGAGGATTAATCCGGATTATTCGTCGCTCGGGGGCGCATTTGGTAGGTGTAGGCATAGCCGTAGAGAAGACCTTTCAAGCTGGGGGCAGGACCATTCGGGAGACTGGAATCCGCGTGGAATCGCTGGCCAAAATTGTTTCGATGGAATCGGGAACTATTATTTTCGAGTAAGGGCAAGTCGGATGAATAATTTACAAAATTACAAAGCCTTCCATCCGAGCTTGTTTTCCTTTATAATGGAGTTATGCATAAGAGAGGAGGCATTTGCTATGGGGAATGAAATTCCAAATGAATTTTTCATGACCAAGTTAGGCGAAGCTAAAATTCACTTTGAACGTGCCCTCGATTGTAAACATACAGAGTTTGATGATCTGTATCCCTATATGATTGAACATCCTCAATTTTTCTGGTACAAAAGATATGTCGCATGGTCCGAGCTATTGACCATTGTGAAATTGTGCAATGAGCTTGAGGTAGAGTGGCAGCAAAATTTTTCGGAGCAGCAAGTTGATTATATCAGTAAACGGGTGATGTCCAGCAAAGTGTTGGATTATTGGTTCGAAACTAATGATTCTAAAGAACATGTAAGCTAATCATGCGTATATACGATCTATAGCAGTAGGGAAACCTATTCTCCATGGAGGGAATAGGTTTTTTTGTTAACATTTCGATAATTGTTTTTATGGCAAGATGTTCATGCTCTCAATATGGGCTTTGGTCTCATGGGTGCCCAACTGGTGCAGCTTGCTGTAGATTTGGGTCATGTAATAGTCGGCGGTGCTATTCCCCCTATTATTATCGTGTAACGGAAAGGGGAGATGCGAACGGATATAGGTATCATCATGTGCATCCTCATTTTCTTCGAACAATTCCTGAAGCTGGTCAACTTCCTCTTCAGAGGCGATAATCTCAAATTCGAAGTTGCCAGTCATGTCCTCAGGCTCTAGGATTTCACTGGAGCCTACTGCGACGTAATAGGTCTTTTTGTCCACAATGAATTACTCCTTTAACTGGTTTATATATTCATGACTTGTTTATTGTATGCTTGTAATGGGGTATTCTATTCTAGATACCCGAAGGAGAGGAGCGAAAGCAATGATTAGTGAAGAGCAATTAGACCAATACCGTCTGGATGGAACCAGGCTTCGTGTAGTAAGGGATGCCGATCCCAAGAATGATGTGAAAGGTATCGTTGTGGCATGGGATGACCAAACAGTCGCAATCCGCAAGCAGAACCGGAATATCGTCAAGTTAAACCGCAATTACCATTACCAACCGTTTACCGAGGACCGCCATAATGAATGGCTGCAAGAGACACCTGATCCCTTGTATTAAAATAAATAAGGTTGCCGTTGACATCCGTTTCCTATCGTGATATATTATTTTCTGTCCCGTTAGGCGGTGCTTCTGGTGCTAAAGTAACGGTTACAAGCGGTCATGGCGGAATTGGCAGACGCGCACGGTTCAGGTAATTCTAGCGGATAGGCTCGTATTTATACGGATGCCAAACGTTGCCTTACGGAGCCCAATCGTTGCCTACTGCGGTATTAGCGTACCTAGCGCTTTACGTAGAAAATCCGATAGATTCGCAGTTCGGCGTAAACTTACATCTTCCGTGCGGCACGCAATAAACGAGCCGTCACGTTAATATCCGTCTATATTCGATACCTCTTAGCCGCGTAAAAGTGGAAAGGAGGTATTTTTGCGTTATGGCGAACAACTCGCGTACAAGGCGTCCAAACACCGTTACAGCCTTCGTAGAGGACGGCACAAGTAAATATGCGATGGAAGCCGTAGACTACGACACAGCGGTCGCTACGTTCCTCTACGACTGCACCGTGAAGAACCTCAGTAGCTTCACCGTTAAGTATTACCGGAATTCGTTAAAAGAACTCGTTAAGTATCTACTCATCGCGAAAGCTGAACGTCCGATCGACGTAACGGAGGCGTTATTGAAGACCGCGATTATGGCGAAGTTGAATTCTGGCGTTAAGGATACGACGGTCAATACGAATTTGAAGGGATGGCGGACGTTCTTCCGTTTCCTTAATGAGCGGAGTTTTCTGCCAACGAATCCGGCTGAACACGTTGAGCTACTACGGACGGAGAGGCGGATCATACCGGCATTCACTACGGATCAAGTTAAAGCGTTGTTAAAAGCCGCCGATCAGCAGTCGTTTACGGGATTCCGCGATTATACAACGGTTCAGCTTCTTATTGAAACGGGCATCCGCATATGCGAGCTGGAGGGGCTTAAGGTAACGGATATCTACTGGAAGGAACGCGTTATCAAAGTATTCGGCAAGGGGCGCAAGGAGCGTTTTGTGCCGTTCCAGGCTACGTTGGAAAAACAGATGAAGAAATACGTTGCTATACGCGGTCCGTTGGATCACGATTTCCTATTCGTCAATATCGATAACAGCGCGATTAAGCGGCGTACGGTGCAGGAGAATATACAGAAACTCGGTATCGCTGCGGGAATAAAAGGCGTACGTGTGAGTCCGCATACGTTCCGTCATACATTTGCGAAGTTTTACATAATGAACGGAGGGGACGCGTTCTCTCTACAGAAGATGCTCGGTCATACTACGGTCGAAATGGTCCAGACATACGTCTCATTATTTGGCGCTGACATTGCGAAGCAACATCGTAAGTTCTCTCCGCTAGAACATTTGCACGACGATGATAACGATTAAATAAACGGAGCAACGCCGCTGATTATAACGGAGTGGCGTTGCTTCTATTTGCGAAAGTGTACGGAAATCCTCCGAGCGGCAACGTAGTTAATGAGATTACACGAAACATGCGCGAAACAGTTCGAGCGTTGCGTATTGATATGTGTAATCTAATAGACTATTCGGAGGCGATACGAATGAGACAAATTCAACACGTATTCAATTATGAAGAAAACGAGGTTAGAACGGTAGTAGTTAACGGCGAGCCGTGGTGGGTAGTTAAAGATATTTGCGAATCCATCGGTCTTTCAAATCCAACGGAAGCAATTCGCGCTCTGGATGCTGACGAAAAATCGACCCTAAGAATTTCTGAGGGTGGTCCAGAAGCTAATATTATCAGCGAAGCCGGTCTATATAGTTTAATTATTCGTAGTAGTAAGCCGGAAGCCAAGGCGTTCAAACGTTGGATTACTCACGAAGTCCTCCCGTCAATACGCCAAAACGGAATGTACGCGACGGACTCACTGTTAGATGATCCGGAATTACTTCTTAAAACGGTAACGCGGTTACATGAAGAGCGTCAATTACGTCTGTCGGCAGAAAAGGTTATTGCGGAACAATCTCCAAAAGTTGAGGCTTTCGATACTTTCATGTTTGCTGAAGGTACGCAGTCTATGGCACAGGTAGCCAAGGCGATCGGGTTAGGTCGTAACACTATGTTTAACAAGTTACGCGTTCTAAAAGTATTAACGCAGGAGAACGTCCCATATCAGCAGTATATTAACTCAGGGTATTTCGAAGTAGTGGAGGCGGTGCGAAAAGTTAAGGGAGTAGTAACCGCCTTTCCTACTACGCGTGTTACGCCGAAAGGTATCGATTTCATTGCTCGACGTCTTTCAAACGCGGCATAGTTAAGTAGCGTAAATGAGCGAAGTAGGTAATCGTTCAAAGTCGCAGTCTAACCGTTCGAATCGCGCCAACGATTCCATTACGTATCACCAACGCTCTCTTAACGATACAATACGTATATGGATAAATGTCGTTTTTATACGTAATCAAGTGACTTCATAACGCTCCCTCACGTTGAACGCTCGCCATCGACGACAGCCGCCCGTATCAAAAACGCCCTCCTAGCGCTCGGCTTAATCTCGACGGGAAATTAGCGCGTTTCATACTTCGGATGAACATTTTATCGTCCAGACGGTCAAACACGCTAATTTCACGGTAAATATACGGGAGAATCGTATGGCGGACGTGTGGGCGGCGGTGCGGATTGCGAAAGGGGCCGTTTGGTGGCCGGATTCCAACGGTTTTATCTTTTGTTTTTTAGTGCTTACGCGGATTAATCTATTAGTCATCCCGTAGAGGCGTTCTTTTCCGCCGATTACGGAGGTTATGAACGTAGTGAATAACCTTAGTTCTTAAGATCTTAAAGAACTTAAGTACTTAAGATCTTTATATACGCTCTTATAACGCTCTTTACTCCGTTATTAAACGTTAACCTACGTTCACTACCGTTATCGTCCGTAATACCCCGCTACTTATCCGCGGATGCCCGCATGGACAAATGTAGTATTCGCGTAATAGCCGTATCGGATCGCAGCCGTTCGTATGGGTTTCATATGGACAAATGTCGTATTCCGTATTCCGCTGTAGCAATCGTGATACAGTACGTACGAATTTATCCGCGTAGAGTGTACGGTCTCCAAGCGGTCGGCAACGTAGTAATCGTAAGAAAAAAAAACGAGGAGGTTACGTAATGTCAATCGCACCAAACGTATTAATTCCGGCTATATCGCGTGAAGAGGCGGACGCTATCGAAGTCCTACGTAGCAAAATTGGCGAAAGTAGTACGCAATCATTCGTATATAAGGTTCTCAACGCTAATGATTACGAGGGTAGGGATTACGATATATTGCGTTCAATCCCGTTCGACACGTTGCTCGCTGCGTTAGTTAACGGCTGGACCGTCGAGAAAACGCCGGAGGAAGCCGCGCATGAGTACGTTCGGAATTGGTACGAATCACTCGCGAAGGTAGCCGCTAATCCCGCCGACACCGCTTGGCAAATGGCTCAAATACGTATGTGGACGATAGAAGACGTCCTCCGCATAGTTAACGTCAAAATCGAAGGGGTGAACGTATGAATAACGTATTAATTCCCGTCATTCCCGTCGAAGTCGCGTTAGCACTCGAATATTACCGTAGCCACATCGTATACAGCCAAGTCGATCCGCTGAATATCGAAGCCATCCGTAGGCGGGCGTTAGCGGACGGAAATGCGCACGCTAAAACAATCCTCCGCTATTACGATGAGACAGCGCTGAACCGGCGCAACTACCTCGCGGCTGTCCTTAACGGATATACAACGGTCGAACCGTTAAACCCGTCAGCGGACGAATTGAGGCGAATTGCTTACGAGAATATCCGCGATAAATACGAACACGCTTCCCACTTCGCGGACATGTTCCCGTACGACTCCGGATATCAACGCGGAATCCTATTCGTACTAAGCGAGCTCGGAATCAACATCGCGGGTCTTAACGTGGAAGAATCGACGGAGGTGACGTATCTATGACAACGAAACTTAACGTATCCTTAACGCAATCATTCCGGTTAACATCCGATGGCGAACGCTCGCTCATCGTGCAGGAGCGCCATATGGTCGATCCGGCGAAAGCGCCCGGCTTTAGCGCGCGATTAGCTGCGGATCCAACGTTATCAACCGAGCCCCACGAAGACTGGCGTAACATCGGCTATTACGGTATGACAGCGGCTGGCTTAAATGCAGCGTTGCAGGACGTTGTATTGCGCCAGGCGGTTATTGATTCCGGTTCAGATACGATGAAGACCGTACAAAGTCTCGGAGAGCTCGCTCAAATAATCCGCGGACACAGTGAGCGGTTACGGGAAGCGGTTGAGGGTATCGTTTTAAAATCCGATGAAAAGGCGGCGGTTTAATTGGCGAAGGGTAACGTAGCGGTAGCGCATGAGGACGTTTTTAGCGGAGTCAAGTACGGTAGGTTGAACGGTGCGACCGAGCTTACAACGGCATTATCCGCGCTAATTCCGAACCACTTAACGGTGAATGACGTTATCTTCGTCTGCATCGGAACCGACCGTTCAAGTGGTGATTCGCTGGGCCCGTTAGTCGGAACGTTTCTGCGCGGCATTGGATACGGGAACGTAGTCGGTACGCTGGATGATCCGACTCATGCCGTCAACCTGGCGGAGCGAGTTGCGGGACTGCCTGCGGGTAAAACGGTTATCGCGATTGACGCGTGTCTCGGGCAATCGAGCTCCGTCGGCTTATTAAACGCACATAAAGGCGCAATTAAGCCGGGCGCTGGCGTAGGAAAAACGCACCTGCCGGAAGTAGGCGATTACGCGATATCAGGCGTGGTGAACGTCGGCGGATTCATGGAATACTTCGTGCTTCAAAATACGCGGTTATCCGTTGTAATGAAACTCGCGAAGGATATTACGTCGGCGCTCGTTAATATATTTCCGTTGAGTGGAGAATCGCGTGTAGTTGAAACGGAAGTTATTGCGATTGAACCGGTCAAGAAGAAACGCGGACGTCCACGGAAGGTAAAAGAAGCGTTGGTGACCGTATGACTTTGGACGAGTTATATGCGGAAGCCTCCATGCTTTCTCGGCGTCATTGGGGCGTTCCGTTTACCGGTCACATCGAACTCGTTAACCGTGTCTGGCACAATTACAACGGTAAATTCGTTTGGAAACGAAGCGACCCGAACGCCGTCCCTTTAATTCGCATGAGCCGCCATAGGAACGCGGAGAGGATGCGCTCCGCCGTGTTGGGAACGCTACTCCACGAACTCGTACACTGGCGGCTGGCAACGGAAGGGATTCCACATCGTGACGTTAACGACGAGTTTATCGCGGAATGCGTGCGAGTTGGCGCGCCGATCAGCGGTTCGACTTCCGCACAGAATGCGTACAGGGAATACCAAGCAAAACGGAGATACGAGGAACGGACTGGGCGCAAATATGACGAGGCGGAGGCGATTGTGTGACAACGGAAACTAAACGCGATTTAAACGTCACAGAACGCCGTGACTTAGCGGCTGATTTGCAAATATGCGATGCGGCTACGGCGGGTCCGTGGTTACGTATTGAATTCGACTACACAATTATTGCATCGGATACGGAGTCGGTAATCAACGTAGGTGGAAGCGACCGCGCATACTGCGATATATCAGCGGAAGATATTACGTTCATCGCGGAAGCCCGAACCGGATGGCCTCACGCAATCAAGCGGGCGATTATCGCTGAGTCCGAGTTGGCGGTGTGGAAACGTTCGTTAGCAGTAGCGAGCGGAATCCAACGGCTAGATGCGGAGGCTGAACGTTGGCGGAGACGTGCGTTAAGTGCTGAATCGCATACCCAATCGATTCTACGCGCTCTGGATTGGGACGAAACGCAATGGGAAACGTTTAAACGATATCAAGTGGAGGTGAGCCTAAGCGATGGAGAAAGCACCGAAGCAATCGCGGATGCCACGCAAGAAAACGGAACCCAAACCGAAGCTTAACCGGAAAGAATGGCGCTCGCTTCCGATTGCCGACTGGAACACGTTAAGTTTTACGGAGTATTTCCGCGATATGAACGCTGAGCGCTTCGGAGTTACCGAATATTTTCCGTTGCGCAACTGGCGCTTCGAACAGGCGCAGCTCAAACGGGCGCTAGACGCATACGGACCGGCGCTCCTACACGCAGCCTTCGACGAGTGCTTCCGCGATTATAAGCCGACGCGTGATTATCCGTCACTTACGGCGGGATTTGCGTGTAGCTATCGGTTGAATACGATTATGCCACGTTTGATAGCGGATAAGGCAGCGCAGGAAAGGCGTGCTGAAGCTGCGGTAAATGCGGCGGATAAGGCTCCGAGTGCGGACGCGGTGATGAAATGGCTGTAAAGCCGTGGTTATAAAACCTCAAATTAGTCCGAATTCGGCCGTTTTCTGAGGGGGAGGCGACCCCTTCAGTAACGCGTTTATCTCCGTTTATCTCGGATTTTCTAATTCGCGGAACTAACGGACTCTGTGTAAAATAACGAAGGAGGCTATGTTTTATGGCGGCAAATAAGACGATTAAAAAGGCAGTATGTGACGTATGCGGAGCACAGGTCGATACGTGGCAGGTTGGACGCAAACACGGCTACAAGGAAGGGGATTGCGGAGGTTTATACGTTGAGCGTGACATTCCGAAAGATGTCATTACCGGAGAGTTTACGTACGAACGGTCATACGGAAACCGCGTTTATCTACGCCATACAGAAACGGGGCGTGAGGTTAACGTATTCACCGTCGATTTGCTGAAGGTGCTCGCGGGGCGTCCGATTGGAACGTTAACACTTACGGAATCTAAACGCGGAAGCCAATCGTGTTGGAAAGCGGAGGAGGCTAACGTAGAGTGTACGCAATAAAGGAGGTAGCGGACGATACATTCCGCACGATTGACGATATTATCGAACATTACGGAGGTAAGTAACGAAGTGTGGTCCGTAATAAAAAGCCGTGTTACGATATCCGTAGAAACCAACGGAAAAGTGAACGTTTTGTGAACGTTGGAAATCTCAATCGCGCTATCTAAACATATCGAACTACGAACGGACATATCCAGATATATCGGTAATTTGACGAAATTACGCCGCTAGTGTGACAATACTATTAACGGAGGCGATAACGTGACAACGCTAACTAAGTCGGAATTGCTCGCAAAGAAAGCGGATCTCGAAACGGAATTGACGGAGATTAACGCAAAGCTAACGCATATTGAACGGATGGAAAAACCGTGGGAAGCCGTTGTCGAAGCGTACTCCGGAACGTTTTCTACGTTTTGGAAGACGGAAGAAGCCGCACGTAAGAAGATGGACGAGTATCACGGCAAGATGCGTTATCTGAACGGACTTGTCTACGGAGTGCGCCTCGTTAATTATTACGCGGACGGATCGAAGGAGATCGTCGATGAACGCGCGAAGACTTCGTATTATCGTCCGAAGATGCTGGCGCAACCATGACGTTAATCCAAATAGCGCGCATTATACTCCGTTAATTTACGCATGTCAACACAATTAGTTGTACAACTAATTACATTGCCAACGTATCACATTGCGTTATACACTCCGAATATAGAACGAGAGGTGAACGAATGAAGCATTCGCAAAAATGCGTACTCAGCTCGATATGTACGCTCGCCGACGGACCGCAATGTTCCGCACGCTGCGCCTCTTACGTAGCTCTCTATGGGTTCAGCGGTCAATCAGGACGGATAGCAGCCGCAAACTTACCGGAGGATTACCGTCTGGTAACACTGGCGAACAGTCCCGCCAAGGACGCGCAGGCGATCGGAGGTTACCGCGTATACGATATGGTACGCCAATACACGTCGACATTTACGCGCCAATTCGCAGACGTAGCGGAAGAAAGCGGCCAATCTCGGATTAAATCGTTGTACCTCGCGTCCGATTCGCCAGGCACCGGCAAGACAACGACGGCGGCCGCTATACTCAACGAATACATTGCGGTTCATTACGTAGGTTCTCTCCGGCGTGGGCTTCCGGTACATGAACGCCCGGCGTATTTCCTCGACGTCAACGCGTGGCAATCGGACTATAACGAGTTCAACCGTCCGCGTGTTCCGGAGCATATCGCCGAGCCCGCGTCAGCACGCTATTACAACGCGCAGAAGGCGGCAATGAGTGCTCCGTTTGTGGTATTGGACGATATGGGCGTACGCGACTGTACGGAGGCTTTCAGGGCGGATTTACACCGCATAATTAACGCGCGGGTTAGTAGCGGACTGCCTACGGTTTATACGTCTAACGTAGCGCTAACGCAGCTTAACGAAGTATTCCGTGAGCAGCCGGCACGCCTGGCGGATCGAGTCCGGGATATGTGCGCGGAGATAACGTTTATCGGCGGGAGTCAGCGGGGAATGCGTTAAATCAATATGTAGATTATGAACGACGGGACGGCGAGTTTAAACATACTACATATTGTGTGTGTTTACAAACTAAACACTAAAAGACATACAATATATAGTGGCGCTGTCTTTACAACGTAAGTGCGGCGTGCTATGCTTTTCCTACCAAAAGGTGGCGAATAGGTAACGCTATCTTCCGGATCAAATATATGGAGGTGAACGAAATGAGCGTAGGCGAAACGTTACTATCGAAAATTATCGACGCGAACGATGTGCCGGCGTTATTACGTTATCAGATCGCCGAGTCCGATTTCCCAACGGTTACGGAACGGTCAGCGTCCGCATTCATTCTGGATTACGCGGATAAGAACGGAGGACAAGCGCCGAGCTATGCGACGGTAGTTACGGAGGTTCCGGACTTCGTGTATATACCGGCTGTGACGGATTCCTACGAGTACCTTACGGGTAAGCTGAAGGACGGCGCTGGAAAACGTATCCTAGCCGAGTTAATTAACGGAAGCATGGCGAAAAAATATGCCGAATTATCTGCCGGTTCGTTCATTACGTGGTTTACAAAGGAGCTCGAACGAGTTAAAATGGGAACAAGTGTTCCATTACCAATTGGTAAGACGCTGGCTGACCGCGCCGTTGAGTTTCGCGCAGAATACGATAAACGGAAGGCTGGCGCTTCGTTTAAGCTATGGAAAACGCCATTCCCAACGCTTAACGCTGAAATCGGCGGCTTATATTCCGGTGACATCTACGGGATCATGGCAGAAAGTGGCCGAGGCAAAACGTACCTCTCCGCAGTCCTCATCGACGAAATGCTACGCCAGGGCGCGAAGGTGCTCGTTAAGTCATACGAAGTTAAAGCGTACGTATGGCTGGCGCGTCTATTCTCGATTATGACAGCGCGAGATGAAGCGGTCAGCCACGCTGACCACGCGGTTAAAGTCGGACTTCCGAATAAGGCGATATTAAGCGGTCACTTAGACGACGAGATGGAGCCGTACTTCTTCGCGATGCTGGACGCGATTAACGAGTATTATCCGGGCGAACTTATCCTGCAGGCGAAGTCGGATACGGAGTTGACGCGGACACTAGCGGATCTCGACCGTGAGCTCCATATTCGACCGGATATTGACTGCGTAGTTATCGATCCATTTTACGGACTCGACGACGTGTACGGTCATAACGCAAATAAGACAGCGGGCGGAGCTGCGGAACAAGCTGCGCGTCACTTCGAGCGGATCATAGGCGCGCATGACGTCGTAGGCATCTTCACGATACAAGCGTCAACAGAACGCCAGGAAACGGATGAGGGTACGGGACATCGTGAAATCAAGCTGCCGAAGCGCGACCAAGTCAAAACGACGAAGGCGCTACTCGAAATCGCAACGAACCTCTTCGTATTTGATGCGGTGGACGGTAACGGGCGGATCGGTGTAGAGAAAGGGCGCAATGGTGGCGAGGGATTTACGCTGGACTTAGTTGCGTTGATGGATTACGGAGTGCTGCGGGAGATGCCGACGGGTGCGGAAGTGGCTGCGCAATTTCTAGCGTGAGTTTTGCTACGCGGAAGATAATCCTAGCGTACGACAAAATATATTATAATTCCACTATTTACATGAACCAAAATTGGTGCTAATATTTAAATCAAATATGAATCAAGGAAGGTGGTGAAAAAGATGAGTGATGTTTTGAAAAAGAAGATTAATTCTATGATAAAACGAGCTAAAGATCCAACAATGACCGATGATGTTAGATTTTCCTTAACAACAAACAGAATGACAAACGCTAGATTGGAGTTTGTTAGAAAAGAATTGAAATTATCCAAACAAGAGTTTCTCATGTCTATAATACAGGCAGCTTTGACAGATGTAGAAGTTGAGTTAGGACTACTAACGGCTAGAGAAAATGGAATAGGTTTTGATTTTACAGAAACATACCACAAAGGGATACTAGAACAAATGAATGAAAAAGAGTGATAGAGTTATACTAACCACATCAAACCCGTAAAATAATCGTTAATCTAAGCTATCAGTAGTAATCCGTAGCGTTTACGAGATCGACTCGGTGACCAGGATAGGAATTTTGACGGAATATGACGTTCGACTCCGAACATGCTTTCGCTATATAATCGCATTACACGAAAGGAGTTGACGCTATGTCAATCACGCTCTACATACGAGGTCCAAACGGATCAAACGCACCATCCGCTGAGCCTACGGAAGTCCTCGTCGAAGTCGACATTATCGCGGAGCTCGAACGCTTCACGTGGACGAAGCCGACGTGGCTCCCGGATAGGCTAATCGCAGTCAGTCCGTTCCGCCACGGCGACCGTCAGCCTTCGTTTTACGTTTACACGGAGGATACCGCGAGCGCGAAAGCCGGCGATTGGGGCGACCCAGGCGCGGAGGATTCCGAATGGGCGCGCGGCGGCTTCGTTAAGCTTATCGCGTTTCTGGATAACGTTACGCCTACCGAAGTCATTGAGCGGTTCCTAGCGGAGTATCCGAACGACTTGTACGGGCAGAATCCGGATGAGCCCCCGTCACTAAAACCGCTGAAGCTTAGTAGCGCGGACAAGCCTACGCCAGTAACGTTAGGTATGCGCTTGCTCGACGAATACCGGTTTAGAAGTCCGTATCTTGGATCGCGCGGCATTTCCGAATCAGTCCAGCGTCTCATGAGCATAGGATACGATAAACGTAGGTCTGCGGTCACGATTCCCTGGGTTAACGCAGATAATTCGCTCGCTAACGTCAAATACAGGCGAATCGATACGAAGGTATTCTGGTATATGCGTGGAGGCCGTCCTATTCGCGATTTAGTCTACGGAATCAATATCGCGTATGAGCGTCGGTTAACGAAAGCAGCCGTCGTAGAATCCGAGATTGACGCGATGACTCTAATGAGCGCTGGCATATTCGCGATTGCAACGGGAGGAACGTCGTTTACCGAAGCCAAGCGCGATCTTATAATCCGTAGCCGCATCGAGGAAGTCACGGTGATTCGCGATAATGACGGTGCCGGCCGAAAGTGGCAGCGGAAAGTAATTTCGGAACTAAGTCCGTTCGTGCGCGTCAAAGTAGCAACGGTGCCTTCGCGATATAAGGATGTTAACGAAATGGGAACGTCTGCCAAGGTAAAATTTCCCTCGTTTGTCGAACGTGCGCGGACGGTTTATACGGTGAAAATCGCGCTAGTATAGCGTTTGTGGGCGGTAATCTATGCGAAATAAGACCATCGACCGATATATTCGATACCTTACGCGTTATAATGTCGAATTGGGTCGAATGATAGCGATTTACAAGGCGGCGTGAAGCGCGTACAATCGGGAATATGCGGTCGTGTCTACGAACGTAGACTACAGCGCGGCCGGACGGTTTAAAAACCGCCAGCTTAACGCTGAATCATTCGCTATCCCACTCGTACAGATCACGCGGATGGACGCCAAAAACTTCCGCAATAACAATCGCGCTTTGTAGTGTCATTGCCTTTCGATGAAACCGGCTATACGCAGATATCGTAGATTTTGCGATACCGGTGCGCTCTATAAGTTGTTGCTGCGTCATCTTGCGTTCTTCGAGTAAAGACGGAATAAGACAGCGTACAGGCTTAATCGCCATAGCCGCCGCGTCCTCCGTTTTACATAATATCAACAACGTTAATAAGTTTAGCATTATTTACCGGAAATGTGTACGGGAATAAAGTGGGCGGCAACGTAGTATTTGAAAGATGATAAAGGGAGTGATTAATGGATGGGTTTTGAAAAACTTAATAATCTCGTAAGTAAGTTTCGCGCCACCAACGACCAGCAAACATTCCGTGATATATATGCGGAGGTAAGTACGGAGCGCAAGACGAATATCCGAATGATTACACGATCCGGCTACGGGGATGGCAGCGACGCTAGTGAAGTCTTTGACGACACAGTGCTGAAGCTTATCCGTAGGACAGACATTCGAGATTTCGGAAAGACGCTGTCCGTAGCGCTGAAGCTGGCGCGATTACATTTCTACCGAACGAGCAAGCGGCGAACAACGCGCTATCAAGTCGGAGGCAAGACGCTTTTTCCGGAAACTATCGAAGATGACATGTTTGATCTTCAAGAATACGCAAATGATCGTATGTACACAAAGAAAGAAGCCGACCAGCGCCAACTGATCGACTTCCTAGTAAATGACCCGTCTCAGGTCGATTCCGTAACGACGCTAATCGTTACGAACTTTCCGAAGTATAAGTCCGTCACGGCACTCGCTAAAGCGCTAGGACTTAACCACACTACCGTTTACCGCAAGCTGAGATCCCTTGCATCACGTTACGACGCTAATCGTTTCGGTGATTTAGAGGATTACTTAGCGGTATAACGTTTGGAACACGAACCCTCCGGCGATTAGGTATGGCGTCGGAAGGGACGGCTCCACTTACATTATAACATAGCGCGCTTTTCTGTAAAACGCGTAAAAATTAACATTACGTAGTATTACCCATTTTCTTATGTATTAAACTGTATGTTATATTGTCTCACTTATGTTTGCTACGATTCTTATTCTATTGAAAAAAGAATCGATTGTCAACGTTTATTCAAATGTGCCTAAAATTTTCCACTAAATATATAACGAAGTTTGACGAATTTGTGAACGGAGTGTGACGAAATGTTAACGCAATTCAACGATAGATTACGCAATAGAAAAACAACGCGGTTTCCAGCGGCCGTACTTACGCAGAAAATAACCGAAGTTGATACGTTCCTACTATATAACGGAGGCGCGGAAGAATACGAGGATGTAGCGGATTACTACCGTGGCGGACGGATTTTGGGGCGGGTGATTGCGTAATGAGCATCGCAATTGACCCGAAAGCAGGCTCGCATTTCACCGGTAAAATATTCGTAGTCCCACATGCTTGCGACCGTGCCGTCGAGCATTTCGGAGTCGACCGTGGCCAAGCGCCTATGTACGTAATGGACATGGTACGTCGCGCTAGTCTTATTGATTCGAGCGTGATTGGCGAGGACGGTGTTTCGCGTAGACTATTCGCATATAAACGTACCGCGTTTATCGTCGCGATTAACGAGGACGCTGTAATTACGTTATACCCACAGGAGTCATCTGCGCAGTCAATAAGCGATGATGTTACGAGGGTGCTTATCAAAGCATTGAGAGGCGCTCAGCGGAAGGAAGCCCGCGAATTACACGCAATCAGCGTGCGTAAAGCGGAATTAGCGGTCGAGCGCGCCGAATGTGAGTTGCGGAAGCTGAAGACACGGTCAATTACGGTAGCGGAATCTATGGCCAATCGTATCGCGGAGATTGACGCAGAAATCACGCAGCTCAACGTAGCCGCATTCGAAGTCAAGCGTACGAAATCGACGCTGGCGAAGGGAATCGCGAATTACGTATAAAAAGATATCGCGGATTTGTACGGAAATGAAACGGACGGCAACGTAGTATATGTAACGAAACAACAAGCGGACAGCACGGAGCCAACCGGTTCCGACGTCGGCTATCGGATATTAACGTGCGGTTAGCGAGGAGAGGCGCTATTCCGTCGGGAACGTTAATATCCGATAGCGGGCGTAGAAGATTACGCTACGAAAATATAACGGGAGTGATGCGAATTGTCATTATTTACGAAAAAAGGCGAAGCAGCGGCGCAGGCAACGAACGATAACGGAGGTGGCGAAGATAGCCCGATCGTATCGTTCAAATCCGGCACAACGTTTAAAGTCGGCGTTAAGTCCGTCAATGATGTCGCGGAATACTACGGTTACGGCATGTTCGGAAAAGTCAACACGTTTCTGCCGAAGAATCCCGGCGTACGTAACGCTAAAGGCTACGTAGAAAGTAACCCATCGCTATGGGATCAGGCCGCCGACGCTCTTTATGCGGACGCTAAAACCGCGAAGGAAGCCGGCTCATCCGAGGCGGACGTTAAACTAATCACGGATGAAGCGTATCTGTACAAAGGTAAGAAGCGTTACCTGCGTGCATTCTACGATTTGGCGACCGGCAAGGATATCGTAATCGACTTTTCACCGAAGCAAGAAACGCAGATTAAAGCTACGATTGAGAAATACGCGAAGAAGCTCGGCAAAGTCGCGTTCGAACTCAGCAAAGTAGGCGCAGGTACGAATGCCGCCGTTTCATTATCGCCGATGCTCGATATCGACGAAGACTTGACGGATGCCGAACGCGCCAATTTCGCTAAACTAGCGGAGAAACCGTTCGATATGGAATCGCTGGAAACGTGCCTGTACGTAGCGGACGAGGCGGAGCAGACAAAGAATCTCGTTATCGCCGGATTCGATATCGCGCGGCTCGGTCTTAGTATCGGAGCTTCAGCGGGATCGACGCAAACTAACGCGAGTCAACCGTCCGACGACGATGTTCCTCCGATCGACGAAAGCGCCCCGACGCCTGACCTCGGATTTTGATGAGCGCTAGAGGTGCCGTATGGTTGACGATAGCGACCGCGTGCCTAGCGTTTTGGACCGCGGTTGGTTACGCAATCTTAACGTAAATTAAATGAAACTAAATCCGAAGGGGTGTCCGATTAATGGCGATGTTCCAAACGTTTCAATCCCGCATTAACCGCTTAAGTCGCGCAAGTCTAAAGTCGCTCGCAACGTTCACGAAAACCGACGCAGCATTAACGCGTCAGAACGAAATGCTATCGGAGACGATTACTGAAGTCAACGATGAAATTATCCGTTTGACGGAGATCCACATGGCAGCGGAAGGTCAGCGCCGCGATAATAGCGGAATCATATTGCGGATCAGGCGCATCATCAGCGGTTAGGAGACGAAGGGAGGCACGCGGCATATGAAATTTACTAGCGGAGTATTCGCGAGTCTGTCCGCAGTCGCGCTTTATAACGGACATCTTACCGTTACTGTATTATCCGCGGCTTTCGCGCTATTCCTGGCGATTGTTCCGCGGGAAGGAGGCGCTAGATGAACGGGAACAGCCGTATTAAAATCGTACTCAACGTAAACAAAGCGTCCGAGCTCGGTTCAGCAGCGTACGATGTCGCGAAATTCATCGAGATTTTACGCGAACAAGCCCCGGCTGATTACGAGGTTGACGTAAAGGTAACGGTAAATACCGCTGAGAAACCGCCGGGTCCGCCGTCAGATCTTACACCGCTTATCGGATTCACCGCGGAACGACGCGAAGCAGAAGAGGAGGACGCTGAATGAACACATTAACGTTAGAACGTCCGTCAACGCAACAAACCAACGCAGGAGGAAGCGGAATGAAACCGCCGGTTCGCGTAATCATAGCGTCAGGTTACGGAGATAATCCGTACAAGGCTCCGCATCTTACGCCGTTTTACCGTCAGGAGCGTGGTTAATATCGCGCATATCTCGGAAGTAACCGGCGTCTATTCGGAATTAGCGGCGCGCCTCGCTTTAATCGCGAACGGCTGGACGGTTCACAGCGCTGAGACAGCGGAAGCTTACGATATCCTGGCGACCGATCCGTTGACCGGCGAGCATAAGCGGATACAGTGTAAAACGATTCGGCAACGCCATGACCGCGGCGGCGACCTCGTTGTTATCGCGAAAAAGGGTAACGGAACCACGTACGACTTGTCCGACGCTGACTATATTGTTGGCGTATGGGCTGCGGAAGGGAACGTACCGCGCGTATTCATCTTTGAAAATCGGCTTTTGGGAGAGTATTGGTGTTCGGCGGCGCGAGCTAGTGAACGATGGGTAGAACTCCCACTTGCTCTAAATCGAAGTATTTACGCGGAGGCGATATAAATAGTAACTATATATCTCATCGAAAACGTCGCGAATGGCACAGTTTACGTAGGGTCTACGGTTAACTCTAGCAGCAGGTTGACTAAGCATCGTTACATGCTTAAGAAGGGTAATCACAGGAACAGACTCCTTCAAGCGGATTACGATAATTACGGGCTTGATCAGTTTAAGTTTACTTCTATAGAGGAAGTTAACTCTAAAGTTAGGTACGAAAGGGAACAATTTTGGATGGACAGATATAGGGAAACTAATAATCTATATAATATTTTTCCGATCGCTGGAAAATCATCTGGGCGGATACATTTCGATGAGACCAAGAGAAAGATGTCGCGAGCATCTAAAGGACGGAGGCCGTCCGAAAAAACGCTATTAGCAAGCGCTAATGCTAGAAGAGGGAAACCAATGCCGGAGGAGACTCGGAAGAAGCTTTCTGAAGCCCACAAAAAACGCGACAACCGAGGAAGTAGGTCGACGAACGCTAAATTGACCGAAACAAAAGTCGAGGATATCCTTGCGCGCATATTAAAAGGGGAACTTCAAGAGGACATCGCCAAAGCATACGGCGTATCCGTTTCTGCTATTGCGGGCATTAACCAAGGACTGACTTGGACACATGTGCCAGGAGTTAGGAGTAGTAGCCCAAGAACCAAACTGACCGACGATGATATTGTACAGATATTATTGCGATTCAGAAAGGGCGAAACAGGAACCGTTATAGCCAAAGATTACGGGATCAACCACTGTACAGCGTACCAGATAAAGAACCGTAAGTCATGGACACATGTCACTTTACCAGACCGTATCGAACCGGAAGTCGCGATATGAGTAACGCCGAACTAGACCGTTTTAAAGCGCCGGACAGCGAAATGCCGGTCGTAGCAAAATGCGCACAATGCCGCGATGACGTCCGATGGGGCGACGAAATTACCGTTATAAGCGGTGGTGATATCGTACACGACGACTGTGAGCGCGACTACGTTAATGCGAGGTTTATCGCAGCACGCGGAACAATCGGAATTGACGGAGATGTGGAGTAAACGTAACAGCGGTGTTAGCCGTGAAGTTATAGCGGCAGCCGAGAGGAGCACGCAAATTTGACTAAATTAAACGGCGTTAACGTAATTATTCCGGCAATCGCGACTATTTCGTACAATGGCGTTAATTATGTTCAATCGGAGGAAGCTGCGGTTAAAGGCGATATTATCCGTATCGCGGACGACGAAGGCGCTTCGGATTTGACGGATGGAGCTTACTACGAAGTTAACCGCGTAGACAGCGCTGGCGATCCGCAGATTACGGACGATGACGGGGACAATTACGATACGGCGCGCTTAGACGAGGATTTCGTAGTATTCAAGCGCCCCGAAACCGAATCCCCAACGGAACCGTCCGCAGCTCCTACGTCAATCCCGACTTCGTTAACCACTACGTTACCTTCCGACTACGTCATCCACGCTGGTTCCGTTTATACGAAGGAATCGCGTAAGGCTAACGTTGGGGAAACGGTGATTATCATCGCGAATATGACGCATCACGCATTCGAAGTCGGAAGCACAACGGTTATTCAAGAGTTGTTCCGGGGTAACGAACGTGTTCGCGGAGAGGATCGCGCTAACGGATGGCTCTCGGATAAGTGTTACGCAGTCATCACGCCAGCCGAGTCGATTACGTTGGGTGGAACGGTTTATAACGTGGAGAAACGGAAGGCAGCGGTCGGCGACGTTATCCTAGCGATAGGATCATCCGGCGACGGACGTTATGTTGCGGGCGATATTGGACGGACTACGGATAGCCACGGTATTCCAGATGTTACGTGGAACAACGGAAAGGAAAACGCTATAAGCGAGTCGCGATACGTCGTACTTGTTCCGGTTGTATCCGCGCAGCAAGTTTCCTACGTAGAAGTCAAACGTAAAGCCAACGTAGGCGAACGTATTCGGATCGTGAATCCCACTATGTCCATGAACATGTACGATAAGGGATCGGAGTTTACCGTCAAGCGTGTTGATAGCGATAGAACAGGTGATTTACGCGTAGATATTGGTGGGAATGAGCGACTGATTGTGTATCTCGAATACGTCGTATTGGAGCCGGCGAAGATAGCCGCTGAACCTGCGGAACCCGAACGCTTAAAAGTCGGCGAGTATGCGCGTGTTCTGACTGCTGAGAAAGACGTAGTGAAAGGCGCAATTGTACGCATCGAGGAAGATGATCGCGATAGTGTTCCGTTTAAAGGGCGCGATATCAGCGGCACTAACGAATGGGACTGGTTCAGGCCTACGCAGATAGAACGCGTTTCTCCCGCTGAAGTCGAAGCTGTCCGTAAGCAAGCGGAGAAATCTGCGTTAAAAGTCGCTGAACTCGCGAAGTGGTCCGCAATCGGACGTAAAGTCGGCGAAATAAAGGCGGGCGACATGGTTCGCGTATTGAACCCGTTAGGGAGTAGTTTGGAAATCGGCGAAATCACCACGGTCGTTACTCCGGACGGAACGGACAGTCCGGACGTACGCCACAAGGGCGGCGGAACCCGTTACGCTGAAGTAGAGCTCATCGCGCCAGTCGAATCGTTGTTCAGCGCTAAGTAAGAAGGAAGGAGACGGTATCTATAGACGTCAAATTAACGCTAAACGTACGTAGTCCCAACGTAGATGAGTCGGAAGATACGCGCCAACGTATCAAAGACGCAGCCGGACGGAAAGCAGCCGCCAATGAATCCGTAGCTGACGCGTTAGTCCGAATAGGCGCGATGTCGCTAACGGATAAGGAACGTACGCAATATACGGAAGTAACCGAGGCTTACCGGAATGGTCGAATAGGTAACGATTCATTCCGGTCGGGCAGCGTAGTCAGCGTAGCTAAATTGACGAAGGCGGACGTGCTGAGCGTTGGTACACGCCTTCTAGCGGAGAAATCCGAATCGATGCGTGAGTCAAGAATAGCGGAAACGCTGCGCACGAAGCCGGACAATTTCTACGTAATAACGGACGATAACGATCTCCCGCGGATGATACAACGTCTGCGGGAGGAAGTTTCCCGTCAGCAAACGGACGCCTGGTTCCGTAAGATCTTCGGACTCTTTGACAATACGCTAATTCGGAGGAAACTATTGGAGCGCGGGATATCCATACCGCCCGTTATGTCGCTGACCGTTTGGGATACGGAAACATCTGGACTCGATAAGATGCTCGATTTAAGCGGCGGATATTCCGTCTGGCTTCCGATTCTTAACGAAGGATATTACGTTGCGTACGGTCATTTAACCGGCGAACGCCAGTGTACGCGGTCAAATGCGCTCGGCGCGATCGAGCGCTTCATGACGCTGCCGGAACACATCAAATCGTTCCATAACGCGAATTACGATTTATCGATCATGTTAAACGACGGCTTGAAACCGCAAGGCATCCGTTACGACTCGCAGGACGTTCAGCGATTACTCAATGAGCACGAAGAGAGCGTCGGCTTGAAACCGTTAATCGCGAAGTATAAAACGCTAATCGGAATCGACGTCGATGACTTTACGTTCGAGGATTTATTTAAAGGATCGCCGATGGTCTACGGAATCGAAGTCGTCGGCATCTACGCGATTAAGGACGTTCTCAAAGGCTGGGCGCTTACGCGTTGGCAAATCGATAACATGGTATCTACGGACAATCTGCATGTTCCGTTCTTCGAGATACGCCAATATCTAACGGAGATAAACGTTAATATCGAACGGACCGGCTTCGTTATCGATTTGGACGCATTGGCGAGATTAGGCGTTGAGTTCCGCTCGAAGCTTGTAGAATCGCAGGCTAACGTAATCAAGGCGTACGGCGTAGACGAGGCGGACTTCCTGCGTAGAATGGACCGCGTTGTCAGCGCTACGAAAATCGAGCACTGGTGCGAATCGCAGCGTAAGAAGGCGGAACGATTACGTACGCAAATCGCAGGGAAACATGCGAAGATTGCGGAACTAGCAGCCGCCGGCAAGACGCATCTTAAATCGTACTCCTCCGAAACCGAAGCGCTGAAGCGTTACGAAACGGATCTCGCTGCGTTACCGGAACCGATTGCGGATAATGCGCCAGCCTACGTCGAGGCGTTCGAATTTACTAACGATAACCATCTGCGGTATTTAATTTACGATTACCTCGGAGTCAAAGACCGTACTAAGGAAATCGCGAAGGATAAGTCACGGACGCGCGCCGTATCGAAGGACGTACTCGAACGCTATTACGAGGCGGAGGAATCGTTGCAGCCGTTAGCTGCCGTATCCATGTACGAAAAGCTGCTCGGTACGTACGTCGATAAGATACCGTTAGCGCTTGACGTTGACGGACGGCTTCATACGGAGCTCGATACGGTGAGTACCGGACGATATTCGTCGAAGGGATATAAAGGGAAGCCGAATGATACACGGCCGGCGGTGATTACGGATGAGAATTACCTCGCGGCAATGCGGGCGTTAATCGATGCTCCGGAAAAATCCGTAAGCAAGGGAACGAATGTTCAGAACATACCGTCACGTACGAAGGAGGGCAAGCGTGTTCGGATGACGTTCACGCCGCCGCCAGGACGCATATTCCTCGGAAGCGATCTTTCGTCCATTGAGCCACGTCTTCAAGCGCATATCATGGCGGTCGAGTTTGACGACGATATATTCGCGGAAATGTTCCGTATGGGACTCGATCCGTATATCGAATTTGCCGCGATACTATTCGATGTTCCAAAGGAGCACTGTACGGACGATTACGCAAAGGAACATCCGGAGTTTCCGCCATATCGGAAGCTTATGAAGCAGCTATTTCTCGCGGAAGGCTACGGGCAGGCGTTCGGCCAGTTTTATAAAGCGGTCCAACCGTTCGGAATCAGCGAAGCTCAAGCGCTGAACGCTTACCGCAAGTTTGACGAGATCCTTCCGGGCTTCAAACGGATGGTTGAGACGGCGTTCGAACATCTACGCGAACACGGATGGACGGCGACGCTATGGCATCAAAAGCGTAGGTTTCCGGCTTACCGTGAAAACTGGCGCAGGCTATCCGTTCTTATGCGGAAGGCGCGGATCAACGGCAAGGATGACGCGGAGCTCAGTAAGAAATCACGCCGATTATCCCGCGATGAGTGCTCGGAATTCTGGCAACTTATCCGCGAAACTGGACGTGACGAGCGCGCTTGTTTTAATCACCGCATACAGGGATCGGGCGCTAACGTTCTCCAAATGTGCATGATTATGAGCTACTACATTCTCGTATTAGAGCGCGGATGGGAATTCACGTTAACACTCCATGACGAACAGAAGCACGCAGCGCCTGCGGATGAATTAACGGAGGAAGCAGTTAAGCTTTATAGCGAAATCATGACGGATACCGTTACGCTGGCTTGTCCGCTGAAATGCGATTCCGTTATCGAAGACCGCTGGATGTCTGAATTTTCCGTAGACGAGTGGGATTTCGTTGCGCGACGTCCGAAGCCGGAGTTTGCGGATAAGTACGCTAAATATGCGATTTAGGAGCGTGATTATTTGCAGGAAATTGCGCTAACTAAAGGAGTAACATCCTCGGTGGACGACGAAGATTACCACGCTCTTTCATTTTTCCGATGGAAATGCTCCAACCGAGGATATGCCGCGAGGAACGTTTACCTAAACGGTAAATATATAACGTACCTGATGCACAGGGTCATTACAGACGCGCCTAAAGGGTATTTCGTGGATCATATAGACGGCAATCCACTAAATAATCAAAGACATAATCTACGCCTTTGCACAAATGCCCAGAATTGTAGAAATCGAGGCGCTCCAAAAGGTAATACTTCGGGGTTTAAGGGAGTGACTTGGAACACTTGGAACGGCAAATGGCAGGCTCAGATTGGTAAGGATTATAAAAGATACCACGCAGGTTACTTTGAGAGTCCATCCGAAGCAGCTCGCGCTTACAACGCTAAAGCCACAGAGTTATTCGGAGAGTATGCGCGACTAAACGTTATTCCCGATGACTGTACGGTTTCCCTCGTAGCGGCAACGTAGTAAATGAAGGAGGTTACGGAATGAGTCGGAGTTTCATCGCAATCAACCGTAATACGAACGCGATATTAACGTCCGGTGCCGGCGTTTACTCGTATGAATCGAGTGCTCGCCGCGGTATCGGTCAGAACGTAAGTAGCCAAGACCGCGCGGATTACGTAATTATCGAATTGACGGCGGCCGATATCGCGAAGTTACTCGCGGAAAAAGGAATCGGAGAATAAAAATACGAATATGGAGGCGATTTAATGGCGTTAACTCAGCCGAAGAAACTCGAATTAATCACGAAGCACGGACGTAAGTTTGCCGCTAAGCCGAACGGAAGCACGCCGGTATTAGAAGGCGTACATTATGCTGCAGACGGCTCCGTAGTCGTAACGGATCGCCACAAGATGCTACGGATTGGCGGCGCACATAGTTTCACGGAGCCGTTCACGTCTCACGCCGTAACCGGATCGCCAGTTGACGGCACTTATCCGGATACATCGAAGATTATTCCGACGGAGTTTAAAGCGGAGATAACGCTGATTGAATCCGGAATCAAGCGTACGGACTTAAAGGACGCAATCGCTCGCGTTAAATTGGCGGTTGACGTTGCGAAACTGGCCGGAGATAAATCATACGTCGCGAAACTGTCTTACGTAGGTGCGTCCGTCACGTTGTCGGTTAAGAGCGATGCTCCTGGCGTATCATTCTCAGCGGGAATAAGCGCGGACATAAGCGGTGCCGACGAAACAGTATCGTTTAACGCGGAGTACTTACTAGCGGCACTCAACGTATTCAAGGACGCAGGATCAGCGCGCATTACGATCGGATTAATCGGACCGATGACGCCTATCTTATTGCGCGATGAGGAAAACGGAATTGACGTTATCGTACTTCCGTATCGGAGGTCAGCGTAATGGAGCGACTGCATACGATGCCCGCCGATATCATTACGTATCAATGTCCGAAATGCCAACGCAAGATACGCGTCCTGGCGGATGAGGTAAATGACCACGGGTGCATCTGCGGATGGGAACCGGAAGACGAACGTGAGTTTAACGAAGAGTTATGCGAAACAATCGGCTCTTACGTCAAGGACTGCGTAGAGCGCGGACTTATCCCGGACGCGTTCGCGTTTAGTACGATTCATCTGCGCGATTATGGACGCGTTCCTGGCGAGGTAATCGACGCAATTATAACGGAGGAGTTGGTGAAACATGCGCGTAATTGAAACGCACGCTATCGGAACGGATTATGAATACGAAGGTAAGGGTTCAATTACGGTTACGGTCGAGGATGGCGCAGGAAACCGCAGGAGCGCCGATATTAGCGCAGGTGAGCCGGAAGACGCAGTATTCTTCCGCGATTTAAACGGCGCGTATAGTATCGCCGATCTCGTTAAGATTGCGTACGAAGCCGGCAAACGTGGCGAATCGTACGAATACGAGTTTATCGATGAGAATGCGGAAGAAGACGAAGAGGAGGCGGTTTAATGGCGCTTTACCGTAAAAAGCCGGTTGTTATCGAAGCATTCCGTTATTGGATCGAGGGTCGTCCGGATTGGTTTTGCGATAAGGTGACGACTAACGAAATCATAACGTATCCGACGCATTGCGTTATCAATACGTTAGAAGGCGTTATGCGCGGAGAAGTCGGCGATTACATTATCCAAGGCGTTCAAGGCGAGATTTATCCGTGCAAGCCCGATATCTTCGCGAGGACGTACGACTACGTTAAGGAGGCGATTAATTGAGCGGATTATTCACACGGATAGGCGCGGAAGTACATGAAGTCAGCCGTCAGGACATCGCTAATCGTATCGCAGCGGATTTCGAGGCGTTCCTTAACGCATGGCACGCCAGCAACGAAGTCTATGACAATCCGTTAGACGCGCAGATTCACGAATGGTATGCGCAGGCTTTACGCGGCAAGCAGTTATTTCCGCCGAGAGATGCGCCGTACTTTTCGCCATCCTCCGCAAATAGCGATCCGCGCGAGCTATATGAAAAGATGCGCGGAGCCAAGAAGGACGTAAGCGGTCGCCCCCCGTATCAAGGACGCTGGGTCCGCATAGGGACCGCAATTGGAGACGTAATCCAACGCGACATCCTATTCGCGGAGAAACATTACGCTAAAGCAATCGGTCAGGCACCGCGATTCAAATTCGAACGCACCGCTGATGGACGTCCGATGTTCGAGGACTTCGCGAAGGTAGCCGCGCCAATTACGCATAATAAACGTCGCTTTTACCTCTACGGAACATGTGACGGAATCATGACGTATCGCTCCGATGACGGCGAGCTAATCCGCGTTGGACTCGAAGTGAAATCGAAGCAGACTACGTTTTCGCAGACGTCCGAATATAGCCAGCGCAGCGGTCCGAAGGAAGACCACGTTAAGCAATGCGTCTGCTATTCGCTCATGTACGGTAACGCGGCTGAGCCTATCGATTATTACGTCATCCTCTACGTTAACGCATCGAAGAAATCGTGGCAAATGAGTGACGAGGACTTCGCCAAGAGTCCGGACATCAAGGCGCACGGTATCGCGATAACAGACGGAATGCGTACGGAGTTGCTTGACCATCTAGCGGGCATCGTAGCCTCGGCGGAAATAGGTAATCCTCCGGCGCTCGACATCGGCAAATGGACGTTCAATAATTTTAAATCAACGTGTGCTAAAGCGCTAACCGACGAAGAAATGGCGGTACTCGAACGCCAAGTAGACGCGATGAACCGGTCAGGACTTCCGGACTTTAAGAAGCGCCAGTTTGCGGAGGCATTCGAAGATATTACGAGATTGCGGACGGAGGTGACTGCGGTATGAACGAACAATTGGCGCGTAATATGATTTCTTTAGGTGCGTTGATAGGATTAGCCATCGCGGAGGGAATCAAGACGGACGTAATTTTCACAACGGAAGAACTAAATACACTTAACACGATTATCGACGATATTCCGATTCCGGACTCTGACGAAGATGACGGACGAGAAAATACCGTCCTCCTTAAGCGTATGATACGCGAAGCTGCGGAGCCATTCGGAATACAGGCGGAGGTGATTGCGTAGTGGAAATACGAATCGGAGCATGCGGTGCGTGTGGAGAAGCGATACACTACCGCTACCCGTGTAAATGTCGGCGTAATGCTATACCGAAAGTAATAACACTCTGTGGATCAACGAAATTCAAAGCCGAGTTTGAGGCGGAAAATAGAAGGCTAACCTTAGCCGGAAACCTCGTTATATCGGTCGGAGTTTTCGGACACAGTGATGGCATTCAGTTAACCACACAGGAGAAGGAGTTGCTCGATAACATACATTTACGCAAGATTGATCTCGCGGACGAGATTCGCGTCATTAACGTAGGCGGATATATCGGGTCTAGTACGAGTAAGGAGATAGAGTACGCGATATCCAAAGGCAAACCGATCTCTTACTTGGAGGTGAGCGCTCCTGCCTCCGAATAAACCGGAACGGAAACCTAAAGCGGAAGTAACGCGCTATCTCGGACTCGATCTATCACTATCGCCCGGCGCGGCGTGTATCGCCGTTAAGAACCGCATACCAACGCTCATCGCCGCCGATTCCGTAGCGACATCGAACGCCGATAACGATGCCATTCGGTCACACACGGTCGAATCGTTCATCGCGCAATTCATATATACGCATCGTCCGGCTTTACCGCTTAGATTTGCCGCAGTCATCCGCGAGGACTTTACGTCCGGACGTAACAAGCGCGCTACGCAAACGATATTCAGCGCGTGGGCAGCATCGGACAGAGCGCTCCATGCGTACGGATACGGTATTGATGCGGAGATATCACCGACGTCCGTCAAGAAAATCGTAACGGGTAACGGTCGCGCGGAGAAGCCGGAAGTTGCGGACCATGTGCGGAGGATTCTGCGGTTAGGCGCTGATCACACGTTTAAGTCCGGTTACGACGATAGCGATGCGCTCGGCGTTTGCCTGGCGTACTTAATCCGCGAGGAGTTGATCGACGTATGTTAAACGGTCCAGTAGGGAAGTCGTTCGATTTAGCGCTATTTTTCGGAATACCTACGATTCTTATCGCAATTGGCGTAGTCATCGGGTACGTAATATGGGGATGAACGTAGCTGATTACGAATTTACCCGCAAGATAGCGCAGGGTCACCGTACCGAACTAGCGCGTATCGATTTCGCGATCGCCATGCGTACGGCTGACGTAAAGGCGCTGAGTGAACGCAGGCTCCGTATCGCGGAGGAATTAGAACGGACGGAAATTAAACTACGAGGAGCTGACGCATATTAACGCTAAAACGCAATTATTAACGGACTCATTTATCGAAGGATATCCGGAGTTTCCGGAAGAGATGAACGCGCTTGGCAAATTCGTTTACCTACGTACTTACTCGCGATTCTTACCCGCTGAAGGACGCCGCGAAAACTGGCGTGAGACAGTCCGACGCGCTACGGAATATAACGTACAGCTCGGCGTTAAGCATATGGATCGTATCGGCTACGGCGCGGATATCGAGTGGCACCGGAAGGAAGCCGAGTTACTCTTCGATAATATGTTCCATCTGCGGCAGTTTTTGAGCGGACGGACGCTGTGGGTCGGCGGCGCTGAGAACGGAGTAGCGGACAAGTATCCGTTAGCTAACTTTAATTGTTCGTTCATTAACGTTAAGTCGTGGGCGGATCTCGGCGATTTATTCTACTTGCTGCTCGTAGGAACCGGCGTCGGATTTAAGTGTACGAAGGAGTTCGCGGCCAATCTTCCGCCGATCCGTACGAATACGACGCTGCTCCATTCGGAATACGCGCCAGTTCCGAAGGCTGCCCGTTACGAATCGACGCAACTACGCGATATGGCGAACGGTTACGCGAAGATATACGTAGGCGATTCGAAGGAAGGGTGGGTCGATAGCCTACGCGTTTACCTCGATATCCTGACGAAGCCAGAGTACGAGCATATTCACACCGTTAAGATTTCGTATAACAGCGTACGTCCGAATGGCGAGCGGTTGCTTACGTTTGGCGGTACGGCTTCCGGACACGCACCATTACAGGAGATGTTCGACGGAATCGACGCGGTTCTCAAGAATACGATTGATCCGGCGCTGGCTCCGCTTGAAGACGCTAAATTATTCGACGGGACGACGCTAGATGGCGCAAAATTCAGCCTGTTCAACTCGGCATATCGCCGCGTCCGTCCGATTCATATCCTTGATATCGGCAACTTAATCGGTAACAACGTAGTCGTCGGAGGTGTACGGCGGACAGCGGAGATTTTCCTTATGGACGCGGACGATTACGAATGTATCTTCGCTAAGTACGGACTCAACGGCATTTGGGACGCGGAGAAGCATAGCGCAGTTATAGCGAAGACGCGAGCGCTCGGACTCGAAAAGGAAGCGCAATTCCTCAAAGGATTACCGTTAAACGATCCGAATGCGCGTCCGTTACACCATCGGAGGATGTCGAATAATTCGATCGCGTTTACGGAGAAACCGCAGCGTGAAACGCTGAACCTCGTATTCGAGATGATGCAGGCGGAAGGCGAGCCGGGTTTCGTTAACCTCGAAGAAGCGCGTAGAAGGCGTCCGAATGCGGAGGGGCTCAATCCTTGCGCTGAAATACTGCTCGATAGTTACGGCGTCTGCAATTTGACTACGATCAATATGACCGCGTTCATCCGAGACGCATACGGTGTTAACGGAATCCGAAAGGTTATCGATGACGTAGCGCTAGACGAAGCGCAGCGTCTATCCGCGCGGGCTGGATTGCGTATGACACTTGCGGAGCTTGAAATTCCGCATTGGAACGCTGTACAGCAGCGCGATAGGCTACTCGGAACATCGCTTACCGGCGTTAAGGACGCGCTCGCTAGCGTTGAGGCTACGGAATTTCACGAGTCGGGACTACTGAAGATGCTGGGCGATACGGCGCGGGATGAGGCGGACGCCTACGCAAAAGTCCTCCGCGTGAGCTCGCCATTACTCGTCACAACGGTAAAGCCGGAGGGTACAATATCGCAAGTCGCTGGCGGAGTTTCGTCCGGACTCCATTGGTCGCACAGTCCGTTTTACATTCGCCGTATCCGTATCAACGCAACCGATCCGTTAGCAAAGACGGTAATTGCGCTAGGCTGGACGGTTAGTCCCGAAGTCGGTACGCCTGGCGGCACGCACGAAGAACGCCTGGCAAACGCACGAACGCTCGTTATCGACTTTCCAGTATCGTCCGCAGCCAAGGAAACGAAAGACGACGTTTCAGCAGCGCGCCAACTCGATACGTACTTTACGTTCCAGCGTCATTATACGGAGCACAACTCGTCCAATACGATAACGGTGCGTCCGCATGAATGGGCGGAAGTCGAAGCGATTGTCTACGAAAAGTGGGACGAGTTTACCGCGGTATCTTTCCTCGCGTTGGACGGCGGTTCGTACGAGCTGGCTCCGTATGAAGCTTGCGATGAGGCTGCGTATAACGCGCTGAAGGCGTCGATGAGACCGTTTGACGCAGGTCTCTTACGGGAGTTCGATACGGCGGGGCTGTCCGACTTAGACGGTGCTGACGGGTGCGAAGGCGGAGCGTGTCCGATTAGATAGAAAAAGAAGCCTTAAATCAGGCTTCGATTATAAACGGTTTATTAGGCTTTGCGAGACGCCTTAGCAAAATAGCTTAAATCAGGCTTCTTAATACGCACTACTACCGGAGGGATACCCAAGTTTACGCCTTCGACCATGTTCCATAGAGTTTTGATAAGCCCCACCCCCAAATATTTAGTTTTTGCTAAGATACTGCGTTCGCAAGACGAATCCGACTCGCAAAACTAATAAACTTTATATAGGTAATATATCACAATATTCCCAATTAGTCAATACGGAGGTGTTTACGGATGGCTATACCGAAACGCAACCGCAGTCAGATCGAACGTATACGCGCCATCCGTAAGCATCCGCTTTTACAGCGTTATTCCGAACTAGATGACGAAGCCGCAGCAGTATTTGATTCGCAAGTGTACGGAAACGACCGCAGCGGCAACGTAATAGACGCCGCCAGACAGCGGGCTGCGCGAAACAACGAAGAGGCCGCGTATTAATACATGAGGAGGCGTTAATATGAGCGTAGTAATTGCGTTAGTCGTCGGACTTATACTCGGATTCATACTCGGAGCGATAGCGGATCAGTGACCGCTGATCTAATAGCGCGCCGTCGACGCCAGATTTTCGTACATTCCGCGATTTACTACCGGCTCGGAACGTCGGTCATCGATGACGCTACGTTCGACCGTTGGGGACGCGAGTCGAGTTGCAACGTGTGTCTACGGTCGAAAGCGCAGCGGCTCCGTTAGCTTCCGAGTTTGACGGATGGGACGGAACAACGGGCTTCGACTTAGGAGGGCGTTCATCCGCGGAAGTTAACGAGTGGGTTATGCGGAAGGCAGCGGAGTTGATTCGGATTAACGAAAATATGACGAAGGAGTGACGCGAAATGGGCGAAAGTATTAACAATTTCATTGCGGATCATATTTCGGATAATGACGGCGAGGACGTAATTGCGGCAGTTTGCGAAGCCGTGCGGAATACCTTCGGAGTTAAATGCGATTACGCTTATGCAGGCGGATTCGACAGTCCGGGATACGCCGTTAGTTGTTACGCAATTGCGTTTATCGAATTGAACGGAGAGATCGATATCTACACGCATGAATACGTAATTTGTTAAGGAGGTGTCCGAATGTTAAACGTTAAAATCCGCAAGCTCCACGAAGCCGCACAAATACCCGCTTACGCAACGGAAGGAGCCGCAGCGTTTGATCTCGTAGCGGTATCCGACGCCATAATCGCACCAGGCGAGACGGTTAAAATTCCGTTGGGGCTCGCGTTCGAAATACCGGCCGGTTACGTTATGATCGTCGCTATGCGGTCGGGCATCGCGCTGAAGACGAAGCTACGGCAGCCAAACGGTGTAGGCGTTATAGATTCAGATTACCGCGGAGAAGTCGCGATGATGTTCGATAATATAACGCCGATTGATTACGAGTTAGATAGCGACTTTGATTACGAAACTGGCGCTTACACGGATTATAAACTACGCGAATCAGCGCCTTTCGCCGTAACTATCGATGGAAAAGAATGCTTCTCTTGCGGAGCTAGTGGCGCAGTAGTCATCCGCGCCGGCGATCGCGTCTGCCAAGCGTTCATCCAACCGTTGCCGCGCGTAGCATTCGTTGAGTCTGCGGAATTAAGTGAGACGGAGCGAGGGGCTGGCGGATTCGGCCATAGCGGTGTGAGAACGGAGGTGGGCGTGTGAACTTTGTATTACCTGTTGTTACCGGAGCTATTACGATGACAATCGCGGCATTTGTCTTCGACGCAAGCGGCGCTGAAATCTATATCACGGGACTAGTCGGAATGCTGCTCGGAAAGGAGGACGCCAATTGAACGTTAAGCTAATCGCACACACGGCGCTATCGGACGATTTCTTACGAGACATCCCGTCTACATTCGTAAATGGTGAGATACCTACGAACGATCGCGCCGCCGTCGCACTTACCGCTATCCGTACGTGTTACTCCGCGAACAAACCATCCGAAATCGTTGCGCTAGAAGGCGCTAAGTACTTCGGTCAATCTGCGTCAGACGGCGAATCCGGTACGGAAGCCGACCGCTTGTTCCGTCACATCGTCCGATCCGGTCACGCTTCAACGCTTGAACATTTGACGTACACATTCGCCATCGAAGGCGTATCGCGTTCCTTACTCGCGCAGATTACACGTCACCGCCAGCTATCGTTCAGCGTTCAGTCGCAGCGCTACGTTAAATTCGGTAGCAACGATAAAAGCGGCGGCTTCGATTACGTTACGCCCCCGTCAATTGGAGATACGGACGGCAATACGTACCGCGCTTACACTGACGTTATGGAAACGTTGCAGGACGTGTATGATCGCTTACGAGCCGCAGGAGTTACCGCTGAAGACGCGCGCATGGTTCTCCCGAACGCAGCCGCAACGAATCTCGTCATGACCGGTAATCTGCGGGCGCTCATCGAATTGTACGGCAAGCGTAACGAGCGGACGCACTCACAGTGGGAGATCGCAGCTTTGGCGGAATATATACGCGAAGAAGTAACGAAGGTTGACGCGTGGTTAGCGCCGTTTTTCGAATAACAAAACGATGAGGAGCGTGTTTATATGACGAAAATTAATAACGCGATTACAGTATTAGCGGACGAAACTTTGGGGAACGCAGTCTTGCGGGAATATACGGAAGTCAAACGTGCGGCGGCGGTCGGTGAACGGATTAAGATTATCGCTACGGATCAACGAATTCCTATCGGTACTATCGCAAAATGTACGGTAGCCGACCAATTTACCGACGGTTCGATCGATACGGATACTCCGTTTCCGGGCAGTGAGCACGACGGATTTATCGACGCTGAACGGACTGAATACGTTGTCCTTACGCCATCCGACGTTATTCGCATCGACGATAAACGTTATCGCCTCGTCGAACGTAAGGCTAACGTTGGGGATACGGTGCTTATCGTCAATGCCGTAAATGACGCGAGGGATGATTACGGATATGGGAACGGTGAGACTTACGTAGTTATGAAGATAGGCGGAGAGTGTCCGGAAATCTGGCCTGACGATACGGAGAGTAGCGAGATATATTTAGAGCGCGAAGAGTACAGCGTAATCGAACCGCTAGTTAGTCGGATACGCGACGTGCCTACGGAAGCTGCCGCAACATCTACGCCGATCGACACAGCCGCCATCATCGCGCAGGTATCAGCCGTTTTCGCGGAAACATTCGCAAAAGTCGGCGTAAGGTTGACGCAGATTGAACGCATCTTACAGGCGAAGGAAACACCGCTAATCGTTACGACTCCGGAAACTATCGCGTCTTTCAATGAGCATTATCCAACACGTGACGACGTTATCGAGCGTGCGAAGGCGGACATCGAAAACGTTAAGACTCCGTGGAAGTCGGTTGATAATTCGCCGCAATATTTCGTCAGCAACAGGGTTTGCGATGTTGAGTTCATCGTTAATCGTGATAAACGTACGGTGGTCGCTCTATTACGTTGGAGATATAATGGCGCGATACAGTCGCGTGGTAAGTCCCGTTGTGCGCGAGGCGACGTGTTCAACGCTTCCATAGGGCGCGCGGTCAGCCTTCGGAGGGCGCTCGGGCTAGAAGTCCCGGCGGAATATACGGACGCGCCACAACCTACGGAACCGCGCGTAGGGGACGTTCTCTACTGGCGGAGACAGGGCGAAACGTACCGAATCGACGGTATCAACGGGTACTATTACGATTTTACGTTGTTGCCATCGGGGGAAAAGTACACCGGAGTTCCGTATCATTACGGAGTGCCGACGGATAATGGTAACACGTCAATTATCGACGATTCGCGGGAGGAACCGGAGGTGAGCGCCTAATGACGTTACTTAACATCGCGCTAACAGGCGCTCTCCGTTCCGGAAAGGACGCGACCGCCGCGTATCTCGTACACAAATACGGATACACACGTTTCGCGTTCGGCGACGAGCTGAAGCGCTATGCTAACGAAATCTTCGACGTAGAGCCAAACGCTAAGCCGCGCGAACTGTACCAGTTTTTCGGCCAAGCGATGCGCGAACGCGATCCGGACGTATGGGTCCGCAAATGCTTCGGTAAAATCCGAATGGCTTCGTACGCACACGACCGCGATCTAGCGTTAGAATTTACGGACAAACCGTTTCGCACCGTTATCAGCGACCTCCGCCAGCCTAACGAGTATGAACGTTGTCGCGCTGAAGGATACGTAATCATCCGCGTTAAAGCAATGGATGGCGTCCGTATCAACCGCGCAGTCGAGTCGGCGGATACTTTCACGCTTAACGATTTAACGCACGATACGGAAAGCCATACGGACGGGTTCGCGGTTGATTACGAGGTAACGAATGATGGGTCGCTGGCGGAGTTATATGCGCAGGTTGACGAGATTATGGACGGACTAGTAGCGAATAGGTAACGCTATTACTCCGCCACGAATACGAGCCATCCGTCCTGCTCGCTTGCGAACACGTAGCGCCGGCTTTCCGCTGCTACCCGCGTACGGTGGAAGAACGGACGCGCCGATACGTAGCCTCGTTTATCAATCGTAGCAGCCGTCGGGTCATTGGCGGTCGCCGCCCGTTTAATCGCGATAGCTTGCGCACCGGAATCGTAGCCGAGCGTGACGCGTCCGCCTTCCTTCAATTCGTATAAATCGACGATGTCCGCGGATAAACGTAGGCGCATCTGCTTATCGGTCGCTACGAATAGCGTGAGGACCGGAATAGCTTCGATATTAAAGCGTTTTTCGTTCAACGTGGTCAGCTCCGTTCAATTAACGTTCATATAACGAAAGTATAACGCATTTGTAGCGAAAATTCAAACGGAAAGTAGGCGGTCAGTATCGGTAAAGCCGATCGTAAACGATGGGACGGAAACGTACGCTCAATGGCGATCATCGGTAAGGATCGCGCAGACATAACGGAGGAGGACGTTGAGTTTCTCCGCGCAAACTATACGTCGGCAGGCGGTTTGATTCCGAACGCATACAGTGGGGGCGCGTTCTTTACTCCGACACACGTAGCGCGATTCATCGTAGAAGCGTTACGCGGTCTATCCGGCGGTTCATTTGCGGAAGGAGCGCGCTTTCTAGAGCCTTCGTGTGGCAGCGGTGTGTTCCTTGAACACTTGCCGGAGGATGGCGAGGTTACCGCGCTCGAACTTGATGAGACTTCCGCAAAGGTAGCGTCATTATTGTATCCGGCAGCTAACGTAATCCTAGGCGATGCGTTTCTCCACGACCGACGCGATTACTACGAATACGTTATCGGAAACCCTCCGTATGGCGTTCCGATCGATATCGCTGCGGACGAGCTGCCTGACGGTTTCGCTACGTTAACGACCGCTAAGGGACGCGCGAAAGGAAAGTCTGAATCAGCGTTTATCGAGCTCGCGATTAAAGCGACTAAGCCGGGCGGTTACATTGCGTTCGTGCTTCCGAAAGGCATCGGATATAACAGCCAAGCCGCTAAAGTCCGCGATTTAATCCGTGAAACGTGCTGGCACGTGGCGAGCGTAGAGTTGCCGGGTACAACGTTCGCGCACGTAGGAACAACGATATCAACGGACATCCATATTCTGCGGAAGGTAACGCCGAACGCGCGGAAGGTCTACGTTAAATACGGACAGCGTGGTAACGGTCGCTTTCCGGTCGATATCGTTGAACAGATGGATGAAAGTGCGGCAGACACGGTTTGGTACGAAGGGCAGCCGCCTGTCTTCCACGTTGCGATTACGGACATTGGCTACGATAAGGACGGCAAAAGTACGGATAAATACGGCGACGGATTGACGCAACTTGACGAAATACTCGAAGCGTTCACGGATACGTTGGTCCGCGAAAATTGCGATCCGATAGCGCCGGTTAATGGTGCCAGCCACGCGCTCAACGTTAAAGTACCTCCGCACGAAGATTGGCGTGTTAAAGCCGGTCTTTACGCGTATTGGAACGTGTTAACGCTCGGACGCGGTGAAGAAATAAACGGAGAATCTTCGTTCGACTTCGATTGGCAAGACCTGATTGTGACGCAATATAACGAAGGGAGGCGTTAAGAAATCCGAAAGTATAACGTTACTCCACAGTTGTCACCGAACGGATTGACAGCGGTAGAGTTTTACGCTGGCGGCGGGCTTCAATCCATCGGGGTTAAGGCGGCAGGCTATCGTATGTTAGCGGCCTACGAATGGGATAAAAACGCATTAGCGGCATATCGCCACAACCACGGCAGTTGCATCGTTCAACGCGATATAGCGATGATGAAAGCCGCCGAAATACCGGACGCTGATACGTACATTTTATCTCCGCCGTGCCAAACGTGGTCAGTCGCGGGCAAGCGCGCAGGACTCGGCGATAAACGCGGTAAACATATGCTCCGGTCAATCGCGATTCTAAGCGTTAAGCGGCCGCCGTCTTTTTGGATTGAAAACGTTAAGGGTATGTTATCGAAAAAGTTTGCGAAAGTATTCGATAGATTTATACGCAGACTCTCCCGTTACTATAACGTTTCTTATCGAATTGTTAACGCATGGGATTACGGCGTAGCTCAGCGGCGAGAACGCGTGCTCATCGTGGGCATACGGAAGGATCGCGGGTTTACGTTTAAGTTCCCGGAAACAATCGCAGCGGATCACCGTACGCAGACCTTACGCGATGTTATCGGAGATTTGCCGGCTCCTAACGCCGATGAACGAAATCCGCAAGACGGTCGCTACTCATCGCAGTATTTATCGAGAAACCGCATTGTAGCGTGGGATAAGCCGGCATTTACCGTTTTGACTAGCGCAAGGGACGCGTCAATCCATCCTGGCGACGGTTCCTTCGATATGGACGACGTGAGAAACGGAACGGCAGGCGACCGCAGGTTTACCGTCCGTGAATGTTTGCGGATTCAAAGCGTGCCGGATTCGTACGCGCTTCCGTCGGAAATCCCGATATCAGCGCAGTACCGCATCGTTGGAAACGGCGTAGCATCGCGAGTCGCTTACGTTTTAGGCGCAGCATTAGCGGAACAGTTGAACGAAAATAAAACGGAGGTGTCCGCTATATGACGTATCAAATCACCGATTCACGCGCAGTTAAAGCGCTATTGTCCGCACGCCACGAAATCGCCGAAGCCCGCGGTCACGATACGGACGCCAGCGCTACGATTATCGACTTGCATACCGCGATTGATAGCGCCGGTCTTACGGATCGCCAAGCGGAATCGATAGCGTGGGTGTACGGCGTCGGCGTCGACCAAACGGCAGCGGCGCGCATTATGGGGATATCGCAGAAGAACGTATCAGCGCATATTGAGGTCGCGGCGCAACGGATAGCGGCGGTATTTAAACGGTGGGAACACGTAGCTGTAACGAAGTCAACAACGAAGGAGGTCGCGAATTGACGAAAAAGCTACTCGGCGATATCGAATTAAACCGGATATATCAGCGCGACTGCATCGAGGGAATGCGGATGATTCCGAGTGAAACCGTTGACTTAGCGATAGTCGATCCACCATATGGTATTAACTTCCATAGTAATTACCGTAAATCTTCTATGCTTAAGACGACGGGCGGCATCGCAAACGACGGAATAGATAACGCGGGCTTCCTTGCGGTCGTTATCGATGAAATATACCGCGTATTGAAGCCGAACGCTCATATATACTGGTTTACGCGATGGGACAAGGTAACGGAGCAACAGCCGCTATTAGAGCGCCAATTTACCGTTAAGAATTCGCTTATTTGGATGAAGAATAACTGGTCGATGGGCGATTTATTCGGAGCCTATGCCGGTCAGTACGAAAATATCCTATTCGCGCAAAAGGGTCGGCGGTTATTAAACGAAGTTGACGGAAGAACGCGCCATGCCGACATACTGCAGTTTGACCGCATATCGCCGAACAAACTCCGTCATAGCCACGAAAAGCCGGAGGGGCTTATCGAATTCCTTATACGCAAATCATCCGCCGTCGGTGACGTAATTCTAACGCCGTTCTGCGGTTCCGGTACGGATTGCGTAGCTGCAGCGAAAACGGGGCGCGATTTCATATCGTTCGAACTCGATGCGGACCACATAACAACGGCGAACAAGCGCCTGGACTCGATACCAACAACGGAGGTGAACGCCATATGACGTATTCATTCGATATAGAAACGGATTATAAACTAGCGTTCATGGTCGCGGTCAGCTCGTTAGTATCCGCCGTCATTACACCGCGTTCTGACCGCGTATTAGCGGTTTCGGCGTTAATAGACGCCTACGTACGGGACATCGGCAAAGCGCCTGATTCCGCGCAATTAGAACGCCTGGCGGACGCGTTGTTATACGAGGAATTGACGGACCCCGACCCGTATAAAGTCGCGCATGAAGATCGCCCTATTTTGGGCGATTTCCAGTTTGTGTCTCGTAGAAAGCGTGAGGTGCCGCTAGAGTACGTTAGCGAGGTTACGGGATGCAGCGTTGATACTTTATTCTACGATACGCCGGAGTTGCGGCTGCAGTCCGAAATTGACATCGAAAGCGAGAGGTATCACGGAATTAACCGTAGCCAGCCTGTGGTTGCTTATAATTTGCGCGATCAAATGGGGGAGGACACTTTTCGCGCAGCTTACCCAATAACGCCGCCGCATCCATACGCTTTATTTCGCGGAATAGAGCATGCGGAGTGGTCCTTATGTGTGCGTAAGCGCGATAAGTTTACGTGTCAGAAGTGTGGTAAGCGCGGACCGAAGGGGATGCAGGCTCATCATATCGAGTCTTATAACACAGCTCTAGACCTGCGATATGACGAACACAACGGGATAACTTTATGTAAAAGTTGCCATAGTGAATTTCATTCCATTTACGGAAAAGGTCATAATACGCGAATACAATTAAACGAATGGATGGGAGGCCACTATTATGAACTTTAGACAGCGGTTTTCTGCCAAAGTGGACTCTTTTATTTCTAATCTTATAGAGGATCGCGATGAGCGTATCTTGGCTGTGCAAGAACTCATCGAGGAATACACGGTTACTAATGGACAAGCGCCTGTCTATGCTGAACTAGAGCGCCTTGCTGACGCCATTTTGAATGAGGAGCTAACCGACACCGCGAAGAACAAGATATCTATAACCGAGTATCCATTCTTAAGCGAAAGGCAGTTCGAACGCCGATACGAACGCGAATATTCACTGTCTCTAGCGGACACATATGACAGCGAGGGAACTAATCGCGCAAAGCCGGAAAAACGACGTCGTACGGCGAAGGAGAATAGATTCGTCGATAAACTAGCGATAGTAAAGAACCGTAGACGAAACGCTCGGTACAGGCGCGATACAAGCGTCGGAGCGCTAATCTCGTATAACTTACACGTTACAGGCGGGGAGTTGCCGGAGCCATTTACGGAATGCGCTGGAATAAGCGAGAGGGCGCGTATGATGGCGGATAGCACCGAATACTGCGCTATTTGACAAATTATTTCGGCTACACCGTATATTCCGTTAACAAATGTGGCTACGGAGGTAGAAGCCCTTAAGGGTTAACTCAAACGCAGCAGGACGCCATCATCAGCGGGCGTCTTTTTTGCGTTGTCTTAAACGGAACTAGCGCGGCCACGCGAAAGAGGCGATCCCTACGCCTTTGTTCCGTTCGATTCGCTTTTTAACGGGGGAACAACGATACATATACGAAAAGGGGACGGTTAAATGAGTAACGTAATCGATACGCAAACAGGCGAAATTATAGATGAGGTAAATAGCGGTCATTTCCGCAATGGGACGGACGATACAGTTAAAGTCGCGATCGACGTTAAGCCAGGCGAAACGGTCCGTCCATATAAAGCGCGTAAGTTTTCGAAGTCCGCCGAGTTTACGATGGTATTCCACGGCAGCACACGCGAACTAGTCCGGAAGCGATCGTTAAGTGACGATGAGAAATCGTTGTTATTCTCGCTGCTCATATACTTAGACTACGACCAATACGCGAAAGACGAATCAGCGTTCTTTTTTAACGTTAACCGTATCGCGGAATTAATGGGGTGGAGTCGAGCGCGTGCTGGGCGCGTATTGGAATCGTTGTGCTCACCGAATAAGAAGCTGCTCGGCTATACGACCGTCGGGAAAGCGAAGTATTACATGATGAATCCGAACTTTATTTACCGCGGAGATACTAGCGGATTACAGTCGGCTATACGCATGTTTGAACAATCAGCGCTTGATGACGAGTAGTAACGGAGCATTCTAATGTAACGCTAGCGGTACGTTAATGTAACGGTAGCGTTACATTAGAAACGTCAAGAATGGCGTAGTGGCGCGGTTTCTAGCGTTTCTCTCTTCTTATCCCTAGAAAGAACGGATAATTACGATATTGGAGCGAGAGTTAACGTCGGGTAGCGCTATAATCGTCTTCGGCTAAGAGCGAGCCTTGACGAACACAAGCGGGCAACGGCGGCCCTTTGTGTAACACGTATAACCTTTATCGCGTATTCACTAACCGCTTAATTATTACGCGGATTAATAAATAGTCTGTGACGGCAGCGCCGGAACAGGTGAATTGGACGGACGCTATTCCCGGACAAGAGGGCTCTTATCCCTTATGTTCCCGTAGGATGTCCACATCCAGCGTGAACCTACGTAATAGCATCTGCACCCTAACGTTAACAAACGCTCATGTAACGTAGTCCCTAAACCATACGTCTATGCGCGTATATATTAGAAGGAACGCGTTTAGCGGTACATAACGTAGGGGGCTACGATTTCTTACGGTGATATCGGTACATAACGTAGGGGGCTACGTATGAGTGCCTATCGTATGCGTACGTACGGGCTACGTGTGAGTCCGTATGTACTACGGCTGAGCGTCTCTGACCGGACGAGCGCGCTGGACTCAAGGGGTACGTAAAAAGACGGCTTATTTCGCAGCCGCCCGTTCCTTTATCGCGCGATATAACGTTGCTTTTGTGACTCCGGTCGTTTCCGTTATCTCAGCGACGGTAGCCGCTTTAGCGTCATACATCCGAAGAGCCTGCGTTACCTTCTTAGCGTCCGTCTTAGGGCGTCCACCGTTGCGTCCACGCGCTCTTGATGCGGCTAAGCCAGCGTTAGTACGTTCAACGATTACATTACGCTCGAACTCGGCGAACACCGCCAGCATGCCGAACATGGCTTTACCGGCTGCCGTAGTCGTATCGATGTTATCGTTGAGGCTAACGAATTCAGCGCCGTGCTTTTGTATATCGCTAATCGTTGATATCAATTTAATCGTCGATCGCGCTAAACGGTCAAGCTTATAGACTGCGAATACATCGCCAGGACGTAACGTGTCCATAGCGCGCATTAGTTCGATACGGTCGTCCTTAGCGCCGCTTGCCTTCTCCGTGAATATACGTTCACAGCCGGCAGCCTGTAGTGCGTCGAGCTGTAAGTCTAACGATTGATCCGCCGTACTAACGCGTGCATACCCGATCTTCATACGTATCGCCTCCGTTATCTTATTGATGCTATCGTATCATAAACACGTACGTTTACGCAATTATGAATATGTAACGGGTATTGGTACGGTATAGACGCGGCAAAGCGTGGTACAGCGCACGGTTTCACAACGTTCCGTATACGATGGTTTATGGAACGCACATGAACGGATGTAATATCGACGATGCCTACTTACGTTAACGCGGTGAAGCGATACCCCCAACGCCCCCGTCCGATTCATGCGCGACTGCTGTCCAGAATTAGCGTATCATTTTTCTAACTCGGGAGGCGATAGGTTGACGGTTACTGAGCGGGAATGTCGGTCATGTCACGGAAAATCTCCGGAGGTTAACTTCTCCGCACATCATAAAACGTGCAACAAGTGTCGCAACTCAAATAACCGGGCGTATCTATCCGAATATGGACGTAATCGTCGCGCGAATCAAACGGACACTGACCGCGAAAAACACCGTCTCAGGACGCGCTCCGACCGCGAAGCTAACCCGCAGCTTACGTTCCTATCGACGTCGCAGTATCTAGCGAAGAAAGCCGGAGTCTTCTCGGATTTAACGAAGGAAGACGCTCTCGACATATATGAAACGCCGAATACATGCGCTTATTGCGGTAAAGTTTGCGATCCGACGGCTAAACGCGCTATTCACATCGATCATATCGTACCGATGTCGCAAGGCGGTCATAATAGCCGCTGGAATCTCATTAAAGTTTGTATCAGTTGTAATACGTCGAAAAGCGGTCAATCATTACGCCACTTCTACGCGATAACGGAATCATTCACGGAGGAACGTTACCTGGCGGTCATTTCCGGCATGGTTGAGCGTTCACATCGTTCCGCTACGGAAATAGACGCGATCTTAACGCAGTCGCACGAATTTGAAGCGTCATTCAATCGCGAACGCGAGCGGCTTATGGCGCTATTGTCCGGTTAGGTAATTTTAACGTAATCTCGACCGCAAATTAGGCGTTTTGTAGCCTCGTAGGTATAAACGCTCGTCTAACGAATAAACACGCTTATTTCACGTCAATTAAACGGAAGGGGATACGTTATGTCTAACGGAACTAACGCTAAGAAAAAGGCGCTCGAAGCGAAGCTCGACGGTCGCCAGATAAGGGCGGCTCTATTATGCGTTCAACGCGAATTTGTACCGGAAGAAGACGGCCGCAAGTCATACGAAGAAATCGCGGCTGAAATCGGGGTCACGCGGCAGTCTTTATACGAATGGCGTACGCAAAAAGCACCGTTTATCGAGTACGTTAATCTACTCGCGGACGATTTCTTATCCGCCGAGCGTGCGTTCGTCTACCGCCAGCTCATGAAAACGATTAGTGGTGCGCAGCCTTCAATAAAGGGTATCGATCTCTTTTTCAAGCGGCACGGTCTCATTACGGAGCGGCAGATCGTCGAAACGAAGGAAGCCGGCTCGTCCGGTAGTAACGCTGACATCGCGAATGAACTAGCGGAGATCGACGAATTGTTAGCGGATGATAGCGAATGAGCGAGACAGCCGAGTTTATCGTTGTTCTCGTAGATGACCTGAGTACGCAGCGCGAGATAAATGGCGTATTCGAGCTGCTCACGACGCCTAATTTTCGCTTAGTTGCTTACGCGAAGGGGAGTCAAATGTGCGGAGTTAACCACCGAGGAAGACGGCCGACGCTAATCATCGACGCGATTAAGGAACGAGAAGGTTACGGAAACATAACTTTTGACGAATGGTACAGTAATTGCGTACTACCAAGCGCCGTCCGCGCTAAATTAATAAAACTGAGATGAAGGAGGTGCGTTCGCATCGCGTATGTCAACGAAACTTGGCTCGACCGACCTGCGCGGGCTGAACGCATCGCACTCGTAACGGAACGGGCACGCAAGTTAAAGACGCTATATGACGCAGGAAAAGCCGCTGAGTACCACGTAGATACTTTACGCGCAGATATGGCGGAATTAAAGCGGCTTAAACGGATTCATCGCGCGGAAGTGGATGTCGCATACTTCACGTATGAATACGCGTCAGATGGCGCGAACGAAGATAACGAGGACAACGTTATTCGACACGGGGAAGACGGTACGCAACATGATGGGCTCGAAGATATCGCGCCGATACACCGCGAGTTTTTCGATTTATGTGATTACGTAGATCATACGGAACGTAACGCCAGGCTCGCGATCGCGGCTGCGCGGGGACATAGTAAATCCGGTATGTTTTCGAATGCGTTTCCGTTGCACCAAATCGCGTATCGTAAGCGGAAGTACGTGCTCGTTATTTCGGAGACGGACGGACTCGCTAAGAAGCTAATCGGATGGGTAAACAAGCAGCTAAAGTTCAACGAAAAGTTACGCGCGGATTTCGGTCCGTTGCTTAACGAAAAGAACACGCAGAATGAACGCGATAATGAAGAATCGTATATAACTGCGAGTAACGCGCTAGTTGAGGCGTCATCGTCCGGTAAACAACTCCGCGGTAAGCGTCACGGTAGCCGCCGACCGGATTTAGTTATCGTCGATGACCCGTCGTCTACGAATAACGAAGGAACGAAGGAAGCGCGGGAGAAGCTTGTACATTGGTTTAACTCCGTAGTCGTTCCGATCGGAACGAAGGCGACCGCGATTATACTCGTCGGTACGATGGTCAGCGCTACGGGGCTTTTGAATCACGTACTGAAGCGGAAGGACTTTAAATCATCGTTTCATGGAGCGCTAGTTTCTGAACCGGATAATCCGAAATTGTGGGACGAGTATCTCGAAATATACGGACGCACCGATGACCTGGCGGAAGCCGATGCGTTCTACGAAGCGAATAAGGATGCGCTAGAAGCCGGCATTAAACTTGCATGGCCGTGGCGTTGGACGTATAGAGCGCTCATGCACGAAAAGTTTAACATGGGAACGCGCGCATATAACTCGGAGTTCCGGAATTTAGCGTTTAGCGAAGATGAGCAGTTTTTCTTTCCGGAGAATTTCGGATACTATCGCCTATTTTATTCGCAAGGCGAAAAGTATATACAATACGAAGATATGCGGATTCCTGTAAAAGACCTCACAATAAGTGGCGCATGGGATATTGCACTAGGCAAGAACGCGCGGTCGTGCTATAACGCCGTGTTGACCGTTGGACGCTACGAAAAGACCGGTCACATCTTCGTATTGGACGAATACGCGTCAAAAGAGCAGCCGCATGTATATATCGATTTAATCGTCGGTAAAATCGCGGAGTGGCGTCACAACGTTTTTTCCGTCGAGACAATTAACGCGCAACACGAATTCTATCGACAGTTACAGGAAGCCCTCCGTAAAAAAGGCGGCACAAATCGAACGCGGCTTAACGATATCAAGTCGCATAAATCCGGCAAGGAAGAACGGATGGAGTCGCTTGAGCCGTATTGTCATAATAAAACGTTGGTTTTTAACCGTTCACATACGATGCTCATCGATCAGATGTCGCAATATCCTCACGGAGATTACGTGGACAGTATCGACGCACTTCAGCTCGCGGTCGAAAACGTAGCGAAGGCGAAAAAGGTGCTGCGGAATAAGCCGTCGTGGTTATAACGTATCTAACACGTCATTTAACGCAATCTCAACGCGTTATTAGGCGTTTTCATACGTTCTGTGACTATTCGGTCGTCTAACGCTGTAACGCGCTAATATCACGCTAAATTAACGTAAGAAAGGAGGCGCTATATTGAGCAAGCTTTTCGAAGTAGGCGCTATTTATCCGCCGCATAACGCGATCGAACGTTTATCGAAGTATACTCGTGGTCGTGCGATATTCGACGGCAAACCTGCGGAAGTGTTCGAGCGCGCATCGGATTTACTGAAGGGAACGCCGCACGAAGCGCAATTACGCAGCTTATATATCGGAGTCAACTTGATCGACGTCCTATTAACGAAGCCGGCGGATCTCATCGTCGGAGAATTTCCCGTATATGAATCCGGTATGCCGGACGGAAGCGCGGAGCAGGGCGCAATTAACCGTATCGCGGAAGATAACGATTTGAATACGCTAATCCACGAATCCGTAGTAGGCGCGGGCATACGGGGCGACTCGTGGTTTAAATCGTACTATGCTCCGCGGATCGACGTGAGCGAAGTACCGGCGGGCGCAGACGTTGAAGCGAAACCGGAACCGATTATCGAAGCGGTTGACGCGGCGCTCGTATTTCCGGAATTGTCGCGCGGCTCTAACAAACGTTTCAAGGCGGTTAATATCGCTTGGATCGAATGGGTTCTTACGAATGACGTCGAGGGCCTCGAAAAATACGCGATGAAGCCGGATGAACGCTATACGGAAGTACCGCACCTCGTTGTTGAGCGGCATGTGCCGGGCTTTATCTTATACGAGCGTTACCGGATGACGGAGCGCGGCGTTGACAATCGTTTTGGTACGCCAATATCCACGTATTACATCGCGGAAAAGGTAGCGACGGGGCGTGTCGAGGACGTTATCGAAACGGGCGTACCGCGAATCCTTGTACATCATGCGCCGTACAAAACGGTTGACGACGGATGGGAAGGCATCTCCGGAATCGAGAAACTAGAATCCGTATTAGCTGCGATTAACGACCGTATGGTACAAATCGACTATATCCTATGGAAGCATAGCGATCCGACAGCGTATGGACCGGATTTACCTACGGACGAAAGCGGAGGCGTGCGTTTCGGCGGAAAGTATATCCCCGTCGACAAGGCGGACGTAGCGCCCGGTTATATGACGTGGAATTCGCAGTTAGACGGGGCGTTTAAGCAACTCGATATGTTACTCGGCATCGTGTACCAAATGTCGGAAACGCCGCAGTGGTTATTCGGTACGACGCTCGCCTCCGATAAAGGCGGAACCGGTACGTCCCATACGGACAGCGGCGCAATTAAGGCGCGTTTCATGCCGATCCTATCGAAGGTTAAACGTATCCGTAACTACTTCGACCGCGCTATACGTGACGCAATTTGGACGGCGCAGGAGCTCGAAGTATATGCAAATAAAGGCGTTGACGGCTTCGTTCCGTACGTGCCGCAATACCCGTCGATTCAGTGGAAAGACGGCATCCCACACGATGATAAAGAGATGGCGGAAGTCGCGCAGATTCGTACCGGAGGCAAAGCGACGTGGTCCGTTAAAGACGCAATCAAGGCGCTCGATGACGTAGACGGCACGAAAGCGGACGCTATTATCTCGCGTATCGATGCGGACGAGGAGCGCGTTAACGGAACGGTCGACGCTTCGATATTTAACAGCGGAGGTGGCGCGTAATGAAACCGCCTAATATCCCGCGACCGACGTACGAATACGATATCGACGAATTAACGAAGGCTTATCGCGTTGCCGTAACGGATATCCAGGCGGAGATGGCGCTGCTTGACGTATCCTCGTTATCGCGTAAGACGGCGGGCTCGGCGCTCGCGCAAGTATCGAACGTGCTCAAAACGTTAACGCAGCGCGCTTTCGAGTGGATAGCGCGGCTTATACCGAAGGCGGCTACGGACGGCATCATACGGACACTAATATCGCTCGGTATCGCGAAGGACCGTACGCAAGCAGCCGGAATCGCAACGCTTAACCGGATGAATCAGAACGTAGTCGCGGCGGCTGTAGCGGATACGCAGGCGGACGTTTTAGCGGTCACAGCGAATATCGACCGCCGTACACGCGCAGCTCTCCGTAAAGCCGTAGCGGAATCAATGCGCGCTAACATGGCGAAGGGGATTAACGGTAGCCAGACGATAAGCGCCGATACAGTAGCGCGGATTCGGGCGGACTTAGGAGCAGCGGCGGATAACGCAATCATCGACGCAGCCGGTCGTAAATGGCGCGTTGAAACGTACGTCGACATGCTTACGCGTACGAAACTAATGAACGTCCATAACGAAGCTACGATTAACGAAGCACTCGGACGCGATGTTTATTACGGAGTCATATCGAAGCATGGCGCGAAGGATGCGTGTTCCAAGTGGGAAGGGCGCGTTATTAAATTCGTAGCCGAAGCGCCTGGCGATTATCCGCTATTGAGCGCGTTGCCGCGTAGGGACATATTTCATCCGAACTGCCGACACGTAATTAGTCCGATACGAAGACCAGAAACACTGACCGCCTAATAGCGGCTTATTTGCATTTGTCCGAACGTTCATGACGTTAAACTGCAACGGCATTTATACGATAGCCGACGGGCTCTAACCGGTGGAGGTTTAACGCAATGAGACGATTCCTAAACGAACTATATACGCCATTATTCGAAGCTGACGGTAACGGGGGCGGTGGAGAAGGCGGAGATAACAACGGGGATAACGGCAATGAAGGCGCGGACGACGCAGGCAAGCGCACGGTAACGATGACGCAAGCGGATCTCGACGCGTTGATTGGTCGCGAAAAAGGACGCGCTGCGAAAAAGTTTGCGGACTATGACGATTTGAAAGCGGAACGCGATCGCTTAAAGTTGGCGGACGACGAGCGCGCAAAGGCGGCATTAACGGAAACGGAACGGCTGCAGGCGGAGAAGGACGAAGCGCTAAAGAAGGCGGACGAAGCCGACGTTAACGCGAAAGCCAAACTAGAAGCTGCGGATAAACGTCTGATTCGCGCTGAGTTTCGTTTAGCGGCGAAAGAAGCCGGCATTCGGGCGGATGCGTTAGACGATGCGTTTACAATCGCGGACAAAGCGGGAATCACCGTAGACGACGAAGGTAACGTTACCGGCGTGACGGACGTTGTTGACGCGCTAGTTAAGGCGAAACCGTTTCTAGCGGAGGCACCGAAGAAGCCGGTTGTTATCGGTGAGCCTACGAATCACAAGGACGACGGATCCAAAACGAAGGAGCAGTTACTTTCGGAGGCTGCAGCGCTAGCACGTAAGAGTGGACGGACAGAGGATCGCGTAGCTTATGCAACGTTGAAAGCGGAATTGAAAAAGTAAGCAAAAGCCCCGTTAACTCGGCGGCTTATTTTATTGCGCGGAAATAGGCATACGCCGAAAGACCGTAGCAAACAAACAGGGGGAAATAATAAATGACTAAAATCTATGATGCATCTCTAATCGGTGTTAAAGAATCCGTAACTGACGAAATCCTACTACTTAATCCGCATCAAACGCCACTATTGAACGCGCTGGGCTTTTCGGAAGCCGTTACACAAACGGAGCACCAATGGTTCGAGGACGAAATGATCGGAGATGAGTCTACGGTTAATGGCGCTGTTCTAGTTGGCGGTACTTCCGTAATTGTCGTAGATGTCGAACCTTTCCGTGTAGGTCACGTTGTTAAAGTAGCGGACGAGTTACTATACGTTTCCGCGGTAAATACCGGCACGAAGACGCTGACTGTTACGCGTGGTTACGCTTCTACTACGGCTGCTGCGATTGCCGACGTTGCAAAGATCGAGGTGCTATTCGTAGAAGGTACGGAAGGTGCGGACGCAAGGGCGGCTCGTTATAAAGCGCGCGTTAAGAAGTCCAACCTGACGCAGATTTTCGATGACACTATCGACATCTCCGGTACTGCTAAGGCGGTTACGCAATACGGTATCAGTGATTTGTACGAATACGAGAAGCAAAAAGTACAGTTGATGCTTGCGTTGCAACTCGAAAAGGCGCTGATTAACGGTATCTCTTACGAGTTCGGTCAAGTCCGCCAGATGAAAGGCATTCGCCAATGGATCGCTACGAACGTTACTAACGTAGCCGGGCCACTAACGCTTTCTGCAGTTAACACGCTGGCTCAACGTATCTATGACGCAGGCGGTTTCGCTACAGGCGGTATGTATAAGATTATGGTCGGTGCGAAACAGAAGATTGCGCTTTCCGCGTTGGATGCGAATAAGGTTCAAATCACACAAGCCGAGAATAAACGTGGAGTGAAAGTCGACCATTTGGTTACGGATTTCGGCGAGTTTGAGCTGGTTTTAAACCAAAACTTAGCTGCTGACGAACTGTTGCTAGTTGACGCTAACCGTCTAGCTATCCGACCGTTGATTACTCGCGACTTTTCCCATACGTACCTAGGCGTTAAGGGTGACTATGATTCCGGTATGGTTGTCGGCGAGTACACGTTGGAATTGCGCCAAGAGAAAGCGCACGGTCGCTTGAAAGGCTTGTCGTAAGATGGCGCGTTACGAATCGGCACGCTATAAAGAGATCGGCTTCTTCGTAGGAGGCGCTTACCGGCAGTTTCGCGGTGGCGTCTTTTCTACGGACGTTCCCGCTGAGATTGCGATACTCGACGCAATGACCGACGCCACGCGAGTAATTGACGAAGTACAACCGGAGGAAGCCGTAGCGATTGCGCCTAAAACGCCTGCAGCACCGCGAAAGGGTGCGAGCGCCCAAACCTCCGGTAAATAAACGGAGGTGTTTAGATGGCGGTATCAATAACGGACGCTGACGCCTATATCGCGTTAAATTGTATCGTAATCGGAGATTGGATGGATGCTGACGCCGCGAGTAAACAACGGATGTTAAACGTCGCAGGACGCACGCTATCCGTCAAATATCCGAAATATACGATACCCGATACGGCGGTATACGAATTCAGCAACGTGCTGGCTACGGTTTTTAATGATACGAATAAACTCGCGCAAGAAGGCGTAACTAACTTCGCGTTAACCGGAACGGCGTCGTTTTCGTTTAAGGACGATCTCGTACGCGGACCAGGCGCTGACTTAGCGAAGCTCATTCCGCAATCGGCGCTCGACTTGATTAGCGCAGAAAACGGTGGCATTCCGTTATCCAAACGTAACGTCGGCTGGAGCGTGATGTAATGGCGATAATCCCGTTGAAGCAGACGATTCAAATTACGCCGGCTAACGGTATTGACGAGTGGGGCGAACCGGCTCCCGGCGTTCCCTTTACGCTCAAGGCGCGTGTTACGGAGACAACGAAGGTAGTAGCTACGCAGTCCGAAGGCAACAAGACGGCCGAAGAAGCGGTCGCAACGCTGCGGATAATCCTCGATAAATTAGCGGACGTATCGTATGACGACGTAATAACGTATACGAACGAATTAGACGTGACAGTCGCGAGAAAGCCGCTAAAAATCGAGATTAAACGTATGCTGTCCGGCAAAGCGATAGTAACGGAGGTGTTCGTGTAATAATGGCGAGCAACCGAATAGAAATCGATATATCACGCAGTCGCTCGCTTACGCAGCGGCTTTTTGGCGTGTTCTCGCGCAACTATACGCGGCGCTTAGAGGATGCGTTAGAACAAGGCGCACGCAACGGAACGGCGGACGTGTTGGACGAATGGAAACGCGAATCGGTCGATTTAGCACCGTTGGAATTCGGTGCGTTACGGCGCGGCATCGATACGAATACGGAGCAGTCCGGAAGTAAACTCGGCGGTGTAATCACGTCATCTGCGGTATCGAAAAAGGGCCGCAAGCGGTTCGATTACGCGACGTACATCCACGATCGGTTCCCGCGGACATCGTTTAAGAGCCCGACGACGCCCGGCACGATTCCGAAATACCTCGATAAGCCTCTCGCGGATAACGGCGCTAAGTGGGCGAAGATGATCGAGGCGGAAATGAAGGCGGAAGCGAAACGGAGGGGTTTTTGATGACGCTAGTTAACGAGTTAGGCTCCGTTGAGGCGTTCGTCAAAGCGCTATTCCCGTCGGTTGTAACCGTTAAGCAGACGGTTCCGTTACAACCGGTGGCGGGTACGTTCGTCATCCGTTTCCAAAACGGCTCAACGGAGTCTGAAACTGCACACCACTTCCGAAATAGTCGCGATTACCAACTCGTCTACTTCGGTACGAGTGCCGCCGATGTGTTAGCGAAGATGGACGCGGTATCATCCGCGCTATACCAAACGCTGCTAATTCCGATTAGCGGCTCTTTGCGTTATATTCGCGTCGACCAATTCTCCATGTCAGCACCGTTCAAAACGGACAACGATGTTCATGCGATTATCGGCGTTCTATCGACGGAAGTCCGGCAGGCACGAACGCAGCAAGTGTACGACAAGATTGCGCAGGTTTATACGCGATATATAACGATACCATAACGAGGAGATGACGCAATATGGCAAACGGTTCATGGGACCCAACGGCGCTCCCGACTTCGCCCGGACTCTACATTAATTACGTAACGGCGGCGGCAGCGCGGATCAACGGTGGAGCACGCGGCACGGTCGCAATTCCATTGCTAACGTATACCGGCGCGACGGCTTCAACGTTTTACACGGTCACAACGGAAAAGGAAGCGTCCGATACGTTCGGTGCTGCGAATATCCAATCGATTTTATTCGCGTTACAGGGCGGTGCTAAAGAAGTCCTCGTTTACACGCTGCCTTCAACGCCCGATGCCGCGGCTTATACGGCGATGCGCACAGCCTTCGATACGCGACCGTTCAACGTTTTCGTACTCGACGGCGAATTTAACGTAACGCAATTTGCCGCAATTAAAACGTGGGTAATCGCGAATCGAGCGGCAGGCAAGCACTTCATGTGCGTATTCGGCGGGGATGCTGCGTCCGATGCCGTTCCAGCAACCGGTAATACGCGGTCAATCTTGGAGAACGACGATTACATCGTTAACGCGACGGTTGGTACGAAGGTTGGCGCTACGACGTATTCGAGCGCTCAATATGCGCCTTACTGGGCGGGACTTATCGCAGGAACGGCAATCAACCGTTCGATTACGTACAGCCGATTACCGGCGGATGACGTGAATAAGCGGTTCACTAACGCGGAAGTGGATACGGCGTTGGCGGCGGGTTCGCTCGTTTCGATTCATGACGGCGAAAAGGTGAAAATCGTACAGGGGCTCACGACGGCTAAGACGAAAATCCGTTCGATTCGCGCACGCCAGGCGATTTCAACGGACATTACGAAGACGGCAGCGGACTCTTATATCGGCAAAATCGATAATAACGCGGACGGACAGGCGGCTTTGATTAGCGCGGTTAAGGCGTATCTGGAAACGTTGGAGCGTGCGAACGTCCTAACGGGACCGGCGGTTATCCTCGATCCGCAGCATGCGTCAACCGGCGATTCCGTGTTCCTCGCGATTAGCTACGTCGAGGTCGATTCGATGGAACGTATATTCTTGACAATTAACGTATAAGGAGGCGGAAATATGGCGGTACCAATGGATTCAACGCGTACAATTAACGGCTCCTTCGGCGAAGTATGGAGCGACGGTATCTGGCTGACGAATTTTAATCAGGCGGAAGCTATGGTCGATATTTCGTATCTCGAAGTTAAACGCGCAGGCACACGTAAGACCGGCAACAAGCTCGGCCCGATTAAGATGTCCGGTACGATTACGGGCTACAAGGTAACGTCCGAACTCGCGCGGAAGGTTTCGCAGGTCTTAGACGACCGTAAAGGTGCGTTCGTTACCGAGTTGATTCTGAAACTCAACGATCCAGAAGCGTACGGAGCCGAGCGTATTCGGATAAAAGGCGTGCAGTTTACGAAAATCGATATCATGAAATTCGAAAACGGTGCGATTGTGGAAACGGAATGGCCGTTTGTCTTCGATGATTTCGAATATCTCGATTTCATTACCGAATAAATAACGCAATCAGACGGAGAATGACGCAAAGTAACGCGTTAGGCTCCGTTTTAAATTCGCCAATAAACTCAACTAAACGGAGGTTTTTATATATGAGCAACGTAATTGATCCACTACAGGCGCTATTAGGCGCATCCACGAACGTTGAGAAAGACGTATACATTTCGCGATTAGGCGCTAATTTCCGAATCAAGGCGCTAGATACGGACTCGCTTAATAAGGCGCGCGAACAGGCTACGCACTATATCGGAAAAGGTAGTAAGCGCGAAGCAGTTACGGATAACACTAAACTGCACGCTATTTTGATTACGAAGCTCGCGGTCGCGCCGGACTTTACAAATAAGGCGCTCCACGAAAAGTACGGTGTAAGTAACTCCGTTGACTGCGTTCAGAAAGCACTATTACCCGGTGAGGTAGCGAAGTTAATCGCGGAAGGCTGGAAACTATCCGGATTCGACGACGATGAGGACGCAATCGACGAAATAAAAAACTAATACGCAGGAATCCGGAGGCGTACATAGTTTCCGAGATATTCCTGCGTACAGGACGGATGCCGCACGAGGTTTATAACGCGCCAACCGGATCAAGGCGCTTTATGTACGCGAGTATGCTGGCGCGACTTGAAACGGAAAGGGGGTAACGTATGGCGTTTGACCTTGTTGCTAGGCTCAGAGTGATTGATAATATGAGCGGTCAAATCGGTAAATCGATGTCCCAAATGGGCGGACTCGCGATGAAAATAGCATCTGTGGGCGCAGCCGTAACGGGTTTATCCGCAGGCATCGGCGTAGCTGCGGCGGCATTTAGCGCGTTCGATTTAACGAAATCAGCGTTGAAGTTATCGTCAGACGCGGAACAGGCCGGAATCGCGTTTGATACGATGTTAGGTTCCGCCGACAAATCGAAGAAGTTTCTAGCGGACTTATCGGACTTCGCGAATAAGACACCGTTCGAATTACCGCAAGTTCGCGACGCATCCAAGAAACTACTTGCGTTCGGATTCGATGCTGAAGCGGTTATTCCAATGCTAACCGGCGTGGGTAACGCAGCTTCCGGACTTGGACTCGGCGGTGACGGGATCGACCGGATAACGTTGGCGCTCGGACAAATGAAAGCAAAGGCGAAAGTAAGCGGCGATGAAATGATGCAGCTCACGGAAGCCGGTATTCCAGCGTGGCAAATGCTCGCGGATAAGATGGGCATTTCAACAGCGCAGGTTATGAAGATGTCGGAAAAAGGGCTTATACCAGCGGACAAGGCGATTCAAGTTTTAATCGACGGAATGAATAAAAAGTTTCCCGAAATGATGGCGAAGCAGTCGAAGACGCTACAAGGCCTATGGTCGACGATGAAGGATACGTTTGACAGTAAGATCCTCGTTAAATACGGAGACGCAATTGCTGGCGCGCTAAAGCCGCGGTTCGACCGTTTGGTAACGTGGATTGACGATAATAAGGGGAAAATCGAAGAGTGGGGTACCACTATTCAACGCGTAGCAGGTAAGGGCGCAGACGCGATATTAAACGAACTGGAATATTCGTTTAAAACGCTAAAAACGCGATACTTCGATAATCCTGATTTTCAAAAGATACCGACAATATCCGGCAAAGTCGATTATATCATCGAGGATTTCAAGAAAATATTTGATGCTTGGTACGAAGGCGGCGGTAATAAGCAGATTGCAAGCGGTACAGAAGCTCTCATAACATACGTTAGTGATGCATTAGCGGCGTCTTCCGGAAAGCTAACCGCGATTGGAGTCAACTTGGGAACGAGTATCGGATCGGGTATGTTATCAGGGCTAAAAACGTTCGCAGCCGCAAACCCGGAAATGGCCGCTTTACTTACGTATATAGCCACGCCAGGACCGCCCGCAGTTAAGTTTGCAGCAGCCGTAGCAGTTGGGTCGGGAGTAGCAACTCCAATAATCGACTCAGCGAAAGAAGCCTACAATGGGGTATCAAACGATGTTAAGGTATTTTCCGAACAGGGCTTCATGCCTGGCGTCTCTAACATCGCCGATAACATTGCGAAAAACTTTGATACCAGCGGTAACGTGGACGCCAGCGGTCGCCGACTCGTAGGTAAGGAGCTTTACGATTACCAAAAAGCTAACCCAGCGCCTACGCCTACCAAACGTTCCGGCGGTCTTTCTCGCGTCCCAATCGATAATTATCCGATACTCGCGCACCGTGACGAGATGGTACTTACGAAGGCGGAAGCGGATAAGCAGCGGAATGGCGGAAGTAATAGCGGCGGTATCATGATAACTGGCAATACGTTTAATGTGCGTAGCGAGTTGGATATCGACGCAATTGCCGCTAAGATAGCGGACGAAATTGACCGGAGGGGAGCGCCGCAATGACCACGTTAAAGTTCGTTCTTTCATATAATAACGGAGCCGAGTCGCTTCAGCTTCCGGTCAATCCCGAACGCATCAGCGTATCGTCTTCGCGCGGTTACGAGGACGTCGACGTTACGCAACTCGGCGAATATACGATAATCGGCAACGCTAAATTGCGGGAGATATCGTTCTCGTCGTTCTTTCCACGCGGTTATGATGCGTCGTATTGCGAATATGCCGGCTTCGCTCCTCCGTGGGAAATCGTTCAGACGATCGAGCGGTGGCTAAATAGCGGAAGTCCGATACGGTTCGCGTTGTCCGGTCAGATTTACGACGAAAGTTTCACGGAGATTATGAGTATGCCCGTTACAATACGGTCGTTTTCGTACTACGAAGAAGCTGACGCGGTAGGCGACGTCTATTACGATTTAGCACTGAAGGAGTACGTATTCGTCGAGTTTAAACGTATTCGTACGATTGAAACCGCGGTCGATTCCGTGGAGCTTACGTCAGAAACGGCGCGTACGGATGATTCCGAAAAGGTGGGCGATTACGTCGTTATTACGAATGATTCGTTATTTAAGATTGCGGCGCGATCTTCCGTTTATGGCGATGGCGACCGTTGGCGCGAGATTTACGACGCTAATAAAGCGCTCATCGGCGCGAATCCTAACGCCATAAAGCCGGGGCAGACGTTGGTGATTCCGCGATGACATCGGTAATTAGCGTTGTTTACGCGAATGATGTATATCTCGACCCAATCGTAACCGGCGTTACATGGTCCGGCGAAATTACGCAGGGCTACCGCAGCCTCGACGTTACTCTTAGGAATACGCTTGATGGCGTTACGAGAGCGGTTGATATCGAGCTCGGTGGTGAATTGCGCCTGTATTCGGATGATATCGAATTATTCCGCGGTATTATATTCACGCATTCCATTAACGAAAAAGGCGATATGTCGCTGACGGCGCATGATGAGAACGTATATCTCGTAAAGAACTCGGATGGGACGCGCAAGTTTACCGCGAAGAAGGCGTCCGATATCATCCGTGATTTATGCGCATCCTTCGAAGTGGAAATCGGCGACATAGTGGACACTGGGTACGTCATTCCACGGTTACTTTTCAAGAATAAAACGTTATGGGATATGATCACAACGGCGCTAACCGAGACGCGAAGGCAGACGGGGAGGCGTTTTTTAGTTTCCGCGAAAGAGGGCGCGCTATATCTTACGGAGCGTGGCGAGAAAATCGTCGATTACATCCTCGAAGACGGCGTTAACATACTCGGAGCCAGTTACGGTCAGTCGATCGAAGATATGCGCAACTCAATCAAGGTTAGCGCCAATGAAGACGCGAAGCCTAAAACGGCAGTGTCCGCTAACCTTCCGCCGGAAGCGCTAGATATGCTTTCGTCTGCGCCGACTGCTACGCCGAAATCGGAGAAGAAGCCGTTATTTGCTTCCGCGAAAGATGACGCATTAGTTGCGCGTTTCGGGCTTATGCAACATCCGGATCAAGCGGGCGCGGAGTCTACGCAATCAAGCGTCAACCAACTTGCGGCCGAATTACTCGCGGAGATGGCGGTCATTAAGGACGAAGCGAGCGTCGAGGTTTTAGGCAACGTTGAAGTCACGTCAGGCTCCGCAGTATACGTAATCGAATCGCTTACGGGAATTGTCGGCGGTTTCTACGTTATTACGGACAGCCATACGTGGTCAAACGGTGTCCATCGAATGTCGCTGAAGATATCCGGAGACGAATCGCTACCAACGATGAAATACGAAGACTTAGAAGACGCGAAGAAAGAGAAAGCGGCGTCGACTAAGAAGAAGAAAAGCGGAGCCGATGACGCTACATATGCGGCTGCGCTCGCAAGGTTAGGAGAGTGACGTAATGGCTTCGGAAGGTAGCGGTTATCAAAAGTTGGCTAACGTAATCAAGAAGCGCGGATTTAACGAGTTCGACAAGCTCGAATTTGCTACGGTGATTTCACTCATACCTACGCTAATTAAAGTCGACGGAATGACGGAAAATCTCGATGCTTACGATTTAGTATTCGCGGAATCACTTACGGATCACACTCGGACGGTAACGATCGCTGGCGGAGTTGAGACGGAAATGCTCGTAAAGAGCCCACTTATCGTAGGTGACCGCGTAATCGTATCGTCAATGAACGAAGGCCAGACGTATTTCGTAATCGAAAAGGCGGTGATGATCTAATGGCGCTAAGTCCGCTTAAGCCGGCGTCAGCGCGCGCTGTCAAAGTAACGCGCGTTACGCGACCGTCGAAAACGTACAGCTTCGATTTTAACACGGGCGAACTCGGACTCTCTACGGTTGATGGGATCGACGCTCTACGCCAGTTTATCGCAAAGGCGATTTATACCGCGCGATTCCGTTTCCTCATTTATACGTCGCAGTACGGATGTGAAATCGACGACTTAATCGGACAAGACGTATCGACCGCGTTACTGCAGGCGGAGATACCGCGCGTATTAAAGGAAGCGTTAATCTACGACGACCGCATCCTGGACGTTCGCAATTTTGTTATTAGGCGCGGAACCGGTACGGAAGCTGACGCGCTGTACGTATCATTTACGGTCGATTCGGTAACTAACGGTACATTTACGCAGGAGGTGGTAATTTAACGATGGCATATGAAGATGAAACGAAGACGGCGATATTGGCGCGGATGCTCGCAGCGTCCGACCCTACGCTTGATCAGCGGCAAGGATCGCCGACGTTCGATCTACTCTCGCCAGCCGCGATGGAACTCGCGCAAGCTTACGCAGAACTCGATAATGCGCTACGGTGGGGATTCGTAAACGCGGACGGAACCGGCGCATATGGCGCGTACTTGGATCTGCGTGCGGGCGAACTCGGTTTAACACGGAAGGCAGCGGTCAAGGCAGTCGGCTCCGTTACGTTTACGGGACCAAACGGGACAGTCATTCCGATAGGTACGCAGGTATCGACGGGTAATGTCTACTTCGTCACAACGGCGGCAGGTACGACTGCGTCCGGAACCGTCACGGTAACAGCGGAGGCTCTCGTAGGAAGCGCAGCCGGCAACGTAACCATAGGCGCGATTAACCTCGTAGCCGGTCCGTTAGTCGGTATCGTTTCCGTTACGAACGCGGCAACGTTTAACGGAGGCGCCGATACGGAATCCGACGCTGATTTAACAGCGCGCTATTTCGAACGAGCCCGCAAGCCTGCTACGTCCGGAAACGCGAATCAGTACCGGCAATGGGCGCTGGAAATCGCGGGGATATCCGACGCGAAAGTATTTCCGTTATGGAACGGACTTCTAACCGTTAAAGTCGCGCTGCTCGATACGGATAAACGCGCACCGGTTAGCGGCAAGGTTGCGGAAGTCGCCGCTTATATCGAAACGGTCCGCCCGATAGGCGCAACGGTTTCTATCGTAGCCGCAACGGAATTCGCGATTAACGTAACTGGAACGTTCACGCTGGCGGCCGGTTATACACTAACGCAGGCGCGCGCGCAGATACTAGCGGGGCTTACCGCGTATCTCAAAACGCTGGCTTTCACCGATGCGACCGTCCGTTATACGCAGATCGCTAACGTAGTCTTAAATACGGCGGCGGTCGATGATTATAGCGGACTAACCGTGAATGGTGGGGCGGTCAACGTAGTGATAGCGGCTGGAAGCGTAGCAATCGCCGGAACCGTTACATGATCGGGGGTATAACGCAATGAGAACATACGAAATCATCCGCGCAGACATGGGCGGTTATTTGCCGTTGTATTACGCGGACTCGGCGGCTGTTAAGAACCTACTCGACCGCGAAAGTACGGAAGTCGCCGCTTTGAACGCGGACATCTACGGTGTTTTAGCGCAGTTCTCCATCGATACAGCAACGTGGGGGCTTACGTATTGGGAGCGCGTATTAGGCATCGTCACGGACGAATCGAAGCCGATTGGGCAGCGGCGCGGTGTTATCAAATCGTTGCTACGCGGACAAGGAACGGTTACGGCGGAATCACTCCGGAATGTAGCGGAATCGTTCGTCAACGGTACGGTTGAAATCATCGAGCAGAATACGCGCGGTACCGTGCTCGTCCGTTTTATCGATGAGCGCGGCGTACCGGCGAATCTAGCGGACGTGAAGCGCGCAATCAAGGAGATTATACCGGCTCATTTACGCGTCATATTCGGATTTACTTACGTGAGTTGGGCGGATATTGAGGCGCGTGGAATGACGTTTAATACACTCGGCGGTTATACGTGGGACGGACTACAGCCGTTATTCTCGCTTCCTTGGGCGGAATTGGACGATGCGTCAATGACGTGGAGCGAGATCGGCGTGTATCGGTGGGACGAAATACAGGCGGTTAGTTTATAACGAGAGGATGGCGCTAATGTCTACGAATAAAACAGCGAATCTCAATTTGCATAGCTGGACGGGAACTGATTACGTATTGCGGACGGAGTTTAACGAGAACTTCGATAAAATCGACGCGGTGCTTCCGTATAGTGCATTGTCCAGACAAGCAATCATAAACGGAAACTTTGACGCATGGCAGCGAGGAACAACATTAACAAATCCATCAAGTGTCGCTTACTTAGCTGATAGGTGGAAAATATCTCAAGCTACAGGAGGAGGCACATTTCCAACTAATGTGGTGCACTCCAGACAAACTCTTACACCGGGAGATATAGACAAATCGTTCTTTTTTTACCGGATCGCGCCGGACGGAGCTGGTGCTATTGGTGCATCTTCATTTTATCAATTAGCTCAACCAATAGAAAACGGTACGAGATATATGTGTGGGGCATCCAAAAAAGTTGCGATAAGTTTTTACGCAAGGAGCTCAATTGCGAACAAGAGGATGGGTATTGATCTTTTGCAAAATTATGGTACAGGAGGTTCGCCTTCGGCTCAGGAAGTAATTAACGGAACAAATTTCATACTCACAAGTACGTGGCAGAAATTCACCTTCACATTCACAACGAACACGCTTGCTGGTAAAACCTTCGGAACAAACAATGACGATTACCTGACATTTGAGCTTTGGAACGTTTGGGGCGCCTCGTTACAGTCGAGAGTTGGTGCGTCTACGGCTGAAGGATTTGGTGCAGCAGGAACCATTGATATTGCGCAAGTCCAGTTATGTTCGGGTGACGTAGCGCTTCCGTTTCAACCTCGAAATTTTGCCGACGAGTTGACGTTATGTCAACGGTATTACGAAAAAAGCTACAGTTATACAAATGTTCCTGCAACGATAACGCAAGGGGGAGCCATATTAAATACTACGGTAGATAATACAAACGTGGGAATTGTTTATACTACCATTCCTTTTAAAGTAAGGAAACGCGGAACACCTACGGTCACAATTTATGGCACGGATAGCGGGGCTGCAAATACCGTAAGTGATGGAGCCTCGGATAAAACAATTGCGTCGGGGTCAGTAGCAAATCCGTTCGAGACAAGCTTTCAGCAGAATTATGCCTTGACAGGTGCCACAACAACACTTAGGCGTTTCCATTTTACAGCAGATGCTGAAATCTAGGGAGGATATTATGGGCGAATATAAACACTACATCCGCATAAATGAGAACAGCCTAATTATTAAGCGTTTTTCAAGCGCCTTCGAACAGCCAGAGGGCGGCGACATTTGTGTTAACGAGGACGGCGGACGCCATTACAATGATCCGGTTACGAATGAGCGCGGACAATATGACCGGCAATGGATCTACGAGGAAGATGGCCCGCGCAGTCAGACCGATTTGGACGCAGAGTGGGACACTAGGCCTCCTGCGCCGCCTACGCCCGAACAGGTGAGCGAACAACGTATTGCGGATCTCGAAATGGCGATTGCCGACATATTTGCGAATGGGGGCGTTATTTAATGGCTACTACAGCGATGGCAGCGTATAAGATCCGTATTATCGCGAACGCATGTATCACGCGCTACAACAACGGAGAAGCAGCGGACTTGAAAACGATACTGGACGTAAATTACGCAAGCTTGGCGCAAGATGACCGCGCTGCAGTAATCGTATATGTAGCGCAGATTCGTCCGGACATTCCGTATGAAGTAACGGAGGCGACCGCTTAATGACGTCAAACATAACGCAAACAACGGTAAACTTCGGCGCTAGTTTCCTCGGCGTCGCTATTTCGTATGCGTTCGGAGCGTGGTCCGCGCTACTCGGATTCTTTCTACTCGCGGTTGTCGCCGATATTCTAACGGGCGTTGCCGCAAGCTTGTACGAAAAGCGCGGTCTATCTTCAGCGGTTAGTTCCGCCGGACTACTCAAAAAAGCGCTAATGTTTCTCGCAATCATAATCGCGCATAGGATGGACATTTTACTCGATACGGATATCGTAATGGTCGGCGCGGTTTACTTCTATATCGCGAACGAGCTAGTTAGCATAACCGAAAATTACGGACGCTGCGGACTTCCATTACCGGATAGCGTACGTAAAGTAATCGCGGTTCTTAAGGATCGCGGGAAGACGGAGGGATGACGGATGAACTACGAAATCATCTGGAAGGGTAACGAGCATACGAACTCGTCGTCGCGCAGCGGTTATATACCGTTCGTCAACGTTTGCCACATCTCCGCCGGTACGATGGCGTCAATGGATTCGTGGTTTACGTCTGCAGGTAATACGGGATCCTCCGCACACTTCGGCGTATCGAAGACCGGCGCGATTCACCAATACGTAGACATCCGGCGCATGGCGTGGGCTAACGGAATCGGCGCGTTAGAGATTGCCGCATCGTTGACGCCGGTCGTACACGATAATCTCGGAGTGAATCCGAATCTCTATTCCGTATCGATCGAACACGAAGGCATGGACGGTAATTTAACGGAGGCTCAATTCCGCGCGAGCGCGTGGCTGCACCGCTATATACGCGATGAGGTCGTGCGGATTTACGGGACGACCGCCTATTACGTTTTGGACGAGTACCACGTTATCGGACATCGCGATATATCGAAGGGGAAGCCGGCGTGTCCTGGCGCATACTTTCCATTCGTACGGCTGTACGCAGAACTGGCGGGAGTATTGGCGGGTGTAACGAGCGAAACGGAGGAGGATGAAACGAATATGCCGATGAAACTCGAACAGTGGCAGTGGGACATGTTGTATACGGTGATGGGCGCGGCCTATAATACGGACCAACTCGGATGGGACTGGATGCAGAAAGTCGTTGATAAGACGCTGACGGCTTCGGAGCTGGCGTTCTTGAATACGGTGCTTGACGGTCGTATCGATCGGAATATCGCGATATAAGATGAGGCGTTCGTTTGCGGGAAAGATTCCGTTGGCGAGCGCCTTTTTTACGTTATGGGACGATTGACCCTTGACTAATACGCGTAAGGACCGGTTATAATAGGAACAAATGTTCTTATAAATACGGAGGTATCACGTATGAAAAAACCGAATAAAACGGACGACGCATCGAATCTGCGTTGGTCATCGTCGCGATTCATGATTCCGCAACATATCGAGGCGCTGAACGAATACGCGCGGAGGAATACGTTAATCACGCGTCCTAATTTAGCGGAGGATGAGATAACGTACATAGACGGGCTCCTACGGTCCGCGCGCGCGTCAGTACTACCGGTTACGATAACGGTGTTTAACGAAGTAGAGAACGAAGTAATTACCGGCTACATTACGGAAATTGATACGTACAAGAAGCGGATTGGGATCGGAGAAAGCGGTGCGGGCGGCGAAGGTTGGCGTTGGGTTGCGATAGAGGACGTAGTAGCAGCGGAGTTGACTGAAACCTTTTCGTGGTGAAAACGTAGATTACGTTATATAATGAGGGAAAATGTGGAAACGTGAAGGAGTGCGTTAGATGGACGTTAAGGACGTGAAGAAGGACGAGCCAGATATGACTGGAGGTAGTCCGGATGTGTCGGCGAAATCGAATAAGAACGTAGTGGTGTTCGCGATAATCGCCGCGATTATTATTGCGTTAGTATACTTCGCTACGAGCCCGGCTATGAATAAGCCAGCGTCGAGCGGGACGTCAGTAAGCTCGGAACAATATATGAAAACCAACGGACTGATGAGCGTCGATTACGCGGCGTTTGATAAATCGTATAAAGCAATGACCGATATTCAGCAGAAGGAGTACCTAAAGACACTCGGTAACCCCTTGGTAGAATGGACAGGATTTGTTCATAACGTGACCGAGACAGAGGTGTACGTAGGAGTCGCAGGTGCCACATTCCGGAACTTTGACGCTGAGGTATCCGAGGATCAAAAATCTATCTTGCCTACGCTGAAAAAAGAAGAGAAAATAACGATAAGAGGTACGCTAGTACGAAGGGGCTTATTGACTGATTGGGTAATACGCGATGCCAAGATAATAAAATAACGCAGCCATATAACGCCAGCTTATCGGTCATGTACGTATTCCTACGTACTCTACAACCGGTAGCTGGCGTTTTTTGCGTTCTATATTGACATCGCGTAAATGTCCGTGTTATATTTATTCTCGCGGTTACGAAGCACGCACGTCTAAAATAAAGCGCGGTCATACGCAAGCTACCGATTAGCCTTTCGGAAGCCTTACGTCAGCCAAACGAAAATGGAAGTGCGCGGTAATCCGAATATAACGCGGAGCAAAACGATGTAAACCCGCGCCATACAAGCGGTCATGGCGGAATTGGCAGACGCGCACGGTTCAGGTCCGTGTGGGCTAACCCCCCGTGGAGGTTCGAGTCCTCTTGACCGCATCTTATTTTTTGAAATGTCACGAAACCATTTGCTTCCTTTTAGGAGGCAGATGGTTTTTTGATTTCGGTAAATATGAAAGAAAGCACCTGTGGCGGCTTGACTCGATTTTTGCGGATAGCTATAATGTTACATAGGCAAATAACGGTATTTTAGGGCTAAAAGCAGGAAGATTGGCTACTAAGTACGCAGCGGGAGTTATTCACGACATTTCTTGCAAGCACCCCGTCCTGGGGTGCTTTATTGTATACGTGAGGGAAACGCTAAGGGATATGCAGCAGGCTGGGAAGGGGTAAATCATTCATGAATTACAAGCAGTTATTAGCATCACAATTGGAAGGAAAGCTGGAGGGGGTAGATACAGGAGCCATCGCCGACCTGATCGAATATCCACCTAACCCACAGATGGGGGATTTATCGATGCCTTGCTTCAGGCTAAGCAAGCAGCTGCGCAAAGCGCCGCAGGCCATTGCCGAAGGGCTGGCGGCAAGCTGGCAGGAGCATCCGGCAGTATTGAGGGTTGAAGCGATTTCTGGCTATTTTAATGTATTCCTTCAGCCGGGGCATGTCGCTTCGAGTGTGATCGGCGAGATCCTGGAGCAAAATGAGCGTTATGGCTCGCAAAATATTGGACAAGGCCGCAATATTGTGATCGATTTCTCATCGCCTAATATTGCCAAAACCTTCCATATTGGGCATTTACGTTCCACGATGATCGGTAATGCGATTTATAAGATCCATGAGTTTCTGGGCTACAACTGTATCGGTATTAATCATTTGGGCGATTGGGGCACACAATTCGGCAAGCTGATCGTGGCGTACAAGCAGTGGGGAGAAGAGTCCACGGTGGAAGCAGAAGGCATTGGCGAGCTGCAGCGCTTATATATTAAATTTCATGACGAAGCCGAGCAGAAGCCGGAGCTAGAAGACGAGGCACGTTCGATGTTTGTCCAGTTGGAGCAGGGCGACGAGGAAGCGATCAAGCTGTGGAAATGGTTTGTTGCGATTAGCTTGAAGGAATTCGAAAAAATGTACGAGCTGCTTGGCGTGTCGTTTGATTCGTATACAGGCGAAAGCTTTTATAATGATAAAATGGCAGCCATTGTCGAGGAGCTGAAAGAAAAGAAGCTGCTCGAAGAGGACGAAGGCGCGCAATTGGTGCGATTGGATGCATTTAATATGCCCCCAGCGTTGATGCTCAAAAAAGACGGCGGCACGCTTTACCACACACGGGATGTGACGGCGGCTGTTTATCGGCAGCAAACGTATGATTTTGAAAAGTGTATTTATGTGACGGATGCCGGCCAAAGCCTCCATTTCCAGCAATGGTTCAAAGTGATCGAGCTGATGGGATACGGCTGGCATGATAAGCTGGTGCATGTGCCTTTTGGCAAGGTTAGCCTTGAAGGGGCGAAGCTGTCAACACGCAAGGGCAATGTGGTTCGTTTGGAAGAGCTGTTGACTCTAGCTATTGAGAAAACAAAGGAAATTATTGAACAAAAAAATCCCAATCTGGAAAATAAGGCGGAGACGGCGCAGGAGGTTGGCGTAGGCGCAATTATTTTCAGCGATTTAAGCAACAACCGTGTTAAGGATATCGTGTTCTCCTGGGAGGACGCCTTAAACTTTGAGGGCGAGACTGGGCCATATGTGCAATATACCCATGCCAGAGCGAGCAGCGTGCTGCGTAAGGCAGGGGATCGGGTAGCTGGGGAGCAATTGCCGCTTAAGCTAAACGAGCAGGATGCAGCCTTGTTGGACCAGCCAACAGAGCAAGCGCTGCTGAAGCAGCTGTATTACTTCAAAGAACGGCTGGAGCAAGCGATGCAAAAGCTGGAGCCATCGATTGTGAGCCGTTATTTGGTCGATTTGGCGCAAAGCTTTAACCGCTTTTATCATGAATGCCCCATTCTCGTCGAGGATGCTGCGCTTCGCCAGGCAAGGCTGGCAGTGGTGAGAAGCACGCAAATTACGATCCATAATGGGCTGGCATTGATCGGCCTGAAGGCACCGGAAAAAATGTAAGCTTGCCTGCCTCTATGTAAGCTGTAGAATGCAAATAAGCCAAGCTGGAAATAAGCAAAGAGCCTGCTTGGAAAAAGGAATGGGTTTCACCCATTGCCTTCGCCCGAGCGAGGCTCTTTTTTAATTCAGATCATTTAGCTATGATTAATAAAGGGTGCGCCATAAATAAAAGGTGGCATAGGACTCCCAATTGGTCCAAGTCGACGATAGCTGGCGAATTTCTGCCAAGGTGGGCTTATTTTCTGCTCCCGTGAGATGTTTAATCGCATTATGCAGGCCAACGTCAGCAATCGGGAAAGCAGCAGGGAATCTCAGGCAGCGCATCAGCACGTAGTTGGCTGTCCAAGGGCCGATTCCGCGTATATCCACCAGCAGCTTTTCAGCTTCTTTATAATCCTTTAAATCGAGTAACAGCTGCTTGCTGAGGCTGCCGCCGCTAACCAATTGGGCAACCCCAATTAAGTATTCCGATTTTCTGGCACTCATCTGCAGGCTGGTCAGGTCGCTGACCGTAAGGCTTGCAATGGTTTGCGGAGAGGGGAACAGCCAATATTTGTGGTGGTTCCATTCTACATATTCGCCGTAGGCTTCCACAAAACGTTTTTTTAATGTATAGGCATAAGATAAATTGATTTGTTGCCCAATAATTCCCCAGCATAAGGCCTCAAAAAAATCGGTAATCCCCATATTGCGCAGGCCATAGAACTGCTTGATCACCTGCTTCAGCAGCGGATCCTGGCTTGCCATTTCATAAAATAAAGTTAAATCGGTATCCAGATCAAACCATTCTCTTACATATTGGATCACCATGCTTCGGGTCGGCTCATCCGAGCTTGCAGGTAGTTCATCTCCACGATAATGTATAAGCAAATTGCTGTCATCGTTGCAGCTAATTTCGATAAGCAGTGGTTTATCCACTTGCGGAATGAGCTTGTAAATTTTGTGATCGGCAACCTGAAACATGCATTCCTTGGGCGAACGCGACAAATAATTAATATTTTCTGCAAAGCTAAAGGGCTTTGGAACGGCAATTTCGATCATTCCTTACATCTCCTCTTGATTCATCCACATAGGTTCGTTATTCATCGCCTATCCCGCTCAAACTCATAGTTGTATCATACTGGATTTTAGGATGATTTTGTAGGAAAAAGTATAGAAAGTATGAAAAGTATAAAGCTGGCTACACTAATTATGGAGGTGGTGACTTGGCTCAGGGCATCGAATGGATTAAATTTATTACGGAGAAGCTTTTGCATTATGTAGAAACGCCTAAGAAGGAGCGTTTGCAAACAAGAGCGATTAAGAAAAAATCACGGGAGCCTTGGCAATATCGTTGGTTCGGGATGCTGCCCGTGGCGATTACGATGTGGGTAAAAGGTGTATATCAAAAAAAATGAAAAGCTTCTTTCCGCTATAAGCGATCGTAGTAATCGCTTACAGTCGGACAGGAAGCTTTTCTATGTGGAGGAGGAGAGAAACCAGTAGTTAACGGTAAAGCTTGCCGAAGCGAGCAACAGCGGCATAAGGAATAGCGCGTTGTCCATCCTGCTCCAGCTTGAGAAATATCCCATCGTTGCTCCATCGTTGAAAACCGATAACGGGAAGGGCGATAAACACTTGACCATGATACAGCTCTAATAGCAACGTAATCCTGTGCTTTAATTGAAGCTCTGCCTCAAGCTCTGCGAAGGATGCAAACACTGCTGGGTTTCCCTGTAACCAGGGTAGCTTACCATAAGGGTTGAAATCGGGAAGCTCTAGGCTTTGTTTTAATATATGCTCAGGATATAAAGAAGTGACTATGGATGCTGCGCCTAAGGAATTATTTTTTGGCTGGCTGAGGTCCAAAGTGGGGAGCTGTTCGCCTGTTTTTGCATCAATATAATAGGAATTGCCATCGGCTTGTATGATCCAAACTGCCAGCATGGGGGCGGCATACCAACGTTCAGCTGTGTAAGAGGTATGGATAAGTTCAAGCTGTACCAAAGCTTGGTACAACGTGTGTAAGCTGAAGAGCGGCTTGCCGCCGCTGCCATATTCAGTGAGCTGGTACTTGTCCGGTATCTGGGGATCTGCGGCATGGATGACCATATAACCAATGTCCTTGCCACCTGCTTGGATCAGCACGATCCAACCATGTGTACCGGGGCCTAGTGGATAACTGCTCCATGTGGCTTGCTTCCAAGCGGTGTAGCCTGGTTCCCCTGCTAGATGCTGCATCCATTGCTGTACAGCCTCGGACAAGGAAGCAGAAGTAAGCGTATTGTCCGATTCAGGAAGACCGGGAGCGACGGTGGCAGTGGCTACAGGTGCAGGAGACATGGCTGCGGACGAGAACAATGCAGGCAATGCAAGGCACCCGCATAATAATAACAATGTAGTCCAAAGCTGAGGCTTGTCCATCATTCACCTTCTTTCTTAGGTAAAGCTAATTGCCAGTTCCTAGGTTGAGTTCGTGTATATATTGTACCGAATAGGCGCCGAGAAATTTGTTACAACCTGTATCCAATAAAAAAATTGTTTGTTTCCCATTTTGTGGTTACATAGCGCATAACGTCAGTTGTTGGGCTGGCTTCCGCTACGCAAATGAAAAAGACCACAGTTGATGACGGATATGACGATCCTTGGCTGATACTGCCATTCGATTTCTTGCTTGCGGTTCCTATATTGATCTGAAATCTCTTGCTTACGTTCTAGCTCTACCGATTGCAGCAGAGGCTCATAATAGCTGCTAATCCGCTCGATTTCTTCCAGAAGCCGGCTGCCCGCTTCTTCTGCCCAGTGATGGTCAATCTCTCTTAATCGCTGCTCCAAATAAGCCTCTAGATAAATAACAGCGCGTGCCAGCGTGATTTGATCGGGAACTATAAACACCTGGGCGGGGAGGCGTGGGGTAAGCTGCTTGTTTAGCAGCAGATTTTGAAATTGGCTGCGAATTTCGCCCGTCCCCAGTTGGATGCCAAGCGAATGGATTTCGCTGCGCTTCATATCACAGGCCATATCAACTTTGAAATTGACCTGCAGCCAGTTTTCATAGGCAATAGTAGAAGATGAACGCTGCTGCTGCTGGGGAGTTTGTTCATACAAGTGAACAAAGCGCCCTTTACTGCGCACCACATCAAAGAGCTGCAGCAGCCGACGGCTACCAAAGGTGACCTCATCCTTCGCGATGCGCGTGGTGATTTGGGTGGGCACGAAACCAAAGTAGCGCCCAAGGATACTGTCAGGTGCCTGCTGTGCGGCTGTGGCAGGAGGTGCAGCGCCTGCTGGCGCAGTTGCGGGAGCGCTTAGGCCGTAGGGCTGCGCACCTGCGGGAGGGGTACCGCCCGTGGCGAAGGGCTGCGCATCTGCGGGAGGGGTACCGCCCGTGGCGAAGGGCTGCGCATCTGCGGGAGAGGCAACAGCTGCCCCGGGATGCAGCTGTTGCCCCGCTGGCGCTTGCGCAGGCTGTGTGGCAGCCTTATGCGCCTCAGGGTCAAAGACAAAGGTGCAAACGAGCGTCTCCGGAGTGATCCCTGTACGCTCGACAAAGCTCCAATAATAAGGCCGATACGTTAATTCTTTATCGGCAGATGGAGACAGCTTGGCAGTCACATAGGCAGGGTGCTTCTCCAGAATGTCACATTGCTCTGCATGGAGAAAACGCATAACAAAGGTTTCGATCTGTTCGCGCTTCATGGGGACACCTGTGCATCCGTATCGACTGGTTGTCCAAGCGAATCAAGAAGCTCAGCTAATTGGGCGGCAACCTCATCGATATGGGGATGGCTGGGGTCAATACCCTGTCCGGCCCCAGCTCCATGAGGCTGGGACTGACCCGTAAGGTCTGTTCCATGCATAGGCAGGTTCCCGTATACCCGCTCCTGCTGTTTTTTCTGCTGCGATACCTCAGTACGGATATTGGAGATAGACTTACCCAATTCATCCATTTGGCGGCGAATTTCTTCAGCGCTGCGGGATGCGAGTACCATTTTGGCAAGATGATTTTCCAACGATTGTGTTTTCTCCAAACGCTCTAGGATCGTGTCCAGCTCACCGATGACCAGCTCAAACATATTAATTTTTTCATGCAATAGCGACAAAATGTATTGCTCTATTGTGCCTTCTGTTGCCAAATTGTAAATGTGTACATCATGGGTTTGCCCTAAGCGATGGACACGCCCGATTCGTTGCTCGACCCGCATAGGGTTCCAGGGTAAATCAAAGTTGATCATATGGTGGCAAAATTGCAAATTGATTCCCTCGCCTCCGGCTTCTGTCGCTACGAGAATTTGCGCGCGATTGCGGAACAAATCCATCATCCAATCCTTTTTCCCTCGGTTCATCCCGCCTCTGTAGGGCACGGCAGAAAATCCGTGTTCTTTTAAATAATTGATTAAATATTCTTGCGAAGCCCTATATTCAGTGAAGATAATAACCTTATCATTAATTTCTTTCACCAGCTCAATCGTTGCCTCTGCCTTTGTATTTGCTTTAATACTTCGGATTAACTCAACAAGCTCCCAAATGCGTGGGCGAAGTGGAGACTCCTCTGGTGTTTTTTTGAACATATTCACTAAGGTAATAAACACGGCATCGCGGCTGCTGCAAACCTCCCGCTGAAGCGTTACCAGTGATAAGGCGCTGCTGAAATCGCCTCCGGATTCTTCAAAACGTCCCTGCACGAAGGCAGTTACCCCATCATAGAGCGCTTGCTCTTGTGGAGAGAGCTTTAGTGTTAGGTTGCGGACGATCCGTTTGGTGAAATGAATATTGCCATCGCTGCGGCGGTTACGGATCATCACCTTGGATAGCTCGTATTGCAGCTGGCCTTCGTTTTTGGGTATACGTTTATCGACCACATAATTAGCTTGAAAGTTGCCTTGCCCACCCAACTGCCCCGGCTTTAGCAGGTTTATCAGGTTGTATAGCTCCTTGAGGTCATTCTGCACAGGTGTTGCGGTCAGCAGCAGGCAATATTTTTTGCGCAGCTCCGTTACGAACTGGTAGTTGGTCGTTTTTTTATTTTTTAGCTTATGGGCTTCGTCAATGATAACCATGTCATATTCCAAACCAAGGACGATATCCCGGTGGGGGTCACGTTTGGCTGTATCCATTGAGGCTACAACGATGTCGCATTGCTGCCAGACGTAAGCTTTTTTCTGGGCAACAGCGGGTATGGCAAATTTCTGGTTTAGCTCGCGCACCCATTGCAGCACCAAAGATGCGGGAACGAGAATAAGCACTTTTTTGACAAGGCCTCGAATGATATATTCCTTTAAAATAAGCCCTGCTTCAATCGTTTTGCCCAAACCTACCTCATCTGCTAAAATAGCTCTGCCACGCATTTCGGTCAGCACTTTTTTGGCGGTATCGATTTGGTGCTCCATGGGGATCAAATTCGGAAGATGGACAAGGCATTGCAGTTCATCAAAACTTGCGATCAAGCTCGCCTGCTCCGCCTCATAGGCAAGCTGGTATAACGTCCAATCATCCCAAGGGCCGTTGCGCATCGCTTTGTTATGCAGCTCCTCAAACCATTCGCGTCCAAAATGCAGCTGAACGTGCTCGTTGAAGGGGCGTATATGTTCCTTAGGGGTTGTTTGCATAGCTGCTGCCGCTCCTTTCATGGCTTCATTGGGGAAAGACCTATTCAATCCGTATTCCTCAACTAGTATGGACGAAAAGAAGCTCTTTCATAACCGAATGCGATGCATTATGATAGTGGTTAAGAGAAATATGGAATCAGAGGTTTCTTGGTACAAACATCAAAGGAGCAGGGTTATGGTTGAAAAATGGCGATTTATCTCATCAGGGAAGCAGGATCCTGCATATAATATGGCGGTCGATGAAGCAATATTGACAGCTCACAGCGAAGGCAAGGTGCCTCCAACGGTACGGTTTTATGGCTGGAATCCGGCAACATTGTCGATTGGCTACTTCCAAAAAGCTAGTGAAGAAATCAATTTCGAGCAGTTAGAAGAAGAAGGGCTTGGCTTTGTCAGGCGTCCAACCGGGGGACGTGCAGTGCTGCATGACCGTGAATTAACATATAGCATTATCGTGGCTGAGGATTATCCGGGAATTCCCAGAAGCGTGACCGAGGCTTATCGGGTTTTGAGTGAAGGGCTCGTGCTTGGGTTTCGCGAATTAGGGCTAGATGCGGAAATGGTGCAATTAGCGAGCGATGAAGACAAGGACAAATATGCATCGATGGGCTCGGCGGCCTGCTTTGATTCTCCATCTTGGTATGAGCTTGTTGTTGAGGGACGGAAAATTGCTGGTAGTGCACAAACGAGGCAAAAGCAGGTGGTTCTGCAGCACGGCTCTATTTTGTTAGATATGGATGTAGACCAGCTATTCCGGGTGCTCGTCTTCAAAAGCGAGCGGCTTCAGGAGAGGCTGCGCAAGCAATTCGTCCATAAAGCAGTGGCGATCAACGATTTGTGCCGCGATTTGGGAAGGGCTCCTATTACACTTGCAGAGGTGGAAGCGGCATTTCGTTCAGGGCTTGCCGAAGGGTTGGGCGTTGAGCTTGTAGAAGAGGGGATGACAGCCTATGAGCATGCGTTAGCTGAACAGCTTATGGCGGAGAAATATGCCAATGAAGCATGGAACCTTCGGAGATAAATATCTTCGAGGGTTCCCGTTTATCGTTTATAACGTTCTTTCGTTGGGTAAAAAGACCAATAGGGTCAAATTCCGACATATTCCTCAAAAGCCTGCTGCAAGCGGCGTGTGACCGGACCAAGCTCGCCTTGGCCGATGTATACGCCATCCACTGAAATAACCGGAGTTACTTCAACCGTTGTTCCCGTTACAAAGGCTTCATCAGCTGACATCATTTCCTCAATCTTAAAAGGAGCTTGATGCACTTGGATATGGAGCTTCTGTGCTAATCGAATAACAACGTCTCGCGTAATCCCATGCAGAATCAGGTGATTAGCGGGATGTGTCCAGATTTCTCCATTCCTGACGATCATAAAGTTGGATGCGCTGCATTCGGTTACAACTCGGTCTCGGTGCCAGACTACTTCATTGGCTCCAAGATCTAAGGCCTGCTGTTTGGCCATAACATTGGGCAGCAAATTAAGCGTTTTAAGGTCGCAGCGCAGCCAACGAATATCGGCGGAGGTGACGGCTGTTATGCCTTTCTGCATCGTTTGCAGCGGGCGTTTTAGCTCGTTGCAGTAAGCCATAAGCACAGGCTCAGCTTTGGCAGGGTAAGGATGTGAGCGAGGGGCAATGCCTCGTGTAACCTGCATATAAACGGTGCCTTCACGTAAGCGGTTAAGGTGGATAAGCTCAAGGAGCTTAGCATGAAGCTCTGGAATGCTGTAGGGCAATGGGATACGGGTATCGGCTGAGCTTAGCTCCAGCCTGCGGTAATGGCCATCGGCTTCAAATAGTTCGCCCTTATAAACCCGGAAAACCTCATAAATCCCGTCTCCAAAATAATAACCACGGTCATCAGGAGAGATGGCAAGCTGTTCTTTGGCAATAAAATCCTGTTGATATAAATACAAAGTAAACCACTCCTCCAAAGGGAACATATGTTTGAATATTGACGCTTAATATGGTAGATTGAAACTACAAGAATAAACGAATTCGCATCCTAATTATTTCCTATGCTTAGGGTATCAAGGCAAACGCCAGTTGTCAAAAGTTTAAATAGGGGTTTGCTTAACCGATGATGGACCATAACCCAGAAATGAAAAAGAGGGTAAAAGCGAGAATAAACGAGCTATATAGTTAACTTGCTGTCGCTTTGAATGAATTTCAGGATTTTCTTATTAGAGACGCTACATATTGTGTTGTATAATTAATTTACATACAAGATATTGTTTTTTTTGATAATGTCCATTTTGGGAGGTTGTTCATTTGCTAACAGAAGAACAAAAATTAACAGGTTTAAGTGAAAAAATATTTCTTGACCGTTATGCAATGAAAAATGCGGATACTAGCGGTACCAAGGTAGGCGATACGGTATTGGTGTTAACTAAGGATGATCCGAAGTTCCCAGCTAAAGAAGTGGGAGTCGTTATTAGCCGTGAGGGCGATTCGGTGCAAGTTAAGCTACGTAACGGTGATGTTGTAGAGTCATCTGTTGCCAAGCTTACTTTATCCGTTGAGAAAACACCGGAGCAGCTTTGGGATCGATTGGCTACAGCGATGGCCTCAGTGGAAGCAACTCCGGAGAAGAAGACAGAATGGAAGGGCAAATTCCGCTCTATTCTTGAGGATTGGAAGCTTGTTCCAGGTGGGAGAATCGCTGCTGGAGCAGATGCGAGTGACGAGCTGACATTGTTCAACTGTTACGTTATTCCTTCGCCCCATGACAGCCGTGGAGGCATCATGACTACGTTGTCTGAGATGACGGAAATTATGGCTCGTGGTGGCGGTGTAGGGATTAATTTGTCATCATTGCGTCCAAGGCGCGCTGTAGTTAAGGGTGTTAACGGCTCGTCGAGCGGTGCGGTTTCGTGGGGAGGCTTATTCAGCTATACGACCGGCCTTATTGAGCAGGGGGGCAGCCGCCGTGGCGCCTTGATGCTGATGATGAATGACTGGCATCCTGATATTGTTGATTTTATTACGGTCAAACAAACGATGGGGCAAGTAACCAACGCGAACTTATCCGTTTGTGTGAGCAATGGATTTATGAAGGCAGTCAAAGAAGACCTGGATTGGGAGTTGGTCTATCCAGATATGTCAGATCCTGACTATGACAAGGTCTGGGATGGCGATTTGGATAAATGGAAGAAGCTGGGCAAGCAGGTTCTTGTGCAGCGTACACTGAAAGCCCGTGAAATCTGGCATACGATTATGGAATCTGCCTGGAAATCGGCGGAGCCTGGTGTTGTGTTTATGGAATATTACAACCAAATGTCCAATAGCTGGTATTTTAACCCGATTATATGTACGAATCCATGCGGTGAACAGGGTCTCCCTGCTTGGGGTGTCTGCAATCTTTCAGCAATTAACTTATCGAAGTTTTATGATGCCCAAAAGCATGATGTAGATTGGGACGACCTCGGCGAGGTTGTACGTTATTCTACGCGTTTCCTTGATAATGTTATTGATAAGACACCTTACCATTTTGAGGAAAACCGTATTAATCAGCAGGGTGAGCGCCGGGTAGGGCTCGGGACTATGGGACTTGCTGAGTTGATGATCAAATTGAAAATTCGTTACGGAAGCCCAGAATCGCTTCTGTTTCTGGATCGCTTATATAGCTTTATGGCTAAAGAGGCTTATCTGGCTTCAGCGGACATTGCCGCTGAAAAAGGAAGCTTTGAGCATTTCCAGGCAGAGCCTTTTCTGCAAAGCGGATTTATGAAGACGATGACTAGCGTGTTTCCTGAGGTAGGCGTGGCGATACAGCAAAAAGGTATACGGAATGTAACGGTTATTACTCAGGCTCCAACAGGCAGCACAGGTACGATGGTAGGGACATCAACAGGAATCGAGCCTTATTTCGCATTTGAATATTATAGGCAAAGCCGGCTTGGCTTTGACAAGCAATATGTGCCGATTGCCCAGGATTGGAAGGATGCCCATCCGAATGAGGACTTGCCGGATTATTTCGTAACCTCTATGGATATGTCGGCTGAAGACCATATTCGAGTCCAAGCTGCGATCCAAAAATGGGTGGACAGCTCGATTTCCAAAACTGCGAATTGCTCGGCCGATTTCACGGTGGAGGATACGAAGCGTCTTTATGAGCTTGCCTTTGACCTAGGCTGCAAGGGTGTAACGATGTATCGGGATGGCAGTCGCGATGTCCAAGTGCTTTCAACGGATAAAAAAGAAGAAGCGCAGGTCGAAGGGAATGCAGAGAGCAGTTCAGGGGCTGATGCAGGAGCCAAAGTGGCTGCTCCACAGGTTGAATCAGCTAACTCGAATACGTTGTCAGGTGCTTCACAGGGAAATCTACAGGGTAGTATACAAGATGCTCCGCAAATTACCCCTGCCCAAGTGGTGGATAAGCAATATAAAAGCCGTCCGCAGGTACTCCGCGGCTCCACTTACAAGTTCAACACGCCATTCGGGATGGCGTATATCACGATTAATGAAATGAACGGTTCTCCGAGCGAAGTATTCCTCAACGTAGGAAAGGCTGGTTCTGATGTTTTCGCAATGTCCGAAGCATTGGGACGCGTATGCTCATTATTCCTTCGCTACGGCGATCATGGCAATAAGGTGCAGCTGCTGACCAAGCATCTCAAAGGCATCGGCGGTTCAGGTGCCATCGGCTTTGGCGCGAACCGTGTAGAATCGATTGCGGATGCGGTAGCGAAGGCGCTAGAGATGTACAGCGAATCCGCTTCGGCGTACACAAGCGGAGCTGGCGAAGCAGAAGCAGATGCCTTAGTAACAGCGACCCAGGAGGTCGTGATGGAGACAACTACCCAGTATGCGGTCAACCGCAACTCGGCGACATCGTTGGATCTATGCCCTTCCTGCGGCTCAGCATCGCTAATTAATAGCGAAGGCTGCAAAAATTGCAGCAATTGCGGATTTAGCAAATGCAATTAAGATTTTTTTAATAATAGGCTCCATTTTGTGACTTATGTGATATTCCATAATTGAATGGAATTGTTCCATAATTCGTTGGAATTAACTAATAATTATCACGAGTGTATAAATATACATAAAAGGTAGACGACATATATCGTCTACCTTTTATGTTCATCGCCTGCGCCGTTCGGTACTCATCCACTCAGGAGTCCAGGTTTGCTCTTTGTCATCGATACGTTTCCCTGGTGGAACAATTGCATCAATAGCATCCAACACATCAGTGCCGAGCTTTAACTGTGCACCGGAAATATAGGCTTTTAATTGCTCTAAAGTGCGTGGTCCCCATAGAGTTGATGTGACGGATGGATGACTTTGAGTAAAAGCTATCGCCATATCCGGCAGTGAAATCCCCGATTCGTGTGCCAGCAGTTGTAACTTTGCAATTATCTTAAATTTATATTCATTTTCAACTAGTTCGGGATCTAATGAATCCACATATCCTTTCAATGTGGCAGCGCGCGAATCGCTTTGTGCTGCTTGACCAGCTGTGTATTTTCCAGTTAGTAAGCCACCAGATAAGGGACTGTACACAAATAGAGAAAGGTCATAATGTTTAGCTATTTCAGCAAGTTCAAATTCCATTCGTCGATTAATAATAGAATATGGTGTTTGCTCACTTGTAAATCGTTGAATATGATATCGACCACTGATGGCTTGCGCTTGAACAATTTGCCAACCTAGGTGATTTGAAGTGCCGATATGATGAATCTTCCCTTCTTTCACCAAATCGTTCAGCGTTAGTAGGATCTCTTCATAGTCAACAAATTCAAAAGGAACATGAAGTTGATAAAGATCTATATAATCGGTTTTCAAACGTAATAGACTTTGTTCAACAGCAATTCTAATCCAACGGCGAGATGCACCATTTTGATTTATTTCATTAGTAGCTTCCGCACCAAATTTAGAAGCTAATATGACATTTTGCCGCTTGTTCTTAATAGCTTTCCCGATAATACGTTCTGATTCCCCCTTTCCGTAAATATTAGATGTATCAATCAAATTGATGCCAAAGTCCAATGCTTCATCAATAATTTTTATGCTCTCTTCTTCGCTTGCCCTAGATCCAAAACTTGATCCGCCTAACGCAAACGCGCTGACTTTTGTACCAGTCCTTCCAAGATATCGGTATTCCATGGTTTTCCTCCTTTAATAATACAGCCCAATATAATGAACTCGTGTTGATAAAGGCTATAGAATTAATTATATTCAAGCATAACGAAGAGATCAATGAACATAAAAGGCCAAGTGTTGTTTAATAGATATATCGTCAATAGTGTTGATAAATAAATCCGAAATTCATAATTGGAGGTGAACAAACAATGGAAAATAGTACGGATATGAGAATAATCCGCAGTCGTACGCTAATGGAGAACGCCTTGTTGTCTATTTTAGAGAAGGAAGGTATTAAAGGGCTGACAGTTAAAAACCTTTGTGAAAAAGCAGGAATAAATCGAGGCACCTTTTATTTGCATTATAAAGATATATTTCATCTGATAGAGGAAACGGCGTTTATTCAAGGATTATTGAGTGTGTTTGAACCTGTCAATATTCAGGAACTGAAGAACTATCCTGATCATGAAGGAGCTTTTCCTCCAATAACCAAAGCTTTTCAATACATGCAAAAGCATGCTAGCTTTTTTAAAGCACTATTCCATTCACGAGCTCCAGCAGAATTAAGAGAACGACTCCATTATTTAGTAGGTACACGCTTGTATGAGAATCTGAAACGAGATCAATCTGATAAGAATTATGAAAGCCTATTTACTGACTATGCAATTGCTTATCTAGGAAATGCACAGTTTGGAATTATACAACACTGGTTTATGACTGATCGTGCAATTCCTCCCGAAGATATAGCGAGGATGTTAACCAAATATATACGTAATGCACCATGTCTTGATCATAATGTTTGAAATTTGTTTAGTACTGCAGCTATACATTAGAAACTTATTTTGAGTAAATGAATAAATTCATTACTTCCTTTTTATGCATTTTAAGAATCGCATAATTATACTTTTGTATGAAAAACTTCATAAAACTATTTTCTAACGAATTAAGGACCAGAGCCCCAGTATTTCTTGGACAATTAGAAAATTCTAACGAATTATGGAACAACAAAAACGGAGTTATGCGGGTGGGCAGCTCCGTTTTTCTAATTAATTCGTTAGACGATTTGTTGCAGAAATCTTTAGAAAGCAATCATTATGCACGTTGGCGTATATTTATACAACGATGGATGGGTCAGGCATGTGCCAGACCCGTCTTTTTAATTTTGTGGTCCATCTAAATGGAGGAGTAGCGACATGACAAAGATATAGTCCCATTTCATTTGATAGATCCATGCTTCGCTTGAAGGTATGTTTTCCTGTCTGATCGGTTCAAAGGGTACGATTGGTTTCAATGTTTCAAGCCTCTCCTATCTGGTGTGCGTCTCTTGGAAGCCGGGTCTGAATGTTATGGCGGGCCTGCAGCATTAGGTTTCTATACGGAATGAACGAAAGGCAATTGGAAATTGCTTAACCCCATAAACGAAAGGGCTTTGAATCGATGTAAGCGGCGATCCTGCTATGAATTCAATATCTTCCATACGATTCAGCATTGTACGTATAGCAATTTGGCCTTCTAATCTGGCAAGAGGGGCTCCCAAGCAAAAATGTATCCCAAAACCAAATGAAAGATGGGTATTCGGTCGTCGTTCGGTAATAAAAGCATCAGGCTCTACAAATTTGGATTCGTCACGATTCGCTGAGGCAATCCAGGAAACTACCTGATTCCCTTTCTTAATCAACTTACCGCCGATCTCGATATCGGTGGTTGCCACTCTTCCTATAGCCTGGATTGGCGGATAGTAACGAAGCACTTCTTCGATAAAGCTGGGTATGAGCTCAGGATTCCCCCTTAGCTGCTGCTGTATCTCGGTCTTCTCTGTAAGGATACGAACCGCATTCGTTATTAGGTTAGTTGTAGTTTCATTCCCGGCGGCCAGGAGCAGAACCGAAAAACTGATGATTTCCATATCATTTAATTGCTGTCCTTCAATTTCAGCTGATAATAGTAACGAGATCAGGTCTTCTTTAGGATCAACCCGACGCTGCTCCAGGATTTTGGCAAAATAATCATTTAATTCTTGTATGGCTCTTTCCTTTTCCTTCATCACTTGGCTAAAGGCTTCATCTGAATTGGTATCCGGTCCTTTAACGAGAATATCTGACCATTCTTTAAACAGCTCCCTGTCGCGTGGAGGAACCCCAAGCAGCTCTGCTATGACGACAACAGGTAACGGGACAGCGAGGTCGTGAACCAAATCCATATGATTATTATCTTTCACGGCATCCAACATTTCATTCGTTATGGATTCAATATGAGGTGCTAGATCAGAAATTACCCTTGGAGTAAATGTCTTATTTACGAGTGACCGCAGCTGTGAGTGCCTTGGGGGATCCATAGTTAGAATGGTTGCCGTTCCTTTACCGGTTAGTTCCCGAACAGAAGAAAAGGTTACCGGGTCCTTCAAGATCCGATGAACATCCTCATAACGAAGCACATCCCAGCAATCACGGCTTTCATCATAACGAATGGGTGTGGAATTCCGTAATTGGTTATACACGGGAAAAGGCTGCAGTCTTTTTTCGGAGGTATCTAATTCTGCAATAGGAATAATGTTTGCATATCGTTCCTTTTTTTGATATTCCATAATGGGTACTCCTTTTCTATATTTTGTTACTTAATGTACCCCATAATTAGTAAAATAACCCTATAATCCAGCCGAACCATCTCGGGATATGTTTTAAATGCAGTTACTTTAGGAATACCTGTTTTATTAGCAATTTATTAAAAATAACAAAAAAAACGTTCCGATGATTTATCAATAAATCATCGAGCGCTTTTTAATAAAATTAATGTAGACAACACATTATTTAAATATCCGTTCCATCTTCATCATCCAGATCCTCAGTACGTATTTGCTTGGTATTATCAGGGGTTGTGGTGCAAGAATTAAAAAAGATAGCAATTTCCCAATAAATTGTAATTAACTAAGCCACAATACCAAATATTTTATTAAGCCATTCAACTGCAGAGAGGACAGACGAATTATATTCTGCCTGCCCTTTCCTAATCATATGCATGGCCTCGATTCCCTTTAATGTCTGTTCTGCAGTTAGAATTGATTTGAAACCGAGCATCGGTTTTGTGATTTTCTGCGCGTCTAGCCAAGCTAGGCACAACTAATTGATGAAAGTTCAATCGAGGTAAGAACCAAGTCAAGTCACCTCGTAGCTGATGGGCAACTGGTGGAGAGATCCTAAGGTTGAAGCCCCGTGAAGCAGATTCGTGATCTCGAGGAGGAGAACGAAATTTTAAAAAAGGCGATGCACTTCTTCGCAAAAGACCGTCGGTAAAATACACGTTCATTTATGAACACCGCTCCGAATACCGACTGGAGAAGATGTGCCGCATTATGAACGTTTCGCGTAGCGGCTATAACAAGTGGTTAGGGCGCCCCGAGAGTAGCCGTGAGCGCCCGCACAAAGAATGGACAGGTACGAAGCCCCGATTTTCCCGCAAAGTGAAAAAAAAATCTCCCTCGAAATGGGGAGACCTAAGTAGTAACGTTTAATATATCCATTTGAAGCTTTACAGTTTTAATCAAATAATTATGATGCCTGCCCCAAGTTCTCTTGTATACAATTCCCAGCCTTCTAAACCCTTATTCAAAATGCCCAGAGGTCAATTTCTATTTGATCAACACATGAGAGGTCTCTTACTTGTTATAGGGTCAGGTAAGTGGCATTAAGATCCAGATCCTATATCTTACAGTATTCTACCTCAACCTCACTTTGTCTATGGGATGCTCTTACATCTTTCAGTGGGTAGACTGTCTCGATTTAGGCTTTGATTGTTCCATCTGCAATCAGTTGAGCGAGCTGCTTAAGATTTTCATATATAGGAAAACTTTGTGTTGAATTTAGCTATTACTTCGTATTCTGTAGCTTTTTCCTGAGAAGGAATTGTGTGTTTTCGTATAGTCAATGACTTGGTCGGCTCCGAGAGATTGAACAAAATCAATTCAACTTTTTATTTGATATTCTTCATCATCCAATCGCGGAGAGTACTGCTTTTGATAGGATGAACAAACATAAATTTATCTTTTTTAATTGCCTTCTTAACATCATTTTTGGTAAGCTCAGGCTTCCAACGATTATATTTTTTAAACAATATGGGATATTTTCGTATTTTAGCTCCACTTTTTTTAGCCAATGTTGGAAATAGCATCTCACCTAACGACTCTACCGGGCTTTCAGCTAATAATACCTCTATTTTTTTTTCATCAATGTTTTTCAGGATTTTCTGAATCGTTTCATATCTATAGGATTGGTATGGGTTCGATGTTTTATAAAAATAGTTTTGTTTAAAATATTTTTTCCATCGCTTCCAATCTTTAAACATCGTCTCCGTCCCGGGGGATCTAGGCATATCTTTGCTAGGCTTGTACTTTCTCCATTGCTGCCCTATAAAATCGTATCCCCTCATTTCTTTATAGAGGTAATTTTTAAACCCATTTTTAATAAACATGGTATCTGATTCCAAGTAGACCAGATAGTCATAATGAATATTCATTGACTTAAGCCATCTCGACACGTCATATAAGACTCTACCCGTTTTTCTGTATTGTAATGGTCTGCTATAAGCACACAGTTGTACTTCATTGTATTTTTCACAAACTTGTTTGCCGAATTCTTTATCTCTGCCCCCGTTATATAAAACGATCATGTAATCTCTTCCTATAAAACGACGAATATTTTCTACTTGATTACATACAGCTTTCTCGTTTTCATGGGCCACCAAGGAAAAGCAGATCATAAGTCCTACCTCCTAAATTAGCATTTTTGGATTGTTTCTTACGTCCATCAGGTCCGAGATATTAACTCCGTTTTTCCGCGATTTCTTTAAACAATGTTAATGCGCGTGCCACAGCCTGATCCATATTGTAGTATTTATAATCCGCCAGCCGACCGGCAAAAAGCACTTTATCCTTAATCTGTTCTGCTTCCTTTAAATATAGGTTGTAGAGCAGCCGGTTCTCTGCGCGTGGAATAGGGTAGTAAGGTTCGTTTTGCTGGTTATGTTGTTGAGGGTAAACATAGGTAATAGTTGTTTTGGGGGAGATTTGACCAGTAAGATGTTTTGTTTCAAGAATGCGAGTAAATTCATACTCATTGGTGTAATTGATGGTTCCAGCCTCTTGGAAATATTCTTGATTTAAGGTATCAAAGTCAAAGCGAAGACTACGGTACGGAAGGGTCCCATGCTTGTAATCAAAAAAAGCATCGATGGGTCCGGTGTAGATCATGCGCTTAAACTTAATATCTCCTATAATCTCCCTATAGTCCGTGTTCAAGAGTACCCTAATATTCGGATGGTTTAGCATTCGACTAAAGAGAGTCGCGTAGCTATGCTTTGGAATGCCTTGATACGTGTCTTGGAAATAGCGGTTATCCCTGCTAATATAAACCGGTACCCGTGCAGTGACTGACGGATCCAACTCTTCCGGATTGAGTTCCCAATGCTTAAGGGTATAGTGGTAAAATACTTTTTTATAAATATAGTCAGCCAAAAAGATAAGGTCTCCGCTTGCGCTCTCCCTAAGCTTTAGAATGGGTACCTTCACTCCGTAACCATAATGTTGGATAAGCAATTCCTCAAGCTTTTCCGCATACTTTTGGGGAAAAAGAGCATATATACTATTTAGATTAAATGGAACGGGGACTTTCTTACCATCCACTACGGCAAGCACATTATGAAAATAATGTCTCCACTCTGTAAAGCGAGAAAGATAGTTCCACACCATTGAGGAGTTGGTATGAAATGTGTGCGATCCATATTTATGGATCAAGATGCCTTCCTCATTATAGCAATCGTAAGAGTTGCCTCCAATATGATCTCTGCGATCTACCAATAATACTTTTTGGTCGAGCTGGGAAGCAATCCGCTCAGCCAAAGTAGCTCCGGTAAATCCAGCACCGACAATCAGCCAATCTACTATCACGCAAATCACCACCTTTTCTAGATAGTTTAGAATATTCAAATTAATATAAAAGGTTTGTGTATGAGTTGATATTTTTATATAAACAAAAAAAATAGAGTAACTTTGAGTCTTGCAAAAAAACAGATCGTCCAGCCCCAAAGGGCATACTGGTAGAGTGAAGCCAAAAAAGGTGTTTAGGCGGTGAGCTTCAAACGTTTCAAAACGTCGAAAAGTGGTGTTTTCGCCAATGCCTGCTCGTACACATATACGACCAGTTGTCCAGATTAATCTTGGTGAATCCGTCGTACGACATCTCCAAGCGTTAGCGGGGCGTTCGGTTTTGAACATTCTTGACGCTGTAGTTCAACGAAGTAACGATAGCCGGTCTCGATGTGCCAGCGTACATCATAATAGCGCAGGATGGTCACCATCCAGACTCTTATTTGGTGCTCTTGCTTTCTTGCAGCTGGTATCATCGATGATGAAAAAAACAGGGTTCGCGAGATTTTGAGGTTGAGCCTATACTCCTTTTTGTATTACCTAACAATAGACGGAGATGGAGGAGTAAAGTATGTCAGCATTAACAAAGAAAGAGATAGATCCATCGCGTAAACTGGTACCCATACACTGGACACTTTAAAAAAAGTGTTTAGCGTATGGGTACCTTTTTGTATACTAGAGAGAATAGTGGGGGCGAGCATATGAGTAAAAAACACTTTAGTAAAAATGAGCAGGA
>NZ_JAAOIW010000049.1:7690-9081 GCF_011440305.1 Paenibacillus agricola | reverse complement strand
GCACGCCTGTTGATTAACCATTTCATGGGAAATCATCAATCGACAATAGTGTCGTCTGGGCAAGAATCCATTGAATGTGGACTTTCCATTCACCAAGACTGTATTTTCCGTTGTCCCGAACAAAGTAGGCACAGAACACAGACTTTTACTGGTTGTTATATGGAGAAGAAAAAGCATTGATATAGTATATTGCTTTTGAAAAGAAACTGACTGGAATAGAAATTGACTTAAATGGTCTTTGTCTGCCTATAATTATATTTTGTCTACGAACAGCTTTATTAACGCTTTAAAAAGCACAGTATTCGTTGCCGTAATTGGAACGGTGCTCAGTGTTGTAGTTTCGTTTACATTCGCATATGTGCTGGTGAGAAAAAATGTGCCAGGACGTGATCTTATGCTAAGTGGAGTCGTGTTTACTGGATCACTCGCGCGAGTAAGTAAAAATGCTGGAATCCTAATCTACGAAATCAGCAGTTTGTTTGGTGCTTTTATTTATGTTTATTGATTTACGAGGATGGGTGGCCTTAAACCATTGAAAGCAAAAAATAATTATAATAACGACGTCAATAACGTCACCACCATAGTACATCAGCATACCACCATTTTCTGCTTGTACTGCAGCTACACCAGAAGGTGGATTTGAATAAATGTATTTGGAAAGTATGCCATGCCCAGCCAGGGCAATTATAAAGACTATGGCACGATAAATGTAACTTGTTCGATGAGGAGATAAGTCGAAATATACCATGGATACCGTGAAAATATAGCCTGCTAAGAATACATGTAGATGTACCCATATATGTAAAGCAAGAGATTGTTGCATCATCATGTATAAGTTTGTCGTGTATAATAAATATAACCCTCCAACATTAAGAAATGATGCTATAAGCGGATCGCTAAGAATACGAAATATCCCACTTTTAAGGATGCGTGAAAGTCTGCGGGATGATTTCACACTTAACGTCCTTAAGACAAGGGTCATAGGTGCAGCGAGTGCCAGAAAGAGCGGAGCAAGCATTCCAAGAAGTAAATGACCGGTCATGTGAGCCGTAAAATCAATGTGTGCGCGATTGGCTAAGGGACCAATAACAGCCACACCAGCACTTAGAACACCTATAGTCCAAAAGAAATAGCGAAAAAGTGGCCATGGCTTGTGATGGCGGTTAGATACGATTGCAGCAAATATATAAAGAACAAATACAAGCAAAAAACATAGCATCAAGAGAAAATTGAAGCTAAATCCCATGCCATGATGAATATGATCATTATTCACTGGAGGCAGTCCTTTCAATTTGAAGTAATTCCTTGCGCGATTGAATGATTAGGATACTCCCCACGATAACCATTATAATTGCTATAATATTCCAAATGATGTCATAGACAATAACATT
>NZ_JAAOIW010000049.1:6412-7593 GCF_011440305.1 Paenibacillus agricola | reverse complement strand
TCATCTACATACCTAATTTGGTGTAGGCGCATTAACTTGTGTTGGATGGTTCCATCGTATAACTGGAATGCTCCAGCACCGAGCAACAGAGCTCCCCACCACCTTTTTAGCAATAGTGCTTTTCGTCGCCGAAGATCGGCAAACATAAACAATGCTCCTATCGTCGCAAACCAACTAAAAGCGTGAAAAAAACCATCAGAAACCAGCCCAATATCAGATGTAGATTTATCGTAGAAATGATGCCAATGCAAAAGTTGATGAAATATGGTTTCATCTATAAAGCCCACTAAACCAAGGCCAAACAAAAAACCCGACCATAGATTGCGGCCGGAATATCCAGAGAGAGATTTACTTGTATCCATCAAGTACCACCTTCCATAATTTTCACAACTCCTCCTAAAATTTTGCCCGACTTTATTATATTTTAACCAATATTTTTCGATTATTATGTGATGAAAGCGGTATATTAAAGATAGAAAGAATATTAAGAAGCGTATCTAATGAAGTAGCAGGATTCTGCTACATCAATATATTTAAAGGAAGCGGGAGATTGTATACATGTATGAACAGAAAACAAAAGAAACCGACAACAGTGTCATTGAATTTATTGAAAATATCGAAAATCTTAAGAAACGTGAAGATGCATACAAGTTGTTACATATATTTACCGAAGCTACTGGTTATCCAGCGAAGATGTGGGGGCCAAGTATTATCGGATTTGGAACCTATCATTATAAATACGAATCTGGTCACGAAGGCGATGCTCCACTGGTTGGTTTTTCACCTCGTAAAGCTAAGATCAGTTTGTATTTTGCGACAGGTGAAACAGATCGAGAGGCATTGCTAAAAGATTTCGGAAAATATACGGCAGCAAAAGCGTGTGTCTATATCAATAAGGTAGCAGATATTAATGTCGATGTATTAGGAGCGTTAATAAACCAATCAGTAAGGTATCTAAAAGAGAAATATCCGAATTACGAAGCGGCAAGTACAGAATCTGATTAGAGGTAAAAGATACCATTCAAAGTAAACTGTTCAACAACAGGAGCAGACCACCGCGGCCTGCTCCTATGTCTTTATCACGCTATCGTAGCCGTTTGTTTAACGCTCCAACGCTAATATCATCCTTAGTGCGCTGTGCCGATCAGCTGGCCAATTTATAGATGTCTCGCTCTTTCCTT
>NZ_JAAOIW010000049.1:4533-6312 GCF_011440305.1 Paenibacillus agricola | reverse complement strand
CTTCGAGCTTCTGCAGCGAAGGCACTATGCTTTGGCTGATAGAGGCGATTTTTTGATCTGTTACCGGAGACGGCGGCAACGGATTGGGTACATTAGCGGGCTGCGTCTGCATTGGAGCTTGCGTGCATGCTGCAAGCAGCAGGGTAAGGAGGGCCAATACGCACCATCTTGGTGCTGCAGCGATCCTGAACTTGAATTCCATCCTTATAAACCCCTCTCTTATCCATAACTAACAGGAGGGAGCGTCTTGATCGCTTCCTCCTGTAGACTACCTGCTCTTACTTCGTATTTTTATAGCGTTCGTATGCTTTCTTGTAGCCGTTCATATACTCATCCATGCCCATTTTTTGTACGGTTGCCACATATTTATCCCATTCGGACATCGGCTGGGAGCCGGTGATGAACTTTGCTTCCATCTCACCGATGTAAGTATGCATATCCGTCCCCACCGTGGACCTGAATTCGGTTTCTTCCTCAGTGAAGTTAAAGTTGTTCCACAGCTCTTTAACTTTGAACGGTTCTGCTTTTTTACCAACTGCCATCGACTCCGGCAGCGTCTCGGACCCTTTAAAATATTTCTCCTGCACGAAGCCCGGATAGCTGCCTCCCAACCAGGTGATGTGTTTAGCCAGTGCCTGATCCATCGTTAGCCCATTCGGGTTTTTCATAATATTTTCCACGAATTCCAGCTTGCCGTCGGCTGCTTTGCGGTACGTTTCCCCCTCAATGCCCATGAAATAGAACGTAGCCCCTTCGTCGCCATAGAAATGGTCAATCCAGCGAATCGTCGCTTCGACATTTTTGTTTTTGTCGGTAATGACAAATGATCCGGGCCATACTACAGGCACTTTAATATGCGTATACAGTTGATCACCATAAGGACCCTTCAGCGCTCCAAGCCCCATATAGCCCGGCTGATTCATCTGTGTCATCGGATTCGGGTTGATGGTGGCGCCAAAAATACCCTTCTGTCCTTTGGCATACAAAGCGCTTGTCTTGACGGTGAAGATTTCTTTATCAATCAGACCCTCCGTGTACAGCCTGCGAACATATTCGATAACTTCTTTGTATTTGGCATCGGTACGGAAGAAGCGCAGCTCGTTCGTTTTCGGATCCACGTCGACGAATTTATGTCCCAAGCCGCGGTTTCCGTATCCCCATGCACCCCTAATTTGTTCGATCAGCGGGTTGATACCCTCTCCAGCATAAGGAATTTCATCAGCCTGCCCATTTCCATTCAGATCGGTTTCCTTAACTGCCTTCAAATATTGGTACAGTTCCTCTGTCGTTGCAGGCTCCTTTATCTTGAGCTTATCCAGCCACTCCTGTTTAACCCATAGCGGAGTTCCAATCAGCATCGACAGGAAGTCCGGGCTGTAAAAGGAGGGGAACGAATAGATGGAGCCATCCGGCATCGTCAGCCCTTTTTTCAGATCCGGGTATTTATCCATCAGCTTATTAAAATTGGGGGCATATTTGACGATCAAGTCGTTCAGCTTCACGAATATTCCCTGTGCACCGTATTTCATCAAATCTGAAGCAGGTACGCGGGAAGAATAAAAAGCGTCGGGATAGTCGCCTCCGGCCAAGGCCAGATTGCGTTTCTCTGTCAAATTTTCGAAAGGGACCAACTGAAACTTAACGTTGATGTTGGACATCTTCGCATATTCTTTCCATAACGTCGTTTCCTCGAAATTATTGCCATTGGTCGCCGCCTTGCCTGTGAAGAACGTGAGCGAAATGGGCTGGTTGACGATGGGCAACCCGGACTTCTGCAAA
>NZ_JAAOIW010000049.1:1834-4441 GCF_011440305.1 Paenibacillus agricola | reverse complement strand
AGGCTTCCGGCCATGGCGACGACTAATGCTGCGGATGTCCAGCTTTTTCTTTTCATATGATGAATCTTCCTCCTTAAGTTGCTTTCTCATTATATCTATGGACTAAAAGGGTGTCATCCCTTAGTAGCTAATCCCACTCAACCTTTGACCGCTCCGATCATGACGCCTTTAGTGAAATACTTTTGCAAAAACGGATATAACAGCAGCACAGGCAAGTTGGCGACTATGACGACGGCGTACTTGATGGCTTCGCCTTCCAGTACGATTTGGCCCTGGGTGTCATCGCCGACGCCCAACATCTCCTGCATTTGCCCTTGAATTAAAATTTCACGTAAAAATAGCTGCAGCGGATATTGATCGCGGTCTGTCAAATAAATAAGGGCGCTAAAATAAGCATTCCAATGACCAACGCTATAGAACAAAATCATGACCGCTATGATAGGCATGGACAATGGAAGCACAATCCGCATAAGCGTAGTCATATTCGAACAGCCATCGATCGAGGCAGCCTCCTGCATTTCATAAGGAATTCCATTTGCAAAAAACGTTCGCATAATTAATATGTTGTATACGGAAACCGCTCCAGGAATAATGAGCGCCCACATGGAGTTCAGCATGCCTAAATTTTTTACCAGCAGGTAGGTCGGAATCATGCCCCCGCTAAAAAACATTGTAAATACCATCATTGCGGCTATCACATTACGGCCGTAAAAGTCTTTGCGTGAAAGCGGATAGGCCGCAGCGACGGACATGATCAGATTGATGGCTGTGCCGAGGACCGTATACATAATCGTGTTTACATAGCCGGTAAGCAATTCATTGTTCTGAAATATCCGCAAGTAGCCGATCCAAGTAACGTTTTTTGGCCACAGCCACACCTCTCCTCGCATAACCGCCTCGGGGCTGCTGACGGAGGCGACAAGGATAAAGAGCAACGGGTACAAAACCAGGATGCATATGAGCACCAATATGGCATTGACGAGCCCATCGAATATTTTTTCATGATTGCTTTGATGATTCATTGGTTACCTCCCAAGAGTGTTCGAAGAAAACTTTGTTGGTAATCATATGCCGGGATTTCGTGAGAGCACGCACTTCGCAAGCTTTACCAGTCTCTCTGTAAGGGGAGCCGACATCGTAGGCGCTTACCATAAGCTTGTGCCGTTCACCTTGCGGGCCATACGGTTTACGAACACCAACAGAATGAAGTTGACCAAGGAATTAAACAATCCAACAGCAGCCGAATAGCTATACTGCCCGTCAATAATCCCTTTGTGATACACATGGGTAGAAATGATATCAGAAGCAGGCATATTAAGGGAATTCTGCATCAGAAACACTTTCTCAAAGCCTACACTAAGTAAAGAACCCATGTTTAGGATGAGCAATATAGTAATCGTAGGCATGATACCCGGCAGATTAATATGCCATACACGATGCCATCGGCTCGCCCCATCCACCCTCGCAGCTTCGTGAAGCTGGGGATCTATGCCGGTCAGCGCGGCGAGATAAATAATGGAGCTCCACCCCATCTGCTGCCATACGCCGGATAACACATAAATACTTTTGAACCAATCCGGCTCTGTCAGAAACTCAATAGGCTCTCCACGGAACCAGACAATCACATTGTTCAATAAACCCGTTTGCGGTGACAGAAAAATGAATATGATCCCCACCATGACGATCGTAGACAAGAAATGAGGTGCATACGTTACGGTTTGTACGAAACGGCTGAACTTCTTGGAACGCACCTCATTAATAAGAAGAGCCAGGATGATCGGTACCGGAAAACCGACTAGCAATTGGTACAGCCCAATGCCAAGCGTATTCTTAAGTAGCCGCCAAAAATAATAGCTGTTAAAAAAACGTTCAAAATGATTGAATCCGACCCATGGGCTGCCCCATATCCCTTTGGTTGCGATAAAATTTTTGAATGCGATTTGTACGCCATACATCGGGATATATTCAAAAATAATAAAGAAAACGATAACAGGCAAAATGAGCAAATACAGATCCCAGTTTTTTCGTATTTGTCTCCTTATTGCCAGACGCTTCGGTTTGAGTACAGCCTTCGCTGTTCCTGCTACTGACATAGAAGATTGCTTCGACAAATCCTCACCTGCTTTCTACTGTTTCTTTCCAGATCATAGCAGAGGGCTGTGGGGAATCAAATTTACATTTTTTTCAGTACCTTCCCACTCGTTATGTCGTTAATAAAATGATAACTTTATAAAAAAAGGTCAGGTTGTGCGAGATGGGATATGAGGTATAATGAGGAAACTGCACAAAACATAAGACTAACGAGACAAAGGAGCATGCTGCGCTTGAAATGGGTAAGCCTGAACCGACAAAAGTTAATCGTCAAAATATTTTCTAGCTTTCTGGTCATCATTGTACTGTTTTCCGGATTTAGCCTGTTATCCGTTCATTTGTTCAGCAATGTCGTCCAAAATGAAATCATCCAATATAACCGTTTGATGCTGAAAAATACGTCAGAGCGATACCAGACTCACTTCGACCGGATCAAGACCTTGTTATTTGATATATACACGAATGAAGCCACTGTTGCGTTTAACCGTCAGATGATGAAGAAGGAAGAAGCTGGAC
>NZ_JAAOIW010000049.1:0-1740 GCF_011440305.1 Paenibacillus agricola | reverse complement strand
TGACATCGAGTTCTGGACAGCCTCGGACCCATTGAAGGTTCTCCGTACACAGGCTTACAATCCGATGTTTTACCTTAATAATCTGCTGATTTATTTTAATTCCCGCTCCCTTGTTATCGAAAAAGAAGGTAGCGTCGATGTGGATATGATGTTTTCACAGTTTTATGTAAGCAACGACTACCCGCCACCCTTCTGGAAGAATCAATTTCAGCGTACACCCACTTATGTGCTGCATCCGGAACAAACATTTACCGTATCCAATCTGAATTCTTCGGTAAAGGCTCAGCTCATTCCATTCTCATTCCGTATGCCATCATCCAACTATCAGGTGATTGCGTTATTGGACGCCCGTTTGATGAAGGAAGCGTTCTATGGCATAGAGGATAATCGGCAGTTCATGATTCTGCAAGAAGATGGATCGCTGCTGTATAGTTCTCCGGGGAAGCTGTCTGCAAGTGATATTCCTGCTTTCATTGACGGTAATGACTACGGCTTGTCCGGTGATTATTACTTCTTTTTTGAGAAAAATGAAGGCTCGCTTCTCACCTATGTGACGGCCGTACCCTATTACAACATTGCTTCCAAAGTAAAGAACGCCAGCTGGACGCTGGTTCTGGTCTTTGCCGTATCCATTATAATCGGGTTGCTTACTTCCGTATTCCTCAGCCGCAAGCTCAATCAGCCGGTTAAGCAGATGGTCAACTCGATTCTACGCCGGGATCCCGTCAAGCTGGAGAGCACCATTCACGAATTCGATCTGATCCACCAAAACATTCGCGAATTAATGAACGAAAAGGACGCGGTTCATCAAGAGCTGTTGGACAAACGCTCACTTCTCACCAGCTTTGGTTATATCAATAAATTAAAGGCAATTACATCCGATATCAATGACTGGAAGGATATCGCCGAAATGGATGAGCCTTTCTTGATCGTACTATTCCAGCTTCATTTCAAGGTGCGCTCCTTAAAGGACAGTGAGATGAAAACAGACCGTATGGCCTACTTTATTCAGGAGTATATTAAGGTTCTCTTCTCCGAGCATTTTCCTACTTCACAAACGTTTCAAGTGGAGAATAACCAGATCCTGTCGCTGATCTGCGGTAATGATTTAACGGAGGAGTTGGACCGCGCGCTGACAATACTGAAGACGATATTGGACCGTGACAAAGCCTACTTTCTGGTAACTATCGCCATCAGTTCGGCATATGAGCATTCGTCCCAATTCAATGAGGCTTATCGGGAGGTGTTGAACATGGCCCAACTGGCAAGGCCTTTGGATGAAAGTCAGGTAATTCGGGAACGCAGCAGCATACCCACCCAACTTGTATTCACTGTGCCGCAGGAGCAGGAGCTGTATGCCAACCTGCAGGAAGGCAATCACCTTAACTGCATTACGTTCATGAACCGAATGCTCTCTCAGTTTGATAAAAAGGGAGTCAGTGTTCAACAATTGAGGCAGCTTGCCGAAGGAGTCATTGCGCGGGTCGTGAAATTGTTAGAGCCTTATGGAATCGATGTGAACTCGTCCATCTATCAGCAGCAGCAGTTGGCGCTCATGGAGGAATGCTATACGCTCGACCAGTTTAGGCAATTTTATATGGAACTGTTTCAAGCTAGCGCGGCGATTATCCGATCCAAAAAAGACGAACAGGACCCCACCATTTCGTTCGTCATGAGTTACATAGAGAACCGGTTCGCAGACGATTTATCGCTCGACCAGCTCGCCGATAAGTTGAACAT
>NZ_JAAOIW010000048.1 GCF_011440305.1 Paenibacillus agricola | reverse complement strand
GTAGAACTTGAGTTGCCTCATTCTTTACATCTGGCGAGAACTTGCATTCTCTATTTTTACTCACTCGTTGATTCAGTTTTCAAAGGACAATGATGTTTGTCTAACCAGCCTGTTTAATGACCGGACGACTAATATATCATGTTTGGTTTTGCATTGCAATATCAATTTTTTCCATATGCAATTAATCAACAATAGTAGATTTCAGTTTAACCTATCCGATCAATAATGTTGACCGGGAATATACTTTATCACGTTTACTATTACGTTACAAGTGAAGATGTTTCCATTCTTGGAATTGCACAGCAAGCTCGGAAATCCATTCAACTTCTGGTGACCACGACCAGGTTAAATAATTTATCATGTTTACTTTATGTTACAAGTGCTAATGTTCCCCATTCTTGATTCTAAGCCGAACCTAGTGAAAGATTTGGAGTGCATTTTATCGGTTTTTTATACGAAAATGTCTTACCGCACGAAGTAGAAGGCTATGGGGCTTTGCACACATGAAGTTATCGATCTATGTCCCGGGCATCCTATTGCCATTTTTCAAGACCATGGCTGCTGATCTGCTGCTTACAAGCAACCTTCGATGCTCCGATATTACGTGTAAAAAAGACTTTCTCAGAAAAAAAGAGAAGGACGTCGATTACTGGGTAAAGAAGATCCAGCAAATGGGCTACAAAGTGGACCTTAAGGAACTCAATGACACAGGCTAAGCTCAATAAATTCTAATAAATGGTAGTTAAAACCATTAGGGGAGGTCTTTTTGCGCCAATTTTCAGGAAATCTGTTATTGCGTTGCTCTAGCCGGTCCCGGCCTTCCAACACTTTGACGACAGCACTCTTGAGGTTGTCTAGCAGACCTAGGGCGGGCACGCCTCCGAAGTAGTGGAAAGCACGGGCGAAACCATCCAAAAAAGCTTTTTGTTTTTCATGGGCATAAGCCCGGACGAACCGCTTTCCGCTTGCCGACAGTTGCATGCAGGACATGTAACCACGCGTCAATTTTCCATTCAAATGGACGTCTAATTTTAATGCGGTTGCTCTCTGGCTGAGTCCTTCTCGTTCGATGCAATGTTTGATACGATGGAATTGAGCACTGTGATCATCCTTTTCTTCCTCTCAGCTATAAAGTTTGCGGAAACTCTAGCATACGAGGTTATTCAGAGAATTAGTAATTCAGTGGCTCACTTTCTTTTATGATCAAACCGCCTTTATCTGGCTCATTTCTATATTAACGAATACAATTCCAAATGTGCATTTTGAAGCTCATTGACCTCAATTTCCATAAGGATCTTATTGCAACGACTTCATTCATTATATTTCCAAATTAGAAACTGCAATAATAGAACCAAGATCCATGTGTAAAACCAATTCAAGTATATTAAAAGTTTTTTTACTCCTGATCTCATTTTGGGATAGGATCATACTTATATCATAATATGTTTCTGAATACCTTTCAGTCGATGGGCGAGCGAGGGACTTCTTAGTAAAACCTTTCCACAAAGAAGGACTGTTCCCTCAGTCTTACGGACTTATGAACAGCCATTTCTAAAGATCTTGGCAGCGATGCATTTCCGTTATCACTCGAGTTTCCAGCTCAATCGTGTGCTTAGCTTGCCGTCTCACTGTTTCGGAAAGGATGAGATTTCACTCTATAAGTTTTTGACTTCTTTCATGTAACTCTTGGTTTTCCACCAGTATACCGTTTAGTTGCCTACAAAGCTTTCACCAAGGGCAAAGATATAGTATCATTGCCCTCTTTATTATTTAATATTTAACAATAGCTCGAATTTTAGGTTTTGATAATTCCTTTTTAAAAATTCGGCTTGCTTTTTATCAAAAAGCTTGTTGTTTTTTACCGTATTCACATAAGCATCATAGATAGTGAAAAAGAAGATGGAAGGCAAAAAAAAGCAGCCATTGTGGATTTGTGGCATCTGTTGCTCTTGGCGTTCGCTTATTATTTCCGTGCGCACGTAACTTTCAAAAGAGTTATATTCATTTTCCCAAGGATTTTGATGAAATACTAGGTGTGCTGGATGACGCTTACGTCAATTCTTCACGCAAAGCTTTTTGCAGCACCTGCGAGAAATTAAGACCGGCTTGTTCAGCAGCGATGTTTAAATCGTGTGGAATTGTGTGTGTTTTCTAAACGGGACGCAGCAGGTTTCCTGCTCCGTCCCGTTGTTCATTCAATCTGTTGAGGTCTATTATTGACGAATAATCAAAACATTGCGAGGAGGCGTACCGGTGTCATGGATGTCGTTGATTTCGTTCAGTGTCAGGTTCCTTCCGACGAGAAGAAGCGATTCTGTTTCATTATTAAAATCATTTAAGCTAGCTACGTTCTGGCTGCCGCGAAACACACGAAACCTTCCTCCGAAATTGTTGCGGGAGAACAGAACCAAGGTCACTTCACTGCTAACATCGGCATTTCTCAGACGGAAGCTGGAGAGCATCTGGTCGAAACGAAGCGCCTGCATGTTGGTGATCGCCACGCCTCCGCGTCTGAACTGAATACGTCGGCCTCTGAATTCATTGTCCTCAAAAATAGCTAACCTCACGTCACTATTTGATTGATTCAGCCTTCTTTTAGGTGTTGTTTGCTTTAACGTCCTTTTCAGCGCCAATTCACTAACCTCCTTATAAGTAATGATTCAGCATATGCATGCTTACATCACGATGATAGGTACAAGTAACCAATGTCAAACACCATAGTATAGCTAGATGTTCTCCTTGCCGTCGATCGGATGTTTCACTGTTTGCCGGTAAGCGTCAAATACTCCACACATTCAATATCCCAACAATCCATGAGAAAATGAGCCTATCCTAAATAAATCAAGGGGGTTATCTCATGGACTGCTTGCAAGAATGGAAAGCTAGAATCACAGATTTTAAACATATATCGAATTAGCGCGTTTATCTACGATTCCTTCCATAGAAAGTGCTTCAATCTGCGAATAAAGACGTTAACCCTCTGCCTCGTTCGATGGTAAAAGTGCGATATTTGCATTACCGAAGTTTAGCGTCGCCAATAGCTTCCCTACGTTTATGTAATGGATAGCCGCGCAGACCCTCGCCTTTATACCGTAAAATATCGAATACAACGTAATTGACCGGCCGACTATCCGCAGCCTTTCGTATCTTGTCCACTTTACGCAGAGAAAAGCGCCCCATGATCGTCAACGAGGCCTCTTTCGTCAGTGGCCGCTACCTCTCCGTCTAAAATGATATCATCAAGCGTTATCTCGTTAAGCTCCAGATACTGGCGCGTGCAATCGTTGTTATGGCGTGTGTACAAGCACGTTTGACCACTTGTGCGAGAAAGTATGAGGCGGTGACCGTCTATCTTCGATTCAAATATGTAGTCATCGTGGGAGAACGGGGCCTAAGAGGAGATCACTTGCAATGACAAGTGCTTCTGATTACAGACACATCTATAGTTACTATGGCTATAGCGTATCTGGTAAATGATTAATCGCCAGTGGAGTCGTCTCCAAGAATACGCAGTGTCAGGTTTGGTCTGCACGATTTATGACTTGAATTGGACGGCGCAAAAAAATGAGTATTCATTTAATATAGTTTCGGATGAAACCATGAGTGCCAGTGAATAGATAGAAAAAAAGACTTAAGACATGTAGTCTTAAGTCTTTAAAATTGCTTGGCAACGTCCTACTCTCCCAGAACCCTGCGGTTCAAGTACCATTGGCGCTGGAGGGCTTAACGGCCGTGTTCGAGATGGGAACGCGTGGTTCCCCTCCGCCATCATCACCAAACATCAATCTAAGCCATGGGAAAAACCATCAAGGCTTGCACCTTGAAAACTGGATTCGAAACAAGCAGCTGAATCGGACATCCGCTGTTTAAACAACGGATGACTTCATATATTGGATAAGCCCTCGACCGATTAGTATCCGTCAGTTCCATACCTTACGGCACTTCCACCCCAAACCTATCTACCTCGTCGTCTGTTCACCTGATTTTTTCTAAGGACGCGTAATTGAGAGATTGTACAAGTACCCCATCGTTAATAACTAGGTCGGGAATGTAATAACGTTCTTGTCATTTATTGAAAATGCAACAAATCCTGGTGATTGGTAGATCCGCAAATTGCGGCGGCTGCGGCAATTAACGCGCTGTTCACCACCTACTTGTATAAATATGATTCAGGCTGGTTGGGACAAAGATCCCGAGTAACTGAACAATATACTGATTCAATAGCAGCTCGTCACATATTTTTCCTGATGGTGAATACAATTAAATATTGTTTGTTCTTCAGGAGGAAACGAAGTCTATGGTACAACCGTCGCAATCGTTCATGAGAGGTACGTTCGTTTTGTCCGTCGCCGCATTCATCAACCGCATTCTCGGCTTTATCAGCGGTATATTTGTCGCCCGCATGTTGGGCGCAGAGGGGATCGGTCTCTTGATGATGGCGCATCCACTCGTGCCACTCGTCATTACGATTACAGAGCTCGGCTTGCCGGTGGCGATCTCGAAACTGGTCGCGGAGGCCTACGCTCGTGACGAGCGGGAGAAAGTGAGACGCATCCTACACGTCTCGCTCGCTGTCACTAGCATCTTGAGCGTGTCGCTCACGACCGTCTCACTGCTCGGCTCAGAGTGGATCGCATCCATCCTGCTGAGCGACCCGCGTGCGTATTACGCGATGCTTGCTATTACGCCGATCGCGCCGATCGTCGCCGTCTCCGCGGTACTGAAAGGTTACTTCCGTGGCAAACAGCAGATGAAGACTATCGCTGCTTCGGACGTGCTCGAGCATACGGTTCAGATCGCCTGCGTGCTGGCAATGGTACACCTTTTGATGCCTTACGGAATCGCCTATGCGGCTGCGGGCGCGATGGCCGCCTCAGTCGCAAGCGAGGCGATCAGCCTTTTATTCCTGTTGGCAAGCTACAAACTTTATGGCGAATCCAAAGAACCAGGAGAAACGTGGGTGAGACACTTGAAGCAGGGGAGACGCACACTCTCCGAGTTGCTGCAAATCGGTCTACCAACGACCGGGCACGGCGTTATACAATCGTTATTCGGCGCGTTCCAGCCACTGCTCATTACAACCAGCCTAGCGTTAGCCGGTATCGGCACAGTACTCGCTACGAAGCAGTTTGGCATGCTCGCTGGCTATGTATATCCGCTGCTTTTTATGCCGGGCTTTATTACGCATTCATTATCCACGGCGCTCATCCCGGCGATTAGCGAAGCAGCGACAAACAAGAACAGTCTGCTCATACACAAACAGATGGATCAGGCGCTGCGTTTGGGACTCCTGATCGGCGCACCTGCAACCGTCATCCTGTTCGAGTGGGCGATCCCACTCACGACGCTCATTTACGATGCGCCGGAAGCGGGTTTGCTGCTGAAAGTAATGGCGCCTATGTTTTTTCTGCATTATTTCGACGCGCCGCTGCACGCAATCTTGCTCGGGCTAGGTCGGGCGAACACTTCGCTATGGAACTATGTAGTGGCCACAGCATTCAAGGCGCTCGCTATCTTCGTGTTCGGCAGCCAATTCGGCATCGTCGGCGTTGCTTATGGCCTCGGCTTTGGTATCGTCATATTGACGTTGCTGAACTTCTTATCAATATCAAGCTTGATCGGATTTTACTGGGATATCGGCCCATATATTAAGAGCGGCATCTGCATGGTGCTGATGGCGCTATGCGGGCGATGGATCTTTGGCTATCTTAACGATCAAGGACTGCCGCTGCTATGGAGCTTACTCGGTTCGATCGCTTTATCCTTGCTCTTCTACTTCGTTGCGCTCACGTTTACGGATACTATGAAACGGAGGCGTAAACGCAGTAATTTATCGATACCATGGTAAGCTGGATGTATGAATTTCGGGATTATGCCCGTTCATAGTCAGATTGTGTCGGAACTAGAAACTAGTCATAGAATCCCAGTTTCTTCTGATCTTCTTATTTATACCAAAATAAATAAACCTCCTGAAGAATTTATTGCTTATATCTTCAAGAGGTCTATTTTTAAATTTAGTTTGTATAGATCTAGTTAAAATGGTTTATTCATTTAATCTAAATATATCTAGCCGAATTCGAAGCCAATACATAGATTATATACTCTTGCTTATAATATTTTAATAATAGGTTAACCTAAAGACCTAGGAAGAATGATTATTTTACTCATTGAATGGAGTATTTGATGAATAAAAATATTAAAATAATGGAACCAAACCATTCCAGAGTCTGTCAAGAATTTTGTGTAACCTCCCAAAATCAATCTAGCAACTGCGGTGCCGGGCTTGACACGGAGCCTCCGGCAGGCCTGATGAACGTAAGGTGCTGTTGGAAGACTCGTTCTCGCCAATCCAGATACCTAACACATCTTTGTTGCCATCGAGGAGGTCAATCCCGATCACCATATACGCCGCTTTATTGACAATATGCCCGTCCTGCTTCACTTTAAAGTAGATCGCATCCAGAAAGACGACGACATACACATTTTGCAACGGACGGTTTTGCCATTCTTTAATCACGGGCACGATTTTGTTGGTTACATTGGAAATGAGTGTAGGCGAGACTTCAATCCCATACAGCTGTTCCAAATGATCCTGGATGTCCCGAGTACTTACACCCTTGGCATATAACGCAATGATTTGCTCTTCAATACCCGTTACATTCGTTTGGTTTTTCTTCACCACCACGGGCTGGATAGCACCCAGACGGTCCCATGGCACCTGGATCTCGACATCACCGTACTCGCTTGCCACCGTCTTATTCCATTCCGGCTATTTTTGGTTGTTTTCGTTTTGGCATCATAACGGTCATAGCCTAATTCCGTATCTAATTCTGCTTCTAAAGTAGCCTGCAGCACATCCTTAAATAATTCTTTTAGCGTAGCCTGGATGTCCTCGGTAGACTGAAATTGTGCTCTTTGACAACTTGGCGCAGCTGTTGTTTGTTCAATAATCCATTCGTGATCATGTGTAACTCCTCCTCATTCAACTCTTACATGTAACTTGCCATCGTTGACTTTAGTAGGTTACACAATTTATTGTACAGAACCAAATTTGGCAGGATGAGAATGGATTAGGCACTTTGGAAATATTGCTGATTGTCGTTGTTCTCGTTATAGATGGTGTAACTACTTTTAATCCTTAAGATAAGTGGCTCAACAGTGAATCTTAATTACTATTGAGCCTTTTTGGTGCGAATTAATTACAACAAAAAAAAGCGTCAACTTATGACGCTCCACAATATGATACCTAATACAATCATAATAAGCCCAAAGACAATTAATCCTTTTCCTGTGCTGCTCTTTTCTTGATCATTATCCAGCGCGTACATACCTCCAACTATTAATCCAACTAGCGGTATAAAAAATGTAGCTATGTACAATAAGGCAACAGCTCCACTATTATTACTTTCGTATGAGTAAACTGGATTGCCACTGCCATATGGACGTGGAGTAGCAACAGTCATATGACCACAATATTTACACTTTAAAGCTCCTTCATCCAATCTCTCTGAACATTTTGAACAAAAACCGTTACCCCTATTAGCGTATAGGGAGGACTGAGTATTACTATTTGGATATAAAGTTTTTTTGCTAGTGTAAAGGGAGGAAGTCTGATTTCTTTCATCACTTGGAATTCCATGAAGTTTTGCGTTGAGAAGTGTATGACTGCAACTTGTGCAAACAGCAGCATTTTCGGAGTTGTCTTCATTGCAATTCGAGCAAACTTTATAAGCCATACATTCATCCTTCCTGAATATAAGATTATCTCACTTAAATATTCATTATTTAAATCCAAATTATTATCATTCAATACACCTCAAGTCAGCATCTGGGAGTTATACAATGGAGGGAAACCAAAGTTAGCATTGCTTCTAAAGCTCTTCTTTCGTATAAACCTTTAACGCTTAGCCAATAAATATTCCATTCACATTGATAATTTTTGAAGAAATCATAACTTCTTTTATTAAAACCATAGGTTTTAACGTAATGTCTCCATATCCTACTCCTTATGATCCCGTCTCCTATATACAAAATCTTATCAGAGTGAGTAATAATGTAAATTCCCTCAATTTCATTAATACTTGCCTAATTCCTGCTTTTAGTTTAAGACTCTTTTTTGTCCGCTTTTATAATGCAATCGAGTTTTATTAGGTTCCACGTTTCTATAGGAATAAAATGATTATCGGTAAGAAATTTTTCAAATGCTTCCTTCATCATAAATTCCCTCCAATTATTTTTGTGCTTATTACATCTTATTCATGACCCCTTACAATATTGACCTTTATCTATTTATTGCAAAAAGACACCTACTATTCAGATGTCTTTTCTCAAGCTTGTATTATCGTCAATAATATATTGAAAATAAATTGAATTTCTACTTTTAACTGGAGGTATTTAATTGGCCTTTTTCTATTGTTACGATATCAATTTACGCAATTTTTTAATTGCAAAAAAGTCTATCCGTTACATATGTTATGGGCTGCATCCGAATACTCTGAATCCATTCTGGCAGTTTCTACAATCAGAAGAGTATCCAGATACGATGTGTGTTTTTTTGAGCTTGTACGGGTCATGATGGGTAATAGGATAAAGTTCTTGTCATTTAAGAGATAATGTTCTTGTCTCTTGACATCATTCATTCCGACATTTGCATTTAACAAGGGGGTATTCTATGTATACATATGCACAAAATAAGCGATTTTATACAGATGTCCTGATTTCATGCCATAGTCAGGTTCTTGTCACCACATGATAAGAAAAACCCGGCCGAAGGCCAGGTCCTTGTCTAAACTCATACATTTGTACGCTCCCGAGGACATGGGTATGGGGTTCCGGTCGCTGTTGAAGTTCATGTTCCTTGAATTTTTGGCTTCCAGCGGTTGGAACACGAACTTCAAAGGCGAACGCTATCGCTCCTCCACCCCATACCCATGCCCTCTTTCATTCTTTTGGTGCTGCCTCCCACTTCTTACCCCAAGGTCTTCAATCTTGTATTCATATCCGTGAACCCCTTGTAGCACTCCGAAACATGCCTCCTCCGCAGCTCTCACAGGTGAATTGTGGAGGCACTGTAGGATCTCCGCCATCCATGATGTCAAAACTACGTACGACCTGCAGTGGGATCACTTCGCTTGCCGAACAGGTCAAACATAAGTCACGCTTTGTTTGGACAAGAGGTAATTGCTTACGCCTTACGTCTTTGCACAAGCTGCGTACTGGATCGTTAGCTTCCCCTCTTTTAGACAGACTTCTCCCTTGTACTCATACTGGCATTCGCACTTCGGGCACACCAGGGGATCCCGCCCTGTTGCTTGTTGCTTTTTCTCCCTCCAACTTCTTCGCTTTAGTTTTCTTTGGGCTTTTACGATCCATTTCCTTGCTTCTTTCTGCCAGGTTGTTACCATTTTCTTGCAAAGGCTTTTGAGCCTGCGTGAATACACCCCATAGTACCGAATGGTTTTAAAATTTTCATCGGGAATATGCCGGATCACAAGGGCAATAAAAGCTTCCACCGTTACTTTCTCGGTTTTCTCTTCCCCGCTTGTTTTATCGTGGTAGCTAAATACAACGGTTTCCCCGTCATACTCTTTGATCCTCCTTAGCGCAAGCGCTGGCCGTTTCATATATCTGCCAATGTACCCCAGTTGTTCCTACACATTCCCCTTTTGCTTCGGCACGTGCACATTCTCCATTGGCGGAATAGGCCTTTTGTAACCTCGATTGTACTTGTTTTTTATCTTCCGCGTTCAAGCTTGCTCGGATAAGCTTCAGTACCACCGTTTGCCACTGCTTCCTCAGCATCTCAAACGGGATATAGTCGTATGTCTTCCATTCTCCGTTTGCCTTCATCCCACCCATCGTCACCAGCATATGCACATGCGGATGGTTCACCTGAAAGACATCCTCCACCAAAAGCCGGCTCCACTCTTCCGTTTCTCCATATGAACATGTTGTGCAAAATCGTCCTTTGCAACGGTACGGTATTCTCCGGTTGTCATGGCATCCTTCACACACCACGATTTTAAAACCGTTTCTCGGATCGCCACAGCCGCGGAATTTCTGTACTTCTTTGATGTTGGGTCGTAGTTGAGCTTTGTGCTTCTCTACAAATGCATCCCAATGTCTATGCTTATCAAAAAAGATTTGTTTCAGTATATTCGCTTCCATTTTTCTATTTTATCAAAAAATTAAATAAGGGGTAATCCTTCGGTTACCCCAAAACCCAAAAACATATAAATTCTTATATGTAAAAAAAGCCTGCACCTTACGGTGCAGACATTTTTCGAATCGAGATTTACCGGCTCCCGATCAGCCTATGTTGGGTATTTCCGGCATCCGATGCCGGAGCACCAAGGAAGTATTAATCGGTCTCTTTACCGACTCCCCTTCCGACTAAACAGATCGCCCCGGTCCCCCTGTATAACATTCCTTATTAGATAGATAAAAAGTGCCTTAAGACGTTAGTCTTAAGGCACTTTACTTAGCTTGGCAATGTCCTACTCTCCCAGAACCCTGCGGTTCAAGTACCATTGGCGCTAGAGGGCTTAACGGTCGTGTTCGAG
>NZ_JAAOIW010000047.1 GCF_011440305.1 Paenibacillus agricola | reverse complement strand
TCCAACCTTCTCTCAAGTGTGTGGTAGTGGTACTAAACACTTCGAGATTTGGGGAGGCACTCCTTTTTTCTTGCTTTAAAAACTTAAGCTGGGCAAGGGTTTGGAATTATGAAATTCATTCATTCATTATAAACGAAAATACAATCTTGGTAACCGCAAATCATTTGCGTGGTACCACAAAGTTTTTACGTGTCCACGTCAGTGATTTTCGAGTCATACAATTTTATTCGGCTTGTTTAAAACTATTGCGGTCAAACGTCTTTTCTTCAACTGGCTCAAAGATATCCGTACTATACCGATCAATAATCACTCTACCTTCAAACATTTTCTTCACCATAACTTTCTTTGCTGCTTTAAGGCTTGTCCTTACTCCAGTCATCCCGCCCACATACATGGCAGATATGGTATCTCCTGCTTCAAGCTTGGAACCTCGGCAAACAGAGTTGTCCAAGTAGAATATAATGTTACCTGCCGAGTATAAATCACATTGAATAACGCCTTCTTTTCGAATAAGAATATCGCCATTGGATTTAAGAATTGACTTTTGCCCCTGATTAATATTAATCTGAACCTTTGATTCTTGGCTTAATGCAACTCTCATGAAAGCTTTCTTCAAGATTCGCAAGAAATCTTCCATTCTTGGAGCTGTCAATGGGTATAGTAAGAAAGGATGAACTGTTTGACTTTGTTCAAGAATATTTTATCCTTTTCAGCCAAATCAGTTTGTTCTGCAGCATATACATTCTCTTTTACGGCTGACAGTTGTGTTGTGGTCCGATGGTGGTTCGTAAACCAAATGTTTAAAAGAAACTCATTCAGGCTATCCTCAATGCTCTCAGTAAAGCTATACTTTTGCTCCAATACATTTTGCATGTGCGTATATTTCGACAAAGAGCTATTCTGAAATAAAAAAATGATTATGCTTCCTATTAATAAAAAAACAGCCATGAATGAGATGTAAATTAAAAATTGCCGGGATATACTTTTTTTATTCATTATGTCTCCTTATATAAAAGCTGCTTCATTACCGATTACTGCCATATCAGCACCTTATTGCGCCCTTTTTGTTTGGCTTCATATAACTGCTGGTCGGCTCTATGGATCCATTCTGTCTCGTTCAAGCCAGGTTCCCATTGGGCAATTCCTGCGGAAAAAGTGAAGGCAGGAATTTGATCGGTGTAAGAAAACGGAAGAATTCTTAGCTTCTGCAAAATTTCGTCAATGACAATCGAAGCCTCTGAAGCCTTGGTATCTAGCAGGAGAACAATAAACTCCTCGCCGCCATATCTGGCTAACAAATCGGTTTGGCACAGGTTCGCCTTCAGAAGCTTGGTAAGTCCCTTAAGTACCTGGTCACCAACTGGATGGCCGAACTTGTCGTTAATGGACTTGAACCGATCTATATCGAGAAGGGCCAGCGATACGGAAGATGGATAGCGCTGTACACGCTGCAATTCAACAGAAAGATGGTTATTGAAATATCGTCTATTATAAATACCCGTTAACGGATCACGGAAGGCTAGCTGTTCAAATTGTCGTGCACGGGACAGCAGGCGAGAAACCCTTGCTTTTAACTCCTTAAATTGGAAGGGCTTAGTGACGTAGTCATCAGCACCAAGCTCGAGGCATTTAACCTTGTCTTCAATATCATTACTACCGGAAAGCACGATCAACGGAATCCATTTCAGCTTCACATCTTCCTTTAACAGCTCAAACAGGGTATAGCCTGACTCCGGATACATCACTAGATCTAGAATGATGAGATCATAGGTGTGCTCGTACAGCTTTCTCTTAGCAGTAGCTACATCCGACGCTTCGTCGATCTCAAGATCAGATTGTCGAAACCGTTTAAGCAACAAATTGCGCAGGTCAGCATCGTCATCTATAATCAGCAAACGGTCAACTGAACTCTTCATAGGAAATCTCCAGTCTGTCCAAATACCGTTTAAGGTTGTTGACTTCCTGAAATATGTATTCCGAGCATTTGTTCTTGGCGCCTAGCTCCAACGCAGCGCCAAATTCGGTAATGGTGTCAAAACCGTATCCGCCTCCGCTGCCTTTCATACTATGGCCGGCAATGAGGATCTTCTCATAATCGAACAAGGCTAATGCTTCGATGATTTCGCTGACATCTTTATATCGGTTCGCCAAATATCCGGGAATCATGTCTTCTAGATCCGCATCTATGTGGATGCGGATTTTTTGTAGATTTTGATTGTCGTAGGTACCCAATTACTGCTTGCCTCCATGCCGGTTGATTTCATCCAACAGCGTTTGTTTTTTGATCGGTTTAGTTAGAAATGTGCTACATCCTGCTTCCAAACATTTTTCCATATCTTCCTTCAAGGCGTGTGCGGTCAACGCCACGATGGGAACTGTAGGCACACCGCTGAGTTCCTCCCATTGGCGAATTTCGCGAGTAGCCGTATACCCGTCCATAATGGGCATTTGCATATCCATTAGGATGAGATCATAGAAGTTTTCTTTCCTTTTACGGACAGCGACTTCACCGTTTTCGGCATCTTCCAGCGTGTGGTCGGTTTTCTTAAAAAAGGAGTGAATCAAGAGACGGTTGTCTTCATTATCTTCCACCAGCAAAATGTGTTTCTTTCCTCCGGTTGAAACCAGGTTTGCCGTATCTTTAGATTGTTCCGTCTGAGTTGTCTTCTGAGTGCCTAAAGAGCTTAAAATTGCGTTCATAAGCTTGATTTTCTTAACCGGTTTGACCAGATACGAGGCTAAACCTAGCTCTTTGCAGCGTTGTATGTTTCCAGCCTGGTCATCCGAGGTAAGCATCATAATCGTGGTGGCCTTCTGCTCAAACTCGCCCAATCCAGAAACCATATCGAACCCGTTCATGCCCGGCATGTGATTATCCACGATAACCAGCCTGAACGGATCACCTTCTGCCTGCGCCTGCTTGAATAATGCCAAGCCACTGTATCCGCTGTCGCCCTCCTCCACACGTAAATTGTATTTGGTCAGTATTTCCTTGAGAATAAGCCGGTTGGTCTGGTTGTCATCAACGATTAACGCACGCATACCGTCAAGAGGTACATGCGAAACAGTTATCGATTGAGGTTTAACGGTTTCAGTCAGCTTTATGGTGAAATAAAACGTGCTTCCTTTGCCTTCTTCGCTCTCGACCCAAATGGACCCACCCATCAGTTCGACAATCATTTTGGATATGGCCAGTCCTAAGCCTGTACCCCCGTATTTCCTTGTCGTGGACGAATCCGCCTGCGTAAATTTTTCGAAAATGCTATCGAGTTTATCTTGAGAGATGCCTATGCCTGTATCGGTAACGGCAAACAATAAATCACCACGGTTGCTGCCTTTCGGATCAACTGTCACCTGGACCATGATTTCGCCTTTTTCCGTAAACTTAATGGCATTTCCGATCAGATTGAATAAAACCTGGCGTAAACGGCCGGGATCACCGATCACGTATGGCGGTATATCGGGCGTCAGTCTGGTAAGCAGCTCGAGCTTCTTACCGTGAGCTCTTATCGATAAAGTTTCCGTCGCTTTCTCGACCAGATCTTCTAAATCGAACTCTGTGCTCTCCAACTCAAGATGTCCTGCTTCAATTTTAGAAAAATCGAGAATATCATTAATCAGATTCAACAAATTCTCTCCTGCTCTGCGGAACGTTTCTACATATGTTTGCTGTTCCTCGCTGAGCGGTGTTTCATATAGCAAATCCGACATTCCGATAATGGCGTTCATCGGTGTACGGATTTCATGACTCATGCTGGCGAGAAAATCACTTTTCGCCATATTGGCGGTTTCCGCTTTTATTTTCGCCTGCAGAAGTTCTTCCTCGTTATGCTTATCTTCGGTTATATCACGTGCAACAGCATAGGCCAGTTTAGCATCCGCTGAAGCTGTTGCGTTCCACGAGAACCATTTGTACGTTCCGTCCTTACACCGAATTCGAGTGAACAAATTAATAATCGGGGTAAGATTCTGGAGCAAATGGTGGAATGCATTCTTAGTCTCCTCTTGGTCGTCCGGATGAACTAGCGAAATAAGCGGTTTGGCCAGTAATTCTTCTTTCGTGAACCCAAGCTTGTCCCAAGCGGGATTGAGGTCTTTGAACGTTCCGTCGAGTGTACCGACCATGATCATATCGTACGATAATGCATACAATTGTTCCTTTTCCTTCAATATTTTATTTGTTTTCTCCTGCTGCTCCGTAATTTCATCATACTGTGCGATAATCTCCTCATTCTGAACTTCCAGATTGTCGAAAAGCTCGCGTAAATTGACGGTCATCTTCTGTGTCGCAGATGCCAATCGCCCAATCTCATCTTGCCGCAATATACGCTTCGAAAAATCAATATGTAAATTTCCTTTGGACACCTCTTCGACAAGGGCTATTGTTTGGTGTAGCGGCATAAGCGTTCGACGGATTAAGTAAGAAGTCATGAAGATAATTAACAGTAGGATAACTACTAACATTGAGATTGCTGATAATAGAATGCGATTAAACGCACCCATCATGCTGTTCACCGGAATAACGGATTGATAGAACCAGTAGCTGTTGATTCCATTAATATGGATCGGCTCGAATACACGCTGGACCCTAGTCTTCAACACTAGTGACATATCATATAATGACGTTTCCTGACCTCTTGATATAGATGGCGAAATTTGGTCAATATTCCCGAATACAGTGCCGTTCATCTCGCTATTGCCTCCATGAGCGATATAGGTTCCGTCGCTGGTTAAGAGAGACGAGAAACCACCAAGGGGCTTTATGTTGTCGACAAGCTCTTGCATATAACTTATATCGTAATCGAAACCAATAATACCGAGAAACTCACCGTTCTTATCAAGAATTGGAAGAACAACGGATGTAATTAATACTTGCTCATTTTCAATAGAATAGAAATACGGGTCAAGCCACACTGGTTTTTTCGTTTGTTTCGGGAGTGAATAATAGGTTGCCTTGGTATCATTATAATCGGTGAACGGTAGCGACTTGATATTCCCATCCTGATTCAGCAACCAGGTTGCGAATCGACCGGACGCATCTTTATTATTCGCGTACTGCGCGTCCTTAGCATCAAAAGCATTCTGTTCCCACACCATATAAACCTCAAGAACATCCTTGTTGATTTTCAAGTAGTCCTGCAATAAGTGATTCACTTGTTCACGAGAAGCTCCTACTTCCTTCAGTAAAGTAATTTCCTGCTTTAACTGATCCAGATTTCCCTTGGGAACATTGAAGGTGGCTTCGATGTCGCTCGCATTTGACTGCGCCGTAAGCCTTGCGTAATTCTCGGCGTTCTTCAAGCTGTCGTCATAAGCGATTTTTAGGATGACGACAGTAAATATACAGCCAATAAAGAGCACGATGGCTAAATACAAATTAAGTCTTGTTGATATTTTCCAGCTTTTTTGTTTCACTAATGATCACCTTCCAGAGTAAGTGCGTTATGAATGGAACCGGGATTATAATCATCATACGTTGTCTAAGGTTCATGCATCTTATTATAATAAACCTGAAACCCATACTTGTAACCGAAAATATATGTCGCATTCACGCAAAAAAAATTCGTATTCATGAAAAATAACAGACTGTTTAAAGAGTCGGCACTGAGATAAAAATAGATAATCCATTATCGGGCGATGAATCGACCTCCATCTTACCGTCCATACTGCGAACCCGTTCCTTCATTCCATAAACACCCATACTGCTAAAGGAATTTTCCATCGCACTTACATCCATACCTCTTCCGTTATCAACATATATCAACTGAATTCGATCCGGATAGCTGAATAAAGAAAATTGAACTCTTGTTGCATTAGAATGTTTGGTTGCATTCGCCAACATCTCCTGAACAATACGATAAAATCCTAATAAAAACTCGGCACTTAGATTATTATTGAAATTGGTAGCATCGAATTCAATAGAATAATTCGTACGTAGCTGTGTGAATTCAAATAATGCCTCTAGTGAGGAAACGAGCCCTTCTTCTTTTAACATAGGCGGTCTTAGTTCGTTGCATGTTATACGTATTTGATAAATAACGTCCAACAGTCCCTGACTTATTTGTTGAAGCTGTTCCCGAATTTCTGGTGAAACGGATGGATCTGTTGACAATTGATCCAGCTTGCGATACCAGATAATCTGCTCCTGAAGAGCAGCATCATGCAAATCCTGGGAGAGACGTTTTCGTTCATGTTCGGACAGATTAAACAGAAGTCGCAGAAGCCAGGGAGGCGCAACTTGGTTAGAAGCAATCTTTTCAAGCTCCTTTGTTAAGTCTTCTATTAATAGGAAGTTATCATACAGGACACTGACATAACGAGCGATGGTATTCAACCATATTTTCTTGGCACGGATCATTAGCATAGGTGGTTTTTCACCAATACAGAGCAAATAGTTTTTTTCCTTGATTTCTCCAATCTTCAAGAAGTATCCACTAGGAGTAGCGTTAAGCTCACATATCGGGATATTTCGGAGTTCGAACATTTCCTCCAGTAGTTGCTTCGGTATATGAACATTACCGGCCTTGATTACCACATTACATTCCCGGTCTACTTCAATCAGATAAACTTCAGCAACATTTATAACTTTCTGAACCTCTTTCACAAGCCGCTGCTCTATCTCACTCAATTTCATCACACCAAACAGATCATGAGAAAATTGATCGAGGCTGGTCTGTAAACGGATATACCGATTTTCGCTGTCGCGGATCAATTGCTCAGCACGTGTCCTGTCATCCTCCGCTTTCATTCTATCCGTAATATCACGCAACAAGGTAATACCTGCATTAGTTCCCTTATAAGGAATGGCTGCGGCAATAACTTCAACATCAATGGCCTTACCATCCATACGAATGATTTTTTGCCCGACAAAAGGAGATATGGTCATCTGCTTATATATGTCAGATATACGCGATACCGCTTTTGCTCTATAATCAGAATGAATATAATCGAATATAGGTTTACCGATGATGTCGTCTTGATTCGGGAACTGGAATAAGGTTAATCCAGCGGGATTGATATATATAAATTTATAGTCTGCATGAAGTACAATCGGCTCTGGGGATAATTCCACGAGACGACGGTTCAGTTCCTCACTTTCCAACAACGCCCTTTCCGCTTGCTTACGCGATGTAATATCCTCAAACACATGCTGCACCGTTAATGATTTGGAATCATAAATGGATGTGACAGATACTTCAGCCTCCTTACCATCCAAACGGATAATTCTAAATTCCCCAGGCGTAGAATACCCATTCTTCATGGTATTCTCGACTCGTTCTTCTACATAAACCCGATCATCTGGATGGATCCAGTCAAGCGGATTAATGCCTATTATCTCATCAGTGTGTTTGGCTCCTATGATGTTGATAGCAGCAGGATTAGCATAAATAAAATGTTTATCCTCGGAGATTGCGATGGCAATTGGGGAGAGTTCAACTAACCTGCGATAACGTTCCTCACTTTCTTGTAGAGCTCTTTCCGCTTTTCTTCGTTCCGTAATATCATTAAATACGACCAGTGTAGATTGAGATTTAACATCATAGATGCTTGTTGTCTCTGCCTCAATAATATGTCCATCAAGACGAATCATTTTATACTCCATTGAACTCACATATTTGTCCTCGATGACCAAGGCACTTCTGTTTCTGGCAACTTCCATATACTCTGGAGAGACAATATCGAAAACTGAAGTTCCAATAAGTTCATCTTCGCTGCTGGCTCCTAGCAGATTTACTCCAGCTGGATTCATATAAAGGAATTTCCCATCCCTTTGGGTAGCAATCGGTTGAGGAGAAAGGTCAATTAATCTGCGGTAACGCGCTTCGCTTTCTTTGAGTTCTTTTTCAATTTTCGCTTTTTCAGTTATATCCCGCGAGACCACAACAATACTATCCACTTGACCATCTTTGTCGAATACCGGGGTCGCCACGCATTCGACTTCTATTGAATATCCTAATCGATGAATGAAACGAAATTGAAATTGTTTATCGATTCCTTGTTGAACTAAATCCTCTAAGTCACTGTTTATTATGTTTAAATCTTCCTGATGAACATATTGAAATATCGAAGTTCCAACCATTGTTCCTTCATCGAACCCCAGCATTCTAGTATAGGATGGGGAGCAGTATCGGATCGTACCCTCAATCTCCAATACGCCCATTACATCCATCATGTTGTCTGCGATCAGCCGATATTGTGCCTCACGATCGGCCAGCGCTTTTTCGGTTTCCTTCTTGGCTGTAACATCCTTGCATATCGCATAAGCTCCAACAACTTCAAGGTTCACATAAATCGGTATTTTCTTCATTTCCCAATGAAAAACCTTTCCATTACTATGTCTAGAAGTCATCTCGTAATTCTGCGGCTGCCCTTGCTTCACTTTCTCAAAATAACCAGCCATCCGTTGCAGATTATCAGCTCCAAAGAGCTGGGTCAGGGACAAATCTAGGTCTTTGTCCATAATCAATTCACCTGTAATATGTTCCGCTGCCGAATTGATAGCAAGGATATTACCGCTAAGATCGACTTCACAGATGATGTCGGAGTTATATTCGAATATAGATTTATAACGCTGCTCGCTTATATGTAGAGCTTCTTCCATCAATTTTCTTGATGTGATATCGAACACAACCCCATCTAACCTTGCCAAGATGCCTGATCTGTCCATCGTAGTTATAATTCTGTTCTGAACCCATCGAATATCACCGTTTTGACCAATAATCCGATATTCACTTATATCTGAATTCCCTTGAAGCAGTCTTTTTGATAATTGTTCAAATATTGATAAATCACCTGGATGAATAATACTTTTCCAAGACTCTCGATCAACAAACTTTTCGGTGGGATAACCTGTAATCTTGGACAATCCTTCAGAGGCGAATGGTAATGTCCGCGAGGTTCCGTCGTATGACCAGATGCCTACATCCACCGAATCCAATACATTTTGAAGCAACTTCTGATTTCTTTCTAACTCTTGCTGAGCTATTTTTCTATCATTAATATCGATAACAACCCCATTTATTCTTGCAACACTGCCGTTTCCATCCAATACGGGCGTTCCAATACATTGAACCCATCTGATTTCACTGGATTTATGAACGATGCGATGTTCAAAGGTGGCGGATTGTCCGGAATCTAATTTTTCCAGATATTCATTGGTGCGACTAATATCCTCCGCATAGATCACGTCTTTCCAGAGGTTCTGATTATGTTTAAATTCCTCACGTGAATAACCATACACTCTATGAATACCTGAAGAAACTACCAGCTCATCCGTTACTTTATCTACTGTCCAAATTGCCGCATCAATGTTATCTAATAGAGACTGTTGCTGTGGCACACTATTCACTCCTTCCGTTTATTTATATATAACATAGAATCACGTTTAAGATACCTACCAGTTATCACCACCTATGGTTTGAAATATGAGTCTGATAATAAACCCATCTGATTTGCCCGCATAACCGCTTCAATCCGCGATTTCACATTCAATTTCTGGAATAGACTGGTTAAACAATATTCCAAAGCCCGTTGACTCATAATGACCTTCTCTGCTATTTCTTTATTGCTCCTTCCCTTAGATATCTCCTTCAATATTTCATATTCTAAGTTACTGATTACTATAGGTTCATTCTCTGGTCTTACCTCTGATACACTAACTGTAGTTCTTCTTAATTGTTTAACTAATGATAGAGGCAATATAACTTCACCACGCAGGGCACAACGAACTGCCGCTACAAGTTGTTCCTTATTCGCCGTTTTTAATAGAAATCCGGATATTCCGGATTCAATCATTAAATTAAAGTGGTTTTTGAATTCAAATCCGGTGTAGATGATAATTGTTGCATTGGTGACAACGCTTAAAACCTGCTTAGCAAGATCAATCCCGTTTAAATCCGGCATATGCAAATCAAACAACATCACATCAAAATGTTGTGTTGTCGCTAATTCCAAAGCCTCTTCTCCTGAATTTGCCAAATAAACCTCTATATCTCCCTCTTGCTCAAGCAGCATCCTTGCTCCTTCTATAATGGATGGATGATCGTCAACCAATAATACTTGAATCATGATTCAAACACCTCGGTTCAGTATTATTATGCATAAAGGTTTCCTGAAACACCTAAATGGAGACGATTCTATAATATACCTGAAACTCATAATAAGTAACCGAAAATGCTTTGCGTGACCGCGCAAAAATAAATGTTTATTTGTTTTTTTGATGGTAATAATGATATCAGGTCGAACATTCTTGGAGGATCTATAATGGCATTCTCTATATTTTTTTCAATAACTGTAATCATGAATATTTCCTATTCGGTGTCTAAGAAGAATCTCGATGTTCTCGAAATCATCTATATTTGGATGGTTGTTAATATAATCCACCATAATTTCATAACGATCTTTGCTTTAAATATGGGATTGTTTGATTTTGCCGAGAATAAATCTCAATATTGGACTATGGCTCTTAATAGAGTGTTTCTAATTCCTGTACTCATCATATGGTATTTAGATCGAAGCTTGGAGGGAGGGAGGGAGTCCATACAAAAAGTGAGCATTGCTGCCCGTGGGTATTACAATTCTAGTAAGCATCGAATATCTTGCCCTTGCTCTTCATGTTTATACCTTCAATCATTGGAAGCTATGGTGGTCCTTTGGGGAGTGGTTTGTTATTTTCTTGTTAGTCAATTATTCGTGGATATGGTTTAGGAATTTACTTAGAAAAGAGATGAGCTAAATATTACCTCTACCTGTACAATTTGATCATAATGAATGGTTTATTCTTTTGAATTGTATTTTGGGATACATGTGGCTATTATTTGTCCCAAAAAGATATCCTCATGTAGTTTCTGTATTGGTTATCTTATTTACCATTACTGTTGCTATCATCATGGATCATACACTCGCAACTCCACCATTGGATTTATATGATCTCAATGATCTTAAGAAATATGAATTGACAGATGTAATCACGTATTTTGCATATACCCCTTACGCTCTACTTTTCATATACTTATATGACAAATTCAATCCAAGCGGATTATACTTTACAGCGTATATCGTTATGTGGACTTCTGTCAAGATAGTAGACACAGATTCTTATTCTCACACCGCCAGTTCTTGGTACATACGTTCGTAATCAGAAGGTGTGTTATATCCAATCGAAGAATGGATACGTTGATTGTTGTAGAACACTTCAATGTATTCAAAGATGCTCTTCTTGGCTTCTTCACGCGTTTCGTATTTACGGAGGTAAATCCATTCTTTCTTC
>NZ_JAAOIW010000046.1 GCF_011440305.1 Paenibacillus agricola | reverse complement strand
AAACTAACCGTGGATCGATGGAACCAGATCCTGAAACGCTCTGCCAAGAAAGTCTCTTAATTTTTTAAACCCGACTTCATTATTCTGTCAGTACGGCTCCAAGTATTAATCTTTATGAAATTCATTCGAATGTTAAAGAAAAAAATGTCGAACTAAAGGCATGGTGAATTATGTCGAAATACTAGTCAATTTCTAGATTCACGGGGAAAAGGGGTCTTCATCATACTTTGGATGAAAAATTTAAAAATTAAAATCATGATTATGGTTCTAATCCCAATGCTGGGTCTGCTTTATTTCTCAATCATAGAGGTTATTGATAAAGTGAACCATTTAAGTGAAATGAATCAGTCCGAAGGTATGACAAAACTTGCAATAAATACAAATGATGTCATCCATGAGCTACAAAAAGAAAGAGGGTTGGTATCCGGTTATTTAAGCAAAAAAAAACAATCATTCAGAATAATATGATGGAACAGCGAAAGGAAACGAACCAAAGTATCGATATTCTAAAGGAAAACTCGAGAGCGATTTCGGAAAATTATTTTGGCGAGACTTTTGCAAAGCAACTTTCCCAATCGATGGGCATGCTGGATAGGCTGACAATGGAACGAACCTTCATTGATGAGAATACATCTGATGAGAAGACGATCCTTGCCTATTATTATAATTCGATCGAAACGTTGTTCAGTTTGATGGAAAATGTAAAGCTATTGAACTCTGACACGGAAATATCGAATAAGCTTTCTGCGTATATTCATTTTTCCAGAAGTAAGTTTGCTTTAAGTCAGGAAAGGATGCTTCTGAATCATATTTTTTCTGAGGATCAAATTTCTCCTACGGATGTTTATCGGGAAGGTTTATTAGAAAGTGAGAAAAAGCTTCATTTCAACGTCTTTACCTCGTTTGCAACACCGGAAGCGCTCCGTTTGTATAAATCCACAGTCAAAGGAGAAGCTGTCAGTGAGGTTGACCGTATGCGACAAATTGTCTTAAATGCGGAAGAAGGAAAAAAACTGGTTGTAGATCCAGGGTATTGGTTCAATCATTCAACAGTAATCATTGATTTGTTAAAGCAAGTGGAAGAACAATATTCGAATATTGTCATTAACCAAATAGAACAGTTGAAGAGTGGCGCATTGCGTTCGCTCATTTTTGTAATCTTGTTAAATTTATTAATATTTACAATTTCCATCACCCTGCTTATACAAATATTGTTGTCCTTCCAGAAAACGATGGATGAAAGTAAGCGGCAGTATTGGTTAAAGACGGAGTTTGCTCGTTTAACAGAACTGTCTCTAGGAGTAACTGACCTGCAGCTGCTGGTAAAAATGTTGATTTCTGAAATCTCCAAGCTGATCGAAGTGGGACAAGGAGTGTTCTATGTAAAAGAGTTCGGCAAAAACTCTGAGCAATTGGGGGATTTCATATTACTCGGCAGCTATGCGTATGTAGAGAGAAAGCATTTGTCCAATCGGTTTCGGTTGGGAGAAGGGTTGATTGGTCAATGCGCGATGGAGAAAAAACCTATTTTGTTAACACAGGTACCCAATGACTATATTCAAATCAGTTCGGGTCTAGGAGAAAGTAAGCCTTTGGCTATTCTCGTGTTGCCTATTTTATTTGAGGATGAGGTTGTTGCGGTTATTGAATTGGCGTCTTTCAAACCATTCACGCCGATACAGCAAAATTTACTGGAATTATTGTCTACCCCATTAGGTGTAGTCATTAATAGTGCCGCCAGCCGTCAACGTACGGAAGAATCACTCATGGAAGCAGAGCTGTTGGCTGAAAAAGCACTTATGTTGGCTAAGGAAGCGCAACTGCAGCAGGAAGAATTGCGCGTGTCGAATGAAGAACTTACAGAACAAACCGACATGTTGAAGAAATCTGAAGAAAAGCTGAAGATTCAAAGTGAAGAATTGCAAGCTCTTAATGAGGAGATGGAAGAGAAGACGCAGTATCTGGAGTTGCAAAAAATCGTCTACTGGGTGGTGAAATTCAGTTGGAAAGTAAAGAAGGGGAAGGAAGCTGTTTTACATTATTCCTCCCGGTTGATGCGGTTAATACAACAGATTTAACCCTTAACCAGGTAGCGTTAAGTAAGAGTTCTATTTGGATACTGTCATTACTAATTATTATTGCTGTAATTGCAGCCATTTTGACAACTGTCTTCTTTATCAGGAACATTTCAAAGCCTTTGATCATAGTCACCAACACGATTGGAAAAGTGACAAGTGGCGATTTAACAGTGGATTTGTTAAGCGTTAAAAGTAAAGACGAAATCGCAATATTGGCCCGTTCTTGTAATGACATGGTATTGAACTTAAGAAAAACTGTGGGATCTTGGCTTCGGCGGAAAGCGTCTCCGCTGCGTCGCAACAAATCTCGGTCAGCACCGAGGAGATTGCCAGCGGCAGCGCAAGTCAGTCCAATGCCGCCCAAACGATGAACGAGCTGTTTAGAGATTTGTCCACCGCCATTGATTCCGTTGCGCGAAGTGCGGAACAAGCGTCGGAATTATCCAATAAAACGATGGACATTGCCCAGGATGGGGGAAAAGTGGTTCGCTCCTCCATTGATGGCATGAATCGCGTCAATCAACAGATGTCACGGTTGGAAGAGGATTCCAACAAAATCGGGGAAATTATTGAAGTTATCAACGACATTGCGATCAGACGAATCTGCTCGCACTGAACGCGGCAATTGAAGTGGCGCGGGCTGGATACCAAGGCTGCGGGTTTGCGGTCGTTGCCGATGAATTGCGTAAGCTGGCCGAAACAGTGAAGCGACCAAGCAAATCGCTCCATTATTAAAGGAATGCAGGAAAATACCCAGCAAAGCGTAAAAGCAGTGGGTGAAGGCGTCGATTTGTCGCAAAAAACCGGAGAAGCTTTTGAGAATATCATCTGGATGGTCAACGATTCCGCCAATAAGGTCACAGAAATTCCCGCCGCAAGTGAAGAACAGGCCGCTCAATCCTCTGAGGTGATGGCTTCCATTGAAAGTATTCCCGCCGCAACGGAAGAAGCAGCGGCCAGCAGCGAGGAGACCGCTTCTGCGATCCAGTCGCTGGCGAAATTGGCGGAGGAACTGAGCAACTCGGTATCTAACTTTAAAATTAACTAGCTTGATCAGAACAAGATGATAACCTTAATCTAAATAGAATGGGGTTCCCCTTTAAAACAAGAAAGCAGGTGACACATGGAAGCTAAGCAGGATCAATACATTGAAGTCGGTATTGGGAAAGAAAAATATGCACTGCGTATTGATAATATCCATGAAATTATCAAGATGCTGGACATTACCGAGATCCCCAATAGTAAGTCATATGTGAAAGGGGTGATTAACCTACGGGGCAAAATTGTACCGATTATCAGTTTGCGGAATCGATTCGGCTTAGTGGAAGAATCCAATACGAAATCGACCCGCATCGTGGTGTCAATCACGCCGATGAAATGGTAGGCATTGTCGTCGACCGGTTAAATCAAGTGACTACGTTTTCGGACGTACAGCCCCCTCCCGAACAAATTGGCAGCGTACACGGTTCTTATTTCACAGGTATCGGAAGCACAGAAAATGGCTTGGTCAGCGTATTGAAGCTGGATCAAGTGCTTTATGAATAGGGGGTGAAAGACTAATGGATGCATCATATTTATTGGAGTTGACTGGTGTATTTTTGGACGAAGTCGAAGATCAACTGCCAACGATGGATCAGGAAATATTGAAGCTGGAGCAAGCCGGAGAGTCGGAAGAAACGATTCAGAGCCTGTTCCGGGCAGCCCATACGCTGAAAGGGTCTTCTGCAGCGATGGGTTTTGAAGAAATGAAGCAGCTGACACATGAAATGGAGCATATCCTGGATGAGGTGCGCACCCATCGTTTGCAGGTGACCAACGCGATGATCAAACTGTTATTTAAATGTATGGATTATCTAAGGATATTGAAAGAAGAGTTTGTGGTAGGTGCAGGCATATCCACGGAGATCAGCCCCATCGTGAACGAACTGCAACGCTTTAGTGTTGATTTGAAAGATCATCCGACAGAAGGAAAAGGGGCAGTTCAGGACTCACGTCTTCTTTGTACCGGAGGTTTGGAAGTATTTTTGAAGGTTCAAGAAGCGCAAGAACAAAGTTTAAACGTTCTCGACATTCATGTTGGATTTGCCCCGGATTGCCAGATGAAATCGGCCCGTGCTTATATTATTTTCAATCAGTTGGATTCCTGGGGAGACGTTTTGCAAACCGTGCCTTCTCTCGAAGATCTCGGAGAGGAAGAAGCCTCCTCATTGGAGGGGGTTCAATTTCTGCTCGCCAGCCAGGCTGAGCCGTCGCTGGTGAAGACCGCCCTGCTTTCTATCATGGATGTTGCCGATGTACGGATTTCTCCTTATTTACCGCCGAATGTGGAAAGTATAACTGAACTTGCAGTGAGCGCATCCGTAAAACCCAAGGGCAAACAGACGGTTATTGAAGAAGGAAAACGTAAAACACAGACGATCCGGGTGGATGTGGAACGTTTGGAGCTTCTGATGAATTTGGTAGGAGAATTAGTTATTGACCAAACCCGGATCAGTCAGGTCGGGAATATTCTACATCACCGCTATACGTCCGATGACAATGTGGAGGAACTTGGGCAAATTTCCGATCATGTTTCCCGTGTGATCGGTGAACTGCAGGAGAACGTCATGAAAGTTCGGATGCATCCGATCGAACAGTTGTTCAACCGTTTCCCCCGGATGGTCCGGGATCTGGCCCAATCGCTGAATAAAGAAATGGAGCTTGTTATTGAGGGAAAAGAGACGGGAATGGATCGTACAGTGATTGAAGAAATAGGTGATCCTCTCATCCATTTAATCCGCAACGCGGTCGATCACGGCATCGAATCGGCTGAGGAACGGAAGCACAACGGGAAACCTCCCAAAGATCGACTGCGAATTACCGCTGCACACGAAGAAAATCAGGTGGTCATCATGGTAGAAGACGACGGCGCCGGAATCGATCCCGACCAAATCAGGAGTTCCGCCCTTCGAAAAGGCGTCATTTCGGAAGAAGAACAAAAAAAAATCTCCGTTCAAGAGGCGATTAACTTGATTTTCCGCCCGGGATTTTCCACCGCATCGTCCGTAAGCGACGTCTCCGGGCGGGGAGTCGGGATGGATATTGTACGGGATCATATCGAGAAGCTAAGCGGTGTGATTGTTATTGAGACCAAGCTGGGAGAGGGTACCCGCTTTAAGATTAAACTGCCGTTAACCTTAGCAATCATTACCGGGCTTTTAATCAAGCTAAACGGGAGGACGTTTATCCTGCGGATGAGCAGCGTCGTGGAAATTGTCCGAATGCCCCTGGAAGCGATCCAAACAATCAAGGGGGGGCTCCGTGGTGGTGATTCGGGAACGGGTCTTGCCAGTCGTCTGGCCTTCACGATTATTTCCATATTCCGCGGATGCAGCAGAAAAAGAAACAGCTGCCGATTGTCGTTGTCGGCACGGCGGAAAAACGCATCGCTCTGCTCGTCGACGACCTGATAGGCAATCAAGAAATTGTTGTGAAATCGTTGGGAGCATATGTTGGCAAGAGCGATTGCATTTCCGGAGCTACGATCCTGGGAGACGACCGAGTGGCCTTAATTTTGGAGGTGGCCGGTATATGCTGTATCGGTGCAATGACCGTTCGGGGGTAACGTGATCCAAAGATGATAGGGTCTGTTGCACAATGCGTGGAGATCGGTTTGGCACCGGGTTTATTGCTTCTTCCTCGATGATGCTGCATGTCTTTTTCTTTTAAGACCTTATAGAAAGAATCGCATGGGCCTTTTTTTCTTATCCAACGGTACAAGGTATTGTCGGACAATTCCAACTCCCTCACTACCGTCCTTTATTCAAGCAATTTCGAGCAAGTGTTTCCACAATTGGGGTACCAGTTAGTGCGCTAACGGGACATGAGGGCTTAATAATTCAATCATCAGAAGGCTACCGGAAGTAGAGCGGAACAGTATATATGCAAAAGAAAGGGTACTGCCTCAGGCGACCGTCCGCGGCAGTTCCCGAACATTTTTAATAAAGGTAGGTGTTTTGTTTAGACGTCCCGCAAAATTTCTGCGTGGTTCCGCTAGTTATTTTCATTTACATGAAACAAATATATAGGTTATGGTAGTTATAATAGACAGAATCAGACATTTAATAGCAAGTCTGTTGATTAACCAAAATAAGTAACCGTAAATTGAAAAAAGATCGGTAGAATCATTTGCACCACACAACACGATTTGAAAGAGGCGACCTCATGAAAAAGTCGACCACGTTTACAAACCTTGTTCAAACACTTCTGAAGGAAACAACCTATAAAATGGTTAATCAACAGGCTTGATTTAATAGTTTTTAAACTTTATTTTAGTGGGGTAGGTATATAGGCATATGGATTTTCAACATAACGAGCATTTTCGATATTTAGTAGAAACTTCTCCCGATCCTGTCGCTATTCATTGCGGCCATACGTTAGTTTATATAAATAAAGCGGGAGCGGATCTTCTCGGATCGGATACGGAATCACTGATTGGGAAAAGTCTCTCGGAAATCATACATCCGGACTCTTTGGAAGAAAGCAGAAACCATGTTAACAAAATGTTACGGGAAGGTAAACCCTCAAATACGCGCAATATATCATTGATTGGAAAAGATGGACAACGTATAGAAGTGAGTATTAAATCGATGCTCATTACATACTTGGGCAAACAGGCCATTCATGTAGTCTATAGAGATATTACCGAACAATTACGTGCGGAAAAAGAACTAAAAGAATCGAATGAACTGGTCACAAGCATTTTAGAAAGCATTACGGATGCTTTTTTTGCTATAGATAATTCTTGGAACATTACTTATTTGAATCAAACAGGCCAAAAATACCTTGGGAGAACCGCTAAAGATTTAATCGGAAAAAATTTGTGGGAAGAGTTTCCATCCCTTCTTGAAACTAGATTTTATCCAGCCTATCATAAAGCTTTAACCGAAAAGGTAGTTGTGGAATTTGAAGAGTTTTCACCTTTAACCAAACGGTGGTATGAACTCCGTGCCTTCCCAACCAAAGACGGTCTCTCCATATATTACCGAAATATCTCGGAACGTAAAGCTGCAGAAGAGAAAATAACTTATTATGCTAAAGAATTGGAAATAAGTAAGTCCCAGTTACAACAACTTGTTGATACCATTGATGCAGGAGTTTGGTCCGTGGATTTAAGAACGAATGAATACATGTTATCGCAAGGGATTGAAACTATATACGGATACCCTGTTCAAGCATTTTACGATAATCCGACGTTTTGGAAGGATCGAACCCATCCAGATGACATGGATTTAATTGGCATTCAAGAGAAGGACATATTGTCCGGAAGAGCATCGGTTCATGAGCATCGTATTATTCATTCCACTGGAGAAGTTCGCACGATTCGAAATCGCATCACCCCCATATTCGATCAATCAAACAATCTTATCCAAATTGTCGGCGTATTTGTTGATATTACAGGACATCAGCGCATGGAACAAAATCTTCGTGAAAGCCAGGAGTGGTTTTCCACAACATTAAAATGTATCGGTGACGGAGTCATTGCAACCGATATCACCGGAAAAGTAACATTTATGAATCCAATTGCGGAGACCTTGACGGCCTGCAAAGAAAAAGATGGGTTAGGCAAGAATATTGAAGAAGTGCTTCACCTCGTCAATGAAGAAACCCGCCAGTTGGTGACAAATCCCGTCAATAAAGTAATCAAGGAAAAGCGTATTGTAGGTCTGGCGAATCATACGGTTCTCATTAACAAAGATGGGGCTGAAATACCTATTGATGACAGTGCGGCTCCAATTCTCAACGATCAAGGGGAAATGGCTGGAATTGTTATGGTATTTCGAGATGTTATCGAAAGGAAGAGTTACGAAGAGAAAATCAAACATTACGCCTACTATGATTCCTTAACCGGATTGCCTAATCGCAGGTTATTTACGGATCGTTTGACGATGGCTCTAGTGAATGCAAAACGCACTAATACTACATTAGCGACGATGTTTATAGATCTGGATAAATTCAAGATGGTTAATGATACATTAGGGCATGAAATCGGAGATCTTCTTCTGGTGGAAGTCGCGAGCAGGTTAATAACGTGTGTTCGAGAAGGAGATACGGTTGCCCGTTTAGGCGGAGACGAGTTTATCATCTTAATGCAAGATATTGATCAAACCGTAGTAACTCAAGTAGCAGAAAGGATTATCAAGAAGGTATCTTGTAAGTATAACATTAATGGTTTTCAGCTTTTCACCACACCGAGTATAGGTACTAGCTTGTATCCCCATGACGGTGAAGATGTCGAAAGCTTGATCAAAAATGCGGATATGGCCATGTATTATGTAAAAGACAACGGAAAAAACAATCATCATTTCTTTGCCTCGTTCATGAATGATAAAACGGAACGTAAAATGGAAATCGATAAAGGATTGCGGGAAGCGCTGGAAAAAAATCAGTTCGAGCTCTATTATCAACCCAAAATGGATCTGGTAACCGGTGATATTTCAGGAGTAGAGGCATTGATCCGTTGGCATCATCCGGAAATGGGAATGATTTCTCCAGTTGAATTTATCCCCGTTGCAGAGGAAATTGGGTTGATCGCGTCCATTGGTGAATGGGCTCTGCAAACAGCGTGCACGCAATGTATGAAATGGCAAAATTCCGGCTTTCCGTCGATCCGTGTTGCGGTAAATGTCTCCACATTACAATTTCGGCAGCAAAACTTGGTATCTACCGTCAGACGGATATTGAAAGACTCCCAGTTGAACCCGAAGTGCCTGGAGTTAGAGATTACGGAAAGCGTCATGCAAAACACAGAATCGATCCATAAATTGTTTGAATTAAAGGCAATGGGTATTTATATGTCGATCGATGATTTCGGTACGGGTTACTCGTCCCTAAGCTATTTGAAACGTATGCCGATAGACTCTTTGAAAATTGATAAATCCTTTATTAACGATATTCATATGGATCCAACGGATACGATGATTGTGACGACAATCATCAATCTGGCGAAAAGTTTAAATTTGAGAGTTATTGCTGAGGGTGTCGAGACAGCTGAACAACTACAATTTTTGAAACAACATAAATGTGATGAGATTCAAGGTTTTTTTATCAGTAAACCGGTACCTGCCAGAGAATTTGAAATGGTTTGGACAAAGTGAAGGAGGTTGCAGCGGAATTGAGTTCTAAAGAGTAAATTTTACTGTTCTTCAAATTTATCCAGCGGGTCTCCATATAACGTATAACGAAATAACGCCAAAGATGCTACACGCTGCCGAATAGCTTATTACGCAACCATGAAAATGAACTTCGATTACCGGTGATCACCAGATAAACGAAGATCGCAGCATGGTTGCCGGGCGTTCAGCTCCCTAGAAATGTCGGAACTTATCGGTGAACATATTATGCATTGTGTTGTTCCGCAATAATTCGGCGGATGCGCACTCTTTTTTCGTTTACGGAGGATTAAGAGGTAGAATATCATCTATTTTATGCACTGACAATAATGTATATAACAGAACTAACAAATATAAATTGAAACTACTAGTAGGAGAATTTCATATGAATGTGTATCTATCTAACCTTGAAGAAATGATTGTCAATTTAGCTATTGTTACAGCTTTTTTATTTATCACCAGCCAAGTCATATTCAAAAAAAGAGATCTGAATGCGTGAAAATTCCCGTTGGAAATGAACTGATGTTAAGGTTAGAAATGGAATTACTAGACAAGAAATTTACCCTTTATGGACATGTAATGTGGTTATTAGGTTTACCTATGACTTGATTGTTATAAAAAATTATATATTCACTTGAATTATAGGACAGACCTTGAATTAAGAAAATAGACTTTGTATGAATAGAATTTCCCGGGAGATGGTTTATAGTGAAATTAAGTAACTTGAATTTAGCAGCGAGAATTAATTTGTTTTTGGGCATCGTGCTCCTGTTCGGTTTTTTTATTTTAACCTCAGTCATTTTGAAGATCGCCTATGATAGCAGTCTGAAGAAAGGTGAGGATTATGCAAGGCTAACGGCAAAAAACTACGGCAATGAGATTAGTTCCAAGTTTAATATTCCAAAGGAAAATCTGGATCAGCTCAAACGGGAAATTATGCTTTTGAGTGAACAGCAAGTAATATCCCGCGAACAAACCAATCAAATGCTGATTGATTATCTTAGTAATAACAAAGATGTCCTCGACGTTTACATGACATGGGAACCCGAAGCTTTTGATGGCAAAGATAAGTAATATGCATTAATTGATCCTGATAATAAGGGTCGTTTCATTCCGTGGTGGATTAGACAAAACGGGAATGTCCGGTCATTACCGATTACCGATTATGACGATCCGAATGCAACCTGGTATATGCTTCCGAAACAAACCAAAAAACCGGTATGGTTGGAACCTTACATATATAGCGTCGATAATCAGCAAATGTTGATTACGTCCGTTATCCTTCCTATCATAGACAGGAACGATAAGTTTCTGGGAGTAATCGGTATCGATTATGATATCAGCTACTTACAGGAGCTCGTTAACGGAATAAGACCCATGGGTGGATTTTCAAGCATATTGACCGATCATGGATCTTATATTGTGCATGGACTCGACCCAAGGCTTAACGGAGAAATGTTCGACAAAAATGCCGAGATTATCCCATTTATTTCAAAAGGCCTTTCCATTGATATGGATGACAACTCCCCAACGTTAAATACGATGGTTAAGAGAGTATTCGGGCCTATTCAAATTAATGGAATCGATGGCTACTGGACCTATCAGTCCGTAATACCCATAAACAGTATGCTGGACGCTTATCATCGGATTCTGCTGTGGGCTGTCTCCATATCCATTGTTATCCTGCTATTAGTCATGCTGATGGTCTCAGCGTTGATCCGGCGGACGATTAAACCGCTTCACCATACCATTTCTCTGGTCGAAGAGGTGTCGCACGGCAATTGAGCATTAATCTTCCAAAGTATACGACGAGGAAAGATGAAATCGGACGTTTAGCTTTCGCCATACAAAAAATGACCGTTAACTTAAGGGAACTGTTCGATAATCTGGAATCGCAAAATGAAGAGATTATTGCGCAAAATACAGAAATCAGGGAGCAGCAACAAACAACCGAGCATCTTTTGAAGGAAAAGGATCAATTATATGCTTTATCTTTTGATTTGATAGTGGTTTCAACTTTGGATGGTACATTTAGAGATATTAATCCTGCGTGGGAAACAACACTCGGGTATTCGAAGGAAGAAATGCTGGCCCATCCGCTTACCTCACTCGTTCACCCCAAGGACATGGAAGAAACGGTGGACAAATTCACCAAGCTGCGAGTATTATGCGGAAAACAAACACCAAATCGTCCAGAGAACTGTTAGCACTGATGCTGCGCGCCTCACTCAATTTACATGTTTTATAAGATATAAAGAGAAGAACGGCTAGTGGAAGGCGAAGTTTCGGAGATAGTCCGTTTCAGATGAATCCTGCTAATGGCAAGCGATTATTGTAAAGCACCCCTTAGAATAGGTCAATGGTCACTCAAAAGAGTGGCTTTTTTTGTGTGCAGGGAGATGGACAAAATGCCATTTAAACCGAAGAAGCCATGAAGTGTATTTGTCAACTGAAAATCCAGCCACGTAGTCATTTAAAAACCAGCCACTCCGTCAAAAAAATAAAGGCCTATCCAGCCATGGTTTTAAGTTAATTGCTGAGTTTGCAGCCACTCCTTCGTTTC
>NZ_JAAOIW010000045.1 GCF_011440305.1 Paenibacillus agricola | reverse complement strand
GAAGTTGTTATCGGATGCAATCTGAACAAGAATTTCTTTTAATCTTACGTCTATTTCTTCGCACGAACGAAAATAATCAGCCATGGAAGCATAAGTGCCATTTTGGATAACCGTGTCTATATACCCCCATTCATCATAGGAAAGCGAAATGGAAACTATTACGGTTTTCCCCATTACCTTACGTCCCGATCCTGGACGTGATCCTCCGCGCCCTGGCTTAACAGCTGGTTTTTGTACCTGTACGACTGCAGGAGGTTCCGAAAATATTTCTTCCACCACTTCGCCCTGGCTCTCATTGTCTTGCGTTAGCTCGTCTAACCATGACTTAGCTACACGCTCGTCCCACGCCTTATACAAACGGTCAGCCCATGATTCCAAAAAGCCGAATTCGTTCACCAGCTCCGTGACGCGGTTTTCTAATTGAAAATCGCTGAGCACAGCCCAATCATCATTACGTATTGGTATCCGTTTTTTTGAAATCAGTAGTTTTTTTCAAAAATTCAAGATCATCCTTTGCAAACATTGACCTTCCACATGTGATTGCCACTTTCTTAAGATCTCGCATTTTTTTCAATTTTCTTCATGCCCAGCGCCTCATTTGATAAAAGTTCTTTAATTCAATTATAACACAAAATTTTTCTTGAAATATGCGATAAAGTGCTCCTTGATTGGCATCCTTTGGTCTACTATCTCTCTGTACGCCTCCTGGTATTGGCTGCGTTTTACTTGTTAAATTCCATTTATTAAACCTATTCCCTATTATGAACCTCTCTTATATCCTAGTTTACGCTCATAATGTTTTTGCATAACAAGTTCATGAATTAGCCAATACCTTCCTGATTTCCATATCAAGCCGGCATCAATAAAATCATCAAGCAGATGATTATCTATATCTTGCTTGATTTTCCCCACATGAAGTCCCCACAACGGTTCAATTTCATTCGTTGTCATAGTTTTAGGCAAATTGACTCGACAGGTTTGGCAAATCATAATGGATTTTTGTTCAGGCTCCAACTCTTCGATCCACTGTTGGCAGAGCTCGCATCGATGCGGAAATTTTTTGTAAGTCATCTTCTCCAGCTTTTGATTATAATCGGCAATTGAACGTTCAATTGTGTATTTTTTAAACATTTCTAAATCCACATTATCCGAGTCTATTTGATCAAGCGCATCTTTCAGCTTCTCTAAACTCGTAATATTCCTCTTTACATCTCCTATAATGTCCATATTACACCTCTTTTATTCGATATCGTCTATATTATAATACGATATCGTCTTTTTAATCTAAAATCAAGTGTAACTATTCACCCCTTTTATAAAAGAGGTAGGCGGGAATCCTTGTTATATAAGGTTTTTAGGAGTTTTTATCACAAAAAAACATGAAATTTGACCAAAGACATAGATCGTAAAAGGAGCCACAATTTCAGCCACTTTAAGCATCAAAAAAACGCTGCAACTGATAGCGCTGCAGCGTAAACGATCTTTAAGATGATGGTCAAAAGTTCAATAATAACTTAATTTAAAAAGACTCATTTCGGTTCCTGCGACTAGGTCTGATTTCAACAGGAATATCACTTAATTGCGTAGGTAAAATTGGTGCTTCCTTGGACGATGTTAGTGGTTCCACTGGAATTGTACTTACTACGTCCTCACCTGCAACCATTTCAAGAGCAGGCTTCGTTCGCATCCTGCCTCTAACCATATTCATAAATTCTTCAGAGAGCCGCGGCAAATGAGTGCTTATCCAATCCAGTTCCTTATAGGTCATTTCTATAGGCAATTGAATGCCAATCGTTCCACCAGGGAATATAGAGTCACTCTTTCCATCCTTATTTATTAGTTCAAGTAGGTATTGATTACGGTTTTTTTGCTTCTCCAAGATTCGGATGTAAGGTTCAGCCTCATCTTCATCCACTGGCAACCTGACTGGGATGACTTGGCCTGGAATTATCTTACGCTTCAACTGAGACATTTGCTTGACCCTCTGACGCGTCTTCATGGAAACCTGAGCGTTCACTCATTCCCCACTTATAAAGAGCCCTAGCAGTGGCAAATTCGGGCTGAGAATCGATCTTAAGATCAATACCTGCTTCGCTTAGCCTATTCATTATGTAATTCTTGTACACTTGTATTCCTCCGCCGATTCCGACTACCATATGAGGAGCTAACTTTCTCATTCTCACATTGTTTAAAATGTCATCGACCAAGTTTAAAGCATCCTCTTCTACATACGATTCAAAAACTGTTTTGATGCTATGACTCAATTCTTCAATAATAAAATCATTATTGATTATTTTATCCAAGTGGTTTCGGTTAACGATTCTAAAAGCGGTATTATCTTTTTTGGATAATTCTGTATTAAAATCGTATCTAAAACGATCCTTTGTACTGGCTGCCCCAAAATCAATCGGGAATGAACGGTTATCATCAAACTTCATTTTACTCACATATCCGCAATCTGTTGTAAGCTGCCCGATACCGATGATCAGTATATCTTGCTTAGAAACCGGTGATTCCTTCAGCTTACCCTTCCAATCTCTTTCCAGATCATAGACATAGATCGCATCCTCTGGCACAACCGCATCCATTTCAATATTAATACTTACTGTACATTCGTATCCGAGGGTTTCTATAGTTACCGAATGGCTGCCTTGCATTCGATCTTCAAAAGCATCTCTAGCATCAAAATCGAAATAACTAAGTGGTATGCCATAAACCGGCGCATAATGAGCCGTAATCAGTTTTTTCTTGGGATTTGTGTTGAGTGCGTGATAAGCCATAGATGCTAGAGAAACGATCACAGGTAGATCTTCTAAATGCTTCTTTGATCCCTGAACCATTTCCCTCCCTCCCTCTGCGCATAGCCCTACTAAAATGGTCTTGTTATTGTATTTATCGCTTAATGCGGATGAATTTATTTTCAATTTATAGTAATCCAATAAATTTTCAGGTGCTTCATCCTGGGTCATATTCGTGGATCTTTTTGTTGGAAATTTAACCTGCATTGGAATCAAAAATTGGTCTTCTGGCTTGGATCCAAATACTGCTTTGTGACCATGATTCCCAATATCTTGTCCCGTAACTTTAAATTTGCTCATAAATAATAGCCTCCTCTATATTTTGTAATACATTTGTAATACATATTGTAATACATATTTCCAAAAATTTCAAGTAAAAACCCATTCCCCTTAATATTGTAATACATTATGTAATACATTTGTGATACATTATTAAGCCTGATGATCAAAACCTGCACAAAAGTGATTCACTAGTGGATAGTGAGTCACTAGTGAATCGGCGGCTATCATCATGATTCAGATAATAGCGTTCCTTGTAACTCACTAGTGATAAGTGATGAGCGGATAAATACTCTCATAGTGATCTAATGGTGATGTGTGATTCACTAGTGGTCCAAAGCATTACCATGTTGATGAAGTTACTACGTCACTAGTGACGTATAATGTTCAAACCAAATATGTAATGGTGATGCATTAGTGGCGTGTGATTCACTAGTGTTATAATATCACTATGATAAAGTTTTTGCCACCTATTTTCCGCTATCAGTGACAAGTAGTGACTAAATGCACTTCAATAGTGATGCATTAGTGATGTGTGATTCACTAGTGGTGGATATATGTTATTGCTATCTAAATTTAAAACAACAAAATCTTCATTGGTCACAGAAAACTATGGTATAGTAATATTGTATTTTTAGAATAGTGTTTCACCAGTGATTAATGATTTCCTAGTGAGTCACCTGTGTATCGTCAGGGTCTATACATATTAAATAGAAAGGAGTTTTATCGTGGAACGATTTTTAAAAATAATAGACTTAGGAAAAGAAGTTGGCGTGCATTATAATACTGTGGACAGATGGTTTAAAGAATTAGAAGATCGTAGAATTCACTATATAAATAGGGCTAATGGGAACAAGGTTTATTCGGAAAATGATCTGCAAATTGCTATGTTTTTCAAAGATATGAGAGAGCAAAAGTGGACAATAGAGGGAATTTGTCTAGAACTTCCACAAAAATTCGAATTACGTCCTTTTCCAGTGGACGATCAAATCGAATACCCTTCATCTATGTCTGTTCAAAATTCACAGGATTTGAAGGATTATTATTTGGAAGAATTAAAGCTCAACTTAGCTGAAATTGCTGAAAACCAAATGCAGGAATTACGCGAACAACATCAGAGAATGATGGATAGGTTACCGCAACCTAGAGACTTGCAGCAAGAACGAAGAGAACGTGTTATGGAGATCACAACAAGACGAAGAGTAGAGCGATTGCTTGAACGTGAAGCCTTAGAAATCTGGTCTACCAAACCTGAGAAAGAAAGAATAAAGAAGGTAGGTTTATTTAAAAGGGAAGAGGATATAGACAAGAGAAATGAATTTGTTAAATCACATATAGATGATCATTTCGATAATAAGCTGTTGGATGAGTTTGGTTTAAACACAATATCATAATCATTAAGGAAAGGTGGCAGTGGCATGGGGCAATTTGACCATATTGAATCGATTCTTGAGCTGCTGGCTAAGGAATACCAAGCCAATCGGCATTTGGACGCTCTGAAGGCTGCAGCTCTGCAGCAGGAAACAATAGAGCGACTGGGTGCTACACTAAATCGTCAGGTCCAGGCAAAGACACTATTCATGTATGCAAATGAGCAAGGAGATAGCCTGAAATCCCTGATGTTGATGCCAAGCCTATCTGCGGGTGAAAAATCCTTACTTCAGATCAAAATTGATATTTTAGAGCAATCGTTGCGTGTCAAATCTTCCGACTATATGAAAGAGCTCGTGGCAATCAATACAAATATTGCTCAACATGCTTTATTTTCTGCAAATCCCAAATCAGTAGCCGCTGAGACCACCAGTATTAAAGGAGTCCGTTCCGTAATTATCAAAAGCAAAAATGGGGTGGTACTAAATATCTATGATGCGCGGACGATGGGAGCTGTACAAAGCCTTTGGATGAAAAATGCCGAAGGCAATTCTCCTGTAGTACGCCTAAAGTACACCGACATCCTCAATGAATTAGGCTTGACAGATGGCTCTAGCAACTATAATAGAGTTCAACAGTCTCTGCTACGGCTATGGGAAACAGAAGTCACCCTTACGCAATATCAACGTTCTAAGAACTCCGGGTATGAGCAGATCGCATTTACCCGACTGATCGATTCGATCGTATTCGAAAGACAAGTCGGTTCATCAGGTCATTTCAAAAGAGAGTTTGAGATTAGACTACCTGATTGGTTAATTCAGGCCAATAGAAAAGGGGATATGTTTGATATTTCCTTACTGCTAATGAATGATCTGAAATCGTATTTGGCTCAAGGTCTTTATTGGCTGATCTCTTCATACACAGATAGCCAGCAAGTTACCATCGAATTGTCTGTATTAGCAGGGCATTTCCACTTCTTAGATGAAGATGGTAAACCCACAATGCCAGCATTCAAGATTGTGGAACGAATCTCACAAGCTTGTGAAGAGCTGAAACAAATCGGGTTTATTGATCATTATAAATACCAAGGAAAAGCTTCAGGTCTGAAAGGCAGGGCGTTAGAGGTCACTAAAAATCATATGTTTACCAACTTGCCCACACCTATAGATATGGAAAATCCCAAGCAGCTGGAGCTTGAGTTGTTTGAAGAATGATTAACTCGATAATATAGTTACTTACTATTTATGTATTTCATCTGTTTTAGTACGGAAATATACGAAATATGTCTTGTATAATGTTTTATGACCTTAGCAGGTGCTTACCGTGATTGTGGCGCAGTCACTAATCAGTGCTCCACCGCAAGGGGCTCATCTCTTGTGTGGCGAGCAACATATTATCCCTAGAAATGTTAGCGAGCGCTTACCGCGGATCAAATGTATAGGCGCAGCAGCCTTACTCTTCGTCCAGAAATTGTACATACCAGTAATGAAGAGCAGGGAAGAGGTATCGGATCTCTGGCCCATACCCAAAAATCTCAGAATATGTCGAGGCTACTCACAATGTTTCGTTTAATGCGACTCAAGAAGCTCGTAACTTGGTTAAAAGCTACACATTGTGATTGTAGATCATGTACAATACGTAAGATAAAAGTTACTTACTTATCTTGTTTTTCATCTGTTTTAGTACGGAATTTCCATAAAATTAAAAGGTATTTTGCAAAGTTGAGGCCAAATCATCCGTTTTAGTACGGAAATATACGAAATAGAAATCAAATCATCCGTTTTAGTACGGAAATTAGGTCAAAAAATTTTTTTATTTATGATATCATCCGTTTTAGTACGGAAAATCAGAGAATAGGATCATTAAAATGTAAGATAGATATGAAATCATCCGTTTCAGTACGGAAGGTGTGTATAAATCATCCGTTTTAGTACGGAAAATTGATTATACCCTGGATTTGCCTTTTTCCTAAGATCTGTTTTATAGTAGTCTCAATAGATTTAAATACTAGAATAACAAAAAAGCACCCATCATTTATATTCTGCTCCTCAACCGCCAAGAAGACAAGCAGAAATATAAATCCAAAGAGTGCCCTTTGTTTGACTTTTAAAAAATTCTGTATCTGTATCTTATCACAGAATTTTTTAAAAATCAAAGGGATAACTCTTACTTAAATGTGCCATTTTTTGGTCTGGGGCTTAAGAAGGAGTTTTTTATTATGTCTGATTATTCAACTAATTTTGTCTATCTATCAGTAGTACGTGAACAACGACAAAAGATCATTGAGGAACAAGCTCGCCAGCTTCAAACGTTCAAATCGGTTGAGGAAATGGATGCACATGTATTAGCATTCATACAAACCTATGGACTGACGCTGAATGAGACATCTCTGAAAGTACTGGAGATATGCTGCAGGCATTCGCTTCGCGCTTTTGGTGTATCATGGTTAAGCAATAAATCCATTGCCGCTATGGTACAAGCCTCTACGCGAACAGTTCAACGATCTATTGATCGGCTTGAGCAATTAAATATTATTAAGCGTAAAGAAACATACGAGCGCAATGGGGGACAGGGAACCAACCTGATTATCATCCAACCCATTCAAGATCACTTTTTAATAGAGACCTACAATGAGCAAGCAGTATCCAAAGACGCAGAGTTAAATAACCCAGTACCATCTGAAATTGTTGCTGACATCGGGGTAGGAATGCCGGTTGTCACTGGGGTTGCCATACAAATCACTAAATCTCCTAATCTCTTAATCTCTAATAATAAATTAAAGATTGATAGACAGCATGCTTTATCAAGCATGCCTTCTGACACACCCGAATTTCCTGAAATTATTGAAAGCCTAAACATACACGGCAAAAAATTAAAACCATTGCCTACATCTGCAACATCGATTATGGAAACATATATGCCTCGTATTTATAGTATGCTAGTAAGTCGATTTAAGAACCTACTTGATGCATCAATAGTTGAAATTGCCTGCGATTTATACATAGAAAAATATTATGATCTGCGTGGACTAAATCCAAAGTTTGAGATCGTGAATCCCGTAGGATGGTTCCATGATGCTTATAAAGACGCGATTCACGTATGGAAGGCCAAAAGATATAAGAAAGAGTTCACTCAACCGATCCCAATTTAAGCCAATTCGAACATGCTTGAACATTCAAAGGCGCTCTATCACACCAGGGATGTCTTCAGTGTTTTGTGTAAAACATATGTCATCGGAAATAAACCATTTTAATGCCTCCTAAAGCTTGAATCAGGTGGTACGAATAAACGAGTCCAAATCCAGTTCCATGTATCTTTCTTGAAACGGAGCCTAATCGACTAGTTTGTACTTCATTCATTAATTGTGAGGGTTGCATAGTTACCATCGACCATAAGTATTATGATTACACTTCTATTTTTTTCCAGGCTCCTACAGCATTCTTAATATAATTAACAAACACTTTTATGTATTTTAATATTAACGTTGTACATATTTAGATATGGCATCATTTAATCATAAATAACATGGAGTGGTTCTGGTAAGTTAATGGTTTCGTTTCTTAATGTCTGGGGCTACTTAGATATAATTTGTTCCGTCCTTTGAATTTGGAAAATAGAAATATATAAGAATTATTGGAACTATAGAAAAGACAATTCCAACTAAAAAGTGAATCTAAACTTTTTCTTTGTTTTCTTGTAATCTTACAAAAAAATACGGCTGATAATCCACCTATAAAGCATTTATTTATAATCCCAAGCGATGGGATTATGGTTGGGAAAATTTCTAGCATTCATAGAAAAGCCCTCAATACACAAGGATGAGAGCTTAACCAGACCGATTAATCATGGAATTTTTCCCTATTCACAAGATAACGCAAACTACCATGGGTCTCAAATATGTCTGCCGTATCGAACGAGAGCCCCGTGTCTCATCTTAGGCGGGTGTTAGAAGGGAATGAGTTCGTAAGATTTAAATGAGCTTGTGCAATTAATGAAAGTTGAGAGAGAGAAATCTAATCTAAGTACTACTAAGGCTTATGAACTCAGACAAAGGGCTATCCAATATCAATTTGAGTCAATAGCTGCAAAAGAAACAGCCGCTTAATTACTGAAATTTTAGCTTCTTGTACGGATTCAGCCCTTTTACCTAGAATCATCTTCGAAAGTATGAAAGCCGCCATTAGGCTGTGTATACTTAAAAGTCAAGCAGGACGGACATAATGTGAACAAAGCGGGCTATAAGGTGATCGGCATTGACTTGGACGGGAGCAAAGATGAGCTGGGCATGTGGATCGGTGAGAATCTGTCCTCCAAGTTCTGGGTAACCGTCTTAAACGACCTGAAAAACCGCGGTGTCCAAGACATTATAATCACCTGCGTGGACAACCTCACAGACTTTTCCCAAGCGATTGCCGCCTGCTATCCGCAAACGGAAATCCAAAAATGCATCATCCACCAGATTCGGAATCCGACCCGCTTTGTGTCGTACAAGGACCTCGAAAAAGTAACCGCTGATTTAGAACCCATCTATTAAGCGGCGACAAAGGATGCAGCCTTGTTGGAATTAGACCGTTTTGAAGAAGTCTGGGGAAGCAAATTTTCCCTTATAATCCGGTCGTGGCGTACGAATTGGGAGAACTCGCGACCTTTTTCAAGTACCCACCCGAGATCCGGAAGCTGATCTAACACGACCAACATCATTGAAAGCAACCACCGTCAGCTCCGAAAAGTGACGAAAGAAAAAAATATCTTCCCGACCGACGAGGCACTGCTCAAGATGCTTTATCTGGCGACGATGGACGTTACCGTAAATGGACAGGTCGCGTTCAAAATTGGGAATAAATGCTGCTACAGCTCTCTTTTTTTTTTTCGAACGAATCGGCCAGCATTTGCGTTAAATTTTTATTCTCCCCTGCAGTTCCCCTCCGCCGAATTCTTCATGGGCAGGTGTTGCACCTGGTAATCATGAAGTGCTGGTAAAAAAAGCTTCCAGATACTGCTAAATGGGTTCTTCTCTACCGTTAAGATGCCAATCCGTTTCTTGCGCAGTCGACATAAATCACGGAGTTCCCTCAGGTCTTCCAATGGAACGAAGCTTGGTTCTATGAGACCGACACGTAACGACTTAGCGATCCATTCGGCATCTCAAACATCGGTTTTACGCCCGGGAACATTTTTAATCCGTTGTGCATTTGCCAGAATCACCGTGAAGTAGCCCTTTAAGATGTTGTACACAGGTTTCTAGTAGTTGGCCCAGGACCACTCGCATAGCTGGAATTAGATTTAGATGTAAGGGGTGATTCTGTGATCATTGTAAGACCATTGGAACAAGCAGAATATGATTTTTTTATGGATATGTACTATGAATCCATTTTTATATTACAGGAGAAGCCACCTAAACATGATCTACTGAATAAGAAATACAGTGAGGATTGGGGAAGAGAGGGGGGATAGGGCTTTATTAGCTTTACGTGAAGATATACCGTTAGGGCTATATGGTATCGATTATTTGACGAGACGAATTAAGGATACAGGTTTGTTGATAATCAAACTCCAGAATTAGGATGGTTGTACGCTCTAATTTTAGGCAAGCAGGGTTTAGGGTTATGAAAGAAATCATTCAACAAGCCAGAGTCGATGGTTATCAATCACTTTATCTAAGCGTCAACCCAGAAAATCAAGCGGCGGTTCGGTCATATGAAAAACTTGGATTTGCATATTGCGGGGTATCAAGAACCTCATGGACTATGATGTTAAGCATCACTGCATATCCGACCAACATATCCGAATAGGAAACAACTAATATAAGAGTAAAGTACAAATACCCTAATACCCTGTTTTAGTTACCTTCATGTCCAATTAACACAGTAGTAACAAGGCTTTGCGAGCTACACAAAACAATTAAAACAGTATGAAATATTTAAAACATAAAAAGTTCTTTAAAACAACAGAAAAGTTAAAACTATTACAGAATCAAATCATAAATATTAAAATATTGACAGACAAAATGATGAATAACAAAGAGAATATTACTCACTACAAATAACCTTGCCCAAAACTCCCGTATCCTTTTTTTTGCCCAATTATCAATAAAGGTTATAAGCAATAAAACCCATAATTGTAGACTATAAAAGGGAATTTTTTATACGACATGATCCGACAATTATAAAAAAAATTTATAATATAGGTCTAAAGGTCGAATGATGTCGCAATATTTATGTTGAAAAAATAGTTCTCTAGTTATAGTATGGTGTTATTGTACTGGACCAAAATCAGGATAAATAAACACTAATATGACAAGGGTGGGAGCGCTATGTCGATTTATGCAATAGAAGTATCTCGTGGAAAAGAATGGATTGCTAAGGAAAAATTATCTCAATTATTGCAATTCTTTTCATGCAATTTAGTAAAAGATGTTTATGCATGCCATACTGAGGTCATTGCAAAATCAAAAAAAACAAAAGTAGCTGCATTATCAGGATATATTTTTATTCGTCTATTTGGCGATCATGATGTTATTCCCCCCGAAGTATGGAACATCATTAAAAAAACTCCTGCTATTATTAGAATTCTCAAACATGCGATTCCTCAAGAAGAATTTGACCTGTTTTATGAGTCATTTGAAAATATCAGTACAACTGAGGTTGAAGTTACTTTAGCAGATAACGAAACTAGTTCTGATTCTGTTGGAGATGTTCAGGAACTTCAAAAGACCGTTAATATTATGCAAGAGATTGAGTTACTGAACGAAGAAATCAAGCAAATCCCGTTCAAAAAAAGATCTGAATTTGCTGTCATAATTATATTCAGAAAAAATAAAACGGTTGTTCATTTGCCATCCTATCTTGTAAACGAATGGGAACGGCACCTTATTCGTGGAAAACCGTGGATCCGATCAATTGTAAATGGATTGCGCCGATATGCTTCCTCTTTCTTGAAGGGGGGCTCTTCTCATGGTTAAAATTGCAAATATACGCGATGTAGCAAGGATCCAGATATTAAGCAAACAAATAAAGCGGCAAATTAAAGAGATGAAAAGTAGGGTAAATGGAGTTGTTTACGGACAAACGCAAGAATTACGTTTGCTCAAATTAGTAAGAAGACTAGAGGCTGGAGAAAGCACCTTAAATGATAATCCTGATTGGATTCAGTGTATACACGATTTGAAATTGATGTATAGTTTTCGCAAACTCGTGCCTTCAGTCGTGAGTTAGAAAACTTCGGATAGGGCGTGGCTTATGCCACGTTAACTACCCGACACATGTTTAGGTGACTATTACAACAATCCCTTTAATGTCAAGGATTCTATAGGAAAACAACACTGACATATGGTTATTCTGTAGTCCTGATTATATGCCAGAAATAAAGCAGGGTCGTGGTTACGTCTATGCCATTCAGTATCACTTCGTATGGTGCGTAAAGTACCGACACCAGATTCTTATCGAAGAAATAGACGTAAGATTAAAAA
>NZ_JAAOIW010000044.1 GCF_011440305.1 Paenibacillus agricola | reverse complement strand
GTTATTATAATCATCACAGATATCAGTGGGGACTAAAAAAGATGACTCCTGTTCAGTACAGGAATCATCTCTTATGTGTGGCCTAGCACTCTTTTTTTAAAGTGTCCTTGACTAAGGGTCTAGTTTAGCGGAGGTGGTATCTGAGCATTCCTTTTTTTATAGCAAAAAAAAAGATGAATGGGAAATTCGTTATTAAGAGCGAGAGAATTAGGCGAGGGTACAGAATATAAAATTATATTTTCTCAAGAACTGGAACTCCGAAGCCAGTCATATCTTGAGTGAAAAAGAACTTAAATAATAATCCTCAAGATTAGTTATTAATCTTGAGGATTATTATTTATTACCAAGGAAGTTCATCGTCTAAATGATAGAATTTACCAGTCGGTCCATCTGTAGGTAAAGTAGCAAGTTTTACGCTTGTCCTGCTGCCTTCTGTAGCATCTATTTCTGCGTATTTACCCCCTAATTCGGTTTTCACCCAACCTGGATGGGCAGAATTAACTTTGATTGGAGTATCCATAAGTTCGTGAGCGAGATGAATTGTAAATGAATTCAATGCTGCTTTTGATGAGTTATAAGCAAGAAGCTTTACGCCGTATATTGGAGAAGCAGGATTGGCATGTAGTGTAAGCGATCCAAGAGCACTAGATAGGTTGACGATTCTACCAGCAGGTGCTTTACGAATCAACGGAAGTAACTGCTGTGTGGTTTCAACCAGACTGAAAAAATTAGCATTAAATGTTTCATATAGAACTGCTGGCGATACGGTGCTTGTTTGATTCATGGGTGAAAGATGTTCAATCTCTTTTTGTACACCGGCATTGTTAATTAGGATATCAAGCTTGCCGTAGCGTTGGTCAAAAAAGTCATAGGCAGCTTGACGATCTTCAGCCAGAGTGATATTGAATTTGAGACTCTCTGCCTGGATTCCTTCAGAACGAAGTGTTTCTGCCGCAGCTTCCCCTTTTTGCAAATCTCGTGCGCCAATAACGACATTTGCCCCAAGCTTCCCCAGTTCTCGTGCTGTTTCAAATCCAATACCGCGATTCCCACCCGTTATAAAGGCTACCTTACCGTCAAGATGGTTTGTATTTGTTATCATCATTTTTAAATTCTCCTTCGTTATCTATTTTATAGAACTGTTTGACCTAACCTAGAATCGTTGGGATCACCACCTTTCTTTATTATTTAATGACGCTTCAAATCCTATCAGGAACGATCGTTCTCCTAATGATAAAAAAAATCAATCTAGGATTGCTAAGGTTGTATCAATAATGTTTACTAATTTTTCTTTGCTTTCTGTTGTTTTTACCAGTACGCGCAATCCCACCCAAGCATTATTAAGATATAAAGAGAGATTTACAGCATTATGATGTCCGGCAATTTCTCCTGCTTGCTGTCCACTTACTAGCAGATCATAAAACAATTTCTCCGTAATTAAAAAACTCTGAAGAATGTTAGCGGCGGCTTCCGAATCGTGCAACGCTAACTCCACCGCAGTATTAACCATTAGACAGCCTTTGGGATGATCCTCTTCAGTACATATCGTCATCTCAAACAATTGCCTAATGGCTTGTTTTGCAGAAATGGTTTGATGAATTCGATTATTTATTCTTGCCTCAGTAACCGTCTTATATCGATTCATTACATCCATGAATAAGTCATGTTTGTCTCCAAAAGTATTGTACAAGCTTCTCCTGTGAATACCCACGTAGGTGACGAGTTCCTGTATAGAGGTTTTTTCATAGCCTTGTCTCCAGAATAAATCCATTGCCTTGTCTAATACTGTATTGATTTCAAACTCTTTACTTCTAGGCATGAACATTCTCACGCCCTTTTTTGTTACTCTATCTTCCGTCCACTAAAAGCATATTAGCATATTGAGAACGATCGGTAAAGAATTATTATTTTAGCTGATTTTCTATTGGCCTCATATTCCCAATTTGTATAGGTGGTTTAATGTCGGGAATTTGAAAGTTAAATGTCCGTCTACGAACTTTGTATAATTATACCTTTTCATTCAGTTATCAATAAACTTTTTTCTAAAGATTTAAGGAATAAACACATTCACAGTTCTAAATATTTATGGAACAAAAGGAACCGAGTAATACGGGTTCTCAGCTTCATTTTTCTAACGAATTATGGAATATCACAGTTATTATAATTGTTCCAAAATTAGTTGGAATTTGACTTTTATGTATATAAAAGACTAGGTGGGTACCTTAGTCTTTTTAAATTGGAGTTGATAGATAGATATAGACTAATTTTGTAATTTTAATAATAGATAAAAGTAATAGTTATAATAGAAACGATAGTATTGATGTATGAGACACCTGCATATATAATTCAGACATGAACTGAAGAACAAGCTTATATAGAAAGGGGAAACATCATGAGTATTGAAAATATAAAATCCAGAAGAACGGATGCTCTACAGTTTTTGCCGGTAAATTTATTTGCTTCAGTAATGGGAATTTCGGGACTTGCTTTAGCTTGGAGGCTTTCTAGTGAAGTATTTGGCACTTATCATTTTATTGGGGATATTATTGGAGCAATAGCTGTTATTATTTTTTTGATTCTAGCTTTAGCCTATAGCATTAAAACATTTAGATTCTTTGAAAAAGTTATTGCAGAATTTAAACATCCCATTGCTGGCAGTTTTTTTGGTACAATTACGATTGCTTTACTGTTGTTATCATCAGTCATTTCACCTTTAAGTAAGACCTTAGGTGAAATAGTTTGGATTATAGGTACAATATTAACTATAATGTTAAGCTATATTATTATCAGTCGCTTGTTGAAAGGGAAACAAGAAGCACTTAATTTTGTACCTGCTTGGCTTATTCCGGGAGTGGCAACTTTAGATATAGCTGTAGCTGGTGGAACAATGCCTTTCGCATGGGCTCATGAAGTTAACCTCTTTAGTTTAGCAATTGGCACATTTATAGCTTTGGTCTTCTTTGTACTGATTATTCACAGATTGATACACCATGAGCCTTTGGCTATTGGGTTAAGACCTTCAATGATTATCTTAATCGCACCATTTGAAGTTGGCTTTCTTGGGTACACTAATTTCAGCCAACACATTGATAATTTTGCTTCCATATTATTCTATTTTGGTCTATTTCTTTTTGTAGTGTTCTTCTTTAAAGTGTTCAAAAAAACAGTGCCATTCGGAGTCTCTTGGTGGGCCGTTAGCTTTCCAATGGCTGCATTGAGCAATGCAGCATTGAAATATGCGCTATATGTGGATTCTTGGCCAATCAAAGCAATTGCAGTTATACTTTTAGCTGTCCTTACGTTTGTTCTAATAGTGCTTTTTGTTAAGACATTAATTATTTTGTTTAACGGTAAGTTATTACGCGGATAAGCATTTAATAAATTTTCGTCTAATTGGAGTGTGGGTAATGGAAATAAGACAATTGGAGTATTTCTCTGTTTTATGCGAAGAATTACACTTCACGAAGGCTGCTGAGAAAATGGGAATCACTCAGCCAACTTTAAGTCATCAAATTAAAGCATTAGAAGATGATCTTGGAGTTCCCTTGTTCGATCGCATAGGAAAAAAAACTGCCATTACCGAGGCAGGAATGATTCTATACAAGCAATGCAAACTGATATTCAGTAATTTATTAAGTGCTCGTGATCAAATTCAGGAATTGCAAAATATAGAAAGAGGAACATTAGCCATAGGGGCACTACCTGGAGAGCTAAACCAATTGGTTTCATCTTTACTGCTTGAGTTTCATCGCAACTATCCCAAGATCCGTATTAAAATAATAGGTACTGAGGATATTGTGAACCTCATTTTGCAAAATGAACTAGATTTTGCGATTACAATCTTACCTTTAGAGGATGAAAGAATCTCAAAAATTGCTCTATACAAAGAAAGATTTTACTTTGCAGCAACTCCTGATCATCCCTTTGCTAATAATTCGGCCATTAATTTTGATGAAATAAAAGGCACTCCTTTTATTATGTTTCCAGAATCCCATCGTTGTCGTCAATTGATTGATTTGACATGTTCCACTGCTGGCTTCAAATTGCAGCCCCTCATTGAAACTACTACGATTGAATCATTATTTGGACTAGTGCGGTCTGGAGCGGGAGCGACCATACTTTCAAAGACACTCTTAGAAATGTACAACAACGGAGATCTAATCATGATCCCTATTGAGAATCCGGCGCTTTGCAGAGAAATAGGAATTGTATTCCATCGAGATAAACATATTGGGAAGGCCGCAAAAGGATTTATTGATATTCTGACAACTCATGTAGAAAAGCTAAGGGAAAATTCTCAAGAAGAATATTGTGATAATGCATAACCGTGTAGGGCAAAAGCTGAAGATCATGTGGATGGGATTTTTCCTTTTGCCGCACAGGGCTGATTAAAACCAAGCATAAGAGAGGAAAATTGGTGATTCAGAGGAAGCCTGGTTAGTAAAATTTGGATTACCCTAAAAACGGAGTTATGCGGGTTCGCAGCTCCTGCGCGATACCTAACGGAGTAACGGATCGGTTCGTAGACTGCAGCGGAATAGTGTGGAGGAGTTAGTGCCAGTACAAAAAAGCCACGTCAAATGACGAGGTTTTCTTTTTGCTTCTATTGGCTTATTCACATTTGGCTGAAAGTCAGTTTTGTATTGTCGAGATAATGTCATCCATGAGGCTCATTCTATACATATCCCTTTAATAAATCTAAGCTCTTCCTTGTTTAAATAAACTTCTTCCAGCGCTTATAATATGGTGTCTAGTGTACCTAGAATGAAGCCTGTCAGATAGATCAAAGTCTTTAGTATACGAAACTAATTCAAAACCTTTGTTCTCTTTTAGGCGTTACGAACGGCCAGCATAATTCAACACATATGTCACGTTTAAAATTATTTAAAGCTGCTTAAACTGAATGAAAGAACAATGTGACACCATGTGGTTATTTATTGATGGTTTCCTCTCGTAGAGGGTTATCGCAGATGTGAAAACAGACGATTCAAAACTAACGGAGAACTTTAGCTCAACAAATTGACAGTGAACGATGATCACTGATGACGATAGGGGTTTTCGTTTATCTATAATTTTTTATTTTGCCGAGGATGCTTCGTTGACACGTGATTTATGAGAGCCGTCACAGTAGGGCTGAGTTTTGGAATGGCCACAGCGGCAGAGAGCGATCAAATCACCTATTTGAAATACTGCTCGATATTTCCGTCAACGAATTCGACAATTTCGGAATCGGCAAACAGGGTTTCTTCTTAATAATAAGTTCTCTGACAATACTGTAAATCAATGAGACAGCCACGGTAAATCGAGATATTGAGGTGCAAAATTATGCTTTTTATGTCAATCGCAACATTGGTAGCTATTTTTATAGTTTGGTTTATGCCCAAGCGATTGACTCTGCAAGAAATGTACAGCACTTGGCTGTTAATGGTGTTTCTTACACGTATCGCTGATCAGTTGTTAGATCTTGTTCTCCATTTTTATGATCAACTTGGTCCAGGCATACAATGGCAAGCCGTCGTGATCCAAACTATTTTTCCAGGGGCTGCAGGGATAATAATCCTGAATTTTATGCCAAAGAATAGATTGATGTTCTTCGTTTATTTAATAGGATGTATGATTTTTTCCGTTGTTTTTGAATGGATAACAATAAAGGTCGGTTATTTAACCTATAACAGCTGGTCACTATGGTATTCTGCCGGGGTGTATATAATAGGGATTATCTTTCTACGCTGTCATCTTTCTTTTTTGCGAAGAAATAACAAAAGCGTTTTGAATAATAATCCAAGGACTTGACCGTGCGTTTAAGCTAAGAAGGTGTAGATATGCATGTATGGATATTAGCAATAGCATTCACTACGTTAATCGGGATTGTATTCTTTTTGGGGAAGTTATGCCGATTAGTGATTTCACATGTAAGCGTATTGAGGATGCATTAAATCATGATAGACAGCATCTTTTCCATATTGTGGGACCACGACAGTGGATTGAATAACTAACGCATACTGCTAGTTCAATGCCAGAAGAGCTACCGCGTGGTAGCCTTCGCAAAAGGTCTTTGGGCATAAAGAAAAGGAACAGTTCCGCTTTGCGGGATGCATGTTCCTTTTTGTTTGCTAGTAGACGCTAGACGCTTCATCCGCGCTAGATGAGAAATATGGCCACTATGGTTGTCACCCCAAGTCCGATAAGCACCGGTATGAGGTTGCGTCGCGCCACATCGAACGGATTGACCCCGCAGATGGCGGCTGCAGGAATGAGTGCCCAAGGAATGATCGTGCCTCCCCCGACCCAGATAGCGGCAATTTGACCGAGGGCGGTCAAGGTGGCAATTCCAGATCCAATAGCGATAGAGAATAGATGGGCGATGGATCCGACCAAGGAGATGCCCGAGAAACCTGAACCGTCTAAACCCGTGATGGCGCCAGTCGTCACCAGTGTAAGCGCTCCGACGGGAGCATTTATCGGAACCGTGTGGGCTAACGCGACGCCCAAGTCATTCACGATGCCGTTGGAGCCTTCAGGCATCACTTTGCCGAAGATTTCAAATAAGGCAGAATCACCGAGATAGAAGAAAGCGGCAATCGGAATGACAGGGCCGAAAACCCTAAAGCCGAATTGAAACCCATCAATAATGTACTCCGTTATTTTCTCCAAACCTTGGTTGCGGTGCGCCAGTAAACTGACTGCCAACAGAATGAGGATAGTAGTGCCGCCCAGCAGTGCTGTCGCATCCCCTCCCTGCAGCTTAAGAAAATACATCACTAGCACATCGATCAAATACAAAATTGTGATAATAACAGCCATCATTTTGCGCATGTTGGGAGTAAGACTGTTAGTTTGGCTCTTGTGATCGTAAGTTAAACCGTTGTGACCGCCCGCTTGAAAAAGTCCGTCGGCTGTGTTGACCAGCTTGCCGGATTTTAAGTCTTTGCGTATCAGCCAAAATGCAGTAATCGTAGTTACGGCTCCCATTACGAAGACCAACGGTACGCTGGCGGATATGACATCAATGACAGGTATTCCAGCGGCATCTGCCGTTAACTTAGGAGCAGCCTGAATGACAAAGTCTCCAGATAGGGCAATACCGTGCCCGAACAAATTCATTGAGACGGCTACTGCAATTGGTGGCAGCCCCACACGCATGGCAGCTGGAAGGAGGACGACACCGATCAAAGCAACAGCCGGAGAGGGCCAGAAAAACCAAGAAATGACCATCATGACGATACCGATCGTCCAATATGCCAGTGAGGGGGATCGCATCAATCGGGTAAATGGAGAGATCATAACTTCGTTGATACCAGTGATCGTCAGTACTCGGCTCAAAGCAACGATAATTGAAATAATGAGTATTGTGCTGAGCAACTCCTTAATCGCAAAGATGAAGCTGTTGAAAATACCGCTAACCGAAGTGGCGATCGAATTAGTCGAGATTCCTAAGAGGAAAATACCCAAAATGCACAGTAATGTTGTATCTCTCCTAAGGATCATACAAAATATCAGCAAAACCACAATCGTTAAATACACCCAATGAAGCCCGACTAACTCTATACCCATAACACACCTCCAAGAGGAGAATATGAATCTGCTATACCATATGCAGGAAAGGGTCATGATGGTTGCCCAGTTCAGGATTGTTTGAAATTATTTTTCACTCCGAAATTTAGCGGTCCAAAATGGTCTAAAATTTACTAACTCATTCTCTCGCTGACAAGGGGTATTGAACGGGCACGTTGGTTGAGGAGCTTGCCACCAGGCTTTATTTTGGTTGCCTCAACGGCTGCTATTAGTGGCATGCACGTTGGATAGACTCTTTTGTATCTTCTTGTGAAAGGGAAGCCGAATGTTCTTCTGAATGACTCCACACCTCTGTTACCCATACGGTATCAGGGTCATTTTCCAAGACAATTGACCTTAACGGACTGCGCGGAAGCCGCAGCGTCTAACAATAAATTTACCAGAGCATCGCGCTGACCGGATTTAGCCGTGTCTTGTCATCCGACACTTGTCGGGAATATGTATTCTCAGCAATATTCGTGCACAAATGGCGAAGTATGTTTGGTTACTCAATCATCCATATCCAATATTTGGGTATTCAATAGGCTTGGTATATCACTAACTTGTTGAGGTCTTTTGGTCTTAGGAGCAATGCCCTCGGTGGAGCTTTTCGTATACGAAGCGATATATCGATGACAATGGGTCGAATCAAAGAAGGTGGAGAAATACTGATCAAAAACGCGTTCTACATGCCATTGCTTCTCAACGAAGATCCTGCAAAAGTTTTTTCATTTTAGAGTAATGCCCACTTACACGATCAACTGTAACATTATAAAGAAGCTGGTTTTTAGCAAGATTGGACATCTCGTAATCGATATCAACATTGTTATTGTTATTGTTAATAACGGTGTTCTTTGTTTCAATAATCCGGAATGGAACAGCGGAAGCACTGGCGCCATTCATAGGTAAATGCTTTGCATGAGTCCGTTTCATAGCCAATTCTTTCCCGCCCTCTAGCTTGCGTCGGAGCTCTTCCTGAAAATCAATGGATTTAGACTTGTAGTGAGGAGTATCTACATTAGCAATGTTGTTTGCGATAACTTTATTCTGTGCACTTTGTATGTCCAACAACGATTCATTCAGTTTTGAAGTCCTGGATTCTATCACAACTCAATTCTCCCCTACATAGGCTTTTGAAAAAGTGCCTTTGTTAAGTTATTATTTGATTCTGTTAAAATTAGTTAATTCTAATATACGAGTTTTATATAGTATGGTTGCATAAAGTTCCGCCAAATTACGGAATGAAACTACCACTTGGAGAGCCCCAAATAAATAGAATTTAAGTGGAAACAACAAAAAAGCTTACACCGTTATTTGGTTTGCACGTTCACAACCGATAGGGGTGGGAGAATTGAAGCCATATTTGAAGTTAGTTTTGGCGAAAATCAAGCTGATGAAGGAACAGGGAGGCCCGCTTGAAACGGTGGTTGTCGAACTGAATGAGCTGTATGACGAACTGATGGGACTTCAGGGGAAAAGGGCGGGTTGGGATCCTGTGTGCAGCCTGCACCCATGTCCATATCGTTGTCGCAGATTCCTTTGGGGGCAGTATAAAGCAGACACTAAAAGAACTCGGCCGGGAGGAAACACACAAGCTGATTGCGATGGGGGGAATTACGCCATTGGTCCGCTCGGTGGTCTGGACTCGCCGGAAGGACGGATTGAATTTTTGAATCGCCTGTGGCGAACGGGTCTATTTATGCGTAGCGGACTGATGATCGTAGCGAAACAGCAGAAAGCGCGCAAAGTGGATTAGCGCGCTTTCTTGATATAATAAATTCAAAAGATGTTTTTGATGCCTCCGCCATCGATGCGTAAATGCAGCGCCGTTAATGGCTGAAGATCGCTTGCTGCTCAAGAACGCGACTTAATCCCAAGGATAAGTTCAAACCCCTCTTGCCTGCATGCGGTTGAGCGGTAATAGTTCGCTTTCCTTAATGGAAGGCTGTGGCGCCAGCACTTGACCGTCAAAAGGCGCAACCGCTTGTCCGCGCTGAACTTTCATTGGCCAATCGGGGTTGGACAACGCAATCTTGGCAAGTGCGACCAGGTCGCCTCCCTGGTTCAAGACGCCTTCAGCTTCTTCAGGTTCCGTAATCCCACCATTCACGATCACGGTTGTCTTGCTGTATTTCTTGGCCAGCTCCGCGAGCGTTGGGCCGCTTTCGCCGAATGCCGGAGCCGATGAATGATATTCATACGTGTGAATATAGTCTACCCCGGCTGCTGCTAATGATTCGAAAATAAACTTTGCGTCCGCATCCCCATTTGGCCATTTGTAAGTGAAATTATTCATCTTGGCTTGCGAAATACGGACGCCTACGACAAAGTCATTTGCCATTTTCGCTTTGACCGCCCTAATGATCTCGAGCAGGAAACGTAGTCGATTTTCGAGTGAACCGCCGTATTCATCTGTACGCTGATTCGTGTAATCGGTCAAAAACTGGTCGGGCAAGAACCCGTTGGCAGAATGGATTTCCACACCGTCGAAACCGGCCTTCTTGGCATTCACGGCTGCGTTCTCGAAGCTTTCGACAAGTTCCAGTATAGCGTCTTTAGTTAACGCCCGTGCCGTGGGAAAGGCGCCGCCGCTACCGTATATAGGGCTTCGTTCGCCTTCCGGCGTGTAGCTCGAAGAGGAAACGGTATCCTCCGTAAATTGTGACAGCGCTCCGGCATGTGCCAGTTGGGCGATAATCTTGCTTCCTTGACTATGAACGGCATCGGTGACCGTCTTCCAGGCCTCGATCTGAGCTACGTTCGTAATGCCGGGCTGATTAAGGGCTCCTTGACTATAGGCTGTGTCCGTATAGCTGGATTCGGTAATGAGCAGTCCGAAACCGCCGGCGGCAAAGTTGGCATAGTATCGAGCCATAGCTTCCGTTGCACGGCCGTCGGGCGTAGCCGAAATCCGTGTCATCGGGGCTAGCACGACCCGGTTTTTCAAAGTGAGATTTGCTAATTGGTAGTGCAATAATAGCGTTGTTGTGGATGCAGACATGAAAACATCTCCTTATTAGTTTTATACATCAATTATTTACCGAGCAGTCAAGAATTGTGTAAAAAAATATTTTCTGTTGTCTTCGGCCATGTAATCCCTTCAAAATAATTTACTGTGTAGTCAAGAATTGAGCAAAAAAAATTTAGTATCTTTTGATCAAATTAAACGAAGTTTCCAGCGTATTTTCTATATATTCTAATGGAGCTCCGGACTTCTCTAAAATTTTCGCCCCCCGCATGGCGTTCGCCAAATGGGCTGCCAATTGCTTGCTCGAAAACCGCGTTGTAATTTCGTTCGCTTCCTGCCCTTTGCGGATCACCTCCTCGAGGACAGATTGCACATCGTCGAACATGCGCTCGATCTCTTGGGTCACCTCCTGGTCGCTTACGCCAAACTCCAAAGCGCTATTGACCATCAGACAACTCCTGTGACCCTCTTCACCGCCGGAGACCGAGGAAGAAGCCGATTTAATGGCATCAAGGATTTCCGTTGGTGAACCGCCATTCTGAGTCATTGCCTTCAACATATCAATATTTTTTCTCCCGTATAGGGCAAGGGCTTTAAGAAATAAGGTACGTTTGTCATCGAAGACGCCGTATAGACTCTGTTTCTTGACGTTTGTTTTCTTCGTGAGATCTTCAAACGACGTTGTTTTGTAGCCCTTGTCCCAGAACACTTCCATCGACTGATCCAATACTTTCTCGACATCAAACTCTCTTGGTCTGCTCATATTCGTATCATACACATTCTTGACTTCACGGTCAAGTTAAATCATTGAACCCATACCATTCGAAAACATCATCATACGAATGCTCCTCCATATCCAGCAGGCGAGTGATAAATCATACACTTTTTTTTGACTTCATAGCCGATAATGAAAAGTATTCCCTCAGCCGCATGCGTTTCCGAAGAAACTATCTGTGGAAGTGGAAATCACCTTGTAACTTTGTAATCTCACCTTGTCTGCTAAGCTTCTTTAATAAAATTATCCATCAATACGTAACATGATCTATAATGGGGAAGTTCTATAAAAGATTTATGGCCTGGTCAAAAACCTGAAACATCTTTAAAAATAGTGAAGGGATCAATGGCTTGTGAATCTGTGTGCATAATAGATAGTTAAAGGGTGTAGATGAATCATACGGTTTTTTTATGCTGTTGAAAATCCTTATAGAACAAAGCCCAAAGTTATAGTTTGCAAATCGATTTATGATTTTGCAGATGATAGCAAACATGATAATTTCCAAGCTTATTCAGCGTATACTAGTGCAGCATTTCTACATTTTTTGGCGCTACATTAGAACTAATTCATTACGCACGAATATGTATATTTTCCATAAAGGAAAGATTAAGTTACTCACAAAACTGTGAAACAGACCGTCACCGATTGATGTGCATCTCTATAATGGAAAAATTTGCACTTGCAATGTAATAGTAAACGTGATAGATTATGTAACCCGGTCATTATTATTGTTACCGGATAAGTAGAATTGAATTGCTTGCAAGTCTGGAATAATTTGCACTTGCAATGTAATACCGAAACATGATATACTGGTCCTCCGGCTTTTTAATCAGCAGGCACAAAAAAAGAATTGTCCTTTGAAAACTGAATCAACGAGTGAGTAAAATAGAGAATGCAAGTTCTCGCCAGATGTAAAGAATGAGGCAACTCAAGTTCTACCTTAATGGAGAGTTTGATCCTGGCTCAGGACGA
>NZ_JAAOIW010000043.1 GCF_011440305.1 Paenibacillus agricola | reverse complement strand
CTTTCCCAATTCTGAGTTTGTGGGCATGGAATTTGACGGAACTATTCTAAATGGAGCTTTTCTATCAGATCCGTCAAACCTTGTAGTTGATAGTAAAACTTATGACTCTGCGGTAGTTACGTGGAAAAACCCGGAAGAATCCGATTTGAAAACGATCAAAATATACAATCCAAGCTTGGTCTACACTTCGACAATCGAAGATGGATTTATAGGCGCAACGAGGACAGCAACGATAAATGGCTTGGCTGGAGGGACCAACTACAATTTGAGGTTTACAGCGACAGATAGTATGGGGAATGAATCGAATGGATCGTTTTTGTCTTTCCAGACCGATCCCTTGCCAGACACTACGCCACCCAATGCACCCACAGGGCTTTCAGCAATCCCGACAAATGGGAACGTAGCATTGGATTGGGATGCATCCATATCAACGGATGTTGCTGGCTACAACGTCTATAAAAATGGAGTCAAAGTTTCCACCGGATTAGTGCCAAGCCTCATATATTCGTTGGCAGTCCCTAACAATGTAACTTATACATGGACAGTAACCGCGGTTGACACAAGCGGCAACGAATCAACTCACTCGGCCCCGGTTGTGACCTTGTTTGATACCGTTTCGCCATCTGCCCCGATTGGTTTGGCATTGGAACCTAATGGACCTTATTCGGTGTTGGCAGTTTGGCAGCAGAACGCGGAGCCGGATTTGGCTGGATACTCGATTTATCTCAACGGGGCGAAGCTCAACACGACATGGTTGATTGCGGAAAACCAGTACAGTGTAGGCAATTTGCAGGAAGGCAGCACCTACAATTTTCAAGTGTCAGCTACCGATACCAACGGCAACGAATCGCCATTGTCTACACCTGTCAGCTATTCGGTGGTAGATATTCCATTGCGGCCAGCGCAATTTCGAGCAGCTATATCCGACCAAAAGGTAGTGCTGGCTTGGACGGCATCGCCGGGTGCTACAACTTACACGGTGTACAGGGACGATGTGGAAATTGCCGAGATCGGGGGGACAAGCTATTCCGATGCAGGGCTTACGAACAATCAAACCTATAAATATGATGTGGTAGCCAATCGGACGGACAAGGTTTCTCCTAAAGCAACTTTGTATGCAAGGCCAGTAGCCAGCGTCTTGGATTTCACCGAAATCCATTTGCCGTTTGGGATGCAAGATGCTCTAGTTACAGCGGTAAACTTCCTTAGGATGTATGGATCATGGGTACTCTTGGGATTAGGGGTTTTGTTTGCACCGATATTATGGATGCTCGTTTCTGGATTAATGCGAAGCAGCGCCAAAAATAATAGCTTGGACAATAAAGGTGAAAGGAAAAGGACTGGCAGGGAAGCAAGATCAAGACCGAATAAAAGAACGCCGGATCAGGAGAAGGTGCACCGGATTTTGTATGGTACTCCTGAACAAGAAAAAGCAACGAAGATGAAGGAACGGACGGAAAGGGCTGAATTTAAAAAATGGGTAAAGGAACAGGCTGGAAAACAAGTAGCCCATCGCAAAGAATCCTTTGATCGTATTGAGAAAAACAGAGAACCGAAGGAACGGGCAGTAGTGGAAATGAAAAGTTACAATCGGTCACCAAAAACAAGGAGGGGATAGGGATGGATGATGCACAATATATTGTGGCAGGTGCAGCGCCGTATTTAACCTATATCGGCGGTCCTATGCTGCTGTTTTGTTCGGTGGCTTTTGCTGATTCGATGGTTGGGTTTGTCATTGACCTGATGAGGCAAGCCCGGATAGACGGAAGGAAACGCCGGGCATGATGGCACAGTTTTTAGGGTGGATCAGCACGTTTTTCCAGCGGACGTTTGGATCCATGATGGGTTACATATCCGAGCTTTTTGGCTACTTGTTCCAAAAACTTTTTGATCTGCTGGAATTGCTGTTCCGTCCTTTTTTTATTTTGTTCGCTATCATTTTTTATTTTTTCTTCCAGCTTGGGAAATTGGTGTTGCTGCTGTTCATGTTGCTGCTGGGTATCGGGAAAATATTTTTCGCTTTGGTGAAAGGTATTTTCCTTACCTTGGCAGGTTTTACTTTTACACCGTCAACAAGGAATGACGGGGCATGGACGAATGTTTTTAACAACGTAGTCGGGGGCTTGGATTTTTACCAAATTGATACGTTAGCCTATGTCTTGTTGTTCCTGATTTGGTTCTCGACGGCTTTTGTAGCGATTAAGCTGCTTGGCAGCATGAAAGGCGGCGATTGAACAATGTTTGAAAATTTGTTGCCTGTAGTTTTCAAAAATTTCATTGATTCGATCTTTTCACCGCCATTGTCGTTCCTGCAAATGGCGATCGATAACATGAACAGGATTTCGCTAATTGCCGGGAAAGGGATCAATTTAAACCATTACTTTGGTTTTTTCTCGTATTTGCCGGGATCATTGCAAGCGGTGGTAAATAGCTTGCTTGGGGCAATTATTTTTTTAGCCATGTTGCAACTGCTTAAAGCATCGGTACGGATTTATATTTTGGTCAAGGATGGGGTCAAATGGTGGTAATGAGTTCATGGGCTGCAAGCAGCTCGGCGCGATCCGGGGAGCCAGTGTTTTGAAATGAACTCAAAATCACCTTCAGGTAGATCTTCCAGGCACTCTTTTTGAACTCAAAAATTTCTTCAGCACGTTTAGCCTGGTTAAATTATGAACTCAATTCGATCCAGGATGATGCAGCAGCTCACTGGGCGCATTGAACTCATGAAAAAGGAGTGGTTAGGTTTGGATAGCGTGTTTTCTTATTTTTTTAGCATCGGGGCAGGGCTGGCAATGGGGATTTTAATGGTTGTGTTCCCGGCTCTTTGGCTATATAGCAAAATATCAAATGGGGGTAGACGTAAATGAATCTTTTCGGAGCAGCACCAAAGGAATATGAGCCAAGGGACGTTATTATCATTTTTGGATCGAATGGCACGGCAGATATTGCAACGGTCTTGGAGATCGACTCGGAACGGATTTTAGCTGCTGGAGAGGTGGAGTATTCCATTCCGATTGCAGATGTTAAACCTTACAGCGGCAAACGGGGCAGAATCTTTTCTTACAAAGCATCGGAAGAAAATATAACCGACACGAAGCGCCTGGCCGAGCTTGAAAAAAGTATCGTGCTTAAACAAATTACTTTGTTCGAAAAACAAAAGTTTGCTGATGAACCGATGAAGTGGCCAATCGGTAAAATGATCATTGGCGGCATTGGGATATTCTTGTTGGTTCTGTTCTTAGCTCTAAAATAATGCCAGTGTTTGAACTCAAAACAACGGCTGCCGGCGCAAACGATCGGCACTTTTTGAACTCAAATAGAAGTGGTCGCTTTCTTTCAAGCAAAATCCGGATTTAATAATGAGTTCAAAAACGAGCTGCAGTTTTCCGGATCAAGAAGGTAAATGAATTCAAAGGAGTTGGAAGCAATGTTAGAAAACATATTCATGCTGGCAAAAATGACAATGATGGTGGTGGCTGCACTATGGCTGAACATGTAGACAATGCCAGCAAGATTCAAAAGGTAATTAATGATGATTTATTTCCGAACGTCCAACATGTTTCGGATGTTAAACAAGTGCTTGAATTTATGGAGAAAGTTGCGGCTCCATTGTCGGAGGATCAACTCCGGGCCTTGTTGTTTTTGGAGTCGCTTGGTAATAACGAAAGGCTGCATGGCAAAACAAATCCTTACAAGTCCTACATAGACAAGCTCACCGGGCAGTATAAAAAGTTTGTGGCTAGGACGGACATTTTCTTAATGACGATTGAAGAATTAATTCCGAAACCACCAAAACCAATTATCATGGCAGACGGTCGAGCCGTTAGCCCTCAGAAAGGGAAGTGATCTTATGCCCCACATTATTGGAGTGGTTGGAAATTTAGGTGCTGGAAAGACAACGACAGCATCCATGGTTGCCCATATGTATAAAAACAGAATTGAAGAAAACGGCGGACATGTAAAGCTTTTTGCAAATTATGACTTGGCTGGATCGAGTCGGATGAAAGTTGCCGAGGATTGGTTTAAGGTCGCTGATGCCCACGGCTCCATTTGTGCATGGGACGAAGCCCATAGGTCATTTGATAGCCGGAAATCTCTGAAATTTGAAAACACCCTGGCCACCGATATTTTAACGTTTGTACGGAAAATGGCGAGTATACAAATCTTTGCAACACCGTCGATTAAACGGCTCGATACAAGAATCAGGGACATGCTGGAAATCTTGATCCAAGTGCGGCCAATGGGCAATAAAGGGATCAGGCTCGATTACTTCGATTTTCAAGCCGATGCTTTTGGGGCTAATGGGCAGTTTCTTCATTCTCGTTTTTTGCCGAGTGCCAAGGTTAAAATGATTCATTCCCTTAACCTTTTTGACTCCCATTCATTTGTTGGCGGTTTTCCCCTGCCTAAAAATGAAAGGGATGCAGATGTATTTATGATTGAGCTTGAGAAGCGCCACGATGCCGCAAGAAAGGCGCTGATGGGATGAGCATAGTTCCAGTGGCAAAGCTTAAAAACGATCCTCAGACGCTGCTGTACCACTTCCCAAGTATGCACCCGGTACGCTATCAAAAGTTAATCCAAGAATATACGTACTGGAAACATGTGGAGACAGCCGAAAAGGTGGCCCGGCTATCTGGAAGGCTCCTAGTGCCGCGTGATTGCATCCATTGGCAGCGGAAGGGCAAATATGCGGAACAACGCGTAATTATCCATAAGAAAGCCTTTTTTGTCCTTCTGGAAACGGAAATGACACCAACGGAGTTAAAAAAATATAGGGAGGGGTTATTTTGAAAAAAGCTTTTGGTTTTGAATTAGGAAAAGCCTACTTTTGCGATTATTGGCGGGAACGATTTTTAGTTACGGCTATTCTAGAGGATCAACCGATATGGGACGAACTCATAGAAAGCACTTGGCAAGATGGAAGCATAACAAAGCATCGGACGGCACGAACTCCTAGAGATCATGAAATCACAATCGAAGAATTTTACCAATACGCAAAGTCGGTTTGCTGATGTCCAGCACCGACCTTTTTTTTGTTCAAAAATAATTGTCCCTAAAAGTTTGACTTTAGGGACAATTTAATATATTATAGGGACATGAAAGAAATGGCTTGGGAAGGGGTGGAGGTGAAAAGGAATGGCTAGGACAACAAGTAAAGACAGCAGACCAAGGGTGGAAGCAAGCGCAGGGATTAAGGCCCGGTTTGTGGATTTGAAAAGTAGTTTGAAGTTAAAAACCGATGCAGATGTTATTGCCTATTTGATAGCCCTGCACGATGAAAAAATTTCAAGCGTGACATTGCCGCAGGATGCAGCGTTTCGGAAGAAAGCTAATGACATTAACGATCAAGGGGTGATGTAATGCTTTATAAAATTTGCGGGCCGTGTGCGATCAATCAAAAAATGGATCTGAATGCCCGGTATGCTTTGGCTATCGAACGGAGCCGGGGCGTTAAATACATTTGCGGCGTATGCCACAAAGAGCATCGGCTCGATGTTATCCAGCAGCAGGTCCAGGAGGAAGTTGAAGAAACCGTTCCGGCTGCTCCAAAGGTGAGCCAGACGGTTATTAAAAAAGTTGTTCCCGTTTCGAAGCCGATGCAAGAAGTCGAGCAAATCAAATTTTTTATATAGGAGTGTGGAGCTTGTGGGTGTTAAAAACGAATGGGAATTAGAGCTATCCAGCGATGGATTGTTTGAATTTAGGAGCATGTTATTTCCAGATATAATTGTTATAAGGATAAAGGCAAGTAGTGAATCCGTGGCTTGGAAAATCATCGAAGAAACCGTTAAGGTTACGAAATGAATTCAAAGCCCGGCGAGCTGCTGGATCTGATAAACACTTTTTGAACTCATAATTTCGACCAGGCTAAAATGCTGCAGGAATTTTTGAACTCAAAACAACGATTTGGATCCGAGCTGCAGCTGCTATTTTGAACTCAAAAATAATAACGGAGCGCCGCGGATCGGCGGAGCCAGCAACGAGAGGATGAATTCAAATGGCAAGAGTGACTATCAATGCCCCGGAAGAAGTCCGGGACGAGCTTCAAAAGCTGCGCGATCAATTCCGTATTAAAACGGACTATGAAACTATCGAAAGGCTCATGAAGGAATATAGGGAATTTCAAGAATTTCGCAAAAGAACGGAAGAAGAAAAGGCGAACCAAAGGGCTAAGGCTGAAAGTGAAATGCTTGTGCTGGGTGAGGCCCGGAAGAAAACTTACATGGCGCTTAAAAAGGAGCTTGGCTTGGGATTAGACGTTTCGGTGCTGGATTTCCTGCTGGCTCACTATGAAAATTCTCCTAGCATAGATAAAAAAACGTTTGATCTATTTAGACATATTAATTAAAGGAGTGTTAACCAATGGCATGTTTACCGAACCAACGCTTGCAAGATTATTATAAATCTAACATTCAAGGCAAAACATTTTTAGATGAGCTTTTATATTGCTTCAATTGCAATTTGCATTTTAGTGTAAATCTTCTTGATCCGAATGGTCATGGAATTAGATGCCCGAAGTGTCATTCTAAAGACGAACAAACGATAATTAACGTTGGTTGTGTCGAAGTTAAACTGATAGGCGTTTACGATGAAAATAATTGTTTCACTGATTTTGAATCAAAGGACGGTTCTATTTTTATAGACCAAAAAGAAGAATTGGAACAATTTGAACCCGAATATAGTTGGTTTGGCCAAGAACCACAAAAAGATTATAAGTAACGTTGAACTTGACTATGTGGCTCCAATTGTTTAATCCGCCTTGTTCTTCCTTTAACAACCGATTTTGATATTGAAGTTAGATAACACCTCGATCCCAAAGGATGATAAGTCCCAACGCCCATTTATGGGCATCCTTTGGGACGGTGTAAACAGGAACGGGAGGATGGAAACGATGGATAAAGAAGGCTATTATATAATGATTTTCAGAGGGACAACAAAAATGCGGTTAGCTTCGGTTTTGGCGGCGATAGCTAATGTTTTGGATAGTGAAATGGCACCGGATGGAAAGCTGGATATGATTGAAATAATAAAGAATGCTGCTATTACTGCGGAAGCGGATGAACCAGAAATTGAATATGAAAAATGAGGGGAGGGTTGATATGTTACCTACGTATAATATGAATTTGAATCAGCGGATAGATGAATTGAAGGAAGCTATAGAAAATTTAACTGATGGTGGATTTCATTATGCGGCTGAAGTCTTGCAAAGAAATTTAAACACCTTAGAAGCTGACCGTAGAAACATGGATAAGAAAAACTCGAAATGAGAGAGCCGGAAAGACTAATTTAAGAGGTTTTAAGTGGGGGAGCCATATTAGGCTTCTCTTTTTGTTTTGACCTTTGGGGCGTAGCCCTCAGCGTTTGGAGCGGAGCGTAAAACGTGTGTCTTCCTTTACTTGATACCTTACGCAACTCCGTCGATTTTTAAAAGTGCTCTAAAGCTGGGCGGGGCTTGGGTTTGACCTTGTTTTTTGGGGTGGAAACTATTTGAAACTAATTTACTAGATTAATAGACAAAAAAATGCCCCATATGGTATGATTTGTTTGTCGAGAACAAAATCAATTTCATAGGGGGCTTCTATGTCTATTTTAGGGCATTCCGAAGTAAAAATCAAGCTTATTCCGCTTGTAGATAAATCCAGCACGGGCAAAGTGCGTCCATGGGTAAAAAACAAAAAAAATTCCGTGCTCTTGTCGGAATCATATAAAAGGCTGGGAAAAGATAAGAGAGCCGAACGTGTTCGAGTTTGTGCGAATTGGCAGCTTTTTAATATTTGTGAGAACCATCATAAGTTTCTTAAAAAAGCTCATTTTTGCGGATTGAGGTTATGCCCAATGTGCGCATGGAGAAGGACATATAAAAACGGTTTTCAGATTAGAAAGGTTGCGCACCATGCAACAATGGAAATGAAATCGGTGAAATTGCGCTGGATATTTCTTACATTGACTTGTAAGAACGTGGAAGGTTACGAACTTCCCGATCAGCTTGATGTTCTTGCGAAGTCGTGGAAAAGAATGACGGAAACAAAGGCTTTTAAAGATTCCGTTTTAGGGTATTTTAGGGCTACAGAAGTTTCACGGAGCGCAGAATATTTAATTACTGGTGATATGTATGAGAAGGGGAAAAATTATTACGATGGTCTTATGTTGGAGGTTGGAGATATAAACCCGAATTTTAATACATACCACCCACATTTTCATGTGATAATGGCGGTTCCATCCTCTTATTTTAAAAGTAAAAAATACCGAAAAACGGAAGAATGGGTGCAAATGTGGCGTAAGGCTATGAAAGCCGATTATGACCCGGTTGTCCATGTTGAAACCGTTAAAATGAAACGAGATAAAGCGATGGAAGAAAAAATTCTTTATGAAAAGGGGCTTCGTATTGAAGCCGAAGTGCTTCCAAATGAAGCGGTGGCAGAGCTTGCCAAGTATGTAACGAAAGCAGCAGATTTTATTATACCGGGTAACATTGTGGATACGGATGAAGCTGTAACTATTTTGGACGCTAGTTTGAAGGGGAGAAAGCTTTTTGCTTATGGCGGCATTTTAAAGGACGTTTACGATTTTTTGCGTAAAAACGGGGACGTTGATGACATAGAGAACGAAAAAACGGATCTTATACATATGGATGGAAAAGATGATAAAAACTGCACATGTCCAACGTGTCAAAGCGCTTTTATGGAAGCTTACTATAAATGGTTGCCGGATAAAAAAGGTTATTATCTCTTTCCACATTAAAGGAGACGTGATGTAGATTGAAGAAAAATAGGGTTTTGCTTGTTTTAAAAAGGGACTTGGTTTATTGTCAGATTTGCGGAAAAATTATTCCTAATGAATTAATAGATATAGAAATGGCGAATTGGATTGAAATTATTGATGGGAAAATGTCTTTAATGCATTGCGTGGACTGTTATATGGGGGAAAGATGGATTCCGGGGATATTTGAAAATTTATAATGAACTCAAATTTTTAAGCAGCTCGACGCGATCCGGGATCTTCAGAAATTATTTTGAACTCAAAACGGTGCCGATAGCAGCTCACCAGGCTTCGTTTTTGAACTCAAAAAGGGAGTGTAGCGGATGGAAAGCGATATACCGAAGCAATACGGAACGAAAGAAATTGCTTATATGCTGGGGGTTGAACCCGTTACAGTACGTAAGTATGCGGTGGCTTTGGAAACTGCTGGTTATGTCATTGGGCGTAGCGAAGCAGATAGACGCATCTATACTGAAAAAAACGTTATGGCTTTTAATCAACTACAAGCACTACGGAATCATAACGCGCTATCCCTCGAAGCTGCTGCAATGATAGTAGCAGCAAAGGATTCGGATGTAGCGATATTTAAGCATGACGGAAACCGTATCGAAGATTTGGCGATACAGGAGCAATATGAAAAGCGATTTGATGTGCTGGAAAGCAAGATGGAAAAGCTGGTTTCTTTAAACGCTGAATTGGTAGGTCGGCTCGATCAGCGGCAGCAATGGGAGGAAAAAAGGGACCGGCAGATAGTCGAAGCTTTGCAGGAATTGCGTGAAACCCGGATGGAACTGGCTGCGGCCAAAGAAAATAAATCATGGATACAACGAATATTTAAAAAGAACAGTTAGCCTCGTAAACGTGCAAGTATTTAACGTTAACGTAGTTAACTGTTCTTTTACTATATGGCGGCGGCGTAAAATTAATGTGGTAAATTGTGAATCTTGTAAACGTTTGAATTTTTGATATGCTTGGTATAAAAACATCGGCGTAAAAGGATAGTGGAGTTGGTGTTTTGGGAGCGAAAAGGTTGCCTCCGGGCGAAAGAAAAGAATCAATGACAATTAGTATAAAAAGAAGATTGATAGACGAAATAAGAGAGATTCCGGGTTATAACAAAATTATCGAAGAAATGATAGAAAACTTTCTCAAAAAAAATAAAGATTGACATTTTACATTCTTTTTTTTAGTATTTAGTCAAACAGATTATCTCAACTGAGAATAAATGTTCGTATAAATGAATAAAAAAAGCCCCTGCAATCTTGGCGGATCAGGGGCTTTCTTTAAAAAAGCAACGCGGCCAGTAGCACTGGCTTGTTGCTGTGAAAAGTATACTTGGAGTTTTTCGTAATTTCAAGATGTACATATAACAAGTTTACCCAATTCCGCCAAAAGCGGGATTTTTTTGTTTTCTATAACAAAAATTTGGAAAGGCAGGGCGATGCCGTGGAAGAAGTATTAACACCTTACGGCTCCATTGAAGTTTTGTACCAGCTTACGCTGGGCGATATTGCTATTGTAACGTTGCTGGCATTGATCCTGCTTTTCCTTATCCTCCAATGGCTCCTCGACACCATATGGAAAGGGGTTGGGCGGTAATGTCGGAAATTCCAAAAGAAGCTGCAAGGCTTGCAATGGATGGCGATATTTTTGTTATTGTCTTTATCGGTTTTGTTTTGATTATTGGCTTATTTTTCACTTTGCTCCTGCCAAAAAGTGGTGGCAAACATGTTGATTAGCCAAGCCAGCACAACAGCTTATGCGCTTGTCCTTATGTTATCTATACCCATCTTCGTCAATATGGTAACACGGTTCTTCATAAAGGTGGTGCTGGCTTGGAAACATTAATAGGCCAGACGTTCCTACTGATTGCTGGGAACCCGGATGTACAATTTGTACTAGCTGTTTTTTCAATCGTTATCGGCGTTTCGTTTGCTGCCATGATGATTTGGAAAAGCCTTGAAAGCAAGGTGGATTGAATGAATGTTTCGGATGTGTGGGACTGGGATTTCTTCTGGTCAATGTTTAGAAATTTCATGGCTACGGCTTCACCGTTTGTCATGATCCCGGTCGTTGTTATCGTTGTTGGTATGCTGCTAACGGTCATTATCCGAGCGGTGGCAGGTGCTAGGAAATAATGCCGACAACTTTTTTCACTTTAGAACGACTTGATAAGTTTTGGTTTTACGTGAAATGGTTTATGTCGTATAACATGCCAATGGCTATGATTTGCCTGGCCGCGTTAGTCGCGTACTTGGTTTTGGATATGATCATTGATGTTATTATGGTGGCGAAAAAAGTGAACGACGATGACAGCGACGATGATGTAGACCGTGAATACTACTGAATGTGTGAGCAACCGGGATTCCCGGCTCAAATAGAATGATGGAGGAATAAATCATGAATTTCATTAAAAAAGGTTTTAACCTGCTTAAACAACGTACCATGATGGTTGCGGCTTTTGCTTTTGCGGTTGTTGGGATGTCAGTAGGTTTTTCGGGTGAAGGTCATGCAGCGCCAGTTGCTTTTACAGGTGTTACCCTTCCTTTCACCGTGCCGGATATGTTAACCACGGCAACAAATTTTGTGACGTTATACGGCGATTGGATCATGTTGGCGATTGCGGTTATTTTTACCCCGGTATTGCTGGGACTTGCATTTATGCTCGTTCGCGCAGCACGCAAGGGAACAAAAGTTTAATTGCAGGAGGAAAGCCCCTGCTCTTTCGGGAGCTAGGGGCATTTTTTTTGTTTAGGAGGAGGGAATCCCGATATGAAACGCTTTTTGCTTTTGTTTTTGGTCATGCTGCTGGCTTTGCCGATTGGGCAAGCTTACGCGGCTACCAACCTTTGGGTGCAATATACCCCGTTCAAGGATCATTACATGGTCGCGTATTACAAGCAAATTCCAGAACGACCAAGCAGCATGAAAGTGTCTTTCACCAATCCGGCGAATGCAGAAGCCAATGCGAAAAAGGTGTTTAAAGGTACAGAAATAACCGGGTTGTTTTACCTGACTTGTAATGGGCAGTATTTATTCGAATTTTACGACACGGGCGGATTGCTGACCAACACAAGCCAGCTAATGACCACAACATTAGTGAAAAATAACGTATGTGAATCTTATCCCTCGCCACTTGACCAATATAACGGCCAGAGTTTTGCCCCTATGAATGAAAACGGTGTTGAAATTGGTCGCGGTGATTCGCCATCAGGTCCAAGGACTTATCTATCCTGGGATCCGGCTCCACGTTGTGGATATGGCTATCCATATTACCAAATTTACCGGGATGGCGTTTTGGAGTTTGAGTATGTTAGCGATGTTTACTTATACCAATACGACATTACGGATAAGCCGGGTACATGGCGGGTCGAAACGAAATACGACACGGTGTTATGTGACAATTATGAAGAAGCTGGGGAAATCCCTTATTCCGAAGCCATGGACGAAACAGGTAATTTTTCTGATCCATGGGCCGGCGTTCCGGCTCCCGGTGATGGTAGTTCTCCAGAAGGACCAAAGGGTGAAAGTGGAGGTGGCGAAGGTGGAGGGGGCGAAGTGGTTTACCCTCCTTTCGATCCTTTATGCCCGGTCTGCGTGGAGCTTAACCAACTTTTACAATGTCCAGATTGGGATGTGTACATGGGAGAGCTAACAGAAGCTATTAAAGCAGCACTTCCACCACCTCCCGATTGGCAGGATATAGCTGACAAAATCGGCAAGGCAACAGTGGATGAATTATCGGACTATATTGGCGAAGTGCCAGTGCCACCGAGCCAAGCGGAAATAGATGGGAATATGGATCGACCGTTACCCGTTGTAGACAACCATGCACCCGATCCTGCCGAGCTGGTCCCAAAATTGCCAGCAGGATACGAGCAACCAAAGGTATTCGATATTGAAAGCGGCCCGGCAATTGATATAACGGACGGATCACAGCCATTCGAAATTTTGCAGCCGTTAAATAACATTCAATACGATCCACCGGGAGTTGGACCGAAGCCGGGAGCTTCCAGCAATAATAGTGGGGATATCCAGAACCCGGCTAAAATGACGTTGCCAAACCCAACACCGAAACCAACAGGCAGCACGACACCTGCACCAAATAACCCGGTTCCGAAGCCAGCGGCAAATCCGAGCGCCGGGCCGAAGCCGAGTACAGCACCGTCAGCAGGCCCGGCACCAATACCGAGCAGTACACCGGGAACGGGACCGAAGCCTAATATGGTTCCATAGAAAGGAGGTTATCTGCTTTATGAAATGGTCTGCATGTATAAGGATCGCTTTGCTTTTCTCAATTATTTTTATGTTGGCTGCACCTTTTGTGGGTGCTGCTCCTGCTGCTGGATATATGAGGGGTAAAATTATAACAAGCTCTTATGCCAATATGGGGAATTTGACGGATGGTAACGATGCAACACTAATCACAATCCCTGCTGGTGGAGCTGTGGATTATCTGTTTCCAGAGGGAGCTATTAATATTACTAGCTATTATATGGTAGGTGGTGCGAATGCTCGTTTTGTGCCTATTCTTCCTAATGGTGGCTGGGGAACTGAATATCCAGCAAAAGTTGCTAGCGGGGCGTATACTGACATTCCTTCAACATTGGCAAAAGGTTTTAAGATTAGAAATATTGGCGGTGGGGCAATTAGTGTAAACGAAGTTGATTTGTTGCCAATTCCATCTGTCCAACGTATTTTCGGCGACAACCCCAACGTTTATAAAATGGCGGGTACATGGGTGAATAAAACATTCTCGGACGGGTCAACGGGCATTAGGTCGGCAGGGGCAGGGAAAATAAGGCTCAAGCTAATGTCGAATGTAACGACAGCGACGGTATTTATGTATTATGGAGCGACGAATGGCAGTGGAGAAGTTTACTTGAATGGTGTTTTAGCTGGATATGCTAACAGTAATTTGACTAGTGCTAAACTCTTTCCAATTGTAATTACAGGTTTATCCACGACAACGGTTAATACCATCTTGATTGATACGTATCCAGCTGGACCCTTTCCCAATTCTGAGTTTGTGGGCATGGAATTTGACGGAACTATTCTAAATGGAGCTTTTCTATCAGATCCGTCAAACCTTGTAGTTGATAGTAAAACTTATGACTCTGCGGTAGTTACGTGGAAA
>NZ_JAAOIW010000042.1 GCF_011440305.1 Paenibacillus agricola | reverse complement strand
GAATAACGGTGTCTAATGATGTCTAATGAGCGTACTTTCCAAGCAGCAACTGTTTTCCAAGGCGACGAAATCCTGCGAATGAGTGAGTATATGCGAGATAAACCCTTAAAACCGAGGGACGGGCAGACTAGTTTAATGACAAGGGAAAAGTGATAAGGAAAACTAGAATTACTAATCAACTTTAAAAAAGGGAAAAGAGCATTGACTTTTTTATGGAGAAAATGAATGTTTGAATATCTTGGAATAAAAATTTTGTTTGAAAATGGATACATTCGAACAAATGGACTGTATAAAATGATTGAAAAAGAATTCATGATATCCATTAAAAAAAGGTTTCAAGATGAGTATATAGAGCTATTTGATTCAATGAAAATGCATTAAAATATAATAACATTTTTTTGTGCCTCAAAGCTGGTCGATTACGAACGGGCACGATAGTTCAGGAGCCTGCTTCATCGCGGCTCCTTTGGTTGTTTGTTAAAGTAAACTGAGGGACGGGCAGTTATGTATAACAATTATACTCTTGCCTATTTGGATGAATATGGAATATAATACAGGAACGTCAGTTCCCTTTTGCTACGGAAATAATATGAGGTGATGATAATAATGTGGAAGAAAATTGAATGTGTAGCTGTATACACAGATAACATTGAAAAGTCAGTAGAGTTTTATCAATCATTAGGTTTGATGAAGGCTTGGGAAGCTTTTCAGGATGAAGAGAAAAAGTGGAAACTTATAGGTATGAGGTATCCCGAAGGAGATTCTCAGTTAGTTTTAAAGAACAACCCAAATCTTAACTTTGCTGAAACTGAGGTAGTCGTTGAAGATGTTCGGGGGACTTACGAATTATTGGTATCCAATCCAGAAGTGAAGTGGATTCGAGCTCCATTCCGTAATCCTAATGGAGGATACGTAGCTGTAATGCAGGCACCAGACGGAAATGTTTTTGTGTTAGTCGGCAAATAAACGAACGATAACGATAGTAAAATAACAGAAAGGCTGCCGCGTGGAGCCATTGGCTAAACTAACGGATACGATAGCGCAGGAGCTGCTTATAGGCTGCTCCTTCTTTGATTCCCATTGAAGTAACGGGCAGTTTTGTTGAAAGGATTGGAATAAGATAATAAGTTGGATCATTAAAACAAAATAATGCTATAGTTATCCTATAAAGGGAATTGAAGGGAGAATATATGATTTTAAAGGGTTTAACGAGTGTTAAAAAGCACTGGATTCCCATAGGTATTATTCTTGTTGCCTTGCTTTCATTCGTCTCTTACGCTTACTTGTTACCAGACAAAAAAACGGTGCCCGAAACGAGTTCGGTTCCTTGGGAAGGTGGTAAATGGAGAACCTCTACTCCCGAAGAGCAAGGTATTTATTCTGCTGAGTTGGCTGATGTCCTCAAGACTGTTCAGAGCGAGCATACCAATATTCACTCCTTGCTTATCGTGCGTAATGGTTTTCTTGTACTTAGCACCTATTTTGCTCCTTACCAAGAAGGTGATGGCGTATTTTACCCAGTCCATTCCGTGACGAAGAGTATTACTTCAGCATTAACGGGGATTGCCATCAATGAGGGTGCCCTCAAAGGCATAGATCAAAAAGTACTGAATTCCTTTCCGGAGGAAAGCAAAAACAATACGGATTTGAATAAAGCCGCTATTACAGTGAAAAATCTACTGACGATGCAGAGCGGACTAGATTGGCCGGAAACGCAAGTGCGTTACGGAAACAACAACATTGTCGACCAGATGATGGAGAGTCCTAATCAAGTTCAATTTATCCTTAATCAGCCTATGTCAAGTGCTCCGGGTACTGTCTATAATTATAATACGGGGGCTTCCCATCTGCTATCCGCTATGATTCAAAAAAAAATCGGGATAAATTTAAAAGAATATGCTATGGAAAAATTGTTTGGCCCTTTAGGTATTACAGATTTCTTCTGGGCGGCTGATAAGCAGGGGGTTAGCTATGGCGGGGCAGGCCTTCAGTTAACTCCGGAAGATATGGCAAAAATCGGCTATCTCTATGCCACTAATGGCTTAATAAATGGAAAACAGGTAATACCTGCTAAATGGGTATCAGAATCAACAACAATGAATAACACAAATGGTTTTAAATATGGATATCAATGGTGGGGTGGTCTAGATTATTTTTATGCAAGTGGTTCTTATGGCCAGGGAATTTTTGTATCGCCTGAGAAGAATCTTGTGGTTGTAATGACAAGCGATATTTCGGATACTGACCCCAAGATAGAGACAAACAAATTATTCTCTCGCATTAAAAGCGCCGCCGTATCCCAACAAGCCCTTCCAGTTAATTCGGAAGGTAACCAGCAAATGAAAGAACAAGTACGTCTGGCCAGTTCTTCCAAAATGCCTACTCCTCAGCTTCCGGCGATCGCTAACGAGATTAGTGGAAGGACTTATATGGTAAAGAAAAATAACGCAGGTCTCAATTTTAGTGCATTTACACTTAACTTTTCTAATAAGAGTGATGTAGCTGTATTTAAGAAAACTTTGGGAGCAGAAATCGTAGATATATCAGTCGGACTGGATAACGAATATCGAGAAACTGGAAATTATAAAGCGAAAGGATATTGGGATGGAGATGCATTCATTATAAATCAGCATTACGTCATTCCGGATTCTCATACGCCGTATGATTCTATGATTAAATTCCTGTTCGACGAAATGGAAGGAAAATTAGAAATTGAAGAGTTAAGTGGTATTAAATCCCAGAAAATTGTTGTTGATATTATCTCCAAGTGATTGGCTTACCGTATACAATCAAGATGATGTTAACTCAAAAGCAAAGCAAATTATTGGCCATGGTGTTTTTATAAAAGGGCATATCATTATTATGAATTTTGGTAATAATAAATGATGGAGGCGATAAATAATTTGAACACGCAAAAATAAATGGAGAATGGCCGATTCCTGTTTTATTCGATTCTAGTAATGCTAATCAAATTATGTTATTTGATTTTAATAATATGGAATTAGCCTCATCAATCGAAAATAAAGTAGAGTGGGATCCGCTGGTACTAATTGCATATCAAGAAGCAATTGAAAACCTAAAAGAACAATTATTTCGAAGTCGAAATTAAATAATTACCTTAAATAGCTTACCAAGCTGTCATGCATAATTTCTCACAAACGGCAAATTATTTACTTGATTCTCCATTTAGTTTAAAGATCCGCACATACCAATGAGGTCACTATTAATTCTACTCTAAGAAGTTTTCGAAAAATTATTGGGAACTCTAACCATATAAAATAAACTAAATGATAAACTAAAAATAAGGATGAACATGTTCATCCTTATTTTTATGTTTTTTGAAGAGACTTGTGGGGAATCATCATCCGACAGAAAAAAACCTTATATAGCAAGGGTTTGGCGAGTACATATGCACAAAAGGCGTATTTTGTACATATGTACTTCGCAGCTACGGAAAATCCAACACTACAAATGTCGGATGACATGACAAGAACATAACTACATAAATGACAAGAACCTGACTACATTCCCCACAGGTCTTTTATCTGAAAACATAAAAATAAGGATGAGCATAATGCTCATCCTTATTTTTATGTTTTATTTAATTTATAGGGTTAGTCATCGTACATACTGGTCAACGTAGGCTGCGAGTTTTTTGTTGGATGTTGACGGATTATCAATTACTTTCATTGCTACATGTAGTGGCATATATGAACTCATTCGCTTTGAGCGTTTCTTTCTGTTGTTTCTCTTTAACGGGCACATTAAATTTATACAGGTCAAATCAAGATTCTTATATTCTGGGTTTATATAAAATTCAACGGGTTGTTTTAATTCCATATCAACCGAATGTTTAAATGCCATTTCAGATATACTTTTCACAACCATTTCATCTACAGCATTCCAATTAGGTACCGTTTTTTGTTCAACACGTTTAGTAGCAATCTGTAGCCACTGTTTAAAATAGTTAATACAGATTTGAATAGTCAGTCTATTCATTATCCAATGCAGTAGCAATTCGTCAACTTCTTTTTTATTGATTTGACTAAATAATTCTCTCCTATAACTTTCAAGTATACTTTGAATTAAATTCGTGACAACCGCAAAATTACTTGAGCATTTAGAAATTATATCATTAGCTTTTGGGTCTTTAAAGAATCTTTCTGATCGAATTAATGTATGTCTCCAAAAGATGTATGCATATGCATAAGCACAAATCGGCGGGAACTCTTCTTCTCCCTCAGCTTTCCCTAGTTTCTGCAGTATCCGTATACAGTGTCGATGTTGTTTGAGCCTTTTTCTTAAAAAACGGTCGACTGTTAAAAACAGACCTGATAAAAACAACCATCATGAAAAGACACTGTTCTATAATACTCTGTCTTGGAATCCTTTTTAATCCCATTGAAATGCTTGTAAAGTATAAGTGGAACGGTTTGAAATAAATCAGTTGATGCATAGTTATGTAAGAATAACCATCGTTGGTGTTGATTCACCTCTCGATCCATAGATAACCATTTCAGTACAGCATGGTCCTTTATCTCCATAGGCGAATCCCAATTTTTTCAAAGTGATTCTGAAAAATCAGTAAATCTATGTCCGGGTGTACGTCCTGTCTGTCAGAATCATAATGTCTACCGGATCGTTGGGGTCTGGTCGAAGGAAATCAGATTTGCTTCTGGAATCTCGGATGGTTACTCTCCGATGGAGAATTGGTTCGAGTTTTTGCTTCATAAGATCAATTGCGGTTGCTTTCTCATACTTGCTCGATGGGTTGATAACAGCAATGAAGTTGACATCCGAATCAAGGCGTTCGGTACCAGCAAGGACAGATCCGTAAAATTTGAGCCGCAATCGTCCTGCATTCCTTAGGTTAAGGTTTTCGTAGATTCTGCAGATACCCCATGAAGCACGAAAGGCGACCCACTTAGGTCGCCTTCTTGAATAAGTATGATGTTATAGAAGTCCGCAATCCTGAAGGATCATAGCGACCGATTCATGGACTGTAAGTGAAGGGTTTTCTCGAATATATTTGAACCCTCTGTACTCGTGGGGTCGCACGCCGTTTTCTTCATGACGTTGCATAATTCTATTGGCTCTTCTTATTGCTTCTTTTACATCATTCAGCGTTAGCTTCCGAAGTATTCGCTTAAAGTTACCCTCTTGCTTATACGTTTTGAGTTCAGTGAAATCTTCATCGAAGGCGCTGTTAATATTACGAAGATAGAGGGATCTATGCTCGACATGGGCATTACAGTCTTCTTTATGCAAAACCATCCAGAGCTCGAAAGTCAGGTTGCTATACCCCAAATGGTACTTAATTTGCTTACCCTCGGTGTTTGTCAAGCTAGTTGTCGTAGCACACTGAAATATGTATAGGCTAAGAGGATCGTATATGTTCGGTTAAGGTCTTGCTAACTCGTTCAGGGTTCAGCCATACCTCATCTTCTAACGTCCAGTTTCGGATGTCTTTTGACCATCTCTCAGGATGCAACGATTTTGCTTGTCCGTAGACGAGGGTCCGTTGTCCGAGAATGTGATCAGTTAAGCCATCATGCCTTTGATTGGGCGTCAGAAAGTTAAGCCCACTGTGTCTGTGTTCTTGGTTATACCACCTTACGAAGGAGAGCACCCACGTCCTTGCATCGGTTAGATCCATGAATCCCTTGGATGGATAGTTTGGACGGTATTTACAAGTTCTAAAGATAGATTCTGCATAGGGGTTGTCATTACTTACTCTTGGACGGCTTCTTGAAGGTGTTATATCGAGCTGGTACAGGGTTTCTAACAGAGATGCACCTTTCATAGGGCTGCCATTGTCCGAATGTAGCACAAGGGGTTGAGGTGATGCTAGACGCTGTTCGGATAACACGCCTCGTCTGACGAGCAAGCTAGCATTTTCAGCGGATTCTTCAAGCCAAATATCCCAAGCGATTATTTTTCGGCTATATAAATCTAGGATGAGGTACAGATAAAAATAGATACCTTTAGCCGGTCCGGGAAGCCACGTAATATCCCACATCCAAACTTGGTTAGGACCTGTTGCACAATGCGCGGAGATCGGTTTGGAACTGGGTTTCTTGCTTCTTCCTCGATGATGGTGCATGTCTTTTTCTTTTAAGACTCTATAAAAAGTGGATTCTGATGCGATATAAACGCCTTGATCGGCAAGTCGTGGAACGATTTGACTAGGTGGGAGACTCTTGAACTCCGGTTGGTTGACTGTCCTTACAATCGTCTCCCTTTCATTCTCACTCAGCTTGTTTTTGGGAGCGGGTCGCTCAGCCAAGGGACGTTGGTCTTCAAGGGGGGTGAGGTCACTTCTCCAGCGTTGTAACGTCCGCTGGCTAATCCCCAGTTCTATGCAAGCTAGTTGTTCCCTTGCTCCACTAACGACTGCTTCTTTAATCAGTTGAATAGCTCTATTGCGATCTGGGACCCTGATCATTCGTCCTCGCTGTCCCCCCAAATCGCATGGGCCTTTTTTCTGAGTACAAGCAAAGCTGCTGTTTCGGCTAGGGCTGATTCCTTCCTACGCAGCTCTTGACTCAGTTGTTTGATTTCACGGTCTTTCTGGCGAATATTTTTCTGCATCTGACTGGCCTGCTGTGCAATACCGCCATTGGCCTGCATACAAGCATCACGCCATGCCTGTACTTGTTCCACATAAAGACCTTTACTGCGACAGTATTCCGCTAATTCGATTTCACTAAGCGTAGCCGTCTCGACCACAATGGAAAACTTATCCTGTGTACCCCAACGTTCTGCCTCAGGCTCACCACCTGGAACCGCTATCCCCTTAGCCCTTGCTTTCTTTTTCCATTGGTGTAAGGTAGCCTCCGATAATCCTGTTTCTCTGGCTATTGTATTCACGGATTCGTTCTGGGGCGGCATCATTCTTCTTAGGATTGTGTATTTAAATTCTTCGCTGTATCTTGCCATAGTACCACGCCTCTCTAGTGCCTCTTAACTAACTATACTTTTGCTAGAGGTCTATGACAACTATCCTAACCCAGGGGGCCCTTAAGGCTGTTAGCCAGTTTTAGCAGATCCAAGACCTCAAGGAACCCCTCAATATGGTCGTGACTTTCGTAATCGAACCAATGAGTGATTTCGGCTCTACCGATGATCGGAATACCCTTCGCAAATTTTAACGGGTTCTTCTCCACCCTGCTTCTTATCGATACCGTATACTTAGCCGCGGGATCAGCGTTGATTGCTTCTTGAAGCCAATCCAGATACCACTTCTCTGTTTCGCCCTCTACTGTGAATAAATATTGTCTATTACTCTTCCTGCTCGGTGGCATCTTGAATCTGTTCACCTCTGCTTTCCCATAGGTTTTCAAAAACAGAGGTAAAATCGATGTCTTTGATTGCCCCGTACTGGTTTATGAAGTAATTTTTCATATAGTCGCCACCATTACGAACTCCGTCTCTGCCTGAGGTGCCGAAATCTGACAGCGAATAATGGTTGCTGCAGAAAGTAGCATCATCACGCTCTACGAATTTGATCTCATCCCGTCTAAACAGGTTCGAGTTCAGGAATATCGGGTTATGGGTGTTAAAGATTAACTGAGCATTTTTCTTGTTCAGCTCATCGTTATGGAAGACATTCACAAGGGACATTAAGGCAATTGGATGAATGGATGCGTCAAATTCATCAACGATTAAGGTGCCACCTAACAATAGAGCATTCCTTACTATTGGAAACATGTTGACGAAACGGATTGTTCCAAAGGACTCGAAGTCTTCTGCATGAACAGGTCTGTTACCATCATCCCCACCAACTAGTGAAACCAGCTTAGGCTCTGAATCATCATCGTTCGCCAGATACCCCAAGGCGTTTGAATTGACCCCAAAGATGCGAGCTGCTTGATTAACGATATTACTGAGGTAAAGAGTAGACTTCTTGGAGTTCGAAGGTTTCACTTGCAGGGAGTCCGCTCGACAGAAAACCATGAATTTATCTTCGAACCAATCACTAATAATGCTTACCAATGACGAACTGAACATGTTTTTGAAGCCGTTCATTAGGAACAGCTCTTCCTTATTCATGTTTTTCTGCGCGAGTCTAATGGCAACTCGAGCATCATTTCTATCTAATCCCTCTATGAACTTCTTAATGAATTCGGTCGCAGTAGGAAACTCTATATCAGCATTATCTCTAGAGAAAATTACTTTTTCATCCACATAAAGGATTTCTGATATGACCTTGCGCTTATACTCATCATCCAGAAATCGTCCAAGATCTAAAGACAGTTTATATTCGATCAAAAAGCCATTGTCAATGAACTTAATACCGAAGTCTACTGGAACTCTATTCGTGTTATCCTTATTAGGGATGTACTCCAACTGAGTGGATGCAGGATTTGCCTGGGACTTGGTATCGACGTTCCGTATATGCCCTCTTAACACGATGTGCTTCAGAACGTCCATTGCACCAATAATGTTGGTTTTACCCGCAGCATTCGGTCCGTAAATAACTGCAGAGCTTAACCCCTTATAAACCTTGGTGCCGATCTTTTCATTAAGGATACTGTAGTCCAGTCCTTTTTGCTTAGGTGCCGGTGTCATTGAAAAAACTAACTCATCTTGAAAGGACTTGAAGTTTTTCGCCCTAAATTCTAGGAGCATACAATTACCTCCATTTTGCATTATTTTCACAAAATCATACTTATAATATATGCTTTATTATCACCAATAGTCAATAAGTTTATACGATTTTGCATAAAAAACGCAAAATAAATTTATTTCGGGCTAGATACCTCTGACTAACCGTTAATGGCCATTTGTTTCGCTCCCATGACCTCTCCTCGTGTCCAGCGACACTAAACTGGTACCTTCTAAAACTTTTGTCGGATGTCGAGAGACAAGAACCTTATCTCATAAATGACAAGAACTTTATCCCATTGCCCATGTGGCCCGTAAAAGAGCTCAAAAAAAACACATCGTATCGATGTGTTTTTTTTGAGTTCTTTTATTTAAGCACTGAAAATCCAGAATGTTCAAATTAAATTTATGCTTTTCCAGTTTTTACAAATAACTTCTTTATGTTTTTTTAATATCTTATGTAGCCAGTTTCTTTTTAGTTACAGCCATGAAGATTTCAGATTCAATGTAACCTGATCTTTTTATCGCTTCCCTCCATTGATCTAATGTTAACCATGCCTCCCCCTTACCATTTATTCCATATAGTTTTAATGCATTTTCTATGGTAAATGCAACATGTTCCATCGGCAGCTCTGTTTTTCCCGTAAGAAAAAGAACGATTCAAGGCATTGAAACGATGCATATGTTCCAAAAGCCGCACAATAAAAACCTCCAGGGCAAGTTTTGATTAGAAAGTTGATTTTGCGGACTTTTTCAGTCAGTGGTCTCGGCATGTGTCCTTGAGGTTTTTATTGCTGGTGCTTCCGATCAATATTTTTGTCGTGGAAATGGCAACAGCGTTTGGTCATCTTGCATTAAACAATCAAATTTGGTTTGTGGTTTGAATATCTAAATAGTAAAAAGCCGGCTGCTGACGCCCTGAATCCAATCAGGTAAATCAGTAGCCGACAGATGCATAAATTCGTTTCAAGTTGCAAACGATCATTTAAACAAGCTACAAATTGACTCCCTTCAATCCCTCTTCGGACATCCGACCGCCATATGCAACATTTTTGGGGCTTACCGACTCAATGCGCGCCAGGTCATCCGAAGTCAGTTTCACTTCTCCCACTTCATTGCCTTTGAGACCATCGCAGCCATTTCTGCCCGGCTTACCGTTTGTTGTGGCCGTAAGGTCCCATCCTCGTATCCATCGAGGACTCCCTTGGCTACGGCTGTCTGGATCGCCAGCCGCGCCCACTCCGGTACGCTTTCCTTGTCGCTGAAAGGCATAGCGCTCGATTCGTTGCTTATCTCGATTTGTTGGGTGCGCAGCAGCATGACGGCAAATTCCGTCCGGGTTATGTAGCCGTCCGGCACAAAGGTCTGGGCATCCACGCCCTCCACCATACCCAGCCCTGCCGCTTCGCAAATATCTGGTTGTGCCCTGCCGTATGCAGATATCTTTAGAAAAAAACCAAGGGATTAGGTTCCTGGGCTTTCTACTTTCCAAATACCCAAGAACGGCACTTTTGTGACATCTCCATACCTGCTGATATGAACTGTCCTAGTTCGGGCATCCATCTCCCTGATCCGCCCTCTTACTTGCTCTGTCTGCCCCCAGACAGTTAATAGTACTTCTTGATCCTCCTGTTTCGCTTCTACTAACTTTTCGCTTAACTCTTCTAGTTCAAATTCATCCCGTGTTGGTCTTTTAGCAACTGAATTCTTTCCAAATGGTTTTAGCTAGTTTTGCCATTTCAATCACTCCTTCATATTGTTTAATAAAGCTTTTACGTAGTTGCCCAGCATGACACTAATCTTAGCTTTAACTACATCCCTCATTATCGCGAATGGGTACTCATAACCCCGACATATAAACTTATAATTGAGATCCTCATCGGGACGGATGTCTTCGAAAACCTTTATTTTCCTAGCCTTGAGCTCATTTTTATTTTTTACCATTTCAGTATGAATACGATGCATCAGTATCTGAGTCGCGGCTATGTAATATCGTCTGAGCATATTAGTAGATACTTCGAATTCTTTCCCATTCTTCTCTACCATGGTCAGCATCATCGGCAGAAGGATTGAATTGAGAATCATCTCATGTTCCTCAGCGGTTGGCTTCTGCACCTGGACAACTTCCGGTGCTGGATCATGTCTTTTTATTAATGCCTCTTTATGCTGCGGTAACATCATTCTTGACGACTCCCAGCGACCGTTGCCTTCGAGTTTTTTGCTCATTTGTAGTGACCTCCGATCTTAAGAGCTCTATGCTGTGCTTGCCCCGCGGCACCGAAGGATGAAGCTCTGGCAATTGCTGCGCTGCCGAATCGATCCTTGATGTAGTCTGTCGCCTTTTCCAGTGCTCGCTGCCTTTCCTGGTCTTCGAACATTGTGATTTGATATTCTGCGTCCTCCACTAACCCGCTGATCGTCACGCCAGCTCTACGCACTGGCATGCCGTCCCAAAACTGATAAAACAGCTTACGGGCAGCCTCGTATACCGTGTTTGTGATATTGGTTGGATCTGGCATGGTCATCTGCCTTGAGAAGCCTGTAGGAGAATCGAACGGACTACACATACACCCCACGGTTACGGTAGAGCCCATATACCGCTTACGCCGCGCATCCCGGCATATTTCCTCAGTCAGTTCCAAGAGAATGGTGTCTATTTCTTCTTCTTTTGCATAGTCCCTTGGCAAGGTCATCATATGCCCGATGGACTTTGGCGCGACTCTGTGAGTACTTGGAGTGACCTTGGAAGAATCGATGCCATTGGCAGTCTGCCAGAGCAAAGTCGCGTGGATATCTGCATTTTTACCGAATCTCGTTCGCAACAAGCTTTTAACCTTATGTAAAGGTAGCTGTGCGAGCTCACCGATAGTGTGAATTCCTAACCGGGAGAAATGTTTCTTCATCCTGCTCCCGCAACCGAACATTTTCTCAATCGGTAACTCCCACAAATCTTTATGGATTGTCTCTTTGGGCATGATGTAAATGCCTTCAGCATTCTTTTTGGCGAAATTGTCGGTTGCCATCTTGGCCAACATCTTCGTTGATGAAATACCGACCCGTGTCCAGACGCCCGTGGCTAATAAAATCTGTGTCTGTATCTGCTTCGCCATTTCGGTGGGACTTCCAAACATACTGACGGAATCTGTAACGTCCAAAAACTGTTCATCGATTGAGAAGGGCTCAACAAGGTCTGTAAAGGACTCATAAATTTCCGTTATCCTGAGTGATACATCTATATACATCTGCATGCGCGGCTTAATTACAATGAGATCCGGACACTTACTGAGTGACTCACCCAGACGCTCAGCTGTAGTGACTCCATACGATTTAGCAATTGGACAGGCTGCAAGAATTATGCCACTTCGCATCTCAGGGGACCCGGCCACTACAACCGGTCTATCCTTGTATTCTGGATGGGCTGCTTTCTCTACTGAAGCATAAAAACTTTGACAATCGACTAGCATGATGACTGATTGCTTATTCTTCATCGGACCAGCTCCTTTAATGGTTGTATTATATTTCCAGAATTTGCAAAGCATTACGCACAGGTAATGTTATTTTTCAAAATTTCAATGATTTTCCATATACACTTTTTGAGATTGTTTCCCGAAACAACTTCCCTTAATTTACACGAACATTCATTCTTATTATACCCAATATACAGAACAAACGTTCTAATTTCTATAGGTATTTATTAGGATATTATTTATACGGAGAGGTATAGGAATAAAATCATTATAAATAAGGGATTAGGGAGCGATTTGTGAGTGCTGCTGCACGTACCGCTGCTTTCTTAACGCTGATCGATGCCCGTCCCGCATCCGGAAGAAACTGATGCAGAAAATAAAGCATTAGAGTCTGCTGAGCGATCTATTAGTCAATGCAAACGGTAGCCTACCTGCGACAAGTTTTAGACTGGGGATTAGTCAATGCAAACGGTAGCCTACCTGCGACAAGTTTTAGACTGGGGACTAAAAATAGTCATGAATTGTTCTGATATAAAAATAAAGTATTAGACTGCTTGAGCCGGCGGCATGCGCCGTTGAGTCTCTTAGTCAAAAACTTCATTATGTCCGAACATGAGATCTCCTTAATTACTTACTTTATTGTTTATATTAACTAAAAGGCAGCCCAAACTTGGTTAAAGTTTTGGACTGCCTTTTGTTTAGGTATTTTCAGATTTTATGGCGATACAATGGTGTTCAATGCTAGTGAAGTAATCTGCACCTATCCAACTCTTTTTCGCTCCGTTGTACCATTGAACACGAATGTCCCCATTCATTTTGTCAAATTGATTGCGTTTCACTGAAAGGTAATGCTATTTTGAGAAGGATCATAATTGACCTTGTAACCGCCTAACTCATAAACAAACCGCAAGGGAAAATACCCTTTTTGCAGTTCCGTCTTTATTGTATCGGTCAGTCCTTGTGCCGCTCCTTCGAGATCAATATAATTGCGATTGCCTGTCGAAATCGTGACCTCATTGTGACTACCATTGTTAATTACTACTTTTGATGTATTTATTTCTTCTCTATAAGACCATTTATCAACAAGCGGTAATGCATTGTCTGCTAAAATGTAGAGAGAATCTCCAACCATTTTGCACCGGATTGAAACGCCTGTAATGTAATCATTATTATACAGAGTTACTGTATGATTTTCGTTGACGCCTGATAAAACAATCTTCGTTTCCTGGTGGTCGGCCGCGATTGCCAAACCAGCAAAGGAGACCGAAAGAAACAGCAGAGCCATTAGCAAAGAAATTGATTTCACTTTCATTAGTAAATCCCCCTAATTTTTTTAGTATTATTCTTATCGCCAAGCTTCAAAGAAAAAGTTATTGTCTACTTTTGGAGCAACTCTGTTTCTATCAGGACTTGCGCACTGTATTCGGTCCTATATATGCCCACTTGTTGTCCTAATTGATATTTACTGGAATTATCGTTATGGATAACCTCCGCATTATTTTTGAAATGTATTGTGTACTCTAATATCATTACGGGCTCTTTAAAATCAATATCTATAATAACTGAATAATTATCACTCGTTTTAATTTTGGTTCGTGTGTCAGCAGCTGATTTCACTTCTATATACTGTATCGGTAGATTTAGTTTCATGGTAGATAATTGTGTAGTGGGATCAATAATCTCCTCAGACTTGAATTGATCAAAATTCAGATTTATCTGATTAGTTAAATTGTGTGTCGGTATCACCAATGACCCTGAAAAATTTACATCACCAAATACCTCTTTTGGGATAAAAGTAATATTTTCTTGAATATTTGTTTTTCTTAAATCCCGTTTTGCTTTCAATTCTTCTGAGTAGACACTTTCCAAAACAGTGGGAAGGATTAGTTTATGGCCAAAACCTTCTCTGTCATATACACGTTGATATACTGAATTATTTACTGAACGATGAGCAGCTGCTCGATAAACTGCATCATACACTGAAGTATTTACAATGCCCGAGTTGTCAGCTCCGGCAACACTATTATTAAAAAATAGGGATAGTAGAAAGGTGAAACAAACAGCTTTAGTAATCAAATCCTTCATATTTTTTTTAATACCGCTCATTATTGAGATCCTCCTGATTTTCCGCTAACTCCACTTCCAACCCTACCCAATCCTAAATTTTATCAGGAGTATTCGGATTTTATGGTGGAATTGATTACATGAAGGTATTTGTTTGATAATCTTCTCTTCCTACTCTCATTTTTAAAAGCGATTTTATATGAGCAATTCTATATTTTCTTCCAGAAATCTTAGCAAAATTATTCGCTGATTGCAGAGCAATCGCGTTAGCCAATTCATCTGAATCTGCTTCAATAATAGCTATATCTGAAGAACAGTATTCCGTTCTTTTCCAAAATAGCATCCTCTTTATTTCGTATATCTCCATAACTAAGACGTACATACTAAAACACCTCGCATTTACATGTGATAATATCCATTTTCTTGAAATAATGATTATGTGGATGTTAACAATCCACCACATAATCCGAAGAGCCAAATTTTATTGCTATAACTAAATAAATAATGTTAAAAGAAAATTTTTTTTCAACAGAATGAATTTCATAAAGATTAATACTTGGAGCCGTACTGACAGAATAATGAAGTCGGGTTTAAAAAATTAAGAGACTTTCTTGGCAGAGCGTTTCAGGATCTGGTTCCATCGATCCACGGTTAGTTT
>NZ_JAAOIW010000041.1 GCF_011440305.1 Paenibacillus agricola | reverse complement strand
TGGAGGAGGCTCCTCACGGGGTGAAGCTGTTCCTGAAAACCGCAAGGGAGCTTTATTTATCCGGTGACCGGAACCGCTAATGTACAAATTTTGCATAGAGTATTAGCTTATCTCGCTAAACTAACGGATTACTAGAGTTCAATGCATGAGGCAGTTATCTTCAACCAAACACACATACAAATTCTTTATTTTAATGTAGTTTTAAAATAGAGTTTATTACTATTTAAAACTGAAGGGGTGTCTTTTCTTATGGGATACATAATGGAATTAAGAAAGTTAGTCGGTTCGAGACCACTTATAATGACAGGAGCCTGCGTTCTATTGTGCAGTAATCAACGTTTATTATTACAACGTCGAACTGATAATGGTTTGTGGGCATTACCTGGTGGCTCGATGGAACCTGGGGAAACTTTAGAAGAAGTTGCAAAACGGGAGCTTTTTGAGGAAACAGGATTAGAAGCCAGGAGTCTTGAATTGTTTCACATGTTCTCTGGAAAAGAACTGTACTATAAGTATCCTCATGGCGATGAAGTATACAATGTTGTGTCCGCTTACGTATGTAGTGACTTTGCTGGGGTTCTTAAAGAAGATGGAATTGAAGTGCAAGAATTACGTTTTTTTAACTATGGAGAAATCCCTGTCGAGTTGTCTCCTCCAGACAAACCAGTAATTAAAAAATTCCTTGAACGAGTCGTTAAATAGACAAGACGTTACTAAATTAACGGAAACTAGAGTTCAACATTGACCATGGGAACGGTTGACAGCCTATTAAGCTATCGGGCAGTTTAACGCAAAACAGGAGGCTATCGTAACTTAGCAGCCGTTCCGTAAGGGTAGTTGAAATAGTTTAGAATTGTGTGGAGGTCAGACAGACGTAATAATAGAAAAGAAGGAAACAAAGTTACCCAAAACAAAGGGAGGCAGGAGAAAGTGTCGAACATGGACAAGGAGAAACAGGCTCTGGAGAAAGCGAAAACGGTGTATGAAACAGGCGAGATCATAAAGACGAAAGTGTACAAGGTCAGCCCGGACCAGAAAGAAGAACTCGATCGACTGTCAGCTGAGAGGCTCGAAAAGTTACGCGAGGAGGCAATGCCGAAGATCCGCGAGCGGTACGAGCAGTTGGTCAAGCTCCGGCAGCAACAGCCGAAGGACGACGATGGTGGCAAGCCTCCGGGGGGATTTCGCTAACGGGTGACGAGAGAGATATTTGTTTTATTAAAGGAGATATACTTTTGGGTATAGCATATAGGTTAGGATACGTGGCTATGGTGGTATGGTTATTCTATGTGCTTTATGCCATACAACACGTGGACGCATGGAATGATGACGGTCGGGCTACAATCGGTGTTTTTATTGGTTTTGTCGGATTGATTTTATTCCCCGTCTATTTTGTTCTTGTTTATCTTTTTGGAAAAGTAGTACGGGCGGGAAAACATCACTAAGCTAAACGGGTACAAGAGCTTAATAAGTAACAAGGACGAGGCTGCCGCGAAACGAACCGGATAGCCTCGTTAAGCTTGGGCGTTTAAAGCGGTAACACTAGGATGGAATGAGAGGTGAGTCGCTGTGATTATTGAATTTGCAAAGGAATCGGATTACGAGTATATAATCAAACGTGACCATCATATTTTGGAAAAATTGATTGTGACGAAAATAGAGAAAAATGAAATATACATCATACGTGAACAGAAAAACATGAACATAGGATGGATGAGATATGGTTACTTTTGGGATAACACCCCTTTTATGAATATGATATGGGTCGATAAGCAGTATCGAGGCAAAGGTGTAGGAAAGCAAGTTGTTCTTTTTTGGGAGAATCAGATGAAACAAGTGGGCAGTAAACTAGTTATGACCTCTACTCAAGTGAATGAAGAAGCACAGCATTTTTACAGGAGTTTAGGATACAAGGATGCCGGATGTTTTTTGTTGGAGGATGAGCCTTTGGAAATTATACTGGTAAAACGTTTATTGAACTAAAGGAGTACGATAGTGAAATTGAGCAGACTGCCACGGCGGTCTGTTTTGTCATTGAACCTTCCTGTAGGGCTTAAGAAATGACCTTTGCCAAAAAAGAAGCGCCTCGGTATGATGGGGTTGTCCACGGCTTCGAAACCGAATACCATCAAGGAGGCGCTTTTACTATGAAGTTTAAGCAATCTGACGGACAAAATCAACGAATAGAAAGAATTACTACATCTCACTTAGTAGTTGGCATCGACATCGCGAAGGAATTCCATGTTGCACAGGCGACAAATTTTCGTGGGATTGTTCTTAGCACGCGTCATCTCAAGCTTTCTAACACCAGGGAAGGATTTGAACTTTTCGGCCGATGGTTTAACGACCTACAGCGGAAGCACCAGTTAAACAACATCATCATCGGCATGGAGCCAACCGGCCACTACTGGTTTAATCTAGCGAATTGGCTGGTCGAACAGGGGATAAGCGTTGCGGTGGTAAATCCTGTTACTACCAAGCGAAACAAGGAGAATCGCGACAATAGCCCATCCAAAAGCGATCCAAAAGACGCACTCGTCATCGCGGATGTTGTCAGCCGAGGGTACTACTCCGAGTACACCAAGCAAGCTCATATTTTCCAGAGGTTACGCACCCTGATGAGCGACCGGGAGTTCTGGGTAACCAACAGTGTCCGCCTGCAAAATCGGATCATCCGCTGGTTGGATATCCGGTTTCCTGAATATACCTCTGTGTTTTCGGATTGGACATGCAAGCGATCCATGGCGTCACTTTGTGAATTTCCTGTCCCTTCGGACCTTCAGGGCAAGACCGCTGAAGATGTTATTCAAAGCTGGAGGAAGCACATGCAGCGAGCTGGAGGATCAACAGGTTTGACCAAAGCCGCTCTTCTCATTTCATACGCCAGTAGGAGTGTTGGAGAAACGGCTGCTATCGACGAAGCCAAGCAAGATCTACGGCGGCTGCATGAAGAGTATTGTCGAATCGGTAAGATCCTAGAGGAAATTGAACAAGAAATTTTGGCATTGCTAGGTAAGATGCCAGTGGCTCAACAACTCCGTTCTATTAAAGGTCTTGGCCCTATTTTCGTCGCGGCTATTTTGTCAGGGGCTGGTGATCTGAAACAGTACGCTCATGGACGCCAGTTGCTGAGAAGGGCTGGTCTGAACTTGGCTGAAAGTATGTCCGGTAAACGAAAGGGACAGATCGTGCTCTCGAAACGTGGAGATGCTACTTTGCGAAAGTATATGTATCTAGCAACACTCCGGTTAATCGGTAGTAATCCTTTTTTTCGTAAATGGCATGAACATAACGTACAAGTAAAACACATGAAAGGGTATCGTTCCGTCTATAAATTAATTGGGAAACTGGCACGCATGATCATTGGCCTCGTACAACGGGGAGAATCATTTTCTCCTGAGAAACAGCCATTCTCCATGAAGGTGTAGCCTAAAACTGGATTAAATACCATCGTACGTAGGTTGGCCCATTCGCAGGATAACAAAGAAAGCACGGAGTACCGAATACCCGTTACTTAAGGGCACAGACCCATACATTGAACACGATCGGCCTCCACCCCTTGGGCAGGTATAACGAAGGAAGGCAAGGGCATAGACCCGTTGAGATCTGGGAGGGTGAACCCCCGAGGGCAGTATGGAGAATACGTGCAGTAAATGGAATAATGAGGAAGTTATGATCTGATCCTCTGTTTACGCATGCCTTCATGTTCTATTCGGTGGGTCACATCTGTAATTATACCGTCATGTCCGTTTTTAAGGGGGTATAATCCTGCGAATGAGCGAGCATATGTGAGAAAAACCCTTAAAACCGAGGGAAGTAACGGGCAGCATAGCACAGCAAAAGAATTGAAATGAGAAAGCAGTAAATGAACTTTTGTTTAGCTTAATCTGTCTAAATTTGGGGATAAAGTATTTTTTTAATGGAAAATACAATGCCAATTATTTACTTCTAAGGGGAAATTTAAATTTGAAAAAAATTAAGCTTTTACTTTTTTTGAAGGAACCCACGACTACAGAAGAATTCTACCAAATGCTGAAAGCGTTTAAGGAAAAGGACTCTAACGGCAATCAAAAGGCGGATGAAATTCCCTTGGTCGGTGCTTCCGTGGGTGCGGTTAGTCAGAAAAACCAAATTGATATTTTTCTTATGAATGCGTTTATTTATGACGATGGAGATAAGCGCTTTCTTCTTAACAATGATAAAATTGATGTAGCCTACAATAAGCCAGAATGGAAGAATGGTCTTCAATATATTCGAAAGCTCTATAAGGAGGGTCTAATTGACTCACAATCCTTTACTCAAGATCGCAATAATTTGAAAAAGATTGCCGAAAACCCTGATCTTGCAATTGCAGGAGCGATTCCGGCACATTCTCCGTCCGATATGACAATTGTGGAAGGAAGCAGCGGCAGGTGGCTGGATTATCAACCGATTGCCTCGATCAAAGGACCTACTGGGATTCAAAAGGCTACTTGGCTTCCTTATGATAAATCTCGTCTGGGACATTTTGTAATGACCAGTACGAACAAATATCCGGAAGCCACGATGCGCTGGGGCGATTTCATGTATGATTTTGAAGCCAATTTACACACGAACTTTGGTAACGAAGGCTCTGCTTGGGAATGGGCTAATCCAGGGGATGTAGGCCGAGATGGTCAACCCGCGAAGTACCGTCTGTTGGTCCCGTTTGGTCGCTTACAGAATCAATCCTGGTCCCAGTCTGGACTTATTTATAAGACAGACAAAGACTGGTTCGCTGGTCAAGCGGTTATCAAGCAACCCGATAAGGAGAAAATGTTCTATGACGTGACCAAGCAGAAGTATGACCCTTACAAACCAGATATTAGCCAGATCATGCCACCGTTGTATTTCCCTCCAGCTGATGCTAAACAGATCGCTGAACTGGATAAAACGATCAACGATTATGTAAAGTCGATGATTGCACGGTTCGTTACGGGTGATGCTGATCTGGATAAGGAATGGGATACTTATGTGAAAACTTTGGATGGAATGAATCTCAAAAAGTATGTAGAAATTTATCAAAGAAGCTACGATGCTCAAAAAGCGACCACCACCAAATAAAATTAGAGGAGTTATGACAATGGAGTATGTACATTTAGGTAAAACAGGTCTGAAGATTTCGCAAATAGGCCTGGGATGTTGGAATTTTGGGAGCAGTAATCCACCATGGGGCAAGCCAGGTAAGGTTGAAGCAAGCGACGCCATTGAAATCATCCATCAAGCTATTGATAAGGGAATCAACTTCTTTGATACAGCAAATCGCTATACAGGCGGCGACGCGGAGGAAATTCTGGGTAAAGCGATTAAAGGACGTCGTGATGAGCTGATCATCGCTACCAAAGTGCATGGTCCCTTGGGACCCGGGCCCAATGAAAGCGGGCAATCGCGTTACCATATTATGCGCGAGGTAGAAAGAAGCCTACGCCGTATGAACGTCGATTATATCGATTTGTATCAAGCTCATGGTGTCGATTATAACACCCCTTTGGAGGAATCGCTGCGTGCTTATGACGATCTGATTCGCCAAGGTAAAGTCCGCTATATCGGCTGCTCCAATTTCCCAGCATGGGTATTGGCCAAGGCTTTATGGGTTAGCGATGTCAATAAAATATCGAGCTATGTCTCCGTACAGCCTAGTTACAGCTTAGCCAACCGTTCCGTAGAAAAGGAACTGCAACCACTATGCGTCGATCAAGGCATAGGGATGGTCTTGTTCAGCCCGATGGGCGGCGGTATTCTTACAGGCAATATGAAGAGACTGTTCCTGAGAATAGTCGGGGATCGATTGAACCGCTTGTTGTAGAAAAAGCGAAGAAGCTTCAAGAGGGAGTTAATGTCTTGAAGGGGATTGCGCTGGAGATTGGTAAGTCAACTGCCCAAGTCTGCTTGAACTGGGTCATCAATCGTCCTGCTGTTTCATCCGCGATCATGGGCGTCAGCAAAGTGTCCCAGCTTGAAGATAATGTGGGAGCGGTCGGCTGGAAGCTATCAGCAGAGCATGTGAAGCAATTGGATGAAGCCTTCCCCGTCTAGGAGGAATGCTTGATCGTGCGGAAGCATGCAGGACGAAGATTAAAGGAGCTTGCCATAGGCAAGCTCCTTTAATCTTCGTGTAGCTCGACGCCACGCCAAGGGTTTCATGGCTACATTTCCTCCGGCAAGAGCAACGTTGTGACGATGTCGAAAGCGAGAGTTGCATCGGTTATTACCCAGACAGTTACGCCGTTCGCGCAATTGTACACCGACATAATGCGCCCACCATGTGCAAGTGCATTGACGTTTTCTAATCGATCTTCCTCTGATAAATCCCCCCCATTTGGCTTGTCCGTGAGCGTTCAAAGCAAGTAAACCTTAATGATAAAACAAAATGTATACTGAGTATAAATTTTGTGTTCTATATTTTATTTAATTATTGCAATGTATCCCTCAAAAAATTATAATAAAACGGAACACTACACTAGGCACACGTCTTTTTTAAACTTAAAAAAGATAGTGACTGAAACCAGCGAGTGTATTCCCCCGAATGATTTTAAAGTATTATTCGAGCAGGGAAACGGGACTCACACCAAAGGGAATCAAAGTATCGCATTGATTCGAAGTTGTCAAAGCCCTAATTACAGCTTTTAAGCGTTAGTAATTAGACTGGTGAGCACAACACGACATTCGTCGCAAAATAGGATTACGCTACCCGTGTGTCCTGTATACCACCTATAAAACTAGAAGCTGATTCATTCTCTTTCCTTGAGGATGCAATCGGCTTTTTTGTTTTAAAAACAGATGTATCCCCCTAAAAAAATGCTCATTTCCTTCGGCGATCCGAATGAAGTGGGCTTTTTTTATAAAAAAAACCAAAAACAGAGGAGGATGTTACTATGAGTAGCATCGAAAAAAGAATCCAATTTTCACAGGAACAGAAAAGTATGATTTGGTCGAATATTATAGCTCCCAAAAATGGCACGAGTGAGGAAGCGATATATTTTGTTGAAGTTTGCGAAATGTTCGGTTTAAACCCGTTGCTAAAAGAAATTGCATTCATGAAAAAGGAAACTAAGTCGGGCAGCGGGATTTACAATGTTATTTTTCTTACGACCAGGGATGGATATTTATCTGTTGCTCGTCGTGACAATAATTTTGTGGGTTCTCCTAATTCGGCTGTTGTCAAAGAAGGCGATGAGTTTGGCTTTGATTCGGTAAGTGGTATACCCCAACATCGATTCGGAACTAAACGCGGGGCAATATTGGGAGCATGGGCTGTTATTAAACATAAACAGTATGATCCTGTATCCGTATTTGTGGATTTTAACGAATACTCAACGGCAAATGACTCTTCCGGTGTTTGGAAAAAGAACCCTTCCGCAATGATACAGAAGATCGCTGAAGTTTTTGTGTTGCGCAGGCAATTTCCACTTTCCGGACTCTATACCGCAGAAGAGTTTGGTAATGATGAAGTGATGGATGGGGCATTATCGAATACAAATCCCAAATCCAACTTCGAAGAAAATAATAATGAAAAGCCAGCCGCTAACACAACTCCAGAGGCTCCAGCAATAGCTCGGGAAGTAATTGATGTGTCAACGACAAGTAATTCAACGACTAGTAATGTGTCAAAACCAACAAACGAGCCGCAAAATGAAAGCAAGAGCTTCGTGGAGCCGAAGGTAGTAGAGGAAACGAAAAAAGCAGTGGTAGCAGAAGAGGAGAAGAAAGATCTTCTTGTTTCTGATATCCAGCCAATCCCTGCAGCAAGCATTCAAGAAGTGGCAACTGATCCTAATCCAATTAAGAAATTGGAGAACGGTGAACTCTACAAAATAGTAAACAAGATGTTATCAAAACATCCACGCACTAGCGGGGATATGCTGAAATTAGAACTTTTGCAAGTTTCCAACGGTTCTACGATAAAAGTTATTGCCAATAAACAGGAACTTGTAGATGTGCTGGAAAAAGCAGCAATCAACTCCATTTGGACAATAGTTATCGAGGAGAACCTGGGATTCAAATTCGTACAAGAGGTAGCAGCATGATATCTGCCGCCTTTTTGAATGGAGATGCACTTATATTAGTGCTCTCCCACCTTTCGGGAAACGGACGGCAGCTGGTTCAGATTGATTCAATTAAATCCGAAATTATCGTTACGCATAGGTGTGGAAAAAGCCATATTGCCCATGAGTGCTCTTGTGTAAAGCAAGCTGTCAGCTGCTTTCGCGAATGGCGGTGGTGGGTTAAACATAACGAAATAATAATTTTAGTGAATGAGGACATTACCCTTCAAGTGGACTGGGAACAAATCCCTGTACCAAATAGTTTATTGGACATTATTACGACTATTGCACTTGATGGGGGGATTTATTCATGGCACTAAATATTATTGATATTGCCGATCAACACGGTCTTATAAAGAACCGTGGATCACGTTCGTCTCGCCCAAGCGCTGAGGTGCTTTATAAATGCCCTTTTTGCCAAGAAGATAGCAAACCAGCAAAGATGAAGCGGTTTTATTTGTCATTAAATGAGGATAAACAGTGCTTTAAATGTTGGTTCTGCTTAGAACGCGGCGGCGTGTTCCGGTTTATATCTTTACTGGAAGGCGTATCCGAGCAGGAAATAGCTGTGAGGTATTCCAATCCAAACAAAAAAATACTGCATCCCGCCGAAAAACTCACCCGTACACAAAAACGGTTGATGGGAATGGAGCGGGAACCTAATTGGGATGCGATGAAGAAACGGGACCAGGAGTACTACCTGAGAACGTTGGATCTGGTATGGAAAGAATGGGAACGCTTCGTTGAAAGCCAGCGAACAGATTCTTATTTTTATTTGTTGATTGGCATTCATTCCATGAAATACCAGGAATATATCGAGGCAATTGCACGAAGGGAAAAAGAGCTAGGAGTTTCAATTGTTAAGGAAATTCTCGAAGCCTTCTCCCAAACCGACAAACCTGATTGGGCAGCAAAACAAGATTACTTTTTCTCTTCCTATACAAGCAAGTCATCAGAAATAGGAGATTCTTCGGATACGACCTATGATGTTGGTGCATAGAGGCGAAATCATAACAGATATATACAAATAGCTTTCATACACCCTTATAGGGGGTCCGTAACAGCTACCCTATCTATAGGGGCTGTTGAAAGGAGAAACAGATATGCAAATTAGAAGCGAAGATAGCCCTACAGAGTCCCAACTTTGCGAACTCAATGACAATCAAATTGACCTTCTTTGGCAAGAATTTGGCGATGTTCCAATTAATGACCTCGATGAAATTGAGGGCCGTTTCTTAAACTGGGTCGCAGGTACTAATCGATTTGTTATCTGGAAATGGTTTGACCAAAATCATTCAAAGGGAGTCGCCTATTTAACAGGAAAATAAAAATATCTTTCTAATCCCATGTGGGGGATCAAATCATCGACTCCCCCACAATTGGGAGTTGAAAAGGAGAATTTATATGTTGATAAAATTAAACACTTTATTTTCAGGTATTATCCAACTCTTTAGTTCGTTATTCATATTCAAATCGGAGCTTGATCGTTTAGCTGCGGAAAATGAAGGACTTAGGTCACTGATTAAGAATCAAAAAGAATATTACAAGGATTACACTAAGATGTTACAGGAGTCCTTGAAGGAAGAAAGATTCGAAAATTTAAAATTGGTTGACCAATTAGAAGCGGCTCATACAAGCCTTGAAGTTGAAAAGGGAAGATATTATTTCCTTGCTCAAGACTTCAATCTTTTAGAGAAGCAAATCAGATTGGTAGAAAATATGTATGCCACAAAATCAAACTTAAATCAATATAAGAGGATCCAGAAGAAAAATAATTCTGACTGGATTGTACAACGGATAAATGATGAAACAACCATTCTGAATCAATTCAAGGTTTTAATGTGCTCCAAAACATTTATAGGCGATTGGGTTGTCTATTATTTGGATTACGGGCACATAAGAACCGAAAGAATCAGTCAGCGGGTTGGCTTGACGACCTATCTTAGCCTAAATACTCTTTTGAGTAGGTGCCAGGATGCGGAACAAATAAAAAAAATAGGCAAGAGGGATTAACGTCATGGCTGATCTCATCTTACACCCTAATTCAATAGGGGGAATCAACTCCCCTGTTGGTATCGTGGGGAGTAAGGGGGCAACATCATGATATTTTCATTCTCCCGATTATCACTGTTCGAAAAATGTCCGTTTCGTTTCCATTGCAAGTATGTGTTGAAAATGGAAGAGGGAACGACAAAACCCTTAGCACTAGGTAAAGCCGTGCATAAGGCTATCGAGAGCATGATATCGGGATCAGATCTAGAGGAAGCCATTTTGGATGGGTGGATCGAGGCAGAGATGCATAGCGGTGTAACCCATGACGAAATCAGCCAACTTGTGAAAAAGGCACCTATCTATGCTGGTATTGGAGAAGTGGAAACGCATTTCACTTTACCATTATCCGGAGATCCTGATGCCCCTTTGATTCAGGGATACATCGACTTAATCCAGGGGAATAACATCATAGATTGGAAAACGAACTGGAAACCCTATGCTATAGAAGCAACCAAGCAATTGGCTTTATACGCATGGGCTTTCATGAAGTTAAAAGGTGGATCATCCGTCCATGGAAACCTGTATTACTTGCGGTTTCCCTATATTACGGAACGTAGAATGTACAATCGGGTTATAAACCAAATCGAAGCAGACCAGGCAAGGCAATGGGCTTTAAAGCTTGCAATTGAAGTGGAGGAACGTATAGCGCTAAGCGAAGCATTTCCTGAAGAAAGGTTGTCCTTTTTTCCTTCCATCCCTTCAACTGAATGCAAGCACTGTCCCTTTGCCGTGGAATGCTACAAACAAACCAGGAGGGTGTAGATATGAATAATGTAACGGAAAATGTAATTGCTGAAATGGAAGCCCTTGAGATGGCGAATGAGTTGCTTAAACTCTCTGCAGCATTCGATGCCATCAATGACAAGTTGAAGGCATACGTCAAGGTTCATGGCGAACTTCAAGTCGGAGGCGGTATCTTTTGTTTTACAGAGAGCACCTCATGGGAAATGTCACCAGCGACAAAGAAAGAGTTATTCGTAGCTCTAGCTTGTGATGGTGTCAATCCGTACCAGTATGCAGCTATTCCAGCAAGTGACCTAAAAAAATTAGGTTATGATGAACAAGCGATGCTCAATTTAGGAGCAACCAAAAAAAACAATTCGCCGCGGTTTGGGTTTAAAAAGGCTAAACTGTGAAGATTGGTTTATGAATAAATCGCCATAAAATTTATTATACCGCCCTCCACTAGGGCAAGAAAAAACAGTGGCACGAACGCATGTGCCGCTGTGGCACTTGTCCGTTCGTGGAGAGGGGAACATATGGACTATTTTGATCTTATTTTGCAAGTTGTTGGTGTTATCGTATCTGTAATGATGGCAGGTACTCTAATTTGGTGTTACTTCGACATTAAACGTGAACGAAGGGAAGAAAACCAAACTGAATTAGAAGTAATGGCTGCTGAACTAATTCGTACAAAAAGGCAATCTGACGCAAAAGCAAAGGTGGTTTATATCTATGATGATTCTAAAACAATACGATAATAGCTGTAGCCGCCTAGTTGTAGTGGTTGGAAAGCTAGTCTATACAGAGCATCACTAGTAACCAGCAAATAATAGAAAGATAATTCTAAACGCAAGGTGAATTTTTGAAATGTAAATAAAAAATAGAGAATAAAGGAGGGTAGCCCTCTGGCGAGATACAAACGTCAGAGGGTTCCCCCTTTGTGTATGTGCTCCCGTCAAGGCGAAACCTATGATGTATAACCAAATAAATAAAAATGTAATCAGGGGAGTTAAAGAAACCTTTTACAAGACGTGTGATGCAAGTAAACTTTCTAACAAGGATCTGCTCATTTTGGTTTTAGAGCCGCTGTTAAAGGACAAGTCAATATCCATGACTGTAGACGAAATTCTGCAAAAAGGGATGTATGAATTGGCGGATCTTTCTGAGTTTGAAATTTCCACCTTGTTTGGTCTGACTGAAGTCCAAAGCTTTCACTTGATGGCTGTTTTTGAATTGGCAAAAAGGTTCGGAAGCCAAGGCAGCGGAGAAATCGTAACAATTAGAACACCGGAAAATATTGCAGTTATGGCATCAGACTTAAAGTATGCAGACCGTGAACATTTTGTCGTCTTTTATTTGGACACTAAAAACCATGTAATTGGTCGGGAAACGATCTCAACAGGATCTCTTAATGCTGGTATCGTTCATCCTCGCGAGGTATTCAAGCGGGCGATTCGAAGGAGTGCAGCAAGCATTATTGCTGTCCATAACCATCCAAGTGGAGATCCAACTGCCAGCAAGGAAGATGTTGAAATAACACACAGGCTATGTGAAGCTGGAGAACTTATCGGGATCTCGCTTCTAGATCACATTATCATTGGTCATATGGGTTACGAGAGCTTAAAAGAAAAGGGTCATTTAATACATTGACTATTAGATCTGGATTAAATTTAAACGTTTACTAACATAAAATAATAATTCATATAGGGGGGAGCCCTTCTACAATGCTCCCTTCAAGTTTAGATCTACTATTAATGATATTTGAAAGGGCATTTATTTAGACAAGATTGACAAGCTGTTAGTTAAAATTTTTGGGTTAAATTCAAATAAACCTTTGGAAAGTTTAGTCCTCCAGAGGTATATTCTTTTATTCGTGTCTTAATGACCTACCGTAACTAATAAGACCCTATGAAAAAGGTCAACCAGAAATATCTGGCTAACCTTATATTACGAACGGGTACGATAGTTCAATGCCAGAAGGGCTGCCTCGTGGTAGCCCTTCGATCAGCTAACTGGCAGGATACTTCAATAAATGTTGGTGTTGGATATACAAGTTTATATCAACAAGATGGGACAAGCTAATTGGCTTTATTACTGTGATACAATGATAAGTAATTTTGTAGTGGTGGTACCTATGTTATAATGATAATGTTAGTGAACTGTGTTCTATTTGCCTAATAAATATTGCGCGAAACAGTATCACAAAAGATATGGAAATGTACAATTGAAGTCGAGGGCGATTTCTCGATTCATGAATACAAATGGAGGTGTCAGGCTTGGAGAGAAATGATGATTTAAAGAAGCTGATTAAGTTAACCGGAGAGCGGGCAAAACTTGATGCTAAAGCAAATGGAACTTATGTGGTTTATAAAGATATATCGGGCAAATTAGTGAAGGAGTATGCAGATGGTATAAAGGAAGATTTACCTGTTGAGAATCAAGAATATGTCTGAATCTAAAAAAGCGACGATGTTTGTTTTTGCTGGAAACAATGGCAGTGGAAAAAGTACTATACGCAATTTAATCATTGATCGAATAGGGATTAGTGTAAATATTGATCCAGATGCTTTGGCCCGGCGCATTAGTCCATTACAGCCCGAAATTGCTAGGGTTTCAGCTGGAAAGGAAGCAATCCGCTTAGCTCGAGACTGTATACGAAATCATCGAGATTTCTCGATTGAAACTACTTTGTCCGGCGGATATGCGGTACGACTTATGCAAGAAGCAAGAGCGAAACATTTTGAAATCACCATGTTTTATGTAGGTCTGGGCGATCCGAATTTAAATATTGAACGGGTTGCGAATCGGGTTCGAAATGGAGGACATCATATTTCTTCCAAGGATATATTACATCGACACCATTCATCCATTCAGAATCTGCTCAAGCATATGGATTTGGTGAATGACTTACTCGTCATAGACAACAGTGCTTTAAATGGGGAGATTATTCTTGAGGCCGATAACGGCAGGTTAAGATACCAAACCAACTTATTACCAGATTGGGTTCTGCCAATTCTAAGCCAACTAGATCATCGATAACTTGAATCATCCTATGTTATAGGTAGGTATGGATCGGGTTATTTCTTTATTATTTAGAAAAAAGCGATCCAAGAATTATGATAAGGAACAAAATAATTTTGTGAAGGGAGCCATGAGCCATTATTTCCAAAGAGATTTCCTGTACAGAAGGGAAATGAGCATAGCTTACAAACTACCAACATGAAGATAAAAAAAGACAATATCAGAAGAATCATATATCGGTCGCGTAACAGCGAACTAAACAGATATGTTCTTGTCCTCCGACAATACGACAAATGTCGGAAGACACAAACATTCTCCTATATAAGCTCCTTATTTCAAGGTGTTTTTTTAGTTATCGGATCAAGTTTATGTCGTTACCCCGCGACGTAAACATGATCCGTTTTTAATGTCGCTCGGGAGACAAGAACATTGTCCGACGCGGAGTTCAACTACGTTAATTTCAATAGGTTACGTCTTGTCCTAACGCGAAGAAACTTACAAGAGTTTCGAACGACGAGAAATAGTTCTAAGATCCTACGCACTTCTTTCAAAAGGCTGGTAGCACATATTAGTATAGTAGATACAGATGGATTTGGGGCGAGAACACCTCTACTGAATCAATTAGAAAAAAAAGGTATTGCCTCTGAGGCATATCCACGTTTTTATAAACGATTTCCCACTGGGACCATATGGTGTATATTAATCGGGGTCAAGAATTTAGCCTTAGATAAATCAACAATTAAAGCATTAAACCATCTTGGATATGAAGGATCGTTGTGCCGAATGAAAGCGATTCACCATTCACTGCCAAGTGTATATGCGACCAAAGAAGCTCTTGATAAGTTCCGAAACATGCCGACTTTGTTCCTCCAGTACAAAATGTCCCCCGCATAGAAAACAAGTTTGGATATGTATTAATTCTCTGCTAAAGGCATAAGCCCCTTCCAATGTAAAGATAAAATCGTTTTTAC
>NZ_JAAOIW010000040.1 GCF_011440305.1 Paenibacillus agricola | reverse complement strand
TAGGTTCGATCTTTGGGGTGTATATAAGGTTACCGAATTTCATTTAGGAACCTATGAAATTGCTAGTACAAGTGCAACTATAACCAGTTTTAATAGTTCTGGCACAGGGTCATGGTTCCCAGGAAATATTAGAATTTGGACAGATACATTCAGATGTAGAGATCGTTAAAGGATGTTAGAATGGCTGCTTAGGCTAAACAATTAAATCAGTGGTATGTACAGAACTTCCAAACTCTAAATAGAGTGATATTTTCTAATAGAAAGATACACTATCGTTGCATAAAACCCACCCGCACTAATAGTCGGAATATTCCGAACAATAGTTTGGCTCCGTATACCAAAAAGTTGATCTCCTCTGAGTGGTAGCCTGCCCATTTGGTAGTTTATGTAATATATATAAGATCAAGGTAGGTGGAAAATTAGCTGCGTTTGCTTCGTCTTCCTGCCGATGAACGAAGGGGCTTGTAATGAATGCGTGTTACCCATTCCTGTTCCGATTTCCAGAGCAACACTTTGAGCCAACGACACAGATCCAACAGGCTATGTTTCGTACCTGTCTCTATCTTCATTAATACGAGCAGACAAAAGGCGATCAGTGCCATCCATACTTGGTTCATTACCGCCCGTTCGCTCGTTCCGTAAAAGGTCTTGATCCGAACATGCTGCTTCATCCACTTAAAAAAAGTCTCTATTGCCCATCGTTCGCGGTAAATCTGCCCGATTTCATCCGCACTCAGATCGAATCGATTCGTTAGAATAGCCACGGGATTCCCTTCGGAGTCTACGCTGTGGATCAGGCGTAATACGTTCTCCATTCGCTTCTGTGGCGTTCCGACGACGACCATTTCGTCTGTGAGTACACCGCTATCCGCGGGTAGTGCGAAGGATTCAAGCGGGCGGATCACTGCGTTTTTCTTCGTTCGAGTGACAAAGAAAATGCCGCGGTCACAGTAGTCGTCGAACCTGGCATAATCGAGGTAACCACGGTCGAACACATACGTGAGGCCAACTTCATCGACCAAGGCATCCAACTGGCTCCGATCATTTTTCTTAGCTGGCGTGAGGATGACCTTCTCAGGAATAACGGCCTCATCGTCGATATACGCGAGACGAAAGTGGAGTTTCACACCCGCTTTCGTTTTGCGAAACTCCGCCCATTTGTAGGTCTGCAAACAGAGCCCAATGGTGGTGGAGTCGATGATTCGGAAGTCTTTTCGCAAGAAAGTGGGAGCCTTGCTTTGACGAACCTGAATGACCAACTCACTAAATACCTGTTCGAGTAAGGCGGGATCGACCTGATTATGCTTGCGGCTTAACTGAGAAGCCGAAATGGACGATAACCCAAGCTCTTGCTGAAAATCTTTGGAAAGCACATCAGCTGCGATTTCGCGCAGTCCATCTCGTTGTTGAATCTGAGCATGCAGGAACAATTTTAGGTAAGCGTAGGTCGTGAGCTTTTTGACGTATTTATCTTGTTCCCCTTGGGCGACTCGTTCTGTGAACGTCTTCGCACAAATGGGAGAAATCCATTTACCAAATGAAGAAAATAGTGTATCCTTATCCATGCGCTAATCCTTTTCTGTGGATTATGGACAGGTACTACCTGACCATTCCATTGTAAAGGATTTTTTTATACATGAATTGGTTAAAGACAGAAGATTATGAACATTCAGATAAAATTAATGCAACGCTAGTGAACCATTATATAAAATACAAAGATGTTTTATTTAAATTACAACATAAGACTATTCCTTATATCTTTGAAGACGTGTACGGCATCTGCGATTTTGAAACTCATAGATACACACTTCAATGCAAAGTTTCTGACGTCAAGTATATTAACTTAGTAAAGGCAATTTGTAATCAGGACATGAATATAAAACCAAAAAGTTATCATGATATATTTTTTATCAATACTACCAACGATACAATTTTTCATATTTATGATGACAGAGGTTGTGATGTTATTGCTTCAGGTAAAGAGTCTATACGGTATTTGTATAAAAATTATATAATGATTGGATTTTAGATTATGACAGTGTTGAGATTGTTAAGATATTTGAACCATTACCGTGAACTTGTTCAACTAACGAGGAACGCTTGCTGAAGTAACGGGTTTAGCGTAACGAAAACAGAGTTCAGCCGAGCAGGGCGTGGATTACTTTACGATTCACGCTGGTGTTCTGCTGCGTTATGTTCCTCTTACGGCCAAACGGATGACAGGCATTGTTTCACGGGGAGGCTCGATTATGGCAGCCTGGTGTCTCGCCCACCATCAAGAAAATTTTCTTTATACGCATTTTGAGGATATCTGTGAGATCATGAAAACATACGACGTATCCTTTTCACTAGGTGACGGTTTGCGTCCGGGATCCATCGCAGATGCGAATGATGAGGCCCAATTTGCAGAACTAGAAACATTAGGTGAACTAACGAAAATCGCTTGGCAGCATGACGTACAAGTGATGGTAGAAGGTCCTGGCCACGTACCTATGCATTTAATCAAAGAAAATATGGATAAACAACTTGAAATCTGTAACGAAGCTCCCTTTTACACGTTAGGACCACTTACAACGGATATTGCGCCTGGCTATGACCATATCACTTCAGCTATTGGAGCAGCGATGATTGGCTGGTTCGGTACTGCGATGCTCTGCTATGTAACTCCCAAAGAACATTTGGGCTTGCCGAACAAAAATGACGTTCGTGAAGGGGTGATTACCTACAAAATTGCTGCTCATGCCGCTGATTTAGCGAAAGGTCATAAAGGGGCTCAAGACCGAGACAATGCGTTGTCAAAAGCACGCTTTGAATTCCGATGGCATGACCAATTCAACCTATCCTTGGATCCCGAAAGAGCTATTGAGTACCATGATGAGACCCTACCTGCAGTGGGTGCCAAGATAGCTCATTTTTGTTCGATGTGCGGTCCAAAGTTTTGCAGTATGCGGATTTCCCAAGATATCCGAGACTATGCAAAACAACAAGGGCTTGAAGAGCAGGAAGCCATTCAAGAAGGTTTTAAGGAAAAATCTAATGAATTTAAAGAAGCTGGAAGCGTAATTTATAAATAGTTAAAAACCAGCGGGGGTGCTTTCGCATCCTTGCTGGTTTTTAATGTTCAATTAAGATTGTTACAGAGACCACTTGCTCATTATCTGGTTTACCGAGTGGGTAGATTCTAGCGGTTTCATTTTTTTCGTCCACGTGTTGAATGTAAATTGGAATTCCATCGCAGGTTACATTAGCCATTACGACTATGCATTGAATATTACCTCCATTATTTGGTTTAACGAATATAATGTTCTCTCAATATGAATTGATTATTCATATTTTGATGAGAAGCAGAGCAGCTCAAGATGTGTATTACCTGACTACGAAAAAATGGATGGTACAACGTAAAAAACGTCGTCTATATTACACCGATCCGCGTTTTCAGGATGACTCGTGATTAGCAACGCATTAACGAGTATAAACATCTGTACAAAACACCTACTTTGGTGTGCATGTCCATCAACAAAGCCTCTCCAGAAGCATAAAAAAGGCCCTACAAGCCATTTTCTTTTTCTTGGTCGAAGATTATAAAATAGGGTCTTTCTGTTTGTGTGACGCGTTATCGTGTTTTTTGTAGACACTGCGGGCAACATCTGCACAAAATAAGTGATTTTATACAGATATCCTTGATCGAGCTGTAACCTTTCGCTTTTCCTGCCTAAGCTAACAAAAATATAATTAAAATGCTAAATGGCGTATGATGGTAAAATACAGTTACTTATTAGGAGGTTTTAAACTTGAAAGAAGACCTTGAAAATACAGAGTCTACCGAAGTTAAGCCTTTCAATAGTGCGACAGAACATTACCAGAAAATAATGGGCATGCCTAACAAAGCTGCTGATCTAAAAAGCATGCCTAAACCAATAAGGTGGTTTGGTTATTTCATTATGGGTTTTGTCATATGTGCTATACTAGCAATGATAATTACAAAAATATTATTTTAAAACGCCTGTCTTGAAGACAGGCGTTTTTTGTCTGTCAGGGACATCTTCACAAAATAAGTGAATTTGTACATATGTCCTTACCAATAGGAAATATTTGTAACAACCAAATGCCTGTTATATACTTATGGTAGTCTTAATTGATTTTAGGAGGAGTGTTTCCCGATAGTTTTAATTAAAATAATGGCTATCATAGCACTCTCTGTAGTACCCACTTTTTATTACATAAAATACCGTTTGTGGAGTACAAACCAACTATAGCTAGCAAAGGGAGCCGGTTATTCGGCTCCCTTATTTTAAAGCAAAGTGAAAGGTGAGTGGATAGAATCTGGAGAAAATTCATGATGCTTAGTTTTTGTTTAGCGATGTTTTTATCAACGGGTCAGAATAAGTCACACGCTGAGGTATCTAATACAAAAACATCAGCGGATTTCAAGGATCTTAAGGATGTAGATGCCAAGACGAAAGCATTGGTCGACAAATGGTTATCTAAAGGTGTAATGCATGGTGTATCCGAGGATCGTTTTGGACTGAATGAAACCATTAGCCGAGCTGAATTCGCTAAGATATTAGCCATTGTCGTCAGACTAAAAGTAGACACCTTACTGAAAACATCCCGGTTCAAGGATGTATCGGTTAATGATTCAGTCTATGGGTATGCACTTCCCTATATAGAGGCACTGCGAAAAGCAGAGGTAACCGACGGTGTCGAATTTTACAGCTTCGATCCTGGAAGTATGGTTACAAATGAACAGCTTGCTATTTTTATGCTCCGTAGCATGGGGTACGATAGAGAAGCCAGAGAAACGTCTGGAATAACCGATGAAACAGTATCCAATTATGCAAAAGGGCACGTTGCTTTGGCATCGAAGTTATTTCCTTCTCTAATTACGGACGGACCTTACATGGGAACAACGCCAATTCAGAGACAAATAATTCTATTGGTTTTGGAAGATCTGACAGTAACTACTTATTGTGGCTGCAGTCCTAAAGAAACTACCCAAACTTTAAAATTATAGAAACATAAAGCATAGCGTAACGGTCACGATAGCTTAATAAAGGGCATTTGCACAAAACACCTACTTTTATGTACATGTATCTTAAAAATCATCATGATAAGCACAAAAACGGCCCTATAACTAACCCCCTTTCTTTTTCTAATCGAAGTCAAGTTCGAAAGAAATCCAAAACGGGGAATTAGGGCCTTTCTGTTTGTTTAACGCGCTTTCGCGTACATCTTCACAAAATAATGGTTTTGATTAAGGTAAGCCCCGCGGTCGCCATTTTAAAAAAGGTTCCGCATGCCTGGTATGAAGTTTAATCGATTATTATGTAATCCATAGAGTCGATCGTTATGTACAGAAAAAGGTGGTGTCTATAACGCAAAAAAAGGCGCTCGCCTACGGTATGTACCCGCTAATGAACACCTTTATATATTTAAATGCCGGCTCCACCATCATAAAAATATCCTATGTCTATCTTGCGAAGTTTTATTTCGTTAAATAGCAAATAGATAAATCCAATTTCTAGTTTAAGGTCCACTGCCTGAAAATACGAGTTCACTAATAAATCATTGTTAATATATGTAAGATTTATAATGTTAGTTCACTCCTCTTTACCAATTTTTTTACAATTTCATTACCCGCTAACGAGGTTTTTAAAACCGACCGAGTTTAAAAATTGTAGAGGAATTTTACGGGATCAAGCGATAATAATAATAATCGGTAAAATGTGGATCAAAGGTTATTTTTGTTGCGCGCAAACTCCGTACACCAGGTGAGGGGTACGTTGGGGGCGTGATTCACCCCGTTAATGCGATATATTGGTAACGTACATATCGCGAATGTATGAATATGGATATTTTTGTACATTCAGCATAAAATGCCCGTTTTTTTGCATGTCCATAAACAAAACCTCTCCAGAAGCAAAAAAAAGGCCATATAAGCCATTTTCTTTTTCTTGGTTGAAGAATAACTTCGTAAGAAAGGGGAAAGTGGTAAAATAGGGCCTTTCTGTTTGTTTGATGCGTTATCGCGTTTTTGGACACCGTAGGTAACATCCTCACAAAATATAGAATTATGTACATATGTCCCGGTGTTTATCGCCACGGCTAAACCGAGGGACGACGGGCAGTTTAGTTCAACAACGATTGCAACTTTTTCCATAAATTACCGTCTTTATATTAAAGTCGTCTCGAATAATATATATCAGTGGGAGTGAATGAAGTTGAAATGGAAACAGATTTCCGTAATCAGTGCTTGCTGTTTAGCATTTGGGGTTACTAGCTATGCGGCAGGAGGTGTGGAGAGCATCCAGGCGTATTTAAATCACGATTTCAAGTTTACGCTCAATAGTAAAGCTTGGACACCCAAAGACAGTGATGGAACTGTACTAGTTCCGGTCATCCTTAATGGGACCTCTTATCTGCCAGTCAAAGCAGTCGTTGAGGCAACTGGCGGACAAGTCCAGTGGAACGATGCTACAAAAACCATCGCGATAACATCTGCTAGTGGAACCGAGGTAGCCGTTCCTACCGCTGGAGAAGTTAGTGAAAGAGATCAAATTGTAATTGAAAAAATGAATGAAATCAAAAAGAAATTAAATTTAGGAATAACAAAGGAAGAGGTACAAGCATTATTTATAGAAAAATTTGAGACAGCACATAATAGTGATTCAGAAGATGGAAGTGACTCCTATTGGAAATATGAATATTTCAAAGTGTCTGGTTATAATCGTGAAGATTATTTTCCTGATCATGCTGATCATGCAATTGATCACGACGGTCTGATTAACAAAAAAATTGGAGCTTATTTATATATTGAATGGAAAAATAATAAATTATATATGTATTCGATATCTTATGTTAATCCTAAAGATAATCAAGTTTACTTATTTGTTATGAGTCCTGACGGAACGGTTTCAGATCGCCCCGTTAGCCCTTAGACACTACTCAACTACCATGAAAGTTCACTACCGTATCATAGTTGATCGACCTTTCACTTTCAGTCGAAGTAGCATATTGACGGTTTTAATTAAGGTAGAGGTTGATCAAATTACAACCAGATATCCAAGTTGAACTTGACAATTATAAGACGCTTTGGCGAGTAAAAGAGATTTCCGATTCTTGGAGAGATGAAACACAGGAATTCCTTAGAACATGGACAAGCGAATTTGAAAACGAAGCTATAACCTTTCCGTGGATGGAAGTTACGATAAAGGTGAAGTCTTGCGTCATTTGATTGCTCATGAAATACATCATATGGTCAGTTATCCATATGGATAAGAGAAATTGGGCTAAAACCAATATCAGCAAATGTAATTGGAAGAGGTTTGTTAAGCGAACGGATACGTTAGTTTAGTTCCAGAAGGACTCTATACAAACGATGAAGGACCTGCCGCGGCAGGCAAAGAAAAAAGCACCTGTTAAGATGCTTTTGAAAATAGTTTGACCCCTTTATTTATAGTGATGTTTTACAGGTGAAGTTAATCTTACTCAGAAACAGATGGAAAGTTTTTATAAAGTTGTTATATTATATTTATTGAAAGGTGGAATAATTTATTATGAACAGCAAAACATTTGCTTTCTTTTTACTAGCCTTACTGTTGGCTTCATGTGTAGGCATAGCAAGTGCGGCAAGTATTACAAAAGCAGATTTAAATGAAGGAATAGCTCCTATTTCTGCTACTTATGCCACTGCCGTAGAAGCCTTAGATTCTTATTTGACTAATGTAGTAACAACAAAACCGAAGGGTTGGATACCACTTAAAAGCTATGAAATTATAAACGTAGATGAGTCAATACCACAACAAACCAAAATTACTGTGGTGCTAACTTATGAGGAATTTGGGGAAATGCCCGCAGTAGACTATATAGTAAAAAAAGAAAATGGGGAATACAAAGTAGTAGAACGAACAATCAGTTTCACTGCAGATGGAAAAGTAATTTATGGGGGGGCCCATGTAGTCAAATGACCCATTTCAAAAGGGTTTCAGGGACAACCAATAAGAAAGTAGCGGCCTACCCTACATGGCTTTGATGAGTAAGCGTAAAATAGTCCCCACCTGGCAATCAGATAGGGACTCGACTAAACTATTTTGTGAATACACGACAAGTCAGTGGCAATGTCTTTGACCATGGAAGCAAGCGGTCAAGCGTCTGGGCATCTTCTAGATCCGGAAGCTGTGGCAACGTCTCGAACAGATAGGTCAGGTACTGGAAAGGATTCAGGCTGTTCTCTTTCGCTGTTTCGACGAGGCTGTAGATGATGGCGCTCGCCCTTGCACCGCGCGGCGTATTGGCGAACATCCAATTTTTACGGCCAATAACGAACGGCTTAATGGATCGCTCGCTCCGGTTGTTGTCGATTTCCAATCGGCCATCACGCAGGTACGCCTCCAGCTTCTCCCACTGGTTAATAACGGTTTGTCAAAATAAGGATTTCGGGTGGGCTTGGGATAGAAGCAGTAGCAAGATATTCATTACCAAAAATGGCGGCGAGCATTGGATTGAAATATTATCAAACTTGAATTTAAGTGCTGTTCAAAGATTTTTATACAGATGTCGTCGAAAAAAGAACTATTAGAGCAATATTTTTGCAAAATTAAACCTATGCTGGGTACAGGTGTTTGTATATTACCGTTTTTGCGCACTTCATTACCGACCATATTGTGTGATATGATAGTGGTACAAGCAAATGGTAGTGACTGGAATCTCTCCTCGGGCTTTAGAGGAGGTAGATCAATGTCACCATCCGAAATTATGGTAATAATCGCGTTTTCAGCTCTAATTGTTTCGTTTCTCGGCGTAGTCGTATCGATTATATCGCTAGTCGTAAAGAGCAAATAAAAAAACCAATTAGCCCGTGGCAGGAATAATCGGTTTTGAATCGGGAACGAGGAGACATTAGAAGGTCTCACCATTCCGCTTGTATGAAAAGCGTGATAGGTGCAAACTATCACGCTTTTTTCATTGTAATTTTGAAACCAGTAGGAATTTATATGATGATCTACAATGATCTATAATGATCTACTATTAACTTAAAGATAACACAAGCGTCCCCTAGAGGGCAAGAAAAGCAGAGGGACGATTTTGACATATATGAGTCCGATTGATTGAATATCTGTTGACCCACCTTAGTGTTGAGACAAGACAAAAAAGTGATACATATTCAAACGGGAAACAATAAAGGTAACATGCACACAAAAAACACCTACTTTGGTGTGCATGTCCATCAACAAAGCCTCTCCAGAAGCATAAAAAAGGCCCTACAAGCCATTTTCTTTTTCTTGGTCGAAGATTATAAAATAGGGTCTTTCTGTTTGTGTGACGCGTTATCGTGTTTTTTGTAGACACTGCGGGCAACATCTGCACAAAATAAGTGATTTTATACAGATATCCTTGATCGAGCTGTAACCTTTCGCTTTTCCTGCCTAAGCTAACAAAAATATAATTAAAATGCTAAATGGCGTATGATGGTAAAATACAGTTACTTATTAGGAGGTTTTAAACTTGAAAGAAGACCTTGAAAATACAGAGTCTACCGAAGTTAAGCCTTTCAATAGTGCGACAGAACATTACCAGAAAATAATGGGCATGCCTAACAAAGCTGCTGATCTAAAAAGCATGCCTAAACCAATAAGGTGGTTTGGTTATTTCATTATGGGTTTTGTCATATGTGCTATACTAGCAATGATAATTACAAAAATATTATTTTAAAACGCCTGTCTTGAAGACAGGCGTTTTTTGTCTGTCAGGGACATCTTCACAAAATAATGATTTTTATACATATGTCCAGCGTTACGGCTCAACTAACTGGCAGATTAGTTTAAGAGCATGAGTGTTGAACTGTATTGCAAGTAACGGTAAGTTTTTTTGAAATGATTAGAAATGAAGCTCTTTCAAACTGCTTTGCTAAGATGATATCCTTGAGACAGATTACGGAGAGAGAGTGATTATTGATGATAATTACATTGAAATCGGAAAGGGTGAATGGCTCAAAATAGAGGAGGTAATGCTTTTGTTCAACCATTTAGAACTTATGAACCTTCAAGCAGAAGTTCTGTATAATCATGATCATGCTGGACGTATCACAACAATTAATGAGTATATGAACCAGCCCGCACCTAGATTTTTTTGGGGGCAAACCAATACGGGCAGTGTCATAAGATTCCGTAACGATGTACCAAATAACTTAGTCCATGACATATTAAAATTAATGGATAGGGAAGATTCAACTGTACGACTAGCCAATGTGATAAACGCTTTAGAAAAGGATAAAGAAATTAGCGGTTTTTGGATTGGGCCCGCTTATGTATTTAATGAAATCATTACCGATTACACTGACGCTACATTGGTTACAGAGGACAATAAATGCTATTTGGAACCTGGATTTTCAACTTTATTATCGGAGCTACAATTTCGGGAACCTTGTTTTATGGTGACGGAAAACAACATGGCGGTATCTGTCTGTTTTAGCGCAAGAATAAGCGATAAAGCTGCAGAGGCTGGAGTTGAAACATTGAAAGGTTATCGAGGAAAAGGATATGCAATGCGTGTCACATCCTCTTGGGCCAAAGCAATAAGCCAGTCTCATAGAATACCTCTATACAGTACATCGTGGGATAATTACTCTTCGCTGTCCATAGCAAAACGTCTTCTTCTTCATCTTTACGGGACGGATATTTCTATATATTAATATGTACAATTTCATTGCAGACAGCGTGAGGACAGTATCATAAAGAAAAGCTATATCATTGCGGATACGATAGTGTAATCGAGCAACTGCTGCAGCAGTCTGCTTTTGTCATTTAAAGCGCCGCTAGAAAGGAGAATTTTTGCGACACATTTTGCGATGTTTGCCGGCATTGTACTGCATAAGATAATCATTATTAGAAACAAATCAGGAAGCCTTTGCGTCTAATACTAGGTAACGATCTTGATAAAGGAAGAGGTGGAACGAAATGTACAGGAGAGCCAGTCTACTTTTAGCGCTGGGGCTGCTGGTGGGCGCGTTGACCAATCAGATGGCTGTAACGGCACAGGAGGCGACCGCAACAACGGGTGAGAGCCTGACACTGTTTGAAACAACGGCGCTCCGAGACGATCATGGAGTGGAAGTAGGGTCGATCTCGCCGCAGCAAGTCCGGGTCCTGCAAACATCCAGCATACGAAGAGGACATGGTGAAGGGTACCGCGTGCCGATGTATTTGATATCCACTTGGCTTGGCGATAAATGGATCGTCCCCGATAACGCGCTCAAGGGCAGCGAAGAGAAGTTTGACACGTACCTCGAGCTGTCGCATGAGGAGAGAGTATACGAGGATCCCGGACTTCTTTCGGAAAAAGGAATGATCGGCAAGCAAACTGCCAAAGTATTGTCCCGCTGGGGCGGAAGGTATAAGATCGCAACTTCGAACGGCGAACGCTGGATTGCACCGAGATGGTCGGCAGTCACTGGAGTCAAGCTGATTCAAGCAGATATACAGCTGAAAGCGCAAACGAAATTGTTTAGCTTTCCAAACGAATATGATACCGGCGCGAGCATATCCCCGCAGCTTATGCACGTAACCGCAGAATGGCAGGACTGGTATCGGGCGGACTCGTGGCTCGGACCGGTCTGGTTCCAAAACTTTGAACCTAAAAAATATCAATTATTTGATACTTTTTATCTGTACGATGCTCCAAATGACAACAAATGGACAATGGCGGCAATTAGTCCTCAAATCGTTGAAACCATCGACCGTGCTCCTGGTTTTTATAAAATAAATACTTGGCAAGGCGAAAAATGGATAAAGGTTCCGCCCATAGAAAACCACTATGCAATGACAGATTTGGCACAGATTCAAAAAGTGGATGAAAAAATTAATATTAAGACAATTATGAATCTGTATAAGGGTGCATCTCTTGGAGCAATGACTGCTGACGCAATCGCACCGCAAACAGTTCAAGCATTTGAAAAGATAGATAATTGGTATCACATTAAAAGTGATTGGGTTGGAGATGCATGGATTAAAGTTGACCAAGTACCAACAAAATAATTAATGCAAAAGCACAATCCAAAAGGTTGTGCTTTTCTTATGTTCATGAGAGAGTAAAGGATGGCTGTGAAAACATGCTGCGCGACCGTCTGGAATGTTTATAGATGGAGATAAATATATCGATTGGCAGCAGCACTGTGCTAACTGGCAGGTTAGTTGAATGTTAATAATTTAACTGTCATTATAAGATTATTGTAAGATTTTAGGGAGGATTGAAAATGCAAATGTTGTCACAGGCTATTGGACTTTATTTTATGCCAGTTATTGGTTTTATTTTTATGTATTGCTTTATCACAGTTGTAGCACAAAAGGAGCATAACCGCTTATATAAAATCATCAGTTCTATATGTTTTGCGATAATTGCATGGACAATAACGAGCTTAATGATGATTTTACATTAACAGAAAGCAGAAACATATAAATTGAAAAATGATTTATGAAGCTAACGGAGACGATAGCATAACAACAGGTTGCCGACGTTTATCATCGGCAACCTGTTCAACTAACTGGGCAGGTTAACGCAATAACAATACAGTTCGGACAACACCGATGCCGAAACACAAAAGTTCAATTATATTGAAGATATTGCTATAATATTTAACAAGAAGAATTAATATTCTTGGGAGGGTGCTTGATATGCAAGACAAACTAATTTATCTCATATCGGGTCCGCTAGGAGTTGGGAAATCAACGACATCGAAAGAACTTGCAAGAAATATTAAGCAATGCGTACTCATTGAAGGTGATGATTTACTTAATATGTTTAAGGGAGAATCACAACCTTCATGGGAAGAACGATTGAATTTAACATGGAAAAACATCCTTGCTTTAACAAGGAATTTTATTCTTAATGACTTAAGTGTAGTTATTGATTTTGTAGTAGAAGATGAACTTGATTGGTTTTGTAATCAAATATCAGATTTGAATGTAGAATTAAGATATATAATATTACGAGCAGATAAAGATAAGTTAATAGAACGCCTAAATATCAGAGGGGATATTGATTCATTAGAACGCTCTTTGTTTTTACTGAATAAAATGGAAACTTCACCATCAAACAATCAATTTTTTTATGACAGCACTCTTAAGCAACCAAATGAGATAGTACAAGATGTCATCGATGACACTGGATTTAATGTGTTCATTGATACCAGTCGTTGAACTAACTGGCTACTATAGCTTCATGACGATAGGCTGCCGACATGATTGGCAGTCTATTTAAGTAACGGGCAGTTTACGGTAGAAGGGGAACGTGAATAAGCCGCAAAAGGACAATGAACGTTCAGAGCATCGGAGATCGATACCCTGTATATTTTATTGCCCTAGGTTATTAAAACCAATGAAATTTAACGTCGGTTCAAACTTGAATTATTCGCGACAAAAAACGTGTTAAGGGACGGGCAGGATGGCTGAATAGTGATAATTTTGGACCTAATAACAAGTGATTCATTTATCTAAAGCTGTGTGCCTTTGATGTTTTTCTAAAATATCTCAAGATAAACTGAAAGAATTTTAAATGCAGAGTTGTAGCAAATAAGTAAAATGAAAATGAATTAAGCATTGTCCAGCCGTGAAACGTGAAGACGTTAAGAATGACGGCTAACCATTCAAAGCCAACAGACAGAAGGGACCACATAATTACATACACTGTAAAGTATAATCCGTTTGGATTGAATTTGTCATATAAATATACGGATAGTAGAGCGTAAGGAGTGTACATAAAATATGTGATTACATCAGTCAATTCATATTTCTTAAGATCATTGATATCATACAAATCCAAGGGTGGGGTTGCGATTGTATGATCCATGATGGTAGCAACAGTAACGGTGAATAAGATAACCAACACAGAAATTACATGAGGGTATCTTTTTGGGACAAATAATAGCCAAAAGTATCCCAAAACACAATTAAGAATTATAAACCATTCATTTTGATCAAATTGTACAGGTAGAGGCAACATTTAGCCCATCTCTTTTCTAAGTAATTTCCTATACCAAATCCATGGATAATTGACTAACAAGAAAATAACAAACCACTCCGCAAAGGACCACCATAGTTTCCATTGATTGAAGTTATAAACATTAAGAGCATTGGCAAGATATTCGATGCCGACAAGGATTGAAATACCCACTGGCAACCAAGCCCACTTTTTGTATGGATGACCACCTTCCAAGCTGCGATCTAAATACCATATGATGAGCAAAGGGACTAGAAACACTCTAATAAGTGCCATAGTCCAATAATGAGTTGGTTGTTTTCCGAAATCAAACATCCCCATATTTAAAGCGAAGATGCTCATGAAATTATGGTGGATAATACTAACAACCATCCAAATAAAGATTATTTCAAAAAGATGGAGATTTTTCTTAGACACCGCATAGGAGATATTCATTATTACAGTTATCGAAAAGAATATTGAGAATGCCATAGAGATCCTCCAAAAATGTACTTTCTAACTTTTATTATTTCCATGAAATAAACAATAAACACTTCAATGTGGTACCGTTTATTGAACTAACGGAGACGTTAGTTCAATGAAGGAACTCTATAAAACGATGATGGAAGCTGATAGAAACCTCCCGGGATAAGACTCTTACATTATTTTACCAAACCTCATGTGCCGTATAAAGGGTTATACGCATCACCAATGCATACTGATCCGAGCAGCACCGGATGGAGGAAGCGGGAGAGCAGCTGATTATAGGTTTGAGCCCGTGGACAAGGGTGGACGCGGATAAGGACAAGCTGGCTGAGCTTCGGCTGGCGGCAAAGAACCGGAACGTGGTGTGGCTGACTTACTCGAGCCTCGAAGGAGATGCGGAGGAGAGGGCCGTAGAGCCGATCGGTCTTGCCTGGAAAGGAAGTGCCTGGTATCTGTACGCGTACTGCAGACTGAGAAAAGATTCCCGGACATTCAAGCTTTCCCGAATCCGGAAGCTCCGGGTTGATATGGAAGTGTTCCCCCGCCGGAAGGAACGCTTGGTGGATCTCGATGCCAAATGGGGGCGGTGGAAAATGCGGTCTTACATAACGATGGTGCTTCGCTTTCATCCGAGAGTGAGAGTACGGGTTGAGGAATACTTTGGTCCGGAGCAGATGACGGTGGAAGAGGACGGATCGCTGCTCGTAAGGTCGGAACATCCTATAGACACTTGGCTCTACGGGCTGCTGCTCAGTTACGGACCGGATGTGCGCGTGCTGGAGCCGGAACTTCTTGCCGAAGAAATTAGCGGACAAGCCGGGCGGGTCGCTGAGCTCTATGGGCAATTTTCGCAATAAATTTGAAGTCTGCTGACAACACGCTGTCAGTGGACCCCAAGTATACTAAAGCTGCCGGACTAATCCCCGGCCTGATAAAATGACGAGGAGGCTAACCTTATGTACACATCATTGCAAAATTTTATAGCAGAGTATACCAACGAAGCGGAGGGCACCCAGAGGCTGCTGGACCTCTTGACCGATGCATCCCTGAAGCAGGAAGTTATGCCCGGTTACCGGACCCTCGGGAGATTGGCTTGGCATATCGTGACCACGATTCCGGATATGCTTCACCGTACGGGCCTGAAGTTCGATGCTCCTTATGAACATACTGAGCCGCCGGCATCGGCCGCCGAAATCGTATCTACTTACCGAACCGCCGTTCAATCCATGCTGGATGCAATCCGCACTCAATGGACGGATGAGACTTTGCTGGAGGAAGTCGACCTGTTGTAACCGTCAAGTACTATTGAACACTTTTTGCTAAATAACTTTGGACACTTTTGTGCATAATTGGTTCTTGCTTATCCACATGTGGATAAGCTCGACTTCAACAATTCTCATGGATTTCTGTGGAC
>NZ_JAAOIW010000004.1 GCF_011440305.1 Paenibacillus agricola | reverse complement strand
ATATTACATAATATACCAAATGGGCAGGCTACCTCTTAGAGGAGATCCACTTTTTGGCAAACGGAGTCAAACTGTTGTTCAGAATATTCCGACTACTAGTATGGATCGGTTTTATGCAACGCTAGTGGTTTTGTATAATTTACTTTATATTTGGTTTTGGATTGAGTGTATATATATTAACTAAGCTTTACTTTAAATATCGCAAGGAATCGACCTACATACCCACGATGATTAAAACGGTTTGGGTGTCATTAATTATTTCATTCCTGCCCGTTGTATGTTTCTCCTTCTTGCCCAGCCTAATTTATGGATCTGCATGGGTGAATTCGCTTTACGCAGGGATTTTTGTGTTCTTTTTCCCAGTTACATTGGCCTATCTCGTAGTAACTACAAAGCTGTACGATATTGATCTGGTGTTACGTCGGATTTTGCTCACCTCATTGATTGCTGTTATACCAAGTGGACTATTTGTTGGTATAGTCAAAGTCTTTGTTTCTACAGAGGCTCCGATCGAGCGATTATTGGTATTATTCATTTTGTTTGTAGCGATCCTTACCTTAGTATTTTATTCACTCGAAAATATGTTTGCTAAGCTAGAGCCGATTATTTTCCCTCGTAAATATTATTTGCAATCAGCTCTGAAGAATATAGCCAAAAACCTCGGTACTATTACTAGCCTTCGAGAATACAAGGAAATCGTGCTTGTTGATATTGTCAATACTTTGCAGATATATGGTGTGGCAATTGCCTTTAAGTATAAGGATTCAATAGAGATTATTAGTGAGGGAAGCATCGATGTTAATGAGGTTGAAAGATATTTAGGCTCGGAAGAGGGGTTGCATCCTTTCTTATCCTTCTATGAAATTAACCGGCAGGAAGAATACACCAGCTATTTTGTGCTGACAGAGAAAAAAACTACAGCGCTTCTTGGGGCAGAAGAAAAGCAATGGCTGCAATTGATTACCACGTATTTGGCTGTAAGCCTGGAAAATGTGCATTTGATCCGCAAGCTGACTATGAAGCTAGAAGAATTGGCTTCACAAATTCCGAATGAGCAGGCAGGCAACGACTTTATTTGGTTCCGTAAGCTGATGTTCGAACTTCAGGAAAAGGAGCGTGTCCGCATAGCGACCGACCTTCACGATACGACGATGCAGGATTTGTTTTTCTTAAAAGAAAGGCTGCATTTACTGCTAGAGAAATATGCCTTCACTAAACCTGATCAAACCCAGATGTTTAGCATTATTGATTATATCGATATTATTAACAGCAACCTGCGACAAAGCTGCTTTGAGCTTCATCCTTATTTGATTAAAGAGATTGGTTTGGTGCGAACCATTGAACAATTGGTTGAGTTGGAAGCAGCTATCGCTCCTTTTGAAATTAATTTTGATGCAACCTGCTTGAATGTTATCGAGCTGAGAGATTTGGAGACCAAACGCCATGTTTTTCGTATGGTACAAGAATTGATTAATAATGCCAAGAAGCATTCAGCGGCCAATGTGGTACAGATTCAGCTTACGGATCGCAGCAATAATCTCCAATTGTCTTACTTAGATGACGGTATAGGCTTTGAAACAAACTTGGCGCTGGTCAAAGAAATAGGTTCATCGGGAACCGGTATCGAGCAAATAAAAAGTCGCATTTTATCATTAAATGGAAAATATGAACTAATAACAAGCAAAGGTAAAGGTATGAAATTAAACGTTTCTATTCCAATGAAAGAAGGATTATCAGCATGAGGGAAGTAGTGAAGGCAATAGTGGCGGATGACCACCCTTTAATGGCTCAAGCTACTAAGCAATTGTTGGAACAAATTGAGGGCATTGAAGTAATCGACATAGCTTCTAATGGGCAGAAGTGCTTAGAGCTGGTAGAGCAGCATCACCCAGATTTGGTTTTTCTGGATTATCAGCTTCCTGACCGGGTCGGTACCGATGTTGCCGCACAGATCAAAGCCATTTATCCAGAAATTCATATTGTCATTTTTACAGGCGTAGATGTATCGGCTTTAACGGATGTTTTTTTGGAGCTCCAGGTAAGTGCTGTTATTTCCAAAGGAACAAGGCATATTACCATTCAGCATGTGATTGGCTGTATCCTTGAGAATTATATAGTCATGCCACGGCCGGTGCTGCAAGCCTTGAAGGGAAAGGGGTTATCAACGCAAACCTCGGAGCTGACAGAGGAAGAAGTGCTGATTATGTCACTTATTATTAAAGGGGCAACCTTGGAGCAAATCGCCACACAGATCCATATCAGCAAGCGATCAGTCGACAATTATCAGAGACGAATATATGGAAAGCTTGGTGTGAAAACGAGAGTGGAGGCACTAGAAGCTTTTGTTAAAAGCAAATACTATTCAGATATAAGGGAGGACCTATAATGGAGCCAAAAGTTGTTCGAAACATGTACAATATCGTTGATAAGTATGTGGTGGAGAAGGATTTGAATGCCTTACTGAAAACATTTATTAAGGATAAGGCAGTCGAAGGCTCCAAATGGTCTACAATTACAAGATACACCCATTATATGTTGGGCGGGAATTCCCCGGCGATTGATTTAAGCGAAGCGATGGCGGAAATGGTCATGTTAGCGTTTGATATTATTGACGATCTACAGGATGGAGATAACAAGCTTAAGCCTTGGGTGGTATGCTCGCCAGCCTATACGTTGAATGGTATCCTTGCTTTTTTATTTGCTTTTATGGCAGAGATGGGGGATATTCAGGAGCAGCTCCCACCAGGCAGCCCGTCGTTAATGAAAGAATTGGGGGCGTTATTATCGCAATCCATTAATGGCCAGCAGATCGACTTAAATGGAACGATAAGCACGGAGGGCGATTACTTAGCGATGATCCAGAAAAAATCAGGCTCCTTGATCCGGTTTGCCTGTTTGATGGGATATGCGTTGGTTCCTAATTTGGACAAGCAGACCGTTGCTGCGATGAATGAGCTCGCCGAGCTTATTGGCATGATATCGCAAATGGAAAACGATATTCGTGATGTGCAGCGTATTGATGAAAAAAATGATTTACTGCAAAAAAAGCGGACTTTGCCGATCCTGTTTTTGTTGATGGAGCCCGAGCCCGCTTTTCCATACGTCCACCAGTTTTATGAAGGTATAATTACAGAAGATTCGTTTATAAGCCGAAAAAAAGCATGTATTCAATATATCGAGGATTCCGGTTGTATTGAGTATAGCCGTATTATCCAATCGCTATATATCGACCAAGCTGAAGCTGGATTTATTAGTCTGCCTGGCATCTCGCCATGGAAAGAACAATTTAAAGAAACGACTTTCGCAAGGAAAGCCGTATAATTTGGAGAGTGGACCGTTTCTTGCTATGATAGAGGTAATGCCAACATTTATCCAAACTTGAACGGAGGGAAATATTATGAACGATAACAATAAACAAGCAGGGCGCCAAGAACTTGCTACATTCGCAGGTGGCTGCTTCTGGTGTATGGTTTCACCATTCGAGGAATTGCCAGGCATTATTAAGGTTGTTTCCGGCTATACGGGTGGACATACTGAGAACCCAACCTATGAGCAGGTTTGCTCGGAGACTACGGGGCATGCCGAAGCCGTACAAATTACTTTTGATCCCGATGTATTTCCCTATAAGAAATTATTGGACATCTTCTGGCAACAGATTGACCCCACCGATGGAGGTGGACAGTTCCATGACCGCGGCAACTCTTACCGGACATCGATCTTTTACCACACAGATGAGCAAAAGCAGCTAGCTGAAGCTTCGAAGCAAGCATTGGAGCAAAGTGGGCGATTCACTAGGCCGATTGCTACTCCCATCGTACCAGCCACTGTTTTTTATGAGGCGGAGGACTACCATCAAGGCTATCATCATACACATCCATTACGCTACAAAAGCTACCGTAAAGGCTCAGGCAGGGATGCCTTTATTGAGCAGCACTGGAACACAGAGGAGGATAAGCAAAAGCTGAAGCAAAGGCTAACGCCAATCCAATACGAAGTTACACAAAACAGTGGCACAGAGCCTCCGTTCCAAAACGAATTTTGGGATGACCACCGCGAGGGCGTTTATGTGGATATTGTATCTGGGGAGCCTTTGTTCAGCTCGCTGGACAAATTTGATTCGAGCTGCGGCTGGCCCAGCTTTACAAAGCCGCTTATCCCGGCTAATGTGAAGGATAAACCGGATTACAAGCACTTTATGATCCGTACGGAAGTGCGTAGCCGTGAAGCGGATTCACATTTGGGCCATGTTTTTAATGATGGACCTGGACCAACTGGGCTGCGTTATTGCATTAACTCTGCCGCGCTGAGGTTTATACCCAAAGAACAGCTGGATCAAGAAGGCTATGGTGCCTACCTGAGCTTGTTTAAATAAATTGATATAAATGGAGTGGTTAAATTGAAATATTTTGCCGTGTTTTTACCTGTTATTAGTGTGGAGAGAAGCCAGCAGTATCGTCCCTTGCATTTGGAGTTTTTGGAAAAGGGCAGGAATGAAGGCTGGATCTTTGCTAATGGGCGTTTTGTTGATGGATCTGGAGGGCTTGTTATTTATATAGCAGAGTCTATGGATGACGTGTTGGCAAAAGTTAAACAAGACCCTTTTGTGGCCATGGAAGCACGCGGCTACGAAATCCATGAGTGGGAGCTTGTAATGAGAGCGTGAGAAATTGAAAACTCTACTTGAAGAAAAGAGGTATGACCTTCGGGATAAGGCACTAGCTTTTAGCGGTAGGTCACGGTAGGCAAAAGACGTAACAGGATGGGACGCTCACAGCGACAATCCTGTTACGTCTTTTTTGCTTTGCTGTTGACAAGAAATACGGCCAAATTTGATCAAAAGGAAGGTTGATTCTCAACTAGTAATTGACAATTTAAAAATATTCCGATATGATTACTAAGAAATGAATAACCCGAGAGTGGTGGACTTACATGGACAATAAATGTTCCCAATGTGGCAGAAAACAAGCTTCAGTCAATTATAATTGCGAAGCTTGTGAAGCGGAGTTAATAGATAATGGCGAATTGGTCGATGCCTTAACTTTTTGGGACAGAAAAAAGCCATCCACCCTCAAACAAATGATCATACCTCTAGCTATAATTACTGTTTCTGGTATCCTTTCTGCGGCTGCAGATACGAATTTGATTCTGTTCGTCGGTATGGCCGCAGCTGCTATTTATTACTACAAGCTTGTTAATGCCAAGGCTAATTCATAGTTAACACATAGTTATTTAAGTTGAACTCCATTTCTCAAGTATCATTTTCCCTGATAGCTTCTATCAATTATTCATATTTGTCTAAATCTTGGGAGTCTCTTACTATAGATAGAATATTCCCCGCGGCGGGTCTAATTTTATTATCGTAAGAGGAGATCAGATAATGACGACAGTGATTTGGTTACAGAAATTTACTCCAGGGCTTTTATTCGTATTACTGATTGCTTTCATTTCTACATGGCTGGGCTCATTATTCCCTTTAATTGGGGGACCGGTTTTTGGCATCACCCTAGGCATTATGATTAATAATATTTGGGGTAAGCCCAAAAATACGTTGAATGGCGTACAGTTCAGCTCCAAAAAAATACTGCAATGGGCGATTATTGCTCTTGGATGTGGCTTAAGTCTTTCCAAGGTATGGGAAACAGGTATGGAATCATTAGGCGTGATGCTCATTAGTTTACTGTTTGCTTTCGCCGCAACTTATTTCTTCGGGCGCATATTAAAGATACCGGGTCGACTGAAAGTACTGATTGGAGTAGGGACGGGAATATGTGGAGGATCTGCTATTGCTGCGGTTTCCCCAGTCATTGAAGCTGAGGAGGTTGAGATTGCGTATGCAGTTTCGACTATTTTTTTGTTCAATATTTTTGCCGTATTGTTATTTCCGTCAGTAGGGCATTGGTTAGGGTTGTCGGATAAAGCCTTTGGGATATGGGCTGGAACGGCGATAAACGATACTTCCTCTGTCGTAGCCGCCGGGTATTTGTACAGCAATGCTGCCGGGGATTATGCCATTATTGTGAAATTGGCGCGTGCGACGCTTATTATACCCATTACATTTGTTATTGCTGCTTATGTTGGCATCCGCAAGAAGAGGGAAGCAAGCACCAAGGTTGAAGGCGAAGAGTCTGCATACAGCCTACTTAAAATATTTCCATGGTTTATTTTATGGTTTTTGGTCGCGGCTTTATTTAACACATTAGGTTTATTTGGGGAGACTACTGTCTATTATCTTGGATTGATAGCCAAATTCCTGATTATTATGGCATTAACTGGAATTGGATTAAGTGCTAATTTCAGAAAGATGTTAAAAACGGGAATTAAACCGATCTTATTAGGCCTTATTGTCTGGATTGTTGTTGCATTGGTTAGTCTCTTGATACTTTTTATAACAGGAGATGTAATATTGTAATTAATTTGAAAAAAAAGAAATAATAGAGCGATAAATATGTCAGTATGTAACAATTAATAGTAAATTATTGTCGAAACTTAAGCTTACCCCCTTTTTTTAGATTGATCTTATTAAAAAATTTTAATTATTAAAAAAATATTGCAAATTGCATAAACTTCAATTAATATGAAATCAAATAGAAGGAGGTTGTATTTTGATGAAATTCAGTTACATATCTCATCTTTATTGTCCGAAATGTGAGCTAACCTATCATGTGAAAGAGCGGCATCAGTTATGTCTTTGTGGTTCCCCGTTATTAGTTAAATACGACTTGGATGGATTAAAAAAAGTACTTAAGCCTGATGATTTGTTGAGAAGGGAAGCAAGCCTTTGGAGATACCATGAATTGCTCCCTGTAGAAAGCCAAGAAAATGTAGTTTCATTGGGTGAAGGAATGACGCCTTTAATTGCGATGTCTACGATTGGTGAAGACATGGCGATTCGTAACTTGTATATGAAGGATGAGGGGATTATCCCCACGGGAACGTTTAAAGCCCGTGGAGCGGCTGTAGGAGTTTCCAAAGCTAAAGAGCTGGGAGTCAAGGAATTGGCCATGCCAACTAACGGTAATGCTGGAGCCGCTTGGGCGCTTTATGCAGCAAGAGCCAATATCCAATCCAGCATCGTTATGCCCGTGGATGCACCTAAAATTACTAGGAATGAGTGCGCAATCTCAGGTGCAAATCTTTATCTGGTTGATGGTTTGATCAGTGATGCCGGAAAAATTGTTGGACAAGTCGTCAAGGACTTCGAGCTCTATGACGCTTCCACCTTGAAAGAGCCTTATCGGATTGAAGGAAAGAAAACAATGGGCTTGGAAATCGCTGAACAGATGGGATGGAAGATGCCGGATGTTATTTTATATCCTACTGGGGGCGGTGTAGGAATTATTGGGATTTACAAAGCCTTGATTGAATTGCAGGAGCTGGGCTGGGTCGAAGGAACGCTTCCGAGATTAGTGGCCGTCCAAGCCGAGGGATGTGCACCCATTGTAAAAGCTTGGGAAGAAAAGAAGGCTATTTCTGAATTCTGGGCAGATTCCTCCACGATTGCCTTTGGCATTAATGTGCCGAAAGCGCTTGGTGATTTCCTGGTGCTGGAAGCTATATATAAAACAGAGGGCTGTGCCATTGCGATTGATGATGAATCGATTCTCAAGGAACTGGAGAAAATCGCTACCATGGAAGGTGCCTTTATATGTCCAGAAGGAGCGGCGACCTTTGTTGCTGCCCGACGGTTACGTGAAAGCGGATGGATTAAAGATGGAGAAACGGTAATAGCCTTAAATACAGGAGCGGGTATTAAATATCCCGAAACCGTTCGTGTTGAGGTTCCTGTCTTACAACCGGGGGATACCATCAGGAAGGAAATGAGGCTGTAAGTGGATAAAAACCATGCACATATATTTGAGTTTGCCAAACGGACAGCAGATATGCTTGTGAAAATGTTTGGTTCGCGCTGTGAAGTGGCTATACACGATTTCAGTAACCTGGAGAAATCGCTAATCCACATAGCCGGTAAAATTACAGATAGGGAAATTGGTTCTCCGATTACAGACCTTGTGTTACAGGAGCTTAGGAAGCCCCCAACGCAAATTCAGGATATGCCTAATTATAAAACGCAATCAAAAAAAGGAAATATTATGAAATCCTCAACTGTTTTTTTGCGGGATAACCATGATGTCGTCATTGGTGCCTTGTGCATGAATTACGATATTAGTTTAATGCTGCAGCTCGAAGGAGAAATGGAAGATTTCATTACGTTTGACGATAGCCAAAAAAAGTCGGAAAGCTTCTATAGCTCCGTGCACGACGTTATCGAAGGAATGGTTGACCAGGTCCTGCAAGGGTTTAAGAAATCCCCTTCCTTAATGACGATGGAGGAGAAGATCGAGAGTGTAAGAATACTAGAAGAAAAAGGCGCCTTTCTAATTAAAGGCTCAACAGAGTATCTTGCTATCGTGTTAGGGGTGTCTAAGTTTACGGTTTATAATTATCTTCAAAAAATTCGCACCCACAATGAATATCACCTAGATGAAGGGACGAGGACCGTATAATGAAAACTGTATATACAGAAAATGCTCCACAGGCCATTGGACCTTATTCGCAAGCCGTAAAAGCAGGGACATTTTTGTTCCTTTCGGGACAAATTCCTGTAAATCCAGCAACCAATGAAGTTGTAGAAAAGGATATTGTTGTACAAACAAAACAGGTTATGAATAACATCAAGGCCATTTTGGATAAAGAGAGCCTTACGCTAGACCGCATAGTAAAAACAACCATATTCGTTACAGATATGAATCAATTTGCTACAGTTAATGAGATATACGGGAATTTCCTGGGTGACCATCGACCTGCACGTTCAACAGTAGAGGTTAGTCGTCTTCCCAAGGATGTCCTTATAGAGATAGAAGTCGTTGCTTACATAGGGAATATATAGGTGAATATATGGTTCGAGGCGATTTTCATAAGGAGGTCGTCTCCGGCTAATATAGATGGCAATACAGATGCAATATATCAAAGGAGGCCTAGTAGTATGAAGAGAAACATGTTTTGGAGACCGGTATTTGTTATTAGCTGCTTGGCACTGGCAATTGCAATTTCGGGATGCAGTGTGGCCAACAAAAAAGCTGCAGAGGAAAGTACAACGGCTACAGAAAGCCATAAGCTTGTGGTAGATTTAGGTACTGAGCCTTCTACGCTTGACCCCGGCTTGCAGTACAATACAGACAGCTATGCGGTCTATAGGAATATATTCGATAGTTTACTAACCAGAGATCCCAAAACCTTGGAAATCAAACCAGGTGTGGCTGAATCGTGGAAAGCTGATTCACCTACAAGCTGGACATTCAAAATTCGCGAGAATATTGTCTTCCATAATGGGGAAAAGCTGACCGCCGAAGATGTGGTTTTCAGTATTGAACGTATTTTAAACAAAGATTTTCGCAGTCCCCAGCTTGCCAATTTCAGCATGATTACTTCTGCGAAAGCCTCCGGTAATAGTGTAGTTATTTTGACTAAGGAGCCGAGCCCTACCCTCTTGACCCAATTGGTTAATCTGAGTATCGTTCCGATGAAATATGTAAAAGAAAAGGGCGATGAGCAGTTTAATTTACAGCCAGTAGGTAGCGGAGCTTACAAATTCACGGAATGGACGAAAGGTATACGTGTTTCGCTTACAGCCAATGACACCTATTGGGGCGGAAAGCCGAATCTTGCTGGCGCTGAATTCCGTTTTGTTCCGACACCAGCGAGTCGTGTTGCGGATCTTCAATCGGGCAAAGCCGATGTGATTCTTGCTGTTAGCCCTGATGATGTGGAAACCATTAAGGCCAATGCGGACTCACAGGTTCTTAGCACTTTGACAGAACGTGTTGCTTACTTGGGATTTAACGTTTTGGGAGATTCCCCGACAAAGTCGTCCAAGGTCAATCAAGCGATTGCTTATGGGATTAACTACGATGCTATGATTAGCTCGTTGCTTCACGGTTATGGAGAAAGTGTTACTCAAGTGTTAACTCCATTTTCGTTTGGTTATGACAAAAGCATTAAAGGCTACAAATATGATCCTGAGAAATCCAAAGCCTTATTAAAGGAAGCTGGTTATCCAGATGGAGTAACTCTGGTTTTCGACACATCCCCGGCATATGACCAACGGATTGTACAGTCGATTCAAGGCGATTTAGAGAAAGTGGGCATTAAAATAACGATTGCTAGCACCGACCAGGCCACTTATTTGAAAAAGGTTCAAGACCCTGCACATAAATGGGGAAGCATTCGCTTTGGAATATGGTCTTGCTCTTGCATGGATGCAGATGGGACGATTTATCCGTTGTTCCGCACAGGAACGATTTGGAACAGCTATTCCAACCCTGTTTTTGACCAAGCAGTAGATGCGGCTAGAGCGACAACCAATGTTGACGAACGTACGGCTTTGTACAAGAAAGCTCTTGAAGTATTGAATGAGGATGTACCAGGAATTGGATTGTACCAGACCAAAGCCATTTATGGAGCTTCGAAAAAGCTGCAATGGCAGCCAGATGCACAAGAGAGCTTCTTGCTTAAGGATATGAAATGGATAAAGTAGGTGAGCTAACATGATTTACGTAGGACAAAGGCTTCTGCAAGCTATCGTCTCATTGCTGGGTGTTTCCACCATTATATTCTTTGTCCTACGATTAACCGGTGATCCCGTCCAGCTTATGGTTCCGCAAAATTCAACGCTTGAAGATATTGAGGTATTGCGGCATGCTCTTGGATTGGATCGACCTGTAGGTGTACAGTATCTGGAATTCATCACAAATTTATTCCAAGGTAACTTAGGTTATTCCTACATCCAGAATCAGCCTGTAGTCCATATTATTATGGATCGCTTTCCGTATACAGTGGATCTTGCTACGGCTGCTTTGTTCCTTTCCGTCGTTGTCGGCATACTTATTGGTATGCTTACAGCGATCTATAGAGGAACGTGGATAGAGAAATTACTAATGCCTGTTGTCCTCATAGGCCAGAGTATGCCGGCCTTCTGGACAGGTATTTTACTAATCATGTTTCTGAGTGTTCAAGTCCATTGGTTCCCCTCATCGGGAGCCGATGACCTCACCTCTCTTGTATTGCCTGCTATCACATTGGCCTCACTTTCGGTTGCAACGATTGCGAGGATGGCCCGGTCGAGTATCTTGGATCAATTGGGCCAAGATTATGTGAGAACGGCCCATTCCAAAGGTGTGGCTGTCCCAAGGTTACTCAGTCGGCATATCATGAGGAACGCAGCCATACCTATCTTGACGATCATAGGTATGGAAACGGCCAATTTACTAGGCGGCGCGGTTATTACAGAAACGATCTTTGCATGGCCGGGATTGGGCCAATTGACGATTCAAGCGATTAACGCGAGGGATTTTCCCGTGGTTCAGGCTATCGTTTTCTTGGGGTCATCCATTTATATTCTTATTAATTTGCTTACAGACCTCCTGTATGTATGGGTTGATCCTAGAATTAAATTTGGGAGAGAAGCATCGTCATGACAACTAAATCTGAAGCAATTCAAATGCTGCCCATTTCTACAGAGGTGAAAAAAATCCCGGTTTGGAAAAAAAGCTGGATTCAGCTTCTGCCTTTCTCCATCATGCTTGTGTTATTTGTTTGTGTCGCTCTCTTTCCAGGTATGTTTGCCAACCATCCCCCGAATTTAACGGATTTGTCGATTCGTTTAAAGCCGAGCGGATTTATAGGAGCAAATGGGTCTATCTATTTATTAGGAACGGACGGGCTAGGCAGAGATGTATTTAGTCGGCTGCTGTATGGAGCTAGAGTATCGTTATCCGTCTCTGTTACTGCTGTCCTGATTTCCGGGATTATTGGGGGTTTGCTGGGGGTTATTTCTGGTTTCTATAGAAATATTGTTGGAACGATCATCATGCGTGTAGCTGATATTATTCTTTCTATCCCCTTCCTGCTGCTTGCCATTATTACAGTGGCGGTGCTCGGTCCAAGCTTGCTCAATCTGATTATTGTACTCAGTATTTCGCGTTGGCCCCGATATGCAAGGGTGGCACAAGGGAAGACGTTGGCAACGGTAAACCAGGATTCCGTGAAGGCCTCAGTAGCACTGGGAGCTCGCTCAGGAAGACTGATTCTGCGTCATATTATACCGGAAGTCCTACCATCTTTGGTCGTTATCGCTACGATTGAAGTGGGGCTAATGATTGTTTATGAAGCGTCATTATCCTTTATTGGTCTAGGTGTTCAGCCTCCCAATGCAAGCTGGGGCTCCATGCTTCAGGAGGGCCAGCAATTTCTTACTCAAGCCTGGGGACTTGCTACGTTTCCGGGGATTTGTATCTTCCTAGTCGTGATCTCGATTAATATGCTAGGGGACTATGCGAGGGATGCGCTTGATCCAAAGAGCAAATTAAGATAAAGGTGAGAAGGGATGAATAACTTGAATTCAACTCAACGATTTGCAGGAAAAAAAGTTATCATTACTGGAGCGGCAGGAATTTTTGGCACCTGGATCGCACAGGCATTTGCCAAGGAGGGTGCAATCCTCTGCTTAACAGATGTTAGGGAGCAGGAACTGCATGCATTAGCTGCTGATCCTTTGTTGAAGGGCTGTGAGCTGCTCCTGCATCCAACCAATCTGCTTGACCCGGAATCCATCAAGGAGCTAGTAAGTCTTGTGGAGAAGGAATGGTCAGCACCGGATATTTTAATTAACAATGCGGGTACGTATCATAGGCAAACTCTACTCGACATGCCTTTGGAAGAATGGGACAAAGTTATGGCTTTGAATGTTTCGGCGCCGTTCCTGCTGACGCAACAATTCGCCAAGCTGATGATCAAGGATGAAATAAAAGGCTCGATCATTAATATAGGCTCTGGTGCCTCGCTTAACGTCCAAGTGGGTGGCGGTCATTATTCCACAACCAAAGCGGCTTTATCCATGCTAACGAGAGCTTATTCGTTAGAGCTAGCCCCGTACCAAATTCGGGTAAATACCGTAGGACCAGGTTTTGCACCGGGGAGCGTGGTAAGCCATCTTGGGGATGATTATGTCGAAAATATGGTCTCAAGCATTCCAATGGGCCGAACCTCCGGACCCAATGATGCACCTCAGGCGATCTTGTACTTATGTTCGGAGCAAGCCTCGTTCATTACAGGAACTACATTATTTGTAGACGGCGGGAAAACAGCGGGAACTTTCAAATCAACCAAATAAGGATGATCGGACACGATGGAAAACCTGATCTATCAATGGCCCCAAGGAAAAAAATGTGCAGTATCACTTAGTTTTGATTTTGATGGGGAATCCCCCTATCTATGGAGAACACGCAACACGCCCTCCAACATGCTTGGTGAATGGGAACAAAGGCGTTTTGGACCGCGCCAAGGGATTTATCGCATTCTCGATATACTTAAAAAATACGAAGTGCGGGCCACTTTTTTTATTCCAGGCGTAATAGCCGAGAAATATCCACAAGCCGTAGAGCAGGTGGCCAAGCACGGCCATGAAATCGGACTGCATGGCTATCTGCACGAACGGGTGGATCAATTGACCAAAACGGAGGTCGAGGAGACCTTTACTAAAAGCAAGGAAATTTTTGAACGGTTGCTCGGAAAAAAAACGTTCGGATATCGTTCCCCATCTTGGGAAATGACATTGGAAACCTTTGAGGTTCTCCGCGAGCACAATATTATATACGACAGCTCTATGATGGGATATGACCATCCTTACTGGGTTGATGATTTACCAGAAATCCCTGTCCAGTGGTTGTTGGACGATGCGATCTTCTTCCGTTATACGGGTGGTGGACCGGGTAGCTACCCACCGCAGAATCCTGCTGTAGTTATGGATGCCTGGAAACAGGAATTTGAGGGAATGAAACGTTATGGCGGGCTGTTTCTGACAACGATGCATCCGTGGATTTCGGGTAGGGCCTCACGCCTAATGGAGCTAGAACAATTAATATTGTTTCTTCAAAGGGATTCTGACGTGTGGTGGGCGACATGCGAAGAAGTCGCTGCCTATCATCGTTCCCATTATCCTGATCAATTCCGTGAGACGATAGGGGTGAACTAGACCGTGCAGGATACTGATCATGTTGTACTCGATATACAGAACCTTGTAATTGCCTTTGAGCAATTAAGCGGAGATGTGACGGCACTTCGAGGCGTTAATTTCCAGTTAAAGCAAGGCGAGATTCTTGGTCTTGTTGGGGAAAGCGGCTGTGGTAAAAGCTTAACGGCTCTTTCCTCGATGAAGCTATTGCCCAAAAATGCTAAAATTGTCGAAGGCGATATTCGGGTCAACGGTAGATCATTAAAAGGGCTATCGGAGTCAAAAATGCGGGAAATACGTGGCAAGGAAGTATCCATGATATTCCAAGAGCCGATGACAGCTCTAAATCCATTAATTCCGATCGGCCGACAAATTGAGGAAACCTTGCTCATTCATATGGATTTATCACGCAAGGAGCGGTATAACCGAGTGATCGAATTATTGAATGCAGTCGGTATCCCTGAACCCCAAGCACGGTTTCACCAGTTTCCGTACGAGCTCTCAGGAGGCATGCGGCAGCGTGTTATGATCGCGACTGCGCTTGCTTGTGGACCCAAGGTTATTATTGCTGATGAGCCTACGACGGCACTGGATGTTACGATTCAGGCACAGATGCTGAAGCTTTTAAGAAATATCAGGGATTCGTTCCAAACGTCGATTTTGTTAATCACCCATGATATGGGGGTTATTGCTGACCTAGCCGATAGGGTAGCTGTTATGTATGCGGGTAAAATTGTCGAGATAGCCCCTGTAGAGGAATTATTCGATCATCCAACCCATCCATATACGGTAGGGCTATTGAATAGCATCCCCAGTATGATAGGCGATGAGGATGGAGAGCTTCAATCCATTCCAGGAAGTGTCCCCGACTTGAAAAGCTTACCGATCGGCTGCTCATTTCAAGCGCGATGTCTATATGCAACGGATGCCTGTATCCATGAAGACCCTGCCTTGAAATTAATAGGCCCCGACCATTCTGTGGCATGCTGGAATCCGTTACAAAAGGGGGAAGGCTGATGGTTGATTCAACGACGGAGGATGCTGTAGCATCTCCTTTATTGGTGGTAGAGAATCTCAAAAAATATTACAATCAGCCCTTTAGCTTGTTCAGGAAGCACAACCCTATCAAGGCTGTGGATGGCATTAGCTTTGACTTGCATGCAGGTAAAGCGTTAGGTCTTGTGGGTGAGAGCGGATGCGGAAAGTCAACAGCTGGACGTGCGGTTTTGAAATTGGACTCGATCACATCCGGCAAAGTGTTTTTTAAAGGGAATGAAATCACCCATTTGCAAGGCGATGCGCTTCGTGAGCTGAGAAAGGATATGCAGATCGTATTCCAAGATCCGTATTCTTCGCTTAATGGACGCATGCGGGTGAAGGATATATTAGCTGAGCCGTTTAAAATCCATGGCCTTCATCCTGGCAGGGAGTATCAAGAGGTTAAGCGTCTGCTCGAAATGGTCGGTTTGTTGGAGAGCAGCTTTGATAAAATGCCCCATGAGTTTTCTGGAGGCCAAAGGCAGAGAATAGTGATCGCCAGAGCTATTGCTTTACGCCCTCAATTTATTGTATGTGATGAGCCGGTTTCTGCACTTGATGTATCGGTGCAATCGCAAATCGTCAATTTATTTAGCCAATTACAAAAGGAGCTGGACCTATCTTATCTGTTTATTTCTCACGGATTATCGGTAGTCCGCCATATTTGTGATCGGGTAGGCGTGATGTATCTAGGCAAATTAGTCGAGCTTGGTGATAAGAAGAGTATTTTCTCGAATCCTTTGCACCCGTATACACAAGCGTTGATCAACGCTATTCCAACACCAAATCCGAGAATACAGCGCACTCGGGAAAAGATAACCTTGGAGGGAGATTTACCAAGTCCGATGAATCCTCCATCAGGCTGTCATTTTCACACCCGATGCCCATATGCGCAAGAAAGATGCAAGGTGGAAGAACCGCAATGGAGAGAAATTGAGCCTGCTCATTGGGTCTCCTGCCATTTTGCTCCACTGACTTGATCTACAGGGAGAATGATGATAATGAAATTGAATCCGATTGACTTGACTAGACTCACATTGCTAGGGTCCCCTGCGATTCATCCGTATTGTTCGGAATTAATCATTTATTCGAAAGCCAAGATGGATACAGAGATGGACAAGTACCCTTCTCAATTGATTCTTGTCCATACGGAATCCGCCAAGGAAATTCCATTCATAAGCGATAGTTCTAGTGTGGAGCATAGTCCCAAATGGTCGAATGACGGAAGTAAGGTTGCCTTTTTGCGTAATGTTCGGGGTGCCGATGAATTATGGTTGTATGATTTCAAGCAGCAAACCGAGCAATGCTTAACGCCTGGCATCAAGGTGAAAGGCTTCGTTTGGAGTACAAATGACAAGCGAATCGCTTTTATAAGCAGGGTGCAGGAAATCAACGACGTCTGTTATTCCGTTCAGCGGTTGCGCTATAAATTAGACGGCGAAGGTATGACGCCTGGCTATAATCAAATTTTCACAGTAGATCTCGAATCGACCGCGGTTACCCAAGCCACGACGTTTGAATCGGATCATGGCTGCGTGGTCTTTTGCAACGATGGGAATAGTCTCGCCTATGTAGTCGACTACCCAAGCGGAGACGATTTTGTCAAAGACCCCGAAATTCATGTACTCGATTATTTAACGAATACGAAGTTGGTATGGAAACCCGGTGCCAAATCCATTGTAGAGCTAATCCCTGATAAGAACGGGTCATTGTTTGGAGTAGGTAAACGGAATAATGAAAACAGTGTAGATTTTGACCAATTGTTTCTTGTGCAAGAGGGGCAAGCGGCTCAATGGTTTCCTTGGGAGGCCGACCTTTCGATCGGTTATCATTTGATAAGCGATGCCCGGCGTACGGGGTTAAATAGTCCGATAAGCTTCCAAAGCAAAGCAAGAAAATTTGTATTCGCTGCCACGTTGCAAGGAAAGCAGCGGCTGTTTACTGCGGATGCGCTTACTCATGAAATTTCGGAAATTCCCTTTGCTTTCAATGTGGTTTCCTTTGATGTGGTGCAATGTGACGATTCCCTGTGCTCCATCGTTTGTATGGCAGATTCCTTCCACCAGCCAGCGGAATTGTTTCAGCTGGTCTGGAATTATCAAGAGCCTGCCCAGTGGCGGCAAATCACGCATGATAATGACGAGCTGATCAAACAAGGTCCCTCGATTAAGGTTGAAGATTATACGTATATGTCCGCTGACGGGTTACCTATACAAGGATGGGCTCTCAGTGCAATTGGGGAGCCAACCAAGGGTTCTGTCCTTATCATCCATGGTGGCCCCCATCTGGCTTATGGGGATACCTTTTATTATGACTTCTGGTTTCTGTGCAGCCAGGGCTACGAGGTTATTACCTGTAATCCTAGAGGTAGCTCGGGCTATGGCCAGGCTTTCTCAAGTGCCATTATAGGCGAATGGGGCGTCAAGGATGTTTCGGATGTTATTGGCTTTTTGGAGCATGTTCAGTTAGAAAAGCAAGAAAAGCAAGAAAAGCAAGAGAAGCAAGAGAAGAGTGGCGAAGTACCTCTTTTTGTAATGGGAGGCAGCTATGGAGGGTTTCTCGTGAATTGGCTGATCGGCCATGACCATAGATTCCGGGCGGCGATTTCGGAGAGATCGATATGTAATCTCTATAGTAAAATCAGCAACAGCGATTTGGGATTCAGCATTAATATAGTGGAGTTAGGTGGAGTCGATTTGTGGAAGGATGAGGCGCTTATTATGGAGCGCTCGCCTATTCGTTATGCGCAGCAGGTAACCACACCTGTCCTATTGATTCATGGTGAACAGGATCATCGGTGTCCCATTGAGCAATCGGAGCAGTGGTTTACGGTATTGAAAAGGCTTGGGAAAAAGGTGGAGTTTTTACGTTTTCCAGCTTCCTCGCATGGCATGTCTATCTCTGGAAGGCCAAAGCAGCGAGTGGCTCGTTTAAAGGCCATTGCGGAATGGCTGGAAGCACATATATAGGGGGTACAAAGATGAGCAAGTTTTTGGAGTATGCTAGGGAGCATCAAGAGCAGATGCTTGCTGATCTGGAGCTCTTAGTGAATATGGAATCGCCTACCAAGGATAAGGCATTGGTTGATCAAGCTATGGAGTTCGTGATTCGACGCTTCCAAGAGCTGACAGGTGGGGTGGTTGAGCGGATTAGCCAAGCTCGATTTGGTGATCAGGTGAAGCTTCATTTGGGAATAGGGACAGTAACTGGGACTGAAACTGAATCGGAAACTGCAATTAGGCAGATCCTTGTTTTGGGGCATGTCGATACGGTATGGCCGGCAGGGGAAACTGCACATAGACCCTTCAGTAAAGATGCCCAAAGGGCATACGGTCCGGGTGTATTTGATATGAAATGCGGGCTTATCCAAGCCATATATGCGATTAGCGCATTGGTAAAGCAGCATAAGCTTGCCAAAAACATTGTTTTCTTCATTAATTCAGACGAAGAAATGGGCAGTCGATCATCGAGGGAATGGATCGAGAAGGAGGCGCTAAAAAGCGATGCGGTGTTTGTGCTTGAGCCTGCATTGGGAGCTAGTGGTGCCTTGAAAACGGAACGTAAAGGGGTAGCTCGGTTTACTCTCGATGTTCAGGGTGTCTCTTCTCATTCCGGGATCGATCATCGCAAGGGCATCAATGCACTCGAAGAATTAGCGTATCAAATTATTTATCTTCAAGGGTTGACTGATTATTCGAAGGACTCAACCGTCAATGTAGGCATCGCCTCGGGTGGTTCTGCTGTCAATGTGGTTTGTGATCATGCAAAGGCTGAATTTGAGCTGCGTGTGCAAACGATTAGCGAAATGGAGCGTCTCGTTCACGCGGTTAGAAATATGCAGCCGAAGCTCAAGGGAACGACCCTTCAAGTTCAAGGCGGAGTGCTAAGGCCACCGATGGAACGGAAATATAGCGAGGAGCTCTATACAAGTGCAAAAGGCTTGGCGCAACAGCTTGGTTTTTCCTTGAAAGAGGCTAGTACAGGTGGGGCAAGTGATGGGAATTTCACAGCGGCGCTGGGAGTGCCAACTCTTGATGGTCTGGGAGCAGTCGGAGACGGTGCTCATGCCTTACACGAATATGTGGAAATTGAGCAAATTGCGAAGCGCTGTGCGCTATTAGCGCATTTAATGTGGGAACAATGCAAATGACCTTCTGATAGGGAGCAAGAGCAAGAGGGAGAATAAATATGCCAGGGATTTTGGATCCGATTCAAATAGGAAGTCTTCAATTAAAAAATAGAGTCGTAATGTCGCCGATGTGCCAGTATCAAGCAAGCAATCAGCAGGGAGTGGCCGAAAATTGGCACCTCATTCATTATGTGTCAAGAGCAATTGGCGGAACGGGGCTCATTCTTCTAGAAATGACAGACGTCGAGCCTAAGGGAAGAATCACAGAGGAATGTCTCGGTATTTATGATGAAGCGCAGATAGAAGCTTTGCAGCGTATTGTTGAGGAGTGTCATCGACATGGAGCAAAGGTTGGGTTACAGATTTCCCATGCGGGACGTAAATCGACGATTTCCGGCTCGGATATTGTAGCTCCATCGGCAGTCTCCTTTAGTGATAAAAGCCCAATTCCTCGCGAATTATTGCAGGAAGAAATCAAAGAGCTGGTTACCAAATTCGGGAGATCCGCTGAATTGGCGGTTAAGGCTGGCTTTGATTGTATAGAGCTCCATGCAGCCCATGGTTATTTGCTCCATCAGTTCATGTCTCCATTAAGTAATAAACGGACGGATGCGTATGGAGATCGAGCTAAATTTCCATTGGAGGTCATTGCCGAGGTGAAGTCCAAGCTCCCTGCTGGCATGCCTTTGATCTGCAGGGTATCTGCCGTTGAGTATCATGAAGACGGATATACGTTTGAGGAGTTAGCTGAGATGTGTGAAGCTTTCAAGTCCCACGGTGTCGATGTTTTTGATGTCAGCACAGGCGGGAATGTTCCATTGAGGCCGCAAGCGTACCCTGCTTTTCGCTTGAATTATGCGGAAGCGTTGAAGAAAAAGCTCGGTGTGACGGTCATGTCTGTAGGCTCTTTGGATGATCCCAAGGTGGCCGAGGCTGCGGTTCGTAATGGGCAAACGGATATGGTCTGTATCGGAAAAGGCTTGCTGCGAAGCCCTTATTGGGTGAAGGAAGCAGCTATTGTGCTGAAGCAGGATCATGTGTTGCCTGGCGTCTATAATTTGGGATACGAATAATAGTCTCTTTATGATTGTGCAGTAGTGGCACGTATTTGAGCAAATAATAAGCTATCGGAAAAATCCTTATGGTCCTAATAGACCATAAGGATTTTTTGACGAATAAGGCCTCGGCAACCTCTATTGTAGGAGTTGCACAATAAAGCAACGTCCAATTTCATCGGGAGAACCAAGTTTTTTTCCACTGTCTATCTTACGGATGGTTTTAATAGGGGATTAAAGCTGTAGCTTTCTTTTTGGAAGTCTTTATGCTAAAATAGATTAGTATCAGGTACTAATACTAGATCACTAAGGAGAGGCTTAACTTATGGAGCTTACCCAAGCACGTATAACTGCCATTGGCACCTATGTACCGAAGAAAAGGCTGACGAATGATGATTTGGAAAAGCTGGTAGACACCAATGATGAATGGATTGTACAGAGAACCGGCATTCGGGAACGCCGTATCAGTGCGCCTGACCAATATACAAGTGACTTATGTGCATCTGCCGCGTTAGATTTAATCCAGAGGTATGGCAAACGCTTAGACGATGTCGATTTGATCCTGGTTGCGACGAGTACACCCGATTTCTCCTTTCCTAGTGTAGCTGCCCTGCTGCAGGATAAGCTAGGTATTTCTGGCTCGACGGGTGCGATTGATTTGAGCGCCGCTTGTGCCGGGTTCGCTTATGCCCTGCATGTGGCGCAAGGGATGGTAGCCTCGGGCTTGCACCGTAAGGTTCTTGTGTTCGGAGCAGATACGATCTCGAAAATTACGGACTACACGGATCGCTCAACTTGTATTTTATTCGGTGACGGAGCCGGTGTCGTGCTGGTTGAAGCGGATAGCGAGCAATCCAGCTTTATCGCTTACCATCAAGGAACGGAAGGCAAGGGCGGCATCCACGTGTACAGGTCGGGCTTATCTGAAACGTTGAATGGAGAAAAGCTCGCCAATAGCGGTATGCTGGTGCAAAACGGCAAAGAGGTCTTTCGCTGGGCTGTCCGCAATGTGCCGGAAGGCATTAAGGAATTACTGAGCAAGAGCGAACTTGCGATCGCTGATGTGGACTGGTTCGTTCCCCATAGTGCCAATCTACGAATGATCGAGCCGATTTGTGAGCGGAGCGGGCTTTCCTTGGAGCGGGTGTTATACAGCTTGGAATATTTCGGAAACACATCCGCTGCATCGATTCCGCTTGCTCTTGACGTTGGCATTCGCACCGGGAAGCTACAAGATGGACATAAGGTACTTATTTATGGCTTTGGAGCCGGGCTTGTCCAAGCTGGGATGCTGCTTAACTGGCGGCTTGACCCAGAGCTTCAACCACCCTATCCCTATGAGGAGGATTCAAGATGAATAAACGTGTTGCTGTAACCGGATTAAGCGTCATTTCACCACTGGGCTCCCAGGTTGATATCTTTTGGGAGCGGCTTATTAAAGGCGAATCAGGTATTTCGCGTATTGAAGGGTTTGATCCTTCGATTTTTCCAACACAAATTGCTGGTATTGTTACCGATTTTGCCCCGGAGGATTTTTTTGACAGCAAAGAAATTCGCCATATGGACCGCTTTGTGCAATTTTCTGCTGCTGCGGGCAAGATGGCCTTGGAGGATGCTAAGCTCGTTATTAATGAATCCAATGCCGATCGGGTAGGGGTTAGTATTGGGACTGGGATTGGTGGTATTCAAACACTGCTCGATAACCATAAGACGATGCTCGAAAGAAGCCCTAAGCGGATCAGCCCGTTCCTGATTCCGATGATGATCGCGAATATGGGGTCTGCCCAGCTATCGATCCAAATCGGTGCGAAGGGACCCAATACGACACCTGTTAATGCATGTGCTTCCGGCAACAATGCCATCGGGGAATCGTTCCATCTAATCCGCAGTGGAGCGGCTGATGTGATGATTGCAGGCGGAGCGGAATCACCGCTGAATGAGCTTTCCTTTGGCGGATTCTGCAATATGAAAGCCATGTCAACGAATAACGCTGAGCCGCAGAAGGCCAGCCGTCCTTTTGAAGCGAACCGTGACGGATTCGTGATGTCCGAGGGTGCCGGTATTGTGGTGCTGGAGGAATGGGAGCATGCTGTAAATAGAGGAGCCCGCATTTATGCGGAGATCGTCGGGTACGGCCAATCTGCCGATGCTTATCATATGACAGCGCCCGATCCGTTAGGGATGGGAGCCGTTCGGGCGATGCATGCAGCGCTCTTGGATGCTGGCTTAGCGCCAGAGCAGGTCGATTATATCAATGCCCATGCAACTGGAACGCCACTGGGCGACCGTTCAGAGACGAACGCAATCAAGCAGGTTTTTGGCTCGCATGCCTACAAGCTGAAGGTGAGTGCAACCAAATCAGCGACCGGCCATCTGTTCGGAGCGGCAGGAGGGCTGGAGGCCGTTATTGCCGTTAAAGCGCTGGTGGAAGGCATCTTGCCACCAACAATCAACTATGACATACCGGATCCGGAATGTGATCTGGACTATGTGCCGAATGTGGCTGAGGCCAGTGATCTGCAAACTGTGCTGTCCAATGGCTTCGGCTTTGGCGGGCATAATGCCGTAATTGTATTCCGCAAGGCGAATTAATGGTAAGACATTTTACAGGAAAATGGCGTCAACCTGGGCAAAGCCGGAGATGTGAATGAGCGAAGCTACCGCAACTTTCCGGTAGGCTGCCGTTTATTTGAATAATCCAGCAATAGGCAAGCAAAAGGTCAACTCCAAATTTAGGATCGGTCTGTAAGGGAGCCAGAGTACAAAAAACCTTCAATCCACTTAACGTGGAATGAAGGTTTTTTGCGTCGTTATTTCAAGATTTCATCGATGCTGGCTAGCTCCTCTGGACTAAAGTCCAGATTTGATAACGCAGCAACATTCTCAACAATTTGGCTTGGACGACTTGCACCGATTAATGCAGAAGTAACACGTCCGCCACGGAGCACCCAAGCGAGCGACATCTGCGCAAGGCTTTGTCCGCGCTGCTCGGCAATGCCGTTCAATAAGCGAACTTTAGCGACCTTCTCTTCAGTAACTGAATCTTCCTTGAGCGCACCCGTTTCTTTAGCAGCTCTTGATTCAGCAGGGATGCCCTTCAAATATTTGCTGGTCAGTAAGCCTTGGGCAAGTGGGCAGAAGGCAATGCTGCCTGCGCCATGCTTGTCTAGCACATCCTGCAAGCCATTCTCTACCCAACGATTCAGCATCGAGTAGCTTGGCTGATGGATCAGCATAGGCGTGCCCATTTGCTTCAGGATCGTAATCGCTTCTTCGGATTGCTCGGCTGTATAGCTGGAGATACCGACATAGAGGGCTTTCCCTTGGCGGACGATTTGGTCAAGTGCGCCCATCGTTTCTTCCAGAGGAGTATGGGGATCAAACCGGTGGGAGTAAAAAATATCGACATAATCGAGCCCCATCCGTTTTAGGCTTTGGTCGAGGCTGGCGACCAAATACTTTTTGCTGCCCCATTCACCGTAAGGTCCTGGCCACATGCGATAGCCGGCTTTTGAAGAGATGATCAATTCATCCCGGTAGGGTGCGAGGTCGGTTTTCATCATTTGGCCGAACATTTCCTCGGCAGATCCTGGCGGTGGTCCATAGTTGTTCGCCAGATCAAAATGGTTGATGCCCAAATCAAATGCGGTCCGCAGCATCGCTTTGCCGTTCTCATACGTATCGACACCGCCAAAATTATGCCAAAGCCCCAAAGAAATCGCCGGTAATTGAAGTCCGGACTTGCCGGTTTTGTTGTATTTCATTCCACTATAACGTTCGTCGTTAGCTTGGTAAGTCATAATTACCTCCTGGATTATCGCTTAATGCTTACAATTGTAGGCATCCGCTAAATTTTTTTGTTTATCAGAAGTGCGGTGGAATAAGTAGTAGCCAATCCATGAACAACAGCAATCGGAGGAACATCCCGACCATGCAGCAGCAGTTATTCACCACACTTCTTGCCACTCTAGTATAAGGAATTATATGGCGCATTAAAAGTACTGATCATAGACTCCCTAAGTTTCATAAAGGTAAGTGACCCAGGAGTAAGCTAAATTCCTGAGCGTTGGGATCGGCTTTTTGGGATTCGATTTATTGCTGAAAAAATGCTAAAGTATAGTTTGTCGAAACTTATCTCAAACATTAATTTTTATATAAAAGGAGACGTTCGTTTCATGCTGGTATTTATGTTGTATTTATTAGGTATGGGTTCTTGCTTTAGTCTTGCTTTCGTGTTCTTTTTCCAACGCAAGGTGACGTTAGGTGTAACTTTTCTAATCATCGGTTTTCTGGTGACCTTTATGTTTTATTTTTCGATTAATTTGGGCTGGATCGATGTTCCCAAATAAGGGGCAGCTACATACAGTATCGTACAAACGAGTATCATACGGGGAAGGAAAGGGATCTGTATGAAGCGTACCAGAAGAGTAAGAAGCACGAGGAAGAGAACACCTGAAACGATTAAACCTTATTTGAAAACAACGGAGGTCAAAGGATTATATGCCCCAGACGACGATGTTGAATCAGCCGCCGTGGCACAGGCAGCTCCCGCTGCCAATCAAGGTTTCTCATTTCTGAATGGCATTGGCGGTATTGACGGCATGCTCTCCATGATGGGAAAAGCGCAGCAGATGTTCAAGCTATTCCAGCAAATGGGACCGATGTTTAGAATGCTAAATTCCTTCGGTGGAGCCCAGGCTGTAACGGCAAGCCTACGCAAATCAATGAGACAAAGCCGGCTCTCCCAGCGAAGAAAAGCCAAGATTCGGAAGAACTAGGTAGCACCGAATTCGAATTACAGCACAAACGCGAGATAGAAAAGGGCTGATCCCAAAAGTCATAAATGACTAGGGGACAGCCTCTTTTTGTTAAAAGAAATGCAACCCAGCAGCTCGGTATTGAAGGGTGGCGGCTGTTTAAATATCCAAAATGGCTTCGACAGCGGCAAGCACTTCTGGGGCAAGCTCTAGCCCTGAGGCTGCGCAGTTTTCACTAACCTGCTCCGGGCGGCTCGCGCCGATAAGCGCGCTTGCTACATTAGGCTCGCGAAGAATCCAAGCCAAGGCCAATTGTGACACTTGGATGTCCAATTCCTTGGCAACACCAACAAGCAGGTCGACCTTGGCCAGTTGGCTGTCCTTTAGCTGCTTTTCGCCCCAGCTTTTGCTTGCTGCGCGGCTGTCAGCAGGTACATCCTCGCCTTTTCGGTATTTACCAGTTAGCACGCCTTGGGCAAGCGGTGAGAATACAACTTGTCCGATTCCTTTGGCTGTGCCCATCGGAATGATTTCTTTTTCGATATAACGGTTAAACATGTTATAGACAGGTTGGTTGACAATAATGCGGTCAAGCAAATATTTATCGGCAATGGAAAGCGCCTCAACCATTTGTGCCGCCGTCCATTCACTGACACCTACATAAAGCACTTTACCTTGTGTAACCAGGTCATCAAGTGCACGAATCGTTTCTTCAAGTGGGGTATTTGGGTCGAAACGGTGGCAATAATAGACATCCACATAATCAACACCAAGCCGCTTTAAGCTGGCGTGGCATTGCTCGAAAATATGTTTGCGAGACAAGCCTTTATCATTCGGGCCATCCCCCATGTTGCCATATACCTTGGTAGCCAGCACATAGGAATCACGGGAATAAGCGCTTAAGGTTTTGCCCATTACTTTCTCGGCTTCGCCTTTTTCATATACATTAGCTGTATCGAAAAAATTAACGCCCAGATCATAAGCTTTTTCGATCGATTGAACCGACTTATCGTTTTCTACATAGCCGCCGTAGGTCATCCAGCTACCTAAGCTAATCTCGCTTACCTTTAAGCCGCTATTGCCGAGATTGCGATACTTCATGGTTTGAGCCTCCAGATTTCATGAGAATTTGTGAGTACCTTGCTATTATAGTTGAAATATCCGTAAATTGGTAAGTACTAACTAATTACTATGTTAGTTACCAGTATGTACCTAAATTACCTATAGGTGAGTTAATAAGAAATGGGTCACTCCTTATATTTTAACGATTTATTCGATATGATGAAACAGGAGGTGCTGATGATGATAAAAAGAATTGGGCATTTAGCGTTAACGGTGCAGGATATGGAGAAGTCGCTTCATTTTTATTGCGGGATTCTCGGTTTTCAGCAAGCTTTTGAAATCCATGATCATGATGACTTGCCTTGGATTGTTTACATCAAAGTGTGTGAGGGACAATTTATTGAATTGTTTTATGGAGGGTTGAACAAGCCGGCTTCGGTGGAGAAAGCGATCGGATTTAACCACCTGTGCCTCGAAGTTGATGATATCCATCAAATCGCTGACCATTTGAAAGCGCATCATATTGTTTTGGATGTTGAGCCTAAGCAGGGCAAGGATACTAATTACCAATGCTGGGTCAAAGACCCGGATGGCAACAGGATCGAGTTTATGCAGCTAATGCCGGGTTCCCCCCACATGAATAGTTAATTTTTTGAAAAGTTTTATATACAGCTTGTAAGTAAATCATTTGTTTATTAGGAGGCTATTCTTTGCAATATCGCAATTTGGGCAAAACCGGCATACAGGTATCAAGCTTATGCTTTGGAACGATGTCATTTGGTGGCAATGCCGATGAAGAAATGTCAAAGGCCATGTTCGAGCGTTGCCGTGAGGTAGGCATTAATTTTTTTGATACAGCCAATGTTTACAGCAACGGCAGGTCAGAGGAAATTTTGGGACGCTGCATAGCGGATCATCGCGACGAAATTGTCTTAACGTCGAAGGTCTGTATGCCTACGGGCAAAGGGATCAACGACAAAGGCTTGTCACGCAGGCATATTATGCTATCTGTGGAGCAAAGCCTAAAGAGGCTAGGAACAGACCGACTTGATCTGTATTTCGTCCATCATTTTGATCCGTTAACGCCGATGGAGGAGACGTTGCGTGCTTTAGATGATTTGCAGCAGCAGGGTAAAATCCTCTATCCCGCGGTCAGCAACTGGGCCGCCTGGCAAATCGCCAAGGCGCTAGGCATTTCAGCGAAGGAGCAGCTTGCCCGCTTTGAATGCATCCAGCCGATGTATAATATCGTGAAGCGCCAAGCGGAGGTTGAAATTTTGCCTTTAGCCGAGTCGGAGCAGGTAGGCGTTATTAGCTATAGCCCATTAGGCGGTGGCTTATTGACGGGCAAATATAATGGAGGCAAGCCGGACACGGGCCGCTTGGTGGATGTGAAGATGTACAGTGAACGCTATGGGGACGAGCTTTATTATGATGTAGCAGCGCGTTTTGCTGCCCATGCAGCAAAACGTGAGGTGCATCCGGCATCACTAGCCGTAGCCTGGGTCATGTCGCATCCTGCGATAACGGCGCCGATTATTGGGGCGCGCAGCCTGGAGCAGCTTGAGCCATCCTTGGCTGCCCTGGAGGTAGCGATGACACCGGAATGGCGCAAGGAAATCGATGCGTTGTCGATAACGCCTCCCCTTGCAACGGACCGTAAAGAAGAGCAGTAATTATTTTCGAATACGTATATCGAATTATGATTAGGGAATGGCTTTAATATGAAGGAGGAGCGACCATGCAAAGTCGAAAGCTAGGACGTTTAGGTTATGATAGCTCAGTTGTTATGTTTGGAGCAGCAAGTCTCGGTAAAGTGAGCCAGGTTGAAGCGGATGCTTCCATTTCATTTGCCTTGGAGCATAAAGTGAATCATTTCGACACCGCTGCCAGCTATGGCGAGGCCGAACTGCGGATGGGTCCATGGATGCCACAAATCAGCAAGGATATATTCCTTGCTACGAAAACCGGCGAACGAACCAAAGAAAAGGCCAAGGAGCAAATATACCGTTCCTTGGAGAGGTTGCAGGTTGACCGCGTTGACCTATTGCAGCTTCATGCAGTTGGCACCATCGAGGAGTTGGATAAATGCACGGGCACAGGCGGTGCGCTTGAGGCTTTGCTAGAAGCCAAGGACGAAGGCATTATAGGCGCGATTGGCATAACAGGGCATGGTCACGAAGCACCAGCTACCCATTTGGAGGCGCTCAAACGCTTCCCGTTTGACACGGTGCTGCTGCCCTTGAACTATATTTTGTATGCCATGCCGGAATACCGCAAAGCGTTTGACTTGCTATTGGAGGAAACGCAAAGGCAAGAGACGGCGCTGCGCGTTATCAAAGCGATTGCGAAAGGACCATGGGCTGAGCACCAGCAGCGGGATTATGCTACTTGGTACGAGCCGTTCGACAGCCAGGACATCATTGATGCATGTGTGCACTTTGTTTTATCATTTCCGGGAGTTTCGGGTTTTGCTACTGCAGGAGATATTCACCTGTTTCCCAAAATTGTCGATGCCGCTGAACGCTTTGGTTCGATGACTGACGAGAAAGCAGCCAGCATCTTAAGTGCAATTAGTGGTTACCATTCACCTTTTGGGGCACCGACCTCAATAAGCTAAACCATTTGTGAGGGGTCCGGATGAATCTTATCCGGCCTCTTTTTCCATTCAAAACGACAACGATGATCCTGAACTGGAAAGCATACCTATAAGTCTGTTATAGTTAATGAGTTAATGCTGTATTTTGTGTTTCATTTGGTGTAAAATGGCGATAGTCAGTAAAGTTGGCCATATCTTGTGAAGATTCGCTTCCCGATGTGTGATGTGTACCTATGATGAACTCCACTTAGAAAGTAGGAAAAGTAGTGAATTATATTCAAGTACAAAAATCGGGTCCTTTAAAGGGTGCCGTAACTATACAAGGCTCCAAAAACAGCTCGCTGGCTTTATTAGCGGCCTCTTGCTTAGCCGATTCTACCGTTACGTTGGACGGTATTCCTAATATAGAAGATTTGCGAATTATTCGCCAAATTGGTATGGACATTGGACTCGACATAGTACGGCTGCCATCGGGCGAGCTGTTTATGGATCCAAGAAAGCTACATAGCGCTGTAATTGATCCAGGTAAGGCTTCCGCTTATCGGGCTTCTTATTACTTTGTTGGTGCCTTGCTGGCCAAGTTTGGCAAGGTTACGGTAGGCTTCCCAGGTGGGGATGATTTTGTGTCGCGTCCGATTGACCAGCATATTAAAGCCTTTCGGATGCTCGGAGCCGAGGTTACCTTCCATAATGACCACTATGTCGTTGAGGCCAAGCAGCTACGCGGCGCTGATATTTATTTTGATATGATTACATCGGGAGCTACGATTAATACGATGCTGGCTGCTGTCAGGGCCAAAGGCAGAACTCGACTAACGAACGCAGCCACGGATCCTGAGGTTGTAGATACCGCTAACTTCCTTAATATGCTGGGAGCGCGTATTATTGGCGCGGGTACGGACCAGATCCGCATCGAGGGCGTTCCTTATTTAGGCGGTGGTGCTTATCAGGTTATCCCTGATCGGCTGATTGCGGGTTCTTTCTTAATGTCTGCTGGCATTAACGGCGGAAGTGTGACGGTTAGGAATGTAATTCCAGAGCATCTCGGCTCTTGTACAGCCAAATTGCGGGAGATCGGCATGGAAATCGTTATTGACGACCAGAATATAACCGCACATTCTAATGGCAAGTTACGGGCTACCCGCATACGGACAGGAATGTATCCAGGGTTTGCAACCGATTTGCAGCAGCCATTCACTGCGCTCTTGCTACAGTCGATGGGAAAAAGCATTGTGACCGAGCGTGTTTATCCCAAGCGCTTTAGCCATGTCCAGCAATTGAAGCGGCTGGGGGCCAATATTGAAGTGCGCAAGGAAAGTGCCTTTATTAAAGGCGGTGTCCCACTGATCGGTAATTGGGTGCATGCTACGGATGTTCGCGCAGGCACATGCTTATTGCTGGCAGGTTTGGCAGCTGAGGGCTCGACTAAAATAACGGGAATTGAACATATACAGCGCGGAAATGAAAATGCAATCGAGCTGTTCCGTTCGTTAGGCGCACGAATTTCATTGGAGCAGTTGGATGAGGGAGCCGTAAATTCGGAGATTAGGGCTCCTTATAGCGGATAAGCCTTGGGAGATGATGGCATGGAAATTGCAAATATGCTCGCCGTTGCGGAATCGGTAGCCATGGATGCTGCGAGGCAAGCAGGGAATATAGCACGGACTTTGTTTGCTGAGGGCTACACCCAAGATGAGAAGGATGATTTCGGAGATATATTGACTGAAGCAGACCTACTTGCAGAAAAAGCGATTCTGCTGCTGCTTCATGAAGCTTTTCCACAGCATAAGATCCGAAGCGAGGAGTCGGGCTGGTCAGGTGTCGACAGCGATTGGTTGTGGTTGGTTGACCCCTTGGATGGCACCAATAATTTCGCGGTCGGTTTGCCCTTATTTGGTGTTTCCATTACGCTCATTTATTGCGGTCAGCCGATACTCGGAGTGATTTACGATACGATCCTGGACAAAATGTATGTAGCAAAGCATAACGAAGGAGCAACCTGTGATGGAATAGCTTTACTCATGCAGCCCCGGCCGATTCCCAAACGACTAACAGTCGGATGGATACAAGGCCATAAGGTTCAGCAGGATGAAGTAGCGATACGTCTGCGGAGGCATGTGGAAAGCAGCACCAAGCGGATGATGCGCTTGTGGGCTCCTACCATGCAGTGGAGCATGCTGGCGAGAAACCAGATTGATGGAGTTATTCTGTACAACTCCGAGGGTGACGATCTTTATTCAGGACTGCTTCTCGTGCAGGAAGCAGGTGGATTAATTATGGATTATGAGGGCAATACATTTCGTGGTATGAACCCTGAGCCTTATCTAATCGCCTGCCACCCGGACCGTAAAGAGGTTATGCTACAGCTAGTAAGGGCTGGACGTGCATGAACAGGCTGCTGAAAGGGATGGTGTGGTTTTACCGTAAATTCATTTCCCCATTAAAGCCGCCAACCTGCCGTTTCTATCCAACCTGCTCCCAATATGCGCTGGATGCCTTGGAACAGCATGGAGCAGCCAAAGGCTCATGGCTGGCTGCGAAGCGCATATGCAAATGCCATCCCTTCCATCCAGGCGGAATTGACCATGTGCCACCGAAAATACAGAAGTCTTAATTAGTGGAATCTTAAACCTTAGAAATCCTTTAAACCTTGAGAATTCAAGGTTTTTTTAGGGATGCTGTTGTTTAAAAAGCATACAAAGCGATTCTATTTTATATTTTATATTTTATAACCTGGAGGCATGGGTATGAGTTTACAAGTGATCCAGCACCGTAAGCTACTGACAAGAACATTGAAAGCGCTCCAAAATAAGCAGCTAACGATAGGTTTTATAGGCGGGTCTATTACAGATCCACGCAAAGGTACAAACTGGCCGGAGTCTGTAATCCGCTGGTTTGCTGAGCATTATCCAGAGGTTCGTTTAACGATAGAGAACACAGCGATTGGCGCTACGGGCAGTACCCTCGCTGTGTTTCGGGCGCAGAAGGATCTGGTCGACAGATGCTGTGACCTGGTCTTTATTGAATTTGCGGTCAATGATTTGCAAGTGGCTACGGATCTCCGATCGAGAACAAGAGAAGGCTTGGTCAGGAAGCTGCTGCGCGATGAGGCGAGAGATCTTGTGCTTGTCTATACCTATAGCCAGCCCATGTATAAGGATATAGCCGAAGGACGTATACCCTCGTCCATCGACGAATTTGAACAAATTGCCGAGCATTACCAGCTTGGTTCGGTATGGGCAGGCTTATATGCAATTAACGAGGTACGCCTAGGAATCATGCGCTGGGACGATTGGCTGCCTGATGGATTGCATCCTGGCAGTAGAGGGAGCGTCTCCTATGGTCGTAGTGTGATCTCTTATTTAGAAAGCGAGCTTACTCCTTTAGGAGCGGTTGCCCATAAGGACACGGTGGACAAGGTGGAAGTGGAGAGAATGGAGGAAACGGCAAGGGATAGGACGCTGCCGAAGCCTTTATATCCGCAGAATTGGGAAATGGCTGAACCACTACCCTTTTCGGAGGTACAGCTAACAGGTCCATGGACACTTCGAAGGTGGCCATATCTTCGATGGATTGACCAAGTGTTATATACATCGGCTGTCGGTGCGAAGCTTTCATTTTCTTTTGAGGGAACTGGTCTTGCGTTGGGATTCGATTTCGGTAAGCTATCTTCAGAGTTTCGTTATCGGATCGATATGGGAGAATGGCACGAATCCTCGCGGGAACGTCCAGACTGGTGCGGAGACCAGGGATGGTATCAAATGCAAGTGATTGCTGATGGTCTGGATTGGGGTAAGCATCAGTGCGAAATGGAAGTTATTCATGGGGATCGACCTGAATGCAAGGGAACCGAATTCAATTTGGCTTGCATTGGGTTATTAAAATAGGATCGACAACGGAGGAAGCTTATGATCAGAAAGGTTTGTAAATTAGATACGGATTTTCAACGTTCAGTTACTTTCCAAAGACCCATTGAGGCATGGGTAAACGGCAAGCTCGATAAGGTAGGAAAAGTTGAGAGCTTCTCCAAAGAGTATGTTGTGATTGAAGGCAGACAGTTCCAAAGAGAGCATTGTGAGTTTTGGATCGTGTAGTGTATTTACCTGCCTTCTTCTTTGTTGAAAATGCCAAGTGCAGCAAGCGTGAGAAGTACAACGCAGCCTACAATCATCATTGAAAGCATCAGATATATAGTGTCCATCATGGTGGGATCATCCCCCTTTTATATGCTGTTTGTTGCCTATTGTTAGTATTACCCATTCCGAGCCGAAAGCTTGCAGCCTTCTTAACGTTTTTGAAAATAAAAATGAATAAGCGGGCAAGTGCTCCGGTTTTTTAAGTGCGTTGGCCACTGTCTAAAGCCAGATAATGGAATGGCTAGCTTGACATCGGCGACTTAGTTCGTTATATTTGGCTTATTCTATAATTGTCCATCCTATGAACGGAAAAGTACTTTGCATAAGTCACTCAGAGAGCCGGAGTAGCTGAAAACCGGTTGGCCGACGCAAAGGAAGATGGTCCGGGAGGATATGACGGTGAGCAGCATGGAGTTTGCACGAAGGTGCATCCTACAGATCTGTAAGCTGTTGTCGTAGTTCCGGCGTTAACGGAAAGTCGCAACATGACTACTGAGCCTTATTTTCCGATTGTACTGGAGAATGGGGGAAGTTGGGTGGTACCGCGTGAGCTCAAGCTCTCGTCCCAAGCTGGACGGGGCTTTTTCTGTTTTTTTACAACGAAAAATTTGGAGGCGATATTGATGTCAGAGCAAAAAAAATCATTTTATATCACGACCCCGATTTATTATCCAAGCGATAAGCTGCATATCGGTCATGCCTATACGACTGTAGCTGGTGATGCGATGTCCCGTTATAAAAGGCTGCGCGGGTACAACGTGAAGTATTTGACTGGGACAGATGAGCATGGGCAAAAGATCGAGCGTAAAGCGCTGGAAAAAGGGGTAACTCCCCAGCAATTTGTCGACGATATCGTAGTAGGCATTAAAGAATTGTGGAGCAAGCTCGACATTTCCTATGACATCTTCATCCGTACAACAGATGAGCACCATAAGCGGGCGGTAGAGAAAATTTTCACAAAGCTGATGGAGCAAGATGATATTTATTTAGGCACCTATGAAGGCTGGTATTGTACGCCTTGTGAATCGTTTTTTCTGGAAAACAAGCTGGTTGATGGCAAATGCCCGGATTGCGGCAGACCGGTAGAGCTGATTAAAGAGGAAAGCTATTTTTTCCGGATGGGCAAATATGTGGATAGGCTGCTCGCATATTATGAGCAAAATCCTGACTTTATCCAGCCTGAATCCCGCAAAAATGAGATGATCAACAATTTCATTAAACCGGGGCTGGAGGATCTTGCCGTTTCCCGAACCACCTTTGATTGGGGCATCAAGGTTCCAAAAGATCCGAAGCATGTGATTTATGTATGGATAGATGCTTTATCTAACTACATCACAGCACTTGGTTATGGAAGCGATGAGGATAACAAATTTCAAACATTTTGGCCTGCAGATGTTCATCTGGTGGGCAAAGAGATCGTCCGTTTCCATACCATTTACTGGCCGATTATGTTGATGGCGCTTGATTTACCACTGCCCAAAAAGGTATTTGGCCACGGCTGGCTGTTAATGAAGGATGGTAAAATGTCTAAATCGAAGGGAAACGTGGTTGATCCAGTGATGCTGCTGGACCGTTACGGTCTGGATGCGCTTCGGTATTACTTACTGCGTGAGGTTCCGTTTGGATCGGATGGCACCTTCACGCCCGAAAGCTTTGTCGAACGGATTAACTTCGACTTAGCCAATGACCTTGGTAATCTGCTCAGCCGTACCGTGGCAATGATCGAGAAATATTTTGACGGGATTGTACCGGCGTATGAAGCGGGTGCTACAGAATTTGACACTGTTTTATTGGATACGATAAACCAAGCTATTCACAAAGTGGAAGATTCGATGGAGACCATGGAGTTCTCCGTGGCGTTAAGCGCGATCTGGCAAATGATTAGCCGTACGAACAAATATATTGATGAAACCCAGCCATGGACGTTGGCCAAAGACGAGAGCAAGCGTGCGACCTTAGGCTCCGTCTTATACGTACTAGCGGAGTCGCTGCGAATTTCATCGGTACTGCTTCAGCCTTTCCTGACGCAAACGCCGCTGAAAATATGGCAGCAGCTAGGGATTAACGACGCGGCGCTAACCACGTGGGACACGGTTCACCAGTTTGGAACGCTGCCGGCGGGCACTCGCGTTACCAAAGGGCTAGCGATGTTCCCTCGCCTAGAGGTGGATAAAGAGGTAGCCTTTATCGCGGAAGCGATGGGTGGAGGCGCTTCGGCGGAGAAGGCAGCTGCTGGAGGATCAGCTGCTGGTACAACGGTATTCGCTGCAGGGGCTGGGACGGCTGGCACCGCTCAAGGAGCGAACGTTCAGGCAGCCGGAGCCGGACAAAATGCCGGGCAGGCTGCAGGCAACCAGATTGCAGCGGTAAAAGGGGCAACAGCAGCTGGGAAAGCGGAGGATGGCGTCGCCGAAATTTCCATCGACGACTTCTTCAAAGTCGAAATGCGTGTCGCTGAGGTGATCGCGGCTGAGCCTGTCAAAGGCGCAGATAAGCTGCTGAAGCTACAGCTTGATCTGGGTACCGAGCAACGCCAGGTCGTATCGGGCATCGCCAAATTTTATACGCCGGAGCAGATGGTGGGACGCAAAGTAATCTGTGTTATTAACCTGAAGCCGGTTAAACTACGTGGTGAGCTGTCGCAAGGCATGATACTGGCCGCATCCCATGGAGACCAATTAACCCTGGTGACAATTTCTGATGCACTTCCTAACGGATCTGTGGTAAAATGAGGTATGTTCACGTTAACAATACCAATATGAATCCCATAACCAGGAGGCTTTTATTATGCAAACCAAAGATGGAATGAATTATGCACCACAGGGTAAGCCCAATCCGGTTGTTGCCAAGGGAGAATTTCCGTTTGCAGCCATCGCATTGGATCATGGCCATATTTATGGAATGACCAACGGCCTAATCGAAGCAGGCGGAGATTTGGTTGCTGTGTACGATCCAGATCCAGAGAAAGTTGCAGCGTTTATCGCCAAATATCCCGGAACCAAAGCAGCCGCTTCCGAAGCGGAAATTTTGAACGATTCGTCCATCCGTTTAGTTGCAAGTGCAGCAATCACTTCAGATCGTTGTGCACTTGGTCTTCGCGTTATGGACAGCGGCAAAGATTATTTCACCGACAAAGCGCCGTTTACTACCTTGGAGCAAGTAGAGCAAGCTCGTGCCAAGGTTAAGGAAACTGGACGCAAATATATGGTTTACTACAGCGAACGCCTGCATGTTGAAAGTGCAGTATTTGCCGGGCAACTTATTGAGCAAGGTGCTATTGGGCGCGTTGTCCAAGTTATCGGTTTAGGACCCCATCGCTTGAATGCGCCATCCAGACCGGATTGGTTTTTCGAATTTGATAAATACGGCGGTATTTTATGCGATATCGGTAGCCATCAAATCGAGCAATTCCTGTACTTCACTGGAGCCAAGGACGCACGTGTAGTTAGCAGTAAGGTGGCTAATTACAAAAACAAAGAATATCCGGAGCTAGAGGATTTTGGCGACGCGACGTTGATTGCCGATAATGGAGCTACTAATTACTTCCGTGTGGATTGGCTGACACCTGATGGCCTTAGCACTTGGGGAGATGGACGTATGACCATCCTTGGAACCGAGGGTTACATTGAGATTCGTAAATATGTCGATATTGCACGCGAGCCTAGCGGTAACCATCTGTACCTTGTTAACCAAGAGGGCGAAAAGCATTTTGCACTTAGTGGTGAAGTCGGGTATCCGTTCTTCGGCCAATTGATTCTTGATTGCATTAATCGTACTGAAAATGCCATGACTCAAGAGCATGCGTTTAAAGCAGGAGAGCTTTGCATAAAGGCACAGCTTCAAGCGGAGCGTATTGAAGTCGGCTAAATTCATAAGCAACAAAAACAAAAGCGTCCAACCTCGTAATTTCGAGGAGGATGCTTTTGTTTGTATATTTCATGAAACTTTTAAAGAAATGCCGGCAAAACGATCATAATAGGGGAATCCTAATTTGAATAATCCGCTAAAAGCTTTAATATAGAAGATACCTGCCAAATCATATAACAGGTGAATGACGTTTTTTATTAAGGAGGTATTATGTTGGAGGTTAACCTGTGGATTGCTTTCTGGGCAGGAGTCGCATCATTCATTTCACCGTGCTGCTTGCCCCTATACCCATCTTATTTATCCTATATTACCGGTATATCGGTTAGTCAATTAAAGAGCGGCAATCCCGCAGCAGGCGTCCGAAAACAGACGGTCCTGCATACGCTCTGCTTTATTATTGGCTTTTCCATTATCTTTTATAGCTTGGGCTGGGGAGCCGGTCTTGTTTCCAATTTTTTTGTGGATTACAGAAATTTATTACGTCAAATCGCCGCTTTAATGATCCTTTTAATGGGCTTGTTCCTGCTCGGTGTTTTCCAGCCGCAATGGTTAATGCGAGAACGGAAATTACAGTGGAAGCTAAAGCCAGCGGGTTATCTTGGCTCAGTGCTTATCGGTATAGGCTTTGCCGCTGGCTGGTCACCTTGCATAGGGCCCATACTTTCCGCGATCCTGGCTTTGGCTGCGACCAATCCTGATTCCTGGTTACCATTGATCTCCGCTTATTCGCTGGGCTTCGCATTACCGTTTCTAGTGCTTTCTTTTTTTATTGGCACAACCAAATGGATCTTGCGTTATTCCTCGATTATTATGAAAATTGGCGGCGGCTTGATGATTGTTATGGCAATATTATTATATACCGACCAAATGACGCGCATTACGATCTGGCTTAACCAAATGACCCCGGAATGGCTTAAGTTTTAATGTTGAGTTTCTTGAGAGCCAAGACATAGTTTGTACTTGTGAGGTAAAAATGCTTAGGTAAAATAGTCGATATTCGATTTGGGAAATTTCTCAAAAATCTGCTCGGTTATAAATTGGCGCAGCGCATTCGCTTGCTCATCCGGGTACACATATTTGCCTTGACCGTACTTGCCCCACTTGTATTTTCGTTTGGTTTCATCAAGCTCCAGCTTTGTTTTAGGATAACGCTGCTCAATGACCCTTTTTGCCGTTTTCGTAAATCGGTGCTGGATCAGCTCGAAGGTCAGGTCTGTGGTAGCCTCTTCGGGAAGCGTTTCTTTGAGCTTTTCTAAAAGCTCCTGATATCCATCCTCCCAGCCCTCATGCCATATGATCGGGGCAATAATAAAGCCGAGCGGATACCCGGCTTGTGCGACCTTGCCTGCTGCGATAATACGCTCAGCAAAGCTGGACGTGCCCGGCTCGAAATTTTTAATGACATAATGGGCATTTACGCTAAAACGAAACCGTGTATGCTTATTGTGCTTGGCATCAAGCAATGGCTCAACATGGTGGAACTTGGTTACAAAGCGTAGCCGGCCTAATGGCTCTTTGGCCATAAATTCAACCAATTCCTTGAGCGAGCCACCAATATGCTCAAGACCTACTGGATCTGAGGTACAAGCTGCCTCAAACCGTGTGATCTCGGGTGCCCGTTCTTCGATATATTGCTTGGCGGCCTTGAGAATATCATCTGTATTCACATAAATTCGGATATAGGGCTTCGCCCCCAATGTAGTTTGCAGGTAACAATAATGGCAGTGGGCCATACAGCCTGTGGCAATTGGAATCGCATACTCGGCGGAAGGCTTGGACTGCTCGAACTTTAAGGTTTTGCGGATGCCTACGACAAGTGTCCGCTTGGCAATTTTATATTTCTCCAAATCGCTGTCACCCGGTAAATTCATGATGCGATTGTGCGAAGAGGTCATATGGATGGGGAGCCCTTTTTGCTTAGCCCACTCGAGAATTCGTTGTCCTTTGGGATAATTCAGTGCATCCGGCTCAAAATAAACGAGTTCCGGCACAAAAACCTGCGTTTGCCTGATAACCGGGGTTAGCAGCTCAGTAGACATAACACACCTCCATTTATTGATATTGCTCGGCTTGCTTCGTCTTTCTGGCTATGTTATAGTAAAAAGCGCTTATGATGACCTTAGTTTGCTTCTTAAGTCTGCAGATCATTCTTCTACAGATGGATTTACTTCAATATCCAAGCAAGGTCATTGATGATGTACGGGAGGAACGCAAATGGCTACACCAAGTATGGAGGATTACCTAGAACGTATTTATAAATTGATCGATGAAAAAGGCTATGCTAGGGTATCGGATATCGCTGAGGGGCTGGAGGTTCATCCTTCGTCAGTGACCAAAATGATTCAAAAGCTGGACAAGGATAACTATTTGGTTTACGAAAAATACCGTGGGCTAATCCTGACTCCCAAAGGGCAAAAGATGGGTAAACGCTTAGTTGCCAGACATGACCTGCTGGAGCAATTTTTAACGATAATTGGCGTATCGGAAGATACGATCTATAAAGATGTAGAAGGTATAGAGCACCATCTAAGCTGGGATTCAATAACTTGCATTGAGGCACTGATCGAATATTTCAAAAAAGACCCAAAACGTAGCGAAGATCTACTGAATCTCAAAAAAGAGATGGACGAGTCCTAAGAGGCTTGAAAGAGGTTGAAAAATAACCGCCGTTTGAATATGGCGCGTTTCAGCATGTGTATGTGGAGCAATAAATAATTCTGGGAAACCACTCGCTTTTGGAGTGGTTTTTTTGTCCTGCAATCCATATTGAATGCAGCTATAATCGAAGGACGACTTGTATAAGAAACTTGCAAGAAATCCGGCGGATGTACATATAGATAAAGTTAAGACTTCCATCAAAGAGATAAGGGTGTGCCTTAAGCCTTTAGGAAACAAGAAGGGATGGAAGCGCCCCGAGAACACAAGAGTCTGCCAACGCGCATGGGAGTCCAGAGGGCAAAGCTCTTTGGGTCCCTCCCTAATAGGGAGGGTGGGAGGGTGAGGTGATTCCACTGAAGATCAACGCAGTATTCCAAGGAGGCGGAGTCAAGGGCGTTGCCCTAGCGGGTGCTATTGCAGCCGCCGAACAAAAAGGTATTAAGTTTCACCAAGTAGCAGGTACCTCGTCAGGTGCCATCATCGCTTCTCTCATAGCTGCAGGATACAATGCGGAGGAGATGAGGGCAATAATCCAAGCGACGCCATTCCGTGCCTTCTTGCAGCGCTCTAAGCTGTTTGACACCAAGGTCATCGGGCCTGCCGCGCGCTTTCTGCTCAAAAAAGGCTTATATTCCGGAGAAGCATTGGAGAACTGGATCCATCGGCTGCTGCTGGCGAAAGGGATTCGTACCTTTGGCGATTTATTGCCAAACCAATTAAGAATCATCGCATCGGATATATCGCAGCGCAAGCTGCTAGTGCTGCCGGATGATATTGCTCAGTATGGGATCAATCCTCAGTTATTTAACATTTCCAAAGCCGTTAGAATGAGCACAAGTATCCCTTATTTTTTCGATCCTGTTATTATACGCAAAGCGGCGGATAGACGTCTTCCCAACGAAACCTTTGCAGATCAATTCATTTATGTCGTCGATGGAGGGCTGCTTAGCAATTTCCCCCTTTGGATCTACGATTATGATAAGGTGCCTGCTTTTGATGAGATGATCCCCACGATCGGCTTCCAGCTGGTCGGAAGAGGTGCGAGCATGCCCAATACGATTTACGGGCCGCTGTCGATGTTCAAAGCGTTATTCTCCACCATGATGGAAGCTCATGATGAACGATATATCGAGGACGTTAACCGATTTCGGACTATCAAAATACCAACATTGGGTGTCAGCATTACCCAGTTTGATATGTCCATCGAAACGAGTATGCTGTTGTACGAGTCAGGCAGGCTTGCGGGTGAAAAATTTTTCAGTAAATGGAGGGCAGTGGATTACAAAGAAAATTTCATCGAGCATGTACTTCGCAAACAGTAAGCAATAAGAAGCATGATGTGGAAGCATACTCTAGAATACAAAAGTATACAGCGGTTTCAAACAGTATAGCAGTATATAGCGGCATAATATAGCATTATGCAACCGTATAATAACAACAAAAAAACGGCGAGAAGCTCGCCGTTTAGTGGTATTTGGGAGGCTCATCCGAGCTTCCTTTGCTGCCGTTGATTACACGAAAAGTCGCATCACGGGTTCGTTTTTCTTTGGTTCTGCCAGATCGGGTAGTGGTTGTTTTGCTTTTGCCCCATTTGTTTGGCGGAAATTTAAACAGTAAGAAAATGACCCCGAACACTACAATAGGGATAATATATTGAGTAGCTCGGGATACAAGTCCGATTAAAGCTAATCCAAAAATGATGTAAGTAGCAATAGAAAAACGTCCGGATTTCATCGCGCTTCCTCCTAAGGGTTTTTGCTCAATCAAAAACCAGCATCGTAAGAATAAACTTGATTGATCGCATAGGCTTACTGTACGTAAACTTCTGCTTTTTATCTGAACTAAGCTCTAGCTTGCTGGTCACGCTCAAGCATCCGGTTAAAGGATGCAATGGATACTTCCACCTGGGTGTTATCCGGCTGCTTGGTAGTGAGCTTTTGCAGCCACAGGCCAGGATATCCAAGGTAACGCAGGACAGGCACTTCACGCAAGCTATTGGTGAAACGAAGCACTTCATAGGAAACGCCAATAACGACAGGCAACAATACAATACGTTGTATAATACGCTCAACAAACGAATCGTATGTGAAAAACGAATAAATAATAACACCGACCAGAACGGTGAAGACGATAAAGCTGCTGCCGCAACGGTAATGCAGGGTACTAAACTTCTGCACATTAGCTACTGTAAGCTCCATGCCTGCTTCGTACGCGCTGATGACCTTATGCTCGGCTCCATGGTATTGAAACAAGCGTTTAATCATCGGTGTTAAAGAAATGAAATAGATGTAGGCGACCAACAAAATAATTTTGATCAGCCCTTCAATCAGGTTATGACCAATTTGGTTCTGGAATACGTTGGCAAATAAAAGCTGCTCGATAATGGGAGGTATCAGCGTGAATACAAACTTCCCGAATACAAAGGATAATACCCCAACCACGGCTACGCCAAGGATCATGGAAACCTTGCCGGCAATGGATTCCTTTTGTTCCTTCTTGGCTTCCTTAGGATCTTCTTCCCCTTCAGCAAATGATTCAGCAGAAAAGTTCAGATGCTGTGCACCTTTGGCGCTTGACTCGACAATGCCAACGATACCGCGGACAAAAGGGATTTTCTTTAACATTTGTACCCATCCGATTTCTTTCTTGGGTACTTCAAAATATTCGATGGAATTATCTTTACGGCGTACCGCCGTGACATGTACAGATCGGCCTGCAAACATAACCCCTTCGATCACAGCTTGCCCACCATAAATTCCTCTTGGCTGTTCTTTTTGCGACAACGTTTTGCACCTTCTTTTTGTAAGTATGAATGAGCTTTCTTCATTATTGTATCGGATTCAAAGAGAGAAAGCTACTATCGTTTAGTTCACAAAAAATTGCGTATACTATCCATACTCCAGCCCAAGACAACTTCATATGCAAAATGAACGGAGGAAACGTATGAATGGTAGAAAAAATCAAGAACACCACACGAGTAAATGGTTTTTTTCGTTATATATCGGTTTTTTTGCTGGCTTAATAGGGGGAGCCCTGAAAATGTTTGAGAGCTTATTCCACTTTAGCAATCTGACTCCGGGATTTATGGTTGAACCATTTTTTAAAAGCAGCTTTTTGGTCACTTGGCAAGGATATATGCTGGGCTGGGGCGTATTTATTTTATTTTCGATTGTTGCCTCTCTGCTGTATGCGTTATTGCTCGCTAAATCGGCAGGGCCATGGGCAGGCTTAGGTTATGGAGTTGTTTGGTGGGGGCTTATATTTTTATTGGTGGGTCCGATTACGGGAATGGTGCCGTGGATTGCCTATATGGATTTAAAAACGATCCTTAGTGAATTTTGTTTATTCGTGCTTTGGGGACTATTTATTGGGTATAGCATTGCCTTCGAATTTAATGATGAGCGCATACGCGAGCCGTTCAAAAAAAGCAAGCAAAACCCTCAGCCAGAGTAATCTTGCCAATGATTCGAAAAAACAGTTCTCAAAGGGAAGAAACTTATGGTAAAATAACAGGTATGCGTATTTTAGTATATTGTTATTCGTTATGGAGGGTCTACTTTGAACCGTATCCTAGTGTTAAATGGTCCGAATTTAAATATGCTGGGTGTTCGTGAGCCAGGTATTTATGGTTCTTGGTCACTGCAGGCGATTGAGGAGAACCTTCAAAAGCTAGCTCTGGAGCTGAGCGTGGAGCTGGAATGCTTCCAATCCAATCATGAGGGCGCTTTGATTGATAAAATTCATGAGGCTTTCGGCAAGCAGCAGGGGATTTTAATGAATCCCGGGGCGTTTACTCATTACAGCTATGCGATTCGTGATGCGATAAGCGCGGTGCAGCTTCCAACCGTGGAGGTACATATTTCCAATATTCACAAAAGAGAGCCGTTTCGACACATCTCCGTTATTGCACCCGTTGCGCTTGGGCAAATAGCCGGGCTTGGTGTAGTCGGGTACGAGCTGGGCCTGCGCGCACTAGTAGAGCACCTTAATGATGTGAAATGATTAAGCTTAGGCTCGGAAGCACGAAGAAAGTTTTCCTACGAAAAACTCTTAGGAGGGGAATCCATTGCAACAGGGACGATTGGACAAATTGCGGGCTGCCTTACAGGAGCATCAGCTACAAGCTTTGCTCATCACCAATGCGACGAACCGCCAATATATGACGGGCTTTACCGGAACATCCGGCTATGTGCTGATCACTGAAGCAAAGGCGTATCTGCTTACCGATTTCCGTTATATGACGCAAGCTCCTTTACAAGCCATTGGCTTTGAGGTTGTCGAGCATGCTCCTAAACCAATGGTTACCGTTAAAGAGCTATTGGAGCAGCAAGGCATTACCAAGCTAGGCTTTGAGCAAGACGATGTAACCTATGGTTCTTTTCGCAGTACAACTGAGGCATTAAGTGGTATTGAGCTAGTGGCAACCTCTGGTTTGGTAGAGAAGCTGAGGATGATCAAGGATCCCACGGAGCTTGCTGTTATGCAGGAAGCCGCTGATCTGGCTGATCGAACCTTTGACCATATCCTAGCCTTTATCCAAACGGGCACTAAGGAGCTGGATATAGCGCTTGAAATTGAGATATTCATGCGTAGGAATGGTGCAACCTCTACCTCATTCGAGACGATTGTGGCTTCAGGTGAAAGATCGGCATTGCCACATGGCAAAGCCAGTGAGCGTGTGATTGGAACCAATGAATTTGTTAAGCTGGATTATGGTGCATATTACAAAAGCTACTGCTCAGACATTACCCGTACTGTGGTTATAGGGAAGCCAACCGCCAAGCATAAAGAAATTTATGACATTGTGCTTGAAGCTCAGCTAGAAGCTTTAGACAAGATCAGGCCGGGGATGACAGGCAAGGAAGCGGATGCGCTTGCCAGAAATGTGATCGTTCGGTACGGATATGGCGCGATGTTTGGCCATGGAACCGGTCACGGATTAGGAATGGAAATTCATGAAGCACCGCGGCTATCGGTGCAAGGCGATACGGTTTTAACACCAGGTATGACAGTGACGGTCGAACCAGGCATTTATTTGCCAGGCTTTGGCGGGGTTCGCATCGAAGACGATATCGTCATCACGGATACCGGTATTCACATATTAACGCATTCAAGTAAAGATTTAATTGTGCTTGATTGATATTACATCTTTGGCAGCAGCTTGGATAAGCTAATATGCATCAGGCTTGCTGCTCACAATTTTGGGAGGTATTTTTCCGTGATTTCAGTAAACGATTTTAAGACAGGCCTAACGATCGAAGTCGAGCATGACCTATTTACCGTTATTGATTTTCAACATGTAAAACCAGGCAAAGGCGCTGCATTCGTGCGCTCCAAGCTGAAAAACCTTCGCAACGGCAATACCGTTGAGCGCACCTTCCGTGCGGGTGAAAGCGTTGGCCGGGCTCATATCGAGAACCGTGAAATGCAATATTTATATGCCAGCGGCACCGAGTACACGTTTATGGATACTGAAACCTATGACCAATTCAGCTTGGATGCCAAGCAATTGGAATGGGAGCTTAAATTTCTGAAGGAAAACATGATGATTCATATCATGAGCTACCAAGGCGAAATCCTCGGCATTAACTTGCCGAACAGCATTGAGTTGAAAGTTGTTGAAACGGAGCCAGGAATCAAAGGAAACACAGCTACTGGTGCAAGCAAAAACGCTAAGCTTGAAACGGGCTTGGTTGTACAAGTGCCGATGTTTATTAACGAAGGCGACACCCTGTTAATTGATTCCCGTGAAGGCAAATATATTTCACGTGCTTAATTAATCTTAAAGCAATAGATCCATGCCCATATGTATGTGCTGACATTTCATGTCCACTACTTTAGGTGTGGATTTTTTTGTTTTTTACGACGATGTGATCAATTGGAGGTACTGATATAAGGTAAAGTGTAAAATAGATTACTCTTGATTGACCTATCAAGTCCTTCTATAATGATGTTTAAGTTTAGAATAAAGAGTGGTGCAACTTGAAGCTTAACCTGTATTTAAAAGTAAGGAGACCAAACCTATGAGAATTTCCATCGAGCTAGTGCCAAGACGTATTGAGGTTTTGCAAAATGAGCTTCAATTCATTAAAGCTAACTTTCCTACGATTAATACTGTAAATATTCCCGATCTGCTGAGGCTGGATATACGGAGCTGGGAGGGCTCAGCGTTTTCTAAACCCTATTACGAGTATTGTATTCCCCACATACGAGCCATTGATTTTGGCATGGACCAAGAAATCGCTATCGCGGACTATTTGAATCAAAACCAAATCACCGAAATTCTTATCGTCACGGGCGATTATCCGCAAGACATTAACAGGGAAATTTTCCCTACAACAAGCATTGATCTTATTAAAAAAATAAAGTCCGAGCAGCCTCATATTCGCGTTTATGCAGCCATAGATCCTTATCGAAGCAGCATAAGGGAGGAATTTGAATACATCCAAAGAAAGCGGGATGCCGGCGCTGACGGATTTTTCACGCAACCGTTTTTTGATATCAGACTTATGGAGGTTTATCAGGAATTGCTAGAGGGTGTGGATATCTTTTGGGGAGTGTCGCCCGTGATTTCACAGAAGTCTCGGAACTATTGGGAAACCAAGAATAATGCGATTTTCCCAAAAGGCTTCGAGCCTACCCTGGAATGGAACGTTAAGTTTGCTAAAGAGGCTCTGGACTTTTCCCGAAAAACGAATAGTAATCTCTATTTTATGCCGATAAAAATTGATTTAAAGCTTTATTTGGAAGGAATTTTCAACTGACTAAAATTTTGAATATAACCCTTTATTTACTTGTGAATGTGATATAATGCAGGAATATTTAGGTAAAAGGGGATGTCCGTGGTGTCACTGATTGAAGTTAACCAGGTTCGTAAAGTATTTGAAACCACGGTGAGGCGCAAAGGAAGGTTTGGTACACTAACGAGCCTTTTCCGTCCCGAGAAGCGGGAAGTCGTAGCTGTGGAGGAAATTAGCTTTTCAATTGAAAAAGGGGAAAGCGTCGCTTATTTGGGACCCAATGGAGCCGGCAAATCGACAACGATCAAAATGCTGACGGGAATTTTGGAGCCCAGTGGCGGCAGTATTCATGTAGCTGGCTTATTGCCCCACAAAAACCGCAAGCAAAGCAGCTATCAAATTGGGGTTGTGTTCGGACAGCGGAGCCAGCTTTTATTTGATTTGCCTGTCAAGGATTCCTTTGATTTGCTGCGGTACATGTACAGTATTACATGGGAACGTTACCATCACAATTTGCGGGAATTTTCCGAGATTCTGGAGGTTGGCCATTTATTGGATCGTCCGGTGAGAACGCTATCATTGGGGCAGCGCATGCGCTGCGAAATTTTGGCAGCCTTATTGCATGATCCTGAGATTTTATTTTTGGATGAGCCTACGATTGGACTGGATGTGGTCGCCAAGGAACGTATTCGTGCCTTCATTGAAAAAATCAATCGGGAAAAAGGCGTTACACTCCTGCTGACCACGCATGATATGAATGATATTGAACGGCTTTGCCACCGGACGATGATCATTGATAAAGGGAAATTGATTTATGACGGCAGTTTGCAATATATTAAGGATAATTTTGCCACGGAGCGGCAGATTCGCGCTGCATACTTAGACGCTGTTTCTGCAAAGGCGGTAGCGGAGGTCTTCGCCCACTGGGAAGGTATTAAAGTACATACGGATGAATTGGTTGTAAGGATAACCTATGATCAAACTCGGGTCGATACCTCTGAGCTCTTAAAGCTGCTATTGGACAGAGCCAATCCCCGTGATTTGACGATGCAGGATGAAAGTGTGGATGCCTTAATCAGCCGAATTTATCGCGAAGGCATGGATGGGAATCCTAAGCAGCAGCAAAGGATCGCCAAGGAGGCGATCGCACAATGATGCAAACCGTCCAACGCATGGCGGGGATGTCCCGAATTGCTGTTCGTCAAAGGATGCAATACCGTTTTGATTTTATTATGACGTTGATTTCGACCTTGATCTTCTGCACCCTATTCTTCATGCTTTGGAAAGCCATTTACCAATACTCCACGAATACGGTCATGCCTTGGCAGGAATTGATCACCTATGTCATGGTTGGACAAGCAATTAATTTTGCCAGATGGTCCCCAGCAGAACGGGCGCCTGTGTATGAGGTAGCCAGTCGCGTTCGCTCCGGTGATATCGCCTTGGATTTGATTCGACCCGTCGATTTTCAATTGCAACGATTTATGGAGGCTTTTGGCTATTTTGTCGTGGAAATGCTTTGGGTCAACATTCCGGCAATGCTGCTGCTTATCCTCGTGCTTGGCATCTCTCCACCGGCAGATGTGTATGCTGCGCTTGGTTTTGGAGTCAGCCTGGTTATTGGCTTTCTTGTCGCGTTCAGCTTAAACTCGATTGTGATGATGGTTTCGTTCTTGACGACGAACACCTTTGGCGTCCAGGTGGCCAAAAAGGCTTTGGTCGATATTTTCGCCGGAACGTTGATTCCGTTTCAATTTTATCCTGCAGCGATGCAAAAGGTGCTTGAATACTTGCCGTTTCAGGCAATGGCATATATTCCTTTATCCATATATACAGGACGGTTATCGGGCTGGACGATGATGGTTTCGTTACTGGAGCAGCTTGGCTGGGCTCTGGTTATGATTGTTCTTAGCCGGCTCTTGTGGATGAAAGCATCCAAGCACATGACCATTAATGGAGGATGAACATGTTAATTCCGAGAAGAAATATATGGCAGCAGTCGATTTATTTAATGGGCTTATACGGCCAATATTTGAAAATTTATTTAAAAACATTAGTGGAATACCGTTCGGATACGCTAATTGCCGTAGGTGCAGGCATATTGGCACAAGGCAGTACGCTGCTGTTTCTGACGGTTATCTTCCAGCGAATCCCTAAGCTGGCGGATTGGAGCTTTTATGAAATGATTTTTATTTTTGGGCTTGCCGCAACGGGTAAAGCGCTCAACCAAACTTTGTTTAATGCCCCTTTTTCGTTGACGGGCTATATCCGCCGTGGGCTGATGGATGTGATGATGGTTCGCCCGGTGGGTGTGTTATTCCAAACAATCGGGCTGTCGCAGGAGTTGAATGGCGTCGGGCAGCTTGTCACAGGGGTCGTAATTATGGTTTATTCCGCAGCACATTTGGATATGTCTTGGACGGTGTGGACATTCCTTTATTGTATGGTCGCCTTATTCAGCAGCGCTATTATTCAATTCGCGATCCTGCTAACAATCAGTGTACTGACCTTCTGGGTGCAGGAAATCCGTTCACTGATTTATCCAGTGAACTGGCTGTATGATTTTACACGTTATCCGCTGGAGATTTTCCATCCAATCCTGCGCGTATTGCTGACCTATGTGATCCCATATGCATTAGGCAGCTTTTTCCCGGCGGCATTTCTGCTGCGTCCCGAGCAGTATAGCTGGGCGGCTTGGGGAGTTCCGGCTGTAGCGGCAATCGTGATGGCCTTGGCTTATTGGCTGTGGTCGTTTGGCATTCGAAAGTATTCGAGTGTGGCGGGTTGAGGCATGGGAACCTAGAATCATATACCGTAGGAACGGAGCTAATCCAATGTCCACACATCCTTTTCAACAAATCATAACGAGCGAACAAGAAATCAGAGACCTCGTCGGTTATCCAAGCGAGCTTGTCCAGAAAAAAACGATTACACATATAGACCAACATTGCCGTGATTTTATCGCATTGTCTCCCTTATTATTCGTATCTACAGCAGACGGGCAAGGGCGTTGTGACGTATCGCCCCGCGGGGATGCGCCTGGGTTTGTGTTAGTTATGGATAAGCAGCATTTGGTTATTCCTGAACGTCCAGGCAACCGCAGAATCGATTCATTTCGAAATATTTTGGAAAACCCGAGAATTGGATTACTATTTATGATTCCTGGTCTGGAAGAAACGCTAAGGATGAATGGGAAAGCCGTGATCATCAAAGACGAAGCGATTCTGGGCAGGATGAAAGCAAGAGATAAGCAGCCCCTATTGGGCATCGGAGTAGAAGTTGAGGAATGCTTTATTCATTGCGCGAAAGCGTTCAAACGCTCAGGAGTCTGGGATGCGAAAACCTGGTCACCGGGAAATGCTTTGCCTTCCATTCCAGCGATATTAGCAGCCCATGTAAACTCCAAGGCATACCCAATAGATGTGATTGAGAAAGGGCTGCAGGAAAGCTATGTGAAGCGGTTATACTGATTGTACGGAATCGATATGCTTCTAAAAAAATAACAAAGAATGTACCGCAATTCATGATAAAATAAAGTCATCAAGTTTTACATGAGGAGCTGGTACTTTGAAGGTCAAAGCCGTTATTTTTGATTTATTTGAGACCTTAGTCTCTGAATTTTCAAAAGGGGAACGTATCTCCAATCGTTTTTATAATTATATGGATTTTTTAGGCATGACCAATGAGGATTTCAAGAAAGAATGGGAAAGTCGGCACCAGCAGCGAATGGAAGGCTTTTTCCCTAATTACATAGCCGTTGTAAGAGATATTTTAGAGCATGCTGGGTTACGTTATCATCCCGAGACCGTACAATACTTATATGAAAAAAGAGTAGAAGAAAAGAAATTGCCTTTCCTTACGATTCGTCCTGACCTTATCAAGCTGCTGCAAAATCTGCGGGACCATGGTATCAAGCTGGCTCTTATTAGCAATTGTGCCGAAGAGGAGGTTACGGCTTGGAAGGAGTGTGAGCTCGCTCCTTTTTTTGACGAGGTGATATTTTCTTATCAAGCTGGAGTGGCTAAGCCTGATCTGCGCATCTATCAGTTGGCTTGCGAACGATTGCAGGTTACCCCTGAAGAAACCATATTTATAGGCGATGGCGGTTCCAATGAATTAGAAGGAGCTTATCAAGCAGGACTGCATGCTTATCAAGCGATTTGGTTCCAGGCCCGTGTTGAAAGCACGTATAAGAAATTTGCACTTCCTTTAGAGGTGATCAAAGAATTAGATTTTCCCAAGGAAGATACGAGTTTATGGACGATCAAAGAAGTAAACGTGTGGGATGTGGAAATTTTTTGGCAGCTAAGGCTTGAAGCCTTAAGGCTAAATCCGGAAGCATTCGGAGCATCTTATGAGGACTCCCTGCGAGAATCAATGGCTGATGTAGTAAAAAGAATTAAAAATGATGCAGATAATTACATTCTGGGTGCGTTCACCGAGGATGGTAAGCTGATCGCCATAACCGGATTTAGAAGAGAGCCATCCACTAAGCAACGACATAAAGGGATGATTTGGGGCGTTTATATCAAGCCTGAATATCGAGGGAAGGGTATTGCCAAAGAGCTTCTTACGGAAGTGATCGCCAGAGGACGGGAATTACGTGGTCTCCAGCAGCTTAAGTTGAGTGTGGTTTCGACGAATTATGCGGCATTCGAGCTTTACAAGAAATTAGGGTTTGAGGCTTACGGCTTGGAAAAGAATGCGCTTGTACATAAGGGCCAGGGATATGATGAGCATTTGATGGCCTATTATTATTGAACCGTTGGGTAAGAGTGTGAAGGCTTGGTCAAATGGACTTATGCTCACATCGTACCCCGGCCAAACTTCAGCTGTAAAAGTTGTCGTAGAATAAGAAGCAGAAAAGTTTAGTAAAGGGATGGGATGACTCCTGAGAGGTGATCGTGATGGATGTACCTGTTTTCCGCTACAAGGATTTTATGAAGGATGATTTTCCAATTAAGCATGAAATACGTACAGAGACGCATTTTAATCCGAGTCCCCACGGGCATGAGTTTCTGCAAATATGCTATATGCTGAATGGGGTTTGCAAGCATGTTGTCAACGATGAGCAGCGGGAGCTGAGGCGGGGAGACTTGTTTTCGATTCCCCCTTCGGCTATGCATTGCTTTATGCCGATTGATAGGCAAGCCTTTGAGCTGGTTCAGCTGGATTTTATGCCTTCACTCTTGGAAGGGCATATTGAGGAGCTTGCCCATGTTTCTTTGTCTCGTGTATTGCTAATTAATTTGTCACCCCGTTCACAAATTGTGATTGAGCGTTTGATGGAGGACATCAAGCTTGAAATGGAGCTAAAGGATGCCTACCATCAATATGCGGTGCGGGCAGATTTGTTGAAGTTTCTGGTGATTATCAACCGTGAAATTAGAGGCTGGGCGCATAAGGATGATTCTGGCTATGAACAGGCGATCCGCGAGGTCATCCATTATATGGAGCAGCATATCGACAAGCCGCTTTCTTTAAAGGAGGCAGCCGCACGCATCTCCGTATCTGCGAATTATTTTAGCTCCTTGTTCAAAGTCGTAACAGGTGTGACGTTCACCGGCTTTCTGCTGGAGCTTAGGTTGCGCAAAGCGGGTGAGCTGTTGCTGCATTCGGATATGTCTGTAGGTGAAGTGATGGAGGCGGTTGGCTATAAGCACACCGGCCATTTTTATAAAATGTTCAAGCAAAGCTATGCGGTAACTCCGTTCGAATATAAAAAGAATCAGGCAAACACAGGTAAATAGTGTAGCTTTGTTGGAAGATTGCGAAGTTGCCCTTGGGCACAGCTGCGTTATAATAAGGATGTAGCTAAATGAATGCGATTTCAATAATAAACAAAGCTTAATGTTTGGAGATGAAATATGAAAACCTTAGTCACAATATGGAAAAAAGAGCTAAAGGATTTACTGTTTAGCGAAGAGGTCATGAGCCAATTGCTGTCAGTCACCGACGTAGATTGGGTAACCGAGGACCAGCCATATGAGGCTGCCCAATTCGAGCAGGATATTCAGGGTTATGATGCCTGCCTGACTTCCTGGGGCTCGCCCAAATTTACCGCAGAAGTGCTTGCCAAGGCAGACAAGCTTCGCTTTATCGGCTATGCAGCAGGAACATTAACGTCACATGTGGATCCGATTGTATTCCGCAGCCCGATTAAGGTGGTTAATGCCAATACGGCATTGGCTCGATCTACCGCGGAATGTACGATAACGCTTATGTTAAGCGCAGCTTGGGAAATTAACCATCACCAGAACCGGCTCCGAATAGGTAATTGGGGAGCAAGCGGTACAGGTAACACCGTTATGGGGTTATCCGGGCAGACGGTAGGTATAATCGGCTTCGGAGAAATTTCGCGTGAGGTGATCCGGCTTCTACATGGCTTTCATACTAACATTCTGTTGTGTTCACCGTATTGCTCTGTTGATGAAGCACAGAAGCTTGGCGTTACTTTATGTAGCCTAGAAGAGTTACTAAGCCGCAGCCGGATTGTTTCCTTACATGATACGTTAACCACCGCTACCAGGGGCATGATAGGCAAAGCGCAGCTAAAGCTGCTTGCAGATGGATCCTTGCTGATCAATACTGCCCGTGGACCGTTGATTGATGAAGCGGCGCTCTTGGATGAGCTTTCATCTGGACGAATCTCTGCTGCGCTAGATGTTTATCATAATGAGCCTGTTGCGGTCGATTATCCGCTGCTGAATTTGCCCAATGTGCTATGCTTGCCACATATCGGTGCGTATTCAGGCTATTGGAAGTCGCAGTTGGGAGCGATGGTCGTAGAGGATTTGGTGAGATTCTCTGCTGGACAGCCACTGTTGCGAGAAATAGATGAGGAACGGTTTTTAAGGATGACGAAGATGTAAACATGAAATGCATAGCGTATTGCAGTAGAATAGAAAAGGTACAGTATCAAGAAAGAAAAGAGAAGGAAGAGGAGGAATAGATATGAAACTATCTTTTACTACGCTAGGCTGCCCGGATTGGGAGCTGGAAGTGATTATTCAAAGAGCTGTTGAATATGGGTTCGATGCTATTGACTTTCGGGGTGTAATGGGTGAAATGAACATCTACAAGCTTCCTGCATTTGCTGAAAATGTTCTGCATACTCGCGATCAAATCAGGGATGCTGGTTTAAAGGTGTCGTGCTTCTCGAGCTCGGTGCATATGTTTTCTAAAGAGAAATTCGAAGCCAATAAGGCTGAAATCATCGAATATGGAAAGCTTTGCTCCTTATTCCAAACGCGCTATATCAGGGTTTTTGGTGGGGCGATTGGGGAGACAAACCGGGCTGAAGCGATTCAGACAATCGTTAGCCATTTTCAGGAGCTAAGCGCGATTGTTAAGGAATACGGTGTGAAGCTGCTATTAGAAACACATGATGATTGGACATCATGTGAGGATGTAAAAGCGGTAATGGAGCAATTGGATACCGAAACCGCCGCTGTATTATGGGATCTTCACCATCCATTCCGCACACTTGGAGAGCAGCCGGAGCAGACTTGGAATGCGTTAAGCCCTTGGATTGAATATACCCATGTCAAGGATTCCGCCCTAAAGGCAGATACGGCTGGTGAATTCCAGTACTGCCTGACAGGCCAAGGAAATATTCCTTTAGCAGATATGTATAAGCTGCTTAATGATAACGGCTATGACGGCTACTACACCTTGGAATGGGAAAAGAAATGGCATCCTGAAATCGAAAATGCCGAAATTGCTTTTCCTCAATATGCACAATTTATGCGGGCATTAGCTTAATAAATCCATTGCCCGGTTTTAGAGCTTAATAGTACGGGACTTCAATAACAGCTCAAGCTAAATACGCCTGTCCTCATCCATGCTCAATCATAGGAGTTTATATAATGCACCGTTAGGAGCAGCTTGCCTGACGGTTTTTCGCGTTCAGACATATTCAGACGGTTTATTATATGGGTTGTTTAGAGGAGACTTTGGGCTTTAATTAAAATTGATCAAAATTTAATACGCATTTTTCTGGTCATGCCGTATAATGGCATATAACGGAGGTTTATTATACATAACAACATGTAATAATATTATACAGCTAAAAGGAGGAACCTTCATGGCTAAAATCATAATTACAGACGATGCCGCCTTTATGCGTAGGATGCTTAACACAGTAGTTACCGATTTAGGACATGAGGTTGTAGCAGAGGCAGCAAATGGTCTGGAGGCGATAGCCCTTTATAAAGTACTTCGGCCTGATTTGGTAATGATGGATATTACGATGCCTGAGATGGACGGAATTTTGGCAGTTCAGCATATTATTAAGCACGATCCGAGAGCGAGAATCATTATGTGCTCAGCGATGGGGCAAATAGGAATGGTGAAAGCAGCGATTGACTCGGGTGCAAGGGACTTTTTAGTCAAACCATTTCAGAAAGAACGTATAGAAGAAGCGATCGGTAAAGTGCTGAATATATAATATTTAATCCGCCTTCATATAAATAGCCACCCATCCACAGTAGCTGTGGTCATGGGTGGCTTTATTGCTAACTTTGGACGAGCAGCAGGATGATGGACGATAAGCAAAGGCAGGTGCTAATGAGGCACAGGAACAAAACAACCTGCTTGTGGTTAAGCCCTGCCCGAAGCAACCGATAATGGGCTTGGCTCGCATCTGCCTGATAGATGGATTTGCCTTGCAGGAACCGTTTGATCACGACGAAAATATTGTCAAAGATCGGAACGCCCAGCGCAAGTATCGGAATGAACAACGATAATACGGTAGCTTGCTTGAAGGCACCGTCCAGGGCAATGACTGCCAGGATAAATCCGAGGAAGGTTGCACCCGCATCTCCCATAAAAATTTTGGCGGGGGGCTTGTTATATCGCAGGTAGGCGACTGTAACGCCCACTAATATAATGGCCATAATGGCGGAATTCGTTTGTCCTTTCGCTACGGCTACAATAAACAAGGTGACGGCAGATATGGCAGCAAGCCCGCCTGCTAGGCCATCCATGCCATCGGAAAAATTAATGACCGTAGTCACACCGAAAATCCATAAAATCGTCAAGAAAAATTGCAATATAACGGGAAGCACCACATATTCGCCCGAAAATGGATTGTAAAATCCATCGAATGTAATCCCCGAGGCATAAACGACAACAGCGGCAGATACTTGTACAATCAGCTTAGGCAGAGCTGGAAAGTCTTTGCCTTTAGTTTTATACCAATCATCCAGTGTCCCTATTACTAACAATAAGACACCGCCTATAAAGAGGGCTCCGGTTTGCCAAGTGAAATCTCTTGTAAACAATAAATAGGTAACAAAAAAACCGATGAAGATCACATAGCTTGCCGTAAGCGGAATCGGCTCCCGATGTATTTTGCGTTCGACGTCTTCACGGGGCTTGTCCACAAAGTCTAAGCGGAAAGCTAGCTTGGCAAAGGGTGGGATTAATAACAAAACAATAACGAAGGATACTAGAAAGGAAAAAGCGTATAAAATAATTGTCACCACCGATTATTATGATAAAAATAAGTATACCTGCAAACTCGGAAATTGTCGATGAAGCGATTGGAAGGTAACACCAAATAACCTAATAACACCAGAAAAAAGGCTGCCCCTCCCACGATTTCGTGATTGGGACAACCTGAGGAAGCATGAGCTGATTAGCACTCAGCTCCGGTTAATTCATTGGTAAACATTTTTTTGTATTCTTGTGGTGTCAGCTTTTTGGCTGATTCGGCGGCATAGTGAATTTGTAACGCACGGCGTTTTTTGGTGGAGAAGTTCGGTGGTGTCCCATGATGGATCAGCCCTGAGAAAATCAGCGCACCGCCTGGCTTCAAAGGAACGGCAACATCCCGCTCCACCTGTACGCTAAGGTCGCATAGCTGCCAGTCACGGATGGCATAATGTGGAACAGCACCGTCGCGGTGCGAGTAAGGAATAACATGCATACAGCCATTATCCAATTCGGCAGGGTCAAGGGCAATCCAGATCCCAATTACGGATCTGTCAAAAGCTAAAGGACCATAAGCCATATCCTGATGCCATGGCTTCTCCGCGCCGCCTGTAGGTGGTTTCAAGATCGCCTGATCCTGTGCGACCTTGACGGATTCGCCAAACAGCTTGGTCATCGCGCCAGTGATGCCGTCCTGGAAAGCGACGGCCCTTAGCCGTTCATCGTGGTCGATGTAGTCGTGAACCTTGCGAGCTGCGAGTTCCTTCTCTTCATCGGTATGAAGCTCGGACCTAGGTTTCACGAATTGTACCTTGCCGCCTGAAGTACGGCCAAATACGATGTCCATCAAGGCATCCTTGGCATCAATGATTTCCTGCTCGCCTAAAGCTTCTTCGATAACGAGGTAGCCCTGGTCCCAAAATTGCTGGACATGCTCATCGGTTAAATCATGGATAGTAGCAATGCGATTCTCTGCTATGGAGTCATAACGGTATAAGGATTCAGCAATGTTTTTGGCTAAATTTTCTTCTTCCGGATTGTCATAGGAATACAAGGTACGTTGTTCTTTTTTGCTTTTCATGAGAGAGCCTCCTTCAAATTTTCCTTACCTTTATCCTAGCAGATAAAGGAGGCAGTAAAAATGAAGAGAGCGTGTATTTATTTATACTTAAACCGATATTGGCTATTTGTCGGGATGCTGTCCATGAGCACTGGAGGGCTCTGTATTCCATTTATAATGAGATGGGGGAGCGCCATAATAATCTTTAAACTGCTTGCTGAAGAAGTAAATATTATCGTAACCCAAAGCTTCAGCTACTTGGGAAACATTCATCGGTGTCTCCATAAGCAAATGCAGCGCACGTTCCAGCCTAACTGCCGTCATATATTGCTTGATGGAGGTGCCGGTATATTTTTTGAATAGGGAGCTTAAATATTCAGCTGAAAGCTGGACATGGTTGGCAATTTCCTGATGGGATATTCTTCGGCTGATGTCCTCCCGAATATAGCTGATAACCCGGGCAATAACCTGCTTGTGCTTGCTAGCCGAGGATGATTGGGCCTCGTGCTGCCAACGGTACAAATGCAGCAAAATTTGTTTCATCAGTAAATTATTTTCTGTTTCCTGCCAAAGGTGTTCTGGCTCACTAATTTGCAACAGCCGGTTGAGCAGAATTTCCATAAATAAAGGATCGCCGACAACTGTATGGCGTTCAGGCAGAACGCGAGGGTCAAGGCGCATAGAGTTGTCTAGAGGGGTAACTGGATTAGTAATAGGATGGAAAATATCAAAATGCACAAAAATAACGGTGAGTCGGTCTTCCTGATCTTGAACGGCATCCGTTACATCGCCAGGGCGAATCAGAAAGCAGCTGCCTTTGTGGATCGGAAACGATTCCCCATTAATCGTCATGGTGCCTTTGCCCGAGACGGCATACCATAGATCATAATCATGCAAGGGCTTATGGGGCCGCCAATGCCATCCAGGCTCGCATCTGGCTTTGCCAGCATTGCCGCTTCGCTGGAAGCTTACATGAAGCAGCGGAAATTCTTCGGTCCATTCCGTCGGCATAAATGACACTCCCTTTTAGTCCAATTGCGTTACAAGTTAGGTTTCAAGCATAATATGGCCGGTAAGGGACAGATCGTATCCATGTATGGCATGTAACTCATTGTGGAAGGCCGCGGATTTCAGGAGCTGGAGAACCGTGTCGATCCATGCTAAATTGCCAGGCTTTTTCAGCATAACGAGATCGTAGCGCTCTTGGATAAGTGGAATAAATTGTACATTGCCGACGAGCAACGCCGCCTTTTCGATCCCAATCCCCACATCAGCAACTCCGGCGGCAACCTTCCCCGCAACCCCCATATGGTTCGTTTCCTCTAGCTCGTAGCCGGATAGTTGCTGAGAAGCAATCCCGTGCAGCCTTAGTTGCTCGTCCAACAGCACCCGGGCACCCGAGCCTTTTTCACGGTTGATAAGGCGAAGCCCTGGCTTAGCCAAATCGCTCCATTGCTGCAGCTGCAACGGATTATGGACCTGCACGTAAAACCCGGCTTGGCGGGAGAGCAGGTTGACGACAACATAAGAGGAGCCTACCAGCAGCTTGCGGATATAGGGCAGGTTATATTCCCCAGTATCTCCATCAAGAAGATGCGTGCTCACAATATCAGACTCGCCCCGGTACATCGAGATCAGGCTGTCAAGGCTGCCAACAAAGGAGCGCAAGGGGCGGATCGCAGGCATGCTTTTTTCCATATGCTTGGCTAAAATATCAAGGCTTACATCTTGTCCTGTTATAACCAGATGGCGAGATGTATGCTGCTGGGGAGCTATAGGCTCCATCGGTAGGTGGGGCTGTAGCGGGCTGGCTTCAGATGGTACAGGTTGAGCGGCAAGCTGCATTTTTTTGGAGCGCGCCTTATAGGCTTCGAGATCACTAGCATCAACACGCATCTGCTTGCCCACCCGATAAGAAGGCAGATCGCCTTTTTTTATAAGATCATATACGGTTAGCTTGGAAATTTTCAGTAGCTTGGATATATCTTCTGTCGTATAGGACGTATCGTTGGACATACAAACCTCCCATGGCTCAGTTCGCGCCGGATTCCCTTTAACTTCAATATCCTATTGTATCATAATCAAACATGTAAGTATCTTAGTTCAAGAAGTAAAAATCAGGTGTTTTAAAGAATATTTTGAAATATTAGATAGTATCAGTTATATTTAGATATATCTATTTATAACATAGGAGGTACGTGAATGTTACTTTTAATGAAGAAAATAATCAAGATGAAAAGTGTGATGATAGCGATAATTGCCGTTACCATGCTGATGACAGGCTGTGGAACCCAGCAAGATCCAACAGCAAGTGCAGGCAATAATGGGCAAAAGCAAGACCAAGGGCAGACGCAAGGCGCGGCCCCCACGACACCCACAACACCCGCAGTATCCACAACTAGCCCTGTAGAAGCGGTAGAACTAACGATTTCAGCGGCGTCGAGTATGACGGATGCGTTAAAGGAAATTCAGAGCGCCTATGCTGCCAAAGCTCCAAATATCAAGCTGAACTTTAACTACGGAGCCTCGGGAGCCTTGCAGCAGCAAATCGAGCAGGGCGCACCAGCCGATCTTTTCTTATCAGCAGCGGTCAAAAATATGAAAGCCTTGGTGGACAAACAGCTTGTGGATGGTGCTAAACAAACCAATCTGCTAACGAATGAATTAGTTGTTGTTGTACCTGTGGATAGCAAGCTGATGATCGGAACCCCAGTAGATTTGTTGAAAACTGATGTAAAAAATGTAGCGATTGGTATACCGGAAAGTGTGCCAGCGGGCAGCTATGCCAAAGAAGCCTTAACCGCGGAGAAGCTCTGGGATGACTTGCAACCCAAAATGGTGCAAGGCAAGGATGTCAGGCAAGTGCTGCAATATATCGAAACGGGAAATGCAGATGCTGGCTTTGTGTATAAAACCGATGCCTTGACCTCACAGAAGGTTAAAGTGGCATTCGCTGTTGATCCGAAAAGCTACCAAGCGGTCGAATACCCGATTGCTGTTGTGAAAGCGACGAAGCATGGCAAGGAAGCGGAAGCCTTTTATACGTATTTACAATCCAAAGAAGCGTTGGATGTATTTATTAAGTTCGGATTTTCAGTTCCTAAGCGTTAATGATGGATATCCATTGGCAGGAATTTTGGGCTCCGATTAGGCTTTCGCTTCAAATCGCTTTAGTATCCAGTATCGTTGTGGCTTTGTTTGGGCTAGCGATTGCTTGGTGGATGTCACGACAATCGTTCAAGGGTAAGCTGCTTTTAGAAACGGTGTTTATGCTTCCGTTAGTGCTGCCACCGACGGTTATCGGCTTTTTATTGCTTGTAGCTTTAGGCAGAAAAAGTGCCGTGGGACGTTTCTTTGAATGGCTGTTTAACGCCCCGATTATTTTCTCCTGGTGGGCAGCCGTTATTGCGTCGGTTGTAGTTGCTTTTCCATTGATCTACCAGACGATGAAGGTTGGCTTTGCGATGGTGGATCGGAGCTTAGAGGAGGCAAGCCGATCGATGGGGGCTAGTGAGTGGCAGGTTTTTATATATATCACGCTGCCATTGGCACAACGTTCGCTAATTACGGCCTATATATTGGGCTTTGCCCGCGGACTGGGCGAATTTGGAGCAACCTTAATGATTGCCGGCAATATTCCCGGTAAAACACAAACGATCCCGACTGCCATTTATGTAGCTGTTGACGCAGGCAATACCACGCTGGCTTGGGCTTGGACGGGCGCTATTATCTTGATTTCTTTTCTGCTATTGCTAGTGACAGGGCGTAAAAGTAAATAGGTGTAAAATCCATAATGATAACCATTATCAATATTTATATTGCAAAAGCCTTTCTTTTTGTTTATGATCAACTTTAATAATTGAATAATTGTGGGAACAGGTGCTTCAGCAAGCTGAAGCTTAAAAGGGAAGTTCGGTGTAAAACCGACGCGGTCCCGCCACTGTAACGGAGGAGTCATTAGCGACTCAGGAGCAAGCAATAATTTCTTTTTGATTATTGGTTTGCCCTAAGCCACTGATTTTAGCAGGGCTAAAATTGGGAAGGCCGCTAATTGATGCTGATTCCGGAGCCAGGAGACCTGCCTGTTCTGACAACACTGCGTTTACCTACGAAGGATGGGGAGGTGTTGAGGACGGCCATTGTTAGTAAACTATGGGCATCTTTACCTTTGCTTGAAAAGGGTATGGATGTCTTTTTTGTGTTGTAAAATCGAGCTCGACTTACAGGAGGAAACTTAAAAAATGTTTACCATGTTGAACAAAAAATTGAACCGAAAAAGCTGGACGGCCCTTATTATATCAGCAATAATTATGCTTTCTGCCTGCAGCACTCCCAATACCGCCGTACCTGCGGCGGGTACGGCAGCCCCGAAAAGCACAGGAGAAGCAGCCGGCACCAATACGCCAATGGCTGACCAGCAGGTACTGAAATATGTCACACTGAATATGCCCCGCTCCCTGGATCCGACTAATGTAGATGCCCAGCGGATTACTTCCGATGGAATCGCAGAGCCCTTGGTGATGCTTAACGATGATGCAACTTTGCGACCATGGCTGGCCAAGTCCTGGAAAAATATAGAGCCCACCCTTTGGGAAGTCGAGCTTCAACCGAATGTGAAGTTTTGGAGTGGAGTTGTGATGGACGCAGCAGCCGTGAAGGCGGCACTTGAGCGCCACCAGAAGTTGAACAAACGGGCTTCCTCACAGATCGGCGGCGTAGAATTTATGGTGAAGGATGCAACACATCTGCAAATCAAGACACCGAAGCCAGATCCGGCTTTTATTTTTAAGCTGACAGGCTTCGCGATCCATAATGCTGCCGAAGCCGACCGGCTTGGCGATAAGTTTAATAAGGAAGCCGATTTGACCGGCTTTATGAAGCCGACACAGTTTATTCCAGGCGAGCTTCTGATTGCCGAAGCCGTTGCAGGCTATTGGGGCGTACAACCAAAGCTGAAGCGCGTGGAAGCCAGGCTGGGCTCCGATGGCCAGGCGCGGTTGCTGGCTATGAAAAGTGGCGATACGGATGCCGACATGAACGTTGAGGTCGAGCAACGGATTTCCTATGAAAAGGATAAAAAGTTCGACGTGCTTTATCCGCCAGGCTCTACCCGTAATTTGTGGTTAAATATCAAGAAGGTTCCTGCTTTTCAGGATCCAAAGGTTCGTTTGGCGTTAAGTTTGGCATTGGACCGCAAAGAGCTGATCGATGGGGTAAGCCGTGGCTTCGCTGAGCCTGTAACCGGCCATTTCCCAAAAGGCCTGCCTTATGCTTTGGACAAGGGACCTGAATCTGACCGCGAGAAAGCGATGAAGCTGCTGGATGAAGCGGGGTGGAAGCCGGGAGCGGACGGAGTCCGTACGAAAGACGGACAGAAGCTGCAATTCAAGCTTTTGACCTATTCATTCTTCCAGCCTACAGCTGTCGCTTTGCAAAGCCAGTTTAAGGAAATTGGCGTTACCATTGACATCGAGCCTGTCGAAACAACGGCTTCGAACCAATTGATGCTGGATGGCAATTTTGAGATGGCCACCTATTGCTCATGCGGCAGCGTGACGGGTGATCTTGGTGGTCAATTGAAATCCTACTATTACACGGGATTAGTTAGCAACTATGGAGGCTATAGCAATCCAGAGGTAGACAAGCTGATCGACCAGCTTTCCGCTGAGTTTGATGCAAGCAAACAAAATGACCTTGCCAAAAAGATCCAGCAAATTGTGTTGGATGAGACAGCAATCATCTATATGTATAACTCCGCTAGCTGGGGCTCGGCCTATAACAGCAAAGTGAAGGACGTAGATAAAAATCTGAGAACAAAAATTGTGCCGGAGATGTATATTGGCAAATGAAAATTCTCAGATACCTGATCTTTCGGTTGGCGGTTACACTCCCTGTACTTTTGGGTGTAACCTTGCTGATTTTCTCCTTATTGCGCTTTATTCCAGGAGATCCAGCTCAAATGATATTGCTTACCATGTTTGACCCGGGTGCGACGGTTACGGATTTGCATGTGGATGCGGCTATTTTACGGAAGCAGCTTGGGCTTGATGAGCCTTTTGTGATCCAATATTTAAGCTGGCTGATGGAGGTTGCCACAGGCAATCTGGGAACTTCATTCCGCAGCCGTTCGCCGATTATAGATGAGCTGTGGATGCGCGTGCCAGCAACCTTGGAGCTTGCAGGAGCCGCATTGGTCGTCATGCTGGTGATTGCCCTTCCCTCCGGGATTGCGGGTGCTGTATTTCACCGTCGCCCAACCGACCATATGACACGTTTTATTGCACTCATTGGTGTATCCGTACCGAATTTTTTTCTTGGATTGGTGCTCATTTATGTGTTGTCCTACCAGCTGGGCTGGTTTCCGACATTAGGGAGAGGCTCTTGGTCGAATTTAGTGCTGCCTGCTTTGACATTGGGAACCGGACTGGCAGCGACAACCTCAAGGCTGCTCCGCACCTCACTATTAGAAGTGTTTTCTAAACGTTATATGGTATTGGCAGAGGCTAAAGGGCTTCCACGTTCGGTTATTGTGTTCAAGCATGCGCTTCGCAATGCGTTAATTCCAGTGGTAACCTCCTTCGGTATGGTGGTAGGCGGGCTGCTTGGAGGGGCGGTTATTATTGAAACCGTATTTTCTTGGCCGGGTGTTGGCAGATATGTGGTTGATGCGATTAACGGCAGGGATTATCCCGTTATCCAGGCATTTGCCTTGCTGATGGCTGTAGCGTACGTGTTAATTAATGTGTTAATTGATCTGGTATACCGCTTCCTCGATCCAAGAGTACGCATAGAGGAGGGAACCCATGGATAGACGGATGCTCAGGCAGCTTCGCCAAACCTTGTTCAAGGACCCCATTGCCGTTTTTCTGCTATTATTTATCGTCATGGTCGTCATTCTCTCCATAGGTGCACCGTGGATTTCCAGCCATGATCCCGTTAAGGTCGATTATGCCCAAGTGCTGCTGCCGCCATCTTCCGAACATTTGCTGGGCACCGATAATTACGGCAGGGATGTTTATACGCGGTTGATTTATGGAGGCTCAGCTTCTTTAACGGCATCGTTTATGGCGGTTGGCCTTATTATTTCGCTTAGTTTATTGATTGGTGTTACGGCTGGATATTTGGGCGGAGGGGTGGACCAAATTTTAACCCGCTTGATGGATGTGCTGCTTTCCTTTCCAACCTTGGTTTTGGCCATCGCTATTGCAGCACTGATGGGTCCGGGGTTAACGGGCCTGATGATCGCTGTCGCAGCTGTTTCCTGGCCGTCTTATGCGCGGATTTTTCGCAGCTATGTGCTTTCGGTCAAGCAGGATGGCTATATCCAGGCAGCGCGTTGTGCTGGAACCCCGGCTTGGAAAATTATGCTAACGCATGTATTGGGCTCCATCGCCGGACCGATCCTCGTGCTGATTACACTGGACATCGGGCATGTGATTCTTAGTATTGCCTCTTTATCTTTTCTTGGCCTGGGGATTCGTCCGCCACAGCCTGAATGGGGAGCTATGCTCAATGAGGGCAGAGCTTATTTGGAGGAAGCGCCGTGGTTGTTCCTAGCGCCGGGTTCGATTATTTTTTTGATGGTGCTGGCCACGAATTACTTGGGTGATACCGTCAAGGATGCATTAGAGCCGCGCACCCTGCATGTGCCGCTGCTGTTCAAGAAAAGAACGGGAATTACGGGCAAGCTGGCGCAAGGGCTTAGAATCCAGCGCGAAATGATGATGGAACTTGCTGCAGTTGTCCTGCAAGGTGGCAATGCCCCAAAGCCTACAGCGACTGAGCCGCTACTAGTTATAGCTGGTGTTGACGTGGTTGTAGCGGGTAGGACGAAACACGCCATGCCACAGCCTATTTTGCAGGGCATCGATCTTGAGCTGTACCCCAGTGAATGTGTGGGGTTAGTTGGGGAAAGTGGCTCAGGCAAAAGTACCTTGGCCTTAGCCATTATGGGATTATTAAGGCTGCCATTGGTGCAAACAGCCGGGGACTTAACAATCCTCGGTGAAAGTACGAAGGATTGGTCTTGGGAAGATTGGCGGATGGTCCGCGGCAAGCGGATTACCTACATCACGCAGGATCCGATGGATACATTGAACCCCACATTAACGATCGGCGAACAAATTATGGAATGCCTGGTTTATCATAAGCGAGCAGCGCTCACAAGCCGCGAGGATATGAAAAATATAGTGCTTGATATGCTAAAGAAAACAGAGCTGATCCCTGAGGTTTACGGAATGTATCCGCACCAGCTAAGCGGCGGGATGAGGCAGAGGGCGGTAATTGCCATGGCGATGATCAATGTACCGCAAATTATTATCGCCGATGAGCCGACTACAGCCTTGGATGTGAGCATCCAGGCGACGATCATGGAATTGCTCCGCCAGCTCCAGCATGATAGTGGAGCCGCGATGATTTTTGTCTCACATGACCTGAGATTAGTTGCCCAAGTAGCAGATCGTATTGCCGTAATGTATCAAGGGCAATTGATTGAAATGAATGATGTGAAGTCGATTTTTACGGAACCGAAGCAAGCCTATACGAAGCAATTGCTGTCGTCGATTCCACGCCTAACCATTCCGAAAAACAGAGCTTTATGAAGATAATGCCTATAATTTTGGTTTATAGCCTAATCCATCTCAGGTTTGATGGACTTGGAGGCTCTATAATAAAAATGAGGGGGAAGGTTGTTGCTGCAAATCAATAATTTGAGTAAAGCCTTCCGAGGCAAGCAGGTGCTCCGTGATATTAGGTTCTCAGTGGCACCAGGCGAAATTGTGGGATTGATCGGTATGTCAGGTTCAGGAAAAAGCACAATCGCCAAATGTATGCTCGGCTTAGAAAAGCCAACTGAAGGCGAAATCCTTTGGAATGGCCGCTCCTTGTTGACATGGAACCAAAAAAGCTCATGGAGGCAAGCGATCCAGATCGTGTTTCAAGATCCGAGGGCAAGCTTAAATCCGCGCTGGACCATCCAGCGCAGCTTGGCGGAGCCACTAATTAATTTCAACATGGCTTCCGACAAACGCTCGAAATGGCAGCCAAAGGAGTTGGACACGCGGGTTCAGCAGCTTTTGCTGGAGGTTGGGCTTGACGAGCGGTTTATGCAGCGCTATCCTGATGAGCTCAGCACAGGACAATGCCAGCGAGTATGTATAGCCAGAGCCCTTGCTCCTGGACCTAAGCTGATCGTACTGGACGAGCCATTATCGGCTTTGGATGTAACGATTCAAGCGCAAATGCTGGTGCTGCTCAAAGAGCTTCACGCTACCCAGCAGGTTAGCTATTTATTCATTTCACATGATATCGCGGTCGTATCCGAGCTTTGTGAACGCGTTTTGGTCATTGATAAGGGGATCATCGTCGAAGATAACACAGCACAGGGGCTGATCTATGACACTAAGCATGCTTATACACGTAAATTGCTTGCCGATACACCCAGTTATCCGAACTTTGATTAATAGTGCTACCAAGTTAGATTATTAAAACGATACCCATTATAGCTAATAGAACGATGCCAAGTTTGGCTAATAGAACAAAAAGGAGTGGAAGCATGGCAACTTGGAATTTGACAGAAACACAGCATCATGTCCTAATCTGTAATGGAGGGAGCTGTATGAAGCAGCAGGGGGAAGAGGTTACCCAGGCAATTCGGGCAGAAATTACGGCGCAGGGTGCCGACGCTTTAATCCATACCACAAGAACACGCTGCAATGGGCGTTGCCAGGATGCTTGTGTCGTGACCGTGTACCCGGAAGGCGTTTGGTATCAAAATATGACACCTGAAAGCGGAAGGGCGATGGTTCTTGAGCATCTCCTTCAAGGTAACCCGCTACAGGAGCATGTTGTTTATTCGTTTCAAGATCGGTTTATGGCGACAGGAAATGGGCCTGAGGGGAAATTTAAGCAAATATAGGTTGGACCAATAAGCGATAGCCCGTGATGGGCTGTCGCTTTGTTTGACATTGATAATCGTTATCACTTAAAATGAAAGCAGTATGTTTTTATCGAGTACCCATCGAATATCAATAGGAGGCCACGAAGTGGAATATAGAATTGAGAAGGATACAATAGGCGAAATCAAGGTTCCAGCACATCAGTTATGGGCGGCACAAACCCAACGCAGCTTTGAGAACTTCAATATCGGCACGGAAAAAATGCCACAAGCGATCATTCAGGCATTTGCTATTCTTAAGAAAAGCGCAGCAAGCGCTAACCATAAGCTGGGCAAGCTTGATAGCTTGAAGGCCGAGACGATCATTGCAGCGGCTGATGAAATCATTCGTGGCGAGCTGGACGACCATTTCCCGCTTGTGGTATGGCAAACAGGCAGTGGCACCCAATCCAATATGAATGTGAATGAAGTCATTGCCAACCGTGGCAACCAGCTGCTAAAAGCTAAGGGCAGCGAGCTGCGAATCCATCCCAATGATGATGTAAACCAATCGCAAAGCTCCAATGATACGTTCCCTACAGCTATGCATATTGCAGGTTTAATCGCAATCGAGGACCAAGTGCTGCCAGCAGTAGCGCTATTGAAGGAAACACTTCGCCAGAAAAGCGAGGCTTTTGCAGATATTATCAAAATCGGCAGAACCCACCTGCAGGATGCAACGCCACTGACACTTGGCCAAGAAGTAAGCGGCTGGCACCGGATGCTGGAGAAAACCGAAGCGATGGTCAAGGCAAGCGGCGAATCTTTAAAAGAGCTTGCCATCGGCGGAACAGCAGTGGGTACAGGTATTAATGCCCATCCCAAATTCGGGGAATTGGCTGCTGAGGAGATTAGCAAGCTGACGGGCAAAGCATTTACATCGGCCTCCAATAAATTTCACGCATTAACAAGTCATGATGAGCTGGTCTATGTTCATGGCGCTCTAAAAGCGATGGCTGCCGACCTGATGAAGATCGCTAATGATGTGCGTTGGCTTGCCAGCGGGCCGCGCAGCGGGATCGGCGAAATCACGATACCGGCCAATGAGCCAGGAAGCTCGATTATGCCAGGCAAGGTCAACCCAACGCAAAGTGAAGCTTTAACGATGGTTGTATGCCAAGTGCTGGGCAATGACGCGGCTATCGGTTTTGCAGCGAGCCAGGGGAATTTTGAGCTCAATGTATTTAAGCCGGTTATTATTTATAACTTCCTACAGTCCACACGTTTGCTTGCGGATGCCATCCGTTCATTTAATGATCATTGTGCCATTGGTATTGAGCCCAACTATGCCGTTATTAAACACAATGTAGAACGGTCGCTGATGCTTGTTACTGCATTAAATCCGCATATTGGCTATGAGAATGCCGCGGCTGTCGCTAAGCTGGCTCATAAAGAGGGAACTACACTTAAAGAGGCGGCGCTTAAAAGCAATCTGCTGACTGAAGAAGAGTTTGACCGCATTGTAAGGCCTGAGCTGATGATCCATCCTTCTGAGGATTAGATTGTTGTAGCGAATCACGAATCATACGAGGTTATGATGTAGGATTTTAAAAGCTGCTTGATAATAGTTCTCATTATTGTTAAAATGAATATAATAAAAAAAGGAACCTCGCGGGTTCCTTCTGCAACTTTAATTTTTAAGCTCATTTGGATTTAAACGTTTTGCAATCTGTTTCAGCGGAGCTATGGGCTTGTTTGATTTGGTTGTTGACAATGAAAATTGATTCGGCTGTACAGTGGTTTTCATTAGCCCAGTGACGACAGGAATTGACTTCACATAATACGTCTTTAGCCATTGTTAAGCACCTCCTTCTTCTCTGAATTACAACCCCAATGCCACAGTCTGTTTGTACAAGTTGGAGCTTGTATAACCAGCAGTACCCTCAATTATTTGACGATAATGGGGGTATTTGTGCTGTGAACAAAAAGTTGCTTTTTTAGCATAGCAAATTTTCTGACAATTATCAAATCTAGGTCATATAGTGGATAAGCATTAAAATTAGTAAAATTATAGCAGAAGCTGCAACTAGCAGCCCATCTTTTCGGTTGAAAAGCAACCGGTAGGCGATAGTCGGCTTATGGCCAGCTTGCCCCATACCGCGTACAATGAGGATTAAGGACAACCATTCACCCAGTCTTAACAGGGAAACTAGAATTGGAATCATTACCATTCGGAGCCGGAATATAGGGATTTGCCCTGGACGAAAGGGGTACTTGCCACGCGCTGCAGCGATCCGCGCAAATCGTTGCCATTCTTCCATGATCATGGGAAGAAACCGGATAATGAGCGAAGCAGCCAAGGCAAATTGATCCACGGGGACCCGTATTTGCTGTAAGGGCTGAAGCCCTTGCTCAATCGCCCGTTTAAGTCTCAAATGATTAATCCCTGAGAGCAGCACAAAGCCAATCAGCATAATCATTACAAGCAGGCTGAATAGAAAGAATGTATCGACAGCCGGTCCCACGACAAAAAATATCCCCCAAGGAAGCTCCCAAACAGCTCCGGTTAAGCCTGTATAAGGGGCGGGGTAATCAGCCGCTTGCGTGGTTAATCCCGCTAAGATCGAGGCGAGCAAGGTGAAAATAATCAATCCTACTGCTGGCTTTAAGCATTCCTTTAGTGGAATTTGTGCATATCTAATTACACATAGCATCACGATAAAGGAAGCGATCCAGCCCATCCATTGCGATTGCAAGAGGATTCCAGGTGAAATCAGCATATACATAAGCCAGATGGCGCGAGGGTCTCGTTGCTTGAGACGGGAAATTAACGGCTTATCGGCTTGCCGGCTGGGATGTGGCGCGCTCTTTGAAGCTGTGAGAAACGGTTGCGTCTGTTTGGATTCATGTGCTTGCTGCTCTGAAGCGCGGGCTTGCTGCGCCAAAGCAGCTAACCCGCGCTGAGCCGCTTTGGCGACTGCGGTCGAAGCCACAATAGCAGCCGCGGTTGCAGCCGCATCCGGCCAGCCCTTGGGCACATCGAACCCTGCCCTGCGCAGGGTTATTAGTGTTTCCAAGGAGGCTGGAAGGGCGAGCCCAGCTACGCTCCAGATCTGGGGCTGCTCGGCCAGCTCGCCGGGAGTGCCATGCCAGAAGGTATCGGCATAAAGGATGAGCACATGATCGGCAAGGGCGATAAACGCCTCCGGATCATGGGTCGCAACAAGCGTGCCCAAGCCTTGCTCTTTGCGCTTGTGCAACTGCTGGCAGACCAGCGCTGTTCCTTCCTGGTCGATCCCGGCTGTTGGCTCATCGAGCAACAGCCACTCAGGAGCCGCCGCTTCCAGCAGCGCAAGCGAAAGGCGCCGTTGCTGGCCGCCGCTTAAGCTAAATGGGTCGCGCTCCAGCCAGTCGCTGGCGTCCCCAGGGAACAACCGCAGCCCCAAGCCTATGCGATGCTGGAATTCATCTGCCGAAAGCTTGTAGGGGCGAAGCGTATACGCAAACTCGCCTCTAATCGTATCGGCGAACAGCTGCTGCTCGGGATGCTGGAACGCGCTTCCCATACGGAGCAGAACTTGGCGGTTTGGCTTCTGACGTGTTGAAGCACCCATCCATAGGGGAAGGTCGCCAAGCTTGATCTCGCCGACCGATGCCTCGCGCAGCCCAGATAGCTGCTCCAGCAGCATGGTTTTCCCTGTGCCGCTGCGCCCCAATAGCAGGGTCACGGTTCCCGATTTGAAGCGCAAGTCCATTCCCGTAGCGATGTGAAGCTGACTGGAAAGTTGCCCTTGAAGACCCTCTGATAGTCTCCCGGATAATCCTTTTATAACTAGATCATTAGCCATCTCCAGCCACCGCCTCTGCCAATTGTGCCGAGGTTAGCGGAAGACTCGGTAAAGGGACACCTTGGCGAATCAGCTCGCGTGCGACCTGAACCGGGTATGGCGGGCTAAACCCAAGAAGCTCGCAGGGGCTTAAGGATGCCTGAGGATCGCCGTCAAGGGAGCCATCACCAAGCGTGCAGTTTTGGGAGACGTCGTGAAGGGAGCCGCCGCCTAGCGTGTCGTCTTGGGAGTCGTCGTGAAGGGAGCTGCCACCAAAGGAGCCGCTGCCAAGAACGCCGCCACCTTGGAGGTAGTCACCATAGAAGAAGCTGGCAGGGGTTCCGTCAAAAATGACGTTGCCTTGCTCAAGGCCAACAACCCTGCCACCAACAACCAACTCTTCCATATGATGGGTTAGCCATATTACGGAGGTTCCTTGATGGTGCAGCGCCAAAGCAGCTTCCAGCACCAGCTTGCGTGAAGAGGAATCCAGCATGGAGGTCGCTTCATCAAATAGGAGCAGCGGCGCTTTGGCAGCGATACAGCCAGCAATGGCTGCAAGCTGCTTCTGCCCTCCGGAAAGCTGCGCAAGCGGTTGGTGCATCAAGGTTCCTAAGCCTACAGCGGCCAAAGCCTGCTCGGCAATCGCTGGGATCGCAAGGGGCTCCTCGGAGCGCATCTCTAGCTGGAAGACGATATCCTCCCAAGGGGTCTCCCCGAAAAAAACATTTTGCTGCATCACATAAGGAATGATTTCAGGAAGAAAGCCTCTATGAAATTCACCTGATGCCCTATCAATAACACCGGCAATGAATTGGGCAAATGAGGATTTGCCGCTTCCGTTAGGACCCACAACGCTAATCCATTCTCCTTCAGCAATCCGCAAGTGCATATGCTTTAAAACCGGCACGGCATCCTCGGATTGACTCCTGTACAATGTAATATTAGTAAGAACGATATCATTTCGTAAGGTCATCTGATCACCTGTTAACTTTCAAATTATAGAAGTGTATCTTTTGCAGTTTGTCTTACAGTTGTCTTACAGTTGTCTTACAGTTGCCTTACCGTTTGTCTTGTAATTTGTCTCTTCCAATATATAAAAGCTTTGTGCTATACTCGTAATTGTCAACTTAATATCGTATTTATAAGTTAACAAATAAAAGGAGGGAAATCAATGAAATCATCTGCATGGAACGTTAGAGGGCTTGTTTACAGCGCCCTATTCGCAGCATTGTTTATCGTATTTAGCATGCTCAAAATCTCATTAGGCTTTAATCCGGTACCCTTTACTTTAGAAAGCTTTGCCATTATGCTGGCAGGCGGTCTGCTTGGAGCACGCTATGGCTTCTATAGTATATTTCTTGTTGTTGTACTAACAGCGATTGGCTTGCCGCTTCTGCACGGACAAGGAGGCATATCGCTTGTTATGGGGAGAACGGGTGGATTTATTTGGATGTTCCCGCTGGCTGCTTTTGCCATTGGCTGGTTTTCCAGCAAGATCCGCGGTCAAGGCATCATTGCCTTTTTGTTAATGTTTGTGGTTATGGAGGCATTTGGTTCGCTGCTGCTTTATGCAGGTGGAGTGCCTTGGTTTGCTTACATAGCCGGGATGTCCGTTACTAAAGCGGCTACTCTGGCAGCTTATCCCTTTATTTTGCCTGATTTATTGAAAGCCTTAGTGGCCAGTGCCATTGTTCTTAAGCTTCGCAAATATGTACCTTCATTAGTTGCCTCCAAGCGGGCAGCAGCAGATTCCTCGTTTTCCAGTAAGTAGGATATTTTTAGTGCAGCTTAAGCTATTATCAGGTAAAATCATAATGAAATCCACATTTAAAGAAGAAAAGGAAGTTATGAGATGATTTTTAACCAAAATGAAAAGCTAGTTATGATTGGAGATTCCATCACCGATACGGAGCGTAAGCGTCCACATGGGGAAGGGCGCAACGATTCTACGGGCAAAGGCTATGTTTCTGTAGTTCATGCACTTTTTCATACGGTATACCCTGAGCTTAAGCTGCGCGTTATTAATATGGGCACCAGCGGCAATAATGTTCGCAATTTGAAGGAACGCTGGCAAACGGACGTTACCGACTTGCAGCCGGACTGGGTATCGATCCTGATCGGTATTAATGATGTATGGCGTCAATATGACCAACCAACAATCCCTGAATCCCATGTGTATATTGAGGAATACCGCCAAACCTTGGACGAATTGGTGAAGCTTACCTTGCCTTCGGTAAAAGGGGTATTTCTGATGACGCCTTTTTATTTGGAGCCTAATGAACATGATCCGATGCGCCAAACCATGGATGCCTATGGAAAGGTCGTTAAAGAAATTGCAGAGGCGAACCAAACTTATTTTATCGATATCCAGGCTGCATTTCAACCGATTCTTGAGCATATTTATCCAGCTACATTAGCTTGGGACCGCGTACACCCGAATTTGGTGGGACATATGGCGATTGCCCGTGCTTTTGTAAAAGCGGCTGGTTTTGACTGGAATAAATAAACAAACGAATGGAGCCAAACTGTACCATAGAAGCCCAAACATGCATTGCTGAATGTCAGCATGTCATGATTGGGCTTTTTTATTTTTTTACATGTTAGGTTTTCGCCTCAAATCTTAACGATGTAATAAATTATCCACAGATAAGTACGCAAAATGAATTGTTCATTCTGCTTAAAGCGAATATAATGTTAAGTATAGTGACATATATTCCGGAGGTGATTCCCCTGTACATGACAGTTGAGCAGGCGCTTCTGATCTATCCGCTCTCTGAAGGACGGTTAATTGCCGGGAAAGCTGGTGCCTCACGGATCGTGAAATCAGTGAATGTGATGGACGCTCCAGATATAACGGAATGGATTAAAGCCGGAGAAATGCTTTTTACGACTGCTTATATAATGAAGGACCAGCCCGATGAGTTGATTGAGCTGCTGCAAAAGCTGGATAGCAGGAAGGCGGCCGGCCTTGGAATTAAGCTGGGGCGGTTCTGGTCAAGTATTCCGGAATCTATTATAGAGGAAGCAAATCGTTTGGATTTTCCGTTGATCGAGCTTCCTTATCAATTTACATTTTCTGATCAAATGAATGGATTGTTTCTTGATGAATTGGAGCGAAGCACTCATTCCTTGCAGCGACTGTTGGATAAACAGAAACGGCTGATGAAGTTTGCGCTCAAAGCCAAGTCGGATACGACCTTTTTCGACCGGGTGCTGGACATTATCGAAACGCCATTTGCTGTTATTAGCTCACGGGGCCATGTGGTTTATAATGCAACAGCTTATGCTGAAGCACAATTGCTAAAGGGCTGGCCATGGCGTGAAGAAGGTAAATGGATTTGGGCGGAGCAAGGCGGGCATTCGCGGATACCGATTGAGCATAAGGGCGAGTGCATTGGTTTTGCCATATTTTATCCATCTGAGGTGGCGCAGGTTAAGGAAGAAGAAGGATTGCTGTACCAGACAGCAGAAATTTTGGCTTATCATCTGAGCTATATTTACCAGGATGTGCTACAGAAATCGTTGAACAAGGATATGGGCGATTTATTTGTCCGATATTTGAACCGTAATGTCGAAGCGGGCATACTGGTTGATTATACGGAGGAGCTTGGTGTTTTGGCGCTTCGTGGCTCCTTTCAATGTGTCAGGACGAAAATTTTGCCTGGCACCGGGGTTGTGCAGCAAAAGGCGTTGCTTAAAGAAATTCGACAGGAATTTGAATATAATACTGTTTTCCGTGGTACACAGGTTATCCATTTTATATTGGAAGATGGCGTGTTTTCGATTTTTTGCGCAGATGAATTTGTTAATCCGGGCATGCTTGCCGATTTATTAAAACGGTCGCTTGCTTGTGTAGTCAATAAAGGAATTGTCCAGCACATTCGGCTTGCCATCAGCAATAAAAAGCTGAAGCCTGATATGCTGCGGCAAGCCTATACCGAATGTACGGAAGCATTTGGCCTGGCGGAACGATTGGGTGTTGGTGAAAAGATTGTGCAATTTGGTGACATCGAATTGGCCTATTTATTCAAGCATGTGCCGGATGATGAAATGAAAGTGTACAGCAATGAGGTATTGGCTGAGCTATTGGCGAAGGAGCCTGATTATGCGAGGGATATGTTGCGCACGCTAGAGGCTTTTATCGAGCATGATGGACAGATGAATGAGACGGCCAAGCATCTTTTTATCCACCGTAATACGGCGACCTACCGGATGGAAAAGATCGGCGAGATCCTTGGTGTCGATTTTAAAAAGGTTGATGATTTATTAAGGCTTAAGCTCGCTTTTATGTTCAGAAAGCTGCTGCGTGAGAAAGAAACCGTCGATTAAGCAACAGTCCAATGCTGGGCTGGCACTTTGAATTATTCGCTTATCCCAAATAAATGGCAGGAGGTGGCAGCATGGAGTTTCATGAATTGCTGGATCGTTGGAGTAAGCAGGCTGGGCAAGCGGTGCTTGCTACCGTTGTTGCTGTTGAGGGGCATGCCTACCGTAAAATTGGTGCATCGATGCTGATTTATGAGTCTGGGCAACGCATAGGCGGGATCAGTCCTGGATGCTTGGAAACGGATTTAACAGAACGGGTCAATAGCCTGCTGAGCTCCAAGGCTTCACAGATGGTGGAATATGACATGCGCAATGTGGATGATTTTGCCTGGGGCGAAGCGGTAGGCTGCGGCGGAAGTGTACATGTGCTCTTGGAGCCAGTCACGGGAGAATTAGAACGAATTTTAGCGGAGCTGCTGTTGTTATTAAATAACGGATATAGCAAGGTTTTCACCCGCACTAGGGGAGTGGCAGGCGATATGGTCTATAAGATTGGTGAAAAAACGGATCAACAAGGATCAGGTGGCAGTCAACAGCCTGAGTATGAGCGGGGTGATTCAGATGCGGCTGCCATAAAAAGCTTCGAGTTTATTTGTGAGCCCAAGCCTCGATTAATTATTTTGGGAGCAGGAGCGGATGCCGAGCCGATCGCCGAAATGGCGGGTAAAGTTGGATTTCGCGTTGTCGTATCCGACTGGAGGGAATCGCTTTGCTGCACGGCGCAATTTGGCGACTGTGCTATGGTGGCTGGTTCGCCGAAGGAAGCGATAGATCGGCTGGATGTCCATAGCGGTGATTATGTGATTGTGATGAGCCACCAATTGCAGAAGGATCGCCAGTATTTGGCTGCGCTTTGGCCGCTGTCTCCACGATATGTAGGATTGCTGGGCTCTGAGGCCCGGGCTGACCAACTATTGGAAGGCCGAACTCCGCCGGCTTGGTTGAAATGGCCTGTAGGCCTGGCGATCAAGGCAGAGGGGCCGATGGAGATTGCCGTCAGTGTAGTTGCAGAATTGATTGCGGTTCGGCGAGGGGCAGAGATTGCTTTAGGTAGGAGGAAGAGTGATGATCCAGATTCCAAAAGTAACGGGGATTTATTTGGCGGCAGGCGCAAGTCGGCGAATGGGGAGGCCGAAGCTAACCATTCCCCTCGGCAGCAGAGGCGTGACGGGTGGATTGGCGATTGAGCAGGCGCTACAAGTGGAGAAGCTAGAGCGAATTGTTGTAGTATCCCGTGTAGCTGGTTATCCGAGCTGGCTTAACGCTAGCGAGGAGCCGGTCTATTTGCAGCGTTGCTCCTTTATTGAAGCTAAGGACGCAGACCTTGGCTTGGCCCATTCACTTCGCGCTGGATTGTCTGCTGCACTGCATCATAGCAAGCCCGATGCAGTGCTTGTTATGCTGGCAGACCAGCCATTTATCCGTGCGGAGCTGCTGGACCAGCTTATCTTTGAGTATCAGGCCGATCGAGCGCTGGATTATGTAGCTGCAGGTGATGCCGGAATAGGCAAGCCTCCTGTGCTATTAGCCGCATCGATGTTTAATGCTTTGATGAAGCTGCAGGGTGATGAGGGTGCACGTAAATTATTGCTTAAGCCTGGCTTCAGGGGGAAAGTCGTAGAGGCAGAGGCACGTTGTTTTCTTGATCTGGACACTCCTGAGGATGTGGAAGCGATTTTAAAGCTTAGTTAAACAACCAAAGATCCATTATTTTTATGTTAGTATAGAGTTATGTTTATGTTATATATTAATGGTTTTTGCGAATATTCATTAAAATTCATGCATGAAATACAAAAATGGTTTGAGTTTTTATTAAATAAAACAAATATATGTTAATTTAATTGACGTATAAATAACATTCGATTATAGTTTAAATACATCAGAGTTCATATTTCTTCGCTTGGTGAATTGTAGATTAGATAAAAAGAAAAGTGGAGGGGAAGCTCAATGAAATTTACAAAACGCATGTGGTCGACAACTCTAATTTTGATGTTAGCGATGTTGATTGGTCTGGTTGGTTGCTCCCAAGAAAATGCAAAGCCGGCAGCAGCACCTACACCGGCAGAGCCAAAGCCTGCTAATGCAGCAGCGAAGCCTACCGAGATAAAAGCTCCCCGTGTTGCCTTTGTATACATCGGCCCTCCAGGTGATGGCGGCTACACTTATGAGCATGACCAAGGCAGGAAATATATGGAGAAGGAATTGGGGATTAAAGCGGATTTTGTAGAGAATGTACCTGAAAGCGCAGATGCCGAGCGTATCATTACGGAGCTGGCACAAAATCATGACCTCATTTTTACTACAAGCTTTGGTTATATGGATTACACCTTAAATGTGGCTAAGAAATATCCGAAGGTCATATTCATGCATGCTTCTGGATTTAAAACAGCAGACAATATGGGCACTTATTTCGGACGTAATTACCAAGCTAGCTATTTAGCTGGTATTGCCGCTGGTAAAATGACTAAGAAAAATTTAATCGGTTACGTTGGCGCCTTTCCAATTCCCGAAGTTATTTATAATATTAATGCCTTTACACTAGGCGCACAAAGCGTTAACCCGGATGTTAAGCTTAACGTAGTTTGGAGCAACACTTGGTATGACCCGGCTACTGAGCGCCAAGCGGCTGTCAGCTTATTGGATAAAGGTGCGGACGTGATCGCTGCCTACCAGGATTCACCAGCCAGCATTCAAGCTGCACAAGAACGTGGTGCTTTTGGAATCGGCAATGACTCGGATATGACGCGTTTCGCTCCAGAAGCTTATATCACATCTGCCGTGTGGAAATGGGGACCTTATTACACCAAGGTTGTCAAAGATGTGATGAATGGAACTTGGAAATCGGAGCAATATTGGGGAAGCATGAAAGACGGTATCGTCGACATCTCTCCATTAGGCAAAAATGTTCCAGAGGACGTCAAAAAGCTGGTTGAAGCGGCTAAGGTTAAGGTTGTGAGCGGCGAGCTTAATGTATTCAAAGGACCCATTACGGATGCATCGGGCGCCATTAAGGTAGCTGAAGGCAAGGTGCTTGAAGACAAAGATATCCTGAGTATCAATTGGTTTGTTAAAGGCATTGAAGGAACGATACCTAAGTGATACAAGCTTAGCTACAAACCACGCACGAATCCCTTCATGGAAATGAGGGGATTTGTGTTAACCGGGACTAAGGAATATCGAATAATCATGCGGTTATTCGGTGGCTCCTAGCAGAAAAAAGGGGTTTTGCTCCATGGGGGATTACGGTGATTACGCAGTTGATATGAAACGGATTGTCAAACGGTTCGGATCGGTTGTGGCCAACGATGATATCGATTTTGCGGCTAAGAATGGCGAAATTCATGCATTGCTCGGCGAGAATGGAGCTGGCAAAAGCACCATTATGTCGATCCTCTCTGGTGTGTACCGTGCGGATGATGGCGAAATTCATATTCGTGGCAAGCAGGAGCAAATTCGTAGTCCTAAGGATGCGATGAAGCTTGGGATCGGTATGGTGCACCAGCATTTTCGATTGGTGGCTGGGATGACAGCAGCGGAAAATATCGTATTGGGTGAGCGCGGCAGCATTTGGCGTGGCGGAGCTTGGATGAGTAAAAAGCTGCAGGAGCTTGAGGAGCTGTGCGAAAAGTTTGGGTTGAGCATACCGCTTTCGCGTCCAATATGGCAGTTGTCGGTTGGCGAGCAGCAGCGTGTGGAAATTGTGAAAACCTTATACAGGGGTGCACAAATCATTATTTTGGATGAGCCAACATCGGTATTGACTCCGGGAGAGGCTGACGAGCTTTTTCGAACGTTAAGAGCGATGAAGGCGGATGGCAAAACCGTGATTATTACGACCCATAAATTAAAAGAGGTCATGGCGGTCGCTGATGTGATGTCAATTATGCGCAAAGGCACGATGATTGCCTCCGTCCTCAAGGAGGAAACCTCGGAGGAGGAATTGGCTCGTTTAATGGTAGGCCGCACCTTGGAGACTGTTATGATTAACCGGAAGCGTAATATTTCGGGTACGGCGCTTTCAGTCACGGATCTGCATGTTAATGCTGACAATGGGCGTAAAGCGCTCGACGGATTAACCTTTGATGTAGGGCGTGGCGAAATTGTAGGTGTAGCAGGCGTAGCGGGCAATGGGCAAAAGGAATTGGCAGAGGCATTAACGGGTTTGCGGGCCTGGCAGTCCGCTGGTCGAGTCACCTATGATGAGTTTGATCTGCAAAAACCATCGGTGCGTAAGCTGATTGAGCATGGAGTAGCGCATATTCCCGAAAATCGGATGAAAAGCGGCTTGGCCGGCTCGTTGGATGTGGTGGACAATCTGCTATTCAAATCCTACCGCAGCTCGCTGCGCTCCAAATTCGGCTTTCTGCTTCGCAAACCGAATCGGCTCTGGTCCGATGGGCTTGTAAGTGAATATGAAGTGAAAACAGCAGGGCTGGATACACCGGTCCGTATGTTATCGGGAGGCAACCAGCAAAAGCTTGTGCTGGCACGTGAAGCGGAGCAAAAGCCCAAGCTCATGGTAGCCGTCCATCCTACTCAAGGGCTGGATGTTGGCGCTACAATGAGTGTACAGCAAATGTTATGCGACCTCTCTGATGGAGGGGCCGGGATTCTGCTTATCTCCGAGGATCTGGATGAAATCCTAAAGCTTGCCGATCGGATTTTAGTGTTATTCAATGGTCGTATCCAGGAAGAGTTTATTGCCGGTGATTTTGACCGCTCAAGAATTGGCCTGGCCATGGCTGGCATTGATGAAAGAGGAGGGGAAGCGGTATGAGTAAGGACCCCTCATCTATACAAATCCCAATAAAGGGTTCTTTGGATACTAAAGGAGGAGAGCCCAAACGCAAGTTGCAATGGGCGTTAAGTCCGAGCCCGTCCACCGCTTGGTGGGTGCCGGTAGTTTCTATTCTATTAGCGCTTTTGTTCTGTGCGTTATTCATCGGGCTTAACGGCATGAATCCGATCACGGTTTATGCCAAAATGTTCACCGGCGCCTTCGGCTCCAGCTACGGCTTTAGTGAAACCTTAGTAAAAGCTATTCCGCTGCTGCTTTGTGGTCTCGGCGTTTCCATCGCGTACCGTATTGGGATCTGGAACATTGGGGCAGAAGGGCAATTTATTGCCGGAGCCTTGGGCGCTACAGCAATTACTATAGGGTGGCCGGATTTATCAGGGGCATGGTCAATACCGGTGATGATGATCGCTGGAATTGCATGTGGAGCGTTCTGGGGCATGCTCACCGCCATACCTCGTACTGTATTCCGGGTCAACGAGTTGATCACTTCGCTGATGCTCAATTATATTGCGATATTATTGATGGATTATTTTGTATACGGGCCCTGGAAGGATCCGAAAGGGATGAATTTTCCGGGCACCCCCATCTTTTCATTAGGCCAACAGCTGCTTACTTTGGGCGGGACACGGCTCCATATGGGACTGATCTTCGGCTTGATTGCGGTCGTGATTTATGCGATCTGGATGAAGTATACAAGATGGGGCTATGAGCTGAGATTGCTTGGAGCGAATCCTAATGCAGCCATTTATGCCGGAATAGCGGTAAATAAACATATCTTTATCGTTATGCTCATTAGTGGCGGTTTGGCCGGATTAGCTGGCATGAGCGAGGTTTCCGGGGTTACGCATCGTTTGATGTATGGATTATCTCCAGGCTATGGCTACACGGCTATTATCGTTGCTTGGCTAGCGAAGCTGAATCCGGTTGGGCTTATTATTTCTTCTGTGCTGTTTGGTGGACTTATTGTTGGTGGCTACAGTGTCCAAACGATTGGTTTACCCGCATCATTATCCTTGATGCTTCAGGGCTCTATCCTATTTTTCCTGATCGCAGGCGATCATTTAGGACGCTATAGACTGCAACGCAGCCTGCCTAGCGTAAAAGCATAAGCGACACGGGAAGGGGCGATGATATTGGACTTTATGACAAGTTTGCTGGTTGCCGCGATATCTGCAGGAACCCCGCTGTTGCTGGCAGCGCTTGGCGGGATTTTATCGGAACGGTCTGGCATTATTAACCTGGGTACCGAAGGGATTATGCTAATGGGTGCCGTTCTCACCTGTATGACTTATTTACAATCGGGAAGCCTGGGGCTGGCTATCGTTGTAGCTTTGCTAGGCACAGCACTTTTAGGAGCCCTTCATGCCTTGCTTACGGTGACGCTCCATGCCAATCAAACCGTTAGTGGACTGGGCATAACGTTGTTCGGAACAGGCTTAAGTGCCTATCTGGGCAAGCCGTTCAGTGGGAATCCTGTTCCTGGAAAGCTGCCTAAGCTTGATATGACTTGGTTGGATTCAGTGCCCTTGCTTGGCAAGCTATTCGCCCATCAGGATGTTTTCGTCTGGTTCAGCTTTGTGCTTGTTATTGTGCTTCACCTGTTAATTTTCCGTACCTCGTGGGGCTTGCATCTTCGTGCGGTTGGCGACAGTCCAGGAACAGCTGATGTCATGGGAATTCCTGTTACCTTGTACCGGTACGCTTATGTGATCGCCGGCTCGATGCTGATGGGGCTGGCCGGAGGGTATTTACTGCTTGCTTTTTCCTCCAGCTGGGTGGAAGGCATGACTGCAGGGCGCGGGTGGATCGCCATTGCTCTTATTATTTTTGCCCGCTGGAATCCAGTGCGTGCTTTGTTTGCCGCTTATTTATTTGGCGGTCTCGATGCACTTGGTTTTCGAATTCAACTGACAGGCACGGAGATTCCTTCTTATTTCTTGAAAATGATCCCTTATATGATCACCATTATAGTATTGATGTATGTAGGCTGGAAAACACGCAACAAGCCTTCTGGCCAGCCAGAAGCATTAGGAACTCCTTATTTACGGGAGCAACGCCATTAACTGAGGAGGACAACATATGGCTATGGGAAGCAGTCCAGTTCCTGAAAGTTACAAGCGCGTATGGCAGCCTCGTTCGCTAACGGAAGCATGGAAGCTGAAGCAAGCATTGAAGGGTCAAGCCGTTTTTGTATCCGGAGGGTCGCTTCTAAGGACACAATGGGAGTCGGGCACAGCAAGCATGCCCGCTCATTTGATTAGTCTCGAAGCGATTCCTGAGCTCCATCGATGCTATAGTAATAATATGGAAATTAGCATAGGCGCGGGTATAACGCTGGCAGATTGCCAGCTTAAGGAGGAAACGCCACAATTGCTGAAGGATGCCTGCCGCAATATTGCCGCACCTTCGATCCGCAGGCAAGCAACGCTTGGAGGAAATATACTTTCAACAGTAGGGGATTCGATACCTGCGCTGGTCGCAAGCGGTGCACAATTGATATGGTTTAATGGCCAATCGAGCGAAGTCCAATCCGTGGAAGAATGGACCCTGCAAAGAAGCGCAAAAGGCGCGGTCAAGGAAGAGCGAATTTTGCTGGAAATACGCTGGAGCCGCCCCAAAGCTTCACAGGCGTCACCACATAAGGTCCATACCTTTTATGAAAAAGTAGGGCGTAGAGAAGGCTTTTGCCCTTCTGTTGTAACTGTAGCCGGGGCATTTGGGTTAGACATGTCAGGAGTGATCCACGAAGTTCGCTTAGCCGCAGGCAGCGCGGCTGCCATAACAGTCCGCCTATCCGATGCTGAAGCGTTGCTGGAAGGCGCGTGCTGGAGTACAAATGTAGCCGAGCCAATTCATCAAGCGGTGATGAATCAATTTGATGGGGGCACAGATGCCTTTTCTTCCAACACTTATCGAAAACGTACAGCAGCTAATTTGATTGTTGCGATGCTCTGGAGCCAAATTATTAATAAATCATCATAAGAGAGGCGGGATCATCATGCTGCTAGATAAAGATACGGCAGGAGGGCGCTGGCACGTTCGTCCAGATGGCCCGGATAAGGTTACCGGCCAGCTGACCTATTTAACTGACATGCAGCTTCCCGGCATGCTGGTTGGTAAAATATTAAGAAGCACTTATGCGCATGCCATCATTATAAGGATTGATACTAAACGAGCCTTGGCGCTTGCCGGTGTCCACGCGGTCATTACCCATCAGGATGTTCCGGGAATGAACCGCTTCGGGATTGCATTCCCCGACCAGCCGGTATTGTGCGAGGATCGCGTTCGATATATTGGCGATGCAGTGGCTGCTGTTGCCGCAGAAACTGAAGAGCTGGCTGATTATGCACTATCTTTAATTGAGGTCACCTATGAACCTCTTCCGGTGGTCGATAGCCCTGAAGCAGGGCTAAGGGAGGATGCTCCCCAATTGCATCCAGAGGGCAATGTGCTCCACCGTACCGAATATGCACGCGGTAACAGCGGGAATGCGTTTGCGGAATGCGTTTTTGTGACGGAGAATACGTATCTGACACCTCGACAAATGCACGCTTATATGGAAACGGAAGGGGGTCTGTTTATACCTGAGGAAGATGGACGCCTAACTGTATATGCGGCTACCCAGCATGGCTTTAAGGACCAGATGCAGCTTGCGCGAATTTTGGCCATTCCAGAAGCCGATATCCGTGTTGTATCGAGTCCCATTGGCGGCTCCTTCGGTGGGAAGGATGAGCTGAATATCCAATCCTTTGGCGCATTGCTTGCACTGAAAAGCGGGCGTCCCGTCAAAATCCACAACTCTCGGTTTGAGTCGGTTCGCTCCGGCTTGAAGCGGCATCCGATGAAGGTTACGATGAAAACAGGCATGGATGCATCCGGGCTGCTTATAGCCCATGAGGTGAGTATCGTTGCAGATACAGGCGCCTACGCAACATTGGGTGCCCCCGTGCTTAATTTCTCGACCGAACATGCTCAAGGTCCCTATTTGATCCCCCATGTATCACTGGCGGGTGTCTCTGTTTATACGAATAACGGAGTGTCCGGTGAATTCCGCGGATTCGGCGGCAATCAAGTCATATTTGCCTTGGAAGGGCAGTTAGACCGCCTGGCCGAGCTGGCAGGGCTGGAGCCATGGGAGCTTAGACGCCGTAATCTTCGGGACACGGATTCGCCGGGACCTTACGACCAGCGTATCGTGCCGACAGAGGGAGCAAGGCAGGTGTGGGAATCGGTAGCGGGCTCGAAGCTGATGGCCAAGCGCAGCGATAAACGGCTGTCAGGCATCAGCGCAGATGCAGGCGGTCCTGGTGCTCCCTGGATACGCCGAGGGATTGGCGCCGCCATTGCTATGCATGGCTCAGGTCTTGGTTTTGGGCTGCCGGACCCTGCCGGAGGCCGCTTAAAGCTGAATGCGGAGGGCAAGCTTGAAGTCGCTTTTGGCTATGAGGAGTTTGGTCAAGGGCTGCTGGCTTCCTTGCAAATTATGATGATCGAGCGATTTGGCTGCAGTAAGGAAGACTTGGAGCTAGTCATTGGAGATACCGCTCGGGTTCCACATAGCGGCTCGACTACCGCATCAAGGGCAACAAGCATGATGTGGCAATCGCTATCAAGGCTGGGGCCGCAATTTACACAACAGATTTTGCACCAAGCTTCCTTGTTAACGGATTTATCTGCCGATTTCTTGTCAACTGGACAGGGAGGGATTTACAATAAAGCTGGGGAATTGCTCATTAGCTATTTGGATGTGGCGAGGCAAGCTGAGGCTCTCATTGAATGTGAAACGGAGTTTCAATTCCCAACAACACCGGATCCCATTATCGGAGCCCACTTCTTGCACACCTATACGGCATTGGCTGTTGAGGTTGAGGTTAACCTGCTAACAGGCCAGGTGAAAGTGGTTGATCAATACCATGCAGTGGCCGCAGGGCCGGTAGTGAATCCGATGGGCTTTGTCGGGCAAATCGAAGGAGCCAGTAATATGGCGCTCGGATTTACTCTGACGGAGGATGCAGTAATGAACGAAGGGCTGTATAAGACGAATAATCTGGATACGTATTTAATTCCAACAATTAAGGATACGCCTTGGAAGTTTGAGCTCGATGCGATTGAAGCTTTACCTGAGGGCGATGCTTTTGGCCCGCGTGGTGTAGGTGAAATTGGGACAGTAGCAGTAGCGCCAGCTATTACAGCTGCTGTCTATCATGCAGTAGGCAAATGGGTATCACAATTACCAATCCGTCCAGAGGAATTGCTGTCGGATCAACCTTATGCTTGGGGGAGGGAGTGGGATCATGAAACAACAGCCTCCAACTGATCTGATAAACGAAACGCAAGGTGCGCCACTTCGCTGCACTTTAAATGGCCAGCTTTTAGAGCTTGATGTACCCACGACTCGGAGAGTTGTTGATATACTACGTGAGGATTTGGATATGACGGGCACCAAGCTATCGTGTGAGATTGGGCGCTGTGGAGCTTGTATGATTCTGGTTGATGGGGAACCGATGAATTCCTGTTTGCTGATGGCCTACCAAGTTGAAGGACGTAGCCTTACTACCATTGAAGGGCTTTCTGATGGCAACCAGCTTCATCCCGTGCAGCAAGCTTTTTTGGATGAAGGCGGCTTTCAATGCGGGTACTGCACTCCTGGTATGGTTATTTCGATGGCGGGGCTGTTGGAACATAATCCGAATCCGACAGCTGAACAGCTAGAAGAAGGGCTTTCCGGTAATCTATGCCGTTGTACGGGTTATGGAGGCATCCTGCGTGCAGCGAATGCCGCTGTTAAAGGTATGAACTCGACTGGCTGCTGTGCTGGGCGCGAAAGGTGTGAGCATCCAAGATGAAGCTATATACAATCGGACAAATCAATAAAATGGCACGACCTGATTTTTTGGAATTATTGGGCTCGATTTTTGAGCATTCCCCTTGGGTAGCTGAAAGGGCTTATCCTTACGGCCCATTTAAGGACCGCTTTTATTTACATCGCACTATGCTTGAAGCCGTTTATTTGGCACATCGGGAGGAGCAGCTTGCTCTAATCCGTGCACATCCTGACCTTGCAGGTCGCCTGCAAATGAGTGAAGCCTCTGTCCAGGAGCAAAAGGGCGCTGGCCTAAGTGATCTATCTCCCGAGGAATTTACTGAATTTACTGTATGCAATACGGAGTACACGAGGAAATTCGGCTTCCCTTTTATAATGGCTGTGAAAGGAAGCTCGAAGGATCGCATTTTGGAAGCAATGAAGCAGAGGCTCCACAATGATTATGAAGCAGAAATCAGGCAGGCCTTACTTGAAATAGCAAAAATTAGCCAGTTTCGAATTGAGGATATTATTGGCAGTGGTGAGGACGAAGGCATGAATAAACCGTCCAATAAAAGGACCCTGTATTATGGTAAAGGGGATGTGCTCGTTTATCGCACCTATGTGTCGCCACTAAAGGTTGAGCCTATTGCCGAATCGACTTATACAGGCACAGATAATGTTATATTCGCCCTGAATATCAAGATTGCAGTTAGTGGGGATGCGTTTTTGCCTTCCTTCACCGCGGCTGATAATTCGATGATTGTAGCTACAGATTCGATGAAAAACTTTATTCTGCAGCAGGCTGCCAGCTTTGAAGGGTGCACTGTAGAAGGCTTCCTGCTTTTTATTGCAACGAAGTTTCTGGATACTTATGCCCATATGAACGGGATCGACCTTACAGCTGAGAGGCTGCCTTTTGATCCTATGAAGGTTCCTTCGGCTGATGGTACTCTTGAAGAGAGTGGACTTGTATTCCGTCGTTCACACAACGAAAGCGGAGTGTTTACAGTTAAGGTGGAACGTTCGGTAGATGGCGAGGGCATTGAGCTCGTCAAGCAATCGGCGGTTATTTCCAATCTTCAGCTTATTAAAGTGAGCGGCAGCTCCTTTGCCAATTTTATTCGTGATGAATACACGACATTGCCGGAAAGCTTCAATCGCCCTTTATTTATTTATTTGGATATCGGTTGGTCCTATGCCAATGCGTTGGATGCTGAAACCGGAGAAAACAATCGATATGTAGCACCTGAGCAAATTAGCGATATTACCCATACCGTTTTTCATCAGGAAAGCAGTGAATCTATTCAAAGCTTGATTTATAAAATAGGATTAAGGATCTTAGAGCGTTTTCCCCAGCTGGGAATTATCTGGTTTGAATCAAATAATCGCACTTGGGAAACCGTTGTTGATGCCATCGCCGGCTCCAAGGGCCAGGTGTACACGGAGCCAAGACCCCCTTATGGCTTTCAAGGATTTTCAATGACCCAAGAGGATTTGGTCGAAGCCAAAAAAATTCGCACATTGGAATAAGGAGGGCAAGCGCCATGAATGGACGACTGACTACCCATGTACTCGACCTGTCTTGCGGCCTTCCTGCCCAAGGGGTGCGTATAGAGCTATTTCGGATCACAACAGAGGAAGGCAGCGTCAAGCTGGCCGAATCGATAACGAATACCGATGGAAGACTTGATGCACCCCTGCTTACTGGCAATGGTATGCTGAATGGATTTTATGAGCTGCTGTTTCATGTTGGCGATTATTACCGAAGCCGAAGCGATGAGTGGAGCGGCCCGATGTTTTTGGAGGAGGTGCCAATCCGCTTCAGCATTGCCAATTCGCAGGATCATTACCATGTGCCGTTACTGGTTGCACCTGGAGGCTATAGCACCTATAGAGGGAGCTAGCGGGGAATGTTAGCTAAGATTGTGTTAGCTAGAAGACCATGTTAGCTAGAAATAGCAAAATGCTGAAAAAATAGCTACCACCTTGTAGCTGCCTGATAGAGCGATTAGTTAATTACCGGCTGGAAGGAGAAAGGCTATGCTTGATTTGAAAATTACCGGTGCACTTGTTGTATTAAAGCACGAGGTAGCACGGTTAGATATAGGGATATTGGATGGGAAAATCGTTCGGCTTGCTCCGGATTTGACAGAGCAGGCCTCCGAGCTGGTCGATGGTTCGGGATTGCATGTGCTTCCGGGTATGGTGGATGCCCATGTGCATTTCAATGAGCCGGGTATGGGCCACTGGGAGGGTTTTGCAAGCGGGTCAGCCGCACTAGCGGCAGGAGGCTGCACGACATTTATCGATATGCCCTTAAATGGGCTGCCTCCGACCGTTACTGTTGCGGCTTTGCATGAAAAGCTGTTAGCCGCGGAGCAATCCGTTGTGGACTTTGCCCTTTGGGGCGGACTGGTTCCGGGCAACCTGGAACATTTGGAGCCGTTATCCGCGGCAGGGGTTATCGGATTTAAAGCTTTTATGTCCGAGCCTGGCGGAGATGGCGTAGGGAGATTCGAGCGTGCGGATTCAGCAACCCTGCTGGAAGGGATGCAGCAAATCGCTAAGCTGGGAGGAATCCTCGCGCTGCATGCGGAGGATGAGAATATGGTTGTAGTCATGGCCGAGCAGGCCATTAGCCACGGGCAGCTAAGCGCTTATGACTATGCTGCATCCAGGCCGATTGCTGCCGAATGCTCGGCGGTTCGGCAAGCGTTGGCAATGGCGGAGCAGACAGGCTGCGCTTTGCATTTTGTCCATATTAGCAGCGCTGAGGCGGTTTGGCTAATTCAAGAGGCCAAGGTCAAAGGAATGGATGTTACCGTCGAGACCTGCCCTCATTATTTGGCGTTAACGGTGGACGATATGCAAGCGGATAAGCATGGGACCATTGCTAAATGCGCACCACCGCTTAGAAGTCCGGTCGAGCAAGCAAAGCTGTGGGATGTAGTGGCGGCAGGGCATATCGATATGATTGCCTCTGACCATTCTCCAAGCCCGTTTGAGCTAAAACAAAGCGACAATTTCTTTGAAGCTTGGGGCGGGATTGCCGGAGCGCAAAGCTCGCTTGAGCTAATGGTTGATGAAGGACATTTGAAGCGAAAAATTGCGTTGCCCTTGATTAGCCAGATGCTTTCGCATGGTCCAGCCAAACGTTTTGGACTTCATCCGCGCAAGGGAGAAATCGCGCTTGGCAGCGATGCAGATCTGGTGCTGGTCGATTTGGCGAGACCCTATACACTCGAGCAAGGGCATCTGAAGCAACGCCATGCTTATAGTCCCTATGTGGGTCGGCAGCTTTCCTGCAGAGTGCTGGCTACCTGGGTCCGTGGACGGCTAGTTTACCAATGGAAAGAGTCCAAAGCATTGAATAAATCTATCATGCCAATTCTAGCTGGAGAAAAGCCAGCTGGTATTTGGCTGCAGGGGCATTCCTAAAAGGCAGGGGGTATTATCATGAGCAAGCCATACAATGAAATCGTCTCAAACACAGATGCACTTATACTTAGATTTGCAAGAGAAGCCGACGATATGCTGAATTGGCTGGCGCAATATGGTGCTGCCCCGGAAGGTGGAGTGACTAGGCTGCTCTATACGCCTGAATGGCAGCAAGCCCAGCAGGCGCTTGCAGAACGAATGGTATCCGTGGGGCTTACACCGTACCTGGACGATGCCGGTAATTTATTTGGTCGTCTGCAAGGCATGCAGGAGGGTGTAATTGTGACAGGTTCACATCTTGATACCGTTGCTCATGGAGGGCGGTTTGACGGTGCATATGGAATCGTTGCAGGGGTATTGGCTTTAGCCTATTTAAAAGAAAAATACGGATCGCCGCAGCGTTCGATTGATATCGTTTCCTTTGCCGAGGAAGAAGGCAGCCGGTTTCCGCTAACCTTCTGGGGGTCGGGTACAATGACAGGCAGGTATTCAACGGTAGAGCCGCCGCTGATCTATGATGCTGAAGGAATTACGCTGCAGGCAGCGATGGAGGCTGCTGGATTTGGACAGGGGAACGATTACCGTTCAGGAGAAGGCGGGCAAGGCGGGGCGTTAGCGCCCGCGGCGGGTAATGGCATTCAGCCGATAAAGGCTGGCGACGATCGCCCGCAAGCCTATGCGGCTTCAGACTGGAAGGCTTTCATCGAGCTGCATATTGAACAGGGCAGCGTGCTGGAGCGGGAGGACCGGCAAATCGGCATTGTCCAAGGCATTGTCGGCCAGCATCGGTATACGCTTGAGGTAAAGGGTGAGGCGAATCACGCAGGCACTACGCCGATGTCTTACCGCAAGGACGCCTTGGTTGGAGCCAGTGAAATGGTGCTCGCCATCCGCGAAGCAGCAATTGCCTATGGCGAACCGATGGTGGCTACGGTAGGGCGCCTTGAGGCCAGTCCCGGTGCTTCGAATGTTGTTGCAGGAAGTGCGGTATTCACACTGGATGTTCGGCATCCGCAGATCGTGGTGCTTGATGAATTTTGCGAATCGCTTTTGGTTAAGCTCCAGCTCATTGCTGAGCAGGCTGGGCTTAGCTTAACGGTTAATCCATGGATGAAAGCTCCGCCAGCGATGATGAATCAGGAGCTTACGGATTTAGCACGGCAAGTATGCGGCTCCAGAGGCTTTAGTAGCCGTGATATGTATAGTGGTGCTGGGCACGATGCGCAAGTATTGGCTCCTATTTGCCCAAGCACTATGGTATTTGTGCCTAGCCGGGCAGGGATTAGCCATTCGCCTGATGAATATACGAAGCCAGAAGAGCTGGCTACAGGAATTATTGTTTTGATCGATATTTTATATGCATTGGCTTACAAGGAGGATACATTATGAAGCATTATCGGGACCTGGCTCCGTCCATAAGGACCATTATGACACCGGGGCCTGTAGAGGTCGACCCACGTGTACTTCGTGCTATGTCACTTCCCATTCTGGGGCAATTTGATCCCGAATTTACAGATATAATGAACGAAATGATGGAGATGCTGCGCCTGCTGTTCCAAACCAATAATCAATGGGCTTTTCCGATTGACGGCAGCTCGCGTTCAGGCATTGAAGCGGTGCTGACCAGTCTTATTGAGCCTGGCGACCGCGTGCTGATCCCAATTTATGGGCGGTTCGGTAATTTGCTCGCCGAAATATCCGAGCGTTGCGGCGCCGAGGTGCTGACCATGGAGCAAGAATGGGGTTCTGTATTCGAAACCGATGACATCATAGCCAAAATTCGTGAAACGAGTCCCAAGCTGGTAGCGATTGTACATGGTGAAACCTCGACCGGGCGGATGCAGCCGCTTGCCGGGATTGGGGCAGCCTGCCGGGAAGTCGAGGCTTTGTTCGTAGTTGATGCCGTAGCGACAATTGGCGGTACCCAAGTATTGACGGATGAATGGATGATCGATGCTGTAATCGGAGGTACGCAGAAATGCTTATCCGTTCCATCCGGTATGGCGCCGATTACATATAATTCCAGGGCAGAGGCTAAGCTGAAGCGGAGAAAAAGGGTCGAACGAGGCCTGCGAGACGCATCTAACGAAGCCATTCCAGAAGGTGTTATCATTCGCAGCAATTATTTCGATTTAAGCCAGCTTCAGGATTATTGGAGCCCGCTTCGACTGAACCACCATACGGAAGCGACCTCGATGCTTTACGCACTTCGCGAGGGTGTCAGGCTGGTGCTTCAAGAGGGGCTCGATCAGCGGTTTGCCCGCCATCAGCTTCATGGAGAAGCGCTCGTTGCAGGGCTCGAAGCTATGGGGCTTACCCTATTCGGCGATCCGGCCTGCAAGCTCCCGATGGTAACCTGCATCCATATTCCGGATGGCGTCGATGGGGAAGCAGTGCGCAGCATGCTGCTACTGGATTTCGGCATTGAAATCGCCAGCTCCTTTGGTCCTTTAAAGGGGAAAATATGGCGAATCGGCACGATGGGCTTTAGCGGCAGCAAACGAAATGTCCTGCTTACGCTCGGAGCCTTGGAGGCCTGCATGCTGCGACAAGGCTTTAAGGCGGCTGTAGGGAAAGCCGTCCAAGCGGCGATGGACACCTACAACAGGAGGAATGACAATGAATAACGTGATGCCTATTGCTTATCGGGGGATGGTAGCAACTCCACATTATTTGGCTAGTGGAGTTGGTAACATGATCCTCCAGCAAGGCGGAAATGCATTCGATGCTGCGGTTGCCATAAGTGCGACGCTTGGCGTAGCTTATCCGCATATGACCGGCCTTGGCGGGGATAGCTTTTTCCTTATTTATGATGCCCAGCAAGGCGAATTAAAAGGCTTAAATGGCACCGGTAGAGCTGGCAGTCAATTGACGCCCGAATTTTATCGGGGCCAAGGCCTTAGCTCCATTCCACAACGAGGCATTGGAAGTGTAGTGACCGTACCCGGTATGGTTGATGCCTGGTGGGAGGTATCATCAACCTATGGCCGACTCCCATGGAAGCAATTGCTGGAGCCTGCGATCGAATATGCCGAACATGGCGTACCGGTATCTCGTGATCTGGAGCGTTGGATACTAAAGGACCAAGCCCTTTTGCTGGCTGACCCCTCCCTGTCTCGAACCTTTATGCCTAATGGCGTTCCGTTAAAGCAAGGTGAGCGGCTGGTGCAGCCTGAGCTGGCAACAACCTTAATAACGATCAGCATAGAAGGAAAGGAAGCTTTTTATCAGGGAGCCTTGATGCAAAACATGGTTGCTGCAATGAAACAAGCTGGCGGCATGCTGGATGAGCAGGACTTTCGTGACCATCATTGCAATTGGGTGACACCGCTCACCACCACCTATAACGGCAGTACACTAGCCCAGATGCCACCGAATTCCCAAGGCTTTTCGGCGCTGCAAATGATGAATATGCTAGAATTGGCTAATCTGTCGAGTATCCCTCGTGATTCGGCTGATTTTTATCAATTGATTTCAGAGGTTACCAAAAAAGCATTTCGCGACAGGGATGCTTACTTAACCGACCCGGTTTTTGCCAATATTCCATTAGAACGGCTACTGTCCAAGGAACATGCAAAATCGCTTTACGATGAAATCCAGCTTGCCTCCCCAGTAGGTGATGTTTTTCAATCCCAAGCCATGGGGCAGGATACGGCCTACGCGGCGGTCATTGATGATGCAGGAAATGCGGTATCGTTTATTCAAAGCTTATACTTCGATTTCGGAAGTGCCTATGTAGCAGGAGATAGTGGAGTCATCATGCAAAATCGCGGCTCCTTCTTTTCTCTAGATGATGAAGCCGTTAATGTACTTACACCTCATAAAAGAACATTTCATACATTAATGCCCGGTATGGTGCTGCGTGACGGAAAGCCTGTGCTGCTGCTAGGTACACAAGGCGGAGAAGGGCAGCCTCAGACTACAATTTCCTTATTGACTGGTGTGCTGGATTATGGCTGCACGATCCAGGAAGCTATTGCGCTTCCGCGTTGGGTATACGGGCGAACCTGGGGAGAGGATAGCGATACGTATAAGATAGAAAATCGCGGACTCGACCAGACGATCAGTGAGCTGGAGCGCAGAGGCTATTTGGTGGAGCCATTGCAAGGCTGGGATCCGGTCGTAGGCCAAGCACAAGGCATCAGCATCCAGAAGGACGGCAGCTTTAGCGGTGCAGCCGATCCGCGTGGCGATGGTCTGGCTATTGGTTGGTAAAAGACGGATGAAAGTATGCTGAAGTACCGAGCTTCAAAAATGAAAAAGGCATTTACAACTTTTTGAGTTGTAGATGCCTTTTTCTATCTATGTCAATTTGGGGGATAAGAATATCTTACAGCTTGTTTATGAAAATAAGCTTAATGGAGGCTTAAGGTTAGATGATAATTTGATTACCCTCTGGGACCCTCCCTATAGGGAGGGCCCCAGAGGGCGCTGCCCTCTGGACTCCCGTTTGTGCGAGAGTGGAGGACGGATTGGAGCTTGGATGGAGTTGTTTCTGCGTATGCTCGCTTACCGTCCCTCCGGGACACGCTTTACTGGGGAAGCGGGTGGAAGGATGTGGGTGTGATGCGTATGCTCGCTTACCGCCCCTCCGGGACCCGCTTTACTGGGGAAGCGGATCGTAGACGAACGGTGGACGGTAGAGTTGCTTGGCAGAGAGGCAAAGAGGCAAAGAGGCTGTCCCTGACGGGATTTCTGTCGTGGAATCGATGAGAAAGAGCAGCCTTTATTGCACTTTTAGCTATTTGGATAGGTGAAGCCCATGTAAGACCTGGTGCTCAACTTCGTGCAGAAAGCTGAAAGGCTTCGGCCACTAGCTGATAAGACCTTTGTCTTGCCACTGGATCTGGCAGCATCGTCATCATCATAATTTCTTCCGCTAACGCCGAGTCAGCTATCTTACGAAGCTTGGTTGCCACAGTCTCCGCACTGCCGATGACATAACGTCCCGCATTGGACCTACGAATCTGCTCCTCTTGAGGGGAGTAGCGGTAGTTTGCCGCTTCCTCTAGCGTAGGGAAAGGCAAGGCGAATTGCCCGGTCCCCCATCGCGTCCATTGGATTTCCATTGGAGCCGCTAGATATTCCGCTTCTTCATCCGTCTCCGCGCAGACAACTTGAATCGCGATCATGCTACGTGGCTCGGATAAGAAGCGGGAGGGCTTGAAGTTTTTTCTGTAAGCCTGGAGCATCGTCACTGCTAATTCCGGTGAAATATGGGCGGCAAAAGTAAAGCCAAGTCCATGGTTAGCTGCAAATTTCATGCCGCCATCACTAGAGCCCAGCATATAAATGTCCGGTATAGTGGTAACAACCGGATTAGGTGTAATGCCGCTATAAGCATGGCTTGACGGAAAACCGCCTGTGAAAAAAGCAAGCAATTCCTCCAGCTGCTCAGGGAAATCATAGGTTTGTACCTTATCCCAGGAGCGCCTTAAAGCATACGCCGTGTTGCCGTCGGTTCCGGGCGCCCGCCCAATCCCAAGGTCAACCCGCCCGGGATAAAGCGCTTCGAGCGTAGCGAAGCTTTCGACTACCTTAAGCGCACTGTGGTTGGGCAGCATGACGCCACCGGAGCCGACTCGCAGATGGGTAGTTTGCGCTGCTACATAGGCGATTAATAGCTCGGGTGCACTGCTTGCCTGATGAACCGAGCCGTGGTGCTCGGCGAACCAATACCGGGTATAGCCGAGCTGCTCGACTTTTTTCGCAAGCGACAATGCTTCAACCATTGCCTGGGCAGTGGATTGCCCATTCCATATACTCGCTAAATCCAAAACCGACAATTGATAGCTTTTATTCGTTGATGCTGAAGCTGATGTCATCATAATCCCTCGCTTTCCCAGGCTTGTGCAAGCCTTTCATAAGAGCGCAAACGCGCTTCGTGGTTGGGAATCCGGGTGCTGACCATGATCTCATCTGCACCTGTTTCCTCTGCAAGCTGCTTCAAGCTTTGAGCCATCCGCTTCGCGCTGCCAACAAGATTCTGCGATCGAACCGTAAGGCGCACCGCCTCCTCTTCCTCGGTAAACGAATAGGCTTGAGCCTCTTCATGGGATGGGAAGGGCGCTAACTCATCCGAGCGAAGCTGGATTTCGTAGAGATCCTGTGCTCTTGCCAATTCTTCGGCTTCTGCATCCGTCTCTGCACAGATCACTGAAACGATAAGCATGCTCTTGGGTGAGGAATGGAAGCTAGAAGGCTGAAAGTATTTGCGATACGCTGCCAGCACGGGCACAGCCAATTGGGGAGCTGCATAGTGGGCGAAAGCCAAACCAAGTCCATATTGGGTCGCCAGCTGAGCGCCGCCCTCTCCGGCATCCAGCAGCCAAACCTCAGGCAGGGTAGAGAGCGCGGGGGTGACTACAATTTTGCTGAATGCACGATCACCAGCGAAAGAACCAGAAAGAAAAGCAAGCAAGTCCAGCAAATGCTCATTAAATTCTTCCGCAGCTAGTGGATTTCGGGCGCGATGCAGCGCAATTGCTGTTAGTTCATCGGTACCCAATGCTTGCTGGAGGCCTAAGTCAATTCTATGGGGAAACATCGCTTCAAGTGTGCTATAGTTTTCAGTTATTTTTAAAGCGCTGTGGTTTGGCAATAAAGTGCCGGATGAACCCACACGAAGCCTCGATGTAAGGGCAGCAATATGTGCTGTGAGCAGCTCGGGCGTGCTGCTTGCCCGATAAGGATGGTTATGGTGCTCAGGTAACCAAAAGCGTGTATAGCCAGCTTTTTCCGCATGAATGGCAAGCTCGGTAACTTGGCGCAAAGTGTCTACAGCATTCACATTGTTATATAGAAATCCTTGCTCCATTACAGATAGCTTCACACTTCGGCTATTGGATCGTGGTTGGTTAGACAATGGTAATTCCTCCTTTACCTCAATAAAAGTAATATAGTTAGTATGCTAATCAATTTAACATAGTTCAGCCTGCGATTGATACAAAAATAGCCAGTGGGAATAACTGACAAAAATAAATGGCAGCTGGCCACTTAATGGCTTTGCAGGCAGGATCTGCTTCTTCGATCGGTACATGTTCACTAACCGCTTTTTTATGACAAATTGTTCAGCATCTGCTGCAGTACACGCCTTAACAACAGGCGCTCCTCCAGATGGATGCCATCAAGAAGCTTCTCTTGCTGCTTTTGCCACATTTGTTTAATGGGCTGCTCGAGCGCACGACCTTCATCAGTCAAATAAACGCGCGTAATCCGCGCATCGGCTTCGTCCTGCTGGCGGTGGACAAGTCCATACTCCTCAAGCTTTTTAATCATATTGCTTGTAGTAGGCGGCTCACAGCCCAAACGCTCGCTTAATTGGATCTGAGTGATGCCTTCTTCTTGCCATAATTGGCATAAGGCATGCTCCTGACCGACATGGATATGTAATTCGCGCAGCGACTGCGAACAATCCCTACGCATTTGCGACCACATTTTGCCGAGGATTATGCGAATTTCATCATCAACCACAACGATCATCCTCTCGTTATTCATTAGCACCCTAATGTTATCACTTGGTTTTATTCACGTCAAATTTCAGCTTAATTTGCTTCCAAATAAAAGGCTACACCCGCATGCTCATTGCAGGCACGGATCGAAGCATGATGATAGGCAAGAATTTGCCGGGAAATTGCGAGACCTAGCCCAAATTGCCCATCAGCGCCAGTTTGAAATTGCTCGAATATCGTCGCCAATACCTCCTCATCAACCGGTGGACCATCATTCCATATACGCACGGTCCATTTAGAAGGAGAAGCTGCATTAGAGCCATCGGCACTAACAAGCTTGCTGTCATTTTCACCAGATTCATCTGTCGCCAATTGCGCCAATTGCTCGAATGTGATTTTAATTTCGCTGTTGGCATAACGCATCTGATTGTCCAAAACATTTTCAATCGCGACACTCCATTGCTCGGAGTCACCTTCAAGCAGTATCGGAGGCAAGCTTATTTGCCAGGTTAATTCCTGCCTGCGATATCGGAGCCGTTCGGTGCAGTCGCCTATAATTGCTGCCAGGTCGAATTTGCCAGACTGCCGCTCACGTGTGGACAAATAATTCAATTTATTTAAATATAATAAGTCCTTAACCCGTTTTTCCAGCCGGACCGCTTCACTCATAATGGTTTCTACGCTTGCTGTAACCGAGCCCTTCGGATAGATCCCATCTAGAATGGACTGGGCATAGCTATGAATAACCATTACGGGCGTTTTAAGCTCGTGCGATATATTTTGCAAAAAGAATTGCTGTGCTTTATCCTGGCGAACAAGCCGTTGGCGCATCGATTCAAAAGCCTGCGCCAGCCGACCCATCTCATCCTTGCGGTTAAGCACAAAGGGCTCATGCCAATCCCGCTCGGCCATCCGGGCTGCCTGCTGCTCCATCAGCACTAGCGGGCGTGACAAATAACGAGCGAGCCATAAGCAAGGCAGCCAGCTGGCCATAATCAACACGACAATAAGCAGCATGAGCCGCCAGAACATCGTCATGACCAAGTCATTGCGGTAATTACCCCAGGCATACGAAATCATATACCCTGTATTTCCTTCGAACTGCTCCTTGCTTATCACATAAAACATCGTGCGCTCCGCAATACTGAGCGAATAGCTTTGGGTTTCTGCTTGCTGATTGCCTGCATCCAGTTCAATCGCCTGAACAAATGGCTGTGGCAATGTGCTGGCTATTGTCGCAGGAATGCTTTTTTGTGCCATGACTACATGCTGAATGCCAGGTCCATTAGTGGTTGGAGCAATTCTTAATACAGTTGAGGCGGAAACTTTTGCTACCTGGCCTTCGGTTACCATAGTCCCGGTTTGTAGCATCATGGGTGGCTCCTGGACAGTCGCATTGAGCTCTGGATCATTTGCCGGAGCCGAAGCTGGTGTCGTCGTAGCTGGAGCTGCTGTAACCTGGCTATTCGGGGTAAGTGGACTCGCGTTTAGATTCGGACTAGTCCTCATTGCTGAGCTGGCTTCTAAAATTGGAATCGCACTGGTTGGCATAACCCAAACTGCGGATGAGCTTGGATTAGCTGACGTCTCGGAGCCATTTACAGGGCTTGGACTAGCTGCCGTCCCCGAATCCTTAGTAGAACCTGGACTGGTTAGCTTGGTCCAATCTGTGAAAGTAGCTGAATCAGCAGATGCAGTGACTTCATTAAACGGAGCTGGGCTTGTAGGAGTAGCCAGGCCGAAGCTCGTTCCCTGAGTAGCAGTCAAGGGTGCAGGTACCATTGAGGGAGTGGTAAAAGCAGCATTATTGGGCTTTAGATTAATGCGAATGACATCTTTGGGAACTGCCTTTTGCGAATCCAATAAAATATCATAAATTTGCTCCGTAAAAAAACCTTTGAGCGTCCATGGCAGAGAAAAAGCGAGCAGCATAAACAAGGATAAGGTGAGGGAGGCAAAGACGAGCCAAATTTTGAGCACCAGCGGTATATTTTTCATAGCTTTACCATCCTGTAGCCATAGCCGTATACGGTTTCGAGCCGCAGCTCCGGCATTTTTTTGCGCAGCCTTCTGACCAAATCGTCGACAACCCGATCCGAGCCAAAAAATTCATTTCCCCACACAGCTTGTAGTACCTGTTCACGCTCAAGCAGTTGTCCGGCATTTGAAGCCAAATAGAGCAGCAGGTCAAATTCTTTGGAGGTTAAATCCAAAAATTGTCCGTTGCCGTCGTCATATGCCATTCTTGCGGGTATATCGATCCGGTAAGTTGACAAAAAAACAGTCGTATTTTTGTTTGGAGGGTCTGCAGCCAGGCTCTGGAGCTTTTCGCCATAAATACGTTCCAGCAGCTTTCTGGTACGGATTACGAGCTCCCGGGGGAGGAAGGGCTTAGCCAAATAATCATCACTGCCCAGCTCCAAGCCAACGATTCGGTCAATATCCGCGTCGCGTGCGGAAATAAAAATGACAGGGAGCTTGTCATGGTCTGCCTTAATTTCACGAATCAATTGATAGCCGTCAACTCCCGGCAGCATAATATCAAGAATCCAGAGATGAGGGCGTTCCTTGAGCGCCTTTCGGGCTTCGTTGCCATCCAGGAAAGTTTCGACCTCCCAGCCCTCGTTACGCAAATAGGAAGCCAATACTTGATTTAAATTACTTTCATCCTCTACCAAAAAAATTCGGAACACTCGTTTTCTCCCCTTTATCGACTTCCGTTGCTAGGTTGGATGGTGCCATTAAACGATGGAACGGAAAAAGGACGCAACGTATGCACGTCCATCCCCGAAATCTTTATAGCTTATTTAGTAGGTTCAACCGCAGGTGTAGCTGGGGTGCTGATTGCTCCTTCGCCATGCTCGGCTTGAAATTGTTTTTGTTGTTCTATGGATTTGTTCATATTGTCGGTAGTTTGCTTGTAATCCTCTAACAGCGCAGGCAGCAATTCCTTGATTGAAGCTGCATCACCCGCATCAACCGCTTTGGAGAAGTCTCCTTGCAGCTTGGCTTGCGGAGAAGTCGAAGTTTCTTTTGCCATAGCAGACATTTCATTTATTATACCATCTTGTAAAGGGGAACCAACTGGATTATTTTGGGATATTTTTAAAGTGGCATGCTCTTTATTAATAAAAGTTACATGAGCCTTTTGATCACCTGCTTGAATTTCTTTAACTGCAAATTCACCATCCACTGGCTTCGCCGCTATTATCTGGGTAGCTTCACTAGAAGTGGCTTCTCCGCTTGGCAAAGCTGGATAAGTCCGGATGGTGATCGTTTTGCTGAATTGTTCCGCAGCTTGTTTGCGTTCTGTAAATGCGTTGCTCCAAGCTTGCTCACTGTCCGGTGCATACGCTTTGACCAGCATCTTCAAATAATTTCGTTCGTGCACGGGATTGCCCAACAGTCCAAAGCCTGCGGGATGAGCCATAAAAACTCCGCCCAATGTTGAGGTGCCTAGACTTACCTTCATAGTTGTGGGTACCGTCATCGTTTGATCTGCTTTGGGAACGCTATCCGTTTGATCATCCGCCGCTGCGGCCGAACCTGCCAAACCCATCGTTAGTGAAAGCAGCAATAGTCCTGTGACAGCTTTGTTCGTTTTTTTCTTCATGTGTATTCTCTCCCTATATTCGGATTAGTTGGAGCGGGCGTCCCAGTGGTCAGTGGGATGTCCCTCTCACAACTTCATCCTAACAAAACAATACGGGATGATTAACGTAACTTTATGGGAAATTGTGTGAATCACCTATTTGACGTTATCTGCCATCCGGGAAGCTTGGCGAAATTCAACAATATTTACTGTCCAAAGACCATTTATCATTGGTCTTCCTTATCAGAACGATAAAAATATGATGTAGCGCGTGCACAGATATTTAAGCTTGCAGATAATTGTTTGCTTTCGTTCAATTTGAGGTAAAATACACTTGAGGACTATTCTCAAAAGAAACATTATCGAATGAATGGGTTTGCTCGATATACAATGGATATACAATAGTACTCACATAAGGAAAAGGGGAACAGGAATGAAAAAAATCCCGATATGGTTAGTTGCACTTCTTTTGCTATTCATGTGTTCACCGCTTTATGCGGCAGCAGTACCTGGGCAGATTAATTATGTGAATGATCCGATTGGTTTATTCTCTACAAGCCAAAAAAGCCAGATTGAAGAGGCGGTCAAAGGAAAAGAGCTTGAGGTTGTTGTGTTGACAGTGCGTGGTCTAGATGAAGCTGCTGGTGAAAAGCTGGCTAACGATGTGTATACCAATTGGAAGCTGGATGCCAACAAATTGATGCTGGTTGTTACCGTTGATCCGAATTTTGTGCATTTGGTCTATGAAAATCCGGCACTGGCTAATTCAGTCTCTAACAGTGCCGCCCAAAATGCCAAAGGTATCGTAGATCGCAGCTTTGTACCTTTAGCTAGCCAAGGCAAGATTGCGGAAGGTGTTATTGCCGTCAGTGCTTACGTGAATGCACTTCAAGCCGGAGCTTCTACAGGCGGACAAGGGATATCGATTACCCTGATTCTTGTTATTCTGGCTGTCGCCGTAGTATTGGTCATTGCCATTTTCATTATATTCAAGCTAAGACGGGTGGCAAGCACGAGGAAGCATTTGGAGCAACTAAAAGGCATACAGTCAAAGACTGAGCTCTCCATCAGCAAGATGGTGAACGCTGAAATATTTAAGGAGCTCGAGGGCGGTTACCTCCAAGGCGAAACGCTCAAACAGGTGGCGGATGTTGAAACTGCCGCTATGCAGCTTCAGCAACAATCCCAGCAGCTCCAGGAACGGCTTGCAGCCCAACAGGTTAGCTTCACAACCCAAGCGGCGGCCGAGCAAAGCCTCCAAGCGCTGGAGCAGGAAGCGCAAACTCATGCGCAGCAAGTCAAGGAGATAGAGGTCCGTTTGGCTGCTATCGAGCAGCAATCCTCCGGTGTAAGGCAATCCGTTGAAGCGGAAAAAGCGAGAACGCAGCAGCTATCTGCTACGATTGAGGCTTTAGCAACGGAAACCTCATACCCTCTTACGGCGATGAAGCAGCAATTGCAGCAAGCCCAACAATTATTAGCCGAGGCCGATCAATTGGATGATTTTGATTATGTTAAAGCATCCCATCCGATCGAAGCCGCCACAGGGCAAGTGGATACTTTAACTGAAGCGATATCACAGTTGAAGCCATTAATAGCCGCTGCCCCGCAGTTTCTCCCCCGTACTCAAGCCTTGGAGCAGGAGCTTCGGCAGCAGGTGGGGCGAGAGCAGCTTATGCTGGTGGATGCAGATCCTTTCCGTATGCTCAAGCAGGCAGAGGCGGATATCAATCGATTAAATCCGTTAATTGAAGCGGGTGCTGTGGATGAGGCGCGGCAGACAGCTACTACAATAGAAGAAACACTGCTGCATGCCAAGGCGGCCGTCGATCAAATGGTCAGTAACAGGGACACGTCAAGAGCCACAGTTCGGGAAATTGAACAGCTTCTTTCCCAATTACAAGAGTTCGACCGCGAATACCAAGCTGCTTTTGCCCAAATCCAAGCTCGATTTGCAAATGTCCATCAGCAGGAGCAAAGCACCAGATACAGCTCTATTATAAATGATAAGCAAACGCTTGAGGCTTTACTGGTAGAGATTCGCTCCGCTCTTGATCCACGAGTGCAAACCTACAAGCTGGCCCAGGAACGAAGTGAACAGGCCAAAGCTGCGATTTCACAAATCAAGCAGGCACGTGAGCAAATTCTGGGATATAGGGAGCATCTAGATGATAGGCTCCAGAGCGCAGCCGAACGTGCGGATGCCAATAAAAGCCGTTTCTATCAAGCAGTCTCAACCTTGGAGCAGCAACAAATGGATATGCCGGAATTGCATAAGCTCATGGCGAATATCGAAGCTGGGATGAGCGACCAGCCAACTAAAAATAAGCAAGGCCTCGATGTATTCGAGGTAGAGCAACAATTACAGCAGCATGAGGCGCTTATCGACCAGTATACACATCGTGTCGAGCAACTCGTACAAGAGAAAAAAGACACGCTTCAACAATTAAGACAATTTCAGGATGAATTTGTAACCAGGCAAAATCGCTATGGCGGCTCTATCGGACTAACCCCCTTCTCCAATAATTATACAAAAATCCAAATCGAGGGTGAGCGCTTAATCGCGATGGGATTATTTGCGGAGGCGGTTCAGCAAATTTCTACCGGTCGCCAAATTCTTTCGCAGATGGATCTGGCCTACCAGAAAGCACAAGAATTAGAGCGCCAACGTAATAACAGAGGTGGACCTGGTGGGGGCTCGGGTGGTGGATCAGGGCGTTCCTCAGGCAGCTCTGGCTGGGGTGGAGGTGGACGATCGTCAGGGAGCTCAAGCTGGGGTGGCGGCTCATCAGGCGGAGGAAGATCCTCGGGCTCATCTAAATGGTAATGTAATCAAAGTAGGTTCCGCCTTATTGCTTAGGGACGATTGGGCTATCTACACCCAAATTGCTTTTAATGTATTTGGTATGACCTTTATGCTAGGCATGGCGTTTTTTATCGCGGCATCAACACTTGTTGGCCAGGCGTTGGGTGCGGGCAAGCCTGATTTGGCAGAAACGTATGGCTGGAAGGTAAGGAAGTTTGGCAATGTGATAGCTGGTATCATATGTCTTTCATGGGGGATTGCCGGCATTTGGGTAGCCGCGGCGGCGGATTAATTCAGCCGTTCCGTGCTGATTCATGCAAGATTTAAAAAGGCAGATGGAAGACGATTCGCGTCTAACCGGCTCTAAACGCTCTAAATGCAAAGGTTCCCTTACATAATAAACATCCCAGCTGGCAACAATAGGCTTGCATGAGCCAGCAAAGGATGCGATTTTATGAGGAAATTTGTGTTAGCGGCCTTCTTTTTTCTGAGTGTATCCCTATTAGTGAATCCTAACTCCCCGTTCGTTTATGCAAAGGCCCCTTTGCCTTTAGAGGCTTTACAAGAGGAGGGTGTGTATGTCGAAATTAACAAGAAAAACAATCTGCTGACCGTTTTTGTCAATGGTCGAAGCACTTATCGCTTCCAAGTAGCGACGGGTCGCAGTAATGGACTTACGCCAGAAGGCGAATTTCATATTGTAACCAAAATCGTCAAGCCATGGTACGTACGCAAGCAGATCCCGGGCGGGCATAAGGACAATCCATTGGGAACCAGGTGGCTCGGCATCAGTGTTCCAGGTACGGGTGGATATAGCTACGGCATCCATGGCACGAATCGCCCTTACTCGATTGGCAGGCACGCATCCTCGGGATGTGTTCGCATGCACAATAAGGATATTGAATGGCTGTACCGCCATATTCCACTAGGTACAAAAGTAATTATTAAATAGGAGGTATAGGAATCGCCAACTCGGAGCATAATAGGATTAGCGATGAAAAGAGAGGTGTGATTCCGTTGAACTATTCAGCGAAAGATCCCAGGAACAAAGTATTAGACTCCAGATAGAAGCGGAGGGATGTGCCAAAGACACGTTAGCGTAGTACTTGTACTGCAATAAAGTGGCGTAGGTTTCGGACCAGCTTTTGGATAGAGATTTAGACTATGACCGACATTTCATTCATCGCTGAGAAGGATCCTGCAAAGGATCCTTTTTCTTTATGTGCATTTATCATCCAAAAGTACTAAAAAGTGCATTACATTCACATCTTTTTTACAATTCAATCATTGTTTATTCATGAATTTAGGCTAACTTGATGATATACTGGAGCATTCGCACTAAGCATCCGGAATACATGGAGGTATGGAAATGATCAGGTGGATCCAGAATGTATCGAAAAAATGGGTAATTACCGCCATCGCTATCATTGCGGTAATCACTGTTGTAGGAAGCTCTTTTATAGGCTGGGGTGGATTTGGATTACAGAGCTCGCAGGCCGCACAGCCTGCTGCACCAGGAGGAACACCACCAGCAGCCACAACTGCACCAGGAGCAGGCGGCCAGCAGCGCCCAGGCTCAGCAGCAGCTAGACAGTTTCCAGTAGAGACTCAATTAGTGACGATGGCAGAGGTCGGCGGCGGCCAGGTTTTTACCGGATCGATTACACCGATTTATACAACCAATATATCCTCCCGTGTGAGTGGCAGAGTAACGGAGCTTATGGTTAAAGCTGGAGACCGGGTTAAAACCGGGCAGGTTTTGGCCAGAATTGATACCAGTACCTTACAGCAGCAAATTGCCCAATCCGAAACTGCACTTGCCGTCAGTGCTGCTCAGCTACAGCGCACTGCCAATGACCAAACGAATAGTGCCATTACAGCGGAGAAACAATTAAACATCCAACGCGCTAACTTAGATAAGGCGATTACAGATCAACAAAATACGATTACTACAGCCAAACAGCAGCTTGCTCTTTCCCAGGCTAATTACAATAAAGCCATTAGTGATCAGCAAAACTCAATTTCCAATGCCAAGCAGCAGGTAGCTATTTCCCAACAGAACTTAAATAATGTGCAAAATACTTACAATACTACTTTAACTAACGCTCAAAATACATTAAATGCCCAGCAGGATACGACACAGACCTCACAGGTTAGCTCTAACAACTCCCTGGAATCGTTGCAGCTTGCATTGCAGCAAGCGCTTGTGGGTTATAACAACGTTCAGGCATCGGCAGGGAATCAAACAGCTCTGGATGCTGCTTTGCAAAAGGTTCAAACTGCACAGATGCAATTAGAACAAGCGAAACAAACAACGCCCAATTCGCTCAGTTCGGCAACAGCTTCCTTGTTAAAGGCACAAGGAGACTTAGCGGCTGCCCAAAGCTCGCAAACGATCCAAATTGCTCAAGAAACCTTAAATCGGGATACGATAGCTTTAGCGAATGCACAAAACACGTTATCCGTTATATTGGATACCAACCAACAAAGCTTACAAAAGGACCAGCTCTCCTATACCAATACGTTAGCGGCTCAGGATACGAATTTGAATGTAACCAAAGCCCAGGTAGCCCAGTCCGAGCAAGCTTTACAAACCGCGCTATCCACAGATGCGATAACGATATCCAATGCCCAATACGAGCAAGCACAAGCCAATCTGAGAATTCTTAGTGAGCAGCTTCAGGATGGAGTGCTTTCCTCTCCAGTTGATGGAGTTGTCACGGTGATCAGTGTTCCAGTTGGACAAAACGCAGGCACACAAGCTGCTATACTTTCGATTGCTGCACTCGATCCTACGCAAGCAACTGTTAATATTTCCGAAGCCAATATCGGAAAAATTAAAGTCGGTATGGAAATGAAGGTTACCATTCCTACCTTAAATAAAACCTTCAATGGCACGGTATCGGTGATCAAGCCATTACTTGATCCAGTTACTAAGGCATATAGTGTCGATATTAAAGTGGATGATCCTAATAAAGAGCTGCTGCCTGGTATGTTTGCCACATCCAGCTTGAAGACCGAAGGGCGCAAAGCCGTAATGGTTCCTGCTGACGCTGTTCTTAGCCAGCCAAGTGGCTCGGCGGCATTCGTCGTAGTGGATGGCAAAGCCAAAAAAGTTACGGTTAAGGTCGGAAGCTTGACGAGCGCCCTCTTCGAAATTACCAGCGGTTTAGTCGAAGGTGATGAGCTGGTTGTTAAAGGACAGGAGCTGCTTTCGGATAAAGCGGCTGTACAGATTGTAAAGCCTGGGCAGGATGCTCAGAAGCCGCAAGGTGCCGGGCAGCAAGGTGCCGGACAAGGCGCCCAACGCCAGCAGCAAGGTGGCCAAGGCGGAGCTGGCGCACAGCAGCAGGGTGCACAGCCTGGCGGCACGGCGCCGTCAAATGCGCCAGCATCAACTCCTGCTAATCCTGCCGGAACAGCACCCGGCCAAACAGGGAGAGCGGGTGGCGGTCAGTGAATTTAGCCAATTTCTCAGTTAACAGACCCGTTACGATTACGATGCTGATGATCGCGATGGTCATCGTCGGCTCAATCGCAGCGCCGCTCCTTCCGGTGGATTTATATCCCAATATGGATATTCCGACGGCTACGGTTTCAGTGAACTGGGCGGGGGCTTCCCCTGGGCAGGTAGAAACACAAGTAACGAAGCGAATAGAGGCCTCGATGGCCACCATTGCCAATGTGTCGTCCGTCACCTCAACCTCTCGAACGGGCGGCAGTAATGTCACGGTGCAGTTTAATTTTGGAACCGATATTAGCGACGCTACATTAACAATGAGGGATCGGCTGGATCGGGTCAGAAGGTCGCTGCCTACTGATGCCGATGCTCCTGTGGTATCACGCTCGGATCCGAACAGCCAACCGATAATGAGTATCGCGCTTTATGGCAATAGCGTGGATCTCGTCACTTTGCGGGATTTGGCAGATAACATTGTAAGCCCTGCAGTCCAACGAGCTGACGGGGTAGCCTCCGTAGGAGTTTCCGGCGGACGCACCCGACAAATTCAATTATTGCTGGATCAAAACAAGCTCACTCAATTTGGGCTGACCTTTAACCAAGTCACCTCAGCACTAAGCAACGACAACCAATCAACAGATGTTGGGTTTGTCTATAAAGGCGAGCAGCTTGTCCCTTTAAGCATTGCCGGCGAGTTCAAATCCGTCAGCGAAATTGAAATGGTTCGTGTCACATTAGGCCGAGGGCAATCGATTGCACTTGGCGAGCTAGGACAAATTATTGATACATATCAAGACGTAACCTTTGATTCGCGGCGTAATGGCGAGCAAAGCGTGGGGCTATCTATACTTAAACAATCGGACGGTAATACCGTCGCCGTTGCCAAAAATATCCGTAATGCGATGGAAGAGCTGCAAACCAAGCTTCCAGATGGAGTAAAGCTAGGCATCCTAAACGATTCTTCCAAATTTATTAGCAGCTCGATTAATACCGTTATTGAGCATACGCTTTTAGGCGCTATTTTTTCTGTCATTATATTAATGTTATTTTTGAACAGTATAAGAGCTACCCTAATTATTGGTGTCGTTATTCCCATTTCGATTATTAGTACATTCAGTATGATGTATTTCTCGCATCAAACGATCAATACGATTACGCTAGGTGGTTTAGCGCTTGGTCTCGGGTCGCTGGTTGACTTTGCTGTCGTTGTACTAGAGAGCATCTACCGTAAAAAAGCGGAAGGACTCTCGCCTATAGAAGCAGCCAAACAAGGAACCGCAGAGGTTGGGACTGCCGTATTAGCTTCGGCTTTAGCGCAAATCGCTGTTTTTGCCCCAACTATTTTTATTACAGGGGTTATCAAAAACTTTTTTGCTCCAATGGCTCTTACAGTTAGCTTCTCGCATATTGCTGCACTGATTGCAGCTATTACGCTAGTACCGATGCTTGCAGCTAAGCTTTTAAAGAAAGGCCATGAGGAAGAATTGCCCAAGGGGCGCTCCTACAACCCGGCTGTTTGGTTTGGTAGAGGGATGAACCGGTTTACCAATTTGTATGCAAACGTGCTTCGATGGTCACTAGGACATCGTTGGGTCATTTTGCTTGTCACCGTTAGTATGCTCGGGGGCAGTGTATATTTGACCAAATTTGTCGGGTCGGAGCTGACTCCCCGGACAGATGAAGGGCAGCTGTTCGTTAATATTTCATTGGCACAAGGGACGAAATTTGAAATTACGAATGCACTAGCGACTAAGGTCGAGACATTGATTAAAGACATTCCAGATATTGATTCCATCTTTACGAACGTCGGCAGTGCAGGCGGCGGCGCCTTCCAAAGTGCGTCCACCAATTCGGCGAATATATCAATCACCTTAAAGCCTATTGCCGAGCGGCAATTAAAGACTGAACAGGTTGTTGAGCAGATTCGTACCTTGACTGCTGGTAATCCAGGCGCACAAATTTCGGTTAACGCTCGTTCTTCCGTTCGTCTGCCAGGTATTGGCGGCGGAGGTGGTGCCGATATTCAAGTTAATCTCAATGGACCGGATATGGCTGTACTTAGTAAGCTTGGGGATATGGTTGCAGAGGAGCTGCGGGCAATCCCAACCTTAAGGAATGTACAGAACACGTTGGAACGTACGATTCCTGCGTATGAAATGACGATTGACCGTGATGCGGCAACGTATTATGGTATCTCCACTAGAGAGGTTATGACCTCCTTGCGTACAGCGTACCAAGGGGCGGTCGCCACCAATTTCAAAACAGGAGATACACAAATCGCGGTGCTCGTGAAATATCCGACAGAATTTACGAACAATTTGGAAAACCTGAATCAAATCGTATTAACGACAACGACAGGAACACAAATTCCGTTAAGTGCTATTGCCAAAGTCGTTCCTGCCTCGGGGCCTTCTCAAATTAGGCATATTAACCAGCAGCGCTTGACAACAGTTCAGGCCTTTGTAACAGGGGCGCCGGTTGGGGATGTATCGCTTCTTGTGCAGCAACGGTTGGATACGATTCAGCCGCCGGATGGTTATGCAATTTCATTAGGCTCGCAAGCCGATGCCAACAGCACGTTTAATAGCTTATATGTAATGCTGCTCTTATCGATTGTGTTGGTTTACATGGTTATGGCTGCGCAGTTTGAATCCTTGTATGGACCTTTCATTATTATGTTCTCCTTGCCTCCAACCTTTATTGGCGCGATTCTCGGTTTGTATTTAACCAATCGGACGATCAATATGAACTCGATTATGGGGATGATCATGCTCATTGGGATCGTGGTAAATAATGCCATTGTGTTAGTTGACTACACGAACCAGCTACGCAAGCGGGGTTATACACTTTATGATGCCTTAATCGAAGCGGCGAGAATCCGCTTGCGGCCTATCCTGATGACAACGGCAACAACAGTTCTTGCTATGGTGCCGCTTGTTATTGGCTTTGGTGAAGGAGCGGAATCGCAAGCCTCGATGGCGACCGTAGTAGCCTTCGGATTAACCATTTCCACTATGGTTACACTGTTGCTTGTCCCTGTCGTTTATACACTGATGGACGGCATGATGGATTTCTTTCGGAGCAAATGGAAGCGGCAAGCTCCTCCAGCCCCTCCAGCCCTGCCAGCCAAATAAAGGGAACAGCTAAGCTTAGCAGGGGATAACCGCACATTTCATAATGGAGGAGATTGGACAATGGTTCGAAACCGTTATAAACATAAGCCTACCGTTTTTGCAGAGGCAGAGAACTTACCTCGTAAGCAACCGCTTAAACGGTGGCTCACATATGCTCTTGTAGGCATACTCTTGGTTCAAGGCTTGACCTTATCTAGCGTTGCCTATACGGCCACCGCCTATGCTGCTGATTTAGCCGCGACAAGTGGAGACCCCCGAAACCCTTCTGAAGCTCTGCCTTCTGCTGGTACAGGTACGTCCTCACAGACGGGAACGGCCATCGCTTCGCTGGGAGATGCGCAAATTACAGGCGGATTAAGCCATACGGTAGCTCTCAAAAGCGATGGCTCCGTTTGGACATGGGGCGATAGCCTTCACGGTAAGCTAGGAACAGGTGCGGGTGTTTCACGTTATATCCCTACTCAGGTAAAGGAATTATTCGATATTACGGCCATATCTGCGGGGATGAACCACACCCTTGCGCTACGTAAAGACGGTACGGTCTGGGCTTGGGGTCAAAATAACGCGGGGCAATTAGGAGACGGAACCTTGAATGATAGTTTGGTTCCTTTCCAGATTGAAGATTTAAGTGATATTATTGCCATCTCTGCGGGAAGCAACCATTCGGTTGTGTTGAAGAAAGATGGGACAGTCATCACATGGGGAGATAATACGTATGGCCAATTGGGGAATTCAAACTTTGATAACAAATTGAAGCCTGAACAGCTATCGTATCCGATCAATGTCAGGGCCATCTCTTCAGGCTCTAACCATGTACTGGTGTTGCTGGATAACCAATTGGTCACAGCATGGGGAGATAATAGCTATGGCCAGGTAGGGGACATAGGCTCGAACGATAAGGTTAGTCGTCCAACCCTTGTTAATTTTACCCACGATACCGTCAAGATTGCTGCCGGAGGCAACTTCTCTGTCAGCTTGAAGGATGACGGCTATGTATATACTTGGGGCTATAATGCGTCTGGACAGCTTGGAAACGGCAATAAAACAGATAGAAATTTTGCCGCTGCTGTAATTGGGATCAATGATGCGGTCAGCATTGCCGCTGGGAACTCCCATGCGATGGCCCTGCATAAGGATGGTTTAGTCAGCACCTGGGGGCTTAATAACTATGGCCAGCTAGGGACAGGCGATTATAAGAACAGTGAAGTGAATGTCAAGGTCGAAGGCCTACGGAATGTAGCCTCGATCGGCGCTGGACTTTTCCATTCTATGGCAGTGAAGGCAGATGGTACGGTCTGGGCTTGGGGCAACAGCACCTTAGGCCAGCTGGGCGATGGAGCAGCTACAAGCCGTATTTTACCGGCATTGGTGCCGCGCTTTTTTCTAAGTGTACAGGCTCTCGATCCATCCGTCCCTAGCTTTGTCGGAAACACGCAGTCAAGGAAGCTTGTCTCAGGCGACAGCTTCACGATGGTTTTGAAAAACAATAAGCTTTGGAGCTGGGGAGAGAACACTTTCGGGCAGCTGGGTTTAGGGAAAATTGGCAATATGAATAATCCTAATGCTGTTGAAGGAATAGGAACGATTACGACTTTGGCCTCGGGTACCGGACACGCTTTGGCGCTAAAGGCGGATGGTACGGTATGGAGCTGGGGCTTAAACCTTAACGGCCAGCTAGCCGACAATGGGTCTGCCAATAAGAACGCACCTTCGGCTGCCCTGCTCTTAGACAATGTAACGGATATTGCAGCCGGAAATTCGTTTACCCTTGCCTTAAAGAAGGATGGAACCGTGTGGGCTTTGGGTGACAATACATTTGGTACATTAGGGGATGGAACCTCCAATCCAAGCACAAAGCCCGTAGAAATCCCTGGACTGAAGAGGATCCAAGCAATCGCAGCAGGCTACAACCATGCTTTAGCTTTAGCCAGTGATGGTAGCGTTTGGGCATGGGGAGATAATATCAACGGGCAAATTGGCGATGGTACATTATCTGTAAGGCGTACAGCGGTTCAGCTTATAGGTATAAGCGATATCAAGGCAATCGCGGCAGGACGCAACCATTCGCTTGCATTGAAATCAGATGGAACCGTATGGGCTTGGGGCTACAACGGATTCGGCCAAATTGGCGACGATTCTACCACTAACCGGCTAACTCCTTTGCAGCTTGGCGGGGTGTATGATGTAAAAGCGATTGCGGGAGGCAGCTACCACTCCCTGGCAGTAAAAAAAGATGGAACCGTATGGGCTTGGGGGCTCAATGCATTTGGCCAGCTAGGAGACAATACGGAGCAGAATCGGAAGCTGCCCGTCCAAGCGCAGGGAATCCGTGGAGCCGAGACGGTTGCGGCAGGAAGCGCACATTCGGTGGCGATGTCGGCGGATGGAACGGTTTGGACTTGGGGAGGCAATACGACTGGCCAGCTAGGGGATGGTACTTACAAAAACCGTAATATCCCGACTAGTATCGCTGGTTTTACAAGCGGATTTGGTGATACAAGTGGCCACTGGGCAGCTTCTATGATTGCATCGGCAATCGAAAAAGGGTACACAGACGGATATCCCGATGGTACCTTCAAGCCGGAGGCTACAGTGACTCGAGCTGAATTTGCCAAGCTGGTGGCTGTGGCCGTAAATCTTCCAGTAGCGCAAGCGACTGAAGGGCTGTTGTGGTACCAGCCTTATGTGGATGCGCTTGTAAGATCGGGCTATTATGGGACATTGGAAACGATGGTGGACTGGGATGCACCCATAACCCGTTTGGAGCTTGCCAGAATTTCCGTTCGAGCTACGAATAAAGATGTGCAAACCGCGGCTTCAATAAGCAATGATCCCGATGCGATGCTGTCAGCTGTAAAAAAAGGGATCCTGCAAGGCTTGAATAACGGAGAGCTGGCGCCTCAAGCAACGACAACACGAGCGCAAGCTGTAACGATCATCGATCGGATACTTTCCATCCATAATGGAGCCGTCCTTCCTGTTGACGAATTGGCGGTCAAAAACGCCGAGGTTAAGTAAAACATGGCCTTGGCAACAACGAAAATTATAGTAGAAGGGCGCTCCTCAGGGAGTGTCTTTTTTGATAGGTGGATTCGAAATAAAAAAATCCCCCACTTTGTCATCAAAGTAAGGGGGATGAATATGAATTGGAAAAACCTCCCGATAATTCCTCCACGCATATATCTATATTTAAGCGGAAAAAGCGGGAGGATTTCCTTGTAGTTTAGAACCTTTATTTACCTACGCTGGCTATCACCATTGGATCCGGCTTGCCGAGGAATTTCCAGAACGTGCCTCCGAGCAAATCGTCGACATCACGGCGAATTTCTTCCTCTTCCAGGCGCCAGCCTGCTGAGAATAGATCCACATATTTTTCGCTTAACACCTTGGCGATAATTTCACGGGAATGGTCCCATTTGTAGAGCAATTGGTCGAGTATGCGGCAATCGGAATGCTGCGGAATCATGCTGCCGCCCAGTAGTTCAAAGCGCATCCGCGTAATTTCCTCGATCAGGCTCGGATTGTTCAGGAACCACCAGCAGCCGAAGATCAACAGGTTGCGGTTTTTTCGCGCGGTGACGGCAAGCTCATGCTGGTTTTCACGGGACAGCATTGTCACGAGAAACTTGACATCTTGATACTTGCTGACAATGCGCTCGACAGTACCGATATCGCTTTTGCCTAAGCTGTCTCCAGCGCTTTGCAACGAAGGATTCACCTGGCGTTTCACACCAATCATCATGGCAAAAGGAATGTCGACTTCCCGGGCGACTGGGACGATGCACTCATCAATAATGCGTACTCGCGCCGAATCCTCCGGATAAGCAAAATCATTCGGCAGCGAAACTGCCATATATAGAGGATTTATCCTTGCGATCCAATCCTTCAGGAAGCGGCGTATTTCGGATAGGGTTGTCTCGGACAAATCGGCCGTAACCTTATAGCCTTGCTCCGCCAGCCTGCTCCAGCTTGTATCCCAAGCATTAAGCAAAGGATCAATCCGTAAAGCCGCCAGAAACCTCGGATCTTGGGGATGGTTCTGCGCCCATTTCTCCCGCTCGAAGCTATCAAAGGGATCGTTAGTCATGACAACGGTTTTGACCTTGGCGAGCTCTAAAATGCGTGAGATATAATCCTGCGCGCTAACGCCTTTGTAATATTCGCGGTAAGTTGCCAGATCGCGAGTGCTTAGATCAAAACCAAGCCGATTTAAAACGGTTACAACACCACGGCAAGCTTCGCTGTATGGGGAGTGGTCAATAAACAGGGTTTGCCAAATCAAATCGGCCTGCTCCTGCTTACCCATTGCCCAGAAGGCTTCATAGGACAGGTTAGGACTGAAGCGGAACGTTTCGGCTACCAGATAATGGTAGGTCAATAAATCGTCTACGCCCCATAACAGCAAGTCGCCAAAGGATTCTGCGAACAAGTGCGTGTGAATGTCGGTAACCTGGGTATTCGTAACCGTTTCCTTTACAAAAGTAATGAGTTCTTCTTTAGATTGAATGGCCATAAGATTGGAACCTCCCGCAATATAAGTTTATGTTAACGTGAACAATGAACGTATTATATCATTAAATTGACTATAGGCATATACACATTCCAATCCAACCTTCATGACATAACCTATAACAGGAAAAAAATATAGTGATGGGAGCCTATGTGAATGAATAAGCTGACGAACTTGATTTTGATCCTGGTTTTGTTTCTATTGCTGCTGATCCTATTATGGATGACTATATAAAACGGTATGAGAGGATGCATCGCAGTGTTTCACTATATCAATACGAAAGCCTTGTGGATGCCGCTACAGGGCTTTTAAGCATGGCCTCAGGTATAGTTTTCTGGTAAAACTACATACTAACTTGTAAAAAAGGGAGGATAAGCGCATGGACAAGGCTATGATTTCTCCTATATTGGCGAACAACTTATTGCAAATGAAACAAATTTTCAGCGATTGCAACGACATTGAGATCATGGAGTGCAGCTATGGCCCTGAGCTTTGTTATTCTGCTTTTTCGATTCACTACAAATCGTTGGCTCCAGAATTGAAAATCAACTTTTTGAAACAGTCGTTGCAGGATTTAGTTACATATGAGGTAGGACCGGCAACTGCTGTGACAGTAGAGCAGGTTATCCAATTTTTCAGCAACTATGGGGTATCCGCACAAAATGCGATGTTATTGATGGATTTCCAAACAGCGCTAGAGCATATTAAGGATGGAAATTTGGTTATTTTTTTCGACTCCTGGGAGCATGTATTAAGCTATAAGACAGGAACAGTGGAAAAACGGCCGGTTTCCGAGCCTACCAATGAAGCTGTCGTCCAAGGACCCCGCGAAAGCACGGTAGAGAGCTTGAACAAAAATATCGGCCTGCTGCGTTGTCGCCTAACCACACCGAAATTCAAGCTTAAATCTATTAGAGCGGGAGGCGAAACCCAAACTGAGGTTATTTATGGATATTTAGAAGGCACGGTTAACCCGGAGACCTTGGCTAATTTTGAAAACAGGCTCGCGGTCATTCCCGACTATGAGGTGCTTGAAACCTCTTATGTGGAGGAAATGTTAGAGGATTCGCCTTATTCGCCATTTCCTCAATTCCGTTACACCGAACGGCCAGATACGGCAGTCGCTGCGATGCTCGATGGTAAAATCATATTGCTCGTACAAGGAACAGGCTCCATATTAATTTGCCCTGGACTATTTGCCGAATTCCTCCAGTCTAGCGAGGATTACTACCAACGAACAGTGATTTCCACGATGGTACGGTTTTTGCGTCTTGCCGCATTTTTTATGTCACTTATTTTACCCAGCACCTATATCGCTCTTTCCAATTTCCATCCAGAGCTAATTCCAACTGTCCTGCTGCTGGCCATTGTTGATGCTAGGGAGGGCATTCCTTTTCCGACGCTTTTTGAAGCCTTAATTATGGAGTTCTTTTTCGAGCTCTTACGTGAAGCGGGGATAAGATTACCACGTCCGATTGGCTCGGCTGTATCGATAGTAGGGGCATTAGTTATTGGCGAGGCCTCCATTAATGCCGGTATCGCCTCACCGATTATGGTTGTGATCGTTGCTGCCACAGGAATTGCCTCATTTGGGCTGCCCCAATATACCATTTCAACGGCGTTACGTATTTTGCGGTTTCCGCTCATGTTCTTATCCTCCATGCTAGGAGGCTTTGGCTTGATGCTTGGCTTACTTTGCATTTTGCTTCATCTGACTTGCCTTCGCTCGTTGGGGCAGCCTTATTTGGCGCCATTGGCACCTTGGAGATTTAGCCAGTTCAAGGATGTATTCGTTCGCGCGCCACTGAAAACGCTGTTGCGCTCACCGAGGAATCGCCATACACATAAGCAGCTGCTGAAATGATAATGGGAAGTGAGTGAGAGGAATGAATCGCTATGCAGTAATTTTCCTATTGCTCTGCATGTGCTGCTTAAGTGGGTGCTGGAGCAAGGCTGAGCTGACGGAACGAGGTTTTGTGATGGGGGTTGCTCTTGACCAATCCAAGCCTGGCATGATTGACCTTACTGTCCAAATTTACAAGCCTACCCAATCCGGCTCTGTAAAAGGCGGAGAAGAAGGCTTATCGTATGTCAATATCCATACTAGTGATGATAGCTTGTTTGAAGCCATTCGCGACATTCCCTTGCACCTTGGCAGAAGTGCCCAATGGAGCCATATGCGAGTAGTGGTCATAGGTGAGCAGTTGGCGAGGTCTGCGAATTTGAACACGTTGCTAGATTACTTTTACAGGGATCATGAGCCGCGGCTCACCTCCTCGATCGTCATTACAGAGGGGCATGCCAGCGAATACTTGAGTATGAAGCCACTGGTTGAGAAAACATTGAGCCAGCAAATGCTCAGGGTGAAGAAATCAGGCACCTTCTTTTCTGGGAAAACGGAGGATACGACACTTCTGACCTTGGGAAAGCAGCTTAAAAGCGAGTCTGGAGACGCTACCATAGCTTATGTTTATAAAAGCCCCTATAGGCCAGAAAAGGAAACGACACCAGTTGCCGGAGTAGCGCTGATCCATAAAGGGAAAATGGAAGGGGTGTTAAATTCCAAAAATACCGAGGGGCTGCTGCTGCTGAAAAATCAATATAAAACAGGCATTATTGAGCTTCCCTGTGAGAACCAGCCGGTTCAAAGGCAGGAGTCCTTTGAGATTATTTCGACTCGTACGATCATCAGATTGGTTGTAAAGGATGAACAAATATCCGCGCATGTGAAGGTTGCTGTAGAAGGAGCAATTGGAGAGCTGAGCTGCTCCAAGGTAACGATGGTGGAGGAGGAGCATATTTTTGATGCCCGTGTTGAGAAGGAGTTGGAGCAACAAATAAGTCGAACGGTTGCTTGGCTACAAAAAAACAAAATGGATTCGATCCATTTAAGCAGCATCTTGTACCGTCAAAATCCGCAGCTTTGGAAAAGCTGGAAGGACGATTGGGAGGAGAGGTTTGCACAAATCCCTTTCACCTATGAGATTCAGGCTACAGTGGTAACATCGGGAACGATGATCGGGGAATCCATGCATTAAGTGGCAGAGACTAATAATTGTGGCCGCAGCTACTGCTGGCAAGGAGGCAAATGATGGCAGAACGAATTTTGCTGATGTTTCTCGTATATGCGCTCATACTGCTCCGCGATTATAAAAGGCTGTCTGGTCCGTTTAACTGGAGGGAGCAGGGGGTTTATCTCTTGCTTATAGCCATCACTTTATATTCAGCCATTAGTTACATGCTTCAGCTAAAGCTGCCTTTTATTTATGAGGCAGCCGAGGCAGTGTTTGCCGTACCCGCTAAGAAGGTGGCCGCGTGGCTACTAACAGCCGTTTCCTAAGCCTATCCGCAAAAAGAGGTGTACATCAGTGGCGCATAATAAGGATAAAATCAGCTCGAATCAGTTAGCTATCCTGCTATTTAGCTATTTAACCGGCTCCGCCATTGTTAATGTTCCCGGACCGATCATTGCCTTAGCTAAAAATGATGCATGGTTATCACTGCTGTTGGCTTTATGCGGGGGATTTCTAATATTACTAGGGATGCTTTACTTAAACCGTTTATATCCCGAGCAAGGCTTTATAGAAATGAGCAGCCAAATCGTAGGCCGTCCTGGGGCAATAGGATTAGTATGGTTAATTATCCCATTTGCCTTTCATTTATGTACAGGCATTTCACTCGATATAGGCCTGTTTCTGAAAAGCTCTTTAATGAGAGAAACACCGCTTTATATTTTTTGTGGATTTATATTTGGGTTAGCCGCAATAACAGTCCGCTGCGGTATTGAAGTCATAGCGCGTATGTTCACTTTACTCGTAGTGATCGTCATGCTGTTCACGATATCGGTCTGGCTGCTAGCTGTCCCGGATTATGAGCCCATTATGCTTTTACCGGTTATGCCGAATGGACTAGCGCCAGTGCTGCATGGAGCGTATTCTAGCTTTGGTTTTCCGTATGGTGAAATGGGCATATTTTTGTTTTTATTTAGCTATGTTCGCAGTGATGAGCAATCGAAGCTGAAGAAGCCGCTTTTGATCGCTTTGCTATTAAATGGGGTAACCTTGATTTTTTCGATTTTAAGCACGATTATGATATTTGGACCGATGGCTGGTGAGCGGAAATATTCACTGTTTGAAGTGGCGCGAGTGGTTGAGGTGCAGGAAATTATTCAGCGGATTGAGTCTGTAATCGGAATGTCTTTAATAGCCGGCTCCTATATGAAGGTAACGATCGCCTTGTTTATTCTTAATAAAGCCTTTACGGAGCTTTTTAAGCCTCGAGAGCCTTGTTTCTTTGTTTATCCCTTAACGTTAGTTTGCTATTTAATGGCGATTAATTTTAAAGGAGATACCCGCTGGGTATACTTTGTTTCTGTGATTCACCCCTTGTGGGTCACCTTGATACTAACCTCGCCTATCCTTATTCTTGTAATTGTAGCGAAAATCAAACGATGGATTCATCCGATTCCATAATAAAAAGCCTTGCATACCTTTAGAGGCTATGACAAGGCTTTTTGGCTACCTTTGCTTTGCTGGATTTATTAGAAGCCCTTGTATTGTGGCTCCTCGTTTTCCAATTGCTGTACACGACCGCTAATTTGATCAACAACTTGTTGGGTGGTTTGAGCGGCTTGCTCAAACATTTGCTTGGCATCTTGATTTTGTGTGCTGAGAGCAAATGTTTCAAAGTTGGCTTGTGCACTTTTTAAGGAAGCTAGTGTGGTTTTAACATCGGATGCAACTGTCATGGTTTTTCACCTCCCGTGTTTCCTTGCTTCATTATTTGCACAAATCGTTTTTATATTCTGAGATTATTTGGAATGATAAGTATAGGGGCATATGTAAATAATAGTTGTTAACAAAAGATTTACTTAAGTGGGAGGCGAGAATTGTACATGTCCTCAAAAACGAAACAAAAGATGACCTCGACGCAGAAGGAGTATCAGGATCTTGCCAAAAGAAACGAGCCTGCACGTCCAGTCTTAAAAAATTGTATACGGGCATTTCTAGTAGGGGGCTTTGTTTGTATAATCGGGCAAGCATTAACGGAAATGTTCGTTCATGGGTTCGGTTTTACAGCGGAGAAGGCAGGTAATCCGACCGTAGCTGTGCTTGTCTTATTATCAGTCATTCTTACTTGCTTTGGTGTATATGACAAGATAGCACAGTGGGCTGGTGCAGGTTCGGCCGTTCCGGTTACGGGATTTGCCAATTCGATGTGTTCAGCGGCGCTTGAGCATAAGAGCGAAGGGATGGTATTAGGTGTTGGCGGTAATATGTTTAAATTAGCAGGATCTGTAATAGTATTCGGGATTACTGCCGCTTTTGTAGTGGGATTGGTCCATTGGATTTTAGGGATAGGAGGATGAAGCATGCTTCAGGGGCACCAAAGCTGGAAATTTGACAATCGTCCCGTCATTATAGGGACTTCTACGGTTGTAGGTCCTGAGGAGGGCTCTGGACCGCTCGCTGATGATTTTGATATTATTCATGGCGATAAGATCTTGGGGCAGGATAGCTGGGAGCAAGCGGAATTAGTGCTTTTGAATGAAGCCTGCAAGCTGGCTATAGAAAATGCTGGTTTGACGAAGGAGCAGGTGCAGTTTTTTATTGGCGGCGATCTGATGAACCAAATTATTACGAGCACCTTTGCCGCGCGCACGCTGGCCATACCTTATATTGGCATTTTTGGGGCATGCTCGACCTCGATGGAGGGGCTGGCAATCGCTTCTATGATGATCGATGCCGGCTATGCCCACTACGCAATGGCTGGCACATCCAGCCATAACTGCACGTCGGAGAAGCAATTCCGTTATCCGACGGAATATGGCTCCCAGAAGCCGCCGACTGCACAATATACCGTAACGGGTGCAGGAGCAGCCGTTGTATCGAATAGCGGCAAGGGACCAGTCGTCACAGGTGCGACCATTGGGCGTGTGATCGATATGGGCATTAAGGATCCGTTTAATATGGGGGCAGCGATGGCTCCGGCAGCAGTGGACACGATGCAAGCACATTTTAGGGACTTCGACCGTGAGCCCGGCTATTATGACCTGATCGTAACAGGAGATCTGGCAGAGGTTGGCTATGACATTGCGAATGAGTTGCTGGCCAAGCATAAGGTACCGATCGAGCAGACGATTTATCGGGATTGCGGCTTGATGATTTATGATCGTGAGAAGCAGCCCGTTATGTCAGGGGGCAGTGGCTGTGGCTGCTCGGCTACAGTCACCTATGGGCATATTCTCAAAAAAATCATCAAAGGCGAATATAGCAAGGTATTGGTTATCGCAACAGGCGCTTTGTTATCGCCGCTGTCCTTTCAGCAAGGGGAAAGTATCCCCTGTATTGCACATGCAGTAGCTATTGAAAGCGGGGTGAATTAGATGGAAACTGCCATGAAATTTGTTTGGGCTTTTATTGTTGGCGGCGGCATCTGCGTAATCGGGCAAATTCTGATGGATGTGGGTAAGCTGACACCTGCACATACAATGAGCACCTTGGTGGTGAGCGGTGCGGTGTTGGATGGGATTGGCTGGTATGATCCGATCATCCGCTTTGCCGGAGCGGGTGCTACCGTGCCGATTACCAGCTTTGGTAATGCGCTTGTCCACGGGGCGTTGCAGGAGTTGAGGGAGGATGGCCCCATTGGTATTATAACGGGCATTTTTAATGTCACAAGCGCAGGTATTTCCTCGGCGATTATTTTTTCCTTCCTAGCCGCACTGGTTTGTCGGCCCCGTGGTTAATTAAAAAAATAAATGCAACCGTTTGTCGGTTTAGAGCGTATACTTTATAGGGACTGATTGCTCAAGGGGCTTGCCCCTTGGGTTTTTTTGCTTTGCAATGGCTTAAAATGTGTAATTTTACAAACAAATTTAGCGCATTTGCACGTATACTACTTTTTTTTATTCCTGTAAAATAGAGTCAGAATTACTTAGCCCAACTATCTCATACAATCCAAGGAGGAGCAGGAATATGGAGGCTATCGTTAGTGAAGATATCGGGATGCTAAAGCGCATTCAAGCGAATTTGGAGTCTTGCATCCTTGGCAAAACAGATGAAATTAAGTTGCTTTTAACTGCCATGTTAGCAGGTGGCCACGTATTATTGGAAGACGTACCTGGTACTGGTAAAACCGTTCTTATTAAATCTTTAGCCAAATCCATCCACGGGCAGTTTCGCCGTATCCAATGTAATCCTGATTTACTTCCCACCGATATTACAGGCGTTTCCATATACCACCCCAAGGATGAAGTATTCATTTTTCGTCCAGGCCCCATTATGACCCACATTTTATTAGCGGATGAAATCAACCGGGCAACCACCAAAACCCAATCTGCTTTATTAGAGGCCATGGAAGAAAGACATATTACCGTTGACGGAGAAACGCACGAGCTCCCACAGCCGTTTATGATGCTGGCTACACAAAACCCGATTGATTTTGAAGGCACTTATATGCTCCCAGAAGCACAGCTGGACCGGTTTATGATGAAGTTTAGCTTGGGGTATCCCGATGAAGCCACAGAAACCAAAATGATTATCTCGCAAAGCGTTGTCCATCCGTTGGATAATTTAGAGCCAGTAGCGGATATCTCACAAATTTTAGCGATCCAGCAACGCACCAAACGCGTTCATCTCGATGATGCGGTTGCAAGCTACCTCGTGTCTATCACGAGGCAAACACGCGAGCACGCCTCATTATTTCTTGGTGCAAGCCCGCGGGCTACTTTGGCATTGGTTCAGGCGTCTAAAGCCTATGCATTGCTTCATGAACGGGATTATGTAATCCCGGATGACATTAAGTTCCTCGCTCCATATGTGCTGGGGCATCGCCTCATTCTGAATGCTGAAGCCCGAATGGATGGTGCTACGGTGCAATCCGTATTGCAGTCGGTGTTTCAACAGGTGAGAGTACCCGTACGAATGGAGAAGTGAGCCGGATGAGAGAAGCCATCGTTCAGAAGCTTACGGAAATTCCAAATATGAGCAGACAATTTTGGGCAGTACTGCTTAGCTTGCTGGGTAGCCTTGGTTTTTTATTGTTCCAAGGCGGCAAGCTTGCGCTGATGCTCTTTGTGATTATATTGGTTTTGAGTGTTTACTTATTGCTTGGACAATGGAGCGGCATCAAACGAACACAAGGAGCGCGAGCTCTGCAGAATGCTGAGGCTAGTGGCATGCTGGAAGCGGGAAGCTCGCTTTCTGTAGCTATTCAATTACAAATTCCAGGATTTTGGCCGATCCCGTATATTTTCGTTAAGGATCGTTTAACTCATAAAAATGGCAGTGAGCTCGCCTTTGAATCGACCATTGTTCCTGACTGGAGACGCAGGGGAGAATGGGAATATCGAACTCCTGCCTTACGCAGAGGATCTTATACATTTGGTGCGACTGAATGTGTGACCGAGGATATTTTTGGACTATTCGAGCACCGAGGCACATTGAGACTGCCAAGTAGTATTGTTGTTCTACCACAAACCATACAAATCCGTGAATGGCAGCAATACCATCAAATGATGAAGGGGACTAATCATCATTCGACCACGACTCGCGCTGTGCGGGAAACCACGCAAATTAATGGTGTGCGCGAGTACATATACGGAGATCGCCTCTCACGTATCCATTGGAACGCGACAGCAAAAACCGGCACATGGAAATCGAAGGAATTTGAACGGGAGTCCTTGCCCAAAACTTATTTGATCTTAGACCGCAATCGTAAAGCTTACGAGAACCCGGATGATTTTGAATTGTCGGTTTCCGTTGTAGCCTCCTTATTTCAATATGGAGCTGGGCGAAGCCTTGCCCTAGGCTTGGTCTCAACAGGTGCTGATGATATGTATTTTGAGCCTAAGCCCGGACAAAACCAGCAAAAAGCTGTACAGCAGCATTTTATTCACGTAGAAGCGGACGGAACCTATAGCTTGCGCCAGGTGCTTAGAGAGAAAGTGCAGAATCTTGTGCCTGGCAGCTTTATTACGATCATTACACCGCAATATGGCGAACCGGTTGTGCAAATTTTTAATTGGCTGAAGCAGTTACAGCTAAACCCTTGCCATTTATGGATTAATCCGATTGCTAACGATAAGGAAGCTTGGTTGAAGAGGCTGCATTCCATCGGCGTAATGGGGTATGCGATTCATAACTTGCAAGAACTTCCGGTGGTACTAGGAGGGAGAAGCGGATGAGCGGTATCGTTGTGGAAAAGAAAGCATTGTGGCGGCGATTGTTGTTGAGTGATTGGACACATCGCCTTAGCGTATTATTGGTTGGTTTGTTTTTACTGCAATTTGTAATTTGGATCACCAAGGAAAATGGGTTATGGCTTCCTGAAACGGTGCGGATCGTCCAATTAACTTTACTGGTTACGTTTCTTTTGGAGCATGTTCCCAAGCTTCATTGGATCATAAGAGGGCTCTTGCAGTTAATGGCTGTCATCACGCTTAGCTCCCGCGTACTGCAGAGCACTGGGGTCATAGAAAATGTAACCTTATCGAGCTATTTTTCATCGCAATTATTTCTGAATTTATACCAGCTTACCCCTTATCTATGGTTTGCGTTAAGTGCGTGGGTCATTTATCTCGCATTGATTTGGTGGGTAGAAGTGAAATGGCGCGTTTATTTGCTTATGATTGTTAGTGTGCTTGGAATGTGTATCCGTGATTCGTTCTCTAACGTTTATTTATGGCCGCAGGTAGCGATGGTTCTTGGCTGCGGGCTGTTTCTCTTAATATTATGCCATTTCCAGCAGCTTCGCCGTAAAGATCCGACCGCATGGAGCTATCTTGCAGATTATCCCACATCGATCGCGGTTCCTGTTATTTCATTGGTCTGTTTAACGTTATCGATTGGCTCGATTATGCCAGAGGTAAGCCCGGTATTGACCGATCCTTATACAGCCTGGCGCAATTACCAGGGTCAGCCTGTCAATTTCACTACGGGCAAAGGTGTTGAAGTCGCTACAGCTATAACTACAGGAGATGCCTCCTCGGGCTATAGCCGTAACGATACCGCTTTAGGCAGTGGCTTCGAATTCGACTTCACACCAGTGATGACTGTTGACACGACACATCGGAGTTATTGGCGTGGGGAAACAAGAGCGCTCTATAACGGTAAAGGCTGGGAGCTAGGGGATAGTGACCGACGTGCCCAAGTGACGAATGTTCGTGCCGATGCAATTCTTGCAACCGACCCCAAGGCAGCAGGAAGCAAATTAAAAACAGTTGAGATCACGCAAAACGTCACGATTTTGTCCGAGGAAACCTATCCGGTGTTATTCGGAGCGCTCAATATTCAAAAGGTCGTCGATATGAGTGGTGTGAAAACAGGCCTGGAAACCTTGCTTTGGGCTCCGACCCAATCTGAGCTTCGTTTCAATGAGTCACAGCGGCAAGCCTTTCCCAAATCCTATACGGTAGTTTCTCAAATGCCCATTATTAATGAAGAGGAATTGCGCTTAGCACCTAATGACCTGCCTAACCGCGCAGAGCTCACTGAATACTTGCAAGTTCCCGAAAATATGCCGAATCGTGTGCGGTTATTAGCCGCAGAAATTACGAAGGATACATCCAATCCTTATGATAAAGCGAAAAAAATCGAGCAATATTTACGTCAAACGTATCCATATACGAACAAGCCGGATCTGACTAAAGGACGGAGCCGAGATTTTGTAGACCGGTTTTTGTTCGAAATCAAGGAAGGCTATTGTGATTATTTCTCCTCGGCTATGGCCGTATTGGCCCGATCCTCCGGACTGCCTACTCGTTGGGTGAAAGGTTATGCATCGGGAGCTACTGCAATGCCAGAAGAATATTTGGGGATGTCGGAAGAGCAAGGGCTTTTAGATCCTGATGCTGCAGGTGTGTACACCGTGCGTAATGCCGATGCCCATTCATGGGTAGAAGTGTATTTCGCAGGTTATGGTTGGGTACCCTTCGAACCAACTTCAGGTTTTTTACTGCCGCAGGCAGCACAAACGGTCGAAACGGTCATCGATCCTGCGACCTTGCCGGATGCTCCGGTTACGGTTGAGGAAACAGCTAGCTTCACGAGTCCTGGCCATATAGCTGGGATTACTGGGATCGTAATATCGGTTGCAGCTTTAATCGTTTTTCTGTTTTGGAAGCTGCAGGTGATGGATTTGATCCGTGAGCGTGTTGAGCGGCGTAGAGCCTCTTTGTTGAAGCAGAAGGTGATAGTGGAATGCGAACGTATGTTGCGCATTTGTCGACGTAATGGGTATACACGAGATGAGCATGAAACTTTACGTGAAGCAACCAGCAGATGGATCAAGCAAAGCAAATGGATGAAAGCAGATTTGGAGCAGGTATTAACCATTTTCGAAAAGGCCAAATACAGCAATGCCGAGATTACCGAAACCGATTTTCAGAGTACGACACAAATTGTTGAAAAGCTTCGATCACAATTTTAACCGTTTTGTCAAGAAAAGCCTGGCAGCTAGCTGCCAGGCTTTTCTTGTTACTGAAATGGTTTTAAGATAACAGGGGGAGTGTGCTATAATGATAAAAGATTCGAAAGTTAGCTAGCTTCAGTTTAGATATGGAGGTAGACGAACTAAGGAGGTAGAGACGTCATGAACATACAACAGGAGCTTGAGAAAATTAATCAGCAGCTGATCAGAAGCCAATATAAAATGACGCATCAGCGTGAAGCAACGATAAGAATTTTGCTTGAAAATGAGGAAGACCACCTGAGTGCGGAGAAAGTATATATGCTTGTGAAAGAGAAAAATGAAAACATCGGTCTTGCTACGGTATATCGTACTTTAGAGCTTTTGTGTGACCTGCATATTGTTGAAAAAATGAATTTTGGCGACGGTGTATCACGCTATGATCTAAGAAGTGATGAGCATGAGCATATGCACCATCACATGATTTGCCAGATCTGTTTAGAAGTGAAAGAAATTAAGGATGATTGGCTTAAAGAGATCGAGCTTCGCGTACAGAAGGAATATGGCTTTAAAGTAAGCGACCATCGCCTCGACTTTATGGGCGTTTATAATAATTGCAATGGAAAAGATTGCAAAAAAGAAGATAAGCTGCTGGCGTAACGGCTCCAAAGCTGGATAAGCTTCCAAAGCCGTGTCTATTTGAGGCCGATTTGGAGGCTTTCCCTTGTTTATGGATTAATATTTTGCTACAACTAACAGGCTATGGTATAGTTTGACGTATGTTCATATGCTCGTTTTGGGGTGATTTGTTTGTTGAAAAGGCTACTTCCACAATTACAGGTAAATACGATCTATGATATTGATCTGAATGATTTATGGAGCAAGGGCATCCGTGGCATCATTACAGACCTCGATAATACCTTGGTAGGAGCCAAGGCACCATTAGCAACGCCGGAGCTGATTGAGTGGTTGAAGGTCGTCGCGCAGATGGGCTTTCAGGTTGTAATTGTGTCTAATAATAACAAGCTGCGGGTAACCAAATTCGCGGAGCCACTGCTATTGCCTTTTATTTATCGCGCTAAAAAGCCGACAAGCGCCGCATTTCATAAAGCTTTAGGCATGATGAAGCTGCTGCCGAACCAGACGATGGTCATTGGCGACCAAATGATGACGGATGTGCTGGGCGGCAACCGGATGGGGTTATATACGGTTCTGGTGCTTCCGATCGCAAGACAGGATGAAGGCATTTTTACAAAGATTGTGAATCGCTCTATTGAGAAAGTAGCAACAACTTGGATGAAAAGGTAGGTAAACCATGACAGAAACGATTTCTGAAACAAAGGCTTGTACCGGCTGTGGTGTTAAGTTGCAGACGGAGCATGCTGAGAAGCTAGGCTATGTGCCAGCGCAAGCATTGGATCGTTCACCGATCATCTGCCAGCGCTGTTTTCGCATGAAGAATTATAACGAGTCCTCCGGTATCACATTAGACCATAATGATTTCATCAAGTTGCTTAGCCATATAGGCTATACCAAGTCATTAGTTGTCAACATTGTTGACATTTTCGATTTCGAGGGCAGCCTTATTAGTGGCTTGCCACGTTTTGTTGGCGATAACCCGATTGTGCTGGTCGTCAATAAGATCGATCTGCTGCCGAAGGTAACCAATTACAATAGGATTGTGAATTGGGTGCGCAAAGAGGCGAAGGAGTTTGGTTTAAAAGTAGTCGAGGTTGTGCTGTGCTCCGCTAAGCAAAATATGGGATTTGACCGTGTACTTGCGGCGCTTGACGAGCATCGTGGCGGACGCGATATTTATGTCGTGGGAGCGACCAATGTAGGGAAATCCACATTGATTAACCGCTTGATTCGCGACTATAGCGACATTGAAGCGGAATTGACCACATCGCAATATCCAGGTACGACGCTCGATCTGGTAAAAATTCCGATGGATGATGGCACCTTTATTATCGATACACCCGGCATTGTGTATCCTCATCGGCTGACGGAGCTTGTCAGCAAGCAGGATTTAGTAACGCTGATGCCGGATAAAGGGGTTAAGCCTCGTGTTTTCCAGCTTAATGCCCAGCAAACCTTGTTTTTTGGGTCGTTTGCCAGATTTGATTTTATCCAGGGCGAGCGGCAGTCCTTCACGTTTTATGTGTCCAATGCATTGCCTGCGCACCGAACGAAGCTGGAAAATGCGGATCATCTTTATGCCGAGCATAAGGGCGTTATGCTGACACCTCCAACGCTCGAAGCTTTAGAGCTAATGCCGAAGCTGACCAAATATCCCGTGCGTATTCCGAAGGGCAAAATGTACGATGTTTCGATCTCTGGCTTAGGCTGGGTCAAGGTAAACAGTGATAGCGGTGCCGATCTGGCTATTCATGTGCCCAAGGGTGTGAAGGTAGCCGTTCGCGAATCTATGATTTAGGAGCAAAAAGATGATAGAAAAGCACTTCCTGGATAGCAATACCATTTTATATGGCGTTTTTGGAGATCCGATTCGCCATTCCAAATCACCCGTTATGCTTAACCGTGCGTTTGCAGAAGCAGGGATCAATGCAGCCTATGCAGCTTTCCATATTCAACCCGGCCAATTGAAGGATGCTATTCATGGTGTCCGTGCTCTACAATTCAGAGGTGTGAATGTGACGATTCCCCATAAGGTAGAGGTTATGGATTACATGGACGAAATCGATGAGGGCGCGCGTATCATTGGTGCGGTCAACACGATTATTAATGATAATGGGCGGTTAATAGGCCGCAATACCGATGGGATCGGCTATGTACGGTCGTTGAAGGAAGAAACCGGGATCAACCTTAAAGGCATGAAGGTGCTGATGGTAGGTGCGGGTGGTGCGGCTCGTGGCGTGGGTTATGCTCTGGCCAAGGAGGGTGCGGCACATATTTATGTGGCCAACCGTACCCGTGAGAAGGCAGATGAGCTGGTCAAGTCGATGTCTTCTTTTACGGGAACAAGCGGTATCGGCATGGATGAGCTTGGCGAAGTCGCAGGCCAGGTGGGGTTGATCGTCAATAACACCTCGGTGGGCATGTATCCGAATGTGGATGCGGTCCCGATGGATACAGCGCTGATCAATAGCCCTACAGTTGTCAGTGACCTCGTCTATAATCCGCTGATTACGAGGTTTCTCCGCGAGTCCGAAGCCCGCGGCGCCAAGATCCATAGCGGCCTGGGGATGTTCATTTATCAAGGCGCTTATGCCTTTGAATACTGGACAGGCAAGCCAGCTCCAGTCGCCGCTATGCGCCAAGCTGTACTGGACTCGTTTAACGAATAGTAGATGAACAAACGAATGAACCCGATACTTTTGAACAAACGTATTTACTAATATTTAAGAATAGAGGCTATCCATAACTATGCTAACAGGTAAACAAACCCGATATTTACGTTCCATGGCCCACCATCTTAAGCCTATTTTCCAAGTAGGCAAGGGTGGCGTGAATGGACATTTAATTACTCACATTAATGAAGCACTAGAAGTGCGTGAGCTGATCAAGATCACGGTACTGAATAACAGCGGGGCGGACCGCAATGAGGTTGGCGCACAATTGGCTGAAGAAGCCCAGGCCGAGCTTGTCCAGGTGATTGGCAAAATCATTATCCTGTATAAGGAATCCCGCGAACATAAAACGATTGTATTGCCTTAAGTTGACTCGCTAACGAGAAGAGGTGAGAGCATGAAGGTTGGAATCATGGGCGGCACTTTTGATCCTGTGCATATCGGCCATTTAGTGGCAGCACAGCATGCATGCGAGCAAGCGAATCTGGATGAGGTCTGGTTTATGCCAACCCATGTACCCCCTCATAAGGTGGAAGCACCCAAAGCAACGCCTGAGCAGCGCTGGGCCATGGTATGCCGCGCCGTTGAGGAGCATTCACATTTTCGCCCTTTTGATATGGAGTTAAAAAAGGGTGGTGTCTCCTACAGCATCGACACCGTCAATGAACTGTTACTGCAATATCCAACATATCATTTTGCATATATTATTGGAGCGGATATGGTCCAATATTTACCCAAATGGTTCAAGATTGATGAATTGGTACAAAAAATTTCGTTTATTGGCCTACAGCGGCCCGGCTATATTTGGGATATGGAGCTACTGCCGGAAGCGATCCGCAAGGCGGTCCTTCCTGTGCAAATGCCCTTGATCGAGCTCTCCTCCAGCTTAATACGCAAAAGGTTAGCCGAGGGCAAGTCGGTTCGTTATCTGGTGCCGGATCGCGTAAATGAGTATATGGTGGTGAACGGAATCTATGAACCGCAAGCAGCTGATTGATGCGGTCAAAGAGCAAATGCCTGCTAAACGCTGGGAGCACACCCTAGGTGTGATGGAAACGGCTGTGATGCTGGCAAGAGTCTATGGCTGTGATGCTGACCAAGCCCATTTGGCTGCGGTCTTACATGATGTGTGCAAGTACTGGCCGGTCAAGGAGCAAGGCGATGTCATTCGCGAGAATGGGTTACCTGCTGATCTATTGGAGTATGATAAAGAAATATGGCATGCCCATGCGGGCGCTTTTATTGCCAAACGCGACTATGAGGTCAACGATGAAGCGGTATTGGATACGATCCGTTACCATACGACCGGGCGCAAACAGATGACGCTACTGGAAAAAATCGTATGCCTGGCCGATTATATCGAGCCTGGGCGGGATTTTCCGGGTGTAGAGCGTATTCGCGAGCTTGCCGAGCACAGTGTAGACAAAGCGCTGCTTGTGGCTTTTGATGGGACGATCCTGTTTTTGCTTGAAAAAGGTAAAAAGGTTTATCCACTGACGATTGAGGCTAGAAACAGCCTAATTGATGATTTGAAGCAAGCCCATAATAAGGAGGAATTGTAATGAGTATATCGCCGGATAAATTAATGTCTGTCATTGTTGACGCAGCGGAAGATAAAAAAGCAATGAACCTGGTCACTTTAGACCTGCAGGGAGTATCGTTGATTGCTGACTATTTTGTCATCTGCCACGGGAATTCCGAACCACAGGTCCAAGCTATTGCTACTGAAATAAAGAAAGTAGCCGAACAAAATGGGGCTAGGGTTCGTGGATTGGAAGGTATGGATACGGCTCGTTGGGTGCTGGTTGATTTAGGAGATGTCATCGTCCATGTATTTCACCGGGAGGACAGGGAGTATTACAATATCGAACGTCTCTGGTCTGATGCCAAAGTGGTTGAGCGAGTATGAACTTTGAAGCAGGCATCACGTATGAATTAAAAGTAGCCAAAGAGGTTGCCCCCCATGGCTACTTTGTCACGGACGGCAATGAAGAGGTGCTGCTCCATTATAGCGAAGTGGTTGGGTCGATTAAACCGGGTGATATGGTAAAGGTATTCATGTTTTACGATACGCAGGACCGGCTTGCAAGCACAATGAAAAAACCATTAATAGAATTAGGTGAAATCGCCTTGCTGGAGGTTGTGGATATTCATCCGCGATTCGGCAGCTTTCTTGAAATGGGCTTAGGACGTAATCTGTTGTTGCCCTTCAGGGAGCAACCGGACCTTCGCGAGCTTCGTCCCCAGGTGGGCGATAAGGTATACGTCGTGCTGGCCCATGATCGCCAAGGCCGTTTATTGGCAAGGGTTGCAGGCGAGCCTGAATTAAAGCCTAAGTGCTTTGATGCTCCAACAAGCTGGAAAAATACATGGGTTCGCGCAACGGTGTATAAGCCGCTGCAAATGGGCACATTTGTAGTGTGTGATGGTGGCGTAGTCGGCTTTGGCGTTATCGGTATGATCCATTCGACAGAACGGACGAGAAATCTCCGCCTTGGCGAGCAGCTTGATGTACGGATCAGCTTTGTCCGTGAGGACGGCAATGTGAACTGTTCGATGAAGGTTGTAAAAGAGATCGGCCGCGATGAGGATTCAGAGATGATTTTAGCTTTCCTTCGTGACCAGAATGGTTCGATGCCTTATTCAGATGCATCATCAGCGGAATCGATTAATGAACGGTTCCAAATCAGCAAGTCTGCCTTTAAACGGGCGATTGGCAAGCTGATGCGTGAAGGCCTTGTCTATCAAGACGGAAGCACAACCCACCTGAAGCCGCAGGCTGAAGAGGGCGAAGGCGTATCCGTGGGCAAACCAGAGGGCGAAAGTGGCATATAATCAGTTTGCCTATCACTATGACCGGCTGATGGAAGAGATGCCTTATCCGCAATGGCTGGAGTTTTTACGCCTATGCTGGGAGAAGCATGAACAGCCCCAGACCCTTGTCGATCTAGGCTGTGGAACCGGAAGCATAGCGATTCCGTTGGCCCAGCAAGGGTTTGAGGTTTATGGTATCGATTTATCCGAGGATATGCTGTCGGTAGCCCAGCATAAAGCGGTAGAGGCCGAGCGTAGCCAGCCTTTTCCTGGTCAAGGGAGCCTTACCTGGCTCCAACAGGACATGCGGGATTGGGCGCTGCTGCGCCCGGTTGATGCTGTTATCTCGCTATGCGATTGCATAAACTACTTGCTAGAGGAGACGGATGTACAAGAAGCTTTTGTACAAGCATTTGCTGCCCTTAAGCCGGGCGGTCTCTTCGTCTTTGATGTACACACCGAGCATCAATTCGAAATGTATGCAAATGAGCAGCCGTTTTTCCTGAATGAAGAGGATATTGCCTACATATGGACGAGCGAATTGGATGAGGAGCGCTGTGAGATAGAGCATGCACTGACGATTTTTGCGAAAGTGCCTGCAAGTTCTGAAAGCTCTGAAGGTTCTGAGGACACGGAAGGCAATAGAGCTCCAAACGCTGGATCTTCAGCACAAGAGGGGAACGAACAGTTTCGGCGGGTAGAGGAATACCACGTGCAGCGAGCTTACGACCTGGACTGGCTACACACTGCCTTGAATAAGGCAGGTTTTAGCGCAGTCGACTGTTACGGCGATTTCACCTGGCAGCCTATCACAGTAACGACACAGCGTGCGTTTTTCGTGGCGAGGAAGTAGCGTTGTTGGTTCTACAAGAGCTTCATAAGCAATCTCCAAAAGCATAACAAAATGCCCCACAAGGGCAGAGATAATAGGATACCATTCAAGATACCAGACATAGGGATCACCTCAGCATAACGATGATGGAAGCAGGATGGCAGCCTAAACATGGCAGCCTTGGCTACTAGCATTTCCCAAGATGTCGGTCTATAATCACCAAACGCTGAGAAAGGCTTCCAACACTGGCGCCTTACTCAGCGTTTTTTTATGCTGCTTGTCGTGACCGAAGTGAGGTAGAGGTGCATGTGCGTTAAGAGTCTCTGCATGTTATTATAGAAAAGGATTCGGATTCTATAAAGAAAGAAGGTTAATGCATGGGCAATGAAGAGGGCATTGTGCAGCCAACTGCCGCCAAATCAAACCCACTTGGGATGCAACGAGAGCTACTGCAAATTGTTGCAATGCTCACGATGCTTATTGATCATATCGGAGCGGCTTTGTACCCGGATATTATTGAATTGCGCTTAATTGGACGGTTGTCCTTTCCGCTTTATGCGTTTGGGATCGTGCAGGGTTATCTCTATACACGAAACATGCCGAAATATTTTTTTCGCTTAGGGCTGCTGGCTCTCATCTCACAAGCTCCTTATTACTGGGCTTTTGATTATGCACAGCTTAATGTTATCGGCACATTTTTTATATGTATTTTAACCTTGCTGGCCATGGATCGTGTTAAAATCATTATTGTGCAAATCGTAATTGCGACGGCTGCCTTTTTGTTATTCGAAGCTATTCCCACGGATTATGGAACGTATGCATTAATGCTGATCATTATTTACAGATATACGTCTTCAGCTCTAGCTTTAATTTTGCATTTTTTCCTAAACCTTTACTACTACTGGACGGGCGGCGTTATCTATCAATATATCAGCATGCTTTCAAGCTTCTGGCTCGTTTGGGGCTCCAAAGTGAACCTGGTTAAGTTCTCGATGCCGCGGTGGCTGTGGCTGTCGTTTTATCCGGCTCATTTAATGCTGTTAGCCTTGATCAAATGGTTCTACTTCTAAATTAGGATGTAAAAGTGAACCCGACTTGACACGGTTACCGTATTTTACATATAATCGCCTTATATGCATAAACGGCTGTGATAGGAAGTAGTAGCTAGGTATCCATTTGCAGAGAGCCAGTATTAGGGTGAGAGCTGGTAATGGAGGTTAGTGAACTCGTCTTGGAGCCAGATGGTGAATGCTTGAGGGATCAAACGTGGGCTTGATGCTGCGTAGTGACTCCAACAAGTCTAACCGGATCGATACCCCCCGCGTTAAGGGGAAGAGTGAACACGGGCAAAGCATGCCTGCTGTTAACTAGGGTGGTACCACGGGAAGCATGCTCTCGTCCCTAGCCGTTGCGCTAGCGATGAAGGGCTTTTTTGTTTGGACAAAATGAAGGAGGCAAACCTGAATGACAGAGGAAGTTAAAGAGCAGCTGGGCTATAACCCGCTGGTCGTCGAGCCGAAATGGCAGGCGTATTGGGAACACAACAAATCGTTTAAAGTGCTGAATGATGATAGCAAGCCGAAGTTTTATGCATTGGATATGTTTCCTTATCCGTCCGGTGCCGGACTTCACGTAGGGCATCCTGAGGGCTACACAGCGACAGATATTGTTTCGAGATACAAAAGAATGCGTGGCTATGATGTGCTGCATCCGATGGGCTGGGATGCTTTTGGGCTTCCCGCTGAGCAGCATGCCTTGGACACCGGCCAGCATCCCCGTGATATTACGATCACGAATATTAACAATTTCCGCCGCCAGATCAAGTCGCTGGGCTTTTCTTACGATTGGGATCGCGAAATCAGTACGACCGATCCGGATTATTACAAATGGACGCAGTGGATTTTTATCCAGCTGTACAATAAAGGGCTTGCTTATGTCGATGAGGTCGCTGTGAACTGGTGCCCGGCTTTAGGTACCGTGCTTGCCAATGAAGAGGTTATTAACGGACTCAGCGAGCGTGGCAACCATCCGGTTGTCCGTAAGCCTATGCGCCAATGGGTGCTGCGGATTACCCAATATGCCGAACGTCTGCTGGATGATCTGGAGGAACTGGATTGGTCGGAGTCGATCAAGGATATGCAGCGCAACTGGATTGGCAAATCGAAGGGCGCCGAGGTTGTATTTGCGATTGAAGGGCATGAAGGGGAAGGCTTGAAGGTGTTCACTACTCGTCCCGACACGCTGTTTGGTGCGACCTATTGTGTAATGGCTCCTGAGCATGACCTAGTGAAAAGTATTACAACGGCTGAGCAATCCGCTGCTATTAGTGCATATCAAGAAAAAGCCTCCCATAAAAGCGATCTTGAGCGTACCGATCTGGCCAAGGATAAATCCGGCGTGTTCACAGGCTCTTATGCCATCAATCCGGTTAATGGTGCGAAGGTACCAATCTGGATTTCCGACTATGTGCTTGCCGGTTATGGAACAGGTGCGATTATGGCTGTGCCGGGGCATGACCAACGTGACTGGGAATTCGCCAAGCAATTTGATCTGCCAATTGTAGAGGTGATATCAGGCGGAGATATTACCAAAGAAGCTTACTCGGGAGACGGAGTCCATGTAAACTCCGAGCTGCTGGATGGAATGACGAATGTAGCGGCAATCGCTGCGATGATTGAATGGCTGGAAGCGAGTGGCAAAGGACATGGCAAAATCACCTATCGGCTACGGGATTGGCTGTTTAGCCGCCAACGTTACTGGGGAGAGCCTATTCCAATTATCCATTTGGAAGATGGTACGATGAAAACCGTTCCTATCGCCGATTTGCCGTTGCTGCTGCCGGATATCGAGCAGATTGCACCTTCTGGCACTGGAGAATCTCCGCTGGCTGTTGTTACTGAATGGGTGGAAACCACAGACCCAGAAACAGGGATGAAAGCACGCCGTGAGACGAACACCATGCCGCAATGGGCAGGTAGCTGCTGGTATTACTTGCGTTTTATTGATCCTAAGAATGACAAGGAGCTTTGCTCGCCAGAGCTACAGAAGAAGTGGCTGCCTGTCGATCTTTATATTGGCGGAGCTGAGCATGCTGTGCTTCACCTGTTGTATGCGCGTTTTTGGCATAAGGTGCTTTATGATCTAGGCATCGTTGCTACGAAGGAACCTTTCCATAAGCTGGTCAACCAAGGGATGATTCTTGGGGAGAATAATGAGAAAATGAGCAAATCGCGCGGTAACGTCATTAACCCGGATGAAATCGTAGGTGAGTTTGGTGCTGATACCTTGCGCATGTATGAAATGTTTATGGGACCTCTCGAAGCCACGAAGCCTTGGAATATTAATGGTGTGGAGGGCAACTACAGATTCCTAAATCGGATCTGGCGGATGTTTGTAGGGGAAAATGGCCAGCTTCATGCCAAAATTTCGACGGATGAAGCTTCAGGCAGCGAGGCATTTAAGCGTACCTGGCACCGTTCGGTTAAGAAAATCACAGAGGATTATGAAGCGTTGCGTTTCAACACAGCGATTAGCCAATTGATGATTTTTACGAATGAGGCTTACAAGACCGATCGTTTGCCTAAAGCGGCGATGGAGCATTTCGTGCAAATGTTGTCTCCGATTGCTCCTCATATTGCTGAGGAGCTGTGGGAGAAGCTGGGGCATACCGAATCGGTTACCTATTCCGAATGGCCGGAGTATGACGATGCATGGACAGTGGACAACGAGATTGAAATCGTTGTGCAGGTCAATGGGAAAATCATTGAGCGTGCCCTTGTATCCAAGGATGCCGATGAAGCCGCCCTACAGGAGCTGGCTATGGCTTCAGAGAAGGTACAAGAGGCAATGGCAGGTAAAACTGTGCGCAAAGTGATCGCGGTTAAAGGGAAATTAGTTAATATTGTCGTGGGTTAAGGAACCCATCCAAACCAAACCAAATAACCGCTCGTAAAACAAAGCGGTTCATATCGGTAAAGCGTGAAAGCATCACGTTATTCGACCTTTGTGCCGAAAAACGCTGCTTCCACCTTTGCCACATCTTCATCATATTTATTATGAGTTGTGCGGATCAGGTTGTTAAACATCCCGCGCAGCTCTTTTTCCATTATACGGAGCCCCTCCGCGGTAATACCACCAGGCACAGCAACCTGCTGCTGTAGCGTTAAGGGAGTGAAGCCACCTGTTGTTAGCAGCTTACCCGTTCCTAAGAGCATTTCACTTGCCAGGAGAGTGGCATCCACCTTGGACATGCCAGTTTCCTCGACTGCGGCATCAATAAATTTTTGCAGAAATAAAGATAGGAAGGCCGGTCCGCAGCTTGATAAATCAGAGGAAATACGTGTATGCGTCTCAGCAACACGAATCGGTGAGCTGATGTGGGAGAGAAGCCGTTCCAAAACCTCAATATCTGCGTTTGTCATACGCTCACTGTATATACAAAGCGCAGCACCACTGGACACATAGTTAGTAATGCTTGGGATGACTTTGGCAATTTTACAAGGGAGTAGCTCCTCCAGATGCCGGATCAGCACAGGGCTTGTAATAGAGACAAGAATTTGGAGCTGCTTGATGTGTTCCTTGATCTGGACCAGCACTGTTTTATATTCCAATGGTTTGACACATATAAACAAAATATCGCTTTGTAAAGTAACATCCACATTGGAATGCGATAGTTGAAGGCCCGGATAAATCATTGCTAATTGCTCCGCTTTGGCAATGGTACGGTTGGTAATTGTGATTTGCCCCGGATGCAAAGCGCCGGATTGAATAAATGCTTCGATCATGATCCGGCCCATGCTTCCCGTACCAATGAATCCAACTTTCATAGCCATCCCCTCCTGAATCATAGAACTCTATCTTTAATGCCTATGCGCGATAATTAGGAAATATGAGCCTTTTTTAGAGGGAATGAGTGGATTATTACAAACCAATAAAATATTACGAGCCAATCAGACCATTTAGAATGGAGGGAGTTTACGTTTGTACTTCATGGGTGGAAAACGAATAATATGGATGCTGGCTATTGTAGGGGTTACGCTGGCGATTATCGGAGGCTGGGTGGGTTATAAGGCTTGGGAACGGGCTCTACCCGAGGCATCGGGATGGTATACAGCCAACGAGGAAATGCAGCAATTGCTGCAAAAGCAGACTGAGGAGAAGCGGCAGAAGCAAGGTTCGGCTGAGGTTCATACAAAGGGCCCCGAGGCGGCTAAGAAGAGTGCTGAGGTAAATAAGAAGCCTGCTGCTGATAAAAATGAGCCCCAGGTAGCGGGCACTGTGATGGGAGGTACGGACGAGCCAGCCATTGGCAACGAACCTGCTGCAGAGGTTCTGGCTGCAGGAGCAGACCATTCAAGTGCCGGCAAACAGGCAGAGGCAATGCCGGCCACGTCTGGCGCTTCAACCACACCCTCCAAGCCAACCCAGCCAGCCCAGCCGATTGCTCCAAGTAACGAAAAGGCGAATAACCTGATTCCGCTTAATAAAGCTACCGAAGTACAACTAGTCACTATACCCGGAATTGGTGAAAGCAAGGCGAAGGCCATCTTGGCTCATCGCAAGCAAATTGGAAGTTTTCAACATATGGAGCAGCTTTTAGATGTAAAAGGAATAGGCGAAAAGCTGCTGGAAAAAATGAGACCTTATTTAATAATAGAACCATAAAGTGAAGGTCTTTTGTTTTGCAGCAAAATATGAGAAAATAAAACAAAACCAAAACAAAACCAAAACAACGCCACACAACTATTCTTTTTAATTGATGGAGAGCAAACACAATGACAACCCGCAAAGATTGGGATACTTATTTTTTGGATATGGCTTATATGGCTTCAACTCGTTCACGCTGCACCCGCAGACATGTAGGTGCCGTGTTGGTACAAGGCAAGAAGCTGCTAGGTGCCGCTTATAACGGAGCGCCGATGGGTGTTCCCGACTGTTCGGAAGCAGGCTGTATGCTAGTTGAGGAATACGAACTCCAGAATTTGGAGGGAGCCGAGCAAGTTATCAAGAAGCAGCGTTGCATCCGTACGATTCATGCCGAACAAAATTTACTGTTGTTCACAGACCCGAAGGATCGGGAAAATTCTGCTGTTTATGTAACAGACCAGCCCTGCTGGACTTGCTCCAATATGCTGGCGAATAGCGGCGTTACCGAAATCGTATACCACCGCCCTTATAATAAGGATAGTACTAAGGTAACAGCACTAATGGAGCAAAAAGGGATTATTTTTCGCAGGCTTGAGACTTACACACCACCTCCAGGAACGAGTGAGCCCATCAAGGATCCGTTAGTTTAAATGACTATGAGGAAGAACCTCTTATGCGCGTAAGGCGCAGGAGGTTTTTTTGCGTTTTTTGCGTTGTTCTTTATTTTAAATAAGTTAAAAAAGTTAATAAAAGGAGGCTGCTTGGTGAATCGACCTCTTGTGAGTTGTATATGGCTATGGTTATGTGGATATGCAGCAGCACATGTATTGGAGTTAAACTGGTTGTCTCTTTATGTGAGTGTAGGTTTGGGGATAACCGCAATCATTTGGTGGAGTGCACGAGCCCCTTGGCGAATTGGAGTATGCGCCTTGTTATTGGTGGGAATTTCAGCGGGTTATTATGAAAGCTATGATAGAGGCAATACGAGCAAGCTGCTGCTTCCAAGCATTGCAAAAGGTGCAGATGAAGCAGCTGTTAAACTTGAAGGTATTATTACTTCAAGGGTTGAGGTTGATGGGGATAAAGCCTCCTTTACTTTGACGGTTGAACGTTTGGTGGAGCAAGCAGTTGCAGGAGAAGCGGGGAACACAAGTAACGCAATAGAAACAGGAAGTGCAGAAGGTGACACGGTTGCTATAAAGGAGGCTGCCCCGAGCCCGTCCATTAACGAGCCCGTCGCCGTCACAGTAAAGCTATTGACACGTGAGGAGCAGCAAACGGTGTATGGGTGGCAACGGGCGGATAGGGTCGTACTAAACGGCACAGCCAAAGCTCCACAGATAGCGCGTAATTACGAAGGCTTCGATTATCGTGCTTATTTGCGGCTCCAGCATATCCATTGGATTGTTGCTGTTAAAGGACTAGCAGCGATTCAAGCATCTGCGCCGGAGCAGTGGACCTGGCAATCTGCTTTGCGTTGGAATGATGAGTTTCGCTTGCTGCTTGGTCAGAGAATTGCGGACATTTTTCCTGCCCAGCAGGGCGGCTTTATGAAAAGCATGCTGATTGGGCTAACCGATGATATGGATCCGCTGCAATTTCAACAATTTTCCCAACTGGGCTTGACACATATCCTCGCGGTATCTGGATTAAACGTTGCGGTATTTCTTGCCTGCTTATTATGGGTACTGCGCAAATTTCGTTGTACCAGAGAGACATGCCTACTAACGGCCATTGCGCTAATGCCGCTTTATATTGCGCTAACTGGCGGCTCGCCATCAATCGTCCGTGCGGGCTTAATGGCGATGATTGCCTTATACACCGCTTACCGCCACACCTTAAAGGACGGGCTGCATACCGTACTGCTAGTTGGCTTCCTCATGCTGCTATGGGAGCCTTATTATTTAATGGATGTTAGCTTCCAGCTATCTTTTCTGGTAACGATTGGCTTAATTATTGGGGTGCCGCCAGTGAATAAGCTGCTGCCTATCCAATCGCCCATGCTCAAAGGTGCATTTTCCATTTCCTTGGTTGCCCAATGTATTTCTTTTCCGGTATCGATTTATTACTTTAACCAGCTATCCTTGCTGTCCTTGGCAGCAAATTTATGCTTGGTTCCTGTATTCAGTATGGTTACGATGCCGGCAGGTACGGCTGCGTTAGTTGTGAGTTTTATTTATAGGCCGGCTGGACAAGCCATTGCTTGGGTGGTTGCACAAGTGAATGACTGGGTTTTTGTAATAGTTGACTTATCCAGCCGCTGGGACGCCTTCCAAACAATTTGGGCGAGCCCGACGATTACCTGGATGGCTGGTTACTACTTAGCTTTAGCGAGTATGGTTTGGGGGCTGCTGCGTATCCAACAGGAGCATACGGCAGTGGAAGGTCCTATGCTGCATGCAGTCAAGCCAAATGGAGCGAGGAGTAAACATAGTAACACGCCTTCAAAAGGAAATGTTAATGGAGCTGTGAGCTGGAATTGGATATTGAACTGGAGTAGGAGCTGGATCGGAAATTGGAAGGCCCGTTCATTGCCATTACCTTTGGCGTGCGTAAGCTTGCTTGCCCTATTCCTTTATGCGTACAATCCTGATCGCTGGAAAGAGAACGGGGAAGGGTATGTCGATTTTATCGATGTTGGCCAAGGCGACAGTATAATGATTCGCTCCCCAATAAGCCGCCAAATCATACTGATTGATGGGGGAGGCACCTTAACTTTCACAAAACCCGGTGAGGAGTGGAAGCTCCGCAAGGACCCTTTCGAGGTAGGAAAAAAGCTACTAGTGCCTTTGTTAAAAAAACGCGGCGTTCAGCGCATCGATTATTTGGTCATTTCTCATCAGGATGCGGACCATATTGGCGGCCTCCAGGCAGTGCTTGAGCAAATTCCGGTGAAGCAGCTTATTTTTAACGGTACATTCAAGCCGGGAATAGCGGTAGAAAAATTGTTTCAAACGGCCTTGGACAAGCAGGTGGAGCTTGTGAAGGTAACGGCAGGCAATAGCTTGCAGGTGGATCCGCTTACCAAGCTCATGGTGCTGCATCCTATTGCTGAACCATTTGCCGACGTAGACGACGTGGAGCAGAGGCTTGAGAATAAAATGGATAGCGAGAACGAAATTATGCTCGAAAACGCAATTAGAATCGAAAAGGAGCAAAATGGACAATCGGTTGTGCTGATGATGGATATGGCTGGCACCAAATGGCTTTTTACCGGAGATATGGACCAGACCTCCGAAACTGCTGTGGCACAGATGGCAGCTGGGCTGGCCAGCTTTCCGACCGATGGTGCCGCCCCCCCAGTCCCCCTTGCCAATTTGCTCCCCATGCAGCAGGGATCGGTCGATGTTCTAAAAGTGGCCCACCACGGCAGTAAAACTTCCACATCGAACACATGGCTGCAAGCCTATCAGCCGAAGCTAGCGGTGATCTCAGCAGGAGCGAACAATACGTATGGGCATCCACATCCGTTGGTGGTGGAGAGGCTGCAGCAGCATGGTGCCCAGATTCTACGGACGGACCAAATGGGCGAGGTACAAATGATTGTCCGGGATGGACAAATCAGAATCCGCACAAAGCTGGAATGATCGCACAGCTAACCATTATTTATTTTGGGTTAAATTTATGTAAAACTACTGAATCTCTATATGATATAATGAAAACTGCTATAGCTCCGAAATGCAACATGTCAGTATTTATGGCATGTATTGGCTATCACAGGATGAAGCAAGTTTTGCTGATGCAGACGGTAAGGGGGACAAGCTATTGGAACTACGTGGAAAGACAGCAATCATAAGAGGAGCAGGCAAAGGGATTGGCCAGGAAATAGCGAAATCACTTGCTAGGGCAGGCATTCATGTTGGCTTGATGGCACGCTCCGCTTCGAATCTCGAAGCTTTATGTGCAGAATTGCAATTAAATGATGGAACCAAAATATGCTTTGCAACAGCAAGTGCTTCCCACTATGAGGAGGTGGAGCGCGCTACAAACGAGTTGAAAAAGGAACTGGGACCTATCGATTATTTAATAACGGTTATCAATCCAGGGCTGGGTAAAAGTAGATCTTTGGCGGAATCAGCTCCCGATGAGTGGAGAAGAAATATAGAAGTGAATGTGCTCGGAATGTATCATATGAATCGTGCGGTTATCCAAGATATGATTGAGCGCCAAAGCGGAATGATTATTAATGTGTTTACGAAGTCGGAAGCGAGCGGAGAGGCGAACGAATCGGCCAACACGGCAGCTAAATTCGCTTTAATCGGGATGACAGAATCATTATGCCGTGAGGTTAGTGACCATCATATCCATGTAATCGCTCTAGCACCCGATACGATTGACAGGGAGGCAGCCCATGCTATGGGAGTGGCATTAACCGGTGAAGAATGGCTATCCCAAGCCGAAGAAGTAGCTGAGCTCACGTTTGCGATCATCAAGCATCCAGAAGCAGGTATCGTGAAAAAAGGGTTTATTTGTATATCGGACTAACTAGCATTTTATAATCAGAGGCTTTCCCAAATGCTTGGAGCCGTGTACGATTGGAGTTAAAGGAATGACAGAGGAGCACATGGTTAATCAATCGAATAACCTGACCTGGCAGCCTGCAGCCATTGGGCAAGAGCAGCGGCATGCTTTGAACGGACACAAAAGCTGCGTCATATGGATGACGGGATTGTCCGGCTCGGGGAAATCTTCCATTGCGATGGAATTAGAACGACAGCTATACCTGATGAAAATTCGCTCCTACGTATTAGATGGTGACAATGTGCGCCAAGGTCTAAACCGAAATCTTGGATTCAGCCCAGAGGACCGCAAGGAAAATATCCGCAGAGTGGGAGAATTGGCGAAGCTGTTTACTGACGCGGGGTTGTTTACAATTAGTGCATTTATTTCGCCGTATGAGGAAGATCGGGAACTGGTCAGAAGCATGTTCCAAAGCGGAGAATTTATCGAGATTTATGTATCCTGTTCATTAAGTGTATGTGAAAGCCGCGATCCCAAGGGGCTATACAAAAAAGCCAGAGCAGGCAAGCTGCCAGACTTTACCGGTGTGTCATCTCCTTATGAAGTGCCGGCTCATCCGGAGCTGATTGTGGAAACCGACAAGCTGTCGCTAGAAGTGTCTGTTATGCGTATTATCGATTTTCTAAAAGGAGCGGGCTTTATTAAGTAATTCAAGGCTTTGAGCCGCTCGCTATGACGCAGGGCTCGGAGGCTGCTGGTAGGAAAAAAGGTTGGGCAGAGGATTGCTTCTGCCCAACCTTTTATATGTTCGTCCACGAATGATCGATGAGCTTAATGCTTCCGCAACGCCTTATCAATGGGAAAAGCTTGTCCACTCCAAGCCTTTTTACTTGTCCAATCGGCTTCACCCTGCCAGAAAGCATCGTCTGCGCTTAAGCCCAAAGGCAAGAATACCGCAGCACATAAATATACGCTTCCCGTCGAAATATAGGTTTCTCCGATTTCAGGCTGATGACCGCAGAAGCCGATCGTGAGCCAGCCGTTGTCGTCAAAGGTACCGGGAGCTTCGATCATTCGGCGAATGACCGCAGTTAAAGCGCCGCGAACCTGTGCAGGCTCAATGCTCGGATCAAGTCGTTGCTGCAAGGCAACTTGGCTTAAGAGCTGAAAAGCCCCAAAGCGGTATGCGAGTGATCGGCCAACCGCCGGGAACGTTCCCTCAGGAGAAATAAGGCGTTCCTGCTGGACAGCATGGCGCGTAGCGCGTTCAATGATGCCATCCTTTAACGCCGCCCAAGCTTCATCCTCGCCGGATACCGCTTCAATAATATCCACCAGCATCGGTTGGATGACGAAGCTGTTGTAATAGTCCGCATGGTATTCCGGACCATCGCCATACACGCCGTCACCGCTATACCACTCTTCATGCTGCCGGATCGCATAATCAACGCGCATACGATCCCAGTCAGAACCGGCCCGGTAAAGCACGGTCTCAATCATCGCCGCAAAAAGCAGCCAGTTGTTAAAGCCTGGCTTCCGCGTACGTGTCGCCTTCAGTGCTTCTACTACATTATGCTGGACACGTGGCTCCAGCTTCTCCCATAGCTCAACAGGTGCTCTTAGAATCGCATGTGCCAGGAAGGCGGCATCTACGATGGGCTGATGGCCTTCCGAGAAGTTCATAAAATCCGGCGAGGTCGGATCAGTTCCCGCATCGATAGCATCTCGTGCCCATTCCGCGTAATGGGAACGGAGCCTGCCTTCTTCACCATCTCGGCCGCCGGATTCCAGCCACGGAGCCATTCCCGTTAATAATCGCGCTAACGCTTCCAAATGGGTGTAGATAGGACGGTCATCCAACTTTCCTTCAACAGGCATTTTTTCTTTCAGCTGGCGAGTCGTTAAGTGGTGCAGCACAGGCTGTGCAATTCGGCTTAATGTATCTATCCAATATATTCGATCTTCATTTGCTTCAGTCATGGGGATTCCCTCCAATTTAAATTCAACAACTATCTTTTGATCATTTTATAACAAAATGTGACACTGGTCATTGGTGAACTTAACAATTATCTTTGTGGAAAATTTATAAACGGGCAAATTTAAATGGAAAAAGCGGTTATGGAGCTGGAAATGGGCTGCTGTATACCTCGGCGCATAAATTTGATATTCTTAGTACAGTTAATCATCATTATCTGCAACATTTATCATTCTTATTTCGTTTATATAGTTGCAAGAGAGGGGGATCCCAGTGGTAGCGCCAGATTTGATAAAGGCTGCCCAGTCGGGCGATCGCGACGCTCTAATTACCCTACTGCGTGAGATTGAAAACGATGTTTATCGAACGGCCTTTTATATTTTGAATAACGAGCAGGATGCTTTGGATATCGCACAGGAAGCTTTAATACGCATTTATACCAAAATTAACTCCTATGAGGAAAAAGCCCAGTTCAAAACGTGGGTCCAACGGATTGTGACCAATTTGTGTATAGACAAATTCCGGAAAAACAAACCCACGGTTTCTATTGAGCAGTTTGATATGAGCTTTACTGAAGAAAAAACGGTAGAACAAGAGGTTATGTCCGCATATGTTGCCGAAGATATTAGAGAGGCTATAGATAAACTGCCGGAACATCATCGATCTGTCGTTGTGCTGCGGTATTTGCAGGATTTTTCCTACAATGAAATTGCCGAATCACTTGATCTGCCCATCAACACGGTAAAGTCTTACTTATTCAGGGCCAGACAGCAATTGCAAACGTTATTGCAGGATTACAAAAAACCTTCTATTGAATCCACGCGAAGATAAACAAGCTAAGCTTGATCTTGCCGTGGGTGTTGTCTAATTAGTTGGTTGCAAAAGCGTTAGGCGATTGTCACATTCAATTGTGAATCTTTTAGAAAGGTAGTGTGCGGGATGATATGCCATGAGGTGATCGAACTGATGCAGAGATACCTCGATCAGGATCTCGATGAATTCGAATATAAACAGATGCTGGGCCATTTGCAGGATTGCCCTGAATGTACAGAGCTGTTTCAGCGGCTATTGTCCATATCTGAGCACTTGGAGAACTTGCCGAAGGTTACGCCGGCATTTAGTTTAGTGGATGCGATACTTCCAAGGCTTCAGCTTATTGATGAGGCTCCAGCTGCTGTGGATTATGGGGCAGCCGCGGGTGCAGCACATTCATCTGCAGGTACAGAGACAATAGGGCGGCTTGCAGCGCCAACGCCTCCAAAACTTCAAGTTCAAGGGCAGTCCCAGGCGAGGGACAACAAAAAGGACAGCGTTCCAGTAACGAGGCTGGCAAGCTGGCGCGAACGTACTAAAGGGTTAATATCGACGCGAATTATTGGCGGTGTTGTTGCCGCTGGTTTGGTATTAGGCTTCTTCATGTTTGATCGGCAGGAGCAAAGCAATATGCAAAATGCAGACGGTGTGCTAGCTCCAACCTCCGCTTCGTCGCAGAGCAGAATGGCCAACAAGGAGCAGGCGAACACGGCTGATAGTACCAGTGGCATAAGTGAGCTGAAGGCTCCAGCAGGGGCTCCTGCCAGCGATAGCAATTTGTCTGGGGAAGCGCCTATAGAGGACAATAAGGTGGAACAATCTATTAACGAGAATGTCCCTCATTCCAATGTACCCCTTAACATACCTAAGGCTAAAGAAGATACAAATACATCTTCACCAATAGCTCCTGCAAACCATATGGGGTCCAATAAAATAGGTGGGAGTATTCCTGAAGGAGCAGTGAGCTCTGGAAGCACGACTACAGATAGCTCGATAGCTGCAATGCCTCGCCAAACGGGGAATGGCACGCAGCAAGCCCCATCTTCCGTCCCGGCGGCAGGTGGCGGAGAGCTTAGGGAGCCGGCGACTTTTGGGACCCAGCAGGAGGTGCCGTCCTCGTCTGGCGGGGCACCCCTTGCATCGCAGATTGTCCCTGAAAGTAAATTAGCGACTCCGGCGCCTTTGCAAGCGCCAAGCGGAGCTACCGGTGGCTCTTCAGCCGCTAAGGACAATGCGGCTAGCTCGTCGCTTACAGAGCCACCTAAGCTAGGGAGTACTCCTGCAGCTTCTGCAGACAGCAGTGCGGATGCCAACAAGCTTAAAGTGGGCTCCTCTCCAGCTGCTGACCAAGGTATCGCTTCCATGCAGACGGCGGATACGACAAGCCTAGCTTCACTCGATAAGCAATTTACAGGTAGCATATTGGATAATCGAGTTATTATTAAAGATAAAAACGGGAAAGCTTTGTTTACATCGAAGCGTGTAACAACGGACGCTGATCATGTGGCTTTGGTGGAATGGACAACGGATTCCAAGCTGACCTACCAGGTCAGTAACCAAGCAGGAACGAAGACATACGTAATTAACACGGCCAATTGGACAGAATCGAATAAATAAAGGCTTGCCTGCCTGCTTTTTAATGAAAATAATAAACACCTTTCAGGGGGCAGCTGCGTAAAATACGGTATGAATGATGGAGTGGCCATGTATGACCACTCGGGGTAAGGTTTCTAGAGCCTGGACCCGGTTGTTTATATAGATGGGATCACCAGCAGGGGATTACCTTAAAACCGCAAGGTTTTGACGTAGTCCCTTTGTTGTTGTTACAATGCTGGTAAGACTAGGGGAGACAAGAAACGGGTGAAGCAGCAATGGATTTCAAAACCGCTTTAAGGCATATTCAAAAAAAGACGTTTGCCCCGGTGTATGTTTGCTATGGCACCGAATCTTATTTAATCCAGGAATTTATTCAAAAGCTAACGGCGAGCCTGATTGACCCACAAGATGCTGCCTTTGCGGTGTCCAAATATGATTTAGCGGAAACACCGCTAGATACAATTATTGAGGAAGCGGAGGAGCTTCCCTTTATTGGCCCGCGTAAGCTTATTATTGCAACGAACGCGTTATTTCTAACAGGTGCCAAGGAAACCACGAAGGTTGAGCATAAGCCCGAGCGGCTGCTGGAATATTTTAAAGCACCTGTGGACTTCTCAGTTATCGTATTAACCGTGAATGCTGAGAAGCTGGATGAGCGCAAGAAGCTGGTGAAATCGTTAAAAGAGAAGGATTGCATCGTGGCTTGCACGACCTTGTCAGCAGGCGAGCTTTCCTCGTGGGTACAGGGAGAAGCCGATAAGCTGGGCGTTCATTTCGCCCCGGGTGCCATGGATCAATTCATTATGTATACGGGGACGAATTTGCAGAATTTGTCCAGTGAGCTGGATAAATGTGCGATGTACATAGGGCGTGGCGGCAAGATTACGATTGAGGTCTTGGAGCAATTGGTTACACGAAGCATCGAGCAAAATATTTTTATTATGATTGAGCATATTGTTCAGCTTAAGCTGGATAAAGCCTTTACGATCCTCGCTGACCTGTTCCGCCGCAAGGAGGAGCCGATCAAAATTATGGCGCTAATAGCCAGGCAATTCCGCATTATGTACCAGGTTAAGGATATGCAGCAGCAAGGCTATTCCCAGCAGCAAATAGCGACACAGCTGAGCCTGCACCCTTATGCGGTCAAAATCGCCGCCGGGCAATGCAACCGCTTTGAAGCTGCACAGCTTGCAAGCATCCTCGGTCAATTGGCGGATCTCGATTATCAGATGAAAAGCGGCAAGATCGATAAGTCTTTGGGGCTGGAGATGTTCCTGCTAAGGCTGATGGTCTAAAAGCAACAAAAAAACGACCTGCGCTAAAAGCACGGTCGTTTTTGTTTGTAGGCATTGGTTATTAAGCCTGGGCAGTAAGCGCGTTTAACCTTTTAGCTAAGCGGGACTTTTTACGAGCTGCGGCATTTTTATGGATTAAACCTTTGGTCGCTGCTTTGTCCAGCTTTTTGCTGGCAGTGACTAGGGCTGCTGTTGCAGTTTCCACATTGCTGCTTGCAGCAGCGGTTTCGAAGCCTTTTACTGCAGTGCGAAGGTTAGATTTCTGAGATGCGTTGCGTAGACGACGCTTCTCACTTACTTTCACTCTTTTAATTGCGGATTTAATGTTCGGCATTGACGTTCACCTCCTAATACAACTTGCATCAACCATCGTAATTGCATGAAAATCCTTCTGTTGACAACTCCTGATATTCTAACATGGTCACTATTAAATTGCAATAGATCTCCAGATGCCGTTTCGATAATTATGAATAAGGGTGAAGGCATATTCACACAATAGGGGAAATACCGTTTTAAAAGGAGATACTTACATGGACTTAAGCGCGTATACGATCCGTACCGATTTGGCTTTGGAAGCACATAGCATGGCTGCGGGATCCGGCCAAACTATTCCAGGCGTTTTCACTTCAGCAGAAGAGCTGGAGGGGATTCGCATTAGCTTTATTGATATTACAAGTGAAGAAGGATCTGTTGCCTTAGGCAAGCTCCCTGGCCATTATATTACGATAGAGGTACCGGCTCTAAGAAGAAAGGACAGCGCCCTGCAGGATCGAGTAGCGGCGGTCTTTGCCCAGCAATTCGAGTCGTTTATGAGAAAGCTCAATATCGGAGCTATGGCGAAAGTGCTAATCGTCGGGCTCGGGAATTGGAACGTCACACCGGATGCACTGGGTCCATTGGTTGTTGAAAATGTAATGGTGACTCGCCATTATTTTGAGTTAATGCCCGGCGAGGTAAGCCCTGGCTACCGCCCTGTTAGTGCAATTGCACCAGGCGTGTTAGGGACGACAGGTATTGAAACGGGCGAGATTATACAAGGAATTGTGGAAAAATCTCAGCCGGATCTGGTCATTGCGATTGATGCCCTCGCTTCACGTTCACTTGAAAGAGTGAATACAACGATCCAGATCGCTGATATCGGGATTCATCCTGGCTCGGGCATTGGCAATAAACGCAAGGGTCTAACCTATGAAACCCTTGGCGTTCCGGTTATAGCGATAGGTGTGCCAACCGTCGTGTATGCCTCAACCATCGTGAACAATGCCTTTGAGCTGATGCATGAGCATTTTATCAAGCAAACCTCGAATACAGGGGAAATTCTCGGTTTGCTCGATCATTTGCAAGAGCAGGAAAGGCTGCTATTGGTCAAAGAGGTGCTAAGCCCATTGGGTCATGATTTGTTGGTCACTCCGAAGGAGATTGACGAATTTATTGAGGATATCGCCAACATTATTGCCAGCGGCTTGAACGCTGCGCTGCATGAGGTTGTAGGCTTGGACAATGTCGCCGCCTATACCCATTAAGCTAGGCCAAGTACATGTTGGTCCATCGAAGCCAATTGCTGCTGTGTGGCTGCAGATATATTCTGCGCACCAGCGGCTGTTTGCTCTGTAATCGGGAGAATATCTCGGTTGAGGCAGATTTTCCAACGCAGACGATTACTGGGCGCACGTTATTACGCAACAACTGTAGCTCTTGTCACACACACGTAGCCGCAATTTGGTTCTATAACCTATCATTCGTTCATAGATTATTTACTAGAGAACCAAAATAAACGGCAAATTCGTTGCGGCTAAGTGTGGAGGAGGAGGACTATTGAAGTGGAAATCTGTTACATTACATATGAATAAGCCTCGAAAAATAGGACAAGATTTGTACGTATATTTTCGAGTTATGTCTATGCTAATGCTTGGGGGTGTGCTGTTTTTTGCAGCACTAGGCTTGCTGGGCTATGGTCAGACTAAGATAGCGAATACGACTCCGACCTCATCGATGAAAGGGCTGGCCTCGGCGGTTTCCAGCCAATTTTTTATGGACATGCTAGGGATGGAAATGCCATACGTGCAGACGGACCGTTCGACGTTTACATTCTCGCAGTCGAATGTTTCCAGCTTTTTATTCTCGTTAGTGACCGATCTCAATTGGAAGGATCCCAAAACGTTCATAGCCCGTGAGGTACCTGGCATGTCGCAGGATCGCATTGTGGTGCTTCGCAAAGGGCTGCAGACCGGAGAGGATGGACCTGAGGATTACGGACCGAAAGCGGATGTGATTCCCAAAAACGGTGAAGGGGGAGAGGGTTCGATTACTGCGAATCCCACAGCGCCGCCAGAAGTCAGCGAGCCCACCCAGCCTGAGTCCAAGCCTTTGCCTCCGGTGGCACAGCCGCCAAGAACAGCAGGAAGAAATGTTGCCTTCGTTTATCAATCACATAACCAGGAATCATATTTGCCGGAGCTGCAGGGTGTCAAGGATCCAGATAAAGCTTACGATCCTCAGACGAATGTAACCAAGGTGGGGCTAAGACTAGCCCAGAAGCTTGAACAAGAAGGGATTGGCGCGGTTCACTCCGATAAAAACTATCCGGCTATCGAGAAAGGCTTCAACTATTATTATTCCTATAAATATTCATTGAAAACGTTGCAGGAGGCAAGCACCTCGCACCCCGACCTGAAGTTTTATTTTGATATCCACCGTGATTCCCAGCGCCGCGAGAAAACAACGGTTCGGATCAATGGGAAGGATTATGCCCAGATTTATTTTATTATTGGCGGTAAAAATCCGAACTGGAAGGAGAATGAGCAGTTTGCTTCCCAAATTCACCAAACGGTTGAAGCTAAATTTCCCGGCATCTCCAAAGGCTCCTTTGCCAAGGCTGGTGAGGGCAATGGTGTGTACAACCAAACCTTTTCGGCAAACAACATACTGGTTGAAATCGGTGGCGTCGACAACACTCTGGAGGAATGCTACCGGACAGCTGATGCGCTGGCAGCAGCTATTTCTGAAGTTATTCTTAACGTCAGAAAGGTAAATGTCCAATAAACATGGAGCTGAAATTTGTACGATCTTTGTTCTATCATCACGGGCTCCATTGCCGCGTAACCCGACACCTGCTATAATTAGAAGAATTGTAAATTTGCAGGTTAGTGAGGGTCAACACAAATGGATATTCATGCCAGACAGAAAATGATAAGAAACTTTTCAATTATTGCCCACATCGACCACGGAAAATCAACTTTAGCCGATCGCATCTTGGAATTTACAGGTGCCCTTACTTCGCGTGAAATGCAGGAGCAGGTGCTTGACCAAATGGATTTGGAGCGTGAGCGGGGAATTACCATTAAGCTGCAAGCCGTACGTTTAGCTTATCCAGCGGATGATGGACAAACATATATTTTAAATTTAATTGATACGCCCGGACATGTCGACTTTACATATGAGGTGTCTCGAAGCCTGGCAGCCTGTGAGGGTGCGTTATTGGTAGTCGACGCGGCACAAGGCATCGAGGCCCAGACATTGGCGAATGTGTACCTGGCTTTGGATAATAATTTGGAAATTATTCCGGTTATTAATAAAATCGATTTACCAAGTGCTGATCCTGATCGGGTTAAGCAGGAAATCGAGGACGTTATCGGTTTGGATACAAGCGATGCTGTATTGGCTTCAGCTAAAGCGGGCATCGGCATTAAAGAAATTTTGGAGCAGATCGTACAGAAGGTACCGGCTCCAACCGGAGATACAGACAAGCCGCTTAAGGCACTTATATTTGACTCCCACTACGACCCGTACAAAGGTGTTATCGTGTACGTGCGTGTGATGGATGGAGCGATCCGAGCTGGCTCAAAGATCAAATTTATGGCTACGGATAAAGTGTTTGAGGTTCTCGAGGTTGGCGCCTTTATGCCGCGTATGTCCATCGTTGACCAGCTGAATATTGGTGATGTAGGCTTTGTTGTGGCCGGGATTAAACAGGTAGGCGATACCCGTGTCGGCGATACGATTACCGATGCCAAAAATCCTGCGGCTGAGGCGCTTCCAGGCTACCGTAAAATCAATCCGATGGTATTCTGCGGCTTATACCCGATTGAAAGCACGGAGTACAATGATCTCCGCGAAGCATTAGGCAAGCTGCAGCTTAACGATGCATCCTTAAGCTGGGAGCCGGAGAGCTCCACAGCACTTGGCTTTGGCTTCCGCTGCGGCTTCCTAGGTCTATTGCATATGGACGTTATTCAAGAGCGGATTGAGCGTGAATTTAATATTCCGCTGATCACGACGGCACCAAGTGTTGTCTTCCAAGTGACGCAGACTAACGGCGAAGTATTAATGATCGACAATCCGTCGCTTTTTCCGGAAGCGGGCAAAATTGATTACGTCGAAGAGCCATATGTCACAGCATCGGTAATCGTGCCTAATGATTATGTCGGTACGATTATGGAACTTTGCCAAAACAAACGCGGCGAATTTATCAATATGGAATATTTGGATACAACACGGGTTACGTTGTCCTATAGCCTACCCTTATCGGAAATCGTCTACGATTTCTTCGACCAGCTGAAATCAAGCACCAAAGGCTATGCTTCCTTTGATTATGTAATGACGGGCTACAAGCAGTCGAATTTGGTCAAGATCGATATTATGCTGAACAACGAACAGGTCGATGCCTTCTCCTTTATCGTCCATAGGGATCGCGCGTTCCAACGGGGACGGGTCATTTGCGAGAAGCTGAAGGATCTGATTCCGCGGCAAATGTTCGAGGTGCCGATCCAAGCAGCGATCGGGCAAAAGATCGTTGCCCGTGAAACGGTCAAAGCAATGCGTAAGAATGTATTGGCCAAATGCTACGGCGGCGATATTTCACGGAAGCGCAAGCTGTTAGACAAGCAAAAAGAAGGCAAAAAACGGATGAAGCAGGTCGGCAATGTTGAAGTGCCGCAGGAAGCGTTCATGGCAGTATTGAAGCTAGACGATTAGAGCGACTGTCTAAGAAGACATGTTAAGAAAGATAAGCTAAAAAAAACTTAAAAAGGGCAGGTGCTATTTTAAAGCACCTGCTTTTGGCATCATGCGTCCGTGCGTCCGCAACAGCTCGCTTATGTTTTTTGGAAAGGAGTTCATCTATGATACAGCGCCAAGAAACACCGGAGGCTTTATATATCCACATTCCATTTTGTACGAACAAATGCCACTATTGTGATTTTAACTCCTATATATTAAAAGGCCAGCCCGTGATGGACTATCTCGACGCGCTCGAGCGTGAGATGGAGCAAACCGTGCGATTGCTGCCCCCCGGACAGATCCAGACGATTTTTGTGGGTGGGGGAACGCCTACCGTCTTGCTGCCTGACCAGATGGAAAGCTTCCTGAAGCGGGTGCATACCTATTTTCCTGATAAGTCGGCTCAGCTGGAGTTTACGATGGAAGCCAATCCAGGGACAACGGACCTAGAAAAGCTGCAAGCAATGAAGGAAGGCGGTGTAAACCGAATATCCTTTGGTGTGCAATCCTTTGATAATGCCTTGCTTGAAGGGATTGGACGGATCCATAATACGGACGATGTATATCGCAGCATCGAGAATGCACGACAGGTCGGCTTCTCCAATATGTCGATAGATTTAATGTTTGGGCTGCCCAACCAGACAATGGCCGCTATGAAGGATTCGATCGATAAGGCGCTTGAGCTTGAGCTGCCCCATTATTCGATTTATGGCTTGAAGGTGGAAGAAAATACATTGTTCCACAACCTGTACCAAAAAAACCTGCTGCCGCTGCCCGATGAGGATGATGAGCTGGATATGTTCCTGCTTATTATGAAAAGGCTGCAGGCAGCAGGTTATGGGCAATATGAGATTAGCAACTTTGCTAAGCCGGGAGCAGAGAGCCGCCATAACAGCATGTATTGGCTGAACCGCAGCTACTACGGGCTGGGCGCGGGCGCCCATGGTTACATGCATGGCAAACGCCATGTGAATATTAAAGGTGTCCAAGCTTATATTGATGCCACGTATAAGGGACGCCCATTGTTGGAAGAAAATGAAATCAGCGAGCAGGAAGCGATCGAGGATTTTATGATGGTGGGGCTGCGGTTGCTGCAAGGAGTCAAGAGAACCGATTTCAAACGGCAATTTGGCTTGGAGCTGGATACCATATTCAGCGGACAGCTGACCAAGCTATTAGGTCAAAAGCTGCTGGAAGCAACAGACGAGGGCTATCGCTTAACTGAGCAAGGAATCCTGCTGGGGAATGATGTATTCGGAGAATTTATTAGTATAACTGCCGAATAAAGAAATTTGTAAGTGGATTATTTATACGTTTTGTTGTATATTTATTCATAACAATTTTTTTTACGAATGGTGGTTTTCATAATGGCAGTTGTTTGCAGAAGGGCAACGGAACAAGACGTAGACATCTTATTTAACATTATTCAAGGATATGCGGAGCAGGGCATCATGCTGCCAAGGTCGAGGGAAGTTTTAATCAAGCAGCTGGATACGTTTGCTGTTGCTTTCATAGATGATCAATTAGTTGGCTGTGGCTCCTTAACAAGGCTGGGAGAGGATCTGGTAGAGATTCGTTCGCTAGGTGTGACCGAAGGCCATAAAGGTCAGGGGATCGGTAATGCACTTGTCAGCTTCCTGGAGGAAGAGGCGAGAAAGCAGAAAATCGCCAAGATTATGGCTTTGACCTATGCGGTTTCCTTCTTCGAAAGAAATGGGTATACGATTGTCCAGAAAGAAATTTTTCCTGAGAAAGTATGGCGTGATTGTATCCATTGCAAAAAGCAGCATTGCTGTGATGAGATTGCCGTTTTAAAGCGGCTGGGTTGACTTGACACAGACCTCCGGGTCTGTTATTTTTGTATTATGAATTAGCACTCGACACTTTGGAGTGCTAACATTCCAAGCAGAAGCGTTAATTCATACATGTACGAACTATTATCATAACGGGGGGTTGAATATGCTAACGGAACGTCAACGCCAAATACTTAGTGCCATCGTAGATGATTATATCCGCTCAGCTGAGCCGGTTGGCTCACGAAGCATTTCCAAACGAGGCAATGTCGGATTCAGCCCTGCTACTATACGTAATGAAATGTCCGACTTGGAGGAAATGGGCTTTCTGGAGCAGCCGCATACATCAGCTGGACGTATTCCTTCTCATAAAGGCTATCGCTATTATGTCGATCACCTAGTTGCTTATGGTATTGCCAATCAAGAGGTGGATGTGCTGAAGCTGTTTTTTGCCGAAAAAATGCAGGAGATGGAGCAGGTCATTCAGCACGTAGCGCTGATGCTGTCGAATCTTACTAATTATACATCCATTGTGATGGGTCCGGAAATGTTCAATACGACACTTCGCCATTTGCAAATATTGCCTCTAAATGAACGGACAGCTGTTGCCATTATTGTTACAAATACCGGGCAGGTCGAAAACAAAACAGTGACGATCCCTGAAGGCATCCCCATGTCCGAGATTGAAAAATTCGTTAACCTGCTCAATGACCGCTTGAAAAATGTACCTTTGATCCAATTTAAGTCAAAGCTATTTACCGAAATTGGCGAAGAAATGCGCAGCTTTGTATCCGGCTATGAAGAGCTGCTTACCATGCTGAATGGGGTTATTGATCAAGGCGAGGAAGACCGGATTTTTCTTGGCGGGACGACTAATATGCTGAACCAGCCAGAGTTTCGCGATATGGAGAAAGTGAAAAATATTCTTGATTTGTTGGCGGAAACACCAGCGTTGGTGAAGCTGTTCACAGGTACGGCCTCAGGCATCCAGGTACGAATCGGCAGCGAGAACACGGTAGCCGCGATTAATGATTGCAGCTTGATTACCGCCTCCTACTCGATGGAAGGCAAGCATTTGGGAACGATAGGTATACTAGGGCCAACACGTATGGATTATGGCAAGGTAATGAACCTGCTTGACCACTTATCGAAGGATATGACGTTGGTGCTGGAGCGATGGTATAAATGAACCCGATGAAGCCATTATCTGAAGAGGGCGATGGGACGTATACAACGCTGCTCAACAATGCAGGCGCGATTAGGGCGATATGCTCCGCAGTTGAGGGCACGCTTGGTCCCAAGGGACTGGATACGATGCTTGTTGGCACACAAGGTGAGGTTATTATTACGAATGACGGTGTGACCATTTTGGAAAAAATGGATGTCACCCACCCAGCCGCTCGGCTGCTGATCCAGGTTGCCCGCTCCCAACAGGAGCAGGTGGGTGATGGGACAACAACGGCAACTGTGCTGGCGGGAGCTATCGTAGCTGAGGGCGTCGCGCAAGTCACACGCGGGGTGCCGGTTGCCAAGGTTGTCAAGGGCATCCAAGAGGGAGTAGCCGCTGCCTTGGATTCGCTCACCAAGCGCAGCCGCCGCATAGAGGGGCTTCACGATCCGTTATTATACCGAATCGGCTTTATTGCCGGACGGGAGCATGCGGATTTGGCGCAATTGATTCTTGACGGTGCCCACCAATTAGGCATTGACAAGCTCCAGGATGAGACCTTTCGCTTCGCGGATACCGTGATCTCGCACAAGCGGGCGGTTAGCGAGGTTTGGCCGGGGCTGCTGATTCAGAAGAAGCCGGTAAATACGCAGCTGCATTTTAGAACGGCTGCCGCGTCGGTATTGATCTTCCAAGATGCCTTTGAGCCGGAAACCATCGATGAGGAAGCGCTGATGACGGAAGCGGGCTTCCAGAAGCAGATGCAGCTGAAGGAGCAATTCCGCCATTCGCTCGACAAGCTTGTCGAGCTGGAGGTAGGGCTTATTCTCGCGGACCGCGGTGTCAACGCGGATGCGGAGCAGTTCTGCACCGACCATGGCATCATGGTCGTGCAGCGTGTTCCGCAGCACGAGCTTCGGCGCGTGTGCGAATACCTCGGCGCGCGGCCGATCCGCCGCAGCGGGCTACACAAGCCTGCTGCGGAGCTGGCAGGCTATCTCGGCTTCGCCGGGCGCGTGTCGTACGACGAGCGTCTCGAATGCGTCCGCCTCTCCGAAGGTAGAGGGCAGACGCAGGTGACGATTGTCGTCGGTGCCAGCACGAGCGAGGTCGTCGGCGAGCGGCTGCGCATCGCCAAGGACGCCGCCGCCGCGATGCAAGCTGCGCTGCGCGGCGGGTTTCTGCCTGGCGGCGGCGCGGCGGAGATGGCTGCCGCCTACGAGCTGGACCGTCTCCGAGAGACGGTCCAGGGCATGGAGGGCTTCGGCATCGCCGCCGTTGCCCAAGCGCTGCGCAAACCGCTAGCGCAGATCGTCGTCAACGCGGGCTACAACCCGCTGGAGAAGGTTGAGGAGGTCAAGGCAGCACAGATTGCTGCTGGCTCCGATGTGCTCGGTGTGAATTGTGACAATGGTCAGGTGATTAACATGCTGGAGCATGGCATTGTCGATCCTGCGAATGTAAAGCTGCATGCCCTGCATGCGGCTGGAGAAGTGGCGGCTGCAATTCTGCGCATCCATACGGTGATCAAGATGAAGCCACGGCTTGAGGAGTAATTCAACATTGTACAGTGACAAGAAACAGATGAGCAGCTGACAGAAAGATGGCAGGACTCGTGAAGCAAGAAATTTGCTTACATCTTGCCGCCTTAGTTAAAATAGGTAATAATAAAGACTGGTTATAGGTGGGTGCTTACGAAGTAAGTTTTCTGCGAAAACTCAGGGGATGCTTATGAAGTAGGTTTCCACGAAAACTTTAAGGAGGTGACAGACATTGAGTACGGAATCAAAGAATCAATTTGAAGGTAACGCGGATGCTGAGCAGGCGGATGCTAACTATACCGAAGAAACAGTGGAAGCTTCTGAAGCAACGGGTACCGTTGAAACGGAGAATGCTGATTTATCTGGACTGGAGCTTAAGGAATTGCGCCAGCAATCAGAAGAAAATTTTCAGCGTTCCTTGCGGACGCAAGCTGATTTTGACAATTTTAGAAGAAGAACTCGCCAAGAGAAAGAAGAATTTGCGAAGTATGCTTCTTTGAAAGTAATTGAGCAGCTTTTACCGGTTATCGATAACCTGGAGCGTGCTTTGGCTGCAGGCAAAGAAGGCAATGATTATGAAGCGTTACTGAAGGGTGTAGAAATGATATACCGCCAATTGGAGCAAACCTTGGGTAGTGAAGGCTTGAAACCAATGGATACAATAGGCAAGCCGTTCAATCCAGAGTTCCACCAGGCGATCATGCAGGTTGAATCCGAAGAGTATGAAGAGGGTATCGTTGTAAGTGAAATCCAAAAAGGCTATTTACTTAAAGACCGGGTGCTGCGCCCTGCAATGGTTCAAGTAAGCTCATAATATTCGTTAGACTAGTTAAGCACCTGTGGATACGGGTCTTGATTTTATACTTAAACAAACTTTTAGGAGGATCATTCACATGAGTAAAGTAATCGGTATTGACTTAGGAACTACCAACTCTTGCGTAGCGGTAATGGAAGGCGGCGAAGCCGTTGTTATCCCTAACGCAGAAGGTAATCGTACTACCCCATCCGTAGTAGGCTTTAAGAAAGATGGCGAGCGGATCGTCGGAGAAACAGCCAAGCGCCAAGCCATTACGAATCCTGACCGCACCATTAGCTCGATCAAACGCCATATCGGCACAAACCATAAGGAAACCATTGATGGCGTGGACTACACACCACAAGAAATTTCTGCGATTATTTTGCAAAAGCTAAAAGCCGATGCTGAAGCCTACCTAGGTGGGACAGTAACCCAAGCGGTTATTACCGTTCCTGCTTATTTCAGCGATAGCCAACGTCAAGCTACCAAGGATGCTGGTAAAATCGCCGGTCTTGAAGTATTGCGTATTGTTAACGAGCCAACCGCTTCTGCACTGGCTTACGGCATTGAAAAATCCGAGGATCATACAATTCTTGTTTATGACTTGGGCGGCGGTACTTTTGACGTATCCATCCTTGAACTGGGCGATGGCGTATTTGAAGTTAAAGCAACGAGTGGTGATAACCGTCTGGGCGGCGATGACTTTGACCAATTGGTTATTAATTATTTGGTTAATGAGTTCAAGAAAGAGCATAGCTTGGATCTGAGCAAAGACAAAGCGGCTGTACAACGTTTGAAGGATGCTGCAGAGAAAGCAAAGAAAGAGCTTTCCGGCGTATTAACAACAACGGTTTCCCTTCCATTTATTACAGTCGTTGACGGCGTTCCCCAGCATTTGGAGATCAACCTGACTCGTGCTAAATTTGACGAAATCACCAACGCACTTGTTGAAAGAACGATGGGACCTACTCGCCAAGCATTAAAAGATGCTGGTTTGACAGCTAACCAAATCGATAAGGTTGTTCTGGTTGGAGGCTCCACACGGATTCCTGCGGTTCAAGAAGCCGTTAAACGTTTAATCGGCAAAGAGCCATCCAAGGGTGTTAACCCCGATGAGGTTGTTGCTCTTGGTGCTGCTATCCAAGCCGGTGTATTAACAGGTGATGTGAAAGACATCGTATTGCTGGATGTAACTCCACTTTCCTTGGGTATTGAAACAGCTGGTGGCGTATTTACGAAGATGATTGACCGTAATACAACGATCCCAACTACAAAATCACAAACTTACACAACCTATGCCGACAATCAACCAAGCGTGGAAATTCACGTATTGCAAGGTGAACGCGCGATGGCTAATGATAATAAAACTCTAGGCCGCTTTATGTTGGGTGATATTCCTCCAGCACCACGTGGGATCCCACAAATCGAAGTTACTTTTGACATTGACTCTAATGGTATTGTTAATGTTAATGCTACCGATAAAGGCACAGGCAAAAGCCACAAAATTACGATCACGTCTTCAAGCGGCTTGTCCGATGAGGAAGTTGACCGCATGATGAAGGATGCCGAAGCGAATGCGGATGAAGACCGTAAGCGCAAAGAGCTAGTGGAAGCACGCAATACAGCAGACCAATTGGTTTATTCCGTTGACAAAACGATTAAGGACCTTGGCGATAAAGTAGACCAAGCTGAAATCGACAAGGCGAATGAAGCCAAGGAAAAAGTCAAGAAAACGCTGGAAGGCGATAGCCTTGAAGAAATCAAAGCAGCAACCGAGGAATTGACTGAAATCGTCCAACAGCTTTCTGTGAAGTTGTATGAGCAAGCTGCCCAACAGGAGCAAGCTGGCGAAGCAGGAGCACAAGGAGCCGATGGCGGCGTTGATACAACGAAAAAAGACAATGTGGTAGACGCTGATTATGAGGTTGTTGACGAGGACAAAAAATCTTAAGCAAGCGTAGGAAAAACATAGGCAGGAAGAAGTCAAAGCCGTTTACGGGCTTTGACTTTCCGTTTGTGGTCAGAAGAATGGGAGTGGAACGATGAGCAAACGCGATTATTACGAGGTGCTGGGACTTAGTAAAAATGCATCTCCAGATGAAATCAAAAAAGCATATCGAACAATGGCACGCCAATATCATCCGGATGTTAATAAAGCCGAAGATGCGGGCACCAAATTCAAAGAAGCCAAAGAAGCCTATGATGTTCTAGGCGATGACCAGAAAAAAGCGCAATACGACCGATTCGGCCATGTTGACCCTAATCAAGGGATGGGCGGCGGTGCTGATTTTGGGGGTGCTGGTGGATTTGGCGATCTATTCGACATGTTTTTCGGTGGCCAAGGCGGCGGGCAGCGGCGTAATCCGAATGCACCGCAACGTGGCAATGATTTGCAATATACGATGACCATCGAGTTCAAGGAAGCCGTATTCGGCAAGGAATTAGATATCCAAATTCCACGTACGGAAACCTGTGACACTTGCCATGGCAACGGGGCAAAGCCGGGAACAAAGCCGGAAACCTGCTCGACTTGTAAAGGCAGCGGCCAGCAGGAGGTTGTGCAAAACACCGCATTTGGGCGGATTGTCAACCGCCGTGTATGTTCGTCTTGTAATGGCCAAGGTGTGTTGATCAAGGAAAAATGCGGCACCTGCCACGGCGCAGGGAAAGTGAAAAAGCAACGCACGATCCATTTGAACATTCCTGCTGGAGTCGATGACGGCGCACAATTGCGCGTAACCGGTGAAGGTGAAGGAGGCTCCAAGGGAGGTCCGGCGGGCGATCTTTATGTAGTTATTCGCGTGAAGCCCCATGAGTTTTTTGAACGCGAAAACGATGATATTTATTGTGAAATTCCCCTTACGTTCACTCAGGCTGCGCTCGGGGATGAAATCGAGATTCCGACGTTAACCGAAAAGGTGAAGCTGAAAATTCCGGCTGGTACCCAAACCGACACTTATTTCCGTTTAAAAGGTAAAGGTGTTCCCCGCTTGCGTGGCTATGGCCAAGGGGACCAGCATGTTAAAGTCATTATCGTCACGCCCACCAGCTTAAACGATGAGCAAAGAGAACTGCTGCGCGAATTTTCAAGGCAAAGCGGCGAGCATACGCATGAGCAGAACCAATCTTTTTTTGAAAAGGTGAAAAAAGCCATTTTAGGTGAATAATACCATAAGCACATCAGGCTGCTGGTCAGCGGATGTGTTTTTTTGTATATTTATTCGTTTAATGCAAACCCTACTTATTAAGATAGGGAAGGAGTCATGCATATGAATCAGCTGCCCATACAGGCCTATTTTCAATCTCAAACAGCAGCCCAAAGCGTGGAGGCTAAGCTAAAAGCATTAAGAGCACTGGATGTGCAGATCGATCGGGTAGATTCGCTCGAAGGTATAGCGGGAGCAGATCCGACGCTTTCGGCATTGTCCAATGCCTATGGCGCTGCTTTCCATTCAAGCGAACTAACCAGTGGCCCCTATGATGAGGGACAGGGTAACAGTTCCTTGTTAAAGGCTGTCATAAATGAAAGCACCTACGAGCAGGCGCTGCGTGTTATTCGCGAAGGTGGCGGGGTTGTATAAGTTTCTCCACAAGCGGCTTCCTATTAAGGAAGCTTTTTTGTTGTGCCGAAGTGTTGTATACTGGGAACAATGTGCATTTGGTAGAAAAAAGCTTTGCTATGCGAAACGCTAACGCTTACGAAGAATCTACGCAAAACTCAGTAACGCTTACGAAGAAAGTTTTGCTACGCAAAACTCTAGGGAGGATTTGAAACATGCGCTGGCATGAAGTGACGGTTCATACAACCGAGGAAGCAATTGAAATGATTTCGAATTTTATACACGAGCTGGGAGCCGGTGGCGTATCGATTGAAGAATCGGGTACGTTAAACAAGGAGCGAGACACGACGTTTGGAGAACTATACGATCGTCCTCTCAATGATATACCTGAAGGCCGCGCCGTCATTCAAGGCTATTTTTCCAAGGATGTCGATATGGTCGACATTATGGACAAGCTGAAGGAGTCGGTGCTTGAGTTAAGCGAATACGTGGAAACCGGCAGTCCAACCTTTGAGCTAAAGGAAGTGGATGACGAGGATTGGGCGGATGCCTGGAAGCAGTATTTTAAACCGGTGCGTATATCCGAACGTCTGACCATTAAGCCGACCTGGGAGGACTACACCGCTTCACCGGGTGAGCTGATCATTGAGCTGGATCCTGGCATGGCTTTTGGAACCGGAACGCATGCCACAACCTCGCTGTGCTTGCAAGCCTTGGAAACCGTTATTCAAGCAGGAGACGATGTGATTGATGTAGGGACAGGCTCGGGCATATTGGCGATCGCAGCAGCCAAGCTTGGTGCCCGCCACGTGCTTGCTTTGGATTTGGATCCAGTAGCTGTAGATAGTGCAAATGAGAATACAGTGCTTAATGGGCTTAGTGAATCCATTACTATCAAACAAAGCGATTTATTACAGGTGCTTCAAGAAGGTGTTGCAGAAGCTGGCACCGGTTCTACAGCCTTAAACGTAAGATTGCCCGTACAGGTTGTGGTCGCCAACATTTTAGCCGAAATTATTCTCCTGTTTGTGCAGGAAGTTTATGATGTATTGGAAACAGGTGGCGCCTATGTGGTTTCTGGCGTTATCAGCAGCAAGGGTGAGCTTGTGGAACAAGGACTTACAGCTGTCGGCTTTACCGTGGTAGAACGGTATGAGGATCAAGCTTGGGTCGTCATAATAGCCAGAAAGCTGTAGGTGGTTGAAATGGATTTCGGCTCATTTTTAGCTTATAAAGTGGAAGAGTTGCCTTTTGTTTTTGTAGTTTTATTAATCGGTTTTACGATCCATGAATTTGCCCATGCCTTTTTTGCTAACAAATTCGGAGACAATACACCTCGTTCGATGGGGAGACTTACCTTAAATCCGAGATCGCATATCGATTGGCTGGGGATGATCTTTTTTCTGGTCATTGGGATTGGTTGGGCGAAGCCTGTATTGGTAAACCGCGCTAATTTCAAAAGCCCAAGGATTATGGGAATTATCGTTTCGTTTGTGGGACCGCTCAGCAACTTGATATTGGGCTTTATTAGCTTGCTCGTATTTTATGCGCTGCTTCAGTACCAGGTATTGGATGGGATGTCGTTTGGTGTCCAAAGTGCGGTTAAACTATTTTTCCAACTGATGATTACGCAAAATATTTTCCTGTTCATTCTAAATTTAATTCCATTTCCACCGCTTGACGGCTATCGAATTCTTGAGGATTTATTGCCAAGACCTTGGGCGGAGAAGCTAAGAAGCTACCAGCAGTGGTTGTTTTTTGCAGTATTGCTTATGTTTTTCATCCCACCGATCCGAGCAGTTACGATAGACCCGATTTTTTCTTTACAAGGACCGATATTTGCTTTTTTTAATGCTATTGCGTTACAGTTTTTTGATAGCTCTATTATACGTATGTAGAAGCGAGAAGCGAACTTGAGATCTGGGCATAATGTGATTGATAACTTTGGCTTGATTTTGGCTGGATGGATAAGTAGATTTTTATAGCTAATCATAGTATGATGTAGGTTGATATTTTGTCATTCTAGAAAGTAGAGAAGCATATGCAGCGTTATTTTATTGCACCGGAGCAATTTACAGAAGCAGCCGTTACGATTGCCGATGATGATGCCCACCACTTGGTTCGTGTGATGCGTGCCAAGGAGGGCGATCAAGTGATCGTCAGTGACGGAATAAGCCGCGAGGCACTGGTTCGGATTCGCACGTTAGATAAAGATCTCGTAATGGCGGATATTGTCGAAAGCTTACCTATGAACAATGAGCCTAAGGTAGAGGTGTGGATTGCCCAGAGCTTGCCCAAGGGCGACAAAATGGAAATCGTCATTCAAAAAGGTACGGAGATTGGAGCCGATCGGTTTATTCCCTTTGCTTCGGAGCGGACGGTCGTTCAGCTTGACGCCAAAAAAGAAGGCAAAAAAATCGAGCGCTGGCAAAAAATCGCCAAGGAAGCGGCGGAGCAAGCCCATCGCAATCGGGTTCCAGCGGTGGAGATGCCCTTGTCCTGGAAAGCGCTGCTGCAAGTGGCAGTTGGGGCTGATGCAGCTTGGATATGCTATGAGAAAGAAAATGGCTTGACGCTGAAACAGGAAATTCAGTCGGCTTTAGCTTCCTTTAGAGGCAAGTTGACAGCAGCTGATGCTGAGCTTCAATCGAATAGAAGAGCCAAGCTGCTGCTTATTGTGGGACCTGAAGGCGGCTTTAGCGAGCGCGAGGTCGAAGCGGCGGAAGCGGCGGGTTGTCGGTCTGTGAGCCTAGGCAAACGCATTTTGCGCACAGAAACGGCAGCCATGGTGGGCTTGACCTGTATTTTATATGAATCTGGCGAGATGGGAGGAAGCTGAGATGCCTACAGTAGCGTTTCATACCTTAGGTTGTAAAGTGAATTTCTATGATACGGAAGCCATCTGGCAGCTTTTTAAAAACGAAGGCTATGAGCAGATAGATTTTGAAGCTTCCGCTGACATTTATGTAATTAATACCTGTACGGTTACGAATACGGGTGACAAGAAGAGCAGACAAATGATCCGCCGTGCGGTCCGCCGTAACCCGGAAGCCATTGTTGCCGTGACTGGCTGCTATGCGCAAACGTCGCCGGCGGAAATTATGGCAATTCCCGGTGTCGATTTGGTTATTGGCACACAGGATCGCGATAAAATGATTCCTTATGTGAATCAGCTTGTGCAGGATCGACAGCCGATTAATGCGGTGCGCAATATTATGAGAACACGCCAGTTTGAAGAGCTGGACGTTCCTGATTTTGCCGACCACACCAGGGCTTTTTTGAAAATCCAGGAAGGCTGCAACAACTTTTGTACCTTCTGCATTATTCCTTGGTCGCGTGGTTTGATGCGCAGCCGGGAACCGCAAAGTGTCATCAAGCAGGCACGGATGCTGGTCGACGCTGGTTACCAGGAAATTGTATTGACAGGTATCCATACCGGCGGCTATGGCGAGGATATTGAGAACTACAGCCTGGCCAAGCTGCTATGGGATTTAGATAAGGTTCAAGGGCTGAAGCGTATCCGCATCTCCTCGATTGAAGCAAGCCAGATTACGGATGAAGTGCTGGAGGTGCTGCGCAAATCCGACAAAATGTGCCGTCATTTGCACATTCCTTTGCAATCGGGCGATGACCAAGTACTGGCCAGAATGCGCCGCAAATATACAACTGCTGAATTCAGGGAGAAGATCAAGCAAATCCATCGAATCATGCCTGGAGTTGCGATCACAACCGATGTTATTGTTGGATTTCCCGGCGAGACCGATGAAATGTTTATGAATGGCAAACGTTTTATGGAAGAGATGCAATTTTCCGAAATGCATGTATTCCCTTATTCACAAAGGACCGGCACTCCTGCTGCACGTATGGATGACCAGGTAGACGATGAAGTGAAAAATGCACGCGTGCATGAGCTAATCGACTTATCCGAGCGGATGCAGCTAACGTATGCCCAGAAGTATGTTGGTGAAGTGCTTGAGGTTATCCCAGAGAATGGTAATAAGGGCAGGTCGGATAATATCGTTATGGGGTACTCCGATAATTATTTGCAGGTTGTGTTTGAAGGCAGCAAGGATAGTATCGGTACAATTTGCCAAGTGAAGATTGTGGAAGCCGGAGTGAATGAATGCCGCGGTGAACGGGTACATATACCGGAAATCGTGCATGCCATCGTTTAAAGTTTTAATGAAGAGAGATTTCATTCTGTAAGAGTGGGATCTTTCTTTTTTCTTAAGAAAGCAGAATAGCCAAGCGCTAATAATTTTATGATAAGAGGTGGAGTCCATGAGTAATGAAGCCCAACCAGGTTTAATATTGGATCCAAGCGAACTTCCGAGCTATATCGACCATACTCTGTTAAAGGCTGAAGCCACGTCTGCTGCGGTGCAAAAGCTTTGTGAGGAAGCGATGGAGTATGGCTTTTATAGTGTTTGTGTTAACGGGGTTTGGGTACCTTTTTGCAAAAAGATATTGACCGGGAGTGACGTGCGTATTAGCGTGGTATGTGGCTTTCCATTAGGGGCTAGCTCCAGCTCAGTTAAAGCCTACGAAGCAGCGAATGCTGTAGAGGCTGGGGCTGCCGAAATCGATATGGTGCTGCAGGTTGGATTGCTGCTAGATGGTAATTATGATGCTGTACGCGAGGATATTCGGGGTGTGGTTAAAGCGGTTGAGGGCCAGGCCATCGTCAAGGTTATTTTTGAAACCTGCTATTTAAATGAGGAGCAAAAAATTGCCGCTTGCCGGCTTTCGGAAGAAGCAGGTGCCCACTATGTGAAAACATCGACGGGTTTTGGTGCTGCAGGAGCTGCTGTTGCGGATATCCGATTAATGCGTGCGAATGTTGCCACTTCGATGGGGGTAAAGGCTTCTGGTGCCGTCCGTGATTTGGAAACTGCTCTATTGATGATTGAAGCTGGCGCGACCCGCTTGGGTACGAGCTCGGGTGTTTCGATTATGAAAGGAACCTCCAGCTCCTCGGCTTATTAAGGCTTATTCTTATCAAGATGAAATGATACTTATGTTATAACTAATGGATAGGAGGTTCTGAATTGGCTGCTATATATTTAGATAAAAATCGCAAGAAACGGCTTGAAGCGGGGCATCCGTGGGTTTACCAATCCGAAGTGGGCAAGACCGAGGGCGATCCTGTCGCTGGACAATTGCTTGCTGTACATACCCATGTGGGCCAATACTTGGCAACGGGTTATTATAATCCAGCTTCGCAAATTATTGTGCGTATTGTTTCCTATGAGCCGTTGGAGGAAATGTCGCATGCTTTTTTCGTGGAGCGGTTCCGGCGCTGTCTGGACCATCGGGAGCGGTTTATACCCGGAGCAAGGTCTTATAGGCTTGTTTATGGGGAAGCGGATATGCTACCAGGGCTAATCGTGGACCGCTTTGAGGATGTGCTGGTTTTGCAGCTGCTTACGCTTGGTATAGACGCTGTTCGTGACGCTATCGTATCTGCCTTGGTCGAAGTCATGCAGCCAGCCGGCATTTACGAAAGGAGCGATGTTTCGGTGCGCGAGCTGGAAGGCTTGCAGCAAGTAAAAGGGCTTCTGTATGGCGAGTGTCCGCGCCATGTGCGCATTGTCGAGAATGGCTTGAAGATGGATATCGATATTTTGGAGGGCCAAAAAACTGGATATTTCTTTGACCAGCGGGAAAACCGTGCGGCTATAGAGCCTTTGATGCTGGGCTGGGGCAAACGCAGCGGGATTGAAATGAAGGAGCTTCCTGCAGGGGATGGTTCTGAAGCTTTGGTGAAAACGCCCGTTAATGCTAACGGCAAGGCTGTCACCTTTCCTTTATGGGATGGTGCGAATGTACTGGAATGCTTTTCCCACACGGGCAGCTTCACGTTAAATGCCTGCAAATTTGGTGCTAAAAAAGTAACTTGCCTAGATATTTCTGAGCATGCGATTGAAAGCGCAAGAAGTAATGTGCAGCTAAATGGGTTCGAGGATCGTGTAGAATTTATCGTAGCAGACGCCTTCGAGTATTTGCGTTCCCAGTCCAAAGGCTTGGACGAGCGAAAGCAAAGAGCGCAGGTCGACCGTAAAAAGCTGGATACCTCACAGCCGTTAACATCGACCAGCCGCACATGGGATGTCGTTATTTTGGACCCTCCGGCGTTTGCTAAGACGAAAAGTGCTGTCGAGGGGGCTTGCAGAGGATATAAGGATATTAATTTGCACGGCATGAAGCTGGTTAATGAGGGTGGTTATTTAGTTACTGCCAGCTGCTCTTACCACATGAAGCCTGAATTATTCCTTGAAACCGTTCATGCCGCAGCGGTTGATGCCAAGAAAATATTAAGACTGGTCGAGTTTCGGGCAGCTGGCAAGGATCACCCCAGGATTCTTGGTGTGGATGAGGGCAATTATTTGAAATTCGCTATTTTCGAGGTTCGGAGTAGATAAATATGCTTATGGAGGGATTGTGGGAATATGAACGAATCCGAAGATGCTAAGATGAGTATATGGGAAGCGATCCGCGGACGGCGAACTATAGGGCGCGTTAAGCAGGACCCGATAGCAAGAGACCAGATTGACCTTCTACTCGAAGCGGCGGCATGGGCGCCAAGTCATCACATGACAGAGCCTTGGCGTTTTTTTGTAATGACGGGCGAAGGCAGGGCTGTGCTTGGGCAGGCTTATGCGGATATCACGGTAGAGGCGGCCCAGACCGCACAGGGCGTTCAGGCTCTGGCTCCTGAGGAAGCGGAGGCTATTGGCAATAAAGTGAAAGCCAAGGCTTACCGTGCTCCGCTAGTGATCGGGATTGCGGTATCGCCCTCCGCTTCTCCGCATGTGAACAGGCAAGAGGAGTTTGCTGCGGCGCACTCGGCAGCACAGAATATGCTGTTGGCTGCCCATGCCATGGGGCTGGGTGCGATCTGGCGCTCAGGTGACCCGATGTACCATGAGCGTATGAATCAAGCGTTTGGCTTGTCTGAAGCGGAGCAGCTGGTAGCGCTTATTTATATCGGCTATCCGGATATGCCGCTGCCCGTGGGCAAGCGGCAGGATTATGCCGCCAAGACAGTTTGGTTGACGGAATAGCCTGCTGGGATGAAGCATTAGCATGAAGGAAATTGCCATTAAATAAGCGTAACTCGATTAAAAAATCAAAATGCCATTATATAAGCCAAAGCTCCTTATCTTGACAGGGGCTTATTTGGCGTTAGGTTTTTTTTATTTATTTTATGCGGCTTTGATACATTATAAGGTTGAACCTTGTCTTATATATAGCTGCAGCTGAAAGGAGAATAATCGATTGGAACATCCTATAACAGATATGTATAAAGACGTTTTCTATACACATTATCCATCGGTACGTCGAAAGCTAATTGCTTTAGTACGTGACGAAGCGATTGCGGAGGATCTGGCCCAGGAAGTGTTTTTGCGGCTTTACCGCAATCCGCCCGAAGAGCCCAAGGTGGTTGGGGCATGGCTACATCGTGTGCTTACACGTATTGCTTACGATCATCTGAATAAACAAACCAGAGAACGAAAGCTTCAAGAAAAGCAAGAGCAATTTATGCAAATATCCGAGCAAGTGGGCATATCGAATGAGCAGGAGGTCATGCGCCAGCTGGATCAAGAGGAAGTGCGCGATTGGCTGGAGCAGCTCCCAGAGCGTGATCGTAAGGTGCTCATGTTGCGATATTCGGGTTATAGCTATGCTGAAATTGCGGAGCAGCTGCAAGTGAAGCTGCCACTTGTAGGGACGTTGCTTCATCGGGCGACTGCCAAGCTGAAGCGACACGCCGAGGCTCAGACACAAGCGTAGTTGAAATTCAGAAGCGACGAGTACGGTATGGGAAATTAATAGGCAAAAAGCAGTTAAGGTTGCAATAAACAGTTCAGTTAAGGAGGCGTAATCTATTGACAAATATAAAAAATGAAACGACCGACGCAGCATGGGCCAAGCTCCAAGCGGCACTCTCGCAAGAGACCGAGAATCCGCAGTGGAAGCAATGGGCAGAGGAAGGGGCCGCTGTCCAAGCGCCAATGGCCGTATTGGATGGGCAGACCCCAAGTTTAACCATACCTGCTTCAGTAGATGCTGTTAATGCTGATCCATTGGTAACTAAGGGACTACCGTTGCCTTTGCCGTCGCTTATGGAAACAGGCAAGCTTAAACGTACCGGAACGTTCGACAGCTGGATTCGCCGCAACAATAAACGAATCGGGATCGCTACGGCAGCCTTCCTGCTAGTCGCTGTAATCGCAACACCACTCGGTAATGAAGCATTAGCATCCATATTAGGCAAATTCCGCATGCAGCAGGTTACCGTGGTGAACGAGAATGAATTGCAGCAGCTATTTTATAATGCAACCAATGGGGAAAGCCGGGAAACCATCAATAAATTCGGGACATTCTCACAGGTTTCTGGCAAAATTACAGGTGAGTTTACCGCCGCTGAAGCAGCTAAACAACTAAAGCGTCCGATTGTTATGCCTAAAGGTTTGAATGAAAATGACCAGAAGCTGTATATCTCGCCGTCGAATGCGATTACTTTTAAGATCAATGTTGATGAAGTGAATGCAACCATGGCTCGACTTGGTGCCACTAAGCTGCTTCCGCAGTCTGTTAATGGCAAAGCGATCACGTTGGAGCTTGGCGAAGCCGCGAATATTTACACAGAAAAAAAGGACCAGCCTGGCTATTCCTTCACGCAGCAACCAGTTCCTGTAGTGGTGGTGGATCCATCAATCTCTGTTGCTGAAGCGTTTGACGCAGTTATGCAGTTTCCGTTATTGCCGGATGGGCTAAAGCAAAGCCTTGAACAAAGCAATGTCTTGAAAGGTGGAGCGATCCCGCTTCCTGTTTTCTCCAATGGTCAATCAGAAAAAATGAAGCTGGGCAATGTGGATACGATTGTTACTAGCAGAGGCTCGGGCGCCTCTATCTATTATAGTGTTACTTGGGTAAAAGACGAGCAGTTGTTCACACTGAGCGGCAACGAGGATGTATTTCCAAGCCGCCAAGCGCTGCTAGATCAAACAGCGGAGCTGATCAAGCAATGACAGAAGTGGTGGTAGAAGCCAATGGACTGACTAAGGACTATGGCAACGGCCGTGGCTGCCGGGAAATTACCATTAAGGTCGGCCGCGGTGAGGCCTTTGGCTTTCTCGGCCCCAATGGGGCTGGGAAAAGCACCTTTGTGAAAATGCTTGTTGGCTTGATTCATCCCAGCGGTGGAACTGCCACGATTCTCGGGGAGCCGATTGGCTCCTTGGAGGCACGGCGGCATATTGGATACCTGCCAGAGCTGTACCGTTACCAGGAGTGGTTAAGTGGGGAGGAAGTACTGCAGCTGCATGCCCAATTATGTGGGATGAGGGGTTCTGTAGCCAAACGCTCCATTAAACTGCTGTTAGAAGAAGTTGGTATTGGACTCCGTGGGCGTGACAGGGTGAAGCATTATTCTAAAGGCATGCAGCAACGCCTTGGCCTTGCGTGTGCCATGGTCAATGATCCGCAGGTTATTTTTCTCGATGAGCCTGCTTCGGCACTTGATCCGATCGGACGCAATGAGGTAAGGCTTATGCTCCAGAGCTTGCGTGCCCGCGGCAAAACTGTTTTTCTCAACTCCCATTTGCTGGAGGACGTCGAGATCCTTTGTGATAAGGTGGCATTACTTAATAATGGGCAAATCTTGCAAAGCGGCACCGTCGCTGAAGTCTTGCAGGAGAAGATCCGCTGGCGCTTCCGCGTCGGTGGGTTTACGCCGTTTTTCCTGACATGGTTAACCCAGTTTACGGGGCTGTCCATCACCCAAGTTTCCGGGAATGGCGGCACCGAGCAGCCTAATGAGGAAGCGGTTTGGCTGGAAGCGGAGTTGGAGGATGACGAGCAGATTGGTTGGCTGAACAGTCTGGTTATAGAGCACGGTTTGACACTATATGAAGTGCATAAAGTCAAAACAAGGCTTGATGAGTGGTTCGTGAGTGCACTCTCCGGGATCAGCCACAGGGGGGAGCGTATATGATTACCATTATCGCGATGACATGGAAGGAAATGCTGCGAAAGCGGGTCATGCTATTAACGCTGCTGATGACGGGCATTTTCTTGCTTGCCTTCTGGTTTGTGGCGCAAACCATCGGTATCGGCTTGCAAACGCCCGCGGGAGGAGGGGAAGCATCTGTCTCTTACTTGATCGAGCGGTTTAAGCTGGGAGCCATTATTATAGCCTTGGGCTTCTTCTTTGGCTCCTTCGTTACCGCATTTCTTTCGATATTCAGCTCCTTTTCTTCAGTGGCTGGTGAGGCCGAGCAAGGCGTGCTGCTTGCCCTGCTGCCGCGACCGCTTGCAAGATGGCGTTGGTATATGGGGAGATGGATTGGATATGTAACCTTAGGCGGAGGGTACTCCTTACTGATCTTCGTTTCCATTCTGCTAATAGCTCGTTTTCATGCAGCAATTCCATTGGATTTACTGCTATTAGTGAAGGCGTTCTTGCTTTTCGCCTGGACGGTTCCGCTGCTGGTTTCTGTTTCCATGCTAGGCTCTTGTATATTTTCGGCACTCGGCAATGGTGTGTTTATGACGATGCTTTTTGGAGCCGGCTGGCTGGGCGGGATGATTGAGAAGGTCGCGGGTTCATTACTGGCTCGCGATGCATCGCTGCAGCCGCTCAAAACGATTGCGGGATTGATGTCCTTGGTTATGCCGGCAGATGCCATCCAGCAGAGAATGCTTTCCGAGATGTTCTCTTTATCGGCGATTAAGGAATTGATGAATATTAATGATGTTTTGGGCCCGTTTGGTCTTGGACAGGAGCCGACCAATGCCTTTTTACTCTATACCGCATGCTACACATTAGCAGCCCTAGGCCTAGGTTTATGGGTATTCCAGCGTAAGGACTTATAGGAATAAGCTTATACTTAAGAAGGTGAATGAAATTCATCTTTCTTATATAAAAATTTAAAAAGGCTTCCTTTACCACGCTTCATGTGGAAGGGAGGCTTTTTTATGTATCGGATAGCGGTGACGGCGAGTAAATGAATGAGAACATTTGTTCTTTTTATTTGAATGGTGGTATAATATTGTTAATAGATTCCTTTTTTGTATTTCATCATTTCTTGTTATAATGAATAGGATTTAGTGAAGGGGATGTACACATATGGCGATGCAATTTGTGCTCGGTAGAGCAGGTACGGGCAAGAGTAGCTATTGCCTGCGAAGTATAACAGAGCAAGTGGTCGAGTCCCCTGGTGGGCCTCCACTTATTTTAATAGTGCCTGAACAGGCTACCTTTCAGGCTGAATATGCGCTTGCTTCCTCGCCAGAGCTTGGCGGCACGATGAGGGTGCAGGTGCTTAGCTTTCGTAGGCTAGCCTTGCGAGTTATGCAAGAGGTCGGAGGAACAGCAAGGCTTGCCATAGATGAGACAGGGAAAAAATTACTCATCCATCATATTTTACATAAACATCGTAAACAGCTGAGGCTATTCCAAGCTTCTGCAGAGCAAATGGGCTTTATTGATAAGCTTTCTGATTTATTCAACGAATTCAAACGGCACTGTGTCACGCCAGAGGGTTTGGCGATGTTCGTTATGGGCAAGCCAACAGAAAGACCGTTTGCGCCGATACTTTCAGACAAGCTGCACGATCTGAAGCTGGTTTATAGTGAGTTTGAAGCCGAGCTATCACGGGCATATCTGGATGGGGAAGATTATTTGACGCTGCTTGCAGCCCAGCTTCCGAAATCACGATACATACAAGGTGCCACCTGCTGGCTGGATGGCTTCCACGGTTTCACGCCACAGGAATTAACGGTTATCGAGGGCTTGGCCACTGTATGTGCTGACGTTACACTTACCCTAACCTTGGATAAAGCCTACAAGCTTGGGGACAAGCCACATGAGCTGGATTTATTTCATAGAACCGCACGCACCATGCTGCAGCTACAGGAGCGCTTAAGCCAGTTGGAGCTGCCTGTGGGAGAAACCATCATTTTGCCTTCAGGGGATTCTCCTCGCTTTCAAGCAAGCCCTATGCTGGCGTTTATGGAGAAATCGTTTGACCAGCGGTTGAAGCTGCCTTTTCCACTTAGTGAAGGCAACTTGGTAGATAAGGAGAATCCACAGCTACGACTGGCTGCAGCTGTTAATCGCAGAGCTGAGGCAGAGGGTGTAGCACGTGATATACGGAAGCTAATGCGTGATCAAGGCTTACGTTATCGAGATGTGGCGGTAGCTGTGCGGAATATGGAGGCCTACGGTGATTTGCTGGCCGGAACCTTCGCTGATAATGGGATCCCCCATTTCTTCGATAAGAAGCGGTCTGTCATGCACCATCCGCTCGTGGAATTAATTCGATCCTCCATGGAAGCTATTGTCCATTATTGGAAATACGATGCGGTTTTTCGCTGTATCAAGACAGACTTCTTTCTGCCGTTAAACGCAGATGCCGATAAGGAATTGGAGCAGCAGGCTCGCCATGACATGGACCAATTGGAAAACTATGTACTGGCCTTTGGCATTCATGGATACAAATGGTTTGATGCATCCCCTTGGACCTACTCGCTTCGCTCCAGCTTGGAGCAGCCCGATATAATCGCGACAGAGCAAGAAGAGGCGCGCTTGCGCCGTATTAATGAATCCCGCCGTTTGGTGGTACAGCCGCTGCACGGCTTTCAGGAGCGAATGAAGAGTGCGGAGCAGGTTCGTAGCCAAGTAACCGTCTTGTACCAGCTGTTGATAGAGCTGGGCGTTCCAGATCGGCTTGAACGATGGAGAGAGGCAGCTTTACTGGCAGGCAACCCGGAGCAAGCCAAGGAGCATGCGCAAATTTGGGAAAGCATTATGGAAATGCTCGACCAATTGGTAGAGCTTATGGGGGAGGAGAGCCTTTCCACAGAAACCTTCGCAAGCTTGCTCGAAGCCGGGATGGAGAGTATCCGGATGGGGCATGTTCCGCCGTCGCTGGATCAGGTGCTTATCGGCAATATGGATCGTACACGAGTGGGGCATGTGAAACATGTTTTTGTGCTGGGCGTTAACGAAGGTATTTTGCCTGCCAAAATAAGCGAGAGCGGAATCTTCTCTGAGCAAGAGAGGGAAACATTAGAGGTGCAAGGCTTACCGATGGCTGATGGAGCACGCAGGAAGCTGTTGGACGAAATGTTTCTTATCTACAGTACGTTTTGCACTCCTTCCGATGGTTTGTGGATTAGCTATCCATTAGCAGATGAGGAAGGGAAAACGTTGCTGCCCTCTGAGATCATCCGGCAGACGAAGCGAATGTTTCCATTCGTTAAGGAACGCCTGTTTGTTACAGAGCCAACAGAAACGATGAGCTTGATCGAGCAGTTGGACTATGTCGAGCATCCTGGAAAAGCGATGTCGTTCCTTCTGATCCAGCTTAAGCAATGGATGAAGGGCGAAGCGACCTCAAGCATATGGTGGTCTGTGTATAATTGGCTGGCAACCAAGCCTGGGTGGAGCTCACGGTTGGAAGCTCTATTGCAATCCCTGCAATTTACCAATGAGGCTAAGCCATTAAGCAGAGCAACGAGCAGATTGCTGTACGGCGAGCACCTCCTGGTCAGTGTGTCGCGTATGGAACGATTCGTCGCCTGCCCTTTCTCGCAATTTTCTTCACATGGCCTGAAGCTTCAGGAAAGGCGTATTCATCGGCTGGATTCGCCAGATATCGGGCAGCTTTTTCATGCGGCACTGAGCGCGTTCGCCACGGAGGTTGCTAGCCAAGGCAACGAATGGGGTATGCTCACGCCGGAGGAATGTTACCAGCTAGCAGGCGATGTCGTAGATTTGTTGGCGCCCCGCCTCCAAAGCGAGATTCTGCTTAGCTCTAATCGGCATCATTATATAGCCCGCAAGCTGAAGCAGGTCGTCGGGCGTGCGGCGATGATGCTGGGCGAGCATGCAAGGCGCGGAAAGTTCCAGCCTGTGGGCACGGAAATCGGCTTTGGGGCAGGGCAAACGATTCCTCCATTGTCGTATTTGCTTGAGAATGGGGTACGGATGGATGTGAGGGGGCGTATTGACCGGGTGGATCGAGTAGATACCGAGCAAGGAACCCTGCTGCGTGTAATTGACTATAAATCCAGTCCGACGGGGCTTTTACTTTCCGAGGTTTATTACGGGCTGTCCTTACAAATGCTCACCTATCTGGATGTGATTTTAACCCACTCCAAAGCATGGCTTGGCTTTGAAGCGAAGCCTGCCGGCGTGCTTTATTTCCATGTCCATAATCCGCTATTGCAATTAAAAAACAGCATTACGCCTGAAAAGGCGGATGATGAGCTGCGCAAACGGTTCAAAATGAAGGGCCTGGTCCGTGCCGATTCGGACATCGCAATGATGATGGATGGCGGCTTAATCGAATCCAGCGGACATTCACAGCTGATCCCGGTTGCCCTCAAAAAGGATGGTAGTTTTTATAAATCCTCCTCAGTAGCCGACGATACTCAGTGGCACACGCTTCGTGAGTATGTACGCCGCACCATGAGGGGCATTGGAACGGCGATGACGAGCGGGGACGTTGGAATTGAGCCTTACCGCATGGGCGTTGACAAAGCCTGTACCCATTGCTCATATCGAGCAGTATGCCAGTTTGATACTCACTTTGAGGCCAATGAGTACAAGCTGCTATTGCCTGTGGGCAAGGAACGCGCCTTGGAGCTAATGAATGAAAAGCTGGAATCCAAAGGCGATCTCCATGTTGTGTCTTTTCGACGGAGTAAGGCGGTTGTTGTTGATGTGGGAGCAGATGCTTCCCCGGCAGTGCCAGAGCTTCAACAGATGGACATGTTTATGGATGACCACGATGCGCGGATAGATGGTCAACAAGCCAAGGACGGTCAGAAAAATGAGGACATAGAGGATTCACTGTTGTTAAATTCCACGGATACGGGTTCAGGAGGTGTGGCAGATGATCAATAGAACAGATAAACCCGAAGGCACCACATGGACTGAGGACCAATGGGATGCCATATCGATTCATGGACATGACATGCTTGTGGCCGCGGCTGCTGGATCTGGTAAAACGGCTGTGCTGGTTGAAAGAATCATTCGGCGTATCTCTAATGAACAAGAGCCTGTTGATGTGGATCGGTTGTTGGTAGCTACCTTTACCAATGCCGCCGCTGCAGAAATGAGGCATAGAATCAGTGAAGCTCTAGAGAAGGAGCTGGAGCGAAGCCCAGATTCTGGACATTTACGCAAACAGCTTGCATTGATCGGGCGAGCTTCTATTACGACGCTTCATTCCTTTTGTCTAGATGTGATTCGCACCCATTACCAGCAGGTTGGGCTTGATCCGGGCTTTCGAATTGCTAATGAAACCGAAAGCGACCTGATGCGCCAGGATCTTATTGAGGAGCTATTTGAAGAGCAATACGGGGAAGCTGCAGAGGATAGCCATTTTTGGAAGCTTGCCGAATGGTTCAGCGGGGAAAAAAGCGATGATGCACTTTATCGGCTTGTACAAAAGCTGTATGATGATGCCCGTAGCCATCCCTGGCCGTTACAATGGCTGCAGGAGGCAGCGAATCAGTTTGATCGTAATCCGGAAACACCTAATCCTTGGATCCCGGATTTGCTTGTTTCTGTCCGTTTGGAGCTGGATGGGATTGTGCTGTTGCTCCAGGACGCGACCGAATTGGCCGAACGGCCAGGAGGGCCAGCTCCTTATTTATTGAATTTGCAAGAGGATATGGACACCGTTACCTATTTGAAGCAGGTTGCTGAATATTCATGGGAGCATCTTTACGATTCCTTCCAAGGCGCTTCATTTGGAAAACTGAGGCCTTGTAAAGGGGCCGATTACGATAAGCTGCTTCAGGAGCAGGTAAAAGAATTGCGCAATAAAGCCAAGGATCAGCTTTCGGGCTTGGCAGAGGAGTTGTTCTCACGAACTCCACAGGAGTACGATAAAGAGTTACAAATACTTGCCCCTTTGATGCATACATTAGTTGAGCTTGTCATGGAGTTCAGCACCCGCTATCAGCATGCTAAAAAAGAAAAAGGGCTTGTTGATTTTAGCGACTTGGAGCATTATTGCCTACAGCTATTGTCTGAGGTAGATCCAGGGACAGGAAAGCTACAGCCTTCCGATATTGCTCTAGGCTATCGTGAGCGTTATGTAGAGGTGCTGCTGGACGAATACCAGGATACGAATCGGGTGCAGGAAACGATTGTGTCCTTTATCTCGCGTGAAAACCCTGGCAACCGATTTATGGTAGGTGATGTCAAGCAAAGCATCTATCGTTTTCGGCTTGCTGAACCGGGATTATTCCTGGAGAAGTATAAAAACTATCCGATCGACGATCATATACCCGGCCAACGTATTGATCTTGCCAAAAACTTCCGTAGCCGCTCTCCTGTGGTTGACGGAGTCAATTATATATTTAAACATATTATGGGCGAAGAGGTCGGTGAAATCGCCTATGATAGCCGTGCCCAGCTTGTTCATGGAGCCGCCTATTATCCGGCTTGGAACCAGCTTGCGAATGGGTCAGAAGCGATTGAATTGCTGATGATCGACCGCACGGAGGAAGTGGAGCTATCCAGTACGGCTGATGATGCTGATTCAGAAGCATCCGCAACAATAACGGATGATCCGTTCACAGATGGATTAGCCGATAGCCAAGAGGGTGGCAATGGATTGGATTTGGCGACGGAAGCGCGTGAGATGGAAACCGTGCAGCTCGAAGCGAGAATGATTGCCGCCCAAATCCATAAGCTGCTGGGGCATACTGGAGAAAGGGTTTTCCAGGTGTTCGATAAAGCATCGGGTGGCTATAGGGACGCGACATACAGGGATGTTGTTATTTTGCTAAGAGCAACGGGGCAATGGTCGCCCATTATGATTGAAGAGCTGCGACAACAGGGGATTCCGGCTTATGCTGAGCTGAATACAGGTTATTTTTCTGCAATGGAGGTCGAGGTGGTACTATCATTGCTGAAGCTGATTGATAACCCATTTCAAGACATTCCACTTGCCTCTGTTCTTCGGTCGCCGATCGTCCAGCTTTCCGAGGAGCAGCTTGCCCAGATCCGCATCGCGAGCCCGAGGAGCTCATTTTATGAGGCGGTAAGCCTTTATGCCACAGAATCACCGCTCGATTCAGAGGTTGCTAAAGCTGCTCCTATTGATGCTCTTTTGCGCAACAAGCTGGCTCTCTTTTTGCAAAACCTTCAAGGTTGGAGGAATGAGGCAAGGCAAGGGGCATTGGCAGACCTGATTTGGAATATTTATAGGGCAACAGGCTTTTATGATTTTATAGGTGGTCTTCCGGGTGGGCAGCAGCGCCAAGCTAATTTGCGGGCCTTATATGACCGGGCGCGTCAATATGAAGCTACCTCATTTCGGGGGTTGTTTCGTTTCCTTCGCTTTGTGGAACGGATGAAGGATAGTGGTAAGGATTTGGGAACAGCCCGTGCTTTAGGCGAGCAGGAGGATGTTGTCAGGATTATGTCCATCCACAAAAGCAAAGGGCTGGAATTTCCAGTCGTATTCGTTGCGGCTCTATCCAAAAGATTCAATATGCGTGACCTCACAGAAGCTTTTATGGTGCATAAGGATTTAGGCTTTGGGCCCAAATTTACCGATGCGGCTGCAAGAACCAGCTATCCGACCTTACCTTGGCTTGCTATTCGGCGTAAGCTGCGGATGGAAATGATCGCAGAGGAGATGAGGGTTCTTTATGTAGCCCTTACACGTGCACGGGAGAAGCTATATTTGCTCGCAACAGTTAAAGGAATGGACAAGCTGCTGTACAATTGGTCAAAGTACATTGACCATGACCAAATGCTGCTGCCAGATGCCGCAGTGGCCGGTGCGAGAAGTTATATGGATTGGATTGGTCCTGCTCTGATGCGGCATCCTGATGGAAACGTTTTGCGGGATTACGCAGCGGTTTCTGGCCGGCATGCAGCCTATCTTGATGGTGAAGAGTCCTTGTGGAAGATTCACCTAATCCGACCAGAGAGTGTCGCGGCCATGGTACAAGCTGCTGCGACCGTTGAGATGGATGAAAGCCGTAAGCAAGCAGTGCTTCATCTGGAGCCTGTTGACGAAGGGCAAGGGCAATATTGGGAGTTTCAGGTCACACATAGGCTGGCATGGACCTATGCTCACCAGCAGGCGTCGGAGCTGCCATCCAAAATATCCGTAACCGAGCTCAAGCGACAGTCTGACCATTACCGTGTATTATCACGTGATTCCGAGGAATCAACGTTTCCCGAAGCCGCTGTACCGAGTCAGTCTTCCATTACGGCGAGGCGTCCGCGATTTATGGAGCTTAAGCAAATGAATGCAGCAGAGCGAGGGACTGTATTTCACTCGGTCATGCAGTATATACCGCTTGATCACGAGCCTTCCGCCATCGATGTGGTTCGTGCTTTGGATGAGATGGTCGATAAAGAACTGCTAACGGCGGAGCAACATAAATTGCTAGATCCGGAAATCATTGTAGCGTTCTTCACTAGCAGTGTTGGCATACGGTTGCTGCAAGCCTCCGAAGTGTACCGGGAAATCCCATTCAGTCTCGGGCTATCTGCCAAAGAAGCTTACAGCAGTAAAGAGCTTTCAAGTATGGATGAATCAGAGACCGTATTGCTGCAAGGGATGATCGATTGTTTATTTGTTGAGGAAAATGGGCTTGTGTTGGTGGATTTTAAAACCGATCGATTACTGGATGATGGTGAAGCTGCTATTGAAGCAATAAAAGAGCGGCACAAGCAGCAAATTGATCTATATGCGAATGCTGTAGAAAAGATTTGGAAACGCCCGGTGACGGGGAAATATATCTTTTTATTTGATGGTGCAAAGCTGCTAGAATTATGAATAAAAGTTACACTTAATAGCTAATCCCATCATCTACTCATGTATAATAGAAATAAAGCTGAATGTATAATGCTTATTGCTACGAGGTGGGGGAAAGACGGGCATGGTTAAAAATCGAAGTTTAATAACGAATCTGCGCAAAGGACTGGCTGCTAGTCTGGTGGCTGTTACGCTATTATCGGGAGCATCGGCAGCTCAAGCTGACCCAATCTGGGATCGCTGGCAAGCAGCTGAAGCTGCTGTCAAAAGAGGCAACACGCAGGAAGCGGTGCCGCATTGGAAGTTTCTTGTCGAGCACTACGCGGCTGAGGGCGATTGGCAGGGGGCTGCCTTATTTAGCGGCTCGTTGAATGAATATTATGATAAAATTCAGGATTACGACAATGCGATTTATTATTATGAGCTGGAAAACCAATACTGGTTGAAGGAAGGTAAGGATTGGGGAGCGGTTGATCTTATAAGAGCTGACCAGATTCGAACCATAGCCGACGTTTATATGTCCACCTCTGATGTGGATGTGTTGAAGAAGCAAGGCGCCCCCGTCAATGGGAAGCTTGCTAAATTCGAGCCTGAATACGGGACGTACATTGGTATGTATTCGGAGCAAGATCCTGAAATGCAAAATAATTTCATTAAGTCGGAATCGATCTATGGCAGCAAGCATGCCCATTATTTAGCGTATACGCCATATGATCAACCATTTCCTAAACAGTATGCCGTGCGCGCCAAAGAAGCTGGATCAGCTTTGCAGATTGCTTGGGAACCGAGCAATGGGTTGGATTCAGTCCAGGATAATGCCCATTTAAGGGAATGGGCGCGGGCAGCGAAGGCAACAGGCATTCCGATTTTTTTACGCTATGCCAGTGAAATGAACGGCAATTGGGTGGTCTGGCATGGCGATCCACAGAAATATATCGAAAAATTTCGGCTTATCCATGATGTTATGGCTCAGGAAGCCCCTAATGTAGCGATGGTTTGGAGTCCAGGCGATGTGCCATCCTATTCCATTGATGATTACTATCCTGGAGATGATTATGTCGATTGGGTAGGTGTTAACATGTATACTGAGCCCTATGAAAATGGCGATCCGGCACAGGGTGATATGTCGGCGACAAGCCCGATCGAACGGTTAGATAAATTGTACAAAACCTATTCGGACCGCAAGCCGCTGATGATCAGCGAGACCGCTGTGTCGCATTATGAACATGCTACGGATGAATCATTTACGGATTATGCACTGTTAAATTTGCATCGCTTGTATCAGGTAATGCCGCTAAAATACCCACGACTGAAGTCGATCAATTATTTTAATGTTGACTTGGGGGATAGAGAATCCCGCAATAACTATTTGCTAGCAGATAATGAAGCGATGAAAGAGCTTTATAGCAGTATGATTGCAGCGCCTTACTATTTGAAAAAGGTCGAGCAAGGAGCCAGGCCAGCAGATGGTGTCGGCCACATCAAGCTCAATGGAAGCAGTAATACTTTTCAAGGTACAACCATGATCACACCCTGGGTGAAAATACCTGATGTATATATCAATCAAATTGATTATTTAATTAATGGTGAAATTATCGAATCCCAGCGGAATCCCCCATTTGGCATTGAACTGAATGCAAGCGAGGTTCCGGCGGGCTCTACACTTCAGCTTGTTGTTTATAATCGTGCGGGCTATAAAGTAGTGGATAAATCATTCCCTTTATCTTCGGAGGTTTCTATTTCCATAGATGGCAAGCGGCAAAAGTATGAACAGCCAGCAATCATCCGCGATGGCAGCACATTAGCTCCAATGAGGGCGATCTTTGAATCACTGGGAGCGACTGTTAGCTGGGATCAGGCTACCCAAGTTGCTACGGGACGTAAGGGAGATACAACGATTACTTTAAATATCCGCGATGGCAAAGCTACTAAAAACGGACAACAGGTTAAACTGGAAGTGCCAGCGCAGCTAATTAATGGGTATTCGATGGCCCCGGCACGGTTTATTGGCGAGGCCTTTGGTGGGCAATTAACGTGGGATGGCACAACGAGAGCCGTGCAGATCAATACCGCAGTCCAGCTATCCTTTACTGGGAAAATCATGACTTTTCGCCAATGGCTCTTTAGCGCTATTGGAATTATTTAACGATTTTCGGTATCATAGGGTTAGGTTAGCTTGTTGCTACGCAAACTTGGCAAATGCTTAAGAAGTAAGTTGGCTATTCAAGCTCTAGAGAGGGGTAATGCTGTGAGTTGTATTTTTTGCAAAATAGTTGAAGGATCCATTCCTTCCACCAAGGTTTACGAGAATGAGCATGTGCTGGCGTTTCGTGATATTCAGCCTGCTGCACCTGTACATGTATTAATTATCCCCAAGAAGCATATCGCAACCATGAATGATGTGGGGCCAGGAGACTGGGGCTTGCTTGGTGATGTGCATGAGGCAGCCCAGCATATTGCTAGGCAGGAAGGTGTGGCGGAGAGTGGCTACAGGCTTGTTAATAACTGTGGAAGTGACGGTGGACAGGTAGTATTCCACATTCATTATCACTTACTTGGTGGCGAAAAGCTGGGTGCGCTCAACGTAAAATAAATATTTCCGCTTCTAGGTTGACCTTAGTATCTGTTTGCAATATAATTGTAGTTGATAAACTGCTTTTTTTCGTCTTGGACGGTCTGTTCGGAGGGAGGGAAAACTGGTGTCAGAAACTCGAGTTCGCAAAAATGAAACTATAGATGCTGCACTTCGCCGCTTTAAGCGCACCATCGCAAAGGATGGCGTGTTAGCGGAGGTTAAAAAACGCAAGCATTATGAAAAACCAAGCGTTAAGCGTAAGTTAAAGTCTGAGGCTGCTCGTAAGAGAAAGTTCTAGGAGGCTTAACTACACGATGAGCTTAAACGAAAGACTGAATGAAGATATGAAACTAGCGATGAAGAGCCAGGCCAAGTTTAAACTCTCCGTAATCCGTATGGTTCGTGCAGCTATTAAGAATCTAGAAATAGAGCAGCGTAAACCCTTAGATGACCAAGAAGTACTTGACGTTCTCAGTCGCGAAATTAAACAGCGCAGAGATTCCCTCCAGGAATTTGAAAAGGCCGGTCGTGATGACCTGGCCGAAGCCGTAAAGGCAGAAATTGCAATCTTGATCGAGTACTTACCGCAGCAGCTTACTGAAGAAGAAGTGAAATCCATTGTACAGCAGACCATCCAAGAAGTGGGTGCCTCTTCTAAAGCGGATATGGGAAAAGTCATGAGTGCATTAATGCCAAAGGTCAAAGGACGTGCCGATGGCAAAGTTGTTAATCAGGCCGTTCAACAGCTATTAACCTAGCAGTAAGAAGACACTCCCTAACCGGAGTGTTTTTTTGCATGTTTGAATGGAAGACCAATTGCTTTAATTAGGTATCATAAACGGATAACGACTCATTTTGTGATTTTAGGAGGTAAAAGCATGATGGTACCTGTTCAACATGGCTTTTTTTACGTAAGATGGCTGCTGCTGGTGGTGCTGCTACAAATTTTGCTGACTCCCTTTAACTTATTTTATGCTACAACCTACGCGTTCGCGCTTAAATCCATGGAAACGGTTAACGAGCCCACATTATTAGAAAATACGGCGCGCTTTATAAGCCAGCGATGGGTGGGGGTGGTGTTATTGGCAATGCTTATAGGGGGCCTCCTAGTCCGTTTTGCTTTAAGAAGCAACAGGTGGAAATTATCCTTAGATAATCAGGATACGGACTCTGGCTATCAGCAAGGCTATGAATCGATCCCGCAACGCACGGATCTGCTGGGGCAATCCGGCTTAGCAATAACGCCACTAAGACCCTCAGGAACAATCCAGGTGGCCGATGAATGGGTGCATGTCGTTACGTATGGAGAATTTATCGCTATTAATAAGCAAGTAGTTATCGTGGAGGTAGAAGGTTCACGCATTATTGTGCGGGAAGCAGATGAAAGGGTACATTAGCTTCTTTCAGATTGCGCTGATGTAATTAATGAGAAGAATTATTAAATATATTAAATATATAATCGATCGATATATTGCCAAATGAAAACGCCCCCATCTAATCGCCGAACCTGCCTAACTGGCAAGGTGTTGGCGTTTTTGTTTTTCTAGAAAATGGAGTGAGCCGCAGTTGGGCTTAATGTTCCTGCATGCAATTTTTTGTGGGGGTCTCATAAAGTACGTCAATCGGGCATATGTTGTAAACAGTCTGGTAATGGCTTTAGAACGTTTGGGGAGGGAAAGGCATGCGAGCGTTGACTCGGACGATTAACAAATTGACTGCCAAGCTGCTGGACCTTCCACAAGATATAACTTCAGATTTGCCTAGGCTGACCATGATCGGGAATGTTCAGCTTTATATTGAAAACCATCGTGGCGTGCTGCATTTTTCAAGTGAGCTGCTTGGGCTGGCTTTATCCAAAGGAAGGCTAGAGGTTCATGGGAAGCAGCTCGTAATCCGTGCCATTTTGTCTGAGGAAGTGTTCATTGAAGGAGTTATTGATGAGCTCAAATATATTCCGTAAAGGGGTGCTGAATTGAAATCATCCATTCTATCATCGTTGCGCGGATATGTCATAGTCGAAGTGAGAGGACAACGCATCGAACAGCTCATCAATCGGATTGTAGAGCGGCGGATGTCTATTTGGGATATTCAAATCCATGAAGCACGTGCACAGCTGTGCATATCCCTTCGTGATTTTTTCTTGCTTCGCCCGCTTTTAAAAGAGACAGGCTCCCGTATCCATGTCCTGCAAAGATATGGGCTGCCCTTTACTTTGAATAAAGTGGAAAAAAGAAAATTGTTTGTTGCGGGCTTCATTGGGTTTATTATCGGACTTTATTTGCTGTCGTCACTAGTTTGGCAGGTGCGGGTAGAGGGCAATGAATCGATAAGCACCACAGATATTTTACAGACAGCCAAGCAGGAGGGCATCTATAAGATGCAATGGAAATTCCGCTTGAAGGATACAGATGTGCTCTCCAAAAGCTTGCAAAATAAGCTGCCCGGCACAGCTTGGGTTGGCGTGGAGGTACAAGGTACCCAGATCGTTATCAAAGTGGTTGAAGCCACAATACCGGATGTGCCCCCACTGTTAAATCCACGGAATTTGGTTGCCACGAAAAGTGCATTGATCACTTCCATTTATGCTGAAAAAGGACGACCTGTTGTTAAACCCAATACCTATGTAAAAAAAGGGGATATCCTGATCTCAGGTATTTTGGGAGATGAGTTGAACCGGCAAACGGTCGTGGCCATGGGCAAGGTTAAAGGCATTGTATGGTACACCCCATCCATTGAGGTGCCACTTTTGCGGCAATTGAAAATATATACAGGTGCTGTCGTCAACCGCTCCTATTTGGTTATGGGTAGCCGTGCTCTACAATTAAGCGGCTATGGGGAATTGCCCTTTGAACATTATGAAACATTGCCAGAGCGCAAGAGCCTGCACTGGCGTGATTACACGCTGCCTTTAGGGTGGCTGCAAGAAAAAGTGATGGAGATCCAATTGCTAGAACAGCCCTTGGAGCTTCAGGAGGCCCGCAGCCTCGGTATGGAGCGGGCTAAGCAGGAAATTATCACGGCAGCAGGCAATGAAGCACGAGTCGTAAATGAAAAAATTTTGCATGAAAAGACGGACAATGGTAAAGTTTATATGGAAGTGCATTTAGAAGTGGAAGAATCCATTGTTGGTGAGCAAGCTATCATACCATAACGCATTCGCTTGAAGGAGAAGAGGCCTGTTGACGGATCAAGGACGTTTCATCAAAGTAGCTTTGAAAAATACGGCTGAAAGACTTGCTTTATTCGGGCCGCAGGATAAGTTTTTACAGATGATTGAACAGCAGACGGATGCCACCATCCAATCTCGTGGAGAAGAGATCGTTATTCAAGGCCAAGGCAGCGAGATGGATTCACTTGAACAGCTGTTTGATGTGCTCTTGCAGCTTGTACGCAACAATTATATCTTAACGGAGCGCGACATTAAGTATGCATTAGAGCTCGCGAAGAACATGAAGGCAGACCAACTGTTGGATTTGTTCAAAGGCGATATCGCGACTACGCATAAGGGCAAGCCTATAAGGGTAAAAACAATCGGACAAAAGCAATATGTGTCCACTATTAAGAAATTAGATATCGTATTTGGTATTGGTCCAGCTGGTACAGGCAAGACGTATTTGGCAGTTGTCCTAGCGGTAACCGCACTCAAGGAAGGCAAAGTAAAGCGCATTGTGCTGACGAGGCCTGCCGTTGAAGCGGGGGAAAGCTTAGGCTTCTTGCCTGGCGACTTACAGGAAAAGGTTGACCCTTACTTACGCCCATTGTATGATGCACTTAACGATGTCTTGGGACCGGAGCAGGTACTGAAGTCATTGGAAAGAGGCTTGATCGAAATTGCTCCGCTTGCTTATATGCGTGGTCGGACCTTGGACGATTCCTTTATTATTTTGGATGAGGCGCAGAATACGACACCCGAACAAATGAAAATGTTTTTAACCCGGCTTGGCTTTGGTTCGAAAATGGTTATTACCGGCGATGTCACGCAGATTGATCTGCCTCGTGGTAAGTCATCCGGACTTATCGAGGTGCAGCGCATTTTGAATGGAATTGAAGAAATCGGCTTTATTGAATTTTCCGAAGCGGATGTAGTTAGGCATAGTTTGGTACAAAAGATAATTATCGCTTATAATGGACAGAACGAGACCAAATAAATGCAGCTTAGGGGAAACGGCAGGCTGATAGATGAAACAGTCAGTCGAAACCCTTGCAGCTCTTTGGCAAAGAAGATGCGTATAGAAAGGGCTGACCTTTCGCGATGAACAATAAGGCTTTGTTTCAAAAGAAAATTCAATCCCAGTTTTCTGGATGGAAATATAGCGCCCTCGTGCGCTTTCTTCTGTTTGTAATCCTTACTGCAGTCTTTTATTTGGCTTTAACGAATAGGATGATCCCGCAAACCTATGATATCCAGGTAGGCACGACCGCGGAGAAGAATATACTAGCGCCTCGAGCGATAGAAAATGCGATAGCTACCGAAAAGGCTAAAGAAGAAGCAGCTCAGCATGTGCAGCCTGTATATCGGATTGTATCGCTAAAGAATGAGCAGCTCATTGAGGCCATGTTTGAAAAGCTGCAGCAAATTAATGCCGATTCCGAAGTAACACTAGGCGACAAGGTTAATATTTTTAAATCAGTTTTTCCAAATTTGGCCCAAGACCATATAGATAAACAAATTCAAGGCTACACAGCAAGCGGCCAGTATAATGAGCCCTTGCTGCTAGAGATTCGCAAAAAAGTTTCGGAGCAGCAATACCGGATACCTGAAGAAACGTTTTATAAAATGCCTAGGCTGGCTAAGGAAGATTTGACCTTGATGGAGCCGGTATCCAAAGAAATCGTCACGAAGCTGATGAACGATCAAATATTGGATGCCCAAACCGTACGTGCCAAGGTTGCCGAGCTCGTGAATAGCTCCACCTTAACCAAAAGCATTGCCCGGGAGATGGTTCAGGAGATCGTCCGGGCTGCGGTAACGCCTAACAAATTTTTGGATCAAAAAGGTACGGAAACTGCCAAAGGGCAAGCCCGCGACAACGTGAAGCCAGTCTTCATTAATAAAAACGATGTGCTTGTTAATAAAGGTGATCCCATCACGGAAGAAATCTATCAAAGGCTTAGCGGCCTTGATATGCTGCAGGATGAATCTAGCTTTTTACCACGGATTGGACTCATTATTCTGGTATTGCTGTTCACCTTAGGCGTAGTGATGTTTGTTAGACGCAGCGCATTGCCGATCAAAAGCAATAATGCCCAACTGCTCATGCTGGTGCTTATCATTATTATGAATATTTTAGGTATGAAGCTGTTCTCGCTTGTGCAGAATTTAGATTATCCGTATATTGGTCTTCTTGCACCCGCGGCGATGGGAGCCATGCTTGTTGCTATTCTATTAGATGCCAATTTAGCCTTTTTTTCCGCGGTATTGTTTAGCGTGATGGCTAGCATGATCTTTAACACCGACCATCTACAGTCCTTTGATTTTCGTTATGGTCTGGTCACGTTGGTTACTTCGTTTGCAGCCATTTTCTCCATCCAGCGGGCGAGCCAGCGCTCCTCAATCTTGAAAGCGGGAATGGCTGTTGCCTTAATGGGAATGCTGCTTCTCGGGTCGCTGCTGCTTATTGACGACCATGAAAGCAAGCGTAATATGTTGTTCGCGCTTTCCTTTATTGTGGGCAGCGGCTTGCTAACCGCCGTGTTCGTTATTGGCCTTTTGCCATTCTTCGAAGCTGCATTTGGTATCCTATCGCCATTAAAGCTTGTTGAGCTGTCCAACCCGAACCATCCTTTGCTGCGCAAGTTGCTAACGGAAACACCGGGAACCTACCACCACAGTATTATGGTTGGGAATTTGGCAGAGACAGCGGCAGAGGCGATTGGTGCGGATGGTCTGCTATGCAGGGTGGGCGCTTATTACCATGACATTGGCAAAACGAAGCGTCCAGCCTATTTTATCGAAAACCAGACGAATATCGAGAATCCGCATGACAAGATGGATCCTGCCCTTAGCAAATCTATCATTGTTGCCCATGCGAGAGATGGCGTTGAGCTGCTGAAAGAGCATCATATTCCCAAACCAATCCGCGATATTGCCGAGCAGCACCATGGGACGACATTGCTGCAATTTTTTTACTACAAAGCGAAGAAAATCGCGGAGGCGGCAAATGATCCGAATCCTGTAGAGGAGCTTGACTATCGGTATCCAGGTCCCATGGCACAGTCCAAGGAAGCGGCGATTGTAGGGATTGCCGATTGTGTCGAGGCGGCTGTCCGCTCACTGCGCAGCCCAAACCTGGAGCAGATTGATTCGATGGTTCGTAAAATTATTAAAGGGCGGCTGGATGATGGGCAGTTTAATGAATGCGACCTGACCACCAAGGAGCTTGACCAAATCGCCAAAACCTTAAATGAAACTCTGCTTGGAATTTTTCATTCCCGAATTGAATATCCGCCTACGAGTTTATCCACAGAGAACCAATCGGCAGTGGTAACCAAATAGGCATAAAGGAGGTAAACCATGGCTTTGCGTCTTGAATGGAACAATGAACAAACCCAATTAGCAATTTCACCCGAATTCGTACAGAGGCTTGAACTATTACTAAAGCTTGCTGGAGAAGCGGAGCAGGTAACAGAAGGTGAGGTCGCCTTAACCTTTGTCGACGATAAGGAGATTCAACGGTTGAACCGTGAATACCGTGGGCTTGATAAGCCTACGGATGTGTTATCCTTTGCCATGCAGGATATTGGTGAGGACGAGATGGAAATCTTCTACATCAATGAAGAAGAAGAGGAAGAAGCAGACGATTTCATGAACGAGGATGATCTTAAGGATTTGGATCGTCTGGATCAATCGCCAGGATCTGATTCTGCTCTTGACGAGGGGTTAGAAGCAGAGGAGGGGGATTACGGGGATGAAGAAGGAATGGAAGCGACCTTTGATGAACCATTAGGCGATATTATTATATCCGTGCCGCGAGCGATTGAGCAAAGTGTCGATTATGGGCATTCTGTAGAGCGTGAGCTGGGATTTCTGTTCGTGCATGGCTTTCTGCATTTGATCGGATATGACCACGATAATGAGGCTGCCGAGAAAGAAATGTTCGCTAAGCAGGAGCGAATTTTAGAGCAAGCCGGCTTAATGAGATGAGCTCAATGCTGAAGTGGCGCAGAAGCTTTCGGTATGCGTATGAAGGAGTGAAGTATGCTCTTTCCACACAGCGTAATATGAAATTTCATTTTTTTGCCGCTTTTATTGTCATGCTGCTCGCTCTGTATCTGCGCTTGCCCAAGCTGGAAATATTGTTTATTTTACTGGCTGTAACCTTGATGATCGTTACGGAGCTGATCAACACGGCGATTGAAAAAACTGTAGATCTCGCCATGCCAGATCATCATCCCCTAGCTAAAATAGCGAAGGATGTGGCCGCAGCCTCCGTTTTGGTGTCTGCGGTTTTTGCCGCTGTGGTCGGCATGGTTGTATTTTATGAGCCTGTTGACCAATTGTTCCGAAATGTAAGGACATCTGGCGGGATGGCTTTTTCAGCAGCTACCTTATGGATATTAATAAGTTTAGTTGCACTGGCGACCATTGTGCTGGATACTCGCTTCTCCAGCAAGGACAGCAGGTACCGACTGTCTTTATTATCTGCAATTGCATTTGCCATTGCTACCTGTATTGCCTTTTATTCCAGCATTACCTATGTGGTGTTGTTGGCTTACTTCTTGGCATTTTTGGTTATGCTGGTGCTTTATGATAAACGAAGCCGCTCCTTGGCTTCGCTTATCCTGGGTGGCTTGGTTGGCACCTGTATAACTTTCGCTATTTATTATGTAATAAACTAGGAAGGGATGAGCGGATGGACAAACAGCAATTGATCCAACTAGCCATGGAAGCTAGGGAAAAGGCTTATGTGCCTTATTCGCATTTCAAAGTGGGCAGTGCTTTACTGGATGCAGACGGGCATGTGCACCAAGGCTGCAATGTGGAAAATGCCGCTTACAGCCCGACGAATTGTGCAGAGCGTACAGCGCTGTTTCGCGCGATTGCTGATGGAAAAGCGCCTAATACCTTTGTAGCGATTGCTGTCGTGGGCGATACGCCCCATCCCATTTCACCCTGCGGGGTATGCCGCCAGGTGCTAATGGAGCTATGTGCTCCTGATATGCCCGTTTATATGGCAAATTTACAAGGCGACATGATTGAAATGACAGTGGCCGAGCTGCTTCCTGGTGCTTTTACCCAAAACGATCTAAATGGAGGAACAACCTAATAATGACAGCATCTACCCCTAAAAAAGCATTTAAATCCGGCTTTGTCGCCATAATTGGCCGCCCGAACGTGGGTAAATCTACTTTGATGAACCAGGTCATAGGGCAAAAAATTGCTATTATGTCCGACAAACCGCAAACCACACGCAACAAAATTCACGGCGTTTATACAACCGACGATATGCAAATTGTATTTCTTGATACGCCGGGTATCCACAAGCCGCAATCAAAGCTAGGCGATTATATGATGAAAACAGCAGAGAGCTCTTTGCGCGAGGTTGATGCGGTATTGCTGCTAATCGATGTTGTCGAAGGAATTGGCGGCGGCGACCGCTTTATTATTGAGAACCTCAAGAAGGTAACGAAGCCAGTAATTTTGGTTATGAACAAAATTGACCAAGTACAGCCGGAGGAGCTATTGCCAACGATTGTGAAGTACAAGGATTTGTATGATTTTGCAGAAATCATTCCGGTATCGGCGAAAAATGGCAATAATGTAAACACGCTTCTGGAACAGATTGGTAAATATTTAGTGCCAGGGCCGCAATATTATCCTACTGACCAAGTGACTGACCACCCGGAGCAATTTGTTTGCGCAGAGCTGATCCGCGAGAAGATTTTGCATTTGACCCGCGAAGAAATCCCCCATTCTATTGCTGTCGGCATTGAAGACATGAAGGTAGAGGACAATGGAGTGGTGCATATATCGGCGGTAATTTATGTGGAGCGGGATTCGCAAAAAGGGATTATTATCGGAAAAAAAGGTGCTTTGTTAAAAGAAATCGGGCAAAAAGCGCGTTACGATATAGAGGCCCTGCTGGGCTCCAAAACTTTTCTTGAGCTTTGGGTCAAAGTGAAAAAGGACTGGCGGAACCAGGATCGGGTTTTGCGTGACTTAGGCTTCCGCAACGATTAAGAAACAATTTTATCAGGTATCGGCAACAGTGGGTTGGTCCTTAGTTTCCAATCGACTGTGGCAGTTATTGCAACACATAATTATTCATGCTTCTCCCCATCCTAAACGTTGTTGGCTTATGGAGAGGGGATGCAGTATGAGAGATTTTTCATGGCAGTATTTTTCATTAACAGGCGATGTCGATGCTTATTTGCTTTATAAAGAGATCAATATGGACTCCGTTTCGGATGAAACAGACGAGGACTTGAATGACGAGTCCGAGGATACGTTACAATAGCGTTAATGTGGGGCATGGGGGAAACCGGCGATGCAGTATCAGGTACAAGGAATCGTCATTCGCAGTATGGATTATGGGGAAGGTAATAAAATTATTACGATATTTTCCCGTGAAATGGGCAAAATCGCCGTTATAGTAAGAGGTGCCAAGAAATTAAAAAGTCGTTATGGCTCGGTTTCCCAATTATTCACTTCGGGTCAATATTTGTTTTTTCGCTCCGGGCAGCTGGGCACTTTGAAACATGCGGAAATTGTGGATTCGCACCATGCTATCCGCGAAGATTTGCATCTTTCTGCTTATGCTTCCTATATGGCGGAATTAACGGACCGGATGCTGGCTGACCAAGAGGCGAATCCTTATCTCTTCGACCAGCTGAATGCCGCAATGAAAGGCCTTATTGAGCATAAAGATATGCAGATTATTTCTTTCATATATGAAATGAAAATTTGGACACATGCTGGCTATCTGCCGGAGCTGGAAGTTTGTGTAGCCTGTCGGAGGGAAGATAATGAGATGGCTTTCAGCGCGGCGCTGGGTGGGATGCTGTGTGGAAGCTGCCGCTTTAAAGACCTTAAAGCCCTTATTCTTTCGTCAGGAACACTCAAATTAATTCGTTTATTTGCTCGAATGGATATTACGAGGCTTGGCCAGATTGATGTAAAACCAGAAACCAAGACCAGCTTGAAAAACTTAATGCGTTCTTATTTTGATGCACAAATCGGCGTCCCATTGAAATCACGTAACTTTCTGGACCAGATGGATAAATATGGAATTTGACATTTTTATTTAGTTTTGATAATATAATATATTACATTAAAATATACCTCGTCATAAGTCTCGCACAGGCTTGTGGGGAGTTCTTTTTTTGAAAAGAAAGGAAGCTGTAGCCTATGGTCGAAAAAGCGATTCCGATTATTTATGTAGCATCCGATTCAGCAGGGGATACGGGCGAAGCCGTAGTCCATGCAGCAGCTGTCCAATTTTATCCTCATCTGGTAGACGTTCATATCACGTCATTTCTTGAAGATCACGAGGGTATTGATAAATTGATTCAAATGGCCAAGGCTCAGGACGGTATTATCGTATTCACACTGGTAATCCCGGAGCTTCGTGATTATTTAATCCAACAGGCGATTCTTCACCAACTCGTGCATATTGATTTACTCGGTCCTATCTTAAGTGGCTTAGAGCAAAAAATGCAGCAGCCTTCTAGGCATCAGCCCGGTATGATCCATCTGCTTGATGAAGGGTACTTCAAAAAAGTAGAAGCGGTAGAGTTTGCTGTGAAATATGATGACGGCCGGGATTATAATGGGGTACTGCAGGCCGATATTGTATTGGTGGGAGTATCAAGGACTTCTAAAACTCCCTTATCGATGTACCTTGCCCACAAAAAGTTCAAGGTTGCAAATGTCCCGCTTGTGCCTGAAATCCAGCCACCAGAGCAACTATTTACGGTTTCCAATAAAAAAATTATTGGGCTCCGCATTGATCCCGATAAACTCAATATGATCCGTACAGAGCGTTTGAAAATGCTGGGGTTGCCGCGGACAGCGACATATGCCAATGTAGAGCGAATCAATGTGGAGCTTGAATACGCAGACCGTATTATGAAACGCATTGGCTGTACCGTGATCGATGTATCAAATAAAGCGGTGGAAGAAACTGCGGGCTTAATTATGGAATGGTACCGCAACCGATAACACAGACAATGCTTTTCTAAAAAACAAGCAGGATTTTTTATGTCCCCATCGTATATTAATAAGTACCACCAGGAAAGAGATTTGGTGAATAATGCTAATACGGCGCAAAATTATTGTGGATGCTGACGCTTGTCCGGTTAAGCCTGAGATCGTTAAAGCTGCGGCTCCTTTTGCCGTTGATGTGGTCATGGTAGCCTCCTTCGACCACCGGCTTGCCCCTATGGATGGTGTACAGATTGTCCAAGTAGATCGCTCCGACCAATCCGCAGATTTGTATATCGCGAATCGGATTGCCGCTGGAGATATCTTAGTCACTCAAGACTTTGGCCTAGCTGCATTGGCTCTAGGCAAAAAAGCGATAGCTCTGTCGAATCGTGGGCAACAATATACGGATCGGACGATTGATTTCTTGCTAGATCGCCGCCATGAGCAAGCCAAGCAACGACGTGGAGGCAAGCACAGCAAAGGCCCAAGACCTTTTACTGATGAGGATCGCCATTATTTTCTACAAACTTTGACAAAAGTTTTACAAGGCTTGCAGGAGATTTCCGAGTATTAGCGAATATTATTACGTGTTAATTTGAATGAAGGTGGATAGAATGAGTAACGGACGCATTCCGGAAGAAGTCATCGAGAAAGTTCTCAAGCATCATGATATTGTCGATGTCGTGGGTCGTTATGTTCATTTGAGCAAGCAAGGTCATTATATGAAGGGACTTTGTCCTTTCCACTCAGAGAAAACACCCTCATTCACCGTTACACCTGAAAAACAAATTTATCATTGTTATGGATGTGGTGCTGGGGGCGGTGCAATTCGATTTTTAATGGAGATAGAAGGCTATTCTTTTATCGAAGCGATTAATCAGATGGCTACAGATGCGAATTTGGATCTTGGTGTAGACTTAGGTCCCGATAACCGAGTTCAGCAGGATCCCGATAAGGCAAAGCTGTATGAAGCCTACGAGTTTACAGGCAAGCTGTACCAGCATATTCTCAAAAATACGGAGCAAGGCAAGCAAGCCATGGAGTATCTGCGCGCAAGGGGATTAAGTGATAAATTAATTGACACCTTCGGCATTGGCTATGCGCCCTCTAATTGGGATACGCTGGCTCAACTGCTCGAGAAACGGCAATATGCTTTACCGCTTATGGAAAAGGGGGGGCTTTTGTCCGCAAGACAGGAAGGACAAGGGTATTTCGACAAATTCCGTGATCGAATTATGTTTCCTATTTGTGATTGGAAGGGGAGGTTAATTGCGTTCGGTGGCAGAGCTATGGGAGATGCACAACCCAAATACTTGAATAGCCCTGAAACGATGCTCTTCTACAAAAGCAAAAGCTTGTACAACATTCATTTAGCGCGACCGCAAATTCGTAAAAAGCAGCAAATTGTGTTATTTGAAGGTTATATGGATGTGATTAAAGCTTGGGAGGCTGGCGTAACGAACGGTGTTGCAACGATGGGGACATCCTTGACTGAAGAGCATACGGAAATTATCCGCAAGCAGGCTGATCAAGTGATTGTTTCTTACGATGGTGATTCTGCCGGACAAAATGCTGCATATAAGAGCATTCCAATTTTGGAGCAAGCAGGGTTTCTAGTCAAAATTGCCATGATTCCGAATGGTCAGGATCCGGATGATTATATTACCAATAACGGTTCTGAACGATTTGTACGGGAAATCATTGACGGTGCCGTACCAACGATCAAATATAAACTTCATTATTTTCGCAAAAATTTTAAAATGCAGGAAGATGGGGAAAAGCTTCGATATATGAAGCAGGCTCTCAAGATTCTTGCGGATGTCCCATCCCCCATTGAAAGAGAGCACTATGTAAAGGAGCTATCTTCGGAATTTCATTATTCGTTTGATACTACTTTGCAAGACCTGAATGAAATCAGGCTCCAAGCGGAAAAAAGCAATCATTCTGGGGATAATAATGCTAAACCGTGGAATAATGTTAGGAATGAACGAAGACCCCGGGAACAAACCCCCTCATTGCTTCCCGCCTATTATAATGCGGAACGCCAATTATTGGCAATAATGCTGTTTGATGCCGATATTACGCAATATGTAGAACGGAACTTGGGAGATCAATTCAATGTAGATGCTCATGGTGCTTTAGCTGCTTATTTGTACGCTTACTTTGCGGAGGGCAATGAGCCGAACTTTAGCAGCTTTATTGCGATGCTTCAGGAGGAAGAATTGGAGGGCTTGGCAAGCTCGATTGCTATGATGGGCAACTCTCACGGGGTTAATGGTCGGGTTATCGACGATTTTATAAGTAAAATAAAAATATATAAGATCGAAAAATTGATTGAACAGAAACAAGAAGAAATGATAGCAGCAGCTTTTTCTGGAGATATGGCTAAGGCTGGTTTAATTGGTAATGAGAGAACATCCCTAATTAAGCAATTAAAATCATTCTAAATAAGTTTATATTTGGATTGATGGCGGCTTTAGGGAGGAGGGAGTTGGCATATGGCGAACGATCAACATACGGAGATAGAGACAGAGTTGACGTTGGATCAGGTAAAGGATCAGCTAATTGAATTGGGGAAAAAACGCTCCTCTTTAACTTATAAAGATATCGTGGAGAAGCTAGCTCCTTTTGATCAAGATCCAGAGCAGATCGACGAATTTTTTGAGCAGCTTTCGGAGATGGGTATTGATGTAGGCAATGAATCTGACGATGACAGTGAGATCAGTCCAATTGACCGTGACCGGGATCGTGACAGAGAGCATGACGATTTTAATTTTGAGGACGATATTTCGTTGCCTCCAGGCATTAAAATCAATGATCCAGTTCGTATGTATCTGAAAGAGATTGGCAGAGTTCCTTTACTTTCGGCGGAAGATGAGGTTGGCTTGGCCAAAAGAATCGAGCTGGGCGATGAAGAAGCCAAACGGCGTTTAGCCGAAGCCAATCTGCGCTTGGTAGTTAGTATAGCCAAACGTTATGTTGGGCGCGGCATGTTGTTCTTGGATTTAATCCAAGAAGGCAATATGGGCTTGATTAAAGCTGTTGAGAAGTTTGACCACGACAAAGGCTTTAAGTTCAGTACGTATGCCACATGGTGGATTCGTCAAGCAATAACTCGGGCTATTGCCGACCAAGCAAGAACCATTCGGATTCCGGTACATATGGTGGAAACCATCAATAAGCTGATTCGGGTATCCCGCCAATTGCTGCAAGAGCTGGGACGTGAACCAACGCCGGAAGAAATCGCCAAAGAAATGGATTTAAGCACGGATAAGGTTCGTGAAATTATGAAAATCGCCCAGGAGCCCGTTTCACTTGAAACGCCTATTGGGGAAGAAGATGACTCTCATCTGGGAGACTTTATCGAGGATCAGGAAGCCCTTGCTCCTGCCGACGCTGCAGCTTATGAGCTGCTGAAGGAGCAACTGGAGGACGTATTGGATACGTTGACAGAGCGCGAAGAGAACGTGCTGCGCCTGCGCTTCGGTTTGGATGATGGACGTACTAGAACACTTGAAGAAGTAGGCAAAGTATTTGGTGTTACACGTGAACGAATTCGCCAGATCGAAGCCAAGGCTTTACGCAAGCTAAGACATCCTAGCCGCAGTAAACGTCTGAAGGATTTCTTAGAATAATTGTATATAACAGGTATACAACTTTCCTTTTAGACCTTGCTGCAATTGCAGTCAGGTCTAATTTTTTGTTTCCGGCTTACCGATAAATACTAAGATTAAATGAATTTGGTTGTTCTTAAGTAGTTGAAGAGGTGATCGGCTGAGATGGATGAAAAAAGAAGAGTGCTGATTATGGAAATCGAGCGCTGGCGAAAAAGCAAGCTGCTGCCTGAGCATTATTGTGACTTTTTATTAAATCTTTATTTGGAGGATGCAACAGAGAAGCCGCGTGCCAGCTCAGGATTTTTAGGAGTTTCTCCTGCAACAATTAAGAACAGTAACTGGAAAGTATGGATAATGATTTTTATTATTATGGCTTTGCTCTCTTACTCTGCTCTCAATTTTACCGCTTTTGAATTACCAATGCAAATGGGCCTTTCGATGTTCCTGCTTTTTTGTTGTTACACCGTAGGAAGCCTGCAACGATCCAAGGAGCCGCTGCGTGCGCAAATTTTATTTGGTTTAGCCTCGTTGTTTCTGCTATTTATAGGTGTGTTTTTACTTAAGCTTCATGGCTATCAAGCACCGGTCTTGGTTGTTGGTTATGTGGCGATATGCAGTTTGGTCTGGTTGCTGACAGGTCTGCTATCCCGCTTTATGTTATTCCAATTATGCGGTTGGGTTGTGCTGGTATTTTGCTATGGCTGGCTGCTGCACCATGAATTGGATTTGGCAAGCTGGGTTACCCTTGAGCTCAGTTGGGTGCCGCTAAGTTTTGTATTTGGTTGGATGGGCTGGATGATCCAGGAGAAGAGCAAGCAAATGGGCACTGTATTTCTTATGCTGGGCTGTATCGTTTGGTTTATGCCGGAATTATATGCTATGCTTTATGATGAGATTTACGGTGAAAACACCGTGCAAATTGTACTGATAAGCAAGATGTTTATCGAAGCAAGCTTGTTATTTGGATTTCGAAAAAAATGGACAGAGTGGGTTGCCTAAAAATGCTGCGATTATCAAAACGTTTGGAAATGATAGCTAATGGAGTACCGAAAGGAAGCCGATTGGCTGACATAGGTTCAGATCATGCATTGCTGCCCGTATTTTTGGCTGAGCAACAACGGATTTCTAAGGCGGTAGCCGGAGAAGTCAATGAGGGTCCCTTCCAAGCTGCATCTAAGCAGGTAAGTGCTGCTGGGCTTAGTGCGGTGATTGATGTCCGGCTTGGGAATGGACTGGAAGTGATAACGGCAGGCGAGGTCGATGTGGTGACGATAGCGGGGATGGGAGGAACCTTAATTGCCGACATTTTGGAGGCAGGCCAGGAGAAGCTGTCAGGCGTAAGCTTGCTTATTTTGCAGCCCAATGTTGGTGAATATAATGTGCGATCTTGGTTATTAAAGAAAGATTGGATCCTTATTAATGAGCAGATTCTTGAAGAAGACGGCAAAATTTATGAAATACTAACAGCTATACCATCGAATCTGGCGAAAAGCTCCAATGCCGAGCTATATGAACCACGAACGCTCACTGATGGCGTGGAGGTGGATCGCGAACTGCTATTAACGATGGGACCTTTTTTACTGGATAAGCCGGTTCCGGCCTGGTTTCACAAGTGGCATTGGGAGCTGGATAAACTAAACATGATTTTACATAGACTTTCGCGTTCGGCAAAGCCTGAGTCACGGATTAAAGAGCAGGAATTGCAACAAGAGCTTAAGCAAATCAAGGAGGTTATAGCTTGCTTGCAAAAGGACCCCATGTAATCCAATTGATGGAGGAGCTGGCACCTAAGCATTATGCAGTCCCCGATGATAAGATCGGCTTGCAATTGGGCACGCTCTCTAAAGAAATTAAAAATGTGCTTATCGCACTAGATGTAAATGATGAAGTGGCAGATGAAGCCATCCGTATCGGAGCTAATTTAATTATTGCCCACCATGCGATTATATTCAGGCCTTTATCGCATTTACAAACCGATACCGTCGCTGGGCGGCTTTATGAAAAGCTGATTAAACATGATATTGCGGTCTATATTGCCCATACCAATCTCGATGTGGCTGTGGGTGGGGTTAACGATATGATGGCAGACGCCATTGGCTTGAGAGGGCTGGCACCCTTGGAGCGATTACATACGGATAAGCTTAAAAAGATTGTTGTATTTGTACCCGAGGAGCACCTAGAGCCCGTCAGGCAGGCATTGTTCAAGGCAGGTGCTGGATCGATCGGTGCCTATAGCCATTGCAGCTTCCATACAGCTGGAGTTGGTTCCTTCCTCCCGGAAGCGGGAAGCGCGCCCTTTATCGGCACGCAAGGGAAGCTTGAGCATGTCAATGAAGTGCGGCTGGAAACGATTGTTCCGCAAAGCCTGGAAAAAAAGGCGATCCAAGCGATGCTCAAAGTCCATCCTTATGAAGAAGTGGCGTATGATGTATACACACTAGATCTTCCAGGGCGTTCATTGGGCTTGGGAAGGGTGGGCAAGCTGCCCGAGCCTATGGCTTTAGATGCATTATGCGAGCTTGTTAAGGCTGCTTATAACGTGCCTGCTGTTCGTCTTGTAGGAGACAAGCAAAGGCTGGTACAGAAGATTGCTGTACTTGGTGGCTCAGGCGGCAGATATGTAAAGCATGCTTTGTTTGCTGGAGCCGATGTGCTTATAACGGGGGATATCGATTATCATACCGCCCAAGACGCAGAAGCGGCAGGCTTATGCCTAATCGATCCGGGGCATAATGTAGAGAAGATATTAAAGCATGGCGTTGCTGAATATTTACGTGGCAAGCTTCAGGAGAAAAAGTCGGCAACCGGCGTTTTTGAATCCGAAGTGAATACCGAGCCCTTCCAGTTTGTCTAATTGGCTTGCTTTACTAGGTGATTCTTACATAATAATCCATATTCATAAACTTTTTTTGAATTTTTGTTGGCTGTACAGTTGTATTTTTGCGGAATTCGCTGTATACTATCATTTGCACATCAGGAAAGCTTGACAGACAATCGCTGGTGAGCAATCACGAGAGGAAAGTCCGGGCTCCGTAGGGCAGGATGCTGGATAACGTCCAGTCAGCGCGAGCTGAAGGCTAGTGCCACAGAAATGGACCGCCGATGGCGTGGAATGTATTCCGCGCACAGGTAAGGGTGGAACCGTGGTGTAAGAGACCACGAGGAGATATGGTGACTTATTTCCTGGTAAACCCCATCTGGTGCAAGACCTAATGGAACGCAGGTCCCCCCAAGGGACAATCCTTGCCCGGGATGCGTTCGGGTTGGTCGCTTGAGCCAAGTAGCAATGCTTGGCCTAGATAGATGATTGTTGCTTCAATGGTGGGAGGGTGGTACCCGATACAACCACTGGAAGTACAGAACCCGGCTTAAGTGCAAGCTTTCCTGTTACCAATGAAAAAACCGCCCCTCGGGGCGGTTTTTGTGCATAAATTGGGAAGTCGCTGGCTGCAGATGCCTGTCAGTGCGTCCTCATGGCTGTGCATGGCCGCATTCTCATGGATAAATCCAAGCATTTATTCATAACCGGTTATTCGGTTTGCAATTGACCGAGTAATCTTTGGAGCCACGTTCCCCAGACATTATTACCATTATCCGTACCGATCGTTGTGGATCCTCCAGATTCTGCACTAGCAGCTTCTTTATTTTTAATACCTGCTGCGCTTCTCAAGGCAGCGGCCACATCAATGATGCCATAGCCAAAATATTTGTCCTTGCCAACCGGACCTGCATCGGTTGCAGTATCCCGCATTATTTGCATGACTTCATGGTTGCTTAGCTTGGGATTAGCCGAGCGGATGAGTGCTGCCAATGCCGTAACATGCGGGCTGGCCATGGAAGTGCCAGACAGGGAAGCATATTGATTATGGGGGTAGGTGCTGGCGATGCTAACCCCTGGCGCGGCTACATCGATGTAGTCACCGTAATTGGAGAACGTCGCCTTCTTGCGCTGAGCGTCTGCCGCAGCAACGGCAAATACTTCCGGGTAAGCAGCGGGATAACCCGCTTGTTCGGTATTATCATTGCCGCTGGCGGCAATGAGCACCACATCATGGTCATAAGCGTATTGGATCGCATCATGCAAAAAATTCGCATCGGCATAATTGCCGAGGCTCAAATTGATCACCTTGGCGCCGTGATCGGTTGCCCATATAATGCCTTGGGCCACGGCATATGTGCTGCCTGCACCGGTATGGTCGAGCACCTTAATCGGCATTATCGGGTTATACCAGCTCATGCCCGCTACCCCGATTCGATTGTTAATAATAGCGCCAATCACGCCTGCAACATGGGTGCCGTGGCCAACATCGTCCATAGGCGGCAATTCGACGTCGACGACATTATAGCCGCCCACAAGCTGATTGACCAAATCCGGATGGTCGAGGTCAACACCCGTGTCAACGACGGCAACAATAACATCCTTGGAGCCTTTAGTAATGGTCCAACCTAGCTCTGTATCGACGAGCGGCAGGTTCCATTGGTAACGCTGGTATAACGAGTCGTTAGGTGCTACAGGTGCTGCAATCACATCGTTGGCTGTTCTTCCCGTTTCAGAGGCAGTAGGAACAGCAGTATTAGTTAAATATAAAAAATGCGGCTCGACATATTGGATATCCCAATTATGAAAATAATTCATAAGCTGTTTGGCTTCCATATGGCTGGATTCGAATATATACGTGTAGCCCAGCTTACGATAAGGCTTCGCGGCTCCAATATCGGCTTGCATCCGCTGCAGGTCTGCCTCACTTGGCAGTTTATTGAAGCGGACAACTACTTGGTTGATGTGATAATGGCTGGTGCCTTGGTTATGCTCGGGATGCTTAACATCGATATCTTGCAAGGTTTGGGCATCCACGGATTCAATTTTGTAATGGTTGTTGGCCGGATAATTGACTATGCGCAAATTATTAAGCTGGTGGCTTTCAACCTGCGGCAAAATGTTTTGCCGGACTACGCCCAAGAGTGCAGATGAATCTTTGCCAGGAACGCCAACCGCGAAAAAGGTGCTACCTTCACTCTCAAAGGAGGGAGATTGATAAGCGCCGCCACCTTGCTCGATCTGTTTTTGAGCTTGCGCGATATAAGGGTCGGCAAGAGTACGCACGTGCTCAGAAAGGCTGCCTGAGCTTAATGCCTCGCCAATCGGCTGCGAGCGGCTTGTCCACAGCAATTGCTCCATGTGCGGATGCTCGGCTTGCAATTGTTTCATAGCCTGGAGCTTGGCATCCGCTGGCTCCAGATCCGGAGCTTGGGCCATTGCCTCCAGCTGAAAAGAGCATTGGCTGCGGCATAGCTCCGCGGTTATCTGCAAGTCCTGCTTCAGCAGGGCTTGCTTGGCCTGCATCTCGGCTACCGGTGAATAGCTCTCGAAGTGGGGCTCTTTTTCATTGCGGGGGAATAAAAATATGCCTAGAGCCAGTACGATAGCAAAAGATAAACCGTATTTCCACAAAAGACGACACCTCCATTATTTCGTTTATCTTTATCGTCTCCCTGCATCTATTTTTTACTACCGGGAATCGTGCCCTTTCCAATTTTTGAGCTCAGGCACTTTCCGTATTACTTTTCGTTTCAATTTATGGTAGGATAAAGATAGGTCGGACTACTACAAAATGATGTTGTGAATAGAGGAGGTCTCACTAGCCGTGACTGTGCTTAATGTGAAAAATTTATGTGAATCTACGAAATACAAGCTAAGTGAAGCAACTGGGAAAATGGAAAAGTTTTTAAATGAGCATTCCATTCAAGGGCTCAATGTTGAGTCGAATCCCGATATGGATGAGTTTTACAAAGGATATTTATCAGATACAAGACATTTGCTTGTATTCTGTGAGGTTTCTTATGAGAAGCTGGGTGTCAGTCTGCGCCGCCCTACTTTTAATTCGGAATATGCAGAAAAAGTTCTTTATGAGGTATACCATACTTGTGTAAATAATTTCTTTTATCCTAAAAATGAAGCTTATTCCGAGGATGGTCGTTATGCCTATACGGGACAAGATGCAATACGTTTCCGTAAAAAGCCCAACCGCGAGGTGCGTGACCTGACGATTGAGCTTTCGAAAATTTTTGAAACCTTGCGTGAAGATTTAACTTATTATGAAACCGATTATATTACACAAAAGCGTATGCAGGGTGAGCGCGTTTAATCATTCTGCCATTGCAAAAACACAAGAGATGCTATTATGGCATCTTTTTTTATTTGGAAAAGGAGGCTTTTGATCCTAAATTTCCAGCTGGCTCGTTAGTATAGGCACAACATTGCCCGGGGACATTAATATGGGGGTGATGAACATGCCAGAAGTAAGCTGTAGTGTAGCGAATTGTGAATATTGGGCGAAGGACAACAAATGCCGGGCAGCATCGATTATGATCGATATTGACCAACATGCCCATGCCGATTATTCGGATGAATTTGCCGCAGAGCCTGGTTCCATTTCTGTGGACCATATGGATCATGCAATGGATGTAAAAGGAACTTGCTGCCACACCTTTCAGCCTAAGAAGAAATAGTTCCCGCAATTTTAATGGTTTAACATTCATTCATTTAACATGTATTTCAGCAATATTTGAGCAAAGTTTCAGTAAGCTCTCAGTAAGACCTTAGCAACATTTTTAGCGGCAAGCCTTCGGGCTTGTTTTTTTATTGGTTTTTTTTGCGAAATTATGTGGATGGCTTGGTCAATTAAGTGTACAATAAGGTATCAACCTGTAAAAATAAGGAGCTTGTCTTCTATGAGTAATATTGACCCTCGAATGTTAAAGGAATTATTGCGTATGCAGCTTTTAGGCAAAATGGATATGTTCCAGGACGGCAAGGGAGCTTCTACAAGCAGTGATCAGGATGGATTTAACGAATTGTTAAATGATATCCTCGCTCAAACGGGCAATGGTGGAATCGGACAGGTTTCGACAGTTGCAGATCTCGGACCAGCCCTTGCAGCTAAAGTTTCGTTGAAGCCGGCAAGCTTGAATCCATTGTTTGCTGCTGCCAGCTCGTATCAGTCAGAGAAAACTGCCGAAAAACCTATAGCAACTGATTTGGATAAACTGATTCATGACGCCAGTAGCCGTAACCATGTGCAGCCAAGCTTGGTAAAGGCGGTTATCGATGCCGAGTCCTCCTTTAATTCCAAGGCTGTCTCACATGCAGGAGCCAAAGGCTTGATGCAATTGATGGATGCAACGGGCAGAAGCGTAGGTGTTGACGATCCGTTTGACCCCGCTCAAAATGTCCAAGGTGGAACCAAATATTTATCGAACCTGTTGAAGAAATATGATGGCAACCAAGGTGTAGCATTGGCCGCTTATAATGCAGGTTCGGGGCGGATTGATCGCTTAGGTATAGCTAATGACCAAGATCTCGCAGAGAGATTGGGCGAGCTTCCTAAAGAAACACAGAAATATGTAACGAAGGTTTTGAATTTGCAGCGCAATTATGAGGGATAACGATTAGATAACCCCAAGACCTACTGCAAGCCTCCTTTTATTAAAAAGGGCTTGCTTAGGTCTTATTTTTGTGGACGATTATTGGGCATTGTAGGGATGAGGAGGGCAGGACAAGCATGTTATATTTGGACTATGCGGCAACGACACCACCGTACGATGAAGTCGTAGATTCGGTGGCGGAAGTCATGAAAAAGCATTACGGCAATCCGTCTTCCCTGCATCGTATGGGTGTAGAGGCGGAGCAGCTGGTGAGCCAGGCCCGAGCTGTTATAGCGAACGGCTTGTGTTGCCAGCCTGATGAAATCCGCTTTACATCAGGTGGCACAGAAAGCAATAATTGGGCGATTCAGTCGGTCGCTCGCCGCTATCGGCACCGCGGTAACCATCTAATCACAACGCAGATTGAACATGCGTCGGCTTATGTTGCTTTTCAAGAGCTTGAGCGCCAAGGCTATCAAGTGACATATTTGCCGGTTGACTCTACAGGGATGGTGAAGCTAGAAGAGCTGGAGAAGGCTTTAACCGACGATACCATATTGGTTAGTATTATGGCGGTGAATAATGAAATGGGGCGTATCCAACCGATAGCTCGTATTGGAGATATGCTGAAGAAGCGGTCGAATACGATCCTGTTCCATGTGGATGGGGTGCAGGCTATCGGGAAGCTTCCTAAGTTTTATCCTGCCGAGCTACGGATTGATTTGCTTTCTTGCTCTGCACACAAGCTACGTGGCCCGAAGGGTGCCGGATTTTTATATATTAGGCAAGGGCTGGAGCTTCCAGCTTTATTATGGGGAGGCGGCCAGGAAAGCGGGCAGCGCTCAGGCACGGAGAATGTGCCTGCGCTTGTTGGCATGGCGAAGGCGATACGGATGTCTGCAGAGGCACAGCCATCATTTTATGCACAGACTAGCCGTCTGCGTGAGCGGATTGTCGAAGGAATTCGGGAAATACCCGAGCTCCAGCTTAATGGAGCGGAGCTTCCAACAGAAATGGCTCCTCATATCGTCAATTTTTCATTTCCGGGTATGCGCTCTGAGGTGCTTGTTCATGCTTTAGAGGAGCATGGGATTTATGTGTCGAGCCGCTCGGCTTGCTCTTCCTCATCGAGTGAGCCAAGCCGTGTGCTCAAGGCGATGGGCTTTGACGATGCCAGGGCAGCGAGTGGCATCCGTATTAGCTATTCGCTGGAACAAACGATGGATGATGCGGAATATTTTTGCGAGCGGCTACAAAGGGTCGTAGAGCGGCTAAAAGCCTCTATTGTTCCCCAACAGCCAAGACCGCAGAACAGAAGAAGGAGGTAGCTTCATGAAACCCAATGTTATTATGCTTCGTCTCGGAGAGCTAACGTTAAAGGGTAAAAACCGCAGCCGCTTTGAGAAGGTTGTATTCGAGCAGGTGAAAAAAGCTGTATTGCCGTACCCCAAGCTTACTTTTGTACTAGAATTCGGCCGTATCTACATACACTTAAATGAGGAGCCCTATGAGGCGATCCAGGCGTGCTTAAAGAAGGTACTGGGCCTTGCATCCTTTAGCCCAGTATTCACGGCTCCGCTTGAGCTAGCGGCCATACAAGCGACCTCCTTGGCAGCTATGGAAGGCCTGGAGGACGAGCAGGCCGAATTTAAGGTGACAGTCCGGCGGGTCAATAAAAGCTTTCTTTATGATTCTCAGGAAATGAACAAGCTGGTGGGAGGTTATGTGCTCAAGGCAATGCCAACCCTGAAAGTGAATGTCAACCATCCCAAGGTGGAGCTTAAGGTCGAGCTCCGTGAGAAATTAGCTTTTATTTATTCGCAAAATGTGAAAGGGATGGGTGGATTTCCCTACGGCACCAACGGTAAGGCGATGCTGATGTTATCGGGCGGAATCGATAGCCCTGTTGCCGGTTTTTTGGCGCTTCGCCAAGGCCTCAAGCTGGAAGCCATTCATTTTCACAGCTATCCCTTCACCAGTGAGCGGTCGCAGCAGAAGGTTAAGGAGCTGGCTGGAAAGCTGTGTGGCTATGCTGGCGAGATCAAGCTGCATATGGTTCCCTTAACAAGCATCCAAACCCGAATCCACGAGGTGTACCGCGAAGACTTGTTTATTACTTTGCTGCGCCGCGCCATGTTTCGGATCTCGGAAAAGCTGGCTGAGGCTAATGGGGCGATGGCTATCGTAACCGGCGAAAGCTTGGGGCAGGTTGCCAGCCAAACATTGGGCAGTATGAATGTGATAGGGCGGGCGATCCAGCTTCCGATTATTCAACCGTTAATTACAACGGGCAAGCAGGAAATAATCGGAATTGCTGAAACGATCGATACCTTCTCGATCTCGATCCAGCCCTACGAGGACTGCTGCACCTTATTCATGCCGCCGCATCCGAGCACCAATCCAAGCCTTCGTATTGTAGAAAGCATCGAAAAAAGCATGGTTTGGCTGGATGCAGAGGTGGATGAAGCGGTTAGGCTTACCGAGCAGCTATGGATAGGGGCAGAGGATAAGCAACAATTCGCTTCTTTATTTTAAAGCTGGAAGTCTTCCAAGACGGAGATTCTATTGGGACAGTGAGGTCTTTATCCGTGAAGTGTTCAGGAGGTAGCGACTGATGCTTGATTGGTTTTTGTTATTCCTGCAAATTATGCTGATTAATATCGTGCTTAGTGGCGATAATGCCGTGGTGATCGCGCTGGCCAGTAAACATCTGCCTGCGGACAAACGAAGGCTTGCCATTTGGTGGGGAGCCTTTGGCGCCATCGCGTTGCGCGTGATTTTGACAATTATTGCGGTATCTATACTCAGCGTTCCTTTTGTCCAAGCCTTCGGCTCGATCCTGCTCTTCTGGATAGCAATCAAGCTTCTTATTGAAGATGAAGGGGTGGCGGATATTAAGGGAGCCGCGACACTTGGAAAAGCCATTTGGACGATTATCGTGGCCGATTTTGTGATGAGTCTTGATAACGTACTGGCGATAGCGGCTAAAGCAGACAATAATATGGCTGTCATTGTATTGGGGATTGGGCTTAGTGTGCCCATTATTATTTGGGGTAGCACGATCGTAATGAGCTTATTGACGAAATACCCGATATTCGTATATTTAGGCGCGGCTTTGCTTGGCTATACGGCCGGAGAGATGTTCCTGAAGGATCAGGTCGTAATCGATTTGCTGGATTCAAGCTTCCCTCATTGGATCATTCCTATTGCGGCGACGCTGATCGTGATAGGTGCGGGCTTATGGAGAAAATTATGGCTGCGGCCTAAAGTACATCATTTTTAAGCGAAAAATCTCAGTAAAACGTGACTAATGAAAGCGTTTGAAGTATAATGACATGTCGCACCTTGCTTTTTATTCATTTTACGGGTATAATTCAGGTAAATGTCAAGCGTCGGCGCTTATGTCCGGCGCTTATTTTATGAACGGGCTCCAGCCACTCCTTGGTGAGTAGGGCGAGAGGGTCAACAAGGAGAGGTTAGGGAAATCATGCACTCAAGAGACAAAATCCGCAACATCGCGATTATTGCACACGTTGACCACGGCAAAACAACACTAGTAGACAAAATGCTTCAGCAATCGGGAACGTACCGACTTAATGAAGCAGTTCAAGAACGGGCTATGGATTCTAACGATCTGGAGCGCGAACGTGGTATTACTATTTTGGCAAAAAATACAGCCATCAACTATAAAGATTATTTAATCAACATTGTTGATACTCCGGGACATGCCGATTTCGGCGGTGAAGTTGAACGTATTATGAAAATGGTAGACGGCGTTCTATTGATCGTTGATGCCTTTGAAGGTACCATGCCACAAACCAAATTCGTTTTGCGCAAAGCATTAGAGCAAAACTTGAAGCCGATTGTCGTTTTAAACAAAATTGACCGTCCTGCTGCCCGCCCATCTGAGGTTGTGGATATGGTATTGGATCTGTTTATAGAGCTAGGTGCAACAGATGAGCAATTGGATTTCACAGTCGTATACGCTTCGGCACTTATGGGAACTTCAAGTATGGAGCCAGAGGTCGAGAAGCAAGAGAACAACATGGAAGCTATTTTTCAAACTGTAGTCAGCAAGATCCCTGCACCTACAGAAAGCATTGATGAGCCATTGCAATTTTTGGTAACCCTTATGGATTACAATGAGTATTTAGGGCGTATTGCTATTGGTCGTCTTAACCGTGGTATTGTTAAACAAGGACAAACCGTTGCTGTTATTAACCGCGAGGGTATTGTTAAACAAGCCCGTATTGAAAAGCTGTTTGGCTTCGTAGGCTTGAAGAGAATTGAAATTGAACAAGCTGGGGCTGGTGATATTATTGCACTCTCCGGTATTAAAGATATTAATATCGGCGAAACTATCGCTGATCCGAATAATCCGGAAGCATTACCAGTATTAAAAATCGATGAGCCAACTTTGCAAATGACGTTCCTTGTGAACAACAGTCCTTTTGCTGGACGCGAAGGCAAATGGGTTACATCCCGTAAATTACGTGAGCGTTTGTTTAAAGAGCTTGAAACCGATGTAAGCTTACGTGTTGAAGAAACAGACAGCCCAGATGCATTTGTCGTATCAGGCCGTGGAGAGCTTCACTTGGGTATTCTGATCGAAAATATGCGCCGTGAAGGCTTTGAGCTTCAAGTATCGAAGCCAGAGGTCATTATTAAAATGATCGATGGTCAAAAGATGGAGCCAGTAGAGCTTCTTATTATCGATACGCCAGAAGAAAGCATGGGTTCTGTTATGGAAAGTCTTGGCGCACGTAAAGCCGAGATGGTTAACATGATTAACAATGGATCAGGCAATGTACGTTTGGAGTTCTTGATTCCTGCACGTGGATTGATCGGCTACCGTACATTCTTCTTGTCCATGACTCGTGGCTACGGCGTAATGAACCATGCATTTGACAGCTATGGTCCTTACTATGGCGCTGGTGTTGGCGGACGTCATGAAGGCGTGCTTGTTTCGAGTGAAGCCGGAGTAACTACTTTATACGGTATCCTTTCCGTAGAAGATCGTGGTCTTCTGTTCTTAGAGCCGGGATCTGAGGTTTATGAAGGTATGATCGTTGGTGAGCATACTCGTGATACCGACATTATCGTAAATATTTGTAAAGAAAAGCAGTTGAACAACATTCGTTCCGCGGGTAAAGACGATACCGTAAGAATGAAAACTCCACGCTTGTATACACTAGAGCAAGCACTGGAATATTTGAATGATGATGAGCTTTGTGAGATTACACCGAAGTCGATTCGTCTTCGCAAAAAGCTTCTGAACAAGAGCGAACGCGAACGTGCGGCTAAGCAACGTAAAACTGCTGAAGCTAATGCATAAGGGACACCCTCCCAAACCCTCCCTATAGGGAGGGCTCCAAAGGGCTTTACCCTCTGGACTCCCTTTGTTGTGGAGAGCGGTAGTGGGAATGTACCTAGGGAAGTACGTGATGAACATCGCTTTCGTCCTTTCGGACACGCTAGACTGTTGTTCTCCTGCAAGAGCTTTGTGGGAAGAGGGACGGTTGGTGGGTTTGGAGGGGCTTTGGTGGTGGGAATCGCTTTCGTCCCTCTGGACACGCCTTACTTTTAATAAAAGCTTTAAACAGCACAGTCTTTAGAGCTGTGGAGATAAATGAATAAGAATTAAGGAAAGCTCTGATTATTCAGAGCTTTCTTTTTAAAATGTAGGGAAATGCGGACGGGAATGACGGGAATGATTAACCAGGAAATGCTGGCAAGAACACATAAAATGGTTTTATTAGCTAAATGAATACATGTAAAATGGTCTTATTCTTAAACTTAAGATTTGAGGTTTTATGATGATTTGAGGGCTTTAAAATTCTTGAATCCAGTTTTTAATAATACGTTGTATCACTAGCGGAGTGGCTGGGGTGTTCTGAAGATAGCGAAGCGGTGCCTTTGTTCATGGATTTCTACCTCTAAATGTTTTCAAATTGAAGAAATCCTTGAACATCAGCAATCGGAGGAATATCCCAGCTGCGCAGCGACATGATCCAATATGTATCTCCCAGCTGTGTAGCGACATAATCCAACGTAATTATTCAAAGGAGGACTACCCATGACCGAATGGTTTCGCGAGTACCCATTCATAACGTTTATTTTAATTTATGTTATGATTACTTATGTTTATAATAAGGTGTTTAAGACCCGCCGGTTACCGATTCTAAAGGAAGCAATTATTTATGTAATGCTTGGGTTAGGCGCTGGGATGCTGCTGCTTTTTCAATTGGGCGCGCTTCCGATTGTACCTTGCTTGGCGGTAGCTATTGGATTGATGCTGATGGTGCGGGTTCGTTATTTTTTTCAGGATCGCAGGTTGAATAAGAAGCAATAGCTAGTATTGAGGTGAGTGCGATGAGCATATATTGGCTTACACCCGTTCGGATTGAAGGGCAAAAGACGATTTTGGGAGCAGGGCGTATTGCATTGGAGCCAGAGGATGCGAGGGACCGCTTTTTGTTTTTGCTGAAAGCTGTGAACCCAGGGATGTTGTTGTTGTTCAAATCTCATATGCTGCTGAGTGAGGAAGCGGAAGCGGCTTGTGGGGTGGATGAGCTTCCATTTGAACTCGACTATATTGAGGAGCCGATTATATTTGGTCAGGATGCCCTGGAGCTTTCCCATTGTGCAGAGGCTTATTTGGGACGGCTGCCTAACCGTAAAGAGATGACAGAATGGCTCGATATCGCCAGGCTTAATATTGCGGTTATACCGGAGCTGGATTTAGCTTTGGAGGATAGCTGGTTAAAGGCGATGCAGGACTGGGTAGAGCAAGGCAACCAAATGATTTTGCTGCGGGAGGATGATTAGTTTGAGGCTGGAAGATGCGTTATTCAATTGGCTGCAAATCAAAATTGTTGCTGAGGCGAGAACGGATGATCATGCAGCGGAGGAAACGCGGCTTTTTTTTGAGGAGATTTTGCGGGACGACCATAAATTGACCGACTTTGCAGCTATTACGGATGAGGAAATGATCTATATTTCATATGAGTTGGACGGCATAAGCAAAAAGCTGATGTTCAGTAGGGAGTCAGCGGAGCAGCTGCTGGCGGATATTAATTCGAACCCGATTTACAACAATGATAGCTATCTGGTGCCAGAAGCCCCTCAGGAATAGGAGGGGGAATTGGGCTCTAGGACAACATCCACAACTGTCTGTGGTTGATGGGCAACTCCTATGATATAATAGAGTGGCAACATAGCTTGCCAAACGTAATATTGTAGGAGGGGTAACTATGGCAGAAACCATCACAGCACTGCCGGAGCCACTGTTTGCAGCGTTGCAACAAGACTCATTTGCGCTGCTTAGTACGATCGACTTCGAAACCGGCGCACCAAGTATGAATGCTATTTCTTGGTTGTATGCAACAGAACTGGGTACTGTTCGTTTTGCGGTGGATCAACGTTCGCGGATTTTAAACAATCTGAAAAGCAATCCATTACTCAGTTTGACTTATGTAGGTGTAGGCTCGGTCCATGCTATTTATGGAAGCGCGCGGATTGTAACGGATGCTTTACCAGAGGTTCCCTTTAAATTAACCTGTTTAGATATTGAAATTACGTCGGTTCGAGACGCTATGTTTTATGGCTCGCGTATTTCTGTAGCGCCCGAATACGAAAAAACCTATGATAAGCGTGCAGCAGAGAAGCTGGATATTCAAGTGTTTGCTGCGATGAAAAAAGCCTAGAAGATTGAAGCATCTAGGCTTTTTTGTCACATTATGAGCTTACAGGTTCGTATTCGACATTTGGTTCTCCTCACTATTGGGTGAGGGAACGGGGCTTACATCCCTTGGAAGCTGGGGAATGATACGGCCGATAATTTCCGACATTTCTTCGGCAAAACCGCTAACCGGCCGGCCTATTCGGATTTCCTCACGGACTTTGCTGATTCGGGTGGATAGATCCATATCTGCGGTTACAATCGCATCAACACCATAAGGATCTTTTTTTAAGGCTTCAGCAACAGATAACTTAATGGTGCCCACTTTGGCACGGTCCATATCCCCTGGCAGGTTAATGCCTACAACGGCTGTATTGCCGATAACGACACATTTGGCGCTTTCAACCTGTGGGATGCTAGTGGCAAGCTGCTCCAAATGCTCGGCAATGGCTTGGTTATCGACAATTTCTTTTTTCTGGGTAGCAGCTTGGTTTGCCTGGAATTGTTGGCTAGTTTCATTCGTAGGGGCAGGTGCTGCTCCATCGTGCGAAGAATTGTTACAGCCAGCCAAAACCCCTAGCAAAAGGATACTAAATACCAATAGTCTCATTAATTATCGTTCCTTTCTTTCTCTTACTAATTTAATTTAGTTTGTCCTTTCTAGCAGATTCCTATGTGTTATTGAACGAAATACCATACTTGGGAGGGACTTACTATGAAAAAAATATTTGTGCTGGATACAAATGTGCTGTTACAGGATCCGAATGCGATTTATGCGTTTGAAGATAATGAGGTCGTTATCCCGGCAACTGTACTAGAAGAGATTGATACGAAGAAACGAAATGCTGATGAACTGGGGCGTAATGCCAGACAAATTTCAAGAATGCTGGATGGGTTAAGAACCCAGGGTCGATTATTTGAAGGCATACCGCTTCCAAGCGGCGGCAAATTAAAAGTGGAATTAAATCACCGCAGCTTTGCCAAGCTGCAAGAAACTTTTGCAGAATCGTCTAATGATAACCGAATCCTGGCAGTCGCCCTGAATTATCATATGGAAGAACAGGAAAAAGCCGAGCCGAGGCCGGTGGCGATTGTTAGTAAAGATATGCTAGTCCGTATTAAAGCGGATGTACTGGGCTTAACCGCTCAGGATTATTTAACAGACCGGATCGTCAACATGCCGGATATGTACACGGGCTATTTAACGATACTTGCCCACCCTGCGGTAATCGATGAGTTTTATACGTACCGTACGCTGAACGTAAGCTCGTTGAATTTGGCTTACCCCTTACATCCGCATGAATTTGTTATTTTGAAGGATGAGATGGGTACCTCCAAATCGGCTTTGCTTAAGCTGAATGCCGATGGCAAAAAGCTAGAACCTTTATTCTTAAGCAATGACCCGATATGGGGAATAGGCGCCCGTAACGCGCAACAGCGGATGGCGCTTGAGCTTCTGCTTAATGACGATATTCCAATCGTCACCTTAACAGGCAAAGCCGGAACGGGGAAGACGCTGCTTACATTGGCTGCAGGGCTTATGAAGGTAGAGGATGAGCGTAAATACAAGAAGCTGCTGATTGCGAGGCCCGTGGTTCCGATGGGTAAGGACATCGGCTACCTGCCAGGCGAGAAGGACGAGAAGCTTCGTCCGTGGATGCAGCCGATTTATGATAACCTGGAGTTTTTGTTTGATACAAAAAAGCCAGGCGATATTGAGAAAATTTTGGCGGGCCTGGGCAGCATTCAGGTTGAAGCCCTTACCTATATTCGCGGCCGTTCCATACCCGGTCAGTTTATTATTATTGACGAAGCACAAAATTTATCGAAGCATGAGATCAAAACCATCGTTTCCCGCGTAGGAGAAAACAGCAAGATCGTCCTGCTTGGCGACCCTGACCAAATTGACCATCCATACCTGGATGCATCCAGCAATGGATTGACCTATGTGGTGGAGCGGTTTAAGGATCAAAATATAAGCGGTCATATTACGCTAGAGCGTGGGGAACGTTCCCATCTGGCGCAGCTTGCGGCAGATTTGCTCTAATAGAAGCCGCGGCTAAAAATGATGGTCGTTCGGTAAATAGAAAGCGGATTGTCTCGCTGTCGATAGCAAAAAGGCGCAGGTAGAACCGGCTAAAAGCCAGTTCTATCTGCGTTTTTTTTATTTAAGAATCGAACCTACTCAAGCAAATATTTTCGATTGCAGAGGCAGCATGTATCCGGAGTACTACAAAGGGGTTCACGGTTATGAATACAAGATTGAAGACCTTGGGGTAAGAAGTGGGAGGAAACTCAAAAAGAATGAAAGGGGACAAATGGGTATGGGGTGGAGGAGCGATAGCGTTCGCCTTTTGAAGTTCGTGTTCCAACCGCTGGAAGCCATAAATTCAAGGAATACGAACTTCAACACGACCGGAATCCCATACCCATATCCTCGCATTACAAAGGTAGCGGTCAGCACATCAAAGGATCGTCCGATGTCTTCGGACGGTTTTTCTTATAATCTTGGCAGGTTACAATGACGTGGCTGGAAAAGAACACGACCGGCAGATTTGCTAAATATCTACCGATGGATAAAGCTGTGTTATCGAGCAGCGATAAGCTCGGGCAATCCGTTTCATAAGCTCATCTGACTGCCTGTCAGCTATAAAGATCGATACCTTGTTTTTACTGAATGAAGCCAGCAAATGCTCGTCCATCTGCTCAAAAGCCTGATAGGGCTGGGCACCCGGATCATCTCCTTGGATAGAAAATAAGAAAGCGCTATCCGCATAAACGTATGGATGGCTGGAGTGGCTTATAAAGCCGTAATCCGTAAATTCCTTGCGTAGATCCGCTTTGTCAGGAAGCAGCAGGAGTAGCAAGGTTTCGAGAGGCCGCATAAAATAGGCTTCGATGAGCAATTGAGCCGCCTCACAGTCATGGACTGTAGAGAAAATGAGTAAATCCGCGTCATGGTCGAACAATTCTGCTTTACCGCTAGACTGGCCAGACAAATGTTCCCATATGTCAATAAATGTCTCGCCATCCACCTGATCAGCCGTTTCCATCAATAGCGCATATTTGGTTTCAGCCACGTTATCTTGTAGATCCCGCACATCATTTCGTTGATTTCCCATCGACTACACATCCTTGTCGTCACCTATTAGAGTTAGAATACCATTTTGAGCAGAATACTTAACTTGCCTGTTTCCAGCTTCAGTCCAGTTACCACTAAAAAAGGTGCCAAATTTTGTGGATAGATGCCCAGGTCAATTTCCTGCTCCATCGCTGCAATCGTGGAATGTGGCAATTCAAAGCCATTAAATAGGAGCTCGGTGATCGTAAAGCGAATAAAGGCCTTGCCTTTATTTGCCCCTTCACCACTCGCCACCATCGAATATTTGCCTTTTATACTAATTTCCATACCTTCCTGGACGCCAGAAGCAATCACCTCGGTGTCGGTGAAACGAAAGGTCATATTGTGGAACAATTTGTTTTTTGAACGCAAAAATTCATTTAATTCCCCGTCAGTGATTTGAAAGGTATACTGGAAGCCGTTAATAATTAAATGCTTCGCTCCTCCTCCGTTGTTATCCGCTGAAATAATTTCCGGCAGCTGCTTCATAGCTATCGAAAGCGCTTGGAAATAGGTTTTAAATAAAGGTACTCCTTTTTCCTGCCACAATAAGGTTAGCTGTGCCATTTGCTGAAGGATGAGTGTGGATTCCTGCTGCTTGGATAAATTTTCGTCAATCTCGCCTTGCAGCCTGACCATCTGTTCCCTTTGGGAAAGGTAGCGTGCTTTGGTTTGCTGAAGAGCGGCTTGGGAGGTAGCTAAGGATTGTTTTATTGTGGTTAGCTGCTGCTGGTTGTCACTATGCCTCTTTAATGACTCTTGGTCATTATTAATAATCATCTGTAAGTAATCAAGCGTAGCAATTGCATCTTTAAAAGAAGAGATGGTGAACAGCAGCATCCAAAGGGAGTCACGATCCCCCATATAGTAAGCACGAAGCACCTTGGCTGCATGGCGTTTGGTTTGTTCAGACCTGATGGTTTGCAGTTCAAGCTCTTGCTCAGTTACAGCTGATTGCTGAACGAGACTTTTTTCCTCAACTTGTATTCTCGCTAGCTCTTGGTCTATTTCAAAGACGGTTAACCCTTTTTGCATCAAAAGTTTGATCTCATCGTCATTAGCCGCGTATACACGGAGCCAAGGGGATCCACCTAGCCATACACACAATAAAAGGATACCAGCTACACGATATAAAGACCTCATGGATGTTTCCTCCTATACTAAAACCCTGACGGTCTTCTTTTAGACTAACACAACTGTATGAGAAAAAGGATAAAAAAATACTTCTTCCGAGGAAGAAGTAGGAGAGTAAAGAAGAAACATTTATTTTTTGGCTGCTGCCGGATTGATAAGCTTAAGAAGGTCTTCAACGGATTTCTGTTTGGCTGGAACTTCTTTCGTAAAGGCTGGTGTTTGGTTCAAATCGGATAAAGTTTGCGTCCAGGCCAGATGATTGATATTCGTACTTCCGTTGGCCGTAAAGCTCAGGCTCCAATTTTGTTCATGGATAAAGCCTTGCTCATCAATTAAAAAAGAGATGGTGGATGGCGTGCGGAACTGAACTTGTTTTAACGTTTTTTGCCAGGCATCCAGGGCTGTCGCAGAAATAAGCCCGTTTGATTTAAATACGTCCATTAGGCCTGGGAGTGATTGGCTCCAATAATCATTAAATGCTTGCTCGTTCTTTTTGTTGATGTCCAGTGTAATCCTTTTGGAGCTGGATCCATCAGGCAACTGAACGGGATCCTTGGAATTTTGCAGCCATTCAGGATTAATGCCGCTTACTAACAGTGTATTGAGGCTGGTAGCTAGCTGTCCTGGATTCTTGAGGGCATCTGCCGGAATCGCTGCCGCAGCACCTTGCTTATTTTGGATGGGGAGCATCAAATACTCCTCGTCTTTATTTAAGGCTGGAATATGGAAAAACAATTTGTTATCCTTAATTAGAACAGGAATATCGATATTGCTGCTACCTGTAGGGGTCACTTTGAAGGCTGCTTCCATTTGTGCAGGCTCAAGTGTGGTTAAACCACTATATTCGACTTTGCTCTCTTTAAGAAAAGCAAACATCGCGGCAGCCATTGGACTAGTAGCTCCTCCCATTAAAGAACCGTCTGCTTTAAGCTCAATTGAGCCTTTAAATTGATAGCTTTTCACTTGCTCTTGCTTGGAGACCGCCGACAGGAGATCGGTTTTCAACTGTTTATAGTCTGTACATCCGTTTAGGAGTAGTAGAAAGCTGATCGATAATAAAAGTGGGGCAAAAGTAGGAAATTTGTGTCTTATTGATTGTAGTCTGGACAAAGCTATGTACTCCTTCCAATTCTGCTGCAATTTAGGATCTAACCTATTATAACGACTTTGGGCTCGTTTGTCTTTACTTAATCGAGTGCTTTATATCCTTACCCTTAATCCTCGTTAATCGAACAACTAAATTATTTTATTAGATGGTGGTGTACGTTTGTGGTAGAGAATCAAAGGCTTCAAGAAGTGATTATAGAACGTATGAAGATGAGCTCCGAACAGGCTATTTCCTTTCGCGAGTATATGGAGCTGTGCTTGTACCATCCTGATTATGGATATTATTGCAGTGATAAAGAGAAGGTTGGAAAAAAAGGTGATTTTTATACAAGTACGTCGATTGGGGGGCTGTTTGGTGAGGTATTAGCCCAATATATGGCGGGACAAGCACGTATCAATGGTTCCATAAAGCGTCTCACCTGTGTGGAATGGGGTGGGGGCAATGGGGGATTGGCCAAGCAGCTCCTTGATGAGCTTAAGCTCAATTATTCGGATGTCTATGAGAGAATCCACTATATTTCTGTGGAGATTAGCCCTCACCATCAAAGTCTGCAGGCAACAAGCTTATTGGAGCATGAGGCGGCGGGACGTGTCAGGTGGATGTCGGAGGAGCAATGGTTGGCTGGAGGGCCATGGACGGATACCATCGTTTTCTCAAATGAATTTGTTGATGCCTTACCTGTACATCGTATTCAGATGCTGAAAGATGAGCCCATGGAGATCTGGGTAGAGTGGGAGGAAACAAAAGCCTGCTTTCAGGAAAAACTGGTTGCTATTCATGCGGAGAGCCCACTTAGGAAGTACCTTCAACATATCCCTGTACAGCTGCATCATCGGCAACGTCTGGAAATTAATCTTGAGGCTCTGCATTGGATAAGCCGAATAGGCCATGCCCTGGGCAATGGACAACTGCTGAGCATTGATTATGGCGATTGTGCGGAAGAAATCGTTGCGGAGCACCGTATGAATGGAACACTGATGTGCTACCAGAACCATACAGCCGCGGATAACCCTTACGCTGCGCCGGGACTGCAGGACCTTACTGCCCATGTCAATTTCACGGCGCTTGCAGAGGCGGGGCTTGATGTAGGCTTAGAGGCTGAAATCTTATTGACGCAAAAGCAATTTTTGGTCAGTAACGGCTTGTTGGACAAGCTGCAAAATACGAGCTCAACCGATCCTTTTAGCCCTGCTGCCCGGCGCAACCGTGCCGTCCGTCAGCTTTTGCTGAGCGACCAGATGAGCGAGTTGTTTAAGGTGTTGGTACAGAAAAAAGGTGAACCGCTGTAAAAGCAGTTCACCTTTTTTCCCTCGTTCTACACTGGTTAAACATCCAAAGCCGATTAGACGGACATTCTGAAGAAAGACCAATACGTAAAACCGGTAAATGAAATAACCATGTACCCCCAGAAAAGCAATATGTAGGTACGTTCGGATAATCCCAAATAGCCCAAGAGCATGAAGATTACGGTTTGAGCGAAGAAGATCATGGCCATGGGAACCATCCCGCCAGCTAAAGCCATTAATCCGATAATGAGCGTCCAAAATCCAAGAACGCGAAACATCCGATCCATATTTGCACCCCCTATTAGTTTTTCCAAGAAAAACTTACTTCGTAAGCGATAACTAAATTTTCAAAGAAAATTGACTTCGAAAGCTAGTATTCCCCAAAGTTTCTTACATTAGTTCACTATTCAATATTATACCCGCACAGTCCTTTGGTGTAAACGTCCAAACAGTGACGAAATTTAAACATTTAAGTTAGGGGCGATTTAAGGGCCCAACGTATGAGTCCCACTAAAAATGGCAATACAAAATAGTAGAAAACGATTCTATGAATTCTATTATGGGCATAGAGATTAAATAACGCAACATTCCACGTCTTACTTTGATAGATGGATGTTTGATTAACCAGGGCTAGGAGGACTGCTATTGTATGACAGTAATCAGACAGGATGCTTGGAGCGAAGAGGATGATTTGATGCTAGCGGAAGTAACGCTGCGACATATACGTGAAGGCAGCACACAGCTATCCGCTTTTGAAGAGGTGGGCGAGAAAATAGGTAGAACTTCAGCTGCCTGTGGCTTTCGCTGGAACAGCTATGTTAGGAAAAAGTATGAGGATGCGATTCAAAATGCCAAAACCCAGCGCCAAAAACGCAATCAGCTAAAAAAGCATTCCACTTATGCGGCCGTATCTAGCCACACGGCATTGCTAGAGCATGGGGTCGGAAGCAGAGTCAATGAATCGTTCACCGAGGAATCGATCTCGATGGAAGCTGTTATTCGTTTTTTGCGCCAATGGAAAGGCAGCTACCAGGAAATGTCCAGGCACATCCGCCACTTGGAAAAAGAGTTATATGAAAAGCAGGATGAGCTTGATAGGCTGCGCAAAGATAACGATGTATTAAACAAGCAGGTCAATGTAGTTGAAACCGATTATCGTGTCGTCAATGATGATTATAAAGCGTTGATCCAAATTATGGACCGTGCCCGTAAGCTGGCTTTTCTTGTGGAGGAAGAGGATGAGCATAAGGCACGTTTTAAAATGGATGCCAATGGTAATTTAGAGAGAATAGATTGAGAGGTACCCTGCAGGCATCTTGCTTGCAGGGTTTTGTTTGTGTCTGGCAGTCTGCTATGATAAATTTAGCTCAGCTTGGGTTATAAAAATAGAGGGGAGGAGCACATGAAAATAAAGATAATTGGTGCAGGTGCATTAGGCATGATGGTTGCCGCGCGGTTGTTCCTTGCAGGGCAAAAGGTTGAGCTGGTAACGCGTAGCTTTGAGCAAGCAGAAGAGATCGATAGATTGGGCTTAATCCTGACAGAAAAGGGACCAGACGGCTTGGATATCAATCAGCTTTTACATATTCCAGCCTATACCTTTGAGGAGCTGGGTCCAAGGACGGAATCGGACAGATCTCCTGGAATTGCTGTAGAACCGACGTACTTATGGCTTATGCTAAAACAAACAGCCATTACAGACCTACTCGCGCAGCAGTTAGCCAAGCAGCTGACCCCACCATCGACACATTTGGTCTGCTTTCAAAACGGAATTGGCCATATCGAGGTACTGCGCCGATATATCCCCATGGAGCAAATATGGAGTGCCGTAACGACGGAAGGAGCATTTAAAAGCTCACCGCGCCATGTCAAGCATACAGGGAAGGGAACCACATGGCTTGGCAGCCACTATGGCTCTAGCATCTCGCAGGACGATGTGCATATCGGAAACATTCTGCACAATCTGTTGATTGATGCAGGATTCAGCGCTTTGATGTCGAACAACATCAATAGCAAAGTTTGGGACAAGCTGTTAATCAATGCAGTGATTAATCCTCTAACCGCTATTTTACAGCTTCGTAACGGGTTGCTTCCGGACTTACCTGCGCTTTTGCCATTAATGCGCACTTTATATGAGGAAGGCTCAATGTTGGCGGAGCAATTGGGGATACAACTTTCTGCTGATTTATGGGAGCAAATTGGAATCGTTTGTACCCGTACCGCCGATAACGAATCTTCCATGCTACAGGATATAAAGGCTGGCAGATTAACCGAGATCGAAGCCATCACCGGCGGATTATTAAGAGAAGCCCAGCAAATAGCGTTACCGCTTCCCACACACGCCGCTCTGTACTATATGATTCGTTCCATTGAACAGCAATGGGAAATAATATAAAATAAAGCAGGTGGTCTGCTATGAGCGGGTTGGTAGATTGGCTACAAATGGTGTATAGTCTAATGGCTGTGCTACCCTTCATCCCATTTTTGTTAGTATGGGGGATTGTATACGGATTTACACGTGATAAACGAATAGCGACGCATCGATCGATCGATGTAACCGCCTTGTTTTTAATAGGCTCCGTGTCCTTGGTCAGCAAACGAATATTTCAAACAGACTTCGGCTTTTGGGCGGTTGTTCTGGTGTTATTAATTGTATGTGGACTGGTCGGCAGCCTGCAGAATCGGACTAAGGGTAAAGTAAATCCCTGGAAGCTGGCAAAAACGCTGCTGCGGTTTAGTTTTATTTTTTTATCGGCCAGTTACATACTTCTTCTTTGTATCGCCATTGTCACATATATGATAACTAGCTAGAGGGGGATTAATTTATGGAAGTACATAACCTAATGGAAGATATAGTGAAGAGCTGCCTAAAAGATTTGATGCAACATCAAGCAGGTGGTTTGACTCTTGTAGAGAAAGAGCAAAGCGATGTGATGGCAATTGTATTAAATCGTTTGCCTGCTAAATATGTATCTACGCAGCAAGGTGAGGTTTTTGCCAAAACGCAATTGAGATCGCAAATGGAAACGGATGTTTTCCGTGAATTATCTTATGCGATAGATAAGGTGCAGCATTCAGAACGGCCATCGGATTTAAGCCAAAAGTAACAAAAAATATATGGAAAGACCGCGCCCCATGGGACACGGTCTGTTTGCCAGCTATGCTGGGGAAATAGATTAGCCTTGCCAAACCTCGGGCTTGCCTTCGCCGTCCGTATATTCAATCATAGTTGGTGTGATTTCAATGACAGCATAATTAGGGTCACGCTTGCCATCAAACCATTGATCAAAATCTTTTTGCCACAGCTTTTCCTTCAGCTCTTCATTCTGGGAAAGCTTGGCGGTTCCTTCAATCTGTAAAATGATCGACGAAGGTTTCCCGTCAAAGCCAGTTAAGATGTGGACATTAGGGTTTTGTTGAAGCTCTTCAACCTTATGTGTTTTTTTATTCGTAGCCAAATAAATGGTTAGCTCGTCATTGAAGAGCGCCATGTAACGGACTTTAGGTTTATTGCCCTCAATCGTTGCGAATGAACAAATGGGATGGCTATCGAGCGCCTTTAGAATTTTTTCCTGAAGCTGTTGGTCTTTTACTCCTTGTACCATAAGTAAAAACTCCCTTCCCGGATAGTGATTCTTTAGATTGCTGTGCTTATATAAAATACCCCAAAAGAGTCGGTTTTGAAACGTAGGCTTGAAAATTGTTGTATTTTGCCGGTTATGCTTTTGACGATTTCATTGAACATGTGTACAATCAAGTAGATACATAATTTATAAATAAAGCGAGGCGGCTTCCGTTGTTGAAAGTGGAATCGATTCATTGGAAATCCAGCCTGCCTTTAACGGAGGATTACATTCAAGATTTCGGCAAGGTAAGCGACTTGTTTGATTATAACCCTTGGCAGGAATCATCTTGGGGAGAACGCGCAGCTTGGTTGGATCGTGAGGATGCAATATTAGCAGACCGCGGGCAGCTCGCTGGGGTTTTGCAGGCTTACAATAAAGCCATTGGCAATGCTCCTGAAGCTATTAAAGCCATTGGGAAGTTAAAGCAGCAGGAAACGCTTTGTATCGTTGGTGGGCAGCAAGCAGGCTTATTTACGGGACAATCGCTTGTGATTTATAAGGCGATTACCCTGATTCGTTCAGCTAAGCTGGCTTCGGAGAAGCTGGGCAGACCTGTCATTCCGGTTTTTTGGATTGCTGGCGAAGACCATGATTTTGAAGAAGTGAACCATATGTATTATTTATCCTCGGATATGCAGGTCAGCAAAATCAAGATCGAGCATCCCACAGGTAAGCGTAGCACGGTTAGCAGCCTGAAGATTGCTCAAGAGCAATGGGTTACGGCGCTTGAGCTATTGGACGCATCACTCATTCCAACCGAATTCAAGCCGGGATGGATGGATTTGCTGCATAGGATAGCGGCGGAATCGAATACCTTAGTAGACTTTTTTGCACGTATTATTGCTAAGCTATTTGGCACCTATGGTCTGGTGCTTATCAATTCCGATGACCCGCTCGTCCGTCAGCTGGAAGCCCCGATGTTTGAGCGATTGATTCGGGAGCATGATATATTGAATAATGCTGTGCAAAGCGGCAAAGCCAAGGTCGAAGCATTAGGTTATGCTTCCCAGGTTGAAGTTCATGAGCATAATGCCAATCTATTCGTTGTAGATGATGAAGAGCGCATTTTGTTATATGCCGATGGTGCGAGCGGACCTTTTACCGATCGTAAAAAAGAGCGGATTTATTCCCGCGAGCAATTGCTGGAATGGGCTGCCTATTCACCGGAGCGACTAAGCAATAACGTAATGACCAGACCATTGATGCAGGATTATTTGTTTCCGGTGCTAGGGACGGTACTCGGTCCTGGTGAGGTAGCGTATTGGGCGATTACCCGAGAAGCCTTCCATAAAGTAGGCAATAAAATGCCGATTGTGATTCCGCGTATGGAGTTTACCTTGCTTGAAGGAACGATCCAGAAAAATATGGCGAAGTACGGCTTGTCCCTGGATGACGTGCTTAACCGGCTGGAAGGCAAACAAGAGGAATGGCTCCGTTCCCAGGATACCTTAAAGCTTGAGGAGCGATTTGAAGAAGTCAGGTCGCGTTTCAAGGAAGGCTACCAGCCGCTAGTGGAGCTTATTGCTAGTATTAACCCGGGTGTTGGCAAGCTTGGAGAAACCAACTTGAGCAAGATAATGGAGCAAATTCAATTTCTGGAGCAAAAGGCAACCGATGCGGCTCGTTCACAATTCGATGCATCCCTTCGCCAATTCCAGCGTATCGGCTTATCCGTTGTTCCTATGGGCAAGCCCCAGGAACGCGTTTATAACATTTTTTCATATCTTAATAAATATGGAGATGCATGGCTTTATGAAATTCTGGATAGCGATATAGTCCCAGATGGCCAACACAAGGTTTGTTATATGTAAGGTAAGCGAAAACTCAAAGGTAGATGCTTACGAAGTAAGTTTTCTGCGAAAACTCAAAAGTGGATGCTTACGATGTAAGTTTTCTGCGAAAACTCTAAGGAGGAAATTTAATGAACACGAAAGATCGTAGTATTATTAAAGATTTAGCTTTAGCACCAGAAGGCCACCTGAAAATCGAATGGGTAAATGCCCATATGCCGGTTTTGAACCGAATTAGAGAGCAGTTTGAAAAAGAACAGCCTTTCAAAGGGCTTAAAGTAGCGATTTCCTTGCATTTGGAAGCCAAAACGGCTTATTTGGCCAAAGTGGTTAAAGCGGGTGGCGCTGAAGTAGCTATTTGCGGAAGCAATCCGTTGTCCACCCAGGATGATGTTTGTGCAGCCTTGGTAGAAGACGGTATTACCGTATTTGCCAAGTACAACCCAGATCCGCAAGAATATAGAGAATTGTTGATCAAAACCTTGGAAACCGAACCGGATCTTATTATCGATGATGGCGGCGATTTGGTTTCGATGCTGCATTCCGAGCGCAAGGATTTGCTGAAAAACGTTCGCGGTGGCGCCGAAGAAACGACTACAGGCATTTTACGTCTGAAAGCGATGGAAAAAGACGGCAAGCTGCAATTCCCAATGATTGCGGTTAACGATGCGTATTGCAAATATTTGTTTGATAACCGTTATGGTACAGGCCAATCTGTATGGGATGGCATCAACCGTACAACGAATCTGGTTGTAGCTGGTAAAACTGTTGTTGTAGTTGGCTACGGCTGGTGCGGTAAAGGTGTTGCTATGCGTGCAAAGGGGCTTGGCGCTAACGTAGTAGTTACGGAAATTGACGGCATTCGTGCAGTTGAAGCCTACATGGACGGATATGCTGTAATGTCAATGGTAGAAGCAGCCGCAATCGGCGATTTCTTCGTAACCGTTACAGGTAACCGTGATGTTATCCGCGGCGAGCACTATAAAGTGATGAAGGATGGCGCTATTCTTTCCAATGCGGGCCATTTCGATATCGAAGTGAACAAGCCAGAATTGGATGAGCTTTCGGAATCCAAGCGTACCGTTCGCCGCAATATCGAGGAATATAAGCTTAAAGACGGTCGCAAGGTGTATTTGATCGCAGAAGGCCGTTTGGTCAATTTGGCTGCAGGCGATGGACATCCGGCAGAAATTATGGATATGACATTTGCCTTACAAGCAATGTCCTTGAAGTATGTAAACGATAATTACAAAACAATCGGTCAAAAGGTTGTTAATGTTCCTTACGATCTTGACGAGCAGGTTGCCCGTTATAAATTGGCTTCCATGAACGTAACAATCGATAAGCTGACCGATGAACAGAAGCAATACCTAGATAGCTGGGCTGAGCATTGATTTAGGGGATCACCCAATCTGCAAGCTCGCTTATTCATTCGGAAATTATTCGGATGTTCTCCAAGCTTGGCCATATTCAGGAAAGGCGCCCTTTGCGGGGTGCCTTTTTTTTTAGAGATTCGGAAGCCACATATCCAAGTCCTTGCCAAAGCCCGCTGTAGGGTTTTGCCCAATAATGTTGTGCTATTTAGCAAACTGCCTGAATAAACTAACAAAGGTTGTTTACTCTCCACCATTACACCGCACAAACGGGAGGTACAAGTGGATTACACAACAAGCTGGAATAAATTCACAAGGTTATGGGTGGGCTGTACCTGCTTGGCTATGCTTATTATGCTTGGCTGGTTTCATGTAATTGATAGCCGAAAGGATGAGCAGAAGCAGCTAAACCAGCCGGTTAAGGGACTTGCCAATGAAGAGGCGATAAACGAAGAATTGGACAAGATGCGGGAGGATAATAAGCGCGGCATCCAGATTCGGATTGATGGCAAGCCACTGGGTATGGTCAGAAACGAAGCGGCTGCCATGGCTTTATTGGAACGGTACAAGCAGGATAAAGTCGCTGCTCTAGCTGCTCAAGGCAAGATTGCGGGTGCAGTCACAGCTGAGGAAGCGAAAGTATATGCAGATACAGATGGAGATGCATATCCAATTGCCAGCAAGGCTGCTGTCCATATTTTAACGGTTGATCAGGGAAGGGAACTGCCAAGGCTCGTCGAGCAAGAGCTCCTCCACGAGGTACAGTTCGTCCAGCAAATTGAGCTCACCGCTATGGATGTGGGCACTGAAGCAGTCTCGGATGAGGAAGCTCTATTAAATAAACTAGCTGCTGGTGAAAGCTTGCCCGTATTGTACAAGGTGCTGCCCGGGGATTGTGTATCTTGCATTGCTGCCAAATTTAAGCTGGATCAAGCGGTTATTTATAGCAATAATCCTCAAGTTGCCCATCATAAGCTGCAAATTGGCGAAGAATTGGATTTAACGGTACTACGGCCGTTACTGTCTCTTAAAACGATTGAGCAGCGGATCGTATCTGCAGAAGTTCCGTTTAACAACGAATATATCGAGGATGCTGCTTTGGCGACCGGAGTCCAAGAAGTGGTCACGGCCGGTGTCCCTGGGCTCAAACAAATGAAAATCCAAACGACAAGAATTGATGGGGAACTTATTCGAGAAGAACAGATTGAAGAAACAATCGTCCGCCCCGCCACACAAGCCCTTGTGAAAAAAGGGACTAAGCGCATTCCGGGCATTGGCAATGGCCAATTTGTCTGGCCCGTATATAGAGCTAAACTGACGAGTGGATATGGCTCTCGCTGGGGCGGCTTCCACCCAGGCATGGATCTTCAATCCGAGCAATCGGGCATTATGGCATCGGATCATGGCTCAGTTAGCTTTGCTGGCTGGAAAACGGGCTACGGCAACTGTATCATCATTGACCATCACAATGGCTACAGCACACTTTATGGGCATTTAAGTAAAATTTCTGTAGATGTAGACGAACGTATACAAAAAGGGGACAAAATCGGGATTATGGGCGATACAGGGCAGGCAACGGGGGTGCATCTGCATTTTGAAATCCGCAAAGGTGATAAGCAGGAAAACCCACTGGATTTTCTGAGTCAAGCGAGTTAAGGCTTAAGGGAGATTCCAATCCTAGCTACAGAAGACCGATAACCCTTAGGTTTCGGTCTATTTGACATGGATTTGCAAATTCTCTCGTGAACCGCTACTCTAAAATGGAGTCCTAATCGATTGACGAATACAGAAGGGGGAGGAGTCGTTTTGTTATCCACTCGATTTTTATGGCGGACGGTCGGGTTGGCCGCTTTGCTGTCGACACTTATTTGCATGTTCGGTTTTGTATATGCAATCAACCAGATTATTTTTCCGACGCTTGCCACTAATAGTGAACTTGTGTCTCCGGGGGAAACGATGAAACCTAAAGAATCGCCATTGGCGACCAAAGAGAAAATTCAAATCGTAGCGTTCGGTGATTCATTAACTGCGGGCACCGGTGATTTATCAGGGCGTGGTTATGTGGGTCAGACGAAGGAAAAGCTTGAAAAGCAGCTGGGCAAGCCTGTTTTTATTTTTAATAATTTTGCCATTCCCGGCTTTCGGACGTATGACATATTGAAGGATATGGATGCCAAAAAGGATATTGGGGCTTCCTTGTCCCAAGCGGATTTGATCCTGTTCACAGCGGGCGGCAATGATTTATTTGAAGGCGGACAAGGTGTAATGGACACGGCTGGAGACGAAGGCTTTAATCCAAAGGGTGCTGAGGATCGGATGCCGGAGGCGCTGAAGCGGCTAGAGGAAATCATGGACCGGATCGCCAAGCTGAATACCACGGCAACTATCGTGTATGTAGGCTTATATCATCCATTTCTGGATATGGATCCTTCGCGCCAAGGGTCTTTGGTTATTCAAAAATGGAATGCAGCCGCCTTTGAAATTGCCCACCGCTACCCGAATGTTATCGTCGTACCCACCTCGGATTTGTTTGAGCTGAATTTGAATAAATATTTGTACACGGATCATTTTCACCCTAATCAGGATGGATACGAACGAATTGCGGAACGGATTACGCAGGTCGTGAATTAACTATATCCTAAGGTAGCCGGTACGGGCAGGTACTAACAGCATAGGCGAAAAATGGGTCTAGAGAGGTGAACATATGGAGAAAACTAAAGAAGTGGTCTTATCGGTCAAAAATGTAAAGAAATCGATCAAAAGAAAAGAAATAATAAAAGGCATCTCCTTTGAAGTGTACGCAGGTGAAATATTTGGGTTTCTTGGACCCAATGGCTCTGGTAAAACAACTACGATAAGGATGCTTGTTGACCTCATTGCGCCAACGGAGGGCACGATTACGATTTGCGGCTATGATGTGCATAAGCAACATAACCAAGCGCTGCAATATGTGGGCTGTATCGTAGAAAATCCCGAGCTTTATTCGTATTTGAGCGGCTGGGAGAATCTGGAGCATTTTGCCCGTATGCTACCGGGAGTGGGCGATAAACGAATCCAGGAGGTTGTGGATATCGTCGGTATGGATGTGCGGATACGCGATAAGGTGCGAACCTATTCGTTGGGTATGCGGCAGCGGCTGGGTATCGCCCAAGCACTGTTGAACAGCCCAAAGCTGCTTATATTGGACGAGCCCACCAATGGCTTGGATCCTCAAGGTATTAAGGAAATGCGTGAATTTATCCAGCAGCTGGCAAGGACAGGCCTTAGCTTGTTCGTATCCAGCCATCTGCTTAGTGAAATCCAGCAAATGTGCGACCGTGTCGCCATTATTAGCCATGGTGAGGTCATTAAGGTAGGGGAAGTGGATGCATTGATCGATGAATCGGCGAGCCGCGTAATTTGGCGGGTATCCCCTTTGAATTTAGCATTGACGATCCTGCAGACGGAGCCAGACGTACTGGTGCTGCAGACCGAAGAAGCCGCTGTAGAGGATAAAGAGCTTCAGATGGCGAGCATTATTACGCAGCTTCGTGCAGAGGATATTCCGGCAATAACAAAAAAATTGGCAGTCGCCGGTGTGCTCCTATATGGTGTGGAGACGAAAAGCCCGACACTGGAAGATTTATTTTTGAGCTTAACGGAGGGTGAGCGCATTGGTTAGTTTATATCCGTTAGTGGTAAATGAATGTATTAAAATTTTGAAAAAGAAGCGTTTGCTCGTGGTTTTGCTCATTTTGGCGGCGTTAATCCCGATGTTTACGTATGCGCAGATGAAGGTCGCACAAAATAACCTGAAGCAATTCGGAACCAATGATTGGCGGGCTGAGCAACGGCAAAAGATCGTCGACTATACGCGAAGTATCGGGAGCGCACGTGTTCCCGAGGAATGGAAGCAATTTCGCAGGGTCGAGGTTAAGCTTGCCCAATATTACTTGGATAAAGATGTGAATCCTGCTGAGCCGAACGGGGTAACCTTTACAAGAGAATTTATTAAAAATGCAGTAGGCTTGTTTATTCCGCTGATGATTATGGTGATTGCGTCCGACTTGGTTTCCTCCGAGCATTCTACAGGGACAATCAAGCTGCTGCTAACCCGCCCCGTCCAGCGATGGAAGGTGTTAATGAGCAAGCTCATTAGCCTCGTGTTATTTACCTCGTTAGTTGTTATTAGCACTGGGCTGCTTTGTTATCTTATATCGGGGCTTTTCTTTGGGTATGGCGGCTGGGATATGCCAGTGTTTTTCGGGTTTAACATTATTGGCTCCGAGGTGGACACGACATTTGTCCGGCCTGTAGAGCAATGGTTATATTTAATTATGGAATTTGGCTTGGTCTGGTATTCTGCACTGATCGTAGCGATTATGTCACTGATGGTTTCTGTCATGGTACGCAGCACAGCAGCAGGCATGGGCTTGATGCTGGCGGTATTAATTTCAGGTACTATTTTGACCAATATGGTGTCTTCTTGGGAGACGGCCAAATATTTATTTATGGTTAATTTGCGGCTTACAGATTACTTGACAGGCAGTATGCCGCCGATCAAAGGGATGAATTTATCCTTTTCATTGATGGTGCTTACGGTTTGGGGACTTGCCTCCGTAATTGCCTCCTTTGCGGTATTCACGAAAAAAGATGTGTTGAACTAATAACGTGAGATGTTATAATGCACAATAGAAACCAGATATGCGCATGTGTGGCATGAATAAATAGCGGTATATGCGCAAAATCTGGAGCTTTAAGAATATGGGGAGGCTGCGATGGCGGAGCAACTGGATATAATTCCAAACAAAACAACCACGCGGACGGATTATGACGCAGACGATATTCAAGTGCTGGAAGGGCTTGTGGCGGTCCGTAAAAGACCGGGTATGTATATAGGGAGCACTAGCGCTTCTGGATTGCATCATTTGGTATGGGAAATCGTAGATAATTCGGTGGATGAGCATTTAGCGAAATATTGTTCGAAAATTGACGTAACGATCCATAAGGATCAATCGATAACTGTACAAGATAACGGCCGGGGCATTCCAACCGGGATGCATAAAACAGGAATTCCAACACCACAGGTGGTATTCACGATCCTCCATGCTGGCGGTAAATTCGGTGGCTCGGGCTATAAAAAATCCGGAGGTCTGCATGGTGTCGGTGCTTCGGTAACGAATGCGTTGTCTGAGTGGCTTGAGGTTATTATTTATCGTGATGGCAAGACCCATAAGCAACGCTTCGAATACTGGGTGGATGATAAAGGCATTGAGCACGTGGGTGAGCCAGTAGGCGGACTTGAGGTGCTTGGCAATACAAGGCAAACCGGTACGAAGGTAACCTTCAAGCCTGATAAAAGAGTGTTCCAGGCGGGAATCGCGGTTAATTACGATTCATTGTATGAGCGATTACAGGAAATCGCTTTTCTGAACTCGGGCCTTCAGGTTTCCTTAAAGGACGAGCGAAGCGACAAGCAGGAGACTTTCCAATATGAAGGCGGAGCCAGCCAGTTCGTCGCTTTCCTGAATGAGGAAAAGACGGTACTGCATGAAGTGATCCATTTTGCCTCCGAGAAGGAAGATATCGAGGTAGAGATCGCGCTGCAATATAACGATGGCTATACGGAAACATTAGTTTCCTTCGTGAACTCGATTCCGACCCGTGGTGGCGGTACGCATGAAACGGGCTTTAAGACGGCCTACACTCGCGTAATGAATGATTATGCACGTAAGACAGGGGCATTGAAGGAAAAAGATAAAAACCTCGACGGTACGGATTTACGCGAAGGCATGATGGTTGTAATTAACATCAAGATGGGCGAGGTTGAATTCGTCGGCCAGACTAAGGACCAGTTGGGCAGTTCATCCGCCCGCGGCGTTGTCGATTCGATCGTATCCGAGAAGATGGCTGTGTTTCTCGAGGAAAATCCACAGACAGCCCAAATGATTATGAAAAAAGCCGTCTTGTCTGCGAGAGCACGCGAAGCAGCACGTAAAGCACGTGAGGAAATACGCAGCGGCAAGAAGGGCAAGAGCGAAAGCTCGAATTTGGGCGGCAAGCTGACACCCGCACAATCGAAGGATCACCAGCGTAATGAGCTATTCATCGTTGAAGGAGATTCGGCAGGAGGATCGGCCAAGCAAGGGCGCGATTCCAAGCATCAGGCGATATTGCCATTGAAGGGCAAGCCCATGAACCCCGAGAAAGCCAAGCTCCCTGATATTATGAAGAACGACGAGTATAAGGCAGTTATTGCGGCGATCGGGGCTGGTGTTGGTCCTGAATTTGATGTTAGCGAAAGTAATTATGGCAAAATCATCATTATGACGGATGCGGATACGGATGGTGCGCATATTCAAGTGCTCTTGCTGACTTTCTTTTATCGGTATATGAAGCCTTTAATTGATGCAGGCAAGATTTATATCGCCCAGCCGCCCTTATATAAGGTAACGAAGAAGTCAGGCAAAAATAGCTCTGTACGTTATGCATGGACAGACGATGAATTGAACAAACTGACCAAAACGTTAGGCAAAGGCGTCGAGCTGCAGCGCTACAAGGGTTTGGGTGAAATGAATCCGATCCAGCTGTGGGAAACGACGATGGATCCGGAGACGAGAATTTTATTACAAGTGCAGATTGAGGACGCGGCCAAAGCCGAAAGGCGTGTATCCACGCTGATGGGGGACAAAGTGGACCCGCGCAAGCGCTGGATTATCGAGAATGTCGACTTTACCGAGTTCGAGGAGTAGATAAAAAGTGACGATACCTGAGAAGTTTTTACCCGCATTTTTAGAAGAAGTGGTAGGCGACCGATTCGGTCGCTACTCCAAATATATTATACAAGACCGCGCGATTCCTGATGTGCGGGATGGCTTAAAGCCGGTTCAGCGACGTATTCTTTACGCTATGTACGATGCAGGCAATTCGCCGGACAAGATGTATCGCAAATCCGCCAAAACCGTTGGCGACGTGATGGGCAACTATCACCCGCATGGTGATTCCTCCATTTATGATGGGATGGTGCGGATGGCGCAGCCTTGGAAAATGGGCCACATGCTCATTGACGGACATGGCAACTGGGGTTCGATGGATGATGATCCTCCTGCAGCAATGCGTTATACAGAGGCTCGCCTGTCAGAGATCGCTATGGAGCTACTGCGTGATATTGAGAAGCGCACAGTGCTTTTTAAAGATAATTTTGATAACTCGACCAAGGAGCCTGTTGTGCTGCCCTCTCGTTATCCGAATTTATTGGTCAATGGCGTTAGTGGGATTTCCTCTGGCTTTGCAACGGAAATTCCGTCCCATAACCTGCGTGAGGTTATTGATGCATGTATGGCGTTAATTGATAACCCGGATTTAGAGCTTGAAGAGCTGATGAAGGTGATGAGAGGTCCCGATTTTCCAACGGGTGGCATCATTATGGGCTCGGACGGCATCCGAGATGCTTTTCGCACCGGCAAAGGACGTATTTATTTACGTTCCCGTACCGAAATCGAAACGGTCCGCGGCGGTCTTCAGCAAATTGTGATTACGGAAATACCGTTTCAAGTGGTCAAATCGCGCTTAGTCACAGCGATGGAAAACATTCGTTTGGAGAAAAAAATTGAAGGCATCTCGATTGTCCGTGATGAAAGCGGCCGTAACGGTCTGCGAATCGTCGTTGAATTGAAAAAGGAAGCCGATGCCCAAGGTATTCTTGCTTATTTGTTCAAAAAAACCGACCTGCAGGTCGTCTATAATTTTAATATGGTCGCTATTGTTAATAAAACCCCGAGGCAACTGGGCGTAATCGACATATTGAAGGCCTACATTGCGCATCAAAAGGAAGTTGTCACTTTCCGCACCAAGTTTGATTTGGAGAAGGCGGTTGACCGCGAGGAAGTGCTAGAGGGGCTTGCCAAAGCACTTAACATTCTGGATGAAGTGATCGCTGCTATTAAAGCTTCCAAAAATCGTCAGGATGCCCAAAACAATTTGGTCGCTATGTTCGGCTTTACAGAGCGCCAGGCGGATGCGATCCTAATCCTGCAATTGTACCGTTTAACGAATCTGGAGATTCATTCGATCGAGAAGGAATTGAAGGAAGTCCAAAAAGCGATTGCTTATTTGCGTTCGATTCTAGGCAGTGAGAAAAAGCTGCTATCCGTCATTAAAACTGAAATGACAGAAATTCGCACCAAATACGGAATTGATCGCCGTTCAGATATCCAAGATCAGGTGGATGAGCTTAAGGTTAACCTAGAGGTCATGGTTACAGCTGAGGATGTTTATATCAGCTTATCTAATGAAGGCTATATTAAACGGACCAGTAAGCTCTCCTTCACGCGCTCAGGCGGTGAAATTGAAAAGACAGGTATGAAGGAGGGGGATTATTTACGTCATCTCCTCGAAGTCAGTACCTTACAAAAGCTGCTTATTTTTACGCAAAAAGGTCAATATTACATGCTTCCTGTCCATCTCGTGCCAGAGTACAAATGGAAGGAAAACGGCACGGCGATTGTCAACATTATTCCCGTACCTAAGGATGACCGAATCATCAATGTAATTCCGATTAAGGAGTTTACCGATCCAGGTAAATCGCTAGTGTTTGTGACCCGCAAGGGGCAAGTCAAACGGACTGAGCTGAAGGATTATGCGACCAGCCGCTCCATCGGTATTGTTGCTTGCAAGGTTGCCGACCATGATGCCATTTTTGAAGTCAAGCTATCTACAAATGATGAGGATATTATGCTCGTCACGAAGCAAGGTATGGCGATAAGGTTTAAAGAAAATGAAGTGAACCCGATGGGAAGGGCTGCTGCGGGGGTTCGTGGCATCCAGATGAAGGATGATGATGAAGTAGTCAGCTCGGAATGGATCAAGGGCGACGAGGGCGAGCTGCTTATTGTGACCGACCTTGGCTTCGCGAAGCGCTCACTTATTCTTGATTATCCAATCCAAGGGCGTGGAGGCAAAGGGATCTTCACCTTCGAATTTAAAGAAGGGCCACGAGTCAAGCCCAATGGTGCGAGCCTTGTTAAAGCATTTGTCGTCAAAGACGAGCTGCTGCTAACGGCAATTTTGCAAAGCGGCAACCGACTTTCCTTTTCATCGGAGAAAACGCCGATTGAACAGCGCAAGTCCACGGGTAGGCAAGTGATTCCAATTACCAAAACTGATTTAATTACAAATATCATGAAAACCGATTAATCATAGCTGTTCGTTTCCGGCTCCAGCTTATCGGATAGTTTCAGCAGCAGCTCTAATACGGCCCATACTGGCATCGAATCGTCCAACCGTTCGAGCCATTGTGGGTCGTTTAGAATGCCCTTTTGTAAAGCTAAATTTCCAATGTTTTGCTTCCAGGTTTCCATACGATTATCGCTCCTCTCAAGAACTGACAAGCTCTGCCGCTAGACGAATGCCTATGCTGCACTATATGTTGAAAGGCGTCTGAAGTTCCATCTTTTTATCGATTAATGTCTTAAAGTATTTATAGTATTAACCTTTAAACTGCATATTTCCAATGGTATACTAGAGGAAAAGTGAGGTATGAATGGGAGTGATGAGGCAAGATGATAACCCAGGAATTTGCTAAGCTATGGTGGAAGCTTTCGAAGGATTTACACATGCACATGGAAGTTCAATTGGCTCCAACCTTAACAGAAGGCCAGTTAACCGTTTTGGAATTGTTGACGGTACGGGATCGAATGAAGCCTTCGGATTTTATAGAATTTTTGGCGACAACGCCTGCAGCGATAACCACCTTGCTGGATCGAATGGAGAAAGCTGGCTTGCTCACCCGGTCGCGCGATGAAAAGGACCGCCGTATCGTATGGGTGGAGGTTTCGGAGAAGGGCAAGGCGGAATGCCAAAGAGGTATGGAAATACGTGAGCGCTTTCTTCAGCAGTACTTAAGCCGGATCTCCTCACATAACCAGCAACTGCTCGTGTATTTGCTGGGTAAAGTGGCTAATGCATAGAGCCGATTAAAGCCGGGGAGTAGCTATGGGTAGCTAATGTCACCAGTTAGTTTTTCCATGTAGGTTATCCTACCTACACAGGCTGTAAAAACCCTTTTGTAAATTGTAGCGTCTTTCACAGGTAAATATGCTATACTAACCGTAAAAATAGCTCAGCTTTGGAGGAACGGCATGAAGGCTTTAATTAAACCGCTTTTACTTATCATTGCTTTAATTATTGTTATTATTATTGCTTTTAATCTTCATGTTTTGGCAGGCTGGGGACTGATTCTTGTATTGGTTGGAGTTATGCTGTTTACGTCGCGTTCCAGTATTTATGCACTGATCGGCAGCCGTGCTTTTGCTAAGGGTGAGATGCAGAAGGCGCTTGTCTGGTACAAAAAAGCTTTTACAAGCAAGCCTTGCCCGGATAAACACCGAATCGGTTATGGCTATTTATTGATGAGGTCAGGCGATCCTGTCCAGGCCGAGCAGGTTCTTGGGCAGCTTATCAAAGCAACTAAAAGCAGAGACACCCGTGTTCAAGCCCAGTGCAACTTAGCAACAGCTTACTGGCTGCAGGGCAAAAAAAGCGAAGGGCTTATTTTGCTGGAGCAAGTATTTGAGGAGTACAAAAACACACTTGTCTACGGTAACCTCGGTTATTTTAAAATTTTGCATGGTGACTTGAATGAAGCCTTAGCCTTTAATCTTGAAGCTTATACATACAATGAAGGCGACTTGACCATTCTTGACAATCTGGCGCTTAACTACCATTTGTTGGGACAAGCCGATGAAGCTCAGCCACTGTTTGAAAAATTGATGTTAAAAACACCCAAATATGCAGAGCCCTACTATTACTATTCCCAAAACTTACAGCAGCAAGGCAAACGAGAAGAGGCTATCGAGCAAATTAACGTTGCACTTAAAAAGGAGTTATCCTTCGTAACCCCAATTACGCGCAGCCAGATCGAGCAAGAGGCCGAGGAATTAAATAAAGAGGAATTAAATAAAGTAGAGAAAATAACTCTAGGCAAAGGTTGATTATTTACAGAAATCGCGTTATATTCAAGGTCAATAAAGCTATGTGTAACTGGCGGAGCATGGGTAACCATGGGGGAGCACATAGAGCATTCGCCGTACGCCTGGGCAAAGGTAAGGAGTTGATCTCCTTGCCTTTTTGCGTTAATACTTCGACCCATATGAAAGGGTGAACGGCAAATGAGTAGACAACCGATGATATTGGACGGTAACAAGGTAGCCGTAGTGATCAAGGAGCAATTGAAAAAAAGAGTGGAGCAATTGGCAAAAAGCTCGATAGTCCCATGTTTGGCTACAGTACTAGTCGGCAACGACCCCGCATCAGAAACCTATGTCCGTATGAAAAGCAATGCTTGTAACAAGCTCGGAATCGACTCCCGCCGTATTTATTTGGATAAGCAGACAACTACCGAGCAATTGGTGCTGGCCATTCAACAATTAAATGCGGATCCACAGGTACACGGAATATTGCTACAGCATCCTGTCCCCTCCCATATCGATGAGAGAGCAGCCTTTGAAGCCATCAGCATCGAGAAGGATGTCGACGGTGTGACAACAACAGGCTTCGCCCAGCTGGCATTTGGTTTTGGACGTTTTCCTTGTTGTACTCCCGCGGCGATTCTTGCTATCCTAGATGCATATGGCTTGCCTATCGAGGGCAAGCATGCAGTCGTGATCGGACGAAGCCCGATTCTCGGCAAGCCCGTTTCCCAAATGCTTTTAAACCGGAATGCAACAGTGACGGTCTGCCATTCGAAAACGAATGCATTGCCTACAATCGTCCGTTTGGCCGATATCGTAGTTGCCGCTGTCGGCAAACCGAATTTTGTCCAAGGTGATTGGATCAAGCCAGGCGCCGTTATCCTTGATGCCGGTTACAATCCTGGCAACATCGGTGATGTTGATTTTGCCGCCTGCTTCAATCAAGCAAGTGCAATAACCCCCGTGCCCGCCGGCGTTGGGCCAGTCACGATAGCCACGCTATTGAAGCATACAGTCGATGCCGCATTTTACGCAAATGGTCTCGAATAATAGCGAATAACTAAACCTAGCTGCAATAGAAAATGATGTACCGCAGGAACGAATGGCTCCAAGCACACAGTCAAGGCGCGTCCCGAAGGGATGGAAGCGCCCCGAGAACACGACAGTCTGCATGAGCGCCAGAAGCTCTCACAAAGCTTGTACAATCAAAGAAACAAACAAAAAAGTAATAACAAGTAAATAATGTTCCATAGGAACGAATGGCTCCAAGCACAGCAGCCAAGCGTGTCCCGAAGGGACGGAAGCGCCCCGAGAACACTGCAGCCTGTATCAGCACCAGAAGCACAGCAGCCAAGCGTGTCCCGAAGGGACGGAAGCGCCCCGAGAACACTGCAGCCTGTATCAGCACCAGAAGCACAACAGTCAAGCGTGTCCCGAAGGGACGGAAGCGCCCCGAGAATACCGCAGCCTGTAGCAGCACCAGAAGCACAACAGCCAAGCGTGTCCCGAAGGGACGAAAGCGCCCCGAGAACACCACGGTCTGCATATCACAGGGGGAGTCCAGAGGGCAAAGCCCTTTGGATCCCTCCCTAAAAGGGAGGGTGGGGAGGGTGAAGCTCCTCGATATTACCAACTTAACCAAACACCACCACAAAGAGAACAGCCCGTTATTTTCTGGAATTAACGCTCAAATCAATGAGCCTTGCATCATTTCTGTCATAGGAGCTTCAGGTCAAGGAAAGAGTACCTTGCTGCGAATAATCGGAATGCTGGAGTCAGCTGATGAAGGGACGGTTCGCTATCGCAATCGGCTTTCAAGTGAGTGGTTTCCGCATGATTGGAGAACCAAGGTCTGTTATGTAGCACAACAAGCAGTAATGCTCGCTGGAAGCGTGGAGGACAATCTGCGGACAGTGAGCAGACTGCAAAAAAAAGAAATGGACATAAAATTGGCCAAGCAACTACTGCATGCGGTTAAGCTGGAGGATTTGGACTGGAACAAGCGAGCGGCAGATTTATCAGGTGGCGAGAAGCAACGTTTGGCGCTAGTCCGTTCTTTACTGCTGCGTCCGGAGGTGCTATTGCTTGATGAAATTACAGCTTCGCTGGATATACAAAGTAAGCAAGCAGTTGAACAGCTATTGCTGGATTGGCACAATAAAGAAGGCGTGGCGATGATTTGGATTACTCATGATCTGGAACAAGCCAGCCAGACAAGTAGCCAAATATGGTTTATGGCCAACAACACGTTATGCGAGAACAGTCCAACAAAGACGTTTTTCGAGTGTCCCGCAACCGATCTGGCCCGTGGTTTTTTGCAAATACCAGATGGGACTGGTGAACAGGCATGAGTACTACGGCCCTAGGTTTTACACTGGTGTTCATTGCAGTTACTGTGTTGGTTTCAATGCGTCAAAAGCTCGGATTAGAAAAAGAAATACTGATAGGCACGATTCGTTCTGCCCTACAATTGCTGCTTGTTGGTTATGTGCTGCAGTTTGTTTTTAATGCGAATCAGCCTTTACTTTTAATACTTATTGTAGGTCTAATGATTATAGTTGCCGCTTGGAATGCAAGCCGTAGAGGTAAAGGCCTTAGAGGCATCGTATGGCGTGTTATTTGCTCCATTGCTGCGACAGAGACGATTACGATGGGGATGCTGCTGAGTTTACGGATTATTGAACCAACCCCCCAATACATCATTCCGTTAAGCGGAATGATTATTGGCAGTGCGATGGTAGTATCGGGGTTATTTTTAAATCAAATGCAGCTTCAAATTCAAGCAGCTAAGGGCGAGATTGAAGCGTTGCTATCACTCGGAGCGACGGCTAGGCAAGCGATTCAGCAAACTTTGAAAAGGTCTGTGAAATCCAGCATGATTCCTACGATTGATGGCATGAAAACAATTGGGCTGGTGCAGCTGCCGGGCATGATGACCGGGATGATTGTAGCGGGGGCAGATCCCGTTGAAGCCGTTCGTTACCAAATTTTGATTGTTCTTATCCTCATGGCCTCAGCGTCGTTAAGCAGTATGTTTCTTGGCTTGCTTACCTACAAGCTTTGGTTCACTAAAGATGAAAAGCTACACCCAATCATGCAAGAAAACGTCTAGACTATTAACACAGAAGTTCTTAGTACTAGCTGATATCACAAAAAACCATCTTTCCATTTGGAAAGATGGTTTTTTGTGATAGAGAGTTTGCTAGAAGCATATGGATCTATGGAAATATCATTTTAGATTTTAAAGTAAATGATGTTCCAAAGGAGCGAATGACTCTCAAGCAGATAGCCAAGCGTGTCCCGCAGGGACGAAAGCGCCCCGAGAACACCAAAGTCAAACCGCCGCACCAAGGGGAGTCCAGAGGGCATAGCCCTTTGGATCCCTCCCTACAAGGGAGGGTGGAAAAGCCTCCATGGATACTCCACAGGAGGCGCAGAGCTAAAGCTAAGCGCTTCTTTGGTCGTCGGGTGGTCAAAGCCAAGCGTCGTCGACCAAAGGGCGATTTGCTGCCCAGGCTTCGTCATATGGGCACCGTAGCGTTGGTCGCCGACAAGAGGGCAGCCAATCGCCGCGAATTGGACGCGGATTTGATGTGGCCTGCCCGTGTGCAGCTCGACGCTGACAAGGGACACGCCTTCGCGATGGGCGAGCACCTCATAATCCAGGATCGCCTCTTTGGCGCCTGCTGTTTGCGCAGAGACGACCGAGACCATGTTGGTGCTGGTATCCTTCAACAAATAATGGCGCAAAGAAGCTTGCGCTTGTTTGGGCACTCCATGGATAACGGCCGTGTAGGTTTTGCGGATGGTTCGCGTACGGACGGAATCCGAAAGCCTGGAGGCAGCCTTGGAGGTTTTGGCAAATACCATAACGCCGCCGACTGGACGGTCAAGCCGGTGCACCAAGCCGAGGTATACAGCTCCAGGCTTCTCGTACCGGATTTTTAAATCCTGCTTAATAAGCGTTAATAAGTCAGGATCGTGGGAATCATCTTCTTGTGTAGGTACATTCACCGGCTTAACGACCACGATCACATGATTATCTTCATACAAAATGGGAATAGATATATGGGAATCGCGTGACAAAGGCTACGCCTCCCAACGGCCTAAAATACCGCATGGCAGCATAAGCTTGGAGGCGGTAATCGGCAGTCCGATTTCTCCACAAGTAATCGTGCCACCGTGCTTTTTACCTAGCGACAGAGCAAGAATATTTTTGAGCACGGTTGCTGAAATTCCTGTTGTATAGGAATTAATTAGCATAAACAAAGGGCGGTTCGACATAATAGCTAGGCAGGATTCGATAAAAGGGTACAAATCCGTTTCCAGCTTCCAGGTTTCACCATTGGGGCCGCGCCCGTAAGAGGGGGGATCCAGAATAATCGCATCATATTGGCTGCCGCGGCGCTGCTCGCGTTGAACAAATTTGAATACGTCATCGGTAATAAAGCGTACAGGCTTATCGCCAAGCCCGGATAGCTGGGCGTTCTCCTTTGCCCATTGCACGACTCCCTTAGAAGCATCAACGTGGCAAACCTCTGCTCCAGCATAAGCGCAAGCGACTGTAGCGCCGCCAGTGTAAGCAAACAGGTTTAGAACCTTTATATTGCGCCCGGCTCCCTGGATTTTATCAATCATCCATTTCCAATTTGTAGCTTGCTCGGGGAATAAGCCCGTATGCTTAAAGCTGGTGGGTTTAATATGAAACTGTAATTTATCATAAGCAATGGTCCAACGGTCAGGCAGCTGGCTCCTAGTTTCCCACTGGCCGCCGCCGCTGGAGCTGCGATGGTAATGGGCATCTGCTTGGCTCCATGACCCATTGGTTTGGTCTAGCGGCCAAATAATTTGTGGGTCTGGACGGCGAAGAATAATGTTTCCCCACCGCTCCAGCTTTTCGCCATCACCCGTATCAAGCAATTCGTAATCTTTCCAATCCTGTGCTGCAAACATAATAAGTAACCTTCCTTCAGGCATTATTGCTATTTTTTATGGTTTTGGCAATGTGATACTTTGAATCAGTGCAGGTAAATCTTTTTCATTATATTGTTTGGTGCGCTCCGATACAAGTGACTGCTTCAGGCCTTCCTTCACAGAGTCAAAGGAAAGTGTGCCACGGGATTCAACACGGATAATATGGTACCCGAACTCCGTTTGTACAGGCTCGCCAACTTTGTTCAGCTCCTGAGAGATTACGGCCTGCTTAAAGCCATCAACCCATTGGACTACGCTGGCATCTGCATATAAACCCCCATTTTCCTTGGATCCCGGATCTTCGGAATATTGCTTGGCTAAAGCTACAAAATCCTCACCGCTTTTTAGCTTATCCTGAATTTCCTTCAGCTTCAGGTCGAGGGCTTCCTTGGTACGTGCAACGCCTTTTTCATCGTTAGCGTTAATAAGAATATGGCGAACGGAAGCGGAGATCAGGTTCTCGTTTTTATTGCTAAGCTCTGTGGCGTACAACGCTTTTAGATCTTCCTCCGTTACAGAAGCTTCCAATGCTTTCTGTGCGCTTATAACCATGTCCACATAGCTACGCAGGTCGGCATCCACTACATTGCCTTTAGTCAAAAGTGCTTTGGTGTCGCCTTTAGATTGCAAGTAGTTGTTCAAATCAACCATGTTTTGTTCGATAGTTGCTGCAAGTGATGCTTTAACCTCTGGAGCCAAACGACTGGCGAGTATGTGTTGTCCAATCATTTGCTTCAGCATATAGCTTTTGAAGGCTTCGTCATTCTCATACTTGGCATTATCCGGATTTAACAGGAGCGTGATCGCTAAATATTTCTCGAAGGCACCACGCGTGACTTGACCGCCTTGGTAAGTGGCAACGACCGCATTTAAATCGGCTTTTTTACCAACCCAGATCGTTTCTGTGTCACCGTCCCACTGCACCTCTTTACCTAGCGTTTCACTGATATACCGGAGCGGAACATAGGTGGTGCCATTGTAAATAAAGCCTTCTCCTTGCTCAAGCGTAGGATTCTTCTCATAGCCATCGAACATATACTTGATGTTTTTGAAATAAACTTCGATTTGTGATCCACTGGCATATGCGATTGATCCTGTCAGCATAACACCGATAGTAAGGCCTAGTACAAGCCCTTTAACCTTGTCATTCATTACGAATATCCACCTTTCTATGTGTAGCTAGAATATATTCCACTTCAATCGTGGAATTCCTGCTTTTTTGGGTAAAAGGAAGTAGGGTTCTAAGAAACTAAGAGGCTATTTTAGAATTTACGAAGAATTTGGAAAGGGAAGAAAGGAATTTGCACTCCGATGTAGTATTTGTCTTTATAGAAGCTACAATTAACCATATAAGGGGATGGATGATCCATGATGAGCTTAATCCCCGGTCCGGACGACCTTTTCTTGTTTCATGAGGGTAGCTTATACCAAAGCTACCGGTTGCTGGGAGCCCACTTCATCGAAAATGAGGGAAAGGCTGGCGTCCGATTTGCCGTGTGGGCACCACATGCATTAGAGATTAGAGTCATCGGAGATTTTAATAATTGGAATGGTAGCTTGCATCAAATGAGTAAAGTGAGTATATGGGGCGTTTGGAGCTTGTTCATTCCTGATGTCCAAGAAGGTGAGTATTACAAGTATGAGATCGTCAATGCCCAAGGGATAACGGCACTCAAAGCCGATCCTTACGCTTTTTATTCCGAGCTGAAGCCCGGAACCGCCTCTCGGGTATGCTCTTTAGAAAACTACCAATGGCAGGATGGGGCCTGGTTTAAACAGAAAGAAACACAATCTGTCTATAACAGGCCGCTCAACATTTATGAAGTGCACATGGGGACCTGGAAAAAAAAGCAGGACGGCGAGTATTATACATACCGTGAGCTTGCTGATGAATTAATCGATTATGTGGTGGATATGGGCTACACCCATTTGGAATTATTGCCGCTGGCCGAGCATCCCTACGACCGTTCATGGGGCTATCAAGCTACAGGCTATTATTCAGTAACAAGCCGATTTGGCACCCCACAGGATTTCATGTACTTCGTAGACCGTTGCCATCTTCGCGGCATTGGTGTCATTATGGATTGGGTACCCGGGCATTTTGTTAAGGATGAGCATGGGTTAAGGCAGTTTGACGGCGAGCCCTTGTACGAATACAATGATCCGTCTAAAGCTGAAAAGCCTCAGTGGGGCACGCTTATGTTTGATTTTACGAAGCCGGAGGTTAGCAGCTTTCTCATCTCCAATGCGTTGTTCTGGATGGATAAATTCCATATCGACGGATTGCGTGTCGATGCGGTGGCAAGCTTGCTTTCCTTGAATCTGGGGAGGCCGGATGGGGAACGAATTACCAATGAGCACGGTGGAGATGAGAATCCCGAAGCTGTTGAATTTCTCAAAAGGCTGAATACGACAATTTTTGCCCACTATCCGCATGCACTGATGATGGCGGAAGATTCCAGTAATTGGCCGAAAGTCACAACACCTGTGCATGATGGCGGCTTGGGTTTTAATTTCAAATGGAATATGGGCTGGATGAATGATATGCTTAAATATGTGGAGATAGATCCATATTTTCGCCGCGGGAGCCATAACCTGCTTACCTTCTCATTCATGTACACCTTCAACGAAAATTTTGTGCTTCCCCTGTCGCATGACGAGGTGGTGCATGGCAAAAAGTCGCTGCTTAACAAAATGCCAGGCGATTATTGGCAAAAGTTTGCGAATTTGCGTTTGTTGCTTGGTTATATGATCGGGCATCCGGGTAAAAAGCTGCTGTTTATGGGCAGTGAATTCGGACAGTTCGATGAGTGGAAGGATCTGGAGGATCTCGATTGGGAGATGCTTGATTATGACAGCCATCGCTCTATGAAGCATTACGTACGGGATTTGAATCATCTGTACCTGAAGGAACAATCGTTGTGGGAGCTGGACCACCAGCCCGAAGGGTTCTCTTGGATTGATGCGGATAACAGCAGCCAGAGCATTACGACCTTTATGAGAAAATCAAGCGATCCGGATGACTTTTTAATTATTATCTGCAATTTTACTCCTGTAGTCCATGAGCAATATCGAATTGGTGTTCCGCTTTCAGGAGAATATTCCGAAATTTTCAACAGCGATATGCCAGCCTATGGCGGTTCCGGGCAAGTGAACATGGGGAAGTTGAAGATAGAGATGATTTCTTGGCATGACCAACCCTACAGTCTCAAATTGACCATCCCGCCACTCGCGGTTGTTGTGCTGAAGCCTGTGAAGACTCACCGCAAAGCAAGCACCACAAAAAAAGAAAGGGGTTAGTGTCAATGCGTAAAAAGGAATGTGTAGCGATGTTGCTTGCAGGCGGCGAAGGGAAAAGGTTGGGTGTTCTTACCAATAAACTCGCTAAGCCAGCTGTACACTTTGGTGGCAAGTACCGAATTATTGATTTTACACTTAGCAATTGCACCAATTCAGGGATTGATACCGTAGGCGTGCTAACGCAGTATCAGCCTTTAGTCTTAAATACTTACATTGGAATTGGAACCCCTTGGGATCTTGACCGTAAGCATGGTGGCGTTACGGTGCTACAGCCGTTTATGGAGCAAAAAGGCGGAGACTGGTACAAAGGAACCGCTGATGCGATCTTCCGCAATGTGGCTTATATTGATCAATACGACCCCGAATATGTCTTGGTCATCTCGGGTGACCATATCTACAAAATGGACTATGATGTGATGCTGGATTTCCATAAAAATACGGAAGCCGATGCAACAATTGCCGTAATTGAAGTGAAATGGGAGGAAGCAAGCCGCTTCGGTCTCATGAGTACAGATGATGAAAACCGAATTACAGAGTTTGCTGAAAAACCGAAAGAGCCTAAGAGTAACCTGGCTTCTATGGGTATTTATATTTTTAACTGGAAAGTATTGAAGGAATTTCTATACATGGATGAAGACAATGCGGATTCCAGCAAAGACTTCGGTAAAGACATTATTCCCTTAATGCTGGGCGAACAAAAAAAGCTGATGGCTTATCCGTTCCAAGGCTATTGGAAAGATGTGGGTACCATCGAATCCTTATGGGAAGCCAATATGGATCTGCTTGAGAAAGAGCCAGAGTTCAATTTGAACGATAAGGAATGGCGTATATATTCCGTAAATCCTTGCCAACCGGGCCAATATATCGCTCCAACTGCCCAAATTCGCCGTTCGTTGGTTAATGAAGGCTGCAGTGTATTTGGTGAAATCGACCATTCGGTCTTGTTTTATGGGGTAGAGGTTGGCGAGCATAGCTTGGTTAAGGATTCCGTCATCATGCCTAACGTAAAAATAGGAAATAATGTAAAAATATATAAAGCCATTATTGGTGACGGTACAGTTATAGAAGATGGCTGCGTCATTGGGCAACCTGGCGACAATCAGGATATTACCTTGATCGGCGGGAACGAATTGATTAGTTTACCATCGAAGGCCAACATGAAAGGGTGAGTGGAATGAAGCGAATGATGGGTGTAATCAATCTTGTGAATGAGCCGGATGGTCTGGAGGAGCTTACCTATTCTCGGAACGTTGCTTCGGTGCCGTTTGGTTCCAGATATCGGTTAATTGACTTTACTTTATCGAATATGATCAATTCAGGCTTGGAAAATGTAGCAGTTTTTACACAGCACAAATATCGTTCCCTTATGGATCATCTGGGCTCCGGCAAGGAATGGGATCTGGATCGCAAACGTGGCGGTTTGTTCATCTTGCCTGCGGTTATGCAGGATTCAACGGGTATGTCCCGCGGGGATTTATTCCAATTTTATAGCCACCGCGATTATTTTTATAGAGGCCGTGAGGAATTTGTGGTGATTTCCCGTAGCCATATCGTCTGCAATATTGATTTGAATGATGTGCTGGATTACCATTTGGAGAAAAATGCCGATATTACTGTAGTCTATAAGCATGCGGACGATGAGGAATTCGCCAAATTCCGCCGGATGGCAGTTAAAGAGGATGGCAAAGTCACCGTAATGGAAGACCAGAATGGCCGTCTGCGTACCGATAACATTTCGATGGAAATATATATCATGAGTAAGGAATTGCTGCTAGATATGGTCGAATCCTGCTTATCCCAAGGCTATGACCATTTGGTGCGTGATGGCATCATGAAAAACATCGACAAGCTGGGTGTATACGGCTATCTACACGAAGGGCATGCAGGAATTGTAAATACCATTCAAAGCTATTACAAGCATAGCATGCAGCTATTGAACCCGAAGGTATGGAGAGAGCTGTTTTTCCAAAAAAATCTCATCTATACGAAGGTTAAGGATGAACCTCCTGTCAAATATTCAGAGCATTCCTTGGTGCGTAATGCCTTGATCGCTAACGGCTGCATCATTGAAGGCAAGGTGGAAAATAGCATTTTATTCCGTGGTGTCAAAATCCGCAAAGGTGCTTATGTCAAAAACAGTATTATCCTTCAAAACTGCGAAATCGAAGAAAATGTCATTATAGAAAATGCTATTTTAGATAAAGATGTATTTATTAGCAGAGGCCGTGTGCTTACTGGAGATAAGCAATCGCCCTTTATTGCTTCGAAAACGAAAGTTATATAGAGAAAATAAGCGTGTACGGACCTTGGTAAGCGAGTGAAGTGATCCAGGTGATCCGTACACGCCTACAAGGAGTGGTGGGAGCCCCATGAAAGTGTTATTTGCCGCATCGGAAGCCGTACCTTTTGCCAAGACAGGTGGTTTGGCAGACGTTATCGGATCACTTCCCAAGGAATTGGTCCGTCAGGGAATGGATGTCAGAGTGATACTGCCTAAATATGGAGAGATACCGGCACATTTTAAAGAAAAAATGGAAACCGTAGCTACATTCACCCTGCAAATGGGCTGGAGACACCTTTACTGTGGGATTTTAAAGCTGGAGCATGAGGGCATTACTTTCTATTTTGTCGACCATGAGAATTATTTTCTGAGAAGTGGCTGCTATGGATATAACGATGATGCGGAACGGTTTGCATTTTTTTGCCGGGCTGTATTGGATTGTATTCCCCATATTGATTTTATGCCGGATGTTATTCATTGCCATGATTGGCAGACGGGTATGGTACCTGTGCTTTATCGAGCCCATTTCAGCTACCAGCCGGAATATGCCCATATTAAAACCGTGCTAACCGTACATAACCTGAAGTATCAAGGGGTGTTCGGCCAAGAACAGTTTATGGACTTCTTCACGCTGGGACCTGAGCATTTTGGCGGGTTTGCGCTGGAGCTGCATGGTGGAGCGAGCTTTTTAAAAGGCGGATTGCTGTACTCGGATGTCATTACAACGGTTAGCCCTACCTATGCCCAGGAAATTCAAACGCCTTATTTTGGCGAAAATTTGGATGGGCTGCTTAAAAGCCAGCGCCATAGGCTGCATGGAATTGTGAACGGTATTGATTATGAGGAAATGGATCCGATGACGGATCCGCATTTGGAAGTGAATTATCGGGATTCCATTATCAAAAAACAGTTGAACAAAACGAAGCTGCAGGAAAAGCTGGGGCTTCCGGTAAACAAGGATATTCCGATGATTGGTATTGTTACCCGTCTAGTGGAGCAAAAAGGGCTTTCGCTTGTTGCCCATGTTATTGAAGAGCTAATGGAGCTTGACGCCCAATGGGTTATTCTAGGAACGGGTGAATACCAATATGAACAATTATTCCGTTGGGCAGCTGACCGTTACCCGGACAAGATGTCGGCGCATATAACATTCAATGAGAAGATGGCGCGGCAAATTTATGCGGGCTCCGATATGTTCTTAATGCCGTCGCAATTCGAGCCATGTGGCATTGGGCAATTGATCGCCATGCGTTATCGCTCCGTACCGATTGTGCGTGAAACAGGCGGTTTAAAGGACACGGTTATTGCTTATGATGACGAAACCGGAATAGGCACTGGTTTTAGCTTTTCCTATTATAATGCCCACGATATGCTTTATACGGTGAACCGGGCGGTTAAGCTTTACAATGAACCGTTAGTTTGGAGTAAAATTTTATCCAATATCAAGAAGAAGGATTTCAGCTGGCGCAAATCGGCGCTGCAGTACGCTTCCCTGTATAATCAACTAGTGAAATAAACACAGAAGCCAACGCTTGTTAGAGAGCGTTGGTTTTGTATATGGAAGGGGAGTGCACATATATGATGAAAAAAATATATGCGTTAACGGACTTGGATGGAACGCTGCTACAGCCAGATGCAACCCTTTCTTCTTATACAATGGAAACTTTAACAGAACTACTGGCTGAAGGCCATATAATCAGCTATGCGACTGCAAGAAGCTATACCAGCTCGCAAGCGGTGGCTGGTGAAATCCCTTGGAAGTATCCGATGGTCTTATACAACGGGGCGCTGCTTTATGATCCGGTGGGGCAAGTAGTATTGGATGGTGTTTTTCTGGATTTGCCTTTGACCAATGAATTGATCAGGTTAGGCAAGCAGTTTGGGTTATGCCCGTTGCTGTTCGGCTTGGATGAAGAAGGTGCGGAGCGTGTGCTCCATGAATCCTTGGTGGGCATGGGCTACAAGCAATTCGTCATGAGCCGGCCTGGTGATGTCAGGTTCAGGGAAATTGTCGACTTGAGCTGCCCCGACAATATTCAAACGCTTCTGCTTACGTATATTGGTCATTATGATGAGCTTAAGCCTTTGCTAGATGCCGTTCAAATTGCATATGCCGGACGGATCCATATTCATTTCATGGCGGATACGTACATTGAAGACCATTACTTTCTGGAGTTCAGCGACATTCAGGCGAACAAAGGCAATGGGTTGAAAATGTGGGCGCGGAGCGTTGGCTGTTCGACTGATGAGGTGATTGCCTTCGGCGATAATCTCAATGATATTGGACTGCTACAGGAGGCAGGCCGGAAAGTAGCTGTGGGCAATGCAAAGCTGGAGCTTAAGGTGATCGCTGACCAGATTATCGGAACGAATATTGATAATGCGGTAGCTCATTATTTGGTTCAGGAAATGCAGTACAGAGATGAATTGGCAGTGTCATTGGATTTAAGTAATCCTATAAAAAAGCTTAGCAATAGGATAAGTGGATAAATCGATAAGTGATGAGCTAAGTGATTGAGAGCGATGAGTTGAGCGGCAATAAATGGAAAAGCTTAGAGTCAAGAAGGCAAGTCGAGTAGCAATAAACGATAGATAATAGGTTAGAGTAAAGCCGGCTGCCTTTGGGTAGTCGGCTTTTATGATTAAAAGCAAGCATCTATTAATTCATGAATGGCGCGGCTTGGAGTGTTAGGTTGGGGATGCTGGTGATTGACGGGAGTAAACAGGCCTATCTATGCGGTTTGCAATATCTTGGCTTCAAGATTGGCTCTAATCATTGTGATTCTTTGTTTGACGTAGAAGTCGAAAGCAGCTCCTTTAAGGTTGCTTAAAGGGAAATGTAGTTCTGTATAATTATCGATGATCGTTAAGGACCCGTCCTCAAAAAATTTGAATGTGAGATCGAGCCAATAGCTGTCAGCGGTATTAAGAATTTTTTCGATTTGGTTATTTGTGAGTAGATCGCTATTAGTTTCAATCATTTGTTTGTAAAAATCACGTTCTATAAATCTTACATTAGTTACCTTCATATCCTACACCCCTTTCATATTACGAACGAATGTTCTTAAACCCATTATACCAAACATTTGTTCGCAGTCAATAGTTTGCAGAATATTCTTTCAATAGATTTTATGATTGAGCCTAACATGCAAAAAAAACAGCTAAAGAACCAGCTGTTTTATATATTCATATGAATATGAAGATCGCAAAGGCTTGGTAATAGCCTTATGAAGCTGAGCCTTTCTGCTCAAGCTCCTCATCATACATCGATTCATTATTGAATAATCGGTTGATCGATAAAAAGGCATGCATCAGCTCGAACAATTCCGATTCGTTCAAACGCACGGATACAATTTCGCTGGAGCCCGGAGCTTGGGAAATATGTAAAGCAATTGATTTGCGCTCCGAATTGACTTGAAGTTCCCATTCTTTTTTCTTAAGTACACTTTTCCACATGGTCTTTCACCTATCCCTTCGCCTATATCCCTTCGCCTATGCAGCTTGCCGATAAATTCGCATTAGTCTATGTATATGCGGGGATTTAGGGAATATGACAGATTGGGCAAATTTATCAAAGATTACATGGCTACTTACCACCAATGTTTGGGATAATGGGTTTTCATAGCCTTATGGTACATATAGCCAATCAGCACCAAGAGCAAGGCTCCAACCAGCACAGGTGTCAGCAAAAAGCTCCAGCTTGCGCCAGCAAGATCACCATGCATATTCAGCTGTTGGAGCGGGCAGTAGGGCGCAAGCTGTTCAACCGCTTGCCAAGAGGTGTTTCCGCCACAGAAGCTGGCATGCAGCTATCAGTCCATAGGTAAGGCCGATTCGATCCACATCACTCATGGTATCATTAAAAGAAGGGGAGCCCACGGCAGCGGTCCAAGCACTCAAGCTGATGTTGGCCGACAATTTTCATGTTTGACAAAAGGGACCTAATATCTCTACACTAAAGCCATGCGGGCATTAACGCGAAATCAACTTATCGAGGTGCATAATTCAATGTTTATTCAACCGCAAGGAAAGCTGGTTCCCAATTTTCATGAGCATTTGAAGGTTATTTTGTTAGGTACAGGAACGCCTCGCAGCTTTTATGGCAGAGCCAAATCTGCAGCTGTTGTATTCGCAGGTGCCAAAACGTTTTTAGTTGACTGTGGCGGGGGCGTAGTTGATCAAATGATTAAGGCAGGGGTCATGCCGCAACGCATATCGGATGTTCTGTTCACCCACCATCATAGTGATCATAACTCCGGTTTTTTTGATGTATTCATTAGTAGCTGGCGGACGCATGTAATTGCGGATCGTGTATTTGAGGGGCGCAAGGTTCCCATGCAAGTATACGGGCCAACCACAACCCAAGAAATTATCGGTAAAATGCGGGAATCATTCGATTTTGACGTGAATTTAAGAGTGAATTATAATAAATCGACAGATGTAGGCGCCAATATTGAATATGTGCAATGCAACGAAGGTGTCGTGTTTGACAGCGATGGCATTAAAATTACTGCCTTTGAGGTTGACCACAAGCCCGTTTATCCGGCATTAGCCTATAAATTTGAATATAACGGGCAAGCGGTTGTTATTTCAGGTGATACGATTCCGGTTGATAACATGGTTGCCTACAGTGAAGGCATCGACCTACTCATCCACGAGTCCTACAATAAGGAATGGCTTGATGCGTTAATCGAGAAATTCCCTGAGCAAGCGGTCGGACTTTCCAACCCGGCCAAATACCACACGACGACGCTAGAAGCAGCAGAAATCGCCCGAAAAGCCGGTGTGAAGCATTTGGTGCTAACCCACCATATTCCCGCTCCTATGGAAACCGAAGAGGCTGAGGAAGCATATATGAAGGGCGTTAGAGATATTTTCACTGGCAAAATTACGATGGCACGCGATCTGATGGAGTTTGATTTGAGTTAAGCCTGGGAACATGGATTTCGATAAGAGCTATTACACAAGCAAGCAGCTATTGCACAAAATTTGTGGAATAGCTGTTTTTTTGCGCCAACATGTGGGGTCGCTTCTGAAGGGGTAAACCAGTCCAAGCTTTTAATGAAGCAGAAAAACTTAGGGGGATAAACAATGAAAGCGAAAGCGGTTGTATTCACTAATAAGCTGCAGGTTTTTGTACAGATTGTGGATGTTCAGGAGCCTGGCAGTACGGATGTAGTTATCGATGTGGAGCATTCATGGATCAGTATCGGCACGGAGAGTTCTTATTTGAGGGGAGAACGCATTGCTGGAGAGCAAGCTTACCGCGAAGGCGTTGATCCATGGCCATTTCCGAACATTGCCGGCTACCAGAAGGTGGGCATTGTCAGATCCGTCGGCTCCGAGGTTCATCATCTGCAGCCGGGTGACCGTGTTTTTGCTTCTACTAGCCATGTATCTGGCATGTTTTTCCGGCATGCCGGCCATATTAGCCCAGCGGTAACACCGGCTAATCAGGTATGGAAGCTTCCAGAAGGGAAGCCTTCACTGGATTACGCAGGCATGGTGCTGACGCAGGTAGGCTACAATTGTGGTAGCCGCCCACCCGTACATACCGGAGATATCGCAGTTGTTATTGGAGACGGACTTGTCGGGCAGTGGGCTGCACAAACCTTGCTTCACCGGGGAGCGGAAGTTATCGTGCTAGGCAGGCATGATGAACGTTTAGCCTACTTGCCTCAAGACATACGTGGAATTAACATGCGACATCCTGCAATCCAAGAGGCATGGGCAGATGATCGGCATATTTCGATTGTGGTGGATTCGGTTGGAGCCATGTCTACAGTCTCAGAGCTTCGATCCAGGATGAAAAGAGAAAGCCATTGGGTTTCGGCAGGTTTTCTTGGAGAATCCGGCCTTATCGATATCCAAACTTTGCGCAACCAGGAAATTACGCTTCACACACCATCCGGTTGGACGAAGGAGCGTATGGACCGTACATTAGACGGTATTAGCGAGGGCTGGCTGCAAACATCATCGTTAATTACCCATCGTTTTCCGGTTGACCAAGCGGCAGCTGCCTGGCAGATGATTGTCGAGAACAAGCCGAACTGTCTCGGGGTTATCCTCGATTGGTAGGAAGTTTATACAATTTTAAGAATTGTTTTAGCTTAGCTTAAGGAACGCTTTAGAGGCAGTTGCGAATTGTAGCTTACAATAAAGCTGTAGGGGAAATAAGGCTACTAAACGATACTTAGGAGGAATTTAAGCATGAACAAAAAATTAGCGTTGATGGGAACGGGAATTACGGTAGGAACTTTTCTGTTGATCACTTCGGCATATGCAGGAATGGCGGAAAGCTCAGGCTATGATTCTTACAAAACCGCGATAAAAACAACGGTGTCCGCCAAAAGCATGACGCAGGCGATCGCTGTTACTGTGCAGGATAATGGCAAAAGCTTGGTCGGGGTCAATGCCACGGTCAAAAGAAATAAGGATAGCCAGGCAGTTAGTGCAGACGTGAAAATTAAAGGCGGCGACAGCGAGCAAACACTGAATGTCTACAGCGTAGATGGCAAAACGGTTTTAAAATCCGGTGACAGCGAGACTTATAAGGTGCTTGAAGGCAAGGCGGGCTCCGAGCATTTCAAGAACATGGAACACGGAGATAAAGAGCTTAACGGAGAGATGGATACGTTCCATAAGGAAGCGGAAAATTTAGTCGATGCGCTTGTCGGGAATTTGAAGCAGTATGTGACTGAAGCCCCGACTACGAATGGAGCTAAGGAAATTAAGGTTTCATTGTCCGGTAGCCAAATCCCGACGGCTGTTAATGCGCTAGGCTCGTTTTTGGTTAAAAAGTCTTCCTATGATCATAACCAAGGCATGGACGATAAGACCTTCAAGTCGCCGATGGGTACAGACTTTAGCGCTTTGAAGCAAACGATGCCTAAGCTTTCCCAAGATGTTGCCATCACCAAGGTGGATTTGCAGGCTACTGTTGACGGAAGTGGCTTTATTGCCAATCAAAAGGCAAGCTTGACCATCGAGGGCAAGGATGCAGCCGGTACCGCACACACAGTTGTGGTTAGCGTCGACCTTGGCTTATCAGGTGTCAATGCGACAACTCCAGATACGATTGATTTGACAGGCAAGACGGTAGAGGCCGTTGATACGAAGCAATGGGGCGGTCCTAGAAATAAGCATTAAGCAATAACGGTACGAGGCATGGCAGAAGCTTATTAGAGCCATAAATTGGGGCTCTTAGACCTAAAACGATGTTTTTCATCGTTTATGGTCTAGCCTTTTCCCAACGCGCGCGGATCCTGGGCGCGCGTTGTTACGCTGCATGCGTAAAAAGAACAGCCTATTATTTAGATTCGGTCTACTTTTAAAATGAGTACGAAGCCGGTTTTGCTAAAGCAAAACTCTTAGGAGGGGAACCCCATGTCGGAACCGATAATACAGCTGGATAGCCTCAGTAAAACATATAAAAATGGTCGTGGAGTGCACAATATTTCGCTGGAGGTAAGGCGGGGCGAGGTTTATGGGTTTTTCGGACCCAATGGAGCAGGCAAGACAACCGTGATGAAAATGCTGGTCGGCCTAAGCCAAGCAGACACTGGCAGCGCGCGATTATTTGGCTATGATGTGATCACCCATTTTACCCAAGCTATGCAAAAAACAGGCGTCCTTATCGAAACCGCGGAAGCCTTTGAATATATGAGCGGCTCAGCTAATTTAGCGCTGGCAGCGCGTTTTTATCCCGAGCTTGGCAAAGGCAGGATTGATGAGGTGCTGGAGCTTGTAGGCTTGCTTCCGTATAAACAGGAGAAGGTGGCTGGCTACTCGCTGGGGATGAAGCAGCGGCTTGGGTTGGCTGCGGCGTTGCTGTCGAAGCCTGAGCTCTTAATCCTTGATGAGCCGACCAATGGGTTAGACATCGAAGGCATGGTAGACATGCGTGAGCTGATGGTCAGCTTGGCACGTGAGCAAGGGATGACCTTCTTCATATCCAGCCATATGATTCAGGAAATGGAATTGATGTGCAGCCGCATCGGGATTATCGTAGAAGGAAGACTGGTGCGCGAGGGTGCGCTAAACGAACTGGTTGACGGCGTCCATGTTGCTTCGTTGGAGCAATTATTTATGGCATCCGTGAAGCAAGAGAGGGGGAAAGCCGCACATGTACATGTTTAGCTATAAAGTAGGGGTCAGGAACGAACTAAGCAAGCTGATCGCCAGAAGGAAGATGATTATTCTTCCAGGTATCCTACTATTATTTCCAGTTGCCGCGGCGATCCTGCTATCACAGCTTCAAACCGGCATCGGTATAGCTGCGATTTCAACCGGTGATTTTCCACAGCTGATGCTAGGCATATTTACGAATTTTTTCCTGCCGCTGTTAATCTTTATGGCTGCTGCTGATTTATTCGCTGGAGAGGTGCAGGACCGCACCTTGAAGCTTACCTTGACCCGCCCGATTTCACGGTTTCAAGTGTTCGCGTCAAAGTTCACCGTGCTTGTTCTCTATGCGCTGGCGATATTGGCAGCCACGCTGGTCGTTTCGCTGCTCGCGGGGTTGGCGCTGCAAGCCCGAGCTTCCGGGATCGGCGAGGCTGTAATGAAGGCATTCGTATCCTACGGAATTGCTTGGGTGCCGATGGTAGCTTTGGCTGCGGCCGCAGCCTTGCTGGCGCAATTTTTTCGAAGCGCGAGCGGAGCCTTGGCGATTGCGATTATTTTGTACATGGCATTTAAAGGGCTGGGGCTGTTTTATCCACAGATAACGGCGTATTCGCCGACCTTTTATACCGATTGGCATGAGCTGTGGATCAATAGTGCCGTCTCGGCAGGCAGGCTGTTTAATGCTTCGTCCTATTTGTTGGCCTGCTGTATCTTGTGTTTTACGGCTGCATTTGCTATGTTCGACAAAAGACAATTATAGGAGATACGCGACATGTCGATTAAAGTACGTCTGCTGATTTCATACATCGCCATGCTGGTCGTTCCGATCCTATTATTTGCCATCGCTGTATTGGTTATTGGGATGGTGTTTGTGGGGGATTTCAAATCGGTTTACAAGGTCGATATGAAGCACCACAATCCATTCAAGCAGGTTATGGAGCAGCAGGCGGCTGTACTTAGCGATATTAGCTTACGCTCATCAAGCAGTCCAGAGACATTGCTTGACCCGAAGGTTGTGGAGGAGCTGGAGGGAAAGCTAAACCGAATTAATATGGGTTTAGTGATCCGTAAGAATGAGGAGCTTGCCGTTGTTTCAGCACGTTTGGAGGGCTCTCCTGCCTTGCAGGTACTGCCTGCCTATGGCAATAAGGATTTGGATGAGAATCGGGAAAATACATTCAAAGCCTACAACCATTGGTTTTTGTACAAGCAATTCGATTTTATCTTTACCGACCAAAGCCAAGGCAGTGTATTTCTGGTTACGGACATTAGCTTTTTCGAAAAATATGCCATTCGTTACGCGCTTTTGCTGCTGCTGAGCTTATTCCTTATTTTGGTGCTGACGAATGGGCTGTTGACCTATTTGGTATCCCGTAGCATTATTCGTCCACTTCGCTCGTTGAAGCAGGCCGCTGAGCATATTGGTGAAGGCAATTTGGACTATGAGGTGACCACCCATTCCAAGGATGAGCTTGGCGAATTGAGTCTGGCATTCGAGCAAATGAGGCGTAGATTGAAGGACTCGGTGGAGCTGCAGCTCCAATATGAGGATAACCGCAAGGAGCTGCTTTCGAACATTTCCCATGATTTAAAGACACCGGTAACCTCGATTAAAGGCTATGTGGAAGGAATTCTGGACGGTGTGGCAGGTGCGGATAAGCTAGACAAATATTTGCAAACTATCTATACGAAAACAGTCGATATGGACCGGATGATTGATGAGCTCTTTTTATTTTCGAAGCTGGATTTGGGCAAGCTGCCCTTTTATTTTGAAGAGGTCGAGCTGGTTCCGTATTTGGAGGACCTGGTAGGTGAAGCGCAATTTGATATGGAAAAAAAAGCAGTAACGCTGACGCTGGAGCTCGCCCAAGCTAGCAGGTCGATTAAGGTGAAGGCGGACCGTGAGAAGCTGAAGCGGGTGCTTACAAATATATGGGAAAATGCAGTCAAGTACGCGGACAAAGAACAGACGGTCATCCAAGTGAAGCTGCAGGAGCAGGAGCAGCATATGGTGCTGGAGATTGCCGATAACGGGCAAGGTATTCCCGCTGAAGCCTTGCCGTTAATATTCGACCGGTTTTATCGTGCAGATCCCTCGCGCAATATGGCAACAGGGGGCAGTGGGCTTGGCCTTGCTATTGCCAAGCAGATTATATTGGGGCATGATGGAACGATCCGGGCAGAGAGCGAAGAAGGGCACGGGACACGGATTATTATAGCCTTGCCGAGGCTAACGAGGTTACGGGGGAGAACAGATGAAGCAGATCCTTATCATTGAAGATGAATTAAGCATTGCCGAGCTGGAGCGTGATTATCTGGAGATCGATGGCTTCAAGGTCGATATGGAGAGCCGAGGCGACACTGGACTTCAGCGTGCCTTGGAGCATCCCTATGACTTGATTATACTCGATGTAATGCTGCCGAAGGTTGACGGTTTTGAAATCTGCCGACGCATCCGGAGCGTCCAGGATACACCCATTCTGATGGTTTCCGCGAAAAAGGAAGATATCGATAAGATCCGTGGCCTTGGTCTCGGAGCCGATGACTATATTATTAAGCCATTCAGCCCAAGCGAGCTGGTTGCCAGGGTAAAGGCACATTTGAACCGCTATGAGCGGCTGATGGGCCGCCGTGATGCCGGCAATGAAGAGGTGCGCATCCGCGGGCTGGTGATCGACAAAACGTCGCGCCGCGTTACGGTAAATGGCCAGGAAGTGCTATTTACGACTAAGGAATTCGACCTGCTGACCTATTTGGCGGCTAATCCGAATCGGGTATTCAGCAAGGAGCAGCTGTTCGAGCAGCTATGGGGCATGGATTCGATGGGCGACATTGCCACTGTGACCGTCCATATCCGCAAGGTGCGGGAAAAGGTGGAATTGGACCCGTCCAAGCCCCAATATATTGAGACGGTTTGGGGAGCCGGATACCGCTTTAAGCTGTAGTCCGTAATAAATAATTTGGTGTTAGGTGTGTAATAGTCCGGCATATGGGGTAAACAATACATAAGAAGATAACGCATACATACCCAAATATGAGGAGTGATTATCATGTCCAAACACATTCAAGCTTACTTTCATACAGAAAACGAAGCGGAGCATGTAAGAATCTTATTGCAAACCTATAATATCGAAGCGTTAGAGGTTGGCAAGCTGGATGATGGTTACCAAGGTGACCGCAGAGTTATCGTTCCCGTTTTTGGTGTAGGCTCCGACACAACCAGTGGAACAGGGGTTACAGGCAACGAAACAGGCGTTGCACCTGCAGCAGTAATGGGCGGCGTTGATGATGATGACTTGGATATGGATGGTCATCGTAATTTACACTATGTGCTGTCTGTCAAGGTACAGGAAGAAGATTATGAAGAAATTAGAAACCTTATTCGCCGTAACAGTGGACACGTGGAGCGTGTCGATTAGGAGGTAATAAGCATGGCTGAAGTCGAAAAAAGAAATAAAGAAATAGAAAAAAAGGATATACGAGATAATCCAGAAGGCTCACCAACGGATACGGAGAGCCTGCTTGACCGCTTTGAAAGCGAGCAAACGGTAGATCCAATTCCAGTGGAAGAACTGAAGATAAGTGTAGAAGATGAAAAGAATAAAGAAAAGACGAAAAATTCTTCTTCCAGTGAAAAACGGTATCCAGGTTAGAGGATTTAAAGCCATTAGGCATAAGGAAGCCAGCCCGTTGTATGTCCAAATTGGAGATACAAGGCTCGCGCCTTATGCTTTTTTGCATGGATGGTTATGGATGTTATGGATGTTATGGGGAAAGCCTGTGGAACAATTTGATAGCTGTGGACAAAAGAGTGATGCATTTTTATGAACCGCCTCTTTTATTTGCTGGTATCCAGCTGTGGAGCCCGTGCTTTATTTTTGCGAACCATTAAGGTAAGCGGTACAGCCAAAATGGCTATAACGGTGGCGACAAGATAGACATCGTTGACACTTGCCGTGAAGGAGAGCAGTTGGATTTGTGCAGCATCCTGAACACCTGATTGGAGGATTGCGGCTGCTTCCCGACTGCCAAAGGTGCCAAGCAGCGAGGTGAAGATCGCGATAGAAAATGAGCCGAATACATTACGGATCCAATTGCTGAGCGAAGAGGCGTGTCCACTAAGCATCGGGGATATTTGTTCCATCCCGGCGTTGCTGGCAGGCATCATAGTAAAGGCAATACCGACATTGCGTACCATCATCCAAATCAGGATATACATATAAGAAATGTCGATGGTTAGTTTAGTTAGAGCAAACGTTCCGACTATGACGAGGACGATACCAATGGTCATTAAAAGCCGAGGGCCAACCACACTATAAAACTTGCCTACAATCGGCATCGTTAATGCCATCGCAAGCGAAGCTGGAAGCAGAATCAGTCCGGTATCTAAAGGGCTTACATGTTGAATATTTTGCAAAAAGATCGGAGTCAGGAACGTGCCCGAGTACAAGCTGATCGTAATGATCGTCGTAATGATCAAGGTGAGTGTATACCTGCCATTAGTGAGTACGCGAATGTTAAGCAAAGGCTCTTTCACGGTCAGCTCACGCCATATGAACAAGATCAAAACAATGCCGCCTACTATAAAAAGCGTTACGGTTTTCCAATCGGTCCAGCCCCATGAACCGCTCTGGCTGAAAGCAACCAACAAGGAGATGCTGCTGATAAATACAGTGACCAGACCAGGGAGGTCAAAGGATTTGGGCACGTTTAACCGATAAAAAGGAATCAGCCACATGACCATAGCCGTTGCGATTACACCGATTGGTATGTTCATAATAAACAGCCATTGCCAGCCACCCATTGCCATCAATACCCCAGCTAAAGTGGGTCCAATCGCAGGTGCGAGCATCGCCGAAAGCCCCCAGAGGCTGATCGCCATGGCCTGCTTGTCCCGCGGGATTACCTGGTAAATAATCGTCATAGTAGCCGGCATAATAAGACCGCTAAAGATGCCCTGAACAATTCTGAAAGCGATAAGCGATTGAATATTCCAGGATAGGGCACATAGTAGTGAAGCAAGGGTAAATCCGATAAGCGCCGTAAAGTAGAGCCGCTTATAGCTAAACTTCTCGCCAAGATAACCGGCAACAGGGGAGATCGTCCCCATGGCGAGCATAAAACCCGTCATCGTCCACTGCACGAGATGAAGATCTGTAGCAAAATGCTCCTGAAGCTGGGGAATGGCAATGGTGACGGTGCTGGAGCTTAAAACGGTAATAAAGGATCCGAAAAAAATGGCAATCATAATGGGCCAAAACTTGACTTCCTGCAAGCTGTCCTTATTCAAGCTACTCTTATTCATGTAAACCTCCGTTGTCCTAAATGGCTATTTTCTCAACGCGACTACCTACAACGCAGAGAAAATATCTAAGATAGTAGTGTACCCATTACATTACTAAAATATCCAGTAGTCCAAACCAAATATAGCGTAATATAGCGTAGTTAGGGACCAAAGGAGTGGAATTAATTGAAATTAAATTGGAAGGGGTATCAGGAATGCCAAGAGAGCATGAATCAGATAAAAATAACAAACAGGTACAAGGCATTATATTCGATATGGATAATACCTTGCTGCAATCGAGCATTAATTTTGTGGCGATGAAACAGGATATCTTCACTTATTTAAGTTCTATTGGCGCCGTGCCGGCGAATTATGTAGCAGCCGAGCATACAACGGCTACATTAATTGCGCATGCCAAGCTCAACGGTCTGGCGCCTGAGCAGGAGCGGGAGGTTTGGCAAATCGCCTCCAAGCATGAGCTGCTTGGGATGGTGGATGCGGGGCTGGAGCCTGGAGTTGAAGCTTTGCTGGGCCAGCTCCACCGCAAATATGTGTTGGTAATCGTGACCAACAATGCTTTGGAGGCAGCACAACGAGCATTGAATAGCACAGGGATTAGCAGGTACTTCGACCTGGTTGTGGGTAGGGAGCTGGCGTCAGCGCTCAAGCCATCGCCGGCGGCTTTTCATTATGTGCTGGATCGTTTTCCACAAGTGGCTAGCTCAGCTTGGCTATCTATAGGTGATTCATGGATAGATGGGGTTGCTTCCAGAGAGGCAGGTATTCGCTTTATTAGCTACCAAGCGGATTTGGAGCTGATGAAAGCACGAGGGGTGCAAGCGATTGGCCATATTCATAACATAACAGAGCTTATTCATTATTTAGATGAGCCTCATTATTATTGAATCGTTTGAAGGAAATTACACAAAAAGCACCGGTTAAGGTGCTTTTTGTTTTGAAGACAGTGATGAAATGTAAGGTTTAAATTCGAAAAATGCTAATTGTAGTTTTTTGCTGGTCTGCATGCTCGCTCAGGATTTCCGATGATGCGGCAATTTCCTGCATAACCGCGGTTTGCTCCTGGGTCGATGCGGCAACTTCCTTGGCACCTGTCAATATGTGTTCGGCGATCTTATCAATCTCGTGGGTTTGGTTCAGCGTATGGTTGATTTGCTGGATCTGCCCGGCAATAACATGGGTGATCGCTTCAACCGCCCCAGCCGTTTCATGCGTAGCCGCCATCATGCCAGCCAATGCGTTTATAATAGCACCACCTTGCGCCGCTTCTTGGTCAACGGCTTGCACTTGGCCAGAAATATTCGTTACAACCCCATGAACCTGAACTTGAATATGCTCAATGCGTTCATTAATGCTACGAACCGCCTCCGAGCATTTCTCGGCAAGCTTGCGGATTTCTACGGCAACCACGGCGAAGCCGGCTCCATGCTCGCCTGCACGTGCAGATTCGATAGAAGCATTAAGCGCAAGCAAATGGGTTTGATCCGCGATTTCCCCTACGACCTTGGAAATATGGCCAATTTCCTGAGCGGTTACGTCAAGCTTATGTACGTGGTCTAACGTGCCAATATTGGATTGGCTCAGCTCAAGAAGTCCCTCTACAAGCGAGTGGATCGCAATGCTGCTCTCTTCCGTCGTCGTGACCATATGGTGGGATAGCTGCAGTGCAGTATTGGCCCTAGTGCTGACATCCTCAGCGGCTTGCGTGATTGTGCCTACAGCAGCGAAGGTGTGGTGAGTCGATTGGGCTTGCTGGTCGGCACCCTTGGAGATGCCATCAATGGTGATGGCCGTCTTCTCGATTTGATGGGCAGCATGCTGGAGTGCACTGCTTAATGCAGAAGCATTGCGCTCTGTGAAGGACACATTGCTGGAAATTTCGCTAATGATTTGCCTTAGATTGTCGACCATTCCATTAAAGGAGACACTAAGCGTCCTTAATTCATCGTTGCTTTTAGGGATGGGAATCATAACCCTTAGGTTGCCGCTTGCCGCTTCGTTAACTGCGACCGTTAAGCGCAGCAGTGGGCTGACCAGCCAGCGAGCGGCCAGCCATCCGAGGAAGCCTGTCCAGAATACGCCAAGCCCCATGACGATTGCCATGTACAGCCATTCTGACATTTGTGGGGCAAGGGTATCTTTGAGTACAAAAATAAAAAATGCGCTTGTGCCGTATGTTAATATAGAGACTGAAGTAATGCCCAAAACCATTTTTTTGACGATGCCCAGTGGCATTTCGAGCCCTCATTTCGTTTAATAGCCAAATGTGATTTCTTTTATAGTAGCTTTAAATAGTAGAATGGGCTGTGATTAAACTCACAGTAGGTTTCAGTTAATAAGCGATATGCGAGGTAGGGATTCAATAGGGGAGCCTCAGCCGTATCGCCTAGCTCCAAATTGCGATATAATTCAAATGTCGGAAATTGTTGACCATTAACACGAAGCTTGCTTCGCTGCGAGAAAGGAACTGATTCACATTTCTAACTTATTACATGTCATCGGATCAAAGCAATTCGACAAAGCTGCATTAGGGGAGCTTTTCCTTGCAGCCAAAGAGATGGAGCAGCTTGCCTCACAGGGAGGAGCCAACCATTTCGGAGATAAAATCATGTGCTCCCTATTTTTCGAAGCGAGTACCCGTACGCGCTTTTCCTTTGAATCGGCGATGCATCGTCTGGGCGGACGCGTGATCGGTACGGAAAACGCTTCGCAATTTTCTTCTGCGATTAAAGGGGAAACCTTGGAGGACACGATCCGCGTGGTATCCAGCTATTGTGACCTTATTGTGATGCGGCATACGGAGGTCGGAGCGGCACAACGTGCAGCGGCAGTATCGACCGTGCCTATTGTTAATGCTGGAGATGGTTCAGGCGAGCATCCTACACAAGCGCTGCTGGATTTATTCACAATCCAAAAGGAGCTTGGCCGTATCGATGGCTTGCATATTGTAATGATTGGAGATTTAACCTATGGGCGTACGGTGCATTCGCTTAGCTACCTGCTCTCCAATTACCAGGATGTAAAAATTTCGTTTATCGCTCCGGATAACGCAAGAATTCCCGTTTACGTCAAGCAATACCTCGAGGAAAAAGGCATTGTTTACGAAGAAACACCAGATTTGCTGAAGGTAGCCCAAACCGCCGATGTGTTTTACCAAACCCGGATCCAAAAAGAGCGGTTTCCATCGATTGACGAATATAACAAAGCGGCAGGCAAATATATTATTGACCTCCCTTTGCTGGACCAGATGAGGAAGGAAGCCCTCATTCTGCATCCATTACCACGTGCGGGCGAAATTCATGCTGACGTGGATGCAGATCCTCGCGCGGCGTACTTCCGCCAAGCGCAAAACGGTTTATTCATGCGCATGGCCATTATTGAAAAATGCTTGGGTGTCTAGTCTTGAATAGGCTAGTCTAGCACTAAAACAAGCACTAAAACAAGCAGTCTGGAACAGGTTAAATGTTCTAGACTGCTTGTTTTTTTGTTTATGAAGCAAAAAGCTTGGCATATTTGCCATAGCCTCTTTTCTCGAGGTCGGCTTTGTCGATAAATTCCATAGAAGCCGAGTTCATGCAATAACGCAGGCCTGTTGGCCTCGGACCGTCATCGAAGAGATGGCCGAGATGGGAATCGGCATATTTGCTGCGGACTTCCACACGCAAACCGCCTAAGCTGCGGTCTTCTTTGGTTATAATATTGCCTGGCTCAAGCGGCTGTGTGAAGCTGGGCCAACCGGTTCCCGAATCATATTTATCCTTGGAGCTAAACAAGGGCTCACCCGAAACAATATCCACATAGATGCCTTCGAGCTTGCTATCCCAATATTCGTTGTGGTAAGGGCTTTCGGTTCCTTCATGCTGTGTGACATCCAGCTGGAGCGGGGTAAGGGCTTTAAGCTTTTCTGCTTTGTTCACGTTTTTGTAAGGCTCTTCCTTGGGGGTAAGCTTCACTTCGCGATCAGCTCCCCATGTTTGTTCAAAGTAGGCATCTCGCCCTGAAGCTTTGCGGTAGCCGTCATAATGGTCCGGGTTTTTTAAATAGTAGTCTTGGTGGTATTCCTCAGCTTTATAAAAGGTGGAAGCGGTCTTGATCGGCGTCACAATCGGCTTAGTGAACTTCCCTGAGGCTTCTACGGCCTTCTTAGATGCCTCGGCTATTTGCCGTTGCTCCTCATTGTGGACGAATATAGCGGTCGTATACGATTCGCCGCGGTCATAGAATTGGCCTCCGGCATCAGTAGGATTAATGGTGCGCCAGTAAAACTGCAAGATTTCGTCGTAACTGATGACACTGGGATCGTAGCGAACCTCAACGGATTCCAGATGGCCGGTAGTTTCTGTGATGACATCGTTATAGGTAGGATTATCCAGATGGCCACCGGTAAAGCCAGAAATGACACTGATAACACCCGGCACCTTTTCAAAAGAGGACTCTGTACTCCAGAAGCAACCACCGGCAAAGGTCGCAAGCTCACCTTGTATATGGGCCATATTCTGGGTGCTAGACGCTTTAATCTTAGGGCTCCACATATTGGAAGCGTAAACGGTGAGGAATAAAAGCAGAAGAGGTAACACGATAAGGCTCCATTTTTTGATATTCATCCACGGACTCACCTCCGAACTATCTAACTCCTATTATAAGGTAAATACCTTACAATAGTATTACGTAATGATTAGGAATTTAGATGAGCTGTTCGAGCCAGAAGTTTAATTCTTTTTTGAGTGCATTGTTCTTGATCGTTTTTCTGCACAGAGTGATTTTAGCCTTATTGTGGCTGCTGAGTCCCAAATCCATCAATAAACCATCACGTAAACGGAAGTCACCCCATTTCAATGCGGGATCGATCTGCTTTACCTCCTCGAATAATTTCTCGAACTCCAAAGCTTCAATACTCGGGTCACTCTTGGCATTCTGGCTATAGGTCTTCATGAGAATTTGCAGCCTTGTATGGGTTTTGTCGGAGTCGAGCTCTGGATGCTTCTCGAATAATTGGTAGACCTTGCTATATGCCCAAGTTTCCGTGATGGGTGTCAATGCAGCCCTTATATATTTGTCGCCGATTTTTTTGTGCTGGCATAATTGGATACTGGCTTCCCATCCAGATATTTCGCTTGTTCGCTCAACTAATGTCCATTTGCAGCTTTCGATTTCATGCTTTTGCTTAATCGTCTGCGATTTTTTGAGTAGCTCCATAAACATGTTAACATCAGGAAGCTCCGCGTAATACTTCAGCAGCACCCGGTACCCTTTATATTTCGTATCTTCTTTTTTGAAAAATTGAAGGACGGGCAAGTGCTCGATATAAGTATAGCTTTCCTGGATTTTTTGCTCGGAGACTAGCTTTTCAATAAGATATAGCACTAAATGTCCATATATAATCGGATCCTCGACCTGGCAGATGTAAGCCCATAATTGCTCGGTGGGGAGGCTGGATTCCTGGAACACGCCGATCAGCTTTTTCTCCCATATTAGTGAGCTTTCATACTCGTTAATGCTGATGGGGGACCGCTCTTGGGGAGGGATGATACTGTCATATAAGACCTTCAGTCTTTCGATGGCTGGGGTCCGGTCGTCCACATTCCTCTGCTTATAGCATAAAAGAAGAGCTTCCAAGCATCCGTTGATGGATTCGTTCATAGTGCTGACCAGCTCCTGTCCAATGTGGTTTTGCGCTTCATTTATTCTTCCTGCTTCCTTCTTATGGTAACATTTAGCAGGGAAAGCAATCAAAGTTTACCAATGCCTATCTCTAGGCTGGCGAGCTAGGCTCTATTTTGCTTGACGAATTCTCGTGGGCTATGCCCGGTTAGCGTACGGAATGTATTGCTGAAATGAGATAAGCTGGAAAAACCGCATTCAAAGGCAATTTGCGTCATCTTTTTTTGATGCTCTAGCAGCAGCTCTTTGGATTTCTGGATGCGCAGATGGATCCAATAGTTCATTGGTGTGGCACCCGTATACTCCTTGAAAATATGGCGAAAGTGGTCATAGCTATAGCCTGCAATATGTGCAAGCTGCTTGATGTTGAGGCTGTCGGCATAATATTGCTCGATGAATTGGATAACGGGCGTCAAGCGTTCCTCATGGTCTGAGCTTGGCTGTACCGGCAGCTTTTCATGCATACGACTTATTTCGATGAGTGCGCTTTGCAATAGCAAATCGAGTTTGATCGTATAGTGATTTCGTTTTTGCGCGGTTTCCAGCATCATTTCTTGAAGCAGCTTCCGCAGGGTTCCGTATTCGGTATCGGTATGGAGCCCTTGGGCCAGCTGGATGGATTCATAAGGAGTTATAAAGCCGAAATAAATAACTTCTGTAGCCGTTTTTCGATATTCATCATGGACGACTTCCGGATAAATAATGGCAAATTGCCCTGGGGAGTAGGGAGAAATTACTCCGTTAATTGTGGTATGTCCATACCCCTTGCAGTAATAGACAATCTCGAACATGGGATGTTTATGATTGGGCATATAGCTGTCGCTCTCGCGGTTGGAATGGTTGAAAAAGTGGACAAGCGTTTTCATAATAAGCATCCTTTCTTAATAAATCGGCAGCCAATCGGGCAGCCTTGGTTAATTGAAGTATAGCCGAATTCTGCAACAAAATCACCGAATTATGGTAGTTAGGCTAGCGCTTTTTTGATAACTTATTGAAGAGGGTTACCCCATCCAAACAATAGTAAAAGAGGTGCTGGATATGAACAGACAACCATTACCAACAGCAAGGCTGCTAGAAAAGCTGGAGTTTCCCAAAGGAAAAATTCGCATGGTTCTCGACACAGATGCCTATAACGAGGTCGATGACCAGTTTGCGATTGCGTACGCATTGAAATCCCCCGAGCGCTTGCAGGTTGAAGCGATTTATGCCGCTCCTTTTCTGAACAAACGATCTACAGGCGCGGGGGATGGCATGGAGAAAAGCTATGAGGAGATCTTGCGTGTATTGGAGCAAATGGGCATAGCTTCTGAAGGTTTCGTGTACCGCGGTTCGACCGATTTTATTGTGGATGCGGATGGTCCTGTGCGTAGTGAAGCGGTTGATGATTTGATACGCAGGGCGATGAGTTCACCTGAAGGCGATCCTTTATATGTGGTAGCGATAGGTGCGATTACGAATATAGCATCGGCGATTATGCTGGAGCCAGCCATAATCGAGCATATTGTAGTCGTTTGGCTTGGCGGACACGCGCTGCATTGGGAGGATACGAAAGAGTTTAATTTGAAGCAGGACGTTCCTGCGGCGCGAACGGTTCTGGATAGCGGTGTTCCGCTAGTGTTGATTCCTTGCATGGGCGTAACCTCGCATTTACTGACGACACTGGTGGAGATTAAAGCAAATATGGGCGATGCGGGCGGCATTGGTGCATTTTTGACGGAAAGGCTGGAGGCATATGCGGATGACCATTTTGGCTACTCGAAGGTAATCTGGGATATAGCGGCAATCGCTTATTTATTGGATGAGGGCTTTTATAAGAGCAGCCTGATCCATAGTCCCATAGTGACCGACCAAATGACCTGGAGCTTTGATTCGTCAAGGCATTTTATACGTTGCTTCTCTTTTGTATATCGTGACCGGATTTTTAGGGATTTGTTCACCAAGCTGAACCAGGGGTAAAGGGTTTTCGCGGATAAGCCGGTCTAGAGGTTTGGGTGCAACGAGGGATGTTTAATAGATGAGAGTAATGAAATTTTATCGGGAAAGAGGTTACATAATGGGCTACACACCTTATTCCTATATGGGTTTCTTGCTCTCAGATTCCGAATGGGATATGTTTGTTTTTATGGAGCGTTTCAAGCAAAGGTTTGGTGACACCGCCAATATCCGTTTGGAGGAGCCTAGGCAGGTTGTGGTTTTTACGATTGATGATTGGAGCCTGCGTATTGCTTATAATGAAGAGCCGTATGTGCTGGAGGAATCTGCGGAAATTGCCGAAATGGCTGCCAAGGAACGTCCAGATCAAGCGCAGCTAGCTGCATGCAAGCGGAGATTGGAGACCAGCGCCGATCCAGATCGCAATATGGATTATTTTAATGCTGTACTTATGGTGCTGGAATGGCTGGAAAGTGAATATGGAGCTATTATATTCGACAGCCAGGAAGGCAGCTTTGTCTAATGGGGGCGGGAAGAATGGCCGGTTTTAATGAATGGCTGGGCGAGCCCGAGCTATTGAAAAAAAGGCTGGTCGCTATGGCGATCATTGAGCTAATTGTGTGTGACCAGGCATGGCTTCGTTACCACAGCTTTGCCCCGTTATGGTCTCCAGGTATCTCGGCGGCAAAAGTCGATAATGGTTCTGGGGACGAGCTGTTCGTTATATTTGCGGCAGATGGGGTTATCTTAAAAGGCTTTGACCATGAGTCGGGCCTTAGCCCACATGCCAGAGAAGAATTTGAGGTATGGCCGGGTATTTATGACGAGGTGCCGCCTAAGCTGCTTGGGTTGCTTAATGATGAAGCGTTCGAGCAGGATCACGTTACCTTTTGCCTTTGGCGTGAGGCTGTTGATACCAAGTGGCGATCGGGTCAAGTTGACATCCCTACAGGAATGGACGACGGAGCAGGCTGGCTGTTGGGAACGCTTTATGCAGCACCAGAGCCCTATGTGGAGTGGGCAAACGATTATTTTGAAATGGAACTCCATATGGAGATGGTAAAACGGATCTATGCTGGAGAACCCATCGAAGCTTCGATCATCCAAACGTTGAACCCGGAGCGTAATGTGGAGGATGCCCTGAGGGAGCTACGGGAAAGCGGGCTTGTGTGAGGCGAAATAAGGCGAGGTTTCAATTAAGAAGCGAGGCAGGAGCAGGTTGGCTTCAGCTCGAAAAGGCAAGCTTTGCAGCTTGCTTTTCCGGGCTTTTTTCTAATGCCAGCAATCAAAATTAGTGTAGGAGGGTAATACTATTAGATAGCAGGAGCTGTAGATCCATAACCTGTCATCTGCTATAAAAGGAGAGGTTATTATGAACCAACAAAAAAATCTGCTAAACTCACGGCTAATCAAGCCCAAATATGCGGTACCCTTTGTGTTATTGTCGCTACTTTTTGCCTCGGGCTGCGGAATGGATGCTGCTGCCAATCCATCCAGCGTGAAAAATCCCGCTCATGGCAACGCAGATCCTGCAAGCTCGACTTCGACGGGCGCAGGGGCTGCGACGCCTCCTGCGAATACTTCCGCCAATGCATCACAAGGCGCAGAGCCCTCAGAATTTCAAATCCAGACGATGCTTACAGATGTACATTTACTGGGTGACAAGCTTGGTTTTGCCTGGGGCGTTACAGCCAAGGAGCTAAGATTATACCGTACAGATGACGGAGGAAGCAAATGGACAGCCGTGTCGCCGAAGGCGGAGGGCAAACCATTCCTTGCTTCGCCCAAAGAAAAGAACACGATTTATTTCTTTGACCGTGATCATATATGGGTCTACCGATCGGCTCAATATGAAGAAAAGCCAGCGATACTCCGCACCTCAGATGGTGGCAAAACCTGGAGCTCTACTGAGCTTCCGGTCACGGCTCGTGCAACAGGCATGTATTTTACTGATCCAAGCCATGGCTGGCTGCTCACATCCTCCGACGCGGCCATGAGCAAATCGGAAAAGTCACTTTACCAGACGAAGGACGGCGGCGCAAGCTGGAAACGGATTATGGGAAATACCGGCTATTTGCCCACAGAGAACCCAACGCCAGAGGCGATTCCCCAATTGGGCTATGCTCGGGGGATCAGCTTTAAGGATGCGTCCAACGGCTTTGTACCCATTGAATCGATTGAAGGCAAATTGAAGTTGTACGGGACAACTGATGGAGGCGTAACCTGGGGCGATATCGTTTTACCGTCGCTCGAGGAGAAGGAAGGAACGAGCTATTCAATCACAGCGGCACCGGAGTTTTGGGGCGCGGAGCGGATGGTAGGCTGGATGCCTGTAGCTGTCCGGGAAAATGAAGCCCAGCATTACGATGCGTTGCATACATCGGATGGCGGGAAAACCTGGAGCTATCAGCCGCTGCAAACCCAATCGACTCAAGCGGGCGAAGCCGCGCTCCTGACGTTTGTTAACGATAAGGAAGGCTGGTCGCTTGTCGAGGGGCAAATGAGCCACACCGCAGATCGTGGAGCTACCTGGCAAGCGCTCGCCAGCGATCCTGTCTTGGCTGAAGCGATCAAAGCTTTCGATTATCCGGTTAAAATGGAATTTAGAGAAAACGGGACAGGCTGGCTTTTGCTGAAAAACGGGGATGCTTCCACCGCGAGTCAATCAAGATTGCTGCAATCCTTAGACGGCGGTAAAAGCTGGAAGATGCTTTAGTTGGCAGGATAAGCAAGTAATCCGCTTGAAAATAGACCCATATGGCGCAAAGCGTTGCTCTGCCAATCCTGCGAAAATGGAGGGAGAGCATCGTGATTGCGTTTTTTTGCTAGGTTACACCTTTTCAAAGCTATTTATATCTGCTATACTCAATTAGTAAATATTACGAATAATAATATGCCGATTGAGCAGCAATTCATTAGCTATTTTAAATAATAGTAATAATTACATTTAAAAAGGGGTGGGAATGAGCCGAAATCAATGGTATGTGCTGTGGTGGAATGAAATTTAATAGCCAATCTAAAGGAGCATGCTTGGAAAATCAAACAAGCCTTATAGCCCGGCGGTGTATCTGATGCCACTTATTCGGATTATAAAGGCAATCCAAGCCTGCCAACGATGCAGAAGAAGATCAATCTCCACTAATCCCAGCTCGGGCGGTTGGTTATTCATTTAAGAGCATGTTAGCACGGAACAAGTTGGACAGAATTACTATTAAATGACTGTGTTATTTTTTACAAATAACTATACATAGAAGAAGTGTTTTCGTAAAATGAGTTTACCAGCCTTGGATGCAGCACTATTGACACCTCTAGAGATGAACAGTAATTGGCGATCTTCGGAGTAAAGCTAAAGTGGATTGTAAGTAAAGTGGCCGGCAGCTATGGCTAGGGAGTGAATAAGATGACAACATCTAACGTTGACAACGACATCAATAACGATGAAGAAATTGTGTTGACCGAGCAAACCGCAGAGCAATGGCGGAGGCGGAGGCGTGAGCTTGATACATGGGTAAATCGGGATAAGCTGGGCAGGCTGCCTAAGCAAACGATGATGCTGGACCAAGTGGCTGTGGATGCCCAGCTTCATAAAGCCTTGACGATATTCAAGGAGCAGCAGATCCAAACCGAATTTTCGTGTGCGGGCGTAAGTATATTGGATGAGCCTGAGGACCATTCTTTGTATGCCTACATTACCTTTTTGGCTTCTGAGCAGACAGAACGGTTTATCGCCCTGGCAAAGCAACAAATGAAGCATAGGCTGCTGGTAGTGTTCGAGCCAGGTCGCAAGCGATATGACCTCTCATCGTTCCTGATCGGGCATAATCGCAGCTTCTGTCTGCAAATAGAGCATTGTGCCGAGCTTTACAAGCTTGAACAAGGATAGGCACCAACCATAGATGCTTACCTCTAAAGTCTGCCGTAGCTATCCGGACTGGATACATAGCAGGCTTTTTGCGATTGAACAAAAATGGATTAATGCCAGTATTGTTGATAAAATGGTACAAGAAGGATAACGATCAAGGAGGATGTAGCAATGACGGAAGTGAAATTGGTACTTGACTACGAAGATCATGAAAAAGGTTTAACGATGGAAAAAATGATTGACGAGCTCGCTGCTAAGCCGGAAAGCCATGAGCTGGATTCCTTAATTATTGGCTCATGGGGTGATGCCTACGAGAATGATTCCAGTCATTTAATGGAGGCTCTCATCCGTAACCATGATTCCTTTCCCAATTTGAAAAAGCTATTCATTGGCGATATGGAGGGAGAAGAGTGTGAGGTTTCCTGGATCAACCAATGCGATCTCAGTCCGTTGCTTGCAGCATTCCCTGCACTAACCTCCTTTACCGTTAAAGGCAGCCAGGGATTAAGGCTAAGCGATATGAAGCACGCTCAATTGGAAGAGCTTACTATCATTTGTGGCGGTTTGCCACTTGAAGTGATCAAGGATATCCAGCAGGCAGAGCTGCCTGAACTGAAGAAGCTCGAATTATATCTAGGCGTAGATAATTATGGATGGGATGGAACCGTTGATGATCTTGCGCCTTTTATGCAGTCGCAGCTTTTCCCTAAGCTTACTTATCTGGGTCTAAAAAATAGTGAAATTCAAGATGAAATCGCGACAGCTATTGCGGATGCCCCAATCCTTGACCAACTGCATACGCTGGATTTGTCATTAGGCACATTAAGTGATGTTGGAGCCGAAGCCTTAATAGCAAGCAGCCGCATTAAAAAGCTCTCATTCCTTAATTTGAATTACCATTATATGTCCGAAGCCATGATGAAGCGATGGGGTGAAACGGGCATGCAGGTAGACGTAAGTGACCAAGAGGGTGACTCCGATGATGATGACTGGCGCTACCCGGCTGTAACGGAGTAGGGATGGCGCAGCGGTTGATTGTTGTCGGAAATCCAGGCAATAAACGCACAGCGCTGTTGCAGCAGGCGCGTTTGAAGCTTGGCTTGCCAGAGGCGATTGTTATTTCCTACTTAGATTGCCTGACAGTAGAGCAGGAGCCTGCCAAGCTGGCACGGATCTTGTTCTCCTGCTGTGATGAGGCTGGCAGGCTGCCGATGATCCGGCTCGATTCTCCGGGCGAGAATTTCGAGGTGGAGATAGAGCTGATTGCCCTCGGCGCAGAGGATGCAAGTGAAGCAGACGGAAAAAGTGATACTGTCCAAACATCGGATATTGCTGAAGCTGCAAAAGCGACGCAATCAACAGTAGCAGCGGGATGTGTTAGCCCAGCCCTTGCTTTTGCTACCGATGCAGCAAGATACCAAAGGCAGGCCCATTCCGGCGATGCGTATCATCCCTTGCTGCATTTGAGCAGCGCAGCTAGCATTTCTGCTGAGCAGGCGCGAAGCTTGCTGCCCGAGCAGGGGCGCATCTATGAGCCGGCTCAATGGTTTCGCGGCTGGTGCCGATTGCTGCAACGAATCAAGCAGCAAGCTGAGGCGGTCGATCCATTCGTCCGTTGGATGAATGACCCAGCCGAAATTGCGCTGATGTTCGATAAGCGGCGCTGCCATCAGCTGCTGTCCGCCCACAGCGTTCCGGTTCCCCCGTTGCCATCGGTCATCGGCAGTATTCGCAGCTATGAGCAGCTAAGGGATGCGATGCATGCAAAACGCATGCATCGCGTATTTATTAAGCTGGCCTACGGCTCCTCTGCTTCCGGTATTATCGCTTACCAGGTCCATCCATCCACCGGAGCGGAAAAGGCGACCACAACGATTGGCATCGAAAGACGTGGTAACGAATGGATTTATTACAATGCGGGTGCTTTACGGACCTATACGCAGGGCGAACCGATCCAGCAAATTATTAATTGGTTATGTGCCCAGGGTGTTCATATAGAGCGGTGGATGGAAAAGGCGGGAGCAGGCAGCCGTGCCTTTGATATACGCCAGCTGGTCGTGGGAGAACGGGCTTGCCACCGTATTGCCCGATTAAGCCATACGCCAATCACCAATCTACATTTGCGTAATGAGCGGGCTGACCCAGCAAGCCTGGGGCTTTCAGACGAAGTGTTATCTGCAGTTGGACAAGCCGCAGAAGCTACGATGGGCTTATTCAAGTCCTCTTTTGTAGCTGGGATTGATATTTTACTAGCCAGAGGCTCTCACCAGCCTTACGTGGCGGATATTAATCCATTCGGAGATTTACTGTACGAAGTTGAATTTAATGGATACAACACCTATAAATGGGAAATGGCGTGTGTGCATAAAGCGGTTGGTGACGCATGAAATGGAACGAAACGATGCGAACGATGCGTTTAAGTATCAAGGCAAGTAAGCCATAAAGGATGGGCAGCTATGATCAATATGAATGATATCGTGGGCACCCACGATATTTTGTTTATTACGTTGGATACGTTGCGCTATGATGTCGCCAAGCTGGAGGAGGCCAATTGCCCGAACTTATGTGGCACGGGTCCGTGGGAGCAGCGTCATACACCAGGCAGCTTTACGTATGCGGCGCATCATGCTTTTTTTGGAGGCTTTCTGCCCACGCCAGTGACTACGGATAAAACGCAGCATAGCCGATTGTTCCATTCCAAAGGGACGGGGCTCAAGACGCAGCCTCATACCTGGTTATTTGATACAACCGATGTAGTATCCGGCCTTCAAGCTGTTGGCTACCGGACCATTTGTATCGGTGGCGTTATATTTTTCACTAAAAAAGTACCTTTAGCCAAAGTGCTTCCTTCCTATTTTCAGGAGAGCTATTGGCGCCAAACCTTCGGGGTAACTCAGCCCAAATCGACCGAGCATCAGGTGAACCATGCCTTGAAGCTATTGAACCAATATGAGCGCAGCCAGCGCCTCTTTTTATTTATGAATGTGTCGGCAATCCATAGCCCTAACCATTATTTTGTGCCAGGGGCAAGGCAGGATTCGATTGAAACCCAGCGGGCGGCTTTGCGTTATGTGGATGCGCAGTTGGGACCTTTGTTCAATGCAATGCGCAAACGCGGGAATACCTTTTGTATTGTATGCTCTGACCATGGTACCGCTTATGGCGAGGATGGCTATCACGGGCACAGATTGGCGCATGATGTAGTATGGAACGTGCCGTACAGAGAATTTGTATTAATATAACGGAGTATTGTATTAACATAACAGAGCATTGTAAACACATAATGGGGAGGGGAGAACAAAATGTTTTCCGTACAAAGAGATCTAGATCTTGCCTTGTGGAAGAACCAGCTCACAGCGGCTCCTTATTTATCTTATTTATATTCATATCCACATAAAACCGCTTATCGTGAATTTGAACCTCCGTTATCGCTGCCAGCACTCTGGGAGCAAGAGCAAGGGGATTCGTTCTTTTTATATATGCATATTCCATTTTGTGCGATGCGCTGCGGATTTTGCAATTTATTTACGTTACCGGACCGGCGTGATGATGTGCATGAAGTCTATATCAATGCTTTGGAGAAGCAAGCTCGGCAATGGGCACCTTTTGTGGGGCACAGGCCGGCATCACGATTGGCGATTGGCGGTGGCACACCGACCCTGCTGAATGAAGGGCTGCTCGACCGCTTGTTCATCATCGCCGAGGATACTATGAAGGTTGATTTGCGTACAACCTCAATCTCGGTCGAGGCTTCACCGGACACCGTTACTGAGGGGCGGCTGAGCCTTCTCAAGCAACGCACGGTGGATCGGGTCAGCATGGGTATACAAAGCTTTACAGATACAGAAACTACTGCCATCCACCGTCCGCAAAAGAAAAATGAGGTCGAGCGAGCGCTGGAGCTGTTGAAAAAATATGATTTTCCGATCCTTAATCTTGATCTGATCTATGGGCTGCCGGGACAAACTACGGCTTCTTGGCTGTACTCACTGGACAGTGCACTTGCTTATGAGCCCGAGGAAATTTTTATTTATCCGTTGTACACACGAGAGAATACGTTCCTCAAGCCGGAGCAAGTCAAACAAAGTGGGCAAGATATTCGGATGGAATGCTATAGGCTCGCCTGTGACAAGCTGGCTAGTGCCGGCTATGCCCAGCATTCGATGCGCAGATTCTCCAAGCCCATTGCTAAGCCTTCCAAAGAGCTGCTGCCGTTTAGCTGCCAGGAGGAAGGGATGATTGGTCTCGGCTGTGGCGCCCGTTCTTATACGCGCGGGGTTCATTATGCATCACGTTATGGAGTCAGCTACAAAGCTACGAAAAGCATTATCGCCGACTACGTGGACACAGTTGACTATACGAGGGCCGATTACGGCTATGTGCTGAGCCTCGCTGAGCAAAAACGCAGGTTTATACTCAAGGCGATCCTCCACCGTGAGGGGCTGCTGCTTACGGATTACGGGCAGCGTTTCGGTACAGCAGCACTGGACGACTACCCGGAGCTATACAGGCTTGTCCGCATTGGCTTCGCGCATATTAGTGAGGGGCTGCTGCTCTTGACGGACGAAGGCTTGGGCTACTCGGATGCGATCGGGGACTGGCTGATCTCGGATTCGGTTAGGGAATTAATGCATGAGCATGTGCTCCTATGACGGTACTTTATTATCGTGGAGCCTTATCCTCCTGTAACTATACCTGCCCCTACTGCCCGTTCAGCAAAACGGTTGACAGCATGGAGGTGCTTGCTGAGGACCGTAAGCAGCTGGAGCAATTTGTTGCATGGGTACGTGGCCAAGCGGCGAGCGGGATGCGGTTGTCGATCTTTTTTAACCCTTATGGCGAGGCGCTTGTCCATAAGTGGTATAGGGAAGCGATGGTCGAGCTCTCGCATATGGCCCATATCGATAAAGTTGCTGTGCAAACGAACCTTTCCGCCAAGCTAGATTGGACGGGTGAGCTGAATCGCAAGACGGCGGCTTTTTGGGCGACCTACCATCCCGAGCAAACGACCGAAGTGCGTTTTTTGTCCCAAGGCAGCCAGCTATATAAGCAGGGCTTATCCTTTAGTGTAGGGACAGTTGGGTTAAAAAAATATTTTGAACCCATCCAATCGATGCGGCAGGCTCTGCCAGAGGATGTTTATTTATGGGTGAATGCGTTCAAGGATCAGCCTCGCTACTATAGCAAAGAGGATCTTGTACTTTTGCAAGCAATTGACCCTTATTTTCAGCATAATCTCCGGGATTACGAAAGCCTTGGCCAAAGCTGCCGCACGGGATTGGATGTGTTTTTTATATTAGGAAACGGGCAGGTCAAGCGTTGCTATAAAGACAAAAGAGTGCTCGGCCATCTGTACCGGGATGGTCTTGCTGCTTTGTCGGCTGAAAGGCCATGCCAGCTGAAGCAATGCGGCTGCTACATCGGTTATGTTCATATGCCGGAGCTGCCTTTTGAATCCATCTACGGGGCGAGCCTGCTCGAACGTATTCCCCAGCGGCAGTTCCAGGCTTAGCCGCGAAATTTGTCAAATAAACAAGAGAAACGCTTGGAGTTTTCACGATTTTTTGATAAAGTGATAATATATGCATATACTCATATAAATATTTTCATATATTAGATGAGCGGATTGGAATAGGAAAGGAATGTGAGTACTATTGTCAGAGAACAATGTTCAGGATATGCTTGCCGTTATGTCCAGAAACGGTTGGCGAATAACCGACCAACGTCGAACCCTGGCTCAAGTTTTTTCAACTCATGAGGGGTACCTGTCTCCTAAAGACGTGTACGATCAAATGAGCATTAAATACCCGAGCGTGAGCTTTGACACCGTGTACCGGAATCTTCGCATGTTGAGCGAGATGGGGGTATTGGAGCAGTTTTATTTTATGGACGGCGGTTTAAAGTTCAAAGGAAGCTGTCTTTCCCATCACCATCACCATCTGATTTGTGTTAACTGTGAGAAGACCTTGACGTTCGACTACTGTCCAATGGAACAACAAATGGTGCTTCCAGGAGATTATAAAATATTGAATCATCGTTTTGAGGTATATGGGATTTGTGAGGAGTGCCAGACCCATCCAACAACCTGACTACTGGCTATGAAAAAAAACGTCCCCTGATCTAGTGATCTTGGGGACGGTTTTTTTTAAGTCATTTCTTAAGCGGATTTAGTCTTTCTTACCGTATTTTTGGTTGAAGCGGTCAACCCTGCCACCAATCTCAGCATTACGCATTTTGCCTGTAAAGAAAGGGTGGGAGGCAGAGCTTGTTTCTACACGGATAACCGGATAGCTGTTGCCATCTTCCCATTCCATTTTTTCGTTGGAGCTTTTTGTAGAGCCTGTCAAAAATTTATAGCCACTGCTTACATCAAGCATGATAACTTCTTGGTAAACTGGGTGTATGCCTTCTCTCATTTTGCCTCATCCTGTCTATAATTTTATTTGGGGGAGTAGCTAAGCCCACAGTGTAAATTTTACGATTTTTACTCGTTGTTAAAACGTAATATTTACGAACATTCTCATTATTATAGCTGACAATAGTTATCACTGTCAAGCATGGCATACACATGCTTACTGGCTGGTGTGAGTCTTGGATTTGTTTACTTGTTGCTATTGGCTGAGAAAGGTTTACCTGCATATACGCCGGTGCTAATTAAGGAGACGTCCACATCAATCGTAAAGTCGCTTTCCGCAAAATGCTCCTTCCAATCCGGCTTCCATGTTTTCCACAAGCTATTATGCCAACGGTGAAGCTCGATGCCTATCCCGATCACATCGGCTTTTTGCTTCTGAATATAGACGAAGGTATCACGGATTTGCTTTTCCACCTTCTGCTTAATTCGAGTAGTAAAATCCTTTATCTCCGCTTCAGAAATCGTCCTTGAGCAGCTTAATTCCCCTACTGTCCCTTCCATGACGATACGGATTTGCAAAAAAAGCTTGTCGTTGCGAAGGCTTGGGTTCAAGGAGGTGTGTAGCTTGTTAACGCGAAAGGAATCATAGCTGGATGGTGCATCTTTATTAGGGCCTGAGCAAGGGATAGTGATCAATCCGCCTTTGTACTGATCCATGAGCATGAGCAAATAAGGGGTGCGCTCACTAGGGATAATGCTGCTAATCTTGCCTTCAGGGAAATTAAGAACGGCGATTCCGGAAACAGTAGCCACTTCTTGAGCTTCTTTAACACGGCTCACATAAGGAATCGTTAATGTAGAAAAAGGTTCTTTGGACAGCTTGAATACATCGGTTAGCGTGACCTCTAACGTTTTGCTAGATTGGTCATGGGCTAATTGCTCGATCGATTTAAGCTGCTGCCCCATCGTGCTTTCGATCAAGGGCTTTAATGTCAAATAGGGGCTTGCCGCTCCGTTTGTAATCAGGATGGCTACGGTTCCTCTGGGTTCATGGGTACGCGAAAAAAAATCAAGCAGCTCCCCGATATTTTTATGCCTCGCAATATCCTCACTGATTAGCAGTACACGCATATGGCTCCATTGCAGATTTCTGCCTAGCTCATTGGTAGCATCAAGCGAAGCGCCATAGACGGTTTCGTTTTCGTTAATAATATCAATAAAGGTAGAGCCTTGGGAGGCTTCCATACTTGGCTTGTCCGAGCCGCCGGGCTTGTAAACTTGTGAGGTCAAGCGAATGCGTCCATCCGCCGTTTCGTCGATGGCGGCGGCTTGTACAAAGCCCCAATCGGTAAGCTCCAGCTTGTTCCAGCATCCAGTTGTCACGGCAATCGTAATAGAAAGCATAATGGTGGCTGCCAGTTTATGCATGGACGGAGCTCCTCTCTAGCTGCGGTTATTGCCTCCAGAACGATGGAGACGGCGGTTACGCGGGGAACGCAAGAAATATTCCAGGGGAACACGGATGAATATATCGCGTAGGTCCCGAATTTTTAGTGGTGCCAACGAAGACAGGTAGGGCTGGCCCAACGTATGCAGGCAAGTCATATGGAGCAACGTCAACAAAAATGCAGCCATCAATCCATAGCCGCCCATCAGCCCCGCAGCAATCATCATCGGAAAACGCAGCACGCGAATGGCGATCGCAATATCATAATGGGGGATAGCAAAGGAAGCAATCCCTGTAGTAGCTATTACGATTACCATGATGGGCGAAGCAATCTTGGCCATGATGGCGGCTTGTCCGATTACGAGAGCACCAACAATACTGACGGCTGATCCCACAGGGCGGGGGAGGCGGATACCGGCTTCGCGCAGCAGCTCGAAGGATACCTCCATAATTAAAGCCTCAACGAAGGCAGGGAAGGGAATGCCCTCTCTGGTATCAAGAATGGCTAACAGCAGCACGGTAGGGATAAGCTCGGGATGGAAGGTGGAGAGGGCGATATAAATGCTGGGCAATGTAAGTGCGATCAGAAAAGCGATAATTCTTAATAGCCGTACAAATGTTGCAAACACCGACCTTACATAATAATCCTCGCTTGTTCCCATAAATTCGACGAATAGCGCAGGGCAAATCATGATCATTGGAGAATTTTCTACCATGACGATAATTTTTCCATCCATAAGCGAGGCAGCAGCAGAATCAGTTCGCTCTGTGTAACGGACTTGTGGGAAGGGGGTGTAATGGGAATCCTCGATCCAATCCTCCAGATAAGAGGTTTCCAGCACCTCGTATTGTTCCATGCCGGCAATGCGGGAGCGGAATTCCAGCAGCACCTCAGGATTTACTACTCCTTCAAGGTAGCCAAAAACGATTTTGTTTCGGGCGATTTCACCCGCATAGAAATATTCGATTTTGAATTGGGGATTTTTAATCCGTTGTCGCAGCATTCCGATATTTATTTCCAAATTTTCAACAGTGCCCTCACGAGGGCCATGTACGACGGGTTCATTGACGGGTTCAGTTACCTGTCTTTTGCTGGGTCCTTCAGTTCGGTAAACAATCGCTTCATCCCATTGGTCAATTAAAATAACGACATGCCCGTCCATCAGCCATTTATAGGCTTCCTCTAAAGTGCAAATAAGAAAAAAAGGATGCTTGGTTACCCCCTTATTGCCGAAATAGCTGCTTACGAACGTAGGGGTTACAGGTTCTGCAATGCCCGCTCGGTGAAAAACCAAATCCGATAGCGTTTGCTCCAGGATCTTGTGCTTCTGCATACTAACCAACGAGCAGCAGTAGACGGTCATAGCTTCAAACTGTAGCTCATCACCGTAATTCCAGATTTCGAACACCATATCATGGCAATTGGCAAATACAAGCTCCATCTGTTGCCGATTGGTGGCCAAGTCTGAAGCAAACGGTTGCTTGGTTTTATTGGTTGTAGCCAGGTTGAACGCCCCATCTCTGGTTATTTCTTCATACTGCGCAGCCATGTCAACAGCGTATACAAAAAGATAAATCCGCAGCCTACGACCAATACCGTGAATGGCCATATTTGGTATACTTGCTGCTCAAAATCGGCGGGAGATTGGAACATCGTAAGCGATAAAAAGATACACAACAGCGTGAGCGGATAAATCAGGGCTCGCTCTTCTTTGATCCGAAAAACCTGGATGATGATTTGATTCAAAATAATTAGAAACAAAGTCGCCTTCATATAGGAGCCAAGAATCAAGGCTATGCTAACAATGGACTCAACCCGTTGAAAAATTTCCGGAGTTTGGATTTCACTGGCAAGACGGTACAAGGAATATTTGAAATAACCAGAAGCATTGCCAAAAGCCATTGTCGTACATAATGTACATAACACCAGCATCAGGCTTGTAAATGAAAATGCCATATACAGTTTAGATGGAAGCTTTTCAACTTTTTTGGAATTGGTAAAGGGAAGCAGCATCGAGAATAAAGCTACCTCGCCAAAGGGAAAGCCGGAAGAGATAAAAACACCATGAAGCAGAGGGCGAATCCCCTCCTCCATCATTGGCATCAGGTGGCCCGGATCATACGTGGGAATGGCAAGGATAAGCACACTCATGGAGAAGACAACCAGCAAAAACAGCAATAAAACGAACATCCTGGCCGTAACACTAATTCCCGCTCTGGCGGTTAGGCCGGCAATAACCATACTAATAGAATTAAAGGCGTAAAGGGGAGTTCTATCCATCATGACATCTGTCACAAAATCACCAATTCCGCTATTGATTGCCGAAGTGGCAAAAAGAAGCATGCCAATTAAAGGAATAGCAACAATGATGGTTAGCGCATTTCCAATCAGGCTGCGGCTGTATGCGATCAGGCTGGCTCCATCATGCTTATTGTATAAGTAAAGCGTGCAGGCCAGCACAATCATCCCGAAGACATAGGCCAGAATCAAGGAAAGCCAAGCATCATTACCTGCAGCCTGACTTAGTGGATTGGGAATATAAACGATGGCTGAGCCCAAGGAATAAGCCATTAATAAGGCGGCAAGCTGGGTCGAAGAGATTGTGGAAGGTTTAAGATTCATGCTTGAGATAGCCCACCACCTGCCCAGCCGGCCATCCATATATAGCCTTCAGAAGGTCACCGTAGTGGAACCAAGATAAATGGAATATAAAAATAAGCGCTAAATAGATCGATGAGAGGGTACAAAGTAAATATAACGACCTTGATTTCCAGCCTAATTGGGCGATTGTTCGGAAATCACAAGCCAGTAATGCGCTAAATAAGAGGAGGGCAACGATCATATTTTCCAGCATAGGCTAGCTCCTTTAAAGGAATTGGAAATATAATCTTTAGCATTCCTTGCCAGCTAGCTATTTATACTTGGAAATGTACCTATAAAAGATCAATCCTTAATTCCGGGAAGCTGTTGTTCTAATTCCAGAATAAGTGCCCCGTACATATCCTTTAGCATAGTGATCGTGAGCAGCTCAGGGGTTTGTTCGATTTCCGCTTGAGAATGCCCCTTAAGAACGCCCTCTAAACCATCATAGTTGAATTTTAATTCCTTATAGGTTTGCCCGACCTTTTCCAATACGACTCCAATTAACGTCTGGTATGGTTCCACATCATTACCCCCATTCTGCGAAATTTTAAAGCTAGTATAGCATAAAAGGAAGTTGTATTTGCATAACTTGCCAAGTTAGAGGTTCGGTGAATAATCATAGTGAGTGCTGCGCCTTCGGTTAAATACTAGCCATTACGGGTATATGACTATTAATATAGCAACTACATCATGTGAATTACACACCTATAAGGGGGAATTGCGATGAAATGGCAAGGCAGGCAAGGTAGCTCGAATGTTGAGGATCGCAGAGGCATGGGCGGCAAAGGTGTGATTGGCGGTGGAATCGGACTAGTTATCGTCATTATCATTACTTTACTCGGCGGCAATCCCGGAGATTTTCTGGGAACGGGTCAAAATACAGGCTCCAGCAGCACGGCTTACCAGGAAACCGCGCAGGATAAAGAGCTTGCACAATTCGTGTCCGTTGTTCTTGCTGATACAGAAAAGGTATGGGCAGATGTATTCCGTAAGGAAGGCCTACAATATAAGAATCCGGTTCTTGTCCTATATTCAGGCAGTGTAGAGTCCGCTTGTGGTACAGCCGGTTCCTCTGTAGGGCCCTTTTATTGTCCGGGTGATTCGAAGCTTTATATAGACCTCAGCTTTTATCAAGAGCTGCAGGATCAATTCAAGGCTCCTGGAGATTTTGCAATGGCCTATGTAATTGCCCATGAAGTAGGGCACCATGTACAAACGCTACTAGGGACTACCGAGCAGTTGGAGCCTTTACGTGCCAAGCTTAGCCAAACCGAATATAATAAATTTCAGGTGCGGTTTGAATTACAGGCCGACTATTTGGCAGGCGTATGGGCTTACCATGCCCAGCAGATGGATTTGCTGGAGCAGGGTGATCTGGAGGAGGCTTTAACAGCAGCAAGTGCTGTAGGTGATGACCGCATTCAAAAGCAAGCGCAAGGCTATGTGGTGCCAGACAGCTTTACGCATGGTACGTCCGAGCAGCGCAAGCGCTGGTTTAATAAAGGCTTTCAGGGCGGCAATTTACAGGGAGGCGATACCTTTAACGCTCAAGAGCTGTAAAAAAGAGGTGGGCAAATGGAGACCAGAACCGGTTAAAGTGGTTCCCCCCAAAAGTCGAATATGGATTCAGGCAAATCGATGACTATTTAATCCTGTATGAAATATTTACTAGTAAATAATGTGTTTTTCCCGTATATTTGATTGAATAATCAACATGTCGAAATTAGTCGTGACTGGGACATAATGAAGTTAAACCGAGCTGTCGACGAATCTTAGAGGTCTGGTAGCTAGGTTCCAGCATTAAGCTTGTATATTAATACATATGCTTAGGTGTGCTCTGGCCCTTTGTGGTCAGGGTTACATGTGCTTTATTACGCATTGTGCTATATAATTGGAAGATCATATATGTAGAGCGGTACACATCGGAAAGGAAAAGTGAGCGCAAGTGGCAGAAAACAAATTAGTAGAGAAAAAAATGTTGGAAAAAAAGCATAGAGAGAAAAAGCATACCGAAAAAAAACAAACCGCTAAAAATCTTGAGGATGGCGACCAAGCCGTATTGAAGGTCAATATCGAGCAAGCAGGCTATGACGGCCAGTCTGATGTTATTAAACAGATCCAATTTGAAGTGCGCCGTGGCGAGCTTGTGGGGCTTTTGGGTCCCAATGGAGCCGGGAAAAGTACTACAATCAAGAGCATTCTCGGATTGCTGAAGGATTTTAAAGGGGAGATTTCCTTTTCGGGTGAGCGTAAAAGTTATGCCTATATTCCTGAGCAGCCGATTTTATATGATGAGCTAACCTTATGGGAGCATATGGAATTTGCCGCGGCGGTGTATGAGTTGGATCGGGAGGTTTTTCTGGAAAGAGCCGAGGAATTATTGCAGCGTTTTAGGCTTTTGGATGAAAAGCACAATATGCCAAGCAACTTCTCCAAAGGCATGCAGCAAAAAATTATGCTGATTCTGGGTTTCCTAAATAAGCCTGACGTTTATATTGTGGACGAGCCGTTTATTGGGCTAGACCCCAAGGCGATCAAGGATTTCTTGAATATGCTTGATGATGAACGCAAACGCGGTGCTGGCATCTTGATGAGTACCCATGTACTGGATACAGCTGAACGTATTTGTACCTCCTTTGTGCTGCTTTCGGGCGGCCGATTGGTAGCGAACGGGACGTTGTTGGATATTCAAAAGCAGAGTGGCTTGCCTGACGCTCCTTTATTCGATTGCTTTCACTCCCTGCTATGATAGGGGGACGGATTGCAATGACCAGTAGCTTTCGGTTGTTTATTAGGAGAGTCCAATCCGATTGGGGCTATCAAATTCAGGCAATGAGGCTTGTAGTCGATTGGATTATTGCTTTATATTTTGTCATTCCGGTTATGCTGATAGCAGGCTACCATTATTATACGTGGCTGATGGAGCCGCCTGATTGGTTTAGTTGGATACCGTTGTCTCTAGTGATAGTGGTGTTCTACATATTTGCTTGGCTAGGGACGATTCGTTATTTTGTAGAGGAGGGCGACCAGCTTTTCTTGCGGCAAAATACACGTTGGTTTAAGCATTTGATGGTCCAGGGCTGGCGGTATTCGCTTATGCTGCAGGGTGTGACAACGCTCTTGCTGGTTTTGCTACTGCTTCCTTTATTGGTAAACACGTACGTTATGAGCCAGAATCAGCTAATATGCTTATTTCTGGTGACCTATTTGTTAAAAGTAAACATGGGCATGGCACGCCAATTGCTGACGATCCATTTGTATGGCATCGTTTTGTGGCTGGTTCGGGTGACGTTGTTCTTCGGCTTATACTTTCTGTATGAATACCAGCTTGTCCATTTTAACGAAATGCCTATGATAAGCTGGGCCCTTATCGCGATATTGCTGGTGCTGCTTGTATGTATAAGCATTTGGCGGCTAAGGCAGAAGGGAGCTTTCTTCGCTGATATCGCTAGGGAGAGCGATTCGCGGATGCGGATCGTCTCGATCCTGTTGATCCGAGTTGTGCGCAGGAAGCGCATCAGGCCAGCCCGCAAACGCCCAGTTTTATTCGGAAAGTCGCAGCGGCTGTTCAAAGGGACAGGGCCAGGTGTTGGCTTATCGGATTTCCTGGTCAAATCTTTTTTTCGCAGTGGTTCGCAATGGCGTCTTACGCTGCAATTTGTTGTTGTGATGGGAGCTGTCTTGTTTTTCGTACCGGGCATTCTCAAAATTATTTTATTGCTCGTAGCGGCTTGCTTGCTGGCTTACTGGCGAAGAAGGTTCTGCAAAGAAGAATTAGCGGCCCCTTTTCTGAATTTATTTCATATCCAGGATAAGGCTAAGCACCAAGCCTTACAGGCTGTTACACCGATTATGGTGCTACCAGCGCTGCTGCTCTTAAGCTTATTTGTAGGTTTTTCTTTGGCGGTATGGTGGGGGCCGATCCTGATGCTCGCACTGGCAGTTCCATTAGCATATGGCACGTCTTCTGTTTTTACAAGCATCTATTAACGTCCAAGAGGGTATCCCAAAACAAACATCCCAAACTGCTAAGAAAGCAGAATGGGGTGTTTGTTGTCGTCTCAAATATATCCAAGTACGAATAAAAACCTAACGGATATACATGCCGGCGTTCAATCAGGCGCCGCATGTTTCCGCCTTCATGATGTCCATAAAAGGAATCTTCACCATTTCTCCCCCGTATTGGGTTACATGAACCTTTCGGGTGTTAGCATCCAACTCCACGATTCGGCCTCGAATGACCTCGGATTTCCCCCATACTGTCAGCAGCATTTCGTTTCTTTCATGCTTGGCCTCACCCAGCTTATCTCCCAATTCTTCCAGATCGGATTCATCTCTTTCTGGCCGCTTGGATACGTTCATCATTTGTATTACCTCCTATTTGTGGGAACATTAGTTCTATACATATTTTATGCGAACTAAATACGAACACGCAAGATCTAAAAATATTTTTTTTCGTGACCCGTATCAGGTAGGGGAGGTACAGAAGCGGGTTAACGGCACCAGGGAAATCTGATCGGAGTGCTGGCGGGATTTATACCATGCTAGGGTGTACGTGTTAAGGCCATTGTATCATCGGCTTAATTGGCGTAGCCCAAGGTACTTTGAGTGAGATTGAAGCAGGGAAAGCAAAGCCTGAATCGATCTTTCTTGAACACATAACAAATGATAATCTTTACGAAACAAGGAGCAGTGCCTTAAGCGGCTGCTCCTTATTTTATTGGCCTTCTTGTGTACGAAGAAAATAAAGTTGTAGACCGGAGTTATTGATTTTACGCGGCTTATGGGGGCGCAAAATCGGCAGCTCTCAATTATTAATAAGTATTAGACTGACTTTGCCACAATAAAGAGCGGCAGCCTTGGACATGAAAATTAAGTCCTAGACTGCCGCTGCTTTATTAAACTATCGTGTCCCGTTCGTTTGTATTAGAACTGAAAACTAAAACCTCTGTACTTATGAACATCCGTACTATGTGTCGAAAGAAAATAAAGTTTTAGACTGAAAAAGTGTTAGACCAAGAAAATAAAGGGCAATAGGTCGTTCCGTCGCTTTTCGCTTCGGGGCTTAGCGAAAGTTCAAACGGAGTTTGGCATCGTAGCCCTAGCACATAATTTACTGAAAGTAGCTGGATTACGTCAGCTACTTTCAGTAAATTATTATAAAAATAGAAAAACAGGTGAAGAAAAACGATTTGTTTTTCTTCACCTGTTTTAACTTATAAGACAGCCCCTCTTATCTTTTTTAAATAATTTTATTATCACTATACAGCAAGACAAATGGTTGCCAAGGAATGGACAGAGAAGGAATAGTACTATCAGTTCCTGGTAAATTAGAGAATTATCATTTGTTTAATAATTGATCATATTGTTGAGATTCATTTTGAATGGCAGTTGTAACTGGGCGGCGTTCATTTTCATACTGTTGTAAGGCTTCTTTTACTGTCGCACATTCACTCAATGCTCGTGCAATCGAATCGGCATCAGCAATTGCTGAGTTAGCACCTTGACCTAGTGTCGGTAACATGGAGTGTGCTGCATCACCAAGTAATGTAACACGATTTGTACTCCACTGTGGGATTGGTTGACGACAATATAATGCACGAGATACGATAGGGTATTCAATCGTATCTAACAGTCTAACTAGCTTTTCATCGAACGAAGTCAATTTAGAGAGTAGTTCCTCTTTTACTGTGTCCTTTACCCAAGATGAATCCTCAGAAGGATAGAGGATATCGAAGTGCATACCTCCAGCTACTGGTTGCATTAATATGACCGTTCTATCATCTCTATACATGACAGTACCATCTTCTTTTGCTGTTTCTTTTGTTGCTTCTAGACCTAAGATTGTACGGACCGAATGTATACCTGAATAGATTGGTTCATCATTACTGAAGATTGTACGGATATTTGAGTGAATTCCGTTCGCTGCAATCACAACATCTGCTCGTACTACTGCACCGTTTTCGAAAGTTATTTCTACATAGTCATCTGTTTCAATAAGTGATTTAAATTTATGATCTAAGTGAATGTATTCTGGATCAATTGGTGATATTAATAAATCTAATAAATGTGCACGATGGATAGATGCTCGATGTAAACCTAATTTGTCTTGTTTTAATGAAGGTAGTATTTTTTCTACATCGTTTGTGACTAACTCACCTTGCGGTGTAAAAAATTCAATAGTCTTATTTATACGTGCTTTCTCGTAAAAGACTTCACCTAAGCCCCACTTTTCAAATAAATGTTGAGAAGATGGATGTATGGTAATCCCTGCTCCTACTTCTCCAAGTCTTTGTGCTTGCTCATAAACATGTGCTTGAATTCCTTTATTTTGTAATGCGACTGCTGTTGCAAAACCACCAATACCGCCACCTATGATAACTACATTTAAGTCTTCTAATTTTTTTTCGTTCATCTTGGGTGATCTCCTTTTTTATGATATTAGTTTTTGTATGGTAACGTGATACTTCCAAAGTATTTTGTTACTTTGTATTTATATAATAAAAGTTATATCGGAGATCGACCACGAATAAAAAAAGAAAAGTGTCTTAATTTGCAACATATAATAATTTTTGTTTCTTTTTATTTAACTGAATCAATTTCATAAAGATTAATACTTGAAACCGTACGAACAGAATAATGATTGAGTATTTTTAAAAATTAAGAGACTTTCTTGGTAGAGCGTTTCAGGGTTTGGTTCCAGCGGTCCACAGTTAGTTTGCAAGCGATAAGTTAAGCAGGAAAAGTAAAAATTAACTTGTGCCTTCGTGCCGCGATGCCTCACATTTTTCAGTTTGAAAGTACTCCTTGAGATAGGCATTGACACGTTCAACGGCAGTTCGCTTTTTGTAGAGAGCGTAGTAACGATCGCTTCCCCTTGCCGGAACCGTGTATTTTCTGGGGTCTGAATCCCTTTTAATTTTAAAAACCTTCTGGCAAGTCCCATCGTTAAATGGGCAATTGGCACATTCTTTAGGCTGCGTATACTTCAGCGTGTTGGACTTGGCATTAAAGCTATCGTACCGGTAACTGTTGCCCTCTTTGCAAAGGGGGCGGAAATACTTGTCTGTGCATTCAACCGGCGATTCGTTCCTGCGGTTATAGTCGATGAGTGCCTGGGCTTCCATGCCTTCGATTTGCTTATAGATCGGGGCCAAGTCATAGCCAGCGTCTGCTAAAACTTGCTTTACCTCCAGCTCGGGATGGTGTTCAGCTAAAGCTTTTAACAAGGGAATTGCCATCTTTCCGTCGTTGATCGAACCCGAAGACAGCAAAAACGACCCCAACAGGGCCGTATAGTTCAGTTGAGTGGGTGCTCCTAAAACAAACTTTTTGGATACGACCTTCAAAAAAGGACGGATATCCAACGTGTTGAAAAAGAACCGGTAGGTATCTTGGGGAACAAAATCAATAAATCTTCTAACGTAAACAAGCTTTCTTGGTGTACCCTATACATAGGGAGTCCAACCTTCTCTCAAGTGTGTGGTAGCGGTGCTAAACACTTCGAGATTTGGGGAGGTACTCCTTTTTTTTTTGCCTTAAAGACTTAAGCCCACCAAGGGTTTGGAATTATGAAATTCATTCAACTATATATACAAAAAACTCAATAATATCATCTTTTGTATATTGATCATCAGGATCAATAACCCATTTTTTTAAAATTTTACGAATACCACTACTATAAAAATTACTTAGTAATTCTGGGTGCTTAGCGTTATGAATCTTTTGTGATAAAGCATCTTCATACTTTGATGCATTTTGTAAAAGCATTTGACTGATAAATTGGTCCAGTGATTCATATAAATAATCCGAATTTTCTGCTGTTATGTGTTTAAAGAATGACATATTATCTTCAAAATAATCAATTATATGCGCAACAATAGTTGTTTTCGATTCTGATAAAGGGAGTGTAGAATGCATATCTTTAAATTTCCCCTCAACTACTATATTTAATAGTACATATTTGTCATTATAATAGCGATAAAATGTACTACGGTGAATCCTAGCTTGATCACAAATATCCTGCACGGTAATGTCAGAGAAATATGTCGTTTTCAATAACGTATAAAATGCTTGTTGAATATGATGCTTAGTTCGTTCACTCAAAGAAATACTTCCTTTCTCATCAATTTCTAGCTATTAGTAAAAGCGTCTTTTATAGAGTAACGGCATTCCCTTTTTAAAGTTCTTGTAATTTATGACATCAAGTTCTTGTCACCGACTGTTGTAATTGGACAGGAACATATATCTAACTCACATTTCGCACCCTTGAGTATTTATGCAGAGTAATTTTGGTTTTATGCAAAATAATTACTTTATATTGAATATTAACCTTAAATTATACATAAAAATAATATTATTTTGAACTTTATGCAAGGGTGCGAAACGTCAGATCTAACGAGAACAATGCCCGGTGTGGTTTTTTCGTTTAATGGATATAAGTTCTTGTCTTTTACTGGGGACAAGAACTTATATCACTAGCGTTGCATTAATATTCTCTGAATATTCATAATTTTGAAATGGTCAGGTAGTACCTGTCCATAATCCATCGAAAAGGATTCAGCCCATGGACAACCATACCCTATTTTCCTCATTTGGTAAATGGATTTCTCCCATCTGTGCAAAGACTTTCAAAGAACGGATTGCCCAAGGAGAACAAGATAACTACGTCAAGAAGTTCACGACTTATGCTTACCTAAAATTGTTCTTACATGCCCAGATTCAACAAGAGGGACTGCGCGAAATCGCAGCCGATGTCCTTTTCAAAGACTTTCAAAAGTATGCGTCAAATAGCCCCACCTAGCGGTCAGATGGGAGCGAGTGTATGATGAGCACAGATTGACTTAAGCGACAAAAATCGGGGAGTTGTGGTGACCACGGCATAAACAGCTCCAATACCCGAGGCTCTTGCAGATCAGCAATTTGTGGCAACTGTTCAAACAAGTACTTCAGATAACGGAAGGGATGTGGCCCGTTTTCCTTGGCGGTCTCGACCACATTGTAGATGGCTGCGCTCGCTTGGGCTCCGCTTGGCGTAAAAGTAAGGGGAAAGCCCGGAATTTGATTGAAAGAACTATTGGATGACCAGACTGGCTATATCTCTGATTGGGAAAGCGAGTATGAATAATAGTTCGGGCTCAAGAAATATGAAAAAGGAACTCTCAACTTTATCCGCAAGCAATGAGTATTCAAAAGGTAAGAAGGTTCCTAAACGTAATCTAGAGGCCTCAAAGCAATCAAACTCACAGGATTAGGGGCCTAAATATAGAAACTTTGGGGAGTTTTTGAAATGGATAAACATAAAAAAAATGGAGATTTGCAAAAATTAGGGTTTCCTGGGGAACTAAATCATTTTCTATTAATGGATTTAAATTAATAGCTAAAAATTTATCTATTGCGTTGTTTTTTGCATGTACGCGTCATCGGGGCTTCTTTTTGAAAAGATACTATTTTTAGCGGGTTTGCAGAGTAGCCTTTTTCTGATTTCCATCGCCCCATTAAAATTCGACAGTTTTTCTTTAGCGTATATTAATCAATCATTTAAAATATGGACTGGAAACCACCATGGAATAAAAAGCTGCTAGCAATAATTTGGTTTATCTACTTGCTATATTCATTTAATGTTATTGATATTTTATAATGGAGGGGTATAATTCTATATAGTCTATGCCAGTAATGAAAGACTAATAGGATTGGAGGATATTGAATGCGCAGCATCCTGTCGTTTCTAAAGCCGTACCGGGTGGCCATGGCCATTGCACTGTTGCTTATGCTTGTTGAATTAATGGTTGAGCTATTCCATCCACTGCTAATGTCCAAGGTGATAGATAATGGTATTATGCAGAAGGATCTTCCCACCGTGCTGTTTTGGGGAGGTATTATGGTCGTCATTTCTTTTCTCGGCTTTGTGGGTGGGATTGTCAATTCGTTTTTTGCCGCTCATGTCAGCCAAAGCTTTGGGTTCGATATTAGAAAAAGCTTGTTTGCCAAGGTACAGTCGATCCCTTATGCCGATTTCAATAAGTTCCAAACCTCATCATTGATTACAAGAATTACAAGTGACGTGACCCAGCTGCAAAATACGGTGTTTATGGGCTTGCGCATCATGATGCGTGCTCCCCTGTTTATGGTATTCGGCATGGTGATGGCCATGATGGTCCATTTTCAGGTAGCGTTGATTCTGGTATTGGTAACACCACTATTGTTATTGCTTTTAATCTGGATGATGAAGAAAGCGTTTTATTTATTCCGATCGGTGCAGGAGCGCTTGGATCTAACAAATGGAGTGCTGCGCGAAAATCTGATGGGTATGCGCTTAATTAAGGCGCTTGTGCGGGATGCCCATGAAATTAAACGCTTCAGCCAAACGAATGAAGCGTTGATGGAGCGGACGATGGCTGCTTTGCGATTGATTGAGCTCACGGTTCCTTTATTGCTGCTCGTTATGAACTTGAGTATTATGTTCATTCTGTGGTCAGGGCATTTGCAGGTGAATACGGGGGATGCCACGATTGGGCAGATTGTCGCAGTTGTCAATTACGCAACGCGGATAGCAGGCTCCTTCTCCACGATCTCGATGCTGGTGATGGCACTTTCGCGTGCCAAAGCATCGGCAACCAGAGTAACCGAGGTGTTAGCAACAACCGAGGATCCAGCCAATGCTGAATTGAAAACATCGACTCCTCAGGTGACGGCGGGCAGTATCGTATTTGATCAAGTATCGTTCCAATATCCGGATATGTCCGAACCGGTGCTCAAATCGGTTTCGTTTCAGGCACGTCCCGGGGAAACGATTGCACTGTTAGGGGCAACCGGCTCTGGCAAAACATCCTTATTCCAGCTTATACCGCGCCTATATGAGCTAAGCGGCGGGCAAATCTGGATTGACGGAAACGATATCGGAGCCTTCGAGCCTAGCGTACTGCGCAGCGAGATTGGTTATGTCCCTCAAGAGGTGATGCTGTTTACAGGAAGCGTCAAAGCAAATATTTTGTGGGGTAAGGATAATGCCTCCATGGAGGATATAATGGAGGCTGCGCAAAAGGCACAAATCCATGAAACGATTATGAAGCTGCCTGAGCAATATGAGACGATTGTTGGCCAGAAGGGTGTTAATCTGTCAGGCGGCCAGAAGCAGCGGATCTCGATCGCACGCGCCTTGCTGCGCAAGCCTAAGCTGCTGCTCTTAGACGACAGCACCAGTGCGCTTGATGTCAGGACAGAGGCAGCCCTTTTGGCTGCGCTACGAACGATCCAGTGTACGACACTGATCATTACGCAAAAAATCGGCACAGCGATAGCTGCCGATAAGGTGCTTCTTCTGGAGGAAGGCAGCCTAAGTACGGCTGGAACCCATGAGGAGCTGCTGGCACAGTCTGCGCTGTACCGAGAAATAGTGCAATCCCAGATAAGAGAGGAGGCTACTCTACATGTCTCAATTACCAAGTAAGGCTAAGCCTCCTGTCGCAAAGCCTGAAGCAAAGAATGCAAGCAAAAAACCAATGCCAAAAAATTGGAGCGCTACGCTGCGAAAAATCTGGTCGTATTGTTCGGTTTATAAAGGGCTGCTGGCACTTATTTTTTGTATGGTTATTATAAGCTCCTCATTGGGGCTGTTAGGTCCTTATTTGTTAGGTGTTGCGGTCGACAGGTTTGTCGTGTCTACAGACAGCGATGGTCTTATTTTGCTGCTTTTGCTGCTGGCCTGTAACTACATCCTATTCTCGCTGTCGACATGGCTGCAAAATTATTGGATGATCGGCGTGGCACAGAAAACAGTGTATGCGATGCGGGAGGATTTATTTCGCCAGCTGCATAGGCTGCCCATTTCGTATTTCGCCAAACGTCAGCATGGCGAATTAATGAGTCGGCTCACCAATGATATCGACAATGTCAGCCAAACGTTGAACAGCTCATTTATCCAGCTGATTTCCAGTGTATTTACGTTCACAGGGATGATTATTTTGATGATTTGGCTGAGCCCGCTGCTCACCTTAATTACTTTGTTTATTATTCCCGTGATGTTCTTTGGGATGAAATGGATTACGGCTCGTACGAGCAAATATTTTAAACAGCAGCAGCAAAACCTGGGGGAGCTTAACGGGTTTGTCGAAGAGACACTTTCCGGACAAAGTATTGTTAAAGTATTCTCTCGGGAGGAGCAGGTCACCGAGGAATTTCTGGCCAAGGCACAGAAGCTGAAGATGTCCGGCTATTGGGCGCAGACCTACTCGGGCTTTATTCCTAAGGTGATGAATGGATTAACGAATCTTAGCTTCGGAGTAATTGCAATCGTAGGCGGCATGCTCGTTATGAACGGCACGATCTCGATAGGTGTCGTGGTGACCTTCTCCGAGTATGCCCGGCAATTTATTCGCCCGCTTAATGATCTGGCCAACCAATTCAATACCTTTCTGTCGGCGATTGCAGGAGCAGAGCGGGTATTCGAGGTGCTGGAGGAAAATGGGGAGGTCAGCGACGAGCAGGATGCTATCGAATTGACGGCGCTGCGGGGCGAAATTGTATTCTCGAATGTATCGTTTTCTTACAATAAGGATGGGAAGACATTGCGTGAGGTGGAGTTTCGGGTAGCGCCTGGCGAAACGCTTGCCTTAGTCGGGCCTACCGGTGCAGGCAAATCGACGATTGTCCAGCTGCTTTCCCGGTTCTATGATGCGGACGCCGGGCAGATCCTGATAGACGGACATGACATCACGAGCATACAACGGGCGAATCTTCGTCGCCACATGGGCTTCGTCCTGCAGGATACGTTCCTGTTTCAAGGAACGATCCGCGACAACATCCGCTATGGGAAGCTGGACGCCACCGATGCGGATGTCGAGCAGGCAGCTCTATCGGCGAATGCGCATACGTTTATTATGAAGCTGCCGATGCAATACGAGACTCTGCTCAAGCAGGATGGCAGCGGCATCAGTCAAGGGCAGAAGCAGCTACTGTCCATTGCCAGAGCCATCCTGGCCGATCCGTCTATCCTGATTCTCGACGAGGCGACGAGCAGCATCGATACAATTACCGAGCTGAAAATTCAAGAAGCGTTGTTCCGCCTGATGAAGGGCAGAACGAGCATCGTAATCGCCCATCGGCTGAATACGATCCAGCAGGCCGATCAAATTCTTGTAATCGATGGCGGCACGGTTATTGAACGCGGCTCCCATGAGGAGCTGCTAGAGGAAAAGGGCTTCTACTACGGACTGTTTCAAAATCCATTTCATGATGAAACGGCCTAGGCTAATGCAATAAAATCATGCTCCAAATGTGGGAGCCCAATGCCCTCCTTCCTTCGGGATTGAGGGCATTTTTTGTTTATGGAATACAGCAAAGCCCTCAATCATAAAGATTGAGGCTTTTTCGTTTTAAAACACATATTAAGAAATGTTTATGTAAGTTGAAAAAATAAAAGTTGTGGGTAATAAGACTCATCGAGATTACTGGACATATAAAATATGAAGCAGAAATGAGTGATGAAAATGGGAACAAAGTATGAAGTCGTATTCAAGCAAAATAAATCGATTGTCCTAGTTCTTACAGATTTTCTTGACTGGACTTCTGCTATGGAGGCGATAAAGGCACAGCGAGATGGCGGGCTTGTATTCGATACTGCAGAAATATATGAAGGTCGGGGTAAGTCGCGTTATCTGGTGAATACAGAAAGAAATGGGTAAGGAATGATTATTGCTGGGGTGTAAATACAGCAAAGCCCTCAATCCAAGTGGAAAGAGGGCTTTTTTAATTGTATTTATGGCTTGTTGGGGAAGGGTTGGACATACGATGTTTCTAACTCATCATTTAATATATCTGTTTCTGTATGATAGTAGTAAGAATACATACCAAACTCATTCAAATAATAAAAATCATTGGGCAACTTCTGTGGTAAGAAGTAATCCTTAAGTACCGATTTCACTTTTGTATACATAACGGCAACTCCTTTATATTCCTGATTTATTATGTTAAGTATTTGCAGTCTTATCCAATAATATTCATGAATAAATGGAGGGGTCACAAAAGTGATGATTCAATATGGTTTACACGATGTCCTTACCAAGCATGGTTTGGGGTCATTATGATTGAATGTGGGAAATCCTGCGATAGTAGTTTTTTATCATAAGGATAACTAAAACGGATCACACTGAAAGCGCTCTAATGTTATGCTTAATTTAACAGGGATTGGATAGGAGGACCATAGTATGGCTTTTTCTTGGAAAAGAAATCTCTACATCATGTGGATAGGTTCATTTTTCATAAGCGCTTCTTATACCGTTTCAGTGCCTTTTTTGCCGATTTTCCTTCATGATGAATTAGGTGTAACGAACAATCTGGAGCTTTGGTCCGGTGCCGTATTTTCCATTAGCTTTTTGGCTAGTGCTTTGATGGGGCCCTTTTGGGGGACGATAGCTGATAAATATGGGCGCAAATCAATGATGGTCCGCTCGGGATTAAGCTTTACGATTTTATATTTCCTAACTTATTTTGTTCAGGACCCTTATCAATTGCTGGCTGTCAGGCTGCTTAATGGGCTGTTTGCCGGATACATACCTGCTGCGATTGCCTTAGTGGCGACCAATACACCTGAAAAGCATGTGGGCTATTCACTTGGTGTGATGTCGACTGCGAATGCGGCAGGCAATATTTTGGGACCTTTAATGGGCGGCTTTCTTAGCCATTGGCTTGGCAACAGGAATACGTTCCTGGTGTCCAGTGGGTTAACGTTGGTTTCGCTGATTATCGCGATTGTCTGGGTGAAAGAAACGAACTTTAACCGATCGTCGGCAAGATCGAAGGTATGGGGCAATATTAAAGATGCCGCTGCTAACCGCGATCTATCGACGATTTTGCTGCTTACTTTAATTACCTCGATGTCGGTGATGATATTGGAGCCGTTATTAACGATTTACGTGCTGCAATTGGGCTCAAACATAAGCAATGCTGCGATGAGCTCGGGTATTATTTTCTCGGCTGTTGGAGTGGCGACGATTATAGCCGCTCCACGGTGGGGGATTATAGGCTCGAGGATTGGCTATGGCAAGGTTTTATTTATAGGTCTTATTGGTGGCGGGCTAGGCAATTTATTGCAGATCGCCTTCCATAATCTGGTGCTGTTCGGGGGGCTACGTTTTGTATATGGACTGTTTTTTGCCGCGGTTTACCCAGCCCTCAATTCATTAATTGTGAAAACGACCGATCCCAGCTTTCGGGGACGTGCCTTTAGCTTGAACCAGTCGATGATGCAGGCGGGCATGATGCTCGGACCGCTGCTTGGCGGTTTTTTATCCAGCCAATTGAACATACCAGCGGTGTTCGTTATTAACGGTACAGCTTTATTGGTAATAGCCATGGTTATAAGAAGGTTGAAATTAGGCTCCAAGGCCGAGAAAGCGCCAGAAGAGGCGAAAGCCCTGAATTGAATAAACGCTGAAAGAAAGTTAAGGTTTAGGAGTTGGAAGCCCAAGTGCCAAAAAGCATTTAAAGCTCTAGGTTTTGGGTTTTAAGCTCAGGCCTTGGCTTTTTTGCTGAAATAATACATGCTTAGCGGCCACCAGAGAATCGCAAATATCGGATAAATCGCCCAGATGGTGTCGGGGGAAGAAAAAGCATTTACAGAGGTAAAGAAGAGAATCGTAAGCATGCTTGCCCACACCGAGAATCCCCAATAATCTTGCTTTCTTGTGAAAAATATGGCTAGTGGCCACCATAAAACCACATAGGCAGGGTAAATTGCCCAGGGGTATGGGGGAGAAAGCACAATATTTAATATGGAATAATAGAGAATCGTGCAGATGCCGCCAATTACAGCTATGGAGAGGCTTTTGGCATATTTGCCGGCATACATCAGAATGGGCCACCACAGAATCGGATAACAGGCGTACAGAAACCAAGGATGCTGCGGGTAGTGCAGACGATTTTCGATAAATAGAAAAATAACGATCAAAATGCTTGTTATGAGCGAATAAGGTCTCACGTTTCCATTGGCAAGAAAGTAGATAGATAGCGGCCAATGTATAATAGCAAAAGTAGGGTAAATAAACCAAATATACTCGGGCGATGTAGTGTAATTGATAAACATAAACAGCAAAATGCATAAGATACTTCCTGCTATCGCGAAATTAGCTTTTTGGTTATTCATGCGGATGCCTCCTGGTTCGTTATTTCCGTTATTTCCAGCCTAACCATTTGTAGAACATGACCAGCGGCCACCATACAACCGCAAAGGTCGGATAAACAAACCAGATCGTCTCTGGCGTGTAATAGAAGTTGATAAAAACAAATAACGCAACGATCAGACCGCTCCCCCAAAGTGAGAATCCCAAATGTAGGGCAAAGCGATTATTTGCCGGCATTACGGCACCACCCAGTTCATCCTTAATGTCTTCAATATCTCCAAATTCGACGATTGCTTTATTGATCGCATCCTCCTCGTCCTTGCCTTGGTAAATTAAATCCCGTACTTTTTCTTCCAGATTCTCGATAATATCCTGCTGGATCATCTCTTTCTGTTCACTATCCGGTATAGCCTTGAATAAATCCTCGACATGTGCTTTGATTTTGCTCATCCTCATAACCCCTCCATAAAAATATCTACGATTGCCTTGATTTCACGCCATTCCTCAACGGTTTCTTTAAAATAAGCCTTCCCGAGCTTGGTGATAGTGTAATACCTTCTTTTGCCGCCATGGGAAACATCCCCGAAATACGATTCAATTAATTCCCTGCGCTCCAGTCTTTGAAATACGGCATATAAGGTAGCTTCTTTAATCTGGAAACGCTCATTTGTCCGCAGGCTGATTTCTTTGGATATTTCATAACCATATTGGTCTTTCTCGTAAATAAGCCGCAAAATAATGGCATCCAAATGCCCGCGAATCATATCGCTACGAATCATGATGTTCCTCCTGTGTTCAAGATTACTCTATCTGCTAGAGTAAAGTTAACATACATTACTCTATCTGTCAAAGTAATTTAAAATATGCCAAAAGTGCACAGTGCGGAAGGACGCTTATAATCCATCAAAATGCTTAATATGCCATTATTGGCGTGCTAGGCAGTTTTTTTATTTCATTTTTTGCAAGGGTTTGGACATAAAATTTACTGGAGCTATCGATTATTTATTATTCTGACAATTATCATCTAAATAGTCACTGATAAACTGACAGGCTTCTTGATTACATTTATGTACAATCAATGTAGCCTATTATTCTATGAAAGAGGTGCTACAGATGCGTAGTATGTTAAAATGGAAATTAAATGCTTTCTTGTTAAGCGTAACCGTGATTTTCACCATGGGCATGGGTATTAACGTTGATGACAGCAATAATCATCCTTCGTACATATTTTCTCATCAATCTCCGACATTGACGCCGTCCACATTAACGATTGCAACTGAATCATCCATACCAGCTACACAACTCACGCCAAGTGTGCCGCCAACATCAAATACGGTGCCGTCCGAACCAATTATTGTTAACGGACTCCCATCTCTTGTACAAGCTCCAACTGCTGACTTAAACAGAGCCTTTGAGGTTAATAGACAGCCGGAGTTAAACATGGCAGAAATCAATGTTATGCAGCAAAACGGTAAACCGTTAGCGCCAGCCGTTGCCCAATATGAGGTTACAGCGTATTTGCTCAATGTACGTGCTTATGCAGATGCGGCAACGGAAATTATTGAGGTCGTCCAAAGAGGAAGCGTACTTGAAGTCGTCGAAGTATCCGACAATGGCTGGCTCAAGCTTAAGCTTGCGGGATATGTCTCCGCGAAGTATGCCAAGCTGCTCAGTGGTCCAAGTGGTGCTCGTGAAGCAGGTGAATTGGTTGAACCGAGCACAACTGAAGATTCCATGAAGGAGTCGGCACGGGTAAAGGTGCTATCCGTCCAACATCCAGCCGAAGAGATAACAGCCACTAAAGCTTGGGAAATAGCGGTGAATGGGACAGGAGAGATGTCAGCAGAGCCAGAAGAGGACGGAAGCGGAGATTCGGCTAAGGCTCCCATTAAACCAACGTCTATGGTGAATTCCACATCCAGCCTTACAGAAGAACATATTGCCCAAATTTTTGAAGGAACTGCCCTCTCAGGCTATGAGCTGGAAAAAGCGATATTAGAGGTTGAGCAGGAATATGGGATTAACGCGTATTTCACCATTGCTGTGATGAAGCTTGAAAGCGGTCACGGAAAAAGCTTAATCGCCCGCAATAAAAACAATATGTTCGGATTAAACGCCATTGACAATGATGCTTACAATAAAGCCTTTAGCTTCGAAACCAAGGGAGATAGTGTCCAGAAATTCGGACAGCTGATATCTGAGCATTATGTCGATAAGGGTTATACGAGTATAGAGAAGGTGGCCAGAAAATATTGCCAGGCCAACCCCCAATGGCCCATTTTGGTGAAGCAAATTATGGAAAGCGATTATAAAAAGCTGCTGTAATGCGGGCAACTTCCACGTAAAGTTTGCTTTTCACGCTGGAATATGATAGGAAATGGGGAGAACCATATTCCATCACTCTTAGTTAGGGGGAGAACCATGACGTTTCAATCGTATTTCGAAAGCCGCAAAACACAGCACTTGCAGGAGTTAAAGGAATGGTTATCCATTCCGAGTATTTCGGCGTTATCTGCCCATAAGCAAGATGTAAGCCGGGCTGCCGAATGGCTGTCGGACGCGCTGCGCCTCGCCGGTCTCGAACATGTTTCGATTCGCGAAACTAAAGGGCATCCCGTTGTTTACGCCGATTATCTGCGCGACACAAATTTGCCGACGGTGCTCGTTTACGGCCATTATGATGTCCAGCCCGTTGATCCGCTTCATCTGTGGGAAACGCCGCCCTTCGAGCCGAATATTCGTGACGGAAAGCTGTATGCCCGAGGAGCTACCGATGACAAAGGGCAGCTGTTTCTCCACATCAAAGCTGTAGAAGCCTTCCTGGCGCAGGGATTGCCTCTCCCTGTTAATGTAAAGTTCTGCATCGAAGGCGAGGAGGAGATTGGCAGTCCTAATCTACCCGCATTCTTGGAACAAAATCGGGACATGCTGGCAGCCGATTACGTGCTAATCTCTGATACGTCCTTGTTGGAGAAGGGGCGTCCCGCGATCAGCACGGGGCTACGCGGATTATGCTCGATGCAGATATCGATCACAACTGCGAACACGGATCTCCACTCCGGCTCCTTCGGCGGCGGTGTCCCGAATGCGCTGCATGCGATCGTCTCGCTGTTGGATTCGCTGCACGATAAGCAAGGCCGCGTAGCTGTAGCGGGCTTCTATGACGATGTGCCGGGCCTGTCCGCCATGGAACGGGACGAATTCACCAAGCTCGCCTTCGATGAAGAGAAGCTGAAGCAGGAACTCGGGCTTGATGCGATGTACGGCGAAGACGGTTATTCGTTTGTGGAGCGAATCGGCGCACGTCCGACTCTTGAGATCAATGGATTGTATGGCGGCTTCCAAGGCGAAGGGACAAAGACGGTCATTCCGCGCGAGGCGATTGCCAAGATCACGAGCCGGCTGGTTGGAACCCAGAAGCCGCAGGATATTTTGGACAAGATCGAACGCCATTTGCTGGCGCATGTGCCAACGGGTGCTAGGCTAACCGTTAAGCAATTGGAAAAGGGCAACCCGTTCACGATTGATCCCGCTACACCTGTCCTGCAAAAAGCAGCCGATGCTTACGAAAGCGTTTATGGCAAGCGTCCTGTATTCACTAAAGACGGCGGATCGATTCCCATTGTCGAAGCTTTCTCCCGCTTGCTATCGGTTCCGGTGGTGCTGATGGGATTTGGGCTGCCGGACGAAAACCTGCATGCGCCCAATGAGCATTTCAACCTGGAAAATTTCGATTACGGCCTGCTTACGATTACAACGTTTCTACAGCTATTGGCTGAAAAGGATAAATAGGCTTTGCCTCAAATCTTGTTAGCCAATGAATAAGCCAAGCCGGAGAACAGCCGTTAGCTGCTCCGGCTTTTGCTTGTAGGGTTACATGCTGCACCAGTCATGTGCTTCTCGTCAAATAATGGGTTTGACTGATGAATAGATTCGCAGTATGATAAAATTGTTTCATGTGAAACTATATTATGTTTTAAATCGTTTTATAAAACCTTCAAAATGGTGGTGTAAATCGCAGCGCCGATTGCGGTAATGAGCCATTATCTTTATATTATTTGTTTCATATGAAACAAATTATTAATCTGCAAGCATTTTCCAAGCACCAGAGGAAGCCCATGAACACAGTTTATGCATGCACCAAACCCAAGAGAGGTGGAGGAAACGATGAGCATCGCCCATACGATTAGAGAAAGACGGAGTATCCGTCAGTTTAGAGAGCAGCAGGTGCCGGTAGACTTGATTCTGCGGTTGCTTAACGATGCAGTCTGGGCTCCCAATCACGGCCTGCGCGAGCCATGGCGCTTTATAGTGGTTGAGCGGAATGAGGCGAAGGTGAAAATGGCCGATTTAATGCTTGCATCATTAAGCCATTTGAAGCGCGTGAAGCTATTGCCTGCCAAGTTAAAGCAGCTGATGAAGCATAAATATAGCCAGATTCCAGCCAACTTAATTGTTGTGATGCGTGAGGATAAAGACGAGCATAAGCAAGAGGAGGACTACGCCGCTATATGCTGCTTGATTCAAAACTTTCAGCTGCTGGCGTGGGAGCAGCAATTAGGGATGATCTGGTCTACGATGGAATTCATCCGTTCCCCGCTATTTTGCCAGGGTGTAGGCGTGCAGGCCAATGAGCGAATTGTTGGGGTGCTACATATGGGTTATTTTGATAAAGCTCCTAAGCCCAAGTCGCGTACCTCTGCGGAAAAGAAGCTAACTTTGTTATAATGGAAGGAGCTACATACAAAGGAGCGGGGCTTTCATGGAACAGTATTCAATGAGCAGGTATCATATACATGAGCTTTTTATCAAATTTCTCCATCAGATGGAGCAATATGAGGATAAGGAAAGCAGCGCTTTTTTGGAGGAGCTTCGCAAGACGGTTACTGTTGAAGCTCCTATGAATATGACGGATATCCATGTCATTGCTTGCATCGGACATAATGAGCCGATCAAGTTAACCTCAATAGCTGATAAAATGGAATTAAGCAAAGGCAATATCTCCAAGGTGACCACGAAGCTGCTAAAGGCAGGCTGGCTACGTAAAACTCAATTAAACGACAATAAAAAGGAAATATTTTTCCGTCTCACTCCCTCGGGTAAAAAGCTGTTCATCGGGCATGAAGAGCTACATTTGAAAGCACAGGAGCAATTCTTGCAATTCATTAATCCATATAAGGAGGCAGAGCTGGAGATTATTAAAAGTTTTTTGGTGGAGCTTACTAAATATTATGGCAAAAATGATTTATGATGTAATATCATTAGCGATTTATGCAATCAGGTGATAAAATAGTCCTATAACGACTATGGAGTGAGCCTGCGTGTATCCAACCAATTTCTTGGAGAACCTTTGGAAAAAAATCAAAGCCAAAGAAGTTCCCAATTCCCTGAATCCTGTTCCTTTGCACCACGGTTTAGCCTACACCATGCAGTTGCAAGATCGTATAACTAATCTCCTATGGCTCCCATATGAGCATACAGGTATTGCCTATTCTGAGAAGATCGGTGGTTCTATAAATATTTTTCCTTACTATAAAGGTCAAATCATAGAAGAATTCGAAATCTCACATGGTATGGATTTACATAAGCCGAAGACAGAAGATGACGTATTGCAGCATATGTATTCGAGCTCATGGGAGCTGCACCAAATTTTTAGCCATGAGAAGTATGCTGGCTCCGCCGCTGATTACATGTATAAATTTCATCATCTTTGTATATTCTTGAACTATTTTAATTCCTTGCGTGTTATTCCGGTTCCGGCCGTTAAATAAACATCCAGCAATGAAGTAGGAGTCTCTCACTTTGCAACAAAGTGTGGGGCTTTTTTTGTCTATGAAATGAGCATACTACAATGAATCCGCATACGTGAAGGAGCCGAACCATGAATCATGCAATCGTAGCTGCCATAACCAAAACAAAAAGCCGGCAGTCTCTGTTTCATTTTACAAGGGTGGATAATTTGGCTGCCATTGCGCATTTCGACGCTCTATTTTCGAGTCACCGAATCAACCCGGATTTCACAGGAGAGCGCCGATTAGTGGCAGAGCGAGTGGACTTTGGTGGAAATTGGGTGACAATAAATGCACATCTGAGGATTGCGAACAGCATGATCGATGCTTCTACCACCCAGGAAGAATTCCGCGCTTGCTTGGATCGGCATGTATTTTTGTGGCCCACCTTAAGAGACTGCCAGAAAATGATCGGTACCTACATGCGAAGAGAGCCGGAGGGGGGATTTGCTGTATTGGAATTTGATGCTTATTCCTTGTTAGTTGAGCATGATTCTGCTGTAAAGCTGTCTAAATATGATTCAGGCAGCTCGCCGCGCTTTCCCATCCACTGCTCCTATAAAAAAAGTCCAGCAATGTTCCTTCCACTCGATCAGTTCAAGCTCCTCATTAATCACACCGTACCGGTAAAAGCCTCAGAAGTCCGCGAAGTGCTTGTAGAAGACCAGGTTACCGGCGTGTCCAAGCATCTGCGAGCTGTTTACGTTGAAATTCGTGAGGATGTTCCTGAGTGTTGGAGGAGCTTAAGTAAGCCCCTTGAATTAATCTCCCCTGCAAAAGAAAAATGAGGGCGTATCCAACACGCCCCGATTACGTCCCAATTTCACCCCAATTATTAGGCGCAGTCCGATATCTAGCGTCCTCTCTTGCTGCGAAGTCCAAGAAACCTCATGTTGATCTCGCCGCTCCCTTCGGTATTAGCTCCCAGCCTCAGAGAAAACGCGTTTTTTTTCAGGATCGTTTTAACCTGGATGGGAGAAAGAGCTGGATTACTCTGCAGTAGCTGCGCAGCCGCACCGGAAACGATTGGCGTAGAGATGCTGGTACCGGATAGCGTAAAGTATCCTTTCCCTACACGCAGGTGAGAAAGCTCTCGATCCAGCTTGGAGCCTGGAGCCCGAAGCGAGATAATCGTCTCGCCCGGTGCTACCAGATCCGGCTTCGTCCTTCCGCCCAAAGTCGGCCCGCGGCTGGAATACCAGGCGATGCGGTCATCCGCTTGCGCGATGCTGCGGCGATCGTCCACGGCTCCGACAGTAATCGCCGAAGGATTGTTCCCCGGCGACTCAATCGTATTGCGCCTTGGACCGTTGTTTCCGGCTGCGATGACGACAGTGAGACCAGCCCGGACGGCTTTTTCTACGGCTTGACAGAGAGGATCGTCTACGCAAGAGGAATTCACCGAACCGCCGAACGACATGGAAAGAATCCGCAGTCTTAACCGCTTTCGATTGGTAATGCACCACTCGATTCCCTTAATAATCGTGGAGTCATATCCGCTGCCTTCCCTATCTAATACTTTGACACCAACGATTCCAGCAGCAGGGGCAGGGCCTCTGTATTTTCCTTTGCTCATCCAACCATTCCCGGCTGCATCCCCTGCGATATGTGTCCCGTGACCGTTATCGTCATACGTACGTTTTCTGCGGTTGACCCAATCTTTAAAGGCCACAATCCGGTTAACAGGACGGGTTAGGTCTGGGTGCGGGAATACACCTGTGTCGATAATGGCGATGTTGATCCCTTTTCCGGCAAGCCCTTTTTGCCTTTTAATAGCGGTAGAGCCGATTGACGGCGTCGCTATATAGAGCGATGTTTTTTTAATGCCGTCCAAATAAATTTTTCTTATCCCTTTCCAGCTGCACATCCGTCGTAGACAATTCACTGTAATTTTTGAAGCCACACAATTGAGCAGGGGGATACGCCATTTGATCGGAAATGTATAGGCGCCTAAATGTGTTTGTAATGCGTGCAGCTGGACTGCATTTATTTTTTGCTTAAATTGAATAATGACGGGAATTACAGCAGGTTTAACGTTTTGAGCATACGATTGCTGCAGTCTTTTTCTTAAGGGTCGATTGATTATTGCCTTATATTTTTGATGCCAATTTTGTCCGTTCATTGGTTGGATAGCTCACCTCTCCAGTCATTGTATGCCTTGCTGACCCAGTAGGTACGTAACTAGTAATCTGTAATATTATTATTTTTTCTCTGAAAATAGGTAGTAGTAAGGTTCATAAAACGCGTATCGTGCATCTACTGTTGTATCCCACAAGAAAGCGGTGAAGCACTTGGTAATTACTAACAAAAAAGCTCTAATGATGAAAAGGGCCCTGATGGTTAAGAAATTGAAGGCATCTGCATTAAAAAAGAAAAAGAGGATCAGACAAACATTTGATAGACTACATGTTATCGCGACGAATTTAAGTAACGCAGCTCGCGATACAACGGGATGGACTGCTACATTAACAAGAGGCACTACAACGATAAGAGCCGATTTCGATGAATTCGGAGTAGCCAGATTCGGTACGATAAGTACCTTAACAACCGTGTCATATGTTCTAAGAATAAGAAATGCAGATGGAGACTTGTTAGCTACTAGAAACGTTCCCGCGGATATTGAGGTTTTTGTTGCTAGATTTTAAATAATGCTTGGGGATTCGAGTGCAGTGACCAATACTAAGAACCATTAAACAGGGGAAACCTGTTTAATGGTTCTTTTTTTTATAATAGATTTTTCGGCAGGGAGCACGGCGCTTATGGCTTGGGAAACTATGTGGAACCCAAAGCTATTGTAGACTATGAGGTAGCAGAAATTACATGGGTCTAAAAAATAGCATGGACGGGAGTTGAGAGCATTGGGTTTTTCGATGAAAGAAGCTTCAGAATGCCTCGGACTCGCTTCGCATACGATACGTTATTATGAGAAAGAAGGCTTATTGCCTTCTATTGAACGGGACCAGTACGGGAACCGAATTTTTGAGCAAAAGGATTTGGACTGGATGCAGCTCATGTCTTGCTTTCGTGCGACAGGCATGACCATAGCCTCCTTAAAGCGAATGGTTGACCTTACCGCCCAAGGCGATGCTACGATAACGGAAAGAAAAATGATTTTGGAAACGCACAAGCTGGAGCTTAATAAAAAACAAGTGGAATTGGATAGAGCCTTCGAGGCGGTTAACCAGAATTTAACGATTTATGAATCCAAGATGAATAAGGATGAAATCATTGAAACGAATGGCGTGGAGTTTTGTTAGAGATTTAGGTCATCCATGATTCTTTCGAGAACTCGTAGCCGTCCCTTCATAGATGATTGCAATCTGAGGGAACTAAACGGTCAACTGGGGTAAATATCATTTCTTTCAAACAATCTCCATACCTGCTCTGCCATAAATTGAGGTGAATGTGGCATTTTATTCAGAATCCACCACTCCACGGTGCCTACGAAGGCAGAGCTCATAAATTGTGTAATCAATTCCTTATCCATTCCCTGATTAATGTTCTGCATATGGATCTTCACTTGTATGTTAGCCGCAAAGTTATGCAGCATGCGCTCCCGAAATACGGTAGTTCTATTATTAGAGAGCATGGAAGAAAAGAAGAGATAGTTCTCCTTGAAATAAACAAATGCTGGCTTCAGCGCACTGATCCAATCTGTTTGTTCAAGACTATATTCGATCGAAAGGCATGAATCGAACATTTTGCTTAAATGGTCCTCTATGCATTTATTAAGCAGATCATATTTATCCGTGTAGTGAAGATAGATGGTTCCCCGGTTTACATTGGCTCGTTCAGCAATATCATTGACAGTGATTCGATCGAGTTCTTTCTCGGTAAACAGCTCCAGAAACGCCTTGTTAATGGCTTCCTTTGTTTTTAAGATTCGTCTATCTATCTTCGTCTCGGTTACCATTCTGCAATTGCCTCCTCAAGTTAATGAACACTTCCAGTGTATCCGTTGTATAAGAAACAAAAGCGCGTTTATTAGCGATTGAATTAACTTAGCTTCCCTATATAATATTAATCAACAACAGTTAATTAATCAACGGTTGTTATGTTGAAAATATTATTAAGGGGCGATATCCATTGGAAAACTTGAAATCTAAGGTGATTATTATAACGGGAGCATCCAGCGGAATAGGAGAAGCTACAGCTAAGCTATTGGCCCAAAACGGCGCAAAGATTGTATTAGCTGCAAGAAGAGAGGATCGCCTGCAAACGATTGTGAGTCAGATAGAAAAAGAAGGCGGAGAGGCTATCTATAAAACAACCAATGTTGCTTCATCGGAAGATATGCAGAAGCTGGCACAATTTGCCTTAAAACAATATGGTCGCATCGATGTTCTTGTGAATAATGCCGGAATTATGCCGGTTTCTCAGCTTAATGAACTACAAGTCCAAGAGTGGGATCAAATGATCGATGTGAACATCAAAGGCGTTTTATACGGCATTGCCGCAGTTTTGCCGACTATGAGGGAACAAAAATCAGGACATATCATCAATATCTCCTCGGTTGCAGGTTACAGTGTTAGTCCAACTTCATCCGTATATAGCGCTACAAAATTTGCAGTAAGAGCGATTTCGGAAGGGCTGCGCCAGGAGGAATCTCCTGCCTCTAATATCCGTTCCACCATCATCTCTCCGGGAATGACGGATACGGAGCTGACCCATTCGATTAGTAGTCCTGATATCAAAGCTATGGTAAGTCAAATGGTAAAAATGGCCATTTCCCCATATAGCGTCGCCAGGGCGATTGCCTATGTTATTAATGAACCCGATGATACTGGAGTCAACGAGATCGTGATTAGACCGACCGTACAACCTTAACACAAACGAATACAACCATCTTACAATCCTCCTGATAGTTTTTCTTCTTGAAGGATTCTCCAAAGCTTTGATTGCCCTCTACATGTTTACCATGGAGAGGGCGATTTTTTTATGCCACTGATCATATTAAACGTATAAATGATCACATAAAATTGTTCTTTAGTTCCCATACTATAAGAACAAACTTTTAATGGGAGGAAATTAAATTGGAACGAATTTTGCTTAAATTGTTATTTACAGGTTGTTTAGCCTCTATTCCATTTATATTTAAACGTAAACATCTGCTTATGTCCTTAACTATATTTTTTGCAAAAGGGGTATTATCAACCTCAATTGACTCGATCTTTATTAAGAGAAACCAAATTTCCTACCCAGTTAGGCCTTTTCCGAAAATTTTTGACACCAACATTTTATATGATCTTCTCTTTTATCCTCTTTTAAGTGTGATTTGGGTAAAGTGTACATATCATACAAGGTTTTCCGTGACACTGTTAAGAAGCCTGTACTTTAGTGTACCTATGACAATTGCTCAATGGATCATGGAGAAAAAAACGAAGTTATTTAAATGGAAATCATGGTCGGCTTTTCATACCTTTGCATCGATTAATTTCACCTTGTTTACCATTAGAGGGATGGCAGGAGCCATAAAATTAATCCTTGATAAGAAAGATCCTATACGGTTATCTGCTCCAGATAACACAAACAAACAGTCTATACGAACTCATGAGCAATTCCAATAGAATCGAAAAACTATTGTGTGGAAGAGATGCCTATTAACCGAGAGTCAGATTGTTTTCCTGGAACAAGCGTGTGCTGCAGCATAGCCTTTTTTTTGTACGGCCAAGCGCTCCTTCAATCGACGTGAAAAGCTAGTCCTTGAATTATTTTTCATCTAATAGTAAAAAAGAAAGGAGATTCTGGCCTTGAATGTGGAATTGTTTACGGATTTGATTAAGGATGATCGCGGTAACTATTACGTGGCGATTGATAAAAACGATAAAGAACTGACACTGGTAAACGCTATGTTGGAGCGTTCTTACATCGAGGTATTGGAATTTAATGAAGATTTTAAAAAGAAATACACAGAGTACGAGCACCAGTTCATCGGCAAAATTGCGATGGATAAGGTACGGCACGACGTCGTATACGCATTAAAAGAGGACGGTCATGGCCGAATGTACGAATTAGAGGCAGTTATACGCTTATATCGGGTTACCTTTATCGATATGATTGAATTTTACAGAAATCCACGAACAGGTGGTAGAATCGTTTAACCTACTCGTAGGCAGAAACGGCTGCGCTCATTTGAGCTGCTCGCCAGTGCATTATTTTCAGCATATAAAAAGCATGGTTAGCCCTCTTATATTTGGGTGTAATCATGCTTTTTTGAATTCTCAAGCTCGTGTAAGAGTCGGGTGCCCGCGATAGTACACTTCGAACTCTCTTTACAGGGACGGCCTCGTCTGCTAGAATGGCTATATTCAATTGTCAACCAAAATAATAATAATTAAGTTTACAATTGATGTAATTAACGGATGGTGATAATTTGTGACAACGGATTACGAACGGCTTGCTGCCATCAATAAGGATCACTTATGGCATCCTTTTACTCAAATGAAAGACTACAATAACTCTGACCCTCTCATTATTGAACGCGGCGAAGGCATCATGCTGTATGACGTCCAGGGACGCGCTTATTACGACGGTTTTTCCTCGGTTTGGCTTAACATACACGGACACAACGTACCAGAGCTGAATCAGGCGATCACGGACCAGTTAGGGCGTGTCGCCCACTCCACCCTTCTCGGAATGGCCAACGTGCCGGCCATCGAGCTTGCAGAGAAATTGGTTGGGATTGCTCCGAAAGGATTAAACAAAGTGTTTTACTCTGATTCAGGAGCAACTGGTGTTGAGATTGCAATCAAAATGGCGTTTCAATACTGGCACAACAGGGGGGTAAGGGGTAAAACGAAGTTTATTACCATGAATCAAGCATACCACGGAGACACGATTGGCGCGGTTAGTGTCGGTGCGATTCCGCTGTATCATGACGTGTTCCGCCCTATGCTATTTCCTTCACACGTCATTCCATATCCCTATGCTTATCGCCATGAGGGTGGTGAGGCGGAAGCGTTGGAAGCTACGCTAACCGCCCTGCGTAATTTGCTCGAAACGCGGGCCGATGAGATTGCGGCTCTTATTGTGGAGCCGATGGTGCAAGGGGCTGGTGGCATCATTGTCATGCCGCCGGGCTGTTTAAGCGAGATGGCTGCGCTGTGCCGCAAACATGGCGTGCTGCTCATCGCTGACGAGGTGGCGACTGGTTTTGGTCGGACGGGCGCAATGTTCGCTTGTGATCTCGAAGACGTTTCACCAGATTTGATGGTGATCGGGAAGGGACTGACCGGTGGCTATTTGCCTGTGGCTGCAACGCTTGCGACAGATGAGGTGTACGATGCATTTTATGCCGATTACGAGGAACAGAAAACATTTTTCCACGGTCATTCCTTCACAGGCAACCCGCTTGGTTGTGCCGTTGCTTTGGCCAGCTTGAAGCTGCTTGGAGAGCGGAGCATGGTTGAAGGTGTAAATGCAAAGGCATCATTTGTCGAGCATAAGCTTGCAGCGCTTAAGGATCGCCCGCACGTTGGTGAAATCCGGCAAAAGGGGTTGATGCTCGGAATCGAGCTCGTACGCAATAAAGCTTCACGCGAGCCGTACGATTGGGTAGAACGAATCGGCGTTCGAACGAGCCTGCGGGCCAGAGAGCTCGGAATGCTAACAAGGCCGCTCGGCAACGTGATCGTCTTCATCCCTCCGCTTGCCAGTACAGAAGCTGAGCTGGATGCCATGGCCCATATTTTGGCGGAATCGATACGTAACGTCACCGAAGGAGGTTCAGTTACATGAACAAAGTGAACCCCGAAGCGATACGCGGATTATTTGTAACAGGCACGGACACCGGCGTTGGGAAGACGATTGTGACAGCGGCCATTACCGCTATGCTTCGTGCCGAAGGGCTGAATGTAGGTGTCTGGAAGCCGGTTCAGTCCGGTGCACCTCTTGGCAAAGGAGTAACCGATGCTGAACGGCTGCTGCAAATCACGGGAATCGACGAGCGGCCCGAGGCTGTGGCACCCTTTACATTTGAAGCTCCGCTTACGCCGATGCTCGCTGCCAAGCAGGATGGTGTGACCCTTAGACTCAAGGAATTGATTGCAGCAGGTATTCCGCTTATTAAACGTTATGAAGCGTTGCTCGTCGAAGGGGCAGGGGGCGTCGCTGTTCCGCTGACCGATGACGCCCTCGTGGTGGACTTGATCGCGGAGCTTCGTATACCTGCTCTGATTGTAGCCCGTTCCAGCCTAGGCACGATTAACCACACGCTTCTGACTGCCTCATTCCTGCGTTATCACGCTGTCCCGATTGTAGGCGTCATTATGAACGACGGCGAAGTAACGGAGCCGAATGACGATCCGAGCATTGCTACGAATGCGGAACTAATCGAGCATTACAGCGGTCTTAAGGTCCTTGGCCAGTTTCCTTGCTTGCACGCTGAAGCGAATTCAGAGATGTTGATACATACCATACGAAAAACCATACAATTCGAGCCTATCAGACAGGCACTTGCAGTCCAACCAATGAGAGGATGATAGAGATGAAAACAATTTCAGTCGATCTGGGGTGGCAAAGGCTTGCCCAAAAAGCGTTGAGTGGGGAATGCTTAACGTTAGAGGAGGGGCTTGCTGTACTCGAAGCCGACAATGATGAGGTACTGCCACTTCTGCACGCTGCGTTTAAGGTGAGAAAACACTTTTACGGAAAAAAAGTAAAGTTGAATATGATCATCAACGCCAAAAGCGGTCTTTGCCCAGAGGACTGCGGCTACTGCTCGCAATCTATCGTTTCGACGGCAACAGTTAAAAAATACTCCCTGCTCGATAAAGACACATTGCTTGCCGGTGCACGTGAAGCTATGGCACGCAAAGCTGGAACCTATTGTATCGTAGCGGCCGGGAAAGGCCCGACAAGCAGGGAGCTGGATCAAGTGGTGGATGCGGTTCGAGAAATCCGTGCAACGATGCCGCTAAAAATTTGCGCATGTCTGGGCATTCTGAAGGACGATCAAGCCGAGCGTCTTGCAGAAGCGGGCGTACATCGATACAACCACAACTTGAACACCAGCAAAACCAACTATTCATCCATCACCACGACCCATACCTACGACCAACGTATTGAAACCGTGGAAAAGGTAAAGACCTCCGGCATGTCTCCTTGCTCCGGTGTCATTATCGGCATGGGCGAGACCCATCAAGAAATTGTCGAAATGGCTTATGCACTCCGCGAACTTGATGCGGATTCGATTCCCATTAATTTCCTGAATGCGATACCGGGAACCCCTCTGGAGCATGCAGGCCGCACGCCGTCGATGCAAGCGTTAAAGGTCCTAGCCCTGTTCCGTTTCATCTGTCCGTCTAAAGAAATCCGCGTGGCGGGAGGTCGGGAGGTCAACCTTCGTACACTGCAGCCTCTGTCTCTGTATGCTGCAAATTCACTCTTTGTAGGTGATTATTTAACGACAGCAGGCCAAGACGTTTCGGCTGATCATCAACTCATTGAAGATTTGGGCTTTGAGATTGAATTAAACGCCCTTAATGGTGGTTCCGACCATGTACTGGATTGAAAAAGAACTTGAATTATGGGCTGGTGCCTCGTTGGAGCGTTCCTTGCGTGAAAGTAGCACGGTCTCCAAATCTCCTGGCTATACGGTACGTGGAGAACGAGTGCTGCTCAACATGTCCTCCAATGACTACCTTGGACTCGCCCAACATCCTGCCATAATTGAAGTGATGCGTGAGGCGCTTCTCACCGAAGGAGCCGGCTCCGGCGCTTCGCGGCTTGTAACCGGCAACCGGCCAGCTTATGGCCGTCTTGAAGCAGAGCTGGCCGATTGGCAGAATTGCGAAGCGGCGCTTGTTTTTGCAAATGGCTATATGGCTAATTCGGGTGTTATTGGTGCGCTAGTAGGCCGAGGTGATGTTGTTTTCAGCGATCAGATGAACCATGCGAGCATTGTGGACGGCATTGTATTGAGCCGAGCGGAGCATGCCCGATACCGTCATAATGACATGGAGCATTTGCGTACGTTATTGGAAAAGCACCGAGATAAAAGGCGAAAGTTGATCGTTACAGACGCTGTCTTCTCCATGGATGGCGATCAGGCACCCTTGCGTGAACTCGCTGAGCTCAAACGTGAACACGGAGTGATGCTAATGGTGGACGAAGCACACAGCGGGGGGATTTATGGGTTGCGTGGCGAGGGATTGTGCCATGAGCTCGGGCTGCAGGATGATGTGGATATACATATGGGAACGTTCAGCAAATCGTTTGGTGTTTACGGTGCTTATATCTGTGGTAGCCGTACGCTAATTCGATGGCTGGTGAACAAGGCAAGGCCGCTGATCTATTCAACCGCGCTGCCTCCTTCTATCATAGCTGGTATTTCAAAGGCGTTAGTCTTGGTACAAAATGAGCATTGGCGCCGAGAGAGGTTGTACGCGGCAAGCAAGCTGTTTCGATCCTCCCTGTGCAATGCCGGTTTTAAAATAGGTGCCGGAGACTCACCTATTATAGTACCTGTGATCGTCGGCGATAACGCTGCGACCTTGCGCTTTAGCGGCGCTCTTGAAAAGGCAGGTATCGCATCAGTGGCCATCCGTCCACCTACTGTGCCTGATAACACCGCACGAATCCGATTTTCTTTATCAGCCATTCATACGGATAAGGAACTGACCGATACCGCCACGCTAATCCGCACCATAGGACTTCAACAAGGGGTGCTGCATCCATGATTGTATCGGGTAACCATCCGTCTAACATTCAGCGAGAGACAAGTGGCACCATCCTTTGGCTGACTGGATGGAGCATGCCGGATACGGTGTTTGAACGGCTTCGCGAGTTACTGCCCGATTTTTATCATGTTTCCGTAGATTACAGTGCTGCCGATACTCCTGAGAAATTGATGTATCTGACTGAAAAAGCGGCATTAAACCTCCAGTCTTCGGAAGTAGCAGCTTGTATGACAAGGGTTAACTGCGGTCCACTGTTGATCGGAGGCTGGTCGCTCGGCGGATTACTGGCGCTGAAACTAGCGGTCAAAGGTTACGCTGATGGCCTTGTATTGTTTGCGGCGACTGCTCGTTTTACCCGTTCAAAAGAAGAGACGGACCGCGGCTGGGCAGATGCATACGTTAGGCAGATGATTACAGGGCTTACGAAGGACCGACAGACTGTTGAAACAAAATTTCGACAGCTCATGTTTACGGAAGCGGAATGGGAGGCCGGTCTCGGCCAAAGCCTTTCCCCAATAGGCAGCTGGACAACCCCGGCGTTAATCACCGGTCTTCAGATTTTGCGAAGTGAGGAATGCAAGTCCCAGCTGTCGGAAATCAATTGTCCGGTTCTTCTTGTCCACGGCACTGAGGATAAGATTTGTCCTTACGGCGCTGCGGAAGAGCTTGTAGCCTATTTGCCTCAAGCAGAGTTACTTACAATACCCGTCAGCGGGCATGCACCGTTTTTGGGAAGGGAAGTTCACATAGCTGAAGTATTGAGGAGATGGTGGCATGAGCAGTAGGAAAAAAGCGATTTGCAGTCAATTTAACCGCAGTGCAGCAGGTTCGTATGACATTCACGCCCATGTGCAGCGAATGATGGCAGACCGACTTGTACAATCCCTCATAGGGTGGAAGCGCGAAGATAAAGCAGACGGGCTCAACATGCTAGAGATCGGCTGCGGCACCGGTGTTCTGACTGAAATTTTGTTGAACGAATATCCCTACGCATCTATTACTGCACTTGATATGGCATCCGCGATGATCAAAGCGGCTGAACAACATGTCCTATCAAGTACAGCAAACCATGTGGGTTACAGTAAGAGTCGACCGGCTCGTTTGCACTTTCTTCTTGCTGATGTCGAAATGTGGGCGGCAGATGCTCCGACGGCCTCGTTGGACCTCATCGTCTCCAACGCCTGTTTTCAATGGCTGAGCTATCCAAGGCAAACGCTAGGTCACCTTCGGAGGATGATTCGCGCTGGAGGCTTGCTAGTGTTCACGACATTCGGGCCAGATACGTTCTACGAGCTGCATAAGGCATTTAATGAAGTTTATCGAGCTAACGGAATGGAGCCACAGCGGCACGGACTGTCGTTTCAATCCATGGACCAGTGGAAAAACCTGCTCAAGGAAGCAGGTTTTTCAAATATTCAATATGAACGTTCGACTCAAATGGAAAAGTATGCTTCAGCAAGAGATTTTCTTCATTCGGTTAAAGCAATGGGAGCTAGCAATTCAGAAGCCGCCACTATTCGTGGTCTCAGCACGCGTCGCCTGTTCGCCAGCATGTATAAGGAATACGAGGATAGGTTCAGCACACAGGGAGGCGTTGCCGCCACTTACGATTTGCTATTGATCCAAGCGTCAGCCTCTCGATAAAATGCTCAGTATAAATATTCCAAGGAAGCCATTATGGCAGGTTGTGGTTCAGAGCTCGAATTGACTTTTTCAGTGGACGGGTACTCTTGGTAGGATATCGAGACCTAAAAAGTCCAACATTCATGAGTTTTCACTCGCAAACCTAGCATGAAAATAGCAAATGTTTACTAGATTCACCATTTACCCATACTGCTAATAACATGACGCGTAATACGTTGTTTTTTTATGGTGGTTTGACCCCGTCAAAACTGTAAGGATGAGTTCTGTGTACAAACCTATGCCGGCTCTGAATACCCGTTCAGGGAACCACGAATTCTTTTTTTAAAACCAACGATAGCCTGTTCCATACATTTATCAGTATACATATATTACTCTTGCGAAGATGTAGGAGGTTGATGATATGAAAAAGGTAAAGTACAAAATGGGGAAATTAGGAAAATATTATTTCATGAAAGGATTTAACAGTATAAATACATTCTTACCTGATACTCGAATAGCAACTAAATCTAACATAAGAGCAATGTTGAGATTATATGAATCGCTGTATTTAAAACCTGATGAGGGTACAGGAGGTCATGGGATATATAAAATAACTAAAATCAAGAATAAGTATACTTTAAGAAGTGGAACTGCTTCAAAACAATTTAATTCACTCGATGCATTATATAGTTCTCTTCATAAACAATTTTCTAGAAACAAATATATCGTTCAAAAAGGCATTGATCTATTGAAACATAACAAACGTTCTTTCGACATTAGAGTCATGGTGCAAAAGAACAGAAGCAAAAAACTAGTGGTGACAGGTGTTATTGGACGCTTAGCGAAACCTGGAAAGATAGTAACTAATTACCATTCTGGAGGTACTCCATTACCAATCGACTCATTGCTTGTCTCACATCTTAAGAGAGACAAGAGAGAGAAGTATATTAAAAGAATGGAGATATTAGGGAAAGAAGCAAGCAATGTTCTTGGTAAAAATTATCGAAGCAAGAGAGCATTTGGGGTTGATATAGCTATTGATTCTAAAATGAAACCGTGGATTCTAGAGATTAATACTAGGCCTGATATGAGTATCTTCAACACTTTGAAAAATAAAACCATGTATAAGAGGATTTTAGAATACTCAAGAATAAAAGGATAAGCGATTAGCTTATCTATTACATAAGATTAAGACGTTAACGTTAAAAGTATCACATTTTATTTTACAGACCTCCACCGGAAAATATCTGGTTTAGAACTGAATAATGTTCCTCTCTAATGGCTACCTTATTATGGACTGAGGTAGGGTTACATCTATGCGTGTCCTTCTCATCAAGCCCAAATAAGAGAGAGTGGAAGCAATGAAACAAGCCATACTAACACATGAAATACCCGGTTTCAAAACAAAAGAGGAATTTTGGAATCCGTATCACTGGTATAAAGAGATGAGAGACAATCATCCTGTTTATTACCATGAGGGTCAACAAGTCTGGAATGTTTTTACTTATGAAAATGTGAAACGTGTGCTTTCGGATTATCAACTGTTCTCAAGTAAAAGCGAGCGAACACAAATCGCTGCACTCAGCCAAGACTCGGGTGAATTGGATCGAACGACTGTGATTTTTTCCGATCCCCCTGAGCATAGAAAACGGCGGTCGTTACTTTCAGCAGCCTTTACGCCTAGACATCTAAAAAACTGGGAACCAAGAATTAATACGATTGTCAATGAGTTAATCCAAGATATGGATCAAATGAGTGAAATTGATATAGTGGGATCATTTGCTATCCCTCTTCCAATCACAATTATTGCTGAATTGTTAGGTGTCCCAGCTGTAGATCGTAAATTATTTAAGCAGTGGGTAGATATCATTTTCCTTCCTTTTAGCAGCGGGAATTTAGCTGAGCAAAATGAGAAGAAAGCGAAGGCAGCCTTGGAGTTTTCTGAATATCTTCACCCTGTTATTAAGGGGAAAAGGGAAAATCCTGGAGATGACATTATCTCGGATCTAATTAACGTTGAAGTTGATGAGGACCGATTAACAGATGATGAAATCATAAAAATGACCAGGGGTCTGTTAGGCGCTGGTCTGGAAACAACGTCTCACTTAATTGCTAATTGTTTTTACTCCTTTCTATATGACAAGCCAGGTATTTATCAAACATTAAGGGAGGATATAGACCTTGTTCCAAAGGCGATTGAGGAGGTGTTGCGTTATCGTTTCAATATAATGAAACTAGAACGGACAATAAAAGAAGACACTGATTTATTTGGTCCTAAGATGAAAAAGGGAGAAATGATCATCGCATGGACGAGCGCGGCGAATTTGGATGAAGCAGTATTTCCTCATCCCGAACAATTTGATATCTTTCGACCGAACAATCGTGAGCATTTAACTTTTGGAAATGGTCCTCATTTCTGTTTAGGTGCACCTCTTGCGCGATTAGAGGTTGAAATTGCCCTTAAAGCTTTTATAAAGCACTATCCCAACATACAAAGCGTTCCGTCGTTTGATTTCGTCGATCACTTATCGTTTTCTGCATTTGGACAATCGTTAAATTACCTTCCTATAATAGCGGAACACTGATTTGTAATATCCTACGACAAAAAGGCCTACTTATTTGCAGCCGATCCAATTGCCTTGAATCGGCTGCAAATAAGTAGGCTGAATGAAAGAAATCCCTTTCCTTATCACAAGATGGGGACTATTTGACGTTTTAGTGTGTACTGAAGAAAAGCAGCAATGAAAGCGTTAAAGGCAATGAGATTTTTGAAACGTATTGCAAAGTGCAACCCGAATCTCTTTACCACTGGCAGATAGGGCTATTGCCCGCGATTGGATAACAAGAGCCGAATGAAGGGAGACCTTATGTGAGAGACTGGGGATGAAATCCCCCCGGTCTACTCGACCGTTTGACACAATGACCAACCCTCTGCATTCTCCATTTCGTATACCTGATTTTAACAGTATGATCTATCCATTGAGGGTGACTGATTATTAAACCAAACCAAAAACAAATAACCAAAGGGAGTGTGCAAGTACTAAAAAAATGTAATAGGCTAAGGATATATCTGAAAACAATAATGAGGTGAAACCATGGCAGTTGTTAAAAATAGGGATTAGGATATTACTTTACTAGCAAGGATAGCAGGTTTTTCCTTTTTACCAACTCTATGCTAAACTAAACCCATCAACACCAAATTTATCCCAGCACCCAAGGAGGTGATGCCCTATGACAACTAATTCCATACCCAATAGATTAATCGCTGAGAAATCCCCCTATTTGCTCCAGCATGCCTACAACCCCGTGAAATGGTTCCCGTGGAGTGATGAAGCATTTGATACAGCGAGAAGAGAAAATAAGCCTATTTTCTTATCTATTGGGTATTCGTAGTGAGGCGTAAGTCAACTTGCCATTGGTGCCACGTCATGGAGCACGAATCCTTCGAAGACGAGGAAGTCGCTGCTCTTTTAAATAAGGATTACATATCGATCAAGGTCGACCGCGAGGAGCGGCCGGATGTCGATCATTTATACATGTCCGTCTGCCAGGCATTAACTGGACAGGGCGGATGGCCGCTTACGGTCATTATGACGCCGGAGAAAAAGCCTTTCTTCGCGGGAACATATTTTCCGAAGGGGCGTAAATATGGCCGCAAGGGCTTGATGGATATTTTGCCGCAGATTACGAGCAAATGGGATGAGGACAGCGTCAAGATTTCGGAGATCGGCGACCAGATTATTGCAGAGACGCAGAGCCGGTTAATTGCGAACCTGCAAGGAGACATTTCCGAGGAATCGCTGGATCGTGCCTACCAGATGTATGAGCAATTGTTTGATCCGCAATATGGCGGCTTTGGGGATGCGCCGAAGTTCCCGACCTCTCATAATTTGTCCTATCTGCTACGTTACCACAAACGGACTGGCAGTGTGCAGGCATTGGCAATGGTGGAGAAGACGCTGAATGGTATGTACCGCGGTGGTATGTACGACCACGTTGGCTGGGGATTTTCCCGTTATTCGACGGATAATAGCTGGTTGGTGCCGCATTTTGAGAAAATGCTCTACGATAACGCGCTGCTGACGATGACGTATATCGAGGCGTATCAAGTGACTGGCAAGCAGCAATATGCGGATGTAGCTGAGCAGATCATTGCTTACGTGCTGAGGGATATGACCGATGCCCAAGGTGCTTTCTATTGCGCGGAGGACGCGGATTCGGAGGGCGAGGAAGGCAAGTTTTACGTCTGGAAGCCTGAGGAAATCCGTCAGGTGCTGGGCAACGATGATGGCGACTTGTATTGCACCGTTTACGATATAACCGACAGTGGCAATTTTGAGGGGCATAATATACCGAACCTGATCGAAAGAACAGTAGAGGATTACGCCAGGCTGAGCACAGTTCCGCTCCAAGAGCTGCAAGCAAGGCTAGAGGCTTCGCGCCAAAAGCTGTTCGCCCATCGCGAGCAGCGGATTCACCCGCATAAGGATGACAAAATCCTCACCTCGTGGAACGGCCTGATGATTATGGCGTTAGCCAAAGCGGCGAAGGCGCTGAACAAGCCGGAATATGCGGTGGCAGCCAAGCGTGCTTCAGATTTTATCTCCAAGGAGCTGCGCCGCGAGGATGGTCGTCTGCTTGCCCGTTACCGGGACGGGGATGCGGCTTTTCTTGGATATTTGGACGATTATGCCTTTTACGTCTGGGGTCTGATTGAGCTATATGAAGCGACCTTCGATATTACATTGCTTGAGCTTGCTGTTGAGCTTAATGCGGAGATGCTACGGTTGTTCTGGGACAAGGAGCAAGGCGGGTTGTTTTTCTATGGCGAGGATGGCGAGCAGCTATTCACACGCCCCAAGGAAATTTATGATGGGGCGATGCCATCTGGCAATTCGGCGGCGGCGCTTAATATGGCCAAGCTGGCACGGTATACGTATAACGCCGCTTTGTCGCAGCAAACTGACGAGCAGTTAAAAGCTTTTGCGGGCTCCGTGGAGAAGTATCCGGCAGGCCACTCGTTGTTTCTGATCGCTTTGGACTATATTGTCGGAGCGCCTTCGGAAATCGTGCTGGCTGGCGACCCGGCGAAGCCAGACTTGCAGGGAATGGCGAGCAAGCTGCAACGGCAGTTTAGACCAAATGCAATTTATATGCTGCATCCAAGCGGGGAGCAGGGCGCGGCGGCAAGAAAGCTGATCCCACTGCTGCAGGACAAAGTAGCGCTTGGTGGCAAGGCGACCGCTTATATTTGCGAGAATTTTGCCTGCCAAACGCCTGTAACCGATTTAGACGAATTGGATGAATTAGAAGATATTCAAGACTAACACGCGAAACATATACATGGGAAGCCTGGATGGCACTCTGATCGGAGAGAGTCGTTTGGCTGTCCCACAGCCCTCTTTCCATTCGGAATGAGGGCTTTTGGTTCTTAGGCCCACTTATGTGGTAACATGGCTACTAAAGCTATACTTAGCGAAAGTAACCATTAAAGGGGATGCAACATGGCCATCAAATTAAACGGGCGAACGTGGTGGTTTTCGATTTTTACGAAGCTGCTGGCGATGTTTTTTATTGTCGTGCTTCCGGTTTATGCCTTGGCGCTGCAGATGAACGACTTGGGCTCGGGGATCGTCAGGGACGAGGTTTCCAATTCACTTCGCTCGCAGCTTCACTTCTACAATAATACCTTCACTAAGGAAATGGACAGGATAATCCGCTTACAGCGTGAATATGTCAATGATAATGACCTCACCTCTTTAAGTGTGATTGCCGAAGGCTTAACCTTTTATGAGCGCTCGGAGATGATGAAGCAATTTCAGCGAAAGCTGGATTTGATGAAAAGCTCAGGCATTTATGTGCAAAAAGCAAGCGCATACATTCCGCCGATTCGCAGGGTTATTTCAACAGAGGAGCTGTCTGATACGATTTCGACGGAGGTCGTGGAAAACCTGAAACAAGCAAGGGAGATGCCGCACAACTCCCCGCTTTATTATGCGGATGGTGTTTTATTGCTGCGCGAATTTTATCCAAGCTTGCCGGCTTCACCGCTCCGCGATCCTTTATTTGTGCTGGAAACGGAGGTTTCCGTCAGCCAATTGCAGCAATTTCTACAGCAGATTGCTGGTGCCAAAGGTGAAGCCGCGCTTATTAATGATGGCTGGATCATCTCCAGCAGCGATAGCCAGTATGAGCAGGAGCCGATTGCGGCCAAGGTGCGTGAATGGGTCAAGGGCAAGGGAAATGCCGCGCAAGGCATTGAATCCATCGAATTGAACAAGCAAACGTATATTACCGCCTATGAATATTCACCGGAGATGGATACGACCTTGATAGTGTATGTGCCGGAGGTCGAGGTATTGGGCCCGCTGAATAAGTACAAAAGCTTTATTATTGTGATGTCCATCGTAACGGCGGTGTTGATCGTTATTGTTTCGTACTGGGTTTACCAGGTGATCCATAAGCCGTTGACCAAAATGGTGCGCGCATTCCGCAAGGTCGAATCCGGCAATTTATCCGTTTCCCTGCATCATAAAAGCCGAGATGAATTCAGCTATTTGTATGTGCAGTTTAACGAGATGACGTCGAAGCTGAATACGCTGGTTTATGAGGTTTACGAGCAAAAGCTGCAAACCCAGCAAGCGGAGCTGAACCAGCTGCAATCGCAGATAAATCCGCATTTTTTGTATAACAGCCTCTACCTGCTTTACCGAATGACGAAGGCTGAGGATTATGAGAACAGCTTGAAATTCACCAAATATTTGGGTGACTATTTCCGGTATATTACGAAAAAAACCGGCGATGATGTGCGGCTTGAAGAGGAATGGCATCACGTTCGTATGTATATGGAAATCCAAAATGTGCGGTTTTCCAACCGCGTTGAGGTGATGATTGGCGATTTGCCGGAAGCGGCCAGATCGGTGATGGTACCTAGGCTTATTTTGCAGCCGTTGGTGGAGAATGCGTACAATTACGGGCTTGAGCATACTACCTCTGACGGTCTGTTAGCTGTAACGCTGGAGCAGGATGTGAACGAGCTGCGGATCTTCATTGAAGACAATGGGACGGGCATGCCGGAGGCAGAGCTAACCCAGTGGGCGAGCCGTTTGGCGTCGCGAAAGGTGAACGCGGAGGTAAGTGGTATTATGAATGTGCATCGCAGGCTGCAATTGAAATTTGGCGAGGACTCCGGGCTTATTTTAGCTGCGGGTGCCGCCGGTGGTTTAAAGGTCGTTATGAAAATTCGCAATGGGAAAGCTGAGGGAGAAACCTATGCTACACTTAATGCTGGTCGATGATGAACCGATGGCGTTAGACTATTTATCTGATACTCTTCACGAATGGGATCCTTATGAACTGACAATTTCCAAAGCATATACAGGCATTCAGGCTTTAGAAAAAATGAACGGAATGCGTCTCGACATCCTGCTCACGGATATTAGGATGCCTGGCATGAACGGGCTGGAGCTTGCGGATCGGGTGCGGGAGCAATGGCCGCGCTGCAAAATTATTTTTTTGTCAGGCTACAGCGATTTCGATTATATTCAGACGGCGATTCGTAAAGGCGGAACGGACTACGTACTGAAAACCGAAGGAGACGAGCTGATTTTTCAAGCGATCGACAAGGCTGTCGAAGAAATCCGTATGGAGCTTCATGAAGGGGACATCTCGCTAAAATCCCGTCAAATGCTCCAGCAGGCATTGCCCACGCTGCGAAAGGACTATTTGCTTGACCTGCTCAAAGGAGAAGGGGATTCCGCAGCCGTCCGTGCCAAGCGTTTTCCAGAGCTGCTCATTGGGTTAGCCCCCGATCAACCGGTTTTTCTCGTTGTTGGGCGTGTGGACGATTGGGGCAATTACGTGTCGATGTCCGACAAATCCTTGATCCTGTATTCGCTGCAAAATATTGCAGAGGAATTTTTGGGCGAAAAATCCCGATTTATGTTCGTGCCTTATGACAAATACCGTTTTGTGTGGCTGGTGCAACCTCAGTCCCATCTGCAATCCCAGAACCCATCTCAGCCTCAAGCGCAAACCCAATCGCAGTGGCAGCCACAATCCCAATCCCAATCCCAATCAAAGTCACAGTCACAGTCCCAGATCCAGTCGCAGCAGCAGACCCAATTCCAGCCATATTCTCTTAACTCGGCCAATAAAAATGCCTACAAGTCATCAGATGAGCTGATCAGTCAACAAGCCTCTGAAAAAGAGATAGATGCATCACCAATAGCATCAGACACAAGCGGTAAAATTGTCTCCTCCAAAGAAACCTCTTCGTACTCATCAGATGAGCTGATCAATCAGCAAGCCTCTGAAAAAGAGATAGATACTTCACCAATAGCATCAGACACAAGCGGCAACATTGTCTCCTCCAAAGAAACCTTTTTGTACACATCAGATGAGCTGATCAGTCAACAAGCCTCTGAAAAAAAGATAGATGCTTCACCGAAAGCATTACATACAAGCTCCGGCACACAGGCTGCCTCCCCCCCCACAACCTTGCCATACTCGGATGAGGAGTGGGAGCGCTTGGCGCAATTTGTGCGTGGCACATCCGAATCGGTGCAGGAAACCTGCCGCAAGCTGCTAAAGCTGCCGATTTCGCTGATTTTAAGCTCAGAGCACAGCTCTTGGGAGCATGCCGCCCGCCAGTTCGATTCGCTTAAGCTGCAATTGAGCAGCGGTTTGATCCGCAGCAAAGAAATGCTGGTTACCGAATCCGCCAACAGGGATCAGGAGGAGGGTCGATCCAGTCGCACGTTTACTGCCGAGTCAACGTTTCGTAACCACATTCACAAGCTGGATTTGCTCGAGCCCCATCTTGATAACGGTGAAACGGAGCCGTTTGTGCTGCTTTACGATGAATACACACAATTTGACGAATTGGCGCTTGGCGAGACAAAGATCACTTATTTAGCGCTGGAAATGTTTGCGCATTTGTCCGCATTTTTTCTCTCTTATTTGAATCGCCGCAATCTGATTGCCGATCTTGGAGCGAAGGTACAGCTGGATACATTTATCCATATGGACAACCATAGCTCATGGCAGGGAGCGCTTGGCTATTTTCGCCAGCTTGGGGAAACGATTGCCGAGCATAACGGCAGCCTCCAGCAGGAGCGTACCCATGAAATGATTCGCCGCATCCACCAATATGTGCAGGATTGCCTTTGTGAGGAGCTGTCGCTAACCCGCTTAGCGGAGGTGGTGCATCTCAGTTCGCCCTATTTGTCGCGTTTATATAAGCAGCTAACGGGTTCGAATCTGTTGGATTATATTACGGAGGTAAGGATCAACCGCGCCAAGCATCTGTTAAAAAGCACCCAGCTCAAAGTCCATGAAATCGCCGCTGAGGTCGGCTTTGATTCGGCTCCTTATTTTACAAGGCTTTTCAAAAAAATTACGAACAGCACACCACTCGAATACCGCGAGCTTACCTAATGCCTACAAACTGGATATAGATAGCCAAGTGGTCGCTTAAGCCAAAGTGGATAAGATAAGATAACGAAGCTAAGAAAATCCCGTATGTTTCAGCTTGGATTCGTTTTACAATAAACAGGTAAGGAACAAACATAAGGGGGATTATTCATGAAACAAATAAACCGAAATTCAAGTGTAATGATAGCGCTATCATTGAGCGTGTTGCTTACAGCCTGTACATCAACTAAAGAAGCAGCCCCTACAACTACGACACCAGCGCCGAATACAACCGCTCCAACGGCTCCGGCTACAGACAATAAACCAGCAGATCCACTGGGCAAATACAGCCCAACGATTGAGGTTTCCACGATCCGCTCGATTGATGCCAGCTACAAATTTGCCGCAGGTGAATCGCTTGACAAAAACATTTGGACACCGATTATGGAAAACGAGCTTGGCATCAAAGTGAAAAACCTTTGGGTTGTTGATGGCTCGCAATTTTCACAAAAGCTGAATGTTACGCTCGCATCCGGTGAGTTGCCCGATTTTATGGCGGTTGACCGGGTGGTCATGCAGCGCTTGATCGATTCGAATCTGGTTGAGGACATGACCACGATTTATGATAAATATGCAACGCCTTTTACGAAGGAAGCGCTGCTAAAGGATGGTGGTGCTGCGCTGAAATCGGTTACTGTAAACGGTAAGCTGATGGGTATTCCACAAATGTTTGAGAACAATGGCGTCGCCTCGGCAAGCATGGTATGGATCCGCACGGATTGGATGAAGAAGCTGGGGCTGGCTGAGCCCAAAACGATGGAGGATGTGCTGAATATAGCGACAGCCTTTGCCAAAAATGATCCAGACGGCAACGGTAAAGCCGATACGATTGGCCTAGGCATCAGCAAGGATTTGTTTAAGGAATCGAATAATGGTGTGACGCCTGCTTCACTTATCGGTTTGTTTAACGCTTACCACGCTTACCCGACCTTCTGGGTAAAGGATGCCTCCGGTAAGCTTGTGTACGGCTCGGTTCAGCCCGAGATGAAGCCAGCGCTGGAAAAGCTTCAGCAGTTGTACAAGGATGGCGTTATTGACAAGGAATTTTCAGTGAAACCTTGGAAAAAGGTAGGCGAGGATGCAGCGGCGGGCAAGCTGGGTATGGCGTTTGGTTATGTGGCGGATGCGACGACATTTTTCAAGGACAACCGCAAAAACGATCCAAAAGCCGACTGGCAGGCCTACCCTATCCTGTCCGCTGACAGCAAACCGGTCATTTTACAAGCCAATGATGCAGCTACAACTTTCTTCGTAGTCAAAAAAGGCAGTAAAAATCCGGAAGCGGTTGTGAAATTATTAAACCTGTATAACAAGCATTATTTCCAAACCGACTATAGCAAATCCAAAAATCCATTTGTTATTGATACGGCAACAAGCATATTCCCGGCCAAATATTTCCCGGTTTTGATCAATCCGGTCGATTTGAATATTAACGCACATCTTAAAGTAGCCGAAGAGGTGAAAAACAAAGGTGACGGCAGCAAGCTCGATTTTCCAGCCTCCCTGCATTTTGGACGTGTTGACGCTTTCCGCAAGGGAGACGATAGCATGTGGTTTTCGGAGCGGACGTTTGGTCCCGAAGGTGCTTTCGCGGTGATCGCCACGTATATGAAAAACAAAAACTACCAATTCAACGCATTCACAGGCGCGCCGACCGCAACGATGGTTGAGAAGGATGCCACCCTGCAGAAGATCCAAAACGAAATGGTGACCAAGGTGATCATGGGCGCGGCACCAATCAGCGATTTCGATAAGTTCGTTGCTGAATGGAAAAGCCTTGGCGGCGATGCGATTGAAAAAGAAGTAAACGACTATTACAACAAAAATAAATAGTTAAGCTGGGGCTTGTGAGGCGGCAGGCTTCACAGCCCCTCCCTTTTCTACTACATGCATAGGGGAGATGGCTTCCAATGAATACGAGATGGAGATTGCAGCTTCCGCTGCATTTGATGATTATACCAGGGCTGTTGATAGTCTTAATCTTCTGCTATGGGCCGATGCTGGGCATCATTATTGCTTTTCAAAAATTTAATCCTGCCAAGGGGATTATGGGCTCGCCCTTGGTCGGGTTGGACAATTTCATCTATGTGATGAAGCTGCCAAGCATTTACCAGGTCATCTGGAACACGGTCTTTATTGCCGTAATGAAAATTATTGCCGGGCTGATCGTGCCCCTGACGGTTGCGATTTTGTTAAACGAAATGCGCCGGGAATTCGTAAAGCGTGCGGTGCAGACGCTAATTTATTTACCGCATTTTTTATCCTGGGTTATTTTAAGCGGTATATTAATGGATATTTTATCCCCGTCTACCGGCATTATTAATCAGGGGCTGCAATGGGTGGGCATTGAACCGATCTTTTTTATGGCCGATAATAACTGGTTTCCGTTTACGCTTGTGCTTTCGAATGAATGGAAGGAATTTGGCTTTAGCTCGATCATTTATTTGGCTGCCATTACAAGCATTAATCCATCGCTATATGAAGCGGCAGTTATTGACGGTGCTGACCGCTGGAAGCAAGCATGGCATGTGACTTTGCCGGGGATGGCTCCGATTATTGTACTGATGGTCACGTTAAGTATTGGTAATGTGTTAAATGCAGGGTTCGAGCAGGTATTTAATTTGTACAGCCCTGTTGTGTATGAGAGCGGCGATATTATTGACACCTTTGTTTACCGAATCGGGATTGTTGATGCCCAATATGGGGTGGCGACAGCAATCGGGCTGTTCAAGTCAATCGTTTCCTTTATTTTGCTCTCTACCTCTTATTTGATGGCCTACCGTTTCGCAAACTATCGAATTTTCTAACCGATTTTCTAAAAGAATGGAGTGGAGATGGATGGTTGAGCATCAGTCACTGCCCAGAAAGCTATTCGTGCTGATCAATTACACCTTGTTAGTGGGACTCGCTATCCTCTGCATTTTGCCGCTTGTTAATGTATTTGCGATCTCCCTTAGCTCAAGCTCAGCGGCTGCCGCGGGCTACGTCAAATTATGGCCAGTTGAATTTACTTGGAAGGCCTATGAATTTATTGTCCAAAAGCCGGAGTTTCTACGTTCACTTGGTGTGACTTTGCAGCGTGTACTGCTTGGCGTTACCTTGAATATGGTGTTGGTTATTCTCGTTGCTTACCCATTGTCCAAGGAAGCTTCGGCACTAAAGGGGCGGACATTTTACGCATGGATTTTCGTGTTCACGATGCTGTTCAACGGCGGTTTAATCCCTTTGTATATGACGATTAAAGCTCTGGGCTTGCTCGATACGATCTGGGCGCTTGTTTTGCACCACGCTCTGCCGGTGTTCAATATTTTGATCCTGCTGAACTTTTTTCGCGGGTTGCCCAAGGAAATGGAAGAAGCGGCCTTTATGGATGGAGCCGGGCATTGGACGGTATTATGGCGCATTTTTGTACCGCTGTCTACACCTTCGTTAGCTACGCTGCTGCTGTTCTCGATTGTTGGCCAGTGGAACGCTTGGTTTGATGGGATTATTTTTATGAATTCGCCAAACAATTACCCGTTGCAAAGCTATTTGTATACGGTTGTAACAGCGGTTGATACGTTATTGGCCGGAAGTGTAGATATGGAAATGCTGGCTGAGGTATCTGACCGCACGGCAAAGTCGGCGCAGCTGTTTCTGGGTGCGTTGCCGATCCTGCTGGTGTATCCGTTTATCCAAAGGTTTTTTATGAAAGGAATTGTACTGGGGAGTGTTAAGGAGTAGCTTACCAGAGCTGAATCTATACTATCGTAAAAGGATGGGAAAAAAGCATGGCACAAAAATCGATCATCGTTGATGCAGATGTACACAATGGCATGAAAAGCTTAAAGGAGCTGTTGCCCTTTCTCCCGCGGGTCTGGCATGACCAATGGTTGGAAATGGGCATTGGCGCTGCACGTGTTTACTATTCCGCAGTGGGCGGCGCGATGAAGGATGCCGTTCCTGAGCATGGAGGCGGGCCTGGAAGTGATCCTGAATTTATGCTCAAGCATTTGCTTGCGCCCTACAAAATTGATTATGCAATCCTCAACTCAGGTGTGGAAATCTCGCTGTATCCCGATCCCGATTATGCTAATGCGGTCGCTTCCGCATGGAATGATTGGATGAATGAGCTATGGCTGAAGGCTTCGCCAAAATTCAGGGGATCGATTGTGGTGAATAGCGCCGATCCGCTTGCAGCCGCCAAAGAAATCGACCGTATGGCCGCGAACCCGAACATGGTCCAAGTCATTATGTCGAGTGCTTCCCGCACCTTGCTGGGACAGCGCTGCTTCCATCCGATCTATGAAGCGGCTGAACGTAATGGCCTGCCCGTTGCTGTCCATCCGGGCGGTGAAGGGCGCGGCATTTCTCCGGCACCAACAACCTCGGGTTATCCGACCCGTTATATGGAATGGCATAATATATTGCCAGCCAATTATATGGCTCATGTGAACAGCCTCGTTTGCGAAGGAGTGTTTGAGAAATTTCCGCAGCTGAAATTTGTCGCGATTGAAGGCGGCATCTCCTGGATGCCCCATCTAATGTGGCGGATGGACAAAAATTTCAAGGCGTTACGTTCAACCGTTCCGTGGCTAAAGCGTCGCCCGTCCGAATACATTCGCGAGCATATTTATTTGACCAGCCAGCCGATCGAAGAGCCGGATGATCCTAAGCACTTGGTGCAAATTTTTGAAATGATAGGCGCTGACAAACGGGTAATGTTCTCTACGGATTACCCGCATTGGGATTTCGATAATCCGATGATGGCAATGCCACCGATGCCGCGAGAGATGAAACGGCGCGTAATGGGCGAAAACGCGCAGGAGCTGTATAAGCTTCCGCAGCTGGCTGAGGAGCCTGATGACGGGCAGGAGGTGCGTGAACCGTGAATGCGTATTTGGCGGCTTCCGAGGACGAGGTGAAATCACTGGGCAAAAAAATCGTCGTTGTGAAAAATATGGAAATGGGTATCTTTTATGTGGGCGGCAGCTTTTATGCTTGGCGTAATGTATGTCCGCATGCAGCAGCGCCGGTCTGCAAGGGTCTTATTAACGGAACCACGCTTCCGAAGGATGTATATGAATATGAGTTTGGACGCGAAAACCAGATTTTGCGTTGCCCTTGGCATGGCTGGGAATTTGACTTGGTTAACGGGCATCATCTGGCTCCTGATTCCAATGCGAAATTAAGGGGCTTTGAGGTTAAGGTGGAGGATGGACAGCTTTATGTGATGATGTCTTGAGGCAGAGAAGGCTGGAATATGAAATGCAGTCCGGGGGTAGAATTCGTGGGGGAATAAGGTGATTGCAGGTACGGGCTTATACCAATATGCCAATAAGGTAATAGCGCCGGAGCAGCCTTTTCAGGGTCCGAGCTTGCCTGGGCTGTTTGACGTTAGATATGGATTCATTTCGAATTTCATTTCCCCGTGGTTTCCGGCAGGTTTCCGAGGATGAAGGATTCCGTAACAGCTATTCTTTTGCTATAATGAAGAGATAACCGTTTTGGACAGGAAGGTGAGAACGAATGGATCCATCTCTTACTGCAATCGAGGAATGCGAATCCTCTTGCTTCGGTACGGAAGCGGACTTAAACCAGGTTCGCGAGAAAATGATTGATGAACAGTCCGCCGTACAGCTTGCCGACTGGTTTAAAGCATTTAGCGACCCCACCCGAGTTAAATTAATTGGTGCCCTGCTTCAAAAGGAATTATGTGTCCACGATTTGTCCGTGCTTTTGGATATGGGACAATCCGCGGTTTCCCATCAACTAAGATACCTTCGTAATATGAGGATCGTAAAGCGCAGAAAAGCGGGTAAAACCGTCTTTTATTCGTTGGATGATGTGCATATTGAACAAATTTTCGTGCAAACCTTGCAGCATACCAAGCATAATTAATTGGATACGGGCAGCCTATGAGGGCTGCGGATCTACATGTAAAAGAACCTCCATCGCCACAGGAACGTGGGTTTGAAGGTTCTTTTTGCTTCTTCTTTTATTTTTCTTGGATCATCATCTTCCAGATATCGGATGAATCGTAGCCAAGCCTCCAGGCCGCAACACCAGCAATATCGTATTTTTTGGCAATTGCCAAACGAGCCTTGACGGTAGCTTCATCCTCCAGCCAAAATACACGGGTATTGCCATCCTGGCTATACTCTACCTTGTATTGACCGTATTGATCATCCCAAGTTTGGGTTGCATTTTTGCTTTTGATCAATGCCGGCAGATCCTTCATCAGCAAAGCACGATTATCGACTAAATCGCCGTTTTCGTCAATCTGCCATTCGCGAACATAGAAGGGAATGCCCATAATTAATTTATCTCGCGGAATTCCATAGGAAAGGAACTCCTTCACGCCCTCCTCTACCCACTGCATACCGGCGACTGAGCCAGCAGAAGGACCTGTTCGCCAATTCTGGTCATAGGTCATCGTAATGATATAATCGACGGTTTCGCCCAGCTTTTCATGGTCATAAGCGGTTTGTGCATTCCATTTCACGCTGCCACGTGGCAAATCAATCGAGATTTTTAAGCCTTCTGCATGAGCAGCAGCTGTCAAATTTTTCATGAATGCCGTTAATGCGGCGCGATCCTTGGCAGAAACACTTTCAAAGTCGACATTTAAGCCCTCAACCCCTAAGGCCGCCCCTTTTGCGACCAAGGCGTCAATAAATTTAGTTTGTGCCTGGGCATCGGCAAGGAATTTGGTTGTCAGTCCCGAGTCAAATTGGTTATCGATCAGCGGGTAGACTCGGATGCCTTGGTTCTGTAGCCAGGCGACCGTATCTTTATTGGACGTATCCTTCAACGTACCTGAGGCATCAGCAAGGGAAAAGTAGGTGGGTGATACCACATCAAGACCTACGGTATTATTCACATGGCCGCGAATCGTATCGTTATTGGCGCTACCATTCCAGCCCCAGAATTGCAGCTCCCGGAAATTGTCCCATACCTTAAAGCTGTCATCTAATAAACGAATCGATGTATTGCTGAAGGCGAGTGCGTAACCTACAGCATCAGGCAGCACGGAGGAATCGGAAATCCACGTATCATTTTGAAAAACCTGGTAATACGGGTAATTCGTCCATATAGCATTATCCGTACTTCCTGTCTTGAAAATATTCGTATGATCAAATTGGCTAGCATACGCAATAGCATCATCAAGACTTACAAAGGAATTGAGAATTGCAGAAAATTGATACACATCGTATACTTTTTTATTGGAAAACACGATCTGGTTGTTTTTGTCGCTTCTCACAACGGAGGAGTCTCCCCATAACAAGGACTCACGGACAGCATCCTCCAAATAGGAAAAAGCCCAGCTATCCAGCGTCGATTTCCCTTGATAAACCTGGTAAACCTTAGTTCCTGCGCGGAGCTCCTTCTTGCGGTCATCGGTAATATTATCCCAAGTCCACTGGTTATTACGAAGATCAATAATATGCACATTGCCCCATTTACGAGCCTCTGCCATAGCTTGCTGCAGGGTTGTAAATTCCCAGCCATCCAAGGTAATATCCCCTTGGTACAAGCGGAATTGCGGATAGTTATTCCAAACCCAGCCACCGGAGCTAAGATCACGGACGCTGGCATGTCCCCACTGGGACCCTTCGCGAATCGCCTGCTCCAGTGTAGTGAAATCCCATGCTGTGCTGCTAACTCCATTTTGGTAAAGCTTATAACGGGGATAATTATTCCACAGCCACTTTCGTGAGCTGATGTCTTCAACGTGGGTGCTAGTGAATTGCTTAGCGTAATTTTCCGCTGTGGAATAATCGGGTGTTTCTAGTAAAATACGGTCATCCTGATAGACCCGGTATTTGGAAGTTTTATCTGCGGCCAAAACCGAACCGGATGAAGTGAGGAGCAGGACCAATACGGATAAGATCAGAACGATATTGCGCTTCAACATGCATCTACCTCTTTCTACTATTATTGGAATCTATTAATATTCTACACTATTAAACGTTACAAAAGCCTAGTAAGTTGCGAGGAAAATAGTAGAAAGGAAATTTTTCCCTCCAAAAGCGTTGATTTTGTGAATTTATGCGAATAAAAGTTTTCGTTTCTTTTCCCTTCTTGTTACAATAAGAGTATCAGTAGCAAATGCTATATCAGAGGATCAGTAAAGGCGGTTATCGGGATGTCCAGTTACCCAAAAGCATATATGGACTATTTAATTTACTTTCATGCGGAACGTGATTTTTTTGAATGCCATGAGGTTTTGGAAGAGTATTGGAAGGAGCATCCAGGAGATCCACTAGGCAGTGCGTATGTAGGCCTGATTCAGGTTGCTGTGTCCTTCTACCACCAACGCAGACATAATCTAGCAGGGGCGCTTAAAATGCTGCGCAGCGCAACCCATCTATTAAAGGATGAGGATATGCTTAAGCTTGGCATCGACGGAGCGGCATTCCGCAAGCTGCTGTTGCTATGCTTGGAACGACTGGAAAGCCCAGCCGAGTTCCAATACGTGGATATGGATATTCCACTGGCTGATGCGGGGCTGCAAGCGTTATGCGTGGAGCATTGCAGGGTAAAGCAGTTGGTCTGGCAGGGCGCCAGCAACTTCAGCGATACGCATTTGATCAATAAGCATACATTACGTGATCGCAGTGCGGTTATTAAAGAGCGGGAGCGCAGCTTGCAAATGAAGCTTGAGGCAAAGAGGGATCAGAATGAATAAGACGGCAAAGCTTGGAAAAATAGTCATCGTGGATGACGAACCGAATATTGTAGAGGTGATCCGTTTATATTTGGAGCATGCGGGCTACGAACCGGTCATCGTTTATCGGGGTGGAGAGGTGATGCAGGTATTAAAGCTCCACCAGCCTGACTTGGTGCTGCTCGATGTGATGCTGCCGGATCTTTCCGGCTTTGAGCTTTGCAGCCGGATTCGCAGTGAGCCAGGTGGACTCGCGTCGATGCCGATTATTTTCCTGACGGCCAAGGGAGAGTCGATTGACAAGCTGCGCGCTTTTAATCTGGGTATCGACGATTATATCGTCAAACCGTTTGATCCTAATGAGCTAATCGCCAGGATCAAGGCGGTGCTTCGCCGTACCCAGCAGCAGCAGCAAGCCACAGGTCATGCCAGCTCTGAGGCGGAGCGGGATAAATTACTGCGCATCGGCTCTTTAAATGTGGATCCCGGCCAATATAAAGTCACCCTCGAAGGGAAACGGGTAGATTTAACACCCAAGGAGATCGAATTGCTCTACTTCCTGGCCTCCAACCCAGGCAGGGTGTATTCGCGGGAAGACCTACTGGGCTATGTCTGGAACTTCGATTTCAGCGGAGGTACACGGACGGTCGATGCCCACGTCAAAAATCTGCGAAAAAAGCTAGGCGCCAGCTCGGATTGGGCGATTCAAACGTTATGGGGGATCGGCTATTCGTTCGAGGTCACCGGCCATGCGTAAAAAATGGTACAGCAGCTTTTACATTAAAATATTTCTTTCGTTTCTTGTCACATGTATTTTATTTTTTATGGGCTTGGCCTTTTTTTGGAATGCCTATTTTACGGATTTATTTTATAAGGATAAAAAAGAGATGCTTTCCTCCCGATTTGGCGAGGTGGCGAAGCTGCTGCCTTCCATCCAGGAAGGTACCATTTCCACGCGAGAAATGCGGTTTGGCATAAGAATTATTGCCCGCAGCATTAACGGACACGTATGGCTGGTAGATGCTGCAGGTACGATTCTTAATGGCTCCTCGGAACGGGAAGGCACATTGATACCGAAGGTGGTTGATGCGTATTTTATCGAAGGCCTGAAGGGGCAATCGGGATTTGTTGCCGGCGAATATAAGCTGGATGAGCGTGAACGCGGAGGGACCCTGACCTATTATGCGCCTTCGCAAATGAATGGCAAGCCGGTCGTTATTTTTCTCAACGTGCCTGCAATCGAGGTTAGCGAAGCGTTGGCGGCGGTGAGATGGAATATAGTGGTGCCTTTGCTGTTCTCCTTGCTGACGGTTGGGATGATTTTGTATGTACTGTCGCGTAAGCTGGCAGGTCCGTTGCAGCAGATCAATCGGGCGGCCTTGGAGCTCGCTGCGGGTGATTTTACGGTAAGGGTGCCTGTCACCTCCGAGGACGAGATAGGGGAGCTAGCGCAAAGCTTTAATTTCATGGTTGATCAGCTGGTTAATTGGGAGGATGCCCGACAGGAATTTCTGGCCAATGTATCCCATGAATTACGATCGCCTTTAACCTCGTTGCGGGGGCTGATTATTGCGATGAACGACAAGGTGATTCCCGAGGATAAATATGGCCACTATTTAAAAATATGTGATTATGAGGTTCAACGATTACAGCGTTTGGTTAATGACCTGCTTGATTTGGCACGTATCCAGAATGGGATGGATGTATTCCGTACGTATCCTATTGATCTGGCCAGCAAAACCCATGAGGTGTTGGATCTTATAAAGCCAACCCTGATCGAAAAAAAAATCGCGCTGCTGGAGCTTCTGCCGGATGGGGAGGAGGAGCCGATACTTGCCGATTTGGACGATGACCGCTTTGCGCAAATTTTGCAAAATTTGCTCTATAATGCGATCCAGTTCACGCCTTCTGGCGGTACGGTGACTGTCCGTTTAGAGGTGGAAGACGACCATGGTGTTATTTATATCCAGGATACGGGAATTGGGATATCCAGTGAGGAGCTGCACCGGATTTGGGAACGCTTCTATAAGGCCGAGCATTCCCGCACCTCCCGCTCGGAGGGAACAGGATTGGGGCTCACCATCGTCAAACATTTGGTAAATGGGATGAAAGGAACCATCGAGGTCACGAGCGAGGTTGGGGTAGGTACCGAATTCAGAGTGTCATTTCCGCTGAGTACAGATGGGAGCGTTTAATTTTACACATATTTCACAAATCACGCATAGTTTCATCTAAATTATGCTCTATTCTAGGGATGATAGTTCGAAGGAGGGCATAGCATGGGAATTTGGCGGTTAAGCTGGGTTAGCATCGGTTTATTACTTTGTTTAAACGGTTGCGTTGATCCAGCACCGCTTATTGCTCCTGTACCTGCCGCGGCGGCAACAATGGAAAGTGACGAAATTCAAAATAATCTGGAGAAGCAAATGGTTATTTTATTTCAGGGCCTGCTGCAAATGGACCGTCGCGAGAATCTTGGCTTAAGCACCAAGCAGGCTATGGAGATGCTGCCCTTGGTCGAGATTAATACGGGCATAGGCGAACTGAAGCAGGCGGACCAGCAGCTTATCATGCATTTATTGACGGCGGAGCAAAAGGAATTTTTTGACGATTTTCAAGAGCGTTTGCGTGCAAAAGAGCAGGCGATGATGGAATTCAAGAAAAAAGCGTCGCTAAGCATCGAGGAAAGAGAGGCGATGATCCACGAATTTGAATCAAGGCGGCGGGAAAAAGACGCGGAACGCCTCGCCGCATCAGGGGAGGGGAATCCCCCCAGTCCCACTGATATGAGCTTGGGGCCACCGCCCCCGCCGCCGGGTGGGGGATTTGGCAACCCCAAAAATGTGGAGCAGCAGCTGATCGAATTGCTCGAAGCGAAGATTAAGAAAAGCAACCTGCCTTAGCTTTAAAAAGGGCAAACAAGCACCTCTACACCCAATTTCAAGAAGGGCTGTGGAGGTGCTTGTTGTTTGTCTTGTGCGTTCTCTTGAAGAAAAGCCCATTTGGTATATGTTAAAGTTTAAGCCTTGGATTCGCTCGCCCACTCGTAGCCACTGTCGATCATGTCCAGCATGCCCGTCTCCGGATGCATAATTAAGCCGTGGACAGCAAGGTTTTTGGGCAGCAAGGGGTGGTTGCGGATCAGCCTGACACTGCTCATCACACTGTCCTGGACGTTATCGAAGCCCCTCAGGAAACGATTCATATCGATACCTGCATGGTTAAGCGTTTCGATCATTTCCTTGCTCACTCCACGCTGCTGTGCTTTTTCCAGTACCTTCGAGGCGTTTAGCCCGATCATCCCGCAATCATGGTGGCCGACAACCAGGATTTCTTGAGCATTCAGCTCATAGACGGCGACAATAATACTTCGCATAATACTGCCGAAGGGATGAGTGACGACAGCACCGGCATTTTTAATGACTTTGGCATCGCCATTGCGCAGGTTCATCGCTCTTGGCAGCAGCTCTGTGAGGCGTGTATCCATACAAGTGACAATAACCATCCGTTTATCTGGAAATTTAGTGGTCAGATATTGCTCATAGGTTTTATTTTCAACAAACTGCTGGTTGTGGTCAATAATCGTGGATAGTAATGAAGCCATAGTACTTTTCTCCTCCGTATGCTGTTTTGGGTAGAATCAGCTGAATCCTATTTCTCCGATTGTACTACTCTCTTTACTTCTCTCTTTACATCACTCTTTTATCGATCAATTGCATATTGGCGTTATAAATTTGTCCATTGCTTTTGAGGACGTAATTTCTGCTTTTTGGGCTATAGTCCACAGTCATCTTATCCTCGAAAAAGATCTCGTGATTGGGCTCGTAAAGCAGCTCATAAGGAGTACCGTCTGCCCTTAAATCACGATCTTTGGGCCGATCAACAATCCATAAGGTAGGAACGCCATTAACGGAACAGCCGCAGCCCTCGGAGTCAAACACCAGCTTGAGCTCGCCTGAGCCTGCAGGTAGCTGTTGGTGCATCTGTTCGATCGCTTCATTGGTGAATGTGATTTGCATGTTGTTTTCCCTCCTAAAAAGCTTCCAAAGGAAGCTAGCATCGTAAGCATATTAGTTGCAATAAGCAGCAACCCATATCCGTTTATTTTACCACAAGCGCGAATGGTTTGCTTCTCTTTTCCGATACAAGTATGATCAAGAGAGCAACTCATTCATTTTTGGAGCAGTTAACACTCGGTTGCGTATTAATGGCGGAAATAATAAAGGGGGAATCGGCAATGATATCAAGTGGGTTCGAGTCTAAGATGAAGGATTTCAAATTATATCTCAAAAAAATGAAAAGCTACGAAGAAGCAATTGGCCTCATTTATTGGGATATGCGTACGGGAGCACCGAAAAAAGGGATCGCCAATCGTTCGGAGGTCGTGGGAATGCTCTCGGGCGAGCAATTCAAAATGTCCGTTTCCAATGAGATGGGCGAATGGCTGGGTTATTTCTCGGAGGCAGAGCAGGACGCCCGGCTGAGCCGGATGGATCGCAAGATCGTAGCCGAATGCCAAAAGGAATATGACCGCAGCAAAAAAATCCCGCAGCAAAAGTATGAAGATTACGTGGTTTTAACGTCGCAAGCAGAATCGGTATGGGAGGAGGCGAAGGATGCTTCGGACTTTGCTAAGTTCCAACCCTATTTGGAAAAAATCGTGGCAACCAATCTTGAATTTATCGAGCTATGGGGATATGAGGGCCATAAATACAATACGTTATTGGATATGTATGAGCCAGGCATGACGGTAAACAAGCTAGACCAAGTGTTTGGTGCTTTGCGCGAAAAGGTAGTTCCGTTGTTAAATGCGATCAAAGCCTCCCCCGTTAAACCAGCAACAGCCTTCTTGCGGCAATCCTTTGACAAGGAGCAGCAAAAGAAATTCAGCTTATTCATCCTTGGCGAAATGGGCTATGATTTTGAAGCGGGTCGGCTGGATGAGACCGTTCATCCTTTCGCTACAGGGCTAAGCCCAGGCGATGTGCGAATCACGACACGTTACCTGATGGATGATGTGAACAGCGCGCTGTTCGGAACGATTCATGAAGGCGGACACGCTTTATACGAGCAAAACATTTCACCTGAATACATCGGCACCCCGCTATGCACGGGAACTTCGATGGGCATTCATGAATCGCAATCGCGCTTCTGGGAAAATATGATCGGTCGCAGCCGCCCATTCTGGAATCGGTATTACAAGGATGTGCAAAAGCATTACCCCGGCCAATTTGACGCTGTGTCCGTTGAGGATTTTTATCGGGGTACCAACGAAGTTAAGCCTTCGTTAATTCGGATTGAAGCCGATGAGCTTACTTATAATTTACATATTATGGTTCGTTATGAGCTGGAAAAGGAGCTATTCAGCGAAGCCATCAGTGTGGCTGACCTGCCAGAGGCTTGGAACGAAAAGTATCGGGATTATTTAGGGATAGCCCCTTCCCATCATGGAGAAGGCGTGCTGCAGGATGTACACTGGGCAGGCGGCGCCTTTGGCTATTTCCCTTCCTATGCGCTTGGGAATATGTACGCTGCACAAATGATGCGCACGATCCGCAAGGAGCTTCCGCATTTTGACGAGCTGGTGCAAGCGGGGAACCTGCTTCCTATCAAGGACTGGCTGGCACTCAAGGTATATCGCCACGGGAAGCTGCTAACTCCAACGGAGATCATCACTGATGTAACAGGCGAGGAATTGAACCCTGATTATTTGGTTGAATATTTCACGGAGAAATATGGCGATATTTATCAGCTATAAGGCGATGAGTCATAAACCAAACTGGCATAATTATAGATGTGACTTATGGTTTTTTTTGATTACAAGGGCTTGATTGCTTGGTAATGGGTTTAGAAAAGGGAAAGGCCTCCATAATCAAGATATGGAGGCTTCTTTTACGTTATGAAGCAGTCAAGATACCGTTACAGGCTGTAGCGTCTCGATTACCGGTTTAATTCCTTTGCCAAAAGGAACAACAAGGGGTGTTTGGAAAAGCGGATCCTTGATGATTTGGCAATGAAGATCGAATACATCAAGAATTAGCTTTTCTGTAATGACCGTGTTGGCTTGTCCTTGGGCATAGATGGCACGATCCTTGATGGCGACAACATTATGGGCATAACGGCAGGCGAGATTAATATCGTGCAACACCATAACAATGGTTCGTTGCTCTTGCTGATTCAAATCATATAAGAGGTCAAGCACCTCAATCTGGTGGGCCAGATCCAAGTAGGTAGTTGGTTCATCCAGCATAATAGTAGGTGTTCCTTGAGCGAGCGTCATCGCAATCCAGGCACGTTGGCGTTGTCCCCCTGAGAGCGAATCAACGGTACGTTCAGCCATTTCATCCATATGCGTTAATTCCAAAGCACGTCGTACCATCGTTTCATCTTCGAGCGACCATTGCTGGAGCCAGTTTTGGTAAGGGTATCTGCCTTGTTTAACAAGCTGAAGCACAGTAAGGCCCTCTGGAGCCGAAGGTCCTTGTGGCAGGATAGACATACGCCGGGCTACTTCTTTTGTTGAAAGTGAGCCAATATCGCTGCCATCGAGCACAATTTGTCCGCTTTTTGGCTTTAATAACCTGGCTAGTGAACGTAGTAAAGTAGATTTTCCACAGCCATTGCTGCCGATAAACACGGTGATTTTTCCTTTGGGAATCGAAATATCGAGGTCTTTGAATATACATGTATCTCCGTAATATAAGCTTAAGTCTTTAGATTGAATAGCAGTCATGTAAGAGCTCCTTCTTTGGGGCTTTATACCCGATTGGTTATGTCTATTCGCAACTGATAGGGCAGCATTTAATGGCTTCGTGTGCGGTAAAGCAAATACACGAAGAAGGGTGCACCGATGCATGCTGTAAACACACCCGCCGGTATATCCAGCGGCGAGAAGAGGGTACGCCCAATCAAATCGGCGACCAGCAGCACAATCGCGCCCATAAGCGCCGAGACTGGCAGCAGCGCACCAAAGCTTGGACCTACAAGCTTGCGGGCGATATGCGGCGCCATCAACCCGATGAAGCCGATCGCCCCGCCGAAGGCAACCGCTGCTCCGGCAAGCGCTACGCTAAACAGCATCAGCAGAAACCGCTGGCGCTGGACAGCGCTGCCTACGCTGCGAGCTACATCCTCCCCGAATTCCTGGATATTGATATGCCGGGAAAAAACGAACATCAAGGGCAGCAGCACGATAATCCAAGGCAGCAGCGGCACAACCGATTTAGCCCAGGAGACACCGTAGACGCTGCCCGTCATAAACGTCATGGATTGGTTGGCCAAAATAATGGGACCGGAAATCATCATCATATAAGAAAGTGCGCTCATCGCCGCCGAGAAGCCGATGCCAATTAGCACGAGCCGGAGCGGGGTTACTCCCTGCTTCCATGCCAGCGTATAAACGATCAGCGAAGCGGCGAAGGCTCCGACTACAGCAAATACGGGCAGTAAATGAATACTGATTTTATCGGAAAAGAAATAAAAGAACGAAACCGCGCCCAGTGTAGCACCGCCTGTAATACCTACGGTATCGGGAGAAGCGAGCGGGTTACGGATAACACCTTGCAGGAGGGCTCCTGAAACGGCAAGTGCAGCGCCGACTAGCACGGCAACGACAATACGCGGCAGCCGGAGTGAGCGGACAATCATTTCGTTGGAGCTCTCCCCAAAGCCGAATATGGACTTAATAACTTGGATGGGAGATATGTATACACTGCCGATGCCCGTGCTGAGCACCATAATAACTGCCGTAGTGATAAGCAGCAGCATCCCAACCCATACCGCTTTTTTACTGACAAGAAAGGAATAAGCTTTACCGCGGACAGTTACATATAAGCTTTTGGTATTCATTTAGAAGCGTCCTCCTTTGCGGGCGATATAAACAAAGAAGGGAACGCCGATCAAAGCAGTAGTTACGCCGACATGAACTTCCTTGGGCATCGCTATAAAGCGTGAGCCTACATCCGCACTAATAAGCAAAAGTGCCCCTAACACAGCACAATAGGGCAGCAGCCAGCGGTGGTCGCCACCCACAAAAAAACGGGCAATATGCGGAATAATAATGCCAATAAATACGACTGGGCCCGCCAAAGCGACAGAGCCGCCCGCCAGAACGACGATAACTATTGCCGCAGCGGCTTTAATAAATACGGTGCTTTGCCCAAGCCCTTTGGCAACATCATCGCCCATGGCAAGTACATTGATATGCGTAGCCAGCAGGAAGGCGCCAATTAACGCAGCGAGCATATACAGGTAGACAGAATCGAACTGCTCCATCGTGCGCCCAGAGACAGAGCCAACCAACCAAATCAGCACTTGATCGAATGCTTTTCCGTTGGATAACAAGATGCCCTGGGTCAATGAAGCGAAAAAGGCGGTTAGTGCCGAGCCGGCAAGTGTGATTTTAATAGGTGTCAACCCGTCACGACCGATAGAGCCGAGCATATACACACCAACGGCGCTCACGGCAGCTCCCAAAAAAGCGATCCAGGTATATTGGGTGACACTCGATACATCGAACAATACGACTGCAATTACAATGGCAAAGGCTGCGCCAGCATTAACCCCGAATATACTCGGAGAAGCCAGTGGATTGCGGGTAATGGCCTGCATCAAAGCACCGGCAACAGCTAGGCTGCCCCCAACAATAGCGGCAATTAATGCACGTGGCATCCTTGTAGTTTGGATAATAATGTGTTCATTAGAACCATTATAGACCGTATAAGCTGCGACGATTTGATCCCAGGAATAAGTCTTGATCCCAAACATCAGGCTGCAAACAAAAGCGATAGCCACTAAAAGGAGCGAACCGAGCAAAACGGCAATTTTGGAGGAATGGTTAAGAAGTTCTTTTCTCATGAAGTTGCTTGGCCTGCTTCCCTGTGTCAAATGAAATTGAATAAAGACCGATCCGATAAAGACGTCCAATAGGTATATTGTAATGAGGCGGTTATCCGCTGTCAATGATTCTGAGAATCATTATCAAAAAAAGATTGACAACCTTGATACACTTCCCCTAAAATTAACCCTGACATAAAGCTGATAACCGTTATCAATAAATCATTTTACAACAGATCAAACAGGGAGGTTCACCGATGTTAGTCAGAAATTTTAGAATGAAGCCGGTCGCGATGCTGGCTGCTACTTTTGTCTTGTCCGTTGTCTTGTCGGCATGTGGTTCCCAACAAGCAGCTTCAACTCAACCAGCTGCTGATCCCAAGCAAGGAGCAGCGCCTACAACTACAGCACCAGCTGCCGCTGCCAAAGATGGTCCACGTATAATCAAGCACATTATGGGAGAAACGGAGGTTCCAGCTAACCCTCAGAAAGTAGTTATCCTTACTAATGAAGGAACGGAAGCATTAATAGCGCTTGGTGTAAAGCCGATTGCTGCGGTTGATTCTTATTATGGCAGCCCTTGGTATGACCATATTAAAGCGGATATGGAAGGCGTCAAAAATATCGGCGGCGAATCCCAGCCGAATTTGGAGCTTATTGCTTCGTTGAAGCCGGATTTAATTCTTGGCAATAAAATGCGCCATGAAAAAATTTATGAGCAGCTTAAGGCGATTGCCCCGACGGTTTATACCGAAACGTTGCGCGGCGAGTGGAAAAGCAATTTTCAAGTCTACGCAGACGCTTTGAACAAGAAGGCGGAAGGCGATAAAATCGTTAGCGCATTCGACAAACGTATTGATGATTTCAAATCCAAAGCAGGCGACAAGCTAAAAGAGAAAGTAGCCGTTGTGCGTTTTATGGGCGGTAAAACCAGATATTATTTCGGCGACATGTTCTCAGGCGTCATCATGAAGCAAATTGGAATTGTCCGCAATGATCCGAAGAGCGACGAAAAAGCGTTCGAGGATATCACAAAGGAGCGTTTGACAGAGCTGGATACAGCAGATAAAGTCTTTTACTTTACTTACGATGTTGGCGACGGAAAGGGCAAAAAGCAGCAGGAGGAGTGGATGAATGATCCACTTTGGAAAAACCTCAACGTTGTGAAAAACAATAAGCTGATTCAAGTAAGTGATGCGACCTGGAATACTTCAGGCGGTGTAAAATCAGCGAATATGATGTTGGATGACCTATATAAGCTGTATGAAGTAAAGCCATAAAAAGCAATATTAAAAACGCGAGTCCTCTTAATTGAAGAGGCACTCGCGTTTTTTGTTTGTTACCTGTTTGGTTACTCGTGTGCTCGTAAGCTGCCTGGCTCTAACCTGCCCGGTTAAACTGGCTTGTATAGAGGTTATAGTAAAAGCCTTTGCTTTCAAGCAGCTCCTGGTGGGAGCCACGCTCAATAATTTCGCCGCCATTCATGACGAGAATCACATCAGCTTCACGGATCGTGCTTAGCCGATGGGCGATTACGAAGCTGGTGCGCCCTTTCATTAGCACATTCATCGCTTCCTGGATAATCATCTCGGTCCGCGTATCGACGGAGCTTGTCGCTTCGTCGAGAATCAGGATAGCGGGGTCGGCGAGAATCGCCCGTGCTATCGTAATCAGCTGGCGTTGCCCTTGGCTAAGGTTGCTGCCCTCAGCGGCAAGCAACGCGTCATAGCCCTGGGGCAGCTTGCGAATAAAGCTGTCCGCATTGGCCAGCTTGGCGGCATGCTCGATTTCGGCATCCGTGGCGTCGAGCCTGCCGTATCGGATATTCTCACGGATTGTATCCGAGAATAAATACGCATCCTGCAGCACAATCCCGAGCTTGCTGCGCAAGCTGTTTTTCTCCAGATTGCGAATGTTCTCGCCGTCAATGGTAATCGCGCCGCTGTCGATATCGTAGAAGCGCGTAAGCAGATTGACAATGGTGGTTTTGCCGGCTCCCGTCGGGCCGACCAACGCAATCGTTTGTCCAGGCAGCGCAGTTAACGATACGTGCTTGAGGATCGGTACATCCTTTTTGTAGCTAAAGGAGACATCATCAAAGATAACCTCGCCTTTTATATCACCATGCACTTCCCGAAGCTCCTTGCCATCGGCAGACAGCCCTTCATATTCGGTGGCAGTGTCCATAACCTCAAACACGCGCTCCGCACCGGCTAGTGCCGATTGGATCATATTAAATTGGTTGGCGAGCTCATTAATCGGTCGTCCAAATTGCTTGGAATAGTTTAGAAAGCTGACAATGACGCCGATCGAAACTAGCCCGTTGATCGCCATCCAACCACCAACGGCCGCGATCAGCGCATAGCTGAAGTTATTGATGACGTTCATTACTGGTCCAATAAAGCCGGACAAAATTTGTGCCTTGCTGCCAACGTCCCGCAATTGGGCATTAATTTCATGAAACTCCGCAGTAGCTTTTTCCTCACGGTTGAATGTTTTAACTACCTTTTGCCCGGACACTGTTTCTTCAATAAAGCCGTTTAGCTCGCCGAGGCTTTTTTGCTGGCTGGAAAAATATTTTCGCGTTCGCTTAGCGATTTGGCCGGTAAGCAGCATCGCCATCGGAATAATGACCAAGCTAACAAGAGTCAGCCATACATTTAAGCTGAGCATCAAGATGATCGCACCAATTACCGTCAAAAAGCTGGATAATAGCTGGGTGACGGTCTGGTTTAAGGTATTGCTCACATTTTCAATATCATTAGTGGTGCGGCTCATCAGCTCGCCATGTGTTTTGCTATCAAAATAAGGGAGCGGCAGCTGCTGCAAATGGGCGAATAAGTCATTACGCAGCTCCCAGACTGTCCGCTGTGATACGCCAGTCATCACATAGAGCTGGATCCATGACATCACAGAGCCGAGCACATACACACCAAGCAGCGCGAGGCAGAGCCAGAGCAAGCCGCTATAATTTTGCGGAATAATGTATTGGTCGATCGCAACGCCGATCAAATAGGGACCGGAAAGCGTCAATGCTGTGCTGCAAATCGTCAATAGCACAATGACAATAAGCCCATTACGCTGGCGGCGCAAATAATTCCATAGCCGCAGCAGCGTGCCTTTGGTGTTTTTGGCGCGTGCCTTGGACATCATCATACCGCGTCCCGGTCCGCCGCCCATTGGTCCGCCACCCATGCCCATTGGGGGCAGCCCGCCAGCCGCACCGCCGCCACTAGCCCTTGGCGGCGCTTCTTCATGTCCATGATGCTGATTGTTTTCCTTAGCCAATGACAACCGCCTCCTTACCCAATTGGGATCTATAGATCTCCTGATAAACGTCGCTTGCTTCCATCAGTTCAAGATGTGTGCCTTGCGCTACAACGGTGCCTTCGTCCAATACAACGATCGTATCGGCCTCCAACACCGAGGAAATCCGTTGGGCGATGATGATGCGGGTGCTTCGCCTAGCCTGGCTTTTCAAAGCCTTTTGAATCCGCGATTCGGTTCCGAGATCGACCGCACTTGTACTGTCGTCCAAAATAAGAATGGCGGGCTGTACAAGAATGGCCCGTGCAATTGAAATCCGCTGCTTCTGCCCGCCAGAGAGATTAACACCACGTTGGCCGATCAGCGTCATATACCCATCGGGAAGAGATATGATAAAGTCATGGATTTGCGCAGCTTGGGCCGCCGTTTCAATTTCCTCCTGCGAAGCGTCCGGCTTGCCAAACGCTATATTTTCACTAACGGTACCTGTGAACAGAATCGCTTCCTGAAGCACAACACCAATTTCATTGCGCAGATGCGTAAGGTCAATATCCCGTACATCAATGCCATCGATCAGCACTCGGCCGCCGGTGGTATCATAGAGCCGCGGTATGAGATTTACGAGTGTGCTTTTGCCTGATCCGGTTGCCCCTAGAATAGCGACGGTTTGTCCCGGCTGGAACTCAAGATCAATGCCCTTCAGCACATTCTCCTGGCGTGCATGAACATCTTGCTTGCTGCCTTCAGTATAAGTATCGTAAGCGAAGGAAACATCCTCAAATACAATCTTGCCGGAACGAATCACATTAGTCTTAGCTGCAGGGCGGTTAGCGATTTCCGGCTCTGTTTCCATGACCTCATTGATGCGTTCAGCGGAGGCTTTCGCTCGCGAGACATTCATTAGCATCATGCTGACCATCATTAAGGAAAACAATACCTGCGTCACATAATTGATAAAAGCGACCAGGTCGCCTACCTGCAAGATGCCTTGCCAGGTTTGCAAGCCGCCGAACCAGAGGACTGCAGCGATACTGGCATTCATGATCAGCATCATAATGGGCATAATAAGCATAACGATCCGGGTTGCTTTGATTGAAATATCCATCAAATCATCATTGGATTTGCGAAAGCGCTTAATTTCAAAATTAGCGCGTACAAAGGCTTTAACAACGCGGATACCCGTCAAGTTTTCCTGAAGCACGGTATTGACCGTATCCAGCTTTTTCTGCACCATACTGAACAGCGGGAAGCCCTTGCGAATAATGATCACTAACACAAGAATGAGCAGGGGAATAACGACCGCCAATACTAAGGCAAGCCGCGGGCTGATCATAATCGCCATAATGACACTGCCGATAGCAAGCAGGGGTGCGCGAACTAGGATTCGCAGCGTCATTAGCACAACACCTTGCACCTGCACCACATCATTCGTCAGGCGAGTAACAAGCGAGCCTGCTTTGAAGGTATCCAGCACCCCAAAGGAAAACGATTGCACCTTGGTAAATAAATCCTTGCGTACATCAGCGCCAAAGTTTTGTGACGCGGTACTGGAGAATACGGTACAGCCGATGCCGCCGATCAAACCGATCAAGGCGACACCCAGCATCAGCGCACCTGTTTTTTGGATATGGGCGATATCGCCGTTCATAATGCCTTCGTCCACAATACTGGCCATAAACCTAGGCTGCAGGAGATCCATGTAGACCTCTAACAGCATGAACAGCGGAGCCAGCAGGGTAGCTTTCCAATAAGGTTTTAAATAAGGTAAAAGCTTTAGCATCTGGTAACACCTCATTTTGTAGTGTAGATTTGCGAATAGCGGAATTACTGAGTGATACGTGTTGGCATTCAACCACACGGAATGTTTAAGTATTTGCTGGTGATTCACCAGGCTTGCCTGTACAATCCGCTTCCTTGCTTTCAACAAGATTATCGTATACCTGTAACATCAGCCTGCGGAGCAATTGTTTGTCCTCTTCGGAAAAATTGCCAAAGCATTGGGTATCCATCGCTTTGAAGGTTTCCCTGACTTCGGTGTGCGCCAGCTTGCCCTTTTGGGTGAGAAATACGCGGGACACCCGTTGGTCCTTATCATCCTGTTTGCGCTCCACTAGCCCGGTTTTAACCATCCGGTTCAGCATGACTGTAATGGTAGCCGGTTGGATATGGAGCTGCTCGGCCAGCTCCTTTTGGCTTTGCCCGTCCTTGCGTGATAACGCAAACAGCAAAGGCGGCTGGCCGGGGAATACCTCTTGATGCTGCAAGAGCTCGTGCATCTTATGCCAGTGCGTCCGCATAACCTTGGAAAATACAAAATGCAGCGAATCGGACGTGTAAATATCCATGGGTCACCTCTTTTTGATTAGTCGGCTAACTATATTAATGCCACGAATTCGTGGCGGCGTCAATAGGTGATTCTTAACCGCTTGTTTGCGTTACCTTTTCATCCAAAAAAACAAAGCACCTAAGGGCTCTTTTTCATCCGATCCCCGATTAAACTGCTCGATCAGCTTGTCGAGCCGGGCGATTTGAATGCAATAATCGTACATGCTTGCTGCGACAATGGATAACCGAAGCACCCCGTATTGCCCTTGAGTATAACTGCCAATCATTTTTTCCATAAACCGGTCATTATCCTCCTCCATACGAGTGGCTTCAGAAATTTCCGGCTTTAGCATATTTTCGAATTTGAGCAGTACATGCTCATGGTATTTAATTAGCTTTTCCATATGCTCGTCAAAATAAAGATTCAGATCGGCAGAGCGCTCCGATTGGAAATAATGCTGCTCGATGGAGCCCAGCGTTTCCAGCCCTTTTTGCAGCGTAAACAGCATTTGCTTATACACAACCAGATGCTGGCTAGTGCTATATTTGGCGCGCCGCAGCTTTTTTAATTCTTCCTCGAATAAATTATATTTTTGCGACAAGGAGTTGAACGAGTCATCTAGCGCCTGTTTCTCATCGCGGAATACTTTTTCCTTAATTTCATCTGAAATGGCTGTTCGCAGGAGCAAAGACATTTTGGCAAAAACCGTATGTATTTGTTTGACGATTTGTTCTTTGGGATTAGGCGGGAAAAATAAAATATTAATCAAAAAGGCAGAACCGATCCCAATCAAACTAAGGATAAAGCGGTTAAGCGCAAAGTCCCATTGGCCGGAGGCCTCCATAACGGCAATTACCGTAACTAGAGTAAGCCCGATCGTTTCCTCCATCTTCAGCTTCAAGCAAATCATAATAACAAGGATACACACAATTCCAATCGCAATGGGCTCCTTGGAGAGGAACGTACCTGCAAGCATTGCTAATGCGGCTCCGACTGTATTGGTTTGAATTTGGTCAAGAAAATAGCGCCATGAACGGTAAATCGAAGGCTGCATCGCAAAAATCGCGGCTACTGCGGCAATAACCGGCAGCGATAATTGCAGCCATACACTGATATAAAGGGATAAGGTTACTGCAATCCCTGTTTTTAATACTCTGGCACCAAAAGACATGGTTCTCCTCCTATAATTGCAACTATATCCATATCATACACAGGAAGCTTGCAGGTTGTCGAATACTTGTCGAATGCAACGATTAAAGATAAAATAACTATACAGCAAATTACATACTTTCATAAATGTATAACGGGGGCGACTATGGGAATTCGCGTACTTAAAACAGCCGTCGCCGTGATGGCAGCTATTTCATTAGCTCATTGGTTAGGCTTGCATACGCCCAATTCAGCTGGCTTGCTGGCGATTCTTGGTGTGGATGTGACGAAAAAACGTGGCTTACAGACGTCATTTCAAAGGCTGATCGCCTCATGTATGGGCTTGCTGCTGGCTATAGGTTTATTTTGGCTGCTGGGCTTTGAAATTTGGGTCATTGGCCTTTTTATACTAATCTTATACCCGATTCTTTCCCGTTTTGGATTAAAGGAAGGGGTTGTCTCTAGCTCGGTTATTATGTTTCATGTGTTTACCGACCAGCAGATCCGCCTCGAACTTATTTTGAACGAAATTGCCTTACTGTTCGTAGGTCTCGGTGCAGCCACATTAATTAACATCACCTATATGCCGAAGGCAGATAAGCAATTAATCGACTTAAGGAATAGGCTGGAGGTGTGCTTTTCGCATATTTTTGCCGAAATCGCTGAGCATTTGCGCGATAACAGCCATATCTGGAGCGGCAGCGAGCTGCTCGAGGCGCATGAGATTTTGCAGGAGGCGCTCCATGTGGCACAGAGGTCGAAGGAAAATAATCTGCTCCAGCAGGATGCAGTATGGGCTGTTTATTACTATATGCGCAAGCAGCAGCTGGCTTCGATTACTCGTATGCTGGAATATGTAGCGCAAATATACCAGACGCTTCCGCACGGGGAGCTGTTGGCCTCCGTCTTTGACGAGCTAAGCGAGAATGTCAAAAATGAATATTACACAGGCCGAACCCAAACCAAGCTAAACGCTTTACAGGGCGCTTTTCGCCAAATGCCTTTGCCTGCTACCCGGGAGGAATTTGAAGGGCGTTCGGCTTTATTGCAGCTTGTTGTGGAACTAAATTCTTTCTTAGATGTGGCCAAACGCGAGAAAAAGCAAAAAGCAGCTGCTGAATAAGCAACTGCATCATTAACAAAGGTTAAAACGGGGTGCTATACTCTGCTGTTGGATCGATCATAAGCCATCATACATATTAAGCCTGCAACAATAAGGGCAAATACTACCGGAAAATATTCGTATAGTTCGCTCATATCCAGCACCCCCTTGATCATTTTTTTACTAGTAAGATGTATTACCCGATGTCTGGATATTTAAACGCTAGGAGCCATTCCTACTACCATTAAATTTGCCTTCGATGATTTGGGCTTTTATTAATTCCAAGGTTTTCAAGCTGCCTAACAAATAATGCTGTTTTTCTTTCGTATCCACTACAGCAACGGGCGTATCGTTGATTTGCTTAATTTTCTCGTCGAGCCATGCTACAAAAATTTCTTGATCCATCCTTTAGGCCTCCGTTTAGAAGATTAGTAATTATTGATTATGGGGTGCAGTGATATCTTTTAGCGACTATACCATATTATAATCTCGGTTTGAAAAGGTAAAGCTCCATCCACTGCCAGCTTCGAGAACGGCGTATTGAAGCTCGAAATCCCTAAGAAAGCCAAGGAAGCAGCAGTCGTCAAAAAAATCCAAATTAACTAAAGAAAAGTTGCTATACCAAAGTGTTTCTAACCCAAAAAGCCGTTCCCTATAAATGATGGGTACGGCTCTTTTTTCGGAAAGGATGAGCGGGAGATTTTCCAGCTCTTTTCATGGACCAAAGCGCAAAGGTAAGCTTTCCACTCCATGCACGATAAATCCACGAGCAGGCTGAAGGGGATCGTGGTTGATTCTGGCAAGGTTGGGAAGGCGCTTAAGGATCACCATAAGTGCGACCCGTGCCTCTAAGCGGGCAAGTGGGGCACCCAGACAGAAGTGAATGCCATGCCCGAAAGCAATATGTGGATTTGACTCTCGGGTTATATCGAACTCCCCTGCACGATCAAACTTCTGCTCATCCCGATTCGCCGATCCAATCCACGCCACAACCCGACTTCCTCCCGGTATGATTTGCCCGCCTAACGAAATATCCTCCTTGGCTGTGCGGAACATTGCTTGGACAGGGGAGCGATAACGCAATACCTCCTCGATTGCAGGAGCTAGCCGCTCTGACTCTGCACGAAGCTTGTCCAATTGCTCAGGATGCTCCAATAAGGTGAGGACTGCATTTCCGATTAGGTTAGTGGTCGTTTCATTACCTGCAACTAGAAGCAGCGAGCAAAATGCCAAGATATCATGCTCATTAAGCTGCTGCCGCTCTTCCTCTACCAGCAGTAAGGCACTAATCAGATCATCCTCAGGCTGGATACGCCGTTTGGCAATAATATCACGGAAGTACATATGCATGTCTGCGAGTGCTTTTTGTGATTGGGGATTTACATCTCCCATTATTGCATTGGCAGAAGCAACAACTTCATCGGACCAAAGCTTGAATTGATCGCGGTCGGCACTCGGAATCCCAAGCAATTCGGCAATTACGATAACGGGTAGCGGGTAGGCAAAATCGCGGATTAAGTCAATTTCACCGGCTGCTTCGCAACGGTCAATCAACTCATTGGCGATGCTCTCGATGCGCGGTTCCAAAGCGGCGACTGCTCTGGGAGTAAAGGAGCGGCTTACAAGTGAACGGAGCATTGTATGCTTGGGTGGGTCCGAAGTAATCAGCGAGAAGCCTACTCCACGGGATTCAGCTTGTGGCGGTGCTGCGGCGATCTGGGATGGAGGAGGAGCCCCTGGCCCCGATGAGAATCGGGCGTGGTCAGATAGTACGGTGCGCACATCATCATAATGGAAAACTGACCAAAAGCCCATACCATCCATATAAATGACCGGCTGGTTAGCTCGCATATTTTCATACATAGGATATGGATTTCTAAGTAGCTCCGGTGTAATAAAAGAATTCATAGATTAAGCCTCCTTGAATAGTGTGGTGTGGCTACTTCCATCCGTTCCTGATAGCTGGGGCTTCAATGATGGAGCTGGGAATCATAAAGGGAAGGATGTTATTATTTTCCTTTACAAGAGGATTCATACGCAGAAGTACTAATTGTGAACAAACGGTGGCAGTGGGGACTCACAAGAAAATATAAAAAATAAATCCCCTTGAATGATGAGGGGATTTATTTTTTGTGGTTTGTTAGCCTACCAGCCAGATTAACAGGACTCAAGTTGACTATCTGTTACATATAAGTAGATATGGAGTCCTAACAAAAGATCCATTTTTTATAGAGAACTCCTTACTCTCACATATTTTCAAGTATCCAAGTTATAAATAGAAGTGTTATCGCGTATGATTTTTAATAATCATCTACATTTATCTGCGTATATTTAATCAACATTCGCCCACGTCCTGCATACAAATGTAATGAATGATTGAATGGAGGAGGTAGAAAGGATGTCAATAGATAAAGATTTGCAAACCAGAGAGATCTATACTAAAGCTGTCTGCGGTAAAGGGCGCAAATTTTCGCAGGTCACTAATACGGTCACTCCGCCTCATGCTCCGACGAGTATATTGGGTGCTTGGATAATCAACAACCAATATGAAGCGGTGAAATCAGGTGACAATGTCGAGGTGGTTGGTACTTATGACATTAACATTTGGTATTCGTACAATAAAAATACCAAAACTGATGTCGCCAAGGAAACGATTTCCTATGTGGAGGTCGTGGGCCTCGCTTACCTGGATAAGCGGCATAAGCCAGTGACAGCAGAGGTGTCTGCTGTCGCTACGCAAGAGCCAAACTGTGTTGAAGCCAGTGTTTCTTCGCATGGTGACAGTGTTATTATTCGTGTGGAAAGGGAATTTAAAGTGGAAATGATCGCCGAAACCAAGGTCTGGGTCGTGGTGTCCCCGAATGGTGGCAATGATTTCGACGAGAAAAATTTGGAATTTGATGATGCAGGCAGCGACGATTATGAGGATCTGGACCCTGACCTGCTGGATGACGACTTGAACTAATGGGTTTACTTTAGTATATGACACAAAGTTCATTTCGGCAGAGGGCGTCAGCCCTCTTTTTGTTATTTGGGCAAAAGCGAGGATGAAGGTGGTGAAAGACCATGCGTATTTGGCTGTTACATTCGAATGAGCCAACGCTGCAATTGCTTTTGGATCGGATTCATATCCCTCATGGGACACGTCTGCCAGCTAGGCTGGAATCGACCTGCTTGATTTATTGGGGATGCTTCCACCCGCATAGGCAGGAGCCATTGACATTACAGCCCGTGAAAAACCAATTACGGGCGGCAGCCCTGGACAAAGCCGCCGTCCAGCTTAGGCTGCATGGCATCCAAAGCGAGCTTGATGGGAAGCGGCAGCATTTTAGCTATGAATATATGATTCCCGTATTCCATTTACAAGCGCTTGCCTTATTTCAGAAAAAAACCGCGGCCTTTTATGGTAGGCAATTGCCGACATCGATGCAGAAACCAGAGCTGGGAGGCTTTGAGGAAATCGTCGTCGAGACGCTCTCTTACCACGCTGTTCGCTCGAAGCGTGAGGCTGTTAAAGCACTTTATGCGTTGGGGCTGGATTATGGGGTGGTGCGGATCGGGGTTCGGTCTAGCGGGGAGCTTGCTGTATTGGAGGTGCAGGCTGTCCCTGAGCTAACTGTGCGTCTTGCTGAGCTTTTTGCCGAAGCACTGCAACGGTTTGCGGATGAATTAGCCTCCTCCTATTTGCAGAAAGAGGAGGTCATGCTTGGAGCTGACCCTGAATTTTTACTTCGCGATCAGCGGGGGAAGGTCGTTTTTGCCTCGAAGTTTCTCGAAAAAGAGGGCGCCGTAGGCTGTGATGCGATTGTCCTGCCAAGCTTCCGCAAAATATACCCGCTTGCCGAGCTGCGCCCTGAGCCCAGCATGGAGCTGGACCGCTTGCTTAACCACCTGCATCGCACGATGCACCAGGCAACGCGCCGAATAACGGACAGCTCGCTTGAATGGCTCGCTGGCGGCATGCCGGTCAAGGGATTTCCGCTGGGCGGACATTTGCACTTTAGCGGTGCCTGGCTAAACCATGAATTGCTGCGCGTTTTGGATAATTACCTGGCCTTGCCGCTGGTGCTTATCGAGGATACGACAACAGCGGATAGGAAGCCCAAATATGGCTTCCTTGGCGATTTTCGTAAGCAGCGCCATGGAGGCTTTGAATACCGCGTGCTGCCAAGCTGGCTTGTATCCCCGAGGGTTACTAGAGGGGTATTCGCTATAGCCAAGCTCGTAGTAACCCATTACAGGCTGCTGCCTGCCCGTCCGCTGGAGGACTCTGTGATCCAGGCCGCCTATTATGAAGGCAACAAGTCTTTAATCCGTCCGTTGCTGCCCGCTCTCTGGAACGATCTGGTGCGCCTTCCTTCCTATCGCAAACATGAGGTCGCCTTGAACACATTTAAATCGATGCTGCTGCGCATGCAAGCCTGGGATGAGCAGCGTGATATACGCCGTAATTGGCAAATCGGTCCTTTTCATAGAAAAGAAGAATCGACTGTTCATTCATGATATAATAAGTGGAGGTGGATAATTATTTGGCAACTTATTATTGAACATGTAGAGGTATGGAGGTTGCAAGGATGGCGACATATACGCCGATGATTGAGCAATATTTGGCCATTAAGGCTGAGGTATTGGATGCTTTTTTGTTTTTTCGTTTAGGCGATTTCTATGAAATGTTTTTTGAGGATGCGATATTAGCATCAAGAGAGTTAGAGATTACGCTGACCGGCAGGGAAGGTGGGGGCGAGGAACGAATTCCGATGTGTGGAATCCCCCATCATGCCGCAGATAACTATATCGCCCGACTCATTGAAAAAGGGTACAAGGTTGCGATTTGCGAGCAAGTGGAGGATCCCGCGCAGGCTAAAGGTGTCGTGCGGCGCGAGATTGTGCGGATTATTACGCCGGGAACGGTAATGGATGCCCGCTCCTTAAGCGAAACCAACAACTATATCATCTCAGTAGTTGAAGCTACTGACGGAAGCTTTGGCTTTGCAGCTTGCGATATTTCCACGGGTGAGCTATTTGTTACCCGGCTTGAGGGAACGGCGGCACTCGTATTGGATGAAATCAATGTATATCATCCATCCGAGCTATTAGCAACTCCGGAATTGCTCGCTCAGCTTGGCGAACGAGGTACCGGTTGGGCAGGAACAATGGTACTGACCCCGCGGGAGCATAACCGTGGCCAGGCTGACTTGCAGTTAAACACGTATTTTTCCGAAGCGGATTTGACAGCCTTGCCTGTTGGCGGTCTGCCCTGCGTGAGGCAATTAATGGCCTATTTAGTGGAGACCCAGAAGCGCTCGCTTGGCCATATTAAGCATATCCGCATATATGAGCAAAACCAGTATATGATTATGGATCCTTTTACACGCCGTAATTTGGAGCTGGTCGAAACGGTTCGTGACCGTGCCAAAAAAGGCACCTTGCTATGGCTGCTGGATAAAACAGTCACGGCGATGGGCGGCAGGCTTTTGCGCCGCTGGATTGAAAAGCCCTTAACAAGTGCTGCGGCGATTCAAGATCGATTGGAAGCGGTAGATCGCTTATACCACCAATTGATTGTCCGTGACGGGCTGAAGCAATCGCTGAAGGAAGTTTATGATTTGGAGCGGCTTGTAGCGCGAATAGCCTATGGAAATGCGAATGCGCGTGATCTGTGCGCTCTGAAGGCAACGCTGCTTCAGGTTCCTGTGTTAAAGCAGGAATGTGATGCCTCGGGCTCTGCGACGCTTGCCAAGCTTGCAGCGGGGATGGATACCTGCGACGATGTGCTCGCTTGGATTGAAGAGGCGATTACAGAAGAGCCTCCGATATCGATTCGTGATGGTGGGATGATTAAGCCCGGCTACCACGCTTATTTGGACCAGCTGCGTGAAGCCAGCACGAATGGCAAGCAGTGGATTGCGGCTCTTGAGAAGCAGGAACGGGAGCGAACGGGCGTTAAGTCGTTGAAGATCGGCTACAACAAAGTGTTTGGTTATTATATTGAGGTTAGCAAGTCGAATCTGTCAACACTGGAGGCAAGCCGTTACGAGCGCAAGCAAACCTTGGCGAATGCCGAACGGTTTATTACACCGGAGCTGAAGGAAAAGGAAGGTCTTATTCTCGAAGCACAGGAAAAAATGGTCGATCTGGAATACGAGCTATTCATGCAGCTGCGGGACAAGCTGTCGCTACATATTTCAAGGCTGCAGCGGCTTGCCGAGCAGATTGCGGCTGTCGATGTATACCAATCGATGGCGGCAGTCAGCGCGACCAATCGTTATACCAAGCCGGAAATTGGCGATTATTACGAGCTGCATATTGAAGCGGGGCGGCATCCAGTTGTGGAGGCCGTCATGGAGGATGGTTATTTTATCGCCAATGATACGGTGCTTAATGCAGCGGATGGCAGCATGCTATTAATTACGGGGCCCAACATGGCCGGGAAAAGCACCTATATGCGACAGGTAGCGATTATTTGCCTACTGGCGCAAATTGGCTGCTTTGTCCCCGCGGATAAAGCGACAGTACCGATTATTGACCGCATTTTCACGAGGATTGGCGCAGCTGATGATTTGATCGGTGGGCAAAGCACCTTTATGGTCGAAATGATGGATATTCAAGTGATGACGGATAAAGCAACGGATCGGAGCTTGGTCATTATTGATGAGCTGGGCCGGGGCACCTCGACAGGTGAAGGCATGGCCATTGCCCAAGCGGTTATTGAGCATTTACATGACCAAATTGGCTGCAAGACGCTCGTATCGACGCATTTTCACGAATTGGCCCATCTCGAGGATACGCTGCCCTCACTGCGCAACTATTGCATGGCGGTCAAGGAAAGCGGCAGGCAGGTGACCTTCCTGCGCAAGCTGATTCCAGGCGCGGCAAGCACCAGCTATGGTATCTATTGCGCCCAGATTGCGGGTTTGCCTAGTGGCATTATTGACCGTTCCTATGAGCTGTTGCATGCATTTGAGCAAAGATCAGAGCTATTGCAGGAGGCGGTGGCCAAGCCGCTTGAGCATTTAGCAGGGAATTCGATAGACAAGCCATCGATAGACAAGCCATCGATAGACAAGCCAATAGAATCGGAGGAGCCGACAGATGATCATGAGGCGAGATTCTCATATTCCTCTTCAGCAACAGCGACATTGGTGCAAACGGAGCTAGTCCAGGTACAAGCCCAGCCCCAAATAAAGGAAACGGCGGCTGTCCAGCTTAGTTTGTTTCAAGAGGATGCAACCGCTGCAGGCCGTTCGAAAAAGAAGCCCGACCCGAAGGCTGAGCAATTGGTTGAGCAATTAAAAACCGTCGATTTGATGAACATGACGCCTATGATGGCGATGAATTTTTTATTTGATTTAAAAAAGCAGCTTTTGTAAATGAGAGGATGAACTATATGAAAATAACAAGCAACCGCGCTTTTTGGCGGCACACCACATCGATCGCCCTCACACTTTCTTTGCTGCTTTCCTCATCTGCAGGTGCTTTTGCTGCGGAGGTAAAGGTGGAGGTTAATAATGCTGCATCAACACGTATCTTGGAGGCACTGAACTTATTAGAGAATAACCATGTAAGTGGTCCTTCCAAGCAGAACTTATCTGATGCGGCGATCAAAGCGATGGTCCAATCCCTTGGTGACCCTTATACCGTTTATTTTACCCCTGAGGAGCTTAAGCAGTTCCAGGGCTCCGTTGAGAATAATTATGTAGGCATCGGGATCCGTGTGACTGAACAGCCTGAGGGTGTTTATGTGATGGAGGTTTTTGACGGCCCGGCTGGAAAGGCGGGAGTTAAGGTAGGTGACCGCATTATTGCTGTAAATGGTGAATCCGTTTCTGGACTACCCGTTGATGATATGATAAAAAAGATATTGGGTCCCGAAAATTCTGAGGTATCGGTAACTGTGCAACGAGGCGAGGAAAGCCTTGCCATGTCGATGACACGCCAGCAAATCCAGCTTCCGGTCGTTATCCATAAAAGATTTGATCCTGGTGTTGGTTATTTGCAGGTAACAACGTTTTCCAGTGAGGCGGATGAAGTGTTTGCGAGCCAGCTTGCAGAGCTGAAAAGCCAAGGCATTAACAGCTTGATCCTTGATTTGCGCGACAATCCAGGAGGCTTGTTGGATACAGCGATTAATATGGCCAAGCTGTTCGTCAAAGAAGGCATTTTGATTCATACCAAGGATAAAGATAATGTCGATGAGCCTGTAACCTTCAGCAATGGCACGACACAACCGTTTCCACTGTACATTTTGGTCAATGAATATAGCGCTAGCGCTTCTGAGGTGCTGACAGGCGCATTGCAGGATTATAATGCCGTTACTAAAGTAATCGGGATGAAAACCTATGGAAAAGGCAGCGTCCAGCAAGTCGTTCCCATGTCAAGTGGTGGTGCGATGAAAATTACGATTGAAGAATACTTAACGCCAAAGCTGCGTAAAGTCAATAAGGTTGGCATCTCGCCGGATGTGGAAGTGGATGGTGAGCTTCCACAGCTGGTCACTGCCCTGCATGAAGCGGGAATTGCCCAGTTAAATGTTACAGCAAGTACAACAGGAATTACTGTTAACGGAATTGCTGTGGCAGATGGCTTTAAGGTGATCCGCGAGGACGGCCAGGTTTATGTGCCTTCAAGAGTGTTAAGTTCATTGCTTGGTGGTAACATAAGCTGGAATGAGGATAATCAAGCTATCGAAGTATCCGCTTATAGCCATATTGAAGCCTATTCGGTAGCTTCAGGTGATTTGCTGCTTCGGGATGGCTTTGGTTATGTAAATGTAGACCAGTTTGCCAAAAGCTATCCGCAATTGAGCTGGACGGATAACGGACAGCAGTTAGTGCTAAGTGCAACTAAGTAAGTGAGATAGGAGTATCGGGCTATGGGAATAATCAAAATACTCGATGAACATATTGCCAACCAGATTGCAGCAGGGGAAGTGGTTGAGCGTCCTTCCTCTGTCGTCAAGGAGCTTGTAGAAAATGCAGTGGATGCCGGCAGCACCCGAATCGATGTAGCAATCGAGGACGGAGGACTCGGACTTATAAGAGTTAGCGATAATGGCTCGGGGATGGTACCCGAGGATTGCGAAGCCGCCTTTTATCGCCATGCCACAAGTAAGATTGTGAGCAGCCAGGACTTGTTCTCGATTCGCACGCTTGGGTTTCGAGGAGAGGCATTGCCCAGTATTGCTGCCGTAGCCAAGGTAACAGTGATAACAGCTACTGATTCAAGCGGGCTAGGCCATCGCTTCGTGATTGAAGGCGGCACGGTCAAAGCATCAGAGGATACAGCAGCCGGTCGTGGCACGGATATCCAGGTGCGTGACCTGTTCTATAATACACCAGCAAGGCTGAAATATATGAAGACGGTGCAAACCGAGCTTGGGCATGTATCGGATTATATGTACAGGCTTTCGCTGGCGCATCCAGAGATCGCTTTTACAGTTAAGCATAATGGGAGCACCTTGATCCAGACGCTGGGTAATGGTGATATGCTGGGTGTTATTGCAGCGATTTATGGAACTACCGTTGCCAAAACGATGCTGCCCATCCAAGGCGAGCAATTGGATTATGGAATCAGCGGCTTTATTAGCAAGCCGGAGACGACAAGGGCTAACCGCCATGGCATCTCAACCTTTATTAACGGACGGTATATTCGTAATTACACCTTGATCCATGCGCTGCTGCAAGGCTATCATACCTTTTTGCCGATTAACAGGTTCCCTGTTGCAGCGATTCATATTACGATGGATCCGACTATTGTTGATGTCAATGTCCATCCGGCCAAGCTGGAGGTTCGTTTTAGCAAGGAGCAGGAGCTGATTCAATTCGTTGAAGAGCAGGTCAGGAATGTGCTGAACCAGCAGGTGCTGATCCCGTCTGGAGGAGCTCCTGCCAAATCGAAAGCACCCGATGTTATCCAGGAGCAATTGGAGCTGTATCGTTCGGTTCCGCCTGAACGGACGACCCCTTCGGTTGGAAATGACCGCTCCTATTCGAATAGGGAAAATAAACCTGCCGATGGGACATTCGCCAACAGCTATGCTAATGCAGCACCAAGTGCCAAGTCGCCAGCGCCCTTATCATCGCCATCAGTATCGTCTTATTCTTCATCAGGGGCTGGCAGTACCGGAGACAGCTCGCGTGGCTACCAGGACGGTTCCCGTGATGCTGGACCTCATACAAGGGTTAGCTTTAAGGATCAGGCAGCAGCCAATGAAGCCTTGATGCGTTCGTTGGCTGTAGACGACCAGAAGGCAGCACCCTCGCTGCCTTCGTTTCCAAAGCTGTCGCCTATCGGGCAAATGCATGGCACTTATATCATAGCCCAGAACGAGGAGGGCTTGTTCTTAATTGACCAGCATGCTGCGCATGAGCGGATCAATTATGAATACTATTTTGAGAAATTCGGCAACCCGGCAGAAGCCAGCCAAGAGCTGCTAGTGCCAATTACGCTGGAATTCACACCGTCCGATGCAGAACGGATCAAGGATAAGCTACCGTTGCTGGAGCAAGCTGGTGTATATGTAGAGCCTTTTGGGGGTAATGCTTATTTGGTAAGAGCCTATCCGCACTGGTTTCCAGACGGTGAGGAGAAAGCGCTAATTGAAGAGATGAGCGACTGGCTATTATCGGAGCGTAAAAGCATCCATATGGGCAAGCTGCGCGAAAAGGCGGCGATTATGTGCTCTTGCAAAGCTTCGATAAAAGCGAACCAAAGCATGCGTACCAATGAAATGGAAGCTTTGCTTGATCGCTTGGCTGCCTGCCATAATCCTTATACATGTCCTCATGGGCGGCCGATCCTGATCAGCTTTTCGACCTACGAGCTAGAAAAACTATTCAAAAGGGTGATGTAAGTGCTCATAACGACCTCTTACGACCCTCAGCCTGAGCAATGGGAAGCTGCCTTAGCGCTTTCTGGACAACTTAAACAGCTTGATGGCTCTCAGATGGCTGTTCGGCTTGTGGAGCGGAAGCAGTTTTCCTTGCCAAGACTTCGCCAACGGTATAGCGATTCCGATATCATGCTTGTTTCACGCGAGCGGATAGAGTATTATCAGGAGCATCAGCCTGTGTTATTTTTCCATCCAAGCACAGCTGCGATTCGCATTAAAAGGTTAATTAACGGAGAGCATGACCCCCTAATGGAGCTCTCTGCGATCCAAGCAGGTGACCGGATTCTTGACTGTACAGCAGGGCTGGGCTCTGATGCGCTTGTTTATTCTTTTGCTACTCAGGGTAATGGACAAGTGACTGCTCTAGAGAGTCGAATTATCCCTTATCTGGTGCTTAAGCATGGTTTGGGCATGTATCACTCTGAAGTGCCTGGCATGGATGAGGCAATGCGCCGGATTGAGGTTGTACAGGCAGACCATTACGACTATTTGCAAAAGCAGCCAGATAACAGCTATGATATTGTGTATCTGGATCCTATGTTTCGCAAGCCGATCCATGAATCCAGCTCGATTAGTGCCATCCGGTTTCTTGCCGATCCTAGGGCGGTTACAGAACTAACGATCTTAGAGGCTAGGCGAGTTGCGAAGCGTGTTATCATCTTGAAGGAGCATCGGGACAGTGGGGAATTTGCTCGCTTGGGCTTTGCAGCAGTTAAGCGTTCCACCACGAAAATAGCTTACGGAGTGATAACATTGTGATAACACAACAAGATCCAGCTAAGCGGCAAGATTTTTCAAAGCCCCAATTGCTAGTGCTGGTAGGACCCACAGCGGTTGGCAAAACCGGGCTGAGTCTAAAGCTTGCTGCGGCATGGAACGCGGAAATTATTTCCGGGGATTCCATGCAAGTGTATCGCGGCATGGACATTGGTACAGCCAAGGCAACAAAAGAGGAGCGGCAGCTTGTTCCTCACCACATGATTGATATCCATAATCCCGATCATCCTTTTTCAGTTGCTGAGTTTCAGGAAACGGTGCGCCAGCTGATCCTTGACATTCATAGCCGGGGCAAGCTGCCTTTTATCGTAGGTGGCACTGGGCTTTATGTGGAATCGGTTTGCTACGATTACCAATTCAGCGAATCAGGCTCTGATGAGCCATTTCGTGAAGCCCAGCAGCAGTTTGCAGAGCAATTCGGCGCTGAAGCGCTTTTGGAGAAGCTCAGGCTTGTAGATCCGGAAAGTGCGGAGCGCTTGCATCCAAATGACCAACGGCGAATTATTCGGGCCTTGGAATTATTTCATCTGACAGGTGAACGGCTGTCTGAGCGGTTGAAGGTACAGAAAAAAGAGTCTCCCTACGAACTATGTATCGTTGGATTGACAATGGATAGAGCTTTGCTATATAAACGTATAGAAGAACGTGTTGAGCTCATGCTTCAGGAAGGCTTGGTTGCTGAGGTAAAGCAGCTCGTAAACCAAGGGTATGGCAAGCCATACATATCGATGCAGGGACTTGGCTACAAGGAAATTATTGATTTTATGGAAGGCAAGACGAACTGGGAAGAAACGGTGGTATTGTTGAAACGAGACACCCGCCGATTCGCCAAACGCCAGCTATCCTGGTTTCGCCACATGAAGGATATTCAGTGGGTAGATATGGATGGGCAGGCAAATTCTGATGCCCAATACGATGCAGTTCATGCTATAATAGCAGATAAGTTTACAATCGAACGTTAAACCTACAAGGGGGCCCAAGATGAATAAATCAATTAATATTCAGGACACTTTTTTGAACCAATTGCGCAAGGAAAACATTCCGGTTACCGTCTATCTGACCAATGGGTTTCAGATCCGTGGGGTCATACGTGCGTTCGATAATTTTACCATTATTATTGATAGCGAAGGCCGCCAGCAAATGGTTTATAAGCACGCGATTTCGACCTTTACACCACAACGTTCCGTTTCGTTAATGCAACAAACAGACCACGGTTCGGACAGCTAACTTTATCTGCTTATGGAGAGCAACCTTTTATGCAGATATAACGTCATATTGAATATAATAAACTATTGAGAGCAACCCGATCCGTTAGGGTTGTTCTTTTACTGTTAAAGAGAGAATAGGGGTGGCAGAGGATGGCAACTGACAAAAAACCGACACCAATAAAATCAACTACAACTAAAACAACGGTTAAAAAGCCTCCAGGCAAGAAAAAAAAGAAGTTTAGCATTGGAAAGCTTTTCATGTTTGCTTTTGTCACGGCAGTGCTCGGCATCATATGTGCCTTAGGCGTTTATATCGCGATTATTATTAACGGCAACAAAATACTGGCAGCAAATATAGATAAATTGGATATGGATGAGGCCTCCCATATTTACGATAATAAGGAAGCCGAAGTGGCTGTTCTGTACCGTGAGGCGGATAATCGTGAAATCGTCAAGATTGATGAAATTCCTCTTAAGCTGCAGAAGGCTTTTATAGCCACGGAGGATCGTCGATTTGAGCAGCATACAGGTGTCGATTTCATGGGGATTGGACGCGCTTTGGTTAAGGATGTGGTCGCTCGCAGTGCTGTTGAAGGTGGCAGCACCATTACGCAGCAGGTTGCCAAAAATATGTTTTTAAATAACGATAAAACCTTCTTCCGTAAAGCAACGGAAATGTCCATTGCGGTTGCTTTGGAGGACCAGCGCACAAAGGATCAAATATTGGAGCTATATGTAAACCGGATCTTTTTTGGTAACCGGACATTTGGCGTGAAGGCTGCGGCAAAAAGGTACTTTGGCGTCTCGAACCTGCAGGAGCTGCAAATATGGCAAATGGCTACTTTGGCAGCGATCCCCAAGGCGCCTAGTGTATACAATCCGATTGCTAATCCCGAAAAATCAAAGGAGCGTCGCGCTGTTGTCCTACGGCTGATGACCGATCAGGGGTATATTACTGAGGCCGAAAGAGCCGAGGCTGCTGAAGTTGATTATGAAGCTCCGGCAGCAACAGGGAATAAGGATTATTTAACCTTTATCGATTATGTAATTAGTGAAGCCGAGAACATGTATGGAATTCCTGAGGATCAATTGCTTCGTAGGGGCTATAAAATCTATACGACGATGGATGCCAATGCCCAGAAAATTATGGAGCAAACCTTTGCCAACGATAAATTTTTTCAAAAGGATGGCCCCGAGCAAAAAATGCAAGGTGCAATGGCAATTGTTAACCATAAGGATGGTGGCTTAGTAGGCATTATTGGGGGACGTAATTATGTGCAAACGGGTCTGAACCGTGCGGTTATTCCGCAGCAGCCGGGCTCCTCCATTAAACCGCTATTGATTTATGCACCAGCGATTGAGAGTGGCAAATATACACCTTACAGCATGCTGCAGGATAATGAACGCAATTATAACGGCTATGCCCCACGCAACTATGATGGTGTTTATCGAGGCGAGGTAGACATGTTTGAAGCCGTGAGAAAATCGATCAATGCACCAGCAGTCTGGTTATTTAATGAAATTAAAGTGAAAACCGGGATGGACTTCGCCTCCAAGCTAGGTATTCCTTTTGAGGCGGGCAAGGATAATAACTTGGCAATCTCGCTGGGTGGGATGACTAAGGGAGCTTCCCCTTTACAAATGGCAACGGCTTATGGTGCTTTTGGCAATAATGGTTACCTGAACACCACCCATTCGATTGTGAAAATTGTGGATGATGAAGGGGTTGTGCTTCAAGAGTTTAAGCAGGAACGCGGTACACCTGCGATGAGCGCTAAAACCGCCTACTATATGACGCTGCTGATGCAAAGCGTTGTAGAGCCGGGAGGGACAGGCACAGCGGCGAAATTCGAGCGTCCCGTAGCGGGTAAAACCGGATCGACACAAACCGTTATTAAAGGTCTAGAGAAATACAATCGTGACCTTTGGTTCACCGGTTATACGCCGGAATGGAGCGCGGCTGTTTGGATAGGCTTTGATAAATCCGATGCCAAGCATTATGTGACCATGAGCAGCGGCAGTGCTGCCGTTATTTTCAAGGAGGTTATGCAAAAGGCTTTGGCAAAGGTACCGATGACGAAATTTGTGAAACCGGAGGGCGTGCCAGATTTGGTAAAGCCTGAACCAGTAGCACCAGCACCAACTAATGTGAGTGAAATCAAAGGTGAGTATGACAAGAATTCGCGAACCGTTTTGCTAAGCTGGTCCGCAGTGGGTGAAGGCGTAACTTATCAATTGTTCCGAAAAGGGGACAAGGATAAGGACTATCCGCAGGAGCCTATGATAGCTACACCGGCAACGGAAGTTAAGGATTATTTGGTGAAGCCGGGGGAAACTTACCAATATATTGTAGTGCCTTTTGATGCGAAAACGAACAAGGCTGGAGATCAATCCTCGCCTGTGACCGTGGCAGTGCCTGCGGATAATGCGCCAGGAACGGGAACGACGCCAGGGACAGGAACGACGCCGGGCAGCGGGACAACGCCAGGGACGGGAACAACCCCGGGCAGCGGGACAACGCCAGGTACTGGTACAACGCCAGGTACGGGAACGACGCCGGGTACGGGGACGACACCTGGTACGGGAACGACGCCGGGTACGGGAACGAAACCTGGTACGGGAACGACGCCGGGTACGGGAACGACACCTGGTACGGGAACGACGCCGGGTACGGGAACGACACCGGGTACGGGAACGACACCTGGTACGGGAACGACGCCGGGTACGGGAACGACGCCGGGTACTGGTACGACACCTGGTACGGGAACGACGCCGGGTACTGGTACAACGCCAGGTACGGGAACGACGCCGGGTACTGGTACAACGCCAGGTACGGGAACGACGCCGGGTACGGGTACAACGCCAGGGACGGGAACGACGCCGGGGACGGTCACCACGCCGGGCACTGGGGCAACGCCAGGGACGGTGCCGCCTACGGGCACGACACCTACTAATGGAGCAAGCACTAGCTCTCCACAACAGCAGAACACAACAACACCGGCGGGAACAGGGACTACAGGTACCATTAATAATGTTACACGTTAATCATCTTGTAGAGAAGCTGGAAAACCTCCAGTTAATCCTACACCAAACGATCTTTTTATCCAATTATCTGGACAAAATCCTGTTCATTCAAGCCCAATTAGAGGGGATTTCGAAAAGGAGGCAAATTAGCAGGATTTTCCCCTTTTATATCGATATTAAAACTTATTCAAACTTGAAAAACGGGAGGATTTCCAGTTAAATCGAAGCCTGAATCGAAACCCTGCGTTCTTGTGAGTTGGCATTGGTCAGCGTGAATTCGATGAGCTCCACCTTTCCTAATCCTAAGCAGTGACTATGGTGCTTATACAATCAAAAAAGCCTCCAACTCCACTTTACTGTGGTATTGGAGGCTTTTTCGCTTTCTGAAGCTTGGAGCGGGTACAAAAGGCCCATCTGCCCATGTAACCTACCACGCACGCTATAGAAGCTCATCAATATCAGCTTGCATAATATGATATTCCCACTTCGTGAACCTTGATAGCTCTGCGAGGTGGGGGTTTTTAGTTTGTCACTATCTGCCACCTCGTCGATCCTTCGGTGTGCTTCCTTCGTAGTCTTTGTTATAGGTACCAGGTCGTAGTATAATACGATTGGGGTGTTCCCAAAAATACAAGTAGAGAAATATGGAGGAAACAATGATGAAATTAAAAGCTGTAACTCAAATCGCCAAGTGGGCCGCGCTTACTGTGGTATGCACACTTATGCTATCGGCTTGTGGAAGTAAACCGCCAGCAAACCAAGCAACCCCGCCTGCCGCTAGCAGCGCACAACCACCGGCTAACAGTAGCCCTGCTGCTCCTGCCAAGAAAAGCTGGACAACTCCACCTGCGATGGCCATTGACACTGCCAAAAATTATCAAGCAACGGTGACAACCAATAAAGGTGCGATCAAGATCGATTTATATGCCAAGGATGCTCCTAAGACGGTTAATAATTTTGTCTTTTTAGCCAAAGAGGGCTTTTATAACGATATTATTTTCCATCGTATTATAGATACCTTTATGGTGCAAACGGGTGACCCATTGGGCACAGGTGCGGGTGGTCCGGGCTATATGTTCGAGGATGAGCTGAAAAGCCCTTACAAATATGAGCCAGGAACCGTGGCAATGGCAAATGCGGGACCGAATACGAATGGCAGCCAATTTTTCATATGCTCAGGTGCGGATTGTGCCAATTTGGATCAAAAACCAGACTACTCGATTTTTGGTAAGGTGGTAGAAGGTATGGATGTTGTCAAAAAAATCGCAGCAACACCGGTTAAAGGCAGTACACCTACTGAAAAAGTGTTCATTCAAACCGTAACAATCGCAGAAAAGTAAGGGGAACTTATCTAAAAGAGGTGGTTTGCATATGGAATCCAGACATTGTCTAATGCTTCATGGCTTTACTGGCGGTCCTTATGAGCTAACTCCACTTGCCGAGCATTTAACGAGTCTGGGTGAAATTTGCCATGTTCCTACATTGCCCGGGCATGAATCTGATCTCCGATCATTAGGGCAAACCCAATGGAAGGAGTGGATTGTTGCCGCTTCCGATGAAGCCTCCAGATTGACGACCTTGTATGGAGAAATAGATCTGGTGGGCTTTTCGATGGGTGGGCTGCTCTCCGCTTATATAGCGAACCGCTTTCCGATTCGCAGGCTGGTGTTATTGAATGCGGCCGTGTATTATTTTAGCCCTTTACGGTTCGTCAAGGATGTAGTGAGAAGAATTCGCACGGATGATTGGGCTCATTGGAGCAAGGTCAAGAGGACGCCTCTAAAAGCTACCCAACAATTTATTGCGTTAAATAAGCAGATGCGCCCAGAATTACCGCAAATCAAGGTGCCAACCTTGATTGCACAAGGGGGAATGGATGGAATTATTCATCCCAAAAGCGCACAATATTTATATCGACAGCTACAAGGTGAGAAGCAGCTTGAGATTTTTGCGGATGCACGCCATTTGATTTGCCTTGAGCCTGGGGCTCAGGATGTATTTCGTTCTGTGGAACGATTTTTGACTAAATGAGTAATAAAAGGACACCATGGAAGTGGATGCGAAGAGCTGGTATCCTATTGGCTGTATTGGGATTGTTGTGGGTTCTTGTGCTGCAATATCGGATGGAGACATTCCCGGATAACCCTTCAGCGGATGGTGATGTTGGCATTGTACTAGGCTCTGCATTAAAGCAGAATCAACCAAGCCCATCCTTACAGGAGCGTTTAGAGCGTGCTGTTGTGCTATTTCAGGGAGGGAAAATAAGCTCCATTATTGTTTCTGGAGGGCTGACTCGCACCGAGTTTGATCTTTCAGAGGCAGAAGGCATGCGAGCCTATTTGATTGAACGGGGTATCCCGGATTCCCATATTGTCATGGAACAGAAGGCTACCAACACTTATGAAAATTTACGGTTCAGCAAGCGATTGATGAGCCAGAACAACTGGCATACTGCGGTCATTATTACCCATCGGTACCATATGCTAAGAGCTATGGAAATGGCCGAATTTCTAGGTTATGACCAACCACAGGCCTCACCGGTTGACTCCAAGGTGCTTTCAAAGTTCTGGAGCAAGCTTTATGAAACGGCGGCACACGTGAAATGGTTGCAGGATCAGCTATTCTTGTTGATGGGGTTCCAAGCCTAATCCAGCCTACTATTCCTTCTTCGTTATATACGGACAAGGAATAGTAGGTTGTTTACTTTTACGACTTGACATGGATAAGGTAGGGAAGCCGTTAGCTTAATCTTTCACGCGGTAATGATAGTGAAAAAGAGGGGAAAAGCCTGATTTATGATACAGCCGATGTGCGGGTCGATTATTATCCAACACCTGGAGGTAAAGTCGATCAGCCCCGTGGCTCTGGCTCCATTGTGCCAGTGAATGAAGCAAAAGCCTGCCAATCCCTTGGCCGCGCAGCTCAGCTTTTACGGCTATGTTCGTAAAACCAGCCCAGCCGTTTTCTACAACCGCGGTTCCAATAGCGATACATTCCCCGTCCAGGTATAGGCTGCAAAAGCTTTTAAGCTGGGTAATACGTGAGAAGAGTGCACTATAAAAATCATATTTGTCCATAGAGAACCCTTCCAATCGCAAAAAGTCGCTAAGCCATCGATCAGCGCATAAAGGCTGAAAGTGAATGGTGATAGCTTTGGGCTCATAGCTGCTTAATTGGATAACCTGCTTCGTGTCAGCAACGAGTACAGAACAAGGGAATAGCTTGCTGTAGCCCGCGACTTCCAAGCTAGCTTCAATACCTTTAGGAGAGGCATCACTAATATGATAGCAGGCAGGTAGGTTTTGAGTTTTATAAAACTGCTCGACTTCCCTAAGCCAATCTCCCTGTGGCATTTCGTTCCCCGATGCTGTCCAAACACTATTCGCTCTTTTCGTGATGCCGCCCGAAGCACGCAAAATCCAGTCTCCGTAAGGAAGGGTCGTGGCTGCTGGCCAAGTATGGTAGGCATAACGTTCAATTTCTTGCTGCATAAATAACCCTCCAATAACCATCTTTGAATAAATATACTATTATATGAATATTTGTTCAATGTTAATGAACTTAATTTTATGTGCGGACATGCTTATATAAGAAAAATCCCTAGCATCTTCGGCGGGAACCATGTACGATGATTTTACCAAAGCTTTGTCTGCTACGGCTATTCTGCTGTCCCCGAAAATTCCTTCCAGACGATGGAACCGACATATGCAGCAGAGTTATAACAATTGAATATTTTCAAATGTACTCGAACACGTGAGGGTGTAGTCAAGGTGGAGGCGAATTAAATGAAGGCTCAAGCGTTTATTGTAAAAGATCATCAGGTGCTGATGCTGCAAGAATATGTGCAACGGGGTGAGCTTGTTTGGAATTTCCCTGGTGGCGGGGTCGAACAAGGGGAAACTCCTGAGCAAGCTTGTGTACGCGAGGTTAAGGAAGAAACCGGTTATGATGTGTTAATCACACATTTGCTTCATTACGCACCGCAAAAGGCTACTTATTTAGTGCAAATCGTTGGCGGCCAGTTGGAGACAGATGCCCTGAATCCTGATAATGCGGACATTGTATCAGCAGAGTGGGTGCTGCTTTCAGATGAGCAAAGGTGGGATGCATGGACACGTCCCGTCTGGGAAGCATACAACAGGTCGCAAGCAGGCTTTAAGACCGTCTATGCAATCCGCCATTGCAAAGCAGAAGGGCAGGCTCCAGAAGCTTCTCTTACCTCTGAAGGCTGGGCTCAGGCACAGCTGCTGGATACAGGGTTAGCGATCTGTCAAGTGGATAGCATCCTATCGAGTCCTTTCACCCGGGCTGTGCAAACGATGTTGAATGTGTCCAACCGTACGGGATTGCCCATTCAAACAGATGAGCGGCTTGCAGAACGGGTGTTGAGCGGTGAACAGATGGAGGATTGGTTAACAGCCTTGGAGCAAACCTTCAATGATCTGGAGCTTTGTTACCCAGGGGGAGAGTCCAGCCGCTCTGCTATGCAGAGGATTGTATCGGTAGTAGAGGATGTGCTTGCTTCCGCGGGGGAAACCTTTATCTTATCAACCCATGGCAACCTCCTGTCTTTGCTCTTGGCTTATTATGACGATCAATTTGGTTTTTCAGCATGGAAAAGCTTAAGCAACCCGGATGTATATCGACTAACCTTTTGCCAGGGGCTTTTGGTAAGAATAGACCGGTTTTGAAATTTCAACGTTTCGCTATACAATAGAAGAAGAAAAAGAGCACATTCGCCTAGGCTCCTGCGTATACTGCTAACACCAAGTAAAGAGGTGATACGCATGAGTGGACGTGTCTTGCCGACAGACCAGATCCAAATAACCCAAAATGCCCATAAAATCAATGTGATCTTGCGTAATTCGGAAGCGAGTGTCACGCCTGAATCCGAGCCTCAGTTTTATGGGAAACCTTTATCACAGCAAGGGCAATTTGGTGAAATTATGAAGGAGCTAGACCAAATGGTCGGGCTCGATAACATCAAAGAGCTAGTGTTTGAAATTTATGCGCTGCTACGTGTTGCCGGTTACCGCGCCGCAATAGGCTTGACTGCCAATACGCAAGTGTATCATATGGTTTTTAAAGGAAATCCAGGTACAGGTAAAACAACGGTAGCCCGGATCGTAGCCAAGCTGCTGCAAACGATGGGTGTATTAAGCAAGGGGCATCTGATCGAGGTGGAACGTGCTGATATGGTAGGCGAATACATAGGCCATACGGCTTTAAAAACGAGAGAGATGGTTAAAAAAGCATTAGGTGGCGTATTATTTATTGATGAGGCCTACAGCTTGGCACGCGGCGGGGAAAAAGATTTTGGCAAAGAAGCGATCGATACGTTGGTTAAGGCGATGGAGGATCACAAAAATCACTTTATTCTGATTTTGGCGGGGTATTCGGAGGAAATGGAGCAGTTTTTGCTGACAAACCCTGGGTTGCCCTCCAGGTTCCCGATCCATATGGAATTTCCCGACTATTCGGTGGACCAGCTTATGCAGATTGCAGATATGATGATCAAGGAACGCGAATATGTGTTAAATGGGCAAGCGGAGAGTAAAATTCGCCAGCAAATTATAAGTGAAAAGCAGCTGGACTCCGACGCCTCCTTTAGCAATGCCCGTTTCGTGCGCAATATGATTGAAAAAGCGATGCGTAACCATGCCGTCCGATTATTAAATAGCCATATCCAACACCCCAGCAAGCAGGAGCTGATGACGCTTCGTGCGGAGGATATAAAGCTTGATAGAAAAACATCAAAGGAGACCATTAAATAATTATGAAAACCACTACACATAGTAACGAAATTGAAAAGGAACGGGCGATATTAATGAGCCTTGTTACCCCGCAGCAAAAGAGGGAGCAATCGTACTCGGCGGAATATTCTTTGGAGGAGCTAGTCAGCCTGGCTGAAACGGCAGGCGTTGAAGTACTAGCTTCCCTTTCACAGAATAAAGAAAAGATTGATTCTAAATGGTTTGTTGGCAAAGGCAAAGCCGCTGAGCTAAAGGAGCTAATCGATGAGCATGGAGCCAATACTGCGATATTTGACCAGGAGTTATCTGGAGCCCAGGTAAGGAATCTCGAAGAGTTTCTGGATGTGAAAATTATCGATAGGACGCAGCTGATCCTGGATATTTTTGCACAGCGGGCGAAGACGCGTGAAGGTATTATCCAGGTCGAGCTGGCGCAGCTCAGCTACTTGCTGCCGCGGCTTTCTGGCCAAGGAAGTAATCTTTCTCGTCTGGGCGGGGGAATTGGTACGAGGGGACCGGGGGAGAGCAAGCTGGAAACCGACCGCCGTCATATTCGAGACCGCATTGACGAGCTTCATCAGCAACTGCAAGAATTTAATAAGCACCGCAGCCTGCATAGGGAACGCCGTAAGAAGTCCGGTGTGTTTCAAGTGGCGATCGCTGGATATACGAATGCGGGTAAATCGACGCTGCTAAGGCAGTTAACGGGTGCAGATGTTTATGTAGAAAACCAGCTGTTCGCTACGCTGGATCCGATGTCACGGATGCTTAAGCTACAAGGCGGCAAAGAAATTATTTTAACAGATACGGTCGGTTTTATTCAAAATTTGCCCCATAAGCTGGTCGCTGCTTTTCGCGCTACGCTTGAGGAGGTTTGTGAGGCAGACCTTATTTTGCATGTGGTAGATAGCTCCTCCGATATGATGGAAACACAGATGCGCGTAGTGGCTCAAGTGCTTGAAGAATTGGGGGCGCATGGCCAAGCCCAAATAACATTGTTTAACAAAATTGACCAATGTACACCTGAGCAACTGCAATTGCTGTCTACGGAAGGCGATTTTATGCGAATTTCCGCTTACAATGACAATGACCTGGCGATGCTTTGCGATGAGATTGAATCCCGCTTGATGGGAGATAGCATTGCCTTTCGCATCCCTGCCGAGAAGGGTGATATAATATCGCTGATGTATCGGGTTGGCGAGGTTTTGGAAAATGAAGTGGATGGCAGTGACATGCTGTTTCAAGTAAGGATTGACAAGCATGAATACGAAAAGATCGGACATTTGCTAGCCTCTTATACATTAGATGCGGATCTGGTAGTTAAGGGAGAGAATGATCTGTATGTTTAATGAACGCATAACGGCATGGATGGAGCATGCCGAGCAACAAATTGAAGGCAGAGTTAAGGAAGTGGAGCGGATCATTGACCAGAATCAGTGGAAGGTGATTCGTGCCTTTCAAAAGCATAAAGTAAGTGATTACCACTTTGCCGGCTCTACCGGCTATGGCTATAACGACCGTGGCCGCGAGGTGCTTGATCTGGTGTATGCAGATGTGTTCGGAGCAGAGGCTGCCTTGGTGCGGCCTCATTTCGTGTCAGGGACACATACGATCAGCACTGCCTTATTTGGCGTCCTACGCCCAGGTGACGAGCTGCTGATGATCACAGGGCGTCCTTACGATACGCTCCACAAGGTGATTGGCAAGCCAGGTGATGGCAATGGCTCTTTGCAGGATTGGGGCATCATTTATACCGAGGTAGCGCTTCTGGAGGATGGTACCCCCGATTATGAAGCGATTAGCCAAAGCATCACTCCCCGGACAAAAGTTATCGGTATTCAGCGTTCCCGCGGCTATTCGTGGCGATCTTCCTTTGATGTTGCCCAAATCGCTGAGATGTGCAGTTTTGTCAAGGAAGTAAAAGCTGACCTAATTACATTTGTGGATAACTGCTATGGCGAATTTACAGAGCTTCAAGAGCCTACAGAGGTGGGCGTAGACCTAATGGCTGGCTCCTTAATTAAAAATCCCGGCGGTGGCATAGCTGCCACTGGTGGCTATATTGCCGGCAAGCAGCGCTATGTGGAGCTTGCTGCTTATCGCTTAACCGCCCCAGGCATAGGCGGCGAGGTTGGAGCGATGCTGGACGCTACACGCGCCATCTTTCAAGGGTTGTTTTTAGCCCCCCATATGGTGGGACAAGCTGTGAAGGGCTCAATCTTCGCGGCGGCCGTATTCGAGCAATTAGGATTTGTAACACATCCCCACTGGAGCGATAGCCGCACCGATTTAATTCAAGCGATCCGCTTTACCAGCGATCGGCATTTAATTGCCTTTGTTCAAGGGATTCAGCAGGCTTCGGCTGTAGACGCGCATGTGGTGCCTGAGCCATGGGCGATGCCCGGCTATGAGCATCCGGTTATTATGGCTGCTGGCACGTTTATTCAAGGTGGCAGCCTTGAATTATCGGCAGATGCACCGATCCGGGAACCCTACATTGCCTACATGCAGGGTGGGCTTACTTATTCGCATTGCAAGCTTGGTGTGCTGACTGCACTGCAAAATATGCTGGATCAAAACCTGTTGGAATTATAACCTAGATGTTGCATGAACCTAACATAACTTGACACGTTTATGTTGGGAGAGTAGAATGAAGTTAGGTTATAAGTCCGCAGAGGTGATGAATCATGGCTGATGATATACGTCGAAATATGGCGCTGTTTCCAATTGGTATTGTAATGAAGTTGACTGATTTAACAGCAAGGCAAATCCGGTATTATGAGCAGCACGAATTAATTATACCGGCAAGAACAGGCGGTAACCAACGGCTCTATTCTTTTAATGATGTAGAGCGGCTGTTGGAAATTAAAGACTTGATTGAAAAAGGTGTAAATATAGCCGGGATTAAACAAGTTTTATTGCCTGTTTCCAAAGATTCGGAAGATGCTACGATCCTTAACGAGCAATCCGAGGTTAAGCGCAGGGAAATGACAGATTCACAGCTCCACAGAATGCTGAAGCAGCAATTGCTCGGCGGAGGCAAACGTTTGGGTCAAGTTTCTTTGATTCAGGGTGAGCTCTCAAGGTTTTTCAAAAAATAAGCATGGGCGTATTGAAAACGCATCTATTCCAACATTTGTAGGGCGTAACTTTGTTTTGCCTAATTTTAAGGAGGAGAATTCACTTTGACTGAAAAAAATTATAGCAAAGAAGATATTATTAAGTTTGCCAAGGACGAGAACGTAAGATTTATCCGATTACAATTCACCGATTTGTTAGGCACGATTAAAAACCTGGAAATTCCAATTAGCCAACTGGAAAAAGCTTTAGATAACAAAATGATGTTTGATGGCTCTTCCATCGAAGGTTATGTTCGTATCGAAGAATCCGATATGTACTTATATCCGGACTTGGACACATGGGTCGTATTTCCATGGGTAGTCGAAAACCGCATTGCCCGCCTAATCTGCGATATATACCTTCCAGATGGTCGCCCATTCCCCGGAGACCCACGAGGCATTTTGAAAAATGCGTTGAAGGAAGCCCAAGAAATGGGTTTCACCGCGATGAATGTAGGACCAGAACCTGAATTTTTCTTGTTCAAAACGGATGATCAAGGCAATCCTTCGTTGGAACTAAATGACCAAGGCGGATATTTTGACTTAGCTCCTATGGATTTGGGTGAAAACTGCCGTCGTGAAATCGTCTTAACGCTTGAAGAAATGGGTTTTGAAGTCGAGGCTTCTCACCATGAAGTAGCACCTGGCCAGCACGAAATCGATTTTAAATATGCAGATGCGGTCAAAGCTGCCGACCAAATCCAAACCTTTAAGCTGGTTGTCAAAACCGTTGCCAGACAACATGGCTTACATGCAACCTTTATGCCCAAGCCGTTATTTGGGGTTAACGGTTCAGGCATGCATTGTCACCAATCGTTGTTTAATGGATCCGCGAACATGTTTTATGATGAGAGCGATAAGCTAGGCTTAAGCTCAACAGCGCGTTATTATATGGCAGGCATCCTGCGCCACGCACGTGCTTTCGCAGCGATTACCAACCCAACGGTCAACTCCTACAAACGTCTGGTGCCTGGCTATGAAGCACCTTGTTATGTAGCTTGGTCTGCAAGCAACAGAAGCCCAATGATCCGTATCCCGGCATCACGCGGCCTAAGCACACGCGTAGAGGTACGTAATCCCGATCCGGCAGCTAATCCATACCTAGCATTGGCTGTTATGTTAAAAGCTGGATTGGACGGCATCAAGCATAAAATGCAATTGCCTCCTCCGACAGATCGTAATATCTATGTGATGACGGAAGAAGAACGTGAAGATCAAGGCATCCCAAGCTTGCCAGAAAACCTGAAGGTTGCACTTGAAGACCTTCTTCGCGATGATGTGATCTGCGATGCATTGGGCGACCATGCGTTGGCTCATTTTATTGAGCTTAAAGAGATCGAGTGGGATATTTACCGCACACAGGTTCATACCTGGGAGCGCGAGCAATATTTGACGCTTTACTAAATCGAGGAATCCCTTGGCGCTCTAAGCGTTGGGGGATTTTTTTTGTTTGGTGGGTTCATGCTTAAACAAACCATTTGGATATGGTCATTTCGATGATTAATCATTTATCTGGAGTACGGTCCAAATATAGTTGAGTCACTGAGGTTGAATCATCGTCTTCAATTTCCTCTTCTGTAGCTTTTTCTTCTAACTCTTGATAATTATTCAAACCAGGTGCAATTGTTGGTTCATGATTTTCTGTTTCTTTCAAAATAATCACCACCTTTTCACGTAGTCTAATCTAATACTTGGGATATTATACTGAAAAGATTGAGAAGAACTAAGACAAAGTATTTTTTTCGTATACTAGATGTTTGGGAAGCTAATGTTCTAGAAGCAAGTAAACGAACAGGGCTATACTGCCTTGGAAGGAGAACAAATGGGGATCGGAGAGGGTAAATCTGAGATCCTACCTACCAGTTGCCTCTTACGTGGTGATAAATTATTCATTCTTATCTTTGTTCAATTTCTTTACCTCTGCAAATTTATTCAGTATGTTGCCTGCGAGAGACTTTAATACGAACAAAATAACTAGAGCTACTCCAATCAATAAATAGGCGTTTTTTATTACAGTAATCCAGTGATAAATGATGTCCATTTGTATACCCCTTATTTGAGATGATTCTAAATTATAACCAATTTAAAGGTGTTTTAATCAAATAACAGGTATTTAAAGGGGATGAAGATCAGGATCTTAAGTAGCTACATTTCATTGATGGATATCGTCAAAAATTACGAATTTGTAAACAATTATGAAATATCGATCAAATTGGGCATTAGAGAAGGGCTAGTATCCAACCACCAAGTAACTGCTGACATAAGATAAGATTAGGATTTTATCTTAGAGGAGGTAAGATATAAGGTGGAGAGAATATTTCCTATTTGTAAAGAAACTGTAACGCCTTACGTAGGGAGACAAATTTGCGCAGTCTTACATGACGGAACGCAATATTTTGGAAATATTGAGAAAATTGACGGTGATCAAATATATATTAACGGATTCATTAGAAAACCAGGTGAAGTTGGAACACTTGCTTTAAAGAATAAGCAATCCAATAAAAAGACTAAGAAAGTTAAAACATCAGCATTTTTTCCTGGATTTGGATTTAATAGCTTCATCTTACCATTTGCAGCACTTGCATTTTTGTTCGCCTTACCATTCTTTTTCGTTTAATTATTAGGTAAGTAAATCAGTAAAAAATCCCGAGTACTCTTCCGCTAGAATGGGGAAGACGAGCAGCCTGTTCTATAAGTGGATAAGAATGAGAAAATAAGCGTAAGCTAATTGCTTGCGCTTATATTATTTGTGGAAATTTAACAGTGTTGTCAATTACATAATATCAATCTATCGATGTTTCCTATCTGCTTCGGGGTAAATGGCATCTTCAATATTATCCATAATACTTTCGATCACTTCACTAATTTTATCTGTTGATGAAATATTCTCTTGATCAGATGGAGTTGGAATACCTGCTGTTTCAAAAGCTGTTTGTTCAGTAATTTTATTGTCAGTCACGTTGAAAACTCCTTCGAATTTATTTGTCTTCCGTAGATTTTCCATTTATATTCGAATCTATTCCAACTTGAGGAATTATCCGAACTCACTATTAGTAAGATCTCCCTTAAGTTTAAACGAGATAACAAAAACCGTTTGTTTAGTGTCAGATGTAAAAGTTACATCTCCATTATTTTTGTTCATGATCTGTTTGCAGATCGCTAATCCAAGCCCAGTACCATCGGTTTTACTTGTTACAAAAGGAAAGAAGAGGGAGTCTTTAATCTCTGAAGGTATCTCGGGCCCATTGTTAGAAAGAGCAAGTTTATAAATATCTCCTTCAATCCAACTCGAAATCGTAATTTCCCTTTCAACTTTGGTGGTCTGGTATAACGCGTCGATACTATTATTTAATATATTTGATAGGACTTGTTGAATCCCGATTTTTTGAATATTTATCTTTACATTCTGAATAGTTTCTATGGTGAGTGAGATGTTTTCATTAACAAGACGTGGGATGATTAGTGAAACTACACTGTCGATCACTGTTGTCAAAGATACATCAGCAAAAGGCTCTTCTTTCAGTTCTTTTTTTGAAAAGCTTAACATCCCAGAGATTTGCATTTGTATATTTTGAAACTCAACTTCAATAATATCTAAATATGAGGTTAATTTTTCATAAGAATGGCTGGATATTTGTTCGCGCATTAATTTTACAAATCCAAGAATCGAAGTGAGAGGATTCCGAATTTCATGTGCCATGCTTGCAGCCATTTTTCCGAGGTCGGTCATTCGAGCTTCATGCAACTTGGATATTGTGCTCTTTTTTTCCTCTAATTGTCGCTTAGTCATTTCGTTATAATAATCAAAAATATACAAGGCGTACTGATCCAATCGCAGGTTAATTTTCCTTACTACACGAAATGGAATTACCTGATTATTTTGTTCTTCCTCAATGTATAACAAAACTGAATTTCTCCATATTAGAACGCTATGCAGGACATGGCGGATCGATAAGTTTTTTGATAAATAAGCCTCACAAAAATCGGGGACGGATTTAATATGATCATGTTTCTCAATAGGTATGTCTATATCCATCATAAACGAAAAGAATCTTCGCGCTCCCAGATACAGGCTAGTTTCATCGTAAATCTCAGGACAGCATTGATAAAACTCATTAATCCATTTATGTATGATTCTATCCTGGTTATTTTGTAGTAGTCTAATAAAATGAAATTCCTCTATTGTGTGATTTCTGTATGGTTCCCCTAGATCATTGCTGTTCATTTCCATCCGTATAATTCCTCCATAGTTAGTTGAATAGCCAAATTATATAGTAGATTTATCGAGGTAGTATTCAGCACTCTCCTTAAAATATCGACGAATTAGGTATAGCATATTATTCAATTTACTATCCCCGTACTTATATGTAAATAGGTATCTAGGTATGGCAATTCTATTTTTGTGATGCTAAAAAGAGGAAAATTTTGTGATTGAAAGGTACCCAGCCCATCTCTGCAATCTATTGGTAAAGTTATAGTGGTTGAGGAATGAATATGGAGTCACACATAAAAAAGCCAACGAGCAGGATTAAACCTGCTTGCTGGCTTTTTGGATGGTGTTATGACTTATACAATATCCCTAAATAATCCGACTACTCTGCCTAAAATGCTGACATTTTTTAAGCGGATGGGTTCCATAGTGCTGTTCTCTGGCTGGAGGCGGATATGATCCTTTTCCTTGAAAAAACGCTTAACCGTTGCTTCATCATCCTCGGTCATAGCAACAACAATATCGCCGTTGTCAGCAGCCTGTTGCTGCCTTACGATGACATAATCGCCGTCATGTATACCGGCATCGATCATGCTGTCTCCTACAATGCTAAGCATAAATACGTTGTAATCACCGACATAATGGCTTGGAAGAGGGAAGTAATCTTCAATATTTTCTGTAGCGGTAATGGGTAGACCAGCAGTAACTCGTCCTATTAAAGGAACGCGAACAACGGATAAAGCGAAGCTGCTGCCTTCTGTTAAAGAGCCATCGGTAATTTCAATTGCTCGGGGTTTAGTCGGGTCGCGGCGAATAAGACCTTTTTTCTCTAATCGCTCTAAATGGCCGTGCACGGTAGAACTTGAAGCCAGACCTACTGCTTCACCGATTTCACGCACGGAAGGCGGATAGCCTTTATCTTTCACTTCATTCTTAATAAAATCTAGGATAGCCAATTGCCGAATGGATAGCTTACTCATTAGTATCACTCCAGTGCTTGGTAATAACTACCGAAAGTATAACATAGAACTCGGGTTCGTACAAACATAAGTTCTAATTTTGCATTGACACAAACGTTTGTTCGTGTTATTTTAAAAGGAGAACAAACGTTTGGGGAGGCAACACTATGTATATGAATGAACAACTTTTATCCAAGCCAGAGCCTACTAGTTTTCCGAGATTTTTCACTTTCTCTTTATCCCGTAAAAAACAAGCTAGAATCATTGGTGTATTTGCTGCCATTTTATTGATACTTGTTATAACCTTATCCTTATCTTTGATAGGTGCTGAGCAGGAGGTATATGCGTCCTCCGAACTACCACTAACTGCACAAACTGTTGAAATTGTAAAAGGTGATACCTTATGGGCTATAGCAAGTGAACATGTACATAAAGGACAAAAGATCAGAGAATATTTGGATCAACTTAAGAAAATGAACGGACTAACCTCAAGTGTGATCCAGGAAGGGCAAATCTTAAAGCTGCCTTGAAGCTTTCTTATTATATGGCCCCCCATAACCATTAGGATGATCTGTCCTGATGGTTATTTTTTGTTGTCTATTTGCATGGACAAGGCTTCAACAATGGCTGAAATCCCCAACGCTTGTACTCGCCGACACTCCGTTGTAGGGGGTTGAGCCATGACTTTTTTTTGGCAATAGTACAGATAACCCGCTTCCTTTTAGCCTGACTCTTGACAATGCAATCCTACAATGTCAAAGTATACTTTGATGCAATAACGAAGAATTATTTTGTTATCGTAGAGTCCAGCGGCTTCCTATGCGCTGAGAATAATATAACCGGGAGTGTTCGCATGAATCAGGGAACCGAACAGTATATTAAACGCATTAATGAACTTGCCAATAAAGCCAAGACCGAAGGCTTAACCGATGAGGAATTGGAAGAGCGTAATGAGCTTCGCAAGCTTTACATTGAAGCATTTAGAGGCTCACTTCGCAACCAATTGGAATCGATTAAATTTGTCGATGAGGTCGAAGTGGAAGCAGATGACGAACAAAAGAAATGAAACGGAGGTAGACGAGCAGTGGAGTATCGCGTATTGGGCAAAAGTGGCATTGTCGTATCGGAATTATGTTTGGGAACGATGACATTTGGCAATACAACGAATGAGGAAGACTCAATGGCGATGATCCACCGGTTTTTGGATCAAGGCGGTAATTTTTTGGATACAGCTAATGTCTATGTCTCAGGCCGTTCTGAGGAAATTGTGGGCAAGGCGATTCAAAGCCGGCGTTCCGATCTGATTTTAGCAACTAAGGTACGGTTTTCGACGGCCGATAATGTTAATCATGTTGGGCTTTCCCGCAAGCATATTCTAGATGGGGTAGAAGCCAGCTTAAAACGGCTAAATACGGATTACATTGATTTGTACCAAATGCATGTTTGGGATCATATCACGCCTATTGAAGAAACGCTGCGAACTTTGGATGACTTGGTTAGCTCAGGCAAAGTCCGATACATCGGCTGCTCCAATTTTTTGGCATACCAAATTATGAAATCTCTTGGGGTCAGCGACCACAACCGATATACCCGGTTTATATCCAACCAGCCTCAGTATAGCTTAGTTTCTCGCCAGATGGATAGAGAAGTGCTGCCATTATGCATAGAGGAAAATGTCGCTGTATTGCCTTGGGGACCTATTGGCGGTGGTTTTTTGACAGGTAAATATGGCCGTGGCGAAGCTCCAACTGAAGGAAGGCTAACTTCCAAAGCGGGCGAAAGCAGCTGGGATCTACGCAATTCCGAGAAAAATTTCCGTATTTTGGATGAAGTGCTTGCGGTGGCTGCGGAATTGGACAAAACACCGGCACAGGTTGCTCTGAATTGGCTTATCCATAAACAAGGAATCACTTCGCCTATTTTTGGGGCAAGGACATTGGAGCAATTTGACGAGAACATGGGCGCTGTGGGTTGGAAGTTGTCGAATGACCATTGGAATCGTTTGGATACAATTAGTGCGCTTGAGGATGATTATCCCTATCGTTTTATTAAAAAGTTTAGACGCGAATTTTAAGTGGGATTGGTAAAGGAGATTGCTTATGTCACGTAAGTGGGAACGCATGGTGAAGAAGAATACGAAAACGATCAATAAAACTAGGGTCAAACAAGGCAAAGAAACGATTAGCCAAGCCACATCTGCTGATGGTGCGATCACGCTTAAGGGGCGGAACTGGACATTGTCGCTCTTGCTATTTTGTGTCGGCATTTTTTGCTTCATAACCTTCAGAGGTACATCACAAGAAGATAATTTATATTGGATTACAGGCGGAAGCTACATACTATTAAGCATATTTATGTATTTTGTAAGGCGTCCTCATCTTAAGATCGGCAAGGATTATTTGGGAACCCGGCGTTTTACGGGAGACAAAAGAATGAAAGCTGAAGAAATTAAAGACATTGCAATTTCGAAAGATACGGTATCGATATCGTTTACCAGCAACAAAGGGAAATGGGCATTTACCCGATTTTACCACCGGATGAATATCGCTGAAATTTCCGAGAAACTGAAGGAATTTGCCGAGAACAACGCAGTAACCTTGAAAATGGAAAAATAAGAAACAAACTATTATAATTTCAGCGGATAAGGAAGAGATATCAAAATGGCTATTAAAGCACTATTATTTGATTTGGATGATACGTTATTATGGGATGACCGCAGTGTAAAAGAAGCGTTTGAAGCTACTTGTAGGTTTGCTGCCGATGAAACGGGTGTTAATCCTGCGGAATTGGAGCAAGCGGTACGCCAAGAGGCAAGGAAGCTGTACGAATCTTACGAAACCTATGAATTTACGAAAATGATTGGGATTAATCCCTTCGAGGGGCTCTGGGCTCATTTTACTGAAGGTGAAAATGATAATTTTCGCAAGCTGGAGCGTTTAGCACCAGGCTACCGAACGGAATCATGGACACGAGGGCTCAAGGTGCTGGGGATTGATGATGCTAAGCTTGGCTACGAGCTTGGAGAACGATTCCCGGCTGAACGGCGGGCGCGTCCTATTGTGTATGAAGAAACCTTTGAAGTGCTACAGCAGTTAAAAGGCAGCTACAAGCTGCTGCTGCTGACGAATGGCTCGCCTGACTTACAAAAGGAAAAGCTGGCAGGCGTGCCTGAGCTTGCCCCCTATTTTGACCATATTGTGATTTCCGGCAATCATGGCGAAGGTAAACCGGCAGTTTCGATCTTTAACCATGCCCTAAGCTTGCTAGAAGTTCATGCGGATGAAGCCGTTATGATCGGAGATAAGCTGACAACGGATATATTGGGTTCTAATAAAGTTTCGATGCGTAATATGTGGGTCAACCGGCATAAGATGCAAGGGGATAATGAGATTAGGGCAAGTTATGAGATAGGCAGCCTTCGTGAAATTCAAGGCATTATCGATTCTATGGACTAGTTTTGCTCATCCATTACGCATCTCGTGGACATGAATAGACCCGCCAACATTTGCATGTAAAATGGCGGGTTTTTTGTTGAGAATATGCTAATAAAGAATTAAGCTTTTTGGAAGGTCGCATCTTCATAAGGGTGGGCAATCCAACCCTCAGTTTCAATAAATAAGCGTACTGCCACGATTTGACGATTTTCCATAAGGGTGAAGAAATGGGCCTTATGCTCAGGAACCGAAATTACATCCCCGGCTTCCAACTCCACATCGAAGTAACCAACATCATCGGTGCCTTTAATGATAAAGATGCCTTTGCCGGCAGTAATGGCGCGAACCTCGTCTTCGACATGCGTATGCACCTGCTCAAACTTTTTCAGCAGATCATCGAGGTTGGGAGTGGCATCGGATAAAGCGATCAGGTCCCAGGTTTTGTAGCCACGTCTTGCGGCCAGGTCTTTGATTTCTTCATCAAAGGTGGATAGGATTTGCGCCTTTTCCTCATCAGTAAGCTTGAATTTCTCATGCAGCTCAGCAGGAAGCTTGCTGGCTTCCCAATGCTCGTAAAGAACTTCCTGTTTTTCTAAAAAGGATTTTACATTATGTTCACCGGATATACGTTCATTGCTGTTGCGAATGCGGATTTCAGCCACGATCATCCCTCTTTCCATTCCATTGTATGTTTCTACCCTATAGTATAATGGAAATTCAGTATTCTGTCGATTGATTGAATAAATAAAACCTATGCGAATAATAAGATTTTAAAATTGTCCATTTAAACCAGCTTCTAACCGTCTTTTTACATAGATTTTATCTCATACCTAGGCATTACCTTTTCATGCTGAGTGGTTTCTGATACACTTAGGTTTACAATTGGACGGATATCGCCTGAAAGGAAGATTATCATGCATAAATTACCACTAGTAGAACAGTTGAAAAATAAAATAATGATTTTGGACGGTGCGATGGGTACCATGATCCAACAGGAAGACTTGACCGAGGATGATTTCAGTGGGGAAGACCTGGATGGTTGTAATGAATACCTTGTCGTTACTCGGCCTGATGTCATTTCCAAAATACACGAGGCTTATTTTGCAGCTGGCGCCGACATTATTGAAACGAATACATTCGGTGCGACAAGTGTCGTATTGGCCGAATATGATTTGCAGGATCGGGCTAGGGAGCTTAATCTCATCGCCGGCAAGCTGGCTGTTGACGCTGCCCGAAAATTCAGCACACCGGAATGGCCGCGTTACGTCGCTGGTGCGCTTGGGCCCACTACGAAGACATTGTCTGTAACTGGCGGTGTTACGTTTGAGGAATTGATCGACAGCTATTATGAGCAGGCTGTAGCTCTTATTGAATGTGGAGTGGATGCGATGCTGCTTGAAACCTCGCAGGATACACTGAATGTCAAGGCGGGCAGCATCGGTATTCACAAGGCTTTTGAAACGACTGGCATTACGTTGCCTTTAATGATCTCCGGTACGATTGAGCCGATGGGCACAACGCTAGCTGGGCAAAATATAGAATCCTTTTATATCTCGCTTGAGCATCTTAAACCGATTTCTATCGGGCTTAACTGCGCAACAGGACCTGAGTTTATGCGTGACCATATTCGCTCGCTGTCCGAGCTGGCTATGACAGCCGTAAGCTGTTACCCCAATGCTGGGCTTCCCGATGAGAACGGTAACTATCACGAAACGCCGGACTCCTTGGCCAAAAAGCTATCCGGCTTTGCCGAGCAGGGCTGGTTGAATATTGCAGGTGGCTGCTGTGGAACGACGCCTGACCATATCCGGGCGATGGTTGATGAATTATCCAAATTTAAGCCAAGGGTCTACGCAGAAGCTCACTTATCTGCTGTATCAGGCATAGAAACGGTATTTATCGAGGATGCGAACCGCCCCTACATGATCGGGGAACGTACCAATATATCCGGCTCACGCAAATTTAAGCGATTAATGAAAGAGGGTAAGTTCGAGGAAGGGGCAGAGGTAGCCCGCGCACAGGTTAAAAATGGTGCCTATATTATCGACATCAACGTTCAGGATACCGATATTGATGAAGCTTATGCGATGGAAAATTTCTTGAAGGAAGTCGTCAAAAAAGTTAAGGTTCCCTTGATGATCGATTCTACCTATGACCATATTATTGAGCTGGGTCTGAAGTATTCGCAAGGCAAGGCGCTTATTAATTCGATTAACCTTGAAGATGGCGAAGCTAAGTTCGAAGCGATTCTTCCGTTAATTCACCGTTATGGCGCTGCTGTCGTTATGATTCTCATTGATGAAAGAGGACAAGCTGTAACGCGCCAAGCTAAGTTAGAGGTAGCAGAGCGCTCCTATGAATTGTTGACCAAGAAGTATGGTATGAACCCACAGGATATTATTTTTGATCCGAATATGTTTCCGGTAGGCTCTGGAGATCCACAATATATAGGTTCTGCCGTTGAGACGCTTGAAGGCATAAAAATGATCAAGGAAAGGTTTCCGGAATGTAAAACAATTCTTGGGCTTAGTAATGTATCGTTTGGGCTGCCGCCGGCTGGACGCGAGGTATTAAACTCGGTTTATTTGTACCATGCTACCAAAGCTGGGCTTGATTTTGCTATCGTTAATACGGAAAATCTGGAACGGTATGCCTCGATTGGTGCTATCGAGAAGGAGCTTGCCGAAAAGCTGATCTTTGACACGACGGATGACACCTTGGCTGAATTCGTAGCCCATTTCCGTGAGAAAAAGGTCGATAAGAAGGAAAAAATCTCCAATTTGACCCTTGAAGAGCGTTTGGCTTCCTATGTCGTTGAAGGCACCAAAGAAGGCTTAATTCCCGATCTGAATGAAGCGATGTTAACAAAAGCACCACTGGACATCATTAATGGACCTTTGATGACCGGGATGTCAGAGGTGGGACGTCTCTTTAACGCCAATGAGCTGATCGTTGCGGAGGTTCTGCAAAGCGCGGAGGTGATGAAGGCCTCAGTCAACCATTTGGAGCCTTTTATGGAAAAAGCGGATAGTGCCGTCAAAGGGACGATTATGCTTGCTACTGTTAAGGGTGATGTCCATGATATCGGTAAAAACCTCGTTGAGATTATCTTGTCGAATAATGGCTACAAAATCATAAATTTAGGCATTAAAGTACCGCCTGATCAAATTATAGCTGCTTTCCACAGGGAGAAGCCTGATGCGATTGGCTTGTCTGGCTTGCTGGTTAAATCCGCACAGCAAATGGTCATTACCGCGCAGGATTTAAAAAGCGCCGGTATCGATGTTCCGATCCTGGTCGGTGGCGCCGCGCTTACACGCAAGTTCACGAAAACGCGGATTGCACCGGAATATGAAGGTGTAGTGCTATATGCGAAGGATGCGATGGACGGCTTGGACATAGCGAACAAGCTGAGCGACCCGATCCAAAAGGTGCAATTGATCAAGGAATTGCGGGAGAGCATGGAGTCCGATGTGATGGAATCCGGTAAGAAGCAGGAAGCCATGCCTGTGCTGACACGAGTGCTTAAATCATCGATCGACCGCACGTTACCGGTTCAAGTGCCTAATAGCCTGGAGCGGCGGGTCATCCGCGATTACCCGATCAGCCATGTTATGCCTTATATCAATATGCAAATGCTGCTAGGCCATCATCTTGGCTTAAAGGGCAAGGTTGAGAAAATGCTCGCTGATAAAGAGCCTAAAGCTGTGCAGCTAAAAGAAACCGTCGATGAAATATTGGCTCAAGCGCAAAAGCAGGGCATTATTAAGACACACGCGATTTATCGGTTTTTCCCGGCGCAATCCTCGGGCGACGATATTTTCGTTTATGATCCTGCGGATACAACGAAGGTTTTACAGAAGTTCTCATTTCCACGGCAGCAAACAGACCCGTATTTCTGCCTTGCCGATTATTTGAAATCGACAGAAAGCGGCGAGATGGATTACATCGGCTTTATGGTCGTTACGGCGGGCCATGGCATTAATGAAATTGCCGCAGATTGGCGGGCTAAGGGCGACTATTTACGGTCGCATGCATTACAATCTACTGCGCTCGAAACAGCGGAAGCATTGGCTGAACGCGTGCATCAGATGATGCGCGATGCGTGGGGCTTCCCGGATCCAGCGAATATGACGATGGGCGAGCTATTCGGAGCCAAATACCGTGGACAACGGTTTTCGTTTGGTTATCCGGCCTGCCCTAACCTTGAGGATCAACAGCAGTTGTTCGAGCTCTTGAAGCCGGAGGATATTGGCGTGGAATTAACCGAGGGCTGCATGATGGAGCCGGAGGCATCCGTGTCCGCTATTGTATTCTCACATCAAGAGGCACGTTATTTTAATGTCGATAAAGTTTAGGTTATACTAGGAGGAGTGGAGGCACAGCGGCTCCACTCTTTCCCTATGTTTAGGGACAAGCACCAACAAAGCTAACCAAGCCCAGCGAATGAAAGGGAGAAGATGAGGTTGGAAATTTACTTTCTCGGAACAGGCGCAGGAATGCCTTCCAAGGAGCGGAATGTATCCGCTATCGTCTTAAACCTGCTTGCCGAAAATAATAGCTTTTGGATGTTTGATTGCGGGGAAGGAACCCAGCAGCAGATTTTACGTTCGCCTGTACGTACCAGCAAGCTGGAAAAATTATTTATTACCCATCTGCATGGTGATCACATATATGGGATTCCCGGGCTGCTCACCAGCCGCTCCTACCAAGGCGGAGATGCTCCTTTGACCATCTACGGGCCGGTAGGCACGGAATTGTTCATCCGCACTGCGCTTGATGTCAGCCAGGCACATTTAACCTATGAAATGAAGGTTATAGAATTTGCGCCCAAGGAGCAGGAGCTCTTACACGAGGATCAGGAGTTTGCTGTCTATGTGGCACCTTTGGTGCATCGCGTCAGCAGCTATGGCTTCCGTATTGTTGAAAAGGAGCAGCAGGGCAGCTTGCGTGCAGATCAACTAAAAAAGCTTGGCATCTCGTCTGGACCCATGCTCGGCCGAATCAAGCAAGGCATGGATATTACGCTTGAGGACGGCACGGTGCTACGCGCAAAGGATTTTATTGGCCCTCCGGTTCCGGGACGCATAATAACCATACTTGGGGATACGCAGCCTTGCTTATATTCACTGGAGCTTGCCAGGGATGCTGATGTGTTAGTGCATGAAGCGACCTTTGCCGAAGAGAAAAAGCAGCTGGCAGTAGCCTATGACCATTCAACAGCGATTGATGCGGCACGAACAGCACGGGATGCGGGGGCACAAGCTTTGATCTTGACCCATATCAGCTCCCGTTACCAGAAGGACGAAGCCATGCTATTGGTTGATGAGGCTAAACAAACGTTTCCAGAGGTTTATTTGGCGCGCGACCACTGGAGCTTCGAGGTGGCGAAGCCAAAACGGGACTGCCATTAGGTGTTTTATAGGAAATTATGAGAATAGAGCGCAGGGATGCGTTCTTTTTTTCGTTTCTCTGAACGATCCCATCAGAGGCCAAAAATAAAAGAGTGTTAAGGCGGTGTTAAGGTTTGCCCGGAATTTCATTGGTATCCGTATGTTTATTGGTAATCACCCAAAAAATGTTCGTGTTTAGACTTTAATTTTTGTCGTAAATAGTCGAATTCCAATTATTTATCTTAAAAAACCCGTTGACCATTGTGCATATGCTGTGTTTAAATGGAATAAATAAGCATTCCTACACGATGAGAACGCATGGGCAGCATGAGATATTTAATCTTCAACCTGCCTGTTTGCGGCAGTTTTTTTTTAGTCTTGATTGGGGGATTAAATATGGCTCCACGCAAACGTATTGGTGATTTATTGGTTGAAGCGGGCTTATTGTCGGCAGAGCAGCTACAACATGCATTAAAGGAACAACGTGAATCGAAAATGCGGCTTGGCGAATTTTTAATTGACCGGCAATATTTGACGGAGCAGCAGTTGATTGAGGTGCTGGAATTCCAGTTAGGCATTCCGCATATTCAGCTGTACCGCCAGAAAATAGAGACCAAGGTGATTAACATTATTTCCCAACGTCTTGCTGAGCAGCATCAGGTGCTGCCGATACGGACAGAAGGCAATAAATTAATCGTAGCGATGGCAGATCCCCTTGATTATTTTGCCATAGATGAGCTTCGCATGAGCACTGGGATGAGGATTGAACCTACGATCGCCGCTAGAGATGAGCTGCAAAGGGCCATTAAACGGTATTACGGGCTTCAGGAGTCAGTTGAGCAAATCAACCAAATTTTGCAAGGGCGGGAAACGGAAGAGGTAAAGACTACGCAGGAGGAAGAGGATTCTCCGGTCGTCAAGACAGTTAATCAAATTATTATTCAAGCCGTACAAATCGGTGCGAGTGATATCCATATAGATCCCCAAGAGGATAGCTTGCGTATCCGTTACCGGGTGGATGGTGTGATGCGAACCGAGCGAACCTTGCCACCTACGATGCAAAGCGTAATTATTGCACGGATCAAAATTATGGCCAACCTGAATGTTGCTGAGCGGCGTCTGCCCCAGGATGGGCGGGTCGAGATGGATATCGAATTCCGCAAGGTAGATATTCGAATCGCGACCTTGCCCACGATCCATGGCGAGAAGGTTGTTATGCGGGTTCTGGATATGGGCAGCACCTTAACTGAAATTGAAAAGCTTAATTTTTCTGAGCATAATTACCAGCTATTTCTGAATGGAATCAATAACGCCCATGGCGTTGTTTTAATAACAGGACCTACAGGCAGCGGTAAAACGACCACATTGTACTCAGCCTTGTCCCGTTTAAATAATGATGAAGTCAATGTGATTACCGTTGAAGACCCTGTTGAGTATCAGCTTCATGGTATCAATCAGGTGCAGGTGAACAATGTGACCGGTTTGACATTTGCCCGTGGTCTCAGGGCCATATTGCGGCAGGATCCCAACATTGTGATGATCGGTGAGATCCGTGACTCGGAAACTGCAGAGATTGCGGTTAGGGCGGCAATGACGGGGCATTTGGTGCTGAGCACCTTACATACGAATAGCGCAGTTAACGCCATTACACGACTTGTGGATATGGGCATCGAGCCCTTCCTAATCTCATCCTCCGTGCATTGTATCGTTGCCCAGCGACTTGTTCGTAAAATATGCTCCAGCTGCACAGCTGCTTACACTCCATCTGTAGATGATCTTAAATTACTGGGCGATCACGGATTGTCTGGAGCTATAACACTACATAAAGGCAAAGGCTGTGAGGAGTGCGGGAGGACGGGGTATCGGGGGCGGATGGCTATCCACGAGGTGCTGATGCTGGATGATAAGCTGCGGTCGATGATTTTACAAAAAAGATCGGATAGTGAATACCGTGCTTATGGGTTATCACAATCCTTGATACCTATGATGGTAGATGGCTTGAAAAAGGTGGTCGCGGGCCATACAACGATTGCCGAGGTGTTTAGAGTTACAGGAAAAGAATGAATGAAATTATATCTTACATAAAATGTTATATGTTTAGTTCTAATTTCCTATATATACCTATGATTTGGTAGATTGATGTAGTATAATTGAGTAAATAGTCCCATCTTATGATAGCATTCCCCTAGCAGAAAGGTTGCCGGAACGATGAGTATGACAGCTTTATTACATCTCGCTTTTGAACAAAAAGCTTCGGATATCCATATTACGGTATACTCACCGGTGATGCTGCGGATTCATGGCCAATTAAAACCGGTTAACGACAAGCCTTTAACGCCGTCTGATACTTTGGATTTAGCTAAAGAATTGATGACCACCGAGCAATATGAAATGTTTATGGGCACGGGCGATCTCGATTTTTCCTATGGGATTCCCGATGTATCCCGATTTCGCGTCAATGTTTTTCAGCAAAAGGGCTTTGTCAGTATGACGATTCGTCTTATTCCGACTAAAATCCCCATGATGGAATCATTGGGCTTGCCGGCAATGGCTGAGGAGTTTGCCAAAAAGCCACAAGGCCTGCTGCTCGTCACTGGCCCTACAGGTAGTGGGAAATCAACTACGCTTGCCGCCATCGTGGACTACATTAACCGCACACGTCATGACCATATCATTACCCTGGAAGATCCGATCGAATTCGTACATCCCCATAAGTCCTGTATCGTGAACCAACGCGAGGTTGGCATTGATACAGACTCGTTCTCTTCGGGCTTGCGCGCTGCCTTGCGGCAGGATCCGGATGTTATCCTGGTTGGCGAAATGCGGGACCTGGAAACAATCTCTACGGCGATCACAGCAGCGGAAACTGGACATCTTGTGTTCGGCACTCTGCATACAGCCGATGCTCCCCAGACGATTGACCGCATCATCGATGTGTTCCCCACCGCAGCGCAGCAGCAGGTACGCGTACAGCTTGCCTCGGTGCTGCTAGGTGTGATGGCACAACGGCTGCTGCCTACGGTGGATGGACTGGGCAGAGTGGCAGCGATCGAAGTGATGGTGAACACACCAGCAATTGCCAATATGATCCGCTCGGAGAAGGTGCATCAAATTCGCTCTACCATGCAAACAGGCAAAGCCCAAGGCATGCAAACGATGGAGATGGCATTGCGTGAGCTGCTACAAAGACGGGCAATAACAGTGGATTCAGCGAAAGAGGCGTTGTTCGGCTTTGCGGACCTGCAATCATAACATCTGGAGTTGAACGTGATGCCGAAATTTAATTATCGAGCTGTGGACGACTACGGCAACTATTCCAAAGGCACCTTCGAATCCCCTAACTTCCAACAGGCGATGGAGGAGCTCAAGGGCAATGGACTGTGGATTCTCGACCTTGTTGACCAGAGCAAAAGCCTGTTGCGCAAAGAAATCAATTTTGGCGGCGGACCCAAGGTGAAGGTCGAGCATTTTACGGTGTTTTGCAGGCAGCTAGCAACCTTATATAAAGCTGGAATCAATATGGTTGAAGCCGTTCAGGTGCTGGGTGAACAAACAGAAAGCAAGGTGTTTAAAAAGGTGCTTTTGGGTGTTTCCGAGGATATGAAGCGAGGTACCCAATTTTCGATGGCGGCTTCCCATTATCCGAGTGTTTTTTCCGGCATCTTCATTAATATGATCCGTGCAGGTGAAGCGAGTGGTAATCTCGATGAGATGCTTAACCGTTTATCCATCTTTTACGAAAAGGAATATTACACGAAGCAAAAGGTGAAATCCGCGATGGTTTATCCGGTCATTATGGCGATCGTGACGGTCATTGTCGTTATTATTCTGATGATATTCGTCGTGCCTAAGCTGGTTGGCAATTTTGCGACGATGGGACTTGAACTGCCGCTTCCCACGCTTGTTGTCATAGCGATTAGCAAGTGGATGCAAGTGTATTGGTATATGGCTATTGCTTGTTTATTTATTCCCTCCCTCCTGCTGGCGATTATTAAAAAACTGCCGAATGGTGTGTATTATCTCGATTACGCCAAGCTGAAGCTGCCGGTTTTCGGCAGGCTGTGGCATAAGCAAGCACTTTCGCGTTTTAGCAGAACGTTTTGCTCCTTATTCGCAGCTGCAATTCCGATGCTCCAGATGATGACGATTGTTTCGTCCGTTGTAGGCAATGAAGCGGTATCCCGCTTAATTCTTGAGTCTCGTGAAGGCATTCGTGGGGGTAGCTCCATAGCCGAGCCTTTTAAACATACATGGCTTTTTCCACCGATGGTTGTACAGATGCTCCAGGTCGGCGAGAAGACGGGTGCCTTGGATACGATGCTCGAAAAGGTAGCCGATTTCTATGAGGCGGATGTGGATGCCATGGCGGACAGGTTAAAGTCGTTGCTAGAGCCCATTATGATTCTAATCCTTGCCGTAGTTGTCGGATTTATAGTATTAGCTGTGATGCTGCCTTCGTTTAAGCTGATGGAAAATCTTCATTAATTCAAGCTTCAATGCAACAAAATATAGAGAGTGGTTTACACATCCAAAGGAGGAATCAGCATGCAAGCAATTATGCGCAAGAAATGGAAATTATCACGTAATCAAAAAGGGATGACGTTGATCGAGTTAATGGCGGTCGTTGTTATTTTGGGGATTTTGGCAGCGGTAGCGGGGGCTGCGGTTATGGGTGGGTTTGATAAGTCTAAAACGAGTGCAGATGCCACCACAAAATCTGTTGTAGCGGATGCTGCACAACGTTATATCATGGATAAAAGTATGGTTTTAGGAACTACTCCATCTGTGATAACTATGGCGGAGCTTATAGCAGCAGGTAACCTTGTTTCAGTACCTAAATGGAGTAATGGCGTGGCTATAACAAGTGTATCCATGAATAATACGAGTACAACTGATTTTACTCTTGTATTTACGTATGCTCCATTGGCACCTTAAATAAAACAACTTAATTTCCCTTTTAATAAAAGGTAACCCTTTACCGGGTTACCTTTCTTTCACTAACTGCTTCACCCACGAAGGGGGCTCAACATGAACTCGCTGCACAATATTACTCAGCTCTATGTGGACTTTTTTATACGTTATCCCTTCGTTTGGGTTGCTTGTATCGGGCTGTTTGGGCTATTGATCGGCAGTTTTCTGAATGTGGTTGCGTTGCGTGTGCCTAAGAAGGAGTCTTTTGTATACCCACCCTCGCATTGTGTGCATTGCCAGCACAAGCTATCGGCAGGGGATCTTATCCCTGTACTGAGCTATATATATCTTCGTGGTGGCTGCCGTTATTGCGGCAAGCCGATTTCTCCGATTTACCCGATAGGTGAGCTGTCTACTGCAGTCTGGTTTGCGATTTTGGCAGCCTATTTTGGACCTGTAGCCGAGCTGTTCGTGGGACTTTTTTTCGTAATGGTGCTGGTCGCTGTAACTTTAACCGATTTGAAGTATATGCTAATTCCTGACCGTATTGTTTTTTTTGCAATGGGCGTTGGGCTGCTGCTGAGGCTGTTTATTCATCCATTGCCTTTATGGCAATATGCGCTTGGTTTTGTTGTGGGCGGCGGGGTTTTGTATGGAATTGCTTGGATTTCTGAAAATATGCTGCATAAAGAAGGAATGGGCGGCGGCGATATTAAGCTGTTTGCGTTTATCGGATTAATCGTGGGACCTGGAATGGCTTTATTTATTTTATTTATAGCTTGTTTTTTAGGCACTATTATTATCGGCTCCTTGCTGGTATCTGGACGTTGGTCCCGAGAGCGGCATTTACCGTTTGCTCCTTTTATAGCACTAGGCGCTTTGTTCGTGTATGTGTGGGGTATGGACCTCATTGAGCTTTACGTACAATTCATTCGCAGTTAACACTATGCTCGATCATTAGCAGTTTTCCTGAGAATCAAAGGAGGGTCAGTCATCATTGGGACACTTTACTAGCTTGTTACAACTTGTACGACCTATGACACGCTCCTTAGGTATCGAGATTACTGATTCCTCTATAAAAGCCGTAGAAATGACGGCTGGCTCCAAAGGCAAGCCGATCCTACACGGTTATGAGACGGAATATTTGCCCGACCAGGCTATTGACGATGGACGTATTAAGGAGCTGTATAGCGTTATTCGTACGATACAGACATTGGTTGCCAAACTCAATCCGAAAAGTAAACATGTGCATATGGTTGTACCGAGCCAATCCATCATGGTGCGGTTTTTGAAATTTCCCGATATTCCTTTAAAAGAATTGCAAAAGCTGGTTGATTTTGAAGTGAAGCATAATATCCATTTGCCTTTTGACCAACCGGTTTACGATTTCGTCAAGCTAAACGGAACGGAGGAGGGCGCTGCCAAGCCCAAATCGGCCATTAAGAAGCAAAAAGAGTCTAAAAAATCGCCCAAAGGCTCTGATGGGGATTGGCAAGGTCAAGCTGCTACAGGCAAGCAGGACAGCTTAGGGCTGGGTGGGGAACATGATCTTTTATTCGGTAATTCGAAGCAGCCTGAAGCGGATGCAGAAGCGCTGGAAAAGCTGCAATGTGATGTGATGCTTATCGCTGCACCGCGTGCGCTGGTTGACGAATACTCGGAGATCGCCAAATCGGCTGGATTAAAGCTTAAGAGCCTGGAAATCAAAGCGCTATCGCTATTTCGGCTTATCCATCAAATCCAGATTACCAATTCCAATGGTACGTTTCTCGTTGTCGATGTGAATCCGAAGGCTACGGATGTCAGTATTTTTCATGAAAGCCAGTTGAAAATAACCCGTAATCTCCCGATCCTTTTTGAGGAGAAAAAGGCAGAGGTTACTCACGAAGAAGGTTCACCGCTTGACAGCTTGTTTACTGATTTTAATACAGATTTTTCAGCTACGCATCATGCAAGCAATGATTTGGCTCATGAGCTGGAGCGCTTGTTGAATTTTTATCGATATACCTTAAATAACCGCACCCAAGTATTTGATCGTGTGCTGCTCTCCGGTGATGTCAATGGTTTGCCGGAATTGGCTGTGGTTTTGCAAGAAAAGCTCGGAATTGAAGTAGCCTTATTCGGAACCGACCAGATTACGAACGCTGCGGCACCCTTGAATCTGCTGTTTTCTACGTATTCGGTTACGATTGGATTGGCTTTAAGAGGTACGGGACGATGAGAAATATTAACCTGTTGCCCAAAATCCCCATCATTCGTCGCATTTATATTCCGCTTGTTATTAGCACTTTGGCCGTATCTGTGCTTTTTGCCGGAGGTCTGATGTTATATGGTGTTTATTTAAAAGCGGGCATTGCTCAGAAGGAAGCCCAGTCGAAGGAGCTTAGCAACTCGATTCAATCGCTGCGCTTGCAGAAAACGATGGATGAGCAAACGAAAAATTATCAGGCTTTAACAGCAGATATTGCCAAGCTCAAACAGGAGCGGCAATTTTGGCTGCCTTTGATTGAGCTTATTACAATCCAGCTTCCAGAGGTGGCACGCATTCAATCTATGGGTGTAGTGGCTGGAGCTAATGATGGCAAGATAGCGGTGAGCTCGCCTCAAGCGGCTGCAGCGGGCAGCCAAGTGGCGGGTACTGGACAAAAATTGGCGATAACGGCTGAATTCGGAGCACTGGAGCAAACCGCTGAATACGTGCTGCGCCTGCAGCAATCTCCGCTTCTTGAGAATGTGTTAATAAAAAGCATCCAGCGTGTTGATGGTGAAATCCCGATACCTCCGGCACCTATCGAAGTTATTCCGCCGATTCCTCCTTCAAGTGGGACAACCTTATCCCCGGAAGAAGAATTTAAGCGAATCATGGAGACCAAGCTCACCCCTGCAGAAAGCAAGGGGGATGAGCTGTTAAATGAGCTAAGCTGGACGATTAACCAACAGATGGTTGAGCAGCAATTTGGCATTGAAGTGCCAGACCAAAGCTTGATTACCCCAGAGGATACTAGTGCTGACGTGAGTATGTCTTTTGAGGAAATCATTCAAGACTCCCCCATTACATTAAAGGAGCTTAATGAGGCTAAAAAAAATCTCGAGCTTTTCAAACAATATAAGCTTCCCGAGCAACCCGTAACAACCTTGCCACCAGTGGCAGTTGCTCCTACGGTTGTCCAAACTAAAAAATATACGAAGTTTCAAGTCCAATTGGAGCTGACCTTAAAGGTACCAAACCAAATAAAGTAGGGGGAGCTTATGAACAAGCAAAAACTTCAAGAATATGCACAAACGCTAAGATCCCCCGCTTTTTTAATAGGTGCTAGTATCGTTATTGGGTTATTTCTTAATGTGTATGTACTCAGTTTTTTTGTCCTGCCTGTATTAACTGGACATGAAACCGCCGATACACGGGTTCAATCACTTGCCAAACTTAAAGAGAACGAGCTGCGCAATCCGACACCCATGAAAGCAACGGATGCAGAAATTGAAGCCCAGCTGCGCCAGGTTCCCATCAAAGAGGAAATGCCACGGTTTTATCTGAATCTCAAGGAGATCGAGAAACAATCGGGTGTAACCTTAAATAATATCCAATATGGGGAGGGCAACCAGGGCTCGGATGGTCTGGCCATGCTTATGAATGGCGCAGGAGCTAAGAATGCTGCCGGCGCCAACCAAGCTCCTCAGGCCCATATAGCACCTAATGCTGCGACGGGAGCGGTAGCACCTAATACAGGCTCAGCTATTCAAGAGATCCATATGACGGCTGTAGTTTCAGGAACGTACGCACAGATCACCTCATTTATCCAGCTATTGGATCAATCGGAACGATTAATTGCCATACGCGAGTGGAGTCTGCAGGTGAGTAAAAGCAGTGACCAAGCTACAGCAGGGACTGTGTCGACACCATCCTCTAATGAATTCGTAGCCAATGAGGCGTATTCGGTCGTTATAGATAAGATTAGTTTGAATCTTAAGCTTTCGTTATTTGCTGCCAATGGATATGTAGGGAAATTTAAGGAAGCAGCACCAATTCCAACTAAAGAAGTAGAACGAAGAGTTGATCCAACTTGGTCGGAGCAACAATTTATGAGATTGCTGGAAACTAATAATTAGCATCATTTGTTTACAGAGGAGGCGACATGATGAACAAAAAATGGATGATCGCAATTGTAGGTGGTTCGTTGTTGCTGTTCGGAGCTACTGCGTGGGCGGAAGGAAAGCTGCAAACGATCCAAGTGTTGATGGAAAAATTAAATGTATCGATCAACGGCCAGCAAGCCGAATTAGCGAAGGAATCGATTGTTTATAATGGCTCTGTTTATGTGCCTTTGCGTAGTATGTCTGAAATGCTTGGGGCAGAGGTTAGCTGGAATAACACTTCGCGAACGGTCAATCTGGATTTTATTGCTGATAAAACCAAAGAGGTGCTAGCTTCCTCGGAGTATGGGATTTATCAATATATCGCGCTTGAGAATAATGGCATTATGACGGATTTGATCAAAGCGCTGAAAACGAATGATGGAGAGAACATGGGGAGAATGCGCGACCGTTATCACGCTCTTCAGCTTGTGGCAGAGGATTTAAAGGATGAAGAGATGAAGGTGGCACTTAATAAGCTTGGGGTTGCTGTAGAGCTGCTACGAGGCGGCTGGGAGAGCAAAAATTTAGATGGCTACGCGGTGGCTTGGTCAATTTACGGCTCTAATGCGGATCTGATGAACAAGATGCTGAAGGAAAGATTAAATAGTTCGTCGTTTGCTTCAACTGGTGCTGCGAATACTACAAAATAAGGTATTACCAACTAGGAAGCCTGACACTAGTATAATAAGGCTTGCTATTGGCTTTGAATTGTAGGTTAATGTCAACTACACTTGGAGCTAAATAAATAAAATCCGCTTGCTCTAGTTGAGTCGTTAGAGTCATCGTGTGGGCTACCCCATTTATAGTGATGGTTACAGTCAGGTTGGGGCTGACAAAATTGTATCGAACAGTATCTCCTGTTGCTGCCCCTTGAGCATTAATGGCTTGAAGTGTTAGTACACTGTGGCGATGATTGTTTTCATCATGAGTACTAGTAACCAAATATCGAGCTGAACGTACCTGGTTAACAATATGCTCAGTAATTATTCTACCGTTTTCCTGAACGCTTTCCCTCGTAGTAATCTTAGAAAAGCCTTGATTTGTTTGGTAAATAACTGCTGTAATCACCCCGATAACGATGGCTGTTAATGTAATAGCTGCTAGAACCTCGATCAATGAAATGGCTTTTTGATTGAGTATTTTCATTATCTTGGCCTCTTTTCTAGATAGCTCTGCAAGGTGTAGGTTGTATTGTTCAATAAGGTATCTGTGACTGTAACCTCAATATGAGAGAAATAATGGTTCATCACGAACGGGAATCTGATCTCAGTATTTAATTCGTCGGTTATCGTATAGGTTCTATTATTAGGAATATTGATTTCGCGGATGGCTACTTTTAGATGGCTGATAGGGTCGGTAATATAGTCAAAGGTAAAGGTGTTATCCTGATTATCTCGCAGTAATTCAATTTCATTTAAAGCTAAAGCATGGGCGGCTTCACTATTGCTAAATAAGGTAACAGCAGTTCCATTCATTAAACCTGGTTTTAAATCTTCAATAACATTTCTGGCAACATTAACCGAAATATCCTTGCTTTCTTCACGGTTGGAGTATTCATAATTTTTTGTGAAAAAATAGGATATTGATAAAATAACCATGGCAAGTATAGTGACAGCAGCAAGCACTTCCAATAATGATAAGCCTTTTTGATTATTCATGATAAGCACTTCCTTTATGCGTAGTTCAAAAGTAGTATAAACTAACTATAGTCGAAAATTTGCAAAGAAGGAATGGGGAAGCGTATGAATATTATGAAAAATGAACGTGGAGCAGCGTTGATTTTAGTTTTATTTCTGGTCGCTATTGTTGGCTTGCTTTCCACTCCTTTGATTATGAGCACCTTACAGGGAGCCAATAATACAGTAAAGGGGGAAACTAAGGAGCAAGCCTATTATATTGCCGAAACGGGAGCGCTTGTGGCGAATCGTATTATGCTCGAAGCCGTTGGCCGTGCAGTTGACCCCATTAATCTCGGACCTAATAATGTTGCGAGAATGGTGGAGGATCTAAACGCGCAGGGTAACTTTTTATATAATAATACTAATAAACCGGTATGGACGATCCCTATTGTCGGTGCCAGAGATTGCAGCGATACCTTTGCAATAAATTCGGCAGGGACAAGCAATCGAGCCCATATTACATCAACCCAGAATATTAATTTAACATTAGTTTGTACGCAAGCTATTGCACAGGCTGTCACACCGATACCAACGCCTACACCGACACCAACCCCAACACAAAGTAAATATACGGATCCGGCAACGGGGATTTTTGGTGCAGAAGGGGTATCTGGCGCTATAACGCCAACTCCTAGCTATTATGGCGCACCCGTAGGATATAGTGAGGATAAGCTGGGCAGTCAAGACGGAACTAGTGTGACGCGTATAAAAACGATAACCGCCCAACAATTTGCAACACAATTTAATGAATATTTTGATGCCCAGATGGTGATAAGACCCTTACCTAGGGAGCCATTAACCCCATTAATCCCATTTCCGCTAACCCTTAGTGGAAATACACTTACGGTCAATTATCGGCAGCCTGTTGTTTATGATTCTACATTGAATATAGTTCCTGCTTCCTATACACTAACCCCAGGAACCAAGACGATCAGCAGCTCTCAGAGCTCTGCTTTACACACGGGCAATATTACGATTTCAGGCAGCAATCAAACCGTTACAATTACAGGTGATATCGTATCTGGGAACGATATTATATTGGATTGTAACAATTGTATAATCAATGTGACTGGCAATATGGTAGCCAAAAACGAGATTAGGATGACTAATTGGAACGAAACGATTCAAATAAGCGGTAACATGGTCAGTGGTGGGCAAATGAGCTTTAATACGGTAGCGCTTTTGTCCGTGGGAAGAAGCTTAAGCACACAAAAAAATATCGACTTCACCAATACATTAAACCAATTGAATGTAAAGGATTCCGTTATAGTAGGAACCCCGGTATCGGGAAATGATGGGATTAGATTCAGCGGGATTGATGCGCTAAAGATTGATGGGTATTTCAGCAGCCTTACAGCCATTAACTTTTCCAATACGCTAGGTAATATAGCTCCCCCTAATAAAGTAGGTTTATCAATCATTACGGGTAAAGATTTTATTATTAATAGCTTTACAAGGCTGGATGTCGGGAAAAATATTAGTAGCTTGACCAAGGTGAATTTTGCAAATACGCTGGACACTATTAATGTATTAGACGGTTCGATAATTTCTGGCGGTGATGTTGTATTTAATGCTGTGAAGCAGCTTCATGTAGCTGGAGATATTAGCAGCAAGCTCAAAGTGAATTTCTCAAACACCATTGAATATTTGAAAATGACGGGCTCAGGGTCGATACTTTCAGGGAGCGAGACGGTATTTAATGCCATTAAAGATATCTCTATGACTGGGAGTATAAGCACGCCTGGCAATGTGAACTTTAGCAATACAATTGAAAAGATGGCGATGACGGGTTCAATATATACAGGAGGGACGCTAACCTTTAATGCAATAACAAGTATGGATACAGGGAATATTTATGCGACAGCCCTTGTTACTAACAACACGATTTCGGATATGGATATTAAAGGTTCGATCTTGACTAAAGGCTCATTAAACTTTAAGTCGATTGGCAATATGACGGTATCCGATTTTATGGGGGCTATTGGAAGCATTACTTTTAGTAGTGGTCTAGGAACCAGTCCAAAGCCTTTATTCGGTGGAATTACTACAGGCGGCAATATCAATTTTGCAGACTGGGCAAAAAATGATAAAAATGCTTGGATAAATCTGGAATATCATCCCCCGGCAAATGCAACTGCAGGTGGGGGTACTTTACCTACACCTACACCCTTACCTGTACCAGACCCGGTTATACCTTCACGTCCAACCATTAGCGTTGATGCGTGGACAGTAAGCAGGAAATAAGTTGCGGATCAAGCGGGAAATGCATATCCCCATCCCTCCAGGGATATACTAGCTCAGGTGAAAAACAACACCCAGGAGGGCTGCTGTATGGATTTTACCAGTCATGATATTGTCGTAATCGAGCAGGCGTTGCATTTGGCTATGAGTAAAGAATCGAATGGCTCTAGAGCCCAGCAGTATCGCGAGGTATTACTTAAGCTGCAAAATAATTCAGTTGCCGCACAAGGTGTATCCTACTTACAAAAGGTTGAGCAAGATGGCATTAGGTACGATTATGACGACTCCTCGGATTTACTGTAAGGCTGTAACTGTGCCATATTGTAATTGTGATGTGACCCCATATGTATACCAGCCCGCAACTCTCGCAAGTCGAGATTTGCCTTCAAGCCCTGGCGGATCAGCGATCCCGTTCAGGGCTATTTCAGTACGATTACAGAGAGCAGCCCGTTGTTATAGACTGTAAAAAATGCCGTTATTGCCGTAAAGCTGTGTTTGTTTAATAAAGGTCTGTTCAACCGAACAAATATTCGGTAAACTGTATCTTTAAGAGGTGAAATCACATGCTGAGAAAAAAGTCACTTTCCGAATTGATAACTGAATTAAGAGCCAACGACAATATAAGCAATTGGCATGAAATTGAACCGCAAGCAGCCAAAACCAGACCCATCCCCGTAAGCGTAGATCCTAGAATACAATCAGCTTTAAACCAACGGGGCATAGAAGAACTCTATACTCACCAGTTTTCAGCTTACGAAACGCTGCAAAAAGGGGAGAACATTGTTACGGTAACCCCAACAGCTTCAGGTAAAACCCTATGCTATAACCTACCTGTGTTACAAGCTATTGCTGAAGATGATACCAGCCGCGCCTTATACTTATTCCCAACAAAAGCTCTGGCACAAGATCAGAAAAGCGAGCTAAACGAAATCATTAAGGAAATGGGCATGGATATAAAAAGCTATACCTATGATGGGGATACATCCCCTGCAATACGCCAAATCGTAAAAAAATCAGGGCATATTGTTATAACAAATCCCGATATGCTGCATTCGGCGATTTTACCACACCATACAAAATGGGTTAGCCTGTTTAGCAATTTAAAATATATTGTGATAGACGAATTACATACATACCGTGGGGTTTTTGGTAGCCATGTAGCTAATGTGGTACGAAGGCTTAAACGGGTATGTGAATTTTACGGCAGCCGGCCTATATTTATCTGTACATCCGCCACCATTGCAAATCCGAAGGAATTAGCGGAACAATTGACGGGTACCCCCATGAGGTTGATTGACGATAACGGGGCGCCAAGGGGGCGTAAACATTTTGTGTTTTATAACCCGCCTATTGTTAATAAGCCGCTTAACATTCGAAAAAGTGCTACGGTGGAGGTTAATCTTCTTGCCAAAGAATTTTTGAAGAATAACATACAGACTATTATTTTTGCCCGGAGTCGGGTGAGGGTAGAAATTATTCTCAGCCACCTCCAGGGGCTTGTTAAAAACGAGCTGGGCGCCAAAACTATAAGAGGGTATCGCGGGGGCTACCTGCCCAAGCAACGGCGAGAAATTGAAAAAGGATTACGGGACGGCGACATTCTGGGAGTGGTCAGTACCAACGCTTTAGAATTAGGGGTAGACATTGGGCAATTACAAGTGTGTATCATGACTGGATATCCTGGAAGCGTAGCTAGTACCTGGCAGCAGGCGGGTCGTGCGGGAAGAAGGCATGGAGAAGCCCTAATTTTAATGATTGCTAGTTCCACGCCTATTGACCAATATATTATTCAGAACCCTGAATACTTTTTTGATAGGTCGCCAGAATCCGCTAGGATTAACCCCGAAAATTTAATAATTTTAGTGGATCATTTAAGGTGCGCGGCATATGAAATTCCGTTTAAACGAGGGGAAGAATTTGGACCTTTAGACGTAACAGATATTATGGAATATTTGGTAGAAGAACGTGTGCTGCACCATTCCAATGCGACATTTTATTGGGCTAGCGACTCTTTCCCAGCGAGTAATATTAGTCTGCGGTCGGCTGCCCAGGAGAATGTAGTTATTGTGGACCAATCGGATATCGCTAACGTACGGATTATTGGGGAAATGGACCGCTTTAGCGCTATGACCCTGCTTCATGATGAAGCGATCTATTTACACGAGGGCACGCAATTCCAGGTAGAGAAACTAGATTGGGAGCATAAAAAGGCTTATGTAAGACAAGTGGATGTAGAATATTACACAGACGCTAACCTGGCGGTGCAATTAAAGGTTTTAGAAATTGACAGGACCGTTAGCCGAAGAACGACAACTGTAAATTATGGGGATGTGGTAGTCAATGTCATGCCTACTATGTTTAAAAAAATCAAGCTTACCACTTTTGAAAATATAGGGTATGGCCCCATAACGTTACCTGAAGAAGAATTGCATACTAGCGCCGCCTGGGTAGAGTTGAAGGAAGTAGACCCGGAAATAGGAGTAAAGGTCATAGAGCAATTATTGCTGGGAATCGCTAATGTCTTACGCCATATTGTACCCATCCATGTCATGTGCGACCGTAATGATATCCACGTCGTTTCCCAAATACGGGCGGCGCATACGGGCTTGCCTACCGTATTTATTTACGATCATTACCCTGGCGGTATCGGTTTAGCTGAAGATGTATTTAAACGATTCGACGAAGTAAAGACCGCTGCCAAAAATCTCATAAATAAATGCCCGTGCGAAGACGGTTGCCCCTCCTGTATAGGAACTGAAATAGAAGGTATTAACGCTAAGATAAAAAGTATAGAGTTATTGGAGCTCTTATGATAACCATACAATTACGAGGGTCTGTGCAAGTAGCAGCAGGCAGCTCAACGAATGATTTGCAGCTTGCCCTGCTCGGCCACTCCAAGGTGCCGGTGTATATTGCGCCGCTTTATGGGGTCGGCTTAAGCCTAATAAATAAGCTGGGGGTGTTTCCATGAGTATGCTGCGTGAAAGGCTGCTGCGACATAATAAGCCGTCTGGCAATTCGCCTAGAGCGGAGGCTGGCGCATTGGAGGCTGTGGCAACGGCTGTGCCGGCAAATAGCCTGCAGGCTGAGGCTTTAAGCAACGAGCAGGATGTGGCCCAAGGTGGTGAATGGGCAACGATAGGGGCACATATGGAATGTAATGAATGGGGCTCGTTCGTTATGCGGCGATGCTCTTATGCAAGCCAAACCTTGCACGGCGATTATATGCTTAGTGAATTGGCAGGCGGAGCCGAGCTACTGCTAGCTCTCCTGCCGGCAAATGGCGGTGAACCGGAAGCTACTGCCGGCTTTTCCCATGAGCAATTGCTTTATCTGGATATTGAGACAACGGGGTTAGGTATTGGTGCAGGCAATGTTGCTTTTATGATCGGTATCGGGTTCTATGAAGGCGAGCAATTCATTGTCGAGCAAATGTTTATACGCGACCCCGGCGAGGAGCTCAGCATGCTCCATCACTTGAAGGAGAAGCTTGGAAGCCATCCTTACTTGGTCACCTATAATGGCAAAACCTTTGATTGGCCAATTATTAAAAATCGTTATATTTTAAACCGGATTCGAGCGGAAATTCCGATTGCCGGACATTTTGATTTTTTATATCCCTCCCGAAGCTTGTGGAAGCATACCATGCCTTCATGCCGTCTAGGCAAGGTAGAGGAGGAGCAGCTGGGCGTTATTAGAAAGGACGATGTGCCTGGCTCATTGGCACCTGCGTTGTATTTTCAATATTTGGCTGAGCGTGATGTCTCAATCGTTGAAGGGGTATTTATCCATAACGAGCTTGATATTTTATCTTTAGCAGGTTTATCTGTCCATTTCGCCAAGGTATTGAGCGGGCAAAGCAAGCTCTCGGCAATGGGGCTTGAAGAGCTGTACCGCTTAGGGGTCTGGCTGGATAAGTTAAGCTTGTCCGAGTTAGCGGCTCAAGCCTTGGAGCTGCTGGAGCAACGGATCTGCGGCACGGAAGCTCCAGAACCGCAGGAGGGCTCCGATAGCTATTTGCTGCCTCTGGCACAGCTGTATAAGCAGCGGCAGCGATATGCGGATGCCCGGAGCTTGTGGATGCTGTATGTGGAGCGCAAAGGCGAGAGGACAACCGCTTCTGTAGAGCCCTATATCGAGCTATCTATGCATTATGAGCATCGTGAGAAGCAATATAGCTTAGCTCTTCAATATGCTTTGCAGGCCGTCGACCAATGCTGGCGCCAGCAAGCGTTAAAACGCTCCTTCGGGCATAGGCTTCAAGCTAAAGACAATGGGTTTCATGCTAAGGGAAGAGGGCAAGCTGCCAAGGCCGTGGATAAGGCCCAACTGGCTGAAGCAGCTAATTTGGAAAAAAGAATCCAGAGGCTGCGCCAAAAAATAGCTAAGGCCGAGAGTCGTGCTGCCTTATCCGATAGCAAGCCGCCAGCTCGCCGCCGCAGTCGCGTGGCCACTAATCCAGTTGAGGCAGTTGCCGTGATGGATAGCCTCATTTAAGCGAAGCCATACGCAAATTAGGAATAGCCTCCTATATTAAAATGTGGCCTTTTTGGGCAAACAGTTTAGTAAGGAGGTGGATACCTATGCCGGAATTGCCTGAAATGGAAAACTATAAGCTACTGTTATCCAAGAGAATAGTAGGGAAGCCCATAACTGGGGTCGAAGTGGAGCGCGAGAAATCGATTAACGTCCCTGTGGACGAATTTCAGCAGCAATTAATTGGGGCTGCCATTGTTTCAATTGAAAGGCGAGCGAAGCATCTGCTCTTTCATTTGAGCAGCTCTAAAGTACTTGTGCTGCATCTGATGCTTGGAGGTATGATGTTTTATGGAACTTCAGCGCAGAAGCCTGAACGAACCGTACAAATAACGATAAGCTGGAATGAGCAGCATCTGTATTTTATCGGCTTAAGGCTAGGCTACTTTCACTTGCATAGCTCTCAAGATGTAGATGCTTTACTCAGCAAGCTGGGTCCTGAGCCATTGGTCAGCCAGTTTACTGAGGACAAATGTATACAGCTCTTACATACGAAAAAAGGCACCTTAAAATCCACATTAGTGGATCAAAGCGTATTATCGGGTATCGGTAATTGTTATTCGGATGAAATCTGCTTTAAAGCCGGGTTGCTTCCAGCCAGACACTGCAGCCAGCTTGATCAGGACGAGCTTCGGCGTTTGTACGAATCGATGCAGAATGTGTTGCACGAGGCCATACAATATGGCGGTTATATGGAAATGCCTTTATTTGTCGGCGATACCCTGACCGGAGGGGCGGACGCCCGTTGCCGTGTGTATGACCGTGAAGGAGAGCCGTGCGTGAATTGCGGCACTCCATTGAGCCGTATGGACGTTTCGTCCAAAAAATCTTTTTGCTGCTTGTTATGCCAGGTTTAGGGGGGTTGGGATGAATATCGGTTGCCACCTCAGTATTCGCCAAGGCTTTACTAAAGCCGCTATGATAGCGAAAACATTAAATGCCAATGCTTTTCAATATTTCCCGAAAAATCCGCGCTCCTTAAGCGTCAAAAGCTGGAATGCTCCAGATGCCCAGGCTTGCGCCGATTATTGCCACCAGCAGGGGATCGTTTCTATAGCCCATTCGCCTTACCCAACGAACCTGGCTTCCGAGGATTTGCAGCTAAGAGAAGCTACCATTATTTCGCTACGCAATGATCTTGAAATCGCTGAAGCCTGCGGCTCGATTGGGGTTGTGGTGCATTTTGGCAAATATAAAGGCGTAGACCCGTTACAAGGCTACAAAAATATTATACAATGTTTACATGCCGTGCTTGTAGATTGGAAAGGTAAAGCCAAGCTACTGATTGAGAATCAAGCGGGGGAAGGCACCTTAATGGGAACGATGCTGGAGGAGCTTGTGCAAATTCGCAGCTTATCCGAGCATCGCGAGCATATCGGTTTTTGCTTCGATACCTGCCATGCGTATGCTTGTGGACTATGGCCATCACATAAGGAAGGCTGGACCCAATTAGAGGCCAAAGGAAACCTTTTAGGCTACTTTGACCATGTACAAGCTATCCATCTGAACGATTCACTTTATGCTGGTGGCATGAAGAAGGACCGCCATGCGCCAATTGGACAAGGGACTATTGGTGAAGCGCGATTTCGCGAATTTCTTCAGAGCCCAGCTCTTCAGGGAATACCGATCTTTTTGGAGACACCAAAGGATGAGCACGGATCACATGCCCAGGAAGTAGAATATGTACGTAAGCTAGCCAAAACAGCAAAGAATAGGTTGTGATCTTGTACTATGCAGCAAGTGATATCATTAAGCAATATTCATTTTATACGTGAGGAACGGGCGATTTTGTCCGAAATCGAACTTCATGTCCAGCAAGGCGAGCATTGGGTTATTCTTGGCAAGAACGGTTCAGGGAAAACGACGATCCTGGAATTAATTAACGGCTATCAATTTCCGAGCAAAGGCGAGGTTCAAGTATTGGACCATATTTATGGACAATGCGATGTTCGGGAAGTACGTAAGCAAATCGGTTATATTAGCCAATCTTTATATGAAAAGCTAAATCCAGCTGACCCGGTTTGGGAAGTTATTGCTACAGGTGAGTATGCGTTTCTGCGTTTTTACCAGGAAATTTCGCCTGAGGTTCGTACCAAGGCGCTTGGCATGCTAGACGAAATTCGCCTCTCCCATCTTGCTAATCAGCCGTTAGGGACCTTATCCCAAGGTGAGCGCAAAAAAGTGATGCTGGCACGGGCACTGATGACCAGCCCTTCGATCCTGATTCTGGATGAGCCTTGCTCAGGCTTGGATTTATATGAGCGGGAGCGGTTGCTGGAAACCGTTAACCAGCTGGGCAAACAAAATATTACCGTCTTATATGTAACCCATCATATTGAAGAAATTATGCCGATGTTTACGCATGTGGCGTTGATTGATGAAGGCAGGCTCGTAGCATCAGGCCGTAAGGAAGATGTACTGAATGAAGACAATTTGCTGAAAGCCTTCCAGGTGCCGGTATCACTGGAATGGTTCCAAGGACGCCCTTGGATCAAGGTGCTATGATGGAGGAGCAGCTGCTGCAAAGCAGCACTTTTATTGGTACAGCTAACCGTGGTTATGGACAACAGGCACAGGAGGAAATCATCCGCTTGTTTGGTCCTCCTTTCAAATTTAGCCAGCTGGTGCCGAATGAAACCTTCCGGTTTGAGCTTCCACTTGGCAAAGCCGAAGCGACCCAAAGGCTGGTGGAGCAGGAGCCGATGTTTTTGCGCCACATTCAACCGGTTGATGCAGAGCTGGATTGGGATGGCGAGCTGGACTCCTTGCTGGAATGGGCGACAAGCAGCATCAAGCTGGAGGCAGGCACGCTTATTGCCGTGCAGGTTCGTAAAACCGAGCAGCTAGCTACCAAGGTGTCTCAAGGCGAATACAAGCAAGCGCTGGATCTTGCGTTGACCAAAGCTTATGCCACGGAGCCTGTAGCCAAAGGCGGCGAATTCATCCTGTCGCTCTATCTGACACCTGAGAAAGCTTATATCGGCTTGTCTGCGCCAGAGCACAATTTGTCGGACTGGTCTGGTGGAGCCATTCGCTTTCGCAAAGAGGAAGGGCAGCTTTCCAGAGCCAAGTTCAAGCTGTTGGAGGCTGAGCAGGTATTTGGCTTGGATTTCTCGCAATACAAGATGGCACTCGATGTGGGTGCAGCCCCTGGAGGCTGGACATCTCTGCTGCTGGAGCGGGGAGTGAAGGTAACGGCGATTGATCCAGCCAAGCTGGATAAAGCTTTATTGAAGCACCCGAACCTGACCTTCCACCAGAAAAATGCTTCTGATGTGAAGCTGTTGGCCGATGCCTATGAATTGCTCGTTTGCGATATGAGCTGGAGCCCCAGACAAATGGCGAGGCTTATTAAAGAGCTGCTGCCATCGCTCAGAACGGGCGGCACTGCCATTTTGACTGTTAAGCTAATGCACAAAAAAGCGTTCCAAACGGTGCGGGAGCTTGTGGGCGACCTGTCGCCGGAGCTTTCCTTGCAAAAAGGAAAGCAGCTTTTCCATAACCGCGAGGAATTAACCTTATTTTTTATTAAGTCATAAGCTGTTTGGGGAGGGCTCTTAATGAAAGCCGTATATGCAGGAAGCTTCGATCCGATCACCTTGGGGCATGTGTCTGTTATTGAGCGTGCGTTTAACCTGTTTGATGAGGTTCATATTATTATTGCCAACAACCGGGCCAAATCGCATTATTTCAACCTACAGCAAAGAACGGAGCTGGTGGAGGTTTCGGTTCCTGCGGAATTTCGGCAACGGGCCCATATTGTACCCTTCGAAGGCATAGTGGCCAACTACATTAATGAGCAAAAGATCGATGTTGTGATACGGGGGATTCGCAATGCCACTGATTTGGATTATGAGCTGCAGCTTGAGCAGTTTGTACGCAATTCCACTGAGGCAGACACGATTTACTTATCTCCCTATACACCTTATATGCAAACAAGCAGCTCTTTGGTCAGGATGTTTTTTCAATCGAAGAAACACACGCTTGCCCTAAACTATATGACACCTGATGGATATGATAAAGCCATTTATTTTTTACAGGAAGCAAGTCCGCCTACCACTTAGTGCTCCTCTACGCACATTCGAGCTCGGCTCTAAATTATTTGAAGGAGGAGTATCGTGCTGATCACCCCAATTTTAGTTGGCATTGTTGCGCTTGAGCATTTGTACATCTTGTATTTGGAAATGTTCCAATGGACGAAGCCTAAAGGATTAAAAACCTTTGGAATGACCCAGCAGGTCGCAGAGGCGTCCAAATCGCTTGCAGCTAACCAGGGACTGTACAATGGATTTTTAGCCGCGGGTTTAATTTGGAGCCTGCTCTATAGCAATGACTTGGTAGCGCGCGAGCTTCAGTTATTTTTCTTGGGCTGTATTATGGTTGCAGCCATCTTCGGGGGAATGACGGCGAAACGTTCGATCCTTGTCGTTCAAGGCTTGCCTGCGTTTATTACTTTTTTATTCGTTTGGTTGTATTAGGCCATGAAGGAAATGTTTTCGGCAGATAGTGTCGATCAAATCGTGGTTCGTATTCAAAATTATCGCAGACTGATTAAATTAATCGAGCTCAAAAGCGTAGAGGATGGAGCGTGCTCGCTTCCACATAAAGTAATGGCTAATTTCCTCGATACTACCCAAGAGCATATTCAAAAATGGCTTGAAAAATTAATTGAATTTGGCATTATCAAGCAGGTTGGTAATAGCTTTACCTACAAAACAGTTATCTCCGAATATGAACAAACACCCATAGACCACCTGCTGGATTTAATGAATTTGCTCAAAGAAAATCCTGAGCTCAGCTTTTTTTTGCAGGCCAAAACGCTTAATATTTCAGTTCAGGAATTAGAGCTGCTATTTGGATTGCTCATTCAAATTATGATGTAATCAGCTTGCCTTCATCATTTTCCAAAAATAAGTTGATAAACCCATAAATTATGTTATAATCAACGTAAATATGAAATGCAAACGCGGAAGCACCGCTGTTCAAGAGATTTTTCTTGGCAGCGTGTGCTTTTTTTGCGTCCACATTTGGGCATGGGGGTGTTCGAATTTCCAGTAAGGTTAGTGTAGCCATCGTGCTGGCTATTGTTGGAGTCGTGCTTGTGGTGAGTGGAGTGATGCAGCTAATGGGAGAGGTGTGACGAGAACGAAACAATAAAGCCAACAATCAAGGAGTGGTGTTATGGTCAAAATGAAACTGGTTTTGCTGGAAGAGGATCATTATTTTGTTGATATGTGCGCCTCCTATATTCGTACCTCAGAGCATGCCGAAACGTTTATGCTGGCCGTATTTACGAATAAGGAGCAAGGCTTTGCTTATGTGGAGCAAACGAAGGAGCCCTATATTTTACTCGTCCATGAAGGCTTCTTGCCGTTGCCTGAGCAGGTGTTCCAACAGCGAAGTGGATGCTTGATCATCCTGAGCGATACTTTTACGGCAGCAGATATTGTCGAATATCCGGTTTTATGCAAATACCAGCCGCTTAACCAGTTGTTGTCCCATATGATTTCACATTTTAACGAGTATACAAGCAGCTCGAAATTAAAAGGAAATCGATCTGCTGCTGTCATTTCTGTGTATTCAGCAGTTGGTGGAAGCGGTAAAACGTTAACCGCCGTCCATCTTGCCCGCGAGCTGTTTCACCAGGGAGCACGTGTATTTTACTTGAATTTGGAGCAGCTACCTTCACGTTCATGGATTGAGGGGGGATCAAAGCCGGAGGAAACGTATTTTTCCAGGATATTGTATTACGGAAAAGCGGATGTGCAATTGCAAACGGCAAAGGTGGAGCTTTATAAAAGACGCCATCCCCTGATGGGCTTTGACTATTTCCCCGGCATGGTGGAGCCGGCCGAGATGGAGGAAATGACCGCGAAGGATACGGAATCGTTAATACGTTCTATCCTGGCAACCGGGGTGTACGATAAGGTCGTGATAGATTTGGATTCGACCGTGCAGCCAAGGACGCTAGCCGCCCTTCGCTTAAGTGACCAGGTGATGTGGCTAGTTGTCGATGACCGTGTCCACCTGGAGAAGACGGATGCTTTAATGAAGCAGCTTAAGCTGAGGGCAACACAAGAGAATGAAGAATGGCTGCGTAAGATCACGATCCTAGTGAATAAATTCAATGGGGTGCTGCTTAATAACCGCGATGCATTTCCGGCTGCCATATCCGGGTTCCTGCCCTATGTTCCTGAATGGAAGGCTTACGGCAGCATTGAAGCGCTGCAGGCAAGAGGAGCCTTTAGTGAAAGCCTCAGCAAGCTTGGCGAGCTTGGCTTAAAGAAAGCTGAGGCTCAAGTGTATGTTGCAAGATGATATCTTTACTGGGCTGAAGCAGCTGATCAAAGAAAAGCTGGACCTCTCTTATTCGGTCACCGACCAACAGCTAATGGAGATGATTGAGCATGAGGTATTCCAGCTCTCGTTTGACCAATACCAAACAGCTGGAAGCAAGCGTACGCTCATCCTCAAGCTGTTTCATTCCTTTCGTGGCTTGGATGTATTGCAGCCCTTGGTGGACAATACGGCCATAACCGAAATTATGATCAATCGCCATGATCAAATTTTTATAGAGGAGGGTGGGCGTGTAAGGCTGTCAGAGGTAAAGTTCGAGAGCAAGGAAAAGCTGGAAGATGTGATCCAAGCGATTGTCGCCAAGGTCAATCGGGCGGTTAATGAAGCGAATCCGATTGTTGATGCAAGGCTCATGGATGGCTCGCGGGTTAATGTGGTGCTCTCTCCTGTCGCTCTAGAGGGACCGGCGATGACGATCCGCAAATTCCCGGAGTCTCCCTTAACGCTTGATAAGCTGATTGCCAAAGGGGCGCTAACCCCCACAGCCGCAGCGTTTTTGATCGATCTGGTAAAAGCCAAATACAATCTGTTTATTGGAGGAGGTACAGGCTCAGGAAAAACGACCTTTCTCAATGCCTTATCGCAATATATTCCTGACGATGAACGAATTATTACGATTGAGGACTCGGCCGAGCTGCAAATTCTTACGGTGCCCAATCTGGTGCGCATGGAAACAAGAAATGCCAACACGGAAGGGAAGGGGGAAATTACGATCCGTGATTTGATCCGCTCCTCGCTGCGGATGAGGCCGAATCGAATTATTGTGGGCGAGGTTCGTGGAGCGGAGGCGATCGATATGCTATCGGCGATGAACACGGGGCATGATGGTTCGTTATCGACTGGCCATGCTAACTCAAGCACAGATATGCTAAGCCGGCTAGAAACGATGGTGCTGAGCGGCGCGGCGCTGCCGGTTGAGGTGGTGCGCAAGCAAATTTGCTCGGCTATCGATGTGATGATTCACCTTCAGCGGCTGCGAGACCGCACACGAAGAGTTACCGAAATTAATGAAATTATCGGGATGGAAGGGGGCGAGGTGAAGTTAAATCGCTTGTTCGAATTTGTTGAAAGCGGGGAGGACAAGGAGGGGCGGGTCATGGGCGAGCTTCAGCCAACCGGAAAAATGCTGCTTCAACAAGAGAAGCTAAGGATGTCGGGAATTACAATAATGCCATAATTAGCTGTGTCAGGCTGCCTAATTTTATTAGTTAATGGGGGAGGTGTATATGGAGCTTTTTATTTCCAAACGAGCAAAAACGTCCAAAGGGCCGACTTTTATCCAATATAACGACTATGAAATGACGACGCTGGAAACCGCTTTGACGATATTGGTCGCGATGTTCCTATTAGGTGGTATTGGTTATGTGTTTTACCAGCATCTGATTGCCGCAGCTTTCCTGGCCATGCTGGGTCTGTATGCTCCGAGATTACGTAAAAAAGAACTAGTTATTAAACGTAAGTCGCTGCTTCAATTGCAGTTTAAGCAAGCATTAGCCTCTTTATCCTCGGCACTTAGTGCCGGTAAATCGGTCGAAAATGCTTTCCAGGACACGCTTATTGATTTAAGGCTATTATATCCTGACCCCCGTGCGCTTATTGTGAGGGAGCTTGAAACGATCAACCGGCGCATTGAAAATGGGGAGACGATCGAGCTGGCCCTAAAGGATTTAAGCGAAAGATCGCAGATCGATGATATCGGACAATTTACCGAAGTATTTGTCACCTGCAAACGTACAGGGGGCAATCTGGTCCATGTGATCCGGCGGACGGCTTCCATTATCCAGGAGAAGCTGGATATTCAGCAGGAGATTTCCGTGATGATGGCTCAAAAGCGCTTCGAATCCAGAGTTCTCGCCTTTGCTCCGGTTATTGTGATTGCTGTGCTCAGCTTTAGTTCACCGGATTACATGGAACCCATTTATCAAGGGATAACCGGCTATTTGATTATGACTGTAGCCCTTGTAGTGCTTCTTGGCTGCTTTGGCATCACAAAAATGATTATGAATATTAAGGTGTGAGGGAGCAAGCAAAACTATGCTCATTTTATTAGTTGTCGAGCTGCTGGTCATGGTGACATTGCTGGCGCGGGTATATCGATCCTACAGCCATTTTTCGAAGGAATACCAGTCCTATCTTAATCCTTATTGGCTAGCGCCGTTATCGCTATGGCTAATTGATTATTTTCGAATAACGGATCGGATTCCAGAGAGCATCTCCAATGTTCATCATCTGATGTTTGGTCTACATGGGAGCAAGGTAGCAGTGGTTCGCACCAAATGCTTTATCGTCCAGATTTTATCATTTTGCTTGCTTATTATTGTTGGGAGCACCTTACTCGGATGGGTGACGGAAACCGGTGCAGAGATGCTGGCTTATGGTGGAGGGCTGATGTTATTTTTACCCTTTCTGATGTACAAAAATCTGGCAAGCCAATTGCAAAAGAAAAAAAGGCAAATGCTGCTCGACCTGCCGGAAATGGTCAATCAAATTGTATTGCTTGTCAATGCTGGAGAATCGGTGCAAAAGGCACTAATGCGCTGCATCGAGCGTAATCCCAACGTCATGAAAAGTCCGCTGCTATCGGAATTGGCGGTCGTTGCTTATGAGATCAGCATAAATGCTTCCTTCACCAAATCGATGGAGGACTTTAATAAACGTTGTGGCGTCCAGGAGGTATCGTTATTTACGACTACCCTTTTGCTCAATTATAAACGCGGCGGCGATGAGCTTGTGATGTCGCTGAAGGAGCTTTCCTTTACCCTGTGGGAGAAACGAAAGGCCATTGCCAAAACACTTGGCGAGGAAGCCTCCTCCAAAATGGTGTTTCCGATGGTATTTATATTTCTTGTCGTTATGGTTGTGGTTGCCGCTCCCGCTATTTTGATGATGGAGCAATAATATAAGGATGGAGTGGATGTTAATGATGATTCTAAGCAGAAGCTTTAAAATGATGCAAAAATTTTGGAGGGACGAGGACGGCTTAGGCACTTTGGAGATCCTGCTGATTGTCGCTGTTCTAGTTATTATAGCGATCGCGTTTAGAAAATGGATTATGAAATGGGTGCTGGAAATGTTTAATGCCACACAATCGGAAGTTACGGACCAATCGACGACTATTAAGGGCGATGCCACCTCCATTAGTCCAAAGTGAACAAGCTACGTCGTATACGTCGCCTACTCCTTGATTCCAGAGGTACATTTACGATAGAAGCCAGCTTTGTTATGCCACTTATACTCATTTGCACGCTTTCTTTATTGTTCTTGGCGCTTTTTGTGTTCCAATCCTCATCCGCACAACATACTGCGGGGATCGCTGCTGACCGGACTGCCTTTATATGGGACAATAGCAGGCGAGACCCTATTACAGGCGCCTTTAATCCAGGCGAGGATGACGGTCTCTATTGGCGGCTGCATAGCGACAGTGTCTCGGATTTGTTTGCGTTTTTGGTTCCGAATGCGGGTGCTCAAATCGTATTGCCTACTTCGGGTGCAAGCAATGACAGCAGCCCGGAAAACAAGCTGCGGCGTGTGGGTGCAGCCATTGCCAAGGATTGGAGCGGGCTGATGCAATACAGCAATAAAGGCTTATCCCGAGAAGTTTCTGTTAATGTGAATAGGCCATTCCATAAACCAGCTTATGCGGACAAATGGCTGCTTAGCGAGGTGCAATCGGGTGCTTATTCGCAGGTGGTTGACCCGGTGGAATCCATCCGCATCATCGACCTTACACGAACCTTTATTAGTGAGGTCAAAGGAAGAATCACGCCACGTGCGGCATTGGCAACCTTTGTGGAGCCTCGCTCAGCGCCGCAGCAGCGGACGGTCATTAACAGCCATGCAAGTGCTGCAAGATATTTGCAAGCCCTTGTGAATGGTTCGGAGCAGACGGTCAGAGTCCACGGCACAACGGATCGGCAGGTAGACGCATTGGATGCCAATGAGGTCGCGCACCAGGCTTTTTATACATTTAATGAAAGCCAATTGCGTAATGTCCAAATGCCTAAGGATGCCGAACTGCTGCAGGCGGGTACACAAATAAAAGGAGTGGTCTGGCATTTTTTTAAGCAATCGAGCAAGGATACCGTTACTTTATCCGCAAGCTTTCGGCAAGAATTACAGCGTAAAGGTATCGTTATTGTGATCCATGAGTAAGGGGAGAGGCAGATTAAGCTTGCAATATGAGCATTCTAAAGAACGGTATTAGGAGATTGGTATTGGGAGGTAGTTCTGTGAAGTGGCTGCGGCGGCTCATAAAAGAGCAGGGAGGTGCGGTTTCCTTATATTTAATAATGATTTTGGTGCCGATATTTTTATTTTGTGCGCTGCTGATTGATTTCTCGCGAATTAAGGTTGCCGAGAAAGAGGCCGAGAATGCAGTGAAAACGGGCGTTCGCTCTGTACTGTCTGCATTTTCGCTTTCGCTTCATGATTATGGGCTGTTTGCATTGGATCAAGCGCAGGACAACGCTGAAGCTTTTTTTCTGAAGGCTGTATCAGGCAACCTGTCGGGCACGATTGAAGCGGAGCATTTCCGATTTATTGACCAACGTTTGGAAGAGACGAATTCCAGTTTGACTTCCATGTACACTTTGGCGAGCCATACGGTGTTCAAAAAACAAATTCTGGAGGATATGAAATATCGGGCGCCGATGATTTATTCGTTGGAGCTGGTCGATAAATTCAAAAAAACAGGGCTTTCCACGGTGTTGTCACAGGCGCAAAGCTTTTCCAAACATGCAGTTTCTGTTGAGAAGGTATTGGATGAGCGGGATGAAGCGATGGATGAGACGTGGGAGGAATGGAAAGCGATCCATCAAAAGGCAACTGCGATTTATCCATTTTACCAGACTCAATTGGCTGATCTGAACCAGCTAAGCAGTAACGTGGGGATTCATCAAGTGGATGAGGTCAGGCAATCCTTGCAGGATGCCAAGGATCATTTAAAAAGCCTGGAGCAGCAGCTGGAGAGCATTGACGACAATATTCAATCGGTCAGCAAGGCGACGCAAGGCGCTGCCGATGCGATAAAAGGACTGATGGAGAGCAGAAACCAAGTTAATCTACAGGTGGATGAAATGTTCGACAAGGTAGCGGATTTACAGCAGCTTTTGAATGATACGATCCGTTATGCCAGCCTGTTGACGCTGCTCAAGGTACGTTCGACATCAGATGCGAGCTTCCTAAAGAAAACGATCGAGCAGTTCGACAAAGCGCTTAACCGAGCCAAAACTGCGAATGACCGTTTGAATGAGGAGCTTCGAACGGTAACATCGAATAATAGCGGCGACTCTACGTATTCTGCGAATCAAGTCTTCGAAAGCATTCATTTGATTAGCCGGGAGGAACTGGATGATTACGGTGCGCAAGCAGCGGCAAGCGTGGCCTTGTTTTCCGGTTTGCAGGCGCAGCTTAATAGTGTTTGGTTATTCGACGCAGCTAATTATAATAATGCGAGCCAGGCGATTGAAGCCTTTTGGCAAAAGGAGAATGGGCTTTTTATCGGGCAGAGCCCCAAGGAAGCACAGCGCAATGCGAATAAAGCAAGTGCGAAGACATCAAAAAGAGAGCAAAGAAACAAAGCACAGCCGTATCTGGATCAAATTATGAAAGCGATGGGCAGCTGCAGCCTAGTGGCAGCGACAGACCCATTTAAAGCAAGCTATGCGGCCTTGCAGGGGGAGCCTTCCCAAGGAAGTGTCGGTTATTATCAGGCTTATATGCAAACGAACCAGCAGGCAGACCTGGCTCAGCCCGTGCCTGAGCTGGATTTTGAAGATGCAGACAAGGCGAATGCTAGCGCTATGAGTCTGTTGACGGGGTTTGAGTCCATTTTGACGGATGTGCGGGATGAATTTTATGTGGATGAATATGCGCTTAGCAAATTCAATTACCGGACGCTGGGCATGGAGAAGGATCTCGGTGGAAATATTAAACAGTCCAAGGAAGCTTCGCGTCCCGATAGCCATCCTCTTACCAATCAAGAGGTCGAATATTTGTTGTATGGAGCCAATTCTTGCCTGGGCAATTATTCCTTGGCTTATGGAGAGATGTTTGCCTTTCGATTGGCGATAGGTACGGCTGAGGCGTTACTGGAGCCGCATATTCAAGCTATGAATGTGGGATCACCGCTGCTCGTTTTATTGGCTGCTGTGGCAGAAGGTGCCGTTAAAGCCCAACTGGATATGGTCAAGCTTGTGCAGGGGGATGCCGTTCCGCTCGCCAAAAAGCTGGGCAGTCTTGTAACTTTGACGTACAAAGATTATTTGCGGATCTTTCTGCTGTTGCATAGCCGTGACGAGGTATTGCTGTCCCGAATGCAAGCCTTGATCCAATTAAACACGGGAATGGACTTGCTGCAAAGCACAACCTATGTTTCAGGAACGGGAGGAACCTCGATTAAATTATGGTTTGTACCAGGCTTAAGCAAAATTTTGGGAATCAGTGGGCTCTATCCATGTGAGGTAGTTGGTAATCGATGTCAAATGGTTCGTACAGGAGTGATGGCTTATTAAGGGTTCGCCTTTATACATGGGAAGAGAAGCCATGAGGCTAGCTCGTCGGGAGGAAGGAAGCATCGTGCTGGAGGCTGCGATTGTTTTGCCCTTATTTTTATCTTTTATTTTATTACTAGTTGGATTTATTCAGGTTTCCTTAGCAGAGATGGCACTACAATCGGCAGTCTCGGACACAACAAAGGTCATTGCAGCCAATATGTACCCACTGGATTTAGTATATCAGGAGGCTAAAAGCAGGTGGGAGCAAACCGCTGCCAAGGGCTGGATGGACCAAGCCTTGGAGAAGATCGGTACAGCCAAGGAAAAAGTCGTCCAAGCCGAGGAATTCGTTGACGAATATGAGCGATGGATCCCCGAGCCAGTTGTTATGCTAATGGGCTGGGAAAAAAATCAAAGAGCAGAGCTGGAGGCGCTCAGCCAAGCAGGTACCGAGGAGGCCAAGCAACAAATCAAAGACTTCTACCAGCCGCGGTTAAACGCTGCTTTGACACCGATGGTTGTGCTTTATGCGAATAAGACTCGGTTAAAGCCCGAGCGATTGAAAGTAACGAGGGTGATTCTTCCTGATTTAAATGATAAAGAGCAGGCTTTTATCGGCATAGAGGCACAATATGAGCTTAAGTTGGCTATTCCATTTTTCAACAAATCGATCCAGATTCGTAAGCATGCCTATGAGCATGCTTGGGTAGGGGGAAGCTGATGGACGTGATGCTGCTGACTGGAGGTATGCTGGGGCTCGCTTTTATGTCGGATGTAACCAAGCAAAAAATTCCTAATCTGCTATGTGCAATCGGATTCCTTGCAGGTCTAGTGCTTCAAACGGTTAATTCAGGTACAGCAGGAATTGGCTATGCACTACTCGGCTCGCTGCTTGGCTTTGTCCCTTTGCTTATTCTCTATGGGATGCGCGCGGTGGGAGCGGGTGATGTTAAGCTGTTTGCGGCAATTGGCGCATTAACGGGTGCGGAAATTGTTCTGCAAAGCATTATGTATTCGCTGCTCTATGCTGCTTTGATTGGCTGCTTTATTTTATGCTGGAGGCGAGAGTGGAAGTCTCGTGGTGGAGGTGCATGGAAGATGCTGATGCACTTTGTGATTTGGAAACAGGTGGAGCCCTTAGCCGCTTATCGAAATTCGGTGTACCATCTCCGCTTTCCCTTTATGTGGGCTGTGCTTCCGGCGACAGCAACTGCTTTTTGGCAATTCAGCTAGAGGAAAGGAGGGCGGGGGCTTGAACCCACTCTTATATGGTTTAAAGGTAGATTTCGTCAGAAGCAACGGGCATTATATGGTTCTCTCGGCTCCGGACGAGGGATTGAGGAAGGAGCATTTAGCAACGTTTCAAGTCAATATGCTAATCGCCAATAAAATTCCTCATCTGCTCGCTTTGCAGGTGGAGGAACGTAACGATCAGGTATATCTTTATTATCCGATTTCTGACAAAAAGATGCTGGCACATTGGCTAAGGATGGGCAATATCAGCCTCAAGCAATTTTATTCCTTGCTATACGCAATTGTTGATACCATAAGCCAAAGCAACATTTATATGCTGCAAGAAGGATGTTATGTGCTCAAAGAAGATTACATATATTGCGGGGAGCAAATCACCGACGTTCATCTGACTTACCTCCCAAAAGAAGTTCTTCCCGATAAAAGCCCTTTGGCTGTAGATTTGCAGCAGCTGGCTTCAAGGCTCATCCATAAAGTGTCCGAGCTGTCGGGTAGTGGCTACCAAGAGCTTATGAGCTACTTGATGGAAGAATCCTTTACGATTACTGGCTGTAAGCAATTGCTTCAGAAACATAGAAACCGCCTTGAAGCTTCGGCTGGTCAGCAGGAAAGTGTCCTGAATTCGCGAATTTCTCAGGCAGCCGGTTCTACGGCTACAATTCCAACACCCGAACCGCTATTTACTGCCGCTGCTGATACAGCTGTCAAACAGCCCGAGCCATCGTTGACACCGCCAGCTTTTTCACCTTCTTGGTTCGAAGAGGATGACCAGAAGGAACTGGCCAAACAGGGCCAAAAGCTGCGGATGCCTGTGCTGTTGGTTTGCTTTCTTGTTCTGGTGCTCATATGGAAGCTGTATTTGGATCATTCCAGCGAAGGCTGGCTGTTGATATGTGGTGGATTGTCGTTGCTTGTGGTCGATATCGTATATGTAATCTTGCAGATCTGGAAGCCTGCGGCCAAGGATAGTGAAGCTGTAACATGGGCTGATGTGCACCAGAATTTGTCCAAGGAAAGGCAGCAGCATCCGAACTCGGCTCCCCTATTGCCTTTTTTTACGCCGCAAACTGCTAAAGCCCCATTATTTAATGGATATGGTCCTGGTACTGAAGCTGCAGCGTTTGAAGAATCCGACTTTGAATCTAGGCTGGATTCTAGGTCGGACTCCAGATCGGACCCCAGGTTGGAATCCCGGTCAGAGTCCAGGCTGGATAGGCTGGGGCAGGACACTACAGAAGCCAAGACTCCTGAATCCTATTATTCAGGGCTTGAGCAGCGTACAACCTTGCTGGCTCCAATGGATGCAACAGTTTTGCTAGATGGTTCTATGCTGCAGCTTGATAAACAGCGAGCCCAGCCTTATTTAGAAGTCTCCATAAACGGAGCAAAAAATACGATTCATATCAGCAAGTCCCCTTTTGTTATTGGTCGGGAAGGGCAGGGAGTAGACTACGTCCACAAGGAAACAGGAACCTCAAGAATTCATGCAGAAATTACGAGAGAGAATGAACAAACGGCAATCAAAGATTTGGGCTCCCGAAATGGAACTTTTATAAACGGTGAAATATTGGTGCCATACCGGATGTATAATTTGCAGGAAGGTGATATAGTTAAGATAATTAGCACTGAATTTGTATGTAAAATGGGGTTATTGGCTTGAAAACAACCTTTGCCGTAAACTGGCAGTATGGAGTAGCGAGCCATCCAGGCTGGTTTCGGATGGTTAATGAAGACAGATCGCTTCTAAGAATTGGTTCCACTCATAGTGGGGAGCCGTACGCAGTTGCTGTTATAGCTGACGGCATGGGTGGAAGCGGTGATGGAGAAAAGGCCAGCGAAGTGGCGATAGATATTGCGAGGCTTTGGTTGGATGAGAAGCTTCCTGCTTTACTGCGCCGTAAAACCTTATTCCCACAATTAAATATTTCCATCGAACAGCTTTTTTATGAGATTAATCAAAGGCTTATTCGGCTTGGTGAGGATGCAGGGACTCAGATCGGTACAACGCTGACCCTGCTTTTTCTGTTGAATGAAACCTATTACATATGCCATATTGGTGACTGCCGTATTTACAAAGCTAATCACAAACTAAACATTCACCAGCTCACCCGGGACCAATCCTGGATATTTGAGCAGGTAAGAAAAGGAAGGCTGTCCAAGCAAAAGGCGCGAACGCATCCAAGACGCCATATCCTCATGCATTGCCTGGGCTACCAGAAAAAACTGAACTTGGTGCAACGCACCGGTTTTTTTACGGAGGATCATCTGTTTTTACTATGCAGTGACGGGTTTTATGATCGCCTTCCAGATCCGAGAATCGAGCGATATTTGCAAGAGGGCAACCAGGAAGGGCAGGATTTACAGCAAATGAGCGATATGCTGATTGATCGGGCACTGGATAAACGCTCCAATGACAATATTAGCGTTATTTTAGTACGTTCCTTAAGCTCTAGCTACTCATTTTGGGAAAGATTATGGTATCGCACGAAAAATTTTCATATGCTATTCCCTGTTCAATGGCGAAAGTGATATAATAAAGTGTCAGACATTTTATAATTACTGGACAGGAGCTAATCGAAGCACAATGAGTTTGTTGACTGTAGAAGATTTAAGCCATAGCTTTGGCGATCGTGTATTGTTTAAGGACGTTTCTTTTCGGTTGCTTGCAGGCGAGCATATTGGGATCGTAGGCGCGAATGGTGTGGGCAAATCGACGCTGATGAATATATTAACTGGACAACTGCTTAAGGATGGCGGGAAGGTCGAATGGACTCCGCGTGTTCAATATAGTTATTTGGATCAGCATACGAAGCTGACAACAGGCAAAACCATCCGCGATGTACTCAAGGACGCTTTTTTACTGTTGTATGAAGAAGAAAAAGAAATGATGCGCATTACAGACCAAATGGCAGATGCCGATCCAGATCGGCTTGAAGTGTTATTGGAGCAAATGGGCGAAATTCAGGATCGTTTGGAAAACAGCGGCTTTTATTTGCTGGATACCAAGGTTGAAGAAATGGCTAATGGCCTTGGTTTGGATGCTATTGGTCTTGATCGCGATGTTTCCCAATTAAGTGGTGGACAACGTACGAAGGTGCTTCTGGCGAAGCTGCTGCTTGAACAACCAACCGCTTTATTACTCGATGAGCCAACGAACTATTTGGATGTAGAGCATATCGATTGGTTAATTAACTATTTGCAAAATTATCCTTATGCTTTTATGCTGATTTCGCATGATACGGAATTTATGAATAAGGTAGTTAACATCATCTACCATTTGGAATTTTCCAAGCTTACTCGTTATTCCGCTAACTATGAAAAATTTCTGCAAATGGCAGGGGTTAATAAACAGCTGCATCTAGATGCTTATGAGAAACAAAAGGAATACATCAAAAAGCAAGAGGATTTCATTCAGCGTAACAAAGCGCGTGCTTCTACTTCGGGAAGAGCAAAGAGCCGCGAAAAGCAACTGCAAAAGGTTGATCGTATAGATCGCCCAGAAACAGCGGCCAAACCGGTCTTTCAGTTCAAGGATGCCCGCTCAAGTGGTAAAGTTGTATTTGAAGGCGAAAAGCTGGTCATAGGTTATGACCGTCCACTTCTGCCTGAAATGAATATGATCATCGAACGGGGCGATAAAATCGCAATCGTCGGCTGTAACGGGGTCGGGAAATCAACGCTATTGAAAACAATCATAGGCAAAGTACCTGTCTTTGACGGTAAAACCTATCGTGGCGATTATTTGTTCCCTGCTTACTTTGAGCAAGAGGTCAAAGCGCCTAATCTTACACCTATCGATGATGTATGGAACGAGTTCTCCAGTATGACTCAGAATGAAATACGTGGCGCTTTAGCTCGATGTGGTTTGAAGAACGAGCATATCACACGCCCAATGAGCATGTTAAGCGGCGGCGAGCAAGCTAAAGTGCGTCTATGCAAGCTTCTGATGCTTGAAAGCAACTGGATCCTATTCGATGAGCCCACGAACCATTTGGACGTCTTCGCCAAGGATGAATTAAAACGAGCGCTAAAGGAATTCAAAGGAACCATTCTACTCGTTTGCCACGAACCTGATTTCTATGCAGATTGGGTAACCAAGGTATGGGACGTCGAAGAATGGTCCAATAAAGCCTTAGGCAATTAAATATTTAAGTTTCACACTTGCAAAACCCAGCGAGTCCCGCAGGGACAATGCGTCGCTCAACCGCCGCAGTCTCTTACCGGCATGACCGCACCTGAACCAACCCAGCGAGTCCCGCAGGGACAATGCGTCGCTCAACTGCCGCAGTCTCGCACCCAGAGCCCTTGCCCTTAAGCACTTGGTATTGCACCTGCACCAAAGTCAAGCGTGTCCCGCAGGGACGGTAAGCGACCCGAGAACACGCCAGCAACTCCAAGCACCATCGCACCAAAAGTAAAGCGTGTCCCGCAGGGACGGTAAGCGCGTCAAAAACACCACGGTCCCACCCCCAATAGGGAGTCCAGAGGGCAAAGCCCTTTGGAGCCCTCCCTAGAGGGAGGGTTTGGGAGGGTGAAAATCCGCCGTTGACACGGCACAAAAGGAGAATCCACATGATTACTCATATCGTATTTTTCAAGCTAAAAGACCGCAGCCCAGAAGCTATCCAAGAAACCGCACAGGTGCTTAGCAATATGGAAGGGCAAATTCCTGTATTGAAATCGATTGAGGTAGGTAAAGACGTGATCCATTCTGCACGCTCTTACGATATCGCTTTGATCACTAAGTTCGATTCATTGGATGATTTGGCCGCCTATGATATCCATCCGCTACATTTGACAGTCAAAGAGCATATGAAGAAAGTATTGGATGGCACAAGTGTTGTTGTTGATTTCCAATCCTAAATTTTAGAACACAAAAAAACGGCCAAGGTGAATAAATTTCACCATAGAGCCGGTTTCATTATCATCAGGTACAGCATCAGAAATAAAACAAACATATACATATACAAAGCTCTGGACAGCTTATTGACGAGCTGGCCCCGGTCGTGGTCGGGCTGGCGCAAACGCCGGATTGTCGGTGAAAAAGCGCGAGCCATAAAAAATAATGAAGCTATTAGTACAATGAAAGTACCTGCGACCCAAGGAGTAGTCCAAGGCCATCCACCTAGCCACATCAATAGCAGCCCTGAGCCTACAAGGACATGGCCGGTATGCTTGGATAGGCGGACGGTAAAATGGAACGAATCCAGATAGGCGCTAAGCAAGGTGCCCTCAGCTTGGCGCATTTTGGATAGCATAGGAATAAGCACAAAAAAAGGACCGATAGCAACCATAGCGCTAACAGCGTGAATAAAGACGAGCCAGGGATACAAGTTGAATGCCTCCTAAACTTGAAAAGATAAATTAAACAGTGTAGCATTCATTTTAATGAGTACTACACTGTTTTTGTATCTTGGTTTTAAAGTGCGCGGAATTCGTGGACCCATACCTTCATATGAGGCAGCCATGGCATCCCGGTATGCATGGAAAGAATATAGTTTTTATAGCTTTCCACATTAGCAAAACCTTCGGATTGAATGGAATCATCCGTTAATTCTCCCAGCGTTTGCTGGTATACTTTATGAACCTCGAATTTATGGCCTTGAAGCTCCATAATTTCTCCAATATCGGCATAACGGCCGTTACGTCGTGTTGCTGTTTTTTCGCCAGCAATCACCTTCTTCACATCATCTTCTACAGTTACCAGTCTTTCGATGGTACAGGTCTTAGGTGCTAATACTTCGGTCATGGGGTAATCCTCCTAAAATTTTTGTCCAAGAGTAAGCTTACATGAAAAAATTGCCTTACGCAAGTTAGGAAACTAATCTATGAAGGAGTGTTGCTCTATGAAACAGGGAATTGACCAAGCGTATGTTACTGCTTTTTTGGAGCAGCTTTTGCAGATACCAAGCCCCAGCGGCTATTGCCATGAGATTATGCAGGTAATAGAACGAGAGGCGAAAAAGCTGGGCTTGGGCATGAGCTATATGAATAAAGGCGGGGGGTTAATTACGGTACCTGGAGCAAACCCCAATCGCGTCACTGGATTGTCTGCACATGTGGATACTCTAGGAGCGATGGTCCGATCGATTAAGCAGAGCGGCATGCTGCGCCTTACAGCGGTTGGCGGTTATATGATGAACTCCATCGAGAATGAGTATTGCAAGGTGCATACGAGAGATGGACACGTTTATGAAGGGACTATTTTAACTACGAAGCCTTCCGTTCATGTATATCCAGAGGCTAGGGAGCTAAAGCGAGACGAGCTGGCGATGGAAGTACGGTTGGATGAAGTAGTACGAAGCGCAGATGATGTGGCTAAGCTGGGTATTGGCGTGGGAGACTTTATTTCCTTCGATCCACGTGTACAAGTGATGGGCAACGGATTTATTAAATCCCGCCATCTGGACGATAAAGCAGGAGTTGCCGCTATATTCGGGCTGCTGGAGCTATTGGCAAGAACAGCGACCCAACCGGCTAATACCTTGATGGTGCTGATTAGCACGTATGAGGAGGTCGGGCATGGTGCCGCCTATTTGCCGCCTCAGATCGATGAGCTTTTGGCTGTTGACATGGGGGCGATGGGCGATGACCTTACCTGCACCGAGCATGATGTCTCAATATGTGCCAAAGACTCCTCCGGTCCCTATGATTTTCATATGACCTCCAAGCTAATCGAGCTAGCCAAGCGTGAAGGGCTTAAGTATGCCGTAGATATTTACCCGCAATATGGCTCCGATGCATCTGCTGCGCTTCGCGGCGGAAGCGATATAAGGGCGGCGTTGATCGGGCCTGGCGTGCACGCATCACATGGAATGGAACGTACACATATCGAGGCGATTGTGGGCACAGCAGCATTGCTTGCCGCTTATGTCCAGGAGCCTGCACAGACTATAAATCCATCCCTATAAGGAATGAAACTAAGGAGCTGTATCCATTGAATATATTGTCAATTGAACATTTTAACAAAAGCTATGGAGAAAAGGTGCTCTTCGATGATGTCTCCTTCGGAATTGACGAAAGGCAGCGTATTGGGCTCGTTGGTGTAAATGGTACCGGCAAATCGTCATTATTAAAAGCGCTAGCTGGGCTTGAGCCTGTCGACTCCGGGAAAATGTCGCATTCGAACCATTTTCGCGCTGAATACCTCCCACAAAATCCGCAGTTTGATAAGGATTCTACCGTATTGGAGCAGGTTTTTTACGGAGATACCCCACTTATGAAAACCTTGCGCGACTACGAGGTAGCGTTAGCGGAATTGCAGACTTCACCTGAAGATGAAAAAATGCTGGACCGGCTTTATGCCGTGCAGCATCGGATGGATACGTTGAATGCCTGGGAAGCCAGCACAACCGCCGAAATCGTGCTGACTAAGCTGGGCATCACCAATTTCAACCAAAAGGTCGGCCTGCTTTCCGGCGGGCAGCGCAAGCGTGTTGCGATGGCTAGAGTACTGATCCAACCAGCGGACTTGCTCATTTTGGATGAGCCTACCAATCACATCGACCATATTACGGTAGAATGGCTGGAAGAATTTTTGTCGAAGTGGAAGGGCGCGCTCTTATTAGTTACGCATGACCGCTATTTTCTGGATCGTGTGACGAATCGTATCCTTGAGCTCGATAAAGGCAAACTGTACAGCTATGAGGGCAATTATGAATCATTTTTGGATAAAAAAGCAGAGCGTATGGAGCGGGAAGCCTCGGAGGAGGATAAGCGCCAAAACCTGCTGCGGCATGAGCTGGCTTGGCTGCGTAGAGGCCCAAAAGCACGCTCGACCAAACAAAAAGCCCGTATCGACCGGACGGTCGAATTACGCGACCGCAAGGTAGATGGGCCAGCTGAGAAAATGGATATGGCGCTGGGTGCAAGCCGTCTTGGCAAAAAGGTGATGGAGCTCGAAAACGTGAGCAAATCCTTTGAAGGCCGCCAGCTTATTAAGGATTTCAGCTATATCGTGATGAAAGACGATCGGCTTGGCATTATTGGCCCCAACGGAAGTGGCAAATCGACGCTGCTGAATATGCTGGCAGGCAGGCTCCAGCCGGATGAAGGTACTGTTGATGTAGGAACTACCGTTAAGCTCGCCTACTACACCCAGGAAAGTGTAGAAATGGACGAGAAGATGAGGGTTATTGAATATATCAAGGAAGGCGCCGAGGTGATCAAAACAGCGAGCGGCGAGTCCATCACAGCTTCACAAATGCTGGAACGGTTTTTGTTTGCCTCCTCTCTGCAATGGACGCCGATCAGCAGGCTTTCCGGTGGGGAACGCCGCCGATTGTATTTGCTGCGCACCTTAATGGGCGAGCCCAATGTCCTGATACTGGATGAGCCTACGAATGATTTGGATATTCAGACGCTGACCATTTTGGAGCAATATTTGGAGGATTTCCCGGGAGCTGTTATTACGGTATCCCATGACCGGTATTTCCTGGATCGGACAGCTGACCATTTGTTCGTATTTGAGGATGGCATGATCAACCGGTTTATCGGCAATTATACCGATTATTTGGCGGTAGCCAAGCAGGAAGAACGAGACCTTGCCAATGAGCGCAAGCAGCAAACCAGCAAACCATCTCCTGAGCCCAAAAAGCTGAATGCCGTCATGCCCGCGGTAACGGAGCAAAAAGAGGAAGTACGTCCTCGAAAGCTTACTTTCCAAGAGCAAAAGGAATGGGATCAAATCGAAAAAAGTATCGCCTCACTCGAAGAAAAGCTGATTCAAATAAAAAAGGGTATTGAACAAGCGGGAAGCGCTTATGACAAGGTGCAGGAGCTTTTTGCCGAGGAGCAGAAGGTAAATAGCCAGATGGAGCAAGCAATGAATCGATGGGCGGAGCTATCCGAGCTTGTTGAGCAAATTTCCGGCACTAAATAGGGTGAAGGAATAAGGCTTTTATGGTATAATTTATGTTCGGATGATCAGGATTTATTCAGCACTAAGGACAACTGGTAACAACTGTTGAGAATGATCCGGTTGCTCCTAAATCTAAGAGAGTAGGGAATACAATGATTACAGTTTCTAATGTGACACTACGATATGGTAAAAGAGCACTTTTCGAGGACGTTAATGTTAAGTTTACGCCTGGCAATTGCTACGGCTTGATCGGTGCGAACGGCGCAGGGAAATCAACCTTTTTGAAAATTTTATCCGGTGAAATGGATGCCAATAAAGGGGAGGTTAGCATTACCCCAGGCGAGCGCATGGCTGTACTGAAGCAGGATCATTTTGAATTTGATGATATTGAGGTTTTGAGAACCGTGATTATGGGTCATACGCGGTTGTTTCAGATTACTGAGGAAAAAAATGCATTGTACAGCAAAGCTGATTTCTCTGAGGAGGATGGTATGCGTGCAGCAGAGCTGGAAGGTGAATTTCAGGACCTTGATGGCTGGCAGGCTGAATCAGACGCAGCTGAGCTATTGATTGGATTAGGAATCAACAAGGATATGCACGAAGTGAAGATGAAGGAGCTGGATGGTAACGCGAAGGTTCGTGTTCTCTTGGCACAAGCTTTGTTCGGTAACCCGAATATTTTGCTGCTGGATGAGCCTACCAATCACTTGGACATCGAATCGATCAACTGGCTGGAAAACTTTCTTTCCCGTTTTGAAGGCACCGTTATTGTTGTATCCCATGATAGGCATTTCCTGAACCAAGTATGTACGCATATTGCCGATATTGACTTTAGCAAGCTTCAATTATATGTAGGTAACTATGATTTCTGGTACGAATCCAGCCAATTGATGCTAAAGCTAAGCCGCGAGTCCAACAAAAAGACCGATGAAAAGCGTAAAGAGCTAGAAGCGTTTATTCAACGCTTTAGTGCGAATGCTTCCAAATCGAAGCAAGCTACCTCCCGGAAAAAACAACTGGAAAAGCTGACCTTTGAGGACATTAAGCCTTCTACACGTAAATATCCATTTATTAAATTTTCTCCTGAGCGTGAGGCGGGTAAGCAGCTATTGACGGTTGATAAGCTGAACAAATCGATCGACGGTGAAATCTTGCTGAACAATATTAGCTTTACCTTGAATAAAGGGGATAAGGTTGCACTTGTGGGTCCTAACGGCAATATCAAATCACTGCTGTTCCAAATTCTTATGGGCGAGGCTGAGGCCGATTCCGGTGAGTTCAATTGGGGAGTAACGACGACCCAAGCTTATTTTCCTAAAGACAACGCATCCTATTTTAACACCGATATTAATCTTGTGGATTGGCTGCGCCAATATTCGAAGGAGCAAGACGAATCGTATCTTCGCGGCTTCCTAGGACGTATGCTGTTTTCGGGCGAAGAAGCTTTGAAAAAGGCCAGCGTATTGTCCGGGGGCGAAAAAGTGCGTTGCATGTTATCTAAAATGATGATGAGCGGCGCGAACGTATTGCTGTTGGATGAGCCAACGAACCATTTGGATTTGGAGTCCATTACCGCATTAAATAACGGCATGGTCGATTTTGACGGCACGATGTTATTCGTTTCCCATGACCATCAGTTTATCCAAACTGTGGCGAACCGAATTATGGAAATTACTCCAAATGGCATCATTGATAAAATGACAACCTATGATGAATACCTGCAAAATGAAGATGTGAAAAAACAACGCGAGCTGCTGTACGTATAAGGAATGGTAATAAAAAAAGGATGAGCTTGTAAAGGCTCATCCTTCTCTTTAACTGCCGCCCGTGCGGCGCCGTTGGTTATTCGGCTTTTTGTTATTTTGGTTTCTCATCACGGCGCTGTTGCCACCGCGTAGCTGGGCGTTCGCCTTTTCATCAGCTTGCTCTTGCTTCTTCTGGGCAAGCTTGTTTTTAATGGCGTCAGCCAAGCTGACCTTCTTTGGCTCCTCTTGAACGGAGTCGTTAGTTTGGTTTTCGTCGGACATGGATTGCACCTTCTTCCTTGTTCATACTGAATTCATTGTACTGATTTGTCCAGCTGTAAGCAAGTTTAAATTAAAATAAGGGAGAATGAGATGTTTGACCCGACGATTTTTGACAACCTAAAGGTAGTGTTTGAAGGGGCTGTGTATGACATGGATCTCGGCGGGATCATTGAAATTGTCGAGCGGATGGATCGTGTCGAGCTTTCCTCCATGTCCCGCAGCTTCGAAATGGCAATGAAACGAGCTGAAGGCGGGCTAGCCGAAGGCAGCTTCAGCTTAATGGCAACGGTAGCCGATTTATCCGCAGAGCTGATGGCGCTTCCCCGGCAAAAGCCAGGCTGTAGCCTGGAGCTTATGTTTGTATTCCGCGTTGGTGATGCCGATCGGGATTGTGCCCATGCCGCTTTATTGCTTGAAGACATATGGGGAACAGACCCGCAAATGTCCCAGCATGTAATTATGGAATATGGACAGCAGCCCATGCCAATGAAAAGTAAATTGGTGCTGCGCTTTCCCGCTAAGCTGAATGAAAGCCACATCGACGATATTCCAAGCCTGCTCGACCATATGCTTCTTAGCCTGGAGCGATTGGATAAGCTGCTTGATTAATTCATAAAAAGGGGGATGTATCATGACGGCTATCATGGAATGGACGGAACAGCAGGTGCGGACAAGAATAAGCTTATCTGCAGATCGCCAGTTCGTTTATTTGTATACCCCTTTGTGTGGTACCTGCAAAATGACCGATCGAATGTTAAGTGTGGTCTTGGCCATCATGCCCAATCTGCCCATAGTCAAAAGCAATGTGAACTTTTGCCCGCAGCTCGTGCAAAGCTGGCAGATCGAGAGCGTTCCTTGCATTGTAAGCCTTCATCAGCATAGGATTACAGATAAACGCTACCGGATGCAGGGCGTGGACGATTTACTCCGCTGGTTCCAGGACACTATTAAATAAAGGCTTATTATGCTGTGAATAATCCAGCGAAGTGACCGGAGTGTTCTGGAGATAGCGATGCGGTGCCTTTGTTCATTAATTTCTACCATTAAATCTCTTATCCAATCAAGAAATTCGAGAACAACAGCAATCGTAGGAATACTCTGGCCACGCACCAACGCATCAGCCGCTCATCACCGCACTTCGAAGAATAAGCTTGTGAAATCACTTTATTTGAAACCTTAAGGAGGCCCAAATCATGGCCGGTCAATTTGAAATCGGAACCATCGTTAGTGCTACATACAAAACAGGCGAATACTTAGGCGAAATCGTTGAAATGTCAAGCTCCGGTAAAGCGGCTGTTAAAATTAAAGCGGTGCTAAAGCATCCTACGCAAGGTGATTTACATAACCCTATGGATCCGAATGTTCCTTTCTTTCACCAACGCCGAGCATTAGCCGATGGAGAAATTGCCTTGATGCCGCTCTACACAGTGAAGCCCTTTAATGGCATTGTACAAGAATACCGGTTATCACTCGAACGTGCGCTTTATGCAGAGATTCGCAGCCTACAGCAAAATGCCCAATGGGTCGAGCGTTCCCTGCAAGAATTGGAACAGCTCAAGCAGGAATATAATCTATAAAATGAACGGATGTGCCGATCTTTATGATGTTTGTACTGATAGGCTTATGGACGATTGGCACACTTCTGATCGTTACAGATCCAAGACGCACCACAACTAGATGGATAGCGAGTATTGCTTTTACTGGCGGCTTTGGTGGCTTGTCTGCTGTCTTAAATGAAGAAATTTCCCCTTATTTATTAAGCATGGGCTGGTTAACGCCAGCCTTGGAGGAAATGATCAACTACGCTGAGCGCGTAGCTTCGCTTATTTGTTACTACGGTTTGCCCTATACCTTCATCATGTTTACTGCCGTGTACCACCCAGACAGTGGAGGATGGCGTTGGAGAAAGGGGATGGCTTGGCTACTGCTTTTGCCCGCCCTGCTTTCCTTCGCTTTTGATCCCGATGTCAATGATCCTATTCCTTATCGGATGGTGCTTGTATGGACAGCGCCTTTTATATTGGCTGGTATCGGACTGCTCGTCCATGCGACATGGAAGGAACGGAATTCCTATTTGCGCAAGCTGCGGATGCTGACGACGATAGCCGCGGCACCTACGATGTTTTTTGCGCTTTTTACCCTTTATGTGCTGCCTGCTGTTTATGGGAATAGTGAGTGGTGGCGCTATAACGCATGGTTGATCGGATTTACATTAGTCGTTATTTTCTTTTCCAGCTTTCGTTATGGCTTTATGGGTCTGCAGATTTCGATTCGAAATCAACGTTTGGATTATACCTTGCGGGCGATCACATCAGGCACCTCTATTCTTAACCATGCGATTAAAAATGATGTAGGCAAAATTCGTTTATTTAGTGAGAAAATAAAATCCGAATCCGAAAAGCCCGATCCTGAGCAGCTTGTTCATGATATTGATGTGATTATGAATGCTTCCCAGCATATTTATGATATGATTTACCGTATACAAGGTCAGACGATGGATGTAGCTTTGAAAGAAGAGGCCATCGTACTAACAGAGCTTATAGATGAGTGTCTGGCAATGCTTGCACCCAGCTTACAAAACGTAGACCTTATTAAACAATATCGTTGCCAAGGAGCAATGTGGGGAGATAAGGTGCAATTGGTTGAGGTTTTCAGTAATGTCTTGATGAATGCGCTGGAAGCGATGCCACAGGGCGGAGAATTACAGGTTCGCTTGTCAGAGACGAAACGTAACATTGCGATAGAAATAAAAGATAGCGGGATCGGGATGGACAAAACCCAGCTTAGGCAGGCCTTCGATCCTTTTTATACGACCAAGGGCGGCAAAAAAATGAATTTTGGACTTGGACTTTCTTATTGTCATACCATTATTCAAAAGCATAAGGGATCGATGACCATGCATAGCAAGCTGGGTGTTGGGACATCGGTATTCATCAATTTCCCCAATCGGAAAGGAGTCAGCAACACATGAACAAGATCCGAATTGCTATTGTGGAAGATGACCCGGATTGGCTACGTGGGCTGGTGAGCTATCTGGGCAAACAACCCGATTTCGAAATGGTGGGCCAAGCTTCCTCCGGAAAATCAGGCGTAGAGCTGCTGGAGCGTGTGGAGGCTGATGTGGTATTAATGGATATTATGATGTCGGATAGTCCTGAGGGTATATGGGCAACAGCAGAGATCGTCCAGTGTACAGGCGCCAAGGTTATTATGTTAACCTCGATGGAGGAAAAGGAATTGATCTTTGAAGCCTTCAAGGTTGGAGCCGTCGATTATATGGTGAAATCCAATTTTTCAGAAATCCCACAGGCTATTCGTAATGCTTATGTGAACCGTAGTCCGATCCACCCAAGTGTGGCTGAGAAAATGCGTGAGGAGTTCCGACGATTGAAGCATATGGAGCATGAAGTAAGGGTCAAGGAGCTACGTGACTTACTTACACCCATGGAAATCCAAGTCTTAGATTTAATTGAAAAAGGCCATACGCAAACGCAAATTGCTGAAATTTATGTCGTTTCTATCCGGACGATCAAGGTTCATGTCGGCAATATTTTACGTAAGCTGGGTAGCAGTAGCAGCAAAGAAGCGGCACAAAGAGCGAAGGATATGGGTATTTTTTAAGATGAACTTATTGGAAATTAATTTGCAGCTGTTCAGCATTATCGGAACGGTCGCTTTTGCAGTTAGCGGAGCTATTGTGGCGATGGAAGAGGATTATGATATATTGGGTGTTTTTGTATTGGCGCTTGTGACCGCTTTTGGCGGGGGTGTCGTGCGGAATATACTGATTGGCATTCCAGTCACTACCTTATGGGAACAAGGCTTGTATTTAAACACGGCAATAATCGCTGCTGCACTTGTCTTTATTGTCCCGACTAGCTGGATACGCCGCTGGAAAACATGGGAATTGATTTTTGATGCGATAGGGCTAGGTGCTTTCTCCATCCAAGGAGCCTTATACGCCAGTAATATGGGGCATCCGATTAGCGCTATCATTGTTGCTGCCGTTATGACTGGCATTGGTGGAGGCATCATCCGAGATATACTGGCAGGACGCAAGCCATTGGTGTTTAGGGATGAAATCTATGCGGTATGGAGTATGCTGTCGGGGCTATTGATCGGTCTCGGCTGGTTCCAAGGCTCCTACCATTTGCTTACCCTATTCGTGCTGATTGTCTTTCTTCGGATGGTATCCGTATTTTTTAAATGGCGGCTGCCCAAACGCAGCCTTAATTTGAAGTAAGTTTTGCAAGCAAAACTCTTAGCTTATGCTTACGAAGTAAGTTTTCTTCGAAAACTCTAAGGAGGGTCACAAATGATTGAATCATTGCAGTCTATCAAAAGAGTGCCTTCCGAGCTGCTGCAGGAGCGGTTGGAGATGGTTAAACAGCTTGCGGATGATGGCTTGGAGCGATACGAGGTATCCAAGGACAAATTGACGGGAGAGCATTATCTTCATTATGCTTATATGCACAAGCAGGTCGCGGCGCTGGGGCCAGAGAGCAACGGTGAAGAAACCTTCCACCAGCTGATGCCGCTTGAAAATGACGATGTGCTTGCTATTGTGTTAGGCGAACAGGATTACAGCTATCCACAATGCTGGACGCAAGCCTTTCTAAGAAATGGACCGGATGGCGATTACGTATGGTTTGATCCAGCTTATACCGATCAGGAAGAGGACAATGAGCAGATTGGACGCAAGCTTCGCGAGCAATTGCTGCAATTTAAGCAATCCTCTGAGCTGACCGAAGAAGGCGTAAGAAAGTTGCTACTAGAGCTGGATCGTACCCGTGACGGTCTGGATAAGTAATAGTCGAGCGTTATTAGTTAGGAAGGGAGCCTGCTGAGGAAGCGGCTCTTTTTTGTTTGATGAAAATATGCAAACAAAAAGGATGTTTCCATATTTTTTACAGTATGAAAGAAAAATAAGCGAGTTGTTTAAAATGGACAAAATGAAAAATAAGGGCGTTTCAATCCCTTACGCCCTCGCTCACGCCCCACAGCAGGGGTTTGCGCTTTGAAAAATAAATAAAGCTCCTGATCAAAGGTGCGGGGATGCACAAACTTTGCAGGAGCTTATATTAAGGTTCGAATTTGTAACCTACCCCCCAAACGGTTTTAATATGCTTGGGCTCTTTAGGATCGATTTCAACTTTTTTGCGAAGGTTAGTAATATGGACGTCAACCGAGCGTTCGGTAACAAAGGTATCAATGCCACGTATGTTATTCAGAAGCTCTTCTCTTGAAAACACTTTTCCAGGATGCATCCAAAAATGCCTCATAATCTCAAATTCCGAAAATGTCGTTTCGACCGGATGGTTAAGCAAGTAAATACATCGTTTTTCCATATCAATCTTAATGGATTGCATATCAATCGTCGACTCTTCTTCGAGAGTTACAGCATGGGACTGTGCGGTGTTAGTTAAAGATGACCGCCTTAATAGTGCGTTTGTCCTGGCAGCGAGCTCACGCATACTAAAGGGCTTGCATAAATAATCATCAGCACCAATAATAAGTGCCTTCACTCTTTCAGAAACCTCACTTTTGGCAGATATCATCATAATTGGGACATTCGATACGGTTCGAAACTCCTTGCATAATTCCATGCCATTCGTATCTGGAAGCATAATATCCAATATAATAACATCAGGTTCGATGCTATGAAACAATTTCGTTCCCTCTTTACCGTTTGCACCCCAATGAACCGAATAATCTTCTTCTGATAAATAAATGGAGATCATTTCAGCGATGCTTTGATCGTCCTCAATAAGCAAGACGGTAGACATGGGTTCCCTCCTCCCTACTTGTTAAGAAATGGTTAGATAAATTAATAATAATTTAACAGCAGCTTGCAACTTTTATAAAAGAAATGGTTCATAATATGTTTTATAGATAGATAGACAATTGATGGTAAGGGAAACAAATTACTGCCATTAATAACTTTATCTTAAAAGTGGTTTTTGGACAAGCATATCGTAAACTTAAATTTTCTGAAATTAACTCAATAGGAAAACATCTACGAGCAGGAGGCGAGTAAAATGAATATTGCCCCACATATTGAACAGGAGATCCAAATGCTCAATAAAGTATTGTATGAATTGGTCACTCTAAACGGTTATGAATTAACACATTCTAAAGTGGTTGACAAAAGCATGGAGCTTGATGGAGCTTGATCTATTAATTATTTCAGCGATGTCCTTAGATTATAAGCGCTTACAGCACAAAAAAGAAGCCAATACTCGGATTAGTATGAATCTCCAGTAAATGGCCTTTTGTTCGTGCATTCCTTGACTACTTACATAACCCAATGCTCGCCCCAATTATGCACGGCTTCCATAACAGGACGCAGTGCTTTTCCTTTTTCCGACAATTCATATTCTATGCGAACAGGAGTCTCCGGGTAAACATGGCGATGGATAAGTCCTTCGGCCTCCAGCTCCTTAAACCGCTCAGCCAACATTCTATCGCTCATGCCGGGTATCATTTCAGAAATATCCTTGAACCTTCTTGGACCATGCAACAGGGATTCAATGATTAAGCCAGTCCAACGTTTTCCCAATATTCCGAATGCTGCTTCAAACTTTGGGCAAAGCTGATGATCAGCCATTGCTATCATCTCCTTCTCTACATACATTGTAGCATAAGTTACTCAATAAAAGTAAGCTATTATTAAGCTATCATTAAAGCAAATTTAATGACTTTTTGCAAGAAAGATTGAAAAATATCTCATTGTAAAGTATAACAACGATAGAGCGTAAAATATTTAGCTTTTATCTATAGGAGGAACTCAAATTATGTATGGATCGCCATTGTCAGGATTAGCTAAAAAAATGATGCTTCTTGGTTCAGGGGAGCTAGGGAAAGAAGTAATTATAGAGGCGCAAAGACTTGGAGTTGAAACGATTGCTGTAGATCGTTATGCCAATGCGCCAGCTATGCAGGTTGCCCATCGCTCGTATGTTATCAACATGCTGGATGAAGACCAGCTAAGGGAAGTGATCAGGAAAGAGCAGCCTGATTTAATCGTACCGGAGATCGAAGCGATCGCTACTCAAGTCCTAGTGGAACTGGAGAAGGAGGGCATACGTATTGTCCCAACCGCTACGGCTGCACAATTAACTATGGATCGGGAAGGCATTCGCCGGCTGGCTTCAGAAATATTGAATCTGCCAACCGCTAACTATGCGTTCGCAGACAGCCTGGAGGAGCTTCAGGAGGCAGTTGCAGTAATCGGTACACCTTGTGTAATTAAACCTATTATGAGCTCCTCTGGTAAAGGGCAGAGCGTCTGTAAGTCGCTTGCTGATGTGGAGGAGTCGTGGAGTTATGCGATGGAAGGCGGAAGAGCCAAAAAAACACGGGTTATTGTTGAGCAATTTATTCACTTTGAGTCGGAAATTACCCTTCTTACGGTACGTTCCGTTTCGGGAACGACCTTTTGTGCGCCTATCGGTCATGTGCAAAAGGAAGGGGATTACATAGAATCCTGGCAGCCTCACGAGATGGCTGATGCCCAAATCGAGCAGGCCCAACATATCGCCAAAACCATTACGGACGCTTTGGGTGGCACCGGCATTTATGGGGTTGAGCTTTTTTTGGCTAAGGATCAAGTCTATTTCAGCGAAGTTTCGCCCCGGCCGCATGATACGGGTATGGTCACGATGGTTACCCAGGACTTGTCTGAATTTGCACTTCACGTGCGGGCGATTCTTGGCTTCCCGATTCCAACAATCCGCTTGCTGTCATCAGGTGCTTCGCACACCTTAAAAGCGACAGAGGAACGCGAGGTATTCAGCATTGAGGGTGTAGAAAAGGCAATGAGTTATCCGTATACACAGGTTCGTATTTTTGGGAAGCCGGAGACCAAGGTGGGGCGTAGGATGGCAGTAACACTCAGCACCGCGGACAATGTTGAGGAAGCGCGCAAGGTTGCAGCCGACGCGGCTGGGGAATTAAAGCTGAATTATGAGCATTAATGAATAAAAGATTAGTGAGTAAAAGGTAGGCTGGCAAAAGGTTTTTCAACGCGTCTAGTCTCGTTTGCTTGACGCGGGGAACTAAAACAAGCTATTATTCAAGATACACATGATACAAGACAACCCATATAAAGAGAGGTGCCGAAATTCATGGCATATCAACCCAAAGTAATGAAAGCCGAGATCGTAAGCAACAACACCAAAAATGGATTGTTTGAAGTCTTAGTCCATCTGAAAGATCGGACTTCTTGCAGACTCACTTATGGAAAGGATACAGCTACGGGAACCGCAGTTGCCTCACATATTAACCGTTTGTTGTATGAGCCTTGCCCGATTTGCCGTAAAGACTTTTTGTGTAACTGCATGAATAAGTACAAGGAAGATATTTCACAGCAAGCCTTAGAGTTAGTGGGAACCCCGTAACAACATCAGGTCATGAAAACATCAAGTATAGAAACCCGTGGGCTCGCAGCTCATGGGTTTTTTATACGATCTCTGCCAAACAAGCAGCCCAATGGAGGTCCTTATGCAGCCTGTGTTCAATAAAGAATCGCCAGCTGAACCTAATCTAATCCTCCGCGCGGCCCAAGTAACCCGTACCTTCGGAAAAGGTGCAGGTGCGGTCCATGCACTTCGTGGAGTTAACCTCGGCATCACCAGCGGAAGGCTGGTAGCACTTCGAGGCCGCTCAGGGTCAGGCAAAACTACTCTGTTAAATATGCTCGGATTACTGGACAGGCCTACAGATGGGGAGATTTATTTGTCAGGAGAAAATGTAACCGCTTTATCCGATAAAAAACGCAATGTGCTGAGGCGTACAGAGCTTGGACTGATCTTTCAATCCTTTGCCTTGGTTCCTTATATGTCAGCCTATGAGAATGTCGAATTCGGCTTGCGTATTGCAGGTATCCCTGCAGCCCGGCACCTTGAATATGCCGAGCAAGCGCTGGATTTTGTTGGCTTGAAGCCGAGGATGAAGCATAGGCCTTACGAAATGTCCGGCGGGGAGCAGCAGCGGACGGCGATTGCCAGAGCCATTGCCCATCGGCCGAAGCTGCTGCTCGCCGATGAGCCAACGGCCGAGTTGGATAGCCGGATGGGCTTGCAGGTGATGAAGGTGTTCAAGGATTTGGTAGAGAGCGAAGGGATGACCATTATTTTAACCACACATGATCCGGCGATAATGGAAATTGTAGATCAAGTCTATGCATTGGAGGATGGGCACATTGTGGAAGAAAGTCAATCATAGCTGCAGCGTTACTTACAGGATTAGAATGGCCGCGCTTACATTCCTTGTTTTAGTGATTGCGTGCATGTTTACCGGATGCAGTCTTTTGCCTCAGGAGGAGCAGGCGCTAAAGCCGCCGCTAGTGAAGCCAGTCAAGGAAAGCTTCGAGCTGTTTGAAGTGAAGAAGGGGAGTATCACCAAGCAGATTAGCGGGATAGGCGTATTTGCTTCCGACAAAATGCAATCCTTATTTTATGCGGAATCTGGAGGGCGTCTTATTGCCATTAACGTTTCGTTAGGTTCAGTCGTAAGCAAGGGCGATGTGGTAGCAGAATTAGATAAAGGCGAGATCGAGGGCAAAATTCAGCAGCAGGAGCTGGTGGTCGAGAAGGCAAGGCTTATTTTGGAGCAGGCCAAAGACGAGATGCGCGGCGAGCCGGTTGCAATCCGTATTAAGCTGCTTGAAATGCAAAAGGAAGAAATTCAGCTGGATATGTTAAAAAAACAATTAAACAGAACCAAGCTGGTGTCCGATGTCTCAGGTATTGTCACATATATCGATCCGATCAAGCAAGGCGATGCTGTAGTCGCCTATAAAACGCTGTTCACGGTGTCTGATCCCAAGTCGATGAAGCTTGTCTATGAGACGAACAATGCGTTGGACTTAACCGGGATTCAGGTTGGCCTCACAGCGGCGGTTAAAATCAAAGATGGGCTTTATACGGGGAAAGTCGCACAAATTCCTGCAACGGCACCGTTTAATGAAGTAAAGGCAATTGCGGAGAAAAACGCCAAGTCGATTGTGGTCGTGACAGAAGGCTTGCCGGATACTATTGAAATTGGCAATAGCGCGGATATTACCATTGTGACGGAAAAACGAGACGATGTATTGCTCATTCCCAAGGTGGGCTTAAGATCTTATATGGGTCGGGATTATGTGCAGGTGCTTGAAGGCGAGGTGCGCAAGGAGATTGATGTCGAGAAAGGGATCGTTTCGGCAAACGAGGTGGAAATCCGTAAAGGGCTTAAGGAAGGCCAAAAAGTGATTTTAAACAATTAAGGTGGTGCCTTGTGGCAATTCTTGTCATGATCATGCGCAAAATGATCAAAAACAAATGGCTGGAGCTTAGCCTGCTGCTTGGGTTGATCATCTCTGTGGGCCTTGTGAGCAGCATGCCGATTTATACAAGCGCGATTCTTCAGCGGCTGCTGATTAAAGACCTGGAGCAGCTGCAAACGAATAACCAGCAATATTCGGGCATCTTTTGGAATTCGGTTTATCTTACCGGTGAGATGAAGCCTGAGCAAGCCAAGCAGGAAATTGTTGATGCCGATGCTTATATGAGAGATGTGGTCGCCCAAAGGTTTCAGCTTCCGCTAAAAGCTTATGTAACGGAAAGGTCGACGGATAGCTGGAAATGGATTCCCGTCGATGCCAGCCGCAATGATAGTAAGGTCAATCGCACAGCGAACATTGCCGCATTAAGTGGGATGGATGCGCATGTAAGGCTTATAGATGGCAGACTGCCATCTGCCGAACCTGTCGATGGCGCCGTGGAGGCGGTTGTTGTGGACCAAGGGCTAACCAACCTGAAGCTGGTCGTTGGGCAGCAGTATAAGATTGAAGATGATGATGCGAAAACCCCGCTTGTTGTCACTATCGTTGGTGTGATCGATCGGAAAAGCTATGATGACCTTTATTGGTACAGCGCTTTGTCGAGCTACAATTCGAGCCTGCTCGTAGCCTATGATTGGTTTGAAAAAGCGATTACGCAGGAGCAACAGCTTATGCTACGTTCCAGCAGCTGGTATATGGCGGTCGATTACAGCGAAATGAAGCTGGATTCTATTGAGCGCTTTATAAACAACTACCAGCGTACGGAAGCCTATTTCAGCAACACCTTTACGAACTTATCCATCAAAGCTCCTGGATTGAAAACGTTAACGGGCTATTATGCCAAAGAAGAAAAATTACGGTTGATGCTTTGGTCGCTGAATGTACCTGTGATGATTATGCTTGCTTATTATTTATTTATGGTAGCGAACCTGATCGTGGATCGGCAAAAAACGGAAATCGCCGTTTTGCGCAGCCGCGGTGCAAGCCGCTTACAAATCGTAATGGGCTACGTCATCGAAGGAGCCCTCCTGGGCGGAATCGCCTTTGTCTGCGGCCCCTTTATCGGCTTGATGCTGACCAAAGCACTGGGAGCCTCTAATGGCTTTCTTGAATTTGTCCAGCGTGCTGCATTGGATGTCCGCTTGAACGAAGAAGCTTTTCAATACGGCTTATACGCGGTGCTTTGCTCGGTTGTGATGACGCTTTTGCCTGTTATTTTTGCAATGAAAGCAACGATTGTTGGACATAAACAGCAGATGGCAAGGCAATCCGGGCTCTCATTTTGGCATAAATATGGGATTGATGTGGTGCTGCTGGCGATTTCTTTGTACGGCTTGTATACGTTTCGCCGCCGAATGTCCGATATGCAGGCCTTGGGGCTGGATGTGACGGATTTGCAGATGGATCCGTTGCTGTTTCTGGTGCCTGCGCTTTTTGTGCTAGGAGCAAGCTTCCTCGTGCTGCGGATTTATCCGTATTTGGTTCGTCTGCTATATAGGCTTGGGCGGCGATGGTGGCCACCAGCCCTATATGCGACGTTGCTGCAGGTGGGCAGGTCGCCTACGCAATACCAGGCGATTATGGTGTTTTTGAGTGTTACACTAGCCACCGGCTTATTCAGTGCCAGTGCGGCGAGGACGATCAATAACAATGCTGGCGAGAAAATTATGTACAGCAACGGGGCAGACATTGCGCTGCAGCTCAAATGGGAGAATGATGCCCCTCCACCTGATATGGGTGGGGAAGGAGGCGGGGGTGACCCCGCCGAAGCACAGGCTGTGGTTCCCATGGCACCGAAAAAGGTGCAATTTTCCGAGCCGCCTTATTTGCCGCTTGCCCAGCTGGCAGGAGCCGAAACCACCGCCAAGGTATTTACGAAGAAGGAAGCAGCCTTTAACGCAGGTAAAGAAAAAGGCACCGTCACGCTAATGGGCATCGATACCGATGAATTCGGGCAAACCGCATGGCTGCGTGATGGATTGCTTGAGCATCATTTTAACGATTATTTGAACCTGATGGCGGGTAATCCCGCTGCTGTGCTCATTTCCGAGTCGATGGCTGAGCAGCATAGCCTCAAGGTCGGTGATACGTTATATGTGAGCTGGAGCGGCGTGGAAAGCACGATGTTTCAAGTTTATGGCATTATTTCGTATTGGCCCTCGTGGAATCCTAACCCGCTGTTTAGCGACAAATCGGCAGTCGGAAGTAATAATACAAGCTCAGGCTCTGCTAATGCTGCGAACAATAAAAAGGTAAAGGACCCGATGCTGGTCGTTGGCCATTTATCTTATATGCAGAACAATATGGCGCTGGAGCCTTATGAGGTTTGGATGAAAATGAAGCCCGAAGCGACAAGCCAAGAGCTATATCAGTCCATTGAGGATAAAAAGATACCGATTACGAAGCTGGTTGATGCTAAGCAGGAGCTGATCCGCTCTAAAAACGACCCCTTCCTGCTTGCGATTAATGGCGTCATGACGCTTGGTTTTATCATTTCGATGGTGATCAGCTTTTGTGGATTTTTGCTATATTGGGTTTTATCCTTATCAGGCCGCGTGCTGCAGTTCGGGATATTGCGGGCGATGGGCATTTCCTTCAGGCAGCTGGTCCTGATGCTGGTTGGGGAGCAACTGCTTACCTCAGGCGCGGCGATCGGAATCGGGTTGGTTATCGGCAATTTGACAAGCCGTTTATTCGTACCGATGTTTCAATTATCGATGCAAACAACAAGCCAGGTTCCGCCCTTCCAGGTTATATTCGACCCCCGTGATCAGCTTCAGCTTTACCTTATTGTTACGGTGATGCTAGGCACAGGGCTGCTCATATTGGGCACGATGCTGTCCCGGATCAAAATTCATCAGGCTGTTAAGCTCGGGGAGGATTAAGATGATTCACTGCGATAACCTCGTGAAAATATACAAGGTTGCTGATCTTGAAGTTGTAGCCCTGCAAGGGCTTGACTTGCATGTTGAGACGGGTGAGCTGATGGCGATTATCGGCAACAGCGGGAGCGGCAAGTCCACGCTGCTGAATATGCTGGGAGGATTGGACCGCCCGTCAGCGGGGCAATTACAGGTGGCAGGACAAGATTTATTGAAGTTCAAGGAGCGCGACCTTGTTCGTTATAAAAGAGAAATTGTCGGCTTCGTTTGGCAAAATAATGCTCGCAACCTAATCCCTTACCTGAGCGCCCAGGAAAATGTGGAGCTGCCAATCCTGCTTCAAGGAAAGCGCAAGCGTGAGCGGGCGCTGGAGCTGCTGGAAGCCGTCGGCTTGAGCCATCGGATCAAAAACAGGCTGAACCAGCTATCTGGCGGCGAGCAGCAGCGTGTGGCGATTGCAATCGCCTTGGCGAACAATCCGAAGCTGCTGCTTGCCGATGAGCCGACAGGCTCGGTCGACTCCAAGATGGCGGAGCAAATCCTTGATTTATTCCGTGACTTGAACCGCAGGATGGGGCTGACCGTCATTATCGTGACACATGATCCGCTGCTCGCGAAGAAAGTGGACCGGGTCGTCGCCATCCGTGATGGCAAGACGTCTTCCGAGATGATTCGGCGCAAATCCTATGCTGCCGAATTGGCTGAGCTGGAATTAGGGATGCAGCAGGCCGAAGAGGAGACCCATACGGAGTATGCAGTGCTGGACAAAGCCGGGCGGCTGCAAATACCGGCAGAGATGCTGAAATCAATCGGCATCCAATCGACGAATAAAGTTAGAGTCCAGGTGGAGGAAGGGCGAATTGTCCTGCTGCCACCGGAGGAGAAGGAGGGGAATATCAATGCAATCACTACGCGAGCTGCTGCAATTATGCCTTCAACGTCTGCTGCAGCTTCCATACCGTCAAAGGCAACAGAAGCAACGCCAGCTATACAAGGGGATCCCCAAGGGGTTGCTGCTTCTAATGGCAGCAGCGATACTGCTGGGGCCGATCCCGCCATCGGTATTCGCCGAGGGGGAGATCTACCAAAGGGATGAGCTGGATAGCACTTTACAGCTTGAAGGCCTATCCTTGGGGAGTGATAGCTCTATCCAGCTGAAAAGTGCCACAATCATCCAGTCAGTTGAGGGTAGGGTGCTGTTGTTCACCATGTCAGTTGCCAATGGCGGAAGCAGCAAGCTGTCCTTCCTCGATTATTGGATCCGCGTGTTCGATTCTGGTGGGGCCGAATATAAGGCGGATTTGCTTCTGCAGGATAAGCTGAAAAAGGAGGTTCCAGCAGGACAGCGGGTGGATTTCTCCTTTTATGCACCTGTTAACGATTCAACAGTGCTGGAATCACTTGCTTACCGCGTTATACGCTGGGACTATACAAGCGCCGAGCTTGAGCAAACGCTTGGCGAGATTCAATTCCCAGAAGCCGCCTCTGCTTTATGGGTACCGACCACAGCAACCAAAACCGTTCAAATGTCCGGAATGCCGGTTGAATTAGAGGTCGTGCGTTGGGCAGAGACCTTAGTGAACGGCCATACTTCACCCAAGCTGGCTTTACGGTTGTTGAATAAAGGCAAAGCCAGTATTCGTATGGTTGATTATCAATATGTGCTGCGCACATCCAGCGGGGCGATGTATCCACTAGAAATCGTGCCTGACAGCGATAAACAGTCGCTACAGCCAGATATGGCGGTGGAGCTACAATTAAAGGCTAACGAGCTGCCAGCGCCCCCTGAGGGCCATAGCTGGGATCTGGTAGTCACCCAGCCACTGGTCCTTACAGCCGATACCAAGCTTCAGTATCCGATAGCTGCTTTAAGGATTTCGACAGAGCCGCCCGTCGTGCCTATGCTCGGTGGAAGTGTTGATTATACCAACTCGAATGGAACCTATACATTCCATGCCAATCAAGTAGATAGATTACCTTGGGAGGATCAAGATATTTTGACAGCGGATGTCTCCTTATCCCATCCTTATAAGGAGGCGCTGCCGTATCCTGAGCTTATCGCTTACTTTGAGCTGGATGGGGGAGTGAAAGTAGAGGCTAAGGTGGTGCCAATCGATCGGGCTGTTGGTGTTCCTCCCACAACGAGCGTCCATGTGAAGCTGGTTTCCAAAATTCCGTACACCTATCCATTTGCTTCAGCCAAGCTGGTGCTTAAGGAACAAACAAGTGAATCGGCAAGCGAGGACATCGCCCAGTTCCAGCTGCCGCCTTCTAGGATCGATCTCCCGACATTAGCCTTTGGAGATTCACAAAGAATTGTAGGTGCCGGTCGTGCCGCCAGCTATGCCCCTCGTGAAATCCATACCTTCACAGATGGGGTAAGCAACCTGTTTGAAGTCCAAGTGGAGGTTTCTAACCTGGAGAAGCGCTCCAATGCCATCCCGAAGCTGGTCGCTTTTTTCAAAACAGCCGATGATTCGATGTATCCGACGAAAATTCGTGAAATCAAGCAAAAGCTAAACCCGCAAGGCAAGGCACTTTTATCCTTTTCCAATAAGCTGCCCAAGGATTTGGATGTGACTAATATGAAGCTGGTAATTGGCGAATCGATTACGGATCAAAGAATTAGCGGTCCGGACGATAAAGCCGATGCCTATATGAACGTTGTGCAAATGGAGCTGCCGATCGAGCATACAACGGTCAGTCCGATCTTGAAGGAGCTTGTCTTTTATCCGTATACGATCTCATTAAGCAATATCAATACGTGGCTAGACCGCAAAGAGCTAAGGGTTAATTTTCAATATAAATTGGTGAAAGACAGCTATTACGAAACGAGCAACGAGGGCAGCAAGCTGATTATTCAATTCGAGGATGGCAATGGCAACGTGCATATTGATGAAGTGTTTTATTTGGAAACGGCTCCAGAGGATGAGGATAAACGGCTTTCTCTTGGCGAGCACGATTACCGGATAACGAGGCAGGATGAAAGCCTTGTTTTTAAAATCGAATCTCTTAAGCAGTTTAAGCTTCATATTTACCATGAATTTCAAGGGAAACGCAAATTGTTGGGGTCGCAAACGATGAATTGGTTCGGCGTAACGGAATAATTTTATTAATGCATGTATTATGTTAAAATAAAACGATAACGGGAGTAAAGGGGGGATCGTCGTGCGTGTAGGCGTTGTATCCGATACGCATATGTATGGCAGATCCAGGGAGCTGCCGTCAGCACTTACTGAGGGACTTCAGGGTGTCGATTTGATCCTTCATGCCGGGGATTGGATGGATGAGCATATTCCGGATTTATTCGAGCGCATCGCGCCTGTAGATGGAGTTGCCGGCAACAACGACGGTATAGAGCTTGTACAGCGTTTTGGCCGTAGCAAAATACTCCAGCTTTCGGGATATCGGATCGGGATTGTGCATGGAGATGGTGGGCGAAAAACCACGATGGACCGCGCCATGGATGAATTCAGTGATACCAAGGTCGATTGTATTATTTTTGGCCACTCCCATATTCCTTATCAAGCGGTTCATCAAGGTATTTTACTGTTGAATCCCGGCTCACCTACCGACAAAAGGCGGCAGCCGCGTTTTTCCTTTGCGATCCTTAGTTTGGAAGAAGCTATAGACGCTGAGCACTTTTATTATGACAAATAAGCTTTAATCAAGTAGCTACAACAAACCTATGGAGGTAATGACAATGATCGAATGGAAAGAAATTACTAAAGAAGCCGAATGGGACACACTTTTTGAGGCATCGACGGAGAAACCCGTTGTCGTTCTTAAGCACAGCACCACATGCCCAGTGAGCGCCAATGCCCTTCAGGAATATGAAAACTATTTAAAAAAGCAGCCTAACGCCGATGTTGATTATGTGCTGGTTAAAGTGATTGAATCGCGTCCTGTATCCAATCAAATCGCTGAGGACACTGGCGTCAAGCATGCTTCCCCACAAATTTTATATGTGAAAAATAAAGAAACGGTCTGGAATACTTCCCATTGGGCGGTTACCGAAGCGCATATCTCTGCTGTGTTGAGCTAATTGTGTTGAGAAAATAAGAGACACCTGACGTGAAATCCTAAATTTACGATGCTCCAACAGCCCTCTCTTTTCAAAACGGGGGCTTTTTTTACTTCTTATTGCTTGTTGTACTTTCTAGTTTCGTTAACTTGAGTATGCTGTTTTCCAGGGCACCGGTTTTTATTCGTTTTTGCTCCAATAGCTTTTTGTTATATAATAGGGTGCACATATATATTTCGAAGGCGGGGTAGCACGAATGAAAATTGCTATAGCAGGCGGCTCCGGATTTGTCGGACAGCATTTGACGCAATATTTTTTGGAACGCAAATATTCTTTGATATTAATTTCCCGCAAAAAAAATGTGTCCACGAATCCATTGATCCGGCATGTGACATGGAATGAATTGAAAGTGGATGTAAAACTGATGACGGGCACCGATGTAATTGTCAATTTATCTGGCGAGACCATTAACCAGCGCTGGACCAATGCGGCAAAGGAAAGAATTTTGCAATCAAGGCTGGATACCGTAGGCTGGATTGCCAGTATTGTCGAGCGGATGGAAAAGAAGCCGGCTGTTGTGATCAACGCCTCAGGCGTGGCAATTTACGGAACCTCGGAAACTGACAGCTTTGTTGAGCACAGTGAGCCGAATGTCATGGACTTTTTGTCTGGGGTTGTGGAGCAATGGGAAGCGGCGATGGATGCTATTCAACAAACGCGATTAGTTAAGCTGCGGTTAGGAATTGTACTAGGGCGTGATGGTGGAAGCTTTCCCCAAATGATGAAGCCTTACAAGCTCGGAGTAGGCGGGCGGATTGGCAGCGGCAGGCAGGTGATATCCTGGATCCATGTTAAAGATCTTTGTCGTCTGATTGATTTTTGCATCAACAATGAAGATATTATAGAGCAAGTGAACGCGACTGCCCCGCAGCCTGTTACCATTGATGATATGGGAAAATCAATTGCTAAAGCGCTTCACACTAAGCATTGGTTTCCGGTACCTGCTTTTATGATGAAACTACTTTTCGGGGAAATGTCCATTCTGATATTAGAAGGACAACGAGTGCTTCCGTTACTAGCTATTGACTATGATTTCCAGTACTTATACCCAACAATCGATATGGCTTTGGCTGAAATTGTGAAGAAACCATAAGGAGGTGCAAGTATGATCCAATTTGGATCTTTACATTATGCAGAACTAAAATTTGAGCAAATCCGCGCCACGACTGAGCTGCGTGATGCCCAGTGGATTGATGTGCTGCTCCGCTTCGAGCTAAAGCAGGGATCTGTGCTGCCTGAGGATTTAACGGAGTTGAGTGCCTTAATTATCTGTACCTACGCAGGTGCAGTGGCACAAATTGTGCCGCAGGATGAAGGTCGTGATTGTGAGTTTCAATTTACGGAAGATGAGAAGGAGCAACTGCTCGGCTATTATGAGCAAAACGTCAAGCAGGAGCTTCAAGCGCAATTTTGCTAAAGCTTAAGCTAAGACTAATGATGCTCCAAGCTAATTTCAATAAAAACATCAAGGGGGATCGGAGCAGCGTGCGAAAACTTGTATTTTTCTTAGGCCCCGCCGGAGCCGGGAAAACCACACTGGCCAAAGCCTTAACGAAAAAGCGGAAAGCTGCTTTTTTTGATATGGATACGTTAAGCCGACCTGCGGCCGAGGCTATTATGGCGCTTGCCGGGCTTGATCCGCAAGACCGCGATTCTGTTGCGTATAAGGCGCATTGCCGGGATTTGGGCTACCGGATTACGATGGATGCAGCGCTGGAAAATATAGAGCTGGGGTCAGATGCATACGTAGTCGGTCCTTTCACCAAAGAGAGCGATTCCCATGCCTGGCTCGAAAATGAACTTAAGCGGATTGGAGCCTCCATCCATGATGTTGATGTCAAGGTCGTTTTTGTTCATTTAGATGGTGCTGCAAGCTATAAAAAAAGGATCAAGGAAAGAGGCTCCTCCCTGGATGATTGGAAGCTGGGCAATTGGAGCGAGTTCAGCCAATCCCTGCAAATCCGTCAAATCCATTGGGAGCTGCCTGGCTCCTCCATCCTTTATTTTAACAATTCCCAGCCTTTATCTGAAGCTACCTTTTCCATAATTGAAAATTTTGTTTATGGCAATGAAGCGGCGCACTTTTAAAAGTAGAAATAAGAAATGTTCAATCTGGGTCTATGTTTGTTTAGGCTCTGTTTTCTTCTGCATCGCAGCTTTAAGTGCTTCCTCTAGACTCGACCCCCCTGTGGCTTTGTCGCTAAATTGGTTGATGAGCTGAGCGCTGTTTCTTTTGGCAGCCTTGCCACCTGCACGCGGCTCATCGCCCAGCATTTCGATAATATTGCAATGGCGGCATTGTGCATATTTACCCGCTTTCCCGGTGTGAATTTCCATCTTTTTGTGGCATTGCAGACAACGTTTGTTGGAAAGCATAGGCTCTGCAGCCCGTTTATAGCCACATTCCCGATCCATGCATACGAGCATTTTTCCCCGTTTGCTTTTAATTTCCTGAAGATTTTTGCTGCAGTCCGGGCATTTAGAATGAGTCAGGTTATGCGGTTTATATTCGGTTGTGCTTTGTTTGACCGTGCGTACCATTTCGGTGGTTTGTTCACGGATCCCTTGTAAAAAAGCTTTCATATTTCCCGATCCTTTGGCAATGTTCTCAAGCTCCAATTCCCATTTTGCCGTTAATTCCGGTGAACGCAACGAAGGGACTACCAGCTCGATCAATTGCGCGCCTTTACCCGTGGGCTGGAGCACGTTCGTTTTTCGTTCGATGGTATCGGTCGAAAGCAGCTTCTCGATAATATCGGCGCGAGTCGCTGGTGTACCTAATTTATGCTGCTCCATAACGGACAGCAGCGTAGCTTCGGTGTAACGGGAAGGCGGCTTGGTCATATGTTTATCTAATGAAGGGCGGGCATCCTTCAGCTCATCTCCCATTTGCAGCTTGGGCAGGTTCTGTGAACTACCTGCATCCGTGTCACCCAAGTCGTCTTCCTCGCCTGATCCAGAACTAATCAGGGAACCAGAGGCATCATGCCCGTAGACGGCTTTCCAGCCAGCGTCCTTCGTGACCCGCCCCTTCGCATAAAAGCTCTCGCCTGTAATCTCAACAGTTACTGAGGTCTCATCATAACGATAAGCCGGATAAAATAAAGCGATAAACCGCCTTGCGATTAAATCGTACAGCCTGCGCTCGTCATGGCTCAAGATATGCAATAACGGCGTTTGCTCCGTTGGAATAATCGCATGATGGTCGGACACCTTGCTGTCGTCTGCGATCCGTTTGGTCACAGGCAGCGGCTTATTCAACAACGGCCTCACCAGAGCCGAATACGTTTGTACACAGATGCTATCCAAGCGGCTTTTCAATGTAGGGATCATATCCGATGTTAAATATCTGGAATCGGTTCGTGGATAGGTCACGATCTTGTATTGCTCATACAAGCGCTGAAGCAGGTTGGAGGTTTGCTTGGCCGTAAAGCCATATTTGCGGTTGGCATCACGCTGCAGCTCAGTCAAGTCGTAAGCTAATGGATGGGGCTCAGACTTCTCCACCATTCTTAAATGCGTCACCTTCGCTTTTTCACTTTTCATCTTATTTAACAGGATGTCGGCTTGAACTTTGTCGAATAACCGCCCATCTGGATGCTCCTTCGAGCGCCACATCGCTTGAAAACCACTGAGATGTGCATGCAGCAGCCAATAATCCTTGGATTGAAAAGCGCGAATTTCATTTTCCCTCTCCATCATCATCGATAGGGTAGGGGTTTGCACTCTTCCCGCAGCCAATTGCGCATTATATTTACACGTTAATGCCCGCGTCATATTAAGCCCGATCAGCCAATCTGCTTCTGCGCGGCATACCGCCGCTTGATACAAGCTATCATAATCCTTGCCCGGCTTCAGCTTGGCAAATCCCTCGATAATCGCTTTATCCGTCTGCGAGGATATCCATAGTCGTTGAAAAGGCTTGCGCCAATTGATCTCTTCCATAATCCACCGCGCCACAAGCTCGCCTTCACGCCCCGCATCAGTAGCAATAATAAGCTGCTTCAAATCGCTTCTTTTAGCCAATTGGGCTATCGCCCGAAACTGTGGCGTCGTTTCTTTAATGACCTTAAGCTTCATTTTGTCAGGAAGCAGCGGCAAATGCTCAAGCTCCCAAGCTTTAAATTTAGTATCATAATCCTCAGGCTCCGCCAAAGTCACCAAATGCCCCAACGCCCAGGTCACCACATAATTAGGTCCTTCTATATAATGCTTTTGCTTCTGGGTACAGCCCAGAACGCGCGCAATTTCCTTAGCCACACTCGGCTTCTCAGCCAGTATAAGTGATTTCATCTCGTTCTCCTTCATACTCATTAATAGTAAGTCGTATCCCATGAACTTTACCTTACCCAAAAACCCAAGTAAAGTCCAGACTTCACACCCGCTCCCTAGCCCGCTCCGCCCTTGTTCCAAATCCAAGCCCCGCCCAGTACAGCACCAAGCGATGTCCCGCAGGGACGATGCTGCCGTAACCGCAGCCCGCCTCGCCCTGCTCCGCCCTTGCCCCTAATCCAAGCCCCGCCCAGCACTGCACCAAGCGATGTCCCGCAGGGACGATGCCGCCGTATCCGCAGCCCGCCTCGCCCTGCTCCGCCCTTGCCCTTAATCTTAGCCCCGCCCAGCACTGCACCAAGCGATGTCCCGCAGGGACGATGCGCCGTTCACCACCTGTGCACTCCCTTTCTGCGCCACCTCGGAGCCAAGCGTGTCCCAAAGGGAGGGAAGCGCCCCGAGAACACCAGCGCCTGCACCCGGACCAGCAGCACCCAAACCCAAGCGTGTCCCATAGGGACGAAAGCGCCCCGAGAACACGGTCGTATCGCATCCAGCAGGGAGTCCAGAGGGCGGAGCCCTTTGGAGCCCTCCCTACAGGGAGGGTGGGGTGGGTGAAAAATTCCCCCATAGCTCCCGATACGCCGTAGGCGTCATGCCCTCTTGCTCCAAAAATCTTTTATTGAAGTAGCTGGTGCTTGGATAACCTGCATCGATGGAAATTTGGCGAATGGTGGTATCCTTTTTCTCCAGCAGCCATTGCTTGGCTTTTTGCAGGCGACATAACGTCACATAAGTCATAGGTGTCATTTGGGTCACCTTGCGAAACAGCTTGCAAAAGTAATAGGTGCTGACTCCAGCCGCATCAGACCAATAATCAAGCTCGAAGGGCTTGCAGGCCTCCTGTTGGATCCGCGGCAATAGCTGTAAAATAAGCTCGGAGGTGGCGGCTTGCTTCTGGGTGGATAAAGGGATCGCTTGGTTGACAAACTCGGCGATGACCGCATAGGTTAGCGTGGACAGCTTGGTTAAGTGCGCCAGCGTGCTTTCCTCGACTTCGAGCAATAGCTCACACAGCGCCTGCTCCAGCGGCTTCAACTGGCGGGTCGTCCATAAATTCGATTGGTGAAGGCCTCGTTCCAGTAAATAGTCGCCTACCTTGGAGCCGTAAAAATGCACCCATCGAACCTCCCAAGGATCATCCTTGGAGGAATAATAGCGCTGCCGCTGTATGGGAAAGTAGAGAAAAGCGTCGCCAGTGGTTAAGGTATAGGTATCATGCTCCGTTTCCACATAACCTTTACCGCTAATAATCAGATGCAGGCTAAAGTTGTTTTGCAGTCCAACATGGCGTTCCACGGAGTGAAACGGGTCCTGCTGGTACCAGCCTACAGATTCAGGCAAGCAAAAGTAAACATGGTCTGCCAATGTCGGAAGCATTCGTTGTTTATTCATCTGTTTATTCATATGTTTTGCCTTTCTAAAGAACAATATTGTGTTAGTGTAGTGCAAAAAACTACTATTTTCATTTTAATTAGCTTTCAATATAATAGCAATATAGTCTTACTATAACTTTTTGAAAAGGAGCTGTAAGGGAAATGGGTCAAGATAAACTACGTTGGGGAATACTTGGATGTGCAGGCATAGCAAAAAGGGCTGTCATTCCGGGGATTCAACAATCGGAAACAGGTGTAGTGGCTGCAATTGCCAGCCGCAACGAAGAGAATGCCAAGAAAACGGCGGAGGCTCTTCATATTCCAACCGCATACGGCAGTTATGAGGCACTTTTAAATGATGATAGTATAGATGCGATTTACATACCGCTGCCTAACCATTTGCATAAGGAATGGACGATTAAAGCTGCCGAGGCTGGCAAGCATGTCCTCTGTGAGAAACCAATCGCTTTGGATGCTGAAGAAGCAGCAGAAATGGTAGCCGCCTGCGCGAAGGCTGGAGTAAAGCTGGCAGAGGCCTTTATGCACCGCCAGCATCCACGTTATGTAAGGATTAAAGAGATCATTAAGTCCGGTGAAATTGGCGAAATCCGCGGCATGCATGGAGCGTTTACATTTAATAGCTCAAGCAATCTCGGTAATGTAAGATTTGATAAAGCGATGGGCGGAGGCTCCATATATGATGTGGGTGTATACCCGATCAGTACCGCCCGCATGATTCTTGGGCAAGAGCCAGAGGCTGCAACGGTCCACGCTTTCTTTTCGCCTGAGCATGATGATGTGGATATGATGGCTTCGGGTATTCTGGAATTTTCCGGTGGCGTAGCCTTAACCTTTGATTGTGGCATGTGGGCAGCCAACCGGAATACGCTTGAGATTCTGGGTACAGAGGGACGAATTGAAGTGCCGAGTGCTTATGTAACGAAACAAAATGCAGAGGACCATTTCTTTGTAACCGTCAAAGGCGAGCGAAGAGAAGTGGAAGTGCCCTATAGGAATCAATATGCGCTGCAAGCCGATGATTTTGGACGTAGTGTGCTTGAAGGTAAAGCGCTTAAATTTGAGCCATCCGATGCAGTTCTTAACATGCGTGTCGTTGACGCCTGCCTAAAATCTGCTAGAGACCGTGCACGTGTAGTTATTTCTTAATTTTGAGAGGAGTTTATCCATATTATGAAAACGTTAACGATTGCAGGGCTGCAAAAGCCGGTTACTCATTTGATTCAAGGCTCCGATTTTTTTACCCATGAGGTTTATGATAAAGTGTGCAGTGTATTGGACAATTTTTTCGCGATTGGTGGCAACACGATTGATACTGCTTATGTTTACCGGGGTGGACAAAGCGAGGAAACGATTGGCAAATGGATGAAGGAACGGGATAATCGTGATCAAGTCGTAATATTGACCAAGGGCGCACATCATAACGCTGACGGTCCACGCGTAAATCCGCAAGCGATTGCAGCGGATTTGGAGATCAGCTTGGGCAGGCTGCAAACCAGCTATACCGATCTGTACGCTCTGCACCGTGATGATACGAACATCCCGGTTAGCGTCATCATTGACGCGTTAAACGAGCACATCAAGGCCGGACGGATCTTGGCGATTGGAGCCTCAAATTGGACCCATCAGCGGATGCAAGAGGCGAATGATTATGCAGCCAGCAATGGTCTGGTGGGCTTCTCATTCAGCAGCCCGAATTTGAGCTTGGCGAAGCCCAACGAACCACGCTGGGCAGGCTGCGTATCCGCTGGAGCTGAGGATTGTGCTTGGCATGAAGCTACACAGCTGCCGTTATTGTCATGGTCATCGCAGGCCGGCGGATTTTTCACTGGCCGGTTCGCCCCTGACAAATTGGAGGATAAGGAAGCGGTTCGTGTTTATTATAGCGACGCTAACTGGGAGCGGTTGCGCCGCGCAGCCGAACTCGCCGAGAAGAAGGGCGTCAGCACCGTGCAAATTTCTTTGGCGTACGTGTTGAACCAACCCTTCCCAACCGCAGCATTGATTGGTGCCCAGAACCAAGTCGAGCTGGAATCCTGCGTAGATGGAGCCCAAATTGAACTGACGGCTGACGAAGTCAGCTGGTTGGAAAATATTTAAATTGCTTATATTTAATAGTTGCCTGTTGATAGCGAGCCTTTAAGGCGGCTGCTATTTGCAGGTTTTTTCTTTATTTGTTTATATATAAGGGTGTAATGGCAATATCACGAGCACCATGTCGAGTGGAAAAGTCAGCGGACGATAATTGCTTATTTGACTCCCCGTAATTTGGCAGTAGCTATAAGAAGCAGAGGCAGCAGAAAACCAACAGTAAGCGCATAGGGCATCCATACCACGGCAAAAAAATGCATGAAGTAGGGGGTATTCGGATAAGCAATAATTGATAAGCTGAGCAATACCATGCCAAGTGGGAGTGTAATCGCACGATAATCAGATAAGCTCAATAGCTGGGATATTCCTTGTACAGTTGCATAAAAACAAAGGGTAATCTTGAAAAATATCGTAATGAACCACATCACGGATAAGATGACCTCAAGCCTTTGTAGAAAATCTCCAATGCTGATTTTCTTCGCAAGCGTAAAAGTGGGGTAGATTTGTCTTGCCGTCAAATCAGCACCAAGCACCAATATGGCTAGTGAGGATACAATGAGCAACAATAAACCGGCTATGAGACATCCAATAACAAAAGCCTGGATATTACCTTTTTTGGAGGGGAAGATGGACAAAAGGAGGAACAATTCCAAAAATGGAGTCCCAATTAATGTAAAGGCTCCCCGCATCACGCCTTTGAACCCCATTTCAAAGACAGGCATGATCCGCTGCATTTCTATTTTGGGCAATAGCAGGGTGATAAGCAAGATCCCGAACAGCATTACCCAAGGTGAAAATATTTCGGCTGTTCGCGCGATCGTCTCTGGTCCCAGTCTGACTGCTAATACGACCAACATCAAAATAAGGAGATGAATAAACTGGATAGGGGTATCCGGCAATATTTCAGTAATTAAAAAATCGCCTAGATTTCTTGTAACCAAGGCTGTTAAAATAAAGGTGAACAGGATATACCAAATCGCTGCAAGCCCTCCCAGCCATTTACCGAATACCACCTTACAGTATTGGACTGGGGCTAATCCTGGCAGCATATTGCCCAGAATCCCATAGAACCAAGCTAACCCGACTCCGATACATGTCCCCGCAACTGCAGCAATCCAGGCATCCTGTTTGGCTGCAATCGCTAATCCAGACGGAATAATAAGGATGGAAGTGCCGATTGTATACAGAATCACAAGAATCGTGAATTGTCGGATCCCAATACGAACCGTTTGCATAGAGCACCTTCCCTTTACTTGAGCATACGTAAAATCCATTCCCCCACAGGTTCGAACACATAGCTAATCCAATCCAGAGGACTTGCTATTTCTATTTTTGCAGCTTGTGCAATGCCTAAACTAGTTCCCATTATGAGCAGAACACTAAATATAAGGAGTTCTTTGAACTGTTGTTTCTTCCATAATCCAGGTACTTCAACCCAGATCATGAGTCCAGTGGCAGACAGTACTCCCAAAATAGGCCATATCATCCCGTTAGCCTTCTTTTTTCTTTAAGATAGGTTCCGCGACGGTCCCAATTCTTCGGATTTTTGCGTTGACTTCAATATCAACGTGAAGATCTACGAAGGATTGTTGCCAATTTTCTTTTAATTGCTTCCAAAGCTTCGGTTGGTCACGATGTAGCGCCTCACCCAAACCCAGAATGTCGGTTTTTAATTTTTGTTGCGATTTATTAACTACCGCCTGTATTTTACTGTGTATGGAATCCTCTATCTCTTTTTGTATTTCTGGTAAAGCTTTGACGTCCGTTACATCTAATTGACATTCCACATCCCCTATATTCCCTTCCGCTTTAAGCTCAATGAGAATCGTTGGTTCTCCCTCGCTTACTGTAGCTTTTATTTTTCGGTCTGTACGTATCAATTGGACGGCTACCTTCCCACCTTGAGGACAAGCCACATTAATCACAGTGCGTTTCACTTTTCCCAGGGTATAATTCAATCCTTTGCTTTCATCTTCATTCAACCACCCAACCAATTTGTCTTTCTGAAAAGCGGCCATGCCGATATATTGAATAATAACCTCAGGATCGGTCATTTCTACACTTTGTTTATTTCTGCCAACCTCTGGGTCCCCGTTAACTTGTATGCCGGTTAAGACTGGGTTTGAGCCCTCACTTAGTATATTCGACAGCAGGTTGTCGATCGTGACTTTCGAGACCACAGCCCAGTTTCTCTGGCTAACTTCGAGAGTAGAAAACATTTTATTAGCAGGTATTTTCTCCTCCGGAGTCAGTATCTTAAGTACCTCTTCGGCTCGTGATTCACGTGCGACCGTCATATAGAAGTCAGTTCTTATTTCATGGTCCCTTGATAGAAAATCGAGTACTTCTGCAATACCCTTTCGTGCCAGCGCTTCACCAATCACAATAACCCGGATATGAGAAAGATATACTTCACGACCAATTTTGCTCGTTAATCGCCGTAAGGCTTCAAAAATAGTATCCCCTTCTGCATGGTAAACAGTAATCGGCGTTGAATACCCACTTCCCCCTTTGGATGCGATTTCCTGAGCATTGACCATTTGAATGGTTATCAAAAAACCATTCTTAGTCTGGTCAATACCCATCGCCATCACAATGGAGAGCTCATTTAATTCTCTTCGGTTCCAGCAAGCGGTAGTCCATAATGAGGTTAGAAGCATTACACAACATAAGGCAATTGTGCGAGTTTTCATGTTTGTTCCTCCGGACTTGGTTTGGGAGTTTGCCCGCGTTTGTTATTTTTTTGACTGAGTAAATGTGGTCTTGAAACTAGAGCCCAATGCGGGAATCGAAATATAGAATCTTTTTGGTCCTCGAAAATTAAGGGCGCGAATGGACTCATATAAGGAATTCCGAAGGAACGCAAGCTGCATAAATGCAGAATGATGGTTATCAATCCAACAACGATTCCAAACAATCCAAAGGAAGCCGCGAGAAACATAATGAAGAAGCGGAGAATTCGAAGTGAAATCCCCATATTGAAAGACGGAATAACAAAGTTGGAAATAGCCGTGATGGACACGATAATAACCATAGCCGGGGAGACAAGACCTGCCTCAACAGCCGCTTGACCGATGACCAGCGTCCCGACAATAGAAACCGCTTGCCCAATCGTCCGAGGCATACGAACTCCGGCTTCCCTTAGGATTTCAAAGGTGATTTCCATGAGTAGAGCCTCAACGAAGGCGGGAAAAGGAACCCCTTCCCTAGCAGCCACAAGCCTGATCAATAGTTCCGGCGGCAGCAGCTCATGGTGGAATGTCGTGATCGCGATGTACATAGAGGGAGCCAGCAATGTAATGAAAAAACAAAAATATCGCAATATACGTAGTAATGTTGCAAAATCTGCTCGTTGGTAATAATCCTCAGCAGATTGAAAGAACTCGGTGAACAAGGCGGGTACCGTCAATGCAAATGGTGTTCCGTCAACGAGTATGGCTACTCTGCCTTCCAAAATACCAGCAGCCAAAGTATCGGGTCTCTCTGTGTTATAAACCGTTGGGAAGGGCGTATAAGTTTCATCTTGAATGAGCTCCTCGATATAACCACTTTCGAGTATGGCATCGATATCGATCCGATCGATTCGTTTCCTAACCTCACTCAAAACCTTCTCATTCACGATTCCTTGAATATAAATAATCGCGATATCCGTTTTTGTAACCCTGCCAATGATTTTTATTTCCATTCTAAAATCCGTGCTTTTGATTCTCCGCCTAACTAGAGCTATATTGGTGCGGAGAGTTTCCGTAAACCCATCCCTAGGACCCCGAACGACAGTTTGTGCGCCCGGTTCCTCTACATTTCGATCCTTTGATTGTTTAGTTCCTAGTGATAAACCAGTCGCAAAACCATCTAACATCAAGACAGTATCACCATTTAAGATAGACTGGCACAGCATCTGTAGGGTAGAGATCTGCTTGAGCTCCCCGACGGCAAGCAGTTTATGGGTTAACAAGGTGAAAAAATCAGAATTCGCAATCGTAGCCTTATATTCAGGCTCTGAAGCTTTTTTCATAAGAAACTCCAAAGCATTCTTAGGCTCGGCTAAGCCTTCAATGTACAGTAGCGCCAATTGAATATTGTTTTGTCCAAATTTAAGCTCTCGTATAACGAGATCCGGACTGTGTCCCATCGTTAGCTGAATATCCGTTATATTAAGGGCAAGTTCTTTGTGCAGAGATGTAGTCACTTCTTGAGGGAGTGGCTGCGGTTGGATGGAATGACTAGTGGAGCCTAACATTTTTTTTATCGTTGACGTTAAGCCCATCCTGTACCCTCCACTCATTGAATACCATCCATCATCTCCATCTTCTGAAGCAAATAAACCAGTAACCGATAGTTATAAATCGGCTAACCCTATCATCGCTCAAGAAAGGAATATCTAACTTTTGGTATATCTATGTCATTATTTGTCATGGAATTATGATATAATAAACTATAAATGCAAAGTAAGTAGGAGATTCCAGAATGGCGAAATCCAAAAGGCTCATGGAGCTAATGATAGCTATTAATCAACGTAAAAAGTTTACTGCGCGTGAATTAGCGGAGGAATTTGGCGTATCCGTAAGAACGATTATGCGTGATTTACAAGTGTTAAGTGAACTGGGCGTGCCCCTCTACACCGAATATGGGCCGCATGGGGGTTATCGTGTTTTGAAAGAGCGGAAGCTGCCGCCGATCACATTTTCTGAGCAAGAGGCGGTGGCGATTTTTTTTGCATATCAATCCTTGCAGCATTATGGAGCGCTGCCCTTCGCAGCTGAATCGGTCTCGGCTTTAAATAAATTTTATTATTACTTGCCTGACGATACGAAGCTGAAAATCGATAAAATGAAGCAGCGGGTTGTTTTTTGGACATCAAAACGGCATGCGCCTACACCTTATTTGCAATTTCTGTTGGACTCTGCTCTGGAGCAGCTGCCCACACAAATTAAGTATGATTCCAAGGAAGGGGTAAATGAGCGGACGATCCAACCAGTCGGTGTTTATTCCTATAATGGGTATTGGTATTGCCCTGCTTTCTGCTTTTGGAAGGAGAGGTATTTGTTATTCCGCATCGACCGGGTTTTAGCCGCAGAGCTTGCACCGGAAGGGCATAGGACGGTTGATTTAAGTGGATTCCCGATTATGGACTGGTTCAAGCCACCGGAGCAGAAGCAAAGATCAATGGATAATAAGCTTCAGGTAGAAGCTATTCTTTCTAGTAAAGGTGTCCGTAAGTACCAACGGGAGTCAGGGATGGACTCTGGTATGGAAGTGAATGAAGACGGTACGGGGACGATCAGGATGGTTATTAGTCCAACTGAAATTGAATATTTCACCTCTTATTTTCTAGGATTCGGGGCAGAGATACAGGTTATACAACCCCCTATTATGGTAGAGCTAGTGGAAAAGGTAGTCGAGAGGATGGCAAAGATGTATCGTCCTTCATAACCCCTAAATACGTCAAATGTTGTCTTGGATATTCAGAATTTTTGTACTTTTTAGCATGATTTATGTATAGGAGGGCTAGAAAACTTATGCTATGATGAGAAATACTTGATGGAAGCGCTTGCAATTAAGTGAGGAGGGCGAGTATGCTGGAAAATACTTTGACAGTGTTGGTCGTAGACGACGAATTGCCATTACGTGAAGAACTGCGGCTATTTCCTTGGTCTACCTGCAATGCTGAGCTGGTAGGTGAAGCCGAGAATGGGGAAGAGGCTTTGGAATTTTGCCACAAGCTATTGCCTGATGTTGTGATTACGGATATTACCATGCCCAAGATGGATGGCATCGAGCTATTCCGCGCGATTAAAAAACAATTTCCGCTTACCCAGGTTATTCTTTTGACCTGCCATAATGATTTTGAATATGTAAGAGATGCTTTAAGATTAGGGGCTTTGGAATACCTGATCAAAGTGTCTTTATTGGATTCGGATTTGCAGCAGGCCTTGGATAAAGCCCGTTCAACGATCCTAAGGGAGCAAAGCCATCAACGCAGTGAGCTGGATAAGCAGCGCTGGCAGCTAGTGAAAAGCTTTAATCGGGCGACAAGTGCAACGGCAGATAAGCAAACGTCACTGCAGCATGCCACCCAGGAGGCACAGCAAATTTTCGACCAATGGCGGCTTTCTTTTCCATTGCGGGTTACCCAATTGCATATCAGCACAAAAGCCGAGGATGAAATATTCGTGCACCACGAGCTGCAAGCCTTGTTTAGCCAATGGGAGCAGACCTCCAAGCTTTCGTTTCGTTGGGTGCAGCTGAATAAATCGACTTATTTGCTCCTTCACCAATGGGTTACCGATGCCTTGCAGCCGATGCCGGTTAAAATCGCACAAGCTCTGCAAACTATACAGGCTGCGTTAGAGCAGCGGTTGTCTTTTATTAGTCAGGCCGTGCGGATTTACGCACTTTTAAATAATGAAATTACGGATTTTTCAGTATTGTTTAAAGCATTAAATGAAACACAGATCAATCCCGCTGCTATTTTTTATGATAGTCCGGGAACGGTATATGAAGCGTCCACTGTCGCAAAAGCTCTTCCGAATGTTATGGATGAAATCGAGAAGCAGCAGCATGCCAAGCAATTTCATTCCGCATTAGCCCGATCGCAGGAGGCGTTATTCCGCCATATCCGCGAGGATTTTACAGCTTCGATGTATGCCAAACGGCCAGACCCAGAGCCATTAAGGGCATGGAGTGTGGCGATGTGCAAGGAGCTACTCAAGCAAGGCGGTTATGCGGCGGACGACAAAAGCGTAGAAAAGCTGACTCAAGCAAGAACCTTATCGGAATTAACGGCTGCTTTTAGCCATCAGCTGGAGTCGGCGGCGGGTTTGAAGAGTAAATGCCGCAAGGAGGTACAGTTCGCTAAGCAGCTGATAAGTGAACGGTTGGCGGAGCCGATTACCTTGACACAAATTGCTGAAGCGGTGGAGCTAAGCTCCTATTATTTGAGTCGTATATTCCGTGAGGAAGTTGGCGAATCCTTTAATGAATATGTAACCAGCCTGCGGATGGACAAAGCGATCCAACTGCTGCAAACGACGAATATGAAGGTGTACGAGGTTGCCGAGCAGGTGGGTATCCCAAGCTACCGCTATTTCTCTGTGCTGTTTCGTAACCGTACCGGTGTAGCACCTACGGATTTCAAAAAAATTAATTGAATAAAGCCAAGGAGAAAGGGTGGGCCCTAGTGTTAAGCCGGATTAACCATTGGATGAAAAGCCGCAGCATGGTCTTTAAGCATTTCCTGTTTCTATTTGCAGGGACCTTGGTGCTTTTCGGTTTGCTTGCATGGAATAATCTGCAGGAAGCGGAGCAGCTATTCCGCAAGCAGGTACTCTCAGATGCGACGGTCATTATCGACCGTACCAATCTATATTTGGATGCTTATTTGGACAATGTGCAAAATATTTTGCTGCTGCTCTCAACTCGTGATGATTTATTAGACCAAGGAATGGAAGAAGAGGCTGTCAAGGTATTGCGCAAATATGCTGAAAAAAACAGTACCCTCTACAAAACGCTCTATTTGGTGCGGGCTGATGGCAAGGTCATGTCTAATACACAGGTTTACTTAGACATTATTGGAAATCCGAATTTGGCGAAGCTGTACGAGATGTCCACGGCTAACTATGGGGTGATGATCAGCGAGCCTTACCACTCACCGCTATCCGGCAAAACCGTTGCTTTTGTATTGCCGATCAGCGCAATAGGAGAGGATACGATCAAAGGCATAGCCGTGGTTGAAATCGATTTGATTCGGCTCACGGATCTGCTGTCCCAGTTTATGAACACGCGCAACCAGACATTCGCGATCATTACGAACAAGAGTAATATTGTCAATACCTTAGACACCAGCTGGCCGTTGGATTATTATAAGCTGCTGCCCTACAATACTCGTGTGTATCCGCCAGAATTGAATGAGGATTTTGTTGATAGGATCCAAGAACTGCCCGTTGGGATTACTGAAATTGAAGGAGCTAAAAGCAAGCTCGTTGCCGTTAAATCAGGGATGAACAAGCTGGGCTGGTATTTTATTGCTTTTATCGAGGATAGCTATTTTTACCAAAATATACTCATACTTTACAATAATTATAAAACGGCTGCTGTGGTTTGGGTTCTGATTCTGCTCATTAGCTCTTATATGATGAGCCGTTATATAACCTATCCGGTTCGTACGCTGGTAGCCAAAATGGACCGCGTCTACGACATGGAGGTGCTCCCAAGCATATCGGTAACCAGAGAGGACGAAATTGGCAAGCTCGCCAGGAGCTATAACGCGATGATGGAGCGAATTCATCATTTGCTGCTGGAAACGAAGGAAATGGAAAAGCGCAAAAATCAATATGAGCTAAAAATGCTGCAAAGCCAGATTGCGCCGCATTTTCTGTATAATACGCTAGCCTGCATAAGCAGCTTGGCCAAGCAGCAAAAAATTGAAGCCGTGCGCGAAACGATTCGGGCTCTTGTGGGGCTATTGTCGTTTAGCTTCGATAAAAGCGGCGAGTTCGTAACGCTGGAGGAGGAAATTGAGGGACTGCGGATGTATGCCTATATCCAGAAGGTTCGTTATGGGGAAAAGTTCGTCATGACGATTGATGCAGAGCCGGAAACCCTGCATTGCCAAATATTAAAGCTTACACTGCAGCCTTTGGTTGAAAATGCGATTTTTCACGGCCTCGCTCCCCAGAAGGTGCAGGGTCATATTCGTATCCATGCGATTGTAAGAAGAGAACGGCTCTGTATTGTTATTAGGGATGACGGCTTGGGGATGAACCCCGAACAGCTAAGCAGCGTATTTAGCGAGCGCCACCGGACTCCCAGCAAGCATCGGTTTACGGGCATTGGCATTATGAATGTACAGGAGCGTATCCGGCTGCATTTTGGCGAAGAGTTTGGACTTCGTATTGCCAGTATCCCAGAGGTAGGCACCTTAATCCGTATCAAGCTGCCATATATCAGTAAATAATAAAGCGTTTGCAAGAATTCAAACACTTTCGCATAATTGCTGTATATTCCCTAAAGAAAGCGCTTGCTATACTACAGATATAGAAAGTATGTAAGCGAGTTCGAACGAAGCAGGTTTGCTAAGCAACTCAGCAGATGCTTATAAAGTAAGTATGCATAGTAAACTCGGCTGCTGCTTACAAAGTGAGTTTTCTTACAGAAAACTTTTAGGAGGGGCATATATGGAGCAATTATCGATGAGAAACGTGGCCGAAGCCAAAAATAAACAAGCCAAGCTTAAACTAGCCAGCAAAAATATATGGGCCTTCCGAGCCTTTTATATGATGCTGCTGCCGGGAGTTATTTATTACATCTTGTTCCGCTACGTGCCGATGTATGGCGTGATTATCGCGTTTAAGGATTTTAATTTACTTGAAGGGATCGTCAGCAGCCCATGGGCGGACCCTTGGTACAAACATTTTCAAATCTTTTTCAATTCACCTTATTTTGTCCAGCTGATGGTGAACACGTCGCTCATTTCCTTTTACAAGCTCATCTTCGGAATGATTCCACCGATTATGATGGCGTTAATGCTGAATGAATGCCGAGTGCGCTGGCTGAAGACGCTGATCCAAACGTTAACCTATATGCCACATTTCCTGTCCTGGGTCATTATATACGGCATCTTGATTTCCTTATTTTCCCAAAGCTCCGGCTTATTCAACCGTTGGATTCAAGAAAGTGGCGGTACTTCGATCGGGTTTATGACCTCACTTGATTATTTTCGCTCGATCCTTGTCGGTTCGGAAATATGGAAGGATCTTGGCTGGGGAGCGATCATCTATTTGGCCTCCATGACAGCGATTGATCCCACCTTATATGAGGCTGCTCGCGTTGACGGCGCAGGTCGCTTACGGATGATCTGGCATATTACGCTCCCGGGTATACGCAATGTCATTATATTGCTGTTTATATTGAAGCTTGGTCATATTATGGACGCTGGATTTGATCAAATTTATATTTTGTACAATATTCAGGTGTACCAGGTTGCCGATATTCTCGACACTTGGGTATTCAGAACCGGTTTACAGCAGTTGAATTTCAGTCTGGGTGCGGCAGTTGGCTTATTCAAATCAGCAATTGGTCTAGTGCTGGTGCTCGGCGCCAACCATTTATCCAAGAAATGGGGTGATGGCATATGGTAAAAAGCATAGAGGATCGCATTATGAACACAATCGTCTATACCGTGCTTGGCTTAGCAGGCTTGGCTGCTATATTGCCATTGATGTATGTAGTGACGGTATCGATTACGCCTTTTACCGAGGTGCTTAAGAATGGCGGCTTTATATTGATACCCAAAGCAATCACATTCAGCGCTTATGAAAAGCTATTTACGGAATCGAATATCCCCAATGCCTTCTGGGTTACGATAGTGATCACAGTGGTCGGAACGATTGTTAATCTGATATTGACCACACTTATGGCTTATCCACTCAGCCGTAGGGCGCTTCCAGGCCGCAATATATTCCTGCTTATGGTTGTATTCACGATGCTGTTCAGCGGCGGTATTATTCCGACTTACCTAATTGTAAAATCGCTTGGGCTACTGGATTCGATCTGGTCGATGATATTGCCTAATGCGGTATGGAGCTTTAATGTGCTGATTATGAAAAGCTTTTTCGAAAATTTACCTGAAGAGCTGTTCGAATCGGCGCGAATGGATGGTGCCAAGGAATTCCGTATCTTATGGCAAATCGTCATTCCGTTATCGATACCTTCTGTATTAACCATTGGCTTGTTTTATATGGTGGGCCATTGGAATGAGTTTTTCCAAGCCATGATGTACGTAACCGACCGCAGCTTGTTTCCATTACAGATTGTCATTCGAGAAATTCTGATGCTCACTCAGCAGCCGATGGAAAATGCGGAAAATATGATGCCTACAGAAACGATCCAAATGGCTTCGGTCGTTATGGCCAGCTTACCGATTATATTAGTCTATCCGTTTATACAAAAGCATTTCACGAATGGGATGCTGCTTGGCTCCGTAAAGGGTTGAACCACGGATTGATTGCTCCGGACTGCAGCTGGGGCAGCTCCGCTTCAATATATAACTATCAACTTTGAAAGAAAGAAGGGGTTAGTCCATGATACAAAAGAAAACATTGACGGGTTCGTTAGCATTCTTAATGATGGGTGGCATGATACTGTCTGGCTGCGGGGGCACTACGGCAAAGCCAGAGCAAACGATGGCGCCCAAGGATGCAACTGCACCTGTAGCACCAGCTGCTAGTACAAAAAAAATCAAAATTGACATCATAGAAACAGGTAACGGGCTGCCGTCGCCTGACCAGGATATTATTAAACAAGAGATAGATAAGGCATTAAATACCGATTTGAACTTGACGGTATACGCTTCCGGGGATGATTATAAAAATCAGTTGAACGTACGTATGGCATCAGCTAACTTTCCTGACTTGTTCGCGGTTGACCGCCAGCAGCTGAAGCAGTTCTCCGAGCAAGGCTTGCTGCTTGATTTAACAGCGTATATGGATAAACTGAAGCCTGTTACCGATTTCATTGGTGCGGATAGCTTGAAGAAGGGCACGATGAATGGCAAGGTATATGCGATTTCGAAAACGCCTACAATCCCTTACGATACGTATTTTATACGGAAGGATTGGCTGGATAAGCTGGGCTTGCAGGTACCCAAAACTACCGAGGAATTGTTAGAGGCGGCTAAAGCTTTTGGGGAAAAAGATCCTGACGGCAATGGAAAAAAAGATACCTTTGGCATTACGGGCAGCAAGCTTTCCGCCTTTAACACCATATTTGGTGCTTATGGTATTGGTTTTGCAGAGAATACACCAAGCTTGTACGTACGCGATAATAAGCTCGTCAATGCGCTTTATGATCCTAATATGAAGGATGCGCTTAGCTTTATTAAAAAGCTGACCGATGCTGGGGCAGTTGATCCCGAGATACTGGCTATGACTGGCTTACAGCACCAACAAAAAGCGATCAAAGGGCAAGCAGGCATCATCTATATTGACTGGCCGAATATGACCAAGGATAATTTCGTCGAGCAAATCAAAGCGGTCAATCCTAACGCCAATTGGGTGCAGATGGATGCAGTTAAAGGTCCAGGCGGCCAAACAGCCAGTGCTTGGGATATCGGAAAAACGCCTGGTTTGTATGCAATCCCGAAAGCGCTTGAGAAAAATCCGGAAAAGCTGCAAAAGGTATTCGATTTACTGAATTATGTATCCGGTAAAGAAGGCTCCCCTCTCGTCCAATATGGCGTAAAAGGCAAGCATTACAATCTGGAGGGCACGAAGGTGGTACCTACGGATTTGATGGGCAAGGAAGGCGGATATTTCTGGCTGTACCAATTTACCGGTCGACCTGAAATGGACTATTTGCAGGTGAAATTTGCCAAGCAGACACCTTTTATCGAATTCGCCAATAAGCAGCCTCGAATCCAGGCATTAAATGGCTTTGTTGATTTCCCGGCGGGCTACAACGCAGCAGATGCTGGGCGTTATATTGAGGAGGAGCTGGCCAAGTTCGTATATGGCAAACGTCCGATAACGGAATATGATAGCTTCCTAAAGACGCTAGAAACCTCAATGAACTATAAAGCTTATATGGATGGTGCACAAAAGCAAATCAAAGATCTCGGTTATTTGAAATAATTCTGAAATAAATATGGATAAAAATTAAGGCTGTTATTTTAAAAAAAGCATGCTATAATCAGTCTGAGATTTTCAGGGAGGTTTATCCTCCCTTATCTTTTAGAATAAAATTTACACGAGTAAATAATATGAAAATGAGGAGTGTTTAACGATGGATACAACCCAAACAACGCAATTGAATATCACGGAGCTAATGGAGCAATTTAACGAGCAAGGCTACTTATTGATACCAAACGTACTTTCGCAGGAAAAAGTAACACGCCTGAACGCCGCGATTGACGAATTGGTTACCCAAGAGCCGGAAACCTTAGCCCATAATATATACAACAGTGTGGCACGCGACGAAGAGATAGCTTCCTTGATGGAGGAACCTAGTATATTGCCATTAATCGTCAATTTGATGGGCTACAATATACAGCTGCATATTTCACATTTAACGATCCGCCATCCCAATCCTAAGCAAGTGCAAACGGAAACCAACAGCTTTATCAATTGGCATCAGGATGGCCCGCATCCCAAATTCCCGTCAATCGGCGGCATTACGCCCCTTTACTATATCAAAACCTGCTACATCCTAAGCGATATGTCGGAGCCAGATCGCGGCAATACGAAGATTATTCCTGGCTCGCACAACCGCATTTACCAGCCCGATACGAAAAATGTGAGCGAGCAGCTGCCAGGCGAAATGCAGGTCTGCGGCAAACCGGGCGACGTGTTTGTTTTTGCCCAAAATATATGGCATGCGGGTGCACCTAACCTATCCAGCTTCACACGCAGACAGCTATTCCTTGGCTACAGCCCGATCTGGATGCGTCCGATCGATTACCGCGTTGCATCTGAGGAGCAGCTGAAGGATGCCAGCCCGTTCCGCAAGCAGCTGCTGGGCGTTATCGACGATAATCCATTTAAAAATTACGTTCCGAACGAATCTATGGTACCATTAAAAGCTTTATATAAGGGTGAGGTTAGCAGGGGTGGATATGCTCATTAATCATACGAAGATTGGCAAGCTTGAAGGCAAGCTCTCCGTTGTAACGGGAGCTTCCCGTGGACTAGGCAGATGGATTGCCGTTGAATTGGCAAGCCACGGCTCGCTTGTAGCCGTTAATTATGCGAACAGCACCACAGACGCAGAGGAAACAGTCCGCCTCATCACCGAGGCGGGTGGAACCGCGCAGGCGATTCGTGCCGATATTACAAAGGAAGCGGAGGTTCAATCGCTTATCCAGGAAGCGGTTCGGCGGTTCGGGCGCCATGTGGATGTGCTGGTCAACAATGCGACCGGGCCTCAGCCCGAGCTGTCGATCGAAGACATCAGCTGGCAGGCGTTCACGGACCAATTGGAGTTTTTCGTCAAAGCGCCTCTGCTGTTGACGAAGGCGGTGCTACCGGGCATGAAGTCGCAAGGCTCCGGCAGCATCATCAATATTGGCAGTGAAGTTGTGCAACTGGGCAATGCGAACTTTTCCAGCTATGTAACTGCTAAATCGGCGATGATCGGGATGACCCGCTCTTGGGCCAACGAATTGGCTCCGGCTGGAATTCGTGTTAACCTAGTAGCACCGGGCTGGATTCCTGTGGAACGGCATAAAGATTCGAATACAGAGGGATACCAAAAACGGGTACCGCTTAAAAAAATGGGCGAGCCCTCGGACATTGCCGCTGCAGTCGCTTTTTTTGCGTCGGAGGAAGCCAAATTCATTACGGGTCAATGCTTATCCGTTAATGGAGGCAATACGTTCGGAATTTAAGGAGTAAGGTGGCTAGTATATGGTAACAAGACAAGATGTCGCCGACCGCGCGGGTGTTTCCGTTGCGGTCGTTTCTTATGTTTTAAACAACCGCAAAATCGTGAAGGAGCAAACACGGCAAAAAGTGCTGGATGCTGTACGCGAGCTTAAATATAAGCCTAATTTATTGGCGCGCAGCCTTAAGACGAAGAAGTCCAAGCAAATTGCCGTGCTGGTTCAATATTTAGGTAACCCGTTCGAAGCCGGTCTGCTGCTGCGAATCGAATCTGTAGCTAAGACTAGCGGCTATTTTGTGTTTTTCCAAACCTATGAGGAGGAACAGGAGGAACAGCTGCAAGAGCTGTTTATGGGACGCGTGGACGGCATCCTACTCTTGGGACAATCGATGAAAAGGGCTACCCTTGACTATTTCACGGAGATGGATATTCCCGTTGTCTCGATTATGGAGCCGGGAGAGCTGCTGGAGCAGCAAAGCTTTGTAGATATCGATTGGATGGCTGCGATGCGGCAGCTAATCAACCATTTGCGTGAGCAGGGGCATAAACGTATTGCCTTTATGGGTGGTGGCAATCTTCGCCATTATAATGAATGCAGGTTCCGCGCATTTCTGGCTGCGATCGCGAGTGAGGGCTTGGTTTTTCATGCTGAGGACAGGCTTGATGGCGGAGGGCGCTTCGAAAACGCGCAGGAATGCGTACAGCGGCTGCTGGCTAATGGCGCTGGAAAGCTGCCCTTTGGGGCGTTGGTATGCGCCAACGACCTGATGGCTGCAGGAAGCCTGGCAGCATGCCGTGAGCTGGGTGTGCCAGTGCCTGAACAGCTGGCGATTGCTGGCTGCGAGAATATATTGATGTCGTCGCAGACGAACCCGCCGCTTACAGTGATCCATTTCCCGCGTCCCGAAGCCGCTGAGCTTGCTACTCGAAGCCTGCTTGCGATTATGGATGACCCTACCCATGAGCTGGCATCGCCGATCAAACGGCTTGAAGGAACCTTGATGATTCGTGAGTCTTCGGGCAGACTGGATAGCCATCCTGTGGTAAACTAAAGGGGAAAACGAAGCTTTGTTAGCCAAGCAGGAGGATTAATCATGGAAAGAAGCAGGCCAGCACCCCCCAAAGTATTGGTTATTGGAGCTGGAATTGGCGGGCTTTGTGCCGCTATCGCTCTGCAGGATGCTGGGTGGCAGGTATCCGTTTATGAACGTTCTTCTGCCATAAGACAGGCAGGAGCTGGAATTGTGCTGGCTGCGAATGCGATGAAGGTGCTCCAGAAGCTGGGTGTGGCCGACCAGGTTCGTGCACAAGGTGCTGCTGTAGGCAAGGCGGAAATTCGCACCTGGCAAGGCAAGCTGCTTGTTGACTTGCCAACGAAGCAGCAATCCGAGCTTTATGGGACATTCAGCTACATCATTCATCGTGCCGCCCTGCAAGCGATATTGATGGAGCAATTAGGGGATACGCCTGTGGTGCAATTTAATAAAAAGCTGGTGTCCTGGAAACAGGAGCGGCACAATGTAACCGTGAAATTTGCAGATGGCAGCCATGCCGAAGGTGATTTGCTGATCGGCGCGGATGGTATTCGTTCCGTTGTAAGGCAGCAGCTGCTAGGTGCCGCGCCACTGCGATACTCAGGCTTTACGGCGCTTCGCGGGATTTCCGATTTCGCTGACGAACGTTACCCGATGAAGGTAGGGGGCGGATTTGAAGCATGGGGACCCGGCAAGCGGTTTGGCTACACCCACCTTGGGGGTGGGCAAATTTATTGGTTTGCCGCGATTAATTCGCCAGCCGGCATTATTTGCCCCGCTGGTGTGCGTAAACAGGTGGCGCTCGGACATTTACGTGGATGGGTTCAGCCCATCGAGGCTGTTATTGCCGCAACGCACGAGTCCAGCATCCTTTCGCATGATATTTACGATAGCGCTCCTGTCCGCAGGTGGACAGAAGGCAGGGTAGCATTGCTTGGCGATGCCGCCCATCCGATGCTGCCTAATCTGGGGCAAGGCGGCGCGCAAGCGATGGAGGATGCTTGGGTGCTTGCCCAATGCTTGCAGGAACAGGTATCTGCTGCGGATGTGCCAGCCGCCTTGCAGCTTTACGAGCAGCAGCGCATCCCACGTACGACGAAGGTGGTCGTCCAATCCAGGCGTATGGCGCGCCTCGTGCAAATGGATAACGCTGCGTTCATCGGTGTACGCAACCTCATGCTGCGGATGATCCCGGCGTCCATGCAGATAAAGCGCCTGGATTGGTTAGTGGGCCATGATGTTTAAGTATAAACCATAGAAAGAAGGAACAAGAACCAACATGGCCACCGCACAAACGAAAGCATCAGCTAATATGAACACCGTTTTTCCTATTTTATTTGCAATCAGTATTGTGCATTTATTGAATGATGCGATGCAATCCAGCGTCTCTGCGTTATTCCCTATTTTGAAAGATTCATTGGCACTTAGCTACACCCAAATTGGCATGATCGCCTTGGCGATGAATGTAACCGCCTCTCTGATCCAGCCGCTCGTTGGTTATTACGCAGATATTAGGCCAAGGCCTTATATTTTGCCAATAGGCGTCTGCTTTACTCTGGTTGGTGTCATTGGTTTGGCATTGGCTCCTTATTATTCGATTATATTGCTCGCGGTTATTGCCATGGGTATAGGCTCTGCGGTATTTCATCCGGAATCCTCAAGGGTTGCCTACTTGGCAGCAGGTGGAAGAAGAGGCTTGGCGCAATCGATTTTCCAGGTAGGCGGTAATATTGGAAGCTCACTGGGGCCGATTATGACGGCCGTTTTCTTCGTTTCAGTCGGACAGTTCGGCGTGATCTGGTTTACTTTTGCCGCGATTATGGCAATTATTATTCAATATTATGTAGCTCGCTGGTACAGCCAGCAGGATATTAAACCAAAGGTGAGGAGCGTAAAGCCCACAACAACAGACAGTAAAGCGGGCTTATCACAAACGCAAATTACATGGGCAATCGTGATTCTTGTATTTCTTGTATTTACGAAGCATGTATATATGTCAGGGATCAGCAGCTATTATACATTTTATTTGATTGAGGATTATGGGGTCAGCGTAGCGAATGCCCAATGGTTTTTATTTGCTTTTCTGGCTGCATCGGCAGCAGGCACCTTTCTCGGAGGTCCACTCGCTGACCGTTATGGACGGCGCAATATTATTTGGTTTTCGATATTTGGAACTGCACCTTTTTCGATATTGCTGCCTTATGGCGATTTATTTTGGACGGGTGTGTTATGCGTTTGTGCCGGTTTTGTATTATCGTCGGCTTTTTCGATTATTGTCGTGTATGCCCAAGAGCTGCTGCCTGGCAGGGTGGGCCTGATTTCCGGCTTGTTTTTCGGGCTGGCGTTTGGGATTGGCGGTTTGGGATCGGCGGCGCTAGGCTGGATTGCCGATTATACAAGCATTACGTTTATTATGAAGCTTTGCTCTTATTTGCCGCTTTTGGGAATCCTTGCACTGCTGCTTCCAAAGGATAACAAGGAGCTGGTGTAGCTTAAGCATCAACAATTGAAGGAGTAAAGGGATGGATTACGATTTTTTTAACGCCTTCACGCCGCGCATCATGGATGTGGTCAAACGGGATGCCAGCTTCTTTGAATCGTTTGAGTATGTGCTGGCGAAGGAAAAAACAGGGCTGTATATTATGGCATGGGTGTATGCGGGCCGTGGAAATATGCAATTGGATGAAACGCATACGGATTTAAAAAGTGGCGATTTATTCCATATTCATCCTGGACGCCGAATGGTTATTACTACCTCACCCGTGGATACCCTGATTTTTTATTCGATTCATTACCAATCGGGGCTGCTTCGGTGGGAGGGGCAGGAGGCCATATGGAAGCAATCCGATTCGCCTGTGCCTTTGGAGCAATACCAGCACATGGGTGAGCAATCGGTATTGAGGGATGCATTCATTCGCTTATATGAAATTTGGCAGGAGAAGCATAGCGGTTATGTGTGGCAAGTCAAGGTCGGATTTCTTGATATCCTGTACCAGTTAACCCGTTATAAGCTACTGGAAAACGATGAGGATCTTCAAGCGCGCCAAATTATCCAGGCTTCGATAGATTATATTAAGCAACATGTTGAGGACGAAAGCTTAAACCGTGACCGTATGGCGCAGCATGCTGCATTATCGCCAGGCTATTTTTCCATTTTGTTTAAAAAGCACACCGGGATCTCACCGATCCATTATTTGAATAAGATAAGAATGGATCGCGCCAAGGAGCTGCTAAGAACAAGCCGAATCTCGATTAAACAGGTTGCTGCCTTGGTCGGCTTCTCCGACTCGTTTTACTTTTCCAGAGTTTTCGGCAAAGAGACAGGAATGTCACCGAGGGATTACAGAAATGCGTAATGATTTGATTCATTAAAGGGGGGTCTACCATGTATTTATTGGCCGTTCTACTTCCACCCGTTGCTGTGTTATTATCCGGCAAGCCGATTCAAGCGGTACTTAATTTAATCTTAACGTTATGCTTTTGGCTGCCAGGCGTGATTCATGCAATTATGGTCGTAAGTGAAGCGAAAAGTAATAAACGGATGGAGCAATTAGCCAGATCGATGAAAAATCAATAAGATATGAGTGCGAAAAAGCTATCGGGGAGCCAGTCCGATAGCTTTTTTGCATGAAAAGAATGAAATAGTCATCTAACAATAATCCAGATAATTCAGAATGGAATTGCATGTACCTTCCAGTCGGCTCACAGTACAATACGTATATAACGGTTTTATGTATATTATATAGTGAGAAATGAGGAATTATTATGGAACAAGCCCCGAATATTATCGATTCAGACGTTCATAACGCCATCCGGAATTCAAAGGATTTAATTCCATATTTACCGAGAGCTTGGCATGAGCAATGGCTGTCAAGTGGTCCAGGATATGGGGGAGGTTGGCATTCACCCATTGGTGTGATGCGCAAGGATGCTGTTCCTGATGACGGCGGGATACCAGGCAGTGATCCAGCCCACATGATTAGGCATCATTTTGACAAATTCGGAATCGACTATGGCATCTTGACGGGATCGGGTGTGTTGGGGATCTCGCTTAACCCGGATACGGATTATGCGACTGCCGTAGCGAGCGCATACAATGACTGGCTGGTAGAAACCTGGCTGAAAGCTAGTCCCAAATACAAAGGCTCCATCCTGATCAACAATTCCGACCCTGCGGAAGCGGCCAAGGAAATTGATCGGATGGCCAAGCATAAGGATATGGTGCAAATTATCATGTGCAGCGGATCAAGAATGTTGTATGGAAATCGGTATTATCATCCGATCTATGAAGCCGCAGAACGAAATGGATTGCCTGTTGCGGTTCATCCAGGAACGGAAGGCAGAGGCATCTCGGGTGCACCTACGCCATCGGGTTATCCCTCCAAATATTTGGAATGGCATAATATATTGCCAACCAACTATATGGCCCATGTGAATAGCCTCGTCTGTGAGGGGGTATTCGAGAAGTTTCCGAAGCTTAAATTCGTTGCGATCGAAGGCGGAATCGCTTGGCTGCCGCATTTGATGTGGAGGATGGATAAAAATTTTAAAGGCCTGCGCGATACGGTGCCTTGGTTAAAAAAGCTGCCATCCGAGTATATTCGTGAGCATGTTTATGTTACGACGCAGCCGATCGAAGAGCCCTCCCATCCTGACCATTTGAACCAAATTTTCGATATGATTGGTGGCGATCATATGATCCTGTTCTCATCGGATTATCCGCATTGGGATTTTGATAACCCGAAGATGGCGCTGCAGCCTATTCGTAAGGAATTGCGAAAAAAAATATTAGTTGAAAACGCAATGGCACTTTATGGCCTCCATACCAAGCCAGCAGCAGCCAAGGGGGTATAACCAGCATGACAACATCCACAAGATTCGCAGCCGCAACTGTGCAGGAATTAGCTGAAAAAGGTCGGAAAATCGTAACAGTCAAAAATATGGAATATGGCATATTTTTGGTTAATGGCAATTACTATGCCTGGCGTAACGTATGCCCGCATGCAGCGGCTCCTATTTGTGAAGGCACGGTTTGCGGAACGCGATTGCCTTCTCTTGTTTATGAATATGAATATGGACGTGACCAGGAAATCGTTCGTTGCCCATGGCATGGCTGGGAGTTCGATTTGATAACAGGTCAGCATTTGGTTAATGGCTCCGTCAAGCTTCGCGGCTGTAAAGTGGAAGTTGAAGGCGACCAGCTTTATTTACAATTTGCTTAAGGCCAGCCTAATTATCCCAATGGAGTGTGAAGCAATGGAAACTGTGAATGCCAATTTGAAGTATGTCCGACCTGCAAGCATCGACGCTCCATGTATAGGGAAACGACCATTTGATAATAAGCCCGAAGGGAAAAGAGTACCCTTTGGCTGGTCGGCGGTTCCGATTCTGCAGGCTTCCGCGAATGAGTCCACACACATCCATTGGGTACATCCTGAGAAGGCTGCTGGCGCATGGTATGCGCAGCAGTCCTTCTCGGCGTTTTTACGTATAACTGTGGCCGTGGATGTACGTGAAGAAAAAATAATTGATGTTGTAAGCGCTGTTAGTGGGGCTTATCTGGGAAGCTTCGACATTAAATATGCGTATGTACTCCAGCCATTTGAAATACAGCTACCTAAGGAAGCTGTTGAGGTTGCCCTCAAAGAGGGGGTTGCACTGCGGATGGTGCAGGGCGAGCTGCCGCTTTGGATATTCGCGAAGCTTGATGGGGACGATGGCATGATGGCTGGAAGCAGCAAAGATGTAAGTGGCGATGGGTATGAAAGTGGCACTCGTGGGATCAATGAAGCTGCTGCCAATCTAGGAGAGGCTAACACCGCATCAGCAGATGCACCTGATCTGTTACAGCCGCATGTGCTGCTAACACAGCATGAAGGCCCGCATGAGCAACGGATAGAAGCGTTATTATCTGCGCTTGCAAGTACGGCTTCGCTGCAAACCTTTGGATGGATGGAGGGCTGCGTACTTGATGGGCTGCTGGATTTATCCACAGCAGCTGTAGGCGAAGCAGAACGTGCTTTCTACTCAGAAGCCGCCGCTTTTCATCTGCAGCATTTTTTCGATGCTCAGGGACAGCTTGTGTACGAAAATCCAAGAAGCGAGCCTGTCGACGGCCATATTTATGGCATCGAAGGCACATTGCCGTTTGCGTCTGTGGCGATGCTCTGGCCAGCACATCCTTCGATTCAAATGGCGATTGATTACTTTTACAGGGAGCTTAAGCAGGGTGGTGCGATTATGGATGGCAGCACGTTATCGGCAGAAGGCTCGTACACAATCGCCTATCCTTTAGCCCAGTTTGCTGCGGCATGGGATCGCAAGGATTTGGCTGAGGAAGCTGTGCGCCAGCTAACGGTCCGCCAAAAGCTGCTGGTCATAGACGATGACGTCTATTTACGCTGGCATACCAACGGCAACCGTTCATTTCGAAACTGGGCAAGAGCCTATGCTTGGTATATGCTCGGTTTGAGCCGCTCAATCGCCGTATTCACCGACAAGGGTGCGACGAGCGCGATCCAGGAGGTAGCCGGCTCTGCCGCTTTCCGCACATTATTGGAGGAGTGGGTACGTGTTGCCGGAGCGGCAAGACGAAGCCAGCAAGCGGATGGATGCTGGGCTGTATTTGTTGGAGAGCCGGAAACAGGCGTGGATACGTCAGGCAGCTCAGGTATTGCCGCAGCCTTGGCGATTGGAAGTCGTTTTCTGCGCGGGAAGCTGGCTCAGGAAACGCTTGGCACCGCAGCCTTAGCGGAGGCGCAGTTATCCCAGCAAGCCGCTCAAGCCGCTTATGCTGCACTGCCGGCTTATCTCACCCCTGACGGCCTACTTAAGGGAGTTGCCCAGAGCAACCGCAACGGCGAAGAGCTCCAGCGTGGCGGCTATCGCGTCCTATCGCAGATGGGAATGGGCTTATTGGGCCAATTGCATGCGGCTCTTCACAGAGCGTAGCGTTTGGCAAATTGAGATTTCATCCTTACACGTACCCAACAAAGGGCTGCTAAGATTGTTTAGCAGCCCTTTGTTGGGTATCCTGTCTGAAACGTTCTTGTTCCCCTGTACCGTTACACCTTTTGCTGGGGTAAGCATAGTTTTCTTCGTTTATAGATGATATAATATCAGCACCAAATATGGAAAATTAGTAGAATCGGGCTGATAAACGGATGAACCCTCGTGAACTGTTCGGTGATATCGATATTTATTTGTTCGACCAGCTTTTGAAGGGGCGAATTATTAAAGGCATGCGCATTTTGGACGCGGGCTGCGGTACGGGACGCAACCTGGTTTATTTTATGCGTAACGGCTTTGAAATCAACGCGATTGACCGTTCGGAGGAAGCGATCGAGGAGGTAAGGCGGCTAGGAGCCAAGCTTGCCCCGGGCTGGAAGGATGAATATGCCCGGGTCGAATCGCTTGAGAAAATCAACTCCGCCAACGATAGCTTTGATGTAGTGATCAGTAGCGCCGTGCTACATTTTGCCGACCATGATGCGCATTTCCAGCGGATGCTTCATGAGCTGTGGCGGGTGCTAAAGCCGGGCGGCTTGTTATTCGTGCGGCTCGCTTCTTCGATCGGGATCGAGGAGAAGGTGATTCCGCTTGGGCAAAACCGTTACCGGCTACCGGACCGCAGTATCCGTTACTTGGTCGATGAAGGACGCTTGATGAAAACAACGGATAAGCTGCAAGGCATCCTACTTGACCCCATCAAAACCGTCAATGTAGCCAACCAGCGTTGTATGACGACCTGGGTGCTGAAAAAGCCACATATCTTATTTTTTGATCCGATTGAGGAGCTAGCACCAGAGCCGATTATCGACGAAAACTAAACCTTCGCTGCGACTTATCACGAGGGTTAGGGTTTATTTCACCTCCAACAGGTCAACAATGGTACGGTACATTGAACCTATGGAGGTAGAATGATGAACACAAAGACTACAAAAGGGGTCTTGCTGCTGAGCTGTATCCTGCTTTTTTCGGGTTGTGAATGGAAGAACCAGCCTACAATGGCTGAACGCCATCCAACCGGGCAGCATGACGAGAGTAAGGCGACATCAGCGGAGTCTGCTTCAACGGAGATGGGCAAACGCAAGGAGTCGGCGGAGATGGTCAAGCATATCGACATTGTAAACGGCAGTGGAGCCAAGACCGGAACAGCCACGCTTTCCGCGGTAGCTGATGGCGTTAAGATACAGGTCGAGGTTATGGGCTTAACACCCGGTAAGCATGGTATCCATATTCACCAGAATGGCGTATGCACCGGCCCCGACTTTACATCGGCGGGAGCACATTTGAACCCAACCGGGAAACAGCATGGCTTTGAGAATCCGCAAGGTCCGCATATCGGAGATCTGATGAACCTTGAGGTTGGGACAGATGGCACCGGCAAAGCTGAGCTTCTGAACAAGATGGTGACATTAAGCAAGGACAAGGCGAATTCACTTTTGAAGGCGGGTGGCACCTCATTGATTATTCATGAGGCCGCTGACGACTATAAAACAGATCCTGCAGGCAACTCCGGAGCGCGTATTGCTTGTGGTGCCATTGTCTAACAGGGTGTCTACTTGGCATTGCCGCCTCTATTAAACCTATGTTAAAATGTAAAAACCCGCCTTGCTGGCTTGTTATGCCTAGGGGTGGGTTTTTATATGTGGTCATAGCCGTTTATTCTCGTTAGGGAGCTGCAGAGATGAAGTTTGACATCGATACGATATCTTTTTTTGTAATACAAGCCGAGGGTGAAGAAGAGCAGGGCACGAAGCGCTGCAAGCATTACCAGACGATGGATGGTGAGGATTACGCGGAGAGTGAGCTGAGCTCGTTCCTGGGCGGAGAATTCGCCAAAATCGCCAAGCGCCATGCCGAACGCAATCCGAAAGCCGAGCAGGTGCCGACCAAGATCGGACGTTTTGTTGTTGAGCCTGGCTTTGAGCTGGATAGCAACCCCAACTATAATTTATTTGCCCGCTTGCGTATTGCCGAGACACAGGATGCCTACATTGAGCATGCGGAAGCTTTTGTCCAAGCTTATATGGATACGAGTGCGATTCGTGGAGGAGCCGTATTTATTGCTCGCGCTAAACTAAGCCAGCTTTTTGATGAGCCTTTTATTTTTGTACTCAAATGTGACTTTGAGCAAAAAATCGCCCGCATAACCGATGAACGCAGCCTTTTGAAAAAGGTGGAAATGGCCATAAATGCGAAAAATATGAAGTCGATTATGTATCCACATATGCCTGAGGAAGGTATGCTGGAGCCATGGGAGCTGAAAATCCATCAATCCTCGCACGCACGTTACTTCGAGGACTTTTTGAAATATGTGGAGTATGAGAAGTCGCAGCCGGAAATTTTGAATGAACAGGTGCTGGGCTTTGTCCATCAATATATTGAAGAGGCCTATGTGGATAATGTGCAAGGACGCGAGCAGGAAACGTTGGAGATGGAAACATGGGCTTATAGCGAGAAACGAGAGCTTCAGGAAAAGTGGTCGCCTGTGCAGGTTATGGAAGCTTCTTCGATCCTGATTGAGCAGCAGCCGGAGATTGAAATGAAATTGAAATTGGGTAATATGACCGTACGCGCATTATTGGCAGATTTCGGAGACAGGCTGCATATTGCGAAGCTGGGAAATCGTTATGTGGTGGTTTTGGAGGGCGAGGACCTGCTGTTTGACAAAGGCATCTTGCCTATTGAATTGCTGCAGCCTGAGCCTTTGGAGCAGATTGTAGAGCGTATCACAAGCAGAGCAGAGGAAGAATTGAACGACTGAGCGGGCTATAAGAAACACATAATTAGCCATGATTGAAAGGAGGCGTAATTGCATGATCTCCAAGCTCCATCCGCGTTTTTCGGAAATTATACAATTATATATGGGACAAATAGAAGAAGCTAGCCCAGCTTTATTGGAAGGCTGGTATTTATATGGCTCTGTCGCTTTGGACGATTATTCGATCGAAAAAAGTGATATTGATTTTATTGCTGTTACAGGCAAGCGACTGGAAGCAGCGGAAATAGCCCTTATACGATCCATTCATGAAGATGTAGAGCGCCAATATGCTTTGCCTAGCTTAAGTGGTATTTATGTAACCTGGGCGGACTTGGGTAAGCTTCAGCACGAAATGGCTCCTTTTCCTTATTTTCACGATGGGCAGATGCACGAAGCGGGATATTTTGAGCTAAATCTGGTAACATGGTTTGAGCTGAAGAAATATGGGATAGCGGTTAAGGGACCGTTAACCTCAGAGCTGCCTTTCCAGGTCGATGAGCAGCAGCTGATGAGCAGTTTGTTGACCAATCTCGATACCTATTGGAAGGGCTGGATCCACCGAGCGCACCGGCTTAGCTCGCCATATGCGGAACGGAAATTTTTTCGGCGAGCCGATCTGGAATGGGGCGTGCTTGGCATATGCCGGTTATTTTATACGCTCCGTGAGCGGGATGTTACGACCAAAGCAGCGGCTGGCCACTACGCCTTGGAACATGTTCCTGGGCAGTGGCACCGCGTTATTGAGGAGGCGATCCTAGCAAGGCGAGGGGTTTCTTTTTCGTTGTACCGCTCTAAGGTAAAACGTAAGCAGGAAGCACTTGCATGTATGGCTTACATTCGGAGAGAATGTAAGAAGCTGTTTGTCTTACAGCAGCAATAAACCGACGATAACCCCTATGCCTCCGAACACCAACCCGTAGCCAAAGTTCCAAATGGTAATGCGAAAAGGATTGACCCGTAAGAGACCACTCATAATCGTAACTGTCGTATTGAAGGTGCCCATAAAGGAAGCGCTTAGGCATGAGCTGATCAGCACAATGGCGATGCTTAGCGGGTTCATGATTGCCAAAATGGGTTGGAGCATAAAGCCGATCAAGCCCATAACGACCAACGGATGGATACCGGCAACGGGTAATAGAAAGCAGGCAAGGAAAATACAAATTAATAGCAGTGCCGGGAAATGGGCAATAGCTTGTACATAGCCTTCAACCAAATGAAACAGGGGGCTCTGGGTAACCGCGCTATTGAAGAAACCAAAGGACAGAAACAATACTAATAAATGGCGCAGCCCATCAATGCTTTCTTTTCCGTGCAAGCGAATTGAGCCTATATAGCGATTAAATCGACGCAAAGTGATTGCCCATATTAAGGAAAAAGGCAGCAGCAGAAACGTCATCGCCGCGAAAAAGGATATCTGCATAACCGCTTGCAGCCCAAAGGCGATTGTAATGAGCAATACCAACGCGAATAAAAAAGTGATGGTTTTTGACCAGGAAGGAGCCTTGGGCTCGGTTCCTTGTGTTGTGGCAAGCGTGACGTGGCGAAAGCTCAGCCCCCATAAGCTGCCGGCAGCAAGCAATACAAGCGACAATCCGAACATCCATGGCAGCAAAGACATGTAGGAGACACCGGTCAGCACAACGGCTGTTGCAACCAAGGGCTCGACAGGGCTCCAGAGGGCGACGATACCAAAGCCACGAAGAATTGAAATCCCCAGGAAACGATTCTTAAGCTCTTGCTCCTGATGCTGTAAATGCTTGCTTAGCACTCGGTGTAGCAGGGGAAGTGCAGCGAAAAACAAAAAAAGCGAGAGCAAGTAGCTGACCGCTAATGAACGCACGTACAAATTTCCGAGATTTCCGGACTTAACGTGAAGCCAGCGGCTTAAATGCCGGTCATAGCCACCAACCCGAATGACTCGGTTAATGAAGGGCAGCATATACAATAAAGAAATGAGCATCACATTGGATGTCATTAGCAAGGGAAGCTGTGATAGCGGAATTTGCCCCCAAATCATGCAAGCTATACCTGCCGTAATAAAAACAATAGCGGCGATTTGAAACATTCCGCGTGCATCCCGAATGGAAATAAAGAAGCAAATAAGAGCCAGAATACCTTCAATAAATTGCACCCATTGCAGACCGGTTAAGGTCTGGATAATAAAGCTCGCAACTAATAATGTGTAAAGCAGGGGTCTGGCTGTCTGAATCCTGAAGTTAACCACAGTTGTTCTCCTATCTATTTTTCTCTAAAATGAATACTTTAGGTATTATAGCATTGTCCGATTTATTGAGGTACCCTTTTCTAAATAAGTATTCGATTGCAAGCTACAAGAAAGCAAAGGAGCGTTATTATGAATCCTGCAGAACCCAAAAAAGCAAGCCCTACATTGACGGAGGGGCCGATTGCTAAAACACTTTTTTTATTTTCGTTGCCTATACTAATGGGAAATGTGCTTCAGTCGTTGAATGGATCGATCAATGCGATCTGGATTGGCAAGTTTCTGGGGGAGCAGGCGCTCGCCGCTACTTCAAATGCAAATATCATCATGTTTTTGTTAATAAGCGCCATATTCGGGATTGCTATGGCGGCAGTCATTTTAATTGGGCAAAATTTGGGAGCCAAAAAGGTAGACGAGGCCAAGAAAGTAGTCGGCACCAGTGCTGTCTTTTTTTTATTGCTCTCAATTATTGTTTCGGCGATAGGCTTAATTTTTTCACCCGAAATTTTGGATTTATTAAATACGCCTTTGGATGCAAGACAGTTTGCGATTGATTATACACGCATTATTTTTGCCGGAGTTCCTTTTATGTTTGGCTATAATCTGGTGATGGCTGTATTGCGTGGCTCTGGTGATGCCAAAACGCCCTTTTACTTCCTGCTGCTTTCGGCAGGGTTAGATATTATTTTGAACCCTTTGTTAATCGTAGGTATGGGACCTTTTCCTGAAATGGGGATATCCGGTTCGGCGTTGGCGACGTTTATTTCGCAATTTGTCAGCTTTACGCTGCTGCTCCTGTATTTGTACTGGAAAAAGTATTTTTTACGTATCACGAAGGACGACCTTCATATGCTTCGTTTAAAATGGGATATTGTGCGTTCACTCATTCAAAAGGGGCTGCCGATGGGCTTGAATATGGTGGTAGTTTCCGTGAGTAACCTTTTCCTGATTCATTTGGTGAATTCCTATGGCTCTGAAGCGTCTGCTGCATTCGGGGTGGCGACACAAATTTCCAGTTATGTGCAAATGCCAGCAATGGCGATCGGAGGAGCGGTAACCTCGATGGCAGCGCAAAATATAGGTGCGGGCAACTGGGATCGAGTCAATCGCATTACTTGGACAGGGGTTGGGTTCAATGTACTGCTAACAGGTCTGGTCGTGATCTGTATTCACTTCTTCAACCGTGAAGCTGTCGGCTTGTTCCTGCCGGTTGAAGGCAAGGCGATTGATCTTGGCGTACATATTAACAATATTACGTTGTGGTCGTTTATCCTCTTTGGGGTTTTTAGTGTGGTAGCGGGTGTTGTAAGGGCATCTGGCGCGGTTATTGTACCGTTGGTTGTGTCATTCATCGCGTTATTGCTTATACGCATTCCGCTCGCTTATTTCCTTGGGTACCAATTCGGCTTTGATTACATTTGGTGGAGCTTTCCAGCCAGCTTTGGCATAGCTATGCTGCTCAACCTGCTGTATTACAGGTTTGGGAAATGGAAGCAGGCGAAGATTATGCCTACCGCGAAGCCTGCGTGAGAGGTGTTAGAAGCGCAAGAAGAGTAAGAGTTGAAGCAAGTAAACAAACGAAACAAGCATAATAAGCACATAAAGCAAAGCAAGTATAAGAAGTAAGAAGCCTGTAAAAGAAAAGGAAATCTACGCGAAGAAGCCTTCCTCCACTGTGACAAACGGTGGGACGAAGGCTTTTTTGGCTCTTGCCACAATTAGTGCTCGACGGAGGAAAAGGAGGCTAGAAGTGGTGATGAATAGTAAGAAAGTGGAAGGACAGAGGTGATTTAGCTGGAGTTTATCCATTTACTTTCTTATTTTTTCTTTATTTCAGCATATATAGCGGTAGCTTTTCCAGTTTACCTTCCACAAGGTACTTAGCATTCGTCAATCACTGGGTTTGAAGTCGTATCCTCATTACCAAATTCCAAAATTGATCTAAGCAACATGACCTTAAGGGCAGCTGGAACCATCTACGCCTGCTCTCGTCGACACTCCCTCAAGCGGTCAGGCTCAATGCTTCCTTATCGCTTGCGAAATACATCAAGCAGCAGCTCATTGCTGGCCGAGGATTGTGCTTCCCACGTTGCGGCAAAGCGGACCTGGTGCGAGACGCCGAGAATATCGTAGCGGTTGACCAGGTGCTGGCGGGCATTACCGACAATAAGCGAGTGCAGCCTTACTTGCTTGAGCGCGCCAAGCTCGGCCAATTGCTGCCGTAAGGGAGCACTGATGGTGCCTATCCCATCGGTCACCATCACAAAATCGGCATCCGCGAAGCGGGGATTGCCTTCTACGATTTCGATGCCGCGCCTAAGCGGCGCATCGAAATGCGTGCCGCCGCCGAACGCCAGCTGCGCCAAAGCGTAAAAGCCGGGCCAATCCGGCTTGCGCCAATATAACGCTTGCTCGATCAGCTCGCCGCGCGCCCCGAACAAAAGCAGCACAAAGTCGCGGCGCTCCAATAGGCTGAAGGAGGCAAAGGTGGCGACGAATAGCTGCGCCACCCGAAGCTTACTGCCGCGCATCGAGTGGGAGGTGTCGAGCATACACACAACCGGGCCTTTTTGCGGCTCCTCCATACGTCCGCTTATATTGTAGGTCAACAGCTTGCGATCCAACCATTTGATCGTAAAATAAGCCTCATAATCGGGATCGGCGAGCAGGCTCGCTTCGCTTGGCAGCATATGCGAAATATCGCCTGATTGCCGCAGGTTGTCATAAGCCTCTGGAATATGCGGAGAACGCATCTTTTTGCGCTGCAGCTTTAAATGCTGCAAATTACGGCCAACCTCCTGAAGGAACGCAATTAGCTCGGGATGGCGTTTAAGCTTATCGAGCCATTGCATATAATGGGCAAACTCCTGGCGATGCAGCCGTCCAAGGTCTTGGCCCCACTGTCTGTTGGCAACACGCTGGCTAGCTTGCAGCAGCTCATGGACATCCAGGCTTTCCTGCTCCTCAAGCTCCAAGGACTCCTTGAGGGAGCGGTTCAGCCAAGCGCCTAGCTGCTCCTCAAGCTGGCGAAACGTTTCCTGCTCTCGCTTCGTAAGCCGCTCAAGCTGGCGTACGCGCTGCTCAAGCTCGGCTTCGGACTTGCGAAGCTTCAGCTTGGTTTTATCACGCCTGATGTAATCCGTGCGCATTTCATCCTGCAAGGATACGATACGCTCCTTTAATAAGTGAATTTCCGCCTCCACCAAAGGCCTCGTATCCAGCAACGCCTGTTTGTCTTCGACGTTGCGTTTACCTTGCTGCAAGGTGTAGCCAACCAGCTTTAGCTGCTCCATCTGCTTGTCGGACAGATGCTCGCTTATTTGTGCGCTGTCCGTGCTGTTTTGGCCCTGGCCGAGCTGCTTGTTTTGCATGCCAACGGCCAGCAATTGCTCGTCTTGCTTGCGCTGCTTCACCTCGTCGGCGTAGCTTGCAGTTAGCCACATGAGCGCTTTCAGCGCGGTTTTAAAGGAGGCATTTACCTCGCCAACGGTGCGTGGGCGGATCGTGCGGTAAAAAAACTGCTTGCGCAATTGGCCAACCAGCCACCGATGGAACGGTGTAGCCTCCTGGGAGCGGTCGATATCCGGCTTTGCCAAATAAAAGCACATGAAAAAATCGGCAAACAGCTCCACTGAAAACCAGGCTGCCGTTTTTTTCGTTTCGCGCATCCACTCCTGTGCCGTTCGAGAAGAGTGTACATATCCATCAAACACAAAGCGGTCGATCCGAGCGCATTGGATGATCATGATTAGTCACCGCCTATTGGGGTCTTGGTAAGGTAGGAAAGCAGCTGCAGATCCTAAGGCTTTCGCTGCGGAATGCGGATCATTTATAAGGTATAGTCATATTGAACTCCGGGAATTTCACGGTCAAACAACGTCCGAAACAGCCCCTGTAGCGTTTGCAAAATACGCTCTCCCTGAATACGCAAATGTGTATATTTTACCGCGTAACGATCGGTGTGGATCAGCAGGAAATTTTGGTTGCGGATATAACCGGGCCAATCCTTTTCACGCTGCTGCCATTGCACCAATTGACCGCGCAGCTTCCGCGCTGTTTCCTCCAGCTCGTGCCGGCATTGCTCCAGCCGCTCCTTGGTTTGCTCCTGCGCTTCCTTGGTTAAGGAGCCGCCGACCTCCTTCTTGAATTGGAAGGCATGGAGCTCATCCTCCATGTCCAGCCACCGCTTCGCAGTGAGGTCATAGTCACGTAAAGGAAGCTCGCGCTCGGATTGCTGCTTGAGCGCTTCCTGAAATGCGCTTTGGAACATTTCTTGGAGCACCTCCAGATTCTCGGGGAAATCCCATAGCATATGGGGCGTATATACCGTATCCCATACATTCACAACCTCGCGTCCGTTTAAGGCCGCGGACGTTTTCCAGGATTGCCCTATCTTGCGCCATCGCCTGTCAGAGAGGGTGAACTGTCTGGCATCCATCGCTGTTTTCAGCTGGTACAGCATATAAATCAATGTTTCCGGAATACGCACTCGCTCAGCGGCATTTCTTACGATTTCCACATCCTTTAGCGTGAGCAGGGCTGGTAAAGGCTCACTGGGCAATTGAAACATTTGCTCGTAGCTAGACATATGCTTGAGAAACCCGACCTCATACCGAATAAGAAAGCGGTCATACAACGCCGAGAGCTGCTCGTTCTCTTCCGGCAATTCGTTGGAAGCGGCCATTAGGAAGAGAAGAGGGGACTGCTCTTTTTCCCGTCCATTAAAAAAGATTCGCTCATTTAATATAGATAACAACGCATTCAAGATAGCGCTGTTTGCTTTAAAGATTTCATCCAAAAAGGCGAAATTTGAGGCTGGCAAATAGCCTTCGGTTTGACGTACATATTGATCCAGCTTTAGCTTTTGCAACGAAACAGGACCAAATAATTCGTCGGGTGTCGTAAAGCGTGTAAGCAAGTAATCAAACCACTGGCCGCTGCCGAAAATTTGTGAGATCGCTCTTGCCAGCTGCGATTTGGCGGTGCCTGGCGGACCGATCAGCAGCACATTTTCGTTGGCCATCAATCCAAGCACAAGCAGGCGTATTAGTTCTTCTCGTTCCAGAAAGCGGCTTTCCAGTAATTCCATGGCCTGCTCTAATTTATGTTGGATCATTTGAATGTCATTCATATGTGTTTACCAAACGCTAGCCCGCTGTTTCGGACTGTGAGCGGTCGGTGCCTCCCCTGCGAATGTGTCATAAATTGCTTAGCTCAGCTATTATTGTAACAAATTAGGTTTACTTATACGAATAACGCAGGATTTCTATTAAGTAGCAACATCATGTTATGATAAAGGGAAACTCAGCGTATGCTTACGAAGTAAGTCTTCTGCGAAAACTCAAGCGGATGCTTACAAAGTAAACTTGGCTACGCGAAACTCTAGGGAGGTTCGACCATGTCCACTATTTATGATATTTCCGTACCAACTGCAAGCGGCGGTAGCAAGTCGCTAAGTGAATACAAGGGTAAGGTTGTTTTACTCGTGAACGTGGCTTCCAAATGCGGCTTCACTCCTCAATATGCCGGGCTTGAAAAGCTTCATCAGCAATATAAAGATCAAGGCTTAGTTATTCTAGGCCTGCCCTGCAATGATTTTGGAGGCCAAGAGCCGGGAACATCTGAAGAAATCCAGGAATTTTGCAGCTTGAACTATGGGGTAACCTTTAACGTGCTGGGAAAGGTTGGCATTTTGGGTGATCATAAGCACCCTCTGTATACACTTTTGACTGAAAAGGCTGAGCCGCAAGGGGATGTGAAGTGGAATTTTGAAAAGTTTTTGATTAGCAAAGACGGCGAAGTTGCCGGCCGCTTTTCCAGTAAAGTAGCTCCAGAGGATGCGGAATTAACAGGTGCTATCGAAAAATTGCTGTAACCGTTGCGATCCCATGTAAAAAGATTGTGCATAGAAGCACAATCTTTTTTGGCTTTTTCTGTGTTATAATGGACGCTGAAAAGCTGAGCTAGCATCAGATTGGGAGAGAGCATGATCATGGAGCCTTCGGAGTTGTGGACGTCGCTAATTCAGCAGCCTTTGTTTTTACACAGTGGCGACGCTATGCTGTTGCTGGATGAAAATGGAAATGTTGTACAGTTTAATGAGGAGAGCAGCAGGCTATTAGGTATTCAGATTGTGGAAATGCTGAGCCACCCCTTTAAGCTTTTATTAAAGCCGGACGATGGCAACTCTTTTATGAGCCATTTACAAGGAGCTTTACGTGGATTATCCAGCAATATGGAGGTGGATTTTTCGCAGTCCAGTGGTCAATCCCTGCAGCTAAGCTTGCGGCTTATCCCGGTGGAATCTAGTGGCGGGAAGTTCGTTTATTTGGTATTGCGAGATATAACGGACCTGAAAAGAGCGCTACAGCTGATCGAGCATATGGCTTATCACGATACATTAACCGGATTGCCCAATCGCACCATGTTCCAAATTCAATTAACGCAGCTGATCGCAGCGTCCTTTAATAAATCGGTGGAGCAGCATTTTGCGGTTTTATTAATTGATCTGGATCGCTTCCATATCGTAAGTGATTCCTTAGGGCATAATCTGGCGGATTTGCTAATCAAGCAGGTCAGCGATCGGATGCAAATGCTGGTTGGAAGCGAGCATATCGTTAGCAGGCTGGGTAACCATGAGTTCGCCGTCTTGTTCAAAAACATCGAGAGCACCCACAGCATTGTAGAGAAGGCGCGTAAATTTCATGAGAAGCTACTGAGCCCATTTTTTATTAGAGATCGGGAGATTATTGTAGTTGGCAATATCGGGCTGGCTTTTTATCCACAGGATGGCTTGGATATGAATGGGCTGCTGCTGCATGCAGCTACTGTCCAAGTGATGGAGAAAGAAAATGGGGAAGGCATGTATACCCTCCAGCATGAGGATTTTACAATGAAGGCTTTGAAGCGGCTGGAGTTCGAGCATGATCTACGTAAAGCAGTGGAGCAGGATGAATTTGAGCTGTTCTACCAGCCTCAATATGATATCCAAAATAATAAGCTGGTTGGGGTTGAAGCGCTTATTCGCTGGTTCCACCCAAAGCATGGCATGGTGTCTCCTGCTGAGTTTATCCCGCTTGCGGAGGAAACGGGGCTGATTGTACCCATTGGGGAATGGGTGCTTCGTACAGCATGTCTGCAAAATAAAGCTTGGCAAACAGCAGGTTACGAGAAATTATCCGTTTCCGTTAATCTCTCGCTGCGCCAGTTCCAGAAGCATAGCCTCATCGGCGATATTGTAAAAATATTAAAGGAAACGGGGCTGGATCCCTCCTATTTGGAGCTTGAAATTACCGAAAGCATGGCCATGGATAATGTCGAGCGTGTAATCAACAAATTAAACGAGCTGAAGGATTTGGGTATCCAGATTTCGATGGATGACTTCGGAACGGGTTATAGCTCATTGCAGTACTTGCGGAAGCTGCCATTACATAAGCTAAAAATTGACCAGTCCTTTATTCGTGGGATCAATGAGGACCATGATAATGCGGCAATCGTTACGACGATTATTGCGATGGCGAACCATCTGCGTATGGAGGTCGTGGCTGAAGGCGTGGAAACGATCCAGGATTTGCAATTTTTACTCCAGCAAAACTGCCAGCATGCCCAAGGCTATTATTTCAGCAAACCATTGCCTGCTGGGCAATTTGAGCGGATTCTATTGAAAAAAGAGCCGCTTTAGCAGAATTTTTGCTGCTAAAGTGGAATAAGCTCTTTTTCTTAACCACAAAAAGGACTATAATAAAGCGGTATTATTAACGTATGCGCTTACCTTGCTAGATTTGTATGTAGGCAAAACCTAAATAAATGCTTGCGATGCAGATTTTTTATGAAGACAAAAACAAAGTAAATACTGAAGATGCCAGTTTTTGCCTAAAGGCAAAAACTCTTAGGAGGAGCCCAAATGGAAACAATTGAACAAAAATACGCTGAACTTGGCCGTATTTTAAAGGATATGGATCGGGTAGTCGTCGCTTTTTCCGGAGGTGTGGATAGTGCATTTTTGTTGAAGGCAGCACTGGAGTTTCTAGGTCCTGAGCGGGTTCTGGCGATAACAGCAGATTCAGAAACGTATCCCGTGCGCGAGAAGGATGAGGCGATCCTGCTAGCTAAGGAGCTAAACGCACCGCATGAGGTTATTCATACAAGTGAATTGGATATTCCTGGTTATGCGGAGAATCCGACGAACCGTTGTTATTTTTGTAAAAATTCATTGTTCGAGCATTTAATTCCGATTGCCGAGAAAAAAGGCTACAACCATGTTATTTTTGGAGCGATTGCCGATGATTTGGGCGAGCACCGTCCAGGCCTTCAAGCTGCCCATGACCAAGGCGTACGCGCTCCTCTTTTAGAGGCTGGTATTAAGAAATCGGAAATTCGCCATATGTCCCGCCAATTTGGGCTTCGCACTTGGGATAAGCCTTCCTTTGCTTGTCTTTCTTCGAGAATTCCATACGGTGAAGCCATTACCGCACTGAAATTGTCGATGATTGACCAAGCCGAGGATTTCCTGATCCAGCTAGGCTTCCGCCAGGTGCGGGTTAGACAACATGAAAACCTAGCGCGGATCGAAGTGCCTGTTGCCGATTTAGCTGAAATTTTAACGGTAGCTGAAACGGTACATGCCAAGCTGAAAGAAATTGGTTACGCTTATGTAACGATGGATTTGAAAGGCTACCGCTCCGGGAGCTTGAATGAAGTATTAAGCCCTGAGCAGCAATCGGTTCATGCCGAGACCGTTTAATAACGATAGCTTGCATGTAAATTTACATTTGGAGGGATAACCATGTCCAGTAAACCGAAAGTATTAATTACGCAGAAGGTGCACGAGAACATTCAAGCCTATTTAAACGAGCATTTTGACTGTACCTGTTGGGAACAAGAGGGTGTTATGCCACGCGCCCAAATGTTGGAATCGCTGAAGGAGGTCCAGGGAGTATTTTTATCTGGGAGTCCTGTTAATGCTGAATTTATTGAGCATGCGCCCAAGCTTCGGGCAGTAAGCTCAGCTTCTGTTGGCTATAATCATTTTGATATTGAGGCTATGAAAAGCAAAGGAATTATTGGCACGCATACACCTTATGTGCTGGATGGAACGGTAGCGGACTTGGTGCTTGCCCTTATGCTGAGCGCCGGAAGAAGAATCGCGGAGTTAGACGCATTTGTCAAAGCAGGCAAGTGGCAAAAAGGTGCCGTTAAAGGAAATGATTTGTTTGGGATGGATGTTCATCACGCAACAGTGGGCATTATTGGAATGGGAAGAATCGGCGAAGCGATTGCCAAGAGAGCAGTTAACGGCTTTGATATGGAGCTGCTTTACTACAGCCGCAGCCGCAAGCCTGATGTTGAAGAGCTTTATGGTGCCCAATATCGCTCGTTAGAGGATTTGCTCAAGGAATCTGATTATGTCGTCATGATCACGCCTTTAACGCCAGAAACGGAGAATATGATTGGCAAGGAGCAATTCAGCCTGATGAAGCCAAGCGCTTTCTTTATTAACGCATCGCGTGGAGCGACTGTGGATGAGCAAGCGATGATTGAGGCATTGCAAAATGGAACGATCCGCGGAGCAGGCCTGGACGTATTCCAGCAGGAGCCTACACCAATCGACAATCCGTTGCTTAAGCTGCCTAACGTGGTTACGCTGCCACATATCGGTTCTGCTACTGAGAAAACACGTTATGATATGACGATGCTGGCTGCCGAAAATTTGGTCGGTGCTCTAACTGGCGGCAAAGCCTATATCGTTGAAGAATTAAAAGGTTTGGTTAAATCTTAATCGATGATAAGATGACCATAAAAGAACCGTCCGCTGCGTTAGGACGCCACACGAAATTGTAGTGGCTCCCTGACCAAAGCGGACGGTTTTTTTTAACGGACTACAAAATCACCTTGGATCGTCTCAATCAAGGGCGAAGCTGTAGCAGTATGCCAAAGCTGCAAAGAATGAAGCGCCCTGGTACAGCCAACATAAAGCAGCTTGGCGTCTTGCTCGGTGGCCGGATAATTCAGGCCGTCGACATCCATAATCATAACGGCATCAAATTCCAGGCCTTTGGACATAAACGTCGGCACGATAGAAATGCCACCTTCATAATGCTGCTGGCCAGCCGAGATCAAATTCACAGGCAAGCCAGCGGCGTTTAGCTGTTTGAATAAAGCCTCACTCCGCGCCTCGGTTCGCGCCAGAACGGCAACGGTTGTAATATCCCCCGTCTGAAGCTTATGGATAGCTGCAATCAGAGAAGGGATCAACGCCGCTTCTTCCACTTGTACGATATTCACGGCGTCCCCGCTGCGGAATACAGGAACTGCCAAAGCCACTGGCTGCTCTAGCCCAAGCTTTAGCACTTCATTGGCGAAATATATGATTTCCAAGGTGGACCGATAGCTGCGGTTTAATTGGAAATAGGCGGTTTTTCCCTCTTCGAAAAGAGCTGTAAATTCCTCCCACTTCCGAATGCCCATATACGCATGTATGCCTTGTGACAGGTCCCCAAGGATCGTAAAAGATTGGTTACGTGTATGCAGATTTAACAAAGCCACCTGGAAGGGCGAAAAGTCCTGTGCTTCATCAATAACGGTATGGTCAAAGGTAAGATCTCCATGAATCCCAACAAATTTGCTGCGAATATACAAGAGGGCAGCCAAGTCTTCAGGCATCACCCGTTTTTTCTTAAGAAGCGCTTCCGTGGAAGCAAGCAGTTCCTGTGGAATTTCATTGTAAAGCTCTGCCGTGAGGAACTTCGCCTTGCTTGCGGTTTGGAACAGCTCCTTATAAAAGGAGAAGGGCGTGTAACCCATCCAGCTTTTGGTAAACTCACGAAGCCTAGCAGAGCCGTTCTTCTTATAGTCCTTCTTTAAGCTGGTCTCCCAAACTTTGTCCAGCTCCATCTCCAGCCAACGCTTGACGCGGGCAAGCACCCGATCGCGTCGCTTCATTAAAGGCTCGAATCTATACTCCACATCGTACCATTCCTGCATCGTTTGCTGGCTTAGCTTGGCGCCAGCCCAAGGGCTGAAGTCCGTCTTAGGAGCAGCCGAAGCCTCGTATTGCCCTATTGCCTGCTCTAGCCATTGCATAAAGCGAACCGAGCCTTTAAAACGACCGGCGGCCGAATCATCCATGATGGGGCGCGCTGGGCCGGTTTGGAACCAGTAGCGCAATTGCTCCACGGGATCGACGAGCTTAACCTCCTGCTCCAACAGCTCAAGTGCCCAATCCGCAAAGGTGGTTTGCTGGATATCGCCAACACCAAGCTCAGGTAATACACCAGATATATAATCAAGAAACATCCGGTTGGGTGCAAATATGATCATCCGTTCAGCGCGAACCTGGTCGCGGTATTGATATAACAGGTAAGCAAGCCGATGCAAAGCAACCGTTGTTTTCCCACTGCCTGCGACCCCTTGAATAAGCATAGCGCTATTCTTCACAGCACGTATAATCGAATCCTGCTCGGATTGGATCGTCGATACAATATCCCGCAGCTTATTGTCTTTGTTCTCTCCCAAGCGGTAGAGCAGGAATTCATCCGTTACTGCCATGTTATTGCCGGTACGGTCGAACGTATCTACCACACGCTGCAGGATTTGTTTGCGTATGACCAGATTTCGCTTCAGGTAGACCAGGCCCGCTACAAGCCCATCGGGTGAATCATATTCAACCGGGTCCAGCCCTCCTGTATAGGAATAGAACAACGAAGCAACCGGGGCGCGCCAATCGACTACGAGCAGCTGCAGCGTGGTGTCCTTCTCGACCCCGACCTTGCCGATGTAGAGGGGAGTGGGCTGCTCCTGCCCCGCTTCTTGAAAATCCAGCCTGCCAAAATAAGGCTCTGTCTGGGCTACAGCCAGGCTGCGCCGCCGCGAGTCGCGGATCGAATCAAGAACCTGTTCTGTATGGTCATGTCCTGTGTAGGGCGGTATGTTTTTAAGCTCCGCCAGCTGTCGGTTAATCTCGGTGAATGTGTCTTCCAAACGTTTCATTTCTTCGTCATACGCGTTTTGCACACTGATTTCCAAGAAATAACCTCCGCTCTTTCCGAATACTTCTGATTTCACGATCTTATATCATATCATAACGCTTAAATGTTTGGCAACGTCTATTTCGGGAGTTAGGTTGAGAGACGAAAACCTTCAGAAAAGGGTAGGTGCCTATTAGCTATTGCTTCAAGAATTGCACGGAATTGACAAACTTAAACAGAAATTAGCTGCATTTAATGAAAACTTAAGATAACGTAGTATCATTTCGTATTACAATACATAGGACAAACAACAAAATTAGTTCAACTGGACTATCTAAAAAAGGATTGTGTTGCACATTGGAAAAATCCTATCAAGGAAGAAGCCTAAAAAGACTAATCAGGCGGCTGATGAATGTTTCCACCTTGTTTACGATTCTTATTTTTAGTGCCATGATCGTTCTCATCTTATTATGGCTGATGCAGCCCTTATCCCAGCTCGGCTCGCAGCTGGTTGCCAAGTCCGTAGCCCGTGAAATGAATGCCCCATCCTTCTTGGGAGAGCAATCCATACAAAGCCTTGAACAGCTATCCACAGATACGCTGGCTGGCAAGGCATGGTTAGATGTGCTGCAAAAAAACGAAAGAACACGATATCGGTTTCCTTTTATTGATAAATCCAGTGATCCAATGAGAGAAATTTATACAGTTACTTTCAAAATTACAGCACAAAGCCGTATCCTTTACGAAAGCCCGGAGCGTGTCGCCTTGCTGACAGAACCTTCTTCATTGCCATGGAACCAATGGCTTATCCAGTATTTTAGCACCGAATTAACGATCCCGTTAATGGATGCAGAGGGACGAGAGGTGGGCAGTGTCATTGCTGGTATCTATCCACCGCTGATGGTGCAGATATTATGGCTGATCACTGCATGTATTGTAGCACTTGGGTCCTTGTCTTTCCTGATCAATTATTTGTTATGCAAATATTTGACCGTTCCGATGGTCCGCCCGCTGAAGCAATTGCGTGACCGAATCCGCAAGGTTGCTTCTGAGGATGCAGCCGTCTTCATGGAGAAAGGTATTCAACTGGACCGTCCCTATGTGGAAACCTTGGAAATTGCTGAGGAAGCCAACAAAATTGTGACCAATATTCGGGGATACCTCGAAACAGCGCGCAAGCAAACTGAATTATTGAAAGCACACCAAGAGGAGCTGGAAGCGCAGAAAGAAGAGCTGGAGGCGCAAAATGAAACGCTCGAAGGCTCTCAGGCGATGATCAGGAATACCCAAGAGCTGGTACGAGCTAAGGAGCAATCCGTCCGCAGGCTGCTGGACAATGCGGGCCAAGGCTTCCTGAGCTTTGGCAGCAATTTGTTGATCCATTCCGAATATAGCGCTGAATGCCGTGATATGCTACAAGCCGATATTGCCAACCAGCTATTTCCCGAGCTACTATTAAAGGAGGATAGCGAGATTGCGTTCCTGCGCGAGCTGCTACTGAAAATTTTTGAAGAGCCCGAGGAATTTCAGATTGAGCTTTATTTGGGGCTGCTTACCGAGGAAATGCAATTGCATAATAAAGTGATCCATTTTGAATACAAGCTTTTGACGGAGGAGCTCCAGCACGAAGGCGCCGCTCTAATGCAGAAGACGATGATGGTCATCCTTACAGATATAACCGAGACACGACGGCTGGAGCAGCTGATGGAGGAGGAAAGCAAAAGATTGAAAATGGTCGTAAGCATTGTTGGCCATTATAAGGATTTTACAGAATGCCTTGCCGATTATGAATCGTTTTGCGACCATGAAATTCCCGAATTGCTAATCTCGAATAAGCCAATGGAAACCATTCTTTCCGAGCTTTACCGCGAATTACATACATATAAAGGGAATTTCGCTATATTTAATCTTGTCCATACCGTTAAGGAGTTACACCAGGCAGAAGACCAGCTTTCAGTTTGGATGCATGAGGACGAGGAGGCTTTGACACCGCGGATCTTAGCAGAACGGATGCAAGCCTTGAACCCTAAAGCCTGGACGGAAACCGATATCGATATTTTAAGCACTACCTTAGGTGAGTCGATGGCTGAGCGGCGCGATGTGCTTATTATTGACAAGGAGCAGCTCATTAAAATTGAAGATCTCATTCTTGAGGAGCTGGACCCGCTCCAATCCCGTAAGCTGGTTCCCGAGCTTCGCCGCCTGCGCCATAAGCCGTTTACCGAGCTGCTGAGAATGTATCCCGATTATGCGGTTAGCTTGGCAGAGCGCAATGATAAAGAAATTAAGCCATTTACGATTGAGGGGGGCGACTTTTACGTCGATTATGGAACCTACCACCCCTTAGCGCGTTCGCTTATCCATATCATTCGCAATATGGTAGACCACGGTATCGAAACGCCGGAAGATCGGGCTGCTGTTGGTAAGCAGCCAGCGGGCAATCTGCGATGTGCTGCTTTTATCGAGCAGGAGCATATCATCATTGAGCTGGAAGACGACGGGAATGGGCTGGATTTGGACAAGGTCATGAAGAAAGCGTTGGATAAAGGGATTGTCACAGAGGCTCAATTACAGCATATGACGATGGAAGCGATTAGCCAGCTTATATTCCGCGAGGAGCTATCGACAAACGACCAAATTACGGAATTATCAGGCAGAGGGATTGGGTTAACTGCAGTCCGCGCAGAGACGGATGAGCTGGGTGGCTCCATTGAGGTTGTAACACTTCCGGGTACCAGTACGAAATTTATTATCCGTATTCCCTATATGGAGATGAAAGATATTCCAAATCTAGCTGTACCTGATCTTATGCAGCCGTTGCTCCAAAAGACCGTTTCCTACCTCAATGAGGCGATGGAGGAGGAGGAGTGGGTCTACAAGCAGGACCTGCGCAGTGATCCAGCCGGCAAGCTAATGCTGCTTCCGGTTACAGCTTATGTTAAATTAAAGGGAACCTTAAAAGGCTTGTTCGTGCTGACAGCAGATGAGGGTACGGCCAACCGGCTATTTCAGCAGCTTCTTATCGGGGGCACTCAGGGTCAAGAGATCAAGTCCTGCGATAGGGAGGATGCCATGGCGGAAGCCGTCAATACGATTGTGGGCAACTCGCTGGCCGCGTTCGAGGATTATGATCCTTATGTCAAAATCGATCCGCCTGTCACTGTTGCCGCTCTTACGGCAGCACTTACCTATCCGTCAGCCGAGATATGGACTTCTGAATTGTCCAGTGGGCAAGCCCATAGCCAAATGGGGATCAGGCTTGTGCTGATGAGTGAAAATTATTCCGATTGAAATAATGATACATTTAGGGGGAGACCAATAGATGGCCAAAATTCTTATTGTCGATGATTCGAGCCTAATGCGCCGTAATTTAAAGTATATATTGGAAAACGCCGGCCATCAGGTTGTAGGTGAAGCGAGTGATGGTGTTCAAGCCTATTCAGAATATGTGCGGACAGAGCCCGATCTGGTAACGATGGATATTACGATGCCAAGAGTAAATGGCTTGGAGGCCATCAAAAAAATTATACTTATGGATCCGTTGGCAAATATTATTATTGTTAGCGCGATTGACCAAAAAAGCAGTGTGTTCGAGGCTGTTAAGCTGGGCGCTAAGCAGTATGTGATAAAACCTGTTACCGAGAAGGTCATATTGGAAAAGATCAACAAGGTGCTGCAATTGCCTGAAGAAATCGTCGGAAAGACCGTCTTTATACCAGCGCGGGAAGAGCTAGCAACAGCAGAAAGTAGTGGCCAACTCAACGGCTTGGAAGCATCGCAAAGTGCAGAATCTGTACCGCTTGAGCCTGTAAGCATAGTGCCATTTACTGTGGAAAAAGAAAACGGCTGGTATTTGATAGCCATTTATAAACAATTAGACGCAGCCTTAGCTAGTGAAATGAAGGATGTTATCCAAGCCTTTTCCAGCGAGCCCCATTTAAAGGTATCCTTCCGGTTTGTGGAGCTGACCCAATTGGAAACGGTGACTTCTAAAACAGTTAAAGGACTTGTAGCATCGATAGAAAAAATGGGCGGCGAGGTGCGGGTCACAGGCACAGTAGCTAATCTAATGTGAGGAGAACAGAGCATGAGAACCGAAAATCAAATCAAAAGAAAGCTAAACGAGCTGACGGTACAGCTCAAATCAGCAGAGGCCCAATTGAAATTAGCAGAACCGGAAGTGGAGAAAGGTGCCCAGGCAGACCCAGGAAATGAAACAAGAGCCCATATGCTCCGGGCAAGAGCCGAACAGCTTGAGTCGATGGTAACGCTGCTGGAATGGGTGCTTAATGAGCCAACAGGCAGTTATCATACTTAGGGGAAATGCTAAGAGATTCGTTTAGATTAGAACCGTCTGGCGAGCTTTCCAGATGGTTTTTTGTTGGTTGATGTTTACAAGCCGTCTATTTTCCGATACGATGGGCTCAGCATGACCTTGTAGGTGTAAGGGAGCGAAATCGATATTAAAACGTTAATTATAGCTGAGAAACCCGACATGGGCCGCAATATTGCTGCCGCCATCGACCCAAAGGCTAAGAACTTCAGAACTTATATAGAAGGCGAGCACTATATTATAACTTGGGCGATCGGGCATTTGATCGGTTTGGCCGAGCCGGATGCTTATGATGATAAATATAAAAAATGGAATTTTAATGATCTGCCGATTATACCGGATGCATTTAAGCTCATTCCAAACGCTAGGACCAAGGATCAGCTCAAGCAGATTGGGGAGCTGGCCAAGCGTAGCGAGAAGCTTGTTAATGCTTGTGATGCTGGGCGTGAGGGACAGCATATTTTTTCCTTGATCCAGCGGCATTTGAAGCTGAAGCAGCCGGTTAAGCGGCTTTGGATTTCGGATTTGACGCCCGAGACCATTCGTAAAGGCTTTGCCGAGCTTCGTGAGGGAGTAGAATATGAGAACTTGACCAAGGCAGCCCGCGTCCGCAGTGAGGCAGATTGGCTCATTGGGATGAATGGCTCGCGTGCTTTTACAACCAAGCATCAGGTGCTGTTGTCTGTGGGGCGTGTCCAGACGCCAGTGCTGGCAATTTTATATGACCGGCAAAAAGAGATTGAGGCGTTCAGCTCCGCTAAATTTTATGATGTGGAGGCCTTGTTTAAGCAGGATGAAAGCGAGTATAAAGGCATGTGGCAGGGTGAGCGGCTGACCGACCCGGCGAAGGCTAATGCAATTGTGGAAAAGGTGAAGGGCAAAATCGGCAAAATTGCCAGCTACGAGGTAAAGGATACGAAGGAGTATCCGTTCAAGCTATATGATTTGACGCTTTTGCAGCGGGAAGCTAATGCCAAGCTTGGTTTTTCCGCCAAAAAAACGCTGGACACCGCCCAAGCGCTTTATGAGAAGCATAAGGTAATTAGCTACCCAAGAACGAATTCGAACTATGTAACCGAAGCGAATATTCCGGAAATGCACCGGGCATTGGACCAGCTGCGCGGAACCTCCTATGGCGACCTTGCGGAACAGGCAGACAAACGCCTTGTGCACAAAAATAATCGGAGCATCTGTAATCCGACAAAGGTTGAGGACCATCACGCGATTTTACCAACACATAAAAAAGCCAGCGGGCTTTCAGCCGATGAACAGCAAATTTATGATTTGGTAGTTCGCAGGTTTTTGGCACAGTTTTATCCGCCTGCGGAATATAAAATTCATACTGTTTTGACCGAGGTTGAGCGGGAAATGTTCAAGAGCACCATCAAGCAGCTGCTGTCAATTGGCTGGAAAATCATTTATTCCGACCAAAAGAAGGCAAAGCCGACGCCTCGCGGCAAGGCGGAGAAGACGGACGACGACGAAGTGGCAGAGGAGGAGATTACGACACCTTTTAGCTTGAAGGCAGCGGAAGCTGTAAAATGCGCGAAGGTTGCGGCGAAGGAGAAGGAGACACAACCACCGAAGTCTTATACGGAAGGCACCTTGCTGAAAGCTATGGAGGGTGCAGGCAAGCAGGTGGAGGATGAAGAGCTGCGTGATGCGATGAAGGATTCAGGTCTTGGCACCCCGGCCACGCGAGCCTCGGTCATTGAGCGCCTGAAGCAGGTGGAGTATATTACAATGCAAGGCAAGCGGATTGTTATTTCGCAAAAAGGGCGAATGGCAGTAGAGCTCATCCGCTCGGCAGGTGTCGATCTGCTGACATCGCCCGAGATGACGGGGCAATGGGAGCGCAGGCTCAATGAAATTGCCCGTGGCTCTGCCTCTGACGAAACGTTTATGGAAAACGTGAAGAAGTTTACGAACCTGATCATCGATAAGGTTCGTGTGCAGTCGAAGGCGGCGAAGGAAGCCTTCGAGAGCACGGCTGCGCCCGCTGGTGCGGCGAAGCCTGTGCGCAAGCGCAGCGGTGCGGCCGCTGGCGAAGCACCGACGCGCACGCGAGGAGCGAGCACGGCTAGCGTAAGCGGCGAAGCAGCAGTGCGCACGCGAGGAGCGAGCACGGCTAGCGCAAGCGGCGAAGCAGCGGTGCGCACGCGTGGAGCGAGCACGGCGGCAAAGCCGCCGCGCGCTAAGCGCAGCAGCGCTGCGCCAGCCGCAGGCGAGCCCGCGCCGCCGCAAAGCAGCGCGCTCGCGACGCGCGCCAGCCTCGCGGCTTGCCCGCGCAGCGGCTGCACCGGGCGCATCATAGCCGGCAAGCGCGGCTATGGCTGCACAGCCTACAAAGCCGGATGCGGCTTTGTGATCTGGAAGGACAGCCTCGGCGCCTCGCTGTCTGAAGCAGATGCCCGCTCTCTAATCGAGCGGGGCAATACCGCGCCTATCCCGTTGGTCGATGAAAACGGCAATTCGCAGCAAGCCCGGCTGTATCTGGCAAACCGAAATACCGGCGAGCTTACTTTGGCTCCGGATTTATCTATGAAGTAGAGGTGGAAGGATTAATGAAAGAGATACCGATTCCTTATGTCCGTGCTAACCAGGTAGGCATAGTGCTATTCGTCCTTTGTGCAATATTATTACAGGAGCCTTTGTTAATTGCCCTGCTATGGATTATTGAAGTTTTACCAATGGTGCTGGGAATCCGCGCCAACCTATTTGTTGCTATTGCTAAGCCCTTCTTAACAAAAAGGATTAGTGGGGCGTCTACGGAATCCCAAGAATTGCTGCGCTTCAATAACTCGATTGCTGTAACCTTGTTATCCATTTCAGTCATCTGCTTTGGTATCAATTCGAGCTCTATCGCGGGTTATATATTTGCTGGCATGGTCGCAGTAGCTGCTTTTATCGCTATTTGCGGTTATTGCGTAGGCTGCTTTCTATACTATCAGTGGAAGCGCAGTTTCAGATAATTAGGGCTGCTTACAATAAAAATAAGCCCCAATTGCGTGGCTAATAACATCCGATAAGCATCAGCTTTTCACAAACATCGTATCCGATTTTATTGTTTGTATTGGATAACGCAGATCTCCATTATTCCAAAAAAACGCTAATCTCCGTATGTAAAAGGAGATTAGCGTTTTTTTTATAGAGGCAAGTCCAATCGTATAACATGTACATTCGCCAGCTAACGCCCAACCCATTCTACCTTCTAATATAGCTGATAAACATCTTCTGCTACATAGCTGGATGCGGGGTGTATGCGCAGTCCTATCGATACCGCTCAACAGCAACAACACAAGGCTCCTTCATTTCATTAGCCTTCTGACTTGGAAATAGCCAAAGCGCTGGCGTATCCTTGAGCTTGGCTACCGATAGCTCGAATCGCTCCAATGGAAATTGTGCACTTTCCAGCCATATATTGCTGCCATCGACCTTTAAGACTTTGACCTTGATATCAGATAACACTTTTCCTTCAAAAATAATGGAATAGTTTCCACTATGCTCAGCTGCGGCAGAATCGATTCTTTTTTGGAATTGCAGCAGCAATTGATGAGCTCCTAGCCGTTTAACACGTTGTAAGGCGGGCTTCTCCTCATACATATAGGTACCCAAATGATATTCATAGGCTGTCCAACTGAGATAGCCAAGCTGTTCACTGCATGCTGAGAATGCGTCCAGCCATGCACGGCTGCGCCGCATAGGGCGAAGTGAACCAACATCTGTTTGTACGCTAAGGGGCAATGTAGGGTGCCAGGAACGGATTTGGGCGACAAAGGGCTCATAATGCTTAATATAATCGGCAGGAAGCCACCAGCGCATCCAATCTGGCCAATGCGTCTGAATGACATGCATATCAGGCTTTACAATCGATATCATCGCGGCAGCGTCGAGTCCGTGAAATTCACGCACTTTTTCAACAGAAGCCGCTCCTGCCTGTACGCCGAGCGACCACGTCGCAATCTTAATCCCTGGTCTTGAATCCCGGACGCCATTAGACCCATTGATCAGCTCATTCAAAAATCGATTGACGGCAGTCACCCGGAATTCGACCCATTGTCTGTAGAGCGCCGTGTTCTTTTTGTAATAGTTAGCGGATGTCCAATATTTAAAATCGGGAATATCACTGCCAAATTGCTGCTTAAACGCTGCCCGCGCATACGGGCCCACATCGCCATAGGTGCCACTGGAAAGCCCGTTCCATTCTGGGAAATAAGGCTCGGCAATCTCCAATCCGTCAAACGGGACGGTTTTCACCAAATTTGCTAATGCCTGCTTTTTCCATTCCACATAGCGATAGCTAAAAGGGGAGAGGCGAACGTACCCGTCATTGACCGGCTTTAGAAGAGCCATTTGCCAATCCGGCCAATCCTTGGGCAAATGGTCGGTTATATAAGTGCCATTCCCAAGTATTGTAGCCCAAACCATCATGCCACGCGCACGAAGCAGCTCGACTAGCTTGATGTTTACCTTTTTCTCATCAGTAACAAAATAATGCACAGTCCGATACCCTGCCAGCTCCAGTTCATCTACAATGCTTGACTCCGAACGGTTTTGGTAGTAGGGGAAGACGGGGTCGATTTGTATAGACGATCCTTGTAAGGTTTGAATCATGGGCTCCCTGCCTTTCCGTACGGTATATGTAACAATTACATTTAATTGACTTTCCCTGCATACATAGCTACACTTTTAAAAGTACGATGAATCACTAATTTTAGAAGTGCGGTGAATAATAGCGGAGTGGCCAGGGTGTTCTGGAGATAGCGTAGCGTTGCCTTTGTTCATGGCTTTTTCACCGCTAAAGCATTTATATATTCAAAAAAATCCTTGAACAACAGCAGTCGGAGGAAAACCCTGGCCACGCAGCGCAACTAATTCACCACATTCCACAATATTCCATAGAGGAGACTAACCATGAATACAATAGTGCCTGTACATATATTATCAGGATTTTTGGGAAGCGGTAAGACGACATTTTTAACACAGGCTTTAGATTATTATAGACTTAGCGGGAAAAAGCCGGCTGTGCTGATGAATGAGCTGGGTGATGTGAATTTGGACGGCATGCTCGTGGATGATGAGGTACCGATGACGGAAATGCTGAGCGGGTGCATTTGTTGCACGATCCGCGGCGACTTGGGCATGGAGCTACGTGAGCTGATACTGGAGCACAAGCCTGATGTGATTTTCGTGGAATGCACAGGGGCGGCCAATCCAATTGAAATCCTTGATGGGGTGACGGATGCCTCGTTGCTTACAGAGATGGAGCTGAAGTCGCTTATTACGATTGTAGACGCTGCACAGCTGCTGGAGCGGCATAAGAAGGGACAAGGCAAAACGTACCGCTTAATGCAGGATCAAATTCGCTGCGCTTCCGAGCTGATTTTAAATAAAACGGATCTGGTCAGTGCAGCCGACCTGCTTATGCTGGAGCATACGATTCGTGAATGGAACCAGGTAGCTCCAATGACAGCAACGGTTAAGTGCCAAATCGACTTGACGATGCTGGATCGCTTGGATGAAGCTACAGGCGCTTTAGCAGAGCAGCCGGCTATGGAGCATGCCCATGCACATGACCATAAGCATGACGACCATGATCATGAAGGTGCTGCCTGCACCCACCCTTCCCACAATGAGCACGCTCACGCGGAAGAAGACCAGCACCACCACTCCCATGATCACGTCATGGTATACACGCATTATTTTGCCAACCCTGTGAATAGTGAACAGTTTGAAGAGCTGGTCAGCAAGCTTCCGGCTGAGATCTACCGGGCAAAGGGCATTTTGCAGTTTACGGATACGTCGAGCTTGTTTTTATTTCAATTTGCCTATCGAGAAATGGATTTTGTGAAAATTACGCCTAAAGAGCAGGTTCCCAATGTGGCTGTATTTATTGGCGAGCATTTTTCCAAATCGAAGCTGGCAGCAGATTTAATAGCCTTGGAGCAAGCAGTATCCGTGGAAAGCTAGAAGAGTGGCGCTTTACTATGGCCTGCTTGCATACCAATCATTTATCGCTGGAGGCAATTACCGCCTCTAGCGAACAGTGTTGGAGGTATTCCTACTCCTCCCAAAATAAATCATTCAAAGTCTTGGACAACACCTTGCAGATGGAAACGCATAAGGATAGGCTCGGGTTATACTTGCCCAGTTCTATAAGCCCTATAGTTTGTCTAGACACCCCGACCAGTTGCGCGAGTGCCTCTTGGGACAAATCCTTTTCAACACGGGCCAGCTTTAATTTAATGTTTTTCATGTGACTTCACCTCTTTTTATCGCGTACCTACTCATCTAACTCCTCTCGATTCCTACGTTTGCTCACCTTATTAGCCCATGCATGAGGAAGCGTCATAATTGTAACGAGAAAAGGAATATAAATGATCAAAGCCACAACAAACACAATCATGAAATAATACAACGCCTGTGGGCCTCCTTCTGCATAAAGAAGAGCGCTTCTTACCCCGAAATAAATAGCTAAACCTATACCCAAGCCTAAGCCCATAACGACATTTTTAATACTCATCGGATATTTGCTTGTTCGATCATGCACCTCAACTATATCTGAATATACGCCAAGTCGTACCGAGCGGTAGGTGTAATAAAGAGCAGATACGATTAAAATTAGGAGCTCGGTGGCTATAACTTCTATTTGCGTTCCATATTTAATGGTTTTAAAGATAGCTGAAGCTATACAAAGGATCGCCACAAGACTATATATTTCTTTGTATATCGAATTACGGGTATTTATGATCCTTTCGTCAGTATGCTTGTTCTCAAAATTGAACCATTTCATTACAGTCATCTCCTTTGTTTTCGTTACTAAGCTACTGTTAGTATACACTGAAAATTGCAATATGTACAATATATATTGCATTATGAGCGTATTTCATTACTTTATAAGCTAAAGTAACCAGTGCTTCTTAAGCGCTGTTATTGATATTACGAAATAATTTCCAAAACTTATTGACACAATTCTTCTGCGATGCTAATATACTTTTATAAAACATAGTAAACAGATCGGAATTATCAAACGACTACCGGACAGCCGGAGACGCCAGCTAAAATCTTTTTATACTAGACCGTATCTGATCCATCCAAAGCTTGCGAAGCTTAGTGGGCACTATTTTAAAAGGTTTATTTATAAGATAAGTTTATATTAGGGGAGAAGATCACTTATGAACATTCGATTGGGAAAATTAACTTTACTGAGCGCACTTACTTTATCACTATTCGGGCTTACAGCTTGCGGGGGAGCTGCCACACCAACACCGGCTGCCGCACCTGCCGCGACAACAGATACCAAATCCGCTGCTACACCAGCACCGGCTCCAGCAGCTACACCCAAACCACCCGTAGAAATTCTGAACGTATCCTATGATCCCACCCGTGAATTATATGCAGAATATAATAAAGCATTCTCCACCTACTGGGAAAAGAAAACTGGACAAAAAGTAACCGTTAAAGCCTCTCACGGTGGATCTGGCAAGCAAGGGCGCTCTGTCATTGATGGCTTGGAAGCCGATGTTGTCACCTTGGCACTTGCCTATGATATCGATGCGGTGCAAGAGGCAGGCTTGATCCAAAAGGATTGGCAAAAAAAGCTGCAGCAAAATAGTACACCTTACACATCGACAATCGTGTTCCTAGTCAAAAAAGGCAATCCCAAAGCGATCAAAGACTGGGATGATTTGATCAAGCCAGGCGTGCAAGTCATTACACCGAATCCGAAAACATCAGGTGGCGCACGCTGGAACTACTTGGCAGCTTGGGCATTCGCCTCGCAGAAATTTAACAAAGATGAAACGAAAACTCAAGAATTTGTCCAACAGCTGTTCAAAAACGTACCGGTGTTGGATTCAGGAGCGCGTGATTCCACAAATACATTCGTTCAACGCGGTATTGGTGATGTATTGCTGGCATGGGAGAACGAGGCTTATCTATCGATCAATGAGTTTGGTAAAGATAAATTTGAAATTATTTATCCTTCGATGAGTATTTTGGCAGAGCCTCCTGTAGCTGTTGTTGACAAGGTTGTAGATAAAAAAGGAACACGCGAGGTTTCCCAAGCTTACCTGGAATACCTGTATACCGAAGAAGGGCAAAATATTGCTGCCAAAAACTACTATCGTCCACGTTTGGAAGCAGTAGCTAAGAAATTTGAAGCCCAATTCCCGAAATTAAACCTGATCACGATTGATGATCCGTTATTCGGTGGTTGGACAGTAGCACAAAAGAAACATTTCAGCGATAAAGCGATTTTCGACCAAATTTACAAACCATAATTTGAGGCAGCTTACGATGTAAGTATTGCTGAAGCAAAGCTAAGAAGATGCTTACGATGTGAGTTTTGCTAAAAGCAAAACTCTTGAGTCAGAGGAGAGGAATCCATGGCAAGCAAATGGAAACAACGAAGTGTATTGCCCGGATTCGGGTTATCAATGGGATTTACCGTGCTTTACCTTAGCTTGATTGTCTTATTTCCTTTATCCGCTATTTTCATTAAAACATCCGGTTTGACCTTGCTGCAATTCTGGGAAACGATCAGTGATCCCAGGGTTGTAGCGTCTTACAAAATCAGCTTTGGAGCCTCTTTCGGTGCCGCCATTATTAATGTGATATTCGGATTTATTGTAGCATGGGTATTGGTCAGATATTCATTTCCTGGTAAACGTTTTGTTGATGCGTTGGTAGACCTTCCTTTTGCTTTGCCTACAGCAGTAGCTGGAATAGCTTTAACCACAATTTACTCGCAAAATGGCTGGATAGGTCGCATTATTGAGCCGATGGGCTTCAAGGTAGCTTATACCCCCATAGGAATCATGATCGCACTGACGTTTATCGGTATTCCTTTTGTCGTCAGGACGTTGCAGCCGGTAATTGAAGAATTACAAAAGGAAACCGAGGAAGCTTCAGTTAGCCTAGGAGCCAGCCGCTGGCGAACCTTTAGGAAAGTCATCTTTCCTGAGCTTTTGCCTGCAGCATTGACAGGCTTTACCTTAGCCTTTGCCCGGGCGGTCGGCGAATATGGTTCTGTAGTTTTCATCTCAGGCAATATGCCGATGAAGACAGAAATTGCCCCTTTGCTGATCATGACCAAGCTTGAGCAATACGATTACACAGGTGCCACAGCTATAGCATTAGTGATGCTGGTCGTTTCCTTTTTGCTGCTGCTGGTTATTAACTTCCTGCAATGGCGGGCTAATCGTTTTAATGTAACCTAAGGAGGAAACACCATGGCCGGGTATGTGGCAACCGCTAAGACAGGTTTGGGGTTTCGGGATAGACCGAAGCATGTCACCGAACCGGCGGTCGTAAAATGGATATTAATCAGTATTGCTTTATTATTTCTCGGATTTCTGCTTGTGCTGCCACTCGTTTCGGTATTCGTTGAAGCTTTTCGCAAAGGTGCCGATGTGTATGTAAAAGCTTTGGTGGATCCAGATGCGGCCTCTGCGATCAAATTAACGCTGCTAACCGCAGCCGTTGCCGTGCCTTTAAATTTGGTATTTGGCGTATCCGCAGCTTGGGCGATTACCAAGTTTAATTTTAGAGGAAAAAACCTGCTTATCACATTAATTGATCTGCCTTTTGCGGTATCACCCGTTATTTCAGGGCTTGTGTTTGTACTATTATTTGGTGCCAAAGGCTGGTTTGGACCTTGGCTGTCTGACCATGACATTAAAATCCTTTTTGCCTTACCGGGTATTGTACTAGCGACTGTGTTTGTAACCTTTCCCTTTATTGCCCGTGAGCTGCTGCCGATTATGCAGGCACAAGGCGTGCAGGAGGAGGAAGCAGCCGTAACGCTTGGTGCCAAAGGCTGGCGGATCTTCTGGAAGGTGACACTTCCCAATATTAAATGGGGCTTGCTCTACGGAATTATTTTATGTAATGCGCGGGCAATGGGCGAATTTGGCGCCGTTTCGGTTGTATCCGGACATATCCGGGGGTCAACGAATACGATGCCGCTACACATCCAGATCCTCTATAACGAATACAATTCGGCAGGAGCATTTGCTATGGCTTCTTTATTGCTTTTATTAGCGGTAGTGACCCTAGCGGTCAAAAGTATTATTGAATGGAAATATGACGGACAGCGGCATAAGGAAGGGGAGTAGGAGAGCATGCATATTGTAGCCAAACACTTGATGAAAAGCTTTGGCAGCTTTCAGGCTACCAGGGATGTCAGTTTTGAAATCGAAAAAGGGAAGCTTATTGGCTTGCTGGGTCCGAGCGGCGGAGGTAAAACAACCGTTCTCCGTATGCTTGCAGGGCTGGAGGATCCGGATTCGGGAGAGATTCTGTTTCACGGACAAAAAGTCAACGATATTCCCCCACAAAAGCGTGGGATCGGGCTCGTCTTTCAAAACTATGCGTTGTTCCGCCATATGAGCGTATATGATAATATTGCTTTTGGTTTGACGGTACAAAAGCGCACGAAGCAACAAATTAAAGAACGCGTCACTGAGTTGGTTGAGCTGACGGGACTTAATGGCTTGGAGAAGCGGCTGCCGCATCAGCTATCCGGCGGGCAGCGCCAGCGGGTAGCCTTCGCCAGAGCGATTGCTCCAGAGCCGCAGCTGCTGCTTCTTGATGAGCCGTTTGCCGCTATTGATGCCAAGGTTCGCAAAGAGCTAAGAACCTGGCTGAAAAGCATGATCAACCGTTTGGGCATTACGACCATCTTTGTTACACATGACCAGGAGGAAGCCGTTGAGGTTGCCGACCAGATCATGATCATTAACCAAGGCAGGCTGGAGCAAAAAGGCTCACCGATCGAAATTTATCAGCATCCCCAAACTCCATTTGTCGCAAGCTTCATTGGGGAATCCAACCAGGTTAACGATATCCACCAATTTAAAGGCTTTGAGAAGGTCGAAGTCCAGGATGCGCAAGCTACGATACGACCCGAATTTGTCGAGATCGGCTTTGCCCATGAGATTTCATTTCCATCTGCTGCGGAGCGTGGTACCGTCAAAAACATTTATTTCCGTGGTACGAACTGGCAAGTAGAGGTAGAGGTCAACGGACAATCCTTATTCGCTTACCGCTCCTTGGAGCTTGGTGCTTTGACGCCCTCTGATTCTGTCCACGTGTTGATCCATCGGGTTTATTTATTCCATGACCAAGAGCATCTTACAGTTGAAAACACACTCAAAACCGATCCGATGCCGGTTCATATTTAATATAAATTTGTCAGGCTCACACAAAAATGAAGGAGGGCATTCCATGGAGCATCATAAAACTATTCGTAGCAACGAGGTAGAGCTAGCCGCGACTTTGCATTATCCACCAACTACAGCTGACAAAAATCCGATTGTTATTATTGCCCATGGATTTATCGGCAATCGAATTGGAATTGACCGCTTGTTTATTAAGGCGGCGCGTGAGTTAAGCCAAGCGGGTTATATGGTACTGCGCTTTGATTATGCTGGCTGCGGCGAAAGCACAGGCCAATACGGAGCCAGCAGCGTGGATTCGATGATCGACCAAACGCGCCATGTGGTTGATTATGCGCTGCAAATCGGCTGCGTGGATCCGACACGTGTCATCCTGCTTGGGCATAGCTTAGGTGGTGCCATTGCGGTGTTAACGGCCGCAAGGGATAAAAGAATCAAATCACTCGTTCTTTGGTCGGCGGTAGCCCATCCGTTCAGTGATATTATTAAAATAACCGGTAAAAAGCTGTATGAGGACGCCGTGCAGTTTGGGACCGCAGACTATTTGGGTTATACCTTTGAGCCGCAATTTTTCGATTCCTTAACTAAGCATCAACCCCTTGAGCAGACGCGGAAATTTACTGGCGATGTATTAGTGGTGCATGGAACCAATGATGAGCTAATCCCTGTTGACTACTGCTTTTTATATCAAAAGCTGTTCTGGATGCGATCCCAGGGGCAGTGCGATAAAGAAGTGATTTTTCAGGCAGACCATACGTATTCCTCCAGCACAGCCTATGCCAAGCTCATATCCACGACCAAGGATTGGTTAAGTACGATTGAAAAGCAAAAAAGTGAATGGCATGATTGGACGATTTAATATAAAAGCAGCCAGAAGCTTAGAGGCGGACATGGATAGAAGCTTAAAAGCAGGCATAAGTCAGGAGATAGGAGGGGAATTTATGTCTAAACCTTTGGAAGTAGACGAATTGTGGGTACAACGTATTATTGGTTCAGTGAACGGGCTTGAATATGGTACCGTGCAAATTGTTATTCACGATGGCAGAATTGTACAGATCGAAAGAACCGAACGCAAACGCTTTGAAGGGGATGCGGGTTCACGTGAACGCGAGCAATCAGTCGTGGGTCGGCATCAGCAGGCGAAGAAACAACTGTAGCGAAACAACTAGTACTCAGAGTCTTCGCGTTGCAGAGTGCTTTACATATTATTCGAAAAGAGGAAAAAGGTTATGGCGCATATAGCGATCGTATCAGGAAGTCCGTCAGCTACCTCACGCTTGGATGGAATTCTTAATTTTGTAAGCCAAGCTATTCTGGATAAGGGCTTGGAAGTGAAATGGATTCATGTGCGAAATTTGCCGCCGGAGGATTTATTTTATACACGCTTTGACAGCCCTTCGATAACAGAAGCGAACCGGATTATTGCCGAGGCCGATGGCGTGGTGGTGGCTTCACCAATTTATAAAGCTTCCTACACAGGCGTGTTCAAAAGCTTTTTGGATTTGGTTCCGCAAAAGGGGCTTGATGGCAAGGTGGTTCTTCCTTTGGCGATTGGCGGAACGATTGCCCATCTGCTGGCGATCGACCATGCATTTAAGCCTGTACTGTCGGCGCTAGGGGCCCATCATATTTTATCAGGGGCATTCATCTTGGACAGCCAAGTGCTAAAAGGTGAAGGTGGAAGCTTCAGCTTAGCTCCGGAAATTGAGGAGCGGCTTGGCGGTGTGGTGCAATCCTTTATTTCTGAAACGATATGGCGTAAGCAAAGAGCAGATACAGTAACGACCGTTAATGAGCTTCCGGTCTCATAATGCTCGTCTTGACGCTGCCAACGATTGCGATGCAAAGGAACGGTCTTGCCCACCTGGAATCGGGAGGCTTCGAACTGCGGGAGGTTAGTTCTCGCAGGGCGAGGTCTTATTACATTTAAGGAGTTGACAGGTATGATGATCTCTACTAATCTGATCACAGAAGTGAACGAAGCTGAGGCTTTGCATTTGCCGGATATCCAGTTTGTGAATTATTGCTTTCAGGAGTATGGCTTAAACCGCGGTATCTATAATACAATAGATCAGTGGCTTTTCTCCTTTGGATACAAAGAGATTATCGGCCGCCGACAAATTACGGTCAATTTTTTGAAAGACATCCACAACAAGCATGGCAAAGACCGCAGCAACGTTCTGCGCTTCGGTAAAGGTGGATTAACCAAACAACTGCATGATTTTATTCATTTGCCCAAGTCCGTATTTTTATACAGCTAACTGTTAATAAGGAGGATTCGCATGCCCGATTCCAAACAAACTTATCAATCTTTATATGAACAACAAATTTTTATTGGCGGAGAAAAGGACGTAGCACAATTTATAGATAAAGAAGCGGTAGACATTATCATTGACCTTCGTGCTGAGGTAGAGCATGGTAATGAAGAACAGCCTGATGGAATTACGCGGGTTCACATTCCTTTAGTAGATCGCTTAGCTGGACAGGAAGCACTATTGAAAAAAGCGATCGATGGAGTAGTGGAAGGAGTGGGCCAAGGGAAGAAGGTAGCGATCCATTGTGCAGCAGGGCGAAGCCGAACGGGTAGTGTGGCTGTTGGTGTCCTTCTTGCATTAGGGCTAAGCGACAGTGTGAAAGACGCAGAGTCCAAGGTAAGGGGAATTAGACCTGAGGTTGAGGTGCACAGTGAGTTAAGAAAATCTCTTGCTTCACTTTATGAGAACTAGAGGACCAGGCAATATTATTAATATTTCAACTATGAATTAAGATAAATCATATAACCATGCTTAAAACACAAATAGCGGACATCCGTAAAGGGATGGCCGTTATTTGTGTTTAAGCATCAGGTTTGGATTTTGAAAAAGAGCTATTGATAAATTTGCAGCTTCACATATACTGTACATATACGACATATACAGTTGGTAGGGAGTGATATCATGGATTTTTTTGTATCCCACACATCCGGAGAACCTATTTATGTGCAAATTAAGGAGCAGATCAAGAACCGGATTTTGTCAGGTCAACTACAGCAAGAGACGCTTTTGCCATCGATCCGCAACTTGGCCAAGCAATTGCAAATTAGCGTAATTACCACCAAACGTGCTTATGATGAATTAGAGCAGGAAGGACTTGTTGCTTCGGTTTTGGGTAAAGGAACCTTTGTGTCAGGCGCTAATAAAGAAGCCATCCGTGAAATTAAATATCGGCAGCTCGAAGAGCAAATTAAGGGAATTGTTGCAGAAAGTCGTACCCTAGGATTGAAGCAGCAAGAGGTATGGCAATTGTTCCAAATATTTTACGGAGAGGAAGAATAATCAAACAACGTATAGCTTGCCAGTGCCTCCTTGCTGATGTATTACAAAGTTCATTTTATAAAGACTTTAAAAATAATTGATTTTCGTCGTATTAAACATGATGAGCAAATTATTGGTATCCGGGATAATAGGCGTCTTTTTAGCTAGCTGCTCTGAGGGAGTGCAAAAGGGCGTACAGATCGAGCCTACTCAGCAAAACCAATTACGGAAGCTAAAAGAGCAACGAGCCCAGCCAGTTTCCGGTCTTTTCAAAACCTCATCGGAATTCTTACAAGAGCAAGATAGGCAAAAAATATGACTTTTTCGTGTACAACGAGCAAAATAAAGAGGTATACCGATGGTCCAATAACAAAGCTTTTACCGCGGCCTTGAGCAAGCTGGATTTGAAAAAAGATGAAAAGCTTTCATATACGGAAGTTTGGAATCTCCAAGATGATCAAGGCAAGCCAGTCCCGTCAGGTAATTATACAATCTCCTTACAAATTTTAGTCAATTCCGAATCACAAACCATCCATAAAGACGATTTAACCAATCAGCTAAAAATCCAAATTAATCAATAGAGGGAATATATGAATATGATCCTACTGCAAACAGCCAGATTGTTTCTACGACCGTATACCCACGAGGATATTCATGCTTTGTATCCTATTTTTTCAGACGCGGTAACCATGCAATATTATCCGGCGGCTTTCAGCCTTCAACAAACACAAACGTGGATTCAAAGAAATATCGAAAGATACAACAAGGATGGCTTTGGACTGTGGGCAGTCTGTTTGCAGGAGACGAAGCAATGTATTGGCGATTGTGGTCTCATTAAGCAGCAAATCCAAGGAAAAACCGAAATCGAAGTTGGCTACCATATCAGCAAAGCCTTTTGGTCAAACGGTTATGCAACGGAAGCGGCATTAGCTTGCAGGGATTTCGGTTTTGAGCAGATGGGTGTGAGCAAATTAGTCAGTATCATAGATCCCCGAAATACCGCCTCTATTCGTGTGGCAGAAAAGATTGGCTTCACAAAAGAACAAGAGGCGATTATCTTTAATAAAAACCACTGTATCTATGCAGGCTTTAAAGCTAATGAGTAGGCAGAGTTAGGCGATAATGACGGGTGAAGAGTAACTAATGGCGTGTCAGATAAGGGAGGCGGACTGTTGAGCCCTTAAAGTTGGTATTGTCATCCTTAAAAGGTTTGGCGGACAGAGAAGCCGTTATTCACCTTTTTAGGCAGGAATAATAACGAGATTTCCCTATGATAGAGGCATCTCTGTCCGCGAATAAGCTGATATAAAGCGATTTAGGCAAACAACGGCCTGTATGTTTATGCAAGCAAAAAGGATGTTTCCATATTTTAAAGCAACATATTAAAGAATGGTGAGAAAGAAAGCAATCCCAAGCCGCCACTCCAAGCGCGGCGCCCCGAGCAAGCGAATCAACACCCGCTCCGTCCGCAGGCACTTCGCGAATCCCGCAGGGACAGCGTCTCCTTAAGAAGCAAGCCTGTCCACCTAAGCCTAAGCGTGTCCCGAAGGGATGGTAGCGTCCCGAGCACGCGCAGAAACACTCCAAGCCTACCACCCAACCCAAGCATGTCCCGTAGGGACGAAAGCGCCCCGAGAACACCACAGCCTCGCCCCAGCGGGGGGAGTCCAGAGAGAGGGCACAGCCCTCCCAAGCCCTTCCTACAGGGAGGGTTTGGGAGGGTGAGCAACAACGTAATCATACCCCGTCCAAGCCAGCGCCTTGGCACCCAGCAGCATACCTTCAAAGGCACGCTTGGCCATCGCTTGGTCGCGGAATTCCTTAGTATGCAGCAGCTCACCGCCATCAACCACCTTGACGTAGGGATGGATCGCCTTGCAACGGCGGGATACATTGCCCAAATCAACCGATCCATGGTCTTTGCCAATGCGGATGTCGGCTTGTTCAATGCCGAGCGCCATTAAATTGGCGGTAAAGAGCTCGGATAATCCCTCGTCCGTAATCATTTCATCATAGGAATACTCATAATTGCTGATCGCCAAGCGGCATCCGGTTTGCAAGGCTGCCCCTTCTGCGCAATTTTTAATCTTTTGAACCAGTTGATCGGTGTAAGGGCGATTGGAGGAACGGATATAAAATTGCGCGACCGCTTTATCGGGAATGATATTAGGTGCTTTGCCGCCATCGCTAATAATGCCATGGACACGTGCATGGCTCTCGAACTGCTGCCTAAGCGCATTAATCGATTGGAACAGCAACAAAACAGCATCTAACGCATTGATGCCCTCGTGAGGGCTCGCAGCTGCATGGGCGGATTTGCCCGTAAATTCAAATTGCAAAGCATCCATGGCCAGCGATTGACCCGATTTCTCATAGGAATGAAAAGGATGGGCCATTAAGGCAATATCAACATCATCGAATAAGCCAGCTGCCGCCATGGGAACCTTGGCACCCTTGGTTTCCTCGGCCGGTGTACCATATACGCGGATGGTTCCACCAATCTCGTCGATGACGGATTTAAGCCCAATGGCGGCGGCCAAGCCCATAGTTGCAATCAAATGATGGCCGCATGCATGCCCTAGCTCGGGCAAAGCATCATATTCACAAATAAAGGCGACAGTAGAGCCTGGCTTGCTGGACGAGTAGGATGCAATAAAAGCCGTTGGCAAATTCAAAACGGGGCTCTCGATGTGGAAGCCAGATGCGGTAAGCTCTTCCATAAGCCTTGCTGAGGCCAGCCATTCCTCATGGCCAAGCTCCGGATTTTCACCTATAAAATGGGCAACCTCAATTAACGCTTCGGCGTGTTCATCGATCGTATCGGAGATGGTTTGTTTCATTGGTAACCCGCCCTTCATTCCAGCTTTTCGTCTATTATACAAAAGGAGTTTAGTGAACACAAAAAAGACCCGTATAGCTCGTGGGAACAAGAGCTGCGCAGGTCTTAGTTTTATCAAATCAAATCTATTGAATAATGATTTAATCTTATTGAATATTTTTGCGATTAGGTTCGGTAATCAGGCGGTCTTCCAAAGAGCGTTTGATTTTGTGCATGCCATCAATTTCAAATTGGTGATTTTCGCGAAAACGAACACCCGTTAATGCAAGCGCCTCGTTCAAAGTAAGCTCAACGGAAATGGTTTGTTCTTGGGCATTTTGTTGGTTCATAGTCATAAGTCATCTCTCCCTTAAAAGCTATTTGAAATACACAATATTGCTGCAAAAACATATAGGTTCATAGCGACGAGTAGAGTGCTGAATTTGTAAGAAAAGCTTGGTATTGCTTGATTTCAATATAACATACCATGTAATGTTTTGCAAGTGATTCTTGAAATAAAGTGAATGTTTTTCGAAATTATTTTTAAGATAAATATGCCTGTTTTTTGCACGGGCAAGAGGAACAGACGAATCTTCAAACCAAAAATGGATACGTTTACATATAGCCGGTATCATTTTCCTTATCATGGGTTTGTTCGTTTCAGTAGACGCGCTCATTTCGAACATGGTACTATTCTTAGAAGATAGTGCTTCCCAAATAAAAAGTAAAAACAAAATTTTGGAATAAAAGGAGTTACCGCAGATGCTTCGAACTGTTGCTGCTGTTGCCAAGACAGGGGCTTTGCTTGGTACTATAATCGCTATAGGCTTTACATCTTTGACAACCGTTTCGGCTGTATCCGTATCCTCAACCCAAATTCAGTTAACTGCCGGAAATTACGACGCTTTCGTGAATACCCAAAAGGTCAAATTGGACGAGCCACCCACGCTGATAGATGGTCAATTCTATTTACCCGCCAAATGGGTTTCAGACACATTAAATATTCAGCTTTATTGGGATTCATTAACGGAGACTGCGCATCTGCTCACCTCTAAAGCCTACATTCAATTTGATCCTTCCCATGACCGGATTCAAGTTAACGGCAATTCGGTTCCTTTTCATACGGTTGCAGAAATACGCAATGGACGGCTGCTAGTGAAGCTGTCTTGGTTGGCTACTTATACGAATATGACTTACGTGTACCATGCAAATTCGCAAAGCGTGGAGATTAATGATCTCGGCGAGCCGTTAACTCCATATAAGGAGTCGACGCTCCGTAATGATGATGCCCAACAAAATTCAAGACCAGTTGCCAAATTTGCTTTTGGAAAAGCCAGCTACCGACTTGGAGAGCCTATCCATATAACAGATTTAAGCTATGATCCCGATTCTGAAGGCCTTCCTGGCTACGACTGGGCTGGCAAAAAAGATGCCTATTTTAAAGCGGGCATCTATAATGTCACGCTTACGGTTAAGGATGGGAAGGGAAATGTAAGTGAGCCTTTTTCCAAAACTGTGACCGTTCTGGATGTTCCATATAGGACGGAGCAGGAATATGCTTTTTATTACAAACCGATTGGCAGCCTATTGCCCAAAGAGATGATTTCAGCGATTCCTAAGCAAACGACGATGGACAGAACGGTGCCAGTCCTCGTAAAGCATTCCGAAGATAGGAAGCTGTTAAGAGGTACTAGCTCCAAAGCCATCCTCGAAAAAGGCTTCCTGTATCAAGAAAAAATAAAAGGGCATGCCCGGTTGTATCCAAGTTATGTGAATGGGATGGCCAATGATGCCCAGCTTGTTATTATGATTCGCAATCTTAGTGATACTTATGCAGTGAACGTAGGGACAACCGCTGTATCTGAATCACAAGCTTCTGTATATACGCCCTTGCTTGGGCATAAACTGGCCGAGAATTTTTTGGCTACCCCCGCAGCATCAATAGGCGAGCCGCTTGTGGTGAACCCGGGTTCAGCCGTCTTATACAAGGTTAGCCCGACGCTTAGCTCGGGACAAGGCTTCCAAGCGATCTATGACCTGGAAACAGACGGGCTAGTCGATGTTTCTTATGCGATGGTTTCGCCAGGAGAGCAGCCTTATGAATTGGGCGGATATCGCCAGATTCAATTAAGTGACACGTTTCGGGGTACGTATCCCGTTTCTGAGGTGACATGGGACATCGACTCACGTGGTCTAAACGCTCCTGTTGCACTAGGAATCGGCGATCTATCGGTGGAGCCTTTATTAAAAGGGTTTGTTAAAGGAAAAGACATGGAGCTACAAGAGGTTGTGAATGAGAGCCATGCAGGGGTCCGTTACCGGTTTACGCTTAATGTGAGCGGCAAAACAGCGATTGCTTTTTATCCACGAGGCGGATTTTTTGAAGGAGCCATTCGTGTAAATGGCAGCCTGATCACAATGCCAGCGGGTGGGATCACCTCCAATGAGGCGATCCTGATTCATCGGACAACGAGCACTGAGCAAAAGGTTGAGTTCGAATTGCTGGCTGCAGGCAATAACCAATTGCCGCTGGATATGATGTTAATTCCACTCGTAGATAAGCAATAATCGTAATCGGAGCGATAGTATTTCATTATAAAGGAGTTCTCGCAGTGAAATCATTAATAAATTCATTTGTATATAAATTGGGCTTTACGGGTTTGGCTTTGTTCACGATGTCGCTTGGCAGTCTACTGCCCGGCTTTGCTGCTGAAGTAGCCCCTGCTACATCTACGGCTGTAACACCTCCAGTCTCGACAGTTCCAGCCACCGCGGCGGCTGAAGCTGCAATCTTAACGCCAGCACCAACAGCACCAACAACAGCAACTCTAGGAGCTGCAACAACAGCGCCTGCAGCAGACGCTAGCGTTTCAGAAGCACCCGCCCCATCCCTTACATCGTTAGCACCCGAAAGCATTTCCTTGCTTATGTATGTGGGAAGTAACGAGGCATTTCTGAGCGGGGCAAAGGTGCAGATGGAAGCGCCAGTGATCAGGCTAAAAGATCGCACCTACCTTCCAGCAGCAAGCCTCCAGTCTTACTTGGGTATACCTGTGCAATGGGAAGACTCTACAGGGAGTGTCCAGATCACTACGCCATCCGCTTTTATCCAACTGCAGCTATCAGGCAAACAATTGCGAGTCAATGGGCAGCTTGAAGACTTTGAGAAGGCAGCCTTCCTCTTGAATAATCGTTTATATGTTGAGTTAAATTGGATTAACCGTTTTATCGGCTTTAAAGCTACGTTCAACGAAGATCTGAAGCGGCTGGAGCTGTTGTACATCAAACACTCTGAATCCGGCAGCTTTTTCAATGACACGATGCCTAATACGAAGCCGATCGCTACATTCTCGGTGAATAAACAATCCTATCGTTTGGGAGAACCCATCGTTTATACGGATCTGAGCTTTGACCCGGATGGCGATATCATTAAAAGCGTCGAATGGACAGGCAAGGCCGATGCCATTTTTCAGCCAGGGCTATTCAAGGTTTCTTTATCGGTTACCGATAGCAAAGGTACTGCCAGTGAGCCTTTTTCGTATAATGTCGAAATCGTGGATGAGCCATACCTCGATGAATTCGTTTATAAGGTGTATCACGAGCCGGTCGGCACCTATGTGAAGGAAGAGGAGCCAACACTCCGCGCTTATTTACGCGGCATTCCACAGCTGCCCAATATTGCTAAGCTGGATGAGGAGCGGCCGTTGATTGTTAGCGACAGCCCGGAAACCTTTACGGAAAAAGGCTTTCTATATCAGGAAAAAGTGAATGGAAAAGCAAGGCTGTATGCAGACCATGTAAATGGTATGAAGGAAAAGGTACAGTTCGCCATTATCGTTCGTAACCCAAATCCCGATAAGACGGTAACGATTAAGACGACCCGCCACGGCGAGGTATATCCGTCCATTTATGCCAATCTGATCGGTAATGAAGCTTCCATTGAGTTTCTGCAAAGCGATAGTACACCAGAATCAATTACAGTAGGACCCTATCAAACGGTTTATTATAAAAAAATGCCTGAATTTTACCCAGACCAAGGGATGAATGTCATGTACGATGTAGAGACCGATGGCGAGGTATATTTTTCATTTGTCGCGATGGATGCAGGAGCAGGTATTGAATCTGTTGGGATGTACAAGCAATTGCCCTTCTCAGGTAATGTTAGGGGAACCTTCAGTGGTTCGGATGTATCATGGGAGGTGGATGCTTCAGCACTTACTAAGCCATCCTCGCTTGCAATTGGCGACGGGACTTCAGATATGTTCGTTACAGGCTCGGACTTTTACGAAAAAGAGAAATCATTAAACTTGGGCAACTATGGGGTTGTGTACAAAATCCATATTCCCAATCCACCGAAAATGTCACTGTTATTGCTGCCGCGCGGCGGGGTATTCCGTGGTCCCTTCGAAATTAATGGAGCGATCATTCAAGCACCGCCATCAGGCATCATGATGGATTACCAAGGCTATACCATACTAGCAAGAACAGATGGCACGGAGCCATCATTGGATATTGAATTTACGCCTGCAGCCGGCTCCGCATTTCCGGTAGATATTATTTTTTATCCGTTAGAGGATAAATAAAGAGAGTAAATAAGCTTAATGCATGCTCGAACAAAAAAAGGAAGGAGAGCCTCCTAGACTAAACACTAGGCTGTTCTCCTTTTTAATAGTATCACGGATTTCGGATCGGGCTGTTTACCTTCGTACTTTCGTTAAGCTTGAATATTTCGGGAACCGTAACCAGCTGGATATGGGAAGCTATAAGCTTTTCTATAATGATCGGCAGTGCCTGTACAGTGCCGGTTAAATCCTCGCCTTCACCACCAGCGCCATGCTGCAAAATTACAGCTCCCGGCACAACATGGCCAAGGACATTGGCGGTAACCTGCTCAGCGGTCAGTCCTTTCCAGTCCAAGGAATCCACATTCCAGTTAATGATATGATAGTTCTGGCTGGCGAGCCAAAGGATCTGTGGCTCCGTAACGTTGCCATAGGGAGGGCGAAACAGCTTATGGGTATAGCCGGTTATCCCGGCAAGAATCTGTTCCGTGCGCAAAACCTCATCGCGGAATTTGTCATCATCGGTTTTGGCTAAGTTCGGGTGGCTATAGCTATGGTTGCCAATGGCATGGCCCTCTTTCATAATACGCGTGACGACCTCGGGATGTGCCTCGGCTCGATTCCCCACGACGAAGAAGGTCGCTTTTACCCCATATTGTTTAAGTACATCCAATATTTGATTCGTATAAACCGTATCAGGGACATCATCGAAGGTTAGTGCGGCTTGGCGCACATCCGACGGTCCATTGAACAAAAAGGTGCTTCGATATTTTTGGTGCAGATCAGCCAATGTGAGTGGCACGTTTTCCCGCTCTTGATTTTCCTTGCCCTCCTGTAATTTGGGTGTTGGTTTTGGTGAAGTAGCAGGGGTGCTGGGCAATGCCTTGGGTGGCCCACCTTCACTTAAAGATTCATAGGAGGTCGAATTACCATCAAGAGTTGTAGGCTGCTGCTGACTTTGTGGGCTTGGCCCTGCCTGCTGTGGTGGCTTGTATCCGCAAGCACCTGTTGTCCATAATAAGATGGAGGCTGCGACGAGCATATAACCCTTTTTGAATGTGGCATGGTTCATAGCCAGTTCATCCTTCCTTTAGAGCGGTTGCCTTTACTGTGTGTTGTTAGGCGATTTTTATGTGTGCAGGAGCTGATTTGGTGGTGTTTTATAAATAAGGTTTTTTTGTAGGGCCAAGATGTTATATAATAAAGATTAGTGATGGGTTATGAGGAAATGTTGGGTTATAAGGAAAGGGAGAAGGAATCGGATGATTATTGTACGTAATTTATCTAAATCATTTCCACCGGATCATGAAATATTATCCAGGCTTAGCTTTCAGGCTGATGAGGGAGAGCTCATTGCCTTAATCGGAGGCAGCGGCAGTGGGAAAACTACCTTGTTTCGCTGTCTATCTTTAAAACTTACATGGGATGAAGGGCAGTATATATACAAAGGTAATGATATCTCGGGAGTGCGTGGCCTGGAGCAATTTAAGCTACGCAAGGATTGGGCATTTTTGGAGGAAAAACCGAATTTGAATCCGCGTAAATCCGCTTTGAAAAACGTGCTGAGTGGTTTGTTTTTTCACAAGGCTTGGTGGCGCATACTTTCGGGTACCACCTCTGGCGATGATCATATGACAGCGATGGATTATTTGGATAAGGTCGGTCTGTTGGATAAAGCGCATGACCCTGTTGAACGGTTGAGTGGTGGCGAAAAGCAGCGTGTTGCAATTGCTAAGGCTCTAATTCGAGGCGCCAAGGTTATTTATGCGGATGAACCGATCTCGGGGCTGGATCCTGAGGCAGCCTTAAGGGTTATGGAGGATTTAAAAGAGATTTGTGTCAAAGACAAAGTTACGATTTTTTGCAGCCTTCACCAGGTGGAGATGGCAGAGAAATTCGGATCACGTATCTGGGGCCTTGCTGAAGGCAGGCTAGTGGTGGACATTGCTGGCAGAAGATTAACACAACACGAAAAAAACCTGGTTTTTGGTTAAGCGCTCCCAAATTAACTAATCCCAAATAAAAACCTCACAACCACATTGAACTTTCATCCAAAAGAAGAGCTTTCAAAAGCTCATTTAATGGAACCTAGCTCATTTTGTGGTTGTTGAGGCTTTTTTTGCTATTTCTAATAGGAGGCTTGCACGCAGGCGCGTGCAGAAGCTCAAGATACGTGCAGAAGCTCAAAATGCAGCTATAGGCGCGCTTCGGCAATACGCTGGGCAATCATCCCGCCATGAAGCCTGCCAGTCTCGATAAATACCTCGTTGGCATCGCTGCCTGAGGCGGCAACACCAGCAATGAATAATCCCGGAACGGCGGTTTCCATTGTTGCTGGGTTATGTACGGGAGCTGTTGAGATTGGATCCATCGCTACACCTGCTGACAAAAGTAAGCCGCGATCCGGGCGGAATCCGGTTAAGGCCAATACAAAATCGTTATCGAGTATGTGTTCGGCTTCTGCGGAACGTACGGTTATGGTACGGTCGTCGATTTGGACGATTTGCGAACGGAACAGCATCGTGATCCTGCCTTTATTGACCATACTTTCAAATATTGGGCGAACCCATGGCTTGATGCTTGGCGAGTACCCTTCACCCCGATAAACAATGGTTACATGGGCTCCAGCACGCAGTAAATCCATAGCGGCATCAATGGCTGAATTGCTACCACCGATGATCGCTACCTTGGTTCCACTGTAGGGATGAGCCTCCCGATAATAATGGGAGACTTTGGACGATTGCTCACCTGGAATTCCCAATAAGTTCGGATAATCAAAATAACCAGTTGCTACAATGACATAACGGGCTTCGATCACAGAAGTGGCTCCAAAACGGTTGGAAAGCATAAGCTCAAAAGATCCTTTTTCTTGTCTGGTTATGGTTTCTACACCGTGATACGATTGAATACGCACGCTGCTGCGTAATGCAGCATTACGATAATAATGCAGCGCTTCTAAGCGCGATGGTTTCTCATTGGGGGTAGTAAAAGGAATGCCACCTATTTCAAGTAAATCTGGGGTGCTAAAAAATTGCATATAAGTCGGATATAAATAGATGGAGTGAGCAATTGAATGCTTTTCAATGATTAAAGGGTCAAACCCTAATTTTTGCAGCTCTAAGGCTGCTGAAAGTCCACAGGGTCCTGCCCCTATAATGACAACTTCCTCCAAAGCAAGCACCTCATTTCGTCAGTAATCGATTGGGAATAGAGTGAAGCTACAAGCTTCAAATTCCATAGTAACCGATTCGAGAATAGGATGCTACAGTCAAGTCAAGGAAGTGTTGGCAGTTAAGCCTCAGGCTTGTGAGTTTAGTTGGTGCTGGACTGTTTTTTGCGGCATACATAGACGAAGGCTGGAGGTACGTTCAGCATAACGAACTGAATGGCTTCGATATCGAAATGCTGGCTAAGCTGCTTTTTCATTTGCAGCGTATATTGAAAAGCGATAAAAAGACCATTGGGCTTCAACGATTTGACGATTTCCTCCATCAGGTCATCACGAAACGATTGTGGAAAATTCGCAAAAGGAAGACCGCTAATAATACAGTCAACATGCTCCAAGCCTTGCTTGCGGACGACAGCATGAATATTTTTGGCATCTGAATGGGTAGTAAATCCTGGATGCTGCTGCTCTAATTGGTCACGGAGATGCGAATCCCGCTCAAATAACATGACCTTGGTATCATTTTTCAGTGAGCGGTGGATCGCTTGGGTGATAACACCGGTTCCTGCTCCAAGCTCGGCGACGCTATGAATCTCATCCCACTGTGCAGCGGCTACCATCTTATTTGCCAAATAGCGGGAGCTAGGTGTAACGCTTCCAATTGCTTTGGGCGTTCGTATAAATTTATACAAGAACAACATCTTTTGAAGTGTCGTTGTCTCATTTGCGTTCATTGTTGATATCCCCTTTTCGGCTCTATACAGTTAATTGTAAGCATACCTAGTTTGTTAATGCTTGCCAATAGACCAGAGTACCATATCCTACTAGACTAAAGTCTGGCTTTTCCTGCTGTCCTTCATTACCTAGTGCTTTTATTAGTGTCTATCATACTACGAAAACGGCTTTTCGCCTAATTGATTTTTTAGAAAATTGAACAAAAGTGTTTTAAAATATGAAGTTTATCTCGATTTGTCACTATCGTAAGAATAAAAATTGCCGGGAGTTGGCATTATAATCTAGGGATTAAATTTGTTCAAGGAGGAAATTGTGATGATGCAACCTATGACTGCCAAGGAATTAGAGTATGTAGCGGATTCGATGTCTAATGAAAGCTTAATTATTAAACAATGCACGGTACTTGCCGCATCCACCCAGCAGGCTGCTACTTATTCCTTATGTATGGAAATGTTAAACGTACATAACCAGCATTACCATAAGCTTATGCAGACCCTTCACGAGCATATCGCTATGGCTCCAACCCAACCAACGCAATAATGAATTGAAAAATTAAAAAGAGGTGAAGGCTTTGTTTAATCAACAACAACAAACACAGCAACAACAGCAACATATGCTGCCGGAGAAAGATATGCTTTATACGATTCTTTGTGAATTAAAACGGACAAGCCGAGAATATACGATTGCCGCCAATGAATCGAATTGCAGCAATATCCGTCAAGTATTTAATGGCTTACTGCAAAGCACAATGCAGATGCAAGAAGAGGTATATCAATGTATGAAGCAGCAAAATATGTACAATACCTCCTCACCAGCGCTTCGCCAGGAAATGGAGAAGCAATTCAATCAATTCAAGCGTGAGCAGCAAGAAACCGAGCAATTTGTACAAGCTAGGTTGCAAAGGCAATCGGTTAACAGCCAGACTTCGGTATTTGGCTACACTAACACTAACAGTAACAATGGAAATTCCCAGTATCAGCCTTATATGATGTAATCCGCCTGTGCCAGAGCTTGGTTTTTATCAGGTTTGGATGGTATGAGGTATGAATGATACAAAAGCCTTGCGCTCTTTTCTGCGTAAGGCTTTTTGGCATGTTTGCTGTGACAAAAGCAATGTTGTCTTTACTAGGGAAATCGCCAAATGGCAGAATTGTTAGCAAAATCAACTCAGCAGACCTTGGGTTTACGAGGGAGAAGAGGGCAGGCGTGAGGGATGGAAAGCTTGCGGGCTGTCTTTAAAGCCATTTTCCCACCACCAAGTCTAATCAAGGGGACATGACTCCAAGAACGGCTGGAATCCCATACGCCTTCCATCGTCAACGCTCCATGTAGAAGTTATGACTTCCGCCTGCCATCGCCAACGCTCCATGGTAGGGAGTTATGCTAATAAGGTACTAGAAAGATAACCTGAAAAAAGCTATTATTACTGATAGCTGCCACTAGTGGCACAGACAAGCGATGTTTACAGAGAGGTGGAATAAAGCAATGTCGATTAATTTTTGCACAGAATGCGGACATGCCATGGTAGTCCGCACCATGGATGGGGTAGAGCGGCGAGCATGTACCAATTGCACGTATGTCCATTGGGGATCTTACAGTATTGGCGTTGGCGCTCTTGTTATTAAAGATGATAAAGTGCTGTTAGTCCGCAGAGCGCAGGAGCCAGGCAAAGGGAATTGGACAAATCCCGGTGGTTATATCGAGCAGTTGGAGCCTATTGAGCAAACCGTTGTTCGTGAGGTATTAGAAGAGTCAGGCGTGGAAACCCGTGTAAAAGGCATTATTGCTTTGCGTGACCAGCCGCGTTCGTCCGTTCATAATTTATATGTCGCCTTTGAGATGGATTATATTAGCGGCGAGCCGATTCCCGATGGCGTAGAGGTTGATGCGGCAGGGTTTTATTCGCTTGAGGATATGCAGACGATGAAGGTGGCCAGCTTCACACAGTGGCTGATTGATGCAGCGCTTAATGGCAAAGGTGCAGGCCTCATGCATGATCGAGAGCCCATTGTGCCAACGAATGGGAACGGCTTTTTTAGAGTTTTGTAGGCAAAGCAATTCCTCTATTAACAAATAAATATTTTTTTAATAGAGGAATTTGTCGTTCTATTCAGAATATAATAAGTATTTGGAAAACTAATTATTATTTCAGTCTATTTTCGAAAGGGGTCATGCAATGGTTACGCTACCAAGAACGAATGAGCTGGGCTTTTTTGAAATCCGATTGGAATCCATAGGTGGGCTTGGCGCCAATCTAGCTGGAAAAATGTTGGCGGAAGCAGGTGTAGTCGGGGCAGGATTAAATGGAGTGAGCTTTTCCTCCTACGGCTCTGAGAAGAAGGGCTCTGCTGTTAAGGCGCATATCCGATTCTGTGAAATCAATACCAACATCAGGGATACATCACCTGTAGAACGCCCACATGTGGTAGGTGTTTTTCATGAGGCGTTGTCCAAAACGATTAATGTCACCAGCGGCATTTACGAGGATTCACTGGTCTTGGTCAATTCGACCAAAACTCCAGAGCAGTTAAAAGAAAAGATGAATATGAAAGGCGGAACGGTAGCTGTTATTGATGCAATTGGCATTTCACTTGAAGAAAAAAACAGGGTGAATATGGCGATGCTGGGTGCATTATTCCGGCTATGTCCCTTCCTAAATCCCGATACGATGAAAAACGTCATCCGTAAATCGTTGGAGAAGAAGTACCCGCTCGCCGTACAGCCCGCACTTAATACTTTTGAAAGGGGTTACAATGAGGTTGTGTTCCAAACCTTTACTCTGGATGAAGGGGACGTGATGCCATCTTTTTTACGTCAGGATACTCCGGTGCTTGGTTATGCTACACAGGCGATGGGAGGCGTTATTACGAATCCTGGCAATAGCATCTTGAAGGATCTTAGTATTTCGCGTGCGGGCATGATGCCTCACTTCGATGATGATAAATGTATCCACTGTGCAGCCTGTGACAATGTCTGTCCAGATTTCTGCTTTGTGTGGGATGAGCAAGCGGATAAAAAGGGCAGGCAGCAAATGTTTCTTCAAGGGATCGATTACCAATACTGTAAAGGCTGCTTGAAATGTGTCCAGGCCTGTCCTACGGAAGCGCTAACAAGTGCGCGGGAAGCCGATGGTTATGCTGATGAGCATCGCATGCCGCATCGGTTTGATCTAGCTACTACCTAATGGGGTAGAAGTGCAGGAAGCGAATAAAGGTCTATCAGACAAACGCAAACTGAAGGGTGGAGAAGCAGGTGGCTATTGAGATTAATAAAGAGATGCCTCAGGGAACAGTGGAGCAACGGATGGTTTATGAATCCGGCAATGAAATGGCAGCTTATGCAGCACACCAGATTAATTATCATGTTATGGGATATTTCCCGATCTCGCCTTCTACAGAGGTAGCACAATTTCTTGATATGATGAAGGCCAATGGCCAGCATGACATCAAGCTGATCCCCGCGGATGGTGAGCACGGCTCGGCAGGCATTTGCTACGGCGCTTCTACAGCGGGTGGACGTGTATTTAATGCAACAAGCGCGAATGGCTATTTGTATATGCTTGAGCAAATGCCTGTGCAATCAGGTACTCGTTTTCCAATGGTCATGAATTTAGTATGCCGCTCGGTATCCGGTCCGTTGAATATTCATGGTGACCATTCCGATCTGTATTATGCTCTGAATACAGGCTGGCCGATTCTGATGTGCCGTGATCCGCAGGCCGTCTATGATATGAATATTATGGCACTTAAGCTTGCAGAGGATGCGGAAGTGCGTTTGCCGGTCCTTGTTGCTTCTGACGGCTATTTTACCTCCCATCAAAAGCGTCGTGTGCAAACATTTACTAAACGTGAGGACGTGCAGGCATTTGTCGGGCCGCAGCCACCGATGGGCTACCCGGATACCTTGGATCGCAATAACCCGATTACGGTTGGACCGTACATGAATGAGCCGGACTACATCAATAACTGCTACCAGCAATCGATGGCGATGTATAATGCAGAGCATGTATTTGACCGGATTCGCAAGGAATACGCAGTGCTGACAGGACGGGATTATCCGATCCTGGACCAATACTGTATGGAGGATGCCGAAGTTGTTGTATTTCTGCTAAACTCAGCATCAGAAATCATTAAAGACGTGGTGGATCAATTGCGGGCACAAGGCATTAAAGCGGGCTCGCTGGCGCCGAATATTATTCGCCCTTTCCCACAAAAGGCGATTGCTGAAGCCTTGAAGAACGTTAAAGCGGTTACAGTAGGTGACCGTGCCGATTCTTATGGCGGTCATGGCGGCAATATGGTCAATGAGATTAAAGCGGCACTGTTCACGCATGGCAACAGCACAACGATGGTCATTAGTCGTATCTATGGGCTTGGCGGCAAAGATTTCTACAATGAGGACGGGCATGCCATGTTCCAGTTTGCGATTGATGCCGTTAACCAAGGTAAGGTCGAGGTGCCGTTTGATTATTACGGGCATTCGGTAGGTGACCCTAACCGGGCGATGAAGCGGGTATTAAACCCGATGAAATACGAGGATTTGAATACAGGCTTAATTACCGTGAAACAAGACGAAACGACCAAGAAGCTGAATGTCCGCATCCCGCCGCTGCGCTCCTTAACGAAGAAACCGAAGCGGATTGCACCAGGTCATGGAGCCTGTCCGGGCTGCGGGATCTTTTCGGGTCTTGAATTGTTTTTCAAAGGGATCGAGAGCGATATAGTCGCCTTGTTCCACACGGGCTGTGCGATGGTAGTCACAACGGGCTACCCGTATTCGTCCCATAAAGCGACATACATCCATAACCTGTTCCAAAATGGAGCAGCGACGATGTCAGGTGTCGTGGAGATGTTCTGGGAGCGTAAACGTCGCGGTGAGCTGGATGCCTACAATCTGCCTGCCGACTTCACATTTGTAATGATTACTGGCGACGGCGGTATGGACATCGGCATGGGGCCTGCGATCGGGGCTGCACTAAGAAACCATAAGATGATCATTCTTGAGTATGATAATGAGGGATATATGAATACAGGAGCCCAGTTATCCTATTCGACCCCGATGGGGCACCGTACATCTACTTCTAATGTAGGCTCTAAGCAAGGCGGCAAAGTATTCCACCACAAGGATACCGCGCAAATTATGGCTGCCACGCATATCCCTTATGTATTCACGGGGTCAGAGGCGTTCCCGCAGGATTTGGTGCGCAAAGGTGCGAAGGCACAATGGTATGCGCAGAACGAAGGTTTGGTGTACGGCAAGATCCTGATTGCCTGCCCATTGAACTGGCTGTCTGATGACGAGCAGGGCTCCAATATCGTGGGCGCGGCTGTCGATTCCTGCTTCTTCCCGCTGTATGAGGTCGAGCATGGGGTAACCACATTGACGTATAACCCGGAAGAGAAGAGCAAAAAAATTCCGCTTTCGGAATGGTTAACGACGATGGGCAAAACCAAGCATATGACGAAGCCGGAATATGAGGATTCCTACAAAGAATTCGAGCGTGAGGTCGAGCGCCGCTGGAATATGCTGAAAGCGAAGCACGAGAATCCGCATTTGTAAATGGAGGCGAGTAGCTTGCCCTATGTGATCAAGCATAAGCAAACATCCGAGCTATACACCTGTACCATGGTCAATGGTTACCGCTTGCCCTATTATGGCACCAAAAACTGGGAGTATGTAGAAGACGCAGAGGCGGATTACGCTCAATTCCTGGTCGCCCAAGGCGAAGCGGAGCTGGAGGAATGGGAACTGCTGGAGCTCTCAGAGAACCAGCTAAAGATGTGCAATGTAAAGCTTAAAAATGACCCTAAGTTCAAGCTTCACTGGGACGAAGTTAAGCAGTCGGGTATTGCAAGTATTTCTCCGTTAATATCGTAAGCAAGCTAATGCCGACTTCGTTGTGCCCACCCTCGGGTATGATGATGTCGGCATATTTTTTGGACGGCTCAATAAAAGCCTCATGCATCGGCTTAACCGTAGATAAATATTGGTCGTACACGGATTGGATGCTACGCCCCCGTTCTTGAATATCCCGCAGCACGCGGCGCATAATCCGTACATCGGGATCGGTGTCCACGAAAACCTTAATATCGAGTAATCCCCGCACAGGCTCGTCATATAAGACATGCAGCCCTTCGACGATCACAATGGGATTGGGAATCAGTTCAAAGGTTTGAACCGCCCGTGAATGATTGGCAAAATCATACGAGGGAGACTGTACAGTCACGCCATCCTTCAGAAGCTGGAGCTGTTGGAGCAGAAGCTCATTATCAAAAGCCAAAGGATGGTCATAGTTAATGGCTGCCCTTTGGTCAAAATCAAGCTCATTAACATCCCGGTAATAGTTATCCTGGGAAATAAAAGTGATAAGTTCGCTGCCGAGCTTGTCAATTATGGAGCGGGCTACGGTAGTCTTGCCTGATCCGGTACCTCCGGCAATTCCGATAATGAGCATATGGGTGAAGCCTCCCGAATTCAATGAATAATCGCTCTCGTTAATCCAAGTATTGTAGCATAGGGAGAGCGAATGCAAAAGGTAATAAGAGACATGTAGCGTCTTAACTCGTAATATGGTATGCTTTTTGGCAAACGAACTTAGCCAGAACTGAGCCAGAACTAAGCCAAACGGGTTATTTGCTTTTCCGTAAAGGTAGACAAGCTTCTCCATCCCGCGGATAGGCGCAAAAGGAGGAAGGAACCATGAGCGAGCATTTTATTCAAATTAAATCACTTGAGGGCGATTTGAAAATTTCCCACAAAAAAAGCGGATTTGGGATCACGGTTTCCACTAAAGAGCTGGTTTACCAAAAGCCGCATGCCAATTATTTTATCAAGCTGGAAAATATTATTAGCATTATGCCCTTTGATACTTCCGAATTCAAAGCGATCACCTTTCATAACCGCAGGTCCTCGGGCAGTGAAATTATTAATATGTCTTACGGCATCCCCCACTATCGTTTTTATGTGCAGGATGCATCGCTGCATAATCGTAGCGGCATTTTCCAGATGGGCCATGTCCAATTTATTCTGCCTATATTGGACGAGCTGCTGTTGGTCATTTCCAAATATGCTGGGCTTAATAAAATTAGCTAGCTAGATATGATGAGCTTTAACCGTCACATACGGATTGAAGGAGGAAGCTTTTGTTGTCAGCACCAGCACCAGCAGTAAGTGTTCTGGCTAGTAGTAGTAAGCTGCCCATTATGGCAAGTGTCGTTATTGCTATGCTAGTAGCTTCTATGGACACGACTATAATTAATACAACCATGCCGATTATTGCCAAGGAATTAGGCGGTTTTCAGTTATATGCATGGAGCTTTGCCTCGTACATGGTAGTCTCGACAGTTGTGGCTCCGGTAGCTGGGCGTATTTCTGATTTATATGGGCGAAAAACTATTTTTTCGATTGGCATTTTAATCTTTATGTTAGGCTCTTTATTATGCGGATTTGCGAATACCATGATCCAGTTAATTCTGTTTCGTGCAGTTCAAGGAATCGGGGCCGGCGTGATGCTGCCTTTTCCCAATATTATTGCTGGAGATCTATACCCACCGGAAAAGAGAGGCAAGGTGCAGGCCGTCTTCACAGGGATGTGGGCTTTGTCAGCAATTCTGGCTCCCTTGCTAGGAGCTTTGTTTGTCCAATACGCGAGCTGGCGGTGGATTTTTTATATCAATATTCCGCTTTGTTTGATTTCCTTGGCGTTGCTGTATGCATATAAAGAGCAATATGTGCCGCGGAAATCCAGAGTGGACGTACTTGGCGCTTGCCTATTTGCAACGGGTGTTAGTTTATTGCTGCTCACTACGGTTGTAGAGAGCTATATGTTTGCTTATACGGCAGCTGGTATTGTGGTTCTGGTAGCTTTTTATTTCTATGAGAAGCAGCACTCATCACCGATTGTGCCTTTAAGCTTACTTGCCAACGGTCCGATTGCAGCCCTTAATATCAATGGATTTCTGTCCTGCGCCGCGTTGTTTGGGGTATCCAGCTATGTGCCGTTATTTTTGCAGGAAGAAAATTATTCCTTGTTTGTGAGCGGGTTAGCGCTGCTGGGGGTATCTTTCGGCTGGATGGTAGTGGCGGTGCCTAGTGGCAAATGGACGTTGAGGTGGGGCTACGGAAGGCTGGTCAGGATAGGTAATGTCTTAAGTGTAATCGCTGGGGCGATGCTGTTGGTTATGAAGCAGGGTACGGGGTTTTGGTATGTGTTTGCGGTAATGGTCGTCCAAGGGCTGGCGTTTGGCTTGATCTTTACAGTGTCTACAATTGGATCGCAGCAGATGGTTGCTGCCGACCAGAAGGGCATTTCAACCTCTCTCCAGCTGTTTTCGCGTAATATCGGCACAGCGGTTGGTGTTACTGTGATGGGTGCCTTTCTTACCAGAGGAGCCGATGTGTATAGCGGCTTCCACGCCTTATTCGTTTATGGCTTTATTGCTAGTTTGTTTGCACTGGCGTCCTCTTTTTTAATTAGGAAAGTATAGCTATGTAGTATAATAAAGAACCGTCCAAGGGTCATATGTTCCTTGAACGGTTCTTTTAAATGTAGCAAGAGCATTAATAATTAACGCCCTTAATCACTGGGGTATCCAAACATAGAAGGTGCAGCCTTCACCATCCTTAGAGGTAACGTGGATTTTCCCTCCATGCGAATTGACGATGGATTTGGTGATCGATAAACCTAATCCAGCTCCTCCATATTGGCGGGCGCGGGATGAATCGCTTCGATAAAACCGTTCGAACACATGGGGAAGATGGGAGGCGCTTATGCCGGGTCCATTATCCTTAATCGATAGCTCAACTCCTGAATCCTTACTTACTAAGGCAACCTTGATATGTCCTGTATCCGCCTCCGTATGCTGGACTGCGTTCTGGAACAGGTTTAACACAACCTGCTTCATTTTGTCGGTAACAAACCGGCATTTCATATTGGGTTCAATATGAAATGTAAGCTTGCGGGTGCCAGCCAAAATGCGCAGCTGCGGCTCCATTTCCCGGATCACGGTGTCCAGTATGCCCTCTTTAAGCTGGAATTGCGGGCTGCGGTCACGGTCAAGCTTGGCCAGCATGAGCAGATCATTAACCAGCTTATTGAGCCGCCCTGATTCTCCATGCATGCTTTTCAACGATTTCTGAAGCTGCTCCTGATTGTTGGCTGCTCCCCGCAGGAGAACCTCCAGAAATCCGTGGATGGAGGTAAGTGGTGTACGCAGCTCATGGGAGGCATCGGCGATGAACCGGTGCATCTGCTCCTGAGTTTCTTTCTCGGCTTTAAAGGAATCCTCGAGCCGCTCTAACATGCCGTTGAAGGATTCCGCCAATTGGTCGACTTCCTGCTGTCCTTGCCGGGTTGGAAACCTTTTGTCTAGGTTGCCAGCGTTAATTTGTTCTGCAGTGTTGACCATATTAAATAAAGGGACTAGCGTCTTGCGAAGCACGGGCAAGTAGCCGAGCAAGCCAAACACCATAGCCACCAGAGATAGCAATAAAAATGTAAGCATCTGTCCAATCAGCAATTCCTTAAGTGGTCCTGTCATTGTGCTGACTTGAACGATCCCGTTGATTTGTCCAGGAGATGTGGAAACCGGTTGAAGAACAACCAATTGTTCAACATCTTTATCATCATACATAATTCGGTAGATCGGCCCGGGCCTTCTTCTTTTTTCATTCAGAATTTCGAGGTAATCTTCTGTACTCAGCTTAGGCGGGTTACCATTGCCTGAACGGCTGGGAAATACTGTGTGATTGCCGCTAGTATCAATGAAAGCCATTGTTGTTTCCGGCATAAAAAAGAAGGGAGCCCGCGAGATGCCGCCATTCTCTGTCCTAGTAGTTTGCAGCCAGGCATCGCGGGGCATCGACATGATTTGGCTCTGCACGCTGGTTGCTTTATTTTTATAAATAATTTCCTTCATAAATACATATTGCAGCAGGCCAATTAGCACCAAGAGCGCTCCCAAAATCAGCAAAGAACGGGATAAAAGCTGAATTTTCAATGAATGGGGTGCAAAAAATTGCTTCCATTGAAATCCTTTTTTGGCATTCATGAAAGATCAACTCGGTATCCGGAGCCCCGCAAGGTACGTATAATTTGGCGGTCTTTATCGTTCAATTTATCGCGCAAGGAGCGAATGTAAACCTCCACAATATTTTCCTCGCCTCCAAAATCATAGCTCCACACCTTTTCCAAAATCATAGCTTTACTTAGAACGAGCCCATGGTTTAGCACAAGAAATTTAAGCAGCTCATATTCGGTAGGAGACAGCTCCAGCACCCGGCTTTCCAGGCTGATTTCTTTGCGGCGGTCATCGATACGGAAGGGACCAATCACGACCTCGCCGAATAAATTCGGGAATTGGTTGCGGATCCGGGCATGAATGCGAGCAAGCAGCTCATCGAAGCTGAACGGCTTGACCATATAATCATCAGCACCAAGTGTAAGCCCTTTGACACGGTCGTCGACTTCATCCTTGGCTGTTAGCATAATAACGGCGATGGTTTCTGTTTTTTTCAACATCCGGCATACCTCAAAGCCGTCCATACCCGGCATCATCACATCCAAAATAGCGACATGGGGTTGGAAATTTTTAATCATATTAATAGCTGTAATACCATCCGGTGCACATTTGACCTCAAAGCCTTCATTTTGCAAACCCAATTCCAGAAATTGGAGGATGTTCGGTTCATCATCTACAAGTAATATTTTAATCCCTTTTAACGGTTGCATACGGGTTCCTCCTAGAGAAAGTCAGTCCTATGGTAATAGTATCTGTTTCTCAACTGAATTACCACTGAATGATAACTGAAAATACGTTGAAAATAAGAATTCAGCCAGCGTTCAGCTAAGTTTCAGCGGGGACTCAGGTTAAGAAGCATTTATTGGCGTACACTTTAATCGCAAGTGCTACATACATCAACGACAAGGTGGTAATATCCATGAATGTTTCATCTGCTTCATCAAGTAACTCAGCCTCGTATACTTCGGGGAGTACCAACACAGACGCTCTTGAGAAAAAGAAGGCAACCCTGCAAAGTGAATTGCAGAAAGTGCAGGATAGTAAAAGTGACGCGAAAACCAAAGAGCAGAAGGTTCAGGTTTTGCAAGCACAAATTCAACAGATTGATAGCCAGATTGCCCAAAAGAGTAAGAGTGCCAGCACGACAGAAAGTGGAAGCAACGCAAACAGCGCAGTTAAAATGAGCAGTGAAAGCACAGCGGCGCAGAGCGAAAGCAGCAGCGCCAAAAATAAATCGACCGATGTAAGTGCAAATGCCATTAAAGATCCGGCCTATGCTTCAACGATTGATGTAAGAATTTAAGCAGAAATACATAGAAGCCCGGTCTACACAGACCGGGCTTTTTGAGTTTTCTGAACGTTAGCTGAACGTTAGCTGAATGTTAGTTGATGGGATGCCTAAATCTTTTCAGCAACTTCTCAGGCAATCATCAAGTTTAATTCAGCTACACCGCTCATAATGAGTTTATCAGCTGAGCAATGTCAACAGGAAAGCGGGGGAAGGCCATGATAGCCAAACCATCAGATCAATCTTCTGAAAGATTTTACCGGTTTCATTTTCAAGCGTTAAACACGAATGTGGATCTGTTGATTTGGGCTGAATCGCATGAAATAGCCGTTATCGAGAGAATGGCGATTGAATGGTTCCGGGATACAGAAGCCAGGTTTAGCCGCCATCATCCTCAAAGTGAGTTGAACCTATTAAATACATTAGCAGGTGAACGGTGCAAGGTTTCCGATATGATGCTAGAGGTTCTGGCATTGACCGAAACCTATCGAAAAATAACACATGATGCTTTTAATCCTTTAGTCCTATCGGCTGCTGATACCTCGTTGCATCTGTCGCTGGATTCGGATACGAAATCGGTTCGACTGCCCACTGAGGCACAGCTTAATTTGGATAGCATCGTGCAAAATTGGATTTTACAGCGGCTTGCTGATTTATTGCAGCACCGTTTGAAGTTAAAGCAAGGGCTGCTGCAGGTAGGCGGTTCCTATCAAGTGTGGGGGAGGCCGAGCGAAAGCTTCGATCCCTGGTTAATTGAGATTCATCAGCCTGAAGGAAGTATGGAGGTTACGGCTTCATTGTCTATATCAGAAGGAGCCGTTGTTACTTACATCGTAGAGGGGCAAGAAAATAGGATGCTGGATGAACAAAATGTAGGCAACTACGACGGGGGCGAGCTAAAGCAAATTACGGTTACTGGTAATGATGCCGTTGAATGTGGGATTTGGGCACAAGCGGTCAGAAAGCTAGGCGTTGATAAGGGATTGACGCTGCTAGCACAGCAAGCAGCGCACTGTGAAGCTCTGCTTCTGACAACCGAAAGTGAGCTTCATTATTATGGCAATAAAGCTTCGCTCGGAACCAAGTGGAGTGAAATTGAAGTGGATTATTATCATTGACAGTCGGGGAGGGCATTTCATATGAAGATGAAAAAAGTAATCATAGTAACGCTCGCGGCACTGCTCGTTTGCGGTGGCGGTACATATGCCTACGTGAAAAAAGATAAGCTTTTCGGGACGAAGCAAGCCGTTGTCCAACAAACTACTTATACAGTGAAAAAAGGAAATGTCCGCACCGCGATTTCGGGAACCGCGCAGTTAGAGCCCCAGGAGCAGCAGACGATTGTCCCGCCGAAGGAAGGCATGATCAAGACGTTAAACCTGACAAGGAATCAAACGGTTAAGAAAGGTGATCTTCTCCTAGAGATATCGGATTCGAGCCTAGATGAAAAGCTTGATGCTGCGAAGCTAACGCTTAGCGGCTACCAATCGGATATGCAGGACCTACAGGCGCAATCCGCCTCTCTTAAAGCCGTTGCGCCCGCTAGCGGGAAATTGATTTTATCCACTACCATCAGTGAGGGCTCGGGTATATCCAAAAACACAAAGATCGCGACCATATCCAGTCAAGATAACTTAACGGTAGCCCTACCTTTCATGCAGGAGGAAGCGGCGCAAATTCAAATAGGTGACCAGGTACAGTTAACGCTTGACGGTTACTTATTGACGAAGTCGGGTGCCGTTACAGCAATCTCCCAGGCAGTGAAATCCGATACCAAAGGCAATCATCTTCTGGATGTAACGGTACGGGTAGACAACGACGGAACGCTGGATGCCGGACAAATTGTCAAAGGCTCGCTCACCGTTGGCGGCTTAAAAATCGAATCTAAAACACAAGCAGTGCTACAGTATAAAACATCGGTCAATGTAATGGCGGGTGTGTCTGGGACGATCGACAGCATGGAATTTAAAGAAAATCAATTTGTTAATAAAGGTGACCTGATTGCAACCATTGCAAGTGACACTTTGCAAAAGGATATCACCAATAAACAAAATCAAATCGACCAATCGTTGAAAAGCATTAAAGACATGGAGGAGCAGTTGGAAAAGCTGAAAGTTTATGCACCTTTTGATGGCGTGTTCTCTACAGATTTTGTCGATCAGAAAAAAAATGTGCTGGCTTCTTACCCAGTGGGAACGACAATCCTGAGCAACGTTCAGCTGGGGGCTGTAGCAAACCTAGATACCTTGCAGTTGCCTGTGAAGGTGGATGAGCTGGATTTGCCGAAAATTAAAGTTGGACAAAAGGCAGAGGTTAAGGTCGATGCCATTGCCGGAAAAGTGTTTGTTGGCGAAGTTACACAGGTTTCAACGGTTGGAACCGTGACGAACGGGGTTTCCTTTTATACCGCTGTAGTTACTTTGACGAATGCCAGTGAGCTTAAATATACAATGACGGCAACAGCCGATATTTTAATTGAGGACAAAAAAGATGTGATTGTGGTGCCCGTGTCCAATGTGAAAACAAGAAATGGTAAAAAAGTGGTCTCCTTGCAAAAGGCGGACGGTACGATTGAAGCCGAGCACGAAGTAAAGATAGGCGCTAACAGCTCTACACTAATCGAAATCACAGAGGGACTAGCAGCAGGCGATATCCTGGTGACTCAAGCTGCCGCTTCGACCAAAAAACTAACTCAAGCTGAGACGGATGCCTTGAGGAATCAATATCAGCAGGGAGCTCGTAACGGAGGTGCAACAGGTGGCGGCGGAGGCGGTCAAGGCGGATTCCCAGGCGGCGGAGGTCCTCCAGCAGGCTTCTAAGCAGTATGTGATGAGGCTGCTAATTATCAAGCTTCTACTATGAAGGGAGGGTGAGAACCTATGAAAATGATCGAGCTGAAGCAAATTAAAAAAACGTATCTTCGAGGTGTCGAGGAGCTCCACATATTGAAGGACATTTCACTATCCGTTGGTGTAGGCGAATTCGTGGCGATTGTGGGACCAAGCGGCTCCGGTAAATCGACCCTGATGAATATGATCGGCTTACTGGATGTACCGACATCGGGCTCTTATAACCTTGATGGCATAGCCACAGAGAAGATGAAGGATGACGAGCTAGCAGGCTTACGGAATCGCAAAATCGGCTTTATATTCCAGCAATTTAATTTGCTGCCGCGGCTGACTGCGATTGAAAATGTGGAGCTGCCGATGATTTATGCAGGATTTGGCAAAAAGGAAAGAAGAGAAAAGGCGCAGCAAACTCTGGAGCTTCTCGGGATGGGGCAACGGGGACATCACCGTCCCAGTGAATTATCAGGGGGACAGCAGCAACGTGTTGCTGTCGCCCGCGCCCTGGCCATTGGACCATCCTTACTGCTGGCTGATGAGCCGACAGGAGCCTTGGATTCCAAAACCGGCCAGGAAGTACTAGAACTCATGCTGCATTTGAACGAAATGGGCAATACGATCGTACTGATCACCCATGATTTACATATTGCCGAGAATGCCAAGCGAATCATCACAATAAGAGATGGATTGATCGTCAGCGATATTGACAATGTGCCTCAATTGCAGAAAGTCGAGGCGATGGAGGCAAGCGAGGCGATGGAGGCGACCGTATGAGAATAACAGAATTATTGCAGATGGCACTTAAGACGGTAAGTGCAAGCTGGATGCGAACCCTGCTCACGATGCTGGGTGTTATTATTGGGGTTTGCTCAGTGGTCACTCTGGTAGCCATCGGTCAAGGCACCTCGGCACAAATTGCCAAGCAATACGAGAATATGGGAACCAATTTACTCGTGGTCAATCTGCTGGGTCAAGGGCGTGCTACACAGCTTAACTATGCGGAGCTAATGAATTTTGAGGGCTTTCCAGAATTTAGTGCTATCGCACCTACGGTGACATCCAACATCAATGTTAAATACAATACAACGCAAGAGTCGTATACCGTAATGGGCTCCAACGAAAGATATATGACGATCTTAAAAGCTACATTAAAGGAAGGGCGTTTTATTACGGAAGCCGATTTGGATCTCCGTACGAATGTAGCCGTGCTGGGCACAACAGTCGCTACGGAGCTGTTCGGGAATGTTGATCCTATAGATAAGCTGATCAATATTAATGGCTTTCAATTTACCGTCGTAGGCTTATTGAATACGAAGGGCTCCAGCATCGGAGGCGCTTCTGCCGATGATTCGGTTGTTGTGCCTTTGACAACAGCACAACGGCAATTAAATTTAGGTGCGATTCGCACCACCTATATTGAAGCGACTACCAAGGAAGACATTAGTACAGCACAAAGCACATTAACCGCTTTTTTAACGTATAAGTTTAAGAGCGCGAATGGGTTCCGCTTTACGAATCAGGACCAATTGCTTACCGCAAGCACAGAAGCTTCGAATTCCTTGACAAGCCAGTTAGTCAGCGTAGCTTGTATATCGTTGCTCGTTGGTGGGATCGGGATTATGAATATTATGCTCGTTACCGTAAGCGAACGGACGCGGGAAATCGGTATCCGCAAATCGATCGGTGCCAAACGGCGAAATATTCTTTTGCAGTTTCTGTTTGAGGCGGTTGTCATCAGCGGGCTTGGTGGATTAATCGGCTTGGCGCTGGGTGTTACCTTTGCGAAGCTATGGCCTTACTTCAACCCAAAACAATTGACCGTAGTTTCGTTCGATATTAGTATGTATGCTTTTCTGTTCTCAGTGCTAGTTGGGGTTGTTTTCGGCTTATATCCGGCCAACAAAGCCTCCAAGCTTCGCCCGATCGACGCTTTGCGTACAGATTAATTAAAGCAGATGCTTACGAAGTAAGTTTTCTACGAAAACTCTAAAGTGGATGCTTACGAAGTAAGTTTTCTACGAAAACTCTAAAGTGGATGCTTACGAAGTAAGTTTTCTACGAAAACTCTAAGGTGGATGCTTACGAAGTAAGTTTTCTACGAAAACTCTAAGGAGGAGACATTCATGATGGAACGATTACGCGATGGAAACCTCAAGCAGTCTGCCCGAATCGCAATTATAGCTACCCTTATTCTGGCTATGATATTATCTGCTTGGACGCATTTTATTGCTTTTGCAGGCAAGGAGGGTGTATTTGTTAGTAATTCCGTATATTTTACGCTGGAGGATGTAGCTGTATCTAAAGGATCGGATACGCAAGCTATGCGTTTTAGCATCCAATTAAATAATGATAGTGACTCGGTTGTTGACTTTAACCATTATGGAATAAAAGCTACAACAACTGCTGGAGGCAACTATTCGGCACAAATGTCCAAGGCGGCCGATGCCCTAGTTGCTCCACATACAGCAACCAAGTATTATTACACAGCAACGATTCCGGCAATGGTAACTACAGATCAACTGCAGGTTACAGTGTTTGCACGTAATGGCGGAAGCTTGCAGGATGTAGGTTCGCTTTCTGTTGCTAACGCACAAGCATTGGGCGAGCAGGCTGGGCAGCTGCTAGTGAATCTAGCAGATGTAGATACATCGCTAACAGCGAGCTCCTATGTTACGGTTCAAGCGCTTAAAGCGATTATGGTACCACAAGAGGGGAAATGGACGATCCTCGTAGATGCGTCTGTAACACCAACGGGCTCGGAAAGTATTACGCTACCCTCAGGGTTAAAATATTTATTACATGACGGACCAGGCAGTACCTTGCTGTTTACGTCCAATGCTATTGATGGAAATACGATAAACGCCGGCCAAACCAAGCATGTATTGCTAACGGCTACCGTTGACACCTTCCCTAATGTAAATACGATGTCGCTGGAGCTCGCTAATGATAGCGTAGGCATATTATCATTGGGTAAGCTATCCTTAGCCTCATTATTCCATATCGCCAAGGTGGGCGACAAAATTCCATACATTGTTCAAGGACGTGAAGGGTTAACACTGGAAGTGCAAAAGGCTGAGGAACAATTAGTTTCCAATAAAAAGGGTGCACTGATTACGGCTGTCTTGCATAATGACAGCAAAAGCACCATGCAAGCTCCGTCCTTGATCGGAACGATCATTTCAACTGAAGCTGCGCTTTCGATCGCAACGGATAACATTACAACGCCAGATGCGTATATTGCGGCGGGTGAGTCCGGTATTTACCGATTTGCGCTTCAATTACCTGAAGGAATTGCCCCAGACAAGCTGCAATTCATGGTATCGGATAATCAAAAAACATCTGCAAGCACTTCATCCGATTCGTCTACGACCACGACCAATGAAACGGCTGCAGCCACTACCGCAGCTAGCACAGCAGCAACTACTGCTACGAGTAAGGCGGCAGGAGCTTCTGGAGTCTCAGGTACTACGACAACAGGAACTGGAGCATCCAACTCAGCAAGCGGCTCCACATCGAGTGGAACTGCGACAACAACTCCGGCAGCTTCAACAGGTAGTTCGTCGTCAAACAGCTCATCAAGCGGATCTTCAGCATCGGCGGCCTCAATCACGAGCACGATCCCAATTGCGCTTGTCAGTCTGCAGGATGGCATTACCGCTGCCGCTAGCTTAAACAATATTATGCCATATACACTCGGCCAAGCCTTTCTTTTTAACTCCGGCAGCGATCTGATTGATCCTAATCTCGAGGTTTCCGTAGTAGAGCTGAATGGGCATACCAATGCCGACAATGGCTACCAAACGGTAATTGCCAAATTTAAGTTTTTGAACAAAAGCAAAGAAACACTAGCACTTCCAGCCTTTGATACATCATTGACCGACACATCGGGTACTTCATTCCCCGGCACACGCCAAACAACGACTTTAACACAGCTAATTCCGGATTCAGCTTATGTTTACAGCTACTCCTACATGCTGCCTCCAGCAGTTAACGGAGACTTCAAACTAAGCATATTGGATGCGTCCAATTCGTCCAAGTTAAAGCTGCCGATTGCAGAGTATAAGGTAACTGTAAGCCAGACGGGTGCAGACGATCCGAAAGCCATCAGTAAAGTGCTTGCCTTCTACCCGTATACAATCAAAATTGAAAATTGGGAATTGTCTTCCGTATTCAGCTCAAACGCTTATACGTATAAATTGAAATTAGGTCTTGATATTCAGAAGGTAGCTGAGGTTATTGTGGACAATGACTTTGCTAAGCTGGAATTCGAGATTGTCGATGGCAGAGAACGGGTATTGGGAACCTCAGAACAATTGCTGCAAGGAACAGGCAAATTGATTAATGGTTCACAAACAATCTCGTTTACTGATATCAAATCGGAGCAATTGGATTATCCGTTAACTCTTCGTATCTATGAAAGCATTACAACCTCTACAGGCATCGCCAAAAGACTGATCGCTACATTTGAACAGTAATCTGAACAAATACGCAAAAAAGAGCAAACCCACAAAGGGCTTTGCTCTTTTTTTTGTCTGTTTCGCTGTCAAAGCCGAGTACAATAAAGCCTTGTTTTTTGCCTGCTGTATTTATATCATAAAGAAGTGATTCATTTTCGGAATATTTAAATTACAAATTTATTCATAAGGAGTTATGCCATTCCAAGCTTGAGGATCACTCATCTGCTGTAGCAGCTCCGATCTTCGATGTTAAAGGAAATGTGGTAGCAGGCCTCAGCCTCGCAGGATCTGATATGAGATTCCAGCAAGAGCATATTGCTGAATTGAGCGCTAAGGTGATGGAGACTGCCAAGCTGATTTCAAGCAAGCTAGGCTGGAAACAATCATGGGTAAGAGGTGAGTAGCATGTCCAATGACCAAATGGATGCTGGACTGAATGCAGATGTGGAGATGCCTAGTGTTGAGAAGAACAAGAAGGTGGCTGAATCCGATGTTGGAGAGTACGTGGAGCTGTCACCTCTTGGAGATACGGTGGTTATTGTTACGTTAGGCAATGGAACTGACCAGCACACGCACCGGAAAGTACAAGCTTTAAGCCTTTACTTAAATCGGTATCCCTTTCCCGGTTTGGTTGAAATCGTCCCTGCTTTTGTGACAGTTGCCGTTTATTATGACCCTATAAAGCTGCGGGATCCCCTTACAGGGGCTAGCTGGAGGTCTGGAGCGGGTGGGACGGTTTCGCCTTATACATGGATTTGCCGGATCCTAGAGGGCATTATTGCAAATCTGGCTGACCAAGCTGCCGAGGCGCCGCGAACCGTCCATATCCCCGTATACTATGGGGGAGAATGGGGACCGGATTTGCCTGCTGTCGCCCAGCATAACGGACTTACCGTGGATGAAGTTATCGAGCTTCATGCGGCACCGGAATACTTGGTGCATATGATCGGATTCGCCCCGGGCTTTCCTTATCTGGGTGGTATGTCCAGACGAATTGCAGCACCAAGGCGATCTACACCCCGTTTGACAATTGCCGCAGGTACTGTAGGGATAGGGGGCCAGCAGACCGGAATTTACCCGATATCCACGCCAGGTGGCTGGCAATTAATCGGAAGGACACCGGTAACACTCTTTCGCCGGGACAATGAAGCGCCCAGCTTACTGCAAGCTGGAGACCGGGTAAGGTTCCAGCCGATTAGCCATAAGCAATATCTGGAGTGGAGGAGGAGCGAGCATGAGTATTCAAATTATACTTGCGGGTCTTCTTACGACGATTCAGGATAAAGGAAGGTTTGGCTTTCAACAGCAGGGTGTGATTGTCAGTGGAGCGATGGACAGCTTTGCGTTTAGGGTTGCTAATCTGCTTGTTGGCAATGATGAAGGTGCCGCGGCTTTGGAGGTAACCTTGATCGGGCCAAAGCTAAGGTTCGAGAGAGATGCACTTATCTCGATCTGTGGGGGGCAGCTAGCCCCTGTTGTGGACGGAGAGCCGCTTCCCTTATGGCGCCCCGTCTATGTGCAAGCTGGCCGTAGCTTGGAGTTTGGGGCTTGCCAAGCAGGGGCACGGGCCTATATGGCCGTTGCCGGGGGCTTTGACGTGCCTTTGGTGCTGGGTAGCCGCAGCACCTATCTGCGGGCCGGCTTGGGCGGCTACGAAGGCCGGGCATTACAAGCTGGGGATGAGCTGCCCTTAGGCCAGCCATCCTCGTTGGCGATCGCCTATATGCATATGCTGTGCCACGCCAAGGAAAGCAAAACGAACCCGCTGCCTTTTGGCGCAGCCAATTGGAGTATCGGCCACGAAATACGCCCGGCGTATAGCAAGGAGCCAACCATACGGATCGTTCCGGGGCGTGAATATGCCCATTTCACCGAGGAAAGCCGGCAGGCATTGGTTGCGGCCAGGTTTCCGGTGTCCTCCCAATCCGATCGGATGGGCTACCGTTTGGAGGGAGCTATTCTAAACCTAGCCGAGGTCTGCGAGCCGATATCCGAAGCCGTTTCCTTTGGCACTGTCCAGGTGCCCGCTGGCGGTAATCCGATTATTTTGATGGCGGACCATCAGACAATCGGCGGGTATCCGAAGATCGCACAGATTGCCACTGTAGATTTGCCGCTTCTTGCCCAATTAAAGCCTGGCGAGGCTGTTCGCTTTCGTATGATTTCCCAACAGGAGTCCGAGGCGCTTTATCTTGAGCATGAAATGCAGACGTATCAATTGTCCAAAGCGATTGAAATTCGTTATAAAGAAATGAGGTAGGCGATCAGGATGAAGATTACACTCGATTTGAATTGCGATCTTGGCGAAAGCTTTGGTGTCTATAGGTTGGGGCAAGATGAGGAGTTGCTGAAGCTAATTACTTCAGCGAATATTGCCTGTGGGTTTCATGCGGGGGATCCTGGTACGATGAGGACAACAGTTAAGCTTGCTCTGGAGCAGGGTGTGGCGATTGGAGCGCACCCGGGCTTGCCGGATTTGATTGGTTTTGGTCGGCGCGAGATGAGTATGACACCGCAGGAAGCGTATGAGCTAATGGTATACCAGATTGGTGCCTTGGACGGCTTTGTGAGAGCGGAGGGCGGGGTTATGCAGCATGTTAACGCATGGAGCTTTATATAATATGGCTGCACGAAATTCGGAGCTAGCCGATGCGATTGCCGATGCTGTCTATCGTGTGAATCCTGAGTTGATTCTGTTCGGACTCTCAGGCAGCGAGCTTATCCAAGCGGGGAACAGAAGGGGCTTGCGAACGGCTAGCGAGGTTTTTGCCGACCGTACTTATCAGCAGGATGGAGCATTGACACCCCGGAATAACTCGGATGCCTTGATCAAGGATCCCGGGCAAGCACTGAAGCAGCTGCTGCAAATGGTCAAGGAGGGCACCGTATCATCGCCTCAAGGCACTGCTGTGCCTATCCTTGCCGAGACCATTTGTATTCATGGAGATGGGGAACAGGCCTTGTTGTTTGTCCGTCAAATCCGCGAGCTGTTAATTGCTGAAGGTATCGTCTTGTGTGCGTTCGGAAACCAAGCAGGAAGGGCTAAATTATAGGCCTCATATCGCGGCTGCTAGCAGGCTTTTTGTGCATCCGATTAGGGACGGGGGTTCAGCTTATAAGCATGGAGGGCAACCTCAAGGCAAAGGCGTTTGGCCGGTTGCAGATAGTCCTCTCCTAGCAACTCCTTCAGCTTGTCCAAGCGGTGATAAAGCGTCTGTCGATGGATGAACAATCGCTCCGCTGTTTCTTGCTTGGCTCCCATACATAGAAGGAAAGTTTCCAATGTTTCCAATAAGGAGGAATGGTACTGCTGGTCGTACGCCAGGACAGACCCCAAATGATAATTGGCAAAGGAGTCAAGCTGCTGCAAATCGGCCATACCCTTGAAAATTTGATAAATGCCTAAATCCTCATAAAAAGGACTCAGCGGCTTTGACGAAAGAGATTGGGATACAGAGAGTGTATCAAAGGCTTCTTTGAAGCTGGCTGACGCGTCCACTAACCTCCGCTTCATGCTTCCAAATCCGGTTACGATTCGAAGGGGCCTTGCTACATTTTGGAAGACGGTGTTCCTTAGTTGTTCAAGCGTTTTGAGTAAGGGCTCTTTAAAAATGTTGATCGGAAGTACAGAGGCAAAGGATTCCTTCACACAAAGCAAGTGAATTTGATTGTTTTGTGCTAAAAGCAGATTGTAGATGCCATTGTTAGATAGCAAGGAACGCAGTAATACAAGAAAATCTTGATTTCTCGCTTCGAACTCCTCCTCGTCCTGAACACTTAATGGCTGTTCGATTTCGATGATGCCCGCCAAGAACCAATACTTGCCATTATTTTGCCGGCGAAGTCCAATGCGAGCTAGCGCTTGCTCCTCATTAACTACCTTATGCTGAAGAATATCATGAATCAATTGAGAGTGGCTTTCTGTTGTTTTTTGCTCCAGAAACAGCTTGCGAAGCAGGATGTGGGCGATCGCTTTGCCAACATAATCAAGCAGCAATACTTGATCCTCGGTTGGCTCTTGGTCGTTCAGGACGATGCCTACAAACGATAAGGTTTGTCCCAAGCAGATTACAGGCTGAGAGAGAATCGTTTTTTTTGCGGTAAGCTTAAACACAGTATTCTCTGAGGTAGCCGAGGAGGAGGAGGGAAGCTCCAATTCAAGCTGATACTGACGAACCAATTTCTTGGCAATTGCGGAAGAGACCGATGGAGCAAAGCTTGGCTTATCCACGATGGAATAATAAATAACCTGTAAGGACGTATGCTCATTCAGCAGCTTAAGGATAGCTTGAATATTAGTCGATTCCAAACTTAGCTGCTGAAGCTTTCGCGAGAAAAGCTCTAAATTTTGCAGGATTTGATATTGCTTATTAATCAACAAGGCATGAATGTCTTGGGTAATATCAACGAACCGAACTGGCGATTCAAAAACGATCAACGGGAAATGATATTCGTTGGCCAAATCGACCATATCCTGCGGGAGTGACTTGAAATAATGGCCTAGCTCGACACATAAGCCTGCTGCTTGGAGATGGATCAGCTCTTGCAGATACATCCTTCGCTGCTCGCTGAATTGGTGAATGCCAAGTCCTGTAGTAAGAATGAGGTCGTGCTTATTCGCATAAGGCATAGCGCTTGTAATTTCCAAAATATGAATCCAGCCGACGCTACGCAAGATACCGTTATGGCCAGCAATCAATTTGGCTTGATGGAATAAGGGGCGCTTCAACAGATCCTGGATCGTTAATTGATCGATATTCAATACGTCGGCCTCCCAGCATGGTCTCTACACAAAGTGTGAAAATGTATAAACGCGAAAATATGTAATATCCATAATGTAACAATAATTATAGCACTTATCTTACATTATGTATGATGAAAAAGAGCGCTATTCAAGTTACCATTTGATTATAAAGAAATAGGAGGCAATCAAATGGATAATCAACCGAACGAATCGACAGATCCAGCCAACACCTCAGATTTCAATCAACAATCATTGCTAGACAAAGACAGGAAGTACCTATGGCATCCTATGACACCCCATAATCCCGATCCAATGATCGTCGAGTCTGGGGAAGGCAGTTGGATTACAGATATTGAAGGCAAGCGGTATTTTGATGGCATGTCCGGCTTATGGTGTGTCAATGTCGGACACGGTCGGGAAGAAATCGCTGATGCGGCCGCCCAGCAAATGAAGAAATTAGCTTATTACCCGCTCACTCAAAGCCATCCGCCTGCGATCCAGCTATCCGAGAAGGTGAACGAATGGCTCGGTGGCGGTTATCGAATTTTTTATTCCAATTCAGGCACGGAAGCCAATGAGGTAGCTTTCAAAATAGCCCGTCAATATCATCACCAGAATGGGGAGCCCACCCGCTATAAGTTTATTTCCCGACATCGTAGTTACCATGGCAACACCATGGGGGCTTTGGCGGCAACCGGACAATCACAGCGAAAAACTAAATACGAGCCGCTTGCTATGGGATTCCAGCATGTGGCACCACCCTATTGCTACCGCTGCCCGTTCGGGAAAACGAAGGATACCTGTAGCATGCAATGCGCCCAGACCTACGAGGATGTAATTAACTGGGAAGGTGCCGAGTCAGTGGCGGCCGTCATTCTTGAGCCTGTTATTACAGGAGGTGGCGTTCTTGTACCTCCCGATGGCTATCTGAAAAAAGTGCGCGATATATGTGATAAATATGGAGTTCTGATGATTCTTGATGAGGTCATTTGCGGATTTGGGCGTTCCGGACAGCAATTCGGCCATCACAATTATGGTGTCGAGCCCGATATCGTGACGATGGCTAAGGGAATGACCAGCGCTTACTCTCCACTTTCGGCAACAGCTGTTAGAGCGGGCATGTATGAGACCTTTATGGGTTCAGGAGCAGACAGCCACTTCCGCCATATCAACACATTTGGTGGCAATCCGGTTTCTTGTGTGGTTGCATTGAAGAACATAGAAATTATGGAAAGAGAACATTTAGTGGAGCGCTCAGCTCAGCTAGGTAAAGCTTTACGTCAAAAGCTGGAGGTGCTAATGGCGCATCCCCATGTAGGGGAAATTAGAAGCTTTGGCTTTATAGCGGGTATCGAGATGGTTGAGGACAAAAAAAGCAAGCTGCCCGCAGCGGCAGACAAGATGCAACAAATAATAAGTGAATGTAAACAACGCGGGTTATTAATTGGCAAGAATGGAGATACCGTTGTAGGCTTCAACAATATTATTACGTTATGCCCACCTTTTGTTACATCAGATGAGGAATTGGAATTTATTGTACGCACGCTTGAGGAAGCATTCGCAACTTTAAAATAGTGAAATACGAAAGGGGGGATGGGATATCGTCAGGATTATTAGAGAGAGTTATCGGAACTCGTGTTCGCATAATTCCGGAATCCATGTTATAATTATCTGATCTAAAGTAAAGGCAATCTTTACGAAAGGAAAGGATAATAAGCTTATGACGGGACGAACCCACCTCATTGTGAGTACTGGAGTAACCATGTCCGTTCTGCAGCTAATGGGGCAGGGAGTCTCCTTGCCCGGATTTGCTATTGCACTGGTTAGCTCGTTGCTTCCGGATATTGATGAACCAAATAGCCTGCTTTTGCAGAAGTCGCTACCCAAATCGCTCATCCTCAAATTAAAGCTGGCATTGGCAGCTGGCGGTATTGGTTTTATGATATATGCATATATCCAGCTCTTTTTTCTTCCTTATAGCTATGGAATTGGCTTGATGATGGTTGCATTATGCTGGGTAAACCAACGCTTATTTCGCCAATTGGTGATGGCAGCATTGGGCGGGCTGCTGCTTTATATGGGGGCGGAAGGCGGACCCTGGTTTGCGGTAATTGGAGCGCTGTTAATGGTTTGTTCTGTTCTTCCACATCGGGGCTTGACTCATTCCATTTACGGAATTGCTATATGGGGCGGGCTGCTTTATGCTGCTTCCAGCCAATTAAATATGCCTTTGTACATAGCTGGAGCTACCTCTTATTCACTTCATTTATTATGTGATGCTTTTACGAAGCATGGCGTCCAGTTGTTTCCGCCACTTAAGTGGAAGCTAAGGATTCCGCTTATGAGCACAGGCAAGTTTAGTGGGTTTTTAGTCGAAAATATATGTATCACCTTAACCTTAGTTTTGCTATGGCATGCATTTATTGTACCATTTGGCGGACAAGCCGTAGGCTTGTGGGATTATTTGACCAATAAGGCTGGTGTATGGCTGCAATAGTTACGCATAGGTAACTAGGTAAAGCCTAGGTCAGTTATTTTAAATCACCGTACTAAAGGCTATAATGATGGGGAACCCGATTATACAATGGATGTATTAGAAAATGGAGGCCGATCATGAACACTTTTCAATTTCAGAATCCAACACGGATAATATTTGGTCCTGGTACCGTAGACACGCTTGCCGAACAGCTAGCTGAATACGGCAAACGCGTGCTGCTTATTTATGGAGGCGGAAGCATCAAAGCGAGCGGATTGTATGACCAAGTCCAGTCGCAGTTAAAGCAAGCAGGGGCGGTTGTGCATGAGCTTGCTGGTGTTGAACCCAATCCACGTGTTTCTACAGTTCGCAAAGGGATTGCGCTATGCCGTGAGCATCAACTGGATTTCATCCTGGCCGTAGGCGGAGGCAGCGTGCTTGACGCAGCTAAGGCAGTAGCAGTGGGTGTTCCTTACGAAGGTGATGTATGGGATTTCCTAACCTATAAAGCTGAGATCAAATCAGCACTTCCACTGGGTACGGTATTAACCTTAACGGCTACCGGTTCAGAAATGAACGGCAGCTCGGTGATTACAAACTGGGAGGAAAATCTTAAGAAAGCATTCGGCAGCATTCATGCTTATCCGAAGTTCAGCATTCTTGATCCTACCTGGACCTTTACGGTTCCAGCTAACCAAACTGTGAACGGTATTGTTGATATGATGTCCCATGTATTCGAGCAATACTTTAGCTTAACCTCGGATACGCCGCTTCAGGAAAGATTATGTGAATCCATCCTGCAAACCGTGATTGAAAACGGTGAGCTTGCTTTAAAGCAGCCAGACAATTATGCGGCACGTGCCAATTTGATGCTTTGTGGAACCTATGCCTTGAATGGCGGCATGATTAGTGTCGGGATGCAAAATGATTGGGCATCGCATATGATTGAACACGAAATTAGTGCGATCTATGATATTGCCCATGCAGAGGGCTTGTCGATCTTATTTCCCAATTGGATGAAGTATGTACACAAGGAGCGGATCGACCGTTTTGTGCAATTTGCGGTTCGTGTCTGGAATGTCGATCCAGCAGGCAAATCGGATGAGGATATTGCACTTGCGGGTATCCAAGCAACCCGTGATTATTTCACGAGAATTGGCGCTCCTGCGAGCCTTGGCGATTTGAAAATTGACGGCAAGGACCTAGAGCGGATGGCCAAAGAAACCGTACGCTACGGACCGGTGGGTTCTTTCAAAAAGCTGAATGAGGAAGATGTGCGTCAAATATTGGAGCTAAGCCTGTAGATTAAAGTCCACAACTATATGCGAAGCTAGTCATTTATATTAGGTGCGAGTCCATGATAGGTGGAATACCCCAGACGATGTTCCATGTCTGGGGTATTTCCCATGTGCGCCGATTATTTCCCGGGCAAGCGCAATACTTGATAAAACCACCCAAGATTCGACAGACTGCCTGAAAACTATAGGGCGGTCTATGAGCAAATCAGGAGAATGTTGTCATGATAACGCTCTCAATAGCCGACATCAGTCATAAGGCTTAAAACCTTTTGTAATCGAATGTATTCATTTTTCTCCAAGCCTGGACGGAAATAGCTATACAAATAGGCAGCCTCGTCAAAGCTTAAAGCCGGATGGCAGACAATTTCCTGAATCGAAAGGGGATTATCGATAATAATTTGCCATTCACCGCTTCGTTCTTCTATAGGAATTTGCTGCATAATACCCGATTTAATGGCAAGTATTTGCTTTAGCTCCTCCCAGATTCGTGACCAAGAAGGGCTAAATATACCAGGCTCGGGAAATAATTGCTGAGCATGGTCGATCCACTGGCCAAACTGCTTGATTTCAGAATCCTGAACATGGCGAAGCTTCTGTTTAATACCTTCTAACAAATGATGAAAAGCGGAGTAGCCTCCATTTTGAATGAATTGTTGATAATCAGCTTGCTTCTGTTCAGACACTGCGCAGACCAACTGCTCCCAAGCAACATGGCTCATCGATTGTTTCAACTCCTTGAAGTAGAAGATAGGTACATCTATCTTTTTAATTTAGCATAAATTCCGCTTGAAAAAAAGATGGGATATAAGACAAAGAGCGGTATCACGATTGCTCGGAAGGTGCAGCTTTCTCCAGTTTCAATCTGCGATTGGCTACATAGATGCCCATGAGGATCAGCAGGGCTCCTATAAAATGATATAGATGAAGGCTCTCTCCAGTAAAGGCTGTGGCAAAAATCGTACTGAATAAAGGGATCAGGTTTAAAAAACCTGCACAACGGGCTGGTCCAATAAGGGCAATCGATTGGTTCCAGGCCGAGAAGGCCACTAACGAAGCCAATACACCGATATAAAGCAGGCCCATCCATATTCCAACCGAGCTGTGAAGAACAGGCTGGCGCACCATCGTTTCCACTACAGAAAGAGGAATCAATATGGCTACTGAAAGAATGATCGTATACATAAATAAGGCTTGGCTGGGGATTTGCTTAGCGTAATGCCTCATCCCAACTGAATATAATGCCCAACACATAATCGCGGCCAACATCCATAAATCGCCTTGATTAAAGGAAAGCCCGATTAGGATTTCCCAGCTGCCGCGGGTTATCATCCACAGCACACCAAGCATGGACAGCCCAATCCCCGGTAATATAGATAGACGGATTCGTTCACGAAGCATCATCCATGTGGCCATAATAATCAGGATCGGGGTAGCCGCATTCATGACGGCAGCATTGATCGAGCTTGTATATTGCACAGCGATGTAGACAAGTGTATTAAAGCCGGCAACTCCTGTTAAGGATAGGAACAACAAGACCTTCCATTTCTCGATAAATAAGCGTCGATGCTTCCACGCCTCTTTGACATATAAAGGTGTAATGGCGATCAAAGCGATACACCAACGAAGCGTCGCTAACAAAATGGGAGGAATATCAGCAACAAGAACCTTGCCAACGACAAAGTTGCCTCCCCACAAGCAAGTGGCTACTATTAATAAAAGATAGGGTGATCGCCAATTCATGCGGACAGTCTCCTTTTGAATCAAGTGGTGGATAAAATGACTTTACCTTCATTCAATTATACAAGGAATGTGAAAAATTTCCCCCTATATTCATGAGTAATCTAAGCAGGAGGCCTACAACATAATATTGAATGTACCGAGCAAGTAATTCCAAGAACGATCCATTCCTTTTGGAGCTCAGTCAGCACCAGCCAAGCCCCCATATTTTGACTTTGGCAATTCCATTGTGTACCATATAGAATAGCAAACATGCTATTACACAAAGTTATTATCAACATTTTAATCGAAGGGAGACCATTCCAAGATGTATGATATTATTGTAATCGGAGCGGGTCCAGCAGGAGCAAGCGCAGCTTTATTCGCTGCTAAATCAGGTAAGAAAACTTTGGTTATCGACAACGACCAGAGCATTACGAAACGCGCATGGTTAGAGAATCATTATGGAGTATCAGAGATTTCAGGACCGGATCTGGTCGAGATCGGAAAAAGCCAAGCGACTAAATTTGGGGCTGAGCTGGTTCAAGGCAAGGCGATTAATATCGTTAAATCCGAGGAAGGTTTTCATGTTGTAACGGAAAGCGATCGTTATGAAGGCAAGCATATTATTTTGGCGACTGGAGTTTTAACCGAGCTTGCCCAGCAAATCGGAATCGACACGAAGCCAGGTACAGAACCACGGATTAAAACCGTATATGATACCAAACCGGATGGCAAAACAACCGTTGAAGGCATCTGGGCAGCGGGAACAGCGGCGGGTGTCAGCGTTCATACGATCATTACCGCAGGCGATGGCGCGAAGGTAGCCATTAACGTCATTAGTGAAATCAATGGCGAGCGTTATGTCGATCACGATATGATGAAATAACTCAATACCCCTGCAACAAAAGCACCACATCCCCACTTTAAATAGGGGGATGTGGTGCTTTTGTTGTTCCCATATGCCTGCCCTCGCGAACGCAAATCGTTATGTATAATCGCGTAAGCCTTTTTTCTTAGTATTAATGTTTTCTAGCCTGCGCTTGGCATCACTTTAATATCCGAATCCAAGGTGGATAGAAAATCATAATTTTTGTTGAAAGTAAAAATCCGTTTTACTTGATAGCTTAGCATAACGACAGCAGTTAAGGCTTCACTAAGCGACAGCCGCAGATCAGGACAGCTGCTGATTAACTGCTTCGATTCCTGCTCAAGCTCGGGGCTGCCCGGAATGATTTTAATGATCCCTTTGGCGGCTGATTGATCCACAATATCAATAAAAAATTGCGCATGGTCGAAGCCAAAGCTGTTTCTCAACCATTGATGGGTGTCGAACACAATATAGTTGGTCGTAATTAAGGGGCGCTCCAAGTCGTCCAAATCGAGAAATAGTGCCTTTGCCCGGCTATAATGAATATGCTGCTCGTCCATTAAGGAAGATAATGCGCTTTGGTCCAGAAAGACGGCCTTGCGGAAATCCTGTTCTTCATTTCTCAGCATAGGTTTCACCTCGGTACTGGGTAAATTCGCGTTTGGATAACCCATCCAAATAAAGCAGCGGATTGCGTTCTAATTGGTCTCTAGGAATAGCTTGTTTAGCGATACTATGGGTTTCAGACCAGTATTGGTGAAGGATATGATTAATTACGGTGCTAACGGTCGTATGTTGTTTATCGGCTTGAAGTTGGCATTGGTCCAGCAGTCCAGGATCAAGGTCCAGTACCGTGGCTTCGTCTGTTTCTCCGGGTTCAGATTGGGATCCGGATATGAGCTGGCTTGCTGCTGTTTTCCATTGCTCAAAACGGTTTTGCATCTTATGTTTGGCAGTATCCATCAGGTGAGCACCTCCGTTTAAGTTTGAAAGCAAATATAGCAGTTTCATCCAATAAAACTGCTTAACATATACTTCGAAGCCCATCCGTATTTTCAGGGGATAGAACACATATTGTAAAGGGCTTTCTATTGACACTTACGAGTGATAATGATAATCTTTATCAATATAATAATTTTCCAAAACCTATCGAGGTGACGTGATTTGAAAATATTGGAGAAGATGGAGACCTTTATTGTTTTAGCGGAATGTAGCTCTTTCACAGAAACAGCCAAAAGGCTATTTTGCTCCCAACCGACCATAAGCAACCATATCCAGCATTTGGAGGAACTGTTTAAGACCACGCTTTTTCTCCGTACCGGGAAAAGCGTCCAGCTAACAAAACAGGGCGAAGTTTTGCTCGAATATGCAAAGCAAATGACGTTTCTCGTTGAAGAAGCTGCTATCAAAATTAAAAAGGTATCTCAGCAGGATTCCGTACTTTCTGTTTATGTGAGCAACTATATTGCCGGTTATTTTTTTTCGGATATTCTAAGCCATTTTCATACCGAATTTCCGAAGCAATTATTGGAGATTTACACCTATTGTTATGATGATCTCGTACGCTGCCTCCGTGAAGGTAGAACGAATGTGGCGTTTATGCCTATTTACCAAGAGGATGAATATATCCGCAGCCAATATGATATTACGGTTCTTTTCGAGGACGATTTTCCGCTCATTCTTCCTATAGACCATGCCTGGAGCAGCCGCAAGGTACTCTACTGCCGGGATTTACATAATGAGACGATCCTGCTCCCCCAAAGCCCTTATTTGCAGCAATATATTACAAAGCAAGTGGAGAAGCAGCACGTTAAAGTGCGTTTTTTACAGATGAGTAATTTCGAAATGATCAAGCAAGCCGTTAAGTCCAAGCTGGGCATTGCTTTTCTTCCCTATACAACAGTAATTAATGATATTAAACATGGAGGCCTTCAGGCCAGATCGGTTTCTTCCTTAAACCTTACACGGACGAATGGTTTTGCAGTTCGCAAAAACACAAAGCTGACCCCAGCCGAAACCGCGTTTTGTCAAGATGTGGAACGATATTTTCTTACCAGCCGGAACTCTCTGTTGCTATAGGGCGTTTTTTATGCGCTGCAACATTTCTTATAAGTGGATTAAGAAATCGAATGACAACGTAATAAGATTGATAGATCAAGCTAATATCGAGTAAAAGAAACGATCACTCTCATTTATTGATATTGATATTCATTTTCATTAATTGTAAGATTTTTTTTGTCAGTACATAGCCTTAACAAGTGATGCAACAAAGGCACCTGCTTTACAGCTGGAGGCTGGTTTTTTTAATGGATTTCTCATGCCCAGCACCTTGGTCGAGGAATTGATAGGCTTTCGTATACGACCTGAGCAATTGAAGCAATTGCCGGGAAACACAGACCAATATTATTTGCGGCAAGCTGGTGGTGCTTTGATTTTGGAAGGGGGGTAAAGAAACCGACATGCGAATTCTTTTATTGCTATTGACAATGCTAGGCTTGCTGCTGCCATCCGTTGCTTCGGCACATGTCGTTAACGAGCAAACGATTTACGAGGATATTCAGTTTTCTGCTGCTAAGGAGCCAATTGTTAGCTTAAGTGCAATTGGCGTGATCCCCTACGAGCATGGCGCTTCGCTTTTTAAGCCCAATGATCCGTTAAGCCGAAAGGATCTTGCCTATTGGGCAGGATCCTTCCAGCAGCTTCCAGCGGCTAGCCCTACAGCATCAGATATAGCCAAGGCTGCCGAGAACGCGGGACTTGTAAGCTCATTGCAAGGCAATGCGACGTATCGCGAGGTTAGCCAAGCTTTTTTTGGAGGGCAAGCGAAGGTAGCTACTGGGCAGCTTGACAGTGAGCTGACACGCGAAGCCTTTGTGCTATTTATGACCGCCAATCTGGATCAGCAGGTTGGCGGGAACGCTGCTGGCCATACAAATGGCACCAACAATACTCATGATAAAACTCTCTATGAAATGGCAGGCTTTACGCCAGGTCCGGCAGGCAAGATTGAAGAGATTAGTCAACAGGAAACCAAGGATGCAGAAGGAAAAGTGACTAAGACTTATATCCTGCAAATCGGCGGCAAAGATTGGAGCTTAAGCGACCATCCCAAAATTGCTAATGCAGCCGTTGATCCGGCTTTGTGGAAGAATAAGGAGCTCGTTCGGTCATGGACGCAAAAAGTGGGGAGCAATGAAGGTGTGATGCAGCTGCTTATTTTTGATAAACAAGCAGCAGGCTTAGATTTGGGTGCAGGCGTTGGCTCGAAGGAGACGAGTACGAACTCCTCTGTAAGCTCAGCTCATGGTGGGCATGGTGGTGGAACTGGTGCTACAGCTGGAGGTGGACACGGTAGTGGGACTGGAGGCACAACTGCAAGTGGGCATGGAAGTATGGCTGAGAGTGGACATATAAATACTAATGGCGGGACTCCAGAGGCGGTAGCGAAATTCCCATTTGTTCCACTAATCCTGCTGACGGCACTAGCCTTGATTGGTGGTTGGCTGTTTGCCAAAAGGAAAAGAAAAATGATTTAGAAAATTCAGCATAGTAAATTCGGTGAGACCGCAGGAGTGGTCTCTTTTTTGGTTTATACTTTATATATTTCAAACGAACATTCGATCCTATTCTCGAATTAACCTGAAATGTTCCTGATTGTTAAAAAGGTTGCAATATTTGGTGGTTGATGCTACTATGGGAAAAATTTTATGGATTGGAGGATGAGCGGATGAAACAAGTCACGGTCTACCAGTACAATGCATTTAGCAGGCTGCCCGATAAAGGAAATCCGGCTGGAGTTGTGTTAGACGCAGATGATTTAACCGACATCCAGATGTTGGAAATTGCCCGACGGGTAGGGTTCAATGAAACCTCATTTATTGTAAAATCGGAGGTTGCTGATCTGAGAATCCGTTATTTCACGCCGGGACATGAAATGAATCTTTGTGGCCATGCAACGGTGGCAAGCTTATATGCGTTAACAACAAGGGGGCTGTTAAGCCTTGAGGATTTGAAACTGGAAACGAAAGCCGGCCTTCTGCCGATGCAAATTCGTTTATCTGAAAGTGGATTTCCGATAATTACTATGCAGCAATCCCCTGCCCAATTTGTCGTTTTTGATGGAAAGCTAGATGAGCTGGCTGCTTCTATTGGACTTACTTTAGAAGATTTGGATTTGCAAAAGCCAACAGTTTACGGGAGTACCGGGATCTGGACTTTGCTGGTTCCGATCAAAGAGCTGGGAGCTTTTCAAAGAATGGTACCTAATAATATTCAGTTTCCTGAGGTGCTAAGGGGAATGCCAAGAGCTTCAATCCATCCTTTTTGCATGGAAACCTATGATCCAGCAGCAGATATGCATGCCCGCCATTTTTCCTCTCCCTATTCAGGTACCATAGAAGATCCGGTTACGGGAACGGCGTCTGGTGTAATGGGTGCTTATTATGCAACATACATACGTAACGGAATCGATGAACCTATTCAGCTAGTAGTCGAGCAGGGTCACGAAATGGAACGCGAAGGCCAGGTTGAGGTAACGGTTACACCGGCTGATAATAATTACGAGGTAACGATTAGCGGCTCGGGCGTGTACGTGAAGGAATTTCAAATAGAAATAACATCTGTATAAGAAAAGTAACGTTACAACACCATAACATAAAAAGTAGGCGATATTTTGGAAAAGTATAATAGCGTTGGCGTAGATGCAGGGGGCACCCTGATCAAAATAGCCTATAGGAATGACCAGCAAGAGCTAAGCTTCGAAAAGTTTCCGGTTTCCGAAATCGCCATGGCCGCCGCATGGATTCAAGAGCATTTTGCGGGTGCTGAAATTTGTGTGACAGGGGGTAAGGCGAAGCAGCTTCATGACCTCTTAAACCGTCCAATCCGCACCTTGGTAGAGTTCGACGCAACCTGTAATGGGGTTCAATATTTAATGGACATGCAGAAGCTCTCAGATGAGCCATTTGTGCTAACCAATGTGGGGACGGGCACCTCTATTCATTTTGTGGATAAGCAAAAGCACCATCGTCTTGGTGGCATCGGAGTGGGGGGAGGGACGTTGATGGGACTTTCCTTCTTGCTTACGGGTATCCAGAATTATGCAGAAATTGTTGAGGTGTCACGTCAGGGAAATCGCAAATTCATTGACTTGAAGGTTAGCGATATTTATGAAGGGATGGTGCCTCCGATTCCCGGTGACCTGACCGCGAGCAATTTTGGCAATGTACTCCAGCATCAAACTACCCGCCAAAACTCGGACATCTTAGCTTCCGTTATCGGACTTGTAGGGGAAACCATTACTACGATTAGTGTGCAAGCAGCAACTCAAAACGGTGCTTCATCTATTGTGTACATAGGCTCATCCTTTATCGGCAATGACGTGCTAAGAGATACAGTCGTTAATTACACGGTGCTTAGAGGCGCAGTGCCTACCGTTTTGCGAAATGGTGAATACAGCGGTGCGATTGGGGCTTTAATGTCGTAACTGAATTGACTAATGATGACTACATATATAGTGTCTATCTATGAACTACAAATGTAATACTGATAACCTTTACAAAACTAGGGTCAGGAGATCGGAAATGAAATCAGCTGCCACTGAAGCTGATGAAGCCTAAAGGTCTCTGTTAGCTTTAGGCTCACTAAAGAATTAATGGCGCTGCAGTACTTATTTAACCTTTATTTAGCCTTGGACTCTTTTTCGTTATCAATAGCTTCAGCCATCGTTTTGTCGGTTAAATGGGCATAGATCTGCGTCGTTTCGGGGGAGGCATGCCCTAGCTGATCCTGCGTTTTGTAGAGGTCATTACGTAAGTAATAATCGGTTGCAAACGAATGGCGCAGCTTATGAACGGACAGATAAGGCTTGCCAAAGCATTTGGCATACTTGATCACCATTTCCTGAATAGCGCGCTTGGTCATGCGCTCTCCTTCCTTTTTGCCATTGGCAATGGCAAGGAAAAGCGCTTTTTCCCGTTTTGGCGCTTTATAATCAAGCTGGCGAATTTCCAAATAAGCAGTGAGGCTCTCAGTTGCATCCTGGCGAAAATAAACTGGTGTTTTGAAGCTGTCGTCATTCGAGCCCTTACGGTACACGTATATCAGCTTTTTTTTCATATCGATATCGTCTATATTAAGGTTAACCACCTCAGAGACACGCAAGCCCGAATTCAAAATAAGCCGGATGATGCAAGCATCTCTGATCTTATTTAAGCGATAGGAATACATTGCCTGCTTATTGGCAGCCATCGTCTCGCCGTAGCCTTGCTCAATAAACGCCGTAAATTCGTGAATTTCCTGCTCTTGGAGCAGCTTGCCTTCAAGCTTGGCTGCTGTATCCTTAGGCTTGGACGTTCGTTTGACCTCAACTTTGGCCATCACATTCCTTTTTAGCAAAGGGTAAAACTGCTCATCCTCAGCAATTTGGCTTAAATAATGAAATAACGAACGAAGAGAAGAAAGCTTGCGTGATATCGTTACCCGGCTATTCGTGTTTTCCACACGTGTCATCAGGAACATCCGGAAATTATCGATGCTTTCCATATGCAGCTTCTCCAGCGCTTCAATTGGTATGTTCTTGATCAAATCTGTTTCTGCCAGCCCTTCTGCCAATAACCACGAGAAAAAGGTTTCATAATCACGCACATACTCCAGTAATGAGGAGGGCGAGAGGTCAGGCAGCTTATAATTGATGAATTTCTCCACGTACCAGGGCATGGTCGGGATTCTTTTATCCAGCTCTTGCCGGTCTTTAACTTTTAATATATTCATGTATGTACACCTCGATAAATAAATGCTTAACCACTTTAGCTTAATCCTAACACGCTTCTACATATTAATGAAGCAACGCTGTCAATTATCTTATTAGAAAGCATGGGAGTCTAGAGGACCTTGGAGGGTGTACTGCTAACCTCCGTTTATGGTACAGTTAACTTGCAAACGATTACAGCATTGAATCATAGACTAGTTCGTATTAAAGCCCAGCAGTCCGCTTGCTCCTTTTCTTTCCAGCGGCTTGGCTTTCAATGTCCAATGTCCATTTACCATGGGCTCATTTCTTTGTCATCTTTTGTTCATCTTATCTATCACGCTAAATCATTAATTTCATATTACTTTGTTGCATCATTGATTTCATAGTAACTACTTATTATAGATGGAGGCAATGTCATGGAGCTCGCACAGATTCGAACCTTAGCGATGAAGATTAGAGACAATATTAACAAGGTTGTTGTTGGGAAAGAGGACGTGATCGATAAATTATTGATCGCGGTGATCGCTTCGGGCCATGTGCTGCTGGAGGATGTGCCGGGTACAGGGAAAACCTTGCTGGGCAAAGCGATGGCCAAGTCGGTGCATTCCAGCTTTAAACGGATTCAATTTACACCGGATTTATTGCCTTCGGATTTAAGCGGTATCCATTTTTTTAATCAAAAGCTATCTGAATTCGAATTCCGTCCTGGGCCGCTGTTTACCAATGTTTTATTGGCTGATGAAATTAATCGTGCTACGCCTCGTACCCAATCAAGCCTGCTGGAATGTATGGAGGAAAGGCAGGTTAGTATCGATGGAGATACGAGGGAGCTGCAGCGGCCTTTTTTTGTTATCGCGACTCAAAACCCAGTAGAAAATCAAGGCACCTTCCCGCTTCCTGAAGCCCAGCTCGACCGCTTTCTTTTCAAAATTAAAATGGGCTATCCTACTACAGCAGAAGGTGTAGATATACTCAAACGTTTCAAGGAAGCCAATCCGCTTGATTCGATCGCTGGAGTGGCTGAGGCAGAGGAGATCGTGGCCGCACAAGACAGCTATTCGAAGGTCCAGGTAAGCGATGATATACTGGGCTACTTAATCGCGATTGTTGAGAAAACTCGGACACATAGCGACATAGCAACGGGTGTGAGCCCCCGCGGCAGCCAGTCTTTACTGAAAGCAGCGCAAGTGCAGGCGATATTAAAAGGGCGAGATTTTGTAACGCCTGACGATATTAAAGCGATGGCGCAGCCCGTGCTGGCGCACCGTTTGATTGTCAAAGGCTCGATGCGTTCACGTGCAGAGGCCAGTGAGGCTGTGCTCGCCAGTATATTGCGGGATGTGGCTGTGCCAACCGAAGATAACCTGGTTTCCAGATAGGATGTGACATATGGGAATCCATTGGTTTTTATTGGCGGCCTTACTTATTGTTGTTGCGCAAGGAATGATATTTCGTTACTGGGGGCAACGAGGGTTAAAGTATGAGCGGTTTTTCAGCACAAAAGCTTGCTTCGAGGGTGACGAGGTTGAGCTTGTGGAGCGGATCTCCAACCGCAATATCATTCCAGTACCTTGGCTCAGGCTGGAATCGCTAATTCATGCAGGCCTGAAATTCCAGAGCCAAACCAATCTGGATATCAGTGATGGCTCGTTGTTCCAGAATCATAAAAGCTTATTCAGCCTGATGCCCTTTACCCAAATTACTAGGCGGCATCGGATTCTTTGCTCCAAGCGTGGCTGCTACCGGCTAAATACAGCTTCATTGACATGTGGCGATATTTTAGGTGTTTATAAAAATACGATTAAGATAGCACTGAATGTAGAGCTGCTGGTGTATCCAAGGCCTGCTGACTTGGAGGATTTCACAATGCCTTCCCATAGCTGGCAAGGGGATATTAGTGTGCGCCGCTGGATTGTAGAGGATCCATTCATGATTTCCGGTGCCAGGGAATACCGCTATGGCGACCCTTTAAAAGGGGTCAACTGGAAAGCGACAGCCCGCAGCGGAAAGCTGCAGGTGCACCAGCTTGACTATACGGCTGACCACAGGCTTATGATTTTGCTTAATGTCGAGGATCATGAGAAGATGTGGAGCCAGGTTAACGATGAAGCCTTGTTCGAGCAGGGAATCTCCTACGCCGCTGCGATTGCAGCCAAGGCGATTGAGCAAGGCATGGAAACAGGCTTCGCAACGAATGCTTATTTAATCGATGCACCTAGAGAAGCTGTCCTGATTGATCCCCGAAATGGACCGGCGCATATGGGCTTTTTACTGGAAACGATGGCTAAGCTGGTGGCCGGCCGGCGAATTCCTTTTGACGATTTGCTTGGGGAAATAGCTGCGCTAGGTACATCCAATCTGGATATTGTTGTCATTTCAGCCTATATGGGCGAAAAAATGATCCAGCCGATTGAACAGCTGCGTCGTAATGGAAATGCCGTAGAGATGTTTTTACTTGAGCAGGCGCATCAGTCTTCCGCCGTACCGCCTTCCAGCGAACAGGCAGGTGCTGTCTCATGAAGCCTCAATCAATAAATCCAAAGCTAGCCAGTATCGGGCTGGCAGCCCTTAAAGGCAGCGTGGAAGCCCTTATGATTTTCCCACTGCTGTTGATTATCGGTGTCTATCTGCTGCTTCCGCTTGGAATGGGCATGTGGCTGTGGCTTGCTATTATCCCTCTGCTGTATGCAGTAGGGTTTACGGTTAACACGCTGCTGCCATTAAGCAGATGGTATCAATTACAGGCTGTTGTTATCCTGTTGGGTGCAATAAGTGCTTACCTTCTATGCGGCCAAAGCTATACTTTTTTCATTATATTCCCATTTGCCTGCTTGTTCATTTATCGCGGCGCGCGTATGGTAACGATGGCTTGGAGCCTGATGTTTCCGGTTTCTTATTATTTGGTAGGGCTACTGATTTATTTTATTGCATCCGTATTTTTGCAATTTGTTGGCTCCTTTGAGCCTTATGTGCCGCTGTTGACATGGCTAGGCTTGCTGGCATTGTCCGTAGCTTTGCTGATGTCCAACCAGACGACCATGAAGCAGGAGACGCTATCGGGCGACAAGGAGGCCGTCGTAGCTACTGTAGTGGTGCGGCAAAACCGCTTCCTCGTAGCCATGGTGCTTGTTTTTATTGTCCTTGTAGTTTTCTTCCGCAAGCTGCAAGCAGCGCTGAACTGGCTCAAGGAGCAGCTTATTGCTTGGCTGCGCGAATTATTGAATCGCCCCACTGAGGCACCGCCAGTAGATCCAGCGAAGCCCGCACCTCAGCCGCCGATGGATCTAGGTCCAGTGGAGCCACCCGCACTTTGGCTGCAATGGCTGGAAAAAGCATTAATGGTGATCATAGTCATTGCTCTAGTGTTGGGATTGCTTTATCTTCTATATATAGCAGCCCAAAAGCTTCCACCATTAGTGAAACGATTGTTCGCTTGGCTTAATCAAATATTTAATCGCACAAGCCAGCGGCAGAAAGCCGTGGGCTATGAGGATGATGTGGAAAGCTTGATGGATTGGAAAGGGATCAATAATAAGCTTACAAGTAAAGTCAAGAAGTGGATCTCTGGGCAATTCGAGCAAAAGCCGCAATGGCAAGCGATGGATCGCCGCGAACGGGTTCGATATTTATACCGGCAATGGCTGCGTAAGCATACGAAAGAGGGCTACCCGCTTCAAAAGCATATGACGCCTGCTGAAGTTAACATGGATATCGCCAAAAGGTCGACAGAGCGCCAAGCCGCATCCACCAGCTCGCTTATTGAGCTTTATGAGCAGGCACGCTACAGCGATTCGGCTCCTTCGGAAGATAAGATTGAGACATTAAAAAAAACCATTGAAACCAAAACGGGTAATAAGCAATAGGCTACCAGTTATAAGGCAGATGCTTAAGAAGTTAGCACTCTGCGAAAACGATCTAGGAGGAACCGAGCTATGTTGAAGTCTGTCACCGTGCAAAATTTGTTAGACCGTTTTTCAATGGAAGTGCTTGCTGGACATGATCATCTAGAAAGAGTAATAGCCAAGTCCAAAACGCATCGCCCGGGCCTGGAGTTTGTTGGCTATTTTGACTTCTTTTCCCACGCTCATGTCCAAGTGCTGGGTAGTAAAGAAATTAACTATTTGCATACACTTAGTGAGGAAGAACGAAACCTTAGAATCGGCAATGTCGTAAAGTACCATCCGCCTTGCTTTGTTGTAACGCGAAACCAGGAGGGACTCAAATATTTAAAAAAATATTGCGAGGAGGAAGGTATACCTTTGCTTCGTACCCCGGAGCGGACATCTAAATTCGTCGATTTGATGGATACCTATTTGGCCAAAGCATTAGCCTCTGAAATCGCGATCCATGGAGTTTGTGTGAATGTATCAGGGATTGGCATCCTGCTACGTGGTAAATCGGGTGTTGGCAAAAGCGAAACGGCCCATACCTTAATCCATCGTGGGCATCGGCTGGTAGCAGATGATGTGGTCGTGTTGAAAAAAATCAGCCCAGAGACGATTATTGGTACCCATAATGGTACTAGCAAGGAATTTTTGGCTTTGCGCAGCATAGGTCTTATCAATGTATCCAGGCTTTATGGGCGTCGAGCTTTTCAAGATGAAACCCGCATCGTGCTGGATATTGAGCTGACCAAATGGCAGGACAATACGCTCAATAATGACCTGGAACTGGAACCGAAATTCACTGAATATATGGATGTTCGTATTCCTTCCATTGAAATCCAGCTTCAGCCTGGCCGAGATGTAGCCGGACTGGTCGAAGCCGCTGCGAACAACTGGTATTTACGCCAACAGGGCTACAGCGCCATGGAAGACTTTATGAAGCGGTTGCAAAATGATTAGGTAAAATAGTAGTAACTTTCTCTAATTTGATTAAAGGGATTAATTGAATATCCATAGAATAAGTAAGAAGGAGTGGTACATACAAAGACAAACCTTCGAGGTAGGAAACTATGGATATGAATGAGCAGCTGTTAAAGGATGCAGGTCAGGTGTTGACGAAAGAAGTAGGTGAAGTCATCTTCCGTTCAGGTGATCCTGGCGAGGATATGTATGTCGTTCTTAGTGGGACTGTAGACATTTTTCTGGAGCAAAATGGCAGCAGCATCCCGGTGGCCAAGCTTAAAAACGGGGACTTTTTCGGCGAAATGTCCTTGCTGGAAGGGATGCCCCGCAGCGGTACTGCTAAAGTTTCGCAAAAGAGTGAGCTGGTCTTGCTCAGTGAGCCAGCGTTCCATAAATTAATGTCTGAAGACAGTGCATTGGCTTGGCGGGTCATGAAGGGCTTATCGACTCGAATTCGCAGTATAAATAACGAGCTGGTGCAAAGAATAGGTAATGATTTGCAAGAGGTTTCCAAGCTACTGCATGATAATGCCGAGGTCTTATCTATCAGTGTTACGCAGATTGACGCCTCTGCACAGGAGATCGATACGAACGAAAGGCAGCTTGCGCAACAAATTAAGGAAGTTCAGGTCATTTCCAAGGATATCGGAGTTATGCTTGCTTTTATCCGTAATGTGGCGACACAAACGCATATATTGGGCTTGAATGCAGCGATTGAAGCAGCAAGAAGTGGCGAGCATGGGCGAGGCTTTGGAGTTATAGCTGAAGAAATACGCAAGCTATCCTCCCAATCCAAAGATAACGCAGAGAAAATTGCGGACCTCACCGAGCAGATCGTCATCAATATGGATAAAATTACAGCTTCATCGGAGAACAGCGCCCATCGGATCAATGAACAATCTGTTGAAACCAACCAAATGGTAGCGTCTGTGGATACGATGGCAGGTCTTGCCAAACGGCTGTCAGCGATAGCCAGCACCTTAACCTAAAGGTCTGGATCTAGAACCTACACAAGAATTCAAGATTATCGATAAAAAAGGATGAGATGAATGATTCATATATTAGAAGCAAGCATGACGCATAGCAAAGAGGATGGCTATGTGGGCAAGGTTTCCTTTGAGGTAGCTAATCACAAACAGCCTTATGAGATCATGCTATACCGTAAAAGAGGGAAGGAGTGGGGCTACAGCTTGAATTTCCTTAAAGAACCCGGCGGGGAAGAGGAAATCGAGGCTTTGGAGGAGTTGCTCGAAGAAAACGATGAGCTGTACAATCAATTGATTGAAGCCGCGCAAAGTAAGCTGCCTATTATTGACAAACCACTTACATAATCATAATTTAGCAACTATTAACAGTTGAACATACTGAAGTCCGCAAAATGCTGCGGTCTTTTTTTATGTGCGGAAAGATATAGCTTCATATGTCATCTTATATTGACTTTAATCCATCATGTGCGATATTATGAACTAACGAACGTTAGGTAGTTTGTAAAATGCATTTGGCTGTGGATGGGTCAGGTGAGGATGGAGATGATAAAATTGAATCGTTATTGGATGTGCGTATTATTTTCAGGCTTTCTCGAAATTTTATGGGTAACCGGACTTAAATATTCGGAAACTACCTTGCAGTGGGCAGGTACCTTTGTAGCGATTATGATTAGCTTTGTGATGATTATTATCGCAACTAAATTTTTACCAGTTGGCACTGTATATGCAATATTTGCTGGTATAGGGACAGGTGGGACCGTCATCGTCGAGATGCTGTTTTTTGGAGAGCCGTTTAGCCTATTAAAAATTGGACTTATTGTTTTATTGTTGGCTGGCGTAATGGGCTTGAAGGTTATTACGAGTGCAGGGACAGAGCCTATAGGAGAGGAGGGCAAAGGATAATGGCGTGGATAGCTTTAGTTGTAGCGGGTGGTTTAGAGGTGTTTGGAGTCATTAACATCAAGCGATTAGCGATGAAGAAGTGGGATGCGCTTATTTATTTATTGCTCTCCTTTGGTGTGGGATTTCTACTCTTATCGTATGCGATGATAACCATTCCAATGGGCACTGCTTATGGAGTATGGACAGGAATTGGCACCATTGGCGCGGCTTTAGTCGGCATGTTTATGTATGGAGAGCCTAAAGAATGGAAAAGGTTACTATGTATCGCCATGATTCTTAGCTCGGCAATAGGGTTAAAAATCATTTCATAACATAACATTTGACATGAAACCATTTGGTGCCATATAATAAATGCGAAACCAAATAGTTTCGTATTCCCCAAAAAACTGCTGGAGGTTATTCAAATGGAAGACAAGCTTCAATCCGCATTACCTGATATCGTTCAAACGTTAGTTATGAAGGCGCCTATTCAGAAAGTATGGAATGCCGTAGCTACGTCTGAAGGTATTGCAGCCTGGTTTATGCCTAATGATTTTCAGCCTGTTGCTGGACATGAATTCGAAATTGACGCGGGTCCTTTTGGGATGTCGCCCTGCCAAGTGATCGCGATTGACCCACCCCATAGCCTTTCTTTCAAATGGGCCAAGGATTGGACGATTTCCTTTACGTTGGTCGAGCTTGGAGAGCAGACAGAGCTAACCCTGGTGCATGCTGGCTGGGATGCTAATACGGTCAATGAATTTGGACTCTCGCATACAATGATTCGCGATAATATGGCTCAGGGCTGGGTTGGGCTGGGCAAAACGCTGGTCGCGTATGTCGAAGCCTGATTTACCCGCAACCTCGGGGAAATATGATGTCTTTCAAGCGATCGCTGATCCAACAAGGCGAAGCCTGCTTCAACTACTTATCGACCAAGAGCTGCCCGTCACTGTCATCAGCGGCCATTTTCCTATGAGCCGGACAGCGGTATCGAAGCATTTGCGTATTTTGGCAGAAGCCGGACTTGTTAAGGAGAGGAAGGTTGGGCGTGAGACCCGTTACCATCTTGCATCCGATCCGCTTCTTGAATTGAAGCAATGGCTTGCTTATTACGAGCGGCATTGGGAAAATAAATTGAATTTGCTCAAGCGGTATGTAGAATCTGAATCCGAATCTGAAAATAATTCAGAATCGGATGAGTAAAAGGAAAGTTTATAATCGTATAAAAGCCTGGAAGCCACATGATAAATGGCTTTCAGGCTTGTTTTGTTGTTTTTATAACAAAAGATCAGTGATTTCAATGGTCTACAAAATGAAAATGAATGAAAACGATTGCATGTACTTCTCAGAAGCCAGAATGTGTTGTAACATGTAGTTATAATGGAGCAACAGCCATATTAACATCAAGTATATTCGAACGGAGGCGTTCTAATGAGAGTGCACAAAATCGAAATCTCGCATGACTTACAGCCGCAATATTTGCAAATGGTCGCCCAGAAAGCCAGTACTTACCGTTCCGATATTACCATTAAGTTTGAACGGGAAAACATAAATTTGGACGCCAAAAGCATTCTGGGGATGCTACTGATACCCATGCGGACGGGCACCCGAATTACGATTCAAGCTAAAGGCCGTGATGAGGAAGAAGCGATTAATGAGATGAGCCATTTATTGGAGGATTAACCTTAGTAAGCTTGAGCAATCAAGCTTTTTTTGTTGGGGGCAATACAAAAAGCGGGCTTTCGCCCGCTTGCTTGTCATTTATAAGCAGCTTATTGGAAATCATCGAACATGCCACTGGAAATGCCTGCCATTCCAAAAATTAATAAGAACGCGATAATGGCCAAGATATAAAGAACAATTACAACGGCAGCAATAATTAAGGTTGCCTTGGCATAATTGCTTTTGTTGGGATTTGCATTCCCACCAAATGCCCAAACGAATAACATAACGATATTAACGATAGGGATAATGCCAACTATTAAAGTAAGAAGCCAATCTTTTACGGTTAATACCGGAGCTTGTGGTGCATAGGAATCTTGATAATTGTTTGCACTTGAAGGCTTGTTAAGCATTTCGGGGTTCATTGACACGTTGGGAACACCTCCTCATTTGAATTACTGGGCAAAACATATGTATAGGATGTAACCCTAGTAGAAATATGAGCAGGGTTACATCGTGATCATCAAATTTAACGATATAAAGAAGGAAGAGCTCCCAATCGTACTAGCAAATACAATAGAAAATAGGTTGAGCTCTTCATGGATGTATCAATAGGTAATGCAACCTACAGCCATACATAAAAATAATGTGTTCTAAAACAATGAAAGCCCTACCTCTCTTTCATCCTTACGGCTCCTAGACCGTGCCAGTGTGAATCAGTTACCACGAATACAAATTCTTTAGGGTTATGGGAATTTGGATGATTTTTATGAGTAGTGGAACAAAAAAATGAACCGAGGAAAATCAAGTGGGGGTGCATTAATTGATACAACTATAAATAATACCACTTATCGGTTCAAAATGCAAGCCATATTTATTTTTTTTACTATTTTTACAAACAAGCCAGCAATAATGGTGAGATTGGAGGTTCAGTTACTTCTTCCGCAGAATCGGCTCTGCATAAAATAAAAGCAATTTTGATAACTTCGTTGTTTCCATTAAATAAAGGTTTGAACACAGCACGGAGCTTAATATCTCCGGTATCATAAGGATTAATGGACATAAAGGTTACTTGCTTTTCCTGGTGGTATTCCAATGCTTTGGAAATACTGCGTCTGACCTTTAAGGATTCAGCCGAATTAATAAAGGAAAGCAAAGAGGAACCAATAAAACCTTCTTTTGGCTCTTCAAAGGGCAAAGGCTCATAATGATTATGGATCTCGGAAATAACCAGCTCTTCATTCAGCAATCCTGAGGCCATTAGAGGTTTATTACGGATTTGGCTAGAAAGCCATTTTTTCTCGGATACTTCTTTTACAACATGGAAATATAAATCTTTTTGCTCCCAACGAATTTTGCTGCTATGGATTTCGACACTTAATTTATCACCATTGTTAACGTTTAGTGTTTCTTCGGCGTATAAGTAGCCTTTTTGGTTCAAGCGTTGCTTTTTTTGCTCCATCTTTTTTAACGATTCTGGTGCAAAAATTTCATTCGGGTCCATACTGAGTAGCTTGGATTTAGAAATGCCAACTAATGTAGAAAAAGCGTCGTTAACCTCGATAAATCTGGATTTCCCTTTTTCTTCATAAGTATAGTACATGCCTTCTGCTGCCTTCGCAAATTGGTTGTTTAGTGAATTCATTCTTAGTTAGCCTCCCAATTGTAACGAAGCGGTACCGTGGTTCGCGACGTTATCGATATATTATAGTATATATAACCTATTATTTCGTAATTGAATCAGTTTTTATAAAAAATAAACTTTAAGGGCTAAAAGTTAAGGAGAAGTGAAAATTATGGAAGAAAAAAAGGAATATTTTGATATTTATGATGAGCAATTGAATCTACTTGGACAGGCTAGCCGCCAAAAGGTGCATGCCGAAGGGCTCTGGCACCAAACCTTTCATTGTTGGATTGTATCAGAGGTTGATGGCAAACCTCATTTATTATTTCAACTTCGGCATGCAAATAAAGATACCTACCCAAGCCTGCTTGATATTTCTTGTGCAGGGCATCTGCAAGCCGGGGAAAGTGTTAAACAAGGTAGCCGCGAGCTGGAGGAGGAGTTGGGTCTGTCTGTGCCGTTTGAGCAATTGATTCCCTGCGGTATTTATCGTGTGCAAAACCACATAAAACCCGGTCTGATAGACCGGGAAATTTGCCATGTGTTTGGCATGGTATCAAATCAGGCTTTGGCCGCTTACCAGATGCAGGAGGATGAGGTAACAGGACTGTATTGGATTAGTGTCCAAGATATTGTGCGGCTTTTTTGCGAATTGGACACCAAGCAGCCTGTGTGGGCAGCTGGAGTTTCGCTTGCACCTGATGGATCGCTGAAGGAGGCTCAGCATTGCTTTAGCTCGCAGGACTTCGTGCCTCATGCACCGGAATATTATAAGCTGGTGCTTGCAGGCTTAGGGCTGCCTATTTAGCAGCCTTGCGCTGTACATACTCCGTTACCATCTCCTTAGTAACATGAGGGCGTGTCGGTGATATGCCTTGCTTGGCATGCTCGTTGATTCTTGCTGTAATGACATTCACTCCTTCTAATGAGAAGGGCTCACCTGCTGCGCAAAGAGCAATCGCCTGGTCAATGGCGAGCTCACGCTGTTGGTCGAGCAGCAAGAAGGCATCCAAATGAGCATGCATTTTTAAGGTATGGGACGTAATGGCTTGATGAACACTCATGGCTGCTGCTCCTTTGTCTTAAAAGACGGTTTGATTTTGGTAAATATCATACCACTTTTTTGAGCTTTGGAACACCCACTTTTCTAAGACTTAATAAGTCTTTGGGTGATTTCGCTAATTTGCTTTAAATCGGGAATCCAGTACCAGAGCATTTTACCAACTAAAGGATCCTGACCCATAGCTGAATGCCCTGGAAGCTGGATATGGCTAACCAATTTGGGGTCAAACCCCTTAAATAGCCAAGCTAGGCTTAGGAGGTCACTTTCGGTGAAATTGGTTTCAACCCAGTCATTTTTTGCGCGTGCCAGAAGGCTGGGAAGGGACGGCAATTGCTCGGGCTCCAGCAGCTTCTGGACAACTGCCTTAAGCAACAACGATTGGTCGGTTTGGCGCCCCCAATCGCCATTCTCCAAAGAATAACGCTCCCTCACAAAATCAAGGGATCGGGCGCCATCTAAGTGGTGAGGACCTGCTGCCAGCAAGGTTCGGTTATCCGATATGAGCATATCATGTGGCACGTCCAAGCTGACTCCGCCAATTTCATCGATAAACTGCTCGAATCCTGAAAAATTAGTTTTGGCATAATAATGGATGGGAAGCTGGAACAAATCGCTAACGGCTTGGATGACCGCTTCCACACCGCCTTGGCTGCCACCCCGGGCTTGGCCAAGAATATGGGCGTGGTTAATTTTCGTAGCACCTACACCAGCAATATGCACCTGTGTATCACGCGGCACGGATATGAGTATGGCTTTTTTGGTAGCAGGCACGACTCGAACAAGCAGGATCACATCGCTTCGTGCCTGTTCGGCGCCTTTGCTGTCTACGCCGATCAAGAGGATATTGAAGGCTTGTTGTTTGGAATCAGCCTTCTCGGTTTCGGAAGGAGGAGCTTTAGCTTCTATAGCTGTAGCAAAAGATTTAACGGAAGACGTAACGGATAACGTAACCGAGTCTGCTGTAGTACCTGAGCCTATGTCTGTGTCTGTACCTGTACCTGTACCTGGAGCAATTATAGCTGCTGGCAGCATGCTGGATGCTACTAGCTGCTGTACATATTGCTGGTGCTTAAGCCGAAAGCTGAAGCTGGATCCGTCGTTAGGGAGATTCTTGATAGGCTGGGCAGGTGTGGCCAGCACAGGCAGAGCATGAGCTTCGAAATGTTGGCTGGGATTAAGCTCGAAAACCATCCAGGCGCACAGCGCAAGCCCAAGCGAGGTACAAGCAAGCAAACACTTAACGAATGTATTCATCGATCATCATTACCTCCGTATAATCTATGATACATAATGTATCATAGATTCAATATTTTGACTAGTATCATCATGAATATTGGGAAATATTCAAAGATACGTCGATTCATGCTCCATAATGGATCGTAAAGGTGTAACCAATGAAATAACTTTGACCGTATGGAAAAATATGCATGAAATTGGTATGATAGTTGGAGGTTTGGATTATAATCATAAGAATGGAGGTTTGACATTGGCAGAACTACGAATTAAGCATATGGTAATTTTTAATTTGCAGGTTGAGGCGGGCTCAGAGCAAGCCGAGCAATTTTTGCAGAAAAGTGAAGCGGTTTTATCAGTGATTCCATTAGTGGAGAATTTCGCAGTGTTTCGTCAGATAAGCGGCAAAAACGATTATGATTATGGATTCTCGATGGAGTTTGTCGACCAAGCAGCCTATACAGCTTACAATGAGCATCCTGTACATGTGGATTATGTAGAGCATATTTGGAAAAAAGAAGTTGCACGTTTTTTGGAAATCGATTTTCAAGCAAGATAAACTTACATAAGTTACGGGAGTTGCCTAGGTTATAACATAAGTAATAAATTGAAACTTTAAATTGCCAAATCACGTAAGTATTAGTTAAGGAGGTTTTAGGATATGGATCGAACATTAGTACAATCGCATACAGGTAGCTTTGGGCATATAATGCAGACTTTTGCGCTTTCTTTGTTGGTTTCGTTTATAGGTACATTGGCGGGTGCGATGTTTATTCCGCCTTCCTTAGTCGGCTTGTTCATTGTTGTTGAAGTGGTCATGCTTGTATCTGTATTTATTATCCGATTCCGCGGCAAAACGATAGGTTATCCTTTTTTGTATATTTTTACAGCGGTAACGGGAGTAACCTTATACCCGGTCATTGCTAATTACGGCGGCTTACTTGGAGCCAATCTGGTATCCGTTGCTTTCTTGGCTACGGCAGGTATTTTCGGAGGTTTATCCTTCTACGCTTACCGTTCGCAAAGAGATTTCAGCTTTCTGGGCGGCTTCTTATTCGCAGCGACCATTGGATTAATTGTAGTGAGCTTGGCTTCTTTATTTATACCGATGGGCTCTGTGACGAACTTGGTCATCTCCGTGTTGGGCATTGTTGTTTTCAGCGGCTGGGTATTATACGATGTATCCCAATATAAAGATGGTGTGGGTTCTGAGCAAGTGCCTATGGCCGCTCTTAATATTTATTTAAACTTTATTAATCTGTTCATTTATATATTACGGTTTTTGGCTTCGATTGTGGGCTTTAGCAGGAATTAAGGAAGCGAACCTATATGGGATTGCGATGCACCTTGGCGTTTTTTCGCGCTTAGGTGCATTTTTTTGATTATTTTGAGTTTGTCGAATACATCAGGATCAAGGTTGTGCCTGTGATTAAGATTGCAACACGAACATCGACATTTTCAATAAAATGCGTGCGTGATAATATAGATATGAATGCCGGGACGATTATTGATGGCACGTTCTAAAGGGCAAGAGAGGGTGAGCCGTTTTGCAGCTAGCACTGGACATTATTCAAGCTTACAAAAATGAGGAGAACGTAGCTATTGCAGAGCATCCCTGGCTGCATTATATAGGTTCAGCTGAAGAAAGAATGGTCAATCTGGAACGGGTTCAATCGCTTCACGATTTAATAAATGCAAATCCGGTTCTCGATTATGTCGAGAAATCGTTGGAGGCGCTCAGTCAGCAGCACATGTCCTTTTGGATTAGGGAGATCGTTGAAGAGGTGCTGGTCTGGTCGGAGGTCGCTAAGGGCGGAAGCCTGCGCCAGCGGATGGTATGGCGGGAGCAGGGGGTGCATTTGATGGCCCACAATGTGGGCTCCGGAGAAATTTATTTGCGCCATGGCAACCAGAAGCAGAGCGAGGCGAGGCGCCATGTCATTTTTACGCTTATCCATACGCATGGACTTATTGGGCAATATTTGCGGGGGGAGGTGCCTTTCGCCGAACAGAAGCCTTTGACGGAGCTGGTGACATCAGGGATGCTTGCAGCCAGTGAATTAAGAGATATTTTGCTGGTGTTGAATGCGTGTATCATCACAGCTGTTTCGCCGGAGCTATGGAAAGTGGTTGAGCGCGAGGTCGAGCTGGTTGTGGAGCTTATTATCTGCAACAGTGAGGAGGGCGGATTCTCGCTGAAAAGCAGGCTGAAAAGGCTGCGCTCGGAATCGATTGCACGCGGAGCCAACTTCGAGCTGGAATATGGCGTGCTGCTGGAGAAGCCGGCTGTTATTGAGGCACTCCAATGCTTGGAGGACAAAACCTTATGGTTTGTTGAAGCGGCGCTTCAGGAGTTTTCTTTTGAAGAATTTGGCAAGATGCTTTTTATGATTGCTAGCTCGGATGAAACGAAGCCGGCCATACACATCAGCTTTGAGCCTATGATGAATTCGATGTATTATGATTATCGCGGACAGAAAAAAATTAATGTCTACAAAAAAAGAATGATCGAAAAATATTTACGCGAATGCAGCTTTGAGGATATCGCTGTTGATCAATTACCTGCTAACGGCCACCTGGCACCCAAGCTAAAACGGGAAAGCCATCAGCCGGATACCGTATATTTTCAAATGGAGTTCTCCGCGGCAGCCGACAAGCTGATCCAATTTTGCATGGAAGCCGAGAAATCTCCGCTGTATGAGAAAGCTGTCCTTATGCTGTTTGACCTCTTCGAGCTGCGCAGGGATGCTTATGACCGTTTTCACAATGAGGAAGAATATTTATCGATGATGAATCAAACGGCGGATTACAAGAAAATTATTCTTGACTATATTGTAGGCAACCGCGTTGTTGATATTGGTCCTGGCGGCGGGGTTATGCTCGATTTGATTGAGGAAACACTTGAGAGCAAGCAGGCGATAGGCATCGACATTTCGCAAAATGTGATCGAAGCGCTGGAGCGTAAACGGCAGCTGGAAAACCGCCGCTGGATTGTGATGAAGGGCGATGCTCTAAATTTGAAAGAATATGTGACGCCGGGGAGCATTGACACGGTCATCTTTTCTTCGATCTTGCATGAGCTGTATTCGTATGTGGAATATGAAGGCAAACGATTTAACCATGACACAGTGGCTGCCGCTCTGCGCAGCGCTTTTGATGTGATTCCCGTAGGCGGCAGAATTATTATCAGGGACGGTGTTATGAGCGAGCCCGTCGACCAGCAGCGGATTATTACGTTTGTGGACGAGGACGGGATGTTGTGGCTGGAGCGGTATGTGAAGGATTTTGCCGGTAGAAGCATTCAATTCGAAGTATTGGGGCCAAGCGAGGTAATGATGCCGATTAATGATGCGATGGAGTTTCTCTACACCTATACATGGGGCGAGGAGGCTTATGTGCATGAAGTACAGGAGCAGTTTGGGTATTTCACACCATCTGAATTCACTAGCTTCATTAATCAGGTACTCGGCTCCCAAGCGCTAATTTTGGAAAATCGCCACTTTTTGCAGGAAGGCTATACAGAGGCGCTGAGTCTTAAGGTTAAGCTGCGAAATGAACGCCAGGAGCTTGTGAATTTACCCGATAGCACCTGCCTCATTGTGATTGAGAAGCAAGCTGAATAAGTGGTACAGAGCTAAAGCTGGAGACTGCGATTGTTGTTGGTGAATTATACATAAATAATGGAGCTTGGAAATTTAATGCGATCGCGAGTGGCTTTCATGGCGGATTGTCGGCGCTTTGCAGCCATTACGGCATCGTGGTCATCGAAGAAGAGAGCAGCGAAGTGGTTTCCCCCCGCTAAGCTTACCCAAGTAGAGCCAGCTCAACAAGTTGTTCAAGCGGCACCCATCACGGTTCTGCCTGTTCATGCTCCTGTAAAAACCGAAGAAGTGTCAGCAGCAAACCCTTCTTTATGGGGGAAATAGAGCTGAAGAAAAAAGAATCGATATCCATCAAGAAGTCTGCGAAAGTAACCGCCATGCTGAAATGGGATAATCCTAAAAAGGATTTGGATCTATATTGCTTCTATGTGTTGAAGGATGGGACAGCTGATAAAATCTATTACCGTCAATTAGGCAGCGCGAAGAGGTCGCCTTATATGGAATTAGACCAGGATTCCAGCTGTGGTCGATAACCATGCCGGACAAACGGTAATAGCTCCGCTCTTGCAAAATAATAGCTTTGCCTATTGGGTGGCAATTGCGGCGATTGATTTCACGGCTGCGGATGAAATGGTGATTAGCCACGTCGAAACGTATTCGAAAAGTGGTTCTGAGCGGTCACCTTTGCTTAAGCAAGATGGCAGCTTTAAAATGGATGCAGGACCTACGGAATTTAAATAAGTCAAACGCTTCGAGCGCTAGCAAATATTGCTTTGTTTTCCGTTCTTGTGTAAGCTTTCTATATAATAAAATAGTAAAGCTTTACATAAGAAAGGAAGATTGGCTGTGAGTACTAACCAGATCGAGCAATTTCGACAATTCAAAAATGATATTACCCGTTTTATGATGGCTTATAAGTTTGCTTTAGACGCCATTGATACGAAGCTGGAAATTTTAAAGGAAGAATTTCAATTTCTTCACGACTACAATCCGATTGAGCATACGAAATCCCGCTTGAAAACACCTGAGAGCATTATGCGCAAAATGTACAAAAAGGGCTTCGAAATTACATTGCCGAGCATCAAGCATAATATTAAAGATATCGCAGGGATGAGAATCACTTGCTCCTTTATTTCGGATATTTACCGTATTCAAGAGATGCTTGCAGGGCAAAGCGACCTGAAAATTCTTGAAATTAAAGACTATATTAAGAATCCGAAGCCTAATGGCTACCAAAGCCTTCATTTATTAATTGAAATCCCGGTGTTTATGTCGGATAGGCAAGAACAGGTTTGTATTGAGGTGCAGATTCGCACGATCGCGATGGATTTCTGGGCCAGCCTGGAGCACAAAATTTTTTATAAATACAATCAAGCGGTACCAGACCGGTTGCTTCAGGAATTGAAGGCGGCGGCGGATTCGGCTACGGCTTTGGATCAGCAAATGGAGCGGCTGCATACAGAAATAACAGAAATTAAAGAAGGGAATTTGGAGCTTGAAGAAGAGGAAAGGAATCAAATCCGCATCAGTAACCAGCAATTTGAAATCCCAGAAGCCTTATTGCGCTTAATGGGTGGTGAGGATCCCCTTTCATAAGGGCAATATTGGCGGTGGCAAAATAAATGATTGACAAATATTTTAAATATGTCATAATGAAAGTATCAAAGAGAATAAATGTGGAAGCTGTATAAGGAGTACCCGCATCCAGTTGAAAAAGGCTGCTGCGGATTTCTTTTTCACAATCAATAATGTCGTTATGATATTATTGGAATATTGTATGAAGGGGCGGATGAGATTTATGAAAGCTATAATTGTGATTGATTACACCGTTGATTTTGTTGTTGGCAAGCTGCCTTGCGGCCAGCCAGGCATCGATATCGAGGAGCGGGTCACCGAGCTCACGGAAGCCTTCGTACACAACAAGGATTATGTGGTGATGGCGGTAGATCTGCACGATGAGCAGGATCGCTACCATCCCGAGAGCAAGCTATTCCCGCCCCACAATATTAGGGGTACGGCAGGCAGGGACTTATATGGTAAACTTAATGGAGTTTACGAAGCTAACCGTGAGGCGATTTATTGGATGGACAAAACGCGCTATAGTGCTTTTGCTGGGACGGATTTGGAATTGCAGCTTCGTGCCCGTGGCATTAAGGAGCTTCATCTCATTGGTGTCTGCACAGACATTTGTGTCTTGCATACAGCAGTGGATGCCTATAATAAAGGCTTTGAGATTATTGTCCACCAGGATGCCGTAGCAAGCTTTAATGCTGCTGGGCATGAATGGGCATTGGGGCATTTCCAGCATACGCTGGGAGCAACACTATTATAATCAGGGGGTTGAGGTTATGACAAAACCAACATTACAGGAACAAATTCGCGAAGCGCTGCATGTGCAGCCGGAGATTGATGCAGCTACGGAAATTCGCCAAAGGGTCGATTTTTTGAAAAGCTATTTGTTAACCTCGAAGTCGGTAGGGTTTGTGCTTGGTATATCGGGTGGGCAGGATTCGACCCTTACGGGCAAATTGGCGCAGATTGCCGTCGATGAATTGAATGAGGAGCTTACAGACCCGGCAGGTTTGGCTGGGGAGGAATACCGCTTCATTACCGTGCGGTTACCTTATGGTGTACAGCAGGATGAAGCCGATGCCCAATTGGCGATCACGTTCATTAAACCATCACTGAACATAACCGTGAATATCCAGCCTGCAGTGCAGGCTTCGGTGGCACAGTTCGAGCAGGCGACAGGCGAGAAGCTTAGCGACTTCTTGAAAGGCAATATTAAAGCAAGAGAACGGATGAAGGTGCAATATGATTTGGCAGGACACTACCGAATGCTGGTGCTGGGTACTGACCATGCGGCGGAGGCTGTCAGTGGGTTTTTCACGAAGCATGGGGATGGTGCCTGCGATGCGGCTCCTATATTTGGGCTTAATAAACGCCAAGGCAAGCAGCTGTTGAAGCATTTGGGCTGCCCTGAACAGCTATATTTGAAAAAACCAACCGCAGACCTCGAAGACTTGAAGCCGGGGCTGCCAGATGAAGTTGCCTTGGGCGTAACCTATGAGGAAATTGATCTCTATTTGGAAGGCAAGCACATTGCCGAAGCGTCAAAGGATATTATAGAAAGGCGATATGAACGGACGGAGCATAAGCGCAATGGCGCTGTCACCCTGTATGATGTATGGTGGAAGGAGAGGCTGTAAATGTCGTATCATAATTTAACACTACACACCGATAAATACCAGATCAATATGATGTATGCTCATTGGGTGAATGGCTCCCATAAGAGCAAAGCGGTGTTCGAGGCTTTTTTTCGCAAGCTGCCCTTTGGCAATGGTTATGCGGTATTCGCCGGGCTGGAACGAATTGTTAACTATATTAACAATCTTCATTTCGATGATGACATTATCGCTTATTTAGCGGAGCAGGAGGAGAATTATGATCCTGAATTTCTCAAGCTGCTGCGAGACTTTCGCTTTAATGGCAACCTAAGCGCCGTGGAGGAAGGGGCTATTGTATTTGCCAACGAGCCTTTAATCCGTGTGGAAGGCGAGATCTTTGAGGCGCAGCTTGTGGAAACGGCGCTGCTTAACTTTATGAATTTCCAGACGCTGATCGCCACGAAGGCTTCAAGAATTCGCCAGGTTGCGCCGGATGATATCCTGATGGAGTTCGGCACGCGCCGCGCGCAGGAGGCCGATGCCGCCATCTGGGGCGCACGTGCTGCTTATATCGTCGGCTTCGATGCGACCTCGAATATGCGTGCAGGGATGCTGTTCGGCATCCCTTCCAAAGGCACACATGCCCATGCCTGGGTGCAGAGCCACGACACGGAGGAGCAAGCCTTCATCCGCTATGCCGAGGCACTTCCCAATCAGGTGACGCTGCTTGTCGACACCTATGATACGCTGCGCAGCGGCGTGCCGCTTGCGATCAAGGTCGCTAAAGCGATGGAGCAGCAAGGCAAGCAGATGAACGGGATTCGCCTAGACAGTGGCGATTTGGCTTATCTCTCCAAGACCGCAAGGGCAATGTTCGATGAAGCGGGCTTGTCTTATGTGAAAATCGTAGCTTCGAATGACCTCGATGAGCATATTATTTTCAACCTAAAGGCGCAAGGCGCACGAATCGATAGCTGGGGAGTAGGCACGCAATTAATAACCGCGGCAGACCAGCCTTCGCTTGGCGGTGTGTATAAGCTGGTTGCCCGCGAAAAGGACGGAGCTTATGTACCGGTTATTAAAATATCCGGCAACCCGGAGAAGGTTTCGACGCCGGGCATCAAGGATGCCTATCGTATTGTCAGTAGGGCGACGGGCAAAGCGGAGGCCGACTATGTGACGCTTGCCGGAGAAACAGAAGCGGTGCAAGGGCAGAAGCTGAAGCTGTTCGATAAGCTGCATCCCTATTTATTCAAATTTGTCGAGGATTACGACGCGATCCCACTGCTTCGCCCGATATTTGTGGAAGGCAAGCAGGTCTATGAATTGCCGGCCTTGGAGCAAATTCGCAGGTTCCACCGTGAGCAGCTGGATCTATTTTGGCCGGAATATTTGCGCAAGCTGAATCCTGCCATATACCCGATCGATTTAAGCGTAAAGGCTTGGCAGCAAAAAATGGATTTGATCCAGGAGCATTCGAAATAATAGCTTCCAACCGATGTCGTAGATTCCCGGAAAGAGTGCTTGTACAGGCTCTTTTTTACGTTGATTTACCAAAAGGAGTAGGTTCTGGGATGTTTGTAAACGGAACATTTATTGTGTAAAATAAACACTAGAATTACAGTTAAGAATGCTATATTGTGAAGTCAAAATTGATAGATAGAAAGGAAGTTTACTATGCCGGATCAAGAACATAATCTAGAATCGATCCAAAATGCCTTGGACACAGGTGAATTGCTTAATGCCTTAATGGCTTTGAAGAAGGGCAATTTTTCCTATCGATTACCTTACGACCATACAGGTATTGCCGGCAAAGTAGCTGATACTTTTAATGAAATTATGGATATGCAGGAAAGCCTGGTAACCGAGGTGCAAACCGTTGCCAAAGTAGTAGGCAAGGAAGGCCAGCTTACCCGAAGGTTAACCCATAAAAATACAGGAGGCTCTTGGGATACCGTCGTGGAATCCCTTAACGGCCTTGTTATTGATTTGGTGCAACCAACCAGTGAAATGGTACGGGTTATTAACGCGGTTGCCCAAGGCGATCTATCGCAAAAGGTTGACCTTGAATTTGAAGGCCGGGCTTTGACCGGGGAATACCACAGAACGGCAACGAATATTAATATGATGGTGAACCAGCTCAGCACCTTTGCCTCTGAGGTAACACGCGTAGCGCGTGAGGTAGGAACCGATGGTAAGCTGGGCGGACAAGCGGATGTAAAAGGCGTATCAGGTACATGGAAGGACCTGACCGATGGGGTTAATAATATGGCGAGCAATTTAACGGACCAGGTGCGTAATATTGCTGCGGTAACGACAGCCGTTGCGAACGGGGATTTGTCCAAACAAATTACCGTTAATGCCAAAGGCGAAATTATGGAGCTAAAAAACACGATCAATACGATGGTGGATCAGCTCTCGACCTTCTCTTCGGAGGTTACACGGGTTGCCCGTGAGGTTGGTACCGAAGGAAAGCTGGGTGGACAAGCAGATGTTAAAGGTGTATCGGGAACCTGGCGGGATTTGACGGAAAGCGTTAACTATATGGCTTCGAACTTGACAAACCAGGTACGTAATATCGCAGTAGTTACGACGGCTGTTGCGAATGGGGATTTATCTAAAAAAATTACAGCGGATGTCCAAGGGGAAATCCTTGAGCTAAAAAATACAATTAATACAATGGTGGACCAGCTTTCAACGTTTGCTTCCGAGGTTACTCGGATGGCTCGTGAGGTAGGTACCGAAGGGATTCTCGGTGGGCAAGCTGAAGTAAGCGGAGTTGCCGGAACTTGGCGTGATTTAACTGAAAGCGTTAACTATATGGCAAGCAATCTGACGAATCAGGTGCGTAATATTGCCGAGGTGACAACAGCGGTCGCCAAGGGCGATTTGTCCAAAACGATTACCGTTGACGCCAAAGGTGAAATTTTGGAGCTGAAGAGCACGATCAATACGATGGTAGACCAACTCAGCAACTTCGCCTCGGAGGTTACGCGGGTCGCCCGTGAGGTTTCGACCGAGGGCAAGCTGGGCGGCCAAGCGGATGTTAAGGATGTCTCGGGTACGTGGAAGGATTTGACCGATAACGTTAACTTTATGGCGGGCACCCTGACCGATCAGGTGCGTAATATCGCGGAGGTGACTACAGCGGTAGCAAAGGGCGATCTGTCCAAGCAAATTACGGTCAATGCCCGCGGCGAAATTCTTGAGCTGAAAAACACGATCAATACGATGGTGGAGCAGTTGTCTACCTTTGCCTCCGAGGTTACGCGTGTTGCCCGTGAGGTATCGACCGAGGGCAAGCTGGGCGGCCAAGCGGACGTTAAAGATGTCTCGGGAACATGGAAGGACTTGACGGATAACGTTAATTTCATGGCGGGCACACTAACCGACCAAGTGCGTAATATTGCGGAGGTTACCACAGCAGTTGCCAAAGGCGATTTGTCCAAGCAAATTACGGTTATCGCCAGAGGCGAAATCCTGGAATTGAAAAACACGATCAATACGATGGTGGATCAGCTGTCCACTTTTGCCTCTGAGGTTACGCGGGTGGCGCGTGAGGTGGGTACGCTTGGTATGTTGGGTGGGCAAGCTCAGGTTACGGGTGTTGCCGGTACTTGGCGCGACTTGACGGAGAGCGTTAACTACATGGCTTCCAACTTGACGAACCAGGTGCGTAATATCGCGGTCGTTACAACAGCGGTTGCGAATGGCGATTTGTCGAAGAAAATTACCGCAGACGTTCAAGGGGAAATCCTTGAGCTGAAAAACACGATCAATACGATGGTGGACCAGCTCTCGACGTTTGCCTCCGAGGTCACACGTGTTGCCCGTGAGGTAGGTACTGAAGGTAAGCTGGGAAGCCAGGCGCAGGTTAAGGGCGTAGGTGGAACGTGGAAGGACTTAACGGACACGGTTAACTATATGGCTTCGAATTTGACGAATCAGGTGCGTAATATTGCCGAGGTGACTACGGCGGTTGCGAATGGAGACTTGTCCAAAAAAATTACCGTAGATGTTAAAGGTGAATTGCTTGAGCTGAAAAATACGATCAACACGATGGTGGACCAATTGAATTCCTTTGCCTCCGAGGTTACACGGGTTGCGCGTGAGGTAGGTACCGATGGGAAGTTGGGCGGGCAATCACAGGTGCGTGGTGTAGGGGGAATCTGGAAGGATCTCACCGATAATGTTAATATTATGGCGACGAATTTAACGGACCAGGTGCGTGGTATTGCCAAGGTTGTAACCGCGGTAGCAAACGGGAACATGAAGCAGAAGCTGACGGTTGATGCCAAGGGCGAAATCGCTGAGCTGACCGATACGATCAATAATATGATCGATACGCTGGCTACCTTTGCTGACCAGGTTACGACCGTTGCGCGCGAGGTTGGTGCCGAAGGTAAACTGGGCGGACAAGCGAATGTACCAGGTGCAGCAGGCACATGGCGGGACTTGACTGATAATGTTAACTATATGGCGAGTACATTAACTACACAGGTACGAGCCATTACCAATGTTGCGACAGCCGTTACGAAGGGTGACCTCTCGAGAACGATCGATGTTGCAACAGCCGGTGAGGTCGCCACACTGAAAGACAATATCAATGAAATGATTCGCAACCTGAAGGAAACGACGCGGATTAATACCGAGCAGGATTGGTTAAAAACGAATCTTGCGAAATTTTCACGCTTGCTGCAGGGTCAAAGGGATTTGTTTGCCGTATGCCGAATGATCCTCTCCGAATTGGCACCGCTGGTTTCTATGCAGCACGGCGTCTTTTATATTAATGAGACTTTGGATGGAGAGCCTGTGCTCAAGCTGTTTGCCAGCTATGCTTATCAGCAGCGCAAGCATTTGTCTAACGAGTTCCGTCAAGGTGAAGGCTTGGTGGGCCAATGCCTAATCGAAAATCAGCGCATCTTATTGACGAATGTGCCTGCCGATTATGTCGTCATTTCCTCTGGCTTAGGCGAAGGCACTCCGCTCAATATTGTGCTGCTGCCGATTATTTTTGAGGATCAGGTGCTTGCGGTCTTAGAGCTGGCTTCGTTCCGTGCTTTTAGCGAAATCGACCTGGCTTTCCTCGATCAATTAACGGAATCGATTGGTATCGTTATTAATACGATGCAGGCGAATAGACGTACTGAGGAATTGCTGATGCAATCCCAGTCGTTAACTGAAGAGCTGCAAAAGCAGCAAAATGAGCTGCAAACGACGAACGAAGAGCTGGAGGATAAAGCGAAGCTGCTCGTTATCCAGAAGGCCGAGGTGGAAAGTAAAAACAACGAAGTCGAGGTAGCGAAGCGATTCTTGGAGGAAAAGGCGGAGCAGTTGGTATTAACCTCCAAATATAAATCGGAATTTTTGGCGAATATGTCGCATGAGCTGCGGACGCCGCTAAATTCATTGCTGCTGCTTGCCGAGCAGCTTGTGGATAATCCGGAATCGAACTTGACGGAAATCCAAGTGAAATTTGCCAAAACGATCCAAGACTCTGGGTTTGACCTGTTGAATCTAATCAATGACATCCTGGATCTGTCGAAGATTGAATCGGGAACGGTTACGCCGGATTTCATTGAAACCTCAATCAAGGAAATTACCGATGGATTGGATCGCACCTTCCGCCATATGATCGATAATAAAAAGCTTGATTATTTAATTAAGATTGAGCCTAATGTGCCTAAGGCGATTTTGACGGATTCCAAAAGACTGCAACAAATTCTGAAGAATTTATTGTCCAATGCCTTCAAATTTACGGATCAGGGTCAAGTGATGCTGCTGATCCGGAGAGCTTTGAATGATTGGAGCCCTAACAACGATGTGCTGAATCGCGCAAAAGGTGTACTTTGCTTCTCGGTAAGTGATACAGGTATCGGCATCCCTAAGGAAAAGCAGCAAATTATATTCGAAGCGTTCCAGCAAGCTGATGGCAGTACAAATCGGGAATATGGCGGAACTGGTCTGGGCCTTGCGATTTCACGTGAAATTGCAACGATGCTGGGTGGAGAGCTGACCCTCTTCAGTATGGTTGGTCAAGGCAGCACCTTTAATCTGTACCTGCCGTTTGAAACCGATATGATAGAGCCCGAGGTGAAGCCAAAGTACATTTCGGAGGTCATTGATGTCACGCCGCCCAAACGGACTAGAACCTTCCAATTGAATACGGAAGAGGAAGTGATTGATGATCGGGACAATATCCTGCCGGGGGACCGTGTATTCTTAATCATTGAGGATGACCAGAAGTTTAATGAAATTCTGCTGGATGCACTGCGCAAAAAGGGGATCAAAGTGATCCTTACGAACAAGGGCTCGAATGCTTTAGAGCTTGCCAACCAATATAAACCCATTGCGATCACTTTGGATCTACACCTCAAGGATACAGATGGCTGGATCGTCATTGAGCATTTGAAAAATGATATGAATGCCCGCCATATTCCGGTATGCGTCATTTCTGTAGAGGAAGATGTTATTCAATTGATGCAAAAAGGCGTGTATGATTACATTTGTAAGCCTGTAACGAAAGAAGATCTGGAAAATGCATTGGACAAATTAAATAACTTTGCGGACAAAGCGGTACACCAGCTGCTCGTTGTGGTAAGTGATGAGGCAAGGCGTAAGCAATTTATGAATTTGCTCGAAAATAAAGATATCAAAATTGTCGCCGTGGATACTTCCCGCAAAGCACTGAACCAATTTAAAAGCAAAAGCTTTGACTGCGTGCTTATCGACAATGATTTGTCGGATATGTCCGTCATTCAATTGGTGCGCGAAATGCAAAAAATCTCCAAAAATAAATACCTGCCAATCGTGGTTCATACAAGCAGAAAGCTGTCACCCGAGGAAGCCAATGAGCTGGATGAATTGATCAGGACGGCAGTGGTCAAGGAAGTGAAGTCGCCGATTCAAATTATTGATGAAACAACTCTGTTCCTACACAGGAATGCGGAGAATCTTCCAGAGGGGCCCAAGGAAACACTTGTCAACCACCTGCAATCCGATGCGATGATCGAGACGAAAAAGGTGCTGGTTGTTGATGATGATATCCGCAATATTTTCGCTTTAACGACGATTTTGGAACGCCATGGGATGAAGGTGATTGCAGCCGAGAACGGACATGACGCGATTACGATCCTTGAGCAAACGCCGGATATTCAAATTGTGTTAATGGATATTATGATGCCGGTGATGGATGGCTATGAAACGACACGTACAATCCGGGAGAAAGCAGAGTTCAAGGAGCTTCCGATTATTGCTTTGACTGCCAAAGCGATGAAAGGCGACCGTGAGCAATGTCTGGAAGCAGGTGCCTCCGATTATATTACCAAGCCAGTTAATAGTGCCCAGCTGCTTTCGATGATCCGGAACTGGTTGGCTGTAGAGGATAACCTGGATGTTGAAAGTGATCCGAAACGGCAAGGCTACCACAAAATATTCAATTCTTAAAAAGGGGGAAAGGCATGGAGGAACCACAATCACAATCAAATGCCAAACAGGCGTTACGCTTTGATCCCGCACATCATTTTGTTAACTTACCAATTGCCTTAATCGTGTTCATCTGGTCTTGCATCAATCTATTCACTGCATTACGAGATGGGCAGTCTGTGGCTATGTATGCCTTGCTGTTTGGCATCACCTTAGGATTATTGCTTGCTGTGTTGAAAATGCGTGTCTATGCAACGAAGACACAGGATCGGATCGTGAGGGTAGAGGAGCAATTCCGCCATTTTCGTTTAACAGGCAAGGAATTAAATCCCAAGCTTACGCTAGCCCAAATCATTGCCCTGCGTTATGCAGGGGACAATGAATTACCAGCACTGGCAGAGCGGACAGCTAGCGAAAATTTACAGCCGGCCGCTATTCAAGCCGCGATTAAAAACCGCCGCGTGGATACGATGCGGATTTAAGAACAGTGGTACCATACAAAAAAAGGACCTCCCCCACTAAATTAGTGGATAGGAGGTCCTTTTGCTTTTCATGTGGGATCGGACTCAGGTCGTGTTTGTCCTTTGCTCCATATTGATCCTTTTTACACCTTCACTCGGTCATAGGCTGAGCTTTCCGGCGTTTTTCTTTTAACAAAAAGGTGAGTGGGATAGCCAATATACAAATGATCGTAGCCGCCATAAAAACATCCTGAACGCCCAAGGTCATACCTTGCTCTCGTAGTAATGATGTGCTTGCCGCTGCACCTTCACTGAGCTCTTGCTGGTGAGTTAACGACCTGGCAGCGAGCATGGAGCTGAAAATCCCGATGGACAAAGCTCCTGTAGCTTGTCGTACCCAGTTCGTTACGGACGAGGCATGTCCGGATTTTTCTTTGGGAATGGCAGACATCCCCGCATTCATAACCGGCATAAAGGCCAAGGCAATCCCCACATAACGGATCGTCATCCAAACCGCCACATACATATGAGTAGCCTGCAGCGTAATATGGCTTAACTCCCACGTCGAGATGGTCAACAATATAATGCCGCTAAGAATCAGCCCAAATGGGCCTATTTTGCTATACAGCCGGCCAACAATCGGTGAAAACAACGCCATAACCAAGGAACCGGGCAGCAGCACCAAAGCCGTATTCAAAGCCGTAGATTGCTGGACATCCTGCAGGAATACCGGAATTAAAAAAGTTCCCGAGTATAACGACGCGGTAATAACGCAATTAATGATTAAGCTGTACGTAAAGCGGCGGGATTGAAACACACTCAGGTTAAGCAAAGGCTCCTTCAAGGAAAGCTCATGGCGAATAAAATAAACCAAGGTTGCTGCCCCAATACATAGGAGTGACAAGGTTTTCCAGGAGGTCCAGCCCCAGCCATTGCCTTCACTAAAAGCAAGAATGATGAACGTGCTGCTAATAAGCACGGTAATAAAACCGGATAAATCGAAAGTCTTCGACTGGCTTGCCCGTTGATAGGGAAGGCATTTGAACGCAACTGCAATAGCAGTAAGCCCGATTGGCAAATTAAGAAGAAACAACGATCTCCAGCCCCAATATTCCGTAAGCCAGCCTCCAAGTGTCGGTCCAAAAGCTGGTGCCAGCATGGAGGAGAGGCTCCATAAGCTCATCGCGAATGCCTGTCTATCTTTTTCAATAAATTGATAGATCATCGTCATGGTAGTAGGGATAATTAATCCGCTGAATACCCCTTGCAAAATCCGAAACAACACCAACGATTCAATATTCCATGCGACCGTACATAATCCAGAGAATAACGTGAAGCCTATAAGAGCAAATAGGTATAAACGTTTATAGCTCCAGCGGTCACCAAAATAGCCAACAACCGGAGCGACAACTCCTGTAGCCAGCAAAAATCCGGTAATCATCCATTGAACAGCGCCTAATTCGGCATGAAAATCCTTCATAAATATTGGAAAGGCAACATTGATCGTTGTAGAACTGAGAATGGACATAAAATTTCCGAAAAAAATCGATAAAATAATTAACCAGAACGCTGAATTAGCAGTTGCTTTGCTTGCCATGGTAGTGTCCGCCTTTCATCACTGCTATCAAACACAACGAGAACGAGGTATATTTTTCATATAGTTGTATGATACAATCATTTATGTACATGTATTATACAACTACATGCGATAAAGTCAATACCATGGAAAGGAATGATAAATCGATGGAAGAAAAGGATCTGGAGTTGATCGATTATGAATTAGTTGTTCTTATTCGCCGCACTTCCTTGGATAAGGAGCTGGGAGGGCTTGACCGATCTACCTATACGCTACTGACACAGCTGTCTAAGAATGGACCTATTGGAGTCAAGGCATTAGCGGACGAGTTTCGATTGGACGTATCGACAATAAGCAGGCAAACGACGGCTTTGGAAGCAAAGGGCTATGTACAGCGGTTACCTGATCCAACTGATGGGAGATCCAGTTATTTTCAAGTGACAGAAGAAGGGATGCGTAAAGTAGGGGATGCCAAAAAAGCCCGGATAGCCAGGCATACAAAGCTATTTAAGGATTGGTCGGATGAGGAAAGGCAAAGGTTCGGAGAGCTACTGGCAAGATTGAATCGGACATTTATTGAGTAAGCGTAGCAGAAAAGCCCTCAAATCCACTGAATTTCAGGGAAATGAAGGCATCTTTTTTTATAATACCTTCAAGCCTTGCTTGTATACCTCACGAATGTGAATATGGTAGTGTTCACCTTCTAAGTCGAACAAGACGATGTCGGCAAAAGCACCTGCATCTAGGCGTCCATGTTCGCGCAGGTTAAGCAGCTTCGCAGGCCTGGCCGATGCCATCTCCCACGCTTCCGCGAGGCTGGTGATGCCTTTGCTGTGCAACAGCTCGATGCCTGCGGCCAGCATCTGGGAGGAGCCCATTAAAATCGAACCCGGCAAATCCGTTGATTTGCAGGTCAACAAGCCCTGGCGCGATCCAGGGGAGCGTGCTATCCAAGCCATTGACTGTTTCATCTACGCTTCCCAGCTAGTTATTCGCCCGTCTTCAACATGTAGACGAATAGCGGCGCTGTCAGTAAGGCGTTTCCCATCAATCAATCGTTTCGCGTTTGCTTCCATTAAACGGTACCATATGAATCTGTGTCCACATAAAGTATGCAATCGGCATGCTGGCGAAGGATGGTTGCCGGGCAATCCGTGGAAATGGCAGCGTTTAAGGTTTGTTGAACTGCTTGGTGTTTGGTTGAACCTGGAACCATACAAAACAAATGTGTACCCGACATTAACGTAGGGATGGTAAGCGTTAAAGCATGCGTAGGTACGTCATTAAAGGTAGCAAAGCATCCATCGTTAACCTGCTGCTGCCGGCAGGGGTCATCTAGCTCCACTACTTTGATCGAAGCGGGATCTTGAAAATTTGCAACCGGTGGATCATTAAAGGCGATATGGCCATTTTCACCTATACCCATACATACGATGTCGATGGGTGCTTTAGCCAGCAATTGGCTATAGTACTCGCATTCCGAAGCGATGGACGCGCTGCTGTTTATCAGATGGACCGTACCCGGCTTAACGATATCAAATAAACGCTCCGATAAAAACCTCCCGAATCGTTGTGGGGCTTCGAGGGATAACCCAATATATTCATCCATATGAAAGGCTGTGACACGGGACCAATCGATCCCCGACGCGGCTATAAGTGTCTCCAAAAATTCATTCTGTGACGGTGCCGCTGCAAAAACCATTCGTATATTAGCTTTCTGGTCGAGTAGCTCGCGCATTTTTGCGGCAACTGCAGCTCCTGAGCTTGCGCCAAGAGATTTGCGGTCTTTGAATACTTGAACCTTTAAGGAATCAACTGAATAATCTTTTAACGGCTGGGCTACATTTGTCATAGAGAAAATCTCCTTTTTGAATAATTGGTATAAATATTATACTAAATATAGTATGTACGATTTGGCGCTATTTTGCAACGTAAAATATAGGGTTGGACTCCTGTGCTTACTATGATAAATTATTAACAGTATCCAATATGTACAACATGAAGGGAGCCATTAAATGGTAAAAGAAGGTTTCGTATCTTTATGGGTAGGCAATATTAGTACCCCTGCAGTTTTAGAAGAGCTTATGCTGGTTGCTTATTCAGAAGAGGGGGAATCTATTCCTTCGCTATTTGCTACTTATTTTGGGCTTCCTTATTATGATGATGCGGTTAGAGAAGCCGAATATCGGGAGTCGCCAAGCCATGAAATGGAGCAATTGCTGGCAGGCTTTTCGTATGAGGAAGCCATTACCCCCCGATTTATAGCCTTGACACAACAAACATGGCCACATCCGTTTAATACCGTTATATTGTTATATAATTTTCATTATACGGGGGATATTCAGCAGATAGCTTTAGAGCCTATTAAATTGCAATTTCTAGGTGCTGTCCCCTATCAATAGCATGAAAAAAGAGCCTCTTCTCCACAAAGTGAATGGAAAACAGGCTCTGCCGCGAATCATCAATGCGTATGAAATATCTAGTTCACTCTCACAATCTTACACTCGCCATTGTCAATGGATCATCAAAATATCCCGAATCTCTTGCTCCGAAAGCGTACTTAAGGCTTCCTGTCCAGGCTGAATCACTTCGTCGATCAAGCTTTTCTTTTTCTGCTGCAACTCGTACATCTTATCCTCAACGGTGCCTTGTGTGACAAGGCGGATGACTTGGACTACATTTTTTTGTCCAATCCGATGTGCCCGGTCAGCGGCCTGCTGCTCCACAGCGGGGTTCCACCAGAGATCGTAGAGAATAACCGTGTCAGCCCCTGTTAGATTCAGCCCGGTGCCGCCGGCTTTTAACGAGATGAGGAATAGTTCATGCTCACCCTTATTAAACCTGTTGCATAGCTCTACACGCTGGGAGGCAGGGGTGCTTCCGTCCAGGTAAAAATAGGGCACACCTTGGTAGCCAAGCTCGCGACCGATCAACTCCAGCATCTTGGTGAACTGCGAAAATATAAGCATTCGCTTGCCTGCGCTTCGGCATTCCTCGATAATTTCCAGCAATTGCTCGAACTTGGCGGAGCTTCCTGAATAGCCTTCAACGAATAGCGCAGGATGGCAGCAGAGCTGGCGAAGCCGAGTTAGGCCGGCGAGTATCTTGATCCGATGCTTCTGAAAGCCATCCTCGCTCAAATGCTTCAGGGTTTCCTGCTGGAGCTGGGCCAAATAGGCGACATATAGCTTTTTCTGCTCCGGGAGCAGCTCGGAGGCTTGCAAGGATTCGATCTTATCCGGCAGCTCCTTCAGCACATCCGTTTTCAAACGGCGCAGCAGAAACGGACGGATGCGCTTGGCAACATTTTCGCGGGATAGCTCGCTGAACACTTTTCGCACCGGGAATAAAGCCGGGAAGACAACATTGAAGATCGACCACAATTCCTCGATCCGGTTCTCCACAGGCGTACCGGTTAGGGCAAAACGGTATTGCGCCTGGATCTGCTTTACGGACTGCGCTGTTTGGGTGGTATGGTTTTTGAACATCTGCGCCTCGTCCAATATCAAGGTATGGAAGGACTGCTTGGCATACTGCTTAATATCTCTGCGCAGTAACGGGTAAGAGGTGATGATCACATCCACTTGGAAAACATGGGTGAGCACCAAATCACGCTCTGTTTTAATACCATCGGCTATGACCGCTTTAATCTCCGGCGCGAATTTTTGCAGCTCATTGCGCCAGTTGTAGACAAGAGAAGCAGGGCAGACAATGATCGCTGGCAATGTTAATTGTCGGATTTCGGGCAGCACCGATACTAGAAAAGCGATGCTTTGAAGGGTTTTACCAAGCCCCATATCATCTGCGAGAATGCCGCCAAAATGGTAATGGGCTAAGGTCTTCATCCATTGGAAGCCATAAATCTGGTAATCCCGAAGCACCGTCGACAAGCCGATGGGTACGGGAAAATCCAGATTATCTGGATTGCGGATGTTCTCCAATAACCTGCGAAAAGATTTGCCTAGCTTGACAGCATGGCCTTGCTGCTGTGAATCCATCAGATGCAAGGCATGTAGCACGGGAAGCTGCCCACCGGTTCCTTTCACTTCCATATCGCGAATGCCGGATTCATTCATAAATTGCATAATTTCCTGGAACTCGTCTCCCTCCAGAGGCAATAAGGATCCATTGGGCAAGCGGTAGTATTTGCGCTTCGCCTCCAGCGATTTCAACAAATGGCGAATTTCGGCTTCCGGGATTCCTTCCATATCGAAACGGAACTCCAGCCAGTCGGTTCGTTCATTCAGCTCCACGGCTACCTTTGGATGGATAGGTCCGGTATGAAGCCTAACTTTGACAGCAGAGGTGGCATACACATCCAGCAGCTTTTCGAGCTGTGGAACTGTATGGTACAGAAATTCATACTCGGCTTCTTCATTATCGATAAAATAGCCGCTTTCCGTTTGGACAACTGAGCTATGCTCCATAAGTGCCAATATTCGCGCTTCTTGTTCTCCATCCCGCATCAGAATTCGGTCGGTTCCCCGCTTCTGGAGGCTACCCTCCAACGGATTCACAATAATATCGCCATATTGGAATTCCAGTCCGGCCAGCAGCCTATCTTTTACACGATCCAAGTACAGCTTGGCTATTAAGGGAGTATGCACAATTCGCTCGGATACGGCTTTGGCGATGCGGACACTGCCCATTTTCATCAGTCCAGGAATGACCTTATCCATAAAAGCTTCCATTTGCACGGGGGCGATTTGGATTTGCTGCTTCCGCGATACTTCGAGCATTTGCTTCATCTCGGACAGCTGTTTGCCTTGTTCAGGCTGCAGCTTCAGGAACTTTCCATCGTAAAGCACCATTCCGTACGATTCCATCACCGTAATTTCATCTAAGCCCTGAATGTCCAGCTGATAGCCCACAGGATCCGTATCGGCTAGACCTCGCTCCAGCTGTTCGGCTTGGTCGAATTCAAAACGAAGGGGAAGCGGTTCATCCGAGAGCTGGAGCCCTTCGAAAATACGCCTGCCTTGCTCCAGTTTAATCAGTGGTGCCGCTTCAAGTAAGGGGAATAAGGCTTCCCAGGAAAAAGCGGGGATCAGCAGCAGCCGCTCGCCGCCAGCCGTACTGGAATGAGAGGGATAATGGCTTATGGTTTCCTTGTACATCTGTTCATTGTCGTAGATTTGGATGAGCTGCTGGAGGATTGCATCGTCCTCCTTCTGCAAGCTATGAAGCAATGGATCGTAAATAAAATGCTTAGAAAAGACAAAAGCTTCTTTGCGTTCCAGCTTTTCGAGAAAATCCCTCAGTTTTTGTACAATATATAAACGTTTGGTCCCGAGCTTCATTTCGATGCCAAACATTGATTTTCGATAGCTGTAAGGGAAGGGCTTGAGGGTAAACTCTACGGTAAGCTGGGTTCTTGTATCAAAAAGAGCCCGGCTACTAGTTGTTCGCTTGGGTTGGTTGCCGAACAATCCCAGCATGCTATCGGTTAGCCGATGATCGGCAGAGGCCTGCCTGGACGCTCTGTTCATTTGGGCAACACGCGGCTCGATATAACCGGGATCGTTCCTTCCTTGGGTTTCTGGATCAAGCAAGGAGGAGACTGCACGAATAGGAGCTTGGCCGCTTCCGCCTTGCTCGGTATGGTGGATGCTTAACAAAACGGCGGCAATGTGCTTGCAGTTATTGCCATTTCCGAGATAGGCAGGACAAGTGCATTCGGCGTATACGTCCCCGTTGCGATCAATTTCTACAATCACCTGATAGCTGCGGCTGCCCTCAACTGCGGCTTTAAAAAGAGAAGGATCGGCATCATATTGGGTGAAGCTTACTTTTCCAGCCCGCACGTAGTCTTCTCCCTTGTCGTAGGAGGTCTGCCCGCATAATAATTTAATAACCCGCTCAGTTAGTTGAAAGCCCATAGCCTTGATCCTTCCTTTTGTAAATATAGGGTAGACGAACTTAAATAAAGCTGATGAATATTGATCTTTGCTATTTATGAAGGCATGTTATCCTGTGCAAAACGGACAAAAGCTTGTACTAATGGGGAAGCGTCCGTCCGACGCCAAGAAATTCCCATCGAGGCTTCAGGTAATTGGCTCCGCATATCCAAGTAAGCGACATCCTTGGTATGTAAATTCATCGCAGATTGCGGCACAACCGCGATCCCGAGTCCTGCTGCAACAAGGCCGATCACCGTTTGGAACTCAAACGCTTCCTGCTGAATAATGGGATTGCAAAATGCCAATACCTCATCGTATAGACCCGCCCAGGTTTTGCGGGATAACATCACGAAGGGGTAAGGTGCCAAGTCGGCAAGAGAAACATTCGGTTGAACAGCAAGCGGATGCTGCTTGGGGACCGCTAACACGCAAGGTACCGTAGAAACAATTTCCGTGCATAGGTTATCGTCATGTATCGGAGGGCGAAGCACGCCGATATCAATTTCTTCCTCATGTAAAGCGACCATTTGGGCAGGTGTAGATAATTCCAACAGATGTACAAGGACATCCGGATATAACCTACGGAATTCTCGTAACACTCTTGGAAGTATATCATAGGTGGCAGAGCCGACGAAACCTATTGTAAGCTTGCCTTTTTCCCCACGGTGGACACTGCCGGAATGCTCGATCGCCCGATGAAGCTGATCGAATAATTTGCGGATTTCGTCAGCAAATACTTGCCCCGCGTCAGTAAGCTCTACAAGCCGGTGGTTTCGATTAAATAGCGGAAACCCCAGCTCCTTTTCAAGGTTTTGAATTTGCAGGCTTAATGGAGGCTGCGTCATTCTGAGGCGCTCGGCAGCTCTGCTGAAATTTAATTCCTCCGAAACCGCTAGAAAATATTGTAATTGCCTAAGCTCCATCATCCCCACTCCTTCGCTTTCATTATACATAAAATGTATAACAAAGCTACAAACTATATATTGGACACTGGATTTTTTTTGGGTTATGCTACGATTAAATCATGTACTCGAAGGGAGCAAGCTATCCATGTCATTAAGTCCTATCAAATCAGGTCAACTCGAGGTAGGCTCCGTTACGGAGGATTGGACGGGGGATGCCCGTTTCTACGAATATGCTAGTGCGGCTGACCCGATCGGCTCGGGTATGATCAGCCCTATCCCTACAGCACAATTTAAAGCCGACTTATATAACAGCGGTGAAACACGGATCGTAAAATTGGATTTATCTGAGCAATTACGCACTCCTTATCCGGCTACAAGCCCATCACTGCTTGCCCATTTTATACGAATACTTAAGGACGATTCACTTACTACCCAGCCCAATGCAACGAGTGAATTGTATTATATTATTTCCGGCAAGGGCCACTCCGATATTAACGGGTTCACGATAGAGTGGAAAAAGGGTGATTTTATCACGTTGCCTGCTGGATCAAGCAGCCGCCATACCGCGGTCGAGGATAGTACCATCTATTATATATTGGATACCCCGCTACTTGATTACCTTGGAGTGAGAGCCAGTGAAGCCCGTTTCAGCCCAACGATTTTTACTGCTGAAGAGGCTCAGGCAAAGCTGGATGAGGTTGCGAATGCACCCGATGCCCATTTGAAAAACAGGATATCTATCCTGCTGAACAACCAAAAGTTTGACCAAACCTTAACGATCACTCATGTCCTTTGGGCAATGTATGGTATTGTACCTGTTGGCTCTAACCAAGCACCGCATAGCCACAAATCCGTTGCGCTTGATTTTGTCGCTTATGCCGAGCCCGGTGCCTACACACTGGTTGGAGACCAGGTTGATCCTGTGACCAAGCATATTATTGACCCGATCCGAATTGATTGGGAGGTAGGTAAAGCATTCGTCACCCCTCCGGGCTTATGGCACTCTCACCATAATGAATCGGGCAAGCCGGCGTATATTATCCCGATCCAGGATGCGGGGCTACAAACGTATTTGCGTACATTGGACATCCAGTTTTTCCATTATGATGAGTAATGACTGGGCATGACGAAACGAGTAGCCAAGTTTTGCAAGCGTAATGTGGAAAGGACCGAGGCAGCAAGCGTTGTGGATCTATTGCGCAAAGACTTTGCCGAAGAGGTGGACGTCAGTATCGTCGACTGCTTCCGTCGTTGCCTTCAGTGCCATGTATTACCGTTTTGCCGCATCCAATTGACGACAATTGAGGATGGCGATGCACAGGTACTGGCGAAGCGAATTATGGATCAGGTGCGACAGGGATAAAAAGGTTACCGCAAAAGATGAATATGAAGTTCCCGAACGATTTTGCAAAGCCTTGTCGTTACAGCAAAGCCCTCTGTCCATTGGATAGAGGGCTTATGTTTATGCTTTAAACGATAACTCTTGCTGTGCCAAGAGCAAAGTGATGCCATAGAATATGCTCAATACGATCAGCTTGCTCGTCTTTACAATCGATAATTAAGATGACTACAGGATTTTTACCACGTAGAAGCCGTTGGCGGTTTTTAACAATTTTATTTATAAATATATCAATCAGGAAGCCTAACAAAAAACCGCCAACGGCTCCAATCAGCCCCCAATAAATAGGTCCCCACTGTAAGGAGAAACCGACGCTTGCCCCAATGACAGAAAAAGCCGTTCCAAGAGCGGCTCCTGTACTGATAAGCGAAATGCCATCCGCATTGTGTATAGTGTCGAACATTCTTCGTTCCGTTTTTTGAATGGTTAAAGGAACTGCAAAAATATGCTCTTTCTTTATTCCTTCAAGCTCTAAAGAGCTAATAGCTAGCTCTAAAGAAACAGAATAGCCAAAGGTAGCTATAATTTGCATCATTTTTGCACCACGATTCCTTTTTTTAAGCGAAACTTGGGATTATGATAATTTTTTATTAAATAGTTTTTTAGTTCGTTTTCAAATAGCTTATTGTTTTCCACTGTACTGACATAAGAATCATAAGTGGAAAATCCCCACATGGAGGGCATGTATAGGAGCCACTGTTTATCCAATATCGTGGTTGCTTGTTGAATCTCGCCCAAAAAAAGAAGCTGCACGGCAATTAGAGTTTTTGAAAAATACAAAAAGATGATGGTCCAAATTAAGGAAAAAAATGCGGATAACAATCTATGAATATGTAAATGTCCAAGCCCCGGCATAAATAAAGACCAAATGATGGACATCGTCGGACTCCGTTTGTCCAAATAGTTGATTTCAAGAGTATTGATGCTATAGGCATTAAAAGGCGCGTTTTCCCTCTCTGCTAGTATATATACGTTGTTCATATCTACGGTGGTGCGATAGCTATCCCAGATGCTAAACATGTACACGGGAATGTACATTAGCATCCATCTGGAATCCAGTGATTGCTTGGCAAGCTCCATATCTCCGCAAAAGGTATGGACTAAAGCTAAATTGAGTTTGGCTTGATTATTTACGAAAACCTCCCATAGAAACAGGACAAATCCCCGAAGGTATTTACTTAGTAAAAGATGGCCAAATCCGGGAAAGGCGGCAGACCACCATGCAATCACATAGGGGTTGCGCAGATGGAACTGAGTGGTGCCACCGATGCCGACATGGGCTTTGTAACGCCTGTGTTGGTTATTATTGCGGAAGGTATCCATAGCAACATCCCTTATGTTTGTTCATACTTGACAGCCGTAGAAGATGCTCATTCAAGGCTCATTTGAGGCAGGCGGTTTGTGCTGGTTTAATTTTTTTTTCATGTACAGACCAATGCCAACCCCGATAAAACATAATAACATCGGCAGCCATACAGGGCCAAAGTACCATCCCCATAGCTTCTTATCCGAGTAGATCAGGCCTACTGTTGCAAGAAAAGCCGCTAAGACGAATGGGAGATAAGAGTAAGGCAATAGACCACTGCCCGCCTCTTTATATGCGTCCCACATACCGAACATATAAACACAAGGATAAAACATAAGCCATTGGTAATCCGTCTCTATGACGGCTTGCTGAATCTCCCCATGAAAGCTTGAAATAATTACCTGATTCAAATTGGATTGCACATTTACAAGAAATTCCAGGCTAATCAGAATTAACCCCTTGAACACACGCCCATTTAACAGCTGCCCAAATCCTGGCAGGGCAATACTCCAAAGAAGAACCTCAATACGTTTATTGTTGCCCATTCCATTCACGTCTTATCATTAGATAATTGGTCTCTGTCCGCAGCCTGTGGCGGTTTTTCCATCCAACCGTTCTCAATCATAAGTTTGGCTCCATCCTCGGTATATGAAGCGATTTCGGCCGTTAACCGAATATAATTAGTTCCAAGGTCACTTCTAGGGCTCAGGCCTAGACTAACACCATAATGGCCTATGCCTGCTGCGTTTAGAGTTAACGTATGAAACATCATAAGCTTGTCTGAGTAGGTAGTCGTTGTGGAATCCGTTGGTAATGTGCTCCACGCGCTAGAGGATGGCAGAAATTCGCTGCTCAATAAAGAACCGAATATTTCTACATGCTTGTCGGCAATATTCCTGCCCCGAATCAAATAATCGCGAATTTTCGGAGAAGTGGCAACTTGGCTGAAGCCCATTAATAAGGTGCGGCCCAGTTGGTTTTGGATCAGGTTAAAATAAATATTGGACATCTCAATCGCATTTAAAGGTCTATTGCGACCAAACCACCCCGCTAAATAGCTTTGTTTTTGGATATACTCGACCATTTGCGGCTTTGGAATAAAAGGAGCGCGAATAAAAGTTCCTTTATTCAGCATAAGCTCGGTTGCTTTATTGAGAAGCTTGGCCGATTCATTCAAGCATTCCGTATAATATTCACACATATCCAAACGAGCAGAGTTGGACAAGCTCTTGGCATATGAGGCCAAACCGATTTTTCCGATATTTTGGATATAGAATAAATAAAAATCGTCCGTAAATAAACGTGGAGCTTTCATATTAACATCCACTTCAGGCTGGAATCCCGCAGGAATTGGAAATTGCTCCTCATTAAAAAATGCTTTTAACTTGTTGATATGCGCTTGTGACTGCTGATAGGCATACTCCAGAACAGACCGAGTTTCCACATCTTCTACATGTATTAAGAAAAAACCAATCGTACAAACCGCCATAGTATCATTTTGGTAATTAGTCCATATATTAGCAATTTCGGCAGATGTTAAATTGATTTTGTGATGGGTTGCAGCATTGTTTCCCATAATATGATTACTCCTCCAAGTAGGTATAGGTTATTCAATAGAATTTCCATGAAATTGAAAAATATACAATCCATAAGTTGAAATTGCAATTGTCGAATCCGTCTATGCCGACGAAATGTTTCGCGATTCGAGCGCGAATGAGAATGTGTAACGGATGGTCGCTCAAATTCAGTAGATTATTGGGAAAGGAGTGATTGTGTACTGGCAGTTTGGTGCCCTGCATCCAACAAAAATATAAAAGCCAGCTTCACGGCGAAAAATTTAAAGAAGCCGTTTATGCAGGCGAGCTATTTACAGATAGCAGTGATACGGAAAATCCTTAATAAAGCTGGGAAAGCTTTAGACTACTGTAACGATAAGTGGGCTATAGCTTTTTTTATGGGATTAGTCATCGGAAGGCAGGCGGCAGCAATGAACCTCGATAAGCTAATATCAAATATCAGATACTTAAATAAAAAACAACTTGTCTTTTTCATGGGCTAGTTGTTTTTTATTTTTTTGTATTTACATTTACATAAAAATAGATATAATAAAGAAATGGACATTCTAAAAGTAATTAAAGCTTTGTCTAATGAAACACGGTACAATATTTTGGATTGGTTGAAAACGCCGGAAGATAATTTCAGTCCACAAATCCATTTAGCCAAGGATGGTGACTTCCAAGGCGTATGTGTAGGCTCCATTTCAGAGAAAACGGGGCTGGCACAATCGGTTGTTTCTGGTTATTTGGTCAAGCTGCAAGCAGCTGGTTTGCTCGAATCCCGAAGGATCGGACAATGGACCTATTACAGACGTGATGAGGAGGGTATTAGAAATTTTGTCGCTTACCTTCAAAGCGAGCTTTAAGCATAGCTGAACATAGGCTTGAAGCTTTTTTTTTGGTATATATATTTATATTTATGTAAATATAGATTTTAGATGATTTAAAAATCTACTATTAACTGGAGGCTCCATAATGAGTAATATGAATGAAGTTGAACAAGCCCAATCTGTTAAATCCTTGTTTAAGCCGTTTACGCTTGGCAAGCTGGCACTAGCTAACCGTGTCGTGATGGCTCCTATGACCAGAAGCTTTTCACCTGATGGCGTTCCTGGCGCCGATGTTGCCGCTTATTACCGCCGCCGCGCAGAAAATGGTGTTGGCCTGATTGTAACGGAAGGCACATTGATTAACCATCCCGCGGCAGGCGGCCTTAACGTGCCTAATTTCCATGGCGAAGCTGCGCTGAATGGGTGGGCACAGGTCGTGAAGGAAGTTCACGAAGCTGGTGGCAAAATTATTCCGCAGATCTGGCATGTAGGCTTGACAAGGGAAATTGGAAGCTTACCGAACCCGGAGGCCTTGCCAATCGGGCCGTCCGGTCTCGATTTGAATGGCAATAAGGTGACTGAGCCTATGAGCATAGCAGAGATTAACGCAATAGTCGAGGCTTTCGCGCAAGCGGCAGGCGATGCCAAACGCTTAGGCTTCGATGGCGTGGAAATTCATGGTGCGCACGGTTATTTGATCGACCAGTTTTTCTGGGAGCGAACGAATCAGCGCACTGACCAATACGGCGGAGATATGGTAGGCCGTACCCGTTTTGCTGTCGAGGTGATCGAGGCATGCCGCCGTGCGGTAGGTCCCGATTTCCCGATCTTCCTGCGTATTTCGCAATGGAAATCGGCTTTATACACAGCGAAGCTGGCGGAAACGCCTGAGCAGCTGGCATTATTCCTGGCTCCGCTTGTGGAAGCAGGGGTTGATGTATTCCATTGCTCGACCCGCCGCTTCTGGGAGCCGGAGTTCGAAGGCTCTGAGCTGAACTTTGCCGGATGGACGAAGAAGCTGACTGGCAAGCCAACCATTACGGTTGGATCGGTCGGGCTTGACCAAGAATTTATGAGTCTATTCATAGAAGGCAAAGGTGCCGAGAATTCCAATCTTGAGCAGCTGATCGAAAAGCTGGATCATCATGAGTTTGATTTGGTCGCCATCGGTCGTGCCTTGCTGGTTGATCCCGCTTGGGCTGCCAAAATTCGCGATGGACGCGTTGACGAGCTAGTTCCTTTTACCGCGGACGCCTTGAAAAAATTATATTAATTTCGGCTCTATGCAGAAACAAGTGCTTGACGAATGCGGAGTAGCTAAATTGGAGTTAGAAGGAAGCGACATTAGTCTGCATGAGTGGCACCGAAGTATACGGGTTGCTGCGTGTCGATTTTGACCCGACAGGTCCCGCTCATCCATCTTTCTGCCTATGACCACTTGTATGCTCGTCCAACTGATCTGCTTTCAACATCGTCAAGCACCGATTTTGGCGTAGATCCTTAATTTCTATTAATCGATCCTAGACATACAAGCAAAAAGGCTGCCTCGTTGAGGTAGCTTTTTTGCATTTGTGCACGGATAACTCGCTATGCCGTAACGACACAAAAGCTCCACAGCCAAATGGGCTGTGGAGCTTTATACGATTAGCTACTCGTTTAGAATGTAGTTGCCAATTGTTTAGCTTTAACGATCGCTTTTTCTTTAATAGCTGGAGCTTGGTCTGGAGCAGCTGCCATACCTTCAACAAACAAACCTTCGAAGGAAGGAACACCCACAAATTGCATGATTTTTGCAAGATAACTATGTCCACTTTCGAAACCGGCAGCAGGTCCTTCGCTATATACGCCGCCGCTAGCTTGAATGTGCAGGGCTTTCTTGTCTGTTAGCAAGCCAACAGGTCCGGTTTCTGTATATTTGAAGGTCTTACCCACGATACAAAAGGAATCGATATATGCTTTAAGTACTGGAGGGAAGGAAAAGTTCCACATTGGTGAAACAAATACATACTTATCGGCTGCTACAAATTGATCAACCAATTCATTAAGGCGACTTACTTTAGTTTGCTCAACAGCAGAAAGTTGATCAAAAGCAGTTCCTGATCTTAGCTTTCCCCAACCACTGAAAATATCAGCATCGATATGAGGAATGTTTTCTTTGTACAAATCCAGATGAATGATTTCATCTGTCGGATTGGTTTCGCGGTAAGCATCAATAAATTCTTTACCTACTGCCAAACTAAACGAAGTTTGGTGATCATGCGGGTGTGCGGTAATATACAATACAGTTGCCATTATAAATAACTTCCCTTCTATTTGTGGAATAACATATTTTCTCCATCACGCATTTTTATCATACATGCATTACGTATTAAAGTGAAGTAGGCACATTAAAGTAACCTACTAAATAATATATATTTGATTCGGGTTCAAAGCACAACCAATCCTATAAAGAAACGGGAATTATGACGAATTTATTTAGGGGAAAGAAGCGAATAAGCGCGGTTATTGATGGAAAATGTTGGAAAAAAATGTTGGAAAACAACAGTTGGGATTGGTATAATGAATGAAGAGAAGTTCAGCGCACAATTTTTTTGAACAACCATTTTAATTATGGGGGTCATACATTGGTAGTTTTGGTAACGGGTGGAGCGGGCTATATTGGAAGCCATACTTGTGTGGAGCTGTTAAATAGCGGCTATGAGATTATTGTAGTAGACAATATGCAAAACAGCAAGCCGGAAGCATTGCAACGCGTTGAGGAGCTTACCGGCAAGAATGTGGTATTTTATAAAATGGATTTGCTGGATCGGCAAGGTCTTGAACATATTTTTGAGCACCATCATATCGACACTGTTATTCATTTCGCCGGTCTGAAAGCAGTTGGAGAATCCGTGAAAATCCCGTTGCAATATTACCATAATAATATCACAGGCACCCTAAACCTTTGTCACACAATGCAAAAATTTGGTGTCAAAAAACTGGTTTTCAGTTCCTCCGCAACGGTGTATGGAACGCCGGAGAAAATGCCAATCTCGGAAGATTTTCCATTACTGGCAACCAACCCTTATGGCCGGACCAAGCTGATGATTGAAGAAATCTTACGTGATCTTTATATTTCGGATGCTAGCTGGAGCATTATTATGCTTCGATATTTCAATCCGATTGGTGCCCATGCAAGTGGACGAATAGGTGAAGACCCGAACGGTATTCCTAACAATTTATTGCCCTATATCACCCAAGTGGCCATTGGAAAGCTGAAGCGGCTGCGAATATTCGGAAATGATTATGAAACACAAGACGGCACTGGCGTTCGGGATTACATACATGTAGTTGATTTAGCGATTGGTCATTTAAAAGCAGTTGAGCGTACAAGCCTGGATACGGGTTTTGGTGTACATACTTATAATTTGGGTTCTGGCAAAGGGGTTAGTGTTCTTGAAATGATGAAGGCCTTCGAGCTTGCTTCAGGGAAATCAGTTCCTTACGAATTTGTTGCTCGTAGGCAAGGTGATGTAGCCGTTTGTTATGCAGATCCATTAAAAGCGAAGCAGCAGCTAGGTTGGGTTGCGGAACGCGGCTTGGAAACGATGTGCAGCGATGCTTGGCGCTGGCAGGTCAATAATCCTAATGGCTATGAGAGTAAGGCTGAGGTTGAAGGAGTCAATAAGATTCAATTGTCCATTAACGGAGTAAATTAATGGGTGCACCTCCCCATTAAGAAGACCCTACAGCAGCCTCAGTAGGGTTTTCTTCGATTTCAGAAATCTAACCACCGTTTGAGTCCTTTTTAAAATTAGGGCAAATGGGTATTGACAATGAGCGTTGAATATTATATCTTTAAGTTAAGATAATTAAATGAAAGATAATTTAATTAAAACTAAATGAGGAGTGATTTCTATGTTGGCATTAGGCTTATTGTTGATTCGTTTGGTCGTGGGATTATTGTTTATTGGGCATGGTGCGCAAAAGCTGTTTGGGTGGTTTGGTGGCTACGGTCCTAAAGGTACAGGTGGGTGGATGGAGTCGATTGGAATTAAACCGGGTGTTGTGATGGCCGTCTTGGCTGGGGTTATGGAATTGTTGGGAGGCATTCTCTTTGCTACGGGGCTGTTCACTCCACTGGCTGCTGTATTAATTACACTGACTATGCTGGGAGCGATCATCAAGGTACATGGTAAAAATGGAATTTGGGCAACAGCTAATGGCTATGAATATCCGTTAGTGCTAATGGTGGTTGCTATTGGAATTGCGTTGATTGGTCCAGGTGCCTATGCTTTGGGATAAAAGCATGAAGATTGGAAAGGAAAACAACAAAAACAACAGCTTGACTGAGATCGCCAAAACATATATCTTTAAATTGAAATAATGAAATTAAAGATAGTTAGGTGGTGGCTTTCATGCCCTTTCAATTAGATGAGGATCAAGCAATTTCGCTTAAGCTATTTATCGTACTTTCCAAGGCTTATAAAGCATTAATGGATCAGGCAACTAAAGATGTGAAGAAATACGGCTTATCTCCTTCTGAATTTATGGTATTAGAAGTGTTATATGCGAAGGGGAGAGTGCCCTTACAGCAAATTGGCGATAAAATTTTAGTGACTAGCGGAAGCATGACCTATAATATTGATAAACTGGAGAAAAAAGGCTTGCTGAATCGGGTACCATGTGCAGAGGATCGAAGGGTCATCTATGCAGAAATGACTACGGACGGTAATAAGCTATTTGATGCTATTTTTCCCATTCATGCGTCTACCATTCATTCCTTGATGCAAGCAGTGACCCAAGAAGAACAAAAGCAGGGTATAGACATACTCAAAAAGCTGGGTATAGCCGCGGAACAAACTTAAGGAGGTTACTTAAAATGAACATCAACGTGTACCCACCCGAGCAGCAGGCAGTTGGCTCCTTTGACGGAGGGAAAATCATCGAGCAAAAGCCGATCGGATTCCCCCGGGAAGGTTCTGTAGCACAGCGTGTAGGCCCTTTATTTTATTGGGCTTGGGGATTTGTGGAGCAAGAAGGGGCGCTTGGGCTTCACCCCCACCAAGGCTTTGAAATTATGACCTATGTGATCAACGGGGTTGCCGAGCATGGAGATACATTAGGGACGAACAGTATAGTGACCTCTGGTGGGGCTCAGGTTATGCAAGCGGGCTCGGGTATTTCTCATAAAGAACGGATTGTCGGACCGAAGGCAGAAATGTTCCAGATCTGGTTCGAGCCTAATCTGAATGAAGCGATCCAAAGAAAACCTACCTACAATCAATTTATACATGAGGATTTCCCAGTGGCTTCATTGGACCATGTTGTTGTTAAAACCGTGATCGGGAGGGACTCTCCTATTAAATTGGTGGCGGATGTTAACATGTGGGATATCCATTTAGAGGCTGGAAGTGAGTATAAGCATACGATTCCTGCCGGATATTCACTTGCAGCCTTGGCTATTCGTGGTGGAGGGGTGTGGAACAGGAGTAGCAGTGCTCCTTCTTCTATAGGTCACCAGCATAAAGATTTCATTGTTATGGAGGCAGACACAGAGGAAGAAATCCAACTGCTAGCGGCGGGGGAAGCCGAAATGCGGATCATTCTTATTCAGGTGCCGACAGCAGTAACCTATCCTTTATATAAAAGGTGAACTAACAAAGCCTCTAATTACCTGCTCTCAAAAGCGGGGATTGGAGGCTTTTTCAGTGATTTAACAGCAGGTTTGTGTTACAATTAAGTGTGGGCGTATTGTCCATACTTTATTGTACAGGAGTGCTGACGACTGTGATTATCAAATTCATTCGGTTACGTTAATTTAAGGAAAAGTCACGTACATTCATCTTTTTTTTTGCGAAAAATCGATGGGTTTATTTTTTTATGCTTTTTCTTATTAACCAATACGAATGAAATGAGGAAATGACAATGAACGAAAAGATAAATGCAATCAACGGTATTGAAGTATGCTCAGAAACCTTCGGGAATGCTAAGGATCCTGCTGTTTTGTTAATTATGGGCGCCATGGCATCGATGATTTGGTGGGACGCTGAATTTTGCCAGCGCTTGGCGGATTATGGGCGTTATGTCATTCGCTTCGATAATCGGGATGTCGGACGTACTACTTCATACGTACCGGGTAAACCCCTATATGATATTGAAGATATGGTTGCGGATACGGTCGGGGTATTGGATGCGAACGGAATCAAGCAAGCCCATCTGGTAGGTATGTCATTGGGTGGGATGCTTGCGCAATTGGCAGCGCTGCGGAATCCAGAGCGGGTTGTAAGCCTGACATTGATGATGTCGAGTATATTTGGACCCAATGAGGGATTACCGCAGATTGATCCAAAGATACTGGACTACCACGCGCTGGGTGGAAACGTTAATTGGGCTGATAAGTCCATAGCGGCAGACTACATGGCCGAAGGCTGGCGCTTATTGGCTGGCTCCAAGCATCCCTTCGATAAGCAGCAGGCTTTGAAGCTGGCTACAGCGGAAGCCCAAAGAGCGAATAATCTGCTCAGCATGTTTAACCATGCGCTCCTTGGTGGGGGGGAATCCTATGTTGGTCGGATCAAGGATATCGACGTGCCTACCTTAGTTATTCACGGTACGGAAGATCCTGTGCTTCCTTATGAGCATGGCATTGCTTTAGAGAATGAAATTCCTAAGGCAGCTTTAATTACGCTCGAAGGCACAGGGCATGAAATTCCTAAGGCGGAGTGGGAAGGAATCATCGTAGCTATAGTGAAACACACATCGCGGAGCTAGTTTTCAGCACTCGCATTTGTCTAGATCAAAGAAAGACCTAAGTGCTTGCGGCTTAGGTCTTTTTAGTGCTTCAAATTATTGGCTACATGTATTAATGGCGACGATCAAGTCGTCACTGTTTATTGAACAGAATAGTCGGATTTTTTGAATAAACCCATGTAACCGCAACCATATACTTTGAATGGATAAACAGTTGATGCGATCTGAAGGAGGAATTGTATGAGAAGTTGGTTTCGAAAGCCCTCAAGATTAACAACGTTAGTAATAAGCAGTCTGTTGTTGGCTGGACCATTCCTTGAGATTGGCCAAACCACTGCAGCCGCTGCCCCACGCCAAATGGAGCTGCTGAGTCGCGGAGTTGTTGCCGTCAAGCTGACGGCAGGTGTATTGGTTAGCTGGCGGCTGCTGGGCACGGAAGCAAGTTCGGTCAGCTTTAACCTGTACAGAGGATCTACAAAGCTGAACACGACGCCGATTACATCCAAAACCAATTATTTGGATACTACAGGAACGATTTCCTCGACCTACACCGTACGCGCTGTTGTGGGTGGGGTTGAACAGAGTGCATCACCCTCCGCCAGCGTATTGGCCAATAATTATTTGGATGTTCCGCTTCAGCAGCCTGCAGGTGGAGCCGTTAATGGTTCTGCCTATACCTACAATGCTAATGATGCGAGTATCGGTGACCTGGATGGGGATGGAGAGTACGAAATTGTTTTGAAATGGGATCCTTCCAATTCCAAGGATAATTCTCAGTCGGGCTATACAGGCAACGTTATTCTGGATGCTTATGAGCTTAATGGAACCCGCAAGTGGAGAATCGATCTCGGCAAAAATATACGCGCCGGCGCGCACTATACACAATTTCTCGTTTACGACTTTGATGGTGACGGGAAAGCAGAAATTGTTTGTAAAACGGCGGATGGAACCGTAGATGGAACGGGTATTACCATCGGTAGTGCCACAGCGGACTATCGGAATTCCAGCGGCTATGTGCTGACTGGACCTGAATTTTTGACGGTGTTCTCCGGTGATACCGGTGCTGCGCTGACCACAACGAATTAGTTGCCTGCACGAGGAACCGTATCGAGCTGGGGTGATAGCTATGGCAATCGTGTGGATCGATTTTTGGCAGGGGTTGCGTATCTGGATGGAGTACGGCCAAGCATCGTGATGGCGCGTGGCTATTATACCAGAACCGTATTGGTTGCCTATGATTGGCGGGCAGGTGCACTGACCCAGCGGTGGACATTTGACAGCAATAGCTCCGCGAATGCCGGAACGGCGGGTCAAGGCAATCATAATCTGAGTGTTGCCGATGTTGATGGGGATGGCAAGGATGAGATCATCTATGGTGCACTGGTCGTAGATGATAACGGAACGAAGAAGGTTAATACAGCGATGGGCCATGGCGATGCGCTTCATGTAGGGGATTTGAATCCGAATCGTGCAGGCTACGAGGTGTTCAAGGTGAACGAGAGTACCACGGCGCCTATGGTGCTGCGATGTATGACCCCAATACAGGCGCGATCCTATGGGGTGTAAATACGGGAGCGGATACAGGCAGAGGGCTGTCAGCTGATATCGATCCGCGAACCATCGGTGAAGAGGTATGGGCGGGCAATGGAGTGGGGCTGCGTACGGTAACAGGCACATTAATTACAAATACGCTTCCATCATCAACGAATTTCGGTATATGGTGGGATGGCGATTTGCTGCGTGAGCTGCTTGATCATACATATTCAAGCAGCAGCTCCACAGGTGTGGGAAAAATTGACAAGTGGGATTACACAGCCTCCACGACCTCCAATTTGCTGACAGCAACAGGAACCTTGTCCAACAATACGACAAAAGGTAATCCGTCCCTGCAGGCAGATATATTCGGAGACTGGCGTGAGGAAGCGGTCTGGCGCAAAAGCGATAATTCAGCCTTGCGTTTCTATACGACCAATTACGAATCGAATTACCGATTCTATACGTTGATGCATGATCCCGTATATCGTTTGGGTGTCGCATGGCAAAATATAGCCTATAACCAGCCGCCACATACTAGCTTTTATTTGGGTGATGGCATGTCTACTCCTGCCCAGCCAAGTATGTATACACCATAACCGTGTTCCAACATCAAATTTTACATCTAAAGACCGTCCGATGCGCTTGGTTTTTGCGGACGGTTTTTCCTGGTTTTTGCACGGCCACCTTGTTTAAATAAATAATCTTAAGTAAAATAGAAGAAACGTAATCAAATGATGGTTAAGTATTGAAATGAGGGTATCGCATGAAACAAACATCCATACTTGGATTAACTTTGGAACAACTAACCGCTTGGCTTATTGAACATGGACACAAAAAATCCCGCGCCTTACAGGTTTGGGATTGGCTTTATAGAAAACGGGTAACGGATTTCTCGGACATGCTGGATGTCAATAAAGATTGTATTCAACTGCTGCAAGACCATTACGTCATTCAAACCTTGACCGAGCATTTGAAGCAAGAGTCCAAGGATGGAACGATCAAGCTTTTGTTCAAGCTGAGTGACGGGGATTTAATTGAAACGGTATTGATGCGGCATAAATTCGGTTTATCGGTGTGTGTAACCACTCAAGTAGGCTGTAATATTGGCTGCAGCTTTTGTGCAAGTGGGTTATTGCCTAAGAAACGCGATTTATCCAGCGGCGAAATAGTGGAGCAAATTATGAATGTTCAACACCATCTAGATCGTCTGGAGCTTGGTGAAAAGGTGAGTCATATCGTAGTAATGGGCATTGGTGAGCCATTTGATAATTTCCAAAATTTGTTGGATTTTATCAAGGTTGTTATCGATCATAAAGGTTTAGCCATTGGCTCCAGGCATATCACGGTTTCCACCAGTGGCCTTGCTGAAAAAATCGTTGAATTCGCAGATACCCAATTACAGGTAAATTTAGCGGTTTCCTTACACGCACCTAATAACGAGCTGCGTACGCGGATTATGAGAATAAACCGTGCCGTTCCTATTGAGAAGCTGATGCAGGGGATTGCCTATTATTTGGAGAAAACGAATCGTAAAGTGACGATTGAATATATTTTGCTTAAGGATGTTAATGACCGCCTCGAGCATGCCGCGGAGCTGGTCGAGCTTATTGGCGATAAGCGCAACCTGCTTACGGTTAATTTAATTCCTTACAATCCGGTGGATGAGCATAGCCAATATCAACGAAGTGAGCAGGAATCGATTATGGCATTTTATGACCTTTTAAAAAAGCAAGGCATGAATTGCACGGTGCGTCTTGAGCATGGAGCCGATATCGACGCCGCTTGCGGACAATTAAGAAGCAAACAGATGAAAATAGCGAGTGCTTAGGTGGCTGTGAGAAGGGGCGGACTATGAAGGTTGATCAGCGAGGTCGTGGTAAGTATCGGCCGGCTCCTAATTTATCTACGGAAGAAATCAAGCAATTTTTAAATGAACGTATTTTGGAGGAGAAACAAACCGAAGCGGTTATTGATTTGGAAGGGGAAGTGCAACCCCGTGACGATAAATTTAATGTAGTTTCCTTGTTTTGCGGAGCAGGGGGGCTTGATCTTGGCTTTGAATTGGCTGGACTGCAAGCGGAGATTGGCGAGCAGCAGGCTTTGGACGCTTTTGCTAACAGAGAGGTTTATAAGGAGCTTCGTGAACAAAGTGTGTTCCATACCATCTTTGCCAATGATTTTTTTAAAGAGGCGCTTGAAACCTACACGCTTAATAATCCGGAGCATATTAAAGTGCTAAATGGGGATATCCGTAAGGTGAAAAAATTCCCCCGTGCCAACCTGGTGCTTGGAGGATTCCCCTGCCCAGGCTTTTCTGGGGCTGGTCCCCGCCTGATTGACGATAAGCGTAATTTTTTGTACCTCCAGTTTATTCGTTGCTTGACCCAGTCTGAGCCGGAAATTTTTGTGGCTGAGAACGTCAAGGGTATGCTGACATTAGGTAATGGTGAGGTCTTTAGGCAAATTGTAGAAGACTTCTCAGCCGTAGGCTACACCGTGTATCCTAATCTTGTGAATTCCCGAAATTATGGGGTACCCCAGCTTAGGGAACGTGTTTTTTTAGTCGGCGTAAAAAATTCGATTAAAGATTTTCAATATGAGCTTCCACAGCCAAGCCATGGTATAGGGGGCCAAGCTTATGTGACGTTAGAGGATGCCATTGGCGACCTGAAAGACCACCCTGGGGACTATTACAAGGGCTCTTTTTCCTCGATGTACATGTCGCGTAACCGCAAAAAAAATTGGGATGAGCAAAGCTTCACCATTCAAGCCTCCGGTCGCCAAGCGCCACTACATCCAGGTGGTGAACCGATGAGGTTTATCGAAACCGACCATTGGGAATTTACAGAACCGATTGAAGAAAATAGGCGGCTTTCCGTAACGGAAGTGAAAAGAATTCAAACCTTTCCCGATTGGTATGTATTCAATCCACAGCATGTCGAGTTGAAAAACTCGCATATAGATAAAAAATATAAACAAATTGGCAATGCCGTTCCCGTGATGCTGGCCAGATCAATCGCCTTGCCTATCGCCAAATGGGTGAAACAGCGATTGGCGCACAAGCACGCATCGGCTGCAAAGGAGCAGCAAGAAACGGAAACGGTTCAACACTGACGGTTTGTTAGCCTAGCTATGAGACCTTAAAATGAAGTGGTGATTTCAGTTCATTCCCTAAAAGGGGCTTCTGAATATCGCCACTTTTTTCATGCATAGATGCAGTCACAACCTTTTAATGAAATTTGGAATAAATGTCGCGATACCTACAAATGTTAGTAATGAGAACAAACAGAGGTGAACCTACAATGACATCAAGAGGTGGTTGATCACATGAAAATTATTTATGTATTAGCGGCAATGTTATTGGCGTTACTGTCAACAGGCTGCACGGAATATGCAAACAGAACCAAGATGCAGCAGGCGGCTTCCCAAGAAATACGCGTCAATAACACGGCGCACGCGGCTGGAAAGCTGCCCATCCTGACCCAAGCATCCTCAACAGCGACAGTGGGTGTGCCCCAATCTTCGATTTCGATGCTGCAGGCACCCAATTCTTCTAATTGGTGTACCGAAAACCCATCACAACCGGCGATTCCAGCTGAACAGACAGCAACAGGCTCTAATTTCGAGCAGCAAGTGCTGCAGTTAGTCAACAAAAATAGAACAAGCATGGGACAGCCTGCTCTTGTGATGGATAATAATTTGTCCAAGATGGCGTTGGTCAAGGCACAGGATATGTACGACAACAATTACTTTGACCACAATTCTCCAACCTATGGGTCGCCCTTCAATATGATGGACAGTTTTCAAATCACTTATAGCTCAGCAGGCGAAAATATCGCCAAAGGCCAAACTAGCGCCGAGCAGGTGATGAATGATTGGATGAACAGTCCAGGGCATAGAGCCAATATTTTGAACAGCGGATTTACGAAAATAGGGATCGGCCACTACAATGGGGCTTGGGTGCAAGAATTTATTTCTTAAACGTGGATAAAATAAAGCCGTTCCTAAGTCACTTATGACTGGGAACGGCTTTTAAGATAAGATGTTTCGGGCAGAATTATAGTTAAGCTTTTATGGATATGCTATAGGTTAAGGCTTTTCATGGAAGCCTCCGCATAACGTTCACCGGAGGCGACACCTTTGGGAGCTGTTTCGTCAATCAGCCGCAGTTCTTCCTGAGTAAGTTTAATGCTAAGAGCACCTACGTTTTCCTCCAGATAAACTCTACGCTTTGTTCCGGGAATAGGAACTATATCATCGCCCTGTGCAAGCAGCCAAGCTAATGCCAGCTGTGAAGGCTGGCAGCCCTTTGCCTCGGCAATTTCTTGAATCCGCTGCACAAGATCGAGATTTTTTTTGAAATTATCACCTTGGAAGCGGGGGGAGTGGCGACGGAAATCATCTTCCGCCAAATCCTCGAACTTTTGGAACTGTCCGGTAAGAAATCCTCTGCCAAGCGGGCTGTAGGGTACGAAGCCGATACCCAATTCACGGCAGGTCGGGAGTATCTCGTCTTCCACATCGCGGCTCCAAAGCGAATATTCGGTTTGCAATGCTGTTACCGGATGTACAGCGTGGGCGCGCCGTATCGTAGCGGGAGCGGCTTCGGACAGCCCGATATGACCAATTTTGCCCTCACGCACCAGCTCCGCCATCGCTCCAATGGTTTCTTCGATCGGGGTATTGGGATCAACTCTATGCTGGTAATATAGATCAATATAATCGACTCCTAGCCGGCGGAGACTTGCTTCACAAGCGGATTTCACATATTCGGGACTGCCGTTGACGCCAAGGAACTTGCCATCCTCACTTCGCACACTGCCGAACTTGGTAGCAATCACAGCTTCATTGCGGCGTCCCTTCAGAGCCCGGCCAAGTAATTCTTCGTTTTTGCCAACGCCGTACATATCAGCAGTATCCAGAAACGTTACGCCAAGCTCCAAAGCTCTGTGAATGGTACGAATCGATTCCTCGTCATCACGCCCGCTGTAAAAGTCCGACATTCCCATACATCCGAGTCCAACTGCTGAAACAACAAGCTTATTTAAAGTTCTCTGCTCCATATGGCTTCCTCCTCTGGACATCTGTATTGTAATCATTACTTACTAACTATAGTATATTTCACAGAACAATAACAATTATAGCTCTTTGTAGTCACGCACACCTTAGGTTGCTTAAGTTATGCTAGGAAGCAAAACATGAATAAGAGGTGTATTGCGATGAAGCCTTCGAAAAAAAATGTAAAAGTGGGAGTAGCTGTGCTCATATTGATTGGGATAACAGGTCTTTTCACCATACCAGTAACGTTACAGCCACCGGACAATACCCGTTTAATCCTAGAACGGTCCAAGCTTACTTATATTTCCCCTCCTTGCTTCGACCAAGCCGTCATTACGAATAATTTGTCCGAGTCCACCTTAGTTAAAACCAAGGAGTTGGATTTCAAGCCGGATTCGGTGTGCACGGAGCAGTCGCTTGCAGGAGTTAAAATGTCTGCTTATAATGTCTTATTACATAAGCTCGGGCTTAAGAAGGATTATTGGAATTGGTAAGCGGCTTCAAACCCTCTTTGCCTTTATTTTAACGAGCGTCATTTTGGTGAACAAATCTTGAAGCCTTTGTGAACAGCTACCGGAGGAATTTGGCTCCATTTGGGTATCAGGAGGTGGATTTCAAGATAGTTAAATGATACGATAGGGTTGTAATCAAGATGAAGGAGAACCGTGACAATGAATATATTAGATTTGATGGAAGCCTACGGATTTCGAGCCATGTTTAGTCCCGAGCTGTTCATTATTGTAACGATTTTAGCTACTTTTTATTTGCGCTTTTTGGGCAACCAGGTGAAGCTGAAAGGGCGGCTTAGCTTTTTGTTAGGGTTATTTTTATTTTATTTTGCCCTAGGTGGTCCTTTAAATCTGCTTGGGCATTTCTGGTTTAGCAGCCATATGCTCCAACAGTCCACACTATACCTGATCGTGCCACCCTTGCTATACAGGGGCTTGCCGGAGGCTGTTTTTCATTACTTGTCCTCAAAAAATGGACCGCGCAAGTTTATAGGATTTTTCGCACATCCACTTGTGGCTATTATTACGTTTAATGGATCCTTTTCGTTTTATCATATCCCGATGATCTTTGATGCGACGATGTCCAATTACGCCTTGCATAATGTGCTGCATATTTTTATCTTTTTCTCAGCGTTTTGTATGTGGTGGTCGGTTTTTAGTCCTAAAGGGGCGATTAACTCGATGAGTGATTTGAAAAAAATGGGCTACATTTTCTTGAATGGTTTTTTACTTACGCCCGCTTGTGCATTAATTATTTTTGCCGGTGACCTTATTTATACGACTTACACCGGCTCGATGCAATTATTATGCCTTCCGTTTTATTCCATGGTGGTGGATAAGCCGATTGTCAATATTTCTTGGCTCACACCGATTATGGATCAACAGCTGGGTGGCGTTATTATGAAGATCGTCCAAGAACTTGCATATGGTTGTATTCTGGCTTATGTGTTCTATGGGTGGTACGAACGTGAGAAAGATAAAGCAGAGGAACCGGATGGTCCTCTGCTAGAGCCTACAGCATAACCTAATATTAAGATTTCGACTTCGATCCAGCAATTTGCTGGATCGATTTTATTATGTCAGCATTGTCCATTTGGTCGCCCATTGCGAATATTTTGCGAATTTTACCCGTGCCATCCACTAAAAACAAAGAGGTAACCGTATGGACGAATTGTCCATCTGGTAATTTTTGCACCAGCACTCCAAAATCCTTGGCTACTGCCGCTGTTTCTGCCTCGGTTCCGGTTAACAAGGTCCATCCGCTATAATCGATCCGCATGCGGTCCCCGTACTCCTTCAACACCTTCGGTGTGTCCTTAAGAGGGTCGAAGGTAATGGATAGAAACTGTACCTCGCTGCCCCATTGATTCGTTTTCCTAAGCTCTTCCTGAAGCTTGACCATATTGAAGGTGGTCATGGGGCAAATGTCTGGGCAGCTAGTGAACATAAATTCCACTAAACGAACCTTTCCATTGGAATCGTTTAAATTGACCTTTTGACCGTCCAGATTGCTAAGTGTAAAGTTGGGAGCTTGCTTGAGTACGGGCAAGGTGGGGCTTTGGGTAACCCAGGATATAACACTGCCAACAAGCGCGACTAACATTAGGGTAACCAATAGTTTAAATCCATGCTTTTGTAAAAATGGTTTCATAGGCTGCCTCTCTCCATGTAGAATCCCTTTGTATGTATAAATCGATATCATTATAGCATACGAGACAGGGAACTACCCATAACTCAAAAGGGCTAGAGCTCACAAAAACATATTGTGGAAATAAATAATGTAACCTATACTTAGTACGGAACTAACGAACGATTGTCAGATATTAGTGATATTTCCCAATTTTTAAAAGACTATATGGAGAGTGATCAGGAATGCTTCGTCGTTTTTTTTCATATTACCAGCCTTATAAAGGATTGTTTTTGCTGGATTTTATATGCGCCCTTATCGCAGGGCTGCTTGAGCTAGCGTTTCCGCTTGCTGTCAGTAAATTTATCGATGATTTGCTGCCAGGGCAAAATTGGCCGGTCATTGTTTTTGCCTGCATCGGTTTGTTATCGGTTTACGCACTTAATACGGTTTTGAATTACATAGTTACTTATTGGGGCCATATGCTGGGCATTAATATTGAGACGGATATGCGCAGAAAGATGTTTGGTCATATCCAGAAATTGTCGTTCCGCTTTTTTGACAATCATAAAACAGGGCATTTGATTGGACATATAACGACGGACCTTAATGATATAGGCGAGGTAGCCCATCATGGTCCCGAGGATGTGTTTATTGCCATTATGACCTTGGTAGGTGCATTCACGCTGATGGCCTACATTAATCTGGAGCTGGCGTTAATGACCTTTATTATTATCCCATTTATGGCATGGCTCATTATCGTATTCGGTGGAAAAATGACGAAAACCTACAGGCAATTATTCCGCAATGTGGGCAGCTTTAATGCCCGGATCGAAGACAACGTCGGTGGGATTCGTGTCGTTCAATCCTTTGCTAACGAAGGGCATGAGAACAAGCTATTTGCCGTCGATAACCAAAACTTTCGCTTAACTAAGCTGCTTGCTTATAAAACAATGGCAAAAAGCATCTCGATCAGCTATATGATGATGCGCCTTATTACCGTATTCGTGATGATTTGCGGGGCTTGGTTCTTTATACAAGGGAAGCTGGAAATGGGTGAATTTATGGCGTTTCTGTTGCTTTCCACCGTGTTTTTTCGGCCCATTGAGAAAATTAATGCGGTCATTGAAACCTATCCCAAAGGGATTGCAGGCTTCAAGCGCTATGTCGAAATTCTCGATACAGAACCCGATATTGCCGATGTGCCTGACGCGGTTGAACTGAAGAGGGTGGAGGGGGAGATTCGTTTCCACAACGTTTCTTTCGGCTACGAGAAAAGCAGCCAAATTCTGAGCAATATCAACCTGACGATTCATGCTGGTGAAACGGTAGCTTTTGTAGGACCATCGGGAGCCGGGAAAACCACGATATGCAGCTTGCTGCCTAGATTTTATGATGTGGATGCAGGCCATATTACGGTAGACGGCGTCGATATTAGGCAGATCAAGCTCGAATCGCTGCGCAAGCATATCGGCATTGTCCAGCAGGATGTATTCCTGTTCTCGGGCACGATTAGGGAAAATATTGCTTACGGCGACTTGAACGCCACAGAGGAGCAAATTGTGGAGGCAGCTAAAAGAGCCTCACTTGAGGATTTGATCAGCAAGCTGCCCGCCGGACTGGATACGGTTATCGGGGAGCGTGGCGTCAAGCTATCTGGCGGCCAGAAGCAGCGTCTCTCAATCGCGAGGATGTTCCTGAAAAATCCGCCGATTCTGATTTTGGATGAAGCAACCTCGGCGCTGGATACGGAAACAGAGGTTGCGATCCAGAAATCGTTGTCCGAGCTATCCGTGGGACGCACAACCTTGGTCATTGCGCATCGGCTTACGACGATCAAAAATGCCGACCGCATTGTAGTTGTCAATGAGAGCGGAATCGCTGAGCAGGGCAAGCATCAGGAATTAGTAGCCTCCGGTGGGGTTTACAGTAAGCTGCATCAGGCGCAATATAGCAGGTAGGTAAATAGAAAGCGGCAAACCTCCAGATGATCGGAATAGAAAAAGCACCCCAGGCTCCACTATTTACGTGGAATCAGAGGTGCTTTTTTATGTAATCCGTACTTATTGCTCTAGAAAGGCTAGTGCCTCAGATAGCTCTGTTTGTCCGGACGCGACACTGTCGATCATGCCTCCGAACGTATCGAGCATCAATATGAACAAATCCGTTATTTCCAATATTTGCTCCTTGGGAATTAAATGACCGCTGGACGTACACCACACATACCGGTAATGGAGTTCTTGGTTCTCACGAATGCTATAGTGGCCAATCGCCAGATGGCAGTTGATCGCCAGCAGCAGCTTCTCCAGTTTCTCAAGGCTCCCGTCCACCAAGCTTACTGGAATCTGCGTGTATATTTGCAGCAGCCGAATATGCTCGATGCCCTCATGAGCTAAGGAAGGTACGAAGTTGAAGGTTAGATAACGATCCCGCTGCTGGCTGTCCTTGGTTAAGGGCACAAGCAGTGTGCCAATGGGCACCTCCTCGGAAGGGTCAATAACCTCGGACTCCAGTCCGGCTTCCTTGAAATATTGCTGCAAAAAGCCAAGCTCTGCCAGATCTCTTGCCTGTTTATTCGTATTCATGTTAGGCCCTCCTATTCACGACTCTTCATGCTTTTGATCAGCAATGCCCGCTGCTTTTCTACATTTCCATTAAGCCTATACAGTTCAATCGGGTTCACACCGCAGCTCGAAATGAAGTTCTCTACACGTTTGTATTGTTTTTTAATATCAGCATCTCTAGGCTTATACTCGGGAAGATTCGTAATCATCTCCAGAATGATGTTCGTTTGTTCCACTCTTTTCTGATGCTTGAGTGTGGAGGATTTACCCTCATTAAACACCATTTTGGTAAGCTTCCATGCACCAGGCTTGGCTGCACGGTCCCGGCCGAATTGTTTGGCTTTGCGCCCTAAGCTCATGGTAATGCCAGCGCCAGCAGCCACTGCCTTAAGCGGCACTCCTGCCTGGGCTCCGACTCCACTCAAAGTAGCGATATCCCCGGCTATATTGGTCATTTCCAGCCCGATTTGAATGCCTGCTCTTGCCAATCGTTTCTGGTTGATATATTTAATTTCTTTGGCGACCTCATATTCCTGAATATCATTTAACTCCAGCTTCTCCGGCTCGGTGGCGGCCGTTCCCTTAGCTATTAATTCCTGCTTACGGCTCAGCAGCTTGCCCGAATCTGTACCAGGATTAAAGGACTTCCAAAGATTCCTGCCAAATAGCGTATACTGCTGGGCTCCTACATAGTCTTTACTGCTATATTTATCTTTAAACTCTCGCTTGGCTTTGGTCATTCGATAGGTAGCAAGTGAGGATTTAATCATCTTGTATACCTTGATCGTGATCATAATGCCGCTGATCGCAATGCCCAAGCCCGGAATCGCTTGTGCCAGTCCTGCTGAGCCAACCTTGAGGATATCGAGGATCGCTTTGACGGTCTTGACTGCGGACTGGGCCACTTGAAGGCCATTGCTGAGGACTTCCATGCCGGCGCTAACTACCTCATCGGCGCTAATGCCCTCACTGCTGAACGTTTTACTAAAGACATCATATATATTCCTGACTATGCTGAACGAGCTCTTGATGGCAGAGATCGCTTCCCCTACGGAACCTGACCAATCACTAACCGCTTCCGCGCCTTTGACCGTGCTTCCAGAAAGCTTGCCAATATTATCGGCAAAGCCTGAGGTGCTCTCTACACCCTTTTGCAGCGATTTGCCCGTATCGATGATACCTTCCGTAATGTTGAACCCTTTCTCCGTCTTGGACATGTCGGTATCCCGGGCCGTATCGATTATTTTCTTCATCGCTACGATGCCGTTAAGCCCGGCGAGCAGCGTTTCGCCAGGAGCAGTTGCCATGCCAAGCTTGGCACTCTCCATTTCTAGGCTCTCCTTGGCAGCTTCCTGGCCTTTTACATCCTCTAAAGCATCGGCACGCATATCATAAGATTCTTTTACGCCACCTTGACCTGTACCTAACACTTCTGTAGTTTGGCCAGCACTCTCTAACCCGTCATCGATGGTATTGCGATCATCCGCAGGTGCCGGAACTATCGGCGGTGGATTTAGTAGATTCTGTGCCTTGATCTCCGCTAGTTTATCCCTCGCGCCGGAAAGACCTCGCATAGGACCGACCTTGCTAATACGGACAAAGCCGTGCTTTCCCTCGAATTTGGCCAATTTCCATAAACCGGTTTGATCCGTAATTTCATAAACCTCAAACTCGCCGCGATAAGAGATTTTAGAGCCTATCGGCTTATCTTCAGCTACGTTATATGTCTCGCTACTTGTTGATGGATCCGTTTGCTTATCATAGTCACGCATATGCGCACCCATTAATGATTTCATCGCAACCGCCTTAGAATTAGGCAAAATGGCAGGCAGCTTTGGATCTGTGGGTGGCGTAACAATCGGAGGGGACGTGATTCGTTGAATACGTTGGTCTGCCAGCATTCTACCAACTGCTTGGTTTCCTATAGAACGCTGTAATTGCATAATGCCGGCAGCTGAAGATATACCGGTTGTAGAGGCCATAGCGTCTGGAACATTGTGGTTCCCCTGCTGCGGAGTGGAATATCCGGAGGCTGTACGTCGAGAAAGGCGTCTTGATCTATCCTGCATTCAGGTAACTCCTTTACACTGTTGTTGCTATAATTTTATAAGTATTAATGGCAAATGGGAAGGGGGAATTTAAAGCATCCCGATATATAAATAAAACAGATAGCTGACGAAATCAACTATCTGTTTGCTGTCCCATATAAGATTATTATGGAGCAGAAAGCTCAATCTTCATTTCCAGCTCTTTAATATATTGGCCCTCACGCGGTATTTCGCTAATATCATCTTCATAAGGGTGTGCGGCTCCGGCACCATTATAGGATAATCCTAATAAACGGGAATCAGGATTAGCTTGGGTTTTACCATTTACTTTGAAAATAACACTTTCGATAGCATTGCTAAGCTTGACCATTTTTTTCGGTATCCAATTGGCCATTGACCAAATTGGGTGCTGTAACATCGACCAGAAATACAGCGCGGGTCCCGTCAAATACAGTCTCTGTGACCTCCAATTTAACATCTGCATATGTGCAGATCTTTAATTGTTATTTACAGTAATTAGATCAGCGGGGCTGATGAATGGTCACATTTTATAATGAATGGAGGCTTCACTCATTTAGCCACATACCAAATTGCTGGCGGTACTGCTGCGGGGTGAAGCCGGTTTTGGCTTTAAACAAGCGGGTAAAATAATTCGCATGATGCACACCAAGCTCATAGGAAATTTGTGAAATGGTTTTGGTGCTGGCAGCCAGCAGCTTTTTGGCTTGTTCGATTTTCAAGCGATGAATGAAATGCAGCGGAGCTTGTCCGGTATACTGGATAAACAATTTCCGTAAATGGGATTCACTTAGTGAAACCAGGTCAGCGAGCTGGGCCACTTCTGGCATTTGATCGGGATGGGCTAGCAGGTAGTGGATAATCGTATGAATTCTTTCATCCATTCGTTGGAAGGAGGCAGCAACGGGATCTGCCATGCTTTGCTGCAAGACTACATATAAAATACGCAGCAGGGACGACTGCATAAAAAGAGACAGGAAAGGGGAAGCAACACCTGAATGGTCAAGCATTTCGCCCACCAACGGTTGAAGTTCCGCAGCTCCCGCCTCAAAAATTACAGGGATATTTAGTACATGCTCCCAGCTCCGATCACTTAAAAAGGAAATTTCGGCATCAAAATTTATGCTAATAATTCGCAGCTCATCCGAAATCGCCCGATAGCTAATTTCCCCATTCGCAGGCAACACACAAAGCTGCCCCTCCTGGCAAGTATAGGAAATCTCGTCTAACGTCAGATAAAAGCTTCCTTGCTCGACATACCACAACACGGAATGGTGGAGCGTCCGCTTGGCAGCATGCCAATGATAGTCCAGAGCATACGATTTGATGTGCAAAAATCGTACTTGCAAGGAATCAATCATCAATTGATAGGAATTCATTACGGTTGCCACCTCAATTGTGCCTATTCCCTAGGCACAAGGCCACGGATCGATTCATTGCGTTTGAAATGGTCTTCCCCATGTACCAGAAAAGTACGGATTCGGCTCGTATCACCACCCCATTCGTCCATTAGAAATTGAACCTCTGGTGTTGTGTAACGAACTGAGAAGGCTACACGGGGAATATTGGAGCTGTTTATTAAGGAGCCATGAAAGGTGGCTTCATTGAAAAAAGCGATTTGTCCGGGTGACATTTCCAGATCCACAGCTTGGGACTCATCGATGGCAGCCTGCGGCAGCCCTTGCTCGAATAGGCTTTGGCTATCTCCTGTAGCAACATGAGGCACCACAGACTTGTGGGTACCGGGAATGACCCGCAGGCAGCCGTTTTCGAGGATCGACCAGCCCAAGCTAACCCAAGCGGTTGCATTGATCGCTGGCTCCATCGGCCAATAATTAATATCTTGGTGCCATGGTATAAACTTACCATTGTTCGGCTCCTTGTACCAGAATTGCATTGCCCAGAGCACAATATCATCGCCCAAAATTTGCTTCATCGCCTCAACAATGCTGGGATGTGTAGCCAGCTCATAGGCCCAGCGATGCTTGTGATGCCAAGCGGATAAACTCGTCTGCACCGGTCCTGGCTCGAATTTGGATTGCCCAGCCGTCTCGAAGAAATGGTTGTAATACTGATCGGCCTCCTGTAGACTCAGACCTTGTGTGGGTCCGCTGTAGCCTTCCTCGCGAAATTGCTGCAGGGAGAAGGGACTTCCTTTTGTAATCAAACGTATCGCCTCCGAATATTGTTTGGTTGCTGCTCGCCGTGCTAGCGGCTCCTAAAGGCTGCTTGCCTTGTACGGCTTGCAGTTATATTGTACGGCTTTGAGCCCGGTGACCATAAGCAATCAAAACAATTATTGATAGCACAAAACGCTGATTTTTAATAAGCGAAGGTGGTTTGGGCGGAGCGAAAGGGAAGACCATATCAACGATATTCCTTCCATTAAGTGATGGTAGGATTGTCATGCTGCCGAATCAGACGAAGCAGGTTTTTCCTAAAGGCGTACATAACCCAGACATGCGCCTTAGCCTGTGTGAAGCGGTAAACGAACCAAGGCAAGGAGGGCATATAATCGTGAATCGCCACGATACATTCCCTCGATCCGGGGATTTGCATAAATTCAAGCCTTCCATGGTGCCCATCATTGGTATTCGCGAAGGAGCCGCCGGTAATTTGGTAAACTGTGCAGCTTGGTGTGCTTCTTATGTGGGAATACGTAAGCTCCAGCAAAGGGCGGCGGCTAAATAACATATAGACTCGACAGTTACCCGCGTCATCAAGCATCGTCCGAATAAACGGTTTAACAAAGCTTGAGAGCCAGGATAAATAATAGGTGGCTGCCCAATTGGCATCTTTACCTTCTGGCAAAATCATCCGCTGCACAGAGCGGACATCTGATTTCATCGCTTGCTTGTTGGACTTGGATTGCTGCTGCATGACGGAAAAGAAGGGCACCGTGAAAAAATATCGTTTTTTGTGCATCACTTCAGCGGTTTGCTTCAGCATTTCCTGATAGGTCATCACCTCCGGACCTCCGACATCAATGGCTCTTCCCGACAGGTTTTCATTGCCGATGCTATGTTTTAGTGCATTCAGCACCTCGGAGAGCGCAATCGGATGCGTTTGTGTACGTGTCCATTTGGGCAATATCATAATCGGCAGCCTTTTAACCAGCTTGGCGAGGATAGGAAAGGATGAGCCCTTTGGTCCCACGATGAGACCGGCACGAATCGTCGTTACTGGAATGCCAAACGACTCCAATATTTGTTGAACCTCTAGCCGGCTGCGCAAATGGCGGGAGAGCTCGTTTTTCTTCGTGTCTAAAGGAAGAATTCCACTTAAATATACAATTTGCTTCACGCCATTTTTGAGCGCGGCACGCCCAAAATGCTCGGCAAGTATAACATCCATATCCTCGAATTTGGCTTGTGTCAGCTTGGCGGAAGGGAGCATGGAATGGATCAAATAAACCGCGTAGTCGGCACCCTCCAGACCTTTTTCGGCATCATCCATCGAAAAGAAATCGCAAGAGCGCCACTCCACATGCTTCATGGTCTCGCGGTCGTCAACATGCCTCGATAGGGCAATAACATCAGCATGCTCTGTTAATGGCTTCAGCAGGTTATGCCCTATATATCCACCGGCACCCGTTAAAGCGATCGTAGGGCGTTTGATTGTCTCATCGATTTTCTCCATCTGTGCTGCCTCCAACTTATATCAGATTATGTATGGAAGTACTCTTATTTAAGTAGTGTAACAGCGAAGGGGGAGCATGTGCGAAATAAACACAAAAAAAGCCGGGAGACACCAGTTATAGGGTGCTTTCCGGCTTTCTTTAAAAGGTCAAAGCCTCCTACCAAGCTGTGTACCCGCCATCGACAGTAAATACGCCTCCCGTCGTGTAGGAGGACGCTTCCGAGGCCAAATAGACGGCGATGCCTTGAAGCTCGTCCGGCAGCCCGGGACGTCCCATTGGCGTCATCCCCATCCAGCGTTCAATCAGCGCGCCGCCTTCTTTGAAAAAAGGCTCCGTTAGCTCCGTTTTCATATAGCCGGGAGCAATCGTGTTCACTCGGATGCCATGCGGTGCCCATTCGGCAGCCAAGGTTTTGGTCAATGAGATGACTCCGGCTTTGGAGACATTATAGGCGATCTGGCATTGCGGCGTATTCACGATCAGGCCGGACATTGAGGAAATGTTGATAATGGAGCCTTTTTGCTGCTGGATCATCACCCGACCGATGCATTGGGACATCAAAAAGACGCCGTTTAGGTTTACATTTAATACGTCCGACCAATCCTTATAGCTCATATCCTCCGCTTTGGCGTTTCTGACAATACCGGCATTGTTGATCAAGACATCGATTCGTCCAAATTCACGGATAGTTTCCTCCTGAACCCGCAGTACATCTTCAGGACTGCACACATCTGCTTCTACGACATGTACGCGTATCCCATATTGGGTGCGAAGCTCCTCCGCAGTGGATTCAGCGTTAGCTTTATTCATATCGGCTATAACAAGATTAGAGCCCATTTCGGCGAGAGCTCCAGCCATGGCTTTTCCCAAGCCTACAGCCCCGCCCGTAATAATTGTTGTGTACTGCTGTAAGTTGAATTTATCTTTTATGCTCATGGTATATCCTCCAGTGATGGATGCTTTAAGCAGCCTTTTCTTTTATCATACCATGTTTTAAGGTAGGAGCGTCGTGCACATGAGAAAGGAATGGCCATGCTGTACTTGATAGTAGTTCTTTTTTTCACCATATAATTTCGTTTTATGCCATTTATTTATCATTTTAATTTATTTGACCCACTAAGACTGTTATGATAGGTTGGTGTAGTGGCCAATACTCTATATGGATACTATGTTTTATGATCGCTACAATATCATGTGAGGTGGAAAAATCGTTGCAACTTCAGGTTATGAACAGCCCTTTTAATCAGGAGCAAGTAGAGCTTTTAAATCGGCTACTGCCCACACTAACGGAATCCCAACAAATTTGGCTGAGTGGCTATATCGCTGCTTTTAACAGAACGCCATCTTCAGCTCCAACTGGGATTATTGGAGTTAATCAACAAGCGGCTTCTGTCGCTATTGAAGCGGTCCCCGCTGTTGCCCAGCCTGTCATTTCCAAAGAAGTGACCGTGCTTTTTGGATCGCAAACCGGCAATGGACAAAGGCTAGCCAAAGACCTCTCGGGCAAGCTGCAAGCGCAAGGATTCCAGGTTTCGCTCTCATCCATGAGCGACTTTAAGCCCAACGGGCTAAAGAAGATCAGCAACCTGCTGCTTGTTGTCAGTACCCATGGTGACGGAGATCCGCCGGATAATGCCCTGCCATTCTATGAATTCCTCCATAGTAAGAGAGCGCCTCAGCTCGAGGATTTATCATATTCCGTATTGGCCTTGGGAGATAGCTCCTATGAGTTTTTCTGTAAAACCGGCAAGGATTTCGACGAGCGCTTGAAAGAGCTAGGCGGTAAGCAAATTACCCCGCGTGTCGATTGCGATTTGGATTACGATGAACCAGCCGCTGAGTGGTTTGGTAATGTTGTAGGCAATCTATTAAGTGAGACGATGAAGCTTTCAGCTCTTGTGTCGGAAGTGACGCAAGCGGTTGAAAACGGATTAACAGCAGAGGGATCGGGATATTCAAGGACAAGCCCATTTGGAGCTGAGGTTCTGGAAAATTTGAATCTGAATGGTCGAGGCTCAAGCCGCGAAACCCGCCATATTGAGCTATCCCTAGAGGGATCCAACCTTCAATATGAGCCCGGCGACAGCTTAGGTGTCTATCCGGAGAATAGTCCCGTGCTGGTGGACACACTGATTAGCACATTAGGCTGGAACCCTGAAGAGCCAGTAGCTGTCAATAAAACCGGCGATGTGCGTCCATTGCGTGAGGCTTTGCTGCGTAATTTCGAAATTACGGTGCTAACGAAGCCTTTATTGGAGCAAGCGGTCAAGCTTTCGTCTAATATTCAATTGAAGCAGCTTCTGGAGCCGGCTCGTGAGCAAGAGCTTAGAGCCTATATCAAAGAAAGAGATTTGTTGGATTTGGTGCAGGATTACTCCCCGTGGGAAGGATCGGCTGCCGATTTTGTAGCCATCCTGCGAAAGCTGCCTGCTCGCCTTTATTCGATAGCCAGCAGCTCCAAAGCTAATCCGGATGAAGTACATCTGACGATCCGTACTGTGCGTTATGCTGCGCATGGACGCGACAGGCATGGCGTCTGTTCCGTGCAGCTTGCAGAGCGAATCCAGCCAGGGGACACCCTGCCGATTTACATTCATCAAAATCCGAACTTTAAGCTACCCGCCAACCCGGATGCACCTATCATTATGATCGGCCCCGGCACAGGCGTTGCTCCTTTTCGCGCCTTCGTTGAAGAACGTAATGAAATCGGCGCTGCGGGAAAATCATGGTTATTTTATGGGGACCAGCATTTCCTTACAGACTTCCTGTACCAGCTGGAATGGCAAAAGTGGCTTGAAAAGGGTGCATTGACGCGAATGGATGTTGCCTTCTCCCGTGATACTGCCCAAAAGGTTTATGTACAACACCGGATGCTGGAGAAAAGCCGCGAGTTGTACCAATGGCTGGAAGAAGGCGCTTATGTGTATGTATGCGGCGATGAGAAAAATATGGCGCATGATGTCCACGCTGCTTTGGCGACGATTCTGGAGCGTGAAGGCGGCATGAGTTCAGAGCAGGCTTTGGCGTATCTGGTAGATCTGCAGCAGCAGAAGCGTTACCAGCGTGATGTGTACTAAAAGGCTAGCCAGAGATGGAAGCTTAGAGACAGATTTATGAAGTAAGCGAGAGGAGTTATAGCACAATGGCACATGAAACACTGGTTTCCCCAAATGGTGCTCCGCACAGTGAGGTAGAGCATATTAAGCTCAATAGTAATTATTTACGGGGGCATCTTGCAGAAACGCTGGAAAACTTGATCACCGGTTCGATTCCTGAGGATGATAACCGCCTGATGAAATTTCACGGCAGCTATATGCAGGACGACCGCGATTTGCGTAACGAACGCCATCGTCAAAAGCTTGAGCCGGCTTACCAGTTCATGGTGCGTGTTCGCGCGCCCGGTGGTGTCGTTACTCCAGATCAGTGGTTGGTTATGGACCGTATTGGCCAGAAATATGCCAATGGCTCCATTCGTTTGACCACTAGACAATCCTTCCAGTTCCATGGCATTCTCAAATGGAACATGAAGGAAGGCATGAAGGAAATTAACGATTCCTTGTTAACTACTCTTGCTGCTTGCGGCGATGTAAACCGCAATGTTATGTGTAACCCTAATCCTTATCAATCTGAGGTTCACTCTCAGGTATTCGCTTGGTCTCAGCGGTTAAGTGAGCATCTCTCACCACAGACTAAAGCTTACCACGAGCTCTGGCTCGATGGTGAGAAGATATTGGATAGCCAGGATACCGGAGAAGTGCAAGAACCGATTTACGGTCCTGCTTACCTGCCGCGTAAATTCAAAATCGGAATTGCCGTGCCACCATCTAACGATGTAGATGTTTTTTCCCAAGACTTAGGCTTCATTGCTATATACGAAGGCGGCCAGCTCAAAGGCTTTAACGTTGCAGTTGGTGGAGGCATGGGGATGACTCATGGAGACGATCTGACCTATCCACAGTTGGCTAAAGTTATCGGCTTTTGCTTGCCTGAGCAAATCGTCGATGTAGCTGAGAAGACGGTTATGATTCAACGTGATTTCGGGGATCGCTCTGTACGGAAGCATGCTCGTTTCAAATATACCATTGATGACCGTGGAATCGATTGGTTCGTAAGTGAGCTGAGCTCAAGACTGGGCTGGTCACTTCAGGAAACACGTCCTTACCAGTTTGACAGCAACGGCGACCGTTATGGCTGGGTTAAAGGAAGCAACAAAAACTGGCATCTTACTATTATGGTTGAAAACGGTCGAATTGATGATGAAGACGGCAGCACATTAATGACGGGATTACGTGAAATTGCCAAGGTTCATACGGGGGATTTCCGGCTTACGGCGAACCAAAACCTGATCATTGCTAACGTAACCAACCAGAATAAGAAGAAAATTGAAAAGCTAGCCAATGTGTACGGGCTTACGGATGGTTTGAACCATTCCGCCTTGCGGAGAAATTCAATGGCCTGTGTGGCCTTGCCAACCTGTGGGATGGCGATGGCCGAAGCGGAGCGCTACCTGCCTGTATTTCTAGGCAAGCTAGAGCTTATTCTGGAAGAGGTTGGCCTGCGTGAAGAGGAAATCGTCATTCGCATGACCGGCTGTCCGAATGGCTGCGCTAGACCTGCTTTGGCTGAGCTTTCGTTCATAGGCAAGGGACCCGGCAAATACAATATGTATATGGGCGCAAGCTTCTCTGGAGATCGGCTGAATAAGCTTTTCCGTGAAAATATTGACGAAAACGAAATTCTGCAAACCTTGCAGCCCATCTTTTATCGGTATGCACAGGATCGTCTTGCTGGTGAGCATTTTGGTGATTTTGTAATCCGTGCTGGTTATATCCAAGCGGTTACTGACGGAACCAACTTCCACGCTTAAGCTGGGCGCTACAAATAAATAAGAGTGCGTTGACGCATTCTTGTAAAGGATGAGACCGCCATAGTGCGGTCTTTTTCTTGTAATTATCGAAGGTAAACGATACGATACGTACATATCAGAAGCTATGGTATTACTCAGAAGCTACCGCACAACTTTTAAGCATATACGCAAACAGGCATGTGGCTTAGGCTTCAATTTGCTTGCTTTTAGCTTTTTTATCGGAGGTGGGTAAGTTGGAAGGTGTTGAAGCGGAAAAAGGTGAACAGCTTGCGACCTTTGCAGGGGGCTGTTTTTGGTGTATGGTCAAGCCCTTTGACAAGCTGCCAGGCATTGTTTCGGTACTATCGGGTTATACAGGCGGGCATACAGAAAATCCGACATACGATGACGTAAGCACAGAATTGACAGGGCATGCCGAGGCTGTGCAAATTACGTTTGAGCCAGACGTGTTCACTTATGAGCGGCTATTGGAGCTTTTCTGGCAGCAGATTGACCCTACAGATTCAGGCGGGCAATTTTATGACCGCGGCTCTTCGTATCGGACCGCCATATTTGTCCATAATGAGGATCAGCGAAGGAAAGCGGAGGCCTCCAAACAAGCGCTTAAGGCAAGTGGGCGTTTCAAAGCTCCGATAGTAACCGAGATTATACCAGCAGGAAATTTTTATGTGGCTGAGGATTACCATCAACATTACTACAAACATCAAGTTATGAATTACAAGCTGTACATGGAAGGCTCAGGGCGTGAGGATTTCACAAAACGAAGCTGGAACACGAAGAAGGATCAAGCGCAATTACGCAAGCAGCTGTCAGGGCAACAATATGAAGTTACGCAAAATAGAGCAACCGAGCCCGCTTATCAGAACGCCTATTGGGATCATTATAGCGCTGGGCTGTATGTCGATGTCATTAGTGGTGATCCGCTGTTTAGCTCGAAGCATAAATTCGATTCGGGCACTGGCTGGCCAAGCTTCTTTAAGCCTATTCACGAAGGTTACATTCGCAAGGAAGCGGATTTGAGCGATGGACATGCGCGGACGGCAGTGCGTAGCAGGCTGAGCCATTCCCATCTAGGCTACTATTTTTACGACGGACCCGAGCCTGTCAAAGACCACTACCGAATTAACTCGGCCGCGCTGCGTTTTATACCGATAGAACAATTAGATAAGGAAGGTTATGGGGAATATAAGAGCCTTTGTTGAGTGGGGATTTACAGGTTATTCCCTTATGGCAAAGCGGTATATAATTTGCGAGAAGAGATGAAGCTCAACGGATTGGAGAACTTACGGTTATGGACATGCAGCATTACTTGAATAATGACCAGCTAGAGTGGAATGCGGATATCGAAAATACACTGAATCGATTTCCGATTTTACTGCGATTTAATGAATGGATAAAAGGAACCAATTACCATTATCAGCCTGGTCTGGAGATCCACATTACACAGGAAGGGGAGGGAACCTTAGTTGTCGGCAGGCAGGTATTATTACAATCGCCGCGGTCTGTCGTTGTCTTTCGAGCAACGGTTCCCCACCAGATGATCTCCAAGTCGTCCTATAAACGTGCGGTCATTTGTATCAATTTCGCTGAGGCTGAGCATGATGTGTTGCCTAGCCTACACCGGCTGATCGATTTTGGCTGGGTGCCCGAGCATTCCTGCCTAACCTTCTCACTGACGCCTAAGCAATTTCAGGAAATGGAAGTGATGTGCAAGGGGCTGCGCCAAGAGCTGAGTGCTCGTGAGATTGGCTGGGAGCGGATGGCGCTGGCTTATGTTTTGCAGGTTACGGCCTTCCTGCAAAGGAGCACAGCCATTGTAGAGAATGTGGGAAACGCTGGAAATCAAATAACACCGCCAATGAAAGGCAGGAAAAATGATCTTGTCCAGCTCTGCTCGGACTATGTATGCAATAATTTGGCCGAGGAGCTGACACTAAAAACGGTAGCGAAGAAGTTCGCGGTAAGTGAAGAGCATTTAACCAGAAGCTTTACGAAGGAGATGAATATCAGCTTCTATCAATATGTGCTGCTGCAACGGGTTGCTGCAGGAAAGCGTTTACTGAAGGAGACCTCCGATGTTTCGATAACGGAGATTGCTTTTATAATCGGCTTTCCATCGTCGTCCCATTTTAGCCGTCATTTTCGAGCTTTGACCGAGGAGACACCTACGGCATACCGCCAACGTTTGCTGGAAACACAGAGCAACGGCTGACAGCATGATAGGTTTGCCGTTGAAATGTCAATTATTGATTAGAAACGCGTCAAACATCGGCAATCTATTCCAGTTCCCCAGCTATATAATGAACTTATTCACAAGACGATCATTATATGATTGGAGGAGTAGGAAATGGAAGCTACTGATATGGGACAGCAAACAACAGCAATAAAGCCAAAGCTAAAGCGATCAATTATCGACTGCGACATTCACCACTACACAGGGATGGATGTGATAAAGCCCTATTTGCCGCGTGAGTACCGCGAGCTAGTGGATACGTATGGATCTGGCTTGCCGGGTGGTATGCATTTTAACGGAGGCGTAGGTGGCAGGATGGTCGATTCGTTCCCGCCAGAAGGCGGACCGGCTGGCAGTGACCTGAGCTATATGAAAGCGCATCACCTCGATCCTCATCATGTGGAGTATGGCATTCTGACAGGTGAGGGTATGGGTATGCATGGTATCTTGAACCATGATTATGCCGCCGCGCTATGCACGGCCACTAATGATTATACCATTGAGCATTGGCTGGCGAAGGACAGTAGGCTCAAAGGCTCGATATTTATTCCCAAGCAGGACCCGAATTTGTCTGCACAGGAGATTGACCGTATCGGAGGAAGGGCTGATATTGCGCAGGTCCTCGTCTCAAGCGGCTCGATATTTCCTTATGGTAATCGCTTTTATTACCCGATTTATGAAGCCTGTGTCCGCCATAATCTGCCATTCACCATTCACGTTGGCGGCGAAGGTAGCGGAGTGAATGCTCCGACAACCGGAGCTGGGTATGTGACCCACTATATTGAATCACGGGCTGCCCGCCCGCAGGTCATGATGGCGCATCTGGCCAGCTTTATTTTTGAAGGGGTGTTCGAACGCTTCCCGACCTTGAAGGTGGTGTTGCAGGAAGCGGGTGTGTTCTGGCTTGCTCCTTTTTTATGGAGGCTTGACCAGGATTGGGTAGCGCTTCGCGTACAAACACCATGGGTGAAGAAAAAGCCAAGCGAATATTTCCGCACCAACGTGCGCGTTACGACACAGCCGATTGAGATCACACCCAATCGCCAAGTATTCGATCAGATGATGGACAGCATCTTCGCTGAGGAAACGATGATGTTCTGCAGCGACTATCCGCATTGGGATTTCGATTCCCCATTGAAAGCGTTACCGAAGCTGGAGGATGAGCTATGGAACCGTGTGTTTTACCAAAATGCGGCTGCGATCTATAACCTGCCACCTCGTAAGGCGGAAAGCGACGGGCAGAAGCAATGACACAACCTACAGAGTCCGCAAAATCTACAGCATCCAAACTACCCACAAAGTTTGGTGATTCCGCAGAATCCACACCAGCCAGCAGGTCAACGAAGTCCATTGCTACGTCCAAGTCAGCGGTAGGGCATAAGCATAAGATCGGCCTGGTATCGGAGATTCCGCCAGGCTCCCACAAGATCGTTGTGGCGGGTGGGCGCAGCCTTGGTGTATACAATCTTAATGGGCAGTTTTATGCGTTGCGCAATATTTGCCCCCACCAAGGTGCAGAGCTGTGCAAAGGCTTGACCAAGCCGTTGGTGGTCTCATCCGCACCCGGCCGCTTCGAATACGAGCGGGAAGGGGAGATCATTCGTTGCCCTTGGCATCAATGGGAATTTGACATTAAAACCGGCTGCCAGATTGTTGACCCGGAAGTGCGAATTAAATCCTACGAGGTAACAGTCGAAGAGGTAGCCGTTGAAAAGTTCGATGTATCCGTCGAGGATGGCGCCGTAATCGTGCATATGTAACAGTATGCAAGCTAATGAATAGCAGAAAAGCAGCAAAACCCAGTGAAAGTTGGGCTTTGCTGCTTTTTTTTTGATAGCCTATTGCGCTGTTCGAGCAGGTTCAGGTTCGCTCCAGCGCAATGCTTCCAATGGACTTTGTTTCCAAGCAGACGATTCGAGCTGTGGTACAATCTGGACGGGGATGCCATCTCGCCATTGCTCCATCATACGCTGGCAAAGGTTTAGACCTTAAAAAAAGTAGAAGTCAGCCTTAAAAGCTGAAAAGAGGACATGGGTGTGGGGTGGAAAGCCTGCGGGCCGTCTTTTGAAGTCGTGTTCCCACCGACTCGTCTAATAAAGGGAATACGACTTCAACAACGGCTGGAACCCCATACCCATGTGCTCGCCAACGCACCAACGTATGGGTTTCTTATTTTTAAAACCTTATCAACGTACATTTTTTAACCTTTCCAAGAGGTCATTCCAATCCTAGATTTATTTGTTGAAATTATCCATAAATTATTGTAATCTTGGAGGACTGAATTATAGAATTATCCGTAGGTAAATTAAGCGGCGGCTTATGACAAATCAAAGGATCGGTGTTCTCCTTGTCAATCATACAAATTTTGGTCATAAGTGCATTGCTTTGGTTGGTCACTTGCTCACTGGCTCTAGTATTATTTAGATATAAACCCGCCACCTATTGGAAAGAAATAGGGCAAGTAACAGGTATGATGATACTGGTCACTTTGGCAATTCAAAGGTTAGAGCTCTCATTTTTGGCTCCCCTTATTCAACTCATCTTTGGAGTTGTAGGCTTTAAGCTATTTCTCAAATTCAAATGGATCCATGCAGCCATAATGATTATTTACAGCTATGAAATATGTCGCATTATTGAAAAAGCTTATATGTATATACAAAATAAATTTGCACTCAAAGATTCAATTGTTATTTTAAGAAATATGCCGATATTTGGTGATGCCCTTATTATCATTTCTATCGTTTTAATGCTTACTGCCTATTTACATTTATCTCGAATAGGCTTTACATTTATTTCAAGGCACCAAAGCATTCACCTGCCTGTTCACATTTTTTGTTTTTCCGTGATCCTTCTAGCCATTTTGTATAGTATTTCTTTAAGCTTTGCGTTTACGGATAGTTATTTTATTTTGCTTCTTCGATCCATTGTGATTCTGCTCTTAATCTATTTTCTATATGCTTCATATAAAAAAGAAATGAACGATGAATTTTAAAAAGGATTTTCGAATATATTTAGTAACGGACAGTAATAATAGAGCAGAGAAAGCTTAAATCTCGTTTTTCATAATAAGGCTGAAAGAGAGATGGCGAATATGCAAAAACAATTATTGGATCGTTTTTTTGCCGGAATGAAGTCTGTACCTTTTCAAATTAATTATTGGGATGGTAGCGTTGTTACCTATGGGGGAGAAGGTGGAGAGAGCCCCCGTTTTAACCTGATTATTAAGGAGAAGCTTTCGGTAGTCGATTTTATTAAAGAGCCGGTCATGTCATTTGGTGAGGCATATATGGATGGCCTTATTGAGATTGAAGGCAGGATCGAGGACGTAATCAGGTTAGCCTCGCAAAATACGGAACAGCTTTGGAGCCGCGTTTTTTCATCGATTTTGAGCAAGTTTACCACTAAAAGCAAGCAAAAAAACAATGTGCAGCACCACTATGATATCGGCAACGCTTTTTATTCGTTATGGCTAGATGAGACGATGAGCTATTCTTGTGCTTATTTCCGTTCCAAGGAAGACACCCTTCAGCAGGCCCAGCTACAGAAAATAGACCATGTGCTAAGAAAGCTTCAGCTAAAGCCGGGGGAAACGCTTCTGGATATAGGCAGCGGCTGGGGATGGCTTATTATTCAGGCAGCAAAGCAATATAAAGTGAAAGCTAAGGGTATCACATTAAGTGAAGAGCAATATAAGAAAACGATTGAACGGATAGCAGAGCAGGGCTTGGGCAGCCTAGTGGAGGTTGAATTAGTTGATTACCGGGATCTTGCCGCAAGAGGAGAGCAATTCGATAAAATCGCTTCGGTAGGGATGTTCGAGCATGTGGGCCAAACGCAGTTTCCCGTCTTTATGGAGGCTGTTCATTCGATGCTGGCCGATAAAGGGCTTTCCTTGCTTCATACCATCACCCACGCTAAAGAAGCACCAACAGACCCATGGATTCAGAAGTATATTTTTCCTGGCGGCTATATTCCTTCCTTAAGAGAAATTGTGAACTTGCTTCCCGATTATAACTTTCATGTTTTGGATATTGAAAATTTAAGGCTGCATTATGCAAACACGCTGGATCATTGGGCAGAACGCTACGAAAGCTCGATCGACGAAGTGCAAAAGATGTTCGATGAGAGGTTTACCCGGATGTGGAGGCTGTATCTCCAGTCCTGCGCAGCGTTTTTTCGTACAGGAGATTTGCATATTCATCAAATTTTGTTTTCCAGCGGTACTAACAATGAGCTTTTGTTAACCCGGGACCATATGTATATGGATGCTAAGTGAAAAGAAAAACGCCCAATAGGCTTGGGCGTTTAGATAGGCTCAGACCCCATTACTTCAGAACAGGGGTGGCAGGGGTAGGATTGCTGAAAGGTAATTTCAATCTTTGTAAATCCATGATATTTAAGTAAGTCGTGCCATCACTGATTAGCAATTTAATCTCGCCAGGCGAGCTTATCGAGGTCTTCTCGATATTAGTATTGTTCGGTAACTCAAACACAAAGTTTTGCGTTCCGTATTCGATTTTAATTTGGGAGGTTCCCGGGGAAACGGTAGTTTTTATTCCGGCATAGCTTAGATCCAGCAAGGACACCCATTTGGTAAGATCAACAGGTTCAACTTTAGGAATTGGAATAAACGGACGCTCCTTCAGCTCAATAGTCCGGCTTTCCGTGTTATAATCGACATCAAACCCCACAAGGTTTGCCATTCCGCGAACAGGCAAATAGGAAGAGCCATTATATACAAGTGGTGTCGTATCCCGATCCAGCTGCTTAACTTGTCCATTAACTTTAAATATAAAATTTGCAAATACCGCAGTTACTTCGCTTAGTGAAGCTGCAGAGGCAGTAGCTATAGAACCAATCATCATGCCAATGACTAAACCCAAGATCATTTTTTTCATTATCTAACCTCCATATGATTATTGCTAGTTTTTGTTATTACTAGATTATAGCATGTTACGACAAAAGGTAAAAATTGTTTTAGAATTTGCTGGGAAATCCTCATAAAAAAAGAAGACTCCTAAAGGATCTTAAGAGTCATCTTGATAAGCTGTAAGGATTTAAAAGTTCGGTAGGTGCCTACACGAGACTATTTAGTTAATGTAATAAGAAGTAGTTGGCAAAGCAGTTGATTTATCAACTACGACAAGACCTACACCGCCAAGTATATAAGCAATTCTAGTATCAGCATTGATTACAAAGTTACCAGGAACAAAAATGCCTCTGATGTTAGTTTCGCCGATGGATTGAGCAGTCGTTGGGGTTGCTGATGTACTAACGTTAGGTGTGTTCAACAAGTTAGCTGGTGTTGCTGTTTCTGTTGCGGCACCCACCACGGAAGGAACCATTATTGCTGCTGCTACCACTAGTACGGACAATTTCATTTTAAAATTTTTCATCTTAAATCACTCCATTTTTTTTATTTTTTTTATTATGTATTTCTTTTCTCTGGTTCTTCTCATCCAGCTATTCTTTATTTACCCAGCCTCATAAATGTTCAAACAGAGTAAAGCAATCTTTTTGAAAATAGTAAGTCACAAGGTATTAAGGTGAGCATATTTTGTGAAAATGAAAATAATAGGTTGAATTTTGTCGTCTTGTAGAAATTTCGGGTATGTGCAAAAGCTAAATGGGGAGGTGGAAGCAATCAAAATTATGATTTCGGCATCCGAAGCGATGGAAAAGGGGATATGGGAGGACATTATTATTCTTTTTGGCAGGGATAACGACGAGGAAATATGGCCTAACGAGGAATTTATACTAACCGAGGAGCAAGCGATCAAGCTTAGGCTGATTAAGTAATGAAAAGGTGAATAGACCCTGGTCCCAATAAACTAGCAGGACAAGGGTCTATAACTCAGCTATACCTTAGTTGCCAAATAAATTGCCCAATTTAGCAAAGGGGTTCGTTTTAAAATCCTCATGCAAGACGATTTCTTCAACATAACCTTCCACGAATTCATTTTTATTCATTGTAAATATGGGATTATTCGGTTGGAATATTTTAAGGAGAATTTGATAGGTTAATAAAGCATCGGTTAACCCGTTATGGAGAGCCTCAACAGGTTCGATTTCCAGTTGTTTGAGCGCAGCCACCAGACTAATACTGCGTTCAAGCCCGAATCGCAGCATAAACATTTTTTGAATATCATTATAATTTTTGAGCCAGTTGGTTTCCAGCTTATGCCTGCGGCAGTCATCCAAAAAAATATCACGGTCACTTAATGACCAGGAAAGCAAATAATATTCGCCTTCCCCAATCCAATCCAAAAATAAATCTTTGACGGTTGGGAACGATTCAGCGCGTTCAACCTGCGCAATAGTAATACCAGTAAATTTGGTGGTGCTAGCATCAAGTGGACTTCTAGGCTTAATATACGAATCGAAAGTATCCACGACCTGAAACTGGTCATTCTCCAATAAAACCTTAACTGCTCCGATCTGAATACATTCTCCGTTTTGCCTACGTCCCGCTTTAATCGTTTCAAGATCATGTATAATAAGTTTCAAGCTTGCCACCTAATCCAATCCTTTCATAAAAACAATTAAGATAAATATACCACAATGGATGTAATCCAGTATGTAGCGCGGTTAACAATTTTTGAAATATCCTAATACTTCCAAGAAGGTGACTACATCATGAGCGTATTGTTTAAGAAAGATTGGGTCAAAAAATGGACGAGATGGAGCCTAGTGGGTTGTGCGTGCTCTAGCCTATTGAGTGGCTGCACTCATGGCATCCGATCGCCTGAGCAGCCTATAGCGGCTATCCCTGCTCCTACAGCACCACAAGCAGTAATACCCGTGCAACCCCAAATACCGGATAAGACGCCTATGCCCGTCGCTTCTCCTGATCCTATACAGGACATGATTCAACAGCTAACCCTTGATGAAAAGCTTGGGCAAATGATTTTTGCCGGAATCGATGGAACCGATAGGAGTCCGCAAACGATGGAGCTGCTTGAAGCATACCATGTAGGTGGGCTCATTCTATATAAACCTAATATAGAAAATTCCAAGCAACTAATCAAGCTGGTGAATGCTTTAAAGCAAACTAACAGAGGAAATAAGCTGCCCCTCTGGCTGGGTGTGGATGAAGAAGGCGGCAAGGTAACAAGGCTGCCTGGTGACATCGTAAAAATGCCTCCGAGCAAAGAGGTAGGCAAGACGAACCAAAAGGAATTTGCCTATGGGGTAGGTAATGTGCTCGGTCAGGAGCTAAGTGCTTATGGCTTAAATGTCGATTTTGCACCGGTTTTAGATATTAACAGCAATCCGAATAACCCGGTCATAGGCGACCGCGCTTTTGGTCCCGTTGCTTCCATTGTCGGCACGATGGGCATTCAAGTAATGAAAGGCCTACAGGCACAGCAGGTGCTGCCAGTCGTCAAGCATTTCCCCGGACATGGGGATACATCTGTCGATTCTCATGTCGGACTGCCCGTTGTCCAGCATGATCTGGCGCGGCTGCGCAAGCTGGAACTTTTGCCGTTCGCAGAGGCATTCAGCCAACAAGCAGATGCGGTTATGGTAGCTCATATTTTGCTGCCCAAGGTTGATGAGCAATATCCGGCATCCATGTCCAAGAAGATCATAACGGATTTACTGCGCAAGGAGATGGGCTTTGACGGGCTGGTAATGACCGATGATATGACCATGGGAGCTATAGCGACCAATTACGAGCTTGGTGAAGCGGCTGTGCTATCGGTGCTGGCAGGGTCGAATGTAGTGATGGTCGCGCATGATTATGATAAGGTGGTTTCCGTCATTGAGGCGCTTCGAAATGCGGTTAAGGAGAACCGCATTCGTATCGAGATGATTGATCAAAGCCTTGCCCGCATTATCCATTTAAAGTACAAATATCAGGTGCAGGACTTATCTCCTACAACACCTGATATTCAACAATTAAATGCCGCTGCCAACCAGCTTCTGGATGAGTATTTTCATAAATAAGCCGGTTGTGCCATCGATCAATGGCCGCCTGAGGGTGCCCCTTCTTCGGCATGGGGATCCAATTTCTCCCCACCCATGGTGAAAGTGAATAGTAAGGCAAGTACAGCGGGAATGATCGCCCACATGAACGTGTAGGAAATGGAGGAGGAAAGGGCGGACGTAATTTTATTTAGCACATCCGTCGGAATTTGCACTCGGGTCGCAGGTGACAGCAGGCTTCGCGGATCCATGTCGGAGAGGCCCTGTGATGCTGTATTTCCGGAAAGTGCTTCCTTCATTTTGTTCGCGAAGCTATGGCTCTGGATAATGCCAAAGATCGTAATCCCAAGCGTCATGCCAAGCGAGCGCACGAAATTAAGCGTAGATGTAGCCGAACCTCGCTGTCGGGGAGCGAACAAATGAATCGCAGCATTGCTTAGTACCGAGAAGGAGGCGCCAATGCCAAGGCCAACAATGACCATATAGAAGGTCACAATGAAACGGGTCGATTCTGCGTTCAGCGTGGAGAGCAGGATGGAACCCACGACTAAGAGAAGTGTAGACGGGATCATGATGGAGCGAAAGCTTATTTTATTCATCAAAAATCCGCCTAAGGTTGCGGTCACCACAGAACCAACCATCATCGGTAGCAGCACTAGACCAGAATTTGTTGCCGTTCCGCCAAGTACACCCTGGATGAAAATGGGAATATACACGGAAGCGGTAATAAAGGCAGCTCCACCAAACATGGCAACCAACGTGCTGGAGCCAAAAAGCTGTTTGGTAAACATGGCAAAAGAAATAATCGGCTCGGCCACACGCCGTTCGATCCTGATAAAGGCGAGCACTAACACTACAAATCCGGCAAACAAGCCGATAATGAAGGTAGAGTCCCAAGCATATTCCTTTCCGCCAAGCTCCAGCGCGAACATGAGGCAAATAACGGCTCCAACCAGCGTAACAGCCCCACCCCAATCGATTCGTTGCTTCGAATGCTCATGCGATTCCTTATAGAAGCTAGCAATCAATACAAGAGCAAGCAGCCCAAGCGGCAGATTGATGTAAAAAATCCAGTTCCAATGGATATAATCGGTAATATATGCGCCTAATAGTGGACCAAAAATGCTTGACATCCCGAATACAGCTCCGAACAAACCGCCCAATTTACCACGGCTTTCCAAGGGGACGGAGTCAAACATAATCGTAAAAGCGATGGGGATAAGCGCACCGCCGCCAATGCCTTGGATCGCGCGGTATATGCTGAGCTCTATAATGGAATGCGCAGTACCACAAAGCGCGGAGCCTATCATAAAAATGATCAGTCCATAGACGAAAAATCTTTTGCGTCCATACATATCGGATAACTTTCCGAATATAGGCATTCCCGCCATTTCAGCTACCATATAAGCAGAAGTGACCCATACGAACTTGTCCAGGCCTCCGAGGTCGCCGACGATGGTGCCCATGGCTGTGGCCACAATCGTATTGTCCATGGAGGCCATCAAAATACTGAGCAAAAGCGCAGCTACAATAACGCCGATATTGCTTTTGGTTGGAGTCGAGCTGGTTGAAGGCGTGGGACGGTTTGGTAAAGTTGCGGACATAATTAATCCTCCTGATTGGGTGTAGGCACTTAAGCCGCGGTCGCGGAAGAACCATTAACCTAAGCATAAACCATGAATACTGACAGTAGTATGTCAGTATTCCATCTGCAACTATACTTTAACCGCGGTTATTGATGTGCTCAGGGTACATGTCGTGTGCAAATAAACGATCTTTGGCCACTTTGGCGTACTCTGTATCCGGGCGCCCATAGTTGGCAAAAGGGTCGATACTGATGCCACCCCGCGGGGTAAACTTCGCCCACACTTGAATGTATTTGGGATCCATCAATCGGATAAGATCCTTCATGATGATGTTGACACAATCCTCATGAAAGTCGCCATGGTTCCTGAAGCTGAACAGGTATAGCTTAAGCGACTTACTTTCAACCATATGGATATCAGGCATATATTGGATGTAAATGGTGGCAAAGTCGGGCTGTCCGGTCATGGGGCACAGACTTGTAAATTCAGGGCAATTAAATTTGACGAAATAATCATTGTCCTGATGTTTATTCACGAAGGTTTCGAGAATCTCCGGGTTGTATGTGGAAGGGTAAGCTACTCCTTGGTTTCCAAGCAGGCTTACTCCCTTAAGCTCGCTTTCATTTCTTCCGAATTCTGTACCTTTGCTGCCTTGATAGTTGTCCATAGTGATCATCCTCCATTTTGTATACTTGCTTTTATGTGTAAACTGTCATTATCCTATCATTTTATTCAACGGAGAGAAACATCAAATTAAAAAGAAAAAGCAGTTGTTGTTTTTAACGGCAGCAGGATAGTACAATAAGGGGCCCTAAACTACGGTTGATATCCTATTTAACATTGTTAATGAAACTCAAGAGCTGGGTCTTTAATTAAAGCAAAGGTTGACAGCACCTTTTAAAAGTGTTATTTTAATTGTATGCAATTGTATTTGATGAAATACATTAAAAAAGTAAGGAGAAAGGTTGCACATGAACCGGGAACAATTATTGAAGCTTGAAAACCAATTTTGCTTCGCGATTTATGCTTTCTCTAAAGAAGTAATCAAGTTGTACCGGCCGATACTTGATAAGCTGGGTCTCACTTACACCCAATATCTCGCTTTATTGGTGCTGTGGGAGCAACAAAGTTTGACGGTTAAAGAGTTGGGCAAAAAGCTTTATTTGGATTCAGGGACATTAACGCCGCTTTTGAAGAAGCTTGAGGGCATGAAGCTCATCAGCAGAACCCGTGATCCTAAGGATGAGCGCAGCGTCATCATCAAGCTGACCGAGCAAGGCCAAGCGATGAAGGAACATGCGTACGAGGTGCCAGAGCAGGTATTTTGTCAGATTAAGATGGCTCCGGAAGAAGCGTTCGCCATGAGGAAACGGCTTACTGAGCTGTTAGAGGAAGTTCATCAAACTATACAGGAGGAATAAACATGACAGCTACAGCATTTCGTGCAACTAATATTCGAGGGCAGGAAGTTCAATTGGAGCAATATTTAGGCAAGGTGGTCGTTGTTGTCAACACCGCCAGCAAATGCGGATTTACACCGCAATATTCCGAGCTACAGAAGCTGTATGAGAAGTATCGGGATCAAGGGCTTGTTATCCTTGGTTTTCCTTGCAACCAATTTGGCGGGCAAGAGCCTGGATCTAACGAAGAGGTTGATACCTTCTGCCAGATCAACTATGGCGTTACCTTTCCGCTTTTTGAGAAGGTAGATGTACTGGGTGAAGGGCAGCATCCGTTGTTTGGTTATTTGACGGAGCAACTGCCGTTCCAAGGCTTTGACCTGGAGGATGGCACAGGTAAAATGCTGCACAATATGTTGCAAAAAGCCGGAATGCTTGAAGGTAATGCTATCAAATGGAATTTCACCAAGTTCCTGATTGATAAAGAAGGCAATCCCGTTCAACGCTTCGAATCCACGGTTTCGCCGCTTGATATGGGATCGGCCGTTGAAGCCTTGCTTTAAGTTTAAACCCGTACATGTAAACTTATGCATACCTAAAACCCCTCTGCGAACCTCCAGAGGGGTTTATGGATTGGCGGCGCTCATTTGAACCAGCCCTTTTCATTAAAATGCTTGATAGCTTCAATCCGATTTTTGACCTCGAGCTTATCGAGGATAACAGATATATAATTGCGAATGGTCCCTGTAGTCAGGTAGAGCTCGCTTGCGATTTCCTTTGTGTTTTTGCCGTCGGCAATCAGCTCCAGCACCTCTGTTTCCCGCTCGGTAAGCGGGTTCTCTGCGCTATAAGCATCATCGACCAATTCAGATGCATAAATACGGCGGCCGGCCAGCACGCTGCGGATGGAATGAGCCAGCTCTTCGCTGGGGCTGTCCTTTAATAAATAGCCACAAACCCCCGCTTTGATCGCACGCTCGAAATACCCCGTCCGTGCAAAGGTCGTTAAGATAATCACCTTACAGGGATTTCCTTTTAACTCCTCCGCGGCTTCAAGCCCGTTTTTCAGCGGCATTTCAATGTCCATAATGCATATATCTGGCTGATGCAGACGGACAAGCTCCAGCGCCTGCTCCCCATTAACCGCTTTGCCGACAACCTCCATGTCCTTTTCCAAATCGAGCAGAGAGCCAAGGGCTCCCAGCAGCATGCGTTGATCTTCCGCAATCACAATTCGAATCATAAGTGATCATCCTTATCGGGTTGTTTTATATTTTTTGGGATTCTCATGATGAGCGTGGTTCCTTCCGCCAAAACAACTTTCAGGCTTCCATTTACGAATTCCAGTCGCTCCTTCATACCTTGTAACCCATTACCCTTCAGGTTTTTCAATTCCTCACTCCGGTTACTACCATTGTCATGCACCTTCATCAGAAGCTCAGCTTGTGTCTGGTCAAAGGTGAGCGAGCAGAGCGAAGCGCCGCTATGCTTGACAACATTAGTGACTGATTCCTTCAGGCACATGCTGAGCACATTTTCGGACAATAACGAAATGTCGGATATCGTATGGTTGCCTTGCAGGCTGAACTCAATTTCGGCGGCCTTCAAAATTTGCTCAACGCGAAAAATTTCCTCTTCAATTCTTGTCCCACGCATTTGTGAAACCAATTGGCGTATTTCCTTTAGCGCGGTTCTGGCTGTTTGCTGCACATCTTTAATCTCCGCTCGTGCCTGCTCCGGGTCTTTAATAATTAATTTGCTCGCTAGGTCGCTTTTTAACCCAATAAGCGAAAGCTTTTGTCCCAGTGTATCATGCAAATCGCGGGCGATCCGCTGCCGTTCCTCGATCTTGACCATCTCGGCAATTCGGATGTTCGCATCCTTAAGCTGCTCTTGAAGTACTCCATGCTTGTTCCGGTTATAGCTGCCAAGAGGGAGCAGGATGACACCGATCAGGCTGATTAAAATAAAAGGAAGCTGCGTAACGAAAAATTTGTTTTCTAAGACAAAGCCAATGTTGATAGTTATCACCGTTGTGACCAAATGTATAGTATACAAAGTAATAAAACCTGCTCGATTCTGGATATTACCAATAAAGAAAGCCAAAAAAAACGAGAAATAACTATAACTAAACAGAATGGTCATAGCAATGGAAATAGCAATCTGCAAGCTGATGCCGACATATACCGGCCACCCCTTGGAAGAAAGCGTCAGCCTATAACAGAAGAAGAAGGCAATAATAAGCAGGATTCCTGATACAATCTGCAGATTGGAGGAGGAACGGATTATAAAGTAAAAGGGCATAATGCCGAACCCGAGCCACATATAAAGATTTAAGCCGGAGCTTTTTGGGAAAATATGATACTTTTTCAGCATGGTAGCGTCGCTCCTAAATCGAAAAACAGCTTTGGAACAACCGAAATGGCTAGATGACTAAGCTTCGGTCATTCCCTTATCCTATTTTACCATTACTTCAGCTTAATTTCCTTAAAGCCAACAAAGGTACGGTTCTCGGCATCCCATAGTTTGTAACCGAGCGCTTTGAGGCTGGTGGGAATTGTAATCGTCGTGGCTTGCTGAAGCGGCGGTACAGCGTTATGGGCTTGCTCCAAATTATAATTAGGCACTCTTGGACTCAAATGGTGGACATGATGAAAGCCGATATTCCCCGTGATCCATTGCAGCACTTTAGGGAGCTTGTAATAAGAGCTTCCATCAATGGCAGCCTTTACATAATTCCATTCCTTTTCATCCTCGAAGTAAGAGTCCTCAAATTGGTGCTGAACATAAAACAACCAGATACCAAGTGAACCGGATATCCAAAAAATCGGGCCTTGGATGAGCAGGAACGCCTGCCAGCCTATTGCCCAGCAAAGAAAGCCGTATAAAGCGACAATGGCAAAATTAGTAATCCAAGTATTGATCCGCTCCGAACGTTTAGCTCCTTTTACATTAAAGCGGGATTGAATGAGAAAAGTGAAAATGGGTCCGATGCCGAACATGACGATAGGATTGCGGTATAGACGGTAGCCAAGGCGATGCCAAAACGATGAGGCTTTATATTCATCAACGGTCAGCATCCAAATATCGCCAACGCCGCGTTTATTTAAATTGCTACTTGTTGCATGATGGAGGGAATGGCTATGCTTCCATTGGTGATAAGGGAAAACGGTAAGAATTCCTGTTATAGTACCAAGAATTTCATTGGCTAATTTGTTTTTGAAGAAAGATTGATGGCAGCAGTCATGAAACACGATAAAAATGCGGATCAAAAATCCGGAAGCTAGAATGCAGCAGCCTAACGTTAACCAATAGGATACCGATAAGCTTAAATAAGCGGCAATCCAGAGTAGGAAGAAAGGAGGCAATGTGTTAAGCAACTGACCGATGCTCGATTTGAGATTGGATTTTTCATAGGGAGCGACATTTTTTCTTAAACTAGCGTGAGTGTGATCGGAACTTGACATGGCTTCCTCCTTGGAGTGATTACGTAAGCTATGATTGTAGGACGTCAGCTTCACTTTCTATTCTAGAGATTGTTGCCGCTTGGCGTAAGTCATAAGTGTCAGCTACTCCACATGACAAATGTCATATTACAAACAATGTTAAGAAAATAGTAGTGATTTCAGAACGCTACTAAATTATGAAAAGGATCGCAAATCTATTTACTTATTTGAACATAAATAGTAAATTAAATTAGGTATAATATACCTAATTTACTGAGTAGCTTAAGCCAGTAACCCATTATTACCTAACAACGCGACTAGTATAGTACTTGTACAACTATGACATGAAGGGGAAGTAACTTATGGTGTTGGATAGTTGTGATGATGTTAATTCTTTCAGCTCAACTTCTGTAGATTACAGATTTAAGAAAAGGGTACAAGATTTTGATGAATTATTCATCTTAATATCTGAAAACTCGCATGAAGATATAGTTACCTTTATTACCATTGATGGATTATGCCAATATATCTCCCCATCCGTTCACACTTTGTTGGGTTATGATCAAGCAGAATTATTGGGTACTGTACAATATGAATACCTTCATCCCGAGGATAGGAAAACGATTAGTGAGCAGTGCCACAACAGCAATGGAGTAATTAGCTATCGAATCCGTCATAAAAAAGGACATTATATTTGGTTCGAAACCGCATATAAAACGATCCAGATTACAGGAATTGAGCATCCCTATGTTGTATGTATCAGTCGGGACATCACGGAGCGCAAAGAATCGGAAACAGAATTGCGCGAGAGCGAGGAAAAGTTTCGTAACGCGTTCGATTACGCACCTATAGGTATGGCTCTTGTAGCTCTGGATGGGCATATAATAAAGGTGAATAGGGCATTATGTGATTTTATCGGTTATTCCGAGCAGGAGCTGCTTGAAAAAAGTTTCCAGGAAATCACTTACCCAGATGACTTAAAAGCAGATATTTGGTTTCTTGAGCAACTTCGCAATCAAACGCTTACAAATTACAATATGGATAAAAGATACATCCATAAGAATGGCCAAAATGTATGGGGGTTTTTGGGGGTTTCCCTAGTCCATGATGAAGTAGGACAACCCTTGTATTACACTTCGCATATTCAGAATATTACAGACAAAAAAAATCTGGAAGAAATGAAAGCCCAGCAGGAGGAATTACTCCGAAGAACGGATAAAATTTCAACAATTGGACAGTTAGCTGCCAGTATTGCACATGAGATCCGAAATCCATTAACAACCATCCGTGGATTTATCCAGCTTTTGGCCCAAAAAAATGAATCGGATCAAGGTTATTTCAAAATCATACTCGACGAGCTCGACAGAACTAATGAGATTATTAGCGATTTCCTGGCACTTTCCAAAAATCGGACTGTCGAAAGGAAATCTCTATGCCTTAATAAAATTATAGAAACCCTGTATCCGATTATATCTGCAGAAGCTATTTTAAAAGGGCATGACGTGAGGTTGTGTCTTGATGAAACCCTACATAAATTACTTTTGGATGATAAGGAAATTAAGCAACTGCTGCTTAATTTGTTGCGAAACTCGATGGAAGCCATGGAAGCGGGAGGGAAGGTTATCGTTAAGACGAGAAGGGTGATGGACAAAGTGGAATTGCGGATTTCCGATACAGGCTGCGGCATTCCCCCAGATAAAATGAGCCAGCTATTTGAGCCTTTTTATACAACAAAAGATAGCGGGACAGGGCTCGGCTTAACTGTCTGTTTGAATATTGTAGAAAGGCATGGCGGGACATTAAGCATCGAGTCTGAGGAAGGAACTGGGACTTCGATAGTTATACTGCTGTGAAAAACTGTAGACTATCCAGAAGGAGCTTTGTTGTAAAGCTTCTAACTTGCTTTGTTGTATATTCCTTACAGTGAAAACGACCTTTAACCGCGGAATGAGCGGAAAAGGTCGTTTTTATCTTTGAGCAAACAGCTGGAATCCCATACACCTTTACCCGTCCTCGCTCCACCGCAGGAGATTACCTAACAAAGCAATTCAACTTGTCCCATTTCAAAAAAAGGAAATGTGTGGTAGAATTAATGCGAACTATTGTTCTGTATCCTATTGTGAAGGTAGGTGGAAAACGTTGACTGAACGGTATGCAGAAATAGACGGCGTCATTACATACATTCATCAATACCTATATGAACCGCTGCTGCTTTCCCGATTGGCAGATTATGCAGGCTATAGCCCTTATCATTTTGCACGGATATTCAAGGAACGAATCGGGCTCTCTCCGTTATATTATGTGTCGTCTCTTCGATTGCAAAAAGCGAAGGAACTTTTGCTGCAAACCAATTTAAGTGTCCGCGATATCGGGCTGGAAATTGGGCAGCAAAGCCTGGGCACCTTTACCACACGATTCTCTGAACGGGTGGGCGTAACGCCATCCGATTTTCGCAACTCCAAGCTGCAAGCTGACAGCCATTTACACTCGTTGATGAAACTTGAAAGTTGGGAGCGTACTTATCCTATCCTCAATCAGGCTGAAACCATCCAAGGCACCATTCGAGCTGAGGTTCCATTCGAAGGGGTTATCCTGATCGGCTTGTTCGCCAAACCGATTCCTGAAGGAATGCCCCTTTATGGAACATTGGTTTCTTCCTTGGGTTATTTCGGTTTGACGGGCGTCAAACCAGGCACTTATTACCTAATGGCTACATCGGTGTCGTGGGGAACACAGGCAATCGATTTTTTGCTTCCACAGAGGACCTTGCGTACAAGGTCGAAGGAGCCGATCACAGTCTTGCCTCATACTGCTGTCCCTTACCAGCAGGTGATGCTTTATACGCCTCGAGAGGATGACCCTCCCATTCTTATTTCTTTGTCTTTTTTAATGAATAACTTCCTCCAACGTGTTGTTCAGTCCAGCAGCAGGTAACGCCTACATAATGAAGTCTAAAGGGGATCGACGATTTGTATTTATTAGCGGCAGAGTCCAGCATCCATGATGAGATTTCCGTATATGAGGCTACTCAGCTTTATGGGGAGCAAGGAAAATTTCGCTTTTTGCAATTTTCCGATCATGCGGTGCAAGGTGCAATGGACCTAAACCATCCGAAACGCATTGTGTTAGAGTATCCTCGGGCAATTATCCACTTGATGGATAACCATGCCCCTACATTCGAGCGGGTATTTATCATTGGGCATGGAATTGGGACGATTGCCGGCCATTACCCCAAAAAGCGGTTTACCGTAGCGGAAATTGACGCGAAGGTAGTGGAGCTAAGCAGGTCTTATTTCAATTATGATATGGATAATATAAGGGTCGGAGACGGACGCGAGCTGCTCGCGAACGAGGCTGGTCAAACGTTAGATTATATCATTTTGGACGCCTTCACGAAAAAGGGAACCCCGTTGCATCTAACTTCCTTGGAGTTTTTCACAATGACCCACCAAAAGCTATCCAAGCAGGGAGCCCTTATTATGAATCTGATGGGAAAAGCCCACAACGATAAGCTGGTAAATGCCATTCATACTACACTGAGAGAAATTTATGCTTTCTCTAAAGCTTTCATGCTGCCATCAGAGAGCGCGGCTGACATACGCAACATTATTGTAATGGGTAGTCATACACCTATCCAATGGCAGGCCCGGGAGATGGCTGGCTTTTATGAAATCGAATTAGGGCAGGGACATATCATTAGAGACACCCAACCCATTAAGTAGAGTCATAAATCAAAATTCGAGGAAGCCGTCGCTACTTCCGAGCCTATACCGTTTTGGATTATGTATATGCGCATAGGACCATTTTAAAGGTAATAATGAAATTGTCGATCCTTACGTCATCGAACGAATCGAAGGCTTGGCTAAGCAGGTGCTCCATATGGATGCTGCCTTGCAACGAACGCGGGCAGCGGTGGGCTGAAGCTATTTGAATAAAGATAGCAATCGATAAGAAATCCCAGCCTCAAGTAGATGCTATACTAAGGAAGTGCTTAAGAAAGACAAGCATTCCACGTGCATGATATTCTAACTTTGAGGTGATCGATGAATGGGCGTTCAGGCAGATAAGATTTTTGTTAATTTACCTGTAAAAGATTTGAATAAATCCGTCGAATTTTTTACGGCCATTGGTTTTGAATTAAACCCCAGTTTACCGATGAAAATGCAACATGTATGATTATTAGTGAGCATATATTCGTGATGCTGCTGGTTGAGGAGTTCTTTAAAGGCTTCACTAACAAAGAAATTGCTGATTCTGCTAAAACTACAGAGGTTATTATCGCCATTTCTGCTGAAAGCAAGGAAAAAGTGAACGAGCTGGTCAATAAAGCATTAGCCGCTGGCGGCAAGGCTTCCAGTGAACCAATGGACCACGGCTTTATGTACCAATGGAGCTTTCAGGACGTAGACGGACATCTATGGGAAATCATGCATATGGACGAGAGCGCGATAATTCAAGAATGAGCATACCAATGTGATTTAAAAATATATGTAAGAGCCCTCGAATCCCAATTCGGGGGTTTTTGGTTTTATTGTTATCGCTATTACGTTATTATTAAAATAAATGTATCTAAAAGGAGAAACGTCATGTGCCGAAATATAAAGACATTATTTAACTTTGAACCGACAGCGACCGATGAAGAGGTTCAGGCGGCTTCGCTGCAATTCGTCAGAAAGCTGTCTGGCTTCACACAGCCTTCAAAAGCGAACGAGGCTGCGTTTAACCGTGCGATTGAAGAAGTCGCGCTGGTTGCCCGAACCTTGCTGGATTCACTGGTTACCAACGCCGATCCACGCAATCGCGAGGTTGAAATCGAACGTGCTCGCATTAAATCTGTAAAAAGGTTCGGAACGGATTCCTTACATTCTTAAGGGGGAAAACGTCCATTTATTCAAAAATAGGCGATAACCGTGATTTTAAGCATAAACCCGAATACGTTATAAAAACTGGAATGCCACCAATTTTGTCTCGACACTGGCACCTAGGATGCAGTGCTATGAAGCTGGAAGCTAGAGGTTTCAGTGGAAGTTACACGACAACGGAGGACTGCCATTTTGGACAAATTTGGGTTAATATGCTCGTTATGCAGCCGAAAAATACCGTTTGCTTTAGAAGGGAAATGCACCTGCGGAGGCACATGGCTGGTTGAATATGACCTGCAGCGCGCGGCGCTGACATTTACGAAAAAGCGGCTGCGAGCAAGGCCGGCCTCCATGTGGAAATACCATGAATTATTGCCCATAGCTAAGTTAAGCAGCATCATTTCCTTGGGTGAAGGAAGCACGCCACTTGTCAGGCTTACAGAATGGGAGAAAAAGCTGCCTTTGGGAGGTCTCTACGTAAAAAGGGAGGAGCAAAACCCGACCGGCAGCTTCAAAGCTAGGGGATTTGCTTCAGCACTTACTTTAATCAACGAAAGCGGAATCAAAAAAGTCGCATTGCCATCGAACGGGAATGCAGCTGCGGCGTTGTCGGCTTATGCGAGCCGGGCTGGAATGGAAGCCTACGTATTCCTACCTGCGGATTGCCCTGGGCTTATTATAGAGGAGTGTGTCAACTATGGGGCGCACACCTATAGGGTCGATGGTTTGATCCATGATGCCGGCGCTATAGTAGAAGAAGGCAAGCTTGAGCAAGGCTGGTATAATGTAGGCACCATGCGAGAGCCCGGAAGAGTGGAAGGAAAAAAAACGATGGGCTTCGAGCTCGCCGAGCAGCTGGATTGGACGCTGCCGGATGTTATTGTTTATCCGGCAGGCGGAGGCTCCGGCCTTATCGGGCTTTGGCGAGCCTTTCACCAGCTGCTGGCAATGGGGCTGGTGACGGGAGCGCTGCCGCGGTTTGTTGCGGTTCAGGAGGACGGCTGCACACCGATCGTTTCGGCATTTTGGCAGCATGCCCAGCCCGAAACTCTCCCGGCAGGAAGCCCGATGCCTACAGGCATGAGGGTGCCACGGCCTCCTAACAGGAATCTGATTGTCTCGATCCTGCGCGAAACAAAGGGCACAGCCATTGCTGTTACTCGCGAAGAAATCCATGCAGCAACGGCTGCAATGGGATTATGCGGTATTTCTTCATCCCCGGAGGGAGCCGCTACCTGGGCGGGATTGCAGCGGCTGATCGATTCGGGCTGGATCCTCGGCCAGGATAAGGTAGTGCTTTTCAATACCTCGCACGCAATGAAATACACGCTTTACCCAACTAAACTGCAATTACCGCTGATTAAAAGCTATCAAGATTTTAAGTCCATCCACTCTCCATGACCGGACACAAAAAAGCCCTTGGATGTTTCTGATCCATGGGCTGTTAGTTAATCTTATTTTGAAAAAAATCGGATTCTTCGATACATCGATTTGTCTTTGAGATTGAGGAAAAGCGAGGCAGCAGGCTTGAAATTAGCTTCTATAATCCAAACCTTGCCGCTTTTATCGAGGCCCAGATCTATCCCTATCGACCGTATTCGAGGGTAATAGCTTTTGAGCTGCTTGGCGGTTAACAAGGCCACCTGATCGATATGGGCAAGCAGGCTGTGGGTGGACAAGCTTTTTAATTGCGAGCGTTGAATCGCTTTCTTCACGGGGAGTATGGAGCCATGGCTCCTCCTCATATTTGTAATGATATAGCCTTTTCCTGCCACCTTGGCTAGCTTCCCTGTTATCTCCCAGGAGGATTTACGCAGCCGTTGTACCATAACCCTTAGGTCAAAAGGGCGCCCGTTGATAGTGGCAAGCGAGATTCTTTGCTGGACGATTAAATTTTTTGAGGATGGAGGCCGCACGTAATTCAGCAGCTTGGTTGTGCCGGTTATCTTTTTCCTTTTAGCTCCAGCACGTACTAGGAACTTTTGCCCGCCCAATGCTTTAATGAGCAGCACCCCACGTCCACCATAGCTGCCCGTAGGCTTGACAATAACCTCATCGTATTGGTTTAACAATCGCCAGAATGGCTTTTTTTTCAACGGATAGGTTGCTGGCAAGTAGCGGACCAATGACTGCGATTTCTTAAGAACCTTATACTTGCTCCATTTGCTTGAGCTGCGCCTACTCATTGCGATGCGCCTCTTGCTCGCTGATAACCAGATCATGCGCCTCGACGCTGACCAATTGATTCCGGGAGTCAACAAAAACGACGCTTGGCTTCAGCAGCTCAATTTCCTCTTGCGTCATCAGGCCCAAGCTCAAAATAATAACAAGGTCACCAGGCTGGAAAAGCTGAGCAGGCGGACCATTTAAACCGATTTTCCCAGCGCCTGCTGTATCGGGTATCGCATAGGTTTTCCATCGAGTAGCATTCCTGAGATTGGTTATTTGTACCATTTCGTAAGGCAATATATGAGCTTTATCCATCAAAAGCGAGTCGATCGTGATGCTTCCCACATAGTTCAGATCGGCTTCAGTAACTGTAGCACGATGTATTTTTCCTTTACACATCAAACGTAACATGGAGAGATCTCCTTTTCAGATAATAATAAGCATTAGGCTGTAGTTCTGTTAGCATTCTATGCAAGCAGAGCGGCAGTTGCTTTCAGATCTTGTTGTCCTTTTAGCTGTTTGTAGCAAGGTTGCAAATAATCAAATGATCATTTAACATATGGCTATGAGACATAAAGATGAATATAAAAGCGAAGCTATTTTTGAAGCCACGATTCAATTACTGAATGAAATTGGGTTCTCCGACATTTCCATGTCCAAAATCGCCAAAAGAGCGAAGGTTTCATCAGCAACGATTTACGTATATTTTGAGAATAAGGAGGATATGCTGGGCAAGCTTTATGTGAATGTGAAGGAGAAGCTGAGCAGGCAAATGATACAAGAGCTTGATCCCGCCATGCCGACCCAAATGGTTTGTGAGAGGTTTATGAGAAACTCCATGCAATTTATTTTGGAAAACAAGGATTATTTTATGTTTCTGGAGCAGTTTACAACCTCGCCGCTTATGGATAAATTATGCCTAGAGGATACCTCAAGTATGTTTACCTCTTTGTACGACTTTATCGAGCAGGGAAAGCGGGCAGGCGATCTAAAGCGATTGGAAACTACATTTCTGCTGACTTATCTCTATTCACCCGTAGCACAGCTGGCAAAAGCACACTTCAAAGGACAATTTGAAGCCAATGAGGCCAATATGCAACAAATTATCCAGATGAGCTGGGATGCCATTAGAGCTTAATGTGAAAAAGGTACCCATAGCTGAACCCTCTTGTTCAAAGTGTCCACTCTATAGGTGCCCTAGATCTTAAACAAAATGGCCCTGGTCTACAATACCAGAGTTATTTGTCCAATTTACGTATGAGGCGCAAACTATCGTAATCACAAACATGTACATATTCTCTACTATCACATAATTCATCAACAGCTCTTCTAACATCGGCATAAGCAGTGTAGTCATGAAACGCTATAAATCCTCCGCCGACAACTCTTGGAGCATATAAGTCTATATCACTTTTTACGCCTAAATAACTATGGTCTCCATCTACAAAAAGGGCAGATATGCGCTTAGGACAATCTTGGATGGCTTCATGGCTGAATTTTTTTATTGGTGATACATAGTTTGCAACACGGTAATTTAGAATATTATTCTGAAATTCATTAAAATAATCGGAATAATATCCATTAGAAATAAAAGGATCAATGGCAAAAATTGTTCGTTTCCTTTCACTTATCCACTTACTCCCGAGACCTAATGCAACAGTACTTTTTCCTTTAAAGGAACCGATCTCAACAATTTCCCCATCTAAATGATCAACGAGAGCTGGCAAATGTAGGAGTGCAGTTTGCTCTGTAGTTGTCAACCACCCACTGATCGAGTCAATAAAATGATAAAATTGGCTAATTTGAAGCAAATTTCCAGTAATTTCAGATCACCTCTCACAAAACCCGTTATTTGCTAATGCTTTTTTTAATGCCTCCAAATATTGGAATTCGTATTTTTTATCCGGTTCTAAATACGTTCCTTCGGCCCATTCATTCCAGGCATTAATAAACAAAAAGTCACTGTTTATATCTAGAGATTTTTTTATTTGTTGTGTTAAATATAAGGAAAATTTTTCGGGAGACGCACCGGTGAAGATGAGAGGCCGTTCTCCTCCAACCCGGGCGGAGTTATCCCAATCGATGAAAGCTCCTAAATAAGTTTTAACACTATCCATGTCAACTTTTCTTTCTAGTATACAGGACCAGTATTTATCGTAATCCATTAGATTAAATGTTTGCTTATATCCATCAACAGCTTTTCCACAATGGATACCATTTGTTAAATACATGGTGTATCCAGGCTCAAACTCAATACGAGCATCGAAACCTTTAAGTTGAGGGTTGTTAAATCTATTTAAAGTTTGGACGAGATGGATTCCATCAAGCCCATTTTCGACAGCTAATTTCTGCCAATACTCCAGCATTTCCTCGCATTGGGGAATATCGCTAGGACGATATATAAGAAATAAAGGTTTGTTTTCTACTCTGATGTACCTTTTATCTTTAAATGCTGTTAAAAGAAATTCGAAATGTTCTTTCCAATCTACTTTTTCTCCGTAATCTTGATCTTCCAATACCTCATGACTTGAACCGGTCCATGTTCTTGTCCACGGGTCGTTTGCCCAGGAAAGACAGAAAGGGAAATCGGGCTTCCCATTTTGAAGAACTGCATCAATTGGTTTATGAAGAAACCTTTTTCCCTTAAACCAGTAATGATAATAACAAAATCCGTAGATGCCATATTTTCTTGCAATTTGAGCTTGCCATTCCCTTGCAGATTCGTCCGTCAAATCATAGTAATAGTCTTGGTACGGCTCTTTCGGCTGATAATGTCCAGGAAATAGAGGCTGTGCTTTTCTGGTATTGGTCCATTCGGTAAATCCTTTTCCCCAATTACGATTATTTTCGTCGGTCTCATGAAATTGAGGCAAATAGAAGGCTATAAGTTTCAAAATCATCTCTCCTCTAAAATCTTAAGAAGGTAGCTTCTAAAATGAATAAGTAGTTTCTCTTTTTATTGAAAATTGCCGCGTATTGAAATTAGCTGCCTGCATGGCGGCATTTGCAGAAATACCGTTGCCAGTCCTAACCTTTTTTCACTCTCTGCATCATCTCCCTGGCTCTTTTTTTATATAGATATATATGTATGAGTTAATGCATGCTCGGGTGCATATTTTGAATTAAACAGGCTTGCGCTAGGCTAAGGCTACCCCCATTTTCTTTTTTGGGAGTAGGCAGGGATATTATGGGATTAATTGAATTTAAAGAAGGAGTTATTGATTTATTCGTGATCACTGATTTCAATAAAGAAAGGGAGGAGCCCCATGTTTACCTTTAAAATCTGCGAGGAAATTGAATTGAAAATACTAGAGCTCCAAGATGCTGAAAAGCTATTTACTTTGATAAATAACAATCATGATTATTTGTCCAAGTGGCTACCTTGGGTAAACGAATCAACAAAAGTAGAGGTTACGCAAGAATTTATTCAATTCGAACTAAGCCGGTTTGCGAAAAACAATGGCTTTTCGAGCGGTATTATATTTAACAATGAGCTTGTAGGCTGTATTGGAGTTCATGACATTAACTGGAGGAATAGGAAAACTTCAATAGGCTACTGGCTGGGCGAAAAGTATCAGGGCTCTGGTGTTATGACTCGGGCGTGTAAAGGTTTACTACGCTATTTAATTCAAGATTTAGGCATAAATCGGGTGGAAATAAGGGCATGTTCAGAGAATTATAAAAGCAGAGCGATTCCTGAGCGGCTTGGATTTATTCATGAAGGGACAATTAGGCAAGCGGAATGGATAGATGGACGATTTTATGACCATGTGGTATATGGGATTTTGGCTGAAGATATTGGAGTGTAAGCGCCAAAAGCTTTTGGCGTATTTTTAGGGAAGGCGGCTAAACAATGAAGCTATATCACTTTAGTGAAGAACCCGATATATGTATCTTTGAGCCCAGACAGCTGGAGTATCGGCTTGATGAGCCAGCCCAAGTGTGGGCGATCGACGAGTTTCATGCACCGCATTATTTTTTCCCGCGTGATTGCCCGAGAGTATGTATATGGCCTAAAGATGAGACCACAGATGAAGATATGGAGCGTTTTTTTGGGCATTCACAAAACCGGCGAATCGTTGCATGGGAAGCGGGTTGGCTTGATAGAATGGTTAAAGGATGCATATATCGGTATACGTTTGATCCGGATGACTTTATTTTAAACCATGCTGACGCAGGTTACTTTACAACAACACGTACAGTTAAACCACTAGCGGTAGAGCGGATCGATAATCTTTTGGCAAGTATAACGGATTTGGGTATTGAAGTTCGGATTACTCCTTCGCTAATGCCGCTCAAGCAAGCTATATTGTCATCTACGGTAAATTTTTCAATGATAAGAATGAAAAACGCGATACAGAGTTAGATGGGTTGAGGTAATTTAAGGGTGAGCTTTTATGGTGGATCAATTACAAGAGAAGTGGTGCAGCCATGATACGATCAGCGGATAAACATGACCTTGATTTTTTGGTTCAGATTGATTTATTGGTGGATGGAATTACGGAATCATCTGAGACTCAACTAATCAACGAGGATCAGGGAAAGCATCGCGAGAAAATAATGAAATTCGTGACGGATACAAAAAGAGGAGCCTTTATTTATGAGGACAAAACGAGCAGCGAAAGAATCGGGATGATCATGTATTCAATTGTTAATCGAGATGGGAAGTTCCTTTGGAAGACCATTTTCAATGAACTGGATCGGCGTTTATTTCAGGAGGATGGGCGCTTTGTGGAGATTTTTCAACTATGGGTAGCCCCCGATTTTCGAAGACGTGGTATAGCCACGACATTAAAGCAAATGGTTGAAGAGGTAGCTATACTAAATGATGTAAATTTGATATATACACATACAGAAGTACAAAATCTCCATGTGATCGCGCTTAATAAAAAGCTTGGATATGAGGAAGTGAGGCAGGGACCTATTTGGGATGAAGTCATTCGGGTAAGCTTAATTAAAAAAGTATTCTAGTGAAATAAATTAAACGAGGTCATGTTCATATGGATACATACACGTCCACTTTTATAGAGCTAATAACTAAGAACCAAACCATTATGCAAGATTTATCGATTATTAGAGATCTCAATCTACCTGATAGTTACATAGCTGCTGGGTACATTCGGAATTATATATGGGATGTATTACATGATTTTCCAGAGAGAACTCCATTAAATGATATTGATGTTGTTTATTATAATCCAGATGAATTAGATGAAGAAAACGAAAAAACATATGAACAAAAATTAAAACGAGAGACGGGAAATTCGCTTTGGTCTGTAAAAAATCAAGCAAGAATGCATATTAAAAATGGTGACCAGCCCTATCACTCAATCGAGGATGCGCTAAGTCAATGGCCAGAAACTGCTACAGCGATCGGGGTCAAATTGGAAAACGATAACCGCGTTTCGGTCGTATGTCCTTATGGTCTGGAAGATATTTTTGAATTCAGGGTAAAAAAAAGCCCTCTATTTAAGGATGAAGGCCACTATAGGTACAGAGTTAACCAGAAAAATTGGAAAGGGCTCTGGCCCAAATTGGAAATCTATTAATGAAATTGAAGGTTATTCATTACTTCTGGAAACAATGGGGAAGCATCATTATTGTTGAAGTGACTAACATCTCTATAAAGCAAACTGTTTAAATATTGTTCTTTCTGTTTAAATATCCTACGACACTATAACTAGATTCGTAGGGGGACATCACGTTATGAAAAGAATGGTAACGATTGCGTTAGTTTTGACTTTGGTTTTTAGCATGTTCAGCTCTGTGGCATTAGGAGCGGAAGAAAAGACACCTTTAGAAAAATATGAAATTTTAAAAGGCATGGGCATCTTTGATGGTACGGAGAAAGGTGCAGACCTTGAATCCTTAACAAACCGAGCACAATTCGCGAAAATAATGGGTTTAATCTGGAATCTTTCCGAGGATGCAGAAAGCGCTTCTGTATACCAGGATTTAGCTGGTTATGAATGGGCTACAGGCTATATCGGGGCAACAACGAAGGCGACGTTTTTCGACGGTGTTGCTGAAGGGCAATTTGCGCCAGGCATGAATATTACGGTGGAGCAGATGGCAACGGTATTAGTCCGAGCTTTTAAGCTGGAGCCTAGTGCAGAGGCTGTCGATGGTAAGGTGTCTGGTTGGGCGAAGGGTTATGTCGCAGCAGCCATTAAGGCGGGCTTTATCCCTATCAACGCAGATTACACAGTAGATGCTAGACGTAGTGACCTGGTAGTGGCGACTTATGGCGCTGTGCAATACAGGGTTAAAAATCCTTTTTAACTGACGTTCAGTACAGGAATCGCCTTTTGTCAGCTTAGGCTTTTTTAAGTATCCTTGACATGGGGTCCAGAACACAATAGGTTGCATGATCCTGGGTATACATAGGCATTTGATAGTGAGTAAAGGCATATGCCTACAGGAAGAAATAAACTCATCGCCTGGCTGTTAGGAAAAAAATTAGCCCTCAATCCATATAGGATTGAGGGCTTTGCTGTGTTTTATCCATTATTCATTTTATAGATATTGATAGTAAAGGGGTATAGATAAATTAAGTCTTTCGCCCAACACATACTCTTCCCAATTCTAATAATATACCATGATTCAAATTTCTTTAAGGGAGCGATGTTCTAATGAGTAAACAAGCGTCAAGAAAAAGTAAGATTTTAGCAAGTAGACAGACGCATTTACATGAATTTGAAGGTAGTACTAAATTAGCAGAACAAGGTGCGGATAGACATAATCACCGTTTTGCAGGTGTTACCGGTCAAGTGATCCGCTCAGGAAACAGTCATGTTCATGAAATAGATCTCACGCATACCGATTTCTTGAACCATTTTCATAATCTCAGAAGAATAAGGACTGGACGTGCAATTCCTGTTGGCAATGGCAAACATGTACATTTCGTAAAAGGTATGACTACACTAAATGATGGTCATGTACATCAGTTCAATTTCGCAACATTAATTCAACAACCTCTTGTTTGAACCGAGTGTGCTTTTAAGCACTGCCTGATAACGGTCCTGCAGGTGCCGGATCGAAAGCCCCGAAGCCGTCAACGTCTTGTCTACGACCGTCTGCATCCAATCCCAATTAAGCTGCTTTGCGTTGTACGCTGCCCCCATGACCTTGTAAAGCATATCCCATTGAATTTCTTGAAAGAAACGGGCGTCGATGACCTAGAGCAACTGCGGATCTCAGAAGACCATGATGCAAAGGTGGGCCACAAGAGCGCGGACTCCTCGTTCTTTGGCTACAAGACTCATATGGCCATGACCGGAACGGATCATTACGGCAGCCGTTGTCACGACGAGCGAAATTATCGCCAAAAGCTGAAATAAGAGCGAAAAGACGATCGCAATCCCTAATAATCTGGAATAATGATCGTCTTTTGTTAGGTAGCTTTAGCTGCTCCGTCAATCCCCCTAGTTGTTCAGTGGCCTTCGCACGTGGCAGCCCTTCTTTTTGTTCATGCAAGCTTAGACAGCTTTCAAAGCTTAGCTTTCCACTGGAACCGGCTGCGGAGCTTCTTGCGGCTGTGCAGTCGGTTCCGGCATCACCTGCGTGGGTTTCCTCACGTTGTTGTCCGCAGCTGCTGGAGCAGGTGCTGGCACGGTCGCAGCGACAGGCGCCGAGACCGACGGCCGCTGTCTCTCCTGCGGAGCCGCCGCGCTGGCTCTAGCCTGTTGCGGCTTTTGCGCTGGCGCCGCACTAGGCGCCGCGGCTACTGGTTGCGGCTTATCGTTTAGCGCTGCGCGTGTTACGGCTTCGCGCCGCTCGTCAGACGGAGTAGCCGTGCGGGGCGCTTCGATCACAGTCGGTGCCGGCTTCTGCTCCTCTGGAGCAGTAACCACCACGGCTGCTTCATTTGCAGCGGCGGGCATCGTAGCTTCCGTCTTTGTACCCGTTTCAATGCTCGTTTCCGGCTTTTTATCTGTATCCGTTACAACGGTAGCAGTATCGGTAGTCACCAAAGCCTTTTGATCAATGGCTTGTAGGTTCGACGTTTGTGCTGGAGCTGGGATGACTTGGGCATCGGTCAAGGAACAACCACTAATGATAATGATAGCCGCCAAACCAACAAACGACCATCGATACGAATTGGACTTAAATTGTTTGATCATCATAATTCTCCTCTGTAGCTGTAATTTGCTTCCGGTTAAATTGATATTGCCGGGCACATTTATGGGCTGGGCATAGTTTTCCAACATTTGAATAAGGGTATATCCATAATTACGGCTTTCATCCGAATCCAGGTAGGTAAGCGCCAAGGCGTCGCTCGCGATCTCCTGATCCTCACGCATACGCTGATAGGCATACCAAAGTACAGGATTAAACCAATGACAAATAAGTAAAATCTGCATCAACCAATTGATCCCGATATCATTGCGTTTGCAGTGTGCCAGCTCGTGCAGGAATACATAACGGAGTTGTTCCTCACTTAAACCATTCAGGACGGTTTGTGGCATCACCAATTTGGGTTTAACCAATCCAAAAAGTGTGGGTGCAGTCAATGTGTCCGAAACGACAAGCTGGATAGGTTGGTGTACCGACATTAACCTTTGACAATGAGCAAATAACTGCTGTACCCGTGTATCCATGATGGGAGTCGTTTCTTTGGTTATTTGTAATGCGAACTTTCGATTGACCACAACCGTATAGGTTCCGAAAGCACTAATGCCCAGCAGCCAGACATACAAGCAATATCGGTATAGAGAAGCTCCGGCTGATTCGGAAACGCTAGCTTCCTTCGAAGAATCCCAGTAGGCAGTGGGATCGATTACAGGCATAGAGCTAGGATAGGAAAGCCAATTATAAATACTAAATGGGCTCTCTGGACTCCAGGGAAGCATCAGCCTAATGATCACTAACAGCCACATCAAATACTGCCATCTTGGTTTTAAACGTTGTTGAAGGACACGCTGAATCAATAGGATCAGCACAACCGTAACAGCAGCCATCGCTGATGCCTGCCAGATCCAGTCAAAAAGAGTCATCAGAAATTCATTGGTTCGATTCACATTCACCCTTTCCTTTCTTAAATGAGAATAAGGGGCTGCTGTTATTTGGATTTGTCGTCAAGAATATTTTTTAGCTCTTTGATTTCCTCCGCCGATAGCTGCTCATCCTTTAAAAAGTTAACAAGCAGCGGTTTAAACGCTCCGCCATAAATTCTTTTCAGAAACGATTGGGTCTCGGATTTCACACATTCCGCTTCAGATACAATCGGAAAATACGCGTAAATGCGGTTCTCTTGCGAGAAGGATAGGGCTTGCTTTTGGACTAGCCTGTTCAACAAAGTGCGAATCGTTTTGGGCTTCCACTCGGTCTTATCCTGCATAGCTTCGATCACTTCATTAGCGGTACACGGAGAATGAGCCCAGAGGACCTTCATGACCTCCCATTCAGCATCGGATATATGAGGTACGGTTTTCAAATTTTTACCTCCTTTCCTATTTGGATTACAAATGTAATACAAGTCGATTATTACACATGTAATCCACATTTGTCAAGCTTACTAAATCCTGTTCCTCCCAATGAAGGTGTCCTTAAGCCAAGGCCAGGAAAAATGGACACCGGATGAAAGTGAAGAATTCGATATTGGCTTTGAAGACGGTGCAGCAGCAGGGTTGCCGTAATCCACACAGATTTTTAACGGATTATTTTTTCACTACCACATATTGCCGTTCCAGCCACGCAAATTCTTCCCCCAGCTTAAATGTATTTAAATCTAGAACAAGATCCAAATTTGCGTTTCGAGGCTCCAAGAACCTTTCCCTTCCGTGAGCCCAACAAGCGAATAGCTCTATGTCTTCGCCTGGTTGCAGATTGTGATCCAAATAATTCAGAAGCTCTGTGATGCATTTTATCGCGCATTTATACATGATTGGAGAAAGCACCAATAAGCTATTGTTTATAGCAAATGATCCCCCATCAGGGTCAACTTGATAGACATAGGGATACCTGAAATGCTGCGATGTATCTTGAATCTGTAGCGGTCCACTGACATAAATTCCAGCAGCATCCTCTTCGTTTCATATACATTTTTTCTGATTTCCTTTGGGCCGAAGGCTCCAATTGGCAATGATTGATGTGCTGCGATATAGTAAAAGAGTGTCATAGTTGGATAGGCTCCTTTTTAATAGAGGGCAATTCTGCAAAGCGGATTACTTAAAAATAGTAGCACAAAAGCAGAAGATTATACTATTGTAATTATATGTTGACCCTAATCAGTAAACCCATTATACTAAACGCGGATAACAACCAACTTACATCCATATTGGAGTGAAAAATGATGAAAAAACAGAGGCAAATCAAGAAGTTTGTCGATAAGGTGTATGAAGATGGCGAATTTAATGGATGTATTTTGGTCGCTGAAGGTGGAGAAACGGTATTTTCTGGGGCCTACGGCTTTGCCGAGTTAGAAGAAGAAACGCCTTTAACCGAACAAACGATGTTTGATATTGCATCCGTTTCCAAAACATTTACTGCAATGGCAGTGATGATCCTTCAAGAACGGGGAGATCTGGATATTGACGAAACGGTGGATACCTATCTTTCTGGATTCCCTTACGCGGAGATAACGATCCGCCATCTGCTTCATCACACTAGCGGTTTGCCCGATTATATGGATTTATTTGCTGAGCATTGGGATGAATCCGAGATTGCAACGAATCCCGACGTTCTGGAGATGCTGATCGAGCATGAGCCCGATTTGGAATTTGAGCCCAATGATCAGCATGAATATAACAATACCGGTTATGTACTGCTTGCCTGCTTGGTTGAAGAGGTAAGCGGAATCAAATTCGCTGACTTTATGAAACGCAATATTTTTGCACCACTAGGGATGACCCGTACGAGAATTTGTAACCGTCGTCTGTCGGACCCGAAGATTAGAGACTATGCTTATGGCCATGTTTATGACGAGGATGCAGAAGGCTACTTACTGCCGGATGATCTAGAAGACTACGATTATGTCGTTTATTTGGATGGCATTCAAGGCGATGGCGCGGTGAATTCGACGATTGAGGATTTGCTTAAATGGGATCGCGCGTTATATGCCAATGAGCTTATTTCTGAGGAAACAACAGCGAGCTTGTTTACCGGTTCATGGACGAATGACGAAGAATATGTGGATTACGGTTTGGGCTGGTGCTTGGATTGGCAGGATATTGAAGATCCTGAAGAGCCGGCAGAGGTGGTCTACCACGATGGCAATTGGGCAGGCTATACTAGCATTCTGGTTCGCAATATGACCTACGATCTAACGATTATTATACTTTCCAATTGTGATGACGATCTGGAACCACTTTACGAAAAAATCGAAGAGATTATGCTAGAGGAATAAGCATTTAACAATAATACATAGCATAAACACATAGCATAAAACAAGGGCAGTTCCTTCGGGAGCTGCCCTTTTATTGGTGACATGAGCATGTGACAGACCGCGAATTTCTTAGCAGCCTGCTACAGATTGTTGGTTTTTATACATAATTATCCATACGTGTTCCTGTTTAGCCATGCTTGTCCATGAATGGACAGCCTATTTTTTCTCGGCTAGCCACTTCGCGATGTTGTTGATTTCTTCTTCTTTTAATGTGCTTTTGAAGGCAGGCATGGCTCCCCTTCCGTTTTGCACCAATTTAAAAAGCTGTTCATCAGATAGCGTAGCGCCAACCTTTTGCAGATTGGGTCCCATTTTGCCTTCGAGATCGGTTCCGTGACAGGCTATACAAGATTGCTTGTAAATAGCCTCGGCTGCTTGCGGGTTCATGGCGACTTCGGGGATCGCTGGTGCCACAGCTGCTTGCGGAACCTCACTTTGGTTATTGTTAATTTGGCTGAACAAAACGCCGACGCCCAGCAGACAGGCAGCGCCCAAAACCCAAGCCATTACCCATTTATACATCGTAGATTCCTCCTGTTGCTAACTGGATTTGCAGGATCAATTTAGCATTCGGGTGAGCTTATTGTCCATAGCACTTTGGAGTCATTTCTAAGAATTGGCAGTTGTGATAGGAATGCCTTATATACGTAAGGAGATGGCTCTTCCGAGTCATAGGATTTTCGAGTGAAATATGGTTAGATGAACAAGTGAATACCGTTGGCAGCTTAAATAGAAGATCAATGGAAGCTCCATTTAAGGATAAAGCTTGCGGTCATGTTAGCAGGAAAGAGGGATCCGTATGACTCAACCGATTCGGTTGATGCTGGTCGATGACCATGCACAGGCACGTCAAGCCATGAGGGAAATCATCGAGACCGATCCGGTATTTGATATTATTTGCGAGGCCACGAATGGCGAAGAGGCTGTCAGCTTGGCAGCGTATTGGATGCCTGACCTGATTTTAATGGATATTAAAATGCCCAAGCTGGATGGTTTAGGGGCTACCAAAATTATTAAAGAGCAATTCCCCTATGTGAAAATCGTAATGGTTACGGTATCTGACGATATTACCCATTTATTCGAGGCTTTGAAAAGAGGGGCGCAGGGCTATTTGCTTAAAAATTTGAATCCTATATCCTGGCATGAATACTTGCGTGCTGTTGCGATTGATGAGGCTCCCATGTCCAGAGAAATAGCCTTGCGGCTGCTTAAGGAGTTTTCCACAGGTAAATATGATGACTCCGACAATTCTCCATTAACTCATCGAGAGAAAGAAATTTTGGAATGTGTAGCTAAAGGAAACAGCAACCGCGATATTGCTAGTAGCCTTGCCATTTCCGAGCATACCGTTAAAAACCACCTAAAAAATATTTTACATAAGCTTCATTTGGGCAACCGCGTTCAGTTGATGAGATATGCTTACGATAAAGGATGGATAAAAGATAAAGGATAAAAGAAGGAGCAAGCGTGAAAAAAATTATTTTAATAGTGGGGTTGCTATTAATGCTGGGCTTAGCTGCCTGTGGGTACAATAGCGCAAGCCATAATGGAGACGAGAGCGGAAATCCCGAAGCCAAGCAGCCAGCGAACCTTACGGAGGGAAGCAGCAAAGCCAATGGCGAAGCTTTATATAAGGCGAATTGTATCGCCTGCCACGGTGCTAATCTGGAGGGAACGATTGGATCAAACCTGCAAAAGCTGGGAGCCCAGCGCAGTAAGGAGCAAATTGCCGATAAGGTGCAACATGGCGGAGGTAGTATGCCGGCTTTTAAAGATAAGCTGAAGGATGCGGATATTCAATCTTTAGCAGAATGGTTATCCACAAAAAAATAGATCGAGAATACACGAGTTGCTATTAGCTGCTTGTGCAAGCCACAAAAGTTATTATAAAGGCGGGATAGTCTTCTTTGTGTTGAGGGCAACGAAAAAAGGCTCTACTTTTGTAAATAATGTCCAAATTGGAAGCGGGCTATAAGCCTTTGAATGGAGCAGCAGGCGACTCTGCTGGATAAGCTAGATGATGAACCTAATAGAGGACATTATCTGAGGGTGTGAAAAAGCAACATTTACTGTCGGTCATTCCGAACAGGAGATGTTGTTTTTTGCATGTTCATACAAAAGTACTAATTAGGTGATCCAAATTATATTTCTATACGAATCACTAATGTATAACTACGTATTTTTTTGAACATATTTTGACAAAAACATAGATAAAAAGAACTATTTATAAAAAAGTATCAAAAAAACGTGAAAAAATGTTTCGAAACTGTTTCAAGTGGATAATTAGGTATTATAGCTCATTTTTAGCTGTTTTCGTAGTTATTTGAGGGGATTTCATAGATATCACAAAGAATTTGTTTTTACTATTATACATAGAATAGAGGAAAAGAAATCATGAACATCAAGAAAAAACTCGCCTTTAGTTTTGCTGCTGTACTGCTATTAACCCTGATCGTTGGCGTGATTAGCTGGATTGAACTAACGACCACCAATAAAACATACGAAACGTTGATTAATGATCGTGTGCAGAAAATTTTGCAGGTGAAGGATTTAAAGTACTTCGCAGCTAATGAAGCCAAAAATGTGAGAGCCTACCTGTTGACTGGAAACCAAAAGCATTATGAAAGCTATGAGAATGACCATAAGCAATTTGCTTCGATTATACAGCAGCTACAGCCGACTGTCCTGACTGAACAAGGCAAAGAGTTGGTTGGAAAACTGAACCAATTGGAGCAACAATATACAATAGTTGTAGCCAACATTGCTGAATATAAGAAAAGGAATGATGTAGCTGCTTATACGCGGCTGGTCGAAGAGGAATGTGTACCTCTGGCGCTCGCGCTGGCGGATAAGGCAGAGGAGCTTGAAAATTATCAAAATTCTGCGCTGGCCATGACACAGATAGAAACCTCTAACCAGGTAGAGAGCATCAAAAGTATTATCGTTATTTCCGTTATATTGGCTTTGTTGCTGGGTACGGTACTCGCTTATTTGATTACACAAATGATTTCCCGTCCAGTTATCCAGGTCGCTAACTCAGCGAAGCGGATTGCCGCAGGTGATCTGACAGTTGCAGACTTGGACATTAAGCAAAAGGATGAAATAGGCGAGATGGCTCGCGCCTTTAATGATATGAAAAACCACCTAAGACTTTTACTGCAAAAAATTAACCATAATGCATTAGAGGTAGCCTTTGTGTCCAGAGAGCTTTCCGAAGGGTCGGAGCAGTCGGTAATGGCTTCCAACCAGATTGCCGAAGCGGTTCAGCAAATATCCGGTTCGGCAGACCTTCAGGTTGTAAAGATGGCGGAGAATAAGCAAGCGATGGAGGAAAGTGCACTTAGCCTACAACGGATCGCTCAATCGGCGGCAATAACTGCTGAGTCGTCAGAGCAAGCGATGCAGCAGGCGGAACAGGGGAGCCGCTTGTTAGGTGAAACGGTCGGCCAAATGCGCCAGATTCATGTGACGATAGAGGAATCAGCCTCCGTTATTTATGATCTTGGCGAGCAGTCGAAGCAAATAGACAAGATCACGCAATTCATTAAAGAGATTGCCCAGCAGACCAATTTATTATCGTTGAATGCATCGATTGAGGCGGCACGGGCTGGGGAGCAGGGCAGAGGCTTTGCTGTAGTGGCAAGCGAAGTCAAGAAGCTGGCAGAGCAAACAGGCGAAGCATCGGAGCAAATCGCGAGCGGCATCAAAAAAATGGTCGATACGATCTCCGAAGCTGTTGGTGTTATGAAGAAGGGTTCTGTGGAAATGCAAACAGGTACGGATTATATGAACCGTACTGGAGAAGCATTCGAAACCGTGTATAGTGCCATTCGTAATGTCGCTGGCCAAGTGCAGAAGGTATCTGTTGCAACAGAGGAGCTTTCTGTGGTAACAGACCAGTTGGTCGTTTCGGAGCAGCAATTGGTTGGGATGTCCAATGGAATATCGGACCATTCTCAAAGTGTGGCTGCTGTGTGCGAGGAGCAGCTTGCTTCTATGGAAGAAATATCGGCATCTGCCGAGGCTTTAAATCATATGGCGGAGGAGCTAAAGAGTGAAATTCGCAGGTTCAAATTTGAAGAGGTGCAAGAAGTGGCATTGAATGAGGCAATGCCGCCATACGGCAAGCCGCAGCAATTGGGAACTGCTTTTATTAGATAAAAGGCTGGTCTTACAGTGAGAACAACTCCGGGGAACATCGCCCCGGAGCTTTTTTTGGTTCAGCGGGGGGCTCTTTTGTACATAGAACTGTTTTTAGCTGTGATTATGGTTAAAATATCCATGAAGAAGTCCGCCGATAGAAATAGCTTGTTAAGCTTGGATCGTTTGCCGATAGCTACTGGGAGTAGTTTTCGTCCATCGTTTAAACTGCCGGCTAAAATGGGCACTGGTTTGATAGCCAAGCATCATGGCGATATGGTCGATGGAAAGATCGGTCTGGAGCAACAGGCGCTTGGCTTCATTTAATAAGATTTCAGACAAATATTTGCGCGGGGCTTTGCCATACACCTGCTGGAATATACGGTTTATCTGGGATGTACTCATTTTTAAGGATTTGGCGATATCCTGCATCCAGGTTCGGTCGTTATCTTGTATGGGTCCGTGAAGTAAAATACTTCGGACGGAATCCTCAATTTGTTCGGCAATACGGTTAGCGAGTATTTCCTTTTTTGTTGGCAGTACATTGTCGCTTTGGGATAGCTGGTCGATCAAAGCGCCGAACAAGTCAAACACCGCAGAATGGGTCTTCATACTTTTGGAGGTCGTCAGCTTGGTGCTTTGATTGGCTATCGCAAGGTTATATAGTGTCAATAAGGCAGGCATGATCCCCTTAACCAGCGTAGAGGAAGCAGGATAATACATCGTTTCATAATGTTCAAGCTCTTTGGAAAAAGCATGGTCAAAAACACTAAAGTGTACACTAAAATAAGTGAACCCGTCGGAGCCCGCCGACGTGCAGGAATGGGTAACGCCTGGGCGAATAAAAAGGATGTCCCCTTGCTGCTGGCTATAGACTTTTCCATCAACGACCATTTCCATCTCGCCTGCCACGACCCAGTGGATCTCATACATCGGGTGCTCATGTGAAGGATAGGTCCAATTAGCGTTAACCTTGCGAATATGCAAGCCCATCAATTGAAAAGCTATACGAACATCCGGTAGCCGGCCTAATACAAAATCGTCGGAATAGGGCATGTGAGCAGCTCCCTTATTTACTAGCAGATTATCTTTACATTCATTATATAAGGTTTTTTTAAAAATGAAAATGCGCGAAAAGGGTAAACTGTTGCAAGGTTTAGCACATCGTCAGCTTCTGTATTGTGTGGTATGTTAGTATTATCAGTGAAAGCGTGTACACAACTAGAGCCCTTTAAAGAGAACGAATACCAATGGGAGGTTCAAAATGAAAACCAATTATTTGAACAAAATCGGATTTGTAACCGCTTCAGTAGTTATGGCTACCTCTTTGTTAGCCGCGTGCAGCAGTGCACCTAACACCACTACAGCTCCAGCAGGCAATGCTGCCCAAGACAAGGGGCCTCTTCCAATCAAGATTTCGCTAAATTTTGATGGCAAGGATATTCCACAGCCCGGTAATGCTGCCCAGCAGGAAATAGAGAAATATACGAATACGAAGCTGTCGATGAATTTAATATCGAGCAATGATTTTTGCAGCAAGCTGCCGGTTATGATTGCCTCTGGAGATTTGCCGCAAATTATCGCGAGTTGTGGAGCACCAAACCAATCATATTTGATCAGTGCAGCGCAAAACGGTGCTTTCTGGGATGTCGGTCCCTACATCAAGGATTATAAAAATTTATCGACCATGTCACAGCAGGTTTATGATAATGTGAAGATCGACGGCAAGCTTTACGGAATCCCGAGGTATCGCCCATTTGCCCGTTACGCCTTTACGTACCGGAAGGATTGGATGACGAATTTAGGCTTACAGCAGCCCAAAAATATAGATGAGTTATACAATGTGTTTAAAGCCTTTACTAATAACGATCCAGATAAAAATGGGGCTAATGATACGTACGGTCTGACTATGATGATTAAAAATGATTCGTTAAGGCCTGACTTCGGTGTTACATTTGGCGCCCCAAATGCATGGGCTCTGAAGGATGGAAAATTCACTAAATCCGAGGAAACAGCGGAATATTTGGAAGCTTTAAAGTTTTCCAAAAAGCTGTATGATGAAAAATTGATCAACCAGGATTTTGCTTCCATCGATGTGCCCAAGTTTGAAGCTAATTTCGAAAATGCCAAAAGCGGCGTTATTAATGAAGCTACGAATAAAATATTGACCTTTGAAACTCGTGTTAAAAGCCATAATCCAAACGCTGTAACTGATGCTTTCAGCATTGTGGAAGGGCCCAAGGGCAAGCTGATCAACGGGGAGCGTGGCTCCAACGGCATATTGATGTTCCCGAAATCAAGTGTTAAAACCGAAGCGGATTTAAAGCAATTGCTAGGATTTATTGACAAGCTGTCTGATAAACCGATGGCAGACTTGCTGGAATGGGGAATTCAAGGCAAGCATTATGACATCAAGGACGGAAAAGCGGTTAGAACTAACCAAGATGCCTTTGATAATGAAGTAGGCTTTCCTTACAAATTCCCACTTGAAACGATTCCAGTAACGAAAATCAGGACTGAGGGTGTACTCGATCCTATGACCAAGCTGCAAATCCAGCTCGAAGAGGATAACGATAAATATGCGGTGATGGATCCAACGATTGTATTGATTTCAGCAACCTGGGCACAAAAAGGCCAAGAGCTGATGCAAATTTTGGTCGATGCCAAAGTGAAATTTATCATGGGTAAAATTGATGAAAGCGGCTGGAAAGCGGCAATAGATAAGTACAAGAGCGCAGGTGGCGACCAAACTGCCAAAGAATATGCAGAAGCCTATGCCAAAACGCAAAATAAATAAGAAGTCGAAAGAAAGCGTTATTAATAGTGGTGAAGCCTTTTTATGCTACAATAACTATACTAGTAGGATTAGTTAAATATGGGAGGTTTTAAGGATGATTAGAGTAGCAATTATAGGTACAGGCGGTATTTCGGCAGCACATTTGGATGCCTATACTTCATTTCCAGAGCGTTGCCAAATCGTTGCGTTATGCGATATTTTTCCGGAAAAGGCCGTGCTTTTAAAAAGTAAATATAACCTGGATTGTGATATTGTCAGTGAATCGGCAGAGCTTGCATCGCGGGATGATATCGATTTGGTTTCGATTTGCACCCCTCCCTATACACATGCCGATTTGTCTGTGGAGTTCTTGAATGCCGGCAAGCATGTGCTGGTAGAGAAGCCGATGTCCTCTTCATTAGCTGAATGTGACCGGATGATCGCCGCGGCTGAGAAGGCGCAAAAAATACTTTCGGTCGTTGGGCAAAACCGCTTCCGTGATCCGATCATGAAGCTGAAGCAGGTGCTGGACTCAGGCAAAACAGGCAAGGTGGTTCATGCGCAGGTTGAATCATTTTGGTGGCGAGGGCACGTCTATTACGACCTCTGGTGGAGAGGTACTTGGGAGAAGGAAGGCGGAGGCTGCACGTTAAACCACGCGGTGCACCATATTGACATGCTGCAATGGATGATGGGGATGCCAACTAAGGTACAAGCGATTATGAGCAACACTTCACATGACAATGCAGAGGTTGAGGACTTATCGATTGCTATTTTATCTTATGCCAATGGTTCACTAGCGCAGATCACAAGCTCGGTCGTCCATCATGGTGAAGAGCAGCAGCTGATTTTCCAGGGGGAGAAGGCAAGAATCTCGGCTCCATGGAAAGTTACCGCTTCCGTTGCCAAAGAAAATGGATTTCCAGTCAAAAATGTCGAGTTGGAAAAGGAAATTGAACAATTGTATAGCGAGCTTCCTTCGGTACCTTACAGTGGGCATCAAGGCCAAATCGATAATGTGATGTCCGCTATAGAAAATAATTCTTTAGACGTTTTGGTTGATGGCAACGAAGGGAAAAAAACGCTTGAGCTGATCACGGCGATTTATATGGCAGCTAGCACAGGGCAGCAGGTTGAATTGCCTTTAAAGCCGGATAGCTTGTTTTACACCAGAGAAGGCATCATGGCGAATGCTACGCATTTTTACGAGAAGAAAAATTCGGTCAACTCATTTGCCAGCAATGAAATTACATTAGGCGGCAAATATTAAACGGATAAAGGGGATATGTAGCATGCAAAAGCCAGTCACGTTCAGTATTATTGGTGGGGCGGGCTTTCGCGCCCAATATTTTCTGCGAATCGCGCAGGCTTTGCCGGAGCAGTTTCGGGTGAGTGGTATGGTAGTTCGTGACGAAGCCAAGGGGCAAGCGATGGAAGAGCAATGGCATGTGGCTACCTATCGGGAGCTGGACCAGCTGCTGGCGAAGGAACGGCCAGACTTCGTGGTACTTTCGGTCAAGGCTTCCGCCGCGTTCGATTATATGGCGCAGCTAACGGAACGGGGAATCCCCGTTCTGGCAGAAACGCCGCCAGCTCCTGATCTGGAAGGCTTGCTGCAGATTCATGATAAGCTGACCCGCAAGGGAGCACGGATTCAGGTAGCCGAGCAATACCAATTTCACCCGGTGCAAGAAGCGAGAACCGCTATGATCCAATCCGGGCAATTGGGAAATATTAATCAAGTAACCGTTTCTATCTCCCAGCTTTACCATGCAGTTAGCTTAATCCGTACCATGCTGGGTGTCCGCTTTGAACAAGTGAAGATTAAAGGTATGAGATTTGAATCCGATTGGGTGGCCGGTCCTAACCGCAGCGGTCCCCCTACCGAAGATAAATTGATCAAATCGGAGCGGGATTTAGCTTGGCTCGATTTTGGAGGCAAGCTGGGTATCTACGATTTCACGAAAGACCAGCATCGATCATGGACTCGGTCCAACCATTTAAGTGTAAGAGGAGAGCGCGGCGAAATATTCGATAGCCGGATTCGTATCCAGGATCCAGCCTGCACGCAGATTGAACTGGAATTAAAGCGGATCAATAAAGGCGAATATGAGAACGCAGAAGGCTATTTCCTGAAAGGGATTATGGCGGGAGAGCGCTGGGTATATGAGAATCCATTTATGCCTGCAAGGCTTTACGACGATGAAATCGCAATTGCCGCCTGCTTGAAAAAGATGGCGGCTTATGCGGCTGGTGGTCCGAGCTTCTATGGACTGCCCGAAGCATCCCAGGATCATTATATTGGCATGCTGATCGAGCAGGCAGTTCAATCAGGCGAGACCGTTGTATCCGTTGCCCAACCTTGGGCGGAGCCCATATAACAAATCCTTAATGAAGGACAACGCCTTAGAAAGTCAAACAAAACGAGGTGATCATCATCATGCAGGCACAAATGCTCTTAAGAGAAACGTGGAAATACCGTTGGTTATACTTATTTATGGTTCCCGGTGTCATTTATTTCTTTCTCTTTAAATACGTCCCCTTATGGGGAGTTATTATGGCGTTCAAAAATTACCAGCCCTATGTAGGCTTGATGCAAAGTGAATGGGTGGGGCTGGATCATTTCAAGCGCTTTTTCGGAATGTCGGAGTTTTGGACGCTTTTCCGCAATACGATTGTGATCGGGCTGTATAGTCTGCTCGTATTTTTCCCGATAACGATTATTTTGGCTTTGCTGCTTAATGAGGCTCGCAAGGAGCTATTCAAGCGGTTTGTACAGACGCTCGTTTATATTCCGCATTTTCTTTCGTGGGTCGTGATTGCCGGTATTTCTTATGTGCTGCTGACGACCGAGGGAGGCATTATAAACCAGCTTTTAATTGCGATTGGGCGCCAGCCGATTGAATTTTTGACGAATGAGGAATGGTTCCGTCCATTAATTGTGCTACAGATGATTTGGAAGGATGCCGGCTGGGGTACGATTATTTTTCTGGCAGCACTGGCTGGAGTCAATTTGCAATTATATGAGGCGGCACGTATGGATGGCGCTAATCGGTTCCAGCAGCTTTGGCATGTAACGCTGCCTGCGATCCGTGGTGTCATTGTTATTTTGTTTATTTTAAGGCTGGGCAGCTTTCTTGACCTTGGCTTTGAGCAAATCTTCCTGATGGTTAACGCTGTCAACCGTGAGGTTGGTGAGGTGTTTGATACTTATGTGTATCGTGTCGGGCTGCAGCAGGGGCAATTTAGCTATAGTGCGGCGGTCGGATTATTTAAGTCGGTAGTCGGACTGGTTTTGGTGCTCATGGCTAACAAGATTGCCAAGATGTTTGGCGAAGAGGGAATATATTAAGCAACGCGCGCCCAGGATACGCGCTCGTTGGAAAGAATAGGTGGAGAGCACCATGCAGCATAACCAAACTTTTGGAGAAAAAATATTTGATGCCATTAACTACATCTTTCTCGGGTTCGTTGGTCTTATAACCTTCCTGCCCTTCGTCTACGTCGTGATCGCTTCGTTCTCGGCGGACAGCGGAGGCTGGCCAACCGATTTCAATATAGACGCATACCGCTATATTTTCTCAACCCAAACCTTTGTAAGAAGCTTAGGCGTTTCCATCTACATTACCTTACTTGGCACTGCGTTAAGCTTGTTTACGACGGCTTTGATGGCCTATTCGCTTTCCTATAAGCAGCTTCCCGGCCGAAGTAAAATCATGCTGCTCGTCTTATTCACCATGCTTTTTCAAGGTGGACTTATCCCAACCTATTTTGTGGTCAAAGAGCTTAACATGATTGATTCGTTATGGGCGCTTATGATTCCCAGCTTGATCAGCGCTTTTTATTTAATCATATTGCGGGACTTTTTCTCCAGTGTGCCCACCGAGCTGATCGAATCCGCCAAAATGGACGGCGCGCATGAAATTGTCGTGCTGCTAAGAATTGTGCTACCGCTTTCGTTGCCATCACTTGCCGCTTTTGGCTTGTTTTATGCGGTAGGCATCTGGAACCAATATTTCAATGCGATCATGTTTATCAATACACCGGACAAGTGGCCGGTACAGGTATTGCTCAGACAGATTGTCGTATTGGCCTCCGGCGGTTTGGGTGATGGCGGTGAGTCCGTGGCCTTTTATGGGGAATCCGTCAAAATGGCCGTTATTGTCGTATCTACGATCCCGATTATGATCGTTTATCCATTCCTGCAAAAGCATTTTGCCAAAGGCGCTTTAATGGGCTCGGTTAAAGGCTAACACAAGATCAAAGAAGGAGCTTGGCTAATAGCCAGGCTTTTTTGGCGTTTACTACGGAAAATAGCTCTAATATGATATAGTTGAACATAGCGTAGACAACGTATCTATTAAATTCATTGGAAAGGAAAGTGCGGCGGCATGTTTAAGAATGCTAAATTTAATATCCGTGCCAAAATATCCCTCGGTTATTTCATTATCGTGGTTTGTTTAGGCGTGTCCATCTTTATGTTAAATGACCGAATTTCATCTATGGAAAAAGAGATAGATTTTATTACGAACCATGATATGGAGGTCCATAATCTAGCTAACCAGGCGCTCAAGCATGTTTTGAATATGGAGACAGGGAAACGAGGATATGCGCTTACGGGTGACTTGGCTTATTTGGAGCCCTATAACCAAGCATTAGCCAAGTGGGAGGAAGATTATACCAAGCTTTATGAGTTGATTACGGATAATCCAAGCCAGCAAAAAAAGCTCGAAGAAATCAAAGCGAATATCCAGCTTTGGATCCATTCCGATGGTGAACCTACCATCAGCTTAAAAAAAGAAAATAAAACAGAGGATATTCTTGTTTTATTAAAAACTTACAATGGAAAAAAAATTACGGATCAGCTGCGCACTCAAATAGAAGCTTTTCTTAAGATTGAAAAAGATCTGACCGAAATGCGAGTAACGGCGCTTGATCAAAAAAACAGGGATGTCCAATATGGGCTTTACTTGATCATACTGTTGGTTATTGTTTTATCGGTCGTCGTTTCGTCGATCATTGCCAGATCGATTGTCAGAACCATTAAGCAAGTGTCGCAAGCGATATCGGGCATTGCTTCTGCCGAGGGAAGCCTGACCTCCAATAGAATTGAAGTCAAAACCAGAGACGAAATCAAGGAGCTTGGGGACGCGACCAATCAATTATTGGAAACGCATGAAAAACAAAATTGGACACAAACCAGTATCGCCGACGTCGCCTCCGCTTTTCAGGGCTTTAACCAAGTATCTGAACTGGCGCAAGCCTTTATTAATAAAATTGCTTTTCTTTTGGATGCTTCTTACGGCGTTTTTTATACCGTGTCCGGCAATAAGCTGGAGATGACAGCAGCCTTTGCAGCCACTGGAGACCCGAGAGGAGCGTCCAGTATACGGCTTGGTGAAGGCTTGGTGGGTCAATCTGCAGTCGATAAACGGATTTACATGCTGGATAAGCTACCTGAGGAGCATATGAAAATAACGACAGCTTTAGGGGACTCGTCACCTAGAAGCATTATGATTTTTCCTATTGAATTCCAAGGCACGGTATTGGCTGTTGTGGAATTGGCTTCATTGGATGTCTTTACACCTATACAACGCCAGCTAGTTGAGCAGATCCGCAGCACGGTTGGGATCGCCATGAATAGTGCAGCTGCGCAAATGGAGGTTCAACGACTGCTTGAGGAGTCGCAGAGCTTGTCCGAGGAGCTGCAGGCACAAACGGAGGAGCTCCAGCAGCAGACGGAAGCCTTACAGGCGCAATCTATGGAGATGATGGAACAGCAGGACGAGCTGAAGGCCTCCAATGACTCCTTGAAGCGCTCGGAGGACCGCTTGCAGCGCCAGCAGGAAGAGCTTGAGCAGAGCAACCTTGAATTGGAGCTGCGTTCCGACCAATTAGAGTCGCAAATGCGCAAAATTGAGGAAATCAATGAACAGGTTGAACAGCAAAATGCGCTTCTAGGACAGCAGGCCAGAGATCTGATTTCAGCTTCGCAATATAAGTCTGAATTTCTCGCGAATATGTCGCATGAGCTACGTACACCGCTTAACAGCCTGTTGATCCTCTCTCAAATATTGGAGGAAAACAAGGAAGCCAACCTGACTCCAAAGCAGGTGGAGTTTGCCAAGACGATCCATTCCTCGGGCAGCGATTTGCTGCGGCTAATTGATGAAATCCTTGATTTATCCAAAATAGAAGCGGGACAAATGAAAATCGAGATGGAGCCGGTTTTCCTTGAGGATATGAAGGAAAGCCTTGGGCGTAGTTACCGGCCGTTAGCTGGCAAGAAGGGCATTAATTTTCACGTCATATTAGAAGGAGCACTGCCCAACACGATTTATACCGATGGGCATCGCCTCCAGCAAATTTTGAAAAATTTGTTGACCAATGCTTTTAAGTTTACTAGCAAGGGCCATGTTACCTTACGAATTTTTCGAACTAATTCCGAGAAATCTTTACTTCCAGCAGGCAGCCTGCAAACCGTACAGGACGCCGTTATTGCTTTTTCCGTTATTGACACAGGTATCGGAATACCAAAGGATAAAAAAGATATTATCTTTGAAGCGTTTCAGCAGGCCGATGGGACAACCAGCCGTAAGTATGGTGGAACTGGCTTAGGGCTGACGATTAGCCGTGATTTATCGGTGTTGATTGGCGGACATATTGAGATTGAAAGCGAAGAGGGCGCAGGCAGCACGTTTACGCTTTATGTGCCCGAGCTGCAGGAAGGCTCCTATCTTACAGCACTGCAGGAGATAGCGGCGTCCGACGCGGGCTTGGTTAAAGTACCTGATGAGGGGGCGATCGATCATGTTCTGGTGCCTCATATCGAGCTTAGCGATCCAAGCTTGCTGATAGCGTCAGAGATGGTGGATGACCGGGATGAGGTAAAGTCCGGCGATAAGGTGCTGCTCATTATCGAGGATGATATCCATTTTGCCGAGATCTTGCTTGATATCGCCCGGTCACGGGGATTTAAGGGACTAGTTGCCCTACAGGGCGATAAGGGGCTGGCGCTCGCTCATGCTTATAAACCGGACGCGATTATGCTCGATATCCAGCTACCTGTGCTAGATGGCTGGTATATACTCGAACGGCTCAAGCAGCACCCGGAAACACGCCATATCCCCGTCCATATTATTTCTGTCAATGATGAATCGCGACAGGGGCTGACGATGGGGGCGATGGCTTATCTTATTAAGCCCGTCAGCAAAGAAAATATCGATAATGCGTTCTCGCGTATCGAGTCGTTTATTAACCGTAACCTGAAGCGGCTGCTTATCGTCGAGGATGATATTGTTTTACGCAATAGCTTGGTGGAGCTGATCGGGCATGACGATGTCGCCATCACTGCGGTTTCCAGCGGTAGCGATGCGCTCGCAGAGCTTCAAGCTGAAAGCTTTGATTGTATGGTTATGGATTTGGGGCTATCCGATATATCGGGCTTTGATTTGCTGGACCGCATCCGGCAGACGGAAAAGCTAAAGCAGCTTCCGATTATTATATATACCGGCAAGGACCTGGATATGAAGGAAGAAATGAAGCTAAAAAAATATGCCGAAAGCATTATTATTAAAAATGTAAAATCGCAGGAGCGTTTGTATGATGAAACGGCTTTGTTCCTCCATCGAGTAGAGGCTAATTTACCAGAGGAACGCCGCAACCTGCTGAAAAAGCTGTATAGTAATGAAGCGGCGCTCGACGGTAAACGCATCCTTCTGGTAGAAGATGATATGCGCAACATTTTTGCCTTGTCGAATGTATTGGAATCGTATAACCTGAAGGTCACGTTTGCTGAGAATGGCCGGGAGGCTCTTGATTTGCTGGAACAAAACCCGGAAGTGGACCTGATCCTGATGGACATCATGATGCCAGAAATGGATGGCTACGAAGCAATGAAGGCGATACGCAAGATGCCGCAATTCGAGAAGATTCCGATTATTGCCTTAACCGCTAAGGCTATGAAAGAAGACCGCCAGCGCTGCATCGATGCCGGTGCATCCGACTATATCAGCAAACCCATTGACACCGAGAGGCTGCTATCTTTATTAAAGGTATGGCTTTACATTTAAAGGGGGCCGATGATCATAATAGAGGACGATGGTATGGATGCTGAACATCCAGCTACAATATTCGAGGAAGAGCGGGAAAAGATCGAAGTCGATCTGCTGCTAGAAGCCATTTACCGGATGTATGGCTACGATTTTCGCAACTATGCTTATGATTCCATCCGCCGCCGAATCCGGCATGGCATGCGGTCAATAGGCGTCCGGCATATATCTGGGCTAATTGAACAAGTGCTTTATGATCCAGAACGGATGCAGCAATTGCTGAGGTATTTATTTGTGAATGTAACCGAAATGTTCCGCGACCCCTTGATGTTTAAAGCCTTTCGGGAAAAGGTGGTGCCCTACCTGCATACGTACCCACATATCCGGATTTGGCATGCAGGCTGCTCGACGGGCGAAGAAGTTATATCGATGGCCATATTATTGCAGGAGGAAGGGCTTTACGACAAATCGCGTATTTATGCTACCGATATTGATGAGTATGCTCTTGAAAAAGCACGCTCAGGCATTTTTGCCTTGCGCAACATGAAAGCCTATACCCATAATTATTTGGAATCCGGAGGAACCAAATCCTTTTCGGATTATTATACAGCCCAATATGATGCGGTTATATTCAATCCGGCTTTAATGAAAAACATTGTATTTGCTCGGCATAACTTGGCAACAGACCAATCCTTTAATGAATTCAACGTGATTCTTTGCCGTAATGTGTTAATCTATTTCGATAAGAATTTGCAAAACCGCGCTCATCGCCTGTTCGCTGAAAGCTTATCGGTCTTTGGGTTTCTTGTTCTCGGGGATAAGGAATCCATCCATTTCAGCGGTTATGAAGAAAGCTATGAGCCTATTGATTCTAATGAAAAGCTATATCGTAAAATCATATCAGCAAGAGGAGCGACCAAGCCAAGATGATACATGTTTGCTTTTGTGATACGAGTTGGCATTTGTGATGAAGCCGCCGCTCTTATTTGATCGAGACGACGGCGTGAATAGATATTAAAAAATACTCCAATCGAAGGCTGTGGAGAGGGTTTCTAGCAGATGAACGCCTGCAGTACTGTTGCCCTTGGTGTTCAGGGCAGGACCGATAACACCGATTCCGTACTGGCCGGGCACGATGGCAAGGATGCCGCCGGCCACGCCACTTTTCGCAGGTAAGCCTGCGCGGATCGCGAAGGAGCCCGATTCGTTATACATGCCGCAGGTCAGCATAAAGGTTTTCGCTATTTGCACGTAGCGGCGGGGGATGAGGCTACGTCTGGTCACAGGGTCCGTGCCGTCGAAGGCAAGCACCAGCGCCATTCTCGCTAGATGCGAGCAGGAAACCTCAATGGAGCAATGCTTGAAGTATACCTCCAGCACCTCCTCAACATCAATCTCATCGCCGAGCACACGGTTGGCTTTCAGGAAATAGGCGAGGGAACGGTTACGGTGCGCCGTGCCCGTTTCGGAACGATAAACGGCTTCATTCAAGGTTAAAGCCGGATCTCCGGTCAACTCGCGGAAAAAGGCCAGGATGCGGCTTGTTTTCTCAGCCGGAGTCGATCCGGCAATGAGCGAGGATATCGTGATCGCTCCCGCATTGATTAGCGGATTAAAGGGAATGCCGGGATCAACCAGCTCCAGCTTTAGCATCGAATTGAAATTGTCTCCGGTAGGCTCCATGCCCACCTTGCTGAACACAGCTTCTTCCCCTTGATCCATTAATGCGAGCAGCAACGTAAATACTTTGGAAATGCTTTGCAGCGTAAACCGCATATCATGCTCTCCGGCTGTAATCATGTCCGTTCTTCCATTATAGATCGTGATGCCCAGCGCCTCCTGAGAAGCATTTGCCAGCTCTGGGATATAGGCAGCGACGTTGCCTGAACGGGCTTGTTTACGACTTTCTTCGAGCCATGCGGGCATCTTTTTTTCTAATTGCTCCCAAACGGATACCATGCTTCGTTCCTCCTCGTTAATACACTTTTTCTCTTTTTTCGACAATATTTATATCGATCCTTCCATTAAAACATAGACAACCCTAAAGAAGAAATATAAAAATGGAGTAGGAGTGAAAATGCAAGATAATTGGAGTATAATTTCATTAATAAGTGAATCACTGGAATAAGAGAGGAGAAAGAGCGATGGCTAAATCTGCTGAACCGAAGTCTACTGAATCCAAACCGGGAAGCAATTTTCCCAATGGGTTGGGAAAACCGGCACAACGTGCACTTGCAGGGGCGGGTTATTCCAGAGTTGAAGAGCTTGCCAAGGTTAGTGAAGCAGAGCTACTGCAATTGCATGGCATGGGACCCAAAGCCCTTAGGCTAATTCGTAGCACCCTTGCCGATAAGGGACTTTCGTTCTCAGACAAAGCATAAGTATGAATTAGCGCAAATGGGGCGAACCATATGTTTGGAAACGTAAAGGGTAATGCACGGGGTTGTTTAATATATGAACCGATGTTTATTATTCCCTATAGCTTGTATTTAACTTATGCTTCGGTTTATATGCTGGAGCTGGGTCTGTCCGAAACCGAGATAGGGCTTGTTACTTCGCTCGGGCTTGTGCTGCAAATTTTCACATCCCTGATTAGTGGCTATTTAACGGATCGTATGGGACGAAGGATGGCTTTGTTGGTATTTGATTTAGTTAGCTGGAGCATTGCGACGATTTTGTGGATGACGGCTCATAGCTTTTGGTTTTTTGCGATCGCGGCAGCGGTTAATAGCTTTCAAAAGGTGCCTAATACAGCTTGGTATTGCTTGCTTGTGGAGGATACGGAACCAAAGGAGCGGACCCATATCTTTTCGACGCTGCAATTTATTAGTGTAGCCAGTGGATTGTTTGCGCCGCTTGGAGGCTTGCTGGTTAGCCACTATTCACTGGTAGCTGCGGAGCGATTGATGTACGGGATGGCGTTCTTAAGCATGACAGCGATGTTTTTTATACGTCACCATGCGACCTATGAGACAGAGATCGGTATCAGAAAAATGAAAGAAAATGCTGCATTCAAATGGAAACCGCTTTTGCAGGAATATAAGCAAGTGCTGGTCACAATAGCTACGAACCGCGCGCTGCTGCTTATTTTCGGGGTTTATGTGCTCTACCAATTCCAGCTCACGATGCGCAATACATATCTTTCTATTTACATGGTGCAAGCGCTTCATTTTAGCGAAGCTTTTATTGCTTGGTTCCCTGCGGTCACGTCCATTGCAACACTGCTGCTTATGTTTCTGTTTGTTCCGCGGCTAAATAGGGATCATATGAACCGCTATATGATCGTAGGTCTGTTGGTTTGTGCACTAGCCTATATCATTCAAATTCTCACCCCGCCGGGACAAATCCTTCCGATGCTCTTAAGCACCGTGTTGACGGCGGCAGGTAGTATTATTGTATACCCGAACTTGGAGGCAGCTGTGCAGAATGCTATTGACGACGATAACCGCGCCAGCGTATTTTCAATATTGTCTGTGATTATATTGATATTTGTTTCCCCGGCTGGTGTAATCGGAGGTTGGACCTACTCGATGGATCCGAAGCTTCCGTTTATCCTGATTATTGCTGCATTTTTACTTAGCGTAATGATGATGATAGGGTATATGCGTCGGGGTAGCTCCTGAACTAGTTAAACACAAAAGCGAGGAATTTATCTACCATGGCCAACCGGACGATGTATATGTATATGTCATTGTATTATTCACTGATCTTTGCAGCGCTGGGCGTCTTCAGCAATTATCTAGGCTTGTATTATAATGAAATTCATTTGGATCATTTCCAGATCGGCTTTCTGACGACCGTGGGTTCAATTACGGCACTATTTTTACAGCCTTTATGGGGAATTGCCGCTGATCGCGCCGCTTCGAAGAACGGCTTGCTCCTGCTTGCGCTGCTGATGACAGCGGGCTCGGTATGGCTCATGCCGTTATCCGATGGCTACTTTTGGCTGCTTGTGGTGTGCTCGGTCATTTTTTATTCGTTTCAATGCGTAGTTAATCCATTAGGTGACACCATTACGATGGAGCTGGCTGCCAAATCCGGTTTTCCCTTCTCGCGGATACGTACCGCTGGGTCAGTAGGGTACGCCATTATGGCAGGGATGGCGGGCTGGTTTCTGGATCGGAATATCCATTATATGTTCCCGATATTTTCCATCATTATTTTTGCTGCTTTTCTTGTAGCATGGGGTATTCCCAAAGTAGAAGGGCATCAACGCGGCAAAAGCAAAGTCGCCATGAAGCAGCTGTTTGCCAACCCCACATTATTAAGGATTTACATGTATACGTTTGCAGTAGAGTCGACACTTGGATTTTTTGTTACCTTTCAAGCGGTATATAGCAAAGAGCAGGGCTTGAGCACCGGTCTAATTGGGCTTGGTATTGCGATCGGCTCGGTTAGCCAATTCCCGTTTATGATCTTCTTCGAATCGCTCTACAAGCGTTTTGGTATTATGAATATTTTACTGTTTTCAGGAATCGTTCATGCCGTGCGCTGGGTGCTGCTCGCCACAACAATGAATCCGGCTGTGTACCTGTTCACATGGGTGCTGCACGGAGGCACCTTTATGCTATTTTACTTATGCCTTGCGGAATTTGTAAGCAAGCATGTCCAGAAGGAGCTGAAGGCGAGCGGACAAATGATGAATTCGCTCATTATGAATGCGCTTAGCCGGATTATGGGCGGCCTCATCGGTGGCCTTTATGCCGCATGGTTTGGGATTCGCTCGGGCTTTGTTGCGGGCTCGGTTATTTGCTTTGCTGCGGTTTTCCTTCTATGGCTATATGTACGCCGTAACTCCGGGTATGGCAGCTTACTTCACGAGCAGCACGAAAAGCAACAACAGGAGCAGCAGGTTTCGGGTTAAATCGAGCAATCCGAAAGAAACCAAGGCTTCTTGTATATGGTACTATTTACTTGACCCAATTGGGAATAATACGAAACAACCTAATCCATTCCAGGTAAAAGGAGCCAAGCCCTATGCGAAAAGTTACTCCATTTCTGTGGTACAATGACAAAGCCGAGGAAGCAATGAATTTTTATGTTTCTATTTTTAAAAACTCAAAGATCGAGAGCTTGAATCGGTCCAGTGAAGAAGGCAATGGATCAAAAGGAACGGTAATGTCAGGTACATTCAGCATTGATGGCCAGCAATTTATGGCGTTTAATGGCGGGCCCCATTTTACCTTTACACCTGCTATCTCGCTATACGTTAATTGTGTGACACAGGAGGAAGTAGACGAGCTTTGGGAAAAGCTGTCCGTTGGTGGAGAAAAAAGCAGATGCGGCTGGCTTACAGATAAATATGGTGTGTCTTGGCAGATCGTCCCGACGATTTTAGGCGAACTGCTGCATAGCAAGGACACAGAGAAAGCGAAAAAGGCGATGAATGCGATGCTGCAAATGGATAAGCTGGATATTGCGCTTTTGAAGCAAGCGTATGAGGGCTAGGAAAATATTCCGTTTTAAATCGAAAGCCTAGTGTCTGCCGCCCATTATGAAGTGGCTTAAGAAAGGGCTGCCCCCAAAGTCGTAATAGACTAGGGGCAGTCCTTTTTGTTTCCTGTTCCTGGTATCTAATGATAATGTTCAGGCTAAGGAAGGAGTCGTTTAAACATAAGCGCCAGCTTTATTTTCAAGAGATCATTTGGATTTTTGAGGTCAATATTCAGCAGCTCGCCGATTTTTTCCAAGCGGTATAACACGGTATTGCGATGAATATACAGTTCCTTAGCGGTGTCGTTAATCTGGCCGTTGTTGGCAAAGTATGATTCCAAGGTTCGCAGCATCTCTGCTATATAGTCAGCTTCCTTGAGCATTAAAGGATGCAGCAGGCTTCTATTGTATTTCGCCATCACTTGTACAGGCACATGCCGGAGAATATAAATAAATTCGAGGTCAGGGAAAAATATAACGTTCTGCTCCAAGCCCAGTTGCTCGCTGATCCGGTGTGCTTCCAGGCATTGCTCATAGCCTTCCATTAGCTGCTCAGCCTTAAATTGTATGGAGCTGGTAAAGGATTGCTGAGCGCCGTCGGTTAATAGGCCCAAGAGCTGGGCATAGCTGCCAGCAAGCTGTTCGACAAAAGTGTAATCCACACTATTTTTCTCAGGTAAAGCAAATAAAGATAACAGCTTGTTATGAACAAACAAATGATGGGATTCAAGGGCTACCAACTTCGGATAGTCTTTCATCGCTTTATGGAGGCTTTGAATGACGGAGTTTTTCCAAGACTTATCCCCGACTCCCGAATGGAGCGGTGTTAACATGCACACATAAGTTGCCTTCCAAATGTCGCCCTCAAACGTATGGGCCTGCTCCATCAAGCCTTCCATAGAAAGCTTTTCTTGAAGGAAACGTTCAATAGCATTGCCTAATCGATAATCGGAAGCCAAAGATTCCTGATTCTGGATAGCCTCCAAGTGATAAGAAAGAATAACAGCAGCCTGGTGAAAAACACCTTTGTCCATACTGGTATCCGACAGGTTTTGTGACATGACAAGAAAGTAGCCGAGACAATGGCGACTTTTCAGCAGGGGGATGCGGTAGGTCATCTTGCCTTGTATACGGCTTACTAGATACTCAGGCTCCCAGGGCCATGTTTTTAATAATACCTGCTCGGTACAGCCAGTTGAATTATGTAATATTTTACCAGACGCATCCAAAACGGCAAATGGACTTTGGAGAATGGCGGAAATTTCCATGAAATAATCGGAATTTTCATTGGCTTGAAGTGCGAAATCGACCAATTGTTTTTGCATGTCTAGAACCTGGTTCAGTTTCTTTGTATTTCTTTCGTATTGAAAATGGAACAATGCAGTAATTTGCTCAGCGAATGTAATTTCAAATGGTAGCTCAATGAGTGGAAAATGCAGCCGATCCGCTTCCTCCAAAACAACAGCAGGGATTTCCTTCCAGTACCGTCCAAGCTTTATTCCGAGGCCTGACGAGCCTTTGGCATTAAGGTTTTGCAGCAGACTAACAAAATGATCCGGGGAATCCTTAATCGCGTACCCCGTTGTGAGCAGGAGCTCCCCTTCTTTCATCCAGTTGTAAATGTCGGGTGCATCCATCAAATTTAATGCACTAATGATCCTTGATACCCCTTGGGCACCTGCCACTAGCTTTCCTTCTGACAAGGGATACACCTTTAGTGCCTCTTGTATCGTAATATCCATAAACGGCCTCCTTGCTGTGACATATAAATACCATTAAACCTGCCCCGCTGCATATAAGCTGATGTTAAATCAGGATTTTTAACCGCATCTGGAACCTATGACAAACGAATTTCTGTGGAACTGTATCTTATACACCTCAGTAGGCATTGTCCGATGTGTGCTCTTACCGCTTGCCATCAAATTCCTCGATATAAGAACCAAACAAACCATAAACCTTCTGCGCCATTTCCACGCGCTCTGGAAGCTCCCGCCTTAGCCGCACAAAGTAGGCGATACCATCTTCGGTAATTGTATAGAAGCGATTAAAGCGATTATCGCCCTCCCAACGCCGATTTACATAGCCAAGCTCGTACATCTTGGCGAGCCTAGTGGTGAGGTAGGCCTTGTTCACGCCGATCCCACCCAGCTTGCTGACAACAAACTGCTCAAGCTGGTTATTGTATTGCTCGCCTTTTTGCTGGATCACACCTAATACCATAAAATCGATAACCTGCTGAACCTTTACAACATTCCCTAATGTTTCATCTTTACCTACTACTTCATTACGCATGTCCAAGCTCCTTTCGATTAAGGCACGTTAGTTGGCTGTTGGCTGAAAGCATGTGGGGAGGGTACCGTTTTTTTCTATTATACCATACATTCAGCACCAACGCTTGCTAACAAAAAGGATGTTTCCATCTTATTTTATTAAACAAAAATAAACCCAGTCAGAAAGGTTTTCAAGCTTAAGACCGTAAAACTCCGTACATTTACATTTTCACGTAACGTCTTGTAAATTTTACTTGTTCGATGCTTGCGGTTCCTCTATAATAGAATCTTTACACCTACTAGAGTAGTTAGGAGCCGTTTATTATCCATGGACAAGAATTTAAACCGTAATCGTTTACGCTTTGCTTTGTTATTAGGCACTTTTTCGGCGCTGGGCCCCTTTACAATCGATATGTACCTGCCCTCCTTTCCTGCCATTACCGCAGACTTCGGAACGACAGCCTCGATGGTGCAGCTTAGTCTTACAGCTTGCTTGCTGGGTTTAGGCTTAGGGCAGTTGATTATGGGCGCTTTAAGTGATGTCTATGGGCGGCGGCGACCGCTAATGATCGCCATGTTATTTTTCCTGGGGGCATCTATTGCCTGTGCGATTGCTCCGAATATCGGGCTGTTTATCGCGCTCAGGTTTATTCAAGGCTTTGCTGCATCAGCGGGCATCGTCATTTCGCGCGCTATTGTGCGCGATGCCTATAGTGGCCCTGAGCTGACACGCTTCTTTTCATTGCTAATGCTCATCAGCAATATGGCACCATTGTTAGCTCCATTAGCTGGTAGCGGCGTCATTTTATTTACGACCTGGGTCGGCGTGTTTGTTGCTTTGGGTGTGCTAGGCTTGTTTTTGACCATTATGACCGTGTTTAGACTAGAAGAAACATTGCCCGTTGAAAAAAGGGTGCCCAACAATTTGAAGCAGATGCTGCGAAATTTTCAGTCTCTGTTGAAGGACCGCCAGTTTCTAGGCTGTGCATTGGCACAAGGCGTAATGATCGCAGGTATATTTGCTTATGTATCGGGGACTCCTTTTATATATCAAAATATATATGGAGCCTCGCCACAGCTGTTTGCGATCCTGTTCGGCTCCAACGGCATCAGCCTGATCATCGGCTCCCAAATCGTGGGACGTATGTCCCATAGAATATCAGAGCGGCGCTTTATGCTTATCGGCCTGCTAATTGCCGTGGCTTCCGGCATAGCTGTATTCATGGTTGCCATGCTGCACGGCCCGCTTTATGCGCTGGTGGCCTCGCTGTTCCTGTTCGTCGGCTCCATCGGGATGACCTCGACGGCCTCATTCTCGCTGGCAATGGAATCACAAAGTCATATTGCCGGTAGCGCGTCTGCTTTGCTGGGGCTGATCCCGTTTCTACTCGGCTCGATCATCTCGCCACTGGTTGGAATCGCTGGCGAATATACAGCCGTTCCACTTGGTGTGATCATTTTGTCAACAAGCGTGCTGGCATTGTTATTTTATTTGGGGTTGGTAAGAAAGCCCATGAACGGACTCGCCTAGCTTCGGCTGGATAAGTTCCATTAGGAGGAGATTGGATCATGCAAGAGGTAAAGGCAATCGACAATAAAATAGTTAGCTTAGGCAATGTTACCGCAGATAAAGGAAATGGGGGCGTCCTCTTAGATGTTACAACTACAGTAGTAAATCTTTATAAACGTAGAACTAAGAGTGATTACCTTTACGGCATCACTAACACCGTAGTAGAGATCAGCATCAGCAAGGATGCAGAGCCCATAGCAACGATGCCACAGAATGAAGCGGTAGACTATATAAAGAAGCATTGGTCGAACACTTATGAGTATTCTGCAGTAAAAGGCTATTATCCTGACCAATACAAGGTAGAAACCCATGATGCGGTAACCGAAAGGCCTGCATATCATACTATGGAAGAAGTATTTAATGAGTTTGGCATACCAGAGAATTCTATTGTAGAGGAAGTACCTCCCTATAATAGTAAAGGAAAAGGGAAAAAGTCCGGCTTTACTAAATAACAGGAACGCTTGATAAGTTATTAAAAGGATAAACAATCAATCATTTCAAAAATAGAAAGCCTGAAATTCCGTTCACAAAGGAATTTCAGGCTTTTAGTTTATAGACGATCTTCCTGCTCAAACCAGCACTTCTAAAAACAGAATGGATGCTGTGATTATCACAAAAATCATGATGACTTGGTTTAATTTATATAATATTAAATTGGAGGTTTCAAAGAAATGGTAGATAAATATTTATTTTTATTTGGAGTAGAATATTGTTCTGTTATCTTACCCAACGATCAAGGAAAGTTAAATGAAAAAGAAGCTATTGAATTATTGAGAGAAGCTACAGGGATTTTTATTGGGGGTGGTGATACAGAGAAATATCATGCTTATTATGCAACAGAACCGATAAAGAGCATTTTAAAAGATCGTTATAGTGATGGTATTCCCATAGCAGGATCTTCAGCAGGAGCATTAATTTTACCTGAGATTTGTTTGATTTCACCGAATGATTCAAATAATGGAGAAATGTTATCAAAAGATGGAGTAGGTTTGTTAACTGACATATTAATTGGTGTACATTTTACGGAATGGAGCGATGAATGTAATCTTTTAGCAGGTATGAAAAAACATAAAATCAGATTCGGTATAGGAATTGACGAAGAAGCATGTGTTGTTTTTAAAAATGGTAAATTCGAATCAGAGTTTGGTGATTCTGTGCATCATATAGAAATAGATGACTTTTATATAGGGGACATAAAGTTATATCCCGTATACCCTGCGAATTTTAGTGCATATGCCTGCAGCTGAACATTAAACTATCCTGAATATTAACTTCCGGTTGAATCTAATCTCAAAGCACGGAGGTATGAATGTGGACAACAGTAATCATAACGAAGTTGTTCTTAAATTTAATCAAGTTGCACATGAGTACGACAACCAGAGGAGAAATCTTATACCATGTTTTGATGATTTTTACGATGTATCCGTATCAATTGCTGAGACTGGAAATGAGACCCCGAGTATCTTAGAGTTAGGTGCGGGTACGGGATTATTGTCAGCTTTGATGCTGAAAAAATTTCCAACAGCAAATCTCACACTTATTGATATTTCTGACAAAATGATGGAAGTAGCCAATTCGAGATTCGTAGGTATGAATAATGTCAAATACATAGTGAATGATTATACCAATTATGTTTTTGAAAATAAATTCGACATTGTTATATCAGCCCTGTCGATTCATCATCTTACTGATGCAGAAAAAAAGGTGCTATACAAAAACACCTTCCAAAATTTGCGGGAAGGTGGGGTGTTTATTAACGCTGACCAAATCCTTGGTAATACAATGTTTCTTGATTCATTTTACAAAAACAATTGGAAATCTAAAGTAGAGTCCACCGAACTGCCAACAAAAGAAATTGCTTCTGCGTATGAACGAACTAAACTTGATAAAATGTCAACTTTAGAAGCACAGATAGGCTGGCTAAAAGAGATTGGTTTTTCGGATGTAGATTGCATGTATAAGTATTTTAATTTTGTTGTTATATACGGTAGAAAACTGAAAGGGTTCAACTAACGCTGCACGATAGTTCAATAAACCAACAAGCTGCCTATGGCAGCTTGTTTTTGCGCATGTCTGGTGAATGCTCCAATACATATACCTTAGCGTAAGTTATACGTGTTTAGTTGATGTTGGCGGTAATCCCTAGCTTAAAAAATTCGGCTGTCATTTCGATTTTCCCAGTAATCCGGGTTATTGCCAAGTACGAGCCTGAGCTGTTCGGTAGCATCGTTTAGTCGGGTCATGGTGTTGTGGTCAAGCTGTAAGGAGGCACCCTGCACATTCGCATGTAAATGAGCTAAATTACGCGAGCCAACAATCGTGGTTGCCATATGTTCGTTTGCCATAACCCATGCCAGAGAAAGAACAGAAGGCGATACCTGTAGCTCGGCAGCGATAGCGATAATAGCCCGAATGGCTTCGCCGGTTTCCAGTTCAGCTCCTTCTTCTCCATGCCGTGAATCGGTCCGGCTATGGTGAAAATGGCGTGTCCGAGCCAGCATCGGCCTTACCTCATCAAGCGTTGAATATTTGCCGGTTAATAAACCTTGCTGTAGGGGCATATAGGCAATAACCCCAATCTGCTTTTCAGCGCAATAAGGAACAAGCTCCGACTCAATGGCTCGTGATAGCAAATTGTAGGCGAGCTCATTGGCCACCACAGGAACCTGGGTCGCCAGCACTTCACCCATCTGTTGAACACCATGGTTACTGATACCAATGTGCCTGATTTTCCCTTCTTTTTTCAGGTCATGTAAGGTGTTAAACACTTCCTGTACGGAGGGTAGATTGGCCATCAATTGTTCATCCGAGGAATAATGTTTAACGGATAGGGGATTCAAAGGCCAATGCAGCATATACAAGTCCATGTAATCCGTTCCCAAACGACGCAGGCTATCCTCACAATGCGCTCTTAGCTTGGCAGGCTCAATATTAGCTGTCGTTACTTTGCTGCCAATGATCGCCTGATCACGCCTTCCCTTGAGAGCGAGCCCGAGTGCCCGTTCGCTTTCGCCTTCGTTATACACCTCGGCCGTATCGAAATAATTGATGCCAGTATCGAGAGCACGATGCACGACGTCTTCAACATCTTTTAAATCCTGGGGACCCCAATAGCTGCCACCACCAAATTGAAAGCAGCCGACTCCCAAAATACTCACTTCCAAATCGGAATTGCCCAGCCTGCGTTTTTTCATTGCTTTATGCCTCCCATAACCTAATACCAAACACTACTCGTTACCTATCCGGGTACTTTTTCTCTGTGTCCAGTATAATTGTTCAGTTGAGAATCATTTTATCATGATCAGGTAGCCCTTCATACTATGAAGTGAAGAACCTGCAAAATGTGTAGGACAGGCTTATCAATATTTGCACCAGAGCTGGGGTCAGTAAGCATCACTTAAAGACGGAGCTTCACACCGCTTGCCTGCTGTTCGATCATTCGGCATAGCAATGTACCGATATGAGCGCCAACTTCAACCGGAGGCGTACCGCCACGATGAATATTAGATATGACCATCCGGTCGGAATCCTTGCGCCCTGGCTGAGGCCGGAAGCACATGTAGGCACTCATCGAGGATGGTCACAAGGCCTGGTCTTTCTCCAATTAAAAGCACAAGCGTCTCGGGCTTCAGCAGCCGTCCGATGTCGTCCATACAGCCTACCCGGCCTCCCTTAACGAAAAAGGGCGTGCCATTGCTTAGGCCATTAGCTTCGAGCGAGTCGATCAGGGACGGAAAAATATCATCGAGATTATCCTCAATCGCTTGGGCACTTAGGCCATCGGACACGACAATTTGCACCTGGGGCTGCATGATACATCTGTTTTTGATGATTTCTTCAGCTCCATGGTTGAGAACGCGACCAGCTTCAGGGCGTCTGAGATAATAATCCTTATTCGTATATTGGGTTTCGACTGTGAATAGCCCGAACGCCTCCAGCAACGAAGGAGACACCGTACCATATACCGCATCGACGGCTTTGGCATGGTCCATCCTGAATTTCAGCATTTCTTGAGTCAATGGCCTTGTACCACTGCGTCCTACATTTAAACGGGCGGGTGTATGTTTCATTAAATGGGCAAAAAGCTTGTGCTTATCGATCTCATCGTGCTCGCTAATATCGCACTCCTCCTTCCTTCCATACAGTTAAAAAATAAATCGGCTTCCATCTCCGGCAAGCGGAGTCAAGCGACCTTCATGGAACAGCCCGTTATTCTCCAGCCAGCTCGCAAATTGTGGTGCTGGACGTTTGTTCAACGTTTCGCGGATCGTAGCGATATCATGGAAGCTCATCGATTGATAGTTCAGCATACAATCATCACCCATCGGTACGCCGATCATAAAATTCACCCCAGCGGAGGCAAGAACTACGCCTAGAAGCTCCATATCGTTCTGGTCTGCCTTCATATGGTTGGTGTAGCAAATATCTACGCCCATGGGCAAGCCGTGCATTTTGCCCATAAAGTGATCCTCCAAGCCAGCACGTATGACCTGCTTGCTATCATAAAGGTACTCCGGACCGATAAAGCCTACCACCGTGTTGACGATAAAAGGGTTGAATCGCTTCGCTAGTCCATAACAGCGGGCTTCCAAAGTCAGCTGGTCGATGCCAAAATGGGTGTCTGAGGATAGCTCCGAGCCTTGCCCCGTTTCGAAATACCAACGGTTGGAGCCATCTGCCGTTCCAAGCTCACGAATCATTGCATCGGCTTCTTTCAGCAGGGATAAGCTGATGCCAAAGCCATGATTGCCTTCCTCGGAGCCGGCTAGGCTTTGAAACAACATATCGGCAGGAGCTCCTTCCTGAATTGCCCTCATCTGCGTCGTCACATGGGCAAGCACACAATTTTGCGTTGGAATTGACCAATGGTCGATCGTCTCTGCGCTGGCATAAAGCAAAGCTTTAATCGTTTCCGTCGTATCGCTGACGGGATTGATGCCAATTACGGCATCGCCGATTCCATAGCTTAAGCCCTCAAAGAGGGAGGCTCTCATCCCGCCTAGATGATCAGTAGGGTGGTTCGGCTGCACCCTGGAGGCAAGCGTACCGCGCTGTCCGATAGTGCTGCGGCAGGTTGTAATCACTTCGATTTTGGCAGCAGCCTGAATCAGATCCAGGTTAGACATGAGCTTACAGACAGCAGCAATCATCTCGCTGGTCAATCCCTGGGAGATGCGCAGCATATCGGAGCCCGTCGTTTCAGAGGCGAGCAGCCACTCGCGCAGTTCAGCTATCGACCAGCCTCTCATGGTGGAGAATAGGTTTTCGTTTAAGCCTTCTTCAATAATGCGCGAAACCTCGTCTTCCTCTGGGGGAAGTAAAGGGTGCTCCCGAAGCTCCTCCAACGAAATGTCCGCCAGCACATATTTGGCCGCTATACGCTCGGCCGCATCCTCTGCAGCAATGCCTGCGAGCTGGTCACCAGATTTTTCTTCATTAGCTTTAAAAGCTGTAGCTGTCCCCATGGATCACGGTTTGCAGTTTCATAGTGAGCCCCTTTTTAGTTGGATTTATGGAATAATAAGGTTTTGATGACAACTGGGATTATGTCTTCCTTCAGTGGTAACCCCACATCCAAGTAATCGCCAAAGCCTGGTTCCAATTGATCCAAGCTTACGATGCGCAGTGAAGGAACAGCACGCTTGCGTAGTGCGTAGCCAAGTGATTTACCCATATCGCGATTGCTTATCACGAGCAGGACGCCAGCCTCTGGCGCCGCTTCCGTGTAGCTTTCCAGAATGGCGTCTGCAAGTCGCTGGAGGCGCCGGTAAGAGCAATATTCCTCGCAGGCAATTGCGAGTGCAAAAGGGGGATCGCCTTGAACGGCCGCATAGGTATCGAGCGTTGTAACCATAGCCGTTCTCAAAGCTTCACCAAGCTGGAGCGAGTCCATCTCTGGGAGGGGATGCTCTGCTTGCAGCCGGCAATGGGCAACGGGCACGTTTCGAAGGGGGAGTGTATCGCGATCCAGATAAAGCGTCGCGCCGCTGACCTCTGTAGTTTGCGTTCCCGCGCCGATCACGGTGGCACGCTCCGCCTGCTCAGCAGGCCGGATGGGGATTGATAGATGGGCTGCCTGGACGTTTAAGGCGGCAGCCAGCAAAGGACCGATATCCCCATAGCGGGCGGTCTCCGCCAAATTTCTAGGAGGGGCGGCTCTCATTAGCGCGCCAATGCCTCCAGAGATCCAGATCTCATTGGGTACGGGCAGTCCGCAAACGGATCGACTGACCCATAGTGGGAGTAGGGCAGGATCATGCGGCCTATGCCCTTGAACCACCGCTAGCAGGGCACTGGCCATGCGGACGCATAGCTGTTCAAGCTGATCAAAAGATACCGTTGCACCAGGTTCGGGCTGATGAATGTGAATGTCAGAACCCAGCTTATTCTCGCTAGTAGCGAGCCCTTCAGGAGCGTCACAAAGTTGTTTATTGACGCCAGTTCCTGGTCCTGCAGATTCCCTGTTCTCGGCTTTTACCCATTTTGCAACAGGTTCTGCCACGTATGCGATGGCGCCTTCTGAATCTAGCCGAATCAGCCGTCCCCCAATATGAAGCGTGACGGTAGCGATCATCTCGCCATCGCTGAAGTAAGCGGCATTGGCTGTACCGCCACCAATGTCAATGTTGCAAATGACCCCCTGGTTATGGGTTGACCATTCCTGGGCGCCTGAGCCTTTTCCAGCAAGTAATGCTTCCAGATCAGCCCCAGCCGTGGCTACCACGAACTGCCCGGCATGGCTGGCGAGCAAGTGCACGAGCTGCTCGGCATTACGCTTGGTCGCGGTTTCGCCTGTTATAATGACTGCACCGGTTTGTACGTCAGTCTGGTCAATGCCAGCAAGCTTGTATTCTTTTTCAAGTAGGAGGGAAAGGGCAGGGAAATCGATATCTGTCATTGTGGAAAGTGGCGTGCTATAAATAGGGCTGACATATTGAAGCTCTCGTTTAGTAATGCCATAACGGGGAAGTGAGGAGCCCCCCGAAATTTGGGATAGCAGAAGCCGGGATACGACCCATTTGGTTGTGCTGGTGCCAAGATCAATCCCGACACTCGTAATCCAATTCTCTAGCATCCGCGTCCTCCTTGCTTGCCCAGGCTAGGCTCCAACGTGTCTTCTTCATTTTCTATCGTGATGGGATTTAGGTTGGATAAGAAAAACGCTTTGAACCCACGCAAATCCCGGTCTCATAAAAAGGGAATCGGTGTCATCAAAGCGACTTGGTTTTGTATTATTTTATGCTATCCATTATATAGCGGCAATGATTTTAATGTCAATATAACTGACATTCCCCAACCACTTTAGGAGCGACAGGCCATCTAGTGTTATAATCACGCAAGAGGAATCAGAGGGGGATAACCATGAGCGTAATCCGTATGGAAAATGTAACCAAAAAGTATGAAGATACGATGATTTTTCGCGACATTTATTTTCGTGTAAGCAAAGGCGAACGGATCGGCCTAATTGGACGTAATGGTGCCGGGAAATCGACGGTATTCAAGCTGATTATGGGCAAGGAGGAGCCTACAGCCGGCAAAGTAGAGGTAGATCCCCAGATTAAAGTCAGCTATTTCTCCCAATTCTCGGAGCTCTCAGGTGGCTTGTCGGTTCAGCAGGAGCTGGAGCTATGCTTTGAGCAGGTTGGGCTTATCGAGCGGGAGCTAAACGAAGTAGGAGAAAAGCTTGGACAAGTTATCGATGAGGGGGAAATGGAGCAGCTCTTAAAGCGGCAAGCAGAGCTATTTGAGCAAATGGAGCATTTGGATGGCTGGAATGTTTCGGTTGAAATCAATACGGTGCTAACCAAGCTAGGGTTCAATGAGAGGTCGCGCAACCAGCCTGTGGAGGAGCTCTCAGGAGGCTGGAGAAACCGCGCAGCGCTTGCCAAAATTTTATTGGAGCTGCCTGACGTGGTGTTGCTGGATGAGCCGACTAACTTTTTGGATATGGAAGGCCTCGTGTGGCTGGAGCAGTGGCTAAACCGCTACAATGGAGCGATGATTTTGGTATCGCATGACAGGCAATTTATTGACAAGGTCGTTACACGCACCATTGAGATTGAAAATTACCATTTTCAAGAATACGATGGGAACTACACCGACTACATACGGAAAAAGAAGATGAATAAAAAAATATTAGACCGCCAGTTCGAATGGGAGGAAGAGCTTCTCATTATGGAGTCGGAAGCGATCGAGAGCCGGACACAAAAAAAATCCTCCAAGGACCGCGTCTCGCGCAAGCTTGCTGATATGAAAAAGCGGACCCAGCCTCATCCTGTCAACGTGCTGATTACGGATATTTATGAAAATTTGCGTTTCCCCGACAAGCTCTGCCAAGTCCTGAAAATCGGGCAAACCTATGACGAACGGTCGATCTTCAACAACATCAGCTTCGATATCCAGAAGGAGGACAGGCTGGTCATCGTCGGTCCGAATGGGAGCGGGAAATCGACGCTAATTAAGGTGCTAACGGGACAGGAGCAACCGGATTCCGGTGAGGTTATTTGGGAGCGGGGCGTAAGCTTTGCCTATTTCAACCGGATGTGGGATGAGCTTGATCGCACAGATACCGTGAGCCATGCGGTCAATGTGTATGGGCTTGGTTTACAGGCTCCACGGAAAAAAGTGAACAAGTTTCTATCGATGCTGCAATTTTCGGAAATGGATCTAGGTAAAGTGATTGGTAATTTGTCCGGCGGTCAAATCGCCCGGGTTGCGCTTGCCAAATGCCTGCTCTCTGGGGCAGCTGTTATTATTTTGGATGAGCCGACCAATCATCTGGATTTGACAAGCATTCAGGTTATGGAGCAAGCATTGATCCATTTTCCTGGAGCTGTGGTTACGGTAAGCCATGACCGCTTTTTTATCGATAAAATAGCAACGAAGATGCTAGTCTTTGACCCTGAGTCGGGAATCAGCGAGCAAAACGTTTGAAAAGCTGGCTTCAGCGCTAATGAGGGCTCCCACTATTCATAGTGGAAGCCTCTATTTTAATCAATTGCCTCGTTGCTTTGTAGATAAGCTTATGAAAGAGGGAAGCGGGGAGGGGTACAATAAACATGCCTATTTCGCCAAGTGGACTGGCACATAAAGCTTCCAGCTATCCCATCCTGAGGAGGGGGTAGCTTTTCTTTTGCAAATAACTCTTTACATAAGGATAGAAACTATTTATATTTATCTTATTCATTAAGTTTATTACTGAGGAGACTGCTTATGAGAGACATGATCCAATGGGGCATTCTGGGACCCGGGGACATTGCGCGTGTATTTGCCGATGACCTTGTGCACGCACCCCATGCACGAATCACTGCTGTAGGCTCAAGATCACAGGAAAGAGCGGATGATTTTGCAGCCAAGTATCAGATTCCGTATGCCTATGGCAGCTATAAAGAGCTTATTGAGAATCCCGATGTTGATATTATTTACGTAGCTACTCCACATCCCATGCATAAGGAGCATGTACAAGCATGCCTACAGGCAGGCAAGGCTGTGCTCTGTGAAAAGTCCTTTACGATGAATGCCGCCGAGCTGGAGGAACTGGTTGTGCTAGCGCGGAAGAACAAGGTTTTTCTTATGGAAGCGATGTGGACGAGGTATTTGCCGGCTATCGAGAAGGTAAGGGAATGGCTGGCCAGCGGTGTAATCGGAGATGTACATATGATCGACGTTCGCTTCGGCAATCATGCCGTTTGGAACCCGGAAAGCCGCTTATTCAATCCTTCGCTCGGTGGCGGAGCTTTACTGGATGTTGGCATATATGGGGTATCCTTTATCTCGATGGTGATGGGCCAGCAGCCGACCACGATAAAAAGCTTGGTCAAGCTGGGAGCTACAGGCGTAGATGAAGTGTTCACAGCTTTGTTCGGTTATGAAGGCGGTCAAATGGCGCATCTTATGGCGGGGTTAAGCTTAAAATCGAAGCATGAGGTTACTATTCTAGGCAGCAAAGGCGAAATTACAGTCCCTGATTTTTGGCAGGCTAAAACAGTTGTATTATCCGTCTACGGAAAGCAGGAGGAGACCTACGTGGACAAAGCTGCGCCAAGAGGTTATACCTATGAAGCTAATGAAGCGATGCGATGCTTACGGGAAGGACGGCTGGAAAGCGCAATAATGCCACTCGACGAATCGCTTGCGATCATGCAAACGATGGATCGGCTGCGTGCAGATTGGGGATTGAAATACCCTTTCGAAGCATCTGTAGCATCCCATGAAAAGCCGAGCCAATAGCTCTCATGAATCCAATAAGTTTAGTTCTGCTATCAGGTTAGTTGTCGAGCTGAAGCTGGACTTGTTTTATAAAGGATGTCGGAAAAATATGAATGTCGATGCCTTGCCTGCATCTAATGTATCCATTATGAAAACCAAGTAGTAACGCATTTGTATTAGATCCATTAACAAAATTAATGATGACTTTTTTACCCAGAAATTCATCCAACATTAGCGATCCCTCATTTGTGTATGATATGTAGGCTACTAATAATGAATAAACACATTAGTAAAGTTTGAAACCGTATATGGCTGCTAGCTTAGCAAACGTTCTTAAACCAAGCCCTGTATGATAAAATAGTCAGTAAGCCGAGAATTAGCTCCGTGGTTGTGTAATGGGAAAGAAATAAGGGAGGAGCTCTCATGGACTATGTCAGGGATTATGCGATGTATGCAGCCATATTCGGAATATTCAGCTTTAGCTGGTTTGGTTGGGCTCAGGAAAATCCGCGAAAAAGCTGGCGTATGTATATCGGGATCGCTTCTGGCGTGGCATTACTGGTAGGTTTAATCGGTATTTATTTGAGCGTCACCCATTGGAATGACAACACGGCTTTATCAGACCCAAGAGTATTCAAACAGTATTTATTATTTGTCTATATTGAATTCTTTTTGGCTGCTGTAGGTGCGTTCCTATTAATAAAGTTCAAATATCAGAATTATGTTGCCCCTTGGATTGCTTTTATAGTAGGCCTTCATTTTTTCTGGTTAGCCCCTATTTTCAAAGATTCCAGCTTGTATATATTGGGCATTCTGCTGGTTGTGATTTCAATCGCTTCCTTATTTATTTCCAAAAAATTAAATACAGCAAATAGCGCAATTACAGGTATTGGCACGGGTACGGCTTTGTTCTGTTTTGCGATATTAGGTTTGATCCGGTTTTTAAATTCGTGAGCCAGGTTCATTTTGGAAAAAGAGGATAAAAACAGTCTGGCAACGTTAGGGAATAAGGAGGCTTTCGGACTGGCAGGATGCCTGGAAACCAAGACGATATCAGGCTATGGTATAACGTAAAAAGAAGGTTGCTGCAACGGATACGTGATACGTAAAAGCACCTCACTCCCCACTTAAACGGGAGATGAGGCGCTTTTTTGGTTTTTGTTCGTCTAATCGGTGCTCGCGGATCCATTAAACCAGGCGTTTTACTTGAAGCAGTTCATCCTGGGTCATCGCCAAGGCACGTTTACACAGTGACGCTTTGAGGAAATCCAGTCGAAGCTCGTCGCTTTCAGTACGAGTGCCAGCGCGGCCTTTTTCCAGCAGGTCATAAAACTCAAGCGGTAAAAAGCCATCTTTAAGAGAAACCTCCACGGGGGAACGGCCCGCAATAGAAATGACAAAGGTATAGGATTGGGCCCGATGTGGATCATATTGGGCAACTGGATAATTAACATCAACCGTTAAAGAATTGTGGGTGGTTGCCCGTGTCACATATTCGATAGCGTCGCGAAAGCCAGGCCCGCCATGACCGGAAAGCACCTTAATATCTTTTCGCTGGGGCGGCTCGTTCCCGCATAATTCTTCTATTCCCGCCTGAAGCATACGAAAGGCTACGGCAATTGCCATTAGAAACTGGCCGCAATGATATTTTTCAATATCATCAAACCTGATTATTTTCAAATGCTCTGCTGTTCGTCCATCCCTTACTGCAATTTCCAACATCAAATAGCCTCCAAATTTCAAATAGAATATAATTGAGAATGAATATCATTATCCAGTTCGAATCATATCATTGATCTGGTTTGATGTCTACTTTTATTTAAAAGATACTAAAAGATATCAAAAGATACTAAACAACATATAAAAATTTAAGTTTCTAACATGATTTGACCTGTTTTTGACAGATCATACCCAGGAATGGCACGCAGCTGAGCCCTAAAGGTTTCGTCATTAAGAATCTCAACAACCGCTTGAATCCATTCATGGTTTTCTGGTTTTTTAAGCATAACGAGATCCACCCGTTCTTCAATCAGGCGAATGAAATCCACTCCATCGATCATCGTCGCCGATTTTTCATTCCCAATCCCCACATCAGCTTCCCCAGAGGCGACCTTGGCAGCTACCGCAATCGGATTGGATTCTTCGGTTCCATAGCCTTTGAGCAGCTCTGCTTTCATACCGAGAAGGCGCAGTTGTTCATCCAGGAGCACACGGGAGCCAACTCCCTTTTCTCGATTGACGATGCTTAGCCCTGGTTTTTTTAAATCGCTCCAGCCCCGCAGCTTTAACGGATTTCCTTTAGCCACGAAAAACCCGGTGTGCCGTGTGAGTAAATTAACAACAAGGAAAGGGCTGCCGATAAAAATCCTGCTGATGTAGGGGAGGTTATAGGTGCCCGTTTCCCCATCGAACAGGTGGGTCGAAACCATATCGCATTCTCCGCGGTAGAGCGCAATTAAGCCGTCAAGGCTTCCCATATAGGCACGTAGTGGGCGGGCTCCCACGATATGCTTCTCCATTTGCCTGGCCAAAATATCGATACTAATATCCTGTCCCGTTATTACAATCGTTGGGTTGCCCGTTGAATTCGAGGCAAAAGGAGCCGCGGGTACGGGTTGGGAACGTTCTTGAAAATCACTCGGTAGCTTAAAAGGTGATGCTTTCTCGCGGTTTTTGTAGGCTTCGAGATCTGCTGCATCTACCCGCATTTGCTTGCCTACACGAAAGGAAGGAAGGTCGCCTTTCTTAATTAAGTCATAAACCGTAACCTTGGAAACCTTTAAAAGCTTGCCAATTTCTTCTGTTGTATATGAAATATCCGACATTCCCATCCTCCTAATAAAGCCTCCAACTAAAGCCTGCCGCTCACGGGCATTTACTGAAAATTGTAACAGATGTTTATGCTCCGTGCCACGGGTTCGCTTTCTATTTCCATCTGGATGGCATGTAAGGTTTGCCGAGACCTACTCTCACATCGTATAATTGGGGTAGGGAACCATCAAATAACAGCTTAGTAATTTAAAAGTTTCTCATTTAGTATGGATTTCATGTATAATCAACGAGATGAATGATGAAGTTAGCTTCGATTTCCATAGTAAAGCTAGCATCGAAAAACAAATTTTAGGAGTGGTAGTCTGAAAAAGCATAAGCCCATATCGTTAGACGAGCTATTGAAGGATTTACAAGGCCAAAATACGGTGCAAGAAGACCCGAATTTTATTTCATTGGATGAATTGTTTAATGATGCCTTTATGAGCAAGCATTCCAGCCTGAAGACTTTTGCAGCGTTTTTAGAGAAAGGCAACTTTCAAGTGAAAACGCAAGCAGATATCAACAACATCCATGCTGAGCTGTTTGAGCGACACATTGTGAGAGAAACCGATTTTGCTAATTGGAAATCAATGCTGGAAACAGCAAACAAGGAATATGCAGGTAAAAAGTAAGCCCTAATTGACTTGCATAAAAAGAACCTCCACCCACACCAATAGTGGATTAGGAGGTTCTTTTGCTTTTAAAAATCCCGCAGCGCTTCAATTAAAAAGACGACTTTCCATTTAGGAAATCGAATGGAAAGTCGTCTTTTTTGAACATTTTACAGCGATGCAAGGTATTCGTCGAGTTGGCCGAAGGTAGCGCCGAAGCCTTGCTGCATGGAGCCAAACATCGAATGGTAAAATTGCAGCTCCTCTTCGGTAGCATCAACAGGGCCTCCGCTCATTTCTATTCGAGTTTTGCCATCTTTCTCAATAAAAGTCACCACATAAGAAATTTCTAGTGGAAAGGTTTCGCTAAAAGAAGCTCGAACCGTATTGCCTTCTTCATCGGAAAAGGAAGTAATGTACACCAGCTTCTCTGGAGCTACAATCTCACCATACACAAACTTGGCCCACATTTCGTGGCCATCCGAAGATTTCATGCAAAAATGGAAGATCCCGCCTGGGTGGATATCTGCTTTGGAGATATGGATTGAAAAGCCTGTGGGTCCCCACCAATGCTGCAAGTGCTCCGCTTCAGTCCATGCCTTGAATACAAGCTCCCGCGGGGCACTAAAGACACGGGTAATGACGAATTCGACCCCTTGGTTGGTTGTTTTTTCTTCAGACATTTAAATTCCTCCTATTATTAGCCATGCTTAGTGAAGCCGCTCTTAGTCTTTTATGGTACAAAACGTAGGAGCCAATAATTACAATGTAACCAATTGGGAAGACTGCTAATTCAATAAGCGGATCGCCAACTGCTATGAATGAGTACATGGCTCCCGTCAAATCGAAAACAAGTCCGGCATAAGCCCATTCCTTTATTCTCGGAAATCCGGGAATCAGGATCGCCACAACTCCTAATAGTTTGGCAGCACCTAGAAAGGGCTGCAGGTAAGCAGGATATCCTAAATGAGCAAATAAGACGACACCATCGGGTGCGGATAGAAGGTTCGGAATCGCCCCAATTCCCATTAAGGCTACCGTAAGTACAGTGAAAATCCAGTAAAAAATGGTTATTTTCCTCATGTATTAGCACTCTTCCTTTACAAGGTTTATTCCATCTTCGCCAGTTGCTGCTCAAGACGGTCAAATGTTGATTTGGCGCGCCATACACCACCTGGTTTCACATCAATTTCCTGTTTGTTTCCATTTCCATGGGTACATGCCTCCTCCAATTTTATTCGTATATTTCTGCTCCACAGGGCTACTGCTTGTTGTCTGGGTTCGCTTCCTTTCTTTGCAGCTCCTGCAGATAATCGTCCAATCGGTCGAATCGTTCTTCCCAGATACGGCGGTACGATTCCATCCAGGCATCAAGCTCCTGGAAGGGAGCGGCTCGTAGCTTGTAAATTCGCCGATTAGCGACCGCATGCACCTCAACGAGTCCGGCATCACAAAGCACACGGAGATGCTTGGAGGTTTGCGGCTGATTAAGGCCGAGTTGGACAGCGACATCTCCTACGGAGAGTGGGCCATCACGCAAGAGTTCGACAATATTGAATCGATTGGGCTCGGCAAGAGCGCTAAAAGTGGAATTCATAATTTGAGTATATTTTATATGGAATATTCCTGTCAAGGAATATTGTGAGATGTCACAAATGGGTATAATTTACAATCTGAATTTTCTGTAATAAACTAAGCACAAATCATATCATTGCGATGATGAAGAGAGTAAACATAATGAACATCAAAATTGGAGGATTCAGATAGTGGATAAATTGCGATACCCGATAGGTCATTTTGTAGCAAATCCCCATCTGTCCGTAGAGGAACGGAACCATTGTATAGAGCAAATCCCTGACATTTCAAAATCTCTAAAGGAGGTTTTGGAGAACCTCGACTCGGAACAGTTACAAATCCCTTATCGTCCTGATGGCTGGACAACGCAGCAAGTTGTGCATCATATGGCAGATAATGATATGAACGCTTACCTACGGTTAAAAAGAGCGTTAACGGAAGATGATCCCATTGCGAGTTCTTATCGTGAGGATCTGTTCGCAGAGCTGAACGACTACAGAGATGTTCCCGTGCAAACGTCATTGACGCTTTTAGAAGCTCTACATAGCCGGTTATTTATTTTACTTCATAGTTTAAGCCAGGTAGATTTCAGCAGAAAGTTCACAACCCAAGCTTTAGGCCCGATTACTATCGATATTGCGCTACAAAGATTTGTTTGGCACAATCGACATCATATTGCACAGATAAGAGGTTTAAAAGAGGATAACGGCTGGTAAAGGTATAAGTTAGGTTCGTTTTTGTCTAGACTAACAGAATAAACTTATTCTAATTGGAGGACTATGTGATGGAAAAATTATATACAGCTACGGTTAAGGCAACAGGTGGAAGAGATGGGAAGCTAGTATCCAGTGACAACAATCTGAATCTGGATGTACGGATGCCTAAGGAATTAGGGGGTCAGGGCGGTGCAGCAACGAATCCTGAGCAGCTTTTTGCAGGGGGATATGCAGCATGCTTCGAAAGTGCACTAAATTTGGTATGCAGAACCAAAAAAATTAAGGTCGAGGGGACGGAGGTAACAGCTCATGTTACGATTGGAAAAGATACGGATGGCGGATTTGGGCTTGAAGTGAAATTGGATGTACACCTATTGGGTGTTGATCCGGCTTTAGCCAAGGAATTGGTTGACGCTGCGCATCAGGTATGCCCATATTCCAAGGCCACGAGGGGAAATATTCAAGTTGAGCTCAACGTAGTTTAAGTTACCACCCAGATGCACGAAATGCGGTTTGGCATGGAAAGGGCTGACCGAATGGGAGCTGGTCAAGCAGGCTATCGCTGGGTATTCAAGTCTTAGCAGCCATAATGGGCGCAAGTGGAATTTTATAAATAAAACGGATAACAAGCTCAGCACCAATTATATTCAAAAGTATGGCCCCATACACACCTATCGTGTAGCTCAGCGTATATGGAATCCCAAATCCATCATGTAAAACAAAGCTAATTAAATGAATAAACATATTGGTAAAACAAAAAGCATAGCTGCGCACCATCCATTTCCAATGTTTATTCACTTGCTTGCGTTTGATTTGGACTAATGCCGTAATAGTCATCCCAAACCACAAAATGTTTACAAGGTTAAACGGGATGCTATTTATTTTCCCTCCTGTCGTATAAGGTGCCATGTAACCAGATGTAACAACTACAATAAAAACGCAAAGGACATAGAGATAGCCATTGATTCGATGGAAGAGTCGATACTTCCGCAAAAGCGTGCTTGAGAAATTAAGAGCTCCCGCTACCATAGCCAAACAAGCAGCAATAACATGAATATGCATCACATTTGCCCATGCCGGAACAGGTATGGGCCGTTTGAGATTGGTTTTGTGGCTTAGAAAATCCGCTGCCTGTGGATCGTAAAGCAAATTCGTGTACGTCACATAAATGATATAAATAAGGGAAATCGCGACCATCAGGGCATATAAGTATTTGCCTTTAAATACGTTCATAGGATCACTCCAATATTCAGTTATTTTAGTGGTATTTTAAATACCGAACCGTCCGGTATCTTTATTAATGCTATTATATAGCAAATTATGGTATAATTCATTCGTGAATTGTTACAATTTATGTACGAGTCCGAACGCTTTTGGATCGTCCCATTTGCAATTATCATAAATGAAGAAAGGAATCCTTACATGCGAAAAGGCGAAAAAACAAAAGCTCATATTATTATGAAATCCGCAGAGCTTTTTAATCAAAAGGGATATGCAGGAACGACCATGCAGGATATTATTGAAGCTACCGGGCTCACTAAGGGCGGTTTATACCGAAGCTTTACGAATAAGGATGAAATTGCCCTAGAGGCATTTAAATACGCAGGAAACTTGCTTTCGGAGCATTTTTCGGCAGCTATCCAAGGCAAGGAAACGGCAATTGAGAAAATATCGGCCATGGGCGAGGTTTATAGCGATGCTGTTCACAATCCTCCCCTGATCGGAGGCTGTCCTTTTTTAATCACAGCCGTTGAAAGCGACCATGCCTCTCCCTTCCTCCGTGACCAAACGCTTGCGATATATGAGCTTACTTTATCCTTGATCCAGAGTATTTTGAAACAGGGCATAGCGGATAAGGAGCTTCGGGTAGACATGGACACGGAATCGGTAGCCTCCTTTTGTTTTTCAGCCATTGAAGGCGGTATTCTTGTGAGCAGGCTTACCCGTGACAATAAACATGTCGCCTATGCGATTAAAAACATCGAGCTGCTGCTGCTGACCTTTAAGCATGAAAAGGATTAATTGGGAATTGTCAGAGCTCTACCGTATAAAAGCTTGCCAATAGCTTATAAGAATCGAGGATGGTACTATGAGCAACCTAATAAAGGGTATTGTAATAGGAATAGATGGAGGCGGCACCCATACACGGGTGATGGCTGCGGACTGTGAGGGCAATGTACTCGCTTACATCGAGAAGGGAGCCGCCTCCTTTCACAAGGATGGGCAGGCAAAACTGAATGTTCATCACGCCATCCAAGAAGCGTTGCAACAGGCCGGCAAGGAAATTAGCGATGTGGTTGGTTTGGTAGGCGGGATTGCCGGCTATGATTCGGAAGCTGACCTCGGATGGGTTCAACCATTAACGGATATGGAGGGCTTAACAGGTCTCAATTTGCTTGTGAACGACGCAGTGGTTGGGCATAGCGGCGCTTTGTTATCCGAGCCTGGCATTATCGTGATCTCAGGAACCGGTTCTATTATTTTCGCGGTTAATGAGCAAGGCAGACAGATCCGTAATTACGATATGTACCAATATGCAGCCAGCGCCGCACGTTTCCTCGCCTATGATGTTACCTACGAGGTCTTAGCAGGCAATTTCGACGAAAGCGACCAGGAGCTTGTCCAGGAGCTGCTGCAATTTTGGGGCTTTTCCTCTATTCAAGAGCTGGCTCAGTTTGCACTTAACGGTTTCATCGCTGACCGTAGAGAGCGGAATAAACGATTTGCCGAGCTTGCCCCTGCGATAACTCAAGCAGCTGTGTACAATAGCCGATTGGCGCAAACCGTCTGCGACCGCGCCGTGCACCAGATTATGGTAGGCATTGAGATGCTTGCTTCCTATTTTTCAGCACAGGAGGTAAAGGTTGCTTTAATAGGAAGTGTGGCCAACAGCGAGTATTTCCAGCAACAGCTTGCCCTTCGAACTAAAGCCGGCAACCATAAAAGTTACCAATTGGTCAAGCCGGTATTCTCTCCCGTGGCTGGCGCGGTGCTAATGGCGCTTAAGCAAATTTCTATGCCCATAACAGCACAATTGCTGGACAATCTTGCACGTCATCCTCACTCCCGCCATGAATGAATTCTCAGATTAAAGAGAGCCTGTTTCACGGATTCGCAACCCGACAAGAATATATTGTCAACCACCCGAAAATAGTAGATAATACTTAGCGTGCAGAAGCATTAATACTACTAAGAATAGGTGGAGAATAGATGAAACAATTTTCATTATCCGAAAAAATTAAGTATAAATTTGACAATCTGATGTCAAGAGGCACGCCTGCATTAATAGGGTATTTGGCCTTCATTTCCTTCGTAATTGTACTTTTTATATCCTTTATCGCGTGGCTGACCGATGCTTCGCCAGAAGAAAGCTTTCTTAATCTAGTCTGGCTGAGCTTTATGAGGGCGATCGATGCTGGAACACTGGGTGGCGATACGGGAAGCTATTTATTTATGTTTCTTATGCTGTTGATTACACTTAGCGGTATTTTTATCGTCAGTATCCTGATCGGACTGTTAACCTCCGGTATTCAAGACAAGATTGAGTCTCTGAGAAGAGGCCGTTCTATCGTCATCGAAAGCAATCATTCTATCATCCTCTGGTGGTCCGATAATATTTTCACCTTAGTTTCAGAGATCATTGAAGCCAACAAAAGCTTGAAGAAATCGACGATCGTCATTATGGCTCCGAAGGACAAGGTCGAAATGGAAGAGGAGCTACAAGAAAGGATTCCTTCCACATTTGGCACCAAAATTGTTTGCCGGCAAGGCTCCCCCTTGGATATTGCTGATATTAACATGCTGAATATTAGTGCAGCCCGAACCGTAATTATTAATGATGATGTAGATGCCAACACAATCAAAACCATACTGGCTATTACCGCCAATACGAACCAGCAGCAAAAGTCAGCGCATATCGTAGCTGTAGTCAAGGACCCACAAAATTTGGAGGTTACGAGAATTGCCGGAAAAGGCCAAGCTGAAATCATTCTTGCGGACAAGCTGATCTCAAGAGTTATTGCACAAACGTGCCGACAATCCGGGCTCTCTGTGATTTATACCGATCTTCTTGATTTTAATGGCAATGAAATTTATTTCAAATCAGAGAAATCGCTTACCGGAAAAGCTTTCGGGGATATTATTAATGCCTATGCTTCGTCATCGGTAATTGGGTTGTTTCGTAATCAAGCTGTAATTATCAATCCATCCAAGGATTTAATCCTAGAGGACAATGATAAAATCATTGTGATTTCTTTGGATGACGATCAAATTATATTGTCGGGATTGAAGGAATATCCGGTACAAAAAGAGCTGTTAGCTGCCGTAGCCGTAGCTACGCCTTTACCCGAAACCACCTTATTTCTGGGCTGGAATGAGCATGCCATTGATATTATTCGAGAGCTGGATAAGTATGTGGCCCAAGGCTCGATCATTAAAGTTGCAGCTGAATTTGACGGCGACGATAATCGCTTACAAAGCTTGTGCGAGGGGCAACTGAGCAATTGTACAGTCCAGTTTGTAGAAACTGATATTTCGAACCGCGGCGCACTCGAAGCCTTAGTTGCTGAAAAATTCGACCATATTATTGTGCTTTGCTACCAGGACCGTCTAAGCGTTCAAGAGGCAGATGCGGTAACTTTAATTACCTTGCTCCATTTAAGAGATATTTCGGAAAAGACCGGCATCCAATTTTCATTAGTCAGCGAAATGCTGGATGTTCGCAACCGCGAGCTTGCCGATGTGAATAAGGTCAATGACTTTGTTATCAGCGGTAAAATCATTAGCTTAATGGTTGCGCAAATTTCCGAAAACAAATATTTGAACCTCGTGTATGAGCAATTATTCGGATCTGAAGGGTCTGAAATTTATATGAAAAAAATAAGCAATTATATTACACTAAGCGGTGAAGTTAACTTTTACACGTTGGTGGAATCGGTCCAATTAAAAAATGAAATCGCCATTGGTTATAAAATTGAAGCGGAAGCTGCGAATGCCAGCAAAAACTATGGGATTTATATGAATCCGCAGAAAGCAGCATTTATTAAGTTTACCGACCAGGATAAAATGATTGTGATAGGCGAGGAATAGGAGCATTCCCGCTCATAGACCAGCCCAATAAAATCGAAAAAACCTTCAGAACCACAGTAGATGTGGAGGCTGAAGGTTTTTTTGGGGGAAGCTTATAATTCTACATCATCATAAACCTTAATGTTAAGCACAAAGCCAATCGAAATCATATTGGTCATCAAAGAGGTGCCTCCATAGCTAATAAATGGGAGGGTGATCCCTGTAATCGGCATGATGCCGATCAGCATGCCGACATTTTCAAAAATCTGGAACAGGAACATGGAAGCAATGCCCATAATCACATAGATTCCTGCCTTGGTTTGGAGGTTTAAGGCAATAATCATCATCCGGTAAATCAGAATAAAATAAAGCATTAGCAGCACAGAGGAGCCCACGAACCCAAACTCTTCGCCGACTACAACAAAGATGGAATCGGAATAGGTGTATGGAACCTGGCCTCTTTGGACGGAGGTTCCTTTTAGAAAACCATCTCCCTGCAGAGAGCCAGAGCCGATGGCTGTAATCGCCCGCTTCATGTGATACGTTGATTTCTCGGATGCCTGTTCCGGCAGCAGCACAGCATCAATACGATCCAGCCAGTATTCCTTATTTTTAGTCGCCATATATTGTTTGACTTCATCATGATATTTGACATAGCTGTACAGCATGGTGCCGCTAACCGCCACAATAATGACCATACCGATGATGGCATGGCTATAGCGGATATGCCCAACCCAGCAAATGACAAGAAAAATAACGGGATACCCGATAGCATTGCCCAGATCAGGCTGCATCAACACTAGCATGAATGGAAGTAAGGTCATGAGTCCCATCGGCATGACCTCTTTGGTAAAGTTGAGGAGCTCCACATTTCTTTTGGACAGAAAATAAGCGAGCAATAGGATCATAAACAGCTTGCAAATCTCGGCAGGCTGAAAGCTCAGTCCGCCCGGCAAGGAGAACCAGCCTTGGGAGTTATTGATCGTATCCCCTTTAAAATAAAGAAAGATCAACAGACCAACGCCCGCCATATAATAAAGCGGGGCAAACTTTAGAATGATCTTATAGTTAATAAACAGCATAGCGAACACAACAATGAACCCCAAGCCGTAAAAATACAGCATTCTAATATGGGCTCCGACATAATCAGGGTTCATCCATGTGGCACTGTAAATGCAGAAAATACTAATCCCCATAAAGATAAATAGCAGTGAAAGAATAATCCCGTCTAACCTGTCAATCCTTTTCTTCATTAAAATTCCCAAGCAGCGACCCCCAGTATGGAGCTTATTATTTTATATTGTACAGCCAATCTGGTTATTAATAAAATAAATGAATTAAGAACTGTCTAGATAAGACGAAGGATAGCTATATAAAGTTACACTATAAAACAACTTAATAAAGCATCCTTTCCTAAAAGATGGCACGGATTCGTAAATAAGCCTCATTCAGGATATGGCACCTAAAGAAACCGTCCGAAGCTTGAAGTGACCCCAAAAAGTTAGACAATATATATTAGGCTACCTTATGGGTGTGAATCCGGTATTGTACCGGGCTCATGCCCTTTAGTTTTGCCTTTATGCGTTTGTGGTTGTAATACTGGATATATC
>NZ_JAAOIW010000039.1 GCF_011440305.1 Paenibacillus agricola | reverse complement strand
CCCAAAGTGTTCCCCTTCCATCAGCAATTACACTTTGAACACTTATGAAAGACATTGTGATATTCCATGGGTTTACCAAATTGGTTTCCATACTAGGATAAGGTTGCAATGTATCCCCAACAATTTCCGCCACCGTAAATCTAACGTCATCTCCCCATTTCGGAAAGCAAATGAAAATACGCCCGGTTTCTGATACACTAACGCCTGTAGGCATAGCCCCATAAAATGAATAAACGAGCTCTAACTTACCGAAATATTCTTCAATAGGTAACATAGGTTTTATGATATCCTCCCCCAACATATTTGAATGGATATTACCTATATATGTTAAAAACCTTTTCTAATGCCTGGCTCTTAATGATTTTTTTCTAACCGAAACGTAGTTTCAATGGTTTGTTTTCGCTTTCAAATTAAAACTAACCGTATTGGGTAAAGTGACCCGTTAGTGAAGTCACGCTTGAAGCAAATTTCAAGCGATAATGAACCTAACTCCATTCATGCTTCTATTTCCATGCTTATGACTGCATAACTGCTTCTGTCATTTTCCGCATAATAGTTTACAGTTGTTGTTTGGATTTGCCTTAGGAATTCCTCTGTAACCAAAGGATTTCGGTTTAGGGTTTGTGACAAGAGCTGCCTATTCTTATCGATAACAACGGCAAATTGGTTGCTTTGTAAAATTCCAATTCCATTTTTTGTTGACGATATCCCTGCTATCCATATTTTCAATAATACCCCTTTCAGGCTTGCCGCTCTTCTTTGCCACTCCACTTGAGCTTTAGCTGAAAGCGTTTCAAGACGGTTGTAGAATGGACCCTGTTAGGCGTGCACCCTAAACGCGGAAGCCAGGCAATGGATGAACTTGGATTCTTCCCCTTCTATACAGGGACCGTCGTTCATGACTGCTTGCCTGCCTACTTCAAAGAGATCTATTCCTTTGATCATGCGCTTTGCAACGCGCATTTGTTACGCGAATGCCAAGGGATCGCGGAACATGATGGCCATGAGTGGGCAATTCAGATGAAAGAGCTGTTGCAAGAGAGTTGGAAGCTCGCCCAGTCCTCTCGTCAAGAAGATATCCCCCTGCCTAAAGATGTGATTGAAGGGATGAAAGATCGGTACGATGACATTCTTGAGAGCGGTAAGACCGAGTGGGAGAAAGATGCCGTTCGAGCTAAGACCGGTCTGAGAGGCCGAAAAATAAAGAGCAAAGCCGCCAACCTGGGAGAGCGATTCCTGATTCATAAAGGTCGATTATCCGGTTTCTTTGGGCTGACCACATCCCGTTTGACAACAATCAGGCAGAACGTGATTTGCGTATGGTTAAAGTCAAACAGAAGGTTTCCGGCTCGTTCCGCACGGAGTCAGGTGCAAAAAACTTTGCAAGAATGCGCAGTGTGATTTCGACGCTCCTAAAACAACAACTTCCCATACTCTCCTCGCTAACCAATGCTCTTCGTAGCCAATTCAGTTTTTAGATCACCTAAGTAGTAACAAAAACCGACTTCAACCGGGTCGTTCATTTTGGCACTGATGAATCAAATGATTATTACGTCAGTTCCATGGAACAAGAAGATGTAAAGACTTTGTTTACAACAAATCGATCCACGGAGCCATATTGTATCCCGATAATCGGTAAACATAATGTTGTCAATGCACATGCCTCCGTAGCAGTCTGTGAATTGCTTTTGGTTCCTGAAGCCCATATAAAAAGTGGATTAGAGGGACTGAAGCTGACTGGAATGAGAATGGAACAGGTGAAGGTAAAAGACGGATTCACGTTGATAAACGATGCATGGAATGCAAGCCCGGCTTCCATGAAGGCTGCTATTGAGACTTTTGAGGCGCTGAGGGGATATTCCCGCAAATTTATAATATTAGGTGACATGCTCGAACTGGGAGATCGTGAAAAGGAATATCATCAGGAAATAGGACAAATGATTGATCCTAATAAAATCGATTATGTCTTTACCATTGGTGAGCTAGGAAAGGAAATAGCATGGGGGGTCCAAAAGAAGTTTAAGGATGATGAGCGTGTTAAAGTGTTTCAGGATAAGAAAAATGTCGCTCAAGAAATACGCTTACTTGTTGGGCCACAGGATGTTGTTATGGTGAAGGGCTCCAGAGGGATGCAATTAGAAGAAATTATTAGGCAATTGTCTTGCAATGGACCGTTTCCCGACGAGGGGTGACGGTTTTTTTATTTACTAAAAGTACACTTTAATCACGAAAATGTCAGCAAGCTGTGATCGATTGTCTATTTAACTGGGTGCCTAATTCTGTTATATTAATTCTTTAAGCTGTATGCATGAACAACTATGATCTCTGATCACAATGATCATATAAACAAAGGGGAAATCATTCTTGAATACATACAAACGGTTCATCGCGGGGTTACTGCTGCTCTCAATGGTTGCCGGCTGCTCCAGTCCCGCCGCTGTCGATACGAAATTGCAACAGGGTGAAGCGGATAAAGGAGATAAGCCGCAGACAGAACAATTGGACAGTTCGAAAATGAATGTTGACAAGTACTTTCCCAATAAGGAAGGGACATTTGTTTTACGGGAATTGCGTACGGGCCAAACTTTTATAAGTAACGAGGAGCGGGCCAAGAAACCTCAGCCTCCGGAGTCAACATTTAAAATTGTTAATGCTTTAATCGGGCTGCAGGTAGGGGCTGTAAAAGACGAGTATGAGGTAAAGCGCTGGGACGGCGTCAAGAGAACCAGGGAGGAGTGGAATCAAGACCACACTTTAGGATCTGCTATGCAAGCTTCGGCAGTATGGTACTATCAGGCTATGGCGCGCGATATTGGCAAGGAGCGTATGCAGGAATGGTTAAATAAGCTAAACTACGGGAACAAGGATATTTCCGCAGGCATCGATAAATTTTGGCTGAACAGCTCGTTAAAGATTTCGCCTCTTGAGGAGGTTGAGTTCCTCAGCCTTTTGGTTCAGGAAAAGCTTCCTTTAGATAAAAAAATATGAAGACCGTTAAACGGATGCTGATTCAAGAGGAGCGGGGTAATTATACACTCTACGGAAAAACGGGAACAAGGAATAATCCTCCAGCAGGGTGGTTTGTTGGTTTTGTCGAAAATATTAGTCAGACGTATGTTTTTGCCGCCAATATAGACGGACAGGGAACGGTTACACCGCAAAAAGTAAAAGATCTGGCAACCGATATCTTAAAGGAATACAGCATTATCGAGCCTTAATAAAGGGTCGTATAAAGGAGTTAAGCATATGATCGATCAAGATGTGTATATGACTATCAATCAGGGCGAAAATGGCTTGAAGGAAAAGCCGTGCTACCTGATGAAACAGGAAACGGTTATCGGGCGTGTGTGGGAACAGGTAGTCCCTGACATTCAATTTGCCAGCTCTTATATATCCAGAAAGCATGCTGTCGTTGTTACAGAAAATGATCGTTTCTTTATTATTGATCTGAAGAGCAAGCATGGAACCCGGGTCAACCATACGGCTATTGGCAATAATAAGCCTTTTTTACTTCATGATGGCGATATCATAAGTTTGGCTAGAGGGGTTGCCGTGCTTACCTTCCATAATGCCAACGAAAAGCGTATCGGGGATACACTGGAATTTCCGCTTCTAAGCGATGAAGACATGGAAGACCATCACGGCCTGTTTGTGAATATGGACAGGAGGGAGATCATGATTGACGGTGTGCAGATTTACTTGTCCAGTAAGGATACCGAGTTGTTCGGCCTGCTGTATCAAATGGCTAACTCCGCCGTGAGCTATGATGAAATCCGAACGAACATCTGGCCTGAAAGAGCAGCTAATAAAATTGGCAACATTCCTGATGTTGGCCGCGAAGAGGTCACTACCTTGGTATACCGATTGCGCAAAAAGCTGGCCAAATACGGCCAATATATCATTTCCGTGCCTCGCTACGGCTACATGCTGGATTTGCAGCAGATGCTGCCCAATCTTCGCGACTACAAAGCTTAACACGAACGGAAGGAGATACAGCGCATGAAAAAGTTAGTTCTGATAGGCCTGTTCCTTTTAATAGTTTGCGGCTGTCGCAACGAACAGCCTGTACCTAAAGCAATGACGTCCGAGCAGGTCTTTGATTCTTATCTGGCTGCTTGGCAAGAAGGACAATATGAAGCGATGTATACGATGCTGTCAACGGATTCCAAAACCAGGCTGTCGCAGGAGCAGTTCGTCAAGCGGTACTCTTCCATATATGAGGGAATCGGGATGGACCAGTTACATATCGAGAAGGCAGCTATTCCAGCTCCATCCAAGTCAATTCCCCTTTCAGCGGATCAAGCGGCTTATGCTTACCACGCTTCGCTTTTGACGCTTGCAGGTCCTATCGACTTCACTAATCAAGCAACATTAACCAAAGAAAACCCCGACTCGGATTGGAGGGTCGCCTGGAACCCTTCTCTCATTTTCCCTGCCATGCGGGACAACGATAAAGTTACAGTACGTATCTCGAAAGCGATGCGCGGTGAAATATACGACCGGAACGGGCAGGGGCTGGCAATCAATGATACCGTGAACATCCTTGGATTGGCCGCTGAACGGTTGGGGGCTGATGCCGAGAAGACCATTCAGGCGGTCGCGCAATATTTAGGGCTAACTTCGGAAGACGTTAACAAAAAATTAAAGGCGTCCTGGGTGAAGCCCGGTAATTTTGTACCTATCGGGCCTGCCGACAGTAAGGGAGTTATGGCTTTTCAATACATGGAGGGTGTCACCTTTCAGCCCAAAAGGATCCGCGCCTACCCACTTGGCGAGGCGGCGGCCCATTTGACCGGCTATGTTCAAGGAATTAACGCGGAGGAGCTGGCCAAGCTGAAGGGTTTGGGCTATGGCACGGATGACCAACTGGGCAAAGCAGGGCTGGAGCAGTTGTTCGAGAAAAGCTTAAAGGGCCAGGATGGAGCCCGTATCGTCATCATCGATGAAAATGGGGCCACCCGTGAAACGCTGGCACTTAAGGATATGGTGCCGGGAGAGAATGTCCAGACAACAATTGATAGCGAGCTGCAATGGGCGATTTACGAGCAGTATCAAGGAGATGCGGGAACTGCCTCTGCTTTACAGCCGCAGAGCGGTGAAATATTGGCATTGGTCAGCAGCCCTGCGTACGACCCTAATCTTTTTGTAACGGGGGTGTCGGCTGAGCAGTGGACCAAGTGGAATAGCGACCCCGGTATTCCGCTGCTTAACCGATTTACAAAACTGTACGCTCCGGGCTCGATCTTTAAAACCGTGACAGCGGCGGTTGGCTTGAACGCAGGTATTTCTTCTCCGGATACCATCAGAAATATTCAAGGCTTATACTGGACGAAGGATGCTTCGTGGGGCAATTATTATGTAACGCGCGACCGGGATGTGGCCAGTGAAAATTTGCGCGACGCTCTGGTCCACTCGGACAATATATTTTTTGCTCAGGAAGCGCTTGCTATGGGAAAGGATACGTTCTATAAGGGTGCATATAAGTTCGGTTTTGGAGAGCTGCTGCCGCTACCGTATCCGTTTCCGCGTTCCAGTCTGGCCAATCAGGGGATAAACAGCGACATCCAGCTTGCGGATTCAGCATACGGACAAGGTGAGGTCCAGATGAGTCCGCTTCATGTAGCACTGGCTTATACGCCTATTATTAATCAAGGCGATGTGGTTGCGCCCGTATTGGTGAAAGCCGCCTCTAATCCGACGGACACCATATGGAAGCGGGATGTCATTCGACCGGAGATTGCCGAGATTGTGCGTCAAGATCTCGTGGAGGCGGTGCGGAACCCGAAGGGCTTTGCGCATGGCGCTTACATTGCAGGTATGAACATCGCAGGCAAGACAGGTACAGCGGAATTGAAAAAGAAGAAGGGTGAGGACGGGCTGGAGAACGGTTGGTTCATCGAGTTCGATGCAAGCCGTAGGCAACTAATGCTCACAATGATGGTTGAGGATGTGAAAAAACGGGGTGGCAGCGGGTATGTGGTAGCCAAAGCGAAAAAGGTATTTCTCAAATACGGCAAGAAAACTTGGTGAATAGGCTGGGAAGGTACCGATCAGCTCATTCGCTTCTACCCATGCTAACAACTATCGATTCCTTGTTGTGTCCTTTTAGAGCTTGCTTTTCCCGAGAAGCTTCTTACCAGAGGTTTGTCGTCATCGTCCTAGACTTGATGCAGCGTTCCGACCATTTGGGGACGATTTCCATTATTCGGGATCTCTCCCTGAACCCGAACGACGAACTGCTACGAAACCTGGGACCCTATTTTTCGGTTAAGGTAAAAAAACTGTTTAAAGACGCCAAATACACATATATATCCAACACCCTAGCTATAGCGATACTCCATTCAACTTGCAACTGATCATCCCGAATCTGTTCTTTAAATCGAATCAGTGGTATGGACCTGCAAGAAATAACGAATGATTTGGCATGCGTGTACAACCATTTTAGGACCACGTAGGTCATGAGCGCAGCAAAAATTTGATTGAACACTGCATTTTTGGTGGTACCAAATAAGACAGGCACATTCAGGTTTTGCTTGATCCATCTGAAGAACACTTCAATACCCCAGCGTGCTTTATAAGCATCTGCAATTTGCTCAGCCGACAGATGCATCAGATTGGTTGCCACCCGTATTTCATTCCCATGGCTGTCTGTGAATACAACGACGCGATGGCGAAGTGTTGACTGACACTGGGGTGTTCCTAGATAACAAGTGATATCCCGACTTACCGGTGAAGTCTCGGATGCCATTCGATTCAAGGAATGTGGAGTTACCAAGGTCACATTCTCTTTGATACGGGTCACGAAATATTGCTTATCTAGGACGTATTGATCAAATCGTTTAATCTTGCCATACGCGCGATCATTGACTAGGATATAGGCTTTGTTGGCAAGCTGCTCCCCAATCGGTCCATCATGAGCCGTCCCGATGGTCTCGGTAACTTGGACGGGTTGCTCGGTAGCCGCATGGAGTGCAACGTGAAGCTTGATTCCTGCACGGTTTCCGTGGAATAACGCCCAAGGAAGACGTGTCTTACCCACCGTAATGGTTGTCGAGTCCACTAACAGAAGCTCATTGGGCAGTTGTAATCGACGCTTGGTTTCGCGATTGCATCTGGAAATCAGCAAGTGAAATAAACGCTTGAATAACGCATAGGGTACTTCGCCCGCTTTGGAAGAGAAAGTGGAATAACAGACGGGAGCCAAGCCGCAAGACGCCGCTTTGCCAACTCCCGAACGATAGCCATCCCATTGACCTAAAGCGGCGTTCATAAAGAATAAGAGCAACTGATGTGCTGTAAATTTACGTGCCATATCTTCAAAGTTCAGCTCGTTAAGAATGTGTTGCACATCTTCTTCTTTCAGAAGAGTTTGAATAAGGTTTGTAAACGTGGTAGACTTTTTCATGAGGTCGCCTCTTTCAAATCGTGTTGTGTGGTGCAAACGATTTTACAGAAAGAGCGACCTTTTTTCAATTTATAGATTCCTTATTTTGGTTAATCAACAGGCGTGTAAAATTATGTTAGATGTTTCAGGTCTTTATCGATACTAAAATAATGTTGCTGATCACCCTTCTTATATGTAATAATTGAAGATGTAAATAGCTTGATATCGGAAAAAGTCGGTCCTAGTTTCTTGGGATCGACTTTTTTCGTTTTTAGTCTGTTAAATTGATTTACCCTTAAGTGGACCTCTGTCAATAGATTGGACACAAAGAATCGAGAAAGTTACAAGGCTTTACGGTACGTACGTTCGTACTGATCTGGCGTTGAATAGCCAATAGACGAATGAATTCGTTTGCGATTGTAGAAGTATTCGATGTATTCAAAAAGTTCACGGTAGGCTTGTCGTCGAGTCTTGAATTTCTCTAAATAAATGAGTTCTTTTTTCAGGATGCTATGAAAGGATTCGATGCAGGGGTGAGTAGCCCGAGGGAGTTACACCCTCAGGCTCTCTCAGAACCGGACTTGAACCTCTCAGCTCATCCGGCTCCCATTATCCAGCCCAACTTAGATAGTTCTTCTCCCATTGAACGAAGAGTGCCGGTTCTCGCTTTGCGATCTGGCTAAGCCAATCCAGTGCTCGTTTGCGCCGCTTACTGAACCTTTTGTACTTTCTCATCGCCCAGTTCATCAACGCTCGATTCATGCGTCGGTATACCGAATGCATTTCCGCTTTGTAGTAGCGCCCATAGTAGTTAACCCAACCTCTTAACACAGGATTGAACATCTTTGACAGGTCTTCCAACGTCTTTTCCGACTTTAATTGAATCCTCCATGTCCGAATGGTTTGCCTCATGGCCTTCTTTGCTGAATTTTGCTTGCACCCGGAATGAAGCTGATGAAGTAAGTTCCTTCCCGATTCTTGGCTCTGCGCGGTCGGAATGTATATCCTAGAAAATCGAACGCAATCTCACTGTGATCCAATCGACGATTATCATCTTTACAATAGACGATGCGTGTCTTCACCGGATGCAACTCCAACCCACATTCCCTCAGCCGTTCTTCAAGTTCCGCTTTCAGCTGCTCTGCTGCCATTTTGCTGTGGCAGTGGATGACTGCATCATCTGCATATCTCCGATGTGTTACACCATTCGGATCGAGGCAGCCAGTATGCCTCGGTTGATTAATTGATATTTCGCAAACGATTGGGTAATACCGTATTACCCTTACAAAAACCAGTATGTTGAACATGGAAAGACAATTTAGAGCACTCTCAACACTGAGGGTGCTCTTTATGTTTTTATTAGCATAGGAATTGAGACTTGAAATGGTGAAGGTATATTAAACACAAATGATCTATCGAAAGAGTTAGCTAAACCTGGAATGTCGAGGTAAATATGCTGATGAGGTTTTTTTCAAGCCGGTTTGGGATCATGCTACCACTATTTATTTGCGACAAACTGTTTATGAGGGTGAGAATATATATGCTACGAACATTAAGTTTGAGATAATTTACACCACAGCTAATTTTGAAACTTTCAGCTACAGCTTCAAAATAACGAAGAAGAACAAGTACAAGGAGCGACTCAAAAAGAAATACCTTGGATTCATTTGGGTCACGAAGGTGCGTTACTTTCAAAATACATTCTACAGTTTCGAGAACGTTGGAAGTAACAAAAAGAGTAAGGAAGAAGAAAAGAAAGATAGATAAAGGAAGGTAGATATTTTAGTCAACTCGAGATGTTATTTAACCCCAAATATTGACGAATAATGGGGAATATGATACATATAATGTATTAAGATTTCTACTGATTTTCTTTGTCGTTGATGAATCGACAAAGAAGGAGCTATTGCCGGTCATTTTCCGGATCATACATATTGTAGGGCTTATTAAGCCATGGAGACCATAGACACCATTAGCAGGTGTCTTTTTGTGTTTCCATGGCTTTTTCTATGCCCAAAAGAGGAGGAAATAGATTGGTGGCTACATCTGGATACAAAGCAAATGTCCATTACTACCTACAAAAAGATTGCTGGAGCATTCACTATCGTTCTTGTTGCTACCAAGGTCAGTATGTCATTATCGAAGGCTCTTGGAGTACAGAGATAAAACCTAATCGCAAAAGCAATCCGCGTGGGTGGGTGACTGCACGTTCGAACCAGATCACATTCTTTTGTGCCGAGGAAGCCCATTTACCTCAGTACAGTATATTGTTAGCAGCAGCTGAACGCCGTAAAGGTGAACAATTGAGGTATAACAAGGTTAGTATGACTTTTAACCTAGAAAGAGGCTATAGCGGCTTATTATTTGCTCCTGGTGCTGCGTACGATCTTCATCCACATCAGAGCTCTGATGTCGATCTCTTTTCCTTTTTTGAAGGAAAGGAGGATGTAATCCATGCCAGTTGATGTTGGTAATAAAACATCCGTTCAAACCGTAGAGAAGTATGTGCTACCCATACTGCCACCCGAGATGCTGCCGCTCCACGAATACGATGAAGTTCATGTTTGTGTTTCTGGAGGGGTCGATAGTGTAGTTACAGCTCTTTTAGCCTTGCACGGTTATCATATCCCGAAACATAAGATCAAACTTAGGGATGTTTATAATAAATGGGTTCGCCAATTCAATGATATTAAAATCTTGCTTTTAACTGGAGAGCGTTCTGAAGAATCGACCGAGCGAGCGGAGAAGCCTGTTTTTAAGATTCATTCTGCGCAGGCGACTGGTAGGAAGAATCGAATCCTTCACTGGCTTAAACCGATCAAAGACATGCTCAAATTCCAAGTGCGGGAGCTGGTCGCCGAATACGGTATCGAGTTGCACCCATGCTACGAATGGGTATCACGCTGCTCATGCAAGTTTTGCATCTTTAATACTTCTGGGGAAATGCAGCGGACATCAAAGCTGTATCCTGATGATTGGGAGTATTTAAAGAAAATGGAACTTGACCTAGGGCATACGATGAAAAGTAAAAAGGGCAAATCTTTTGCTCTTGGCGCTTTCATAAAGGATGACCAGATCCCACTCTTCGATTGAGTAATAAAATAGGAATTTGGAATTGAACTGTGATGGAGAAATTAAAACTTATAACATTAGGAGTGATAATAATGAGCACGAGTGTATTTAAGGAGAAAGCCGTACAAACAATTAATCCAGAATTAATACATCGGATGGAAGAAATCGTACAGCAATTTGTCGTTCAATCAAAATTTCACTCTGATTTTTACGTGAACGATATGAAAGCTATGGAGTCCTGCAGTACTTTCGCTTGGTATGTCTACGATTGTGGGAGTTCGACCTGTTAAGCAGCTTTTCTAACATTTAGCATTATTCCGCTAAATGGTTCAGTGCGCTTATGCGTCATCCTAGTTGCATGGGATGTCCTCACCCAAAACGGCTGGTTTGGTAACGAACCTGTTCGGTTGCAAGAGGGAAAGCCTTAATATGCTTCTAGCGTCAAGGAGGCTATTAGGGCAAGAGGAAAGATGGTACACCTAGGGTATTTATATCTTTGGTTGAGGGCTAACGTTAGTGAACTTTCTTAAGCATCGTCATCGTAGATTATGGTAAGACGCTGATACCATAAATAGGGGTCGGATGTTAACTTTCCGCATTGGCATCCATGCAACGAACAATCCCCTCGGTGTAGTGAAAGGGCCCTACCCATCTGTATCTGAACAAAGCTGAACTGGTTAAGCCCGTTGTGTGTCCTAACTCAGACCCATGAGAAGGTAAGTCAACCGCAAGGGAGACTGAATTCCACAGCGGGTAAAGGATGCGAGATAAAGCAAAAGCCACCATATCGAAAGATAACGGGAATAGAATAACCGGGTGGATAGTGCCTCTTGGTACACCTGAAAAGGAGCAGAATTCTCGCTGGTGTCTAACTTGGTGAAAACGAAAAGGAAAATCCTAATAATGGAGGTAATGTGCGATGTCACACCTCGCAACTCTTAATGCGAAGTCCGCTGTACCTCCAGTTGTTAATTGGGATTCCGTCAAATGGCGGAAACTCGATAAGCAAGTTAGGAGGATCCAACAGCGGATCTACCAAGCCGAAATTCTTGGTCAAAAGCGTAAAATACGTAATCTCCAAAGACTTCTTATCAGAAGCCAGGCAGCACTACTTTTGTCCATCCGGCGTGTGACCCAAATTAACAAAGGGAAGCGCACCGCAGGTGTCAACGGAATGAAGGTTTTGACACCCAAAGAGAGGGTGGCACTATACAACAAGATGAGGACTATGAATATCAACATGCATAGACCTCAACCCGCACTCAGAACCTACATACCTAAGAAGAACGGCAAACTTCGTCCGTTAGGCATTCCGGTCATCATCGACAGGATATACCAGAACATTGCTAAGATTGCTCTTGAACCTCAATGGGAGGCTCGTTTTGAACCATGCTCTTACGGATTCAGACCAAAACGAAGTGCTCATGATGCAATCAAAGCTATTTGGAACAAATGCAATGGGAAAACGAACAAAGTGTGGGTCTTCGAGGGTGACTTTAAGGGATGCTATGACAATCTTAACCACAGTTTCATTAAGTCCCAGATCAGCCAATTCCCCGCTTCTAATGCGATCTTGAGATGGCTGGAAGCTGGTTATATTGACAACGGGTTGTTCAATGAAACCGTGTCGGGAACCCCACAAGGGGGCATTATTTCCCCTTTACTGGCTAACATTGCCCTACACGGTCTTGAAGAAGCTGCCGGCGTAAAATACAGACGGAAGCTCTTAAAGAAACAAGGTGAGGTTTTCCAAGCAACAACACCCACAGTAGCCGTTAGATATGCTGATGACTTCGTTATTCTATGTGAAACAAAGGTACAAGCAGAAAGTATGTATGAGAACCTTAAACCATACTTGAACGCCCGTGGTCTTGAACTCGCATTGGATAAGACGAAAATCATACACCTGTCGGAAGGTTTTGATTTCTTAGGGTTCAACATCCGCAGATACGGTAAAACGACCCTTGTAAAACCTAGCCGGGAAAGCAAGAAAAAGGCGAAGGAGAAAATCCGCGAAGTCTTCAAAGGCAAACACGGTAAGAATGTAGGGGCTCTAATTGCTAGTCTAAACCCTATAATTACGGGTATTGCTAACTACTGGAACAAGGCAAATTCTAAGGAAGCCATGGGTGAGATGGATAACTACATTACTCAATCAGCCATTCGGTTTATTAGACGCCTTCATCCATTGAAGAGGCTCACTTGGAGATACGAACAGTACTTCAAAGATCATTTCGCAGGAATCAGTAAGGACAGATGGATTTTAACTGATCCTCGTCACCCTGAACTCCAGCTCGTCAAAATGGCTTGGACGCCTATAGTTGAACACAATCTTATCAAGTTCAACAATACTCCGTTCAATCGTGACTTAATGGAATATTTTGAACATCGTGATATAAGAACGTTCAACTCGAACAATAACGGCTTCAAGCTAAAACTTGCAAAGAAACAAAAGTATGTATGCCCGTTCTGTGACAAATCCCTTGCCGATAACTCAGAAGGCTTAGAGGTACATCATAAGATACCTAGAGCCCAAGGGGGAGCAACTACGGTGGCGAACTGCTGGCTTATGCATAACTCCTGCCACATTGCATATCACCGTAGATTTCCCGTAAAAGGACGCAACCCGTCCCAGAAGGAGATACAAAGTGCGAAAAGGCTCTATATAAAAAACTTATTGATAGAGTCAACTTACGGCGATGCGAATTTCGAATCTCTCGTAAGGAACTTTGAGCCAAGAAAAGTAAGACAGACGCTTGAGCCGTATGTTCGGTAACGGACACGTACGGTTCTTAGGGGGGAAAGGGATGGTAACATCCCTGACCTACCCGACCCCACTTCGTTCCTTTAAACGATATGAGGTCAGTTATTACGTTTCAACGTGATTGGATCACCAATATGAAAGATCTCAAGCAAACTAAAAAGGCAAGAGACACGGATCGCCTTTATGTCTGCAACACCAATTCAGGTGATTTAAAACGTGTATATGGATTTGAAGAGGGCAATTTAGTTGAACAATTAAAAGCAGTTGTTTAGCATGGAAGCCTTGAGAAGAATGAAAGCGGACTAACGCTTTTATTCTTTGATTAGGTTGTCCATAGTGGCAGCTTTCAAAAATTTGAATATAGATTCCAGGGAGGACTTATTATGACGATCCAGAATATGAATTTTCAAGTAATGTACGAAGAAGACAAGGCTGAGGGCAATGTTACAGCCTATGTGCCTGCTCTAAGACTTGGTGTTAAAGGTGACACTATTGAAGAAGCACGTGACAATGTAAAAGATATGATTGAAATGGAGCTCGAAGCCGCGCAAAAGCAAGGGCGATCCATCCCTTACGACACAGCGACCATAGAATTCATCACAGTTAGCATAAAAGTGGAAAATTAGCATGAATTAAAGTGATTATTCGCTTGATATTTACCTTCCATTTATGATAAATTTATACAAGTAAATAAACCGAATAGAGTACCCAGTTCTTTTTTAAAGGACAGGCACAGAGGAAGCACCTCTCATCAGCCATTCATGGCAGGGAGAAGTGCTTCCTTTTTTTATCCCATTTTTTTACAAGGAGGAGTTAAATTTATGAAACAAGTTTTGGCAATGGATGGCTTACTGGGAGAATTACAGGGCAAGGTAAAGGATTACTACCGGTCAATTCATGGGTTAGTAATTGGTGAATCTGGGCGCGAGGCTACTGTCAATTTTTTTAAGTATGGGGGTATTCAGGCCAAATATTCAATACACGCCGTTTTTACCGGTGTTTCTAGCCAATTCATCGTCATGCTCTCAAACGGTAAATCAGGTATAGGTTCGCTTGTCATTTACGAAGGTAATTGGAGCAGTACCTTGGCGATGAGTGCTGCTTCCCGCTCCGTATCCGCATGCTTCCCATCTGCAGTTGACCGAGAGCATAGAGGTATACTATACGAACTTGGTAAAATGATGTATATCGTTTTAACAGAATTTGATACTCAGAGCATTGAGAAAACCAATAATGGAAGCATGGCTGTTATATTAACAATAGACCAGTATAAAGTTCTGACCGACTTCGAGTGGATCGAGGACATCATGGAAAAGTGCTCCGAAAACGAGAATTAATGGAAGGTTCTTCGCCATTCTTCGCCATCTGAAACTAAGGCTCATAGGTGAATTTGCCATATTTGCAGTAACAACTAAGGAAGCCTCTAATTAGTGATAATAAAGAATTAGACTGGGATTCCTTATCCACCAAGAAATCCCAATCATGCTATCGACTAGATATTAATAAATAGTTTAGATTCATTGTTGAGCGGGCACGATCAAATCGCGATGTGTGAATTGGCTTAACGCCTCTTCGCTCGGCCAGTTAGCCTATCATGCCCGCCCCAGCCACACGACAATTGTGTTTTCGCGCTACATCCTGCTCGCTTGGCAGCATCGGCAAAGTACCGGCCTCATCGCTTATTATTACAAGCATCTCTTTGTTGCTGGCAGCCGCACTGACTTTTTGTTCTGTGAAAATAAAGTATTAGACCGAAAATTATCATGACCTAAACTTAAGAAAATCAAATAAAATAAAGGGTTCCACATATTATGCATGACTAATATGTGGAACCCTTTATGATTAACTATCGTTTCCGTTAGCTCAACACCTGAACTCATAATATAACTCCATACAGCCATATACTTTAATAAAAATTACTATTTCGGAGAGGTGTTTTTTATTGAATATTGTAGGTGTATCAAAAGTTCCAGGGGTTGACGGTAAGATTGTGGCTTTAATATTCCTAGGAATAATGATTTGCGTAATGATTGATATTTGGAGTAAGAAAAAATAAATGTTGTTTTACTCCTGCAACATAAAAGTTCAAACGCCCAGGCTACCGAGTTTATCACAAACCTTTGCTATGAAGAGGGATTAATTAGAGTTATTTTCAGGGTAGTTGAATAATGGAAATAACGGATAAAATAACAAGTTGCTTACATAAATCACCATTAGGAATCCAATTAAAGTGCCTAAGCAAAGAAAAATAATGCTGTGTACTTTGTTTTTTATCCAACCTAAAGAATAGCCAATAGCCAAAGTTAATGGTATAAAAGTTAAACCAACTGTCAGTTGCCCTATTGAAAAACTTGCTAAAAAACTGAAAATATAAATTCCGATAGCAGAAATCCAGTAAAGTTGATACTTACCTTTGATAGCAAAAAATGATGACACAATTGCTACAATCAAGGCAGAAAATGCGATTACAGAAAAAATCGGCATATTATTCCTCCTCCCTCATTACCATTATTTTATCATGACCTCCATATCCCTTGTTAAACAAATCTGCCCGTCCCTCGGTTTTAAGGGTTTATCTCGCATATACTCACTCATTCGCAGGATTTCGTCGCCTTGGAAAACAGTTGCTGCTTGGAAAGTACGCTCATTAGACATCATTAGACACCGTTAT
>NZ_JAAOIW010000038.1 GCF_011440305.1 Paenibacillus agricola | reverse complement strand
ATGAAGGTGCATGGAAGCTGTTCTTCCACTTTCTTTTCGAAAAGCGGGCGGTTAGCCTCGATCTCTAGCTGTTCGTGCAGCCATTTCTCCCGTTCCGCTTTCGATTTGCGGCCACGCTTCTTTTTCGAAATTTCCGTCGGCAGTTCTTCAGCATCCGCCTTCTTTTTCTCGGGCTGGCGGTCTCGGGACTCGACATGCGTTGCATCTATCGCTACGGTAGATGCATCCAGAAATCCCTCTTGGAAAGCGAGGCGAACTAGGTTCTCCTGTGTCTGTTCAAATACGGCAGAGCCTTGCAGCTTTTGGATCAAGCGGCTATAGGTGGCCTCACTTGGAATCCGGTCGGATCCGGTGAATCCACAATTAAGATTGAATTCGACGCTTTGCTTTAACCGTTTCCGTAAATCTTTGATGGTTGGAATCCGCTCGATCACCCGTATAAACAAAGACCGGAGCATGGCCGTGTAGTTTAGCTGAGTCGGTGCCCCTAAAACAAACTTTTTGGATACGACCTTCAAAATAGGGCGGATATCCAACGTTTTGAAAAAGAACCCGTAGGTATCTTGGGGGGACAAATTCAATAAATTTTCTAACGTAAACAAGCTTTCTTGGTGTACACTATACATAGGGAGTCCAACCTTCTCTCAAGTGTGTGGTAGTGGTACTAAACACTTCGAGATTTGGGGAGGCACTCCTTTTTTCTTGCTTTAAAAACTTAAGCTGGGCAAGGGTTTGGAATTATGAAATTCATTCATTCATAAAAAAAATGTAAGCTTAAATAAGATGTTGCTCGTTTTAAGATCCAGTTGATTCGATATATTCTATACTTAGCTTCGAGTGTAGTGTATTTAAAAAAAACCTCCAGACAGCAAAGCCCTGCCCTGCCTTTAAGATGGTCTAAAATCCGATTATAAGTGCCCAACGAGCGAGGCTGCCGATCACTTCCGCTCCAGTTGGTCCCGATCATCCGCAAAATAGGCTATCACATTACGTGTCCATTTAATGTGTTTCATTAACTTTAAAAGACTTTGTGGAATTAATACGTTCGAATTCGTCCGCCCTCAAACAATATGTGCTCCGTTGTCGTTGTTATGCCAGCATCCATGTGAGCGAAAATCCCGTCATTTCTCATTTTTTTCGGTTCATTTGGTTCATCTTTCTCATTCTGAGATTATGTACGCACAGATACCCGAAGTAATGAGAGGCAAAGTAAGCCAAACAACAACATTCCCGCGGCTGAAGCACCAAGCATAACGCTGACACCATAGAGATCATAAATGCTGCCCGCCGCTACAGGCCCAAGCCCGCTGCCGAGAAATAATGAAAAAGCAAACACCGAGACAGCCGTAGCCCGTCCTTGCGGAAGTAGGCCCATGGCATAAGTCTGAAGCGTTGAATGGCAATAGCTGAAGCCGAAGCCGAGTACGATAAAACCGATTGTCAATGTGATGATGCTTTCCCAGCCCCATACCAGGCCAAAACCAAGCGCCATTAGCAATGAGCCTACTATCGGCATACGCGGAGCTCCGATGTGCTGTATAACCTTTGTTATCGTCCGGCTGGCAAGAAAGGCGCCAGCGCTGTAAGTGAGAGTAAGCAGTCCAATAAATAAATAGGATAAATGAAGCACGGACACCCCATAAACGGCGAGAAACGTAAAACCACCAAAAAACAAAAAGCCTTCAAAAAAAACGAGCATATAAATCAACCATGCTCTGCGCATTTTAATTAATGTTACATAGCGTTGGCGGAGAGGCTGCGGCTTCTCTGATGGAATACCTCCATGCTTACGCTGCTGCCATAACAACCATACGACTGGAAATGCCACAAGTCCAAGAATCAAAAATAATGGCTGGTAGCTGGCGAATTGAGCGACCAGGCCGCCTATTACAATCCCCAATGCTTGTCCTGCGGTCGACATCGACATAAAAAAAGCGATCACCCGCGGCCTCTCCGAGATGTCATACTGATCCCCGATCATTGCCAGCGTAGTCGGAATAATACCCGCGGCAAACATGCCAGTAATAAAGCGCAAAAGTAAAAGCCATGCGAAGCTGTCGACCAGCCCACAGGCAATCGTACCGATTGAAAATAAACATAAGGAAATTAGAATCGTTTTCACTTTGCCAAACCGGTCCGCAATCGGGCCATAAACCAGTTGAAATACACCGTAAGGTATCGACATCGGAAGCGTTCTTATGAAAGAGGTCTGCAATTGCCGGGAGCATTGGGGTGATCGCCCTGTTATCCGCGTTAACAAGAAAGCTGGCAAATCCGAGCGACCAGAGCATCTGCTGCTGTCTGGCCCTACTCCGCATGGATGCGATGTGTAAGTTGGAATCTTCCTGGGTCCTATTTTGATTTGTTGTACTCAAAGCTGTATGCCTCCTAGCTAGTTTTCATCATTTCATTTTTTTTGAACAAAGTTTCATACTACATTAATGCACAGATGAATTCTAAACCATAACAAAAATTATCTGTCGTTGTTCCGCCAACTGTTGGAGCTGCAAAGATTGTTTCGGTGCCCGGAGTCATTTTTCAATCGCCCATCAAAGCTAAAATGAGTTACTGTTGAAGGCTGAAAGCCGCAGAAGCGCCCTGCCCTATACTTACTGCAGGCTGAAAGGCACCTGTAGCGCCACCTGCTGTTGCGGGCAGGAAAGCCGCGGTAGCGATTAGCCCTTACTTGTTACAGCCTGGAAGCCGCGGTAACACCCCTGCCCTACTTTGTTACAGCCTGGAAGCCGTCCTGAGCGCTCCTGCCTTATTGTTGTGAGCTGGAAGTCGCGGTAGCGTCTCAGCCATACTGTAGCAGGGTCTTGCGCAACATGAATGTATTTTCATCAGACAGGTGAAACAATTTTTACAATCAATTAGCTGCGTAAATAGTTATTTGAATTAATGTTAAGGTGCAAAATAACCAAACCGAGGGATGGCTAAGCCGTGTTGCATGGATTCGAGATTATTGATATTTATCACCGCGTATCATTGCAGTCGTACCCGTTCGAGATAATTCCAAGATTCCGTACGGTTGTAAAAGTTCAACCATAGCTTCGATTTTGCTAAGTTCCCCAACTACTTGAATGATTAGGTTATTCGGTCCTATATCAATCACAGAAGCACGAAAGGTGTCGACAACTCCAAAGATTTCTGGACGATTGGATGGCTCCGCCTTCACTTTGATAAAGGCGAGTTCTCTCGCCACCATCGGATTAGAACTTAAACGGAACACCTGAATAACATCGATTAGTTTTTTAAGCTGTTTTTCAACCTGTTCAATAGTTCGTTCATCACCCGAAGTAACAATAATCATCCGTGATAATCCAGTCTCTTCACTGTTTCCAACCGTGATGCTATCGATATTAAAACCACGGCGGCCAAACAAACCAGACACTCGCTGCAGGACCCCAGATTGATCATTAACCAGCACAGAAATTGTATGTTTTTTAATCATTCGAAATCCCCCATTATCATCTGATCTAATGTTGTTCCAGCGAGAACCATAGGATATACATTCTCTTCCTTCGGCACTACAAACTCAACAAGTACAGGTCCAGGTATCTTCAGAGCCTCTTGCCAAATACGTGAAGCCTCTGCTTTATTACTTGCTCTTAAACCCTTAATTCCGTAAGCTTCAGCCAGTTTCACGAAATTGGGACTACCTGCAAGATCAATGTGGCTATAACGCTTTTCGTACATGATTTCCTGCTGTTGTTTGACCATACCTAACACTTGATTGTTAATCACGACGATTTTGACAGGAATATTATGAATGGCACAAATAGCCATCTCTTGTGCACACATCTGCATACCCCCGTCACCGTTTACTGAAATCACAAGTCGGTTTGGATTTCCTATCTGAGCACCTATAGCAGATGGGAATCCGAATCCCATGGTTCCAAGACCTCCCGAAGTTATAAGTGAGCGTGGATGTTTAAATTTGTAAAATTGGGCTACCCACATTTGGTGCTGGCCCACGTCAGTGGTAATAATCGCCTCCCCTTGCGTTGTCTCATTGAGTAGTTCAAGAACAAATTGGGGTTTAAGCTCCGTTTCGGAATCTTTGTAACGCAATGGATACATGGATTTATTTTCCTGAATTTTATGGATCCAACTACTTGATTGGGAGGGCTTAGCTTTCGTATTTGCATATTTTAGTACAGCCTTAATATCGCCGACACAAGCAATATCCGTTTTGATGTTTTTACCAATTTCAGCTGGATCAATATCGATATGGGCAATTTGTTTGGCATAAGGAGCAAAACCATCTAATTTCATCGTAACCCGGTCATCAAACCGTGAACCAATTGAAATAATCAGATCGGCATTTTGAATTGCCATATTCGCCGTATACGTACCATGATGGCCTGGCATTCCTAGACATAGGTCGTGAGCACTTGGGAAACCGCCCAAACCGAGCAATGTTGTTGTCACCGGAATTTTTGTTTTATTCACGAACTCCAGTAGCTCATTTGATGCATTGGAATAAACCACCCCACCTCCAGCTATAATGACCGGTTTTTCGGATTCTGATATAACCTGAATTAACTTATCTATCTCCGTTTGATTAGGACTCGGAGCCGCATTGTAACCAAGTACATTTATTTTGTTGGAGGGCTGAAAAAGCATTTTTTGATTGGATACGTCTTTAGGGATGTCGATCAATACCGGACCTTTCCTTCCAGTGTTTGCAATATGAAACGCTTCATGGATAATGTGGGGCAAGTCGTGTACGTCTCGTACCAAGTAACTGTGTTTGGTTATTGACATTGTTATACTAAGGATGTCCGCTTCCTGAAATGCATCAGTACCCATAACTGTTGTAGGGACATTACCAGTAATAACTACGAGTGGTACAGAATCCATGTAGGCAGTCGCAATTCCAGTTACTAAGTTTGTCGCTCCTGGACCGGAGGTGGCGATACACACCCCTACTTTTCCTGTCGATCGGGCATAGCCGTCCGCCGCGTGGATAGCCCCTTGCTCATGTCGAGTCAAAATGTGTTTAAAGTCTGGATTACCGACCATTGCATCATAGATGTAAAGGACATTTCCTCCTGGGTACCCAAATACACATTCAACACCTTCCAATAGCAAGCCGCGCAAAAGGACCTCCGATCCAGTAATCAAATCCTGAGAATGTTGATGAGATTGGTACATGGACATAGATGCTTTTTCCATTTGATTCCCTCCTTAAAAATAAATAACCCCTCTCATCCTAAGGCGACAGCAAACAACTGCCGAGCCTAAGGGACGAAAGGGGGAAATTTCGTGGTACCACCCAGATTTGCCAAGAATCTTACGATTCCGGCCTCATGAGGTAAGGGTTCCCTTACCTACAGCACGATAACGTGTGCCATTCCGTTTGAGCCTACTCATCGAACCCATGCTGGATTCGACTTTCGATCAAAAGCTCCGAGACGACTTCATACCAAGGGATTATGGCAAAGGTTTCAGCGTTTCCTCTGCTCTCTGGACACAAGAGCCCTCGTATTTTTTTCTCTTCATCGCTTGTATATTTAAAAAATAAATAACCCCTCTCATCCTAAGGCGACAGCAAACAACTGCCGAGCCTAAGGGACGAAAGGGGAAAATTTCGTGGTACCACCCAGATTTGCCAAAATCTTATGATTCCAGCCTCATGAGGTAAGGGTTCCCTTACCTACAGCACGATAACGTGTGCCATTCCGTTTGAGCCTACTCATCGAACCCATGCTGGATTCGACTTTCGATCAAAAGCTCCGAGACGACATTATACAAAGGGATTATGGCAAAGGTTTCAGCGTTTCCTTTGCTCTCTGGGCATAAGAGCCTTCGTATTTTTTTCTCTTCATCGCTTTTATATTTAAAAATAAATAACCCCTCTCATCCTAAGGCGACAGCAAACAACTGCCGAGCCTTAGGGACGAAAGGGGAAAATTTCGTGGTACCACCCAGATTTGCCAAGAATCTTACGATCCCAGCCTCATGAGGTAAGGGTTCCCTTACCTGCAGCACGATAACGTGTGCCATTCCGTTTGAGCCTACTCATCGAACCCATGCTGGTCAACTTTCGATCAAAAGCTCCGAGACGACATCATACCAAGGGATTATGGCAAAGGTTTCAGCGTTTCCTTTGCTCTCTGGACATAAGAGCCTTCGTACTTTTTTCTCTTCATCGCTTTTATAATGGTTTTTATGATAGCACGAATCTTACGATTTTTCAAATGTAATGATTTATTGCATTATACTGCCCGTCTCTCAAACCTTTTGATAGACCTCTGCATAGGAAAATTTAGTTGTAATCGCACCTTTTTATTTTCTTCTTCGAGTGGTCCCTTAAAATAAAAAGCCACGCTTGGCGCGGTTGAGACTATGTTCGCTTAACTGTGTATCGCTTATAGATACATGTTCTTGTCCCGAATCGACAATGGATATAAGTTCTTGTCCAATTACAATTATACAAAATACAAAAAGGCAACTTTCGCACACATAATTGTGCGAAAGTTGCCTTTGACGGTGCTTCCGATCAATATCGAATGGTTGATATGATTTTCAAGCCTGCCAAATATTTTTCAGCAGCTCTTTTCTCTTCATTATTTCCGGGGTTTATTGCTAAGCGTATTGGTAAATGTGAATCCTCATCAAGTCGTAACGTTTTATATGCTACCTTTTGTACCGAAAGAAGTTCCTCTGCATCGGTATTAATTGCCCTCATAATTATAACACTCATCTCAACTCATCCCTTCTCAGCTCGTCTCGTCCCAATCAACCTTCCCCATATCCTACCATTTTCTGAATATATACGGAATATGATTTTTCGCAATCTCTATTCAACTATCGGTTTGCAATAGGTAAGCATTTGAAGTCATCTCCAGCTTTTCCCCTGCTCCGCACGGAGCGTGCCAGTTTCCCAGCACTCCGCGGTCCATCTAACTAAAGTACTTGATCATAATTTCCTCGTTACTCATTGATTTGGGATATGTTAAACTGGATCTAATGCATATTTTTCACGGTACTTGTTGATCTGGTTCATCATCAATTCCGTTAAACCCAGTTTATTCTTGAGTACGTCAATCGTCTCTTTTTGTGTTTGGAGGATAAGTTGCCCGACCTCTTTATGGAGGATGCGCAAATTACTAAATTTGTCGGTTCCACCTTTGTGCAACGGGATATAGTGGTGGCAATGTACATCGGATGTGAAAAGATACATGCCTGTGATTTCGCATCTCCCCATCTTCATACTGTACCGACTAATTCGATTATCCATGTATTCAACACTTTTGTTCGGGATGCTCGCTTTCGTTAGCAAGTAAATTTCCTGACGTAAGTCTGGTCGAAGCTTTTTGTATATTTGTTCTCTGCCTTCTTTGGTAAAGAGCGAAAGACCTTGACTAAAGCCCATCGTATTCTTTGTTTTCACATTGGCTAGAGGATACAAATAAACATCAGCTACTTTAAATGTCCTGTAACCCAAGCTGTAAAATTTACTGTACGTTGGCGGTGGGTTTGCAGGATGTTCGTATTTCCCGATTTGTTTGAGACGATTGTACATGAAAGCTCGCAGATCGTAGGCAAGACGTGAGAACGCAACACTAACATGTGTTGCCCGATTGAAGTAATTGTGAATTCCTAATACAAAACTGTTGAAGCGTGCAGCGTTTAGAGCCGTTGGAGAAGTCCTCATTCTGAGGATGTGTTTCTTAACCTCGGCTTTAATTTTCTGCCTTTTGTTCGCTTTAATTCCCGTATGGGCTACTCGCTTTTGACCCTTCCTGTTCGCTCGGATTGTAAACCCAAGGAATTCCGACTCTCGTTTTCGCAGATTAACGATTTGCGATTTCTCCGGAGAGACATCGAGTTTCAGGCGATCTTTGAGATACAGGATTACCGCATGATACCACCTCTGGGCCGATCTCCAATCTCTACAAATGATTTTGAAGTCGTCGGCGTAACGCACCAGGTAGCCCTCTTTCAAACTTGACCGTATTTTCGCAGCCCTTTCGCCAGTTCTTGATTTGAAAGGTTTTCTCAGCGGAAAGAGTTCCCATTGACCTGCAACCCAGTGATCTAGGTCATTTAGTACAATATTCGAGAGCAGTGTTGACAGTAAACCGCCTTGTGGTACACCTTTTGAAGGTATTCCTTCCCCCTCGATTTCAGCTTTTAGCATTTTAGAGATGCATGCTAGAACCCTTCTATCTTGGATACCCATGTTCCAAAGTTGCTTCACGAGCAAGGTATGGTTGACGTTGTCGAAGAAACCCAAAATGTCGATGTCTACTACATAATGCATCGACGCCTGATTAATGAGAAATTGGACTCTTGCCATGGCATGGTGTGTTGATCGAAGGGGTCTGAAGCCATAGCTATGGTTGTAAAACTGGGCTTCAGCTATGGGCTCAAGGACTTGCTTGAAGCACTGTTGAATGATGCGGTCGAGGATGCATGGGATGCCAAGCGATCTCATTTTACCGTTATCTTTCTCGATAAGCTTCCGTCTGACATTCTTGGGGCGATAGTTTTGCAGTTTGTTTTGGATTTCACTCACTAGTTCGTATTCGGATAGTTGTTCAATGTCTTTGATGGTTAGTCCATCTGTTCCTGGTGTCTTTGATCCTTTATTGGACTTCATCGTACGGTAAGCCAGCCATATATTTTCTCTGGATGTGACGATCTCATACAGATGTGAGAAGGTTTCTTTGCTTGCTGACCTTTCGTGCAAATCCGTAAAGGCTTCCGTCATGCCGTAATACTCCCAATTTCGTAAAGCTTGCACTGTGGCATCCCTCCTTGACGAAGCGACGTCCCCACATTCCTACCTGATCGGTGCAAATCACGTATGGAAAATGATCTTTCTTTTCAGTTAGACTTGGGGCTATTCCTCCACCTCAATTACAGAGGCTTCGTCAGTCGTGCCCCTACCCTCACAAGGATAAATGCATTTCGGCCAGTGCCTTATAGCAACCGTTTCGGGTAACAGCCCTTCTTGCAGCGTCCCTTGCTTTCCAAGTCCCTTACAGCCTAGCTATCTTTTCTGGACTTAGGTGCTCCCTCTAAGCCTGTGAGATCGATGCCGCCATAGTTCGGCATAGCGTATTTCATAGGAAAAAGTTTTACTTTACGCCACTCACCCCATCGTATGATGGTACATATGTTTCCATATGCTCTAACTTTAGACCTGTACATTCGGAAGTTCGTCAGTTCGCTTCTGTGCGAGCATTCTCACCATATCCAGTTTCTCAGCCGCGCGACATATCCGTTGACATACCTTTTTTTTTTTTCTCAAAATGGCTCTAGCCTTCGTTCTGTCGAATCTACCTGTACTTCACACCTCATGTTCTGTTAAACATGACGCGCGCAGGAGTATTGGCGGGATGGTTTCAGGATACTTGGTTCCGTCATTCCCATCCTCGGTTGTAAAGTTGAGATTACTCGTGTAATCTCCTGCTTTTCGCACTATGTGGTGCTTATAGCAGAACTTGTCGTACTTACCCGTTAGCTCAAAAGGTACTCCATTCACATCTTATATCCATCTAAAAAAGATGTATTTGTTATCTTCATCTTGCTCTTTTCTGCCCAATCAGCGTCGGCGCTCACCGCGGTTGCTCCAACACGAACGGCTGCGTCCGAGTCACGAACTGGAAGCCCTGCTTGCGCAGGATCGGTGCGGAGGTCGGCAGCGCGTCGACGAAGGCGTGCGTCCGGCCGCGATCACGGGCTTCCTGCAACCGCGAGGCGACCAGCGCGGTGAACAGTCCCCGTCTCCGGTGTGTGGTCTTGGTGCGACCCCCGGCTAGTTCGGCGTAGGGCCCTCCGGGCCGGAAGTAGACCCGCCCACAGGCGACGGGCTCGCCGTCAACGTAGGCAATGTGGATGCTCATCTCGTCCGGATTCTCCTTCAACTTAAGGGCCAGCGCGCGCCGCTCCTCCTCCACGTTGTGCCTGCCAATCTCGCGGGACACCTCGGCGTAGTCCACCAGGTCGCGCTCTTCTCGGACGATCCTGATCTCGTGTTCGCCGCCGTCACCGAAGGCAGCCAGCGATGCCTCGTCCAATGGCAGGACCAACACTTCCTCCTCATCCTCGGCCTCGAACCCGGCGGCGACGAGCCGCTCGGGCAGGTCGATTGGCGTATCGTGACCGTAGTACTTCCACTCCAGGCTATAGCCGCCGGAGACGGCGGCATCCAGCTCCCGGCGGATCAGGTTATCGGTTTCCTCCGGCGGTAGGCTGGCGAACACGATCCGGCACTCCGATCCGTCCGTGGAGCGATCCACGACCACGTCACCGCTGGCAGACGGCACGCCCAGCGACCGTCGCTCGGCATCCAGGCCCGCCAGGATATCGGTTCTTATGATCTCGCCTGTTTCATACACCATTTTCGCTTTCTCCAGAGCCTGGTTCTCCTTGTCCATGTTCGACACGTTCTCCTGCCTCCCTTTGTTTTAGGAAATTTTGTTTCCCTCTTACTATATTACGTCTGTCTGTCCTCAACACAATTCTAAACGATTTCAACTACCCTTACAGAACGGCTGCTAAGTTACAACAACCTCCTGTTTTGCGTTAAACTGCCCGTTAGCCGTTCATGCAGCGCAAGACCAGCGCTGCACCACAGAGGATGAAAATGGATAAAATCCGTCCATACTTCTACTACGGCTGGGTGAGGAAGGTCGATCAACTATGGTGCGTTAGAGCCCATCCGTTAGTCTGACTCCACCGACCACGGTGCATCATAGAATGTCGCTTCCTTTCGGGTAGCACTCATGGTAGATTAATCCTATTTTGGTTGTTGCACCAGCCCCCGATTTGAAGCCGTAGAAAGGATTCTTTCAATGGATATACTCATTGAGCGCGCATGTGGTATGGATGTTCATAAGGATTCCATTACTGCCTGTGTAATAACACCAAAAGGAAAGGAGATTCAAACGTTCTCTACTAAAACCGTATTTCTACTCCAGTTAATTGACTGGATTAAAAAACAGGGTTGCACCCACGTAGCGATGGAGAGTACAGGTGTATTTTGGAAGCCAATTGTTAACCTATTAGAAGCCGAGGATATGGAGTTTCTTGTCGTGAATGCCCAACATATGAAAGCTCTCCCAAGACGTAAAACGGATGTCAAAGATGCGGAATGGATCGCCCAGCTTCTTCGCCATGGGCTTCTGAAAGCTAGTTTCATTCCAAACCGAATTCAACGCGAATTACGTGAACTCGTTCGTTACCGGCGAAGCATTATTGAAGAACGTGCCCGACAACATAATCGGATTCAAAAAGTGCTAGAGGGAGCAAACATCAAACTTGGCTCTGTGGTTTCAGATATTATGGGGATCTCGTCTAAAGACATGCTTCACGCCATCGCAGATGGTGAAGAAGATCCTGAGAAATTAGCAAGCTTCGCTCGGCGAACTATGAAAAAGAAAAAAGATGAACTCCAGCTCGCTCTTCGAGGTTACGTTAATCCTCATCAAATTATGATGTTTAAAACTATTTTAGCTCACATTGACTTCCTCACCGAACAAATTGAGAGGTTGAATGGATCGCGGTATCGACTTGAGTAGTAAAAATTGTAGAGCATGACTATCCGTAAAGTGATGAAACCTTACTATATTAGGCATCTGCACAGTCATTTAGTTATTCACCCACGTATTATACACAGGAAAGACCGAGTGCATGGAATTAATAATACAATAGCACAATCAATAAGGAGTAAAATCAAATGGCACTTATGCCACAGTCCCCACCTCCTTCTTTCGTGCCAGTACAACCTGCTAATTCTTATATAAATGACTGCTTATTTCATTACACTATGTCTGGCTATGGAATGGGGGGAAATTTCTGGTTTTACCCGGGTTGAGAATGGTGAAGTATCAGGGTCACATGAAGAGGAGAGCAATTTTATGCAATATCCGTATCAAAACCCAAATTTGGGATTTCTAATGAATCAAACAATTGGTTTTTCCAGAAACATATTTATATTAGACATGAAGCAAGGCGATGTAAACGGAGATGGAATTGTAGATATCGTATATTTATACGGCAATAAACCCGAGGGACCATCTGGAAACTTTGCTGACAATATTACACTAGTTATCGAAGATGGACTTTCTAAACAGCATACCACGGTTAATCTTGAATTCAATGCTGGATACAACGCCAGGCTGTTCCTCGGAGATTTTGACAAGGATCATATTAGTGACATACTAGTTAGTATTGATACAGGCGGTAGTGGAGGATATGGTATTTTTTATATCTACTCATTTAAGAATAACATTGTACGTGAAATGTTCAATTTTGATCAATATAATAAAGAGTATAAATTCAATGTAAATTATGAAGATTTTTATAAGGTGAGTGTGAGCAGTCCACAACTTGACGTACTTTTCACAATAGACATTAACAACAAAGGCACGGAATATTTATCCCAATATTACGATGACAATGGAAAATTGAAAAAGCCAATCAAAGGCGAGGTTCTTGCTTTAGGGGCTTTGTATCCAATCGTTACAAATCCGAAAAATTTGAACTATGATTTGTTGGCTTTACAGCGTATCATTGGCACATCAAATGCCGATACATTAGGATATGTAGAAAACAATTTTACATGGAATGGTTTTACATTAATTTCATCGAGATTGTCGGTATCAATACTCGGCACAAAGTTAATTGCGCTGTATTAAGTAACTCCCATAACTAAGTGTGACTAAGACCCCCTAGTTAAAAAGTCACAATCCGTTCCATCCAGGCTTTACAATTTTCCCTCATCTCTTGCCACTCTTCATCAGTTACTATGCTTTGTGGGCTAACCCCGCCATTTCGAGGTGCGATAGTTGGGATCGCGGCAGATATGTATTTGTCGCTAAGAAAGCCAGAACGAGTAAAGATACGAGATAGACTATTATTATCTTTAATCCGTGTTATAAGCACGAACTTCAGACTAGGCACATGCATAGTCTGAAAAGAAGTGATTATACGGATTTGCGGAGGTCATGAGAATGAGTTATCAATATCCAGCAACTCAAGAACGAGTTCTGTATCAAGCGGACCCTAACGTAGCTACTACTTTAAGGTCAATTCGGGATCATGTATATCAAATTTCCAGCACACATGTAAATCGGCGAGTTCGTGTTCAGACCTTGGACGGTAATACCTACGAAGGTGTAATTGTACATGTCGATAGAAGACACGTTTATATAAGGGTTTCACACCCATCAGGACAACGTGCCTTCTTTGGTCCTAGTGAGGCGGCGATTCTTACTTTAGTGCTCTTCGAATTGCTTGTCATCGTTTTGTTGGCATGAAAGCTGTAAAGGAGTAAGATCAAATGACATTTTTGCCACCACCAAGCTCATCCGCTCAAACACACTTCCTCCCCCTGTTTTTATCCCACCATATTGAGCTATCCTGTTGGAGGCGTTGATTATTCCTGCGCAGGAAATGGTGCAGGCAAAACAGCAGCATTCGTCTGGTGCATTTCGTCCTCCTAGTAATTATTTTGAAGGCAGGAATTTGGTGATAAAAACATATCATAATTTTAACCCATCAGGAACGCGGTCTTGATGGTTTTTTTTGTAATGATTCAAGGAACTTTTTTACATAAATACCTCCATACAAACCTGTCCGTTTGTTTAGTGAGCCTAAAAAAGCATGGATCAGTTCCATCGCTGCACTCTTGTGCCCGTTTGACTGGTATGGGTTCCAGTCATCTTCAAATATCACTTCGTCAAGTCTTGAGCCCAGAATAGTTGCCTTCGCTGCAGAAAATCTGATTGCCTCGCCTACCGGTACCGAATTTTCCAGTTAGCTGTAAGAGGTATGAACTCCAATCGTCTCTTACATTTCGACCTGACAATCCAAGATTATCGATGCTGCGGTGGAATTTGATATGGCTTAATATGTGACTAAAAAGATGCAATTATTTCCCATCGGGAATGAGATAAAGTTCTTGTCACAAAACGGGAATGGGATAAAGTTCTTGTCAGTGCCACGTGACAACAACTTTATCCCATAAAACAAAGAAGCCGCGATTTACGCGACTCTTAATGAGATAAGGTTCTTGTCTCCCGACAGACGACGACACAAACATTATCCCATAAACGACACAAACATTGTCCGATTCTCTTACATTTTGCATTGGTTGTAGAATATTATTTACCATCGCTCAAATATCTCCAAATAATTATGTCATTTTTAATTTCAAATCCTTTGTCCCAATTTGACCAGCTGCGATTGTTATCAGCTGTAATCCGGTAGCCACACGAGCATTGATAGTGGTAACGATACTTAAATGAATAAAGAATTACTTTATTGCAGCTTACACAAGTGTCCCTTAATTTTACATCTTCGTGGTAAGGGCAATGTCTGATAATCATTAGTTGATGAAAAATACTATGGAAGTGATATTTCAAGCACTCCTCGCAATATTTTAAGTACTTTGTAAAGTGAAATATTTATCAAAAGGTAGGAGCAGGGAATTCATCAATTTTTATACGAAGTAAACTATAAGGTTTTTGTCGCAGGTCTTTTCCATAATGAAATCTTGCCTGCCGATTTAATTGGTTCACAATAACATATAAGTGTTGATCCGGACCAATAGAAAAAGTATCCGGCCATAAAATTCTCGGATCATGTGCGATGGTTTCCATTATTCCATTCGGCAATATCTTTCGAATACTATCGTTTTCATAGTCTCCAGCGTAAACGTTTCCTTTTGCATCGGTTATATAATCCGAAGCATCCACGGGACTAGGATAGGACTAGTTTACCCCGCCAATAGGACCGCCGCGAGGAAAACGAGTTGCAGCACCGTTCGGGGAAGCGGCTTCGGTACGGGTCTCCCCCCGATCGTTATTGTTTCCCGGGCCGACCGCACATTGGCGGGGAACATTGCGATCAGCAGCACCGCCAAGCCGATAGAAGCCAACTTCGAGGTGACCGGAAACAGGATGCCGACCGCACCGGCAAGCTCCAGCAAGCCGGTGGCCGTCACAATCAGATCCGGTCTGGGAAATGCCGGAGGAACCATGAGGATCAAGTCCGGTCGTCGGGTCCCCCAGTGTGCGGAAGCCGTAAGCAACAGCATCACGGCCACAGCTCCCTGAAGCGGAGATTGCCAGCCCCCGAAATAAGACAGTCCGATCAAGCCTAGACCCTTGAACAACAGAAAAGAAGCAACAAGTGCATAGAACGGTACCATACGGCTCACTCCTTTTAATACTTTAGAAACCTTTCATAACCATAAGATATATAATGACCAGCGGCAGTAGAGTAGCAATAGTTCCGAAGACGGCCCAATTACGTGAAGCGTCACGGTACAAGCTGGAGATCTTTCCGTTTTCGATGCCTTGACTGCTGTATAGGATCATTCTGTGTTGCAGCGAGATCAGAATAGCAGCCCAAATGATCCCGGTAACGGCTAACAAAATCAGCGATAACGTATGCCAATTGATTCCCGACATCGGAGTTTCCGCTTTGACGGCCATGATACTGCCCGAGACGATAATAAGGATGAGACCCGGTATCGTATATAGATAATCGGCGAGCATAACGTTTTGGACCGCACAATGAATGACAGCCGGATTTTTCGTCATATCCGCCCGATTTTCCAAAATGCCGCCGTTATGATATTTCCAACGGACAGCACGACTCCAACCAAATGCAGCGTTAGCCACAAGTTCAACTCAGATCTCTCCTTTCTTCTCCTTCTTGCTGGGATACAAGATATCACTGATGAATGACGAGAAATCATGCGCCGTAAAACCGGTCGGTGCATAGGGAATGGAGGAGCGGATACGTAAAGCGAACGTCATCAGAACGAACATTTCGGCTGTTTTGTCCTTATCGACCGATTCCGGAATCACCCCGCTGTTTTGGCCGATCTCAATCCATTGTCTAGATAAAAACACGGACCGCTCATAATACTGCTTGAGCGCTTTTGCAATAAACGGCTCCTCCTTTCCGAGCAGATACATCAACACTTTGTTCGTGACATCCGCCTTTTCGTATGCCGCAATACTCTCCGAGATCTTCCACATCGGCTCCTCGAATGATCGACGGCCCTTCTCCACTTCGTTCATAAAGCGTTCGTTCGTCTCTTCGAGCCGATCCTGCAGAACCCAGACAAAGATTTCGTCTTTGCTCTTCACATAATGGAAAATCGCCCCTTTCGACAAGCCCGATTGATCCATAATGTCCTTCATTGTGATCGAATGACATCCTTTTGCCCTTATCAACTCTTTGGTCGCATCAAGCAGAATCCGTATGGTTTGCTGCCTGCGTTCCTCTTGTTTCATGGTCGTCCCTCCGATGGGCGCAATCAGATTCATTTCCAATTCGTTTTACTTATTTCCAATTATACATACCGACCATCGGTTTGTATATAGGTGAATCTTTTTATTTTATTTACAAATATTTCTCTGCATCCAAACTTGCCCTTACTTATGATACGGTTCAGCGTATCATTCTAACGGCGAAATTTAAGGGCACCTTATTGGGGTGCCCTTAATAGTTGGTGTATTTGTCAACTGAAAATCCAGCCACGTAGTCATTTAAAAACCAGCCACTCCGTCAAAAAAATAAAGGCCTATCCAGCCATGGTTTTAAGTTAATTGCTGAGTTTGCAGCCACTCCTTCGTTTCC
>NZ_JAAOIW010000037.1 GCF_011440305.1 Paenibacillus agricola | reverse complement strand
GGCCGGATTCACCATGACAACGCTGTTGCCTTTGCTCGCAAGCCAATTGGCTAAGTTATACCCGTAGTGTCCGGTCGGCTCCATGCCGATTATGAGTCCTTTTAAGCGGTGTTTTTGCCTGATTTCGTCAATCCATCGTTCTAATTTTTCAAATCCTTCAATTGTATTTGAGAATGTAAGATGTCGCTTACTAAGTACGATACCGCGAAAATTAGTTGCTTGTGCTACATGAGTCTCTTTGGCGATATCTATACCCACAACAAGATGAGATGTAGAAATTCGTTCAATGCGTTGATTTTGTCCATCTGTTTGTTTAAACTTCATAGTAAGAGCGCCTCCTTGATGTATTGGGTTAAACCCCTTCGACAAATCCATCATACCGAGGCGCTCCTTTTTTGACAAAGCCCAAATCTTAGGCCTTACAGGAATGTTTAGCGGAGCGACGGGCTGCCGTGGCAGCCCTCCTGGTATTTAACTATCGTGCCCGTTAGTTCAATCTTTTTGCTCGATATAGTTCAATAAAAATTCTTTATCCTCAGGAAAGGATAGCTGAAGTTCTTTTACTTGCTCCACTGTTTTCCAAGCAATTTCATGTATGAGTTCATCAGGATCGTGGATGGTCGGCTGTCCATTAATAATCTCCACCTCAAAATACGTTACTTCGTACTCCACGGGACCATGTGACCCTTGCTTTTAATTGATATTATGAATAACTTTGCTTTGGTAACCTGTCTCTTCAAAGACTTCCCTGATACAACAATTCTCTAAATTTTCCTCGTTTTCTTTACCTCCCAGAAGGCACCGACCATCGCTTTTCCTCTTCTGGCTTACCTTGTAAAACCATAAGTATTTGTCTTTCAGAATTCACACATAAGCCTGCTGATCCAATCCATTTGTTCAATATTCAATCCTCCCAAATTCATCTATTTTTGTTCAGCTTTCTGATTTTCATTAATCAATTTCGAAGTGGATCGGTACAAACCCAAGCGGTTTCAAGAAAAATAACCTGCCGGATCAAATGGAACCCTAGTCGTTACGAGAATGTTTCAAAGATCACCCGAAGGTAAAATCCCTTCACATTAAGCTTTGAGGTTTATCCTTTAATTGCTCCTGCAGTAATCCCTTTTATAAAGTTTTTCGATCCTGCTATGAAAACAAGCAGAATCGGAATCGTCGTAAGCGTCAGTGCACACATCCTTGCCGCATAATCGGTGCGATGAACAACCCCTAGGTTGGATACAAAGATCGGTACGGTGTACCATTTCGGATTGTTAATCGAAACAAGCGGCAACAAGTAACTGTTCCACGACCATAGAAACACTAGAATAGCCAGCGTAGAAATACCTGATTTAATCAACGGCAATGCGATTTGCGCCAAAATCCGGGGCTCCGAACAACCGTCAATTCTCGCGCATTCGATGATCTCCTTCGGTACGGTATCTTTAATGAACTGCGTCATAAAAAAGGCTCCGAAAGGAAACGAGAGCCATACCAGCATGATCGGGAACAGCGTATTACCGAAGCCCATATTGCGCATTTCGATAATATAACCTATCGTTCCAACCTGGGAAGGCACCATCATAGTGATGATAATGAAGTAATTTAGCGCCTTTTTCAAACGGAAATCATATTTGGCAATGGCAAAACCTATCAAGGTGCTAATTATGCAGGAGAAAACAACGGCGAACGTTGAGACAAACAAGCTATTGGCATAGACTTGTAAAAAATTAGATTTGAACACAGTTGTTAAATTTTCCACAAAGTAGGATGCAGGTAACAGCGGCAGCCCCAGAAACAAATCTTCATTATAGTAGGTCGACATGACAATCATCATGTAAAACGGAAACAAAGAAGCCATGGTTATGACTATCAATAACGACATTTTAACGATTCTCATTCCTTCTCTCCCTTCCCCGCTGAAAGGCGATAACTGATCATCGAGAAAAAGATGATGATAACGAATAAGGTATAGGCGATTGCCGCTCCGTAACCGAACCGGTTGTCGGAAATAAATGTATTGTCAATAAATTTCCAAATGACTGTAAGTGCGGCGTTGTCCGGACCGCCAACCGAGTTCGCCCCCCAGCCTCCGTACAGAAGCTTCGGCTCGTCGAATAATTGAAAGCCTCCGATAACAGACGTAACAATTAGAAATACCGATATATTTCTCAGCAGCGGCAGTGTGATCGTAACCAGCGTATGGGCTCCGGAAGATCCGTCCACTTTGGCCGCTTCATATATGTCCTGAGGGATCGCCGTCATACCCGCTAAATAAATAGCCATGAAATAACCGAGATGACGCCATATGAACATCAGAGCTATAACGCATCTTGCGATGAACGGTTCCTGCAGCCAGTAAATGCCCTCTGTCACCAGATCCAGCCGGATGAGCAGTTGATTCAGAATTCCGCTCTGCCAGTCGAACATATAGGAAAAAATAAAGCCGATAGCGACCGGAGTCGTAATGTAAGGCATAAAGTTGACGGTCTGAAACAACCGTTTTCCGAATGTCAGGTGAAAAGTAACGTAAGCCATCACCACCCCAAGAAGAATCGTAACCGGAATAGAAATAAGCATAATAAACGCTGTATTGAAAAGCGATTTGTAAAACAACGGATCCTTCGTTAATAAATCTGTATAATTTTTAAGACCTACAAATGTTTTTTCACCAATGCCGTTCCAATCATGAAAGCTTAAGAACAAGGAATAGATAACCGGGTAAAAATGAAATATAAGGTAGCTTAAAATAAATGGAAGGGCGAACAGGTACGGCCATAACCGGATTCCATAATTCGTTTTCGTTGCGACGGCTTTCACATTTTACGCCTCACTTTCCAATCGTTCTTATCTCTAAAAACAAGACGGCAACCGCTCGCTGGAACGGCTGCCGTAAGCGACCTCTTTACTTCACGGTAACATCAGGAGCTTTGTTTTTTACTTCCGTAATGAATTTTTGCAGCGCCGAATTGACATCGATACTTGTATCTTTAGTAAACAGCGGATACAAAGTGTTATATGCATTGAGTACAGTTGTCTCATATTTGGTTTGCGGTTGTCCCTTCACTTCCGGAACTATCTTGGCATAGAAGTATTTCATCAGGTTTTGTCCTCCGAAGAATGCATCATACTCGGTTCCTTTTTCGATCAGATCATTATTTACATAAAACGATTTCAATCCAGGAGGAAACCCAAATTTGGTAAACGATTGGGTGGTACCCTCTTTGGAGAGATAGGAGAAATTTATGTAAGCCCAAGCAGCGTCCTTGACCTTACTTCCCTTATTAATGCCAATAGCTGTACCGCCTATCGTCGTTCCGCCGCCCGGCGCTTTGACCAAACCCCATCTGCCTTTTCCTTCTTTATCATTTGCAGCCACCGTCCATTTTGGCCCCCAGGGCGCCATCGGATAAAATAAAAATTCGCCTTTGGAATAGGAAGCAGCCAGCGAGGGTGTGTTGTTTTCCAATTTGCCGAGGATTCCGGCATCCCTCATTTTAAATAAAGTTTCCAGCGGTCCTTTGACTCTCGATGTCAGATCGATTTCTTTGCCCTTTATATACTCTTTTGCAGTTTGACCGTACAAGATTCGGAAGGCGTCAGACAGCCCGGACATCATCAGCACTTTGCCTCCGCTCTTCTCTTTAACCTCGATACCTTTGGCGATAAACGAGGTCCAATCGTTCAGCAGCGTTTCCAACTGAGCGGGATCATCAGTGCCCAAATACGTTTTGGCCAAATCTCTGCGGTAAGCAAGGCCGCCCGGCGCGATTTGCTGATCGACTCCAACCAACTCTCCCTTGGAATTCGTCAGCAGCGGAAGCAAATAATCGAACAAATCCTGTTTTTTCACGTTGTATGGAGCTGCCTCCAAATTTTCGAGTATACCCAGATCGTACAATTGCCCCCGATAGGCCATTTCTCCGAGAATGACGTCGGGTACATCCGATCCGGAAGCGATACCGCTTTGCAGCTTTTGCAAATAATCGGCGCCACTAACGATGGCGTATTCGACTTTGACATTCGGATACACTTTGTTAAATTCCGGTATCATGTGCTTTAAAAAGGCTTCATCCCAATCCCACACTTTTATTGTGGCCTTCATGTCCTCAGGCTTTACTGCTCCCTTCCCGTCCGGCACTGCCGATGGCTGAGAAATAGGGGTTGAACTGCAACCTGACAGAAGAACCGCCAAGCTTAAACATGCTGCAAGCAGGATGATGAACCCATTTCTTTTTTTTTCAACCATATGAACCCTCCTCGTACAAAATTAAGAAAGCGATTACATTTCTTATTGTACAAACACATTCCATTGCGATAAACTAGACAAACTGGTTGTTTTGTTTCAAATCCGGTTAAAGGACACTACTTAGCGGTAATTTAAGAGTTACGCGAGTGCCTTTGCCCTCGCTGCTCTCGATATCCATTCCGAAATCCTTCCCGTAATGGTACCAGATTCTCTCCCGTACATTAGCCAATCCGATCCCTCCTTGGCCAGCATCTCTGTCGGTACTGCCGGTTTCCGCTGCACATAAGTTTTCACGCTGCTCTGCCGACATCCCTTTACCATTATCTTCGATCGAGATTTCAACCCGTTCCTCCGTCCGGATCGCTTGAATCCGAATCCAGCCCATGTCCTCCATATACATCGAGCAAATCCCATGGAACAGAGCATTCTCAACAATCGGCTGCAAAATCATTTTAGGAACAACAAGGTCATTTAGCCGTGCATCGATATTCCACTCCAGCTGAAACCGGTTCGGGTATCGGCACTGCTGAATTTCCGCGTACTTCTCCACGATTCCTATTTCACCCGCCAACCTAGTGAAGAAGGAGCTGTCACCCTTATGAACCGAATCCTGCAAAATGCCGATTAACGATTGGGTCATCTGTTCCGCTTCACGGTTTCGGTTAGCGTGGCTTAAATAAATAACCGTATTGAGCGTATTGTAAATAAAATGAGGGTTAATCTGGGCCATCAGCAGCTGCAGCTGCATCGTCCTTTTCAATTTCTCGCTTTCGATGGAACTGCGGACATGCTCTTTCAACTCGGTAATCATCCGGTTAAATCCTTTTCCGAGAATTTCCAGCTCATCGCCGCTGCGAATCGAAATTTGCATATTTAAATCACCCTCGGAAACCCGCTTCATAGCAGATACCATCTGGGAAATCGGACGCGTAATATTAGCAATGGTCGGTGTCATGACAGAAAAAATAACAATCAGACTGCATAAGATAACCGTCACATACATGAACAGGATCGAGTTGATTTTGGCAAACAGATTCTTCTTGGAAATAATAGCCATCTGAGTCCAGCCCTTGAGCATGGATTGATTGTAAATAACGATGTACTGCCGGTCCTCCAGGTAGCCGTTGCCCGTACCGGTCCCCAGCTTGATCTGGTCCAGCATGAACGGAGGCGCTTCTTCTTTACTGTTGAACAGGATATCCTGCTTGCTGTTGACGAGAAGCATTTGTTCGTATTGCCCCAAGCTTTGTTGAAAAGCAGCGGTAAATTCCGAATATTTGATGTTGATGAGCAGTGTATAAAGCTCTTCCCCATTAATCGGCTCATCCAAACTTCGGTAACGCACCACATAGCTTACTGCAGGCAGTTCTCCGTTGCCGTTGCCATAATAGAACGGATGAGGCGTGGAGAATTGCGGGTTGCCCCCTTCGGAAGCCAATTCTTTAAACCACTTCTCTTGTAAATTCGATTCAAAGTAGTTCTCATAGCCAGCGTTGTTCGAGAACATCTCCCCATCCGCTCTGACGATCAGAACATTAAAAATAAAGTCATTTAATGCTGTAAATTTTTTCAGTCTTTCTTCCACCGCTTTTTTCTGAAAATAAGCTTGCTCCTTATTGAGCTGTTGATTGGTCTTGAGCAGCAGTTGAATTTCACTGTCACTGATTATGTATTCGGCGATTTTTTCGGTTCGTTCCTGGATGCGTTTGATTTGAAAAGCGTTCTGGGAGAGCTTGACCTGACTGTCTTGTATCGACTGCTCCCGGATCATCTCGGTTACATAGTAGTAAGTGAATGAACCGCTGCACACCAGTGCAATGGAGACGATACAAAAGGTGATCAGCATCAGCTTGCTTTTAATTTTCCATTTCATCGGAAAACCGCTTCCCTTCTGCATAGACCAAGGGATTGACCCCTACCGTTTTGCGGAACACCTGACTGAAATATTGGCTGTTTTTGTAACCAACCATCTCGGCGATTTCATACACCTTGACCCTTTTGTCTTTCAGCATCTGTTTGGCCTGATCCATACGAATTTGAGTTAAATAATCCAATACGGTCATGCCGGTTTCCTGTTTAAACACATGCCGAAGCCTGTCGCCGCTTATACCTACCTCTTCGGCCAGACTTTCAACGGTCAGCGCTTCTTTATATTGTTCACGTATCCGTTCGAGCGTTTGACGCACTTTCCACGAGTACCGGCTGCTCAACTTCTCTTCCGCTTCGCGTATCGCCTCACGGAACATATGCTGAAACCAAACAGAAATGCGCATGAAAGTAACCCAATTTTCCCCGGATACCTCCTCTTCCACCGCCCGGTCCACGAGCTTTGCCAACTGCCTCTTCAGTCGAAAAGATTCAAGCAGTGCGACTAGTTCTCGGCACAAAAGCATCACTCCGTCCAGATGAAAGCGCTTAATAAGAAATGCAAAGGCTTCACTCACCGTCAAGCATGCTTGCTCAGTCTGATGTTGGTCAAGCTGGGCAGCCGCGCGGACCACGTACGGATGAAGCTCCATCCAATAGTCTGCTGCCTTTTTTGGTATCGAATCGGATTGGATAATACATTCCTTTTCGAAAAAAGGCGCGTACTTCAAGATGCGATCACAGCTAACGTAGATCCGGTGTAGTTCGGCAAGATTATGAAAAACAGGCGATATCGTGACGGATGCTGTTTCATTGCGCTGCTCTATGAATGCTTTTTGTAAAAAGCGGGCCATCGCCATGGTCTCATTATGCGTTTGAAGATAACTGCCGGGCTTGGAGACGGCCAGGATCACACCCCACTGCTGCCCACCGATCGGCAGCACGTCCAAACAAAGAAAGCCGGTGGCCTCCGGGGCTTCATTCAACCATACAGGCTCGGTCCGCGGTTCCTTCAGGAGGCCGGGGAGAATAGGGACGGCTGTATTGGCTGCCAAAAGCAGAAACACAAATAAATTGCCGTGACGCTCGCCTTCTTTGGATAACAGCCGGGTCTGCTCAGGCGCGGGCTCCAAGCCTTTGAGTAAATTATTGAACAGCTGGCGCCTGATCAACGCTTCCTTCTGCTCATCTTCCTTCAATTCCCCCCGGATACGCTCCAGTACCGAAATCAGTTCTTTTGGATGCAGCTCGTGTTTCAATAAGTAATCGCATACCCCGATTTTGACAGCTTCTTTGGCATAATCGAACTCCTTATAGGAGGTCAGCAGCACAATGTGAACCGGTATACCCGTTCGCAGTATAGCTTTGCTGAACTCCAAGCCGTCCATGCCCGGCATTCGAATGTCGGCAAAAATGACTTGCGGGCGATGCTTCCGAAACATTTCCAAAGCCATCTGGGGGTACGTAGTCACCGCTGTAATCACAAAGCCGATCTCCTCCCAAGGGATCAAAAGCTCCAGATGCTTGATCGCCAGTACTTCATCGTCTACAATCATTACCTTAATCGCATTCGTCATGAATCCAACCTCCTATCCGGAAATAAAAGATACAGAAACAACCTAAGCGATAGGCTTAGGCTGCTTCGATTATGACAGACAGGTCAATATTACACAATACCGGGCTTTCTAAATGCGAAGCGTTTGATTGCTTATTTCTTCGAAAATTTCAAATTGATTTATTTGTTCTTCCGATAGCTTGCTTAAATCGTTAATCATGCTAAATTCCTCTCATGAACATTTATCATGTAAGCTGAGTGGTTATGCCTTCAGTATAATGAGCAAGCGTTTGGAAAAGGAGTAGCTATCATGCTAAATAATCATACAATCCTGCTATTATCGAAAAAAAGCCAGGATATAGTACGAGTTTTGAGAATATGCAGCGGGCACCAAAAATTTTCGGTGATATACGGCTTTCCATTTACTTATCTTTTATCCTTCATCCCTACTGCGAAAACTTCAAAGCCCAGCTTTTTATAGTACTCTATTCTGTTAGTGCGCTGGTCCGGCAACCAGCACATGCCCATGCTTTGAAGGATCAGGGTGCCGAGATTATTAATGGAGATTTGATGCATCCAGAATCACTCGAGATCCGTAAAATGATCTATACCACGAATATTATTGAAGGCTACCATCGCCAGCTTCGAAAAGTCACCAAAACCAAAACCGCTTACCCATCAGATGATGCTTTGCGGAAGATTATCTATCTCGCCACCATGCATGCATCCTGAAATTGACGATGCCGCTTCGTTCTTGGAAAGAATGTATATCGCAGCTTGCCATCCATTTTGGAGACCGGTTGCAAGCGGAACTATCTGCATGATGAGAGACTTGAGAGCTGGCTTGACATGGAGCCTCTATGGGCATGATTCCTTGCGATTGGGCGATAGCTCGTATACTCGTATCGCTAATGCTGTTTAGCCTATAGCCCACCCCTCCATGTAAAGCCTCTGGATGAACGGTTTGTCGAACTTAATCTCATTCCTGCTGGGAACACTTAAAAACAAAATACATCGCCTTTTTAGTGGCGATGTTTATATAGTCAACCTTTTTACATATTGATCAACGTATTTACTAATTGTTTTATTGTTGTCATCTGTTGGATTATCAAAAATTCTCATCGTACACTTAAGCGGTGTGAAGATTTCATTTTTCGTAATGACTTAAATTCCTCTTACATTCCAACGAGGCTGCCAATCCGAATGATATGCTCCCCTGTAAGTAGACAGGTTTAAAAAATAAACCGGCTACTCAAAGGGGAGTATTTCTTTGTCGAAAAAGAATGAATATACTGGCGTAGAAAAACTGGCGATAATAGGAGAACTTGAAGCAGGTGAAGGCACTCGGGTTGAGGTGGCCCGCAAGTACAACTTCAGTGTCAATACACTGGTGAAATGGCGGCACCGCTATGAACTGTACGGTGTTGATGGATTAGAAATTCGGATTGGTATTCGCAGATATCCAGTGGAGCTGAAGCTTCAAGCGGTGCAGGATTATCTGTCGGGTAAGTACTCGCAATATGAACTCATCGATAAATACAAATTTGCAAGCCGTACACAACTCAAAAGTTGGATTGACAAGTATAATAATCATAGCAGCTTTAAATCGGTAAACGAAGGAGCAAGAGCTATGATAAAGGGACGGTCCACCACCTGGCAGGAACGAATCGACATTGTGTTGTATTGCATGGCGCATGAACATGACTACCGGAAGACAGCAGAGCAGTTTCAGGTCGCCTATCATCAAGTGTACCAGTGGATCAAGAAATACGAGGATGGCGGGCAGGATGCGCTGCAGGACGGCCGGGGACGGAAGAAAGCAGTGGAAGAGTTAACGGAGGCCGAGCAGCAGAAACACACTACGAAGAAGCTTGAGTATGAAAATGAGCGGCTTCGGGCAGAGGTAGCATTCTTAAAAAAGTTACAGGAATTGCAAAGGGGGCGAACTTAAGCGGGCATAGGCAAATGCAAGTGTATGTGGCCATTCGGTCGGTTCACGAGCAACAGGGGTTCAGCCTGCAGCTGTTGTGTAAGCTCGCAAAGGTAGCGCGGTCCAGTTATTACAAATGGATAGACCACAAGCCTAGTCCACGTGAACAAGAAAACGAGCAGCTGACTGAGAACATGCTAGCGCATCATAAGCAGTTTCAAGGTATCTATGGTTACCGGCGGCACACCGTTCAGCTCTGTCGACAAACGGGCAAACCGATTAATCACAAGCGGATCCGGCGGCTCATGAAGCTTGCAGGCATCCAGTCGGTCATCCGTCGGAAGAAAAAGCAATATGCGAGTTCCACTCCCCAACATGTTGCCGAAAACCTGCTGAACCGCGAATTCCACGCCGAAGCACCCGATGAGAAATGGCTGACGGATGTAACGGAATTCAAATACGGACATAGCCAGAAAGCGTATCTTAGCGCCATATTGGATCTACACGATAACACCATTGTTTCCTACGTGTTTGGACGTTCGAACAACAACAATCTTGTGTTTCAAACGTTGGATCAGGCACTCCAGCTTGCACCAGGCAGCGCCCCCATGCTTCACAGCGACCGAGGGTTTCAGTACACCTCGCCGAGCTTCAAGAAACGGCTGGAGGCCGCGAACGTGACCCCCAGCATGTCCCGTATTGGCAGGTGCATCGATAATGGACCAATGGAATCTTTTTGGGGGACCTTGAAATGTGAAAAGTATTATTTGAATACATACAGCACGTTTGAAGAGCTAGAGAAGGACATTGATACTTACATAAACTTTTACAATAACGAGCGATTACAGGCGAAATTAAACGGCCTCAGTCCCATGGAATTCAGGACTAAGGCCGCCTAAACGCTTTTACTTATTTGTACTGTCTACTTGACGGGGTGCAGTTCAGAACGCTGGTAGCCTCGTCTTAGTTGTTTATTAAGCTATCGTACCCGTTCGTAATATAAGGTTAGCCAGATATTTCTGGTTGACCTTTTTTTATAGGGTCTTATTATAACGGTAGTCGGGGTAGAACGGTGTGCCCGTGGGACTTGATCCCGTCAGCTAAACTGTTCACCCCCTGCTTGTATAAACATGTTTCAGGCTGGTTGGGACCAAGATCCCGCTTAACAAGCGAACCTATGACATTACAAGAAGTTTTAGGGGATACCGACAATTACGTATTTTTAAGGAGGATAATCGTATGAATCCAGTCATTGGTCTGGATGTGGCCAAAGGGATATACATTTGCGGTAACTTCCCCTTTCCCAATTTTTAGTCACCTCTAGCTTTACTAGAATTGGGAAGATTTAAACTAATATTACCATTTGGTCACTATGCCTATTAAGCCTATATACACGCCACAACAACGATTGTACTCAGAAATACGACTCATCCGTGCTTCAGTTGTCCGCTTTTCATCTTCATTTTAATCTTAAAATAGATAATAACGCTTACGATAAACCTACTAATTGAGATTTTTTGGTGGAATAGTTTGCATGGCGTGGGCGACGACGATACCCGCTCTCTTTTTACCCTTTCGTGCTGCTGTACGTCTATACATGGCTTTTTGTAGGGAATTCACCGCGTAACCAACGAAGGGCAGCCTGTTTTTTATCGTCATCAGCATGCCTATAGCCGCTCCAGTAAATGGATAATACTTTTGCAAAATCAAACCCATTCACCATGTTCTGCATTTCAGCCGTTACGGCAAATATCCTTTGCTCCACTTCGTTATTCAATAAAGGATCATTAGGCCGCAGCCCTAGCTCCTTCATTGCCTCTTGCTGTATTGAAGCAATCCATTTTTGAAGAATTGATTCCAAAGCACCTCCATCTGGTCGAGCACGAATAGACAAATGGGTCATTAATTCGCGGTAGGTTGCTAATCCTTGCCCTTTTGTACCCACAAACCGTCGCTCAGGTGAGAGGTCTGCGTCGGCGACGATAAAATCACGATCCATCGCATAGTTACGTATCGTCTGCAGGAGAAAGCTCTTTCCACTTCCGTAACGTCCGGTAATAAACTTAAAGGCAGCCCCACCCTCAGCAATATTATCCATATCCCTTAAAATCGCTTCTACTTCAACCCTTCGTCCTACAGCAATATGCTCTAAACCTATCCTAGGAACAACACCTGCAGTGAGTGAATTAACGAGAGCTGTTGTAAGTCGTTTAGGTATCTTCACATCAGGCATAAAAATCATCCTTTCAAATTATCCAAATTATTGAGATATTCCTCGAAAATCCGTTCCCCATCTATTATGAGATCACCAATGGCTTCCATTGCCACATTATTAATATCGTCAATAATGAGTGCCGGCATGGTTCCATACGCATTGGCCACAGCATTGAGTTCACTTTCAGGAGCGGGACTCTTCAGGGCATATAACGCTTCTAATTGGCAGGAATCCAATGAACTTGCGAACAGGGACCATTCCTCGTTCAAATTTGATGTATCCCAACTGATTTTCGAAGATCTATCATTCTGCAATACAATTTCAGGCTGCTTTGCAACTACCAATGGTACGTCGGGAATATCCACATTGGTTGAATCCGACTCTTGGTTAAACTCTTGTTCTGCAATTGTAAGCAGGCTGCGCACGTGTTCGGTGTCATTCTGGAGGACTGCCAATTTTTCAGCATCAATGGTTATCTTAGGTAGCACATTTACCTTCTGAGAAAACTCGTTATCTAGGTACCGATCTATTAAGCGTTCTAGCTCTTGGTCAAGGGTTATCCCTCTTAACCGAATCTTAAATTTTCGGAGATCCCTTAATTTGTTCTCTGTATACTTAAAAACTTGGGTTAAATAGCCCCGGAGCGGGCCATGGTTGAGAAGTTGAACTGTAGGTACAGATATTGTTTTACCATACAGGGTGTCATCATATATAGCACTACGGAATAATTGACGCTCTGTGACAAGTTCTTGAGGCGGAAACATTTCTATCAGTTTAAGCCCATAAGTTTTGAACAGGTAAGCATCGACTAATGCAACAACCCGAGGGACGTAGAATTCCAAATCAAGTTTTCCAAAATCTTGATAAAACTTATTCCGCTGCATATCGTAATCGCTTAAATGTAAGAGCATATCCAGAGATATTTGAGAGGGTTTTTCTTTTAACAATCTCATCAATTCCACATTAATCAGTTCACCAGATAGTAAGCTTTGGGAGCGTGTTAGGATCGAAATCAAAGGGATATTTAATGAGTGAATTAATACAAAATCAGAAATCCAATCGATTAGGTATTCATTTAGCTGAGCATATTGATTTCCATAAGCAATACTAATTTTATTAAATAACTTATACCCTGACTCCGGCCTTGTCCAACCTATACCGTTGATGAGTTCAAACACATACACATAAATGTAGGATAAGTCCGTTTCTGGGTACCGGTTGCTCCGGACTTCGGATCGCCAATAGTAATACCAATTTAATTGAGGTTGGGTCATATCGTTGTAGGTTGGTCCATAACTATTAAAAGGGACAAAAGGTACTGGTTGACCCTCTACTTGCGCCCGCCGCTTTGCTTCGTCAACAAAACTACGCCCCCGGCTATTTATGTTGAAAGATAATGAATCAGTAGTGCTTTGAGCAGAAGGATCCCTCTGAGGAATATGTACCCCTGGAGATTCCTCATCCAAATCATAGTCAGTAAATTGGATGGGATTGCTCTTCATCCTATTATCCACGCTCATCCAATATGGTGCGGGTAACTCATTACTGTATTCTAATGGATCAAATATAGCATACCGTTGATGAGTCCTGTCTTGTAATCCTAAAAGAGTTAAATGGGTCCACTTTACGGCGTCTTGATTTAAATAATCCTCAGAAGAAAATAGAGATAATCTTAACCTTGCTTTGATCTTTGAAAGGACTCGGTATATGAGGGTATCTGTACTTTTCGTCATCGAATCTGGTTCTAAGGTAATTAAAATATCATATTTTTTTTTGCAGAGCAGCTTCTTTACTTAACAAGCTGGGAGTCATCGCAATCCACTGCGGATTATGGCCAGCAGACTTATTCAATACCGCCGAGGAGGTAAGCCATAGGATATCTATTGATTCACCCCATAGATTTTTCAAAGATTCCAGTTGAACTAGCTTTCCAACGATGAGAATATGTGAATCACTATATTGTTCGGTTAGATCTTGAAGAAAATCATGTAATGGTTTAGACCATTGGCTTAGTCCGCCCAATACGCCTCCATTTATACCCCACATCGAGAGAAACTGCAGATGTTGTAAAGTGGGGTTGCCCTCACCGCTCTGCCAATTGTGACCTAAAAGTTCAAACCGGCTCCACGGGCCTTCAAGTCGAGCACTACCCCTATTGAAAATCTCTGCAGGAAGTAGCTGGATGGGTGCTTCCAATGATGAACCGTTTGTAGCTCTACCCATTGAACCAATCCCTATTTGATTTAGCAGGGACACAGGCAGCCAACCGGACTCGCTAGAAACAAAACGTTTTCCGGGTCGTATTTGTCTTGATATATCCGATGCACTTACATATAAGCCATTTACGGAAAGCATGGGGATAGCAGATGGATTACCAACGCCGTTGATTATGGATGTTTGGCCAAGCAAGAAAAGCTGAAATTCCAGCCCAATTATGTGCGTTTCAAGTAATCGTTCCTTGTCGCCCGATATAAAATGCGACCATTCTCCGGACAACATCTCAATAAAGTAAGGAATTCCATCCCCCGAAATCAAAGACAGTCCATTTTGGATGGGATAGATAGTAAAGAACTCCATTAATGGGTCTAGGTGTGGTCCTAAATAGAGACGATCTCCATCGATTACATAATCATCAAGACCAGGAATATCCATAGGGGATTGGCAATTCCAGTTTATGGATAACTGCACGGTTTCTTGGGTAATATCGCCGATTGCTATATGAATTGCGTCTTCATGTAAAAATTGTATTGGACAGATAATAGGGAGCCCACGGCTCTTCATATCCGACATTACTTCATCAATGAAATAAGGAAGCAGCCCAGGTTCAACTTTATTAAATAACCAACGATTGTCTTGGCTTGTCCAACCAGGTATATTCCAAATTTCATTGCCTTTTTGAAACCATCCATCCAAATGGGGCTCTACACCATTGAGGAATTGCACCACTAATTTATGATGATGGTGGTCCCATGTGCATTCAATTAGAAAATTTTCGGGACATTCAATGTGGTGGAGATTCATAATCAGGGGATCTATCAGAATGTGGTAACGTTTGAAAGTACTCTCCTTCATCATCTCGCAAAGTTGGTTCCGTAAGTCTAATAGCTCATGTATTTCGATTTGGACTTCGGTTTGGTCAAGCATTAGGTATTTTGAAGGCAAGCAAGTAGAGGGGAGTTTAGAAACCGCCTGAGAAATCCATAAAGGCTTGTCCTTTGTTAATGTCCTGAAAGTGTAACCTTGTTCAGGGTGAAGGCTTAGCGACAAGGTAATTTTTGCTCTGTCGAATATAAAAGTAAGAATATCCATATCTCCCCACCCTCTGCACTATTCAATTTCCTGATTTATATTATATCATAGTTACAGTATTTTCCTTCTTGCACTTTAGGGGTTATTGTCAAAAAATAAGTAAAATTGTTGTTAGTATTTATTCAATACCATCATAATGAAGTAGTTGCTGCTTTATTGTTATATGGTAAAATTACTCTATGTTATTGGTTAGATAAGTGAACCTATTTTAGTGAAGATCAAAGATAAGGAGAACGTATATGATTATTGAACGATATGCCTTGTTAGAAAAAAATCGTACGATGGTTGCGTTTGAGAAAGATGGAAAATACTACGGCCATATCCTGAAAGATGCGACTGACAAAAAGCCGGCTATGATCGTATTTGAAACAGCCAAATTTAATTCACTGGATGCACTAAAAGTCGAATTTCCGCCTTTATTAGAATAAGAATATCAAACGAAGCCAATTACAGATGTCTTTAGAAAAAGCCCAGGGATTACGCCCCTGGGCTTTCTACTTTCCAAATATCCAAGAACGGCACTTTTGTTACATCTCCATATCTGCTGATATGAACTGTCCTAGTTCGGGCATCCATCTCCCTGATCCGCCCTCTTACTTGCTCTGTCTGCCCCCAGACAGTTAATAGTACTTCTTGATCCTCCCGTTTCGCTTCTACTAACTTTTCGCCTAACTCTTCCAGTTCAAATTCATCCCGTGTCGGGCGCTTGGGTATCGCGTTTTTTCCTACTGATTTTGCTAATTTGACCATTTCAGATCACTCCTTCACTATATTTAAAATGCTTTTGATGTTATCAGTTAGCATGATGCTAAGTTTAGCCTTCACAACATCCCGCATAATTGCAAAAGGGTATTCGTAACCGCGGCAAAGATATTTGTAATGAAGATCTTCGTCTGGCCGCGCATCTTCGAAAACTTTAATTTGTCTTATCTTCAACTCTTTTTTATTTTTGGTCATCTGGGAATGGATCCTGTGCATAAGGATTTGTGTAAGGGCTGTGTAATATTTCTTGAGCATGTTGTTCGATATCTCAAATTCCTTACTATTGCGCTCAATCATTGTTAGCAACATCGGAAGAAGTATTGAATCCAAGATCATATTGTGCTCATCGGCAGTCGGCTTTTGTACTTGTTGGATCACCGGTTCAGGGTTTTGACGATTAATCAAAGCTTCCTTATGCTGTGGCAGAATGATTCGGCTTGACTCCCAGCGACCGTTACCTTCGAGCTTTTTGCTCATTTATAATGTCCTCCAATTTTCATTGCTCGATGTTGTGCTTGCCCCGCGGCCCCGAAGGATGAAGCCCTGGCTATTGCTGCACTACCAAATCTATCCTTGATGTAGTCTGTGGCACGTTCCAATGCACGTTGCCTCTCCTGATCTTCAAACATGGTCAACTGATATTCAGAATCTTCAACCAATCCACTGATTGTCACGCCAGCCCTACGTACAGGCATGCCGTTCCAAAACAGATAAAATAATTTCCGCGCAGCCTCGTAGATTGTATTGGTATTATTGGTGGGATCCGGAAGTGTCATCTGCCTAGAAAAGCCAGTTGGTGCGTCAAAGGGACTACACATACAGCCCACAGTCAATGTCGAGCCCATGTATCCTTTACGCCTAGCATCCCGGCAAACTTCTTCGGTAAGCTCAAGAATTATAGTATCTACCTCATGTTCCAGATAGTCCCTGGGCAAAGTCATCATATGACTTATGGATTTCGGTGCTACACGGTGGGTACTTGGTGTTACTTTGGAATCATCTATGCCATTGGCTGTCTGCCAAAGCAAAGTCGCATGTATATCCGCATTTTTTCCAAACCGAGTTCGCAGTAGGCTCTTTACTTTATGTAGAGGTAACTGTGCGAGCTCACCGATCGTATGAATGCCAAGTCTGAAGAAATGTTGCTTCATGCGGCTACCGCAACCGAACATTTTCTCTATCGGCTGCTTCCACAGATCGTCGGCAATTGTGTCTTTACTCATCGTATAAATACCGGATTCATTCTTCTTTGAAAACATGTCACAAGCTGATTTTGCCAATATCTTACAGTTTGATATTCCCACTCTTACTTTAACTCCCGTGGCCAATAGTACCTGAATTTGAATTTGTTTGGCCATTTCTTCTGGATTACCAAACATGCCAATCGAGTGTGTCATGTCAATAAACTGTTCATCTATCGAGAAAATCTCAACTAAATCGGAAAAAGACTCATAAATTTGGGTAATCCGCAGTGACACATCGATATACATCTGCATTCGAGGCTTGAGCACAATTAAATCAGGACACTTACTGAGTGACTCTCCTAACCGCTCCGCTGTAGTTATTCCATAACTTTTTGCAATGGGGCAAGCCGCTAGAATTATGCCTGACCTCCTAGTTGCGTCAGCGGCCACTACAACGGGTTTTTCCTTGTATTCTGGATGGGCTGCCTTCTCTACTGAGGCGTAAAAACTTTCGCAATCCACGAGAAATATAATTCGCTCTTTCATGACGACCTCTGCTTTGCTGCGTGAGAAACCGCAAGGATGTTCTCCATACTGAACACCCTTAATCCCTTTTTGACGAAGCAATACGCACAGATATAGTTCTTTCTAATCGAACGAACCTCAATATAACGATGCGAGATCACACCGTGTTTATCCATGTACATAATTTCTATACACATTCCGATATATCGACTAAACTGACTTGGCTCTATCTTCATCACCCCATTGAACAATTTTTAAAGGCCGAGGTTTGCCACTTGCGATATCCATGTAACCACATTTTTTCATCCGTGCTAAGTAGCCATGATCACTGGGAGAGGATCCGGAAATCGGGCAGATGTACTTTACTGCTGCTGAATTCTTGTTATGACTAATAAAAGATACAATAAGCTCGAGGAGTAGATGGAACACTTGTTCTTATTATACTCATAATAACGAACAAATATTCGCATTACAACAGGTATTTTTTAGGATATCTGGATTTCCTATTTCAATAAGGTAATTTTAAGTTAAATTACAGTAAGACATCCCCGATATTCCGGAGAATATAAAGAGGAGCCTTTAATTAATGATTTTCATAAGTAAAGGCATATTTATGAGTTAGCTGGAACTTACATGATAAATTGTTGAATGGCTATTGATTTCTTTTTTTGGCTATGATAACGTCGGCTTGAAAACTCACACGATTAATGGAATTGGAAAAAAACCACTTTCAGTAGATTCCAGCATCAGAAATTAAAAGGAGGATTACACTTATGACATCTCTTGGCTTTCAAGCTTCTAGCCTTAAAGCCTTTCTCACCATACCGGAGGATGTGCTTGGCACATTTCGTAAACTTTCTGATATGGGTTACAGGGTGGTGCAGTTGCAATGGATTTCGCCTGATGTGCCGGATGAGTTTGTTGCCGATGCGCTGCGGGAGACGCGTCTGACGTGTGTTTCCACGCAAGATTATTACAGCGTAGTGAGTGATAACCTGGGCCGGTTTATCCAAATGAACAAGCTGTGGAACAGCTGCCTTATGTGTGTAAGCGGCATACCGCGTGAAAAGATGTCGGTTGAAGGGTTGCTCGCATTTTCTGTGGAATTAGGCCAAATGGCGGATGTTCTTCGGGAGAATGGCCTGATCTTGACATTTCACCCGAGAGTGTCCGATTACACTTGCATTGAAGGCAGACCTGCGGTTGACTGGCTGATGGACGGAATGCCGGATGACGCGCAGCTTACGATAGACTTTTATAGCGTTGTTAAGGCCGGGCTAAATCCCATAAAGCTGCTTGAACGATATAGCGGCCGTGTCGACATGGTGCACTTTAAGGATTCCGTCATTTTGCCGGATGGGCGCGAAAACCTGATGCCAGTAGGGCAAGGCCATATCGCTTGGCCTGAAATATTTGAAGCCTGTCAAAAAGCGGGTGTCAAGTGGGGCTTTGCGGAGCAGGAATCCTGGCAAAAGGATGCGTTTATTTGTGCACATGAAAGTTATGAATATATTACCTCACACGGAATTCTCAGCCCACCCTAATTTTTATAAAGCTCTTTGTTTCAATGTTCGGTTTACTTTCTCTTAACTGGACAGCATAAAAAAGATAAAAGTGTTCGAAGAAAATAAAGTCTTAGACTGGAGTTGTTGATTTGATGCAGTATTGGGGATGAAAAATCGTCAGCTTTTGAGATATAAGTATTAGACTAAACCGAACAGGGACGCAACGGCAGTCTTAGACTCGTAAATAAAGTCTTAGACTGCCGCTGTAATGATTGAACTATCGTACCCGTTAGTTTAGCGAGATAAGCTAATACTCTATGCAAAATTTGTACATTAGCGGTTCCGGTCACCGGATAAATAAAGCTCCCTTGCGGTTTTCAGGAACAGCTTCACCCCGTGAGGAGCCTCCTCCAGAGATGGAACCGCCAAGTGAATCTCTCTGAACGGCTGCGGTTCAATTGTCCGGACGCGGACATTAGGCGGCAGCACCGACAACGACAACGAAGTTGTCGATACGATCGCGACGCCCAGCCCTTCTTGAATCATGCTTAACGCCGTGGTTATGTTGTGGCCATCATATTTGACGCACAAAGCGATTCCAAATTGTTGAAACAGCTCATAAATCGGCGTTACAAACCCGCCTTTGCATACAATCATAGGTTCATTGTCCAGATCGGTGATATGGATTTTCGGGCGAATTTGCAATGGATGATCGTCCCGAAGGAGCAGACACAACTCGTCTTTAAAGAACGGAATCCCTTCCAATTCACCGTTCGGTGGAATAATCCAGCCGACATCGATTATTCTTGAAGACAGCCATTCTTTAATCTCGTCAATAGTTCCTTCGTACAGTTCGAACGTCAGCCCAGGGTGCTTCTCCCCGATCACCTTTAATATTTTCGGCAAGAAATGTGCGGACACAATCGGGAACGTCCCAATGCGAACGGTGCCGACTTCAAACCCTTTCTCGGCCGTTACCTCCTGCTCCACCTTATTGTAGCCGTGCAAAATCTCTCTGAATATGACAGTCAGGCGCTTCCCAATATCGGTGAGGATGATCCCTTTCTTTTTATCCCGAATCATGAGGATGACCCCCAATTCCGATTCAAGCGTGGAGATGGCTCGGCTTACGGCAGGCTGCGTCATATTCAATTGCTCCCCAGCTTTTGTAAAATTGCCGGTCTCGACGATTTTCACGAATAACATCAGTTGCGAATGTGTCATAACAATTTTGATATC
>NZ_JAAOIW010000036.1 GCF_011440305.1 Paenibacillus agricola | reverse complement strand
CGGATTTGACTTCCTCCGGAGTTATAACGGATTGAAGGATGGATAAAATCGTGGTAGACTTTTTCATGGAGTCGCCACCTTTCGATTGTTTGTAGGGGTACAAACATTTTACCGAGTTGGCGGCTCTATTTCTACCATTTAGTGGTTAATCAACAGGTCTGGCTTAGCTTATGATTTTTTCGTTTTTTTGTCAGAGGACAAGAATTAATATCGATAAAGGACAAGAAGTTGGTTCCATCCGTCCTCTTATAACTTAAATAAGAAAAATTAAAGCTGCCGGCTTAGGTGCAGGCAGCTTTTCTGTATTACATTCCAGATTAAATTCTATATATTATTGTGATGTGTTCTAGTCTTGCACAACAAAACAAGTTGGACCTTCAAGAGCTTTTCCAAACAACAGCCATTCACCCCCAATATGATGCCTACCGCATTGTTTGTAGCCAGCCTTTTTTAAATTATTGATACTATAAATATTTCTTTCGTGTACAGAGGTGAAGATTTCGTTATAGCCGGAGTTTTTTGCAACAGTTTCCCGTAATTCTATTAAATATTTCTGGAGACCATAGCCTCTATATTCATCTTTAACTACACAATTCAGCAATGTCCCCACATGTCCCCATTCTTTTCTATCCGTAATTAAATTATATTTTTGGAAAAACTCTTCTAGATCTTCTGCCATACGCATTGATAAAATGGCGTATGCGATTAATTCATTATTATCAAAGAGCCCCAATACCAGTTGACCTTGTTCAATATATTTTTGAAGAGTTTCAGGTGTGTCCGATTGTGCATATTTCAAAGGAGCACACTCGCTAAGCATTTTTGTAATCAATGATAAATGATTTTCGTTCAACACATGGTAATCTATTTTTCCCACTAAATCTCCCACCTTATAAAAGAGTATAAGAGTATTCTAACATGTTGAACTCTCATTTATTTAGTTCAAGCTCATGGGGTTGAAGGGTCTTCCATTCTCGCCCGGCGCTAAATAGTGAGAAAAATACATTCAAAGCGTTCAACTCCTGGATACTTTTCCCCAAAGCTCATTATCGAAAAACCAAGCTTTTTATAGAAACCAACAGCATCTTTATCCGTTTCAGCTTTCATTCTTATGATCTTTTTGGTTTTTATGTACTCATTTATCATTTCACTGCATATACCCTTACCGCGATAATTGGATTTAATTGCAATATGTTTTAGTTCCAATTCGTCAATTGACTCGTATATAACTCCAATTAATCCCACTAGCTCGTCATTATTGAAACTTCCTAGAAGTACCCGTGAATCATTTTCTAAGTATTTTTTAAATTCATTATTTATTCTTTCATCATCAGCCCACATATCAGCCATTAGATGCTTCACTTCGCTAAAGTCTTTATAATCCTTTAAATTAATCAAAGAATCTCCATCCCATTTCTTCAAGATCGCCATAATGTTTTTTAGGGAAGATAATAAAATGTCCTCATTAAATGGAACACAGGTAATCAGTTCAGTTTCAAAAATAATATTTAGGGCTTGCTGAACGGATAGTGTTTTTGAAAATTCCATTTAATATAGCCCCTATTTTGCTGAAAAAGCCTAAAATTGGGGTGAAAGTTGGTTTTCAGAGGATTTTTTCCGCACTTTTGCAACTTTAGTGTAGCCATCGCGTCAATTGTAGGGCATACACTTCAAAGGAAAAGAGATGATCGCTTGCATTTATCAGTTAGAAAATACGTTATCGGCTTGACCACCCTTCTGCTGCTTATGCTTATAACGCTGCCTGTCCAAGTCGCTGCCAGCACGGCGATTCGGGCATCGATTCCGAAATTCCCTCTCTCGCTTAACGGCACTTCACTGGATCAATCTTACAGCCAGTATCCATTCCTGTTTTATAATGACATCACCTACATGCCGATGACGTGGAACAATCTTCAAGCGCTGAATATTGAGTACGAGTGGAGTGACGAAAGGGGCCTCACCATTTGGCCAAACCGCAACTACCCTCCTCCTATTCATACGTCTCCCGTCGACCAGGATCTCAGCAAGGAGCGCAACAAATCTTCTTATACGTCACATTTGGCTGACTTCCCGATTCAAATCAGCGGTACGGAGATTGATAACTCAATGGAACCCTATCCGTTTCTTACCTTTAGAGACATCACATACGTACCCCTTACCTGGCGGGTTGCGCACGAGATGCTGCAACTCGATCTTGGTTGGAACGAGCAGGATGGTCTTGGAATAATCGGCGGTCAAAATGTTATCCAAGAAATTATTGGCGACGATGATGAGGCTTTGTATTTCTACTCCTTGCTTGGCGCAGACCCTGCCAAGGCGATGGTAAAAATCGATAAATCCACCCATAAAGCCGAGTTGCAAAATCGCAAAGAACTGGACGCTTTCACAAGCAGTTTAACTCCTTCCGCACATCCGATGGGCGGCAAGCCCGTGCAGTTAACACGCAGGGACCGGGATCTTTACTATGGCGATCTCAAAGTCTATACGCTGACTGACTCGGATGTATGGGAATCCAACGATTGGGGCCCGCCAGTTCATACGTATACACAGTTTGAGGCGGCCAATCAGGCCGTAATCCTCTCCATCAACCTGAGAATCCCGATCGCTGTGATCGGTCCGAATTACGGAACGACGTATACGTTTTTGATCCGTGACAGCAAAGTGACGCAACTCACTGATTTTAATCAAAAACTGGACCGGGTCATTCCAAATCCGGACGGCTCGACATGGATTGCTTCCGCCATGCTGCCTAGCCGAAATGGCATGATAGGCGGCAGCGCCCGCCTAGCCTTGCTAGATCGGGATGGAGCCATTCACTACGTAAACAAGCAGTTGGGCGAGTTGGACGTACTCGCGCTAGGGTTGATAAATCCGTCCCTGGCCAATCCTTCTGCTGAAGACGGCAGTTTGTACGTAGTCTTAAACGGTAGGAACCTCGATGACTATGCACCAAACGAGCTAAGCGGATTCTATGTGATCAACACGAAATTGGAAACCATACGAGTGTCCCGGCTTGCGGAAGGGACGTATTACATGGATAAAGCCCGTAAAGTTTTCATACAGCGGGCTAATAATACGATTATTGATCAAGCGACGGATGAGGTTTGGCATTGGTACGATGCGGATTTGTCATGATTGAAAGGAGCTAATGAGGAGTAGGGTGTTGAATGTGCTAAAACCACACAGTTTTACGAATTACAAAACCATCAGACTCCGAAAAATTAGTATTGGTATGATCCCAAAAATCAAAATAGCTGCTGTAAAGGACAAGAAATAAAGTCCTAGAAAGAACGACCACCTTATACATGTTTAATCATATTATACATGCAATTGAGCATCCTACCCGTTACTTTAACGATCAAGAGCAGGTCGCCTCGGTGCCTGCTCCAATTTCACTATCGTACCAGTCCCTCGGTTTTAAGAATTTTTCTAACGTATGCTCACTCATTCGCAGGATCCAAATGATGTCCGGCGACACAAACATGAGTGCTTTAAGATCCCCTACAATCGGGGTTTTTTTATTTCAAAGCACCTATGTTTGTGTCGCGAGGTCACGACACAAACATAGGTGCATATTCGTTTTGCGACACAAACATATGCGCATAATCGCGGGTGATATTAAAGGTTGGTTTTGTAATGGATTATTCACAAGGCCATTAAGCTATACCAGCTAATAGGCTGTCAATATTTAATTATTAATGAACTAAACGAAGGATCGTATACTGGAAAAAGGGTACGACAAATAACCGCCCCACAATATTTGGGAAGGTTTTCCTCAATGTCTAAGGGTTGCTAATTCAGTCTAAGCGGAAAGCTTCTTTCTTGGTTAAGATGGCATAGATCCAGTGGATCAGTTTATTTGCACAAGCAATCACAGCTACTTTAAACAGTTTGCCTTCAGCACGCTTTTTATCGTAATAAAGCCTTAATTTTTTATTGCGTGAGCTTCGCAGACCACAACGAACAGCTTGGTATAAGGCTGTTCGGAGCTTCCTAGAACCGCGTTTAGTAATTGGATTTCGAGTAGCAGTAAACTTTCCGGAAGAAAAAACGCTAGGATCAATACCCGTGTAACTTTGCTTGAACGTACATACCGGTTAGAGACTCGTGTTGCCTTGTCAGGTAACGCAAATTCATCAGATATTGACCTCGTTTTTTGTAAGGCTCCAGCCCCAACTGGTATGCATCAGCGGCATCCGTTTTTACCTTGCGTAAATTAGCCTTTTTCGCTTGGTGTGAAAGTAACGGATTAATGACGATATGCACAAACTGATGCTCATCCAAGAATTGAACAACTGGGCTATGATAATGACCCGTTGCCTCCAATACGACTGCCGCACGTTTTCCAGTAAAAGATTCTAAATCTTGAGCATAACGAAGAAAAGACGCAAGTCCATCAAGATCATGATTAAAACGAAAAATCTTTCCATAGGGCGTTCCTCTGTCTGCAAAAGCTTGCGCGTGACTTTCCCCTTTGGACACATCCAAACCAATGACAGGGTTCATATCATCACTCCCATTATATTTTTTCACCGGCAACCCCTAACCTTCTTGTCGTCCACATTATCGCATGTGATTCGGGATCATGGTCCCAACCAGCCTAATCATAGTTTAACAAGTAGGGGGGATGAACTGTATAGCTCTCGGGATCCAACTCCCACGGGCAGAAACGTTCGATCCCCGGCTACCGCTATCTTACGACCACACAAAAATAAGGTCTACCAGAAAGATCTGGTGACCTCATAATACGAACGGGCAGGATTGCGTGGTTTTGATTATTAAGTTATCATGCTACTTCGATTCGAAAAACAATATCGAGGGATTCGTTCCCAATTTGGCGATGACTCATACAATATGTAAGTATCGAAACCCAAGGAGTGAATGAGTTGCTTACATTGGAAATTGCCAAACAATTGCTCGCGGTAGCAGAACAGAAAGCCCATCAAATGGGAATCGCCTTCAATATCGCAATCGTCGACGCCGGGGCGAACTTGGTCGCCTTCCACCGGATGGACCATGCCCGGATCGCCGGGATCGAGATATCCAAGGGGAAGGCCTGGACTAGTGTAGCCATGCAAATGCCCACGGCTAACTTAGCCCAGTCGGCGCTTCCCGGCAGTCAACACTATGGGGTCAACACGACGAACCAAGGGATGGTCACCATCTTGGGAGGCGGCATCCCACTCGTCCGCGAAGGCATGATCGTCGGCGGTATTGGCGTCGCCGGAGGCAACATCGCGCAAGACATGGAAGTGGCCAATGCCGCCGTCCAAGCGTTCGCCGCTGCGCATGCGAATCCTCCTACGGGTACCGCTCGGACCTTTTGGTAAACGCGTAGTAGGAATGGAATAGCAGTGCAAAATAGAAGTTCGTCTACCCGGCGGCCTCATTTTTGCTAGTCTGCGGCGGGGAGCAGGCATTAGAATTAACTAAAAACGGAAAATAATAGTGACAAGCCATTCCGCTAAAGGCTACGTTAGCATTCCTGTAGAGCGTTAAATTTCCGCTTTGCAAAAAAACGAGCGCCTCGGTACGATGGGAGTACGCAACGGGTCATAGCCCTTTAAATCCCATCATCCAGGAGGACGCTCTATTATGAAGTTTAAATCGCAGGACAAACAAAATCAACTCATTGAAAAAATTACCTCTCAGCACCTGGTCGTCGGGATCGACATTGCCCAACAAACGCATGTCGCGCGTGCTGTTAACTTTCGCGGAATCGTGATCGGTAACCCCTTGTCATTCTCCAATGACGAGGAGGGCTTTCACATCCTCCTTCGGTGGATTCAGTCGCTTGCAATCTGCTCATGCTTTCACGGCGGCCATTGTTGGCATGGAGCCTACCGGACACTACTGGCTCAACCTCTCTAGGTGGCTCTCAAATCGCCAGTTTGAAGTCGTTCTCGTCAATCCACATCTTGTGAAAAAGAATAAGGAGAACCGCGACAATACGCCATCCAAGAGCGACAAAAAAGATGCCCTGGTCATCGCAGATATGGTCAAAAACGGCTACTACTCATTCACTCGCAACACACCAGAAGTATTTGAAGAACTGCGTGTCTTTCTCTCAAACCGCGACTCTGTCGTAACGAGGCTCGTTAGTGCTAAGAACCAAATCCATCGTTGGGTCGACATTGTTTTTCCGGAGCTTCGACAAGTCTTCAAGAACATCATGTGTACGGGTTCATTGGCTACACTTCGTCTTTTCCCTACCCCTGAAGAATTGTGTAAATTACAGCCTCAAGACGTCGTACAAGGTTGGAAATCGCTTATGAAACGGCAATCTGGTGAGCGAAAAGCTCGAGCTCTTATCTCTCTTGCTAACAGTTCTGTTGGTTCTAAGCAAGCAACGTATGCCTACAAGCTTCACTTAAAGCAACTTCTCGATGAGTACGACCTTGCTTGCCTGCAGCTTCAAGCCGTAGAAACGGAGATTATTGCTGTTCTAGAGAGAGTTCCTTTTGCTAAATCCATGCTTGCTGTCAAAGGGATTAATGCCATTTCACTAGCTGGTATTCTCGGTGAGGCGGGGGATTTAAGTGGCTTTGTGCACGGTAATGCTTTGCTGCGACATGCTGGCCTTAACCTCGCAGAAGCAAGTTCAGGTAAATGGACCGGACAGATGAAGATTAGCAAACGTGGGCGCTCTCGCCTCCGACGTTTTATCTTCATGATGACGATGAGTTTAGTAGCGAACAATCCGGAGTTTAAAGCTATGCATGCATGGGTAGAAACGGCCAAAGGCAAGGTACTTCCCAAATCCAAGCTAGGTGAAGCGCTGAAGTATGCACGTAACCATAAGCAAGAGTTGACGAATTACTTAAAAGATGGGAACTGTGTGATCTCGAACAATCTAGCTGAGAACAGCATACGGCCCTTTACAGTAGGACGTAAAAACTGGTTATTCAGCGGTAGTCCACGGGGTGCAACCGCGAGTGCAGCCATCTACAGCATCGTAGAGACAGCAAAGGCAAATGGATTGAGCCCATACAAATATCTGGTCTATTTGTTTCAACATTTACCAGCGGTTGCATTTCGTCAGCAGCCGGAGCTACTTGATGCGTGCTTTCCATGGAGTCCGCAAGTTCAACAACATTGTACATAACGTAGAGCCTTTGGGTCTTCATGAACCAAGGGCTTTTCTTTTTCAATACACCTGATTGTTAGACGCTTACGAAAGATTTAGCAAGTATCTCCTATAGATGTATATATCTTTATTTTTTGAATTAAGGAGTCTTGACTTTGAAGTCCAACTAATTTCTCTACACTGTATCCGTCTTTGAATAGGATTAAAGTCGGGATATTCGTTACACCGTATTCAGCTTCCAACTCCTTTTCATTATCGACATTCACTCTTGCGATTACAGCCTGATATTTAAATTTCTCCGCCAATTCATCTATGATCGGCATTTGCAGCTTACAAGATTCACACGACGGTGCCCAGAACTCGACCAATGTCACTCCCTGATCAATATAATCTTGAAAATTGCTTTTTATTAGAGAGATGGCTTCCATGTAAAAAACCTCCTTTTTATGTCTCTTCTTAAGGATACTTAAAATTCGATACCGGTTCAACACCCTTATGATGGACACTGCACCTCTTAATCAAATGGTCACATAGAATTGCTTGAAATTGCACCTGTTTTTTTCGTTTTTTGCATTCTACACCTTAATAGATTTAGGTTCTACCCGATATACTTCCATGAATCCGTTGCTGGTTGTAGTCCTGAATAAATTGCGTGACGATCTCGTAGGTCTGTGGATAGGTCTCAAACTCATGGCGCCCATAACATTCAGCCTCCAAAATAGAATGGAAGGATTCGATATCTTATTTGGCGTCATAGGTGGGATTCGTTCATGAATCATTCCAAACGTATCGCATGCCTCTTCAAACAGGTGGCTCATAAATTTTGGACCATTATCAGTACGTATCTTTTTAGCCCCCTAGAAGACTTGGACAGCACACCCCTTAATTCAATGCAATAATAGTAGACGGAGGGGAATGTTATGAAGCGTGTGCAGTACGACCTTAATTTCAAAATGGATATCATTCGAAAAGGGGCAAGCGATTGGAGGTTCTGAGAAAGCACCATAAGCTGAAAATGAAGCATCCAAGAAGGCTGGCTAACAACCGAGTAATTATAGGTTCTAACCAACGCTTCGTGTACGTTTTTCGCGTTTTGTTGGCGGTACCCCTATACCAATAAGGCGGTGATTTCAATGGCGAAAGACCTATGCTACGATACGAATTGCAGTATCGGCCAATAGGGGGTAAAAACGGGGTTTCCACAAGGAAGCGCGCCCCGTTTGTTCTTAACCCAATTTCATTTAGGGTAAAGTGGAATGACTACATGTTATTAAGCATTTGAATTGCCTTTGTCCTTCGCTTCATTTCAAATTTTTTATACGCCAACACCGAAGCAAACAGGAATACAGATGCAACCAATGAAACTAACGGTAACATCGTAACAATATCTTTTGGGAAAACAAACGGTAGCAGTGTAAAGCCGTACACTGCAGGGATACGGATGCCCACCATGCGTAACAGAATAAACATCAAAATCATATCTAACAGCGTTACCACTATCCACAAATCAATAGATAAGTACAACAGCGTTCCGACAGTCGCAGATATTGTCAACACAAGCCCTTGCTTAAAAGCCATCTTGCCGTTATACATCGGCTTCTGAAGTGACTCATACACAACAACGAGAATAGGCGGTATAACTGCGAGTTGTTGGTATCCAACAAGCCAGCATAAACCCATCCACACGAAATTCAGCACTAAGAAAACGAGCATATACTTGTAATGTATCTTAACTTTCTTCTCAAGTCCTTTATTTAATCCAAATACGAGAACCCCGAGCATTAATATGAAGGTAACAATGAAAACCGATATAACAAATGACCATTCGTTTGCATTCACAATCAACGGAAGTAAACCCGTTGCAATGGACGGTGCTAAGTTCGATTGAATGATACGCATAAAGAGCATCAAGAGTACGATGGTCAGGCTGACTTTTCCTAGATAAGGAATATTTAATTGATTCACCAAGAAACCGATGGCAGCAGTGATAGACGGTGCAAGAAAAATCTTCGAAGGTTGCCTGATCCATCCTGCTTCTCGGTACACCCACATAGCAACCGCCATCGCAGCAGCTTCTGGCAGAATAAGTTGGTGATCTTTCAACATCACCGCAGCCGTAATCATCGAGATAATAAATATAAAAGCAATGATATATGAATTAATCGTTACTTTCTTTGAAACAGCTGAATCCATATCTTACACTCCTTTTGTTCTAAGCATGACTTCTACCTGCTGATAAATGACCCTCGCTTTAAAAACACTACGGTTTTCGCAACACATTCTAATCGCATTGCTTCGAATATTGATGAAATTTTCTCTTTCCTCATATACTATTTTTTAATTCCATTAAGCTGTCCTTATCTGTAACATCAAACGAATGATTAAAGCGATAGCATAAGAAATGAACTAGCTCTACTTATATGGTTAAGACTCTATAAATACAAAAAAATGGGTCGAGACGTTGTCCTCAACCCATTTGTCAACAACTCCACAAGGTGGGGACTATTTTACACTTACTCATCCATTATGAATTCATTACCATTTTCTAGAGGGTAAAAATTTACCATTAAGTGTAAGGACTACGCGGTCTCCTCTTGGATCTAGACCTCAGAGGTGAATCAGAGGTGAACAACTGCTGCTCTTATTAAAATAATAGTCTGTCAGTGCATGCATAAAGGATAAATGAATATTTATCAAATCGCTTGACTAAGACGGCAAAGCACAACCCAGAGATCTCAAAAGTAGTTTGTAATATTATTCCATGAAAAGACCAGCGAACCTTTGGGTTTACTGGTTTTTTCATTCAGAAAGATTCATTCGCGGTCTTTCAACTCTGCCGAATAAAGGCAACCAATCATTCAAGTCAATTACTCATCCCATATGGAATGAAGGACATGATGGCAAAAGTTGGGGCGCTTATATCCCGGCAGAAGCATTTCGCATATGTCGGCGTTAATTGTTCCGGATGTTGTTTCCGGTTTGTGTTTGAAGCCTTCCAAGAATGCATGTAAGATGTTGTGTTTGAACTGGTTGCGAGGAAAAGCCTGGACGACTTTTTGCCGCGCTTCTGCTGAGATGAGATCGAAGTTCTTCCCGACGACATCATAACCGACGCCAAAATTCATAAGCGCCACTTCGGTTTCCTTATATTCTACGATTCCGATGGTTGTATGCAGGGCAACAGCATCCCATACAAGCCGAATGGAATCTTCCGGGACGCCGCGACTTTTAAGAAAATCGCGGGCAGCATTAGCTCCATCGACCTCAAAGCGTTTGTCCTTGCTTCGGAATGCGGGAGTAAGGCCGAGATCGTGGAAAAGCGAACTGATATAAAGCAATTCAGAATCGTATTTCATTTGATTCAGGTTACCTTTCATCGCCGCAAACAGAAATACCCGGTTCGAGTGGTTCCACAGAAGGTCGTCGGCATGCTCACGCACTAATTCAGCAGCTTCAACGGCTAGTTTACTATCCGGAATCTTTATATCATCGATAAAATTCGTCATCTACAACTTCCCCCTTATTCATTCGACTAACCTAAATATAGGATTTGATCGTTGCGAAAACAATGCGCTTTCTGTTTCAAGGATCGCTCAACTTGAATGAAAGCTTGGCATGCCGCTCAAACACGGAATGCTCCCTTCCACTTTGCGTCTCGCCTCGAGCAATCTGCTCGCTTTCTTTCCATATTTCTCATTGCTGGGACCGACTATAGCGATGGTCACAAATGGCATTAGATACGGCTAGACAGTTACTTTCTTTGCCAGACGCGCTGCCACTTCTTGGGCCTCATTTTTTGCTTTATCCAGTACGTCTGCTTTGTCAAGCTTGCTTGTACCTTGAGCTCGGATAATTTGGTAATCCTCGACGCCGAGGAAGTTAAACATAGATTTGAGGTACTTGTGTGAGAATTCGTTATCTGTGTACCAGTCGTTATTCGTGTAGATGGCGCCACTTCCTTGAATCACGAGTAGACTGCGTCCGTCAGTTAGTAAACCTACTCCGCCATTTTCCGTATATTTGAAGGTTTCGCGGGCGATCATAATGTTATCCATGTAATCCTTAAGCCGGGAGGGGATATTGAAGTTGTGAACCGGCATGATGATCACGTATTTTTTCGAACTCTTGAATTGCTGCAAAATTTCGTTCATTTTGCTGGTAACGCGTTTCTCTTCGTCCGTCAACTCTCCACCAGATGCAAATTTCCCCCAAGCGCTCAGAACGGTGCTGTTCACTTCCGGAATTTCTTCGCCATACAGATCAATTTGCTCGATCGATTCGTTCGGATTCATCTTGCGGTAGTTCTCAATAAAATGTTTGCCTACTTCAAGACTAACTGAATCAGGGGAATCAACAATGGCATGCGCATTGATAACAAGTAATTTTTCCATTTTTCCACTCCTAAATTTGTTTTAATTGGCGACATAGTTAATCGCCGATATAATTAGACTCCAATATACAACAATGTATGTACCAAGTCAAAACCATTTTTATGGTACGACCTACAGTTGACAATTGGCGCGGTTATCATTAGATTTATAAGTATTTACCCATAATAAAATGGGAGGAGTTATTATGCAGTATAGTGTCGGAGTCGAATATGCACTGCATTGTCTAGTTTACTTAATTCCAAACGAATCAAAGATTGGTATCAAGGAACTTGCATTTTTTCAAGGCATTCCGGAGACCTACTTATCCAAAATATTTACAAAGCTTGCTAAAGAGGGTATCATCTCGTCGGTTCCTGGCGTCAAAGGTGGATTTAAACTTGCACGGGATCCGGACGAAATTTCCTTCTGGGATGTGGTCGAGGCAGTGGAGGGCAAGAAGCCGATTTTCCAGTGCCAGAACATTAAGGATAAGGGCTATCTATATCGCAATCGCGACTGTTCAGACTGTACGGTTTCCACGAGTTCCTGCTCAATTAATTTAGTTATGCTCCAAGCCGAAGAGATTATGCAAAATTATTTACGCAGTAAGAAATTGTCCTGGCTGGAGGAGGAGTTGGATCGTGTTTTGCCCGCGCAGACACGTAAGGATACACGGGCCTTCTTTGCAAAGGACGATTCCATAATCGAAAGCGAATAAAAGACAGGATGTTTAGATCGCGGCGACCTCTGAGTATGCATTTATAGAATGCGAAACAAAACATATTTAGGTATACATTTTGTATGCGTCGGATGTTGTTTGACATGTTGTTGAAGAAATAACAACTCGATTTGCGTTCGTAGATGAAGAGTGTTATTTAGCTTGTGTAAGTTACAAATGGCAATTAAGGTAAAGGGAACGATGAAGAGATGAAAATTTACGCATGGCAATTCCGTCGCGCTTGAAGCTGCTCTGGCATAATTGCAGAAAAGAAAGTAAATCAGATTGGTGATCATAACTTTTTCGTCCGCAGTGATGTTGGGAAAGCACGGACACTTCTGGCCAATATGGGCTTCGATGCGGCTATGTGAGTTAACGAATACGATAGCATTCAATATTCAACTAAGACAATTCTCAAGCGAAACACATTGAATAAATTGTGATTGGTAAGGAACAAATGGAAATTTTAAAAAGGAGATGTTTCTATGAGTCAGCCAAATGTAGTCTCGTTATGGAGATATCCCGTCAAATCGATGATGGGTGAAGAGTTAAATGCAACCGATATCACGGAAAAAGGACTTGTTGGAGATAGAAAGTTTGCGTTGATTGATACCTCAACAGGTAAACTTGCTAATGCAAAGAATCCAATAAAATGGCCGAATATGTTTGATTATCGTGCTGCTTATGTTGAACCACCTCAAGATCCATCGAAACTTCCTGCGGTTAGAATCACGTTTCCTGATGGTAGTTGGGGCGTGACAACGGACGGAAACTTAGAACAAAGGCTAACGGATAAACTTGATCGACCTGTCAGAGTAGCGACTATTTCATCAGAAGCCGGCGATGTTCAGTTTGAGGGATATATACCTGATATTGAAGGGCTAAATAATAGGAAAACGACTTTTACACGTAGTTCTCCGGAAGGAACTTTTTATGACATCGACATCGTTCACTTATTAACAACGGCAAGTATAAACAAAATGAGAGAGCTTATTCCGGAAAGCCGTATTGAGGTTAGACGTTACAGGACAAATATTGTAATAGATGTACCAAATGAAGAAGGCTTTGTTGAAAACAGTTGGGTTGGCAAACATATTCGAATCGGCGATGGAGTAGTGCTTCAAGTTACACAGCCTTGTATCCGATGCATCATGACAACCTTGGCCCAAGGAGATCTGCCTAATGATCCATCGATCCTACGGGCAGCAGTTAAGCATAATAAAGGTTCCATGGGAGTATATGCAAAAGTTATTCAAACGGGGCGAATTCATCGCGGAGATAAAATTGTAATCGAATAGAATAACATTTCTTAGAATGAAAATCTATGAACCTTAGATGGACAAAGATTCGTTTCTTGTTCAAGTAACGGGTTACGTTACTTTAATAGGGATTCTCCGTCGTAGCGGCAGTCAGAGGATCCCTTATTCTTGAAAATTTGTTCAGTTATGCGAAATGACATAGTTATTTATGGAATTGACGATTGACCTAGCGGCTATGTTAATAGGCATAGTGACCAAATGGTAATATTAGTTTAAATCTTCCCAATTCTAGTAAAGCTAGAGGTGACTAAAAATTGGGAGGGTTTTGTTATGAAATTGAAAGATTTATGGAAGTTTTATGAGGCCAACAAACGAATTTTAGGATTCAGCCCACACACTATAAAGGCTTACTCTCTGCAATTTAAGATGCTGATCGTTGAACTTGGTGATATCGAAATCGAAGAAGTAACATTAAATTTGCTGAAAACGTATTTGGCCAAGCAATCAGAGAAATTAAAGCCAAGCAGCTTAGGGCATCGAATTCGATTCGTTCGTTCCCTTTTTCGTTTTGCATTTGAAGAAGGACATATCACAAAGAATCCCTCTCTCAAACTGAGGGAACCAAAAGTTGAAAAACGAATCCCTAAATTTCTGATTGAGGAGGATGTTATCCATCTTAAGATTTCCTGTCTTTCTCATCGTGAGCATGCTCTTTTCGAATTTCTTTATTGCACGGGATGTCGCGTTGGGGAGGTGCATAAATTAAACTTGGAGGATATCAACTGGGAAAATGGTTCAGCTATTGTAAATGGTAAGGGTTCTAAACAACGGGAAATCTATTTTACGACCGAATGCAAAGTATGGTTAAAAAGATACGTAAAGAGTCGTAAGGATTCCTGTAAGGCATTGTTTGTTACAGAAACTCATCCTATCCGTCGATTGACAATCCCAACGATCCGTTGGTCATTAAAAAAGTTAGCAAACAGAGGGGAAGTTACCGCAAATGTATATCCTCATAGGTTTCGCCATACATTTGCCTGCCAACTATTGGATAATGGTGCACCGTTAGAGTTTATCCAGGGGATGCTTGGCCACGAAAAAGCATCAACCACCCAGATATATGCCCAGTTGCGTGGGGAGCGTAGGAGAGAATTGTATCGTCGATATTTTTAGACAATGAAGCTTTTTCTCGGAATACGTGCAGAAATGTTAAATATAGTTATAAATTATCAAGCAATTTAGGTTAGTACGTTGTAAATTAAAAGACAGTCAATCAGAAGCCAATATAATTTTTAAAATGGTATTTCGTTAATTATTGAAAGGGGGATTGAATTGGATAAATTAATAATCCGTTCTGAACAGATCAATGATTTCCATTCTATATCAATTGTAAATGCTATTACATTCACGTACAGCTTAGGAATGGGTGAAGTCCCTCTAATTAGTGTTCTTAGGAATCGTAAAGAATTCGATGACATATATAATCACTCAAGCGATTATGTAATAAAAGGTGTTCATATATGTGTCTTTCCGCTCAAAAATCACAGCGTAGTAATGATGTTTTGTAGAATTGGTGAAAATAGATACTCAAAGTTCTTTAAACAATTCAAAAAATTATCGTCCGAAGAAAAATTGAAGGTTATTAACTATATTATTTTCAGCTATTCTGAAGATTATTATTTTTATAAAGGAATCGACAAAGTGATTTTGGGCAATGAGAACCTGAAAGATGTAGCAAAAACGACATCCATTTCTGTCGCCGATAGTCCGTTTGCTGATTCATTAACAGCAGCAAAGGAAACTTATGATTTAAATAAAAGAGATACCATTCCTAATTTTTTAAGTGAATCATATAAGGTTGTATAATATTAAAGCTTACATAATATGCGATCCTAATCATTCCAGTTGGTTTCGCTTTATTTTGTTTATAGGAGACGTTAGTAAATAAATGCTTCTCATCATGAGAGCAATTTTTGCATTATTAAGCTAACAGCTACGATAGTGGAGGAGCTAACTTGACAGTAGCTTCTCTTTTGTTTACTGAAGTAACGGGCAGATTAATTTAGTTGCAAATAAAGGAAAAAGCTAAGCTAAAGAGAAATGGTATTTGGAATGGAGGCGATTAATATTCAAACTATTCAAGGAGATGTGAGTTTATTGGACAGCACATCGTTGTTGATTGACTTTCTCTTGAAGAAATATAAATCAGAAAAGAAACAGACACTGCAAGTAATTGAACAATTATCAGACGAAGATATTGTATGGGCACCAACACCTGAGAGCAACAGCATTGCCAATTTAGCGGCACACATTTGGGGAACTGTCCATCAACGAGTTGAAACCGCATTCTTTAATGTTCCCGATACTAGAGACAGAGATAAGGAATTTGATCGTGGTCTCCAACTATAGAAAGAGCAAGCTTTGGAGCTTATTACCAAGTCTTTTGACCGTATCATTGAGGTTCTGGATATGGTGAAATCCAAACCTGAAATGTTACTTGAACAACCTTTTTTGAATTTGCCACCTCTGACGAATAGCGGAGTTGACAACCAAGCTACTGTCCTTGAAATAATTCTTCATCAATTTAGACATTTGCCCGGTCACACGGGACAAATCACATACATCGCCAAAATGAGGATGGGGTATTTACAATGGTAATTTGCTTATAAATGATCTACTGGGTAACTCTGTGGAACATTTGTTTTTATGTACTTTCCTAAAATCATTAAGCTAACGGAGACGATAGTTTGATGACGAAATTTGGATTATCCATCTTAAATGATTGAGGCTACTTAAAGGTAGCTTCATTTGTTTTTTTGGATATGAAGTTTATATATATCGAAAGGGGCAAAATCAATTGAAGAATAACAAACCAGTAAAATTGGAGGATCTAATTAGTGAGATTGAGCTTCAAATTGATGATACTTTTACTTTTATAAACACCAATACAGGCGAAGTTATTACATTAATGAGAGAAGAAATGAGAGCTGCAGAAGATGAAGAACCACTTGAGAAATTTCCTGACTGGCAAAGAGAGAATATTGAGAAAGCTATCAGCATAATTGAGGATGAAGACGAGGTTTACGTGGACTATACATTAAGAAACAACTTCAATGAATATGAAATCATGGAGGAGTTTATTGTAAGTCATAAGGATCAAAAAAATAGAGAAGAACTGTATGACACCATTCAAGGAAGAGGAGCTTTTCGTAGATTTAAAGATAGAATAATAGAACTTGGCGTTGATACGCAATGGTACACGTACAAAGAAAGTAAGATAAGGCAATTATTAATTGAATGGTGTAAGGAACACAATATAGAAATCCAGGATTAAGTACGGACTTTGTAGGCTACTGCGGTATATGTCGGCAGCTTCATTACGTTAACTGGGCAGATTTGAGGGTTGTGGTGCAAAGATCTAATTCATGATAACGTAATTGATAATGAAGTCATGGGATGGAGCAACTTACTTTGGAAACCAAATTGGATTTATTTAAATGGAAGCAATATGAATCAGCAATCATTTTACTAACCGTGAGATGGTATTTGAAATATAGTTTAAGCTATCGAGACCTAGTAGAAATGATGAGCGAGCGGGGTTTAAAGATATCTCATACAACGATCATGAGATGGGTTCATGAGTTTGGGCCGGAAATAGACAAACGAGTCCGCAGCTATTTGAAACCCTCAAACGATTCGTGGCGAACGGACGAAACCTACATTAAAGTCAAAGGTCAATGGAAGTATTTATATCGGGCAGTTGATTCTATGGAAGTGTTAGTTCAATGGAAGTATTTATATCGGGCAGTTGATTCTATGAAAGTTGTCGGGTGACAAGAACATTGTCCGAATGAGGTCCGCGTAAACCGCGGGCTTTTTTAGTTATCGGATCAAGTTCTTGTCATTTAGTGATGACAAGAACTTGATCCGATTCCCGATTCGTGACAAGAACATTGTCCGATTGCCGACAAACAGTAGACTGAGTAATAATATGATAACGGGACACGATAGCTCAAAAACGTGAGGAAACCCGCAGCCGGACTAGGAACTGCCGTTTTCTTAACTATCAGCAGAATTAGTCAATACGAGGAAGTAATAGCTGTTTATTCGAATAACTACTCAGCCTGTTCACTCCATATACCGGCAGTTACTCTCTCAACAGGCTTGATTTGCACGTGAAATGCTTCTCGTGACTTTAGATTATATCGATCACCTGGGGACAGAAAGTAGAATTTGCCTCTCGGCGAAACGATCTTACTATAATCATAAATTGCTACGTAACCGCTACCAATGACCTCGAATTCATCCCGTGTCACGATAATTGCCGTATCTTCATCGATGCCTATACCTAGCAGGTGAGGATGCGCTTCGATGATTTCGATCAAATCAAACTGTCGGTTACGTTTAAGCAGATGTTGATCAATGACCATATTTTTAAGAAAACCAAAGCCCTCAAGATGGTCGCCCATCATGATTTCATTTGTTTTAGTGTCACCTCTGGCCAAGAAGGAGGCTTGAATGCTGGCGCCGGCCGACCCCCCACCGATAACACCGCCACGATCAAGCAGAGCAAAAAGCTCGGAGTGTACACGGGTTTGCAAGTAAGCATCAGATAGTCGCCATTGACGTCCACCATCCAAATATACAGCCTTAGCTTCCTTTAACGGCTGAATAAAGTTTTCCGTATCTGCCTCCTGCCTATCCCTTGTATGAAGAATAGATATGTTGTTCAATCCGTTGTCCCGAAAATATTTCATCCGTCGGGAGTTAGGATTAAAGTTATTTCCTTCCCAAGCAGTAGGAATGATAATAACGGGCGCATCGGGATCACCAACTAACTCAACAAATTTGCTGAAATTCATCTTGTCAGAGCCACCACTGATGAATAAGGACCCTCTGGCTGGACCTATTTCTAGATATTGCACCAAACAAATTTCCCCTTTCAAAATGGGAATGCTATTTATTTCCACCATCCTAATCTACAGGTGAACGGGGCAGAATACTAGTCTGTTTTTTTACCCATTATTTGGTATAATAACGATAACAAGCTATGAAAATGAGTTCTTGTGGTTGAACTTGGCGATTCCCAAAAGAAATAAAGTTAATCGATAAAACAAAACTCAATAGCATGGGTTTAGACATTTGTCATTAACGCCATCATTCGTCGTATTGTAAAAGGAGATGATGCATTGAGAGTTAAAAAAGTACATTTGAACAAAGAAGGGATTCACCGTTGTCGCAGATCAAAAAATTAATAATGGGGTAATAATATGGAAAATAAAGAATCAGCAAAAGAGAGATTTTTAGGTAGTTTTTTAGGAGCAGTTAATGATTGGGATAAGCATCTAGCAGAAGCAATAGACAGTGATGATGATCCTAATCGTAAAAAGGTTGCGCAGGAAATACTAGATGAACAAGAAAATCATGGAAATATAATAAATTCAGGGCTTGGGCGAGAAACCTGGTACAGTAATGACTATTTTATTAATTGTATGATTCTGGACTTTATTTCATATGCAAAAGGTGACCTGGACCTGGTTAATGAGCTAAAACTAATTTATGTTGGAAAGCTTGGCAATCCGGGAGTCGATGCAGAAGCTATAAACATGGATATGGAATCTGAAGGCTATTTAATTAAAATACTTTGGGAAATGGATTTAAATATTCAACTTATTTCAAGTTTTGTTTCATATCATGCTTATGGTATGCAAATTGAAGATGAGAATGAAATCGATAAGTTAACTCCAGGATTGGTTGAATCATTTTTGCATTTGATTGACAAGGAAGCGCTACTGAAAAAAGCTAATGAAGATGCTCATGTCGGTCAGACGGATGAAGAAGATCCTAGTTCTCTTAGAAATCATATTGCATCAGAATTGTATGAAGCAAGTATGAAATTTCTATTAGGTCATGAAATTGGTCATCATTTCTTAAAACACACTAAGTCGAATGGGAGAAACATTGTATCTAAATTCATACCGACGGATGTTACCATTAATCAATTACATTTAGATGAATTTGCCGCAGATAATTTTGGATTTGATCTAACTATTTTTCGAGGAAAAAAAGAAAGTAATAAAAACTTTTTATTAGCTCCATTAATAGTAATATTAATGCTGGCTTTGTTGGATAAAACCCCTGAAGAACCTAGTCAAACTCACCCTTCAATGAGGAATAGGTATCTAAATCTATTAAGTAAGGTGTCTGAAATCAATGAACAAGTAGCATCTGAACTTCAACAATTTATTAATTTTGTAGCTTCTTGGATTAATGATTTCTTACACGGTTACTGGAAAACTGAATGGTGGAAATAGAAAAAGAAAGAGGACCGCTCCAACTAAGTACTTGCATTATTAGATGAGCCGTATGAAATGCGGCTCATTCTTGTTTTTAACGAATTTTTAGGGAAGACAGACCAGACCATTGAGGGCTAATCGGACAATGTTCTTGTCATCCGACATATTAGGAGCCTGCTGCTGATGTCAGAAGTCAACATCATTGTTACATTGAAAGTCGCTTAAATTGCAACTTTTTTTAGTTATGTAATAAGGTTCTTGTCATCGGTCGATGTCAAGAACCTTATTACATTTCCTATAAATGACAAGAACTTTATTACATTCCCGACGGAAACTTATGTTGTCGGTACTCGCTCAGCAAACGGGCAGGTTCGACAAGTTCTGCTATAAGCGTAACAGCGCGAAAAGCAGGAGATTTCATGCAAATCTTAACTTTACAATCGAGGATGGAAATGACGGAACCATCCCGTCAATACTCCTGCGTGCGTCATGGCAGACAGGCGGCCATGAGGTATGAAGTACAGGTAGATACGGCAGAACGAAGGCTGAAGCCATTCCTATGGAAAAGGTATGCCAACGGATATGCCGCGCGGCTGAAAAACTGGATAGGGTGAGAATCGTTCCGAGAAAGGAACTGACAAACAACCGAATGTAAGGGTCTAAAGTTTGAACATATGGAAACATTTGTGCCATCCAACGATGGTGTGAGTGGCGTAGAGTAAAAATCTGCCCTCTGAAATACGCTATGCTGAACCATGGCGGCATCCAGCTCACAGGCTCATAGGGAGCACCTAAGTTCAGAACGGATAGCTAGATTGTAAGGGACTTGGAAAACAAGGAACGCTGCAACGAGGGCTGTCGCCCGAAGCGGTTGCTATAAGGCAGAGGCCGAAGTGCATTTATCCTTGTGAGGGTAGGGGCACGACTGATGAAGCTCCTGTAATGGGAGCGGAAGAACAGCCCCAAGTCTAACTGAGGTTTTTAAAAAAAAACTACGCCTGACCAATTAACGTACAAAACTTGTTTTCTATATCTTTCAGATATTTCGTAGGATTTCTTCTAAACCGTCGGCGTTTTGTAGTCTCCTGCAAACGTTTAGACCACTGTAGT
>NZ_JAAOIW010000035.1 GCF_011440305.1 Paenibacillus agricola | reverse complement strand
GAAGAAAGAATGGATTTACCTCCGTAAATACGAAACGCGTGAAGAAGCCAAGAAGAGCATCTTTGAATACATTGAAGTGTTCTACAACAATCAACGTATCCATTCTTCGATTGGATATAACACACCTCCTGATTACGAACGTATGTACCAAGAACTGGCGGTGTGAGAATAAGAATCTGTGTCTACTATCTTGACAGAAGTCCAGATTCTCCTCTTTCAAGACGTTCTGAAACCACTCAACACATGCCTCATGTCCCTTGAGAGCAGTTACTCGTACGTACTTATCGATTGCTTTAAAACTTGCCTTGAGTTCTCATACATAAAATCAAAGAACTCCTGATTTTCATAATCCTTGAAAGTATTTATTAGTATGCGTGAATTTATGCGATCAGGCTTCTGGGTTCGGTGAGTGGGAACATTTAATCTCGCACGTTTCCATGACTGGTACTTCGGATTAAAATCAGTTTTATAGACCTCTCCTTCTTCTTTGCTGATAATAAATGATTCATCGAAGGCGTGGATCAAGTATGCTAATACATTCCTGTTGTTTATTGCGTACGATGGGATGAACAAATGACTCATTGTATCAGATTTTGCCTTCGAAAAGTCTAACCATTTTTGAGTCATACTGGTTGCCATGAACAGGAAGCTACTTGGTTTTTAAACGAACGGGACACGATAGTTAATCATAAAGGGTTCCACATATTAGTCATGCATAATATGTAGAACCCTTTATTTTATTGTTTTTTTAAGTTTAGGTCTTGATAATTTTCAATAAAGTAGTAGACTGACGGCATCACTAAACGGGCAGAAGATTGAGTCAGTTGAGAGTGCTTAATCAATTAATATTGATAGATAGTTTGTTAGAAATATTCAATATATGGATAGATATGTATAGCTAAATAAAGGAAATGTTTGGAAGTATATCGAATACCTTCTAAAGAATTTTAGATTAACAAGGACATATATCCTTGTGATCTTGGAGCTCATTTAAATAGCTTATCAGTCCTAGGAGGGTATTATGAAACATACAAACGGACAACAATCTAAGAGCACTCCAACACAAAGTTCAATTCCTACGAATAAAAAAGAGAACACGCCTTCGGCTCCATCTTCAAATTTTCGATACAAGGACGTTCAATATTTGCAAAGAACGATCGGCAATCGTGCTGTCGCCAATTTGCTCAATCCCTCTAGAGCTACCCCCCCCCTCAGTTGGTTCGCGCTGCAACGACCACAAATACGACGATTCAAAGGAAAATAGAATACACGGACTCTAAAGGATACACAAATTTTCAGCTTTGCCCAACTATAAGCAATTTTATGGCTCCTCAGAATTTACTATCAACATTGATACAAAGAATAATGATGAATCTTATTTCCAACAGTTGAACAAGATCCGTCTACTAGTGGATAATAGATACTGGGCAATACCCTTAGGTAAGGAATCCCAGTCTAATTCTTTATTATCACTGAACAATAGGTACAAAAAATTCATTTCTCTGAGGGGAGAGCGTCAAATAGCCACCACCTTTTATTCAGATGGGAGAATGGTTGAAGATTACGCAAGACGGCAAGCTCCTGCTCCTACCGGTAGAGCGGTTGGCTTTACGTATTTTTGGTTAATCACATACGCCGTCGCCGAAGGAGATGCCAAGTCGCCTGGATCGACAGGCCGGGGCATCGGTTAGCAGTTCAAAAAGCTCCCAGTGACGGCAGGCATATAACATGCCAGACATGCTGAACGACCTTGATTTGCAGCACCACAGTGAATTCACGACGGGTCTCTGTGGTCATCTCAAACAGGGCTCCACAGCCGCCGCAGATGCGCTCCCATTCGCCAAGGGTAAGTAGCTTCGAGAAGCCCGCTTCATGTTTGCAGCTCGTCTTCCGTCGCTCAACCGTGAATGTTTCTCTTCGGGCTCCGGCCCAGCGGCTATTTCGGCTTAGTTGAATAATAGGTTCAGCTTCAGAATCCGAGTGCTTCCTCTCGTTAGAAGCTCCGAAGAGCTACTGCTGGGCTAGCTGATACTGTTCTTCATGCCCCTTCAATTCGGCCGACAGTTGGGCATTTTTTTGTTCCATATTGGCATTTTGCTACTGGAGGGTTGGTTGGGGATTACCGGTTCTGTTTTCATGAAAAGAGATTCGACTAGAAGCGCAAAGCCAAATTCTGTTAATGCCTTAAGAATTTAGATGTTGCCTTCAAGCGTAAAGCTAGGAAGCGCCTGACGCTGGGTGAGTGATAGCTTGCCTAACAGGTTTGAAGCATTTTTTTGCCACTAACGGGCAGTTCAATAACATCAAGAAGGCTGCCGACATCAGATGAACTGCAGTCTTCTGAACGGGCAGGATAGTTCGAATCGAATACCAAAGTAAAAAAAGCCCCTGTCTGTTATTATTTTGGCGTATTTGGGTAGCCGGCTTGGCGGTCAGAGCCAGGGATCCTGTAGGTGGTACGATCTATGTCAGAAAGATTCAGCAGAGCGCCTAATCTGATAAACAATCTTCATCCATCATATACGAGCTCCCATCTGAATATTAGGTGGGGGTTATTTGACGCTCTCAAAGATGTAGTAATTTTCATAATTGGTGAGACTATCCGCAAACATAACTTTGTATAAGTATTCATTATAATGCATAATCGGAATGAATTCTGTTTTGGGTTAAGGTAGCCTCCATGCATTCTTATCCTAAAAAAAAAAGGAGCACGATAGCCCAAATTGGGTTCATGTTCCTTTTTTTGAATCTACATTTATTGCACCACAACCGGAAATTTCTATCTTTTTTAATTCTTGCACCACAACCAAAAATGTTGTGTTTGTTCTTAGAAGTTGAATAAGATTATTCGATATCTTCATAGATTGGAAATCGTTTCACTTATAAAAAGTGCAACTTCACATTGCTTAGCTTTTTTGTTTTATAAAAACTCTTTAAAGTTGTTTGAGCTTCCTATCTTTATGCTGTGATGCCACATAAAATTCAAGAGTACCAACAATGACGAGAAACAAAAAATCGATCTCCATCTTAGTATCGTTTAACATACCTTTTAAAAGTTTGGAGTTGCTTCAGGATGAGTATGCCATTCACCAAGATACCTGATTTCGCCGCCCGACTCCCACCAAGCTTGATTTACAATTCGCTGTGCTTTTTTCACGCTTCGTTCAAAAAAATAGCGTCCAGATTTATCCTCGGATGTCGGGGTGCTTATTTGTTCGATGACTATTTTCTCATGGTCATAAATTCTGCCCAGCAAAATGCCACCAGATTCATGTTGGTAAGGCTTGATCTGACGATAGGAGTCAAATGTTTTTATGACATCAGGGGTGAAGATAAGCGATTTATCGCCAAATTTATATTCCATTACCTATTGCATTCCTCACATCGCGCAAAGTTGGCAAGCGGGAATCTTCGTACTGAATAATTTTCCGCTACAGCCCATCTTCCAGCTATTTTTCTACCTTTCTCTTTTTGAAGCTTTAAATTACCGAGCCAAGTGAATAAGACGTTTTCCTTTATCTTACCAGACTGAATAACTTCTATAAAAAACGTCAAATCCGAGATAAATCGTTTCACTTCTACTATTCCGTATGGCACAAATGTGCTTTGACATCCCGCTTCACGCTTTGAATATAACCCTGGCTCTGCTAGCACGCTTTTTAGAAATGCATGCTCTTCTTCAAATACACAGTGAAAACACCCGGTATAGGAAGGATCCACATATACGGCATGCGCCCCCGCTAAAAACGGTTCTACCCAGACGTAGAGTAAAGGCTTATCAATGATACCGTCTTTTTGCAGTCGGTTGAGGCGCAGCTCCGTCGGAAAGTGACCTAGAGCGACAATAGAAAAATCACATCGGTTTAAAACCGATTCGTAGTCACGGAGTAATCTAAGCACATCATACTCATATGTCGTTACTTCTAAATGTGGGAAATGAAATGCTAGCTTTTGATGTACACCGCGAACCTTGAAGTTACCCACATCATTGGCACCGCATAGATGCCGTGCCACGTTTCCAAACGTCAGCTTTTCTTTATCGATTAAAAGCAGCCGCTCTATGCCAAAATCGACGAGAGACTTGGCAATATGACTGCCAATGGATCCACAACCAATGATTCCGATTCTTTGGCTAGAAAAAATCCCTCCGTCACCACCACGAGTGAAGAGTCGAATTTTGTCCACGCGAATGACAAGCAGTTTTTTGACACTCAGATCACGAAAGTCGCGCTGCAATTCAAGTAATGCATTACGCTTACATCGGCGAAAACCTTTGAGACCTTTTTGTACCTTTACTTTGCTTTTATGGGGAGATGTTTTATATTGCTGCTCATTAGCGTGCTCCCATGCACCAATAATATGACCATCTTTATACGGCATTGAAAACACGATCGTAGATGGTCTGATATCTTTATTAAGAAATTCTAACAGAGGCTTTACTGCATCACCGCTTTCAGTCTTTAGCCGTTTTAAAAATTCACCGTTTTTTGTTGGAAATGGCGGCAGACCAATTGATTCGAGCGGTAAATAAAACGCCTTATTGCGAGTCGGATCAACTGTTGCCCCAGCTTGAACCAGCCAAGTTTCCCCTTCCATTCTTGTATCAGCAACTAATTTAGTGACGCTCCAATTCGGATGAGTAAAAGAAATAAGATGTATTTCTCTAGGCTCAGGGCTTATTGAAAGTAGCGAAAGTATCTCACTATTTGCCTCCTGAATCCAATATGATTCAAACTCATCAAGGTAATCCAACGAATTTTCGCCTGATTTGCCTTTTTTCACTAGAGTAAATGCTTTTTGAATAACTTCATCCAAAACACCCTGCGGATTACTTACATTGGGGTGAGCGACCTCTGCATCAAACGTGCATAGTACCTTGCGTTTATCCAGATGTGGTATTAATGATTTTGACTTCCGACATCTTATTATCGCCGATAACCCAGGAAGGTGCGCGTATCCGGGTAAGCGGGCAATGCTGGAGCCGGTTGGAAATTCGCCTCGTCGAGAACATAAGGATGAACTTGGTCGCAAAATTGGGCGTCGCCGGCAACGCAAATTTCAACGAGCGCACGCTAAGCGCCTCCAACACAGATTTATTAATTACATAATTGCCGGGCTGAATGGATTGCAGCGCTACACCAAAGGGTAATTCCCAGGAGAGTAAGGCATCACCAGGAGCAATCGCCTTCACCGCAAATCGATGACCTTCCATAACGGTGTAATCCAAGGTTAGGGTTTGGCCTTGATAGTTAATGATGGTGCCAGCGTCCAGTTGGCGAATGGCAACAGCGACATTATCTCCGGGTAAGGGAAGTCTACCGACTTCGTCAAAGCGGTAAGATGCGTTCATAGATTTCTAACTCCTTATTTAAGATTTGGCTTGAATTAAATATATATTCCGTAGCCGCACTGATCTTTAAAGAGCTTTCTGATCACCGACAGCAGACTTGAAATCGATTACAACAAGTCAAATCCGAAGCTTGGCTTCAGTACATATTCATGCTATTGTATCATAAATTGAAATAACTAGCTGATCTGTAATTACGCTTCGTCGTAAGGGAAGCTAGTTGCCGAAAATGTCCTAAACAGAAATTATAAGGCTGTACCGGGATTGATCGTTCAAGCAAATACGAAGGGCTGCCTCGAGGCAGCCCTTCGTATTGTACTATCGTTCCCCGTCCCTCGGTTTAGCTTCATAAGAGAATTAAGCATTTGCTAAATATCATATCAATTTCTAACAGTGCCTCTCGGTAGAAACTAAATTAATAGATTGTGTCAACGGGCTCATCGATGCGCCAGCCCTTTCCCTGGACATAACGCAATTTCAAATCATGAACTTCGAGCTTATCATAAAGTGGTACTGAAACCCGGAAGGTTTTTATCCCACTTTCCTCTTTCATTAACTTGGCCGCAGCTTCGTCCCAACGTATCATACTCCCGCCGTCCGCATTTGGTTGAGCCAGCTTGCCCTCGATTTCCACAATGTTCCCAATTTGCTTTTTCCAATAGGCTTGAGCCTGCTCAGGTGTATAAAGCAATTCGAGGTATTCGATGAATTTCGCCTTCGTATCCAAATCGGTAGCCATCCAGCGGTAATCGTTCCCTTTAAATGCAAAGGACCCGTCTTTGTGATCCCCGTCGCCTCCACGGGAAATAAGCCAAAAGTGTTTTTGGGCATCTGCCGCCAAACCAACAGCATCTTTTTCGCTAAGGTCAGCCCTTTTACGCTGGATGTGGCGGTATTTCTCGTTTTCAATAACCACAGTTTGATGGTCTTCGTCCCAAAAGACTTTCGCTCCTAACGCTTCAGCCATTGCGCGAGCCGGTATCATGGTACTTCCATCGATAATCTGTGTGGGTACCTCTGAATGAATTTCCGCTCCGTTGACGAACAATTTTACGACTGCAGGAGCTGCAAAAGAAACGCCAGAAAAAAGGACGGAACCCAGTACAGCACCGCTTACAAAGGATTTCAAATTCATTTTCACTTATGCACTATATCCCTTCTCTTATTTAATCATGATCCTAAGTCGTCGTTATTCATTATTTTCAAACTGGTTCCTAACATTCTCCACACCAAGTTCTTGAAGATTCACCGATTGCCCTAGTGGATCTTTAGCAAAGTCAAAGTCAACCCTATGTATCGTTTTTCGCGATGGATTGGAAGTCGTACTTACATGAATCTCCAGAAGATCAATATTATACACATCCTGACATTGAGAAATGAAAAGAGTGTGATCCTATTATTATTGGGTTAAGAACTTCAGACCATATTGATAATGGGTATCTTTCTCCATTTTCCATGAAATTCTGCCAGTGAGTAAAGATCTAACATCCATACTAGGGAGATGAAAATGAATCAGTTCATCAGTGAGGAATTCTACGTTTGTCGTAAATCGTATACCCTGCAAACTTACTTCTTCTATAAATATCGAAACCTGCTTGTATGTACCGCAGCTTCCCTCGATTTCCTCAAAAACCATTTCCATAGGGTCTATATCAATTCTCTTGTGCTCACGTCTGTCCAATTTTCCACTTCCCCTGCATGCGTTATTTTTTAAGTTGCAGCTAAAACAATAGTTAAAACATTACGCACCTTTATTGGAAATCCGTCAACACATCTAAACCCAAAATCTCAGGAAGTTGAAGTAAATCAAATACAATTTTAACGTCCGGGCTAATATTGATAATCTCTACCTTACTGCCATGATCTTGTAAATTCGTAACAAGTGTAATCAATAAGCCGATTCCGGAAGAATCAACAAAAGGTACTTTAGAAAAATCAATTTGGATCTCTTTGGACTTAAATAACTGTGGAGCCACTTCTTCCTCCATCAATTCCGTAACTTCAATATCCATATCGCCTTCAAACCAAACCATAGTTTTTGTATCCTCTTCAACAAGTCTAAAATTAAACATCCGGAACACTCCCTCCCTTTAGGATAATACCAATTGCCCATATTCATCGAGCCTTGCATGGATATTGGACATCTGAACCGTGAATTTGTGCACAATGGGTCCAATCTGGATGACGGTATCCTCCATGGCTGTTTTAATTCTGATCGATTGTCCTTGAGGAACCGTAATCTTAGTGGTAGTTCCTCCCTTTGTTCCCACTTCACCCACCTTGACACCTTTAGCTGCAAATATTTCTCCTCCACGAACGTAGCCTGCGATCTCTACAAATCCTCCGGCGTGCAGTTTGGAGTTATACACTCCCTGCCCAATAATTGAAATATCTCCACTTGAACTCAGCTGACTGTAATGGGCAAAGCCGGCTTTAATGAAGCATCCGGATTCTTCCTTGTGCTCTTGGGTGACGGCATATAGCTCTTCACCTTTCTTCACTACCTGAATGACTTCCTCAATCGACCTAAAATCGGAAGTTTGGGTCATAATAAAACCTTTATACAACCGTTCACTAAATTGAATCCATTCCTCATCCAAGATTTCTTGTCCATTTTTGATCTGATTGATAAAGGATATCGCCAAAGAGGAGAATGTTTTAAACTTTCCATCACATAAAATTTTTATTAATGGCCCGAGGCCTGTCCGGCTAAATGAAGATACTTTAAAAGCGGAAACAGTAGAGAGTTGCTGCATAGCAGCTACCATTTGCGTCATTTGGCGGATAAGATCCCCCAGCATCAAATGAATCTCAGCGAACAATAAGCTACTGCTTCCGGCGGTAATTGCACTGGAAATAATATTGTTGTTTACGATAACTGAGCTTCCCGCTGTAACTGTTGCCATATTCACATTTTCATGTACCAATACGCTCCCTTGTGCTTCAACCAGCATCCCGTCTTGGACCGAGCCGACAATTTCTACAGCTCCAATATAACGCACATTTCCAACCTGGATAGTTACATCCGTTCCAATCAACAATTTCGAAATTACCGATATTTTTGCTGTCTTACCCCTTACCAGAATATCCGGGTGCCCCGGTTCGGTTGCAACCACTTTATATCCGTCCTCCACTAGAACGACTCCCTTACCCTCCTGAACGTGAAGGGGATAAACATCCGGGGGAAGAACAGGCTCATTGGTAACGTTTGTTCCGGGTATACCCTTTGTTGGCGGTTGAATAGTGCCTAAAACTTGTCCGCGATCGACAGATGGAAATTGACGAATTTCCCTATAATCAATGGAGCCGTCTGGTCGCTCTTTTATGCCTTTTTTAATCTCTACTTCTTGAGCCGGTTGAAAAAATCCGTTCTCACCCCGTGTCGGAATTTTCCCTGTGGCAATAATGAAAGAACCACCATCATCAGTCGTACAAGCAAGAGCAAGCTCGGAATAATTAATACCGTAAGTAATCCCAGCAGCCCTTAGCGTCCCCATCACCGCATCCGTTTCGATCATGATAGGAATTTTTTTCTCCTCGACTTCCAATTGGATATAGGTTTCGGGTCCCTTTTCTTTTAGCCTTTTATAAATATGTACGCCGGGGATCACCTTTAAAACGGCTTTCATTTTATCGTCACTAATGGTTAATTCCCATTGCGGCTCCCGCGTCTCGTCTTCAAGATCCATTCTCAGGACGTCCTCTTCACGGACAATGACCGTAGTTTCAATCAGTTCGTCATTTTTATAAAGCTTAATTCCTGGCCCGGGTGAAAGAAGAGGATATTTATCGAGCGCGTCCTTACAAAAGATTTGCCCGTCCGCTACCCATACTTTCCCTGACAGGTCAGATGTCGTAACATTTATTACTTTCTCCTTGTTAAGAATTGAGGAGATGGAATTTCCTCCAGATAAGTCCATCATTCGAACCATCTTACTTATTTCAGCCTCTGAAGGCGAGTCAGCCGAGGCGTTGCCGGACTGTGCAATGATTTCTTTAACCGTTACTCTTACGACCGCAAGCTTTGAACCAAGACCCAAAATACCCTTTGAATCGTTCTCAATGATCTCAATCTCAACATCGTCGAGTTCTCTATCTAAAAGATCCAAGGCAACTTGTACTGCTTTTTTTACCGTTTTGCCTTTTGAGGTAACGCTATTTGCTTTTGTTGTCAAGGTAAGCTACCTCCTTATGGATTCAAGGCCGGAGCATTAAAATTAATGATTTCGGTTTTATCATCACCGACTTTGAGAATCACCATCGTGATATCGTCTTTTTGGGGTAATCCTTCCGTAAAGGTACTGATTTGGTTTATTACAGTCTCTTCGATCTTGGAAGCCTCTTTATGTCCATGCTTGACCAGGATTTGAATTAATCTGTCCAATTGGAACATCTCTCCATCATGATTGATGGCTTCAACTATTCCGTCCGTATAAAAGAAAACCAGATCATCCTCTTTGAGCTGCGTTTGCTCCTCTTTGTACAGCTGTCCCGTTAAACCGCCAAGCATCACACCTTTTAAATCAGGGGGTTCAACAATACCAATATTCGCTCGAACAAATACGGGAAGGCTGTGCCCGGCATTTGCGTATATAAATACACCAGTAGCCGGGTCCCAGTCTGCGCAAAACACGGTCACGAACGATCCGAGTTTTCTTAAATCCCTAAACATGGCATTATTCATGGCTGTTAAGGTCTGGCCCGGTCCTTTTGTTGCTTCAGCAGCGCTGCGAAAAGCTCCGCGCGTAAGAATCATCAGCATCGCCGCCGGTATTCCCTTACCCATCACATCTCCGATGATAATACGGATCTTCCCATTTGACAACGGGTAAAAATCAAAATAATCGCCACCGATCAGACGAGCTGGAATCGAAACTCCGGAAACCTCTCCGCTGGATAATTCCGGTTTTTCTCCATTTAACAGCTTCATTTGAATGTTGCGGGCAAGATGTATTTCCCGCTGCAAGGTTTTATTGAATTCATGGGTTGCCCCGACTTCATCATGAGGCTGCAGCAATAATTTACGATACATATTTTAATGTCCTCCTCTTAGCAGAGCCTCCATGACTCTATAAACTCCTACCGTATCAAACAATTCCCGTGTATTTTCATTTAAACCTTCAAATTTGACGTCCACTCCCCGATCACTCGCGGTATGAATAATAGAAAGGATGGAACCGATACCGGTGGAATCTATAAAATCCAAACCGGAAAAGTCGACTACAATTTTATTCAAGTTATTTGGAAACTCGACTTTAAAGCTATCAACCGTGGAGTAATCCATTAAACCAATAATTTTAATAAACAGAACCGAATCCTTAACTTCCTTTTGGATTTCTAAGTTCATAAACAACCCTCCTCTTTCTAAACCTTAATGGCGTTGTAATGGTACCCAAACAAATCAGTAACGGTAAGGAGCCCATTCTCCTCTGTAAGGGATTGAATCCAATTACCTTGGATTTGATTTTGAATTTCCCTTGCTTTTTGGATAGCCTTATCCAACTGGAAGATACGATTACAATCGGTTTCATAACGAGAACTATTCAGCATATTGAGGTGATTTCTCTCCACGAATACCATATGATACAGTATCCACTCAAGCTCGTTTGGAACATGTAAACGGATATGGCCATTCTCGACTACTGGAATCGGACGAGCCATTTTAATCGTTTCAAATTCACTGAATCCATTTTCTGTTACTAAAGGAAAAATATATTGAAACGTGAATTGTTGGTTATCGTTGGCCAGATCTACATCTGGTGAAAAATGATACGCACTCACTTCGATATGCTCATGAAGATCCTGCAAGCCTTGCAGTTCCTTGTAGGAGATTGGAGTTAGTGTATGTTTGTTATATGCTTTTCCATTTAGACAACCGGATTGAAATTCATCTACCGTGTCATATAGCTCAAATGAACGGCTGATTTTTGCCAATCGTTCATGCGTAATCTGGATGGAAAATTGATTATTATCGCAAGCGATCCATCTGCGGCCTTTCTTTTCCGCCACATAAGGCAAGGATCCGCTCCCACAGTAAAAATCCCCAACCAGGTCGCCCTCTTGAGTTGTAATATCCAATATCCTTTCAATTAGCTTTTCCGGCTTCTGGGAAGGGTAATGGGTTTCCTCTTCTTTAGAGTATTGATAGCCCGAAATATCATCCCAAACGGATGGGAAATTTGCATCGGGATCGATTCGTTCCAGATACCGGGCCGATTTACTATAAAATAAAAGGGTTTCATGCTGGTAGCCGACTGGGAACCCCCAAATGCTTTTCCACGGAGTATCGGTATGCTTCCAAATAACCTCAGATTGAAAATTTTCCCTGCCAAACACTTCATCCAAAAGAACCTTTAAGTGATGTCCATTCATCATATTGGTTTGAAGAACAAATATTCCGTCCTCCCGCAAAAGCTGTTTGGCCAATTCGATCCGTTTACGATAATGTTCCATATAACGGTTCGGATTAAAATAGTTTTGAATTGTATGATATTGGGACCACGGAGACATATATTCAAAATGATGCTCAGGCTGATTTGCGGTAAAAAGCAGTCCGGAATTGAAAGGACCGTCAAAATAGATCATATGGAAGCTATTTTTTAAGCCTTCTTTCATGAAATATTTGATAATTTCATCATTCTCGCCTAAGATTAAGGCATTTTTGGCAAAGTTCCACTTAGGTTGGATCTGCATCGTTGTAACTTCCTCTCTATCAAGCAGCTATTTGTGAGCCGCATTAAGAAAGTTTGAATTCCTTAATGTTTTGTAGCAGGATATTTGAAATATCTGACATTTCTTTTGATTGGCCGTATAAGGATGTCAGTAGGTCCGACAAAGCTATCGTGAAATCCGTTGTTATCGTTGAACTATTCTTTGCTTTCTCCCTAATCGTCTCTAGATGTTCGAGGACATATTGTGTATGCTCATCGGAATCCGATGACTTAACTGACAATTCCACTTGATCCAGGAAGTAAAAAATATCATCTACGATTTCTCGTTGATACATGGTCATTTCCGTTGAGACGCTAAACATCTTTTGAACGGACTCATTCGCATCATTTTCCAAAGTCATAGAAAGTTTATGGGCCTTTGAAGCCTGTTCGCTCGTATCGAGAAACACTTCGTTCAAAGATTTAACCGTTCGATTTGCACTTTCGGATAAGCTGCCTAGTTCACTGTTGTCGGTCAAACGGCTTATAGCGGTAAAATCTTTTTCTTCCAACGACTTAAATTGCGCCTTAATTCGTTGAATATTTTCATAAATTCGATTAAAGAACCTGGCAGTAACCAAAAATAAGGCAATCATGGCAGCTATACCGGACACGATTAAAATAATCGAGTGGCGGTATAGCGGACTGATGATTCGGTCATAATCCAATGCCGCATAGATGACACGCTCTTTGTCTATAGGTAAAAATAAGGTATAAATATTGCCTCCATTGATTTTTGAAACGTAACTGGACATTTTAGGAGCATCCGCTATCCCTTTAAGAATCGCAGTGTCTTTTTCATTGCCAAAAGTAAACGTACCAAACACAATTTTTTGCTTCGGAGGATACAGCTTTGCAGCCAAAACCGGGTCTTTGAATACCTGCGGATTTAATACTCCGACTTCTTTCACATAATGATTTTCGTCTGTCAGCTTTTTAATCCAAGTATCCGGACCTACAGTAGCCGTATATTGGTACACTTCGTTCGCTTCGATGTAAGTGCTGATAATATAATGAGTACCCGGCTTCACGTAATAACCATATTTAAAAAATTTCGGATTAGCCTCATGGGATCCGGACTGTACAATTGGAAGCACATGTGAATGTTTGTCTTGATAGGAAACCACTCCTTTTGGAGATATTCCATCCAGCCTCGCACGCATATCATTATAGCCGTCCATATAACCTATCTTTTTAAAACTGAAGCCAATTTCCTTCGGGTCTGTTGCTTTTACACCAACAATGTCATCGCCTTGCTCAGCCATTATGGATATACCTGTTAGGTTGAGTCTGTCTTTTATTTGTAAGAGTTCTTCATCCGTTATATCCTTCCAATCTTTATTCCCAAGCAAATCCCCGATATAATACGCATAGGAGATCAGCTTCAAGTCTATTTGATGCTCGATAGATTTTCCAGCTTCATCCGTAGATTTAATGCCGTGCGCGATACTTGACGAAATCATATTGGATTGTTCATTTAAAGTATTCGTTATTTGCTGTTTAATTAAGAAGATTTGAACAATGCCTGTAATAGCTACAATCAATAAAAGAATAATAAAAAGTCTGGATAAAAACTGCTTACGTAATGAAACCATCTTATTTTCCATTTAATTGCCTCCAAATTCCGCCGCCGCAAGTTTACGCAAAGAAACTTTGTCTAATTTCCCTTGAGACATCGGAAATTGCTCTACAAATTTAATCTGATCCGGAATTTTATATTTTGCCGTTCTGCCTTCCAAAAATGAATAGAGCTCTTGCAGATCCATTTCTTCGTTTCTAATAATGAAAGCTACGATCTGTTCTCCGAAGACGGAATGTGGGGCTCCGACAATAACGGCTTGTTTTACCTTAGGATGCTTGGAAATCAGCTGTTCAACCTCACTCGGAATAACCTGTTGTCCACCTTTTTTTATTAAATCCTTCATTCTTCCGATAATTTTAATTTGATTTGCTCCTATTATCTGGGCGATGTCACCTGTATAAAACCATCCGTCTCTGAATACGTCATCGGTCAAGTCGGGGCGTTTATAATATCCGACAAACCCGCTCGCCGCCTTGAAGGCGATTTCGCTGGTGTCACCTTCCGGGTTCACGAGTTGATAATCCACACCGGGCAGTAGGCTCATCTCAAAGCCTTCACGCAAATCCTTCGAAGAATATAACAAGCCTGCCATTTCACTAGAGCCGTAATGGTTGCGAACTTTGCAATTCGGGAGATCGGATAATACTGCGAAATAGTCTTCTCTAATATTTTCACCGGCCAGCGTACATAACTCCAAACGTTCCAAAACCGCAGGTTCTATATTTTTAGCAAAAAGAACCAATGCTTTAAATAAAGAAGGTGTTGCTGATACTTTGTTACAATGCTGTGCCTTCATCAACTTGATGATCGACGGAAAATCATAGGATTCGGTTACCGTCATATGGATTCCCTTGTGAAGACCTGCAAAAACCAGACTCATTCCATAATTGCCAAGCGCCGGCACCACAGACAGTATTCGATCAGACGGAATAATCTCGTGCATCAGGGATAACGCGGTATTGTTATGTTCAAACCAGTCTGTCGTCACCATAATCCCTTTCGGCACTCCCGTACTACCCGAAGAACAGCTAATAATATGAGCAGGTATCTCTTCTATAGGTCTATCCATACCGCCCATTTCATCAATAATCCATTTATTAGAATCGGCCCTTTGAAAAAGCACCGTTTTCTTTCCAACAGCATTTGCCCATTCCCTGATCATTTGACCGAAGTGGAAACCATTGTGCTGATCCATATAAAAAACAAGATGAGGATCGAGAGAATCCAGTAATGTGCCTAGGTCATCTTTTCGGAAGTAGTGGCTTATTGGAACAATAATACCCTCTAATCGGTTCACGGCCAGAGCAAGCGCAACAAAGTGGAATATGGGCGGCATCATTATTCCAACTTTTTTTCCCTTCAAGCTTCCATATTGCTTTAGCATTTCTAAGTATAGATCCACTGCATTCTCAAGGTGTTCCAAGCTGTATTCACCGGATTGTGTGGACAGTATGATCCTTTGTTTGTCTTCAGCGTTTTGAAATATCCAATCGGCAATAGTTCTCATCTTTATTTATCTCCCGCTAAGTAGACATACATTTTCCCTACGGTATCTATATCCTCCATCGTACCGATTTTGCTAATATCTACCCCAAATCGGTCTGTCAGGCGTACAATCAAATTAACCATTTGCAAAGAATCAATTCCCAAGTCATCTCGGAATGAGGCGTCCGAATGAATGCTCTTAATCGGCACTTGTGAAAGCTCGGAAATGAAGTGTTGAAAATCATTGAACGTCATGCCCTATCCCCCTCTAAAAACCACTTTGCTGCAGTCCTCCGAATTTCAGTGAGCTTAAAATTACAACAGTGCCCCTCATCTTCATACACGATCATTCGCTTACTATCGGGTAGTTTGTTATAGAGCTCCCAAATATCCTCTTCCTTTACCATGGTGTCCTGCTTTCCATGGCATATCATAACGGGTTTACAAGCAGACAAGTCATCCAACTTAGGGAGCAGGACTGCATGGTTATCAAGAATATAGTGCATTCTTTCCAGAAAGTAATCCGGTAGATTGGAGTTAGTGTCACAAGCTGGGCTAACCGATACCGCTTTACTCACATGAGGATGTCTACTTCCATAAACAGACCACGCAGCGCCACTGCTCGTCCCAAATAAGAAAATAGGAAGCTCAGGGAATTGCTTGGCTGTGAAATCAATAACCGCATGAATAAATAAAGCCCAGTTTTCTCGCGATGCTTTATAATTTTGGAACATGTACGTTTCGCCTTGACCGGGACCATCGAAGTTTACTGTAGTAAATCCTAAGCTTCCAAAATCGTTTTCGTAGGTAAACAGCTCTTCTTTGGATGAATCAATGGGATTTATGATAACAACACAGCCTTTAGCGGATTTCGGAATACGTACTCTCCCATAACAGCTTCGTTCCTCCACAAGAATGGAGGTCTCCGTAGTTTGCAAGTCCGAGAGGGCGTCGGCTTTGTTGACCATTTCCTTGCACTGTTGGAACCATGCTCGTTTATCGGCTCCTGCCTCAGGAAAAATCCATTGAATAAGGTAATAATATAAACCAGCCGTTCGAAAAAAGCGCTCGGCTTCCTTTAGGTTATGTCGTTCCAAATAGGAAAGCGCAGTATTTTCATACTGAACAGCTTGTCCATGTAATCCTTCGATCCAATGCGAGAGATGATTGAATTGGGGCCGCAATTTGCTGATTCCCTCCATATCGATCCCATGTGCGATCCATCGATCCCAGAAACGATCAAAAAGCTTGGTCATCAATAGTGTCTTCTGGATTGTCATTTCAGGGGAATTCGCGTGATTCAGCGGATTGACCATAGTTGTGACCTCCCTTTCGGTTAATGTTCGCTAAGGTCAGAGCGAATCATTTGTGGATTAAAATATTCAGTTAATCGAATGCCGGGTTTATTCAGATCTTGAAAGGTTATCGTGTACTCTTTAAATGGAACTGGAAATTCACCGTTAGCAAACCGTAAATGAACGGGACAATTATGAAAATCCCCTAGCTCATTCTCGTTCTTCCAACCGTAAGTAGAGATGTCCCTGATGGACTCAAGGTCCAGAAGGTTCATTGCTTCCCCAATACCGTCATTTTTAGAAACGATCTTTTCATAAAGCCGTCTTGGAATTCGATCGGGATCTATGAGCGCAAAGTTGTGGGAAACGATAAAATGATCATTTTTCGTATATAAAATGGATTCCCGAAACATTTGACTATCGATCATTTTTTGTTGAATCACTTGAACAGTCAGACGCCCACCAACTAGCTTTTCCAGCATATCCGTTGTTTTTTCCTCTGTGACCAATAATCGATGGAATAAGCTTTTGTTCCTATAATTTATTTGTTGTTGGTCGTTCAAATTTTCACCTCTATTTCTTCTGAGTGAAAAACCAGAATAAGAGTAGTTCCTTCATTAGGAACCGTACAGAGCAAAACCTGCTGGGACATTTTCATCATCAACGTAAACCCTTGCCCTAGTGACTTTTTCGTCGAATACCCGGCCATTAATGTTGTATTCGGTAGAAGCTTTAATGGAAAACCAGGACCCTTATCTTCTACTATTACATGGACACTGGTTTCCGTCTTTACAATCGTCAGCATTCCTTCCTTTGCATGCTTCAAAATGTTAGTTATTGCTTCTGAGATGAGCAGGAGCTGACTCATTAATGTTGCCGAAGGAATTCCGATGTCATGCAGCTTTTGCTTTGCTAAATCCCTTGCTTTCGGGATATCCGAACGTTCCCTGATGGTGGCTTCACAAATAAGGTTTCCCTGTTTGTAAGATGCGATTTCTCCTTTTCGCATTAGTAAAAATTTTTTTTGGGTTACCGCGTAAATAACATCACGGTATACTTCCCAAACCTCATCGTCGCTACCACGTTCAGGCAGTATTGCTTGTTTTTGGGGAAGAACTAGGCTGATATCCTCCTTTATTTCCTCATAAACCTCGAGCACGCATCTGTGGAACTTATCCGGGAGCTGTAGTTCTTTGATTTGGAGATAAACATCCTTCTGTTCTTGTAACCAACCTAGTAAGGTAGCAGCCAGGAACAAGAGGTATTCACCCTCATCGCCCTCTTGTTGGTATAAGTCTTCTTTAGAGAATGAAATATAAATAAAGGTTCCGACCCTGCAATCCTCTATTTGTAGCAACTGGCCCATTCGATTGGCTATCCATCCTATTAATGCCCTTTGGTGATGGTCTTTCAAGCAATTTATGGAAAGGGGAGTTGGTAAAACAGATGTTTGCGCATTCGTTATCATATCCTCAGAATTAAAAAACTTATTTAAGAAAGACTTCACAAAAACTTCTCCCCCCTTATAAAATCCCGAGAGGAGGCATAATTGTCATTTCATCAACGACAGCGCCTTCTGGTTGGCACAAAACATAAACCAGGTGTTTGGCTACTGATTGCACAGGAATCATTTTCGAGAGATCCGGCTTTTGCTCCATCGTATCCCAAAACGGAGTGGCTACTGCCCCCGGCAATACCGCTGTCACTTGCACCCCTTTACTTCTTAATTCTGTTTGCAATACTTTAGTTAGCCCCATAACTCCGAACTTGGAAGCCGAATACCCGCCGCACCCCGAAAGTGCTGTTGTACCGGCGATTGAAACCAAATTGATGATTTTGCCTTCTCCGTTTTGTACCATATGGTCACCGAAATGCTTACAGCACAGAAATGTACCTCGGAGATTAACCGAGACCATCCGATCAAAATCCTCAGTAGACAAAGAAAGAATTGAATCAAACACACCGGTTCCAGCGCTGTTTATGAGGGCATGTATATGGCCGAATCTGGCAATGGCTTTACTCTTAAAATGGCGAACCGAATCTTCATCGGAGACATCCAGTGCCAATGTTAAAGGCTTCGTTTGCATTTGGGAGGCAATCAATCGTAAATCAGGTTCGTTTCTTGATCCAATAACCAGATTTGCTCCCAATTGATCCAATAAAACTGCCGTTTCTTTACCGATCCCTCTCGAAGCTCCTGTAATTGCGATGGTTTTGCCTTTGAGCTTTCCAAAATCTATCATAACGATACACTCGGCCCGGCGTATTCAAAGTAATTTTTTTCCGTTTCCCACAGACCGATCTTATGAAGGCTAGGCAGATGAGCATGCAGCATATTGTAAATAACTAATGCCACTACTTCCGAAGTAGGATTCAATTCCTTAAACTCCACCGTATCCAGATTCAAATGTTTATGGTCAAATTTGTCAAGCACTTCCCTTTCCACGATTTCATCGAGTTCAGCCAAATTAATGATCATTCCTGTAATGGGATCAGGCTCGCCTTTAACGGTTACATCCAGATAATAATTATGTCCGTGACCATGGGGGTTGTTACACTTGCCAAACAGTTCAAGATTTTCTTCGGGTGTTAAATGCTCGCTGTGTAACCTGTGTGCAGCGCAAAAATGATATTTTCTTGTAAGGTTTACCAATGAATCCGCCTCCTTTGCTGAAAATAAATAATGATTTTCATGCAGTTGAATCCGATGTAGTACACAATCTTCAAACCTGGTTTCCAGCGACTGCCAAATATAGGCTGCCAAATTTTCCGTTGTAGGGATATGATTCTGGAAATGGGGATGTTCCCGATCCAAAAATTTACCATCCAATTCTTCATCTACAAATTGTTTGACTAACAATTTAATATCGGTAGTGTTGACCACGATACCGGATTTGTCGTTTAAATGTCCCTTTACCATAACTTCTAGCGTGTAATCATGTCCATGACCGCTCGGATTGCTGCATAACCCGAATATTTGCCGGTTTTTTTCCTCGCTCCAGGCGGGATTACGGTATACATGAGTGGCGGAAAAATGGATTTTTCTCGATAAATAAAGCATGGATTAACCCCCTTAATTCCTGGATAGGGATCGCTCGAATTCTTCGCAAAGCGCCGTGTTTTCGGCGAAAACCCCTTTTTTTACTGTAGTTACCGTTGAAGCCCCCGGTTTTTTCACGCCTCTGGCACACATACATAGATGCGTTCCCTCGACTGTCACAATGACCCCTTTAGGTTTGAGCACATTAGAAATAGCGTATGCGATCTGTTGGGTCATTCTCTCTTGGACCTGCGGTCTTTGAGAAACGAGCTCAGCCAACCTGGCAAACTTGCTTAACCCGACAATTCTTCCATCGGGTATGTAGCCAATATGGGCTTTACCGTAAAACGGAATCAAGTGATGCTCGCAAAAGGTATAATAAGTAATATCCTTGACCGTGATTATTCCATCGTACTCTTCTTCAAATGTTGTAGTTAATGCTGTTTCCGGATTGGTCCCGACACCTGCAAAAACCTCTCTATACATCTTGGCAAACCTTCTCGGTGTATCCAACAGCCCTTCCCTGTTCGGGTTTTCACCAATCTCTTCGAGAATGTTCCTAATACTAGTTTCGATGATATCGTTACGTACCAGGTTGCTTTTAACTAATGGTTTCAATAAAATCCCTCCCTGAAATTAAAAAAGACCAGCCTATAAAAGGACCAGATTTGTATACTGATTCCTTCTTAATTCGGTAACCCGGCTATCTTAGCATTCGCCTTAGACCCGTGGTTTTGCGTCTCCATCTTTCGAATGGTTTTGCCATTATCGATAAGAATTGTTTGTATCAAGATTTTTTGTGAGATTAGTTCTAATTGACTAATACCTTCTTCACACACCTAATTATAAATGGTTATATATGCCCGGTAAACGAATAATCATTGCGTTTGCCCGCCACATTTTTGCGGGGTACACGCCCACTTGTCTGCAAACCAATCGAATCGATTTATTTAGGTATTGTGGACAAAATTTATGATTATTCGATATTATTCGACTATTTTAGACATATTGTATCATTTTATGTGTTGTCTAATAAATAGTGCATATTGCCTAAATTTTTCGCAAAGAGGCTGCCAGTTGTTATCCCTGTCCCAGAATAGTTCCTTATCGCCTCTGCGGGGCTTAATGTCCACTACAGTAGCACCGCCTATCCTACCATCATTGCTGCAGTGGATGCATAACGGATGCTTGGTAAGGAAACCTATACGTGCCTTCTTCCAGTGACCGCCATACCCGCGTTTGGTGGAGCTGCCTCTTTGCTTCTCATACCGTTGCTAGTCAGGCTTCCTGCATGTGTTACAGAAGCGCTCTTCCGTAAGGTTGTTACATCCGGCTTTACTTCATTGTATCTGTTAACTTAAAAGTAGGCCAGCGGAGTCATTGAAAAACCAGCCACAACCGATAAACCAACTTGTAGAACGTAGACAGGTTGGGGGCAGGAGAGAATGATCCAAATGAACATCATGCAACA
>NZ_JAAOIW010000034.1 GCF_011440305.1 Paenibacillus agricola | reverse complement strand
TATCATTCTGAGGGAGGAATGTGAGGGCATAGACCCGTAGAGTCGTGGGATGGTGAACCCCCAAGGAAATTGTGGAGTATGCGTGCAGAAGAATAACACTTGGGGAAATGTTCCATACGCTTCTTCTGTTCCCGCATGCCCAAGATTGGAATAACGGTGTCTAATGATGTCTAATGAGCGTACTTTCCAAGCAGCAACTGTTTTCCAAGGCGACGAAATCCTGCGAATGAGTGAGTATATGCGAGATAAACCCTTAAAACCGAGGGACGGGCAGATTAGTGCAGCACAATCATTCCAAATTATGGTATTATAATTCCGAACAAATTCTTCTAACGAAAATATTCTGAGGAGTGAGCCTTTCTTGCTATCGTTCGCCGATTGTTCAATAGCAAAATCTATATTTGAATGACGCTTATCATATTCCCGTTATTATCCGTAAGATCAAACCGTTTAGGTTCACCATTTCTTATTTCGGACACTTCTACTCCATGTTGTCGAAGTCTGGTCCTAACTTCATCTGCATTCTTCACAACAAAATTAAAAGGGGTGTACTTATTGATAGCTCAAAATCTGGGATTTGTACTAAATGAAACCCGCAATTTGGTGCAATTGCTAGTCCAGCCATTCTTTCATTGCTCCAGCGTAGACCAAACCCAAACACCTTTTGATACCATTCCAATGACTCCTTAAGATTCCTAACAGGGAGAAAGACCGCATCAATACGATCAACAAAACGTTCAACAACTTGTTCACTCATTGGAAAACCACCCTTGATTTTGGTATGTTTCCCGTTTATTGTACAGAATGTTTGTTCATGTGTAAATATTTTCCTTTTAAGTTATCCTGCCCGTCCCTCGTGGGCGGGCATGATAGGCTAACTGGCCGAGCGAAGAGGCGTTAAGCCCATTCGCACATCGCGATTTAATCGTGCCCTCTAGAGGCTCCATGTCAGGCCCGGCACCGTCTTTGCTAGTTTCCCTTTTACTAGGTTACACAAAATTCTTGACAGACTCGCTTTCTTTGTGTCTACTTTTTCGAAGCAAGGTCAAAACCTACCAGATCAACCTATAACAAACAATGGGAAAGCCGCTAATCGCAGGAAAAGCAAAATCCACAACTTTAATCGGTTGTGTATTAATACAATATGAACGGCATACTAATATTGAAAACTTTACGTATCGCTGGCAATAATGTTTTTTAACTGTAATACTAGGCTTTTCAGCTCGTTTTCCTTTTCCAAGTAGGCTAATAAAGCATGTGTCAACGGTCCGTTCGGTACCTTTTTGCTTATCTCATTTCTAAGCAAATTCAGAATTTCATGCAGTTCTCGTCGGTGCTCATTCCCTGCCTGTATTTCGTTAAGAGTCATAGTGAGCTTCCTGAGCAGTTCCGCAATGACCTGAGCTTTCCCTTCTTCCCTTCCTTCCAATCCCCAATGGATATACTGTTCGAAGGAAGATTGCTGCAGCATTGGTTTCGACTCGGATGCAATCAAATGCTTAACCAGTACATCCATCTTTTCCAATATAAAGTGAGCAGTCCCTTCGATCGATAACATCTTTACCTCGTGAATGATCCAGAACAGGTACTCTTTTAGAAGCGCTTTATAAATGAACGCCAGATCCCATAAGTGAAGTTCTATCTCCTTACCGTACATATCCAAAAGACAGTCTTTGTGCCATTTCATCAACCTGCCCCTCACGCGAAGCCGCAGCGGATAGAACTTAGCATCTTGCTGAATGGGTAGCTCTGTGAATTCGACTAGTATGAACTTATACTCCAAAAAATACTGAAACCGAAAAACAATCTGCTGAAAAAACAGCTCTCTCGATGAAATTCCTGGGAGGAACTTAATCCTTTCGGCCTGTTCAAAGTAGGTGTTCTGGCAGTGATCGAATACTTCGCTAAACAATTCTTCCTTTGACTGAAAATACTTATAAACTGAACCCTTAGCTATGAGGCAGTCGTCTGCAATATCTTGGATTGAAGTCAAAAGAAATCCCCGTTCCTTAAAAAGCTTGGTGGCCGACCGGATAATCTCCTGCTTCGTTATGATCATTGTGCAGCATCCTTTCTTGACATTGTATGACTTATAGTACAAAATAATAAACATTGAGTCAAATTACTTTTATAAAAAAAGAGGCTAAAAACCTCCATTATGTATACGGACTAAGAGACACCTTGGTTACACTAAGAAAGCAGGTTTAATGCACTATGATTATTAATAATGCTAAAAAAAAGCTGGCGGTACACTCTCGTGCCAAGACTGTAATACTCATATTAGGAATTATGCTAATAGCCGCAAACCTTCGGGCTGCCATCACTGGAGTAGGTCCCTTAATCGGAGCCATTCGCTCCCAAACCAACTTGTCAAACACTATAACTGGCATGCTTACCGCTTTACCGCTGCTTGCATTTGCCATCCTCTCTCCGCTCGCACCTAAGATAGCTCACAGAATAGGGATGGAACTCACCTTGATGGCCAGCTTGGTCCTGCTTACGCTAGGGATTATTGTACGTTCTGTCCCATCGGTAATGTCATTATTTATAGGAACGTTTATCATAGGCTTGGCCATTGCAGTTGGCAATGTGCTTCTGCCAAGTTTAGTTAAACGGGATTTCCCCAACCAAGTTGGACCGATGACAGGTGCTTACTCTGTATCCATGAACGTCTTTGGTGCCTTGGCATCTGGGATTAGTGTCCCACTTTCAGTTGGGGCAGGTTTAGGCTGGCGCGGATCTCTTGGCAGCTGGGCTTTATTAGCAGGATTAGCAGTCCTATGCTGGCTGCCTCAGCTTCGTTACCGTCATATTACGAAAGTTTATGAAGGAGAAAGCTCTATTTGGCTTTCAACTCTGGCATGGCAAGTCACGCTATTCATGGGAATTCAATCCTTGATGTTTTACATTAATGCAACTTGGCTGCCCGTGATATTGCATGAGAGGGGCATGAGTATCGCTTCATCTGGGTGGATGTTATCTGCTATGCAGTTTGTCAGTCTCCCCATCTCTTTCATCGTTCCAGTTCTGGCTGGCCGTCAAAAGAATCAAAAAGGAATCGTCATCGTTACGGTCATTTTTCATCTCTTAGGTTATATCGGATTGTTGTTCGGTCCTGTGGCGCTAACATGGATATGGATTATTTGTATCGGGTTGGCAGTAGGATCAAGTATTAGCTTAGCGCTTGCTTTCTTTGGACTTCGAACACACAACGCTCGACAATCTGCCGAATTGTCAGGTATGGCTCAATCCATCGGCTATCTTCTGGCTGCCATCGGCCCGATTCTGTTCGGCTATCTTCATGATTTAACCAACACTTGGTTTTTTTCATTGATGATCTTAGTCATAGCCAGTATTCTTCTACTATTTGTGGGTCTTGGTGCTGGACGCAATGCATACTTAAGCTCAAACGGACAACGCAAAGCACTATAATTATAGATAAAATAAGTAAATTAACCTTACTTTTGATAAGATTCAGCGTATCACTTTAAATGCGAATTTTGTGACAAATAAAGAGGGTGTCCCAAAAGCCATGAATTTGGCTGGGCACCCTCTTTTTACAATTTTGTAAAACAAAAAGAAACCGTTTCCTGGTAAAATGGAAGTGCGACCCACCATTTAAAAGGAGACGGTTTCTTTGTACATTCAATATACCATGCATCAACTTACGCTGCCAATGGATTTGGAAGAAGATATTCCTCAAAATCACCTCGTTCGTATTGTGAACGCCGCCGTAAATCGGCTGGACAATTCAGTCTTTGACGCCGCTTATCCCGGTGGTGGACGAGATAGCTATCACCCGAAAATGCTAACAAAAGTCATCATTTACGCCTACACCCAGCGCATCTACTCTTCTCGCCAGATCGCCAAGGCCGTCCGAGAGAATATCATGTTCATGTGGATTGCTGGCAGACAACGCCCGGACTTCCGTACCATTAACAGGTTTCGTTCCGAGAGGATGAAAGCTGTGTTAGAGACTGTCTTTACCGCGGTTCTTCAATTTCTGGCTGAGGAGAACTACGTACAGCTTGAGCACTACTTTGTCGACGGCACCAAGATCGAGGCGAATGCCAATCGGTATACGTTTGTTTGGGGTAAAGCCGTTGTAAAGCATAAAGCAAAGCTTCAGGAGAAAGTGCAGACCTTGTTTCCTACTATTGAAGAGGCCGAAAAACACGAAGAAGTGGCCAATGACCGATCGGATCTCAGAGAGCTGGAAGAATCGTCGAAAATCACAAGCGAAAAACTGGAGAACGCCGTCAAACAATTAGAAGAACAGCTGCTTGAAAAACCAAAGGACAAGCCGCTGAAGAAAGCCGTGCGCATGCTCCGAAAAGACTTGCTCCCGCGCCTTCAAAAGTATGAATCGCATGAAGGGATTTTAGGCAACCGAAACAGTTACAGCAAGACGGAAACCGACGCTACGTTCATGCGAATGAAAGAAGATCATATGCGTAACGGTCAGCTTAAGCCGGGTTACAATGTGCAGATCGGTACCGAAAATCAATTTATCCTCGGTTACAGTGTGCATCAAAGACCGACAGATACACGTTGTCTCATCCCTCATTTAGAAAAAGTGAAGTCGCAACTGGGAAAAATGCCAGGCACAGTCATCGCCGACGCGGGATACGGTGGCGAAGAGAACTATAACTTTTTAGAACAAAACGAAGCCATCGCCATTGTCAAATACAGCACCTACCACCGTGAGAATAGCAAAGTGTGGCAAACGGATATTAGTAAAATCGACAACTGGACCTACAACGAAGAACAAGATACATGGACATGTGCAGCCGGACAAAACCTGGTTTTCCGTAGAGAGAGCAAGGGAAAAACAGAAAGTGGCTACGAAATTCAGCATCGTCATTACCGGAGTACAAGTTGTGAAGGATGTCCGTTGAAGCCAAAATGTACGAAGGCTGAAGGAAATCGCGAGATCAAAGTGAGCATGAAGTATTTGAGATTAAAGAACCAGGCGCGTGAAAAACTCCGTAGCGAGGAAGGTTATACACTAGCGGTTCGCCGCATGATTGAACCGGAACCTGTGTTTGGAGATATGAAAAACAACCGTGGATTTCGAAGGTTCCTGCTTCGAGGCTTACCCAAAGTAAGTCTAGAGGTCGGGTGGCTTTCTCTTGCCCACAATCTGCTCAAGAAATCAGCAGTGGATGCCAAAAACAAAGGAGCTAAGCGCACAGGCTGGAGCGCGGCACGTTTCAGTGGCCCACCGGAGGCAGCGCTCCGCTTTGCCTCACCCGCGGGAGCTGCGCTGGCTGCTCGATGGGTTATCGCTCACCCAAGGGCAAGCCCATCCACGTGTTTCACCTGAAGTGGCGATTTAAGGAACCGCTAGGCAGGATGTGGCCCGATCCGTGTCGAAATGAATGCAATGCGAATCGAAAACGAATCCCCCACTCTCGAACAACTCCAGCAGCAAAACGCCCAGCTGGAGCAACAAAATACGAAGCAAGCCCGTGAACTTGCCGAGCTATCGGCCAAACTCCAATGGTATGAAGAGCAGTTCCGGCTGGCGCAGCAGAAGCGCTTCGGCGCTTCCAGCGAAAAGACGCACCCCGACCAACTGGAGCTTAACCTGTTCAATGAAGCCGAAGTGACAGCAGCGCCAGAGCAGGAGCCAGAGAAGGGAGAGGCTACAGTTGGGCGCCGAAAAACGAGCGGCAAGCGTGAAGCCGACCTCTCGAAGCTTCCCGTAGAAACGGTGGTCTATGCCCTAGCCGAAGGCGACCAAACCTGCAGCTGCTGCGGCGGGGCCTTGCATGAAATAACCACGGAGACTCGCCGGGAAATCGCAGTGGTGCCGGCACAAGTCAAGGTGGTCGAGCATGTACGGCAGGTCTATGCCTGCCGCCACTGTGAGCGCCATGGACTGCAAACACCGATCATCACGGCACCGATGCCACGGCCGGTCTATCCGGGGAGATTGGCTTCGCCATCGGTCATGGCGCACATCATGTGCCAGAAATATGTGAACAGCCAACCGCTCTACAGGCAGGAACAGGAGTTTGTCCGCCAGGGCTTTCCCCTATCTCGGCAAACGATGGCAAACTGGATGGTTTATGGCGCCAAGCAATGGCTCATGCCGGTCGTAGCGGAGATGAAGCGCCATTTGCTGGGGCAAGGAGCGCTGCATGCCGATGAAACCACGTTGCAGGTGCTCAATGAACCGGGGAAAGCGGCGGAGTCGGACTCCTATATGTGGTTGTATCGGACAGGCCAAGGCGTAGAGCCCGCGGTGGTTTACGACTACCAGCGTGGCCACGGAGGTGAGCATCCGCGCGATTTTCTGGCAGGATTCCAGGGATATTTGCACGTGGATGGCTATGCGGGTTACCACAAGGTCAAGAATGTAACGCTGGTGGGGTGCTGGGCACATGCGCGACGTAAGTACGATGAGGCGCGGAAGGCCGCACCGGAAGCGAGAAACAATCCGCACAGTGTGGCGGCACAGGGGCTGGATTGGTGTAACCAGCTATTTGCGATTGAACGGGGGCTCGTCGAAGCCACACCCGAAGAGCGGCTGGCGGCCCGCGAGAAGCAAAGCCGCCCCGTGCTGGATGGCTATTATGCTTGGCTTCGCCAGCAGAAATCCCGGACGATGCCCAAGAGTTTGCTGGGACAAGCGGTCGGCTACAGCCTGAACCAGTGGGACAAGCTGACGGCTTTCATGAAAGGCGGTATCCTTGAGATCGACAACAACCGCAGTGAACGCTCCATAAAGCCCTTTGTCATTGGCCGAAAAAATTGGCTTTTTGCGAATACGCCAAGCGGAGCCCAAGCCAGCGCAGCCATCTACAGTGTGGTCGAGACCGCCAAGGAAAACGGGCTGCATCCCTTCCGATATCTGAAGTACTTGTTTGAACAGTTGCCACAAGTGGCTGATCTGCAAGAGCCTCAGGTATTGGAGCCGTTTATGCCGTGGTCACCACAACTCCCGGATTCTTGTCGCTTAAGCTAATCTATGTCCATCATACACCCGCTCCCATCTGACTGCTAGGTGGGGGCTATTTGACGCATACCCACAAAGTGAATCACCGATTCCATGACACGCCCTCCGGCACGTTTGCTGGCGACAAAGATGTTGCAGTCGTCCGCATAGCGGACAAACCGCAGCCCTCTTCTCGTCAGTTCCTTGTCCAGATCGTCCAGCAGAATGTTCGCCAGAAGTGGGCTGAGCGGACCGCCCTGCGGGGTTCCCTCATCCGTGCGTTCCAGCTCTCCCTGCGACATAACCCCGGCGTTTAAGTAGGAGCGGATCAGTCTGAGGACAAGCTTGTCCTCGATTTTCCGTGCCACCCTCGCCATGAGCTTGTCGTGGTTTACCCGGTCAAAGAACTTTTCTTTAGCGATATAAGATAGACCCAGAAGATTCGCTAGTGTACTGGATCGCCAGATCCAGTACACTAGCGAAGAGAGAGGAGCAAGTCTTGTGGAGTCTATCATCGAAAGCTATCGAGAATACTAAACTGTTATCCGTGGGTACACCCCCAAAGTCGTCCTTGGGACTTGGAGAGAATTAATGAAACTGGCAGCCTATCTTCAAGCGCATTCCCTTGTCCTTGAAACGGCCCAGCTAGTTCATCTTGAAAATTACTGCATCGAGCGTACAGAGGGCAAATCCCTTGGCTACCGTAATCTCATCGTCAGCCAAATACGCTCATTCTTTACATATCTGCATCAACAGGAATACCGTTCGGACAATCTTGCACTAGGGCTCTCATACACCAATCTGGATGCCCATCAAACCCTACCTGAGGTTGCCTCGTTAGAAGAGATTCAAGACTGCCTTAAGGAACTTCGTCGCCAGATCGAATCGTGTTTGGGGCGGAAACAGTTCGATCCCATCCGCAAACGCAATCTAGCACTCTTTGCTCTTATGTACGCAACTGGCATTCGAGCTGGTGAAGCAGCCAATCTTCAATTGCGTGATGTACTTTGGGAGGAGCAGATCCTTTGCATCCGTGCGGGAAAAGGGCGTAAGGATCGAAGGGTTCCCGTTGTCGGAGAAGTACTGGAACTACTGCAGGTCTACCTAGCAACACGGCAAGACCTGACTGCCGACGCGCCTCTTCTCTTGACCTGGAGAAAAGAAGAGATGGACAACAATTTGGTCGGCGTCACGTTTCGAAGCTATTCCCAGATGTGGGTGAAGCCCCTACGCCCTCATCAATTGCGTCACACTTGTGCGACTCATCTCTTCCAAGAGGGAGGCAATATCGTGCACATTAAGGATTGGCTCGGACACAAGCGGATCACCACAACGCTGCACTATGCGCAAATTCAAAACCCAGAGATTGCGGCAACACTGGCGGCGCATCCGATCAATGTAGCAGTCATACCGGTTCGCCCCAAGCTCCAGCTAGTGGAAGGATCACGGCAAAAGCTCAAGAGCTCTCATCGTCGAAAATACACCGTAACACCTGTAGCGGATGCTCTTACTGGCACGCTCTCGGAGCAGATCGAGGCATTTCTTCGAACCGCGGAGGGCATGAGTAAGTACAGTAAAGGCTCCTTGAAAGAATTCCGTTTCAGCCTCACTCGCTTTGCCGTAGGGTGTCCATCCTGTATGGAACAAGGTGTCGGAGCCTTGCGTGGCGCAGACATCATCCGTTGGCTCAGTTCCCGTAGACAAGCCGGAATCTCCCCATGTACCATAGATAAAAACTTATCCCATCTTCGCTCCTTTATTGCCTACGCTGTAGATCGCGGCTGGAGATCGGACAATCCCATGGAGGCGCTCAAGATGGTACCACGGCAACCCAAAGAACAAGAATATCTTACGGAAGATGAAATGCTTCGTCTGCTCGCGGCGCCAGACCGTTCCACGCCTGAAGGCTTTGTAGATTACATCTTCCTCCTGGTTCTCTATGCCACGGGCATCCGCGTCGGAGAACTAAGCAACTTAGACATAGAAGATGTAGACCTAAAGGAAGGCTGGGTTCACGTCAGAAATGGTAAGGGCCGTGACAGGCAAATTGCCATTCCAAAAGCTGCGCTGGATGATCTAAAGCAGTATGTTGGCCTGCATCGCAAAGCCAAGACCGGCCCCTTTCTGCTCAATCTAAAAGGCACCAGGATCAAACCTTGGACCGTGACGCGGCGCATCCGCCATTACTCCGAAGTAGCTGGCATCCAGAAACCGGTAAGCCCTCACACGATCCGCCATACCTTTACCGCCCATCTCATCCAAAGAGGCGGGCGCATCGAGGTCATCGCTAAGGCACTCGGGCACAAGACGCTAGCCGAGACGACACCTTATGCCCATGTGGATTTTGAAGATATTCGAAAAGCTGTCAGCCTGCTGCGCAAAAATATTACACCTTCGTCAGGAGCGAAATCCAATGAACCGTGAATCCACCATTCAAGACTTCTTAGAATTTACACAGATGGTCCGAGGTTGTCGCCCTAAAACCGCAGAAGCCTATGCCATCGATTTGAAAGTGTGGAAAGCATTTTGCGCTGTTCATTATCCTCAAGTGGATAACCCTTCGAAGGCAAAGATCGTTGTGGATTACATCCGTTACCTTCGTGTTGACCGAAAAAACGCTTCGGCAGCAGTCGCTCGAAAGCTCGCTACCTTGTCTGCATTCATTGACTTCCTTATCCTCATGGAGCTATTGGACTCGAAGCAAGACGAACGCGAGAAATGGCCTAAGCTGCTGGACACGCCAGAGCGCTTGCCCGTCGTCCTAGACAACAAGGAAATGCAGGGCATCCTTGCCATGCCAGATACAACCACCATTTTAGGACGCCGCGACCGAGCGATCCTTACCTTGATCTATTCTGCAGGGCTGCGTGTAAGCGAAATCTGCTCGCTAAGAACAATCGACATAAACCGAGGCGATGGACGTATTCTCATCTCCGGCAAAGGCGGCCGTGAGCGTTATGTACCGCTAGATCCGACTGTAGATGAGGCCATACAGGAATACTTAGCATCCCAAACAAGCAGCATTCCTGAACTGTTCGTAAGTAAGAAAGGCGGTGCCCTGACCCCTCGAGCTATTCAGTTTATGGTCAAGAAATATGCTGTGGAAGCTCAGATTGACAAGCAGGTCACACCTCATAAGCTGCGCCATACCTGTGCCACGCACCTTCTCCAGGAAGGGGCTCATTTAGTGTCCATTCAAAAGCTTCTAGGGCATAAAAGTTTAATGACCACCCAAATTTATCTGCACGTAACGATTGCAGACCTCAAGGATCTTTCAAAGCACCATCCGATGCGGAAGATGCGCACAATTCTCGGCCTTAAAGGCGACCCTGTTGACTCTTTTCAGACACCTTACGGCACTCGAACGGGAACATAACGAAATTTCGCGAGATACTGCGATTGGATGAGATTTTTAGAGATTCCCCTTATATAAATAGTCTAAACGGCTATTCTGGGCTGAAAATTAATGTCGCTAAACTTTTCAACATCGATGTCTACCACATAATGCAGCTGCGCGTGATTGACAAGGAATTGTACCCTTGCCATCGCATGGTGTGTAGACCGTAGCGGTCTGAAACCGTAGCTATGCTTGTAGAACTGAGCTTCTCCAATGGGTTCAAACACTTGCTTGAAACATTGCTGAATGATGCGATCCAGGATACAAGGAATTCCGAGCGGTCTTAACTTACCATTGTCTTTTTCGATGAGTTTCCGTCTTATTTTCTTAGGATGATAGTTTTGCAGTTTGGTTTGAATTTCTGTCACTAGTTCATCGTCGGATAGCTTTTGTATGTCAATGATGGTTTTCCCATCGGTTCCCGGCGTCTTTGACCCTTTATTGGACTTCATCATTCGATAGGCTAGCAGGATATTTTCTCTCGATGTGATCATATCGTACAAATTCGAAAAAGTTTCCTGTTTCGCGGCTCTGTCATATAAGTCCGTAAAGAGTTCCGTCATGCCGTAATAATCCCAGTATCTCAAGGCTTGCACTGTGGCATCCCTCCTTATTTAGAGGTGATGTTCCCACGTTCTTACCCGACCGGTGCCATTCACGTTTGGAAAATGATCGTTATTTTCAGTTAGACTTGGGGCTGTTCCTCCACTCCCATTACAGGGGATTCATCAGTCGTGCCCCTACCCTCACAAGGATAAATGCGTTTCGGAATAAACCTTATAGCAACCGCTTGGGGTGACAGCCCTTGTTACAGCGTTCCTTGCTTTCCAAGTCCCTTACAACCTAGCTTTCCGTTCTGGACTTAGGTGCTCCCTGTAGGCCTGTGAGTTGGATGCCGCCATGGTTCGGCATAGCGTATTTCAGAGGGCATATTTTTACTTTACGCCACTCACACCGTCGTTTGATGGTACATAGGTTTCCCTATGTCGGGATTTTAGACCTGTACATTCGGTTGTTTGTCAGTTCCTTACTTGGAACGATTCTCACCCTATCTAGTTTTTCAGCCGCGCGGCATATCCGTTGGCATACCTTTTCCGAAGGAATGGCTGTAGCCTCCGTTCTGCCGAATTCACCTGTTCTTCATACCCCATGACCTGTCAGCCGTGACGCATGCAGGAGTATTGGCGGGATGGTTTCAGGAAACATGGATCCGTCATTCCCATCCTCGGTTGTAAAGTTAAGATAACAAATGTGTAATCTCCTGCTTTTCACGCTGATTGGCGCTTATAGCAGAACTTGTCGAACGATGCCCAACCCTCCATGTAAAGCCTCTGGATGAACGGTTTGTCGGTAAAAACCATTTACACAAAATAATTTACGCTCCCGACTAAATCTCTAATATTATCCTCATTGTTCAATTACTCAGAATCCGTTAATTCTCGTAGCTTTAATAAAATCTGAAGAAATATCTTGTCTTCAGCGGCCTTAGCCCACAATCCATCACAAAATCTTTCTTGACGCACAAAGTATGTCAGAAACGCCCTTAATGTATCCATATCTTCGACATCGTTAATACCACGAACAATGTCTGATACCGAGCCAATTTTTTTAATATAATTCAAATAATGATTCATCATTAAATCACTATCATATACAGCTTGAATAAATTCCTTCAATCTATCATCGTAAATAGGATATGGCATAGTATACACACCATTTTCATCCCTCTTTCCAGAACTCCACTTACAAAATGCTACGTTCACATCTTCAAAGTAGAATATAAATTCAAGTAGCCTGCTATAGCTTGTTTCTGCCAACGAGATCACCTCATAACTTGGCTGTACCTCACATCCAAAAACCCTTATTATTGTTATTTCTCATTAAACTGAGCTTCAAAAATATCCTCCCGATATATCCTTACCACGCACTCCACATGAGTAGTGTGTCGGTCACTGTAATTTAAGCCGTAAGAAGAGCGGTGGTGGTAAACTTGTAATGAATGTTTACCGTGCCATCCGCCTGTACTTCAATTTTATGAATAAATCTGTGCACCATCTCAGGAGTCAATTCGTCCAACTTCATGAACTTCTTAAGTTCTTTCTTCAATCTGATGATACTCTCCGCTGTATTATTACCTTGTAAAGACTGAAAGCCCTTTACAATTCTACTTTGGCTCTCAGTCCTATCATTTGGCTGAAGAAGCATCTTCCCATTCTACTAGTGCCGATAACCATCATTCCACAGACTCAAACATATAGATGCTTCCATTAATTTTTTATTTTAATAACTTGTGAACAATGCAACTATCGATATCATTAACCAGATTAAGAAGGTTGATCCACAAATGATAATTTCGAAAAAATGAATCTGCAGCAGTTTAGATTCACCCTGTTCTGCCTGACGAATCCCGAAGAAATCACAATGCTGAATGATATAGATAAACCCACAGGCAAAAACTAATCCTGATAAGATATTCGTACCAACTGGTAAACTCATGACATACACGGGATTACCACTTGTCTCCAGACTCAGCATTAATCCGAACTGCTTAGACAGCAGAAATGTCAGGACAATGATAATAAACAAGATCAGCGATAAGCTGAAAGGATGTTCTCTGTAATCGATCAGACGCAGTAAATTCCGCAATTTATGACTTCTGGGTTGAATATTCTCCTCCTCAATATCCTTACCCTCATCTTTCATAATATAAAGAAACGATAATCCGGTCATTCCCAAGAACATCATTGGCTGCAGCAGACTAATCGCCACACCAACATCAAACATGGCGAGGATTGCCAGAATAACAAGGGAACACCCAACCATTCTGTTTCCAATTTTCACTCGTAGTTTCCACATCTTGTTGATGAAAACCCGATTATCCTTTCCTATCCCTGGTTCAATAATCATTTTATTCTTGATCTGAGTAACACACTTCCTTTTACGCTGGATGATCAGATAACTGATAATCGTCAAGCATATTCCAAGAATCAAATAGATAAATGCTTCCTTCGGGTAGGTATAATATGAATCATAAGTATCCACGACCCAGAGACCATCCAAAACAACGAGAAAAATTCCAATCATTAAAATATATGGCGCCACCTTATAAATGATTATCCTTCATCCCCTTTTATAGCTTATGATATCAGAATTTTTAACAATGCTTAATTTCGCCCTATTTGTGATACGGTTCAGCGTATCATTCTAGCGGCGAAACTAAGGTAGTTAATGGAGGCGGATGGATAATGGGGGAATTGCAGATAATAGATAATATTATCGATTAACACCCGCTCGGTGTTGTCGGTATGGGCAAGTAAGTTCATTATATTTTTAAAGTAGTTAGACAAAATGTTCTGTAACTAATATAATTACAGTACTGTTTCGATAGGACAACAGTAGCATACTGTACACAAAAATGAAAAAAACGGAGTGATAACACCATGAGAACGATGAACACAACCTATAAACCCTTGTTTCAACCATTCGTGCTAGGCAACGGTCAAGAGCTGAAGAATCGGATCGTGATGGCACCGATGACAAACTTCTCTTCACACGAGGATGGTACGGTTTCAGACGCCGAAGTTAATTACTACATTCGCCGGTCCGGCGGGGTAGGGATGGTGATTACGGCTTGTACGTATGTAACTCCAAGCGGGAAGGGCTTTCCAGGCGAGTTTGGTGGAGATAGCGATGAGATGATTCCAAGCTTGCGGCGTTTGGCAACTGCCATCAAGAAGCAAGGCGCGAAGGCAATCCTGCAAATCTTCCATGGTGGCCGCATGGTGCCTCCTGCACTGGTACCGAATGGAGATGTGGTTAGCGCCAGCGCCATTCCTTCCGACCAGAACGAAGGCGTGACCCCAAGACCGCTGACCGATTCGGAAATCGAGTCCATAATTCGCGACTTCGGCCAAGCTACGCGCAGGGCAATTGAAGCAGGTTATGATGGTATCGAAATTCATGGAGCGAACGGCTACTTGATTCAGCAGTTCTTCTCTCCGCATTCCAACCGTCGCACCGACCGCTGGGGTGGGGATGTCGAAGGACGTTTGAGCTTTCCACTTGCCATCGTTGACGAAGTGAAACGCATTGTGGCCGAGCATGCAACGCAGCCTTTCATGGTTGGCTACCGTTTCTCGCCTGAGGAGCCGGAGGAGCCAGGAATCACCATGGACGAAACTCTGATTCTTGTGGATGCCTTGGCGGACAAGCAATTGGATTACCTTCATGTTTCCCTGATGGACTTCTGGTCTGTGCCAAGGAACGGGGTTGATGCCAGCCAGTCACGCTTGGCATGGATCCAGGAACGCGTTGGTAAACGTGTTCCGATTATAGGTGTTGGTTCGATTCATACGGCGGACGAGGCACTGAAAGCACTGGAATCGGCTGTAGAATTGATTGCAATCGGTCGTGAAATCATCATAGAGCCAGATTGGGTACAGAAAATCGCCGATGGCAAGGAATCCGAAATCAGAACCACCTTAAGCAAAGGCGATCAGGATCGTTTGGTCGTTCCAGATCCATTGTGGCAAGCGATAATGAATACGCCTGGATGGTTTCCGGTCGTCTAAGGATGAAACGAAAGGCGACATGACTATTTCCCTCTACCGGGGTAATAGTCATGTCGCCTCTTTTAATAGATTAATTTCTTACGCCCTACTCCAAATTAGCATGTCTGCTGAACATCGTATTGGAATCCAATTTTTGGCTATCCATCATTTTCAAAATAACCGCGTCGCAAAATACTAAGAGGGTTTGCTCGAACAAGGCTCCCATCGGCTGAATGGTTTTATATCCGCTGTCCGTTTGATCTTTAGGAGATCCAGGCAATTTGACAATGATATCCGCTATTTTTCCAATCGTCGATTCAGGGGAAATCGTTACAATCGCAACCGAACCACTCAAGCTTTTCGCTTTCTCGGCCATAGGCACCAAGCTTTTTGTCTCTCCCGAACCGGATCCGATGATTAAAAGGTCATCTTTTCCCAAATTCGGGGTTACCGTTTCGCCTACCACATAAGCTTCTATGCCCATTTGCATCATTCGCATGGCAAAGGCCCTTACCATCAAACCGGACCTGCCCGCTCCTGCTACAAAAACCTTCTTGGATCGGAGGATACGATCCACCAATTTATCAGCTTCTTCATCAGCAATTAGGTTTACCGTTTGATTCAGCTCTTTTATAATTTCGGCTTGATACTCGATTGTACGCATCATGGCATTATCCTTGTTTAATTAATCTTTGCATTTCAGCCGCTACAGCTTTCTTATCTTCCTCACCGGTAATACCGCCGCCTACGATAACAAGATCTGGCTTTGCTTTAATGACCTCAGGCAGCGTGCTTAGCTTAATACCGCCTGCGATGGCAACCTTCGTATTTTTTACAATGCGTTTAATGGTCATTAGGTCTTCAAATGAATTTTTCCCGACAGCCTGAAGGTCGTAACCGGTGTGCACACAGATGTAATCTACTCCAAGCTCATCGAGTTCTTTCGCCCGTCTTTCGATATCCTTAACGCCGATCATGTCAACCAGAATAAGCTTCTGTTGTTTTTTGGCCTCTTCAACTGCGCCCTTGATTGTCATATCCTCGGCCACTCCAAGGATTGTGATGATGTCAGCGCCGGCTTCGGCTGCCTTCATAACTTCATAACCGGCCGCATCCATGACTTTAAGGTCAGCCAATACCTTCAGATTAGGGAATGCCTCTTTAATTTCCTTAACAGCTCTTAGTCCCTCATTTATGACTACCGGCGTGCCAATTTCTACAATATCGATATAAGCCTCAACTTCTTTTATCAACTTCTTTGCTTCTGGGATATTTACAAGATCTAATGCTAATTGCAGTTCCATGTGTTTTTCTCTCCCTATTCAAATTTTATGAAGATTGTGTTTGTTTTTATTGATGTGGTTGTTTGGTATAATACTGCAACTGTAGTCCAGTGCATTTACTTATGCTTCCCACAAATTCGATTATAAATGACGTTTCCAAATTAAAATAGAATGCACTATTTTGTGCGGTGGTTACAAATAAGCAACTTTTGGGCGGTGAGGAGGAATAAAATGTCCGATCTTAGAGAAGAAATAATGGATAAAATAAAAAACGGGGATTTCAACTGTGAAAAAGAATTAACTCTATCGGTTATTGGAGGAAAGTGGAAGTTGGTGATCCTTTGGCATTTAGGAAGAGAGGGCCCTCAACGCTACAGCGAGCTTCAAAGGCTGTTGCCGAAAATTACGCATAAAATGTTATCGGGACAGCTGAAAGAATTAATGGATGATGGGATTATCCATCGCGAGGTATTTCCTGAAGTTCCTCCAAGGGTAGAATATCCGATGACGAATCTTGGAATGACGCTACTTCCGCTTTTAGAGATGATGTATGAATGGGGCAAAAAGAGAATATCCGATATAAAGAATTGAAGCAATATCGTTAATAACTCAAAAAAAGAAAGAGGTTAAAAATATGGCTGTAAATAAAAATGAAAAATCCCTAAATGGAATTCCTTTTTCAATCCTTGACCTTTCTCCGATTGTAGTCGGTAGCACGCCCAGCGATTCTTTTCGAAACACGCTAGATCTTGCCCGTCATGCTGAAAAGTGGGGCTTCAACCGTTATTGGCTGGCTGAACACCATAATATGCCCTTTATTGCCAGTTCCGCTACATCTGTGGTCATTGCTCATGTAGCTGCTGGCACTTCAAAAATACGGGTAGGTTCGGGTGGAATTATGCTTCCTAACCACGCCCCTTTGGTCATAGCCGAACAGTTCGGAACCCTCGAATCTTTATATCCAGGCCGCATCGATCTTGGTCTTGGTCGCGCACCTGGCTCCGATCAACGTACCGCTCGTGCTCTTAGACGTGGTATTGGAAATGAACAGGATTTTCCTGAGCAATTAGATGAACTTCGCGCTTATTTTGATCCGTCTTTAGCTTCAGGGAAACCGTCCGTAAGGGCAATCCCGGGCGAGGGTTTGAATATTCCCATTTGGTTGTTGGGCTCCAGCGGATTCAGTGCACAGCTGGCCGGCAAGCTAGGTCTCCCTTTTGCTTTTGCCAGCCATTTCTCACCTAATAGCACCTTGCCTGCTCTGGAGTTATATCGCAGTGCCTTTCAGCCGTCAACGACGCTTAGTGAGCCGTATGCTATGGTTGGGGTGAACGTCATTGCCGCAGATACCGATGAAGAAGCAATGCGACTGGCAACTACATTAAAGCAGCAATTTCTGAACTTGGGTCGGAATAATGAGGTGCCGCTGCAGCCACCAGTGGACAACCTGAATGATCAGTGGAATGAATATGAAATAGAAGCTTTGCAGCAACAGTTGGGATCCTCCATCATCGGTAGTTCTGAGACCGTGAAAGATAAGCTTCAGATCTTTTTGGCCAATACCCAAGCGGATGAAATCATGGTAATTTCCCAAATTTTTGATCATCAGGCACGCCTTCGGTCCTACGAAATTGTGTTTGAAATCACCAAAGGATAACAAAACGCAAATGTAACACAACCCTTGAAGTCACTTTAAAAAAATCGATTATGGTCGTTGCGGACGTCCCCAATTGATTCGTGCTTGCATAAGCGCCGTCTCGCACGGTGGCACCATCTAATGCCACCCAGGTATTCGGGTTGAGACTGGGAATGTTTCGAGATACCTATGAGCCTCCTGACCATGACGAAACAAGCCCATTCTGGTACACGCAGGGTCTGAAGCTCGCGAATTCGGGTGCACCTGTCTTCTGGTCTTCATTCTGAAAAGCTTCCCGATGGAGTGCAGCTTGTTCGGAAATTGAAAACTTACTGCTTCTATGGCTGCTGCGACAAGCGGGCTGCTATCGAAATTTTCTTTATTGTTTTTCCAGCTACTGTATTCGGTCTGTTCGGACTGTTCGGCCTCTCCAACAGGTTCATTTCCTTCAATCGATTCTACCTGTTCTGTAGATTGAATACCCACGGAATCCACCTCGGGTCCGAACTTCCCAGCGACAAATGCTTGCAAGTCTTCCATTTCCTCGTACTCTGGCGTTGCCACCTCCGACACGGCACCCAGTGCTCGCAGGATGTAAGAGCGATTATAGATATGATTGGTAAATTCATTAACTAGCGTCTCCGTCTGCGGTGTTTGTCAAGCTAGTTGTCGTAGCACACCTATTTATGTATAGGCTAAGAGGATCGTATAGGTTCGGTTAATGTTTTGCTGACTCGTTCAGGGTTCAGCCAAACCTCATCTTCTAAAGTCCAGTCTCGGATGTCTTTTGACCATCTTTCAGGATGCATCGATTTTGCTTGTTCAAATATACGAGGGTCCGTTGCCCGAGAATGTGATCGGTCAAACCGTCATGTCTTTGATTGGGCGTCAGAAAGTTAAGCCCACTGTGTCTGTGTTCTTGGTTGTACCCCCGTACAAAGGACAACACCCATGTCCTCGCTTCTGTTAGATCTGAGAATCCCTTTACTGGATAGTTTGGACGGTACTTACAAGTCCGAAAGATAGATTCTGCATAGGGATTGTCATTACTTACTCTTGGACGGCTTCTTGAAGGTCTTATGCCAAGCTGGTAGAGGGTTTCTAACAGCGATGCACCTTTCATAGGGCTGCCATTGTCCGAATGTAGCACAAGGGGTTGAGGTGATGCTAGACGCTGTTCGGATAACACGCCTCGTCTGACAAGCGAGCTAGCATTTTCAGCGGATTCTTCAAGCCAAATATCCCAAGCTATTATTTTTCGGCTATATAAATCTAGGATGAGGTACAGATAAAAATAGATACCTTTAGCCGGTCCGGGAAGCCACGTAATATCCCACATCCAAACTTGGTTAGGACCTGTTGCACAATGCGTGGAGATCGGTTTGGAACTGGGTTTCTTGCTTCTTCCTCGATGATGTTGTAGGTCTTTTTGTTTTAAGACTCTATAAAAAGTGGATTCTGATGCGATATAAACGCCTTGATCGGCAAGTCGTGGAACGATTTGACTAGGTGGGAGACTCTTGAACTCCGGTTGATTGACTATCCTTACAATCGTCTCCCTTTCATTCTCGTTCAGCTTGTTATTGGGAACGGGTCGCTCTGCCAAGGGGCGTTGGTCTTCACGTGGTGTGAGGTCACTTCTCCAGCGTTGCAGGGTCCGCTGACTAATGCCCATCTCTTTACAAGCTAGCGGCTCTCTGGCTCCACTAGTGACGGCTTCTTCGATCAATCCAATAGCTTTATTGCGATCTGGGGCCTTGATCATTCGGCCTCGTTGTCCCCCCAAATCGCTTGGGCCTTTTTTCTGAGTACAAGTAAAGCTGCTGTTTCAGCTAAGGCCGATTCTTTCCTCCGCAGCTCTTGACTCAGTTGTTTGATTTCACGGTCTTTCTGCCGAATATTCTTCTGCATCTGACTGGCTTGCTGGGCAATACCCCCGTTGGCCTGCATACAAGCATCACGCCATGCCTGTACTTGTTCGACATAAAGACCTTTACTACGACAATATTCTGCCAATTCGATTTCACTAAGCGCAGCGGTCTCGACTACAATTGAAAACTTATCCTGTGTATTCCAACGCTCTGCTTCAGGCTCACCACCTGGAACCGCTAGCCCCTTAGCTCTTGCTTTCTTTTTCCATTGATGTAAGGTCGCTTCCGATAACCCTGTTTCTCTTGCTATTGTATTTACGGACTCATTCTGGGGTGGCATCATTCTTCTTACGATTGTGTATTTAAATTCTTCGCTGTATCTTGCCATAGTACCACGCCTCTCTGGTGCCTCTTAACTAACTATACTTTTGCTAGAGGCCTATGACAACTATCCTAACCCAGGGGGTCTGACAGCCGTTCTCTTGGCCCTCCATAATACTTAGTTCCAATAGATTCGACGTATAGACAAAGGTATCAATCGCTCCAGAAAGCGACACATCAATCTGGTCAACTGGAATACTTTGAATATCCTTCAGCAACACGGAATGCTCGACGGAATATTTTTCTGTTCTTTAATTCTACTTACTGGGTCTCCAACAAATATCTGTGTATTAGATGGAACTCCTTCACGAATTTTGATAGCTAATAGGTTTAAATTTTTGACCAATTCTAACTGTTCATTTTTTTCAATATGAAATTGAACACCGTATTCATAAACTTCGCCACCCTCTATTTCGTTACTCCATGCAATATTCCCGTGAAGTTCATAGGCTTGATTTAATATTTCCGTCCTAAATTTAAAAATAATGTCATCATTAACAGGTAATTTAACTCCTAATAAAAACTTCAGTCCACTTGGTCCTATATTTGTAATAAACACTTCTGTACTGCCCAGATCAACTCTCTTTCCCTTAAACATGGAAATGGTCATTCCTGCCACCAATGGATTTTTAAGATTAACCCGAAAGTACCCTCTGCGGTTTGCAATCTGTTTCTCTTGTTTTGTTTTCGATGATTGATTTATCATTAGTTTATTCTTCAATAAGTGCGTAAATTCTTCAGGATCAATAGGACGACTGAAATAATATCCTTGAATCTCGTCACACTTTCTTTCCTTCAAAAAGGTATATTGTTCAGCAGTCTCTACACCTTCTGCAACAACATTCATTTGCAGCGCTTTAGCTAAATTCAGAATACATTCAATAATGCTTCTATTAACCGGATCCGTTAGAATCTCCTCAACAAATGATTTATCAATTTTAATCGTATCCAGCGCTAATCGTTTAAGCAAATATAAGGAAGAGTAACCTGTACCGAAATCATCAAGTGAAGCTTTTATTTTCCGTTTCTTTAACTCAACCAGTAGTTGGGTCACTTCTTTTTCATTACTAATGAAGGAACTCTCTGTAATCTCAATTTCTAACCGATCAGGCGATATTCCTGACTCGTCAACGATTTCATCGATGGTTTGCAATATATTTTGTTTCAATAACTGTAGTACTGAAAAATTGACCGAGACTGTAATTGGAGGGAGCCCCATGTCTTGCCACTGTTTATTTTGTTTACAGGCTTCACGTAAAACCCATTCACCGATGGGAACAATGAGTCCTGTTTCCTCCGCTATCGGAATAAACTCTGTGGGAGAAACTAGTCCCCAGTCAGGATGATTCCACCTAATTAATGCTTCTGCCCCAAGGATTTCAGTGCTTTTAGTATCTACCCGAGGCATGTATTCTAGGAAAAATTCTTTTTTATCTATTGCTTTTCGAAGATCGTTGCTTAAATTAAATTTCTTAAACGATTGGACGTTTAATGAAGATGAGTAGCATTGAGCTTGATCTCTTCCCTGTGATTTGGAAAAATAAAGTGCGGTATCGGCATTTTTGAATAAAGATTCTAATGTACTACCATCTTCTGGTGACACACTGATACCGATACTTGCTGTTATATTAAACTCGTAGCCTTTAATAATAAATTCTTTTTTGGTTATTTGAATAATTTTATTCGAAAGGGACATTATTTCATGTATATTATTCATGTCGGTTAACACAATACAAAATTCGTCACCACCTAAGCGATAAGAAGTTTGACTTTCATCTAAACAGTTCTTCAACCTATTTGCAAATTGCTTTAACAACGCGTCACCAATAGAATGTCCGAACGTATCGTTAACTATCTTAAAACGATCCAAATCAATTAATAGAACTGCTAGTTTTTTATTGTAAAATTGCGCCATTATTAATTGTTTTTCCAGTTGTTCCTCAAACATCCTTCGATTAGGAAGATCGGTTAAATAATCATGATAGGCTAAGTATTGATTTAGTTCCTCTGTTTTCCTCCGATCCGTAATATCTAAAACAGTACCTATAGTCGCTATCTTTCCCATATGAAGTATTCTTGTATAATGAACCTCACAAATAATAATAGAGCCATCCTGTTTTAACGCCCTGTGGCTTATATTCTGGATGGATTGACCTTCCGTTAAACTTAAAATCTTACTAGAAATGGCTTCTCTATCTTCGTCGTGAATCGTCTCCAATATATCTAGACCTATTAATGAGTTATAGCCTAACATTTTATTTAATTGCGGATTTGTATATATAAATACTTCATTTTGGGCAATAAATACTCCGACTATAGACTGTTCTACAATACTTCGATATTTTGTTTCGGCTTCTAATAAAGATTGCTCCATTGCTTTTTTTTCTGTTATATTTTTAGCTATGCCGTAAACGCCTTCAAGTTCGTTATTAATTATTATAGGAATATTGGTGATATACAAATCTATAATTTCTCCATTTTTATGTATACCCGTTGTTTCATAATTTTGCGGCAGGCGCGTCCTGATTGTTTTCATAAAGTGATCTTGAGTTTTTTGCAAGTATCCTATTTCTACAAGATGCTCGAAATTCCCATTTAATAGTTCTTCTTTTGAATATCCAAACATATCTTGAAGAGCCGAATTACATGATAAAAAATTCCCATGAAGATTAAAAGAAAACACAGCATCAGGATTATTTTCAAATAATGACTTATAATATTGTTGTTCTTCAATTAATTGTAATCGAAGATTTTTATTTTCCGTTATATCTTGAATTGTACCTAATGCTCCATTGGAGAAAAATTCTGTACTTTCGACAACATATCGTACTTCCCCATTGGGACGAACTATTCGATATTCAATTTCATAGGGTGTTTTAGCCTCATCTGATAACGAAAATGTTTCAAATACTCGTTTTCGATCATCAGGATGCTTAAAATTAAAAATCTCTTCCAGCTTTACCGTTAAATCATTATCGATACCGTGTATAACAAACATTTGTTTTGACCATGAAA
>NZ_JAAOIW010000033.1 GCF_011440305.1 Paenibacillus agricola | reverse complement strand
ATATTACATAATATACCAAATGGGCAGGCTACCTCTTAGAGGAGATCCACTTTTTGGCAAACGGAGTCAAACTGTTGTTCAGAATATTCCGACTACTAGTATGGATCGGTTTTATGCAACGCTAGTGTACATAAATATAACACAAATACTCATTGGGGTTAATTCAAAGTTGTCGAGTAACACTGTCTAACACCGTTTTCCTGCTCGTCCTAATTCGGATGCTGAGGCATATCTTAGCGGGAATGTAATAAGGTTCTTGTCATCGACCCATGACAAGAACCTTATTACATAACTAAAAAAAGCCGCAATTTACGCGACTTTTAATGTAACAATGATGTTGACTTCCGACAGGATATTCCCCTTTTTGTTGTCGGAATGACAAGAACCTAACTCCTCCCCATGTATCAATTCTCGTGTAATTATACTGATGGGGCTTTAGTATCTTTAAACAAAGCATTGCGTATGACTAATTCCACGGGTGAATATTCCGCCTGATTTTCCCGATGCAATTTCATCCTCCTGGTTAGTTGGTTCCTGCGGTTACCCAAGAATCTGGGAGTACCCAAAGTGTTAACCGAAGCAGCATGGAGTACAAAGGGATGACAAAGTACGATGTCTCCGGCATTCCCGGTCGGTTCAATTACCCGTAGCTGAAAACCGTTGGGATCTTCATATGTTTGATTCATAAATTTCTGAATACGGTTAGTCCCGGGATCTTTCTCAGTAAGACCGACCAGCTCCCTTAACCACGGGTCAGATTCAATCACCTTCTTGTTGGCCTCACGGTGATGCAGTCCATCCGGGTTTTCGTGCAGCACCTTTGCCACAATGTTATGCGAGCCTTCTACAAGGAGAGTCCCTCCGCACTGTGGCCCGGCGATGTCTGAAAATAAGCATAATACCAATAATCCTTGTTCCAGGCTATCAACATAATGAGTGAAAAAATCGCCGTCGTAATGCCATCCGGTAGTAGGCACATCCCAAGGGACGTCGGAGTACACGCTAACTGCCATCGTTCCAAAACGGGCATTGGGGACTCCTGTATTGATGCAGCGCCCACGACCCACCAGATCTTCAATAGCGTCAAACAAAAGCTCTGTGTTGCAAACCATGAATTCCGGCCGATCGTAAAATTTCTGTGTTTCTTGTATATTCGTCAAATGGATTCGCGGCTTTTTCCAGGTACTTCTGTCATGCTTATCCATTCCGAATTGTTGTTTAAAGTAGTTCCAAACCACATCTTGCGCTGCAAGAGCATTTTCACGGGGAAACGCTTGTTCCAGTTTCACCCAGCCCTTCTCAATAAAATGCTGAACTTGAGCGTCTGTTAATACTTTGTTCTCCATTGAAAAAACCACCTTTTGGAATAGTCAATTATTAAGCTATCATCCTTTTACGCCGCCTAAAGTCAATCCTTTAACAAAATATTTTTGCAGGAATGGATAAACCATAATAATCGGAACACTTGCAACGATCGTCATTGTGGCGCGAATTGAAGTAGGTGTTACAAATGTGGAGCCTTCTTGACCGCTCTGAGCTGCGAAAACGTCCGCCTCCGACCTTTGCGTCATGCCGGCATTGGAATTTTGCAAAATTTTCATCAGTTCATATTGCAGTGTACTTAATTTTATATTGGATGAATTGTATAAAAATACGTCAAACCAAGAATTCCATTGCGTAACAGCGACAAATAAAGAAACCGTTGCCAAAACCGGTAAACAAAGGGGAAGTACGATTTTTATAAAAGTCGTAAAATCTCCCGCTCCATCGATTCGCGAAGATTCCATAATCCCTTCAGGAAGTCCTGCGATAAAAGAACGTATAATGATGAGATTGAATACGCCGATCATCCCCGGAAAGATGTAAACCCAAAAGCTGTTGGTCAAATGAAGTTCTTTAATTAGCAAATAGTTAGGAATAAGTCCCCCATTGAAATACATGGTCAGCACGAAGGCAATCGTTATAAACTTGCGCAGTACATATTCCGGACGGCTAATGGTATAAGCCACCATTGCGGAACAGAATACGCAAATCACTGTACCGATGACCGTACGAATGATAGAAATCAACGTAGCATGGAAAATTGTATTCTGTTTGAACACATATACATAGCTATTGAAATTGAAATCCCGCGGCAATAAATAAATGCCACCCTTGATTGAATCATTCGCATCGTTGAGCGAAACTGCCAATGTATTTATAAACGGGTATAGTGTAATGAGTACAAGAAAGACCATGAATGTATAATTGCTATAATCAAAAATACGATCGCCTATCCCCATATACCGAGCATTACGTTTTCCTGTCATTCATACCTTTCCTCCCTTAAAACAAACGTTCCTGCCCCATACGCTTTGCAATATGATTAGCAGCAAATAAGAAAATAAAACTGACTACTGTTTTGAAGATACCGGCCGCAGTCGCGAATGAAAACCTCCCCATCGAAATCCCGTACTTAAGTAGGAAAATATCCAAATTCTCCGAAAAATCCGCGGTCAAACCATTACCCAGCAAGTACTGGGGTTCAAATCCCGACTCAAGAATGTGACCGAGATTCATGATAAGCAATATAATGATCACTGGCTTTAAACCTGGAAGCGTAATATGTATAATGCGCCTCCAACGACTCGCCCCATCCATCTCCGCCGCCTCGTAAAGGGCCGGATCAATCATCGTCATGGCGGCTAAATAGATAATGGTATTCCAACCGACGTTTTTCCATACTTCAGAGATGCCAATAATTCCCCAGAAGTAATTCCCGTTAGCTAACCACAATATCGGTTCATTAATTAAATGCAGCTTGAGCATCACGATATTGATAATTCCGCCATCCGTAGATAAGGTGTTGGAAATAATACTTGCGGCAACAACCCATGAGATGAAATGCGGCAGGTAACTTATCGTTTGAACCATTTTCTTGAACCACATTTTTCTCAATTCGTTCAATAGGATAGCAAGCGCAATCGCCGTAACGAATCCTAGGACCAGGTTTATCGTACTCATTGCGATCGTATTCCTCATAACCCGATAAAACGCTTCATCCATGAATAATGACTTGAAATTGTCGAGACCAACCCACTTTTGGTCTAAAATATCTTTAGCAGGCTTGAATTCCTGAAAAGCGATGGTCCATCCCCAGATGGGAAGGTACTTGAAGATAAACAACCAGATGAGAAACGGTACTGACATCGCCACTAGCACTTTTTGCTCCATAAGGCGCTTCCATAAAGATTTCTTACCAACGATTTTTCGTAATGGTTCATTTAATGTACTGACCGATAGGTGTGTTTGTTCCTCCAATGTAGTTCACTCCTTTTGCCGCCGAATCCCTCTATTACCGGTATAGGAGGCAAACCGGTCATCATTCTCAAGTTGGACTGGTCTGCAATCTCTAACGTTCTCACTAGATAAGCGTTTATTGCTGCCACTTATTGTTGATACGTTCGTTTACAATCCTGGTAATAGATTCTTCGTGAATTTTCCAATCCAGTTTGTTAAATTCATTCATATATTCATTCCATAAAGTTTCGAATTGTTCCGGCGAAGCAGCTAAAATCATTTTCGGGTAATTTTTTTTCTGCACATCCGCTCTCTTCTGCATGAATATTTGTTCCTTTGATCCTTGTTCCCAACTTACACTCCACATCGGGAACCATGGACGCTCATCAGGCTTAGAAAACAAATCGCTGAAGACTGACGCACCGTACGCTTTAAGAATTGCCTTGTCTCCTTCGGTATATTTTTTCGAAACAACCTCTGGCTGGTCTCCAGGCGACCAAGCATTTCCGTCACTCAATACGCCGCCACCGCCCGGCCAACCGTAATTATAGTACCAAAGTCCGAATTTTTGCTGAAATTCCTGTTCCGAAGTTTTTTGTATCTGCTCATCCGTTCTGTAGAAACGCCCTTTATCGTCTACTTCATATGTCTCGCCTTTAACGCCCCAATAGGAAAGAATCTGGTTTTCTTCTCTACTAAGAGCGTCGAAATATTCAATGATTCTTACAGGATCTTTAGCGCTGACAGAGATCCCGATCCCCCGGTTGTTTACGAATGCCGGCGGTTCGACATATTGATCTTTGACTTCTTTATCAAACACGATCGGCAAAGGCATATACCGTTTATCATCGTCGCCCGCTTGCTTCAAATTATCGTGGGCCGGAGCCGCTTCCCAAGCATAATCGAAATATCCAAGAACACGGCCTGAAGTAAGCTTAGCTAAATATTGGTCATAGTTGGCAACAAGAGATTCTTTATCAAATAAACCCTGGTTGTTGATTTCATTTAGTTTCTTTAACCAACGTTTCGTAAAATCCGTAGGACCAACGTTCTTTGCCTGATGGGTCTTCATGTCTATGAGACTTTGGGCTTCATTTGGATAACCGGCCATATGTACTGCCGGGTTGGCTAGCGCATGGAATCTCCAGTCGTAGGTCAAGGTTTCGAATCCGATTAAATCCTCGTTCTGATGCTTTTCTTTGTATTTCTTTATCAAATCGAAGTATTCATCCATTGTCTTAATTTTCGGGTAACCGAATTCTTTAAGTACTCGCCTTTGCATCCAGAAAGCGCCTGCGGTAATATCAGGACTTGGAATGAAACCTTGAGTAGCACTGAACGGTATGAAGTAAATATTCCCATCTTTCGCTTTCATTCTTTCCCAGTAACGAGCGTATAGCTTTTTTAGATTTGGAGCGTGTTTATCGAGCAATTCGTTTAGCGGGATAAATCCGTCGGCATTTTTGACTTTATCAATGGCAACATCTGGAACAATCACGTCGGGATAATCACCACTTGCATTCATTACACCGATCTTCATGTTGATGTCGCCGACAATATGTTCCATTTTGAAATTGACGCCTGTTTGCTCCTCCAGCTTCTTACCAATAATCGTTTCATTAGTATTCACATCTTTCCCCGGACGCTGAGCCATGAAAAAAGTGAAAGTAACCGGGTCTTTGACCTTCTTAATTCCTGTGTCAGTATCCTTTCCTACCGGGCTCGGCGAACTCAATTCGGAATCGGAACATCCTGCGGGGGCAATTGCTAGTCCAATGGCTAAACATCCGTATAGAAGCTTTTTACCTGACATATCTTCTTCCCCTTTCCATTTGTAACCGTTTTATTGTAAGCCCTTTCATTATAAAAAAAAGGGATAGCCTTGGTAACCCCCTAAACTTTAGATTATCCATAGAAAATTTTTAATTTTTAATTTGAATGGGGATACAGCTTGTCTTCCCTTACCCTTATTTCCGGCATGGTATTGAGATCCGGACAGCCGTGCCAGTACCAGCGATGCTCTCGATAGTAAACTGAAAGTTATCTCCATAATAAAGTTTGAGACGGATGAACACATTTTTTATACCGATGCTCTCTCCTATATCCTCGTCTTGCAAATGGGAAAGGATGCCGTTCAACTTATCCTGCGGGATGCCGATTCCGTTATCTCTAAGTAGAAAAGTTAGCATTTCATTCGAATGATGAATATGAAGTTCAACCAGACCTTTCCCTTGGATGGATTCAAGTCCGTGAATGCTTGCATTCTCAACAAAGGGCAGAAAGCACATCTTTGGTATTTTGTACCGGTACGCTTCTTGTTCAACATGAATGTCGAAAGCGAGCTTATCGCCAAACCTGTACTTCTGGATTTCCAGAAAGCACATGATCAGATCCATTTCTTCTTCGATAGTCACCCAATCCTTCCCCCACGTCAGCGACTTCCGAAATATTTTAGCCATGTTTTTGATAATCTTGGCTGTCTCGGTTTCATTCTTGATCAAGCTTCGCATTCGAATCGTTTCCAGAGCATTAAACAAGAAGTGCGGGTTGATCTGACTTTGCAAGGCGTTCAGCTGGGCCTGTTTCCTTTGTAATTCCAAGTTCTGCTTTTGAATCCCGGCTACATACACATCCTCGATCAACAGCTTGATTTTCATGGTCATTCGATTGAATTCTTCGGTTAGCTGTCCGACTTCATCATTATGTCTGTTGCTCACGATGAGCTCGAAATTTTGATTCTTCACCTTTTTCATATGCTTTAGCAGCGTAATTAACCGGGTGTGAAGCGATCTGGAAATAAGCAGGATAAGCAGCGTCGGCGCAAGAAAATTGGCTAAAGTCAAATAAAGAAAAAATTCCCTTGACTTATTTATCTCTTCTATCACTGACGTTTCCGGAAACACGCCTACGATCTTCCAATCATTCAAGTAGGTAATATTCCGATAATCCCTTTCGATTATTATGGAATGCTGAGGTACTTTAAGTTTGTTAAATTGCACGGACTCGACAGACCAGTTAACAGAAGGATCCGTGGTGAATATTATTTCCCCTTTGTCACTTAGTAAATATACATTTCCATTCATCGTACTCTGTTTGAAAATAGATGTGAAGGCATCCAACTGCATATCGATCTTCAAAATTTTTAGCTGCAAGTTCATATCAGGGAAAGCGTTCAGTGTACGGATAAGACTTAACGTATCTCGTTCACGGTCCGATTCCTTCGTCCGGATAAGCATAGGAAAGGAGTTACTTTGAGCCATTGTCCTCTCAAACCAGTTGGAATTCTTGTCTAGATCAGAGATTCGGTTAATACCACCGGAATAGATAATGGTCGGATTGTCCGTATAAATAGAAATATTTTGAATTTCTTTTTCGCAATTGGCGATGCTGTTCTATACTTTCAAATATAAACTGCAAAAATAGACGTTTTAATTCAGCCGGCGGGAAAGGTTTACTATCCCAATTCGTGATGGCATCGAACGTTTGCAAACTATGCTCACTACCTTCCTCCTGTTTGATCAGTTCAACAATTCCCAATATACATCGACTGATCGAAGCATGAATGACCTGCGGAACCATCCGCTTTTTCTGAAATTCAACAAACATCTGATTGACAACGCTTTCAGCACCGCCGGAATCACAATCTTCCACATACTCCTTAAGGGAAGAGTAAAGCTTGTTGTCCAGGTCGGTATATTGCATAGATATATCTTTTACTTTGTGATAAAAAATGACGTTGCTGTCTTGCACCAAAAACTTGTATTTCATAACTTCAACGGCCGTCTCATACGAATGCTTTAATGATTGAATCCCCTTAACAAGGTTTCCAATGTAAATGGAGACGGGAGCGCCCAACAATCGGAACAGATGACGATGTAACGAATCGATGAAAAGTCCTAGTTGATGCTCGTCATGCTGCAAGTCGTTGATAGATAGCACAAGCCCATACTTGCCAAGTTGAAGTTCGATAACCGGCACGCCCCGGTTCGGACCCAAAATGTACGATAGTGCTTCGGCAACCCTTCTTTTCCTCTCATCGTAAGGGGATGCAGTACAGTTCCAAAACACCTCCACAATTAAAAAAAAGTACTCTCCTGCTTGATCCGTGTACCAATCATATGGGTAGTCTGCAACCATTGATTCATTGAGGCTTCCTGTAATCAGTCGTTCAAGAGCGGTCTCGGAAAAGATCTTGCGGGTAATCGCAAGACTGCTCTGCTGAACTTCGGCTTCCTTTAATTGAATGGATAATTTCTCTAACGTCGACTCCAGTTCGTCCTCATCAACCGGTTTTAAGATAAAATCGTATACCCCATAACGGACAGCTTGCTGTGCAAACTTAAAATCATTGAACCCTGTCAATATTATGAATTTTGGTAAAATTTCACTAGAGGAAGAGACGACGTTCTTGATCAAATCCAATCCGTCAAGCACGGGCATCTTGATATCCGTAATAACCAGATCCGGACTTTGCGAGCATATTAAATCAAAGGCTTGTTCACCGTTTTCAGCTTCATCGCAAATCTCAAACCCATATTTATTCCATTCGACCAAAGTCCTTAAACCTTTCCGTATATAAATCTCGTCATCTACTAATAAGACCTTGTACACGGGCCGCCCCCCCTTCATTAACAATTAATGGATATACAACCTTTTTTTATATTATGAACAGAACAACGTATATTACCATGAAATAGTTTTCTTACAATACGAAGCCAAATATTTTGAATTTTGTTCCAGTCATCTCCGATGAATTTAATGTTTCTACTCCTTGAGAAATTTTGAATTATTTCTACCTTAGAGAAATAACCAAATCTTGTAAAGTAAAAGTATGAATTAACCTAATTCCCGCCTAACTCGGGGCAACAAACTTGGTGGACATACGAAATGAATTTCAATGTAATCGAAAAAATCAAATGGCAGCCGTTTTAATACCGGCACACCGGTCGATGCTGATTGCTTTTCATGTGGAACAATTTTTCGTCACGATGGCGGAATTGACGGAGGACTCATTAGAGGAGTTGCAATATAAGATCACGGAGAGCATGGAAGCATGTACGCCTATACGGATTCGGTTATTAGCAGACCATTCATTTGTCTAGCTGCGTGGCGTTATCCTTCGGCTAGATCCGGTCGATAAATTCCTCTTGTTTTCACATGAGCAAGAACTGTCAATTCCATATCCCAAATCGTTTAACAATGAAATCCCAACCATATCGATAGTTAAAATGCCCCCGTTTAGGGGCGTTCTATTTCACTGCCGCTCGTAACATATTTACGATTTTTCATATTGTATATACCGCGGCAAAGGGCAAAAAGAAAACCGTTGACAAATTGAACTGTTTAGGTCGCATATGTAACGTACACCTGATTTTTTCTAATGACGTGTAATTGAGCGATTGTACAAGTACCCCCATCGTTAATAACTAGGTTTGTAGTTTTATCACAGCGTTTAATGTTGTTAACGATTAATGTAAAAAAGAAAATGATACAAAATTAGTGGTGGTAACAATCTCATGGTAGTCTGCGATGAATGTGTAGACAGCATAACTACCTAAAGGAAAAATAGGATACTCAGCTAATGTGGACTTTTAGAAATTGGTAATATTTCTCCTGATCAGGAGTCTTTTCTGAAAAGAAAATGAATTGGGTTCTGTGGCATTGAAAGAACAAATCAAATTGTTTGTATTTATTTTTCAAAAAAAATCCCTAGCGTTGCATAAATCCGATTCATACTAGTAGTCGGAATATTCCAAACAACAGTTTGACTCCGTTTGCCAAAAAGTTGATCTCCTCTAAGAGTAGTCTGCCCATTTGGTATATTATGTTATATTTATCGGGTCGAGATAGATGAAAGACTTAGCTCTGTATGCTTCGTCTTCCTGCCGATGAACGAAGGGGCTTGTAATGAATGCGAGCCAACCAGTCCGCTGCGGATTTCCACAACAAAATTTTGAGCCAGCGATATAGACCCAACAGGCTACTCTTCATCCAACTTAAAAAAGGTTTCTATTGCTCAGAGTTCGCGATAGACCTGCCCAATTTCATCCGCGCTCAGATCGAATCGATTGGTTAGAATGGCCACGGGGTTCCCTTCGGAATCCACGCTGTGTATATGACGCAATAGGTTCTCCATTCACTTCTACGGTGTTCCGACAATGACCATGTCACCGTGAGCACACCGCTATCCGCGGCAGCGCGAAGGTTTCAATAGGGCGAATCATTGCCGGGTTAAGAAAGCCTCGCTTGAATGGGTCCGAAATTCACCGAACCCCCTAGGGGGTTTTCCATTACCCTTAAAGATTTATAATATTACCCTAAAATGCAAGTTCAAAAGAACGAAGTGGCTTACTTTAATTATGATCGCTCTGGCTCAAAAAGATATTGATAAAAATAACTGGTACACCAGATATAATAATCTTCATCCATCATTTTAGCTGCAAGCGGAACTTGCTTAACTTTTGAATACATATCCATTTGCTTTCTGATGCGATACATATGCTCCATGTGAGTCTGCTGCAATCAACTTTGAAGGCCTGGAGACCAGCTACTCCATTTCCAAAAAAAACCTGCCAGCCACGGAACTTCTCTTATCCAATTATGCTGCAACTGCTTACTCCTATATTAATTCCAAGTAAGGGAGTTGTTCCAAGCATTAATTGTGAGTAGGCAGTATTATTTGCTATTTATAATAGAGGTTCAGATGGTGACCTTCACCTTCCCGATCCTGTTAGTCAAGCTATAAATAAAACAGTTTCACAATTTGATCAATCCAAATGGGATTGGTTTTTTAGAAAATCCAAAGATAAAGAGGTTAAACCCGAGCAAGAACTAAAACAAATGACTGCTAAACCCAACTCGCCAAGACTATTTGCAATACATTTTGTAATACATTTGGATATTCTTCATTGGCAGTTCCAATACTTGCCCGAAACTGCATAATCTTGTGCTCTGCAATCGGTCCGACAATAAAGGTTCCCCTTTTAATACGTGAAGTTTTGTGAAAAAGAAAAGAAGCGGGATCCCCCAGCTTCTTTTTATTATTGTTTGTAAAAATTGAGAAGGGAATCGATGAAATTACTCCTGATTAGTTGTGTTAATCGCGTTTACGTAGCATGTGTACATATTCAGGATATTCTTGATGAATAAGAAGTCTCATCGCCTCATTGATAAGGCGATATTTCCCTCCCCACTCATCACTAACAATAAGGTCAATAATCTTAACAATTTCATTTTCAATCATATAAGCTTGTGAATTGTGTGTGTCCTGAATGCGTTCACGTTTATGTTTTCTTGGCTTGTAGGACACTACGATTGGTTCTTGTGTTGGAGAAGGCTGATCGTTCGATAACACATTACCTTTAGTTTCAGGTATAGTGCTGTTACTTATATAGCTCTGATCCCCACTATTTTGAGGTACTTCACTTAAATTTTGGGGAGTTATTGACTTAGTATCAATGGGAGTACCTTCACTTGGTTTTTGTCCCCCCGCTCCAACCATCTGCTGTTCAACCTGATTATCAATATTTTTAGGATTTACAAGTATATCTAAGGGATTATCACGTTTTCTCAATTCTTTTTTGTCCATTTCTTCCTGGAACTTCGACAATCTTCATCAACTCCTCCAGAACTGGCTTATATTGTTTCATTATTTGTTTCATTTCAGGATTTGTGGTAATCCCGTATGCGGGAAGCCTCCCTACTACTGCCGTCCTTTGAATAATAGTCTTAAAACACAGATCACCAAACTCTTTTTCTACTCGTTCGCAAAAATATTTATTATCACTACGACGATTATCGATCATCGTTCTTAATATACCAGCTATTTTCAAATTAGGGTTGGTATTTTCTCTTACGTGCTCTAAACTTTCAAAAAAACTAATAAGAGAAGAATAACAAAATTTGCTTGTTTCAAACATGGCAATCACGAAATCAGCTGCTGTTAGGGAATTATACATCAATTCTCCTAATGCTGGTGGGCAGTCGATTATTATATAATCGTATTGATCAATAACATGTGATAACGCGATTTTCAAAAGATGAGTTGTATCTCCAGTCTTAGGAAAATACTGGAGGTATATATAACTTGCAAGAGTGTTTACCAGTTGATCGCCCGTTAATAGATCCAGATTATCTGTTAACTTTCTTATATGCGGTGCTGCATCTAGGTCCTTAATGGCATGATATACAGTATTTTCATTTATTTCGTATAGGTCTTCTATTCCTGTAAGAAGCTGACTTAAATTCCCCTGACCGTCCATATCCACTGCTAAGGTCTTATATTTTTGACTTAACATATGTGACAAAATTCCTGCTGTCGTTGATTTACCTGATCCACCTTTTTGGATTGCAACTGCTATGGTTATTGCCAATGAGTTATTACCTCCCACTATAAAGTAATGTTTTCGCCTGTTTTCTCACTTATTCTTAGATTTTCAACTTTGACACCTTGGAGGTGGAGGACTGTTGGTGTAGAACCATATTTTTCACAAGAGACGGTGGTAGGAACAGGGCACATCCACCCTTGGCCTCCCATGTCCAGCCGCTCTGAATACTTCCCGTTTCGTATGAGGCTGCGATTACCTTAGCATCCTTGTAGTCGTTCTTCGTTTGGCGGGTTGTCCTCGAGCTCTTTACTTTTGTTGACATGGTGCGGATTCACGATGACAACCTTGATGTCTTGCTCCTCTAGAAAGGCTGCTCTGCTAATGGAAACCAGTAGTGCCCGGTGGGCTCAATACCAAAAACAATATCTGTTTTCTCATGCTGCTGCAGATCTTTTATCCATGCCGCTAGCTTCATTAATCCGTCTCGATCATTGTGAAAACTCAATCTTTGCCGAGCTCACTACCACGAAAATCCACAGCCCGAGCCATGGATTTTCGCTCCAACAACTAATGTACCTTGTGTAATTTGCGTAATACTTTGATTCTGCTTCTGTTTCATTTTATACTTCAGCTGTGTGCCTCTTTTCGTATGTGGGTTTGTTCTTCCTGGAACGATTCCCAGTATACTAGAGACGCATTTTTCTTTCAAAGCTTAAATTAATTCATTACAGGAATAACTCCTACCTATTATAATCCTTATCACAATTGTAAGGGAATTCAAGGTAGTAAGTCAATTTAATTATGGAACCACTTTTAATTATTATTGTACATACACATGTACTTGTATTATCACATGTTAATTTACATGTAATATTGCACTTGAATTTTATTGTTATTTACACATAGCTTTAAATCCAGACCTGTTGATTAACCCAATTATGTAACACATATAACCAAGATCGTTGTGTGTTTGAACCCATAGCTTAATGTTCACAACATACAGCTGGTAGCCTATTAAGAACAATCGTGAAAAGTATATTCAGATACTGTTTAATCCAACGAAAAAAAACTTAATCTACCAACGAGCTTTGTACATCTTTGCAATTTGTTCGGCGGTGTACAGTTAGAATAGTAGACACAGATTATACTAGATTCAATAACATGAACGAGGGAGCATGTGTCTATGAAAAAGAGAGATCATGATGAAACGTACAAGAAGCAGACGGTTCACTATATAAAGGAGAGTGGAAAATCAGTAGCTGAGGGCGGGAATTAAAGATCAACGCCAACACCCTATATGGCTGTTGAAAAAGTACAGTGGTGAGCCTGAAATCGTTGCTGTGCAAGCGTTGAAGTCAGAGGACCAGCGGCTCAAGGAACTCCAGAAGCAGATTCGGGATCTCCAGGAGGAGAACGAGATATTAAAAGAGTCGATGCACTTCTTCGCAAAAGACCGTCGGTAAGACGGTAAGACGTGATAGACTTTTTCATGAGGTCGCCTCTTTCAAATCAACTTCTGTGGTGGAATTGATTTTACCGAAAGAGCGTCCTTTTTTCAATTTTTAGCTTCCTGATTTTGGTTAATCAACAGGCGTGTACATTCGGATGTTTTTAGCGTATCAGGGCGTAATCTATTACAACGAATGGTCGAACAAGGATATGTCGATGCCGATGATGTGGATGATTGCGTCAGAGGAACCATTAAGAATAAAAAAGCACAAGTTACTGACTCGCTGTTCGGTACGATGACTGCCCATCAAATTAGACTCATAAAAGATTGCTGGGAGCATATAGAGTATCTGGAAAAGTCCGTGGCTCGATTGGAAGAAGAGATCCACGCTCATTTGCAGCCATACCGTCAAGAGTACGAGCTTTTGCAAACGGTTCCGGGAATTAGTGAAATAACCGCAGCAGCATTGATCGCCGAAATTGGCATCGATATGAATCCATTTCCGACAGCAGATCATCTCGCATCTTGGGCTGGAGTTGCACCAGGAAATCACGAAAGTGCGGGCAAAAAAAAAGTGCAAAAAGCGTAAAGGGAAACACGCATGCAAAAGTAGCATTAAGCGAAGCGTCTTGGGCAATCGATCGCTCACGAAATACCGAACTTGCAACGAAGTTTTGGAAAATTGCATCGCGGCGAGGTAAAAAGAACGCTTGTATCGCCATCGCACGAAAGATACTCGTCATTTGTTACCACATGCTAAAAAATAAACAGGCATATATAGAGGCGGAACACAACCAGTCGTCTAAACAGTCCAATCTAACATTATGACCAACTTATTAAGTCCTTAAACATGGCTCTTTAAAACCAGTGGACTCGGGCATCCTATTGCCATTTTTCATGAACCCTGCAACTTCTTACAAGACGAAACCCAACATGAGTGCTTTTTGATTTTCATAGAAAACTAAATAGGTATCGTTCATCTTTATCCATCGAAAATAATAACTAACGGTCTGTTGTAATAAATAAAATGAGGACTTGCATCATATTCATTGAGTACCGTTGGGTCCACATACGGATTCTTACCTACATTGAATAAGGAGAAAATACTACGAACTTTTCTATTCTCAAAAAAGAGTTCATCATTGATGAGGTCAATTTCAAGTTTTTGTGAATCGGTATGGATGATAATTTTTTTTGATAATGTAGACAATGAAACTTTTCGTCCAGGCGGCTCGAAAAGATGAATATTAAACCAGACCTGTTGATTAACCACTAAATGGTAGAAAAAGAGCCGCCAACTCGGTAAAATGTTTGTACCCCTACAAACAATCGAAAGGTGGCGACTCCATGAAAAAGTCTACCACGATTTTATCCATCCTTCAATCCGTTATAACTCCGGAGGAAGTCAAATCCGTCGTTCAAATTGCTGGTTACGAAGACAAGGCTCGCAAGTTTACCGTGTACCAGTTGCTTCAATATTGGTGCATGGCTGCATTCGAGGAGTGGGATAGTTATCGTTCAGGCGTTGATCATGCGGCTTCCATTGGATTGCCGCAGGTGCATTACTCCAGCTTTTCTGGGAAAGCTGCGGATGTTCCTTTTTCGGTATTTAAAGCGTTATTTCATTTACTTGTAAGCAAATGCAATCGAAGAACATGCCGAAAACTGGCGTTTCCTAAAGAACTGCTCCTCATTGACTCTACAACTGTAACGGTTGGTAAAACCCGTTTACCTTGGGCACCGTATCATGGCGAACGAGCTGGTATTAAGCTACATGTGGCATTACAGGCTGAAAATGCTCTACCGCTGAAAGTCATCCAAACCGTCGGTTCTAAACATGACGGTCCAGTGAGCGAGGGATTGAGCCATGCCGACTACATCCTAGTTATGGATCGTGCCTACGGAAAGCTCGAACGCTTGGATCGTTACAAAGAGGACGGACAGTCGTTCGTCATTCGGCTACGAGACAATGTGCATCTTGAAAAGCCGCGTGCATTACGTCGTCAAAAATATCCAAGTTCCTCCGTTGTTCGTGATATTACTTGCCAGCTTGGCACGTCACAATGTCGATCCGAAAAACGCCATCGCGTGGTGATCTTCCAAGACTTTGAAGGCCGAGAAATCCGAGTCGTTACGGACATGATGCAAGTCACCGCCGAACAAATTGCACAGATGTACAAAGCTCGTTGGCAGATTGAGGTTTTTTTCCGATGGATTAAACAGCATCTGAATATTCCCACTTTGTTTGGTACAACTGAAAATGCTGTGTACGGTCAATTGTTTGCGGCTTTAATGGTCTACGTTTTGCTAAAATGGCTGTTTGACGCTTCAAACGCAACAATCCCTCGGCATACGAAGCTCTCTTTTGTCCAATTTTCGCGATTGCTTGTTCTTAATAGGCTACCAGCTGTATGGATTGTGAACATTCAGCTATGGGTTCAAACACACAACGGTCTTGGGGTTATTTGTGTTACATAATTTGGTTAATCAACAGGTCTGATATTAAACATATGATTTGCCGATTTTTTGTTTTATAAATAGTTTTTCAATCTTACCTTTAGTTGCGGTAGCTTGTCCTTCGTTTTCATAGAAAGCAAATGAGAACCCTTTTCCAATTCCTTCAAAATGAAGGATTTTAGTAGAATCGACAGCGTTAAATTCGTAATTCGGGTTCTTATTGATCCTTTCAGCAATGTTATGAGGGATTTTAATGGATTTATAGTCAGACACTACTTTCCCTAAAATAGGTGGAGTAATGTCTGTAAACATATATCCTTGCTCAAGTTTTTCGATCTCAAAACATTCTTTGGAAGTGGTTTCAATATAAAATTTCGGGTAATGATTAAGTTCTGTTTTGGTTATCATGATATAGCTTCATCCACTATTAGATTTTTGAAAATCAGGTACCCCTTACTGCCAAGCTATTTTTTCTACTTCCAATTGTAACTCCGCGCGGTTGCATGGACATAAATCATTGTTGTATCCAGGCTATCGTGCCCCATAATTTGTGCGAGCCTATGCAATGGGGTGTTTTCTGCCATCATATACCCGAATCGATGCCGCAGATCATGAGCGCTTAAACCCTCGAGTTTTGCCATTTTCATATACTTCTGTATAAAATGTCGCAATCCGCGCTCACTTAATCGTTCGCCCGTCTTCTCCGATGGAAACAAAATCGGAATGTCAGTTTGCAACAAAGGCATATATTTTTCTAGTGCAGCTCTAACGGTAGAATCCAAAGGAACCTCTCGCTGTTTGTTACGCTTACCTGATCGAACAGTAAGCTGTCCGCTACGTTTACCCAGTGTAATATCCTCAGGAGTCAAGTCACACACTTCCATCGTTCGTAATCCGGTATGAAGCATGAGATAAAGAATAGTCTGATCCCGGAGAGAACCCTTGTGTTCTGCTGCAGCGATTAACGCTGCTTCTTCCTTGTCGGTCATCTGCCTTGGACTTGTTTTTTCTTCCGGAACCAATTTGACTGGTTTCGAGGGATTGCGGCGAATGAGTCCTTCCGAGTTTGCCCATTCAAAAAAACGTTTCAGTGTGATGAGACGGCGATTGATTGTAGATGGCTTCAACCCCATTGTTTTTTGCATAACTTCTCGGTACCGCGTCAATGTCGGAGTACCCACATCCTCGATCCGAAATATAAGTTTTTCTTTCTGGTGCTCCGCGTTTTCAAACCAGCCAATAAACTGTTTTAAATCACCGGCATATTCGCGTAACGTTTTTGGGTTTAAATCTTCTTGTGTCGTGAGGACATGAATGAAAGCATGAATATGGTGTTCACCTTGATCTGAAATTCCCATTGTATGGCTCATCGTTCTAGACCCTCCAAACTGTTGACTTACATTAGCGGTCATGATAATCTTATCTTAATTGAAACATTAGCGGACATCAAGGTTTAGTTTTAGATATATCTTACGACCGCTAATATGATTTAGCGGTCGTCACAAAATAAGGAGGTTTGATCCATATGGTAGTAAAGAAAGAGGATATTCATCATTTGGTTGATCGCCTTCCGGAATTCGACCAGAAGACTGCATTCGACTTTTTGCAGTATCTAATCGATCGCTCCGGTCATAAGCCTAATGGTTGGGCAGAAATCGATAATAGAGAACCGGACGATGAACCATTAAGTGAAAAAGAACTTCGCCAGCTCAATACCAATTCGGGGTACGTGACTGGGGAGGATGCCAAGCGTGAGTTCGGATTACAAGTTGATTTACCATAAAGATGCGTTGAAGTTTATAGCGAAGCAAGAAAAAGTAGTACAAGAACGAATTGCAAATGGGTTAAAGTCCCTTTTGGTAATTCCTCCAGAGGGTGACATTAAACCGATGAAAGGATATTCTGGCCTATATCGCTTACGCATTGGATCATTACGTATTCTCTTTGAGATCAACCACATAGAAAATCTCGTCTACATACGTGCAATCGATTCACGCGGAAGTATTTATAAGTGAAAGCAAGAAATAGTGAGGTCATATAGAATACGTAAAATAGTAAAAGTAAAGGAATTTGTTAACAAAGACTTAAAGTTGTCAGCCCATATCACAATGTCTGATGAAAAAGTATATTCAGTCAACTTTGCGAAAAATGGAGAAGTATACAATTTTATCTATGCTAGTTGTACGACTCCGAATCAGTTTGGAGTCGACCTCGAATTTACACAAATCGAAATAAAAATGATTCAAGAATATATAAACGAATTTCAAAAGAATAACATATAAGCATAGCAGCCGCTCAAAGTGGCTGCTTTTTAAATTCTGTACATCTGCATAAAATATAAAACTTTGTACATATGTACTCCTGGAATTGAGCTAAACGGGCAGCAATGTTAAAGAACGTATAACTCCTCCTGGTTGTAAAAAGTAATGCTGCTACATGCGCTTATACATATAAATGTACTTGTAATTGCATATTCACATGTTAAAATACATGCAAAAAATTGGTGGTTGATTGCCAACATATTCGGCAAAGCGCTTCTATCAGTTACATTACTACATAAATATTTTACATGTACTTATACAAATTTATTTACTTATAAAATTACATGTATTTTATTGACGCTTGATCACATACCATATGCGATCATAAGTTACGGTTCGCGGGCGCCAGCCCTGTAGGTCGTTCTTTAGTTATTCAAGATCAGCCAGATTAGGTTCTCGACTATGTCAGCGGGCCGGCTTTGGGGATAACAAAACCATTCCCCTTTGCAGTTCATTTATACAATTAGTTATAATTAAACATGCATTTATACATGTAAAAATGCATGTTTAATTACTTGCAGAATTACATGTTGTGATTAATTGATAGATGATTACCAACCATATTCACCGAGAACATCAGTTGAATTGCTACATGCGATTATATATACACGCCTGTTGTTTAACCAGATACTGGATTTTCGCGATTCAACAAATAAGAGTGCTTCTCCAACACTTGAATAGAGGCTCTGAGCCTTCAAGCTGTAACTGGTTTTGCTGAACTTGTTCAGTGAAACGGATGAACGGTATGGTTTTGCAAGAAATAACGAATGTTTTTGAGAAATCATATAACCATCTCAAGACCACATAGGTCATCAGCGCAGCAAACAGCTGGTTAAATACGGCATTCCTCGTGGTACCAAACAGAACCGGTACATTCAGATTTTGTTTGATCCATCGAAAGAAAACTTCAATGCCCAACGTGACTTATAACATGCCAGCAATTTGTTCGGCTGAAAGATTGGACTTCTGTCAAGATAGTAGACACAGATTTTATGCTCACACAGCCAGATCCTGAAACATATGTTCATAATCGGAAGGTGTGTTGTACCCAATCGAAGAATGGATACGTTGGTTGTTGTAAAACACTTCGATGTACTCAAAGATGCTCTTCTTCGCTTCTTCCCGTGTTTCGTACTTATGAAGGTAAATCCATTCCTTCTTCAGGACACTATGAAAGGACTCGATGCAAGCATTGTCATAGCAGTTCCCCTTACGACTCATGCTGCCCACCATGCCATAGAGCTGGAGTTGTTTCTGGTAATCCAAGGAGGCGTACTGGCTTCCACGATCCGAATGGTGCAGTAACCGCTGGCCAGGGTGTTGGCGTCCATAGGCTTGTTTTAATGCCTGTAGAACCAACTCCTTGGTCATTCGTTCACTCATGTGCCAGCCCACGATCTTACGGGAGAACAGGTCCATAACGCTCGCCAAATAGAGCCAGCCTTCATTTGTGGATACATAGGTAATGTCCGTCACCCACTTCTCATTAGGCTTGCTTGCCGTAAACTCACGGTTCAGTACATTCTCTTGAACGGGCAGCGAGTGCTTGGAGTTGGTTGTCGCTTTGTATTTTTTCACCGTTTTGGAACGGATCCCATTGGCTTTCATAATCCGGGTCACTGTACGCTCAGAGATCGAGATGCCATTCTTCTTTAATTGCTGGGTGACCTTGGGGCTTCCGTAAATCTGCATGGATCGTTCATACACTTCCTTGACTTGCCCTGTCCATTCTTTGTGCTGGCGCTCACGGTTACTCTCGGGGCGCCCTAACCACTTGTAATAGCCGCTAAACGTTCATAATGCGGCACATCTTCTCCAGTCGGTATTCGGAGCGGTGTTCATAGATGAACGTGTATTTTACCGACGGTCTTTTGCGAAGAAGTGCATCGCCTTTTTTAAAATTTCGTTCTCCTCCTGGAGATCACGAATCTGCTTCTGGAGTTCCTTGTGTCGCTGGTCTTCCGACTTCAACGCTTGCACAGCTACGATTTCAGGCTCACTACCGTACTTTTTCAACCAGCCATATAAGGTATTCGCGTTAATTTTTAACTCCCGTCCGATTTCAGCTACAGACTTCCCACTCTCCTTTATGTATGGAACGGTCTGCTTCTTGTACGTTTCATCATGATCGATCTTTTTCATAGACACAGGGCTCCCTCATTCAAGTTATTGAATCTAGTATAATCTGTGTCTACTATTCAGTCTAACTGCAGATGCATTAGATTCATTACGACACGTATTTCATTGCCGTGGCTATCGTTGAAAACAACAACGCGATGGCGAAGTTCCGACTGGCACTGGGGTGTGCCCAGATAACAGGTGATATTCATCATGATAGGGGACGTTTCTACTTCTTCACGTTTTAGAGAATAGGGATTCACGAGCGTTACGTTTTCTTTGATTTGGGTTACGAAATACTGTTGGTGTCAGAGGTATTCATCGAAACGCTTGATTTTTCCATAAGCACGGTCATTCACCAGGATGTAATTTTTGTCAGCCAGTTTCGCACCAATCGGACCATCATGAGCGGTACCGATCGTTTCAATCACTTGAACAGGCTGTTCGGTAGCCGCAGCCCAAGCAACATGCAGTTTGATACCTGCACGTTCACCATGGTAAAGCGCCCAAGCCAGGCGCGTTTTGCCTACGGTGATCGTTGTGGAATCGACTAGCAACAGATCTTTAGGGAGATGAAGCCGGCGTTTGGTTTCAAGATTGCATCTCGTAATGAGTAAATGAAATAGGCGCTTGAATAACTCGGAAGGTACATCGCCAGCTTTAAAAGAGAAGGTTGAGTGATTTACAGGCATCAGATTGCATGACACGGCTTTACTGACTCCAGATCGATAGCCACTCCATTGCCCCAAAGCCGCATGCATAAAAAACAATAATAACTGATGCGCAGTAAATTTACGTGCCGTATCTTCATAACCCAACTCTTCTAGAATAGGTTTCACATCTTTTTCCTGAAGAAGGGTTTGAACTAGATTTGTAAACATGGTAGACTTTTTCATGAGGTTGCCTCTTTCTAATCGAGTTCTGTGGTGGAATCGATTTTACAGAAAGAGCAACCTTTTTTCAATTTTTGTATTCCTTATTTTGGTTAATCAACAGGCATGATATATGTACTTATAATTATATATTCACATGATGTAAAAATTGGCGTTTGCATGGTTAAAGATATGAAACAACGGTATCGGGTCGATGGCAAGCTCTTGGGCCTCAAAGAACTGTATGGCACGCAACCTGCCAACAAAGCATCCGAAATCCTGGGATCCGTTACTGTCGAAACGGCATGTGGGTTACCCGTGAAATTAGTATTTGTCCAAAACCGGAACCGCAGGCGGGAATGGCTCGTGGTGCTCAGCACCGACCGGGCGCTGGATGCGGTGGAGATCGTCCGTATTTATGGCATGCGTTGGAGCATAGAAACCTTCTTCAAGTTTACCAAGTCGTATCTCAAGCTGGGTACGGAGTTTCAAGGGCGCTCCTTCGATATGCTCATCAGTCATACGACCGTGGTGTTTAGCCGTTATTTGGTGATGGAATGGGAACGCAGGCAGGAAAACGATGCCAAATCGCTAGGCGGTTTGTTCTTTCTCTTTGCCGATGAAGTTCGAGATTTGGATTTCCAAACCGCCTTGCAACAACTGATGGTGCTTTTTCTGCAAATGGCAGAAGCGAAGACAAAACAAAGAAAGTCCTCTGTTTTTTGTCAACTCCATGAGTGGATTGCAAGTTTACCCAACTACATCAAGGGTTTGATTAAAGAATTAAGCTGCGAAAGTTGAGTTAAATTACATGTAAAAATTGGTGTTTGATTGCCAACATATTTGCCAAGGCGCCTCTATCAGTTACATCACTACATTCATTTAATACATCTACTTATACAAATGTATTTACTTATAAAATTACATGTATGACGCTTGTTCACAAACCATATACGATCATAAGTTACGGTTCGCAGGCGCCAGCCCTGTAGGTCGTTCGTTAGTTATTCAGGATCAGCCAGATTAGGTTCTCGACTATGTCAGCGGGCCGGCTTTGGGGATAACAAAACCTTTCCCCCTTTGCAGTTCATTTATGCAATTAGTTATAATTAAACATGCATTTGCACATGTAAAACTGCATATTTAATTACTTGTTGAATTACATGTTGTGATAATTTGATAGATGATTTCCAACCATATTCGCCGAGAGCATCAGTTGAATTGCTACATGCGATTATATATATGTACTTATATGTTAAATTACATGTAAAATTGGCGTTTGATTGCCAACATATTTGCCAAGGCGCCTCTATCAGTTACATCACTACATTCATTTAATACATGTACTTATACAAATATATTCACTTTTAAAATTACATGTATTATATTGACGCTTGATCACATACCATATGCGATCATAAGTTACGGTTCGCAGGCGCCCCCTGTAGGTCGTTCGTTAGTTATTCAGGATCAGCCAGATTAGGTTTCGACTATGACAGCGGGCCGGCTTTTGGGATAACACAACCTCTCCCTCCCACTGTTGTTCATTTATGAAATTAATTATAATTAAACATGCTTAATCACATGTAAAAGAGCCTATTTTATTACTTGCAAAATTACATGTAGTGATTAATTGATAGATGATTACCAACCCTATTTGCAGAGAACATCAGTTGAATTGCTACATGCGATTATATATATATGTACTTATACTTATAATTGTGAATTCACATGTTAAATTACATGTAAAAATTGGCGTTTGATTGCCAACATATTTGCCAAGGCGCCTCTATCAGTTACATCACTACATTCATTTAATACATGTACTTATACAAATGCATTCACTTATAAAATAACATGTATTTCATTGACGCTTGATCACAAACCAAATGCGATCATAAGTTACGGTTTGCAGGCGCCAGCCCTGTAGGTCGTTCGTTACTAGTTATTCAGGATCACCCAGATTATTAGGTTCTCGACTATGTCAGCGGGCCGGCTTTGGGGATAACAAAACCTTTCCCCCTTTTCAGTTCATTTATGCAATTAGTTATAATTAAACATGCATTTACACATGTAAAACTGCATATTTTATTTTTACATGTTGTGATTAATTGATAGATGATTACCAACCATATTCGACGAGAACATCAGTTGAATTGCTACATGCGATAATATATGTACTTATAATTGTATATTCACATGCTAAATAACATGTAAAAATTGGTGTTTGATTGCCAACATATTTGCCAAGGCGCCTATCAGTTACATCACTACATTCATTTAATACATCTACTTATACAAATGTATTTACTTATAAAATAACATGTATTTCATTGACGCTTGTTCACAAACCATATACGATCATAAGTTACGGTTCGCAAGCGCCAGCCCTGTAGGTCGTTCGTTAGTTATTCAGGATCAGACAGATTAGGTTTTCGACTATGTCAGCGGGCCGGCTTATGGGATAACACAACCTCTCCCCCTTTTCAGTTCATTTATGCAATTAGTTATAATTAAACATGCATTTACACATGTAAAACTGCATATTTAATTACTTGTAGAATTACATGTTGTGATTAATTGATAGATGATTACCAATCATATTCGCCGAGAA
>NZ_JAAOIW010000032.1 GCF_011440305.1 Paenibacillus agricola | reverse complement strand
TAAGACATACGGGTTGTTTGCTAACTGTTCCTGCTCATTTTTACTAAAGTGTTTTTTACTCATATGCTCGCCCCCACTATTCTCTCTAGTATACAAAAAGGTACCCATACGCTAAACACTTTTTTTAGAGTGTCCAGTGTATGGGTACCAGTTTAGGAGTGGGCGCTTCTTTATTATATAAGCAACAGGAGAGTTGAATGACTGGCAAGCCCTTATCGGATGATAGGGGCTTACACCTTGTTTTGCTCTATTGTGGTGGACTAAATCAGGCCCGCATAACGCAGCCCGTTGCGAATGCCTTGCTCGTCGATATGCGTCGTCAGGTAATCGGCATACGGCTTTAATTCCTCATGGGAGTTACCCATGGCAATGCCGAGCCCTACCTGCGTCAGCATTTCCTTATCGTTCAGTCCATCCCCAAAGGCGACGGCTTCCTCGGGCTCAATGCCCAGATGCTGCAGCATGGCCGCAATCCCTTGCGCTTTAGAGCCGCCTAGCGGTAACACATCCATTGCGGTGCGGTGCCAGCGAACCAGGCGAAGATCAGGTAGCGCCTGCTCGTACAAATGCTCCTCCTCCGCTTGGCAATGGAGGAACACCTGGTAAATATCTGTCGTCTTCCAATAGTCGGCATCGTAGCCGGGAAGGTCGACCTTTAAGGAAGATACAGCCTCAATAACATGGGGATGCGTTTCTGCATTCGAGAAGAACGCATCGCTGCCTTCAAACACAAGAGAATGGTTATGTAGATTGGCGTGGTTTACAAGGGCTTCCAAGCTAGTAAGCGGAATAATTCGCTTATATAGAGGTTGTCCTTTATACACAACATAAGCTCCATTCAAGCTGACGAAGGAATCAATACCTAGCAGCTCAGCTAGCGGTTTGAAGAAGTAAGGGGCACGGCCTGTTGAGATAACAGCTTCGACACCGCGGCTTTGCAGCTCACGAATGGCTTCAATGGTGTCAGCAGGAACCTGTTTATCTTCATTTACTAAGGTGCCATCAATATCAAAAAATACAATTTTATAAGCCATGTCTGTTAGTCTCCATTTCTTATTCAGTTCTCACTCGAGCTCTCATTGCATCATTCCATATTTAGCTATTGTTTACATTTAACTGACGAATAACATCTGTAAGCGATTGGTCACCCATCGAGCGAAGGCGATAATCATAGTTTTCAAAGAGTAGATGTTCGGTAACCGGGTTGGGAACGATAACGCACCACATACCCGCAGCTTTGGCAGCAACGGAGCCGTTAACCGAATCCTCGAAGGCCAGAGCCTCGCTTGGTTCAATGCCTAAAGCTTTCACAGCCTGTAAGTATAATTCCGGATCGGGCTTGACTTTAGCTACATCATCGCTGCTTTTAATGACTTCAAAGTACTGGAAAAGCTCCAGATTATGCAGGAAGCTTTCGATCCACTGCCGGTTGGAGCTCGAAGCCAGGCCAATACGGAGACCTAATCGTTGGGCCTCCTCCAAATAATCACGTACGCCATCACGAGCCTGGACGTGTACGATTTTCTTTTTGTGAAGCTTGGCAGCGAGGGCTTGTGCATCCTGTGACTTTTCAAGGGTTCCCAGCTTGGCTGTGATATAATCCGTTAATTCAGTACCATGGGTACCGATACAACGGCTGAAAACGTCAATGGGGAATTCGATTCCATGGGTAGCCAGCACTTCATTAAAGCATTCGAACCACACGGTTTCCGTGTCAATAATAAGTCCGTCAAAATCAAAAACAACTGCTTTAATCAATGTGTCCTCACTCTTTTCTTAAGGATTCTTAAGCAAATAAATAAGGCTAACCCGGAGGAAATCTCCTGCGGGTTAACCTTAAGCCGATTCTATAGTTGTGGCAGTTGGTTTAGAATCTAATTCTTCTATAATATTTCCATATTGTCAATATCCATTTATAACCCGCCACCTAGAATAATAAGACCTGGGAGGAAATTGAAGTTGCCAAAAAAGGACAAAACCTATATACATCCCGATATAAGCAATCATTACCCACAAAAAGACGCGGGCTAATAGCCATGGCTTGGGCCAAGCATCGATAACGTCAGTGATAGCAGGGGTCGTGCTTCTTGTTCCTACAATAAATAGCTTCTCTGCTTCATCCATTGGGACGTTCATAGTGGCCTCCTCAGAGTTTTCGTCACATAATAAGACCGGATATGCCCTATTACTCCGTTGCGATAAGTCAAATCGAAGACCACCCCCCAACACATAAATATCCATGCAAGTATGTAGCAGCCCATTGCCAATCAGCAAAATTGTGTAACTTGTCCAAAAAATTCGCAGGTTCATTTTTGAAATTAGGCAGAAACAGATGAAGATAAATCGCTTACCTTGATGTATGATAAATGAAGGCTTTTAAATGGATAGATGGCTAAAAGGAGAGATTATGATGGTAAATATCGTGGTATTGGATGGGTACACCTTAAACCCGGGAGATTTGGATTGGGGCAGGCTTGAGCAGTTGGGCAATGTCACCGTCTATGACAGGACCTCAGCTGCCGAATTGATGGAGCGCGCAGCTAACGCGGATATGATCCTAACCAATAAAACGCAGCTATCTGCGGCTACACTTGAGCAATTGCCCAAGCTTCGTTATATCGGCGTGCTGGCAACTGGCTATAATATTGTAGATATTGATGCGGCTCGTGAGCGAGGGATACCGGTTGCGAATATTCCTACCTATGGCACGCATTCCGTAGCCCAGTTTGTGTTTGCGCTATTGTTAGAGCTGTGCCACCGTGTGCAACGACATAGCGATGCTGTACATGATGGCGAATGGAACCATTGCCCTGACTTTTGCTTCACGCGTTCTCCGCTTGTTGAGCTGGCTGGTAAAACAATGGGCTTGATCGGGCTGGGACGTATTGGCGGGCAGGTAGCGAAAATCGCCAAAGCTTTTGGCATGAGGGTAATTGCTGTGGGAAGCGGTCGAAGCCACCCGGCAGCCATTGAAGGGGTAGAGTGGGTTGAACTGGAGCAGTTGCTTGTTGAATCGGATGTGATTAGCTTGCATTGTCCGTTAACCGCTTCCACAGAGAAGCTGATCAATGCCGAGCGGCTGGCGCTAATGAAGCCTTCCGCCTTGTTGATCAATACCTCCCGTGGCGCGTTAATTCATGAACAGGACCTGGCCGATGCGCTGAACAACGGACGAATCGCCGGCGCTGCGGTGGACGTGCTTTCTATAGAGCCTTCCTTGCCTACCAATCCGCTGTTTTCAGCAGATAATTGCCTGATCACCCCTCATATTGCTTGGGCAACCAAAGAAGCCAGAGCCAGGCTGATGGGGACGGCAGTAGACAATGTCCAGCACTTTTTATCCGGTCAGCCGACTAATGTGGTGAATGCCAGTCAAAAAGAATAACGTTATATTGATTTCTCTCAGGCGTAAATAACGTGTTATAGGTGGCTGCCGAATCCTGCCAATGCACCAAATGGGAGATATGTTCTTGCAGCGGCAGCGATCCGTTCTCGATCATGCGAATGACCGATTCCTGGACGGATCGGGGCCCTATAAAGCATGGATAAAAAGCAGATAGCTGCTTCTGGTGCGGAATATTAAAATTATACGTAATATTATCGGGATACCAGCCCATGAAAATAAATTGGCCGCGCTTCCTGCAGCTCGTCATGGCATCGTCGACCAGCTGTGTAAATCCGCTGGATTCCGCAACCACATCGGCGCCTTCGGGGAAGCGCTCCAATATTTGCTGCGAAGCAGGACGCTCTGAAGCATCAATGGCCCAATCTGCACAATGCTTGGCAGACAGCTTCAATCTTGTCGGGGAGATGTCTGACGAGATGACATAAGCCCCCTTCAAGCGTGCGAGCTTGGCTGCACATTGCCCGATAAAGCCTTGTCCAACGATGTAAACGAGGTGGCCGGTTTCGATGCTGGCCAAATTGTAAGCGTTGGCGGCAACAGAGGGCTGGACGAACATCGAGGCCGTTTGCAGCGAGCTTTCGTTGTTCAGCTTGTAGACGAGGTGCTTTTTCGCTTTCACGAATTGTCCATGCGCCCCGGAGCAAAAAACAGCGACCAAGTCGCCTTCCACCACGTGATCCACGTTAGCCCCCAACTCAACGACTGTGCCTGTTGCCTGATACCCGTTAATAAACGGGGGATCTCCATAATCCTTTCGACGTCCGGTTGCGATCCACATTTCGGTACCGATGCTGACACAAGAATAAGCCGTTTGGATCACAATGGAATCGTCATCCACCTGGGGGCGGAGCAATTCGATCAGCTCCGCCTTTTTACCAAGCTCCGTAACCGCCAAACCGATCATTGTAGTTGAACCCATGGTTTAGATCTCCTTTAAAAGTAGTAGTTGTAAAAGCTGCTCATTTCGGCTGTGTGCTTTGAGCTTGCTCAATTTGCAGGCCAGGCCGCATGCTGCGTTTGGGCTCGAAGCCAAGCTCGGCCTTGATCCGGCGCATATCGAATATAGTCGCATAGCCATTCCCGGGTATCTGGTAATGCGAGAGAAGAACTTGGGCCTTCTCTACGCCCAGCTTGTGCAGCAAAAGCTCAGCCACAGGCTCGTCGCAGCTTGCATCCGCACCTACTACATTGTAGGTGCGAACGCCTGGCTGATGAGGCGCTTCAATGGCTGTAACCAGCGCATCGAGCACATCGCTGACGAACACCGCGCTCAGGTTGGTGAATGGAATCCGCAGCGTGGAGCTTGCTGTAATCGGCTTAGGCCTCCAAAGCTCATCATCGACAACCGCTCCCAGGCGATAATTAATGAAGTCGATATCACCATGCTTCCGATGGAAATAGTGGGTCAACTGCTCGACCATCGCCTTTGACATATCATAAGCATCCTCCGCCAAGCAAGGATGCTCGTCTGGGATTGGCAGCTGCAAAGGGGTAAAGGCCGGGCTCAGGCAGCCTACAGCAGCAATCGAGCTGGCCGTTATAAATTTCCGGCAGCCGTGGTCGTACAGATAGCGGTACAGCCGCCGCGTTCCCAGCACATTCACGGACAAGCCGTCCTCCTCCGAGCATCCGCCAGTGACCGCGGCCAAATGGACAACCGCTTTAATCTGTAAGGCATCCAGCTGCTGTAAATCCTCAAAGGAATCAAAATTGCCCAGCCAATGAGGCACAGCCATTTGGGGATGATGCCTGGAGAGGCAAACCACTTCATGTGCATTCTTTTGCCCGTCGTTTCGATCGTCATTTCGATTGTCACTTTGCCCGTCATTTTGACTTGCACCTACCAGCCTCTCAGCTAACTTGCTGCCGATATCACCGCTTGCTCCGGTAATCAGGATGGTCATAGCTACGTTCCTCCTCTTCTTAAATCAGCTGATGAAAATTAGTTTACTCTGCATTAGTCTTGTAATATATGGCGGATTTTCACTACTACATGGTCGGAATTAAGATTTGGCTTTAATTGGGGTTTTGTTAGTGGAAGGGAGATCGAGCATGATTACAGAGCCTGTCGTTTATGAAAGCGTAAGGTATTTTAAGCAAGGGGAAGCCTTTGGCATCGTCCGGTTTAATGAACTGCTGAAGGAGCAGGTGCGTTACCACACGCATGATTGTATTGAGATCTGTTATGTTGCAAGCGGTTACGGCTACCATAGGTTTGGGGATGAGCTTCAGCGAGTGACGCGGGGTGACCTGTTTATTATTAACTACGGGGTGTCCCATTCTTTTTACAGGGAGCAGGAGCACGAGAATCTTATAACCTACAACATCCTGTTCAAACCGGGATTTATTGATAGAGAGCTTGCGTTTAGCCATGATTTTAATAGCCTGAGGCTATCCCATTTATTCAATAAATTCTGGAAGCAATCGATAAGTAAAGCCAGCTTGCAGCTATCGCAGGAGGAGAAAAACGAGTTCGAGCCGTTGGTCGATAACCTATATCAGGAATATACGGCTGGGCGGGCAGGCAGTGGCTCGATGATTCGCGCTTATATGATTGAACTGATCGTGCGTATTATTCGGGGGATGGAATTCGATACTGCCAACCGCACGATCAGCAAAAAAGTGGGGGCGATTAATGAAATCGTACGCTACCTGCAGGAGCATTATTCGGAATCGATTAGCCTAGGTGAGCTTTCTGCCAAATGCTTTTTCAATAAAAATTATTTTTGCAAAGTGTTCAAGGAAATCACCGGCGTGACGGTTACAGAGTACGTCCACAATTTACGTATGGAGGAGGCCTGCAAGCTGCTGGAGATTTCCGATAAAAAAATCGTCGAGATTTCCTTGGATGTCGGCTTCTCGGACTACAAAGCCTTTTACACCGTTTTTAACAAAATCGTCGGCATGCCGCCTCGGGACTATAGGAAGCGAATCCTTGAACAGCTCACTCAAATGGCCGCCCGCGAGTTCAACCAAGTCTAATTTGGATTCGGATCGCAAGTAAAGAGCCGTTATACCTTTTTAGGGATAACGGCTTTTAAGTTTTGCCCTTTTCGTTTCTGGCAAGGGATCAAAGGTTATATAATAACTAAATACCGATTACCTGCTGGTCTTTATCCATATCCTGCTTGGCTTTCTCCAGCTCGTGGTGGAACTTCGCTTCGATATCTGATTGGCTGCCATAAACAAACATAATATCGCCTTCCTGAGTCTCAAGCTTCATACATTGCTGCCTAATTTTTTGGTGGTCACGTTGAATAAATAATAGCAGGATATCTACCTCTCCATTAAACACCTGATCTGTTCGCTGGTGCAGCCATTCAGAATCTGCATGTACATGAATGTCGATAACTAAATCCAAGTCGCTCGTATACAGGATTTCCTCAATGGGGAGCTGATGGAGCTCAAACTGCTGATTGAGGTGGCGATGAAATTTTTTAGTAAGTAAAGCCATCATCTTTTTGTTTTTGACAATTATGAGCGTATGAGTAGCGTTGAGGCTACTTCAAGCACCAAGGCAATAAGAATTAGATAAATAACGATAAAAAGCAGCCCCACGCCCCAACGCTCCTCTCATGGATCGAAATTTCCTTTATCATTTACATAAGGTATTATTACCATTAAGACAAAGAATTGAACCCATAGGGGCGTCGAAAACAATGATCCAACCCAGTACGATGATACGACCTATATTAGAAGAAAAGAGCTTAAAGGTAGCTCTCTTTCAGTTTATGTTTCCCTTTTCTTTACATGCGGATTGCCAAGAGGAAATGAAGCAGCAGTTAGAAAAGGATGGCTTTATTCCGTTTGCTTTAGGCAACCTGGAGCTGGAAACGGCTTTTTATGGAGAGGGCTATAAGGTATCGCATTTGAATTTGGAGCGCTACTATTTGCCCTTTACGAACAGTGTGATTTTCCCCCATAAGCTGACTGAGGATGTATTCCAACGTTATTCCAAGCGTTTAGAATTTGATTGTGAGCTGCACATGAATGGGGATGCCTATACGATCCGAATCCACTCCTTGGATGTGTGGCTTTGTCCCTTTGACTTGGGATTTATTAATATTCGCGTCGAGCTGCCATGTGAAGAATTAAACTATTCACAGGCATTAGAAATCGTAAATCGGTTCCGTGTGCTGCAAAATATGAAGGATGAGAATGAGCAGCTCCGGATTGTGAAGGATCAAAAGGATTATGATGAAGTAGAGGACTTTATATTTGAGATGCTTGTGCCCGGTATACTGACATTTCTGGATAAAAGTAATTTGCAGGATTCTTATTTCGAAAAGCTGCCTTATTTTGAAGATGAGCGTATGTACGTGCTGGGCATGGTCTCATTTACCGATGGCTGCGAAATATCGCCCGTTGATCTATACCGTGGCTCGCGGGCAGACGGGCTGGACCAGCAGGGGAACCCTTATACCAGTTCATCGAATATGGACTATATTCAAAGATATGTCGGAGCCCATACCTATGACCGCTGGGGGCCAGATACCTTGTACGTGATGGAGGAGACTTCCTTTGTTTGCTTAACGAATCAGTCTGCGGAGATCACAACCGCCATAGGCAACCATATATATGGGGCTTATTATTATGGCGTGCTGATTAATTTGTTTAATCGAATCGTGCTGCTCAAATTATCGAATCGCTATTCCCATGTGCAATTGGATCAGAACCAGGATGAAATCGATGACCTGATTCGTTCGATTACGATTTTCTCAGCCCGATATTATTTTTTGGAGGTTGCCTCCCAGCCCCAAGGAAAAGAAATATTTCTCCAGCTGCGCAACCATATGGGCATCGACGGGCTTTTTGCCGAGGTGAAGAAAACACTGGCGGACCTATACAAGTACCAGGAAAATTTCACAGCCAAACGGTCCAATTATTTGTTGATGATCTTGACCATCTATACCGTAATTAGTGGGATCTATGGGATGAACCAGGTAATAGAGGATCTTAAGGGACCTATCGATTGGAGCAAAATGAAGGAATATTCCGTATTTGAATATATCGCTATGGGAGTGACCTTCTCGGGCATGACGATCGCATTGGCTCTAGGCATAACTACGCTGCGCCGATTAATCAAAGAAATCCGCAAGCGAAGATAGACCTATATACCTTTCCCTTACGTGATGGTTTACAATACCTGTAACAGAGGGGGAGGGTCCTATGAAAATCAACGAGCTGGCGCTTAAGCTGGATGTGACGCCGCGAGCCATTCGTTTTTATGAGGAAAAGGGGCTGCTGCATCCTGAGAAAAATAAGCTCAATGGCTATCGCCAATATACAGTAGAGGATGCGTGGCGGCTGCAAATGATTATGGCCTTCCGCGAAATGGGTATGAGCGTGGAGCATATCTCCAAGTTACTGGATGAATTTGACCGTGGCGATGCACCAACAGTACGCCACCAATTAGAACTGCAACGTGCGCTGCTTAGCACCCAGTGGGTGGAGTGGAAGCAGATGCTGGCAGCTATGGATGGCTTGATTGGACGGCTGGACGATGGCAAGCAGCTCGTATTGGACGATCTGTTCCAGCTTGCCGCCCATATGAAGCAGATCCGGACAGCGAGGTCCTCCTGGGAGGACCAGTGGGGCTTTGACCAAATCGCGGAGCAGTTTGACCGCAAACCGCTGGATAACGAAAGCCCGCTCGGCTGGATCGCTTCGGGTGCCGAGTATGAGCAGGCCCTGGCGTTTACGGTGCAGTGGCTGGCTCCCAAGCCCGGAGAGTCCGGGCTCGATATCGGTGCCGGCACAGGGAATTTGGCGGGCAGGCTGCTGGAGCTTGGCGCGGAAGTGTCAGCGGTCGAGCAGTCTCGCGAGATGCTTGCCCGTTGCCGCAGCAAGTATCCGGCGCTTCAAGCCAAGCTTGGCAACCTGCTGGCTTTGCCCTTTTTCGACGGGCAATTTCATTGGGTCGGGACAAGCTTTGCCTTTCATCATGTCAATGAGAACCAACAATTGCTAGGGCTTGAAGAGATGCATCGCGTACTGCGGCCTCATGGCAGAATCGTGATTACAGGGCTTATGTTTGAACATGCAGAAGCAAGGGCAGTTGCCTTGAATCGGCTCAAAGAGGCGGGCAGGAGCGACCTGCAGGCCGCTCTAGCCAGCATCCATCCATCAGACCGTTCACAACTGCTGCAATGGTTCCATTTGCATGGCTACACGACACTCTATCAGCAAATCAATGAGTGGGTTCATATGGTTTATGCGCTGCGTGGACCCATTCTGTAAGGAATGTTTCTTTCCAACTTGTCTATCATTGCTTAACCCTATAAAAGATGCTAGAATAAAAACAATTATTAGTAAGTACCTATATCTGTAGCACTAATGGCTTAGATTAGGAATCATTCTATCATTTTTTGCTTATAGGCTCATCTTTGTATAGAATAGTAAATAAGAGTAACAATCCTGGGGAGGAATGGCATATGCTGCGTTTAGGGCAAAGAGTAATTATCGTAGCTGACAGTTTTGAACAAAATCTGCCTGTTAGCGAGTATGGTTACATTATGGCTATAGATCGTAACTCGGACAATGTGTTTGATTACGTTGTGCGTATACCCAAAGTAAATAAGCACTTTTTCGTAACTGAAGCTGATATAGAATTAGAAGAAGTATTGATTCAACTTGAGGTTGACCGGTTGGAGCGTGAATCACTGATTGATTTTGCTTTGGCTACCAAGAACGAGGAATTGTTCCGACGTATTATGAATGGGGAAAACCAGGAGCCCGAACCTATGGAGCCCACCAAAGAAATGCAGTCACAAGCTGAATTCATTAAACAGGTGAATTTAAAGGCGTGGATTTAGTTTTGCTGAAATTTTTAAATTTTATAGCTACAAATGTAAGCTTTCATTCCGAGCAGCTATTCGGAGGAGGGCTTTTTCCTTTGTCCAGCTGCACGGCGCGCAGATTCCAAGCGCGCGGTGCAGTGGTATGTATGGGCGGTCAATCACGTCTCCAATTAGATCTCAATAGACGCTGTACCCAAGGGTAACGCGGCTGGTCTGCCTAATAAATAACCTTGCGCCAGCTCGATTCCGTGCTTTTTGCAGAAATCCCATTCTTCTTTACGCTCCATACCCTCCGCAAGCACAGTTGCTCCAAAGCTATGGGAGATCTCGATAATTCTAATAATTTGCTGCTGCTTGTTTTCATCCTGGTCGCAGTTGTCGATCAGGCCCCGGTCGATTTTTACAAAATCCGGAGCTAGCTCGGGGAGAACCTCCAACGTGGCGAAGCCCGTTCCTACATCATCTAGCGCGACCTGCATGCCTTGCTTCTGGTAAATAGCAAAAATCTTTTTTAAATGCCCAATATCCTCAATGCGCTCCGTTTCGACAACCTCAAATACAAAATCCCGGGGATCCAGCTTATTATCCTCGATTGCCTTAAAGGTATGGCTCAAACAATAATTGGGGTTATAGATTGATGAGGGCAAAAAATTAACGAACCTCTTAATCCCCTGCGGCAAATGAAGCGCACTGGTCTGGATCGCCGAAATGCGCGCTGCGCGGTCCAGAAAGGAATGAAGACCAGTTTGCTGTGCTACTGAGAACAGCTCAAATGGGTTAAACGCGGCTTGTCCCGCCGAGGGGCGCAGCAAAAATTCATAGCCGAACACGCGCTGGGATTGCATATCGATAATCGGCTGCATATGGCTAGTAAACTGCCCATTAGTCATCATAGTTACTAGATTGTGATGCTTCATCCGCGCAAAAAATTGGGGCAGAGCAACGGCTTTGGACTTGGTAGGTGCTAAACTCCAATTTGATTCGTCAATCTCAATATGTATGTCCAACTGCTCCGACGAAGTCAATTTATCATAAACACTTTTTAGTCCATTTAATAGCTCTTCGCGTGACAAATAAGAAATAGGAATAAAATAGTTAACTCCGTTTGTTACTGTATGGGGCTGCCCATCATCAAAGACCTGATTAGAATCAACAGTAAAGATACGGCTGTTAGTAAAGAGCTGGGTTATTTTATTCAAAGGGATTAATTGAGACGAAACAAATAATAGAGTACCCTGATCCTCTATAGGTCTAGCACTGCTGCAATTTGAACATTCCATGGTATGGTCTCCTCAAGAGAGTCTTGCATTCTATTATATAAGTGAGTTCAAATTATGACTAGAGCCTTAAATACGTTATTCTAAAAGATTTTTAAGGTACTACCCACTACTTACCCGCATTAGTGTTCTTTTCACAATTTGAATGTATATTTTTTATCAAGGTTATCTGCGAGCATTTTTGGTAATATATGGGGCTAAGCGTGTTAGATGCTGGGATAGGATACTAAACATGAAAGACCGAGCTAGCTCGGTCTTTCATGGATCTTTTTGATATATACTTGAATTCCTTCGGCGATTTTATCGGCAATCTCTTGTTGAGAGTCTGGTCGAGTAAGCATTTCTCTGTCTTCGGCATTCGTTATAAAACCCATTTCGACGATAACCGCAGGCACCACTGTATGCTTAAGCAAATAATAAGTTTTTCCGTATACAGGTTCTTCATGGGTGCCATAAAGCATATTTAACGAATTCTGAAGCGATTTTGCCAGCAGCAGGCTTTGTTCGTTTTTTTGATGGAGAAGCAGCGGCCCTCTTTTGCCGGAACGTCGTGCGGAATTGACATGTAAACTTATCATGACCTTTGGTTTTACTTCGTCGGCCAGTTGGCTGCGTTGTGCCAAATCCTTTAGATGTCTCGATCGACTGCGCAACCAGAGGTTTTCTCCACTTAACGCATAATCATCCATTCGATTCATCAAAACGATGACCCCTTTTTTTTGTAAGGAATCGTAAGTTTTTTTGGCGATCGATAGATTAATGTCTTTTTCGAGCAGATCTCCGAAAGATGTGCCTCCATCAATACCTCCGTGACCGACGTCGAGCAATACATCTACATTTTTAATGGCCGGTTGATCCGTTTTAATATCGGGCAGCAGGAAAGATTCGGGAGAATTTGCTTTAGCAATGCCAATATGCTGCGTGGCAGCCAACGGAAGCATAATGGTTATGCATATGAGAAGCAATAATGCACATTCTAGCTTTTTCAAACGTTTCATCAATCATCATCCTCCTGCAAATGCAAATATGTTGAATATAGAGCGCGATAGGTTTTTTTGATCACTATTGGTATGAATTCCTCACTAGATATCCTACATCGGAATCACCTGCAGATACGTATGAGGGTATTTGCAAGGACTTGGATAATTGCTTTTATTAGATCAGATAATGACTCGTTTTTGGCATAAAGATATACTGCTTCTAATTGTTCGTTTAATTAGTATCATGCTGATACAATGACTGATTCAGCATCAGCTTGTGACATTCCAAAAATTTAAATCATCAAATCATCCTTTAATTTTTAAGACTTATTATGACCATCAATTAACTTTACATTCTAAATATTCGCATTAAATATAAAAGAGTTTATCAAAGCTCTCTTTCCTTTGGGATCGAGGGCTTTGTGTTTTCGTTTTCCACAATGTCGAAAGTATTCCTCGAATGGAATTTCGCAGAAGCGGCACATACGAAGCAAAACGGTAAGCAGATATGAACTTAAGAACTAGAGCCACGAATTGAAAGGTAATTCCTGAATTTGAAACGAAGAAAGGCGGCATAATAAAACAAAATTGAATGGAGGTTTATAATAGATGACAATAAGAAAATGTAACATTAAGGAAGTGGCCACGTTGCTTGCTATTGTTCTAATTATGGCGACAGGATGCACGAATAACGCAGATAATCAGGTAAAGCAGCAAGGAATGCGAACGCAACAAGTCAACAACAACAACCCGCCCAAAGTGGATAACCGCATTCAGATTGCTAATCAAGCGGCAGAAAAGATTGTTAAGCTAAATAGTGTAAAACAAGCGAATGTGGTTGTAACAGAAAAAAACGCCTATGTGGCCGTGTTAGTAGATACACCTCAGGGTGAGCTATCCCATGAGCTAGAAGAGCAAATTGCTCAACAAGTTCGGTCATCCGATTCGAACATACAAAATGTATACGTTTCTACTAACCCTGAGTTTGTGGATCGTATTAACAGATATGTAACAGATGTACGGGAAGGACGTCCGGTATCAGGGTTTTTCGAGGAATTTACTGAGATTGTTAAGCGCATTTTTCCAAAAGCACGTTAAAGGATCCAATTACTGGTTCTACTGATTGCAGGAGGTTCGGAAGTATTGGCGATAGGAAACCCTGGGAATGATTCATGATCCCTAGGGTTTTTTATTTGCACAAAATTGCGGAATCGATCTCTTGTTTTGACCACATGCCCAGGTAACAAAATTCAAAAAATCGACGTAAGATGCCAATACTCGACATTCGTTAAAGATGTTACAGCCCCAAAGTAATTGAGTTCAAATTCCATCTAGTCTATAATGAAAAAATACGCTTTAACCTAAAAGCAAACCATATCGAAACGGGGGAAGACCGGTGAGTATTACAATCAAGGATGTTGAGCACGTAGCCAAATTGGCGAGACTAGAGCTTAGCGAGCAGGAGAAACAAACGTTCACGGAACAAATGAACGCCATTCTCAAATACGCAGAGCAATTAAATGGACTGAATACGGACGATGTCGAGCCGACCAGCCACCCAGTACCCTTGGTTAATGTGATGCGAGCAGATATTTCGAAGCCATCATTGCCGATTGATAAGGTTATGCTGAATGCACCTGATGAAGAAGATGGACAAATCAAGGTGCCAGCGGTTCTAGAATAAAGGGATACGAGCAGAAGGAGGACGCGGTTTTGTCTTTATTTAATCTTACACTACAAGAGTTACACACCCAATTGCAGGCTAAACAAATCACAGTAACAGACCTGGTCAATGAATCCTATAAGAGGATTGGCGAGGTAGACGGAAAGGTCCGGGCTTTCCTAACCTTAGATGAGGAAAATGCACGTGCTACGGCGGCTGCGCAGGATGTGCAGCTTGGGAACAAGGATACCCGTGGTCTGCTATTCGGCTTGCCGATTGGCATTAAGGATAACATTGTTACCGAGGGCGTAATCACTACATGCGCAAGCCAGTTTTTGCGCAATTTCAACCCCGTATATGACGCTACAGTTGTAACGAAGCTTAAAGAAGCTCAAGCCGTTTCCATCGGCAAGCTGAATATGGACGAGTTTGCGATGGGGGGCTCCAATGAGAACTCCAGCTTTCACCCTACTTATAACCCGTGGAATACGGAATATGTGCCAGGGGGTTCCAGCGGCGGCTCTGCAGCGGCTGTGGCTGCAGGCGAGGTTTACTTTTCGCTAGGCTCTGATACAGGCGGTTCGATTCGTCAGCCGGCAGCTTACTGCGGCATTGTCGGATTAAAGCCAACCTATGGTCTTGTATCCCGTTTTGGTCTGGTTGCGTTCGCTTCATCATTGGACCAAATCGGCCCTTTGACCAAAAACGTCGAAGACAGCGCCTATTTGCTACAAGCTATAGCTGGTCATGATCCCAAGGATTCAACCTCTGCAGAGGTTGATATTCCTGACTATATCAGCGCCTTAACCGGTGATATCAAAGGCCTGCGGATCGCGTTGCCCAAGGAATACATGGGAGAGGGCATAGATCCGGCTGTCCGTGAATCGGTCCTCTCCGCGCTTAAACTGCTGGAGAGCTTAGGCGCTGTAGTCGAAGAAGTATCGCTGCCGCATACGGAATATGCAGTAGCGGCCTACTACCTGCTGGCGTCCTCAGAGGCGTCTTCCAACCTGGCACGCTTCGACGGCGTACGTTATGGCGTACGCGCCGAGAATCCGGCCAACCTGCTGGACCTGTACCACAGGTCGCGCAGCGAGGGATTCGGCGCTGAGGTTAAGCGCCGCATTATGCTGGGCACCTACGCGCTTAGCTCCGGCTATTACGATGCCTATTATTTGAAGGCTCAGAAGGTGCGTACGTTGATCAAGCAGGATTTTGATAAAGTATTTGAAAGCTACGATATCGTGATTGGACCAACTGCACCTACAACTGCATTTAAGGTAGGCGCGCTGGTGGATGATCCGTTGACGATGTATTTGAACGATATTTTAACCATTCCAGTTAACCTAGCTGGTGTTCCAGCGATTAGTATTCCATGCGGATTTGCCGATGGCTTGCCGATCGGCTTGCAAATGATCGGCAAACCACTAAGTGAAGCAACCATTTTACGGGTGGCTCATGCCTTTGAGCAGAACACCGATTTCCATAAGCAGCGCCCACAGCTGTAACCCTTTAGAATGAAAGGAGAGCACACCTGCATGTCAGCGACAGAAACGAAATACGAAACGGTCATTGGGCTGGAAGTCCATGTTGAGCTACATACCAAGTCCAAAATCTTTTGCGGATGCTCAACCGCCTTTGGAGCGCCGCCGAATACCCATACCTGCCCAGTTTGCCTTGGTTACCCAGGCGTGCTGCCGGTATTAAATAAACAAGCCGTTGAGTACGCGATGAAAGCTGCGATTGCGTTGAATTGTGTGATTGCTACGGATAGTAAGTTTGACCGCAAAAACTACTTTTATCCGGATTCGCCCAAGGCGTACCAGATTTCCCAATATGATAAACCGATTGGCGAGCATGGCTGGATTGAGATCGAGGTAGCCGGACAAACCAAACGAATTGGCGTTACACGTGTCCATCTCGAAGAAGATGCGGGCAAGCTAACCCATGTAGACGGCGGCTTTACAACGCTTGCTGACTTTAACCGCGTAGGCACACCATTAATCGAGATCGTATCAGAGCCCGATCTGCGTTCCCCAGAGGAAGCACGTGCTTATTTGGAAAAGCTGAAAGCGATTATGCAATATTGTGACGTGTCTGACGTGAAGATGGAGGAAGGCTCGCTGCGCTGCGATGCCAATGTCAGTATCCGCCCTTACGAGCAAGCCGAATTTGGTATCCGCGCCGAGCTTAAAAACATGAACTCGTTCCGCGGTGTGCAAAAGGGCTTGGAATATGAAGAATGGCGCCAAGCCGAATTGTTGAACAGTGGCGGCAAAGTTGTCCAGGAAACGCGCCGCTGGGATGAGGCACAGGGCAAAACGATCATGATGCGCAGCAAGGAAGAGGCGCATGACTACCGGTATTTCCCCGATCCGGATTTAGTACGGATCTATATTGACGAGGACTGGAAGGCTCGCGTACGCGACTCGATTCCTGAGCTTCCCGATGCACGTAAGTCTCGTTACGTCAGTGAGTACAGCTTACCAAGCTATGATGCGGAGGTTATTACCTCCTCGATCAAGCTGGCTGATTTCTTTGAAGAAAGCTTGAAGTATACGAAGGATGCCAAAGCCGTTTCTAACTGGATCATGGGCGACCTGCTTGGTTATTTGAACGCGAATAACCAGGAGCTTGAGCAGCTTCCGATTACGGGTAAGGGTCTAGGCGAAATGATCCTGTTGCTGGAAAAAGGCACGATCAGCAGCAAAATCGCCAAAACCGTATTCAAGGCGATGCTCGAAACTGGCAAAGCTCCAGGGCAAATCGTCGAGGAGCAAGGTCTTGTCCAGATCAGCGACGAGGGTGCAATTAAAGCTGTAGTCGAGAAGGTGGTTGCGGGCAATCCGCAATCGGTAGCCGACTTTAAGGCAGGCAAGGATAAGGCGGTTGGCTTCCTAGTAGGACAAGTTATGAAAGAAACCAAAGGCAAAGCGAATCCGGGACTTGTGAACAAGCTGATTATAGATTGCTTGCAGGCTTCTGAGTAATTCTAAGTAAGCGGCAGCAAAGGTTTTCTGGAACTAGTTAGTATGTAGCTAGTATTAGGTAGGTAGTATGTAGCTAGTAGGTGTATTAGCTAGCATTGGATAGTGGGTAGCTATGGGAATAGGATAGGAGTTAGCGCTATGATCCGTTTTGGTATCATTGGAACGAACCGTATTACCGAGCAATTTATTGAAGCGGGACGCACATGTGAAGGCTTTGTCTTAAGTGCGGTTTATTCGCGCACGGAGGAGAGGGCGCAGGAGTTTGCTGCTAGGTTCGCCATTCCAGAGCTGTTTACAGATTTGGAAAGCATGGCGAAAAGCGATAGCATAGACGCAGTGTATATCGCCAGCCCCAATTCTTATCATGCCAGCCAGGCGATCCTGTTCATGGATCATGGCAAGCATGTTTTGTGCGAGAAGCCACTCGCCTCTAACGTGAATGAAGTCAATGCGATGGTGGCCGCGGCGCACACCCGTAATGTGCTTTTGATGGAAGCATTAAAATCGACATTGCTGCCTAATTTTGCAGCCATTCGTGAGCACCTGCCTTTGATTGGACCGGTCCGTCGTTACGCGGCAAGCTATTGCCAATATTCCTCGCGCTATGATGCGTATAAGCAGGGGACTGTGCTTAATGCGTTTAATCCTATATTCTCGAACGGCTCATTAATGGATTTAGGCATCTATTGCATCTATCCAATGGTTGTCCTCTTCGGCAAGCCGTTGAGCATTCAGGCGACTGGCCTGCTGCTGGATTCGGGCGTCGACGGACAAGGCAGCCTGATCCTGGGCTATGCGGATATGGATGCGGTAATTACCCATTCCAAAATTAGCCCGTCCTACCTGCCGACCGAAATACAGGGCGAGAACGGGACGCTGGTGATCGATAAAATCGACAAGCCAAATCAGGCGGAAATTCGTTATCGTAATGGCGAAGTAATGGATATTAAGAAGCCGCAAACCGCAGAGACGATGTGCTACGAGATCCAGGAGTTTATCGATTTGCTGCACCGCGGCGAGCGGGAATCCACAGTGAATTCCCATCGCCATTCAATCTGGGCAATGGAAATCATGGACGAGGCGAGAAGGCAGATAGGACTTGTATTCCCGGCCGACCAATAGAACCATTGCAAAGCTTGCCATGAAGCCATAAAAAAGCCTTGATCCCACTTTTAGTGGAATCAAGGCTTTTTTGTATGCCAGATTTGCGTCTATTCGCGGAGTCTGGTGATAGGTAAAGAGGCCAGGCGTATGGGGCTGAAAGGTTTAGGACCGTCTGTTGAAGTCCTGTCCTCGCTGCTGGAACCCCATACGCTTGTCCTCGCCTACGCTCTATTACTCGAGATTGGCATGGCTGCCATACATCGTGCTGGAGTCCAGTCCCTGCTTCTCCATCAAGCTTAAAATGACCGCGTCGAGAAACAATAACAAGGTTTGCTCAAACAACGAGCCCATCGGTTGGATCGTGGAATAGTCGCTTGTCGATTTATCCTTGGGTGCCCCAGGCAATGTAATAGCTATTCTACTTAATTGACCAATGGTCGAATTAGGGTAGATCGTGATCAGCGCAACGGCTGCTTCCAAGCTTTTTGCTTTTTCCGCCATGGATACTAGGCTTTTGGTTTCTCCAGAGCCGGAGCAAATAATAAGCAGATCCTCTTTGCCAAGGCCTGGTGTTACCGTCTCGCCTACAACGTGGACATTTAACCCGAGATGCATCAAGCGCATGGCGAATGCTTTCGCCATTAAACCTGACCGGCCTGCGCCAGCAAGGAAAATATGTCGAGCTTCCCCTATGGCATCAACCAAGCTATCACTGCCTTCACCAGAAATAAGCTTCACCGTGCGTTGTAGCTCCTGCAAGATTTCAGTCGCATATTCTGCTGTTGTTTTCATAGCTTAGCCTTAACCTTGGTTGATTAGCTGTCTGATTTCGGCAGCTACACCAGCTTTATCATCCTGGCTAGTAATGCCGCCGCCAATAATGATCAAATCCGGCTTAGCCTGGATTACTTCTGGAAGTGTGCTTAATTTGATGCCGCCAGCAACCGCTGTTTTTGCATTTTTGACAACGCGTTTTACGGTACGAAGCTCTTCAAAAGGGCTTTGACCAGCAGCTTGGGAGTCGTAACCCGTGTGCACGCAGATATAATCTACGCCCAGTGCATCAATTTCAATAGCACGCTTCTCAAGATCCTGCACGTTGATCATATCCACGAGGATGCTGTTGCCATGCTTGCGTGCTTCCTCGACGGCACCTTTAATCGTTGCATCGCTGCTAGCTCCAAGAACGGTAATAATATTAGCACCAGCCTCGGAGGCTTTCATAACCTCGTAACCACCAGCATCCATAATTTTCAAATCAGCCAATACTAACAGATTAGGGAAAGCTTCTTTGATGGCTTTTACTGCGTGCAGGCCTTCATTAATAACAATTGGTGTACCAATTTCAACGATATCGATAAATGCCTCAACCTCTTTAACAAGTTTAATGGCATCAGGAATATTGACAAGATCCAAAGCTAATTGCAATTTCATAAATGATTCACTCCCAATTTTTTGTTTTTGTGTAACCGTGTAACCTTTAGCAATAAGGCTAAGTATACAGCCATCCTGATTTATTTGTAAGTACGCACTTTAATCTTACATAGTGCCTAAAAGTATACTGTACGGTATAATAGAGAAATGGATGAGTTATAGCCTGCAAGGCATACTAGAATTAAGATGGGGGGAAATAGGGAATGGGACATCTTTCGGAAAAAACGTTTAACTGCGAAAAGGAATTGACATTAAGTGTAATCGGCGGCAAATGGAAAATGCTGATTTTATGGTATTTAGGCAAAGAGGGCACCAAACGATTCGGAGAATTAAAGTCGCTGATCCCGGACATCACTCAAAGAATGCTTGTTAGCCAGCTGCGGGAGCTCGAGGACGATTTGATTGTCCACCGTGAGGTTTACCCTGTTGTTCCACCCAAGGTGGAGTATTCGTTAACAGAGCTGGGGCAAAGTCTGATGCCGATTCTGGAATCGATGTATGATTGGGGCAAAAACTATATGGAAACCGTAGCTACGGACAAAGTGGAAATCAAGGAATTGATTTTGTCCAGACAGCAATCATAGAACCCAATAAAAGCCGTTCAAAGCTAGCTTCGCAGTTTGCGATTTAAGCTTGAACGGCTTTTACCTATTTAATGACTTGCCTTTCTATTGATCATACTCTAAAATTGCAAAACCCCTAGAAAAACGCCGCCATAAACAAATGCACCTACGATGACGAAAGCAGGATGGGTCTTTTTCTTAACCATAAAAAAGTAAGCGACCGCCGCAATCCCAAGCGACTGCCAAATCCCAATCTCATGCACAGAATTTACGCTCAACTGCCAGGTCATGACCAGCATCATGATCGCGATTACCGGCTGTACCAGCAAGGTCATCCCTTTGACAGCATTCGATTTGCGATATTTTTGCATGATGTTCAACAGCCAAATCAACGCTGCTGCCGTAGGGACAACTGTAGCAATAATGCTCACTGCAAAGCCGACCCAGCCGCCAGCCTGATAGCCGACGAATGCCGCAATTTTGGTAGCAATCGGTCCCGGCAGCGTGTTGCCCAAAGCTAGCATATTGGAAAATTGGATATTGTCTAACCAATGGTAATGATTGACGATTTCCTCATACATCAGAGGAATGGACGAGGGACCTCCCCCATAGCCAAGCGCATTTGATATAAAAAACCCCCATAATAGTTTTAACCACTCCATGGTGTATCCTTCCCTCCTCTAGCTTTCACTTTTTGCTTCTGAAAGTGTAATAGCGTCCGAAAGTGAAAGGCTCCATAAGCTAGAAAAAGGCCAATAACGATAGCGGAATGTAGTTCAATAACCTCAAGCATCAAGAAAGAAACCGCGAATAATAATACACCAAGAATTTTTCCTAGGCCTTTAACGGCCTTCTCGCCAAATTCATAAGCCATCATTCCCAGCATGACGGCAACGACGGGCGTTACGGCTCCAATCATTCCAGCGATGATCTTAGATGAGCTAAGAGCGGTGATGATGGATAACAAAGCGACCATACCGACACAGGTAGGGACAATATGGGCGAGCACGGAAACGCAGGCTCCCAGTGCCCCTTTTTGACGGTAGCCGAGATAGGCGGCCAGTTTGGTAGCAATTGGTCCCGGAAGTGCATTGGCAATAGCTAGAATCTCCCCGAATTCATCATCCTGCATCCATTTATAGCGGGTAACCGCTTCGTAACGAATCAGCGGAACTGTAGCGGGCCCGCCCCCATAACCGAGCATACCCGTTCTAAACATTGCGATCGTAATATCTTTATAGCTGCTCACAGTAACCGTTCATCCTCTCTCATAGCCTCATACCCATGCGGCTTTTGTATCGTTTAATCAGCACCTGGCAGTCCACGCTGGTAATACCCGGCAGCACATAAAGCTTCTCCTGCAAAAATAATTCCATTTCCCTGTTACTCGCAAATAATCCATGCATATGGAGCTTGCTGGGCCCGGTCATATGGTAGAGGCTGCTAACCTCGGGTTCGTCAGCCAAGCGGTCTGCGGCTTCCATCAAATGCTTGGGTTCAACCTCCACATTGAAAAAAGCGGACACGGTTATGCCAATCTTCTCAGGATTGATTACCGCAGTAATTTTCTCGATCGTTCCATTTTCCATCAGGGCATTGATACGAGCCTGCACACCCACTCTGGACAGATCAACCTCTTTGGCGATATCTGTATAGGAGGCCCTTCCGTTTTTCTGCAAAATCGCAATGATTTTACGGTCAATCTCATCAATATTGGAAAAGGTACCCTCCAAAATCATTTTTGAATTCATAACTACGATCCTCCGGAAAAAGCATTTTTTTCTTCATATTATTTTCAACTATAAGAAAGAAAAAATCATTAAATACCTTCATTACGTAAAAATATACCTAATAAATATACATTTTGCAATAAAAATTTTATGATTACATTCGAATTGATGGTGATATAGAGTTTGGAATCTCTCTATTAAAACGCTCCAGCACTCCTGAGATTGCTGCTATTTATAAGGTTTTGTTCCATTTAGTAGAACAAGCGTCATTGCTGTTGTATACTGTGGCTAATTAACTATCCACTTTGTGCTTAGGAGGGGACTTCTTGATACGTGAAATTGACCTTAGCGATAACCACAAAGCTTTAGAACTGCTCATGCTCCAGCAGCACTCTTACAGGATTGAAGCACAATTGATCGGTTTTAAGGATATTCCTCCTTTATTTGATTCTCCGCATTCGCTTAAAGAAAGCGGTGAGCTATTTTTCGGCTGTTATGATCGTGAACGTTTAACCGGAGCTATATCCATCAAGCAAGCCCCTAAGGAACTAACCATTTGCCGTATGATGGTGCATCCTGAATATTTTCGCCGTGGTATCGCAAGCCGCTTGCTCACCTTTATAGAAGGTCTGGTTTTTCCGGGCACTCCGATTAAAGTATCGACGGGAACTAACAACGAACCAGCTTTTCGTTTGTACAGGAAGTTTGGCTATGAGCCTTTCCAGGTCTTGGAGATCTCGCCGGGGATTACCTTGACGGTGTTTTACAAAAGGATTTGACCCTCAGGTTTGACCTCCCGAACTGGGATGATTTATTTTTGAAGGGATTCTCATTTATAAGGCGTCTAATTATTTAGAATTAAGTATAAGGCGGTGAAACGATGGAGCAATCGACGGATGAACAGCTAGTTGAACAAATCCGTCAAGGAGATGAGGAAGCGTACCGCTTTCTTATTGAGCGTCATAAAACATACATTTATACGCTCATTTATCGTATGGTCTCTCATCGTGAAACCGCCGAAGATCTGACGCAGGATGTGTTTATTAAGCTTTATCGCTCATTAGCTCAATATCGGGGGGATGCCAAATTTACAACATGGTTATATCGCTTGACCACCAATATTGTTACGGATTATCGCAGGGCGCAGCGGCGAAGACCGTATGAAGCCATTTTGGATAAAATGAAAGGTTGGCTCAGTAATCGCCAGGAAGAACCGGAGGCGGTGGCCCTGCTGAAGGAGGAACAGCAGACGGTTCAGCACCTGCTTTCCGAATTACCTGACAAATACAGACTGATTATTTATTTGTACCACTATAAGCAGCTTTCCTATCAGGAAATTTCCAATGTCACGCAGCTACCCCTAAAAACGATCGAAACCCGCCTCTACCGCGGCAAGTCACTGCTCAAACAAAAATGGCAGGAGGTACGTAACCTTGAACAAACTACATCCGAACGAGCGGCAGCTTCAACGATTCTTAAATAGAGCTTGCACCGAGCTGGAAAATAAAAGAATAAAGCAGCATATCCATTCCTGCTCGGACTGTCGAAACCGTCTGCATACGTATCTCAATCTGGAAGAGCTTTTGAACAAAATGAATCTTTTATCACCGTTGCCAGGGCTTGAGGAGCGGGTTATGCAAGTAATTCGTACGGAATCAACAATAAAACGACAAGATGATCACATACCGGGCGCTATCCAACCTAGTAGCGAACATAGAAGAACCTCATCCCGGAGCCGTATCTGGTGCCCCGAGCTAGTCAATGGGCTGATAGCTACAGCAGCGACCTATTTGTTTATCAGCTCAGGCATCTTGGGCAAAATTATTGCAATCGGATCCGGAAATTGGGGAGCAGGAATTCAAACTAGTTTTGTGGAGCTTGGCCAAGCTGTCCACAAGTTTTCAATGTATTTCATTTCTTAGCTGTTTAGCCATTAGAAGTTTAGCCCTTAGCAGTCCAGCTTTTAAGCTATATCCAAAAGTGCTATGAGTAACTAGCGGAGTGGCCAGGGTGTTCTGGAGATAGGGAAGCGGTGCCTTTGTTCATGGATTTTTACAACTGAGGTTTTATTTAATCAAAAATATCCTTGAACAACAGCAATCGGAGGAACACCCTGGCTGCGCAGCTGCGCTATATTCATCGTACTTTAACTCCTGGCTGCGCAGCTGCACTATATTCATCGCAATAACTCCTGGCTATTGATCGCACTTTACTTGAACGGAGGACACCCCTATCATGGAAGAACATCGCAAAGACCCTATCATTACCGAAGAAGACAAAGAAGAAGCTTTCCTAAAGGAGCGGATGGAGCGCTGGAATGCAACCCAGCAGCAATCGTCATTCGATCCCTTCGCGAATAGCCGGCACAAAAGCAAAGTGGTGGCCTGTCTGCTTTCAATGCTGATTCCCGGAACGGGGCAGCTATATCTGGGACTGATGCAGCGGGGCATGATGGTGATGCTGCTGTTGATTTTGAATATTTTTGCAATCGTATTCTTTTCAACAAGCCCAAGCACCAGTATTCCTTTAATTGTCCTGTTTTCGCTGTTTTTGCCGGTCATATATTTTTATAATATTTTTGATGCGCTGCAGCAAACGGACAAGGTGAATGGACAATGGCACGGCTTATACACGGACCCATTGGGCGAAATGGGTGAAGGGCTCAAGCAGCCCTTGAAAAAGCTTTCCAAAGGCAGCTCATTAGGTTATTTATTGGTGATTGGCGGTATATTTTTGTTTCTTGTCAGCAGCAAGCCTGATTGGCTAAGCCGAATTTTTGACGCCTTGGGCTCATCAATTGGAGCCATTATTTTAATTGTGATGGGAATATACATGTTTGTTAAAGAGTCTACAAAAAAATAATCAACAACCAGCGATCATATGTGGTAATTAGGGAGGTTTTAACCATGCGTAAAGCAGGTCGTTTTACGGCCGCGCTCTTATTGATAGCGGTTGGTGCAGCGGTAATCATGGATAGGTATCTTAACACAAGTTTGACTGCGCTTTTGATGGAGTGGTGGCCAGTATTGTTCATCTCTCTGGGTCTTGAGTACATTTTGTTGAACATGAAATATGGAGAAAGCGATAAGCAATTGCGGCTTGATCTTGGTGGTGTTATTTTTGCAGTATTAATTTCCGCAGTTGTTATCGGCAGTACCCACACAACTGCGTCCTTTCAAAATTGGTTCGGTTCGATGAGTTTTGGGCAATCGTTTGGTGGCCCGTTCACGGAAGGCGAAGGGAAGAAATTTCAAAAGGAGATCGTTCTCATACCGCTTGCACCTGGTCTTGAACGTATTTCCTTGAATAATCAGACTAATGGGAATGTAACGATCCAATCGGGCAGCAACAGCCAAGTGCAAATTGAAACGACCGTTTATGTGGCTTTGGACGATGAGCAGGAATCAGCTAAAGTGGCTAATGAATCTCAGGTCAAACAAAGCATGAATGGGCAAACGCTTAAATTGATCGCTGAAGGCAAGGAGTATGGAAGCGGGTTTTGGTCGACAAGACGCCCGCAAATCGATGTGGTGATCACGGTTCCTGCCCAACTACAAGCTAGTATGGATATCGAATTGACCAATGGTCGATTGAAGGCAGAACAGCTTGTGCTTAAGCGGTCATTCAAAGTGAATACGACTAATGGAGAAATCCAGTTAAATGGGATTGAAGCCGATATCGAACTGGAATCAACCAATGCCCGAGTCACCACGATGAAAACTAAAGGCAGGTTGAAATTGGAAACGACGAATGGTTCCATAGAAGTAGGCGACCATCAAGGTGACGCTCAGCTGGAATCGACGAACGGCGAGCTTAAAGTAACTGGAGTTACAGGAGTAATCACTGCTGAGACAACGAATGGCGACATTACTATTGCAGAAGCACAGCGAGCGCTCAAGGTGGAAACAACCAATGGAACCATCGAAGTGGCCAGCCACACGGTTAATGGAGATTGGGAGCTAAAAACCAACCACGGCGATATGAATCTGACGCTTCCTGCTTCAGGGGACTATAAGGTCAAAGGAGACACTAATAACGGACATGTCCAGAATTCGTTGCCGCTGCAAATTCGTAAAGACAACATAGAAGGCACGATCGGCAACGGCAAAAATCAAATTAAACTAGAGACGCGAGGATCCCTTACGATAAAGGCTGCCAGCTAGGTACAGCTTAATAAAGAGACCAGCTTCATAGTAGCTTTGTAATACATTTTATTACAAAATGACCTATAGGCTCAGGCTCTTTTTTTTATTTTAGAAGTCATGCTGAGCCGGGCAATGAAGCTGGCAGGCCTGCCTACGTCGCTGAGTGGGGCTCAAGAGGAAGATGCACTCCTTCCGTTCGCAGACCGTAGTGAAGTGGCTGTTTGGGCCAAGCAGGCTGCTTCCTCAGCGGCGCTTAAAGGTATTGCCGAAGGCAATGGACAAGAGCTGCAGCCTCATAGCAAGGCGACAAGGGCTGAGATGGCTGCCCTGATGTATAGAGTCTTGATTAAAGCTGGATTAATCGGGCGAAATTAGCGCTGTAGATTGACAAAATGAAGTAATGCCGCGTAAAATGAATCGATAACGTTTATCGAATTTTAGGTGGTGAGACAGCATGGATTCACGAATGGAGCAGGCGTTAACAAAGCTTAAAGCAACTGGCGTTCGCATGACCCCACAAAGACATGCGATTCTCGCTTTTTTACTGAATACGATGACGCATCCTACGGCCGATGAGATTTACAAGGCGTTGGCTCCGCAGTATCCCAGTATGAGTGTTGCCACAGTGTATAACAATTTAAAGGTGTATATAGAGCTGGGACTTGTTCGAGAAATGACATATGGAGACCACTCCAGTCGGTTTGATGCGGATATGTCGGACCATTATCATGCTCTTTGTGAGAATTGTGGCAAGCTGGTTGACTTTGCTTATAAACCGCTTAACGATTTGGAAATAACTGCCGGCATCGAAACAGGCTTTTTAATTAAAAGCCATCGCGTCGAAGTTTACGGATTATGCACACAATGTGTAGTAGTCCGCCAATCATAAGGACGACGACTACAAGACGAATAGCCGTATATGCGGTATAATGGACGTGACCGAGGAGCCTTGCTGGACAAGAGCCTCGGACGCGTCCTTTTTGTTATGCATATCGTCATCATTATGGGAGTGAAACGATGGAATCCGATTATTCAAACGGCTATATGAGGCCAAGGAAATCAAAGAAAATGCGTATATTTTTACTCCTTTTGGTAGTGATTGCTGCTATTCTTGGAGCTGGATTTGGTTTTTATTGGGCTAAATTTGTTCCTACGAACAAGCATGAGGAGCCTACCTTTGCCGGCTTAGAAAAGCCGATCTTTTACCAAGGCAAGATGCTAGAGAAGCCTGCCACAGGCAAGGCAGAAAGCCTCAAGCTACCCTTTGAAACCGTTAAGGAATTAATTGACCCCAGCATTCATCAAGAAGCAGCAAGCGAATCGGTAATTATTACGACACAGGACAAAGTCATTCGGATGCGTACCAGTCAATTGACTGCGATGCTAAATGAGAAGCCATTTACATTAAAATTTCCACTCGTCAAAACGGACGGGACCCTTTATTTACCGATGGAGCCAATCAAATCTCTCTATTCTATTGAATTACGCGAATCACCCCAAACAGGTGCCGTCATCTTGGTTAAAGAGGGGGATGTTCTTCAGTGGAGCAAGGCAATAGCCTATCCCGATAAGCCTTCCAAAACAATTGCTATGCGTAAAGCGCCAGCGATTAAATCGCCCATTTATGCAGACCTGCAGCAAGGAGAAGCGGTTATGGTATGGCCGGATGATAATCCGGAATGGTCTTTAGTACAGCAAACTAATGGGTATATGGGATATGTGAGGAAAGAGCATCTGCAGGCGGATCGCCAAGAAACATTGCCTAAGTTAGGGCAGCAGCCTGGCTTTGTTCCTGCCAAGCCAATTACCGGAAAAATTAATTTATCATGGGAGCAAGTGTTTAACAAAAATCCCGATACGACCAAGTTTCCGCCGATGCCCGGCTTGAATGTCGTCAGTCCAACCTGGTTTTCGCTGGAGGATGGCAAAGGCAACCTTAAAAATATTGGAGATCCAGTCTATGTCAAATGGGCACAAAGCCAGAATATCCATGTGTGGGGGTTGTTTAGTAATGACTTCGATCCTAAGAAAACTACGGAGGCTTTAGCTACTTACGACACAAGGATGAAAATGATCAAACAATTATTAAGCTATGCCCAATTATATTCACTTCAGGGTATCAATATCGATTTTGAAAATGTAAACCTGTCCGATAAGGAAGAATTGGTGCAGTTTGTCCGTGAAATGGTTCCGCTTATGCATGAGCAAGGGCTTATTGTTTCGATGGATGTAACGCCCAAATCGACTAATGAGAACTGGTCGATGTTTTATGACCGCAAGGCTTTAATCGAATCGCTCGATTACATGATGCTCATGGCCTATGATGAGTTTTGGGCGGCCAGTCCGAATTCAGGGTCGGTAGCTTCCTTGCCATGGGTAGAAAAGAGCTTAACCAGAATGATGAGTGAAGATAAGATTCCCGCATCAAAGCTTATTCTGGGCGTCCCTTTTTATACGCGGATCTGGACGGAAGAGCAAGTGAATGGCAAAACGAAGGTCTCCTCCAAGTCTGTGTTTATGGAAGCGCAGGAAAGAATCATTAGAGAGAAAAATTTAACCCCTAAGTTTCTGCCAGAGGCTGGGCAAAATTATGTGGAATACACAGAAGCAGGCAAGCTAAATCGGATTTGGATGGAAGACGAAGTCTCGATGAAAGCACGTGTAGAATTAGTGAACAAGTATGACTTAGCCGGAATCGCATCTTGGCGACGAGGGTACGAGCTCCCACCGATTTGGAGCCTTATTAACAACACCTTAAAAGACTAACAAGATTAGTCAAAAGAAAACCCGGTTTTTTCTGCCAATATGGGTCATTTCCCTTCTAAAGCACAGGGATGTCCATTGGGCACGAAAAGTCCGGGTTTTTAATGTTATGAAGGCGGTAACCGATATTCTCATTATCTGCTAGCCCAGCTTAGGCATTTGCTTGAGGATCATGCTTAGGATCCAAGGATAGGATCGTTTTACAAAACATACAACGGTCGGTCTTGCCCAGCAATTTCGTTGGCTTGCCGCATTCCGGGCATTCAATTACTGTTGCACTTGTAGACATCATGCCTGCCCAGAAATAGACGCCCATACTAGCGAGCATTGCGATTGCCCCAATAACCATGAACACACCGGCCATAATTTTGCCTGCAGTTCCCCAGCCAAAGACGATTCCTGCTAACCCGATAATCATCAGCAGCATGCCACCCATTGTTAACAATAAGCCCCACAACCGGAACTCATTGACTTTACTTGATTTGAATTTCATTGAACCCACTTCTTCCTCAGATAAATTGTGAAAATTGTCAGCTAACCCATGCAGGAAACCGCCTACTTTTGTAGAAATAAGTTGTATCATGATACCTTATAGGAGGCTGCAGCGATGAAAGCCGTAAAGGAACAGCTGGTTGCCAGGCTCCGAGAAGATAAATCAGTAATCAGCTTGCTGGCTGTAGACAATCCGTCTATATTTTCAGCAGTTACTGATGGGTTTGATCTTCTTCTGCTTGTCATTTCAAATGATGTCCTGAAAACTGACCGACAATATCATTATATAAAAGACGACAGCCGTATACAAGAACGATGGATCAGTCCGGCAACATTAGATTATTTTGTTTTACATGGAGAGCATCGCAATTTGATCTTCTGGATCTTAAAGGGAGAGATTCTTCTGGATCAACACCTGTATTTGGAAACGTTGCGGCATCGTACGCTGGAATTTCCAGCAGAATTGCGCGAGCATAAATTATTGATTGAATTTTCGAAATTTTTGAGAAGATACCTGCAAAGTAAGGAATATATATTAGAAGACCATACGTTGGATGCTTACAATAATATTCTGGAAGCGCTCCATCATTGGGCAAGGATCGTCATTATTGAAGCAGGCATTCACCCAGAGGTAACAGTTTGGCGGCAAGTCAAAGTCATTAATCCTGGTATTTACAAGCTTTATGAGGAGCTTACGATGAGCAAGGAAACCGTCAAGCAAAGAGTGCAATTAGTGCTTCTTGCTTGTGAGTTTTCGGTTATGTCTAAGATGGAGCGGTGCTGTAAAAGGGTGCTGGACCTATTGGCGAGCCGCGAGGAGGCTTGGAGCCTGCAGGAGCTTCAACTGTCCGAGGCGCTTACGGATATTAAGCTAGAGCTCCCATTATTGTTGAACAAGCTGGTGAAAAAGCTGCTGGCCAAAGAAATCATCTACACGGTGGATGAGGAAGTCACTTTGTTAGAGATCCGTTATACGCATGTCTAAAGGTTAACCAAATAATTCTTTCAGTAGCTTCATAATGAAGCGACAAATGGTGTTTTTTCTGCTATAATCTGTGTAATTGAATACCCACTGGGGGAGCCTCTGACGGTGAGGCTGAGATAAGGAAGCATTGTTCCTTGACCCTTGGAACCTGATACGGTATGCGTGAGCATGCTTCTGGATGATACCAGCGTAGGGAAGTGGACGTGCGTAAGGCTACTGAAATGCTGTTGCCAATACGAAGTCAACCAACCTTTCCGGTTGGTTTTTTTGTTTGATTTGATACCGAAAGGCAGGTGCTTGCCGTGCAATTGATCATTAATGGAGAAGAAAGAGAACTGGAGTCGCTTTCCACCGTTGCTGAGTTGTTAACGCTTTTTAAGCTTGAGCAAAAAATTTTGGTTGTTGAGCTCAATCGCGATATTGTCGAAAGAAATGAATATAATACGACTCCGTTACATGAAGGCGATAAGTTGGAAATTGTCCATTTTGTTGGTGGCGGTTAAGTTAAATGTTGTTAAGTGGAAAAGTAAATAAAACTGAATAAAATATGGAGGCATTAACCATGAGTGATTTATTGAAAATTGGTCCTTATACATTTAATTCCCGTCTGCTCCTAGGAACTGGAAAGTTTGCTGATCTGGATATCCAAAGGCAGGCTGTTGAAGCCTCGGAAGCGGATGTATTAACCTTTGCGATTCGTCGTCTTCCAATTGACAATCCAGAGGCTCCTAATTTTTTGGAGACAATTGATTTAAAGAAGTTTAGATTATTGCCGAACACAGCAGGGGCATTTACTGTGGAAGAAGCTGTTCGCATTGCTAAGCTAGCCAAAGCAACGGGCTTATGTGACATGATCAAAGTTGAGGTGCTGGGCGACCCTAGAACATTGCTGCCGGATCCTATTGGTACATTAGAGGCAACCAAGATTTTGGTTGACCTCGGCTTTATTGTGCTGCCCTATACGTCTGATGACCCGATTCTGGCGCGAAAGCTCCAAGAAGCAGGGGCTGCTGCAGTAATGCCGGGAGCGTCTCCTATCGGCTCTGGTCAAGGAATTGTTAATCCCAATATGCTTAGGTTTATTATCGAGGAAGCCAAAGTTCCGGTAATTATCGATGCTGGAATTGGCGGACCTGCCGATGCTGCTTTGGCAATGGAACTTGGTGCAGATGGCGTACTATTGAATACTGCTGTCGCCGGTGCCCTTAATCCTGTGTTGATGGCGGAAGCCTTCAAGTTGGCAGTAATGGCAGGCCGTAAGGGCTTTTTGGCAGGCCGTATTGCGAAGAAGCGTTACGCCTCCGCCAGCAGTCCGAATGAAGGAATGATTGAATAATTAGCATCAAATATTGTCATAATATTTCTAAGGATTAGAGTATGGTTCACCTTAGGATGCCATGCTCTTTTCTATGTCATTGTGCAAAATAGCTCTTTTTTTATCCTGTAGGAAAGATAGTTTAGCGGATAATTTTATTATTTTGTAGAAACTGCTTGACTTATAATCTCAGTATATGATACATTACTTCTCGCCGCTAAAAACGGTTGCATCACATTAACTCCTGCGAAGTCAGGACGTCGCAAGTAAAGAAAAATAATGCTTGCATAGTAGTAGGCTAGTGTGGTATATTAAGAAAGTCGCCGCTAAAATTAAATTATCAACTTAACTTAATTGAAGCAAAGACGACGAAACGCTTTTACAGTAATTCACAACATGAATTGTCCTTTGAAAACTGAATCAACGAGTGAGTAAAAATAGAGAATGCAAGTTCTCGCCAGATGTAAAGAATGAGGCAACTCAAGTTCTACCTTAATGGAGAGTTTGATCCTGGCTCAGGACGA
>NZ_JAAOIW010000031.1 GCF_011440305.1 Paenibacillus agricola | reverse complement strand
TCTTTCAGGAACAATTCGATTTTTCGGTAATGGCATTACGAAAACCTCCGTCAAAGTAGGTAGAGAATACTTCGACGAAGGCTAATGGAAATCCTTGTTAGTTAAATGGTCAGGCGTAGAAAAAAAATACCCTCATAGAATTTAAGGATAATCTTGATTAACTTAGTATTTGAAAAACCCAATTGTTACCACCGTATTTGCAAACAGATGGCATTACGTTCTCCAACTTAAGACTTTTGTTTATCTTTTAAACTACTTCTAGATATAGAAAATTAGAAACATCAAACGAATTTTAAACATCTCATTTTTAAATACTCCTAAATGTAGTATGGAGTTATCCTCCCCATGCAGGTTCCCCTTTAGAGCACCAGTCCCTGCGAGAAGTCGGGACGTTCACACTTTAATCCAACCCGGACATGCCGTGGTACCCAGCCAAGCTCCACGTTCCACGGGCATCACGTGAGTCCGCGCCGCCCGCACTGCTCTTCACTTTTAAAGTGAGTACGGGACACACTGGCGAATGCTCTCTCAGGTTACATTCAGGATAATGTCCTTTAGTTCAATAAGAGTCTGGATTCGATAGCTGGCCCGTGAGAAGTCATGTGTTTTTGTGAAGTCGTTATGGACAATAGCACAGTCGATACCAGCCGCCACGGCTGAGTTCAACCCTCTGTTTGATCTTTGGTAGCCCCGAAGCGCTTTAGGCCGGTCAAGTAGGGTTCCGGGTGCGGCTTGGTGCGCTCGTAGTCTTCGCGAACCAGGACGAATTCCATGAATGGTCTTATCTGGCGCTTTTCATGAATAAGTTGAAAATTCGCACGTTTTGCAGTCGTCACGATGGCCATGCGGACGTACTTTGACAGTTCGGCTAGAGTTTCAACTACGCCTTCAATTTCTATGGCTTCTGTTCTTAGATATTCCTGATAATAGACGTTGCGTTCCTCACGCTACTTGCTGAGGTCTGTTTCATCAATACCTGCCGCCCGAGCTTGGGACCAAGTGCCCAATGACTAGGTCATGTCGCGGAGGTATTGATCTTTATCCAAGGTAAATCCAATGTCAGCCAGAGCGCGTTCTCCCGCTTTGTAAGACCAGAATTCAGTATCAACCAGAACACCATCATGATCGAGTATGTACTTTTTCATTGTTTCGTTCTCCTTTGAAAGGGTTCAACCCATTTTCTTTTGCTGTTTCGATTATACTGTAGATGGTGGCGCTAGCATTCGCCCCACGCGGGGTATTGGAGAATAAGAAGTTTTTTGCGAATACGCCGAGCGGAGCCCAAGCCAGCGCAGCTATCTACAGTGTGATCGAGACCGCCAAGGAAAACGGGCTACATCCATTTCGGTACCTGATGTACTTGTTTGAGCAGTTGCCACAGATTCCTGATCTGCAAAAGCCTCGGGTATTGGAGCCGTTTATGCCGTGGTCACCACAACTTCCTGATTTTTGTCGCCTAAGTTAATCTATGTTCATCCTACGCCTGTTCCCATCTGACCGCTAGGTGGGGGCTATTTGATGCATACCACAGTATTATAATAGTTTTACTCCGTTCTCGGATACAAGTCTAAGATTCACTTCCGCCCTCCGCGTTTCTTATAATCCTTTTGGATTTCTTCGTTCCAGCCTTCTGGCATTGCGGAGCATTCGCGGAATGTTGCAACCGCTTCGCTCATCACACGAAAATTCAGTTCAACGCCTTCACTGTCTGCGTGGTAGTTCTGGACGCGGTCTGCAGAAATGCCAAAACGCCCGGCGGTTTCAACTGCGTCGATATTTGCTCCAAGGAAAATAAACTCCCACCCGTACTTTATCTTTTGACGTTCAATCTGTGCCTTGATCTTTTCTGCTGAGTATTCGCGGCTTGAGTTTTCTTCACCATCCGTAATGATGACGAACATCACCTTTTCAGCGCGGTAATCGTCGGAGGTATGCTTCTGTGCATTGCCGATTTTGTGTATCGTCCTGCCGATTGCGTCAAGGAGAGCGGTCGAGCCCCCAACACAGTATTCCTTTTCGGTAATCGTGCTGACCGCCTTAATGTCGATGCGGTCGTGGAGCAGTTCATAGTTGTTATCAAATAACACGGTAGTAATATGGCACTCTCCCTCGACAGCCTGTTGTTTGGCAAGCATTGAGTTATAACCACCGATGGTGTCTTTCTCCAAACCTCCCATCGAACCGCTTTTGTCAATTATTAAGACTAACTCAGTTAATCCCTTTTTCATTAAAATGTCCTCCTCAAGTTTTATTATGACTTAAGGATAACATTTCTAAAATGGTATAAGGTCGCTTGAGGAGCGACATTCAAACCAAGTCAAGTGCTGACCTTATTAAGTTTAACATCTCTTCTCCATGAGCGATTGCCACTTCTTCCGTCCATGCGTTGGCTTCGGTGGTTGAGTCAGCCATCCTCCTTAGTTTCAGGCTTTGTCTACCAATCCCATCGCGAAAATTCTCCTTTTTAGCAAGTGGCAGATTATTTGAAAACTTAGAGTTTAATCCGCTTGAAACCAGGCAGAGGTTTCCGAAATGATTCAGGTCTTGCTCGACCCATTTGACATTGCTGTCGATGGGATGCTGCGGATACCAATGTTCCACAGAATTTCGGAATTCAAATTGGAAATCCTGCTTCGATTTTTGCCACAACAAGTAATCCAAGTAATTGAACACAATGTGCGGAGTGATTAGTCCTGTGGAGAATTCGCGATCATTCATATATACACGCACTGCCGCTTTTGCGATGTATTCTAGCTTCTCAGAATGTTCGTTCGGGTCATAACCATCCATATCAAAATAAAGCCACGCAAGAAACTCTGTAGTCCAATGCATTACCAGCGGGGATGTATATGTTACTCTTAACATGGATTGTAACATTCGACTTGCGATGGAGTCATTAACATCCGCATAATACGCTTTTGGTTGCCTCTTAGCATATTTCTTGCTATTGCTCCAAGAAACCTTGAGTGTTTTTAGACTCCATCTTCCTTCCATATCATCGCCGTTAAACTCCCTTTTGAGCATAAAATTATCGAACAAAAATCTACATCTCAACAAGCATAGCCCGAAACGCTCAACCGATTCGCCGACGTGCTGGTTGCGAGGAAATACTGCTTCGAAATGCTGAATGAGTTTTTTGTCGTCAATCAGTTCTCCACTCCACACTTTTTTCGTGACCACTTCAGTTCCATTTTCCTCTAATTCAAAAAGCTTTAATACGTGCAAAAGAAAATGCCGAAATGTTAAAAAGCTCTCAAAACGTATATTGTCCTCATCTGATTTATCGAAGCGCGGTGTATTCGTTGATGTAACGTCTGCACTATCGGCAATCTCGCTTATTGAACGCATTGCCGTGCTGTCGGTTTTGCCGCTAACCAAATAATACTCATCAGAATCGTCGGGGTATAAATCCCAGTTTTCTCCAAAATAGTACCTTCTCTCGGCTACGTCAAAGTGCATTTGCACATAACCCGCCATATCACTGCAAGCGTCCCATATTCGAGCAAAAGCATCCCTTTTCTTACCATCGGTAATCATCTCTATCAATCTGGACTTTACGATATCTTGCTGCTCCAGTTGCTCTCCACGATTGTTCATTATTTCAAAATATTTGTTCAGGTCGGTGTTTTGCGGGACGATTACTCTCAAAAGGCGGACCTTTTCCAATCTCCGCTTTAATTCGTCAGTTTTAAGAGTTCTTGACGAACCCTCAACGTTACCGAGAATCTTCTTTGATACGACATCAAAACCTGACAGTATACCGCTATCGGCATTTTGACGCCAGCTGATCTCATCAATGTTTGTCAACCTCGCCAGTGTATTATCGGACTTTGGGCGGTATTCGAAAGAGACAGCATCTCCCTCGAACTGAATACCCAGTGCGGTCAGCAAAAGGTATAGAGCCGTCAACCGCTGCTGACCATCGATAACCTCAAACTTGCCGTCTTTGCGCTCGAACACAATGAGGTTACCAAGATAGTAGTTGTCCGTTTCGAAGTTTAGTATATCATCAATCAACTGCTCAATTTCTTTAACTTCCCATGCGAACGCCCTTTGATAAAGCGGTATTAAGTACTTATTCTCGCTGAAAATATTCTTGCCTCCCGCGAAAATGATTTTGATGTTGCGAACGTTGTTCGCCATCATTCAACACCTCCCGGCAAACCCATTATTTTCTGCACTTCGTTTAAAAGAAAGTTTTTATCGTCGTTGCTGGGAGAATATCTTATGTCTTCCGAAGACAACATAGGAATCATTATTCTTAATACATCCGACTCCTTCATACACTTTTGCAACAAATAGAATATTGGTATAGTTTCTTTGTCACCCACTTTTTCGCCAATTGCGTAATTTCGCACTGTATCAAAGCCTAACTTCTGCATTTGCAAGCGAACCATAAAAGCCCAAGCGTACAACCGTTTGATAACGCGGTCGTCAAAATTCCTGAATCTATCGCAGTAGTACAGCACGACACAAAAAAACAGTTGTTTGGCATAAGAGAATCCAACGCCTGCCCCATCCAGGAACAGGTCAAGTTCAGCCTTTGAAACAGCGGCCTTAACATCCGAAAGCAAATTCAGGTAATGCTCTACGTATTCAAAAAAGTTTTTGCCTGATACAAAGGTCTGGTCAATTTGAAATATCGGCATCGCCTTAACCGTTCGCATGGCATAGTAGTATTGTAAATCGAAGCTAACGCCTTTGAATTCGTCAATATCGGCGGATGTGAACCTATGTCCTTTATCTTTTTCAATCCAATGTTTAATGGGGAACAGGTAATTTTTAAACAGAATAAGAATTTCTTTTTGGTCTGTTCCTTCCCATTTTTCTACCGTGTGTTTCATTTCATTTGGGTGATCGCGCATTTCCCGCAAATGAAACGCTTTTAACAAGTCATGAGGATCCAAGGCCCTGCCACGCGTATTCTGCGAGTCAAAAAGTTGGAATGCTTCGGGGAGACTTTTCGTGGCGACAACTACAAACTCTAAAACACTCGATACCGCTTCAATAAAACGCTTTTTTTCAGTTGGGTTTTTCTCTGCAAAATATGTCCTAATTGCCAAGAAATTATGTCTGATATTCTCTTCTGATACTTTGGAAGAGAGTTTTGTCTCTAATACTGACACATTACCTGATGCATCCAAAGCCTTGCAAATAAGAGCCAGCGTAATAATTCGCTGTTGCCCATCAACGATATTAAACACTCCGTTGGTTCCATCGTTGTGGAGAATAATTGTCCCAACGCGATACTTGAAATCAGGATATTTGTTAGTCTGATCTATTGCAAATTCAAGGTCATCCAGAAGAGCGGACACATTTTTGACACTCCACTTATAGGGACGCTGATAGTTAGGCAAATGAAGGTTTTTCAGTTGAAGAACCACATCAACTGATACAATTTCAGGATGTTCAAACAACTCTTCACCCTCCTAATAGTGGCTGGTCATAGCTGAACAGCACTTCGTTAATCTCGAAAATGTCGTATTTGCAGCTCTTAATAAAATATTGAATAATAACGTCAAACTTCTGGCTTCTGGAGAGAGCATACCCCGCTCGCTCCAAAAGGTCGTCCGTTTCATCAAGCGACAACTCCAGGGCCACAGCAAGGGCTATGGCGGTACGCTTGCTTGGCATATAACCCTTGTTGTTTCGGATTTTTGAGAACAGCTTACGGTCGAGGTTCGCCCGTTTATAAACCTCAACATCCGTCATGCCCTTTGAGTCAATCAGTCGCAAAAGTGTCTGGGCGAACGGCTCGTCAAGATCACCGACCAAATCCTCAAGCCCGGTCTTCATCTCTTCGAAGATTATAGATTTTGGAGCATCAACCGCGGCAATCTGTAAAGCGTCCATTTCGACCTGTAACAACTGATTGTGGCGGCGCGTATCAACATAGTCGTCTATGTAGTTTTCGTCTATAAATGCCTTGACCTCACCGAGTAGTTTCATGCTCACATCAACTGCAGCCTTGTCGAACATCACAAGCGATACTTCAATATCGTGGTCGGCAAGGAAGTCCTGAATTGCAGAGGTAGCAACACGGAGAGCTTCCGCTTTCGGGTAACCATAGATACCGCTTGATATCAGCGGGAAAGCAATGCTCTCACAACTGTTTTCCACGGCGCGTTTTAGGGAATTGGTATAACAAGAACGGAGTAGTCCCTCTTCGCAGTGCTTACCATCACTGTAGACGGGTCCCGCCGTATGGATAACATACTTCGCCAGAAGCCGAAACCCTGGAGTAATAACAGCTTCACCAGTCTGAATCGGAGTGAGTTTATCACAAGCAACTTGAAGTTCGGATGCTCCCGCGGCTTTGAATATGGCTCCGCAGACGCCGCCTCCCATCTGGAGCGTCGTATTCGCCGCATTGACGATAGCATCGACTTTTATTTTCGTAATGTCCTGTCTAACTATGGTAAATGGCATATTTTTAAATACCTCTAATGAATTTGATTATCAGTCAGTGATGATTAATGTTTATTACTCGGAAGACGTTGAGATACGCCAGAATCTTCCAGTACCTTTTTTTGCCGGATCAATTAATTTTCGACCTTTCCAATAACAACACCACTGATCATCTCACTGAATGATCTGTTTCAGTCAGATGGGAACGGGCGTATGATGAACATAGATTAACTTAGGCGACAAAAATCCGGAAGTTGTGGTGACCACGGCATAAACGGCTCCAATACCCGAGGCTTTTGCAGATCAGGAATCTGTGGCAACTGCTCAAACAAGTACATCAGGTACCGAAATGGATGTAGCCCGTTTTCCTTGGCGGTCTCGATCACACTGTAGATAGCTGCGCTGGCTTGGGTTCCGCTCGGCGTATTCGCAAAAAGCCAATTTTTTCGTTTATGTGCTTAAGCACATGGTTTCTTCCGATCACAAAAGGCTTAATGGAGCGTTCGCTGCGGTTGTTATCCAGCTCTAAACGCCCATCCTGCAAAAACGCTACAAGCTTGTGTTGTTAGATGAAAATAAAGTATTAGACTGGAGTTGTTGATTTGGCGCGGTTTCTAAGTTGAAAAATCGTCAGCTTTTGAAAAATAAGTTTTAGACTGAACTGAGCTGCAATAAACATTCTGTTCAAAAATTGAAAAATTAAGTATTAGACTAAACTTAACTTACTGACTTATCTAGTTTCCGATCATACGTTCTATGTAGGTAAAGTATGTAAGTCTATAGCTCAATGGAGCAGCTTACTAATTCATTCATGTAGTAAGCCTCGAACTCTTCCCAGTCCCTGTCATGTGATATTAATCCGAAGTCGAAAATATGAATTAGGCAAGTATTTGTATTGAATATCTCATTTAATTCATCTAACGTATAAGGATCATATTCCTCTCTAGATAGCCCATGAGTATCCAAATGCCGTAAGAAATAATGAATACTAGAAGGGTTACCAAAAGGGTTATGTATATATGCTAGTAAGCAAGTCTTAATCCCCTTATAAAAAATAGGTTGGTGCTCGATTTTCTTTCGTCCATATAATTGTTTTAGCTCCTGCTTTATTTTCATTAAGCTTTTTTTACTTCTTAATATTGAAACTTGGTTATCATTTTTATACAAAAAATTATTGTTTGGTATAGAATACTCGTTATAGTTGCCAACTAGCAATTTCTAACCCCCTATGTCACATGAGTCAATCAATTCATTTTTGACTCCTATCTTTCAACAGTCTAATTGAAAAGTTAAACCATTTTTCAACAAGAAGACGTTAAAAGTTCTTTTAAAAAAAGCGACCTCATTTCTGTCACCCTACTCTGCACTCCCAAGATTTCTTGTGCCAATTACATAAACCTTAGTTTATTGGGCTATATAAAATAACTTCCTCTTTTCACATCTACAAAAAACACTTCATTGTTATTAAACACCACATATCGAGCTTTTTCGCGACTGAATAGCCCTTTTGGTTATATTCTCTGACTGCAAATGGGAATTTCCCAACACGTTCATCTCCAAGCATCGAGCGAATTAAGTTGTTGTTTTCGAAAAACTTTGATTGTTTTGCCGCAAGATTATAGTGCTTTATAAAATTGTATCTTTTACACCAAAAATATTGGGAATTCCCAATACTCTACCCAACCGTTGTAAGTTAATATATCTGGTCCCTTCCAAGCCAAGACTGCGTCTGGGATAGACTGGTCGTAAATACAATAAAATAAATCCCGATAATGTGGAATTATCATTTGTTCTATCATAAATTTACTTGTATCAGTCTCAAGAGCGAAGACCTCATTTAACTCAATCATAGGACTTTTACCTCCAACACATCAAGCTTCGATATTCCGTAAAACAATAGGAAAACCGAGCTTCCTGTTACCTACATTAAGCCTCAGCGATTGTCAGCCTTCATAAGCGATGTCGGATTCATCATCAACTTCTATGTCGGCACCCAAATTTAGATATTCAAATACTGTATCTTCGAGATTATACAATTCAGCTGACGTATCAGAATAACCACCAGCTTCAACTAACCAGCTACGTAGTGAATAGCTGTCACTACCTATTCCGGCATCACACGTTGAACCGCCGCGTGATACTCCGAAAGATTCTTCAGATATTTCAAAACTAAAATAAACTATTTCACTAAACTGATCATCACCTGCTTCGTAGTTCACACTAAAGATGCATTTTGCTCCTTTTGTTATTTGTGGAAGTCTTTCTACTGCATATAATGCGTTACCCAACCCCAATATTTGCTTTGCCGTTATCTTTGGATGCTTTAACATTTGACGTATTATATTCATTACAATATTAATGACGTAATAATCTTCATCCTTTAAAATAAACCCAACTATAGAATCAATATCTAAGGACTCGTATATTTCCAGTGCTTCATCCTCATCAATAACTGGAACTTGCAAGTTTATTCCAGAACCTGATTCATAATCTACCCATACTGTTCTCCATGGAATATGAGGGGTAGAACATTGCAAATGTTCCAATAATTTATCTAATTTATAACCATCAGATTTATTAAAACTATCGATAGTTTCCCATCCCATAGAAAATCACCGCTTCTCTTTAAAGTTTTGGATCATTTCATTCCAACATCAATAAAATGTAGTGGAGTCAACTTCAGACTAGTCCCCGAGTATCTCCTTCCAAGAACTCAAAGAATTTGTACTGTTCGCAGCCTCAACCTTTTTTAGAATTTGCTTAAATGTAATGCTTGCTCTTTGCCTGTCTACACTATTAGCTGTCCCTAGGTAATTATCTACATGTACCGATTGTCCTGTACTATCAGCAATTGGTTTTAGAACTGCTCTTTCGGCATGACGACAGAAGTGTCCCACCATATCCTTGTACGTCCTAGGAACCGATGCAGTTCGCTTAAAGGCATCAATTGCAAGTGACTCTATATGATATCCCGAAAGTTGTTTATGAGAGGGTAAACAAGAATTAATTTTTTTCATTAGCTTAATTAGAGGAACTACTTTGTTCCCATTGGCTTGATTAACAGCAGTTAGCTTCTCAGCAAACTTATGTGGTTTAATTACATTGCTCCATCTATTCTCATCAGAGCGAGCGATTCTGTAGCCTGTTTCCGTCTTTATGCTAGGTAGCAGCTGTAATTCATGTCCTGATGTAAATTTCACTGTAACTGCCAAGGCTCCTGTTTTAACTTCTGTATTTGGGAGTCGCTTCTTAACTTGATCCCTAAAAGATTTCAACACTTCATCAGGCTTTGCGTTAGCCAACCCATGATTATTTATTAGTACAAGCATATCAACATCACTTAAACCATTTAAATAAGTACTCTTAACAACAGAACCCCCAAATTTAAGATCAACAAATCCTTCAAAATCCTTATTTAATGCATCGTGTAATGTTTGTAAGTGTCGATTAATTCCTTCAATATCTCTGCTGTTGATTTCTGTAAACAATTCTTTGATGTATTGATTAACATCAGATTCAAACTTCTCTTTTTCAATTCTATCGGTGCGTTCTTTTTCTAACTCACGAAGCGTTTTGCTTGGGATACTGTAACCACCACCACCACTACTACCCATACTGTATCCTCCTCTACTCATTGTCACTCAAACCTTCTATTCTTTCAAAAATTCGATTTAATTGTTCGAAGTCCTCTTTTTTTATCCCCAAGCAGCTCCAATCCGAAGATTCAGTAAATTTTACTAGTCGGTCTTTGAGTTGAGATAACTCCTCAAGATTCTCAGCATAACCAATTACTTTGACTTCAGTGTCATATTTGTCCCATAGACCACTACTAATAGCATGATGATTCATATAAGTGGGTGTACCATTCTTAACGGAAAATCTAAGCCATGATAAACCGTCAAAAATATCTGCTCCACAGAGGTAATACAAAATAACTGATAAAGGATCCAAACAGCCGAAAATATGAATTGGTGTTTCTAAACCAGCAACAGTCAGTGCTTTTCTAATCCTATAGACGCTATTAGCCCTCTCAAGAATAGAGTGACCCAGCTCTTTCTCTGTGAAACCTAATACATCAAATACAAAGAACGCTGCTGATTTGTGAATTACGTCATTCACATTTATTATTGCTTCATCACTTGAGATTGGTTTACATAAAAAATCTGTTGCAAATTCCGGGAATTTTTCAAAAGTTGCTTTTGCTCTAGCCATTTGCTCTTTCAAAGGAAAGCATTCCACATAATCAAAATTAACAAGTAAAATATCAGTTATTGGTTTTAATTTTTTTACCTGTTGTTCGTAAAGGGTCTCGTTCCATTCCTTTGGAAAATACAAACTACCATAAATATCTGAAATATCATGTTCTTGATTTCTCTCATAACCACCACTATCTACAATGAGAATATCTGATTCATAAATTTCATCGCCATTTAAATATCCATAATGCAAATCATATGTACTCACAAGGGATGCTGCAGTAAGTTTAAATTTTAGATAGTTATGCAATTCCTGAATTTGAGGAAATCCTTTACTTGAAAACGATGGAATAAGAACTGGTGTAAAGATTTCATACTTCTTAATACACCTAATCTTTCCCTGGTGATTTTTCATTTAGCATTCTCCTATCGATACACGATCTACATAAATTACACGGCTCTTGTTCTCCTATTTCACAACTGTATGTTAGCTGAACAGGCATTTTCTCTTGTAAAGCATAATCAAATATTTGTACTTTCGTATAATCAAGGAAGGGAGTGGTTACCCTTATTACTCCCCCGAAGTAACCATTAAGCAACGTCTGAGTATCTGTTACAAAAGCTGAAGTTGAATCGTAATAGGGCGTCCCAGAATGAATCCCTAATGAGATAAGGGATGTCGATTCTCCAAGAAAGCTACATGCTGCCAAAACAAAAAGTGCATTACGACAGTAGAACTCACCTTCGTAATTATTTATTTTAAAACCTAATGTTTCTCTGCTAAGCTGAATATCGTAATATTTGCTAATCGCTTTCGCAGATTGAAATTCTCGTTCAGAATTTTGTTGTCCGTAATCAAAATATATTGCCGTGACTTTATCTCCTTGTAAGAGATGGTAATGAACTAAGCACGACGAATCCAGCCCTCCACTCAATAAAACCAATACAGGATAACTTCTATCGCTCATCCCTTATCTGTCCCCACTGACACTATCGTCAGAGCCACTGAATTGTTTGGCTTTCATCTTCAACCGATAGAACAATGTGCTCATGTGGGGCGTTGTTTCTAGTTTTTTGCTAATTTCTATCTTAATTATCAGACGTTGTTTTTCTTTAATAAATATTTTTTCAGGAATGGTTGGAGCATTTTCATGAATCGTACTATATTCATTCTTTAATTTTTCAACGTCCTCTTTTAATATCTCTTCGAGAGCTTCTACTACGCTAGCGGAACGAATAAATGAAGTTAATTGCTTTCCAATGGTCTCGTGTGATACAGCTTTCTCACCTAAGCGAAAATACTCTTCTAATATCGAAATTATGAATACACATCCAGCAACTAATCCGATAAATAATTTATATTCTCCATCCTTAAGAAATGGAACCCACGGGATAAATGTACTGTATTCCGCAAATGTTAGAATTGCTGTAGCCGAAGAACCTATCAAAACCAAAGCGTGTAGAGCCTTATTCAGAAGGTTTGCACTATTAGATATACTAAAATGCATTTGTCTATTTTGTTCAGCCTTCTTTTTAAATTGCTTTACTTCATTGATTAATTGTTGTGACAACTTCAACACTCCTAATGATTTATAAAAAAATAGACGTAGCATATCTTCTTTAAGATGCTACGTCGTGATGTCATTTAATATCGAAATTCTTCCGTCTCGCCCTGTGCCATCAATTCAGCTTGTTGAAGTACAAGGTCTATCGCCATCTTCTCAAGATCCGGCGGATAACCATATTTCTTCAATAATCGTTTAACTGTTATCCGCATTTGAGCCCTGACATTCTCGCGTAGTGTCCAGTCCACCTTTATATTGCTCTTAATGGCCTGTGTCAGCTCATGGGCAATTTGCTTTAACACCAGATCGCCCATTAATTCCTTTGCAGTTTCGTTAGAAGCAAGTGCGTCGTAAAAGGCAACTTCTTCTTTAACAAGCCCAAGATCCTCGCCGCGCTTAACGGCAGCGTTCATCTCTTTGGCCATCTGGATCAACTCTTCAATGACCTGTGTGGTCTCGATTGTACGGTTGTTGTATTTACGAACAGCTTCCTCCAACATCTCGGAGAACTTCTTCGACTGAATAATACTGATTCTCGAAACAGCCTTTACCTTACCTTGAAGCAGCCTTCTCAACAACTCTACCGCAAGGTTTTTCTGCTTCATCCCTCTTACATGCTCCAGGAATTCATTCGACAAAATCGCAATGTTTGGCTTCTGCAACCCGACTGCTTCGAGAATATCAATGACTTCGTCTGACATTATCGACTTGGAGATCAATTGATTTAACTCAGCATCCAACTCATTCGTCGTTTTCTTCTTGTTTTCCGTCGTGATGATTTTGACAATTCCCGACTTGACAGCCTTAAAAAAGCTAATTTCCAAGTTAACTTGCTCTGCAGCCTCTGTAGTTGCGCAAAGAGCATAAGCTTTCGACAACTCCGTTGTCCAATTCACAAAATTACGTTTCCCATGATCCCCGAGTCCAAGTACATAGTCCACAGTTTCAACGATCGCCTTCATCCGTTCAGAAGCTTTCTCTGAAGCAAATCTTGTAAAGTCGTGTCCATGCAACAGTTCCCGAATGAGCTGAAGCTTCTCCAACATGAAGTCGACTGCTAGATCCGTATCGATCCCTGCAGTCTTGCGATCATTTTCCGTGTATCGTTGGAGTGCCGCTTTCAACATATCCGCAATACCAATATAGTCCACGATCAATCCGCCTGGCTTGTCACGGAACACCCGATTCACTCGGGCAATTGCCTGCATGAGATTATGCCCCTTCATGGGCTTATCAATGTACATCGTGTTCATACTTGGCACGTCAAACCCCGTCAACCACATGTCACGGACAATTACGATCTCAAGAGGATCATTTACGTCTTTCATCCGTTTAGCCAGATGCTCCCTACGCCGCTTTGTCCCAATAAAAGGTTGCCATTCCGCTGGGTCGCTGGAAGTTCCAGTCATAACAATTTTAATTTTTCCCTCATTGTCGTCATCACTGTGCCAATCCGGTCGAATCGTGATGATTTCTTTATACAAATCGATTGCAATACGACGCGACATAACAACGATCATTGCTTTACCATACATAGCACCTTGACGTTGCTCATAATGATTGACCATGTCCTTTGCCACTTCTTTGATCCGTTTCTCCGAACCAGCCAACGCTTCCAAACGCGCCCATCTGGACTTCAGCTTTTCTTGCTGCGTATACTCTTGATACTCCGTAATTTCTTCGTATTCATTATCGATAATGGGTCGTTCTGTATCAGATAACTCTAACCGCGCAATTCGGCTTTCATAGTAAATTTTAACGGTTGTTCCATCTTCTACGGCTCGGGTCATGTCATACACATCGATATAATCACCGAAGACTGCAGGCGTATTCTTATCGGTCAATTCAACCGGTGTTCCTGTATAGCCAATGTAGGAGGCGTTCGGCAAAGCATCGCGCATGTATTTGGCATAACCGTACTTAATGTTTGCCTCATCTTCCCCTATAACCATCTCCGCCTGAAATCCGTATTGACTGCGATGAGCCTCGTCTGCGATAACGATAACGTTCCGGCGATCAGTAAGTATAGGATAATTTGAATCGACATCTTCAGGTGAAAATTTATGAACCGTTGTGAAAATGATTCCACCCGATTCCACCGCCAATAACTGTTGTAGATGTGTGCGATTTTCGGCTTGCTGTGGGGTTTGACGAAGCAAGTCCTTCGACTTGCTGAACGTAGAATATAATTGATCGTCCAAATCATTGCGATCAGTTACAACAACAATAGTCGGATTATCCAACGTCAGCACCAGCTTTCCAGCATAGAAGACCATTAAAAGACTTTTACCGGAGCCTTGCGTGTGCCAGATGACACCTATTTTCCGATCTCCTTCCTCCATCGTCGCTCTCTCCGTACAGCCTATCGCTTTGTTGGTGGCATGGTACTGATGATACCCCGCTAATATTTTGAAAAGATGTTCTCCATCCGTCTGAAACAACACAAAATGCTTGATAATATCCAAAAACCTGCTCTTGTCGAACATTCCCTTGATCAACACTTCGAGCTGGGGGAGAGATGAGGAGGCAACACCTTCACCGTCGATAGTCCGCCACATCATGAACCGTTCTTCATCCGCCGTCAAGGTTCCTACCCGAGCATTAACACCATCACTGATAACTAAGAATGAATTATAGGTAAAAAGAGATGAGATCGCTTTTTTATATGTTTGCACCTGATTATATGCGTCACTAATTCCCACTTCTTCGTTGGAGGCACTTTTTAGCTCCAAAACCGCAATCGGAAGACCATTAACAAAAACTACCACATCCGGTCGTTTATCCTTTTGATTCTCGATGACCGTAAATTGATTGACGACCAAAAAGTCGTTATTGTCTACTCGGTCAGGATCAGTATCGAACAGCCAAACCTTTTCTGTAGGATAGTCTCCGTTAGTCGCCCGATACTGTACGTCAATTCCATCGGTAATCATTTTCTGAAAGGCTTTATTATTGATCATCAAGCTCGGGCTGCGAGGCGTTTCAATAATACGGATCGCTTCCTCGATCGCTTCCCGCGGCAGTTGCTTGTTGATACGTATCAGAGCCTCGCGAAGCCGGTCTTTCAGAATAACATCCTGATAATGCGACCTTTCCGGATATTCACCCTCTGGCGAGATTTCTGGACCATAAGCTTTGTTATAATTCAGTTCTTCAAACCATTCTAGCGCGGCCTGCTCCAAGTCGCTCTCTGTGTAGGATGTGGTGTACTGGACCATCGATGCACCTCCCTCTTGCTTAGTTATTGGTATTGTATTTCTCATTTCTTTCTGCAACCATTGGCAGTTCACCAGCCTGTGTATATTCTCTCTCCACAGGTATTCGAATTTCACCTGACATGAGTTTGGGAAGAAACGTATCTCGGATATTTGATAAAGTTTGATTTTCATTTGTATTGTTTAATATTGATAAGAATATACCCTCAACTATATCTTCGAATTGCTTCACTAAATCAATATTGGGTATTATCGTTTTCAAATTTTGAAATGTAGACACTGTTATTGCATCAAATACTGCTCCAGTAGCACTTTTTCTGATTGTATTAATTAATTGTTGAGTTTGGAGGAAAATATATTTCTGAGTAAATCCATTTTTTGAAATTAATGCATAGCAGGATTGATTCATTGCCATATCTCTGCCTGCAATTGAAAGTTTACCTACTGTACCCCTTGCGGTAATAAATACCGTACCATTTTTATATAACTTACTGTTACATTTTGACAAACCTTCTTCGGTAATGTTCTTCTCTGTATCAATCACATAGAAAGAATTGGTACTATCTTTTGGAGTGAAAAATGGAATTTTACCATTCCAATACTCAGAGTTACCCGTTTTAGGAGTTCCCCCGCTTTGAACGTCGAATATGTCCGTTACTGTTCCAATCTTCCAATCATTAGGGATCAACCCCAATTCACTTTCCTCAAACTCACCACCATTGGACTTATACTGTTCTCCATTTTCATTCGGAAACTCAAAATCCACAAACCATCTTTTAAAAAGGGCTTGAGCCATTTCTTTAAGGTTTTTGTTAATATTAATATTGAGTTCGATTTTGTCATCCAATGAGGATAAAATCGAACTAATTACTTTCTGTTCCTTCAGACTAGGAACAATAACTGGGAACTTTTTCAAACTCGTAAAGTTAAATACTGGCTGAACCGAAGAGGTAGAGTGTTGCTTGATGGTGTTCTGTATTATTGGATTTGAAAAATAATAATAAATATACTTTAAAGAATATAATTCCTCATCAACATTTATTTTCATCATATTTGTGGATAAAACAAACTCATCTTTACCCTCGATCTTGGGTAATATTGCACAGCCCCCAATCGTGCCCACTTTTGGGAAAACCAAATCACCCATTCTGCACAAATGTTTCTTCAGCTCATCTTTTTTCTCAGATGATACATATAAAGTATTATTCCATTCGAATCTATTGTTTTGTATATTTCTCCCTTGAACAACAGGCACTCCACTATCTGTGTAATCTTTTGATTTCAAATTAGTTCCAAATGGTGCATCACCCATTTGCGAACTTATCGCCTGAACAGTCGTCGTTCTCCAACCCTGTGGTAGCATTTCGATGCCTACCTCACTTATTGAACTTAATAGCTCGTTGCTAAAAATCAAACCCAATCCCCCCAAGCCGCTTGCGAATCTCGCCTTCCAAATGTCGGGATTTTGAAAATTGCTCTGCTAATTCTGTCGTCAGCCGAACCATTTTATCCTCAAACGGTTCGCTATCTTCCTCGACATCTTCAATTCCAACATACCGACCAGGTGTTAAAATATATTCGTGTTCTTGGACTTCTGCAAGTTTCGCCACTTTGCAGAAACCTTTAACATCCTCATAAACTCCCGCTTCATCTTGCCCACGCCAAGCATGGTAAGTATCTGTGATTTTTTTGATATCATCTGAGCCTAACTCTTTGTGAGTCCTATCAACCATTTGACCGATTTTACGAGCATCGATAAACAATATTTCGCCGCGACGATCGCGCAATCCTTTTGAGGTTTTATTCTTGGTCATAAACCAGAGACAAACAGGAATTTGCGTCGAATAGAACAACTGCCCCGGCAAAGTGACGATGCAATCAACCAAATCGGCATTGACTAGTTTACTGCGAATCTCGTACTCTGCTGTTGTGCTCGTGGACATCGATCCATTTGCCAATACGAAGCCAGCCACACCACTTGGAGCAAGTTTGTTCACCATGTGCTGAATCCAAGCGTAGTTGGCATTCCCAGTAGGCGGAGTTCCATACGCCCAACGAGCGTCCTCTATTAGTCTACCACCACCCCAATCACTAATATTAAATGGGGGATTCGCTAGTATGTAATCCGCCTTCAAGCTTTTGTGTAAGTCGTTATGAAATGTATCCGCATGATGCTCACCCAAGTTGCTGTCGAGCCCACGAATTGCCAAGTTCATCTTGCACAGCTTCCAAGTGGTCGGGTTCGACTCCTGACCATATACCGCGATATCGCCCAGCCTACCCTGATGTTCCTCTACAAATTTCTCGCTTTGTACGAACATCCCGCCTGAACCACAGCAGGGGTCATAAACACGACCTTTGAACGGCTCAATCATGGCTACCAATAGCTGGACTACGCTGTTTGGGGTGTAAAACTCGCCACCATTCTTACCCTCCGCGCTTGCGAACTTGCTTAGGAAGTATTCGTATACTCGACCGAGCACGTCTTTGGAACGACTCTCTTCATCGCCGACTTTGAACGAGAACAAGTCAATGACTTCACCGAGCCGGGTTTTATCGAGTGATGGTCTCGCGTAATCCTTAGGCAAAACACCTTTGAGTGATGGGTTTTCCTTCTCTATGTCGACCATAGCTTGATCGATAATTTGCCCGATTTCCGGTTTTTTGGCATTACTTTTGATGTTTTTCCAGCGCGCATCCTTCGGTACCCAGAAGATATTTGCCGCGATGTATTCGTCCCGGTCTTCGGGATCTGCATAGGGTTCATTTTTAAGAGTCTCAAATTTCTCTTCAAATGCATCCGATACATATTTAAGGAATAGCAAGCCAAGTGCCACATGCTTATATTCCGCCGAATCCATACTGCCGCGCAACTTGTCAGCCATGCTCCATAATTTCTCTTCAAACCCTATGTTAGCTGTTGCCATTTCTTGTGGTCCTCCTCAGTATAGTTCAGTGTAAAGATTATTCTTCACTTGCTCCCACCGGGCTGTTGCATCTCGTACTATCGTTTTGTATCGTTCTTTCTCTTGGGCATATCGGTTAATTCGATCTAGCTGTTCCTCCTTTGCAAGCAGAGGAACTTCAATTTCCGCAACATCCGCAGGATTCAAATTCATGACGGTTGTCCCACGCTGAAAGCTCTGAATAAGAGTAGATCCAACAGGACTTTCCAAAAATATCTTCGCATATTGACTTAGGATTGTTGATTTGAAACGAATAACAATAATATTCGCAGAGGCGATAACCACCCCTTCAGACTTCGGAAATACTGCCAGTTTGTTTACCGTTCCGCGGCAGGTCATCACCAGATCATCCGGGAGAATCTCGTAGCGTTTTACCTTCCGTTCTTCCTCATCAATCGTTTCTAACTGATCAAGAATCACTTCCCCATCTTCCAGATTAGAGATGTTAAGCACCCTAATCGTTCCTGCCTTTAAATCTTGCTTCAAAATAGATTTACCCCGAAAAATATCCGCAACATCCCGCAGTCTCACCTTGGGAACCGTGGCTTGCTGGAAAGCCTGTAGTGAGTCTTGATCTTCGTCCAATAGCATGTCAATTCGCCAATTGTCGAGCAGACCAAACTGTTCAGGATGGATTGTAGTTTCACGTTCAGTGATTAACGTCATCTTCTGAAGCTGTAATCGTCCGAGATGCACTTCTTCTGATGGTGACTTACCAAATTCGACTTGATAGGTCTTGATGGAAGTGTAGGGACGAAACAATCCGTCTGGAAGCAAATTAATCGTACAGACTGGGACCAATTCGTTCGTTTGCTTACGCCAAGTCGCGATACTCCCAGATTGAAACATCATCCGTGCGGGAAAAGTTACACTCATCTTACCGCCATCCTCCATGAGAGGAATAAGATGATTAACCGCCACGCCCTCCGAGTCCCGAATAATCACATCGTCATCTTCGTCCATTTTTATTCCGAAATTCGGAATGGCTAGTATTGCCTCAAATTTCTCTGTTAGCGGCAACGGATGATAAATAGACCCTTGAATGACACTGACGTTGTGATAAGGTTCGAAGTAGATCTTAAGAAGTTTTGCGATAATATAGTTTTCTGTCAGCAGCGTTATCCTGAAGGGTTGCTTGAAACACTGCGTATCCACTAGCCCTCGAATATATTTCTCAGTCTCCGTGATGAGAAACGATCGATAACCATGCCGATTACACATAGTTATAAACCTATCCATAATGCCGGAATGGACGATGATCCCTCCCGTAATACGATCTTGCTGTAATGTCTGAAGGGCATATTCCAACAAATCGATATCCTTACCTGCTTGATACAGTTTATAAAATAAATCCCGATCACCTGGAAAATGTCCTAATTCTCTCTCGCCTGCATGATCCTTCATCCATCGGAATAATACTTCTGGCTCTAGAAGAGTCAAGTTAGCTGCTTCCTGTTGTTCCAACATCCTTCTAGTTTGAATAACCCTTACAGCTTCACGCAGCAATTGATCCCGGGAGCTAATATCATGAAGTAAGCAGATATTCCAGAACGATTCAATCAATTCATCACCCTCTAGCACTAAGAACTTACACCTAAATAATACCACAAATAAATTAAGTATTGCAATACTAAAAAAAGAACCGATTATTTTCGGTTCCCTAAGTTGATAATTTCCCTGCAAGTCGATACGCCCAATCCCTTATAGTATCACTCTGATAGTGCTTAACCTTTTCAATATTATTCATATCGTTGCATCGATTTAGAACATGCTGATCCCAGTGACCACTCTTTTGAACTAGCCCCTCGAGAAGCAGCTTAATATTCCGCTCGATGACTCTAAATGAAGATTGATCCGTTGGTCGAAGGATGAGTGTTGATATCGACCAGTCATCCGGTCTTGCAACTTCGACAATGAAAGTTGTTGCCGTACCATATGTAATTTGAACAATTGCACAAGTTCTACGTGCACCGTTTGCACAAATAGAAAAACGTTTACCAGCAGGAACTCTTAATACAGACATTTTGATGCTTACAGGAAACGTCTTCTTTAATATCTCTATCATCTTAAAAAAGGGCTCAAGTCCAATTGCCTCAGAGGCTGGTATCGTCTCAAGGGTTTGAAAATCGATAGGAGGAGTGTCGCCACCAACCATGGAATCCTGAGTACTCACTTCTTCAGATGACCCAGCATGTTTTCCGCCACGCCCCGAGGAGACTATGACTTCGTTTCCTGTATTCGAATGGCTTACATTTAACCGACGTGTCTCCACAACAGGATAATTGGCAAACTTCATAATGGTAGGGGGTGTTTCTAATATATCCTGATTTGCATCCTCTTTGGCATTGTTACTTTGATCATTCAGAACAAAGTCGTCTTTTTTGGATCCGGGTATTATTCGAACTGTTTTATCCCCGGAACTCCATTCACGTCTTTTCTTTGAAGGGTGCCAGAAGAGAATTTCGTCTGACGGGTGGTTAAATCCACCTATAGCCAGAATCTCCTTTACCAAAACGTAATCCATAAATTGCACACCGCGAACATGCATTTCGATAGGCCCTAATACTGGGAGAGTAACGTCTAGAGGAATACCCTTCTTCAAAATAGCGGAAGGATTATAGGGTGAATCCTTTATCGCTTTGCTGAACATTAGCTGATATACGGAATCCCACATGTTACGAATCTTCTGATCTGTATGAATCCATGATAAGTGACGAGCATTACTATCCGTTGCTAATCTTGCTGGAACTCGGAGACTCAAGTCAAAATGGAGTGTTCTCCCTCGAGTATCACTTTTATCGATCAGCAGGTCCAAACCATGAGGTTGGAACAAATAATAGGCCAAGTACCTCGAATTAATAAACATTACTCGGATTAATTCAATTACAGGAATACAGTATGTAATATCATTAGCTCGGTACTGAATAATATTCTGTAACCCGAGTTCCGGTTTTTTATCAAAATCGATCAGACGCTTAGGTAGTTTAAAGCCATTCGTAACGTTCCCTTGGTTCAATGCTTCAATTGAAAAGTGAAATGCCGATCCACTCATGGGTCTGATTTGGTCATAGGTCCCATTTGAATAGATTTGACCAATACGTAAATAAGGAATCGTGCCCCACGGGTAGGATACAATTTTAATTCCCGCAGCTTTTGTTCTAAATGCCACACGAATCCGCCAGTTCCCCTTATAATCCATAAACGGCGATCCAAACCATATTAACTCCGCTTCGTGGTTCTCTGGAAACGGCCAAGACCTCAAAGTCAATGCTGCCATGAAGTTATCACCTCTGAAGATGTGAAATTGAACGAAATTATGCTTTGACCTATACACCGATCAATTTCGTCTGATACTGCTTGTGAATAGTCCGGTCTTAGTCCTGCCATCTTCTCTAGCTTCCATCGCTTCAATGGCCACTCACCTGCCATTCGCTCCGCAGCCCAACGTACCCTTCGCATTTGAAACTGTGATACGGATTCAACATAGTTAGACAAAATGCGTAACGTAATAGGTAGTCTTTGTTGGTGTTTCTCTAGCCAACTAAGCTTGCCGATACGTTTGCCAATCATTGCAATACTAATTCGGATAGGTTTGGAGTTGATATCTGACAGAATTGATTTACATGCCTCTTCAGCCATCCAACTTATCTCTAAATCGCGCTTTTCCCAATCAACACGATTATTTGTTTTGTTCTTTGTTGCGCTTGAACGGAGAGAGGCCCTAACTTTCTTGGTCTTCTTCTGAATAGATATTATTTCACGATGCATCACTGCACCATTGGCATACTTGATGACGGTATTCGTATCTACTCCAAGAATCCCAGCAGAAGAACGGTAAGACATCCCTTCCTGAATGCATCGTTGCAGCCTGTCCACCCATACTGAACCGAAAGACTTGATTCGTCCTCGATAAAACTTGTCGTCCTCTGACTGGTCAGGCCCTCGTCGAGAGTAGGAGAAGCCGCAGGAACACATAAAGGTTCCGACAGGTCGCCCAGAATCAGAGCAACGAGTGATAATACATTGCGTAATTATAAAATCTTTATAATGATCGGCAGCTTTATTCAGACAAGGCCATGGCCCATTCCCGAAAGGGGACCCTTCATCATTCGACCGCTCATGAAATGCACGAAATGAGCCATACAAAAACCCAATGAGAAGCAATTGTCGCAAAGGATGAATCGCCCAACGTGGCGTTCTCGTAGAAAGTGCCAACCATGAATAATCGGTAACTGAAGGATTGCTTTCCAACAAATCTAAAAGCCCTTTACCATAAAAAAGTACAAGCTGCTCCTCCAATTTTTGTTGTCGTATATGCTCTCACGCTGTGACGTAACCCTTCTCCCTTAATCGAGGGAGGAAGACCTGCCTTGAAATATATAGCGCTGGTGCCTTGTCTATTTGAATGAGCATTTGAATATCATCTGCGATATCAGAAATGAAACCGAACGAAACATATGCCTTGAAATCGGCAAAACGGTCAGTCCATGTCTTTCCGCAAGTGGAGCCGTAATTTTATGTAAAAACCTCCGATGCAATGGACAAACCATTACTCCCGGTATCTGATGAATTCGATGCCAATAGGGCTCACCGAAATTATGTCATCTTCAAACTTTCTCGGGCGGCCTCGCTTTGTATCTTTAGGTATTCTGTCGTTCCCATAACTACCACAATTATTGAAATGAGGCAGAAGTGCATTCTTCAACTTTCCACCTTGCCAATATCTCCGCAAATAACGATAAATTGTACTCTTGTGAATTTCTATTCGTTCTAACGCTTCCCTTACCCGAGATCCCCTAAATCCTTTTTCGAAGCACCTCGGCTCATCAAGTACAATATCCTTTATCGCATCCCATGATTTATCACGTATAGTCAAATGTTCACTATCATCTTCAGAATCAATTAAGGGAATATTCTCATTAATCCATTCGACTTGTTTGCATAAATTTGATTCAAAGCCATCTTTATATTCGTAATAAGGTTTCATAATGGGAAATGCCTTATCGTCATCCATCGCAATACTATAAATCACATCATTGGATGGAGAAATCCATAAAACACGCTCAATATAACGATCCTCAGAGTCAGATAATTTCCATTCAACTACTATATTTTCATAGAGTGTTTGCATCACCTCATCCGCCTTTCGCAAGTCTTTCAAGCTATTCATTAACTTCATTTTTTTTTGCAGCATGCGAGGGAATAATTCTTTCATTCATATCCACAGTCCATATCTTTCGTGCTATAAAGTGACGGAACATGGCAAGGGACGTTCCGATTTCTAAACCGAGTTGTTCGTCACAAGATAAACAGGATCTTGCTATCGCTTCTCCATCGTTCAAACGGATTGATAGCATCCGTTGCAAATTTTGAATCACAAATATACCTAATTCGGATACATCGTCGTTATGATACTCTTAGTGAACCCATTCAATATTCCTTACAAATGTATCTGGCAAGTCATGATCAGTAATAATTCCCCAGTCTATATGGCGCGTTTCCCAATACACTCGCTCAATCTCAAATTTCGCGATGGTACGTTCATTTTCCATTTCGGAAAAAGGCTTTACCGTTCTTCATAATTTTTATCCTTATATGTAATCAGAAAATCGGTTGTCATAACGATGGGAACTCCTGTTTTAAGATCTGTTGGGTGCTGAACCCCTATTTTCTCAGCAATCATTTGAGTTTCTTCTAGCGGAAGAAGAGGAATTGCTCACGAATATTCGAAACTTCGTCTGAATAATCCAGTATGTAGCAATAATCACGCTCTATATCTGAAAGAAGCTCATGTCTTCGACCTGTCGTCCATCCTACACCTCGAGTCGCTCTTCCTTCTGAGGGAACATCTTGAATTCTAAGCCACGGAATATATTCCTTACCGGACCCTTGACCTCTTCCTTCTTTAATGAACCGTTCTATCTTTGCTTGTGTGATTTCGCGTTTTCACTTTGCCATTATGCCCACTCCTAAAAATAAAATAAAATAGGGTTACCCGAAGGCAACCCAAAAAAGGAGTCATGTTGATGTTTCTAGATGTTGATTCTGTAGACTGTAGAAGTCCCATTGATTAAGGCAATAGCCAAACGCTTCTGACATTCAGTAACGAGAAATCTTCAATTTTATAAATTCAACAATCTCATCCTTATCATTTTTAGTAAGTTCCCTAAACAATGAAATAAGATCAAGCTCTTGACCCTCAATAGCAAGATTGAAAATTCCTTTATTTTCTGTATTTTTATTCCCAAAAATTAACCACTCTATATCAGTATTAAATCTATCTTTTATAGCTAAAATCGCATCAATCGATGGCTTATACTTATCTTGTTCTAACTCACTTAAAGTCCCTTGGGATACACCAATAAAATTGGAAAATTCGACCTGGTTTAGACTGTTTGATTTTCTGATTATTCTGATACGTTCACCCATTGATAAAGACATTAAACCCTCCTAACGTAAAAAGATCCCGAGATACTATATCATCGGGACCTTTCTGAGTGTGTGATTTTTAAGGTTTTAAACACTTTCGCACTTTTCACATTGGGACAACCATAAGAATGGTTCCACACATTTTTTACTGGTTCCACAGTTTCTTTACTGGTTCCAGACTTTTTTTACTGGTTCCCAACTTTTATATCATCTGACAAAAAGAAGGGTTTCCCCTCCTCTTTTACTCCACCGTAACACTCTTAGCCAAATTCCTCGGCTTATCCACATCATTACCACGAGCTAGCGAGGCGTAATACGCCAGCAATTGCAGCGGCACTACCGACAACGCTGGACTCAGCAGCGGTATCGTCTGCGGAATTTCAAGCACTTGGTCAACCGCTTTTACAAGCTCCGTTTCGCCTAAAGTATGGATACCGAACACATAAGCACCACGCGCTTTCACTTCCTTGATATTGCTCACCGTCTTCTCAAACAGCTCTGGCTGTGTCGCCAAAGCGATGACCGGAATGCCTTCTTCGATCAGAGCCAGTGTGCCATGCTTTAATTCACCTGAAGGGTAAGCCTCGGAATGAATGTACGATATTTCCTTCAGCTTTAGCGACCCTTCCAGTACGACCGCATAATCAATGCCACGGCCGATAAAGAACAGGTTATCGTGTGTAGAGATTTGCTCTGCCCATTCCTTGATGATCTCGGCATGCTGGAGAATCTGCTCAACCTTATCAGGGAGCAGCTTCAGTTCAGTAACTACATCCGCAATATAAGCTTCGTCCTGTGTGCCTAAGGTTTGCGCCAGATACAGTCCGAACAGATAGAAAGCAATCAGCTGGGAGGTATACGCTTTTGTTGAGGCTACCGCAATTTCCGGTCCTGCCCATGTTACAATCACATCATCCGCTTCACGGGCTACTGAGCTACCCACTACGTTCGTAATCGCAACTACACGGGCTCCGCAACGCTTGGCTTCACGAAGTGCTGCCAAGGTATCCGCCGTTTCTCCGGATTGACTGACAACTACAACCAGTGTATTAGGCGTAATGATAGGTGAACGGTAGCGATACTCCGAGGCCACATCTGTTTCCACCGGAATACGTGCCAGCTTCTCAATAATGCTTTTGCCCACCATACCTGCATGGTAAGCTGTGCCACAAGCTACAATATGAATTTGTTGGATCCTGTGAATATACTCATCCGTCATCTTCAATTCGTTCATCACGATTCTTTTGCCTGATGGATCAATCCGGCTGCCCATCGTATCACGGTATGCTTTCGGCTGCTCGTATATTTCTTTTAACATAAAATGGTCAAAGCCTGCTTTTTCAGCCGTTACTATATCCCAATCGACATGAAATAATTCCCGGGAAATAAAATTCCCCTCCAGTGTCATTAATTCGACACCATCCTTGGTCAAAACCGCCATTTCTCCGTCATTAAGGATATACACATTACGCGTATAATCGAGAATGGCTGGAATGTCGGAGCCGATAAAATTTTCGCCTTCGCCCACACCAATAATCAAAGGGCTGAAAAATCGAACGGCGACTAGCTTGTCGGGCTCATACTCCGTAAGCACGCCTAGCGCAAAGGCTCCTGTCATGCGGGTAATCGCCTTCTGTACCGCTTTGACAATATCGCCTTCGTACAGGCTGGCTATCAAATGCGAGATGACTTCTGTGTCCGTCTCGGATACAAATACATGCCCGCTAGCCGCTAGCTCTTCCTTTAACGACATATAATTCTCAATAATACCATTATGCACGACAGAGAACTTCTTGGAATTGTCTGTATGCGGATGCGAATTGACATCTGACGGCTTGCCATGTGTGGCCCAGCGTGTATGCCCAATCCCGATAAAACCAGCTAAAGGAGCATCAGCCAACACATTTTCCAGATTGACTAACCTGCCCATGGATTTGGTAATCTGTAAACCATCCGAGGTGAACACTGCTAAACCTGCGGAATCATAACCACGATATTCTAGTTTTTTCAAGCCTTCGATTAATATATTTTGAGAATCACGTTTACCAACGTATCCAACAATACCACACATAGGGATAGAACCTCCTGCATATTAGAAAAACATTTATGATGATAATTAGAAATAGACATAAGGATATCAATGAGCTGTGCTGGAATCTTGGACACCGGGTCGCCCCAGTGGTTTGCCATCCAACTTAACGGTAGAGCTGTCTACCGGAAGGTCCCCGCCGAATGTTTCGAACACCTTCACCTCGTCAACTTGCAAGCAACTGCCGCACAATCGCCATTAATTCTGGCTAGCTATCTGGCTTAAGTACGCAGTGAGCACCCATCCATACTCGTGCTATCCTTGTGCTTAACTCCTCCAGCCTAGCTAGTCGATCTGTAAGCTCGTACTCTAGCTAATCGCTCTTAGCTCGTACTACAGCTTGTCTCTTATAGCATGGCAATTGAGCTTGGCAATCTCGCAAGTTCTGGCGCTGTTAATAGGTAACCACGATCCTCCTGTTCCTTCCTGAATGAAAAGCTTATTAACATCTTATTCATTTTATGAATATAGTGCAACCCTATCTTTCCAACAGGTTGCGACATTAATTTAAGGAAAAACCCTCTAACGACAGGCATTAGAGGATTTTCGACTCATTTATGCAAAAGTAGTGCTCCACTAACCGACAGCCTATAATTAATAAAGAAATCTTTAGGAAAGTTCCTTTTGAATAATAGCCGCAAGATGGTCTACATAGGCTTCAACCTGCTCTTTGTCAGGACCTTCCGCCATAACACGGATTAAGGATTCAGTGCCGGACGGCCTCACCAATACGCGCCCATTATCACCAAGCTCTTGCTCAACTTTAAGGATAGCTTGCTCGATCGTCGGATTTCCTAGCCATTTACTTTTGTCCTTCACTCTTACATTAACCAGCTTTTGCGGATATTTACGCATAATTTTTTTCATTTCACTAAGCTTGCTTCCGGACTGTACCAAGCTGTCCAATAGCTGCAAGGCCGTTAAGATGCCATCGCCGGTTGTATTATAATCTAGGAATATCACATGCCCGGATTGCTCGCCGCCTAAGTTAAAGCCGTTTTTACGCATCTCTTCCATCACATAACGGTCGCCTACCGCAGTTTTAGCGGCCTTCATCCCAAATGCTTCAATCCCTTTGAAAAACCCAATATTGCTCATTACCGTAGTCACAATCGTGCTTTGCTTCAGCAAGCCTGCTTGATTCAAGGTATGGCCGCAAATGCTCAGAATATAGTCGCCATCCACTTCCTCGCCTAATTCGTCAATCGCAATTAGCCGGTCAGCATCCCCATCAAAAGCAAAACCAATGATAGCTCCATGCTCTAATACTGCTTGCTGAAGCCCTGCCGGGTGCGTAGATCCGCAGTTATCGTTTATATTACAGCCATTGGGCTCTGCGCCGATCGTAATAACCTCTGCACCTAAAGCCGCGAATACTTTGGGAGCCAGCTCATAAGCCGCACCATGCGCACAGTCCAGAACAATTTTGTAGCCTTTAAAAGAGGACTTTACAGTCGCTTGCACATAGTCCAAATAAGCAAATTTGGCCTGCTCATCATCAACAGCCGAGCCCATATGGATACCGGTTGGCCTTGGCAATTCATCCTGGGCAGCATCCATTAACCGCTCGATTTCCAATTCCGTTTCGTCCGACAGCTTAAAGCCGTCTCCACCAAAAAACTTAATGCCATTATCCTCAACGGGATTATGCGAGGCCGAAATCATAACGCCTGCATCTGCCGCTAGCTTTCTTGTCAAGTAAGCGATCCCAGGTGTCGATACGATACCGACCCGCACCACATTGGCGCCAATCGATAATAAGCCTGCCACTAGAGCCGCTTCCAGCATCGATCCAGAAATACGCGTATCGCGCCCAATAATAACCGTAGGCTTCTCTACCTGCCCCGCCAATACATAACCGCCGCAGCGTCCAATTTTATAAGCTAATTCAGCAGTTAAATCCAGATTGGCGACCCCACGGACACCATCAGTTCCAAAATATTTCCCCATATCTTCTCTATCTCCTCAATTATCTTTTTGCAACATCTGTAGATTTAGCACTAATCTCAACTGAAGCTTTGAATTCCTGAGGCGTACTTTTTTTAATAAAAGTAGGCAGGTTCCAGCTTACCGCAATCTCATGCTTCCCCGGTGGCAAATTACTCACATCGAGAATGGCCTGAACATCCTGCGCCTTCACCTTATCGATAATAGCAGGTGCTCCTTCAGCAGCCAGGCTGATCTTGCCCGTCTCTGGAAACACCACCTTGGTATCAAATCCATCATTTTGCCCCACGATAGATAATGGTATTTGGTCCAAGCTTTTAGTATTTGATGCAACAATATTGATCTTCACCTCTACCTTAACAGGATCAAGCTGAGTCGCTTTATTGCGCAGTGGAATGTCCAGATTGAATGTATATTCCTTTTCTTCCTTTAGATCGCTTAAATTAATGCTTGGACCCTCATAAAATTCCATACGGTTTAATACATCCTGTGTGCCGAACACCGTGACTTTATCTACATTTTGTACGAGAGAAGCGACACTGAAGCCCCGCGGCGGTTCGCCCAGCAGCTTAAGCTGTAAAGGTACCGTTGTGAAGGGACTTGTAATCGGCACCTCAAAATCCACGACAGCCGGATTAATCGTAGCAGATTCCATCACCTTACCGCTCTTGTCGTAAGCAACTAAACGCGCCTTGTTCGATACCGCCGATGATGCTTTTTCCACATTGACATCCGCTCTTACTGATTCTACGGACTCAATAATGCCGCTTGGCAACGTTACCGTGACTTTATTAGGTTTGGCGATAGGCTGACCGGCTTTCAGCCCCACTGCAGGAATGCCTGTTACATTAATCGTGACCGGCATTTGTTTGTTCGACTTTTCATCAATAATGACCTTGGCACTAGAAGGGCTGATCTTCACCGTAACACCACTAGGGAAGCCGATGGGGGTTAATGGCACGATGTGTTCTCCCTTACCTTGACCCGTCAAATCCAACTCAACGGAGTACTTGCTAATCATCGCTTTTTTCAAAACCGCTTCTTTGCCACTTAGCGTGACAATAACCTCGGATGGTTCTATCGTTTGCACGTAAAACTGGCTGTTATCGTACTTAGGCGTGACCGCTACATTAGAAATCTGCTCTTCCTTAACCCCGTTAGTCATAGATCCCGGTAATGTATTGTCCTCCATATGTACCACAGCCCACAATAAAATCCCTATAATGAGTGCCAGTATCTTAACTACATTCGTATTGCGCAGCCATTGGTCCATCTTACCATAACCTCCATTTCCAAATGGAGTTCTTTTCCTTGGTCTTGGTCTTAGACTTCAGCTCTTCAAAAAGCTTGGACAGCAAAGCCTCTTCCTTAATATCACGTATAATATGACCGTTAAGGGCAAGGGAAACATGACCGGTTTCCTCTGATACAATCACACAGACTGCGTCAGACACCTCACTCATGCCAATTGCTGCCCGGTGCCGTGTTCCTAGCTCCTTACTGATAAAAGGATTCTCCGATAGGGGTAAATAACAGCCAGCTGCCATCAGTTGGTCTTTACGTATAAGGACGGCTCCGTCATGCAAAGGCGTATTCGGGATAAAAATATTAATTAACAACTCCGAGCTGATATGGGATTCTATCGAAATGCCGGACTCGACATAATCATTCAAGCCAGTTTCACGCTCGAAGACGATAATAGCGCCGATTTTGCGGCGTGCCAAATAACTGACCGCTTTGAGTACTTCGCTGACCCGTTTATTCAGGTCATTGTCGGTCTCCGTCTGTGTCGTGCGGCTGAATAAAGCCCCTCGCCCCAATTGCTCCAAGGCACGGCGAAGCTCAGGCTGGAAAATAATGATGACCGCCAGCACCCCAAAGGTAAACATTTGGTTCATCATCCACTGCAAGGTACTTAGCTTAAACCAGGTGCTGAGTGCCCAAGTGACAACCACAACGAAGATCCCTTTTAACAACTGAATAGCCCGAGTGCCTCTTACTAATAAAATCAGCTTGTAAATAACGTAGCTTACGATCAATATATCTATAATATCTTTTATATTGATGGCTGTTATGAACTCCATCATCTCTGCCCCCAGACGAAACGCGGCTTAATCTACCTAAATTACCGTCCTTAAATCATACCATAATATGAACAAAAAACCCTCCCTTTCACCATATCTTTTAGGGAGGATGTTTAAAATGGTCCATTTGTCCTATTTGGACTCGGAAATTTTCGAAGCCAGACCGTTCATTTTGAACCAAAGCCAGCTAAATGCCTCATCAATTTGTGTGATTTGTCCCGAAATATGTGCCGTAGATGCAAGAATAACGGAACCTTGAATAACTACAATATTGCCTTCGATGTCGCCATCGACCTGCAGCTTTCCATTCTCGACCATAATATTGCCTGCAACCGTCTTACCGGCCGGCACATATACCGTATTGCCCTGGATTACAATAGACTGCAAATCGTTGCCCTTCACCATAAGCTCAGAATTTTCATTCCACATCGACATCAAGCTGCCCGTCATAACCAATACAAACACGGCGGCTACGGATATAGCGGGGTGATTGCGAATCCAGTGCCTCCAAAGGCTTCTTTGTTTAACCCGCGGCAACGCACTCATGATACGTTCAGTCAAGCCTGGCGATGTTTCTACCCGTGGCCATGACTGGACAAGCGCCTCGACCCGTTCTAGTTGCTTTAACCGCATCTTACAAGCAGGGCATACTTCCAAATGGTCATTCAGGCGCGCAGCCTCCGACCGGTCCAACCCGCCATCCATGTATTCATGTATCAAAGGGAGGGCTTCTTTACAATCCATTACGAGCCACTCCTTTCTGTTTCCTTTTAGTTCCTCTTCCGCCCACCAAATAGGGATGCCAGCAGAGGCATATTAGTAGCTTGTGTAGTACATACGTATGAATTCGTAATATGTTTCAAAATCCGGTTACAAAACACGTTCCAATTTTTTCCGAAGAAATTCCCGCCCACGGTGCAGCCTTGTTTTGATTGTAGTTACGGGCATTGATAACACATCACTGATCTCCTGAAGCGAAAGATCCTGTAAATACCTCAGGATGACCACCGATTTGTATTTTTCCGGTAAGGATTCAATGGATTTACGAATTTCCGTTTGTGTTTCGGACAAGGCTACCTGTTCATCCGGCGTATCCTCTAAGCTTGGCAGCATCGAATACCAGTCCGTTCCCTCACCGTCCTTCATTTCGGCATCCAGGGAAAAGGTGACTTTACGTTTACGGAGACGATCTATACAAAGATTGGTTCCAATCCGGTAAATCCAGGTCGAAAATTTCTGATATTCATCATACCTGTCCAGATTAGTAAATACCCTTAGAAAGGTTTCCTGTACAATTTCCTCCGCCTCATGCCGACTATGCAGCATTCTATACGCAAGATGGAAGATTTTATCCTTATACAATTCCACCAACTCGGCAAAAGCAGCCCTGTCTCCCTTACGGGCTAGTTTAGCGAGTCTAACATCCATCTGCTCCAACCGACACTCCTCCAAACTTCCATCCAAAGCCTTCAAAGTCTATTTATTGGATACAGGAACCTCTAAACGCTTTCGCTTCTCAGCGACTATAATTCCAGCTAATATTAAAAGCATACCAAACCATTGTACCCCATGTACAGCTTCGTGCAAAATGAGCAAGGAGGCCACGATGCCAACTGGCAATTCCATCGCTCCGAGCAGCGAGGCAAGGGTGCTTCCAATCCGCGGGATGCCTACCATAAATGCGGTTGTGGGAATCACCTGTCCCAATAAGCCTAGGATAATACCCCATAACAGCAACGAGCCATTACCCGGTTGGACAAACACGACCGGTGGATAAATCAAATACAATAACGGCAATGCCCCTGTTACCATTACGGCTGATTTCATAAAAGGATGCAAATGGGTTTCCAACCGCCCTGCCATAAATAGAAAAAAAGAGTACGACATCGCAGAACCCAGGCCGCAGACAATACCTAAATAAGTAAATCGGGTCCAATCAGCATCAAAGGCCTCAACTGAGCACAACGTCCCCAGCATAATAATCCCTACAGCCAGCCACTGGTTGCGCTCCGGCCATTTGCGGTTAGCTACCGCTTCCATCACAATCGTGATCCAAGTAAATTGGAATAACAGCACAATCGCTACTGTAGCATCCATTTCGGCCAAAGCTGTATTATACAGCAAGGTTGTCGCCGCCAAACCGAACATGCCAACCAAAGAAAGCTTGACCCACGGTCCCTTGAACGGATTGCTCCATGCTTTGCGCTGCATCAGCACAACCAGCCATAATAATATCGCGGCTGCCGTCATTTGGCTTGCTGAAACCTCCAGCTCATTCCAGCCCTCTTGGTAAGCAGTTTTAATCAGCGGGGATAACAGCCCGTAGCTTGAAGCCCCGATCAGCACCAAGACCATTGCAAACCATCTTGATTTCAAAGCAGCACCACGCTTTCTTCATGTTCCTTAAGTAGTAACCGTATCCCCTGTAATCCCATCCATGCAAAAAGCCGGGCAGCTTTTAAAAAGAAGCAACCGAATAATAAGAATCATTATCCGGTTGTTCCCAAGCTACCCGACTCTAGAAAAAAACTACCATTCATCAACCGGTATTTCGAAGCCCCGCTGCAATACCATTAATCGTTAAGAGTACTTCGCGGATCAACAAGGCATCTTCCTCGTCTAACTCCCTAATAGCTCTTAGCTCTGTAACCAATTGCACTTGCAAATAGCTTAATGGATCGACATAGGGGTTACGCAATCGGATCGATTCTTGAATAACCGGTACATTATCAAGAATTTCCTGCTGCCCGCTGATGCTAAGGATTAAATCCGAAGTCAGCTTAAATTCGTTGCTAATTTCATTAAAAATACGCTCAGCAATGACCGGATCCTTAATCATGCTGCCATATTCTTTCGCGATCAATAAATCTGCTTTTGCCATAGCCATCTGCAAATTATCAATCAATGAACGGAAAAACGACCATTTTTCATACATTTCCTGCATAACCGCCAAGTTCTCAGCTTTTCCTTGATAGAAGCTATTCAGCCCCGTACCTGCCGCGTACCAAGCGGGAAGCAAGAACCGGCTTTGCGTCCAAGCAAATACCCAAGGAATGGCACGAAGATCCTCAAACCGGTCACTACCTTTGCGTTTGGATGGGCGGGAGCCAATATTAAGCTCTCCCAGCTCAGGCAACGGTGTCGATTCCTTGAAGAAGGTCAGGAAGTCCGGATCGCGGAAAATCAAATCCTGGTACTTGGTTTGCGCTTTCTCCGAAATATCAAACATAATCGCTTCCCACTCGGCTTCAGCCTGCTCAAACTGTGGATTGCGGCCATTGACAGCTGCCTGCAGCAAAGCAGAGGTAGCCTGCTCCAAGCTGCGGTAGGCAATGCCCTTCATCGAATATCGGGAAGAAAGCACCTCGCCTTGCTCGGTGATCTTGATGCCTCCACCTACCGTATCGGCTGGTTGTGCCAGGATACTCCGGTTAAGTGGCATGCCGCCACGCCCCAAAGCGCCGCCGCGGCCATGAAAAAATTTAAGCTTTACGCCATATTCATTGGCTGCCTTGGTAATCGAACGCAATGCAACCCTTAGCTCCCAGTTGGCGGTAATAACGCCGCCGTCTTTATTGCTGTCGGAATAACCCAACATAATTTCTTGCAGGTTGTTCGTAGACACCAAGCTGTTTCGATAGGCTGGAATTGAATATAATGCCCGCATAATAGCGGGTGCTTCGTGCAAATCATCAATCGTTTCGAATAACGGCGCAGACTGTAACGTACAAGTAACTGAGCCATCTGCGGCTTGATGATACAATCCGGCTTCCTTAGCCAGTACTAACACTTCAAGTAAATCGCTGGAGCCACGGGTCATACTAATAAGATAGCTTGTAATACATTTAACCCCAAATTCTTGCTGTGCCTGCTTAATCACACGATAAACCTTCAAACACTCCAGCGTGTTCTCGGTATAGTCCATATAAGGCGAAGTAATCGGTCTTGGTTCATTCAGCAAGCTGGTCAATAGCTCAATCTTGGCAGGCTCTGTCAGTACTGAATAGTCAGCGCAAATGCTCATTTTCGCCAATATTTCAGCCATTGCTGATTCATGCTCCTGGCTGTGCTGCCTAACGTCCAAGGAAGCCAGATGGAAGCCAAACAATTCCACTTGGCGAACCAATTTAACTACATAAGCATCCGCGATATAATCGGCAAAATGGTTACGCAAGCTATTCTCGATAATTTTCAAATCAGCCAAAAACTCATCCGGTGAGTTGTACTTTTGCAAAGCATCTATGGACGGATCTGCCGTACGGCGTATTTTCTCAAGCATATATACAATTTTAATCCGATAAGGCTCTTTTTCGTTTCGCCATACTTCATGGGAGCGCAGATCAAGCCGCTCACGATCTACTTGGATAGAATCCAACAATTCCTGCGTAACTTCTACAATATTTTTGCTGAAGCTCAAATGCTCCATGAAACCCGTTAGTAGCTCATCATATTTCTTAAGTGCCAGCTTTCTGTGCAGCGTTAAGGTTTCCCATGTGACCTTCGAGGTTACAGAAGGGTTACCGTCACGGTCTCCACCTATCCATGAACCAAATTTCATGAATATCGGAGCATGCCAAGATTGCTCTGGATAATAAATCGCCAGACAGCGTTCAAGCTCTTGATAAACCTCAGGAAGCACATCAAATAACGTCGCATCAAAATAATAAAGCCCATTGTTAACTTCATCAATAACCGTTGGTTTCCGATCCCTAAGTTCATCGGTCTGCCAAAGCGTAATAACCTCACCCATTAGCTTATCACGAAGTTGCTCGCGTTCGCGGAAGGTTAGGTTCGGATTGTCTAGCTCCATGACTTCATTAGCAATACGTTGGTGGATATCCAACACAGCACGGCGTGTAGCTTCCGTAGGATGTGCAGTCATGACCAATTCAAGCGAAATCCCTTGCAGCATTTCCTCTACTTCTGAAGCAGGAATTTGTTGGTTTTTCAGGTCACGCACTACATCCTCTATAGATCCAGGCTGTACGTTCTCGCCTGATGAGCGCTCGTAGTCACGTTTTCTGCGAATGCGGTGATTTTGTTCAGCAATATTAATCAGTTGAAAATAAATCGCGAATGCACGGATCACTTGATGTCTTTTCTCAGGTGCCAAAGAGGTAATAGCCTCTTTAAATTCGTCATACATCTCGGTAGAATACTGGGCGCGCAGGTTCTTACTCATTTCTCTAATGTTTTCTACAATCGTTAATAACTCATTGCCGCCTTGATGGACGAGCACTTCGCCTAGAATCGTCCCCAAAAACCGAACATCTCTACGTAATAAGTTATTCGCTGTATTTTTATTGATCAAGCTACTGGATTCCAACATGGTTCCCCTCCTGAGGCATGCTTTAAGAAGCAATTTATCTTTTTCAATCTCTGTAGACCATAATGAGTATTTTAACACAACACTACGTAGACATGCAGTATATTTATATGGAAATAAAAAAAGACCTACTAGGTCTCGTCATTGTAAATTATGGAGCGGGTAAGGGGAATCGAACCCCTGCTATCAGCTTGGAAGGCTGAAGTTCTACCATTGAACTACACCCGCTTGTAAAATACTTTAGGAATGATAAAATAAATGGTCGGGACGACACGATTTGAACATGCGACCCCCTGGTCCCAAACCAGGTGCTCTACCAAGCTGAGCTACGTCCCGATGGTATATGCAGTGCACTTGCCACAACATACGCTTAAAACTGATTACGTGAATGAAAGCTAAATGGCGCACCCTGAGAGATTCGAACTCCCGGCCTTTTGATTCGTAGTCAAACGCTCTATCCAGCTGAGCTAAGGGTGCCTATTAGATTCATAATGGAGCGGAAGACGGGAATCGAACCCGCGACCCTCGCCTTGGCAAGGCGATGCTCTACCGCTGAGCCACTTCCGCAAAAAAAGATGCGCGTAGAGGGACTTGAACCCCCACGTCGTAAAACGCTAGATCCTAAGTCTAGTGCGTCTGCCAATTCCGCCATACGCGCATGTAATAAAATGGTGAGACATGTAGGATTCGAACCTACGACACCCTGATTAAAAGTCAGGTGCTCTACCAACTGAGCTAATGTCTCATACTATGGCTGGGGATCTAGGGATCGAACCTAGGAATGACGGAGTCAAAGTCCGTTGCCTTACCGCTTGGCTAATCCCCAATATCGAAGATAAAGCTGGTGCCGTCGAGAGGACTTGAACCCCCAACCTACTGATTACAAGTCAGTTGCTCTACCAGTTGAGCTACAACGGCTTATTGAACGATACTAGGATCGAACCGTTGACCCTCTGCTAATCGGCAGAACTTCATCGGTTGAATTAAGGCACGTCCATTATTGTGAAAGAAATAATATGGTGACCCGTAGGGGACTCGAACCCCTGTTACCTCCGTGAAAGGGAGGTGTCTTAACCACTTGACCAACGGGCCTGAACCTGAAGCTTCCAACCGGAATCGAACCGGTGACCTCATCCTTACCATGGATGCACTCTACCGACTGAGCTATGGAAGCAAGTGGCTCCCCGAACAGGACTCGAACCTGTGACAACTCGATTAACAGTCGAGTGCTCTACCAACTGAGCTATCAGGGAATATTCCGCTTGGCAATGTCCTACTCTCCCAGAACCCTGCGGTTCAAGTACCATTGGCGCTAGAGGGCTTAACGGTCGTGTTCGAGATGGGAACGCGTGGTTCCCCTCTGCCATCATCACCAAACGGCTTGCTTTCGTTAAAAAGCTCATGTAACAAGCTCATCCGCCTGCCTCGCAACTAAATAGCAATGGCCTGCCTAAAGGCTTGCATCCAAGGTTTGCACCTTGAAAACTAGATCCGAAACCAACAACTCTGCGTCGAGCAACGCACCCCCTTTAGCTTGCACTTCAGGGGGGACTTCCTTTGGATAAGCCCTCGACCGATTAGTATCCGTCAGCTCCATGCCTT
>NZ_JAAOIW010000030.1 GCF_011440305.1 Paenibacillus agricola | reverse complement strand
TGCATAACTCTCAGAATTGCTTAAATAACGTTGAACAGCTGATAATTTTTCATCTGAAGTATACTTAGCCATTAAAAAACTGCACCTCCAACTGTTAGATGATGTCTAACAATTGGGGTGCAGTTCAAGCTCTTCGGGCGGTTCTTCATTTAGGCTAAAAAAAGGCTGGTCTTATTGCCTAGTCGTTATCGGCTGAATCAAATCCAAAGTGAAAATGAGGGGTGGAATGTGGAAAATCAAGCTGTTTTTTTAGGCATGAGGGTACAGAGGGATGTTCTGGCTGCGGTATGTGTCAATCAGTTATGTTTCTTATATAGTAAGCAATAATATCTTTTCGACGAATAATACCTATAAAAAGACCTTCTTCATCTACAACCGGAACAAAGTTTTGGTCAGCCGCTAATGCGAGCATATCCTCCATATGTGCATGAATCGAAACCGACTCATTATGAAAACGGTTCTTAATTTCGCTGATCGGCACTTGGTGCATATTATCAAAATTCATGCCAGGGGTATTTTTTAATTTCCATAACAGATCCCCTTCGGACATGGTTCCAACATATTTCCCATTATCATTAATAATCGGAAGTGCCGTGTAGGAGTGGTGCTCCATTTGATCCAAGGCTTCACGCATGGTAGCGGTCGATTTGATAAAGGTGACCTCATTTTTGGGGAACAGAAAAGAGGTAATGTCCATAGTAGTATGCTCCTTTTCTCTAGACGTTTATGTAATCGTATAGCGGACTGCGATTGGCGGTCAGATGTTCTGCTTATGTACAAGGCGGAAGGCGGCGTTATGCAAAGGGTGAGCGTTTACGCCACTGCCCCAGTTCAACCTCGATGCGCGAATGTATATCGCCGTCCCATTCGGCCACAAAGCCCGAGGCACGCAACAGCTCAAGGATGCGTAATGCCACGTTTCGGGTGTTGGCTTCACGCTGCTCAGCCTCAGGAATCATACCGCCGCTGAAGGCGAGTAATAGACGGCCGGTATGGACGACAGTGTCGACGTCCTGGGAGTGGTAAAAGCAGCAGCCACGGATGCTAGAATCGAAGCTGCCTGCTTCCCTCCATAATTCCTGCACATCTTGGTGCCCATCCGTGATTGTGTTGCCAGCGCGATGCAAGGCGATGAATTGCTCGTTCCGCAGTGGGCGAACACAGCTTCAAGCCGATCGTACTCGTCCACACAAATTCGTGGATTCGTTCGCGCGTATCTTCCGGATCAATCGTCAAAGTCATGTTGCTTCATCCCTTGTTTAGTATTTGTTGAATAATAAGAAGCCATCCCCATTAATACCCAAAACTTGTCTAATCCAATCACTTTTTTGCTAAAAAGCGTCCAAAGCATGATTTCTGGCTTCTCCTTCCATTACTGACCGAAAGATGATATTAGAGACAACACAAAATTCGTAAAGCTCATAGAGCTCTAGGATCCTGCTGTCAAATCTTAATGGAGCAGACATTTTGTTGACTTTTTACTGGATCTGGTGTAAAAATGTATTAACTGAATGCTCTACAAATTCATTGACGAGAAAGAGTACGCTAATTTCCTTGATCCCCAGAGAGTTGGGCATGTGCTGAAACCCAACGTTCAAGACCTAGCAGAAAATCCTCTCCGAGAAGGAAAGCTGAAGGATGCAAGTAAGCTGACCCGGGATCCGGCCGTTACCAAGGATGCGTATGATGGTACGTAGTAAGAGGTGTCGTAAGACCATGACTTTCATGGTCGTTATGGAACTAGGGTGGTATCGCGAGATGTAATCTCGTCCCTTATGGGGCGGGATTTTTTTGTTGTTTTGTTCAATTTTATTATCAGAAAAGGGTGGATGAAAGCGATGAGAAAAGTGGATGTCAAAGAAAAAGCAAGAACCCGTGAGCTTCGTGTATTGGAGAAGTGGAACCAACAGAATACCTTCCGCCAATCCATTGAAAACCGCGAGGGCAAGCCCAATTTTGTCTTCTATGAGGGCCCACCGACCGCCAATGGAGAGCCACATATCGGGCATGTGCTAGGACGCGTTATTAAAGATTTTATCGGCCGTTACAAAACGATGTCGGGTTACCGTGTCGTCCGTAAAGCCGGCTGGGATACACATGGCCTTCCCGTTGAGCTGGGTGTTGAGAAAATGCTGGGTATTTCCGGTAAACAGGAGATCGAAAAATACGGTATTGCCGAATTCGTGGAAAAGTGTAAAACCAGCGTGTTCGTCTATGAGAAGCAGTGGCGGGAAATGACGGAGGCGATCGCTTACTGGACAGATATGGAGCACCCTTATGTCACGCTTACCAACAATTACATCGAGAGTGTGTGGCATATTTTATCAACTATTCATAAAAAAGGACTGCTCTACAAAGGTCATCGTGTCAGCCCTTATTGCCCGGATTGCCAGACCACACTAAGCTCCCACGAGGTGGCCCAAGGCTATGAGGATGTCAAGGATTTGAGCGCCACGGTAAAATTCAAAAGCAAAAGCGCTAATGAATATTTTCTGGCTTGGACGACAACCCCATGGACGCTGCCAGCTAATGTAGCCTTAGCGGTAAATAAAGAATTGGAATATGTTAAAGTTAAGCAAAATGGTGAGGTCTACATCGTCGCAGCCAATCTGGTTGAAAAGCTAATGAAAGAAAACTACGAGATTGTATCCACTCATAAGGGCTCAGAATTTCTAGGCACAGCCTATGAAGCACCTTTTGGCTATATCAGCGTAGATAAAGGGCATATCGTTGTAGATGCAGATTACGTCAGCGATACCAGTGGTACGGGTATTGTCCATATTGCTCCTGCCCATGGTGAGGACGATTACCGCACGGCTCGTCAGCACAAGCTGGATTTTGTCAATGTGGTAGACACCGCAGGCCGTTACACGGAGCAGATTACTGATTTTGCAGGACGCTTCGTCAAGGATTGCGATATCGATATGGTGAAAAGCTTGTCAGAGCGCGGCCTACTGTTTGCCAAAGAGCGTTATGAGCACAGCTACCCTTTTTGCTGGCGCTGCAAATCGCCACTGCTCTATTATGCAACGGAAAGCTGGTTCATCCAAACAACAGCGGTCAAGGACCAGCTCATTGAGAACAACAGCAAGATCGATTGGTACCCTGCACATATCCGGGAAGGGCGCTTCGGCAAGTTTCTGGAGGAGCTTGTTGACTGGAACATTAGCCGGAACCGCTATTGGGGCACACCGCTTAATGTGTGGGAATGCCAGGATTGCGACGCTGAATTTGCACCGGGGAGCCATCAGGAGATGCGGGAGAGGTCAGTGCAGCCGATCGACGAAAGTCTGGAGCTGCATAAGCCTTATGTGGATCAAGTCCAGCTCCGCTGCACCTGCGGCGGTACGATGGACAGAACCTCAGAGGTGATCGACGTCTGGTTTGATAGCGGCTCGATGCCGTTTGCCCAATACCATCATCCTTTTGAAAATGAAGCCTTATTTGAGGAGCAATATCCTGCTGATATGATCTGTGAAGGGATTGACCAAACAAGAGGCTGGTTTTTTAGCCTGCTGGCAGTTTCCACCTTATATAACGGCAAATCGCCATATAAAGCTGTGATATCGACCGGGCATGTGCTTGATGAAAAAGGGCAAAAGATGTCCAAAAGTAAAGGCAACGGCATCGACCCTTGGGAAATTATCAATGAGTTTGGAACGGATGCGTTCCGTTGGGCCTTGTTATCGGATAGTGCGCCATGGAACAGCAAGCGATTCTCCAAGCAAATCGTAGCAGAAGCCAAATCGAAGCTAGTGGATACGATCAATAATACGCATGCTTTTTATGCATTGTACGCGACCATTGACCAATATCAACAAGAAGAGCATCCACAGCAGGCTGCTGAGAACCTATTAGACCGCTGGATATTGTCGAGATTAAATAGCACCTTGCAGCAGGTAGAGAAGGGTCTGGAGGTCAATGATTTCCTGAACCCTGCGAAGCAAATCGAGGCATTTGTTGATGAAATGAGCAATTGGTATATCCGCCGCTCTCGCGACCGGTTTTGGGGCAGTGAAATGACCTCGGATAAAATATCGGCATACCAAACGTTGCGGGAAGTCCTGCTGACGCTAGCACGCATGATTGCCCCTTATGCTCCGTTAATTGCGGATGACCTGTACGATAACCTGAGTGGTGAAGGAAGTGTTCATCTTACGGATTATCCAAGGATGAATGTGGCTGCGATCGATAAGACGCTTGAGGACGACATGGAAGCAGCGAGGCAAATTGTTGAATTAGCCCGTAACATCCGTAATGAAACGGGAATCAAGACCCGGATGCCACTGTCCGAGCTGCTCCTTTCGCTTGACCGCGAGTTTAACCTAGGCTCGTTCGAGGACATCATCAAAGATGAAATCAACGTCAAGGAAATCAAGATCGTCCAGAACGATAGCGGCTTTTTACGCTTCAGCTTAAAGCTAAACCTGAAGGTAGCAGGCAAAAAATATGGTAAATTCGTGGGACCTGTACAAAGCCACTTAAAGCAATTGTCCGCATTCGAAACGAAATCCGTTGTCGATAACGGCTTCCTGGATATTACGCTTGACGGTGAATCCCTGCACATCCCATTAGATGAGCTGCTTGTGGAGACACAAGCGAATGCAGGCTTCGCTTCTGCCTCAGGCTATCAAATGACCGTTGCCTTAAATACGGCCATTACCGAAGAGCTGGAGCAGGAAGGGGCTGTGAGGGAGGTCATCCGTGCCATCCAGGATTACCGTAAAAAGCTGGAGCTGCCGATTGAGCGGCGCGTCGATCTTGTGCTCGACGTGGATGCGCAGCTGCAAGCAGCTTTAAGCCGGTTTGACCATGTGCTCCAGGAAAATGTGCTGCTGTCCAGCGTTAGATATGCTAAAGCTCCAGATATGGAGCAAGCTTCGTTTGGGGAGCACCACTTCGGTCTGCTTATCGAATAACCAGTTCAACTATTCGCAGCGAGCTCACTGAACAAAAATAGCAGATAACTCAATAAAAGCCGGCTACCGATTGAAAGGGTAGCCGGCTTAAGCTATTTATGGATAACCGTTTACAATAAACACTCTTGCCAAACGCTGCTGTCAAGCTTGGAGGACAAGCTATTCCTCACGTAATTGGTGCAAGCTTATAATTTGTGCGCTCAACGTCTTGAAACGTTGGTCCAGCTCAGCGATATTGTCGTGTTTCTGTGGGATGGACAATCGCGCAAGAACCGTATTACGTTCAAGCTCCAGCCGTAAAAGCTCCTCTTCGTTGAACACCGTAAGCCGCCTGTATGGTACTTCGGAGCCGCTGTTACTTGCTTGGGCTTTAGCTATTGTTTTAGCGGTCTGTGCTGCCAGAGCCTGTGTATATGCCTCATAGGTGCCGTCAAACCAAACATGCCGCTCGCCATCCAAGCTGAGCACTTGATCGGCCAGCTGGGCAGCAAGCCTTCGGTCATGCGTGGCAAAAAGAATCGTTCCCGGATAGCTCAGCAGCACCTTTTCCAGCTCCTCCTTGGCAGGGAGGTCCAAATAATTGGTCGGCTCATCCAAAAGCAGCAGGTTGCAGTCGCTCAGGAAAAGCTTGGCTAAGGCGGTTTTGACCCGTTCTCCGCCGCTCAGTAGCTCAACGCGCTTGAATACCTCTTCTTGCTTAAAAAGCAGCCGAGCCAGAACGGTTCGCACTGTCGACTCCGGATGAATGCTTGTGCTCATCACGTTGTCCAGGATGGTTGCTGTATCGTCTAAAATTTTCAGCTTTTGATGAAAATAACCGACACGAGCGCTCCCAGCTAGCCTGATGCCATCGGATCGGTCAGCAATCATGCTCAGCAAAGTGGACTTTCCAGATCCATTAGAGCCGAGCAAAGCTACTTTGGCTCCTGGGCGGATCATGAGCGATAGGTCACGGAACAAAGTGCGTGAGTTGTCAGAACTGCTAACAACGTGTGGACTCCAATCGTTTAACTTCGCATCCTTTATAGCAGTACCCCGGGCTGGGACTATGCGGGTAAGCCTTTCTAAACGAATGGCGGCCTTACCGTGGATAGGTACGTAAGCCTGGATATCGAAATGGACCGCTGGAAGCTCGCGTGGCTTTTCCACCAATTCCAGCTTCTCTATCCGGCTTTGGATCGCTTTTGCATTTTTCTCCATTCTGGCAGCTTTACTTGCAAAAAAATCCTTGCCCATCCTGGCCTCGGAGCTGCCCAATCCACGCGGAGCCTTTACCACGCGGCTAGCGCGCTGCTTTTTTTCGGTAATTGCGGCTGTCAATTGTGCCTTTTTAGCTGTATATTTCTCGAACTCCAACCAAGCACGATCTCGTGCATTTTGCTTAAAGTCGATATATTTACTATAATTTCCTGTGAAAAGGTTGAGCTTTCCATTCTCGATCTCAAGAATCTGAGTACATACAGCATCAAGCAGCTCTCTGTCATGTGAGATCAGCACCACGGTACCGGGATAGGCAGTTAGTATACGCTCTACATCCAAGATCCCGTTCAAGTCCAGGTGGGACGTTGGTTCGTCGGCGAATAGGATATCCGCTTGAACACCGAATGCTGCAGCCAAACGCCTTCGTGTTTCTTCGCCACCGCTGTAGTCGCCATCCTCGGGCTCCCACTGGGCAACCACAGCCACGGTGCCGTGTCTTCTAATCGTGCCTGCATCCGGCTCTAAGATCCCAGCCAGCAGGTGGAGCAGCGTTGTTTTACCAGCGCCGTTGACGCCGACAATCCCCAAGCGGTCACCTTGATATAGCTTCAGCGGCTGCTCCATTGTAAACAAAAGTCGATCACCAAATGATTTTTCCAAATTCACACACTCTAAAGTTAGCACAAAAAAACCTCCCTGTTGCCAGAGAGGATGGGTTGCTCAAATAAACCTAGCGCGTTTGTATACCGTCATTCATTAAGAATCACGATCAAAGCCTTCGGATATTTGTGTTAATGAGCATACCAATCCCGTCTGGACGTACTTGTCTCTTTAAATTACACTGAGGGTCCAGTTTGATCAGGATTAGTTCCACATTGGCACAATTACCTTCGCTTTCATCGGATTATTCGGGATTCGTTTCCCGAGCTAGCCCATTATAACATATTTACCAAATTGATGCATTAAGCCTATAATACGTATAACAGAGGAGGTGATAGTCAGGGTGAATATATATTCTTCGATTCCTTTTTTGCGAGGCATAGAATTAGATCGCGACAGAGTTCCCACTTTTGATTCTTATCCGTTTAACCTTGGAGTGATTCAAAGTCTGGGTAGTTTGGAATTCCACCCTAAAGTAACCTATATTGTTGGTGAAAATGGAATGGGGAAATCGACACTGATGGAGTCCATCGCTGTAGCTTGGGGGTTTAATGCGGAAGGAGGCACGCAAAATTTTTCGTTTTCTACGCAATCGACACATTCGAATCTACATGAATTTATTCGTCTGATCCGAGGATTGCACAGGCCTCGTGATGGATTCTTCTTTCGTGCAGAAAGCTATTATAACCTGGCGACGGATATAGAAAGGCTGGATAAAGAGGCTTCCTTTGGTCCACCTATCATTGATTCTTATGGTGGGAAATCGTTGCATGAACAGTCACATGGGGAATCGTTTTTTGCTACCTTTATACATCGCTTTGGAGGTCAGGGTTTATATATTTTGGATGAGCCTGAGGCAGCCTTGTCTCCCTTGCGACAGATGGCCATGCTTGCGCGAATTCACGATTTGGTGCAAAAAAACTCGCAGTTCATTATATCCACACACTCTCCAATTTTGATGGCCTATCCAGATTCAATCATTTATAATCTGACCCCGCAAGGGATGGAAACGATGATATTAGAAGAAACCGATCATTATATGATCATGAAGCAGTTCCTCAACAACAAAGACAAGATGCTCAAACAGCTATTTGATAGTGGGGAATGAAACAGAATAAGGGAGCTATGATGATGAAATTCAAAGCCGTCTTTCTGGATTTTTATGGAACCTTGGTGCATGAGGATGATGATATCATTCCCATTATTTGCGAGCAAATAAAAGTAGGCACGACAGTGAGTTGTAGTATCCAGGAAATTGGCAGCTATTGGTGGAAAGAATTTTCCGATATGTTTAAAAATAGTCACCAACGAAGTGATACATATAGGAGATTCTCTTACAAGTGATGTTGGAGGCGCTCTAAATCTAGGTATAAAGGTGATCTGGTTAAACCGATTAAACAAACCCATTCCGGAACATATTCAACCGGATTATATTTGCAAAAATTTGAAGGAGGCTACAGCTCTTTTATTGTAGCTTATCCTTGTTGATGGCCATAGCCGTTAAGGAACCCATCCCAAACCCATGCTGAAAGGAAGTTAATTTTTATGTTTTCTCCAAGAAAGCTTACGGGCCAACGAATCCAATTGCATCCCCTTGAACTTAGCCACGCAGAAGGTCTGTATGAGAGTGCAAAGCACCAAGAAATATGGACGTATTTGCCGAACAAAATCGAGTCATTGGCAGACATGATCCAATTGCTTGAAAGTGCGCTAAGTGCAAAAGAATTGGGCTCAGAGTATCCATTTGCTGTCTATGACAACGAATTAAAGCGATTTGTGGGCAGCACGCGACTTTTGAATATCTCAGTGTCCAATAGAAATCTGGAAATCGGTTGGACCTGGTACTCTCCTGAAGTATGGAGAACCAGAGTGAATACGGAGTGTAAATACGAATTGCTGAAATATTGCTTTGAGGAGTTCCAGGCAGTAAGGGTGCAGCTTAAAGCAGATGTAAGAAATGCTCGTTCGAACCAAGCTATAGAAAGAATAGGAGCTACGAAAGAAGGCATATTGAGACAAGATCGAATCTTGCATGATGGATTTATTAGAAATTCTAATTTATACAGTGTGATTAACTCCGAATGGCCGGAAGTGAAAAATAGGCTGGAGCACTTTTTAAAAGATTAAACTTTACATGAAACGGGCGTTGTTATGCTAAGAAGCACAAAATTTCCGCAAAGATAGGTCCTAAAAGCGTATTCCACGGTGGCTGGAATTAAACATCCTGCCGAGTATGGACTATAGTTTAATTTGCTGAAAGGGTGATTGTACGGGCTACGTAGGCTAATGCACAATCCTTTCCTTTCTTTCTTGAATACCTTAAAGTATTGTTGAATAGAGAGGAATGAACACTTATCGGAACATTTAGAGCGTTCTTAACCGGACGCAACGAGGTACCTCCAGTAAGAACTGTCGCTACTGGAAACGCGGTTTTTCAGCTTAGCAGTAACGGCAATCAACTAAGATTCCGTCTTGTCGTCAAAAATATCGAAAGAGTTACTCAAGCTCATATCCATCTTGGACGGAGAGGACGGAACGGCCCCGTTGTTGTTTTCTTGTTCGGACCATCCAAATTTGGCATATCCGTAAAACGTGGGATTGTGCGGGGTGTCCTGACCAGCCGCGATTTGGTCGGGCCTTTACAAGGCAAAACTCTCCGTAATTTAATTCGGGAGATCGAAAGAGGCAACACATATGTCAACGTGCATACCATACAGCATCCGGACGGAGAAATTCGGGGACAAATTACTAGGTGATTTGAGACATTGAAACGACGCTGCTTGCTAATAGAAAAGCCCTCATTCCTTCGCGGGGATCGAGGGCTTTTATCGTCCTTAAAAATTAGACCACGGTTTGACTTGATAGGAATTCGATTTCTGCTGAGAATCCGTTCGTTTCCTCAAATAATAATTGAATCAAGAGTTGATTAGGATCAAATTTATGATACTCTTCCAAGTAAATGGCAGATGCATCTATAATATCCTGTTCCGAAAGTTCATAGGTTCTTTGATCCTTTTGAATTTTCAAAGTAGCTGAAATCCCTTTTCCCTCTTCGTGATGTAATTCAGCTTTAATATCCTGGATATCTTCATTGTATGTATGGGCACCAAACACACACGCCGAATCAATTATATCCTGTTCATTGAACCATATTTTCATCTGTTTTTCTCCCTGAACTTTTGAAACAATTTATAACCAACATAGATAATAACCACCCAAAAAAGAATACCAATGAGAGAAAAACCGCCGCCTCCATAACCATAACCACCAAAAGGATGTAATAACGATCCAATAATAGCTCCGGCTGCAATTCCGCCAAATAAGCCACCCCAACGACTTGTTGGATTTGCTTGTTGTCCCGGCTGTGTTCTTGGGTTACGAGTAACATTTGGGGAAGGAGCTCTAGGCCCTGTATTATAACCACCTCTTGGTGCAGCCCTGCTGCCACCAGAAAATGATCCAGAGGGTGAACGGAAGCTGCCTCTTGAATAGGGTTCTATTTGATCTTTATTTTGATCCTGTACTTGGACCGTGAAATCCATAGTATCATTAGCTAAGACGGTTGACATATTGATACATAAAATAAGCGTAAGGAAATATAAACACCTCTTCATTACAAACCTCCACAAGCTTCTTCAGTTATTTTGGTTAAATGGGTATGTGTACAGTTGTCTAAATTATTGTGTATGTATAGATTCCCCTCTCATTTATCGGATTATTCGCACCTCACAGACCAATATTGACAGGAGTTCAGCAACTTTCTATAGTGGAAAATAATAAAACGTAGCGAGACAGTCTCAGAATACATGCAGGGGATGAAGCAGAGTGGATAAATCGATAGTAGAGAAGCTGAATTTACACAGATATACTCAAGCGGCGGTATTGAATCAGCCAGAAGGAACAAATTATTTTTCAGGATTGACAGGCTATGATACTAGTCTCAAGGATTGCGCGTATCAGCTCATATTTGCTTTTGTATTAGATATAGAATCATTGAAGGAACTAGTGAACGGTGTAATCCTCAACCAGCATCTGAATGAGAACGGCTATCTCTTTGTGGCTTATCCTAAAAAGGGAAATAAAGTTTATCCCACCTATATTCATCGCGATGACTTGTTTGGGGCTCTGGTCACCGACGAGAAGGGCTATATCGGAACAAGCGATATTAAATTCGCTCGAATGGTGGGACTGGACGACGTTTTTACGGTTGTTGGACTTAAAGAAGACGCTGCGGGAAAAACCAAAACTTCGTCAAAATCTAGTCAGCGAGTGGAAGATTACATCGTGATGATTCCAAGTGTAGAGCAGGACTTGGAGGATGAGCCTGCGTTGCTTGCCTTTTACCAATCACTTACTCAGGGGTATCGCAAAGATTGGGCGCGTTATGTCTATAGCGCGAAGCAGGAGGAAACTCAAGCAAAGCGGCGGGAAGAGATGAAGATGATTCTCCAGGCAGGGTATAAGAGTCGTGAGCTGTATCGTAAGGATCAAGCTTAGAATAGTATGCAGGTCAGCAGGCAGCGACGATATAACAAAGGTGCCATTCTCAAATATTTGGAAAGTGAAGGAGGTAAAGATGCTATACATAATTGGCGGTGGATCAAGATGCGGGAAAACAACGTCTGCAAATAAAATGTTAAAAGAAAAAAATATCCCTTATTTTTCACTGGATTATCTAATGATGGGAATTGCGAATGGCATTCCTGAATTCGGAGTTTATCCAACTGAAGGTGATTATATAACGGCGCAAAGGATGTGGAAAATAGTAAATCCTTTGATGACAGCCATGGTAGAGAATAGGATCGATTACACAATTGAAGGCGTGCAAGTAGTTCCCAGTTATATGGCACAATTCGCGCAGAAGCATCCAGGGAAAGTGAAATCCTGTTTCATCGGCCTGGCAGATATAGATGTGAAGCTTAGTGTGGAGCAAATTAAATTCTACTCGAGTCAAACAGAAAATGACGGATTTAAACATCTTACTCATACTGAAATCGTGCATCAAATAGAACGAATAAAAGCAGACAGCTTAAAGATAAGGCAGGAATGCCTGAGGTATCATCTTAAATATTTTGAGAGCTCTGGTGATTTCAATAAAACCATAGATTCCGTTGTAGCTTATCTGATTGAATCGTAGCACAATTGCGAACTACAGGGCGAAAATCACGAATTGCAGCATTGTGAGAAACCTGCTCAACGTGTAAAATTATGGGTGACTATATCCTGATTCAGAGGTGATTATATTGGGAAGTCCTTTGAAAATTGAACAACTAGCAGCAATTGGCATACATATGGAGGCGCTTACGGAGCTTTTGGTCCAGGTAGTGGAAGATGGGGCGTCGATTGGCTTTTTACCCCCATTGAAACGATCAGAGGCTGCCCAATATTGGGAGCGTGTAGAAGACCCTGAAGTGCTTTTATTTGTTGCTACATTAAATGACCAAATTGTCGGAACCGTTCAGCTACATCTATGCGGCAAGCAGAATGGGGGGCATAGAGCCGAAATTGCCAAATTAATGGCGCATCCGAATTATCGACGCAGCGGTATTGGACGTGCCCTTCTGCAAAAGGCTGAGGAATGTGCAAAGGAACATGGCAGATCGTTAATCGTTCTCGACACAAGAGAAGGTGACCCTTCTAATAACCTGTATAGCTCTATGGGCTATATACAGGCAGGGCGGATTCCAGGGTATGCGAAATCTGCTAGCGGCGAATTGGATGCTACTATTTTTTATTATAAAACCGATAGCTAATCTGAAGGGAGCCACGAACAACAAACCATGATAAAACCCAAAAGATTAATGCCAGGTTCAAGAATCGCTATTCTATCCCCTTCCAATGGATTACCTTTTTTGTTCCCTGATCTTTATGAGCTTGGCTTACAAAATCTTCGAGAAATAACAGGTTTTGAAATTGTGGAAATGCCCACTACACGGATGTCTCCAGATGATTTATATAAGAATCCCCAGCTTCGTGCACAGGATATGAATCGATGCTTTGAGGATGACACGATAGATGGCATGATAACTTCAATCGGAGGGTATGAATCGATCAGAATTTTACCTTTTCTTGATATTGAAATAATCATGAATCATCCCAAATTCATTATGGGTTTTTCAGATGCGACTACCTTTCTGGCTTATTTAAATCAAATGGGCTTGGTGACATTTTATGGACCTTCTATTATGGCCGGTTTAGCACAGAGCAAACATTTACCTTCTGAATACACACAGCATTTGAAATCGATGTTATTCACCAATGAATTCCCTTACCCCTATACACCGTATAAAAAATGGACTCATGGATACAAAGATTGGAATGACCTTGCTACGCTGGGTGAGTGTCTGGATTTTCATGAAAATGAGCAAGTCTGGACGTTTTTACAGGGAGGCTCTGTGCAGCAAGGGTATCTATGGGGTGGATGTATCGAAGTATTGGAATTTATGAAATCGACCACCTATTGGCCGAGTGAGGGCTTTTGGAAAAATAAAATAGTTGTGTTCGAAACCTCCGAAGAAAAGCCTTCTCCGATGCAAGTGGGATATATGCTACGTAATTATGGGATGCAGGGTCTGTTTTCTCAAATCAAAGGCGTTATTTTCGGAAGAGCAAAGGATTATACGGATGATGAAAAGCAAAGGCTAAATGAAATCATTGTCAATGTTATAAAAGGAGAATTTGGTGGGAATCAAATACCCATTGTTGTTGATTTTGATATGGGCCATACCGACCCCAAATTTATTTTGCCGCTGGGTGGTTCAGTGGAATTGAATCCGGTGACGAATGCTATTACCCTTTTGGAAAGCCCATTCAAAGAATAGAATGATTTGCCAGATTGGACAATAAAAATATGAGGTACGAGGAGCAATGAATATGAAACCACGAATTACGGTACTCACATTAGGTGTGGATGATTTGGAAAGATCCTTGCAGTTCTATCACGATGGGCTGGGGTTCGCTACAGATGGTATAGTGGGCAAGGAATTTGAGCATGGCGCTGTTGCCTTTTTTGACTTACAAGCGGGCTTAAGGCTTGCGATTTGGAGCCGCAAGGATATCGCCCACGATACGAAGCTTAATGAGGCCGCGCCAAGTCCTACGGAATTCACTATAGGGCACAATGTAGGCAGCAAAGAAGAAGTTGACGAGGTTATGGCTCAGGTGGAAAAAGCGGGTGCTACGATAACCGTCTCGGCACACGATACATTTTGGGGTGGCTATTCAGGCTATTTTCAAGATCCGGATGGCCATTTGTGGGAAGTGGTCTGGAACCCTCAGTGGGAAGAGATGGAATAAATGAAAGGCCGCTGGTAACCATAAAAACAGCCAAAGCCTTCAGAACTCGAAGTCTTTGGCTCCACTTTATCCATAAGCTTGGCTTATTCCTTTGCCGCATCCTGGGCAAGCTCCTTGCGGACGATCGGTGCAACCTTGGTACCAAGCAATTCTATCGCTCGCATGACTTCACGGTGTGGCATCGTACCTACGTTTACATGCAGGAAGAAACGAGTAACCCCTAAGTTTTTGCGCAGCAATAAAATCTTTTCCGCAACAAATTCAGGATCACCCACATAGAGGGCGCCGCGAAGCGTACGTGCAGCATCAAAAGCAGCACGGTTGTAATTTTGCCCCCAACCCCGCTCACGCCCAATGACATTCATTTGCGCTTTGGTGGAAGGGAAGAATGAATCGGCCGCCTGCTCGGTGGTTTCGCCAACAAATCCATGCGAGTGGGTCGCAATTTGCAGCTTGTCAGGATCGTGCCCTGCTTGCACGGCAGCCTTCTTATACAGCGCGACCAAGGAAGCAAAGCTCTCTGGCATTCCGCCAATGATGGCGAACGCGATGGGCAGGCCAAGCATGCCTGCCCGCACAGCCGACTGGGCGTTGCCGCCACTTGCGATCCATACAGGCAGCGGGCTCTGCACAGACCGCGGATAGACGCCAAGGTTATGGATCGCGGGGCGATGGCCGCCGCGCCAAGTAACCTTCTCCGAGTCGCGGATCGCCAGGAGCAGCTCCAGCTTTTCTTCGAACAACTCGTCATAATCATCGAGACTGTATCCGAAAAGCGGAAAAGATTCAATAAACGAGCCCCGTCCCGCCATAATCTCGGCCCGGCCATTAGAAATGCCGTCAAGGGTGGAAAACGCTTGGTACACGCGAACGGGGTCATCCGAGGACAGCACGGTTACGGCGCTCGTGAGCCGTATCCGTTTGGTCATGGCAGCGGCAGCCGCCAGCACCACAGCGGGAGCGGTGCCTGCATAATCGGCTCGATGGTGCTCCCCAATTCCATATACGTCCAAGCCGACTTGATCGGCCAATACGATCTCCTCAACCGCATCGCGCAACCGTGCGGCGTGGCTGATCACCTCTCCTGTCACAGGGTCAGCCGTGGCCTCCAAAAATGTACTGATTCCTATTTCCATGGTGCTTGCAAAGTCTGGCAATGTAATTCTCCTCCTTATCCTATTTATAGTTTACTCATTTTTTTATGGTTTCTCAAATTAAGTAAGGAAAAATAACCATGCTCGCTACATATGTAGAAGGCATGGTTATTTTAAGTTCTTCCAAAGGCTAGCTTCAAATCGATTGAGGCAGCCAAAAATGGGCATAGCCCTCAATTTCAATTAACAGAAGCGGGAGCTTCTCTAGGAAGTTATCGGCAGCTGTATCGACATCCAGGACAACCATACTCACATATATATCTTTAATGGCCGTTTCGAAAAATGCCGCTCTAACGCCGTAAGTTTCACCATAGCTTAAAAATTCATAATGCCTTTTAATATCGTTAGTAAGAATCGTGAATTTGTCCTTTATTTCAGTCCAAGCTTCCCAATTGTTCTCGAGCCCCTGATTGTGCTGTTCCTCCAACTGCTTTAGCTCTCTTGCGCCTTTGATATAACGGTCGAGAATTTCCATTGCTTCTTCCTTGGACATTATTTCTGTATTGTTTACCATCGGTTACTCCCCCTTATAAGTTGTTCAAATCTTTAGAACCAGATCGACTATAAGCAATTGGTTCTTATTCACTAAGTATAGAGGATAAATTAGCTAATTATATTAACTAAAAGCAAGATTATTGTAAAAATGGCTTATTACCGCAACAGCAGTACTCACCCTTATATCAGAGATTGGTATGGTGTCCGCAGAGGCGCTGAGTGGAACAACGGATGACCCAATCAAATACTCGAACAACGGACAAGCTATTACGTTAGCAGCTTCGGCGTTTAACAACCAACCTTATCGGCAAGTATGATGACAATTCGACTGTCGGGTAAAACGATCGAACAAATGTCCATCGTAGATATGAAAAAAACCCCGGTTTTGACCACATTGGTCATCCGGGGTTTTTACTGGATCCTGGCTAACATCAGGATAGCCGAGGTGAAGTGGATTTACGAACTACTGTATTGATTCGGTTACGTCCTTCTTTTTTTGCCTGATATAATGCTTCATCGACGGAGACAAACAATTCGTTTAAATAGGCCTTGGGAATATCTGCATATTCATTCGCAAAGTCATCGATGGGCAGCAGCCCGATACTGATTGTAACCGATATGGAAGTGGCGTTATTGTCGGTTAGCACCTGATTGGTCGCCACAATGGTTTTTAATCGTTCCGCTAAAGCTATCGCTTGGGTACGTCCCGTGTTGGGTACATACACCATAAATTCCTCTCCGCCATAACGAGCCAATACATCGCCGTGCCGCAGTGTGCTTTTTATTGCATCCATAGTGCCACATATCACTTCATCCCCAACGATATGGCCATATTGGTCATTAACGGATTTGAAAAAATCGATATCAATTAAAAAGATTGCGAAGGGCATCTGAAGCTTCACATTCTTCATAAGCTCCTGCTCCAGGTATTGCGTCAAATAATGGCGATTGTAACAGCCTGTCAAACTATCCGTGAGAGCCATCTGTTCCAGCTTGCGATTAACTTGGGATAATTCATCCTGAACGACGATTAAGGATTGATTTTGCTCATGCAAGCTCATATTTTGTAGATAAGTTTCATCTACAAGCCGCCGAAACTCGGTCACATCCTGCAAAGTGATAATGCGTCCAACCCTTATTCCTTGTACGATGATCGGCATGACATGAACCATAAAATGCTGGAGCTTGCCTTCAAGATAGGTTAATTCAAATTCCACACGACGCTCAGGAGCTTCTTGGTAGATTGGAAGGAACTTTTTACAATGGGTGATGATGTGCTCTTGAGCCACATAGGTTTTCATATCAAAATGTTCTCCGACCTGCAATTTACAAAGAGGGCTTAGCGCTTGGTTGACCTCCAGTATGGTCTCATCCTCGTCCAACACCAAAATTCCGAGCTCCATTGTATCGATTATATCTTGATGTGCGATCTGTACAACATTAAAGGCATTATAGCGATAAATCGTCATGATAAAGCACAAATCCGATAATAAAATACCCAAAGAGGTTAGACCTGGTATCACGGGAAGCCAACCAGCCATAACAACATTGAAGAAGACGTCAGATAATGCGAAAACGCTTAATATCGCGATGCCAGTAAATAACAGTGTCACTTGTTTCTTGAGACGAGGCGCAGTGTCTTCTGCTACTAGAGTTCGAACCATCAAGTAGAGCGAAACGAGCAGATATCCTAACAGTACCACGATCACAAACCAAAACAGGGTGCCATAGCTGCGTTGAATGAAGCTGTTGTGCACCTGACTGACGAATAAACCGGATGGATTTTCCATTACCGTAAACGCTGCCAATAAAGCGGGTAATAGCAACAGCAAAGATCGTTTATATTGCAGGTAACCGGTTCTTCCGGTGAGGAACATCGTGAACACTAGCCAACCCACCACAAGTAGAGACAAATTGGCAAAGCCAGCTTTCACAAAAAATAATTGAAGGGAAGGACTCTCCATCATTCTGATCGCGAATTGACAGAGGGGCCAGAGCATCATGGACATATGAAACATGAAATAGACTTTGTGCATACTTGTAATTTCAGATGTTATAAACATATAGATGAAAACAATAAACAATAGACATACCAAAACCAGGTCATACGATATTAAAACACCCATCATTCACACCTCTTTATGGCAACTCGTAAAAATTATGTATATATGGTAATCCTAAAAAGATATGTTGATGGTACTACAATAGCATTAATTAGTGCCCCTAGACTATAGAATTTTTTATCTAAAATAAAATTTAGGTCTTGGGTATGAAATTGAGAGGGATCAGGGGGTTGAAGAGGTTGAAATGTTGTGGTGAGCGAGATGCGAGTCGTTTCGCCGAAAGAATTTTCGCTTGGATGGGTGCCACCTGCATAAATCGGAGAGAGGCTAATAAAATAAAGGAAGACTAAAAGAAAGGGCTGATCCTTTTGGAATTTTTATGGATGCTTATCGTTGGAGGCGTTATTGGCTGGTTGGCACAAGTTATTAGTCATAAGAATTTTCCTGGAGGGATAATCGGTAATATTGTTGCTGGTATCCTTGGCTCCTGGTTAGGCGCCGCGCTGCTTGGCTCATTTGGTCCGGTCGTTGGGGGTTTTTATATTGTTCCGGCCATTATTGGTGCAATCATTCTAGTATTTCTGTTCTCCCTCATTATTCGAAGCAGAAGATAATCGTATTAACGTATTAAATCGCCTTCTACATACGGAATACCCTCATCGATGAGATGAGGGTATTCCGTTTTCTATGTGGGCGGCTCACTTCCTGCTAGCCACCTTCCAGTTTTCTATGCCTTCATCCTCAAGAATGCCCAGTGTAACATCTGAAATATCGGGATCCTGAAGAATTTTATCTCGAACGATAAACTTAATATCATCCGCATCAGCTAGTGTTAGCCCAGGTTTCAGCTCAATTAAGCCTTCAACATGGTAATATCGCCCTTCTTGAAGGATGCGCATTTGATAAATATCCGTTACAAAGCTTTCTGCCAGGATGATAGCTGCTACCCTGTCTTCAATTTCCTTGGGAGCCGCCACACCGATCAGGCCAATCATATTGTCATAGCCGACACGGAAAGCAACGGCAACCATGAGAAAGCCAATAAGGATAGTTACGATGCCATCTAACATATGGAAGGCTGTAATGGATATGACCAGGACAGCAATCAAGGTCAAGAGAGCACCGGTAACAGCTACCAAATCTTCATAGAATACCAAGCGGGTAGGCGGTGCTGCTCTTTTCACATTTTTGAAGGCAGCCGAAAATATTTGCATTCCTTTGGCTTCCACCCGGGATTCATGGAGTATTTCCTTCGTCGCTTTTACCAGAATCGCTCCATCAATAATCAGATTGATCAGCAGGACAATCACATTTAACCAAAGGCTGCCGGAGCTAGTGGCAGGATGTTGAATTAAATGCCAACCCTCATGAAACGTTTCATAAGCCATGATGGTAACTACAATAACGGCGATCATACAAAAAATATTGATGACCCGACCAAAGCCGGCTGGAAAACGGGGTGTCGGATTCTTCTCAGCGAGCACACTTCCGACAAAAACAAAGCCTTGGTTAATAGCATCAGCAAAAGAGTGCATCGCTGAGGCGAACATAGCGCCACTGCCACTTACGGAAGCGGCAACAGCTTTAATGCAGGCTAGGATGGCATTTCCAATCATCGCTATAGCTGAAGATTTATTGCCTTTCTTGATTAATTGCAGCAAGGTTTGCTGATTGGATTGGGGTTCCGATGCCATTGTTCCTCCTAAGACTTATGTAATCGTACACTCGAATTTTATCAAGATCAGAGAAACTAAGCAAATATTGTGAGGAATTGCTTTATCTGACAACAAAAATGAAATATAAAATGGCGATTACAAATCGATAGTAAGCAAACCAAGAAAGCCGGATTTTTTTGATCAGCTTCATAAAAGTGACCACAGCAAGCAAGCCAACAATAAAAGAAGAAGCAAGCCCAGTCAAGAAGAAGCCCGTATCGGCAATAGACAGCAATTCTCTGCTTTTGTAAAGATCTAAACCCGATGCTGCGAACATGATAGGAACGGATACCAGAAATGTGAATTCAGCAGCCGCTTTTTGGCTTGTCCCTAGCAGCATACCACCCGAAATCGTAGAACCGGAACGCGAGAATCCAGGCCAAAGCGCTAAGCATTGGAACAGCCCGATCCCAAAGGCTTGACGATAGCTGATATCATCTACGGTTTCCGCGGTTACTTTCTTGCCGAGACGTTCAGCAATAATCATTAGCACACCACCAGCAACAAGGCCAATTAATACCGTTTCGGATCCAAATAAGTAGGTCTTAATGAGGCTGTGTAAAGCGAGCCCAATAACGACTGCGGGGATCATTGCAAGCATTAAATGAACCAAGCTAAGGCGGGCAGCAGAAGATCTGCCTTTTTTCCAATTGCGAAGCATATCCACGTACTTTCTCCAATAAAGAACGGCAACCGCTAATACAGCCCCTAGCTGCACAACAATCTCGAACGTTTTAACCTTATCTCCAGATAAATTCAGTAAATCCGCCATTAAAATCATATGCCCCGTCGACGAGACAGGTAAAAACTCGGTTAAGCCTTCGATTATTCCTAAAATAAGCGCACTCCAAATATCCATTGTCATTCCCTCTCTCTAATAATCTGCATGAACGCATCCCAATTTTAACATGGCAGGATGAAAAAACTGAAATAGCTATCACAGCCAGTTTCGTCTTAGGGGAGAAGCTTAGCGTGATAAGCACATCGTACACTTCAAAAGTAGCCCTCGTCTTAAAGGGCTGCTTTTTCTTTATACATTAGGACTAGCGAAAAGACTAGCGAAATCTGATATATATATATTGATATATCTCAGCAATGAAGGTAAAATCAGATACATTGGAAAAGTGAAATTACCCATTTCACTCAAAGAGATAGGAGCTGGGACAATTGGATTTAGGAATTATTGGACAGCCGAATGAAGAAAGCTTTCGCAAGGCCCGCGCCAAAGGCTTGGACTTTTTGGAATTTTGCATTAATGAAGGTAATGATGGATTAGCCTTTTTCAATGATAAGCTCAATATTCAACAATGGATCAAGCAATATGGAATCAGAATAGCTTCAATTGGTAGATGGAAATCCCAAAGAATTGATGAGCAAGGGCAAGTCATCAACAACGAATTAGAGATCTGCTACAGGCTGATTGATATAGCAAGTGAATTAGGATGTACGAATTTTGTATCTGGATGTAATTATGTAGAAAGCCGTTCTTATTTTGAAAATTGTGTATCAGCCATTGATTTCTTCTCCCAGCTAATCGATTATGGTAAAACAAAGGGCGTTCAGGTATCCTCGTATAATTGTCGCAAAGTAAATTTTGTCCATAATCCGGTGGCATGGAGTATAATCCATGGGCATCTAACCGACTTAGGCATTAAATACGATCCTTCTCACAGCAGATATGCAGGTGGCGACTATTTGCAGGAAACCATGGACTGGGGAGACCGTTTTAAACATGTACATCTTAAAGGCTCGATGATTATCGGTGGCAAAAGGGTGGATGACCCGCCAGCAGGCTTGGACCAAACCGACTGGACAACCTTCATTTCTCTATTGCGTGTAAAAGGCTACTCAGGTGGACTTAGCATCGAGCCCCATTCTCCGGTATGGACTGGAGAGCTAGGCGAAGAGGGAATCGATTATACCATTCAATACATGAACTCCTTATTATTCAAAAGATAATCATTCGAACAGGAGAGAGATAAGATGGAAAAGAAACTGAGATACGGCTTGGTAGGTGCTGGCAGCAATGCAGAGAAAAAACATCTAACGGGATATTTAAACCTTCCTCATGTTGAACTTGTGGCCATTTGCGATGTGAATATGGCTAGCGCCAATCGACTAGCTGAAAAATATAACATCCCGGGTGTTTACAGTGATTATACCGAGATGCTCCAAAAGGAAAACCTTGATTTGATTAGTGTGTGTACGCCTAACTTTTTGCATGCGGATATCTCGATTTGTGCCCTTGAACATGGCGTAAATGTTCATTGTGAGAAGCCGCTAGCGATCAATGGGACGGATGCCCGTAAAATTTCGGAGGCGCAAATCAAATCCGGCAAAAAGCTAATGATTGGACTCAATAACCGTTTTACAAAAGAAGCTCTTTTTGTGAAAGAGTACATTGAAGCCGGACTTCTTGGGGATATTTATGAAGCGAAGGCTGGATGGATCAGAAGAAGCGGCATCCCAGGCAGAGGAACATGGTTTACGAATAAGCAGCTTGCTGGCGGAGGCGTTATGATTGATCTGGGGGTTCATTATTTTGATCTGGTGCTCTACTTGATGGGAATGCCAACGCCTTCCTATATCGCAGGTGCAGCCCACCAAACCTATGCCAATAGCACGACGCGAAATCGCAATGGATACGTTGGAAACCGCAATGGGATTTTCAATGTTGAAGATAGTGCAGTCGGCTATTTAAAGCTTGAGAATGGGGCATCGGTCAGCTTGGAATTCAGCTGGGCCTCCAATATTGAAAAAGATAAAGCTTATTATGAGCTGATTGGTACCAAGGGCGGTATCAAATATGAGAATGGAGAACTGACAATATTTTCAGAGCAGTTGGGTACCTGCATCGATATTAATCCCAAATTGGGCGCATCTCACAAATCCATCAACGAATTCGAACACTTTACGCATTGTATCCTGACTGGCGAGGAGCCTTTGGCCCCTGCCGAGCACGGATGTTACTTCATGAATATTATCGATGCCTATTATAAATCCGTCGAACAAAACAAGCCTGTTTTCTTTCCTGAGCTTGTAGGCGTACGCTGATAAGGTGTTACACTCTAGCCACTTAAAGTCGCCGACCAAGCGGCTTTTTTTGATGAATGGGCCCGGTAGGAGGGCTGTATTAACTCCTTTGTAAGTCCTGTTGACCATCCAGACCTTCACTTTTGTATCTATACGCCGGTATTGCAAAATGAAGCAGAACCCTCATTTATAGGTAGTAATTAATGGCCAAAACCGTCAGGATATCTTTCCTGACGGTTTTGGCCATTAATTTTAAGCAACTATGGTGAAAGTAATGCCGAACTTGTCCAACACGGTACCAAAAGCGGGGCTAAACGCGGTTGCTTCTAACGGCCAAACCACTTTACCGCCTTGCTGCAAAGCATCAAAGATTTGCTTGGCTTTTTCTGCATCATTTGTTGAAATGCTAAGGCTTACTTTATTGCCGGTTTGGACGGGCTGGCCTGGCGAATCGGAGAACATCAGGTGGGATTCACCAATTTGCAGAATGGCATGGGAAACAAGATGCTTGAGCTCCTCAGGGAAAGGCATCGGTGCTGGCATCTCTCCGTAGGTAATCATATGGATCACCTTGGCATCCAGTGCGTCCTCATAAAATTGGATGGCTTCTCTAGTGTTGCTTTCCATCATGAGGTAGGGAGTTATTTTTAAGGACACAATCAATCAGCTCCTTGAATTTGATCTGTTTGCCTATTCACTCTAACACAAAAATAGAGCTATGATTTCTTCTCAATTGCTAGATTGCTAAAAAGAAACCTGTTAGAATATCTGGAGCAAATAGATAGGACCCTTAGACTGCTTTTTGATAAATATGATGCCGAGGTTAATGATTACCTATACACAGGGGATACAATAAACAAAATAAAATAATTTATGAATTATTCATGTCATTAACAATTAATGTAGTTGATAAGAAAGTGTATCGGTTCCCGATATGCTTTTTTTATACTTTCCAATCAGTTAACGGCATGTTAGAACACGCCACTAAGTATATTAAAAGAGCAGTATTTACTTATTCTGGAGCAATTTAATAGCCTGAATATTTACCTAAAAGCAGAAATATCTGAATATTCCATTTATTTGTGGGACAGAGGTAGAAAATATAACACAAAGGAGCTATTATTTATATAGAATGTGTAATCAATACTAACATGAGGCAAATGCTTACTTATCCTATCTTAGGAGGTTATCGGGATGGAATTAAACCGAATGCTTAGCAGGCTGACGACCGAAGCATTTGCCCTAAATTTTGCGGAGACAAAGCCTCCCCTTACGAAGAAAGCAGCGATCGAGGAGTCGAATCGCTGCCTGTATTGTTATGATGCTCCCTGTATAACCGCCTGTCCGACCGGGATCAACATCCCGTCATTTATTAAGCGAATAGCCACGGATAACCTTAAAGGCGCAGCCAAGGCGATCATGACCGCCAATCCGATTGGCGCCACCTGTGCGCGGGTGTGCCCAACGGATGAGCTCTGTGAAGGCGCTTGTGTGCTGAAAGGTGCTTCGGCGCCGATCATGATCGGCATGCTGCAGCGATATGCCACGGACTGGGCTCGCGCCACAGATGCGACCTTATTCCAGCCGGGGCCGGCCAACGGCAAGAAGATCGCCGTAATCGGTGGAGGGCCAGCCGGCCTTTCAGCGGCACGTGAGCTGGCCGTAGACGGCTTCTCTGTCGTCGTTTACGAAGCGAAGCCACTCGCAGGCGGGCTCGATACCTACGGTATCGTCTCCTTCAGGCTGCCCCAATCGATTTCGCTCTGGGAGGTGCAGCAGGTTGAGAAGCTTGGTGTAGAAATTCGCACCGGTATTAAAGTGGGTGAAGATATTGCTGCAGCTTACCTGCTTGAGGAATATGATGCCATCGTATTGGCGGCAGGTATGGCATACGTCCCGCCAATTGGCATAGGCGGCGAAGATCTGCAGGGCGTCTACGATGCCATTGAGTTTGTCGAGCAGACGAAGAAGGAGCTGCCATCCTTTGCATTAAAAGGAGCTCGTGTCGCCGTCATTGGCGCAGGAAATACGGCGATTGACGCCGCAACCTGCTCGGTGCGTCTTGGTGCGGAGCAGGTCAAGATTGTGTATCGCCGCTCACGCGAAGAAATGACTGCCTATGATTTCGAATACGATTTTGCCAAGCAGGAGGGTGTCGAATTCAGCTGGATGACAGCGCCGAAACGAGTGATTGGCGATGCCGCGGGTAAGGTAACACATCTGGAATGTATACGCATGGAATGGTCGGGCAAAGTAGGTCGTGACGGTCGTCCCCTTCCTTCCCAGATTGAGGGCTCGGAGTTTCTGATCCCCGTTGACGCGGTAGTCAAGGCCATCGGCCAGGAAAGGCGCACGACTCTGGTCGAACAGTTTGGCCTGGCGCATAACAACGGCGTTGTGCTTGTAGACGAAGCCACACGGTTGACGTCGAACCCAAAGGTCTATGCAGCAGGTGACATCACCTTTGGGGCAGGACAGGGAGAAGCTATGGTCGTGTCGGCGGCGGAGCAAGGCAAACGTGCAGCCCAAGCCGTCCGTGAACGTTTGTCGGCAAGCTTGAATGTGTCTAACTAACTGAAGAAGGGTAGGATGGCTATGGCAGATTTAAGAATAGACTTGGCAGGCATCAAGTCCCCTAATCCATTCTGGTTGGCATCCGCACCGCCGACAAATACAGGTTACCAGGTACAACGGGCATTCGAGGCGGGCTGGGGCGGAGCCGTCTGGAAAACACTCGGTGATCCGATCATTAATACATCCTCACGTTTCGCCGCTGTACATTTCGGAGGGCAGAGGGTGGCAGGCTTTAATAATATTGAGCTGATATCTGATCGGCCACTTGATGTCAACCTGAAGGAAATCTACGAAACGAAGGAACGTTTTCCCAATCATGCACTCATTGCATCGATTATGGTCGAGCCGACCCGGGAAAAGTGGCATGAAATTGTAAAACGCATCGAAGATGTCGGCGTGGATGGCTTTGAACTGAATTTCGGCTGTCCCCACGGTATGGCGGAGCGAGGCATGGGAGCAGCAAGTGGCCAGCAGCCTGACCTTGTCGAGATGCAGACGATGTTCGTCAAGGAGGTTGCCCGGACGCCGGTCATCGTCAAGCTAACGCCGAACATTACGGATATCACAGCCGTGGCCAAAGGGGCTGTTCGGGGTGGGGCGGATGCCATTTCCATGATTAATACGATTAATAGCCTTGCCGGTGTCGATATCCATACCTGGAACACGATTCCCCATATAGCCGGGAAAGGCGCACATGGCGGCTATTGTGGACCGGCTGTCAAGCCAATCGCCCTCAATATGGTTGCTGAATGTGCACGCCATGCCGGGATTGGTATACCTATTTCCGGCATCGGTGGAATATCGAACTGGCAGGATACCGTCGAATTCATGCTTATGGGCTCGACTGGCGTCCAGGTCTGTACCGCAGTTATGCACCATGGCTTCCGCATCGTGGAAGAGATGATCGATGGCTTAAACAACTACCTGGACGATAAAGGAATTGGCTCGGTGATGGAAATCGTCGGACGTTCGGTGGAAAAATACTCCGATTGGGGCGACCTGGACTTGAATTACGCAGTCGTCGCCCGTATCAATACGGATACCTGTATCAATTGCAATAAATGCCATATTGCCTGTGAAGACGCCTCCCATCAATGCATCGAGCGGGTGGTCGATATTTCGGGCAAGCCCATCCTGCAGGTGCGCGAGGAGGATTGCGTCGGCTGTAACCTGTGCTCGATAGTTTGCCCGGTGGACGGTGCTATCGATATGGTGGAAATAGCAAATGGGCAAATACCGATGAGTTGGAATGAACGACAGCAGTTGCTGGCTGGGCTGAACACCGAAACGGAGGTGGTATAACGATGAAGAAGCTGATAAGTAATGGCATGATTGTAACGGCTGCTGATACTTACCTGGGTGACATTCTAATTGATAATGGCGTGGTTGTGATGATTGGTACCGGACTGGAAGCGCAGGATGCGGAAGTGGTGGATGCGTCTGGCTGTTATGTATTCCCAGGGGGCGTTGACCCTCATACTCATCTGGACATGCCGTTTGGTGGGACGGTGACCGCGGACGATTTCGAAACCGGTACAAAGGCAGCAGCATTTGGCGGTACGACGACAATTATCGACTTCTGCCTGACAACCAAGGGAGAAACCTTGCAAAAGGCGGTAAATACCTGGCACGGCAAAGCGCGCGGCAAAGCTGTGATCGACTATGGCTTTCATTTGATGGTCTCGGAAGTAACCGAAACCGTATTAACCGAGCTGCCCCGCATCATCCATGAGGAAGGCATAAGCTCCTTAAAGGTATTCATGGCCTACAAGAATGTGCTTCAGGCGGATGACGGTACGCTCTACCGGACGCTTCTGCTTGCCAAAGAGCAAGGTGCACTGGTTATGGTGCATGCGGAGAATGGGGATGTCATCGACTTTCTCGTGAACGAAGCCTTGGCGGCGGGGCGAACGGAGCCCATCTATCATGCGTTGACTAGACCGCCTGAGCTCGAAGGCGAAGCGACAGGCCGCGCAGTAGCACTTACGGGTATGGCGGACTCGCAGCTGTACGTTGTACATGTGACCTGCGCCGAGGCGGTTCGCCAAATCGAAGCGGGTCGGGCAAAAGGGCTTCAAATTTATGGAGAGACATGCCCGCAATATTTGAATCTTGATGTCTCCTATTTGGAAAAAACGAATTTCGAAGGCGCTAAATATGTATGGTCACCGCCGCTGCGCGAAGCCTGGAACCAAGAGGTGTTATGGAATGCACTTCGCAGCGGCTCCCTCCAAACAGTCGGCTCCGACCAGTGCTCGTTTAATTTCAAGGGGCAAAAGGAGCTGGGTCTGGGTGATTTCTCGAAAATCCCTAATGGCGGCCCGATGATCGAGGATCGGTTAAGTGTGCTCTATTCTGAGGGCGTGGAAAAGGGACGCATTTCTTTAAATCAATTCGTCAATATCATCTCAACAACAAGCGCCAAGCTATTCGGGCTATTTCCCCAAAAAGGCACGATTGCTATTGGCAGCGACGCGGATATCGTTATTTTCGATCCATCAGTGAGGCGTAAAATTTCAGCTGAAACGCACCATATGAATGTGGATTATAATGCATTCGAAGGCATGGACATCATGGGAGAGCCCATAACTGTGCTTGTGCGCGGGGAGTTCGTGATTCGTGACAAGGAATTTGTTGGGATGCCCGGCTCCGGCCATTATCTACATCGCAAAAAGTTTGGAGCTACGAACGGGATAGCGACCAAGCCATCCTCATCAGAGGGAGTGCTGTAATGGCTGCCTATCAAGCGTTTATGGAAGAGAAGAGCGAAATTGACAAGCTGATGGCCGAAGGATTTGTTGTTGTGAGTATCCATGAAAACCTTGACGGGGCATTAGTGCGTTTCCAATCAATAAGCTCGACAGAGCAGGTCAAGTCCTTGCACCTGAACACGGCTGATGCCCGCAAATATATATCAACGCTTCTTTGGGTAAAACAAAGAAAAATTTAGAACCGTTTGGTAATAAAGATGGGAAACGAGAAGATGCCTGTTTGAACCACTCAGGCAATGGGTTAGTCATGAATGGAGAGTGATCGTATTGCAGGTTCAGAAGCTATACGTCAACAGTCAGAGGCTACAAGAAACCATTGAGCACTTTGCGGCTTTCGGGCGCACAAAAAATCAGGGTGTTACTCGCTTGTCGCTTGCCCAAGAAGATATTGCAGCACGTGACTATTTTTGCTCCTGCTGCGCAGAAATCGGCATGCATATAAAGTTTGACGATATGGGCACGATTTATGCAACCATGGATGGGACCGAGAACATCCCTCCCGTTGCTATGGGTTCACATTTGGATTCGGTGACGAAAGGTGGCAGATTTGATGGAGTCTTGGGAGTGATAGCCGGTCTTGAGATCGCAAGAACCTTGGTAGACCATCAGATCAAGCCGCGGCATCCTCTGACCATTATCAACTTCACGAATGAAGAAGGGGCAAGGTTCGAGCCTTCCATGATGGCATCGGGCGTCCTTTCCGGTAAATTTGATAAAGCAACGATGCTGATGAAGAGGGATATTGACGGCGTTACGTTCGATGATGCACTGACCGCTAGTGGTTATTTAGGAAGTATGGACAACAGGTTAACTGCTGCTGCGGCATACTTGGAGCTGCATATTGAACAAGGACCCGTTCTTGAGAATGAAGCTCTATCTATCGGCGTGGTCGATTGCGTGGTAGGCATGGTTTGTTATGAAATTGAAGTTACGGGTGAATCCAATCATGCTGGCACAACACCGATGCATGTAAGAAAGGATGCATTTTTTGCCGCTCAGGATATGATGGTGGCGCTCCGCGGCAAGCTGAATGAATTGGATCCCGAATTGGTTTACACCATGGGGCGTGTACATGTGTTCCCGAATATCCATACGGTGATTCCGAATAAAACGATTTTCACGCTGGAAGCAAGGCACAAGAACGAGGATGTCATTCGTGAGGTCGAAGCCATTATTGGTAATCTGCCGAATTTACAAGCTGGCTGCGGTGTTAAGAAAACTAAGCTTTGGAGTCGTAATACGGTATGGTTTGATGACGGGATTTGCAAGCTGGTTGAGCAATCGACGCAGTTGTTGGGCTATTCATCTAAAAGAATGGCGAGTGGTGCAGGGCATGATGCGCAATTCGTCGCCGGATTCCTGCCGTCTGCGATGATTTTCGTTCCAAGCACTCAAGGGAAAAGCCATTGCGAAGAAGAGTATACCTCCTATGAAGATTGTGAAAAAGGAGTTAACGTTCTTTTACAGACCGTGATTTCTTTGATCAGTTAGAGTGGATAAGATAGCGACTGTCTACAAGCTGACTCTCTGAGTCAGCTTGTTTAGTTGTAATTAGGTAAATCCAAGCAAAAAAGCTGGCTGTCAATGGTATTAATAGGTACCACTCGGGAACTAGGCGAATATCCTGATGTTAACTACAAAAAGTAATGGAGGTCTCCCTGTGATTCCCATGTATCCGTATTATGGCTATGAGACACGCTGCCGGCAGGTACCTATCACATTTCCGCCGCAGCATCAGGATGTGCAGCCTGGTTTGGAGTATGTAATGAACCCCATTCCAATATCCGACAATCCCGAGTACAAGGGAAGCGGGAAATTGGCAGGTAAAATTGCCATCATTACCGGAGGCGACAGCGGCATTGGGCGCGCTATCGCAATCGGCTTTGCCAAAGAAGGGGCAGATATGGCAATCGTCTATCTGTATGAGCGCGAGGATGCCGAAGCGACCAAACAGATGGTGGAGCAATACGGGCGACGTTGCCTGCTGATCGAGGGAGACTTGCGTAACTCCGTCTTTTCCCAGGAGGTGGTGAGAAGAACGCTGGAATGCTACGGAAGGCTTGATGTACTTATACTGAACCAAGGCGTCCAGTTCCCTCAGGAGAGCATTGCGGGCATTTCTGACGAACAGCTTGAGAATACGTACCGCACTAACATTTTTCCGCATTTCTACATGACTAAGGCCGCACTTCCTTACTTGAGGCCAGGGAGTGCCATTGTATCGACGGCATCCGTAACCGCCTATGCGGGCGCCCCTTTGCTTGTCGATTATTCTTCTACAAAGGGTGCGGTTGTATCGTTTACCCGATCACTATCGCTTCAATTGGTCAGCAAAGGAATCCGGGTCAACGCCGTAGCGCCTGGACCCATCTGGACCCCACTCATCGTGTCCAGCTATTCAGCCGAATATGTAAAAACCTTCGGTCTAGAGACGCCGATGAAACGCGCCGGACAGCCATTCGAGCTTGCACCGACCTACATTTATTTGGCGTCCGATGATTCCTCCTTCGTGACGGGTCAAGTGCTTCACGTCAACGGCGGCGTCATGACGGAAACTTGAGCCGGAATAAGTGAATTCGAAAAATTAGCCGCCGTATTTCTTTCTGTAATGGCTTAATGTAAGAAGCGGCCAAATGTAACGGTAGCTGTGGTAATGAATGTAAAGGGTGCTTGCAAGGCCTGCTCCGGTAGGGTAAGTGGTCGTCCAATCATCTTCGTGCAGGGTGGAGATTAGCCTTCGGATGCCTATTTCCATTTCAGGAATCGGTTTCGGATGAACAGCGATGAGAGCATCTAGCGCCCATGCGGTTTGAGACGGCGTGCTTGCTCCGAGCGGCATATACCGCATAAGCTGATCGCTCTTGCAGGATTCTCCCCAGCCTCCGTCTGCATTTTGAATGCTTAAAAGCCATCCGATGCCTTTTTGTACAGCTTGATGATGGGGCTCTACCCCTGCCGACATCATTCCTGTTAGTGCAGCCCATGTCCCGTAGATATAACAAATCCCCCAACGCCCGTACCACGACCCGTCCGCCTCCTGATGATCAATCAGCCAGTTCGTTCCGCGTCGAATAAAAGAATGGTTCAAGCCAAGACCCGCAGTGCTACCCAAAAATTCCAAGGTTCGCCCAGTCAGATCGGTCGTAGAAGGATCAATAGCCGCCGTTTTGGCCTCATCAACCGGGAGCCAAGTGAGGATTTCATGATCCGTATCTTTCTCGAAGGCGGGCCACCCCCCATCTTTATTTTGCATAGATAAAGTCCAATTCAGCCCTCGGTTCCAAGCATCGCGGTAGGATGGCTTAATCAGGGTCAACCGTTTGATCGCTCTTAATGCCGCTGTTGTATCGTCTACGTCCGGATTAATAGTATTGGAGTCTGAAAAACCCCAACCACCCGGAACAGGATTTCGATTATGGACGCTCCAATCCCCGAATTTCCAGTGTTGTTTGGAGAGCAAATAAGAGGCTGCGTTTTGAATCGCCATACTTCCAGCCGAAGTTCCAGATTCCTGCAGGGCGTGTGATAGCAGGGCTGTATCCCAAACCTCCGAAGGCGAATTTTGTAATAACACCTTCCCATCCGTGTGGCAGAGCGTAGCTACTAAGCCTTGAACCGCGCTTGTGATAACCGGATGCTGTTTGTCATAACCGGAGGAGAGCAGGGCGAAGATCATCATAAACGTGCAGGTTGCATAACTGTAAAGCGTTCCGTCGGGTTCAATCCGTTCCAGCATATACTGCTCCGCCCATTTGGAAGCAGCCTCATGAAGACGCTTAGGGACGCCGACGAGCTTCCCGAGGCTCGTTTTTATTTCCTTCAGCAGATGCTGTAAACCACGGGAATGCTCATGTTGACCATTATTATTGAAGAAAACAGGTTCCAATCTATTGCCCGCCAGATCAGACAAATCAGGTGAAGCATCTGTTGTTATGACAAATTGGCGATCGACTAATAGAACCAGGGGCGCTAGGTGCACCCTTATAAATGCGGAAAAATCGAAGAAATTAATAGGAAAAGAAGTAGGCAGTAGTAAAAATTCTATTGGAATCAGTGTTGAGCTCGGCCATGGGTAATGGCCGGTGGCGGCGAGAAACACTTTGGTCAGCACGTTCGTAATGTTTTGGATGCCGCCTTTTGACAAAATGAATTGCTTTGCTTTTTCCATCGATTCATCCGTTTTTTTACTGTATCCCGAATATAAAAGTGCATAATAGGCTTCCACGGTGGCAGACAAGTTGCCTTCTTCTTCGTCGAAAAAAACTCTCCAAGAACCGTCGGCCTGCTGTGCCGTAAGGATTCGGTCATGCAATTGTCGGATGAGAGTTTCATTATCCATCTGCAAGGTTCGAAGGGTTATTATCATATAAGCATCTGTTAACGTTCCATTCTCAAAGCAAAAACGCCATGACCCATCTTTTTTTTGCATCCGCATGATTTCTTCTGTCAAACGCTGGATTTCCCGGTTTGTCTCGCTCAAGACATCCATCCCAATTCCCCCGTTCCGGCAGCTTCTTATGGAAAAATATCCACAAAATTCAGTATCAAATACATCCGAATTTGAATGGTTTTCTCCATTATATGAAAGGTGGCACTTGCAGATGTTTTTTAATTCTATAATAAAATACTTTCCAACTGCCGAAAGTCTCTATATTATTAATATAAACCGACAGGTTTAACGTGTGCATAACGAACAAGTATAATAACAGTCCAAAAATATAGGTATCTATTTTATCGGAAAAGAAGGTTATTCCTTATGGAAGTCTGGAAACGTAATTTATACATATTATGGACCGGAAACTTTTTAACTTCAGTAGGCATTGGAATGATCATCCCCTTTTTGCCCCTGTATGTGCAGGATCTTGGTGTACACGATGTGAAACAGGCCGCTCTATGGGCCGCTATGATTTTCGGAATCAATCATTTGATGATCGCACTGATATCTCCCCTTATGGGGAAAATTTTCCGATAAGTACGGACAAAAACTGGTCATGGTCATAACCGGTTTAGGCTCGGCAGTTGTCATCGGGGCGATGGGGCTCGTTGATACTCCGTTACAGCTGCTTCTGCTTCGTGCCGCTTTTGGTACGATGGGTGGTTATCCGACCTCTTCTGTTGCGCTATTGGCCATAGAAGCTCCCAAACAAAAGGTAGGTAACGCGTTAGGCACATTGCAAACTGGACAAGTCACTGGTCAATTGTTAGGTCCGCTGATTGGTGGGGTCCTGGCAGAATGGTTGGGGATACGAGATTCCTTCTATATTACGGGCTTCTTTATATTCTTAGCTGCGCTGCTGACGATATTTGGAGTAAAGGAGGCGAATACATACACTAAATTCAAGTTCAGAGGCTTGCTAAAGCTGAGTAATCCGTTTCAATCCAAAATTCGTAACCAGGCTATCCCCGTGAAGAAGACAGCCTTTCGTCAAGTCCTTGGACAATCTCCACTTATTCTGACGCTGTTTATTTCTACATTCCTGATCTCAATAAGCTTTGCGAGTATTAGTCCGATGATTTCGTTGTATGTAAGAAGCATGAATATAGTGGATCACATTGAAATTATGGCCGGCCTCATATTTGCATCTACAGCCTTAGGTACCATGATTACTGCGCCGATACTTGGAAGAATGGGGGATCGGTACGGTCATTCCATTATCCTGCTTATTTCACTAATTTTAATTGCCATTCTGCATATTCCTCAAGGTTTAGTCACAGATCCTTGGGTACTCATGGGCATTCGGTTTATAACCGGTTTATGTATCGGCGGCGTAATCCCGTCTATCAGTTCCTTGCTGCGCAAGTTGACCCCGACCCCTATTCAAGGCAGCGTATTTGCATATAATGCAAGTGCCGGATCACTGGGAAACTTGTCGGGAGCTCTATTCGGCGGATTGGTCGCAAGTAGCTTCGGCATTTCTCTTGTTTTTTATCTGATCGCCGGAGTCTTCTTTGTTCATTTCCTGATGATAACGGTTCAGTTCAAAAGGTTCAGGAAAGCGGAATTGGAAGAGGAAGCAACCTACGAAATGGACAAATGAATTTGACATCATAAAGGAGAACGGCTATGTATGACATAACAATTGTTGAGTCAAGCGGCTGCTAATGGAATTCATGTTGGCCAGAGCTTGTTCGCAGATGGACTACTCATTTGAAATGAACAGATAACTGCATCTGGGGACAGCCTCTCCTGTTTACCTGAAACAAAGAATGTGTATAAATAGATATGAAAAGTTCAGAGAGGAGCGGTTCTATGAACGATCCTAAAAAACATCCGTTTAATGATTACTTTGAATTGGCTCTGTACTTAATATCCGCGGGGTGCATTGTTTATTTTTGGATTCACGGCATCCATCAGAAAGCTTTTCAAGGTGTACTCATCATTGCCGTTTTGACAATGATCCGAGGAGTAGTCAAATTTACTAAGATTGAGCTGTTTCCCGCATTAAGATTTTCAATCTTATTTTTCATTTTTCTCACAATGCTTTTGGCCAACGAGTTCGGATTTTACGGAATCATACCGTATCTTGATAAAATCGAGCATCTCCTGTCAGGGATGATCCTAAGTTTGATAGGCATGGTAATTTATTGGAAACTAAAAATATTAGAAGAAGAACGGCATTCCTATTCTACCACTGCAATTTGGTTTAGCTTCTTCTTTTCTGTAGCAATGGCGGGCTTCTGGGAAATATATGAATTCACTACGGATTACCTATTCGGGCTTAAATCCCAGAATAGCAGCCTAACGGATACGATGGGAGATATCATTTGTGGTACAATCGGTGCTGTGGCTACGAGTATTTATTTAGCATTCAAGGCAAAAAGAAATTCGATAACGTATTTTGACGCCCTCCCAAGGAGCAATGGGTCCGGCAAGTAAATCATTAAGACGTATATCTATAAAGTATAAGAGTTAGTAATAAACTTTTAGAATCGATGGTGTTTATGAAAATTGAAATTGAAATTGAAAATCAACTTATCGAATTTAATGTTCAATATGGAAATACAAAAAAGATTTCAATTCATATAGACGGTTTAGGTCGTATCACGGTTAAAGTTCCCAAGGATACAAGCAAAGAAATGATTGTAAGCGCTGTGGAACCTCATGGTAAATGGATACTGGAAAAAACATCCAGCCTTGCGAAGGCCCGGGAAACCCCCAAGAAAAGAGAATATCAAGACGATGGAACTTTCCTTTATCTTGGGAAAGAATATTTTCTCCATGAGTTAATAACGACTAGTGATTTAAATGAAGAGATACTTAGAAAAAATCTCAAGAAGTTTTATTTCTCAAGCTGTGAGAAGATTGTAAGAGAACGAATAAAGTTATATGAAACACAGCTGAGAGTAAAGCCTAAATCCATTGAGATCGTTGAGTCTAAAACCAAATGGGGAAGCTGTAGCTCGGATAAAAAGGTAACCTTTAATTATCGTTTAGCCATGGCTCCAATTGAAGTTATAGATTATGTGATTGTCCACGAATTATGTCATCTGATTCATATGAATCATGATCGATCATTTTGGAGACGTGTTGGAAGCATAATGCCGGATTATAAACAAAAGCAGGCGTTTTTAGCTAGGCATGGGGAGTTTATGACACTTTAAAAGTTTGTTTTCCTAACCAACCAATTGCATCAGCAAGCAGAAACTTATAGGGGAAGCAACCCAAACTGTTATGATACTTCTTTAATATTTTCAATTGAATCGTTCTTCACATTACCGACTTCTTTTCTTACCGGATAAACTCTCATTTCAGAGTCGGGATATGGTTTTTCAAGCAGCTCCTGCAGCAGCCGAACGTCCTGGATGCTTCGATCCAACCAGGTGGCCTCGTCTTGCGTTCGCAATATGATGGGCATACGGTCATGGATGCCTTCCATTGTCTTGTTTGGACCGGTAGTGATGATGGTGCAACTGCTTATCTTTTTCCCTTCAGGGCTCTCCCACGTATCGTATAAGCCTGCCATCCCAAATAATTCTCCGTTTTTTAAAAGAATTCTCATCGGCTGCTTGCCATCCTTCATTACCTTCCATTCGTAAAAACCGTCTGCCGGAATGATACAGCGTTTGCTCTTGAACGATGCTCGGTATGCTGGTTTGCTTGCCACGGTCTCGACCCGTGCATTGATCATTTTATAGCCGATTTTTGGATCATCTGCCCAAGAAGGGATGAATCCCCAACGGAGCTGGCCCAGCTTATTTTGTTTTCCATCATTGATGATCGCCGGAACCATTTGGCTTGGCGCTATGTTGTAGCGCGGTTCATAGAATGGAGTCCCACGTTCAAGCATAAAGCGAAGCATTAGTTCTTCTTCAGTTACTGTGATCGTATATCTTCCACACATTACGAGCCCTCCCTGATGTTTATATGTAATTCATTTTACCTCAATTATTCTTGCACTCAAACTGAAATTTGTATGTAGCCAGTAGGTGGAGTTCGGTTATATAGATAAGCATACTACCCTCCAGCTTTACATTCGGTTTAAATTAATAGAGTATCTTATTAGTAATGCTTGTGTCGCTATGGATTTTACTTGGAAAAGGTGGTTGGGATATGAAACAAATAAACCGCAAGGGTGGCTGGCGTGATTTTGTACAGCTCATTTGGCAGACGAAGCCACCATTGCTTATAATGGGAATTGCGCTCGCGATGAGCATAGGCTCTACATTGGTCGGATTGAGTATTCCGCTGTTTACGAAAAATTTGGTGGACAGCTTTTCGCTCGAATCGCTGAATCGACTCCATGTTATTGGGCTTTGTGTGGCCTTTATTATGCAGGCGATTGCCGGAGGCATTTCGATTTATTTATTAAACCGGGCTGGACAGACTGTGGTTGCCTCGCTGCGCGATCGATTGTGGAAGAAGCATCTGCATTTGCCTATCTCCTTTTATGATAAGAACCAAACCGGTGAGATGATCAGCCGAATCATTAATGATACAGGCATTGTGAAGGGATTGATTACGGAGAATCTGACCAATCTGGTTACGGGCTCGATCTCGATCCTTGGCGCTATAGGGGTACTGCTTTACCTGGATTGGAAAATGACCATGCTGATCGTATTAGTCATTCCCTTGTCGCTGCTGTTTTTGCTGCCGCTGGGGCGTCGAATGTACAAAATATCCAAAGGGTTGCAGGAGGAGACCGCTAAGTTTACTGCCGTCCTGGGGCGTGTGCTATCAGAAATTCGGTTGGTTAAGGTCTCCAATGCAGAGCACGTTGAATACGGCAATGGCAAAGAGGGCATTAACCATTTGTTTCAATACGGCTTGAGGGAGGGCAAGATTCAGGCTGTCATTGCTCCGCTGATGTATTTTGTGCTCATGTTGCTGTTCGTCATGATCGTTGGCTATGGTGGGCTGCGGGTATCCTCGGGCGAGCTGACATCCGGTGATTTGGTTGCCTTTCTATTATATTTGTTTCAAATCATTATGCCCATTACACAGGTTTCAAACTTTTTTACCCAGTTTCAAAAGGCAATGGGCGCTACCGAGCGAATTATAGCGACACTTCAGGTGGGTGAGGAGGAGCTGTATCTGGGAGGCAAGCTTGAGGATAGCCATAGGACCATTCAATTGGAGCACGTCTCTTATGCTTATGAATCGGGCGAACCGGTGCTTACTGATGTAAGCTTGAAGGTAGAGCCGGGTAAGGTGACAGCCATCGTGGGACCAAGTGGTGGTGGTAAAACGACGCTCTTCTCGCTCTTGGAGCGGTTTTATGAGCCAAAGAGCGGTTTGATCCGGATGGGAACAGAGGCGATAGGCGACTTGTCACTGCAATCGTGGCGAAGCCAGATCGGCTATGTTACGCAGGAAAGCCCATTGATTGCTGGAACGATCCGCGAGAATATCACCTACGGTACGGAGCGTGAAATCAGCGAGCAGGAATTGGCGGAAGCAGCGCAGCTTGCCTATGCGGATGTATTTATTAATGAGCTTCCGAAGCAATATGAGACGGAGGTGGGAGAACGTGGCATTAAGCTCTCCGGCGGACAGCGGCAGCGGATTGCCATTGCCAGAGCGCTGCTGCGCAATCCGCAAATTCTGATGCTGGATGAAGCCACTTCCAGTCTGGACAGCATATCCGAGGTCATCGTCCAAAAGGCGCTGAAAAATGTGATGCAAGGACGGACGACGATTGTGATCGCCCATCGGCTGTCGACCGTGGTGGATGCCGATCAAATTATATTTATTGAAAAAGGCAGAGTGACTGGAAGTGGGACACATGAGTACTTGTATGAGTCGCATGCGTTGTATCGGGACTTTGCCAACCAGCAGCTGCGGATGCAGCCTTCGGTCTAGGCCTCTTTATGAAAGGTCAGGTGTTTACACGGATATCCATGGGGTTAGACAAGTTCAACAAAAGATGGATTATCCATACAATAGTAGATATCAAAATAAAGAGGGGGATCTACAATGAGCAAGCTGTTGTTATTCGTTGCACTCATCTGGCTGACCGGAAGCCCGATAATAGCCATCATTGTATTGCTAATCGTATTTTATGTACTGGAACGGCGGTTTATTGGATTGTCGCCCAGTGTTCTCAAGCCGTTAAAAAGGGCAAGGAAGCTCTCCAGGCTCCACCAGGAGCTGCGGCTAAGCCCTCATCAAACCTCAACTAAGCTCGAAATGGCACGGCTATGGATCGAGCAGAAGAAATATGCACAGGCGTATGAATTATTGCTCCAGATCGCTAAGGTGATGGAGGATTCAGCCGAGGTGCGGGCGGAGCTCGGCATCTGCGAATTAAAGCTCGGACATTTGCAGCAGGGTGAGCAAAGTATCCTGCAAGCTTTAGAGCTGAACCCGCACGTGAAATATGGAGAGCCTTATTTGCGGCTGGCTGAAGCTTGGGCTGATCAGGATCCGCATAGATCCATCGCTTATTTGCAGCAGTTCCAGAGCGTCAACTCGTCCTCTTGCGAGGCTTATTATCGGCTAGGCCAGCTGTACAGCCAGCTTGGCAGCAAAGCCGAAGCACGCGAGGCTTATCGAGCAACTGTCGAGCTGTACCGCGGGCTTCCTAAGTATAAACGCCGTTTTGAACGCCGTTGGGTGTTGCTGGCAAGGATTAAGGGACTTGCTAAATGAGCTAAGAGGAGAGCAAGGGGATAAGCTGCCTCACCAAGCCTGCCTGAGCGCGAACAAATCGCGAAGCCCCTCGTTGGACAGCTCAGTAATCCAGCTCTCGGAGGTGGAGATCACATTATCGCTCAAGCTCATCTTGCTCTCCAGCATCTCGTCGATCTTTTCCTCAAGGGTGCCAAGAGAAATAAACTTATGCACCTGCACGTTGCGCTTCTGTCCCATCCGGTAAGCACGGTCGGTGGCTTGATTCTCGACGGCGGGGTTCCACCAACGGTCATAGTGGAACACATGGTTGGCTGCCGTCAGGTTGAGACCGACTCCGCCAGCTTTTAGTGACAGGATAAAGATGCCCGGACCTGTCCCGTCAGTGGCCTGGAAGGCTTCAATCATCCTGTCGCGCTCGACCTTGGGCGTGCTGCCGTTCAAGTACAGCACGGGCTCGCCTTGCTGTACCCCCAGAACGTCGGCCAGCATACGGCCCATGCCTATGTACTGGGTGAAGATCAAGCACGAATCTCCCGCTTCCCGGAGCTCGCTGACCATGGCAACGATCCGCTCCAGCTTCGCGGATCGTGTGATGAAGGCTTCACGGTATTCTTCGTGAAGCAGCATTTCCGCGGATGGCAAAGCCTCCTTCATCAGCAGTGCGGGATGATTGCATAACTGCTTGAGCTGGGTCAGGACAGCAAGAATGGCTCCTTTTCGCTCCATCCCCTCCAGATTTTTCATCTTTTCCATCAAATCCTTGACCACCTGCTCATAGAGCGCTCCTTGCTCTGAGGTAAGGTTCATATAAACCTTCATTTCCTGCTTCTCCGGCAAATCCAGCTGGATAGCGGGATCGTTCTTTTTACGGCGCAGCATGAAGGGCTTGATCAGCTTCTGGAGCTGTGAGGTTAACACCTGGTCCTGGTGCTTTTCGATCGGAATGGCAAAACGATGCTGGAACCCGCGCTGGGTACCCAGATAGCCAGGATTAAGGAAGTCATAGATGGACCATAGCTCTGACAATCGATTCTCGATTGGCGTCCCGGTCATCGCAATGCGGTGCCGCGATTTGAGTGAGCGGACAGCTATCGATTGTTTGTTTTGTGCATTTTTGATGTTCTGGGCTTCGTCCAGGCAGAGGGAGCTCCAAAGAGTCTCTTGCAAGGTTTCTTGATCCAGCAGAGCGGTTGCATAAGACGTAATAACAATGTCTGTATCTGAGAGAACGGCAGAGAGCGCATCGCCATGTAATCGACCCTTCCCATAATGGAGCCAAACCTTTAAATCGGGTGCAAAGCGAGCCAGCTCTTTTTGCCAGTTGCCAAGCACAGAGGTTGGACAAATGAGCAGGGCAGGGGACGCTGATTCTGCTTGGTGATGCAATAAATACGTGATGAATTGAATCGTTTTACCAAGCCCCATATCGTCGGCTAAACAAGCGCCCAACCCGAATTTCCGAAGAAAGCTTAGCCAGGTAAAGCCTTCTCGCTGGTAGCCGCGCAGCTCTGCACGCAGCCCCTCAGGCACAGCAAGCTCTTGTAAGTCTGACGGCTGCCCCATTTGGCGCAGCAGCTCCAAGAGGTGCGAGTTTAACTCTACCTCAAGCTTAATCCGTGCTTCTGTTTCTTCTGTCTGTTCTCCTGTACTTTTTCCTGTTGCAAGCCCAGGCTCTGAAGGCTTCCCAGGCTCTAGATCATTCAATAAATGCAGCTGTAGGACGTCCTGCAAGGATAAGCCCTCTTGCGGGTCTACGCTTTCCATAAGCCTGCGGATCTGCTCAAGCAGGGCAGGATCCAGGTAGACCCATTCACCGCGGAAGCGGATCAGCTTATCCTTGCGACTAAGCAGCTCGGCGAATTCGGCTTCGTTCAGCTCTGTATCGCCGAGGGCGATACGCCAGTCGAAATCGACAAGGGCGCCCAGCCCGAATAGCGACTTGCCATTGCTGCCGCTACCGCCGGCTTCTGGCGCAACCTGTGCACGCAGGCGGGGCTTGCGCTTCGAGGCAGCCTCCCACCAGCCCGGCAGCATCACGTTCCAGCCGTCGTTCAGTAATTGGCGGCTGTCCGCCGTCAGAAAGCGCCAAGCGGCGTCATCGGTCAGTGGCTCAGCGAAAAAAACGCCGCCGCGATTCCGGCTCGGAAGCGCCGCCGCTAGCCTTGCTGCCCATCCGGGAGCTCGCTCACGAATATACGGGCTCCAATCGCTGGGCCATTCGCCGGAAGCCTGTCCGTCCGCCGTCAGACGCATAGGCACCAGTATGGAGCCTTCGCTTTTATCCTGCAGCACCAGGCGAAGCTGCCAATCATACTGCTCCTCATCCGGCTCGAGCAGCTGCAAAGCAGGGCGGAAGGGAGCGGTGTCCGGCTTCCACCCGAGTACATCGAGCCACTCCTCCTCCGCTAGCGTATGAGCCGAAGCTATATCCGCCTGAGGCTGTTTAAATAAAGCGGGATAATCGCTCCTAAGCGCCGATAGCGCAGCTTCATCCGAATAATGCTCTGTGTAGACGGCCGCGGAGAAGGCCGAGCGCAACCCGGACAGCTCCTCGCCCAAGACATCCAGATGGATCAGCGATTCCCAATCGAGCTCTTGCAGCCCTTCAGCGCGAGCCTCCCATGTCCATTGCAGCCTTCCATCCTGAAAGGAGCTGTAGCTTGGCAAATAACCACCCGCTTTGGCTTCCTTGTAGAGAAGCGGCGCTGCCTCAATTAATGCGCGGGTGGCTTCATTGCCGCCTTTGCAGTGGAGAATGTCCATGAAGTTTGGCTCGGCGAAGAAAGGAAGCACCAGTTCTGCAGGGAGGACGGTCACGTCGAGCTCCCCGGCCTGCCGAAGCGCAAGCGTCGTTCCATAGCATGACGGCTCATGCCAAGCGAACAAAAGATTACGGAATGTATCGCCTGAAACCTCGGCTCCATCCTTTAGACCCCATAGTAAGGCATCCCCGCTTTCCGTGAGAATCGCAAACAAAGTCAACTCATACAATTTTATACTCATTCGACTAGCTTTCCTTTCTTCATTTCCTCTTGCAGCGCCCGCAGCCGACCGTGTCGTGCCATAAAACCAGTAAAAAATCGTTCCCAGCGCTCGGGCTGCTTGATGTTATGATATATTTTTTCCAGTTTTTTCAGCAGTCTGACCGCTAATTTGTAATGCTCGCGATTTTTAAGGGCGATATATTGCTCGACGGCTTGATGGTAATAAGGCAAAAGGAGGCTTGGTGCTTCCTTCTCGATCGGCTGCAGCACGCTAACTGCGTGATAAAGGGGATCCTGTCCTTTAACAATTTGCATTTCCAACCAAGGCTTCCATTTGCGCTGCTCATACAATAAATCCTCAACAATCAGAGCTGAATGGGGCAGCATGCCCTCCAGCACCTTCCATAAATACATTTCGGATTCAGGCTCGTGGGCAATCGCTTCTTTCCAGTAGCCCAAATAGGTATCCAGCTCCTTATTTCTTGAACCATAAAAGGTAGAGGCCGTTTTTAATAGCCATTCCACCAAAATTCCCCAATCCCCAGAAACGGAAATCTGCTGCAATAAAGAAAGAAACAGGCTCGCTGGCGCTTTTTTTAACGTATCAGTCGTTTCTAAAGCTTTCCATGCTTCACTGAACCTGGATTGTTGTAGGTATAAAAAAGCCTTCGCCGCTGAAAGAGAAGTAGAAAAGGAGTCGGTCGTTTGCTGCTCTATGTCGTTAATCTCCTGTGATACCCATTCGCTGGCATCGGGAAAAGGGGCAATCCAATACTTCCACATCGCCATATAAAGGCCGTAGTCCAGATACGTATATCCCGTTTCTTCTACCACTTGCTGCCTTAAAAAACTTACCGTTTGTTTAAGTCGCTCACTTGAAGAGGCAAAGTTGCTTACAGTCGATTTCTGGTATAGCCAGGCATGAATTTCATCATACCTCTTGTATAGGGCAGAAGAAGTATAGTTATTTTCACGACCTGGGACTTGATGTTCTTTTATTTTTCGCAAAATAAATAACTCTTGATGCAAGTCAAATAAGATCCAATCCACTTCTGAAAAAGGAATGGAGGCTTTACGGATTTTTTGCAGCTCATCCCGCATCGCATTTGCGTAAATTCCCTGATCCTTAGCTGATTGAACATCGGCTGTATATTCATCGAGAAACTCATGCCAGCCGACAATATCCCGACCAGGTAATTGCTTGAGCAGCAGCTCGGGTGAACTCATGGCATGGACGCGCTTCACATGATGGCTGGCATTCACAATTTGCGAAGCCGGGTAACCCAATCGGTCAGCAAGCTCCATAATAACAGCAGCCACATGCTTGCAGCAGGCTTGAATCGGGCAGGTGCAGGAGCTAGTTCCAAGTTTGTTTAAATCCAACGTCACATTATAGTCTTCATGGTCACTGACCTTAGCTTGAACGACACGCTGTTCAGAAATGCTCAGGGCTACTACGCTCTGTTGTTTAAAATAAGTAAACCCCCGACTAAGGGTAACCTCATTAAAGGTTGAAGCCACTTGCTCAAGCAGCTTCAACCATTGCTCATCGTTTAAAGCAGGAATCGAACCCATCGCAAAGCTCCTTGCTAACCCATATTAGAATCTAACTCTTCTATTATAGAGCGATACGATAATAAATACGATATTTTCATGAATAAACATAGTATCTAACTCCAAGCTGAGAGATCCGATGATCTGATGAGTTATGTCCACTACCAGACCTGTTGATTAACCATTAAATGGTAGAAAAGGCTCCATGAGAAAGTCTACCATGATTTTATCATCCTTCAATCCGTTATAACTCCGGAATTCAAATTCGTCGTTCAAATTGCTGGTTACGAAGAAAAGGCTCGCAAGTTTACCGTGTATCAGCTGCTTCAATATTGGTGCATGGATGCATTTGGACTTCTATCAAGATAGTAGACACAGATTTTATTCTCACACAGCCAGACTATGGTACAAACGTTCATAATCAGAGGGCGTGTTGTACCCAATCGAAGAATGGATACAGCCATTGAACAGGAATCTCGATGCACTGCGGAACATACTGCCCGGATTGGTTCAACAATAAGGGGATTCTATGAAAAGGGCTAATAATAAAAAAATCCCACCCATGGGTAGGATTTAAATTTTAATTAAGCATTAACAGTCTCAGCATTTTTACTTGAAGTGGAGGAGGGATGAGGAATCCCTTTTCTTTGCTCATTTTGAGTATTTTAACGCCTATTGTTGTTTTAATAGTATGATATTTCGCAAATAAAGTGCCAATATCCTCTCTAACTGATTGGCCCATAACTTGGCTACAAGCAACCGGTTCTAAAGAGGCATCAAGTTCAATTTTCGCTGCTATTTCAGGGTAAGCAAATCTTGCGTCGATAGGGATGTCTTCTAGTTTTACAGGGGTGGTTCTTCAGGCATCATTGGTGCGGGTGCAATTCCGTTGACCATGAGCAATGCATCGTATTTTTAAGCTTTGCCTGATCAATAAGATCGTCCAGTACTTTTTTTAGGTCTTTGTCGCCGAGTGGAGTAAGAATGCTTGTAGCAGGATACGGCGCGTTTGGTATTTTTTTATTTTGGACTGGATTATTGTATCCAGTTGTACAAAGTTAATGTAGCGAATATTTTATTATGTGTCTCGATTTGCATGACGTTGAATGTTTAACTTATTTGGAGGAAAACAATAGATCTCTATAAGATTTTTGGGCAAATGTCTTATCGCAGAAAAGATCTGCAGCAACAAGTTCACTCCCAATCATTCACTTATCCCTACGGGTCTTAATTATGCGACAGAAACTAAGTTCGGAATTAGACATAACCCGGTCGCCATGACTGGTGCAGGACATGAGTTGAATGGAATTTCTGGGCTTGGTTTCAAGAATGGAAAATAATTGCACTTGTAATGTTATAGTTATCATGATAAATTATTAACCCGGTCATCATTATTGTAGCCGGATAATTGAATTGAATGCTAGGTTCGTAGGGCAATTGCAAGTATGGAAAAAATTGCACTTGCATTACAAAACGAAAACATGATATATTACTCGTCCAGCCATTCAACATGCTGGGTAAAGCAAAACATCATTGTCCTTTGAAAACTGAATCAACGAGTGAGTAAAATAGAGAATGCAAGTTCTCGCCAGATGTAAAGAATGAGGCAACTCAAGTTCTACCTTAATGGAGAGTTTGATCCTGGCTCAGGACGAACGC
>NZ_JAAOIW010000003.1:427576-735508 GCF_011440305.1 Paenibacillus agricola | reverse complement strand
GTTATTATAATCATCACAGATATCAGTGGGGACTAAAAAAGATGACTCCTGTTCAGTACAGGAATCATCTCTTATGTGTGGCCTAGCACTCTTTTTTTTAAGTGTCCTTGACTAAGGGTCTAGTTTAGATCAACGATCAACCGGGGCTTCTCTTTTCTTTGCGATTCATTCTTTCTTGCCTATTATGTTCATGGAATTATGCTTATGCCCAAGCTTGTGAATCCCTTGCGCGTGTTATGACGCTGCATGGCAGAAGAGCCTCTTCTTATCGTCCAGGCATCGGATTCCCATACGGATACGTATAATTTAATTCCTCGTCAAACGTGATGTAATCCAGGTTGACCATCAATAATAAGTAGCGCATACCAGTCTTGGGGTCGCTGATGATGATGTGGTCACGGCCGGCAGCCTCCAGCCTGCCTTTAAATATTTTGGCATTCCACTCGCTGTTGTTCTCGTACGTCATATAAATGGTTGCCATCTTGCCCAGGTTTAGACGTAAAATATTTTCGATGAAAGACTGTTCCAACGGCAGCAGGCCTGGAACTGTGGGTGATCCGGTCGTCGGGCCGCTTGATGTGCCTGGAATGAAAGAGCCGCTAGGCGTACCCGGCGGAGGAGAATACTGCCCGGTTTGGGGCGCCCCCATGGGCATTTGCATATAACCGCCGGGGTAGCTAGGGTAGGGCGTGCCACTTCGGTAAGGGTTGTTATTCATATCTTGTTATCCTCCTTCATGGGTTATAACTCTTCTGTATTAATAAGTATTAAAGACGCTTGGACAATTATCACTAGTTGGTGAAAAAAAATAATGTTTTTTGAAACGGCATGTCAGCGGCTGGTCGTACCACTCGTCCGGACAGTCACCCTCAGGCCGGAAGTACCATAAGGAATTGCTCGCGGGATGGAATCTTTCGCCATTGACGACTTTTTGGGCTAGGCGAATCTCAGAATCACGAGGCTTTTGGTAAAAGTAACCTTTTTGCGTAGCTTCAAAGCCGCCAGGGCTTTGAAATACCATTTGCCTCAGCACGCATTAAACGTGCCAATAGCTGCAAGTCCTCTGAATTGGTTTTAATGACGGCCATATGGAACGTTCACTTCCATTCGTAAATACAATTGGCTTATGCACATAACAGCATATGGGCTAGACTATGAATTGATGACAATTACAGCAAAAAGCCGGCTTCTCCCCAAATAGGAGGAAGTCGGCTTATGTCGCTTTTAACGGCGAGATGAAACAGCAAGGAGCATAGCCTTAAAAATTGAAATTATCCGGGTCAGCCCCAAAACGATGGTTTTCGTTTAGGGCATCCAGCTCGGAGATATCTTCAGCAGACAAGGTGAAATCGAAGATAGCTGCATTTTCTTGAATGCGCGCAGGAGTGATCGACTTAGGGATCACAACAATCCCATTCTGAAGGCTCCAGCGGAGAATGACTTGTGCTGGTGTTTTGCCATGCTTGGCAGCAAGCTTGGCCAATACAGGAAGGTCTAGATTTCCTTGCATTAACGGGCTCCAGGCTTCGACTTGAATACGATTTGCTTGGCAGAAGCTGCGCAGCTCCAGCTGGCTCAAACGGGGATGAAGCTCAATTTGGTTCACCATCGGAACAATCTCGCTTCCGGCGATCACATCCTCCAGATGATGTACTTGGAAATTGCTGACGCCAATGGCTCTAACAGCGCCATCCTTATAAAGCTGCTCCAGAGCGCGCCAGGTTTCTTTGTATTTGCCTTTAACCGGCCAATGGATCAAATAGAGGTCAATGATATCGATACCCAGCTTTTTTCGGCTCTCTTCAAATGCCTTTAAAGTGGAATCATAGCCTTGCGAAGCATTCCATACCTTCGTTGTAATAAAAAGCTGCTCGCGGTCAATCCCGCATTCCTTGATCGCGGTACCAACGCCTTCCTCGTTGTCATAGGCAGCAGCAGTGTCAATGCTGCGGTAGCCAGCTTCAATCGCGGATTTCACGGCGTTGATCACCTCGTTGCCCGGCTTTGTCTTCCAGACGCCAAACCCTAGTTGTGGCATTGTGACTCCATTGTGCAGTTCTATGCTTACGGTGCTTTGTTTACTCATTGTCTTCATTCCTCTCAATAGATATGTAGTACAAGCTTGTCGTTTCTGAATGGCTTTCTGAGTGGCTTGCCAATATATCATACCATTGCTTTTGGGTAAAAGGAAAATTGGGCGAGTTCTTAACAAATGACAAAAAAAACAGCTCGCTATCGCGGCGGCTGCGGTTAATTGTATGGAGTTGGATGTTAGCTGCTTAGAATCTTAGACGGCGAGATGCTTCTTTACTTGATCCTCGCTTAATGTTGAAGAGCTGCCTTCGGCGACGATCGTTCCTTTATCAAGAACGTAATAATAGTCAGCAATGCTTGTAGCGAAGGTGAGGCTTTGCTCAACGAGTAGCACGGACATCCGTTTGCTGGCTTTGATCGATTCGATAACCTGCTCAATCTCCATGACAATGGAAGGCTGGATTCCTTCCATCGGTTCATCGAGCAGCAGCAGTTCCGGCTCGGAAACCAAGGCACGCGCGATGGATAGCTGCTGCTGCTGGCCGCCGCTCAAATCGCCGCCTTTACGGCGCATCATTTCTTTGAGCACGGGAAACATTTCATATACGTTATCGGGCACCTTGCTCTTGCGGATGCGGCTTGCTTCCAAGCCGAGCATCAAATTCTCCTCCACGGTAAGCTGGGGGAAAATGTCTCTGCCTTGAGGCACATAGCCGATTCCTGCTTTGGCACGTTTATCCGGTGGAGCATGGGTAATTTCTTTTTCTCCGTAGTAAAGGCTGCCTCTTTTAGGTTTAATCAGCCCCATAATGGTTTTCATTAATGTGGTTTTACCGACACCATTGCGCCCCATTAAGCAGATCACCTGCCCAGGCTCTACCTTCATCGTAACGTTTCTCAGAATCATGCTTTCTCCGTAACCGGCCTCCAATTCCTTAATGCTCAGCATCACGTTCACCCCGTCTTCCCAAATAAACCTCAGCTACCTTGTCGTCATTTTGGACTTCTTCCATCGTTCCTTCACAAAGCACGGTTCCTTCATGCATTACCGTTACGGTTTTGGCAAACTGCCTGACAAATTCCATATCGTGCTCCACTACGATAATCGTTTGACGGTCGCTGATTTTGTGCAGCAGCTCACCGGTTTTCTCCGTTTCACTGTCAGTCATTCCAGCCGCTGGCTCGTCAAGCAGCAGTAGCTCCGGTTCCTGGATAAGCAGCATTCCTATCTCCAACCATTGCTTCTCGCCGTGGGAGAGGGAGCCGGCTTTCTCTTTGGACTTATTTTCCAGACCGATCATATGAAGATAATGCTGTATACGGGCGCGTTGCTCGGCTGTGGTATGGGCGATTAGGGAGCTGAGCAGGCCTCTTTTTTGGCGCATGGATAACAACAGGTTTTCCAACACGGTTAAAGTGATGAAAATGGAGGGGGCTTGAAACTTCCGTCCGACTCCTAGCTGTGCAATCTGGTGCTCTTGATGCTTGGTCAGATCGATATGGTTGCGAAACAGTACCTTGCCCTTAGATGGCTTTACTTTGCCGCATAAAACATCAAGCAAAGTAGTTTTGCCGGCACCATTGGGGCCGATCAGGAAACGCAGCTCGCCAGATTGGAGAGAGAAGTCTAAGCCACGGATGGCTTTAAAGCCGTCGAAATCCACCTCTAGCTGCTCGACATGCACCAATTCGCCAGTGACTTCTTTTCTTGGTGATGTTTCAATCATGATAGAACCTCCTTAGAGTTTTGCGAAGCAAAACTTTCTTCGTAAGCATAAGCTGAGTTTTGCGAAGCAAATTCTTCGTAAGCATAAGCCGAGTTTCACAGGTCAGCTATGGAATAGGTGCGGAGAAGTATTTGCTTTTTACTTGGTATGGGCGGGATTCGTATCTTTAGGTAGGTCTGGATACGAGCCTTCACTAGCTTTTGGCTGTAATCGACTGGATTTTTTGAACGGGTACAAGCCCCATTTCTCGCAATATTCGTAGATCGTTCCGACTATACCTTTTGGGAAAAATAGTACGGCTGCAATAAACATGGCTCCAAGAATGATCGGCCACCATTGCGGATACGCTTCACTGAACGTAGTTTTGGCTGCATTGGTAACGACTGCCCCAATAACGGCTCCATAGACGGTTCCACGTCCGCCGATAGCTACCCATAAAACCATTTCAATCGATGGTACGATGCCCATTTGTGCAGGTGAGACGATACCCTCTTGAAGAACGAAGAGGATTCCAGCTACGCCGGATAAAGCGGCGGAAAAGCAGTAAATGAACACTTTGTACGTAACGGGGTTATACCCGATAAACCGGACGCGGTTCTCTGCATCGCGGATAGCGACCAGAATTTTACCAAGACGGCTGGTAATCAGCCATTGGCAGAGCAACAAGGTACCGATAAGTGCGAAGGCAGTTACATAATAAAAAATGAGCTTAGTCGATTGCTCGCCGACTTTCATGCCAAGAAAGGTGTCAAAGTTCGTTAAACCGTTCGTTCCGCCTGTATATCCCTGCTGCCCCACGAATAAGGTGACGGTAATAATAACAAGAGCTTGTGATAGGATGGCAAAAAAAGCTCCTTTAATTCGGTTACGGAAGGTCAGGTAGCCAAGGACAAACGCGACAGCTACCGGAACGATAATGGCCAGCAATATAGCAACGCCGGCCGACTGGAATGGTGCCCAGAACCAAGGCAGCTTGTCGACACCGCTCCAAGACATGAAATCAGGAAGCTCGCCATGCGAGGCGACCAGCTTTAGGTGCATCGCCATACAGTAGGCGCCTAGCCCAAAATAAACGCCGTGGCCGAGGCTGAGAATACCTGTGTAGCCCCAGATGAGGTCGAGACCCAAGGCAATAATAGCGTAGCAGAGAAATTTGCCTAATAAGGAAAGCCGGAAATCGGATAAAAACATCGGCGCCGCCAGCATCACAGCAAGAAGAAGTACAGTGAACACGATTTTCATTTTTGTGTTAGTGATGGCCATTTTATCAACTCCTACAAGCTTCCTTTAGGAAGCTGACTTCGTAAGCATGTGCTTCTAATCGAGTGCTCTTGATTTTATCGTGACCAAACCGGAAGGTTTCCATTGTAGGAAGGCGATAATGAGTGTAAAGACGATTACTTTGCCAAGCGTAGCGCTGGTTGTGTATTCGAATACGGTGCTGAGCACGCCGATGCCAAGTGCGCCGGCAATGGTTCCAATAATTTTGCCAATGCCACCGAGAACGACGACCATAAAGGCGTCCACGATGTAATAGGTGCCAATTGAGGGTCCGATTGGACCTACGAGAGTTAACGCGCAGCCTGCAATGCCAGCCATGCCGGAGCCAAAAGCAAAGGCCTGCCCATCGATACGGCGTGTTGAGATACCGAGGCATGAAGCCATGCTGCGATTTTGCATAACAGCTTGCATGTTGCGTCCACCGCGGCTTTTGTATTGATAGAGATAAATGATCGTAATGCACACAATGACAAGCCCGATAATAAATATCCTTTTGTATGGCAGAATGACATCGCCAAGCGCGAGGCCGCCCTCAAGCCATCCTGGTGCTTTGACCGCCACATTGGGGGCTCCGAAAATTTGCCTTGCAAGCTGTTGGAGTACAAGGCTTACGCCCCATGTGGCCAGCAGGCTATCTAGGGGTCTTCCATAAAGGAAGCGGATCAGTGTAATTTCGAGCAGCCATCCAATCGCGAACGCTACAGCAAAGGCAACAAGAATCGAGAGGATGAAATACCAACCAAATGCAGACGCCGGCAAAAACTTTTGGAACATCTGTTGAATCGTATATGCCATATAAGCACCGATCATAATAAATTCGCCATGTGCCATATTGATCACATTCATTAAGCCGAATGTAATAGCCAGACCCAGTGCGATTAAGAGCAGGATGGAGCTCAGGCTGATACCGTTAAACAATTGGAGCATTAATAAGCTCATTGGAGTCATCCTCCCTTATAAAATGCAGGACTGTCCTTGAAGGACAGTCCCGATCCTTAATTATGCAGTTGATTCATTGCGAAAGGGCTATTTCTTAGTAACTTCAGCGCCCCATGGATAAGTTTTAAGGAATGGATCTGGCTTCACAGGTTTACCGGAGTTCCATACTTCTTTAAATTGTCCGTCCGCTTGCACTTGGCCGATACGAACGGTTTTGTATACGTGTTGATTGTCACCATCGATCACAACCTTGCCGCCTGGTGCATTATACTCAAGGCCTTTAGCTGCTTCCTTTACCTTTTCCACATCGAAGGATCCGGCTTTTTTTACAGCTTCTGCCCATAAGTAAACGCCAAAGTAACCAGCTTCGATCGGGTCATCCGTTACGCGGTCTTTACCATATTTGGCTTTGTAGGCTTCAACGAATTTTTTGTTTTCTGGTGTATCTGTAGATTGGAAGTAGTTCCATGCTGCATAATGTCCTTCCAATACAGAAGCGCCAATTCCGCGAATTTCTTCTTCCGCGATACTAACCGACAATGTCGTCAAATCTTTGGCGCTAATGCCAGCATCCTTTAATTGCTTGAAGAAGGCTACATTGCTGTCACCATTCAAAGTGTTAAAAATGACATCCGGTTTATCTTGTTTAATTTTGCTAATAATAGTGTTGTAATCGGTATGTCCAAGTGGCGTGTACTCTTCGGCAACGGTTGTTCCGCCTTCTGCCTTAAGCTGCTCTTTAATAATTTTGTTAGCCGTTCTTGGGAATACATAGTCGGATCCGAGTAAGAAGAACTTTTTGCCTTTGTTTTGCAATAACCAGGTTACAGCAGGAACGATTTGTTGGTTAGTCGTTGCACCTGTGTAAAAAATATAAGGAGAGGATTCAAGGCCTTCGTATTGCACGGGATAGAAAAAGAGTCCTTTGTTTTGTTCAACAACTGGAAGTACAGCTTTGCGACTTGAAGATGTCCATCCTCCGAAAATAACTGCAGCCTTATCGCTTTGCAGTAGTTTTTTCGTTTTCTCTGCAAATGTTGGCCAATCGGAAGCGCCATCTTCTATAATCGGTTTAAGCTGTTTACCAAGCACGCCCCCTGCTTTATTAATTTCTTCAATTGCCATCATTTCGGCATCTTTGACAGATACTTCACTGATGGACATCGTGCCAGTTAGTGAATGAAGAATGCCTACGGGTACCGTATCGCCTTTGGCTGCCTCAGGTGTTGCAGGCTTAGCCTCCATGGTTGGGGCTGCTGCCGGCGTTGGCTGCGTCTGTGTGGCACAACCTGCTAATAGTACGGTAAGCGACATACTAACTGCCATTAATACGGTAATTCCTTTTCTCTTTGCCGACATTCCATCCACTCCTTTTAATATACTTCTGAAAATGTTATATAACCTAACGTAATGCTGACCTCTGATTTAGTGTTCAGATGTTTTTTGTGTATCAGCAAAGTTAATTGGCTATATCACATGATTAATATAGTGTAAATGTTATGTAAGTGTCAATAAAAATAACACAAAAATTTCCGTATTTATGTTTCATTTTGTATGACAAAATTCGACTTTATGCTTATTTTTAGGAAAAAAGCCCTTGAAACAAAGGGATTTAACTATTTTAATTATTCAAACACGAATGACGGAGATTTACAGTTCTCTATATAGCGAATATAATAAACATGAAAGATGTTCATTATTCGTCTTTTCATGTTAGATTGTTTTACATTGCAAGTGGTGTAAAGGAGGCAAGTCGAGATGCATTTGACCGAAAGAGAAAAAGAAAGGCTGCTGATTACTGTAGCTGCCGATCTTGCCCGAAGGCGTTTGAATCGTGGCGTAAAACTCAATTATCCCGAGAGTATAGCTTTGATCACATCGGAAATTATGGAAGGTGCCCGAGATGGAATGAGCGTGGCACAGCTTATGCAGTATGGGACGAAAGTGCTAAACTCAAGCCAAGTCATGGAAGGTGTGCCGGAGATGATTCACGAGGTACAGGTAGAAGCTACCTTCCCGGATGGCACGAAACTGGTTACCGTCCATCAGCCGATTAACCATGAATAAGGATGAAGGAGTGGGCAAGCATGATCCCTGGGGAATATCGCGTAAAGGCTGGAGAAATAGAATTAAATAAAGGCAAGCGAACGCTCCGCATCTTAGTGACGAATATCGGGGACAGACCGATTCAAGTCGGATCCCATTATCATTTTTTTGAAGTGAACCGTGCTCTTCAATTCGACAGAGAAGCCGCATTTGGCATGCGTTTAAGTATAGCTGCTGGTACAGCTGTCCGTTTTGAGCCTGGTGAAGAAAAGCCGGTAGAATTAGTAGAATTGGGTGGTTCGAAGCTGTCCTATGGGCTTAATCATTTATCCAAAGGCGAGGCAACACTAGGGCAAATGCCTGAGGAGACGAAGCGACGCTTGGAGAAGTGGAAGGAGGGACCGGTTACCTATGGCAAAGATGGATCGTAAGGCTTATGCGCAAATGTTCGGTCCTACGACCGGCGATGCCATCCGCTTGGCTGATACGAGGCTTTGGGCTGAAATCGAACGGGACTATACCGTTTATGGAGATGAATGCAAGTTTGGCGGCGGCAAAGTCATTCGTGATGGAATGGGACAATCCAGCCGCCATACCCGGGATCAAGGTGTACTGGATACTTTAATTACGAATGCAGTTATTATTGACCATTGGGGAATTGTTAAGGCGGACATTGGCATTAAAGATGGCATGATTGTAGGAATAGGCAAAGCTGGTAATCCCGATCTTATGGATGGCGTGCAGCCCAACATGATCGTAGGCGCCGGAACCGAAGTCATTGCTGGTGAGGGCAAGATTATTACAGCGGGTGGCATTGATACACATATTCATTATATATGCCCACAACAGATCGAAACAGCGCTTGCATCTGGTGTGACTACGATGATAGGTGGTGGCACTGGTCCGGCAGCAGGTACAAGCGCGACGACATGTACACCTGGTGTTTGGCACATGCATCGTATGCTGGAGGCGGCTGAGGCCTTTCCGATGAATCTCGGATTTACAGGAAAAGGGAATGCTTCCTTCCCGGAGCCGCTAATCGAGCAGGTGGAGGCAGGTGCTGTAGGCCTTAAGCTTCATGAGGACTGGGGTACGACACCAGCAGCTATCGATACTTGCTTACGGGTAGCGGACCAATACGATGTTCAGGTGGCTATTCACACCGACACCTTGAATGAATCTGGCTTTGTAGAGGATACGCTTGCTGCCATCGGCGGCAGGACGATCCATACGTACCATACGGAAGGCGCCGGCGGCGGCCATGCTCCTGATATTATTAAAGCATCAGCAGAACTTAATGTGCTGCCATCCTCGACGAATCCAACAAGGCCTTACACCATTAATACTATAGAAGAGCATTTGGATATGCTGATGGTTTGCCACCATCTGGACAGCCGTATTCCCGAGGATGTGGCATTCGCGGATTCACGGATTCGCCCGGAAACAATCGCGGCTGAAGATATTCTTCACGACTTAGGTGTATTCAGTATGCTGAGCTCTGACTCACAGGCGATGGGGCGGATTGGCGAGGTTATTATTAGAACCTGGCAGACAGCGGATAAAATGAAGCAGCAGCGCGGTTATTTGCCAGCGCCTGATGAAGTTTCATTGTCGGCTCCTGAAGCAAACCATGCTGAGGCTGTGGTGCATCAAGGGCAGTCAGAAGAGTCGGAAGAGTCAGAAGATACATACCAAGATAATTTTCGCATCAAGCGTTATATCGCCAAGTATACAATCAACCCGGCAATCACTCATGGCATTTCGCATTTGGTGGGCTCGGTGGAGGTAGGCAAGCTGGCTGATCTTGTCGTATGGAATCCGATGTTTTTTGGTGTAAAGCCGGAGACGGTGATCAAAGGCGGAATGATCGCTTACGCGCAAATGGGCGATCCTAATGCTTCCATTCCCACTCCGCAGCCGGTGATGAGCCGTCCGATGTTTGGTGCTTATGGGCGGGCGCTTAATCAGTGCATCACCTTTGTATCGCAGGCAGCTTTTGACCTTGGTGTACATACCCAGCTAGGGCTGCAAAAGCGGATCGAGCCAGTCAAAAATTGCCGAACGGTTACGAAAAAGGATATGATTCATAATGGGGAAACCCCCAAGATTGATGTTAATCCAGAAACCTATGAGGTTAAGGTAGATGGAGTGGCTATCACCTGTGAGCCTGCGACCGTTTTGCCGATGGCGCAGCTTTACTTCTTATTTTAATTAGCAGCAAGCAAAACTCAGTGAATGCTTACGAAGATAGTTTTGCAAGCAAAACTTTAAGAAGGTGAATTCTTGGGGCAGCAAATATCTACAGTCAATTGGCTATCGTATTTACAGCTTCTGGATTCGGCGCTGCCTATCGGTGGCTTCTCGCACTCCTTCGGGCTGGAAACACTCGTACAGAATGGCACGGTACAAAAACCAGCGCATCTAAAGCAATATGTCGAGACGATGCTCACTCAGAGCTGGGCGCCTATAGATGCCCTTGCTGTCAAAGCGGTGTATGTATACGCTCCAAGCGGGCAATGGGAAACGTTATGGCAGGTAGACCAGATGCAGCATGTACAACGTACAGCCTATGAGACTCGCGAAGGTGTGGTGAAAATGGGCCGCCGTCTGCTGCAGCTCGGGCTTTCGATTTATCCAGACCTGCGTTGGGGTCTTCTGCAGGAAGCAATTCGCGAGCAAAAATGCTTCGGGGCGCATCCCTTAATTCATGGCTGGCTAGCCTACCATTTGCAGGTGCCGTTGACGATGGCGGCAGAAGGTTACCTGTATGCCTGTACGATGACTTGTATTAACAGCGGTTTACGGCTGATGTCGATTGGGCAAACTGAAGGCCAGCGCGTACTGGCGGAGATGCTTCCCATTATAGCGGAGGCATGGAGGAATGCCGAGCATCTTGACCCTGTAATGGACGGCTTTGGCAACACGCCAATGGCTGACATCTCGATGATGCAGCACGAAAATTTATACTCACGACTATTTATGTCCTAATCATCCTAATCATCCATACCTCCCCGGTATCTGTGAATGATAAATATAATTTCAGGAGGCAAACTTTATGTGCCAAGGCGGAACGCATAATCATGGTTGGGTAACACCCGAGAAATCCCAGTTAGAACGTCCAATGCGAATTGGTATCGGAGGCCCTGTAGGCTCAGGTAAAACAGCACTTGTAGAAAGGCTTGCACGCCGTTTAAATGATAAATATAGTATTGCCGTTATTACGAATGATATTTATACGAAGGAAGATGCCAATATTTTAATCCGTTCCGAAGCATTGACAGCCGATCGTATTATCGGGGTGGAAACGGGAGGTTGCCCGCATACAGCGATTAGAGAGGATGCTTCCATGAACTTTGAAGCCATCGAAGAGCTGGAGAGTCGCTTTGCGCATCTCGATATTATTTTTATCGAAAGTGGTGGAGATAACCTAGCGGCTGCATTCAGCCCGGAGCTGGTGGATCGCTTCATCTATATTATCGACGTAGCCCAAGGCGAGAAAATCCCCCGCAAAGGCGGTCCAGGTATTATTCGCTCGGATATGCTCATTATCAACAAGATCGATTTGGCTCCTTATGTAGGCGCGAGCTTGACCGTTATGGAAGAGGACACTCGCAAAATGCGTGGAGAACGTCCATTTATTTTCTCCAATATGTTTGACGGCCAAGGTGTGGATGCGATTGTGGATTGGGTAGAGCATGAATTCGCACATGCCTGATATGACCGGCTGTATCTCGGCTGGATTTCACGAGCGGAATGGGCAAACATGGCTCGGCGATAAGTACCATACGTATCCCCTTAAAATCGCCAAAACCTTTGCATTTGATTATGGGCAGCTTGGCGTCTATATGATGGATGCTTCGCCGGGCATTATGGCGGGCGACCGATACGTGATGGATTGGCGGTTTGGGGAACGCACCAATGTGTATATAACAAACCAATCCTACACCAAGGTACACCCTGCACGTCCGGAGAATGGCGGAGATGAAACCGTAAGAGTTAGCGAACAGCAGCAGACGTTGGAGCTTGCTTCTAACAGCTATGTTGAATATATGCCGGAACCTGTCATGCTGTATAAAGATGCTGTACTGCATAGCAGCATGGAGGTGCGGCTGGCTGCGGGCTCGACTTTAATTCTTTCCGATCTGGTATCACCGGGAAGGGTGCTCCGTGGTGAGCTTTTTCAATATGAGCATTACGAGAATCACCTGAAGGTGACCTATGAGGAAGAACTGATTTATTGCAGCAAACAGCGCATCGTACCTGCCCAGCAAAAGCTGCAGGTTATTGGTGGCTGGGCGACCTATACGCATATTGGAACCTTTTATCTATTCAATGAGCAAGTGGATGCGGAATTTGTGGAAGCATTAAAGGTGCATTTGGATGAACAGCTCCAGCTTGATCGCGAGAACGACTTGGGCGTCGCAGCAATCCCGCTTTATTACGGGGTCAGCCGTACTTATAAAAAAGGGCTGGTGCTTTCCATCCTTGGTCATAAGGTATATGAAATTCAAAGCCTGCAGGATGCCGCTTGGGCGTTCATTCGCAAGCAGTTATTTAAGAAAAGTCCACTGCTGGTTCGAAAATAGCATCCCATATTCATGCCTTATTATAGAAGAGCCGCATTTAGCTGCGGCTTTTTTTCTGCGAACAGTGACAAATTCTTTTCACATTTAGGCCTAACTATCGACAATATTTTGAATTCGTGCCGTGGTTTATTGTCAAATGGGTCTTGGGTTGATATGATAAGGTAAGTAAAAGCTTAATCGGAATTTTGTGAACTTTGAAGCAAGCTTTCTGTGAAAACTCTTAAGGAGGATTTTATCCAAGTGGAAGAACAATTGAGGCTTAACCTCACTGTGGATTCGGCGGCAGCCGAGTCAGAGATGGAACATGTCGACCAAGGCCCCGTAACCTGGAGAGATTTTGTGCAGCTGGCCAAGCCGGGTATTATACTTTCGAACTCGATCACTGCATTTGGGGGCTTCTGGGTCGCTTCGGGCTGGAATGTCGATTGGGTGCAGTTGTTGTATACAATGATCGGAACAGCGCTTGTAATGGCGTCAGGCTGTGTGCTGAACAATTATTTGGACCGCGATATGGACACGAAGATGGCTCGTACTCAACAACGGGCACTGCCTAGCGGCAAGATGTCCCCACAGACCGTATTGTGGTATGGGATTATATTGGGCGTGATCGGTGTTTCCGGGCTTTGGCTGCTCGTCAATCCATTAGCCGCGTTATTCGGATTAATCGGTCTGTTCGTATATGTTTGGATTTACACAGCTTGGTTCAAACGCACATCGGTTTGGAGCACGGTTGTAGGCAGCTTTTCTGGTGCGATGCCACCGGTTATCGGTTATTGTGCAGTCCGCCATGATGTAGATGCAGGAGCCGTTATCTTGTTCCTGATTCTTTTCCTCTGGCAGCCGCCGCATTTCTGGGCACTTGGGATTCGCCGTATGGAGGAATACCGCGCCGCTGGCTTCCCGCTATTGCCTGTTGTCAAAGGTACTTTTATAACGAAGATCAGCATGGTCCGTTATGTCGTTCTGCTAGTCCCAGTCTCGCTTTTGCTTTATGTCTATGGTTACGTCAATGTGATTTACTTTTACGCGGCGATCGTGATGGGCTTATACTGGGCATTTCTCTGTATTAAGGGCTTTAAAGCTGAGGATGAAGTGCTATGGGCCAAAAAAACATTTATTTATTCCATTAACTATTTGACGGTACTGTTTATTATTATGGTTCTAACTACAGTAGCGACTAAATAACAGCGAGAAGTTGTAGCAACCTAAGATTCAAGTCCCATGGCAGCATGGGATATTTTTTTTCGCACAAAGGATGGAGACAACTAATGAACCCTACATTTATGCAAAAAAACGGCTTTAAGCTACTGGTCATGGCACTGCTTTTGGTGATGATTGGTACTTTGGGCTATATGGTGATAAAAGGGAATAATCCCGCTTCGAAGCTGGAGGTTATGAAAAAAGCACCCGATTTCAAGCTCGATAATATCGACGGCAAGCCCATCAGCCTAGCGGAGCTATCAGGTCGCTCCAAGCTGATTTACTTTTTTTATTCCACATGCCCGGATGTATGCCAGCCGACTACGTATACCTTATCCAAGGTGCAGGATGCTTTAGTGAAAAAAGGCGTATTTGGGGATAAAACGGCGATTACTTCGATCAGCTTTGACCCTAGCAAGGATACAACCGAGCAGCTGCAAAAATTTTCGAAAAGCTTTCACGCTGATCCCAAGGGCTGGTATTTCCTGCGCGGTGATGAAGCCGCAGTGATTGATCTGGCGCAAAAGTACGGAGTGATGGTGGTTAAGGATAAAGAAGGTGGCACATTTACCCATAATAATGTGATCCTGCTTGTCGACAAAAAGGGCGATCTCAGAACGTACTATAATGGTAGCGACCCGGATCTTGATGTAGATAAAATTGCAGAGGATATGATTGGATTAAGCAAGGAATAGCGCATCTTTAGAGGAGCACAGGCATGACGTATTTCGTTTATATTTTACTCAACAATATTATTCCGCTTTCGATTATGATCGCTTTGGGTGTGATTCTTTATAAAGCCTTTAAATTAGATATTCGCACCTTATCCAAGCTGAATTTTTATTTATTTTCTCCTGTGCTTGTATTTAAAATGCTTTACGAATCATCGCTTTCGTTGCAGCTTATGATGCAGACACTCCTGTTTTTCTCACTCCATTTTGCTGCGATGTTCCTGCTGGTTGAGTTTGTAATGCGTATACGCGGCTACCAGAACAGCATGATCACTGCCATGCGCAACAGCGTGATTTTCTACAACAGTGCCAACTATGCGCTTCCGCTGAATCAGCTTGTTTTTGTAGGCGATGCCTTTACCTTATCGATTCAAATTATTATTATGATGATGCAGTCCTTGTTGCCTAATACGTATGGGGTATATAGCGTAAATGCGCATAATAAGGATACTAGGAAAACGTTGCGTACGATCCTGTCACTGCCCGTTATTTATATGATTCCACTTGCTTTCCTGATGCGCTGGCTGCATATTCCGATTCCTGATCCTATCTATACACCGATAAACTATATTTCGAGTGCATTTGTCTGTACGGCCTTACTGACATTAGGTGTGCAGCTGGGAAGTATGAAATGGAAGCTGATGTTTTCGGATGTGATGCTCTCCAATGTTCTGCGCTTAATGGTCGGACCGGCTGTTGGCTTCGCGATTGTCTGGCTGCTGGGTATCCATGGAACCATGGCTCAAGCACTTGTGCTGGCTAGTGCCGTGCCCACCTCGCTAAGCAGCGCATTATTAGCCGTAGAATATGATAATGAGCCGGAATTCGCCTCTCAAGTCGTATTTTCTTCTACGATTTTTAGTATATTTACAGTGACCTTGGTCATTTATTTAATCCAATTTATTGCTTAAAGCCGTGATGGGTAAGGGGTATATGATGTACTCCTCCAGGCCGGCTTTTTCTAATTGCAGAATTAAATATTCGTCAGGTGTACCTTCTACTCCGGCATAACCCCTTCTTGTGTAGATTTGAGTGGCATCAGGAAAGGCATCGCGCAAAACACCACGAATTTTTTTCCCGGAAGCATCATTATCTGTAAATAAAAAAACCTCACTGTCCTCGGCTTGTTTCTTCAATAATTCCAGACGCTTCGTACTTAAGGAGCCATAAGTGCAAACAATGCGGATCTCTCCTGTTAACAATCTCCTTAAACGGCTTCGGTCATTTTTTCCCTCAACGATAATAGTTATATACATGCTTACACCTCATATCCACGATGCTAACGCTTTTATTTGTAGTATATCCACTTTTACCGCCTATTCCAAGCTAATTGGAAGCTATTTGTATTTCCTAGGAAATGTATAAAGTAATAGTATGAAATGAAGTAAACGCATTCTTTTCCTAATTATAAAAATAAAGTATGATTGTTACATATGCATGATTCTTAAGGGGGGAAGGCCACTTGGATCTTAAAAAATTGCTATTGAATCGTCGAAGTGTTGTCATGACATGGTTGATTTCTTATATATTGGTTTTGTTCGTTCCCATATTGTTTAGTGCTGCTTTATATGGAGAAGCAAAACGCACAATTGATGAACAGATTCAAAGAGCTAACGATACTTTGTTGAAGCAGATGCAGGATGCTATAGACAACGAAATTGACCAGATAAACCGCCTTACGAATGAAATCTATTCCAATGTGAAGGTGCGAAATTTATTTTATACCAACAAGTTTTCACGCGGGGATTACAGCTATGATCTGTACGAGATTACACAGGATTTAGGAGCATACCGCTCTACGTTTTCCAATCTTGCTGAATTTTATATATATTGGGCACCCGGTGACCTGGCTTTGACACCAATGGTTCATAAACCGTCAGAGCTGCTTTTTTCAGATCTTTATAGTGGCGGTGAATTGAGCTTGCAAGGATGGAAGGAGAAGCTAAGCCATATTCATCAACGCCAAGCTATATATACAAGCCGGACGAATGAAGCCGGTAATAAACAAACCTATGTCAATTTTATTAGCCCGTTTCCAGCTGATAATAACGACAAACCTGTCGGCTCCATTGTTGTCATGATTGATAAAAATAAACTACTACATACCATTTCAGGTGTAGGCGAGTATAGCGGAAGTGATGTGTTTATTCTTAATGAAAGCAATCAAGTGCTTGTATCGAATACAACGAAAGAAATCGATCTATCACTGGTTAGCCGCTTCTTCGATAAATCAGGTAATGTATACGGAGAATATCAGGGGGAGGAATCACAGTTTTTCTACATTAAATCGAATAATTCCAAGCTGACCTATTTGTCGGTTGTTCCCAGCTATTTAATATGGAAAGCATCGGCTTATGTGCGGAATATAGCCGTTTTCAGTATTGGTTTTAGCTTGCTAGGGGGTTGTCTTCTAACCCTGTTTTTTTTGCGTCGAAACTACAAGCCTCTGGATGCCCTGATGCAATCCATGGCCGCATATACAGGAACGAAGGCTCAAAGAGACGGCAATGAATTTCATTTAATCCAAAATACATTTAAAGATACCATGGATGAAAAAGAGCAAATCAGCCATCGTTTGAAGCAACAGCAGAATCAATTAAGAGCACATTGGATTTCGCGTTTACTTAAGGGAAGGATGGATGCCCAGCTTTCCTTAGAGGAGGCTACGCCATCTTTTCAGCTACAGTTCGTCTCTAGGGATTTTTGTGTGATGCTGTTTTATTTAGAGGATAGTGACCCCTTTTTCGAGAAAATTAAACATCATCAGGTTTTGGATAAGCTCAAGCTTATGCAATTTATTGTGACGAACGTAGTTGAAGAGTTGGTCAACAAGCATGATACAGGCTATATTGCAGAAGTCGATGATATGCTGGCTTGTTTAATCAATGTACATAACTTTGACAAGGAACAAACATCACTCCAGCTGGCCCAGATTGTCGAAGAGGCGCGGAGCTTCCTGATGGTTCATTATGAAATCGAGGTGACCATTGCCATAAGCGGATTCCACGTCTCCAAGCTGGAGCTTCCTGATGCTTATAATGAAGCATTAGATGCGATGGAACATAAGCTGATCATGGGGAAACGAAAAATAATATGGTACGAGGAGCTTCGTCAGGGAGGGTTATACCAATCGAAGGAAGGTTATTATTATCCACTGCAAACTGAACAGCAGCTTATTAATTTTATTAAGCTTGGCTTAGTGGATCAAGCACGTTCGTCTTTAAATCATATTATTGACCGAAATTTACATCAAACTTCTTTGTCTTTAGAGTTTGCCAAATGTTTATTATTTAATTTGGTTAGTACTTTGATTAAAACAATGAATGAAGTGGATGATATCCACCAAACGTTTATAGAAAATCACCCCCATGCTATTGAAAATCTGACTAATGCTAAAACCGTAGAAGATATGCATAAGCAATTGATAATGATGCTTGAATCTATATGCCTTCTTGCCGCGGTTAAGCAAGAGGAGAATAAGTTAAAGCTAAAGGATAACGAACGTGATGAATTTACGCGAAAAATTGTGAAGTATGTTGAGGATAACTATGCTGATACCAATTTGAATATATCGATGATTGGTGACTCATTTGGCATGAAAGCCACCTATTTGTCGAAGCTTTTTAAAGATCAATCAGGTGAAGGGCTACTGGACTTTATAAATAAGTTGAGAATTGAAAAAGCGAAGGATTTGCTGAAAGCCGAAGAGGTTCCTATCATGGAGATTGCCAATCGCAGTGGTTTTAATGATTTAAATACATTTATGCGCATTTTTAAGAAGCTAGAGGGCGTTACTCCAGGGAAGTATAAAATTTTATGAGAGTGAGATTGGACATTTTGATGATATCCGTACTACCTAATTGTGCTCATAATAAGGGGGTAAGCTCTTACAGGTTACGAGTAAACGAGGAGGTCAACAAATGAATAAGAATGTTAAGAGGTCTCTATGGTTATTAACGACCAGTCTTATGACTAGCAGTTTGGTGTTGGCTGCTTGCTCTAAGGATAGCTCTCCAGTCAGCTCTACTCCTAAAGCCAATGAGGCTACGGCATCGGGACCCGTTACTTATCCGATTAAAACGGATATAGTGCTTACTCATTGGTACGCTGCAGGTGCCCAGCAGTTGGGTGTGATTCCTGATGCCACGAATTGGCCGATTTTCCAAGAGCTCGCGAAGAGAACCGGGATTAAGGAGAAGTATGTATCACCTGCTGTAAACCAAGCCAAAGAGCAATTGAACGTCATGTTTGCCTCAGGCGAGTATACCGATATTATTGAATGGAATTTTCTAAATGATTATCCGGGCGGTCCTGAGAAAGCAATTAAAGACGGAAATATTCTCAAACTAAATGATCTGATTGATAAACATGCGCCTAACTTGAAAAAATATTTGAAAGCGCATCCAGAGGTGGATAAACAAATTAAAACCGATAACGGCACCTATTACGGATTCCCTTTTATTCGCGGTGATGATTGGCTCAAGACTTATGGAGGTCCGATTATTCGCAAGGACTGGCTAGATGATTTAGGCTTGCAAGTTCCTACAACGATTGATGAGTGGTATGTCGTACTGAAAGCATTTAAAGAGAAAAAAGGAGCAACGGCTCCACTGACATTTAAGAGTGGGATTCCCAGAGTTTTCGATGACCTTTCTAGCGGTGCATTCATCGGTGCTTACGGGGTAACAAGGGGCTTCGCTATGAAAGATGGCAAGGTTTATTTTGGACCTGCACAACCCGGATATAAAGAATTTCTGGCAACCATGCGTAAATGGTACGCCGAGGGCTTGCTCGACAAGGATATTGCAACGATCGACGGCAAGATTCAAGATGCCAATATGACCTCGGGTAAATCAGGTGCAACCTTTGCTTTAGCAGGTGGCGGGATTGGCAAATGGCTTGGTGCGATGAAAGATAAGGACCCGAAATATAACGTGATCGGAGCACCGTATCCGGTACTGAAAAAAGGCGATGTGCCGATGTTTGGACAAAAGGATTATACGGCTCCGAGCGGAGGAAATTTTGCCGTTTCACCCAAAAGCAAGAACCAAGAGCTGGCAGTTCAATTGCTTGATTACGGCTATAGCGAGGAAGGGGCTACTTATTTCAACTTTGGAACTCGGGGTGTTAGCTATGATATGAAGAACAATTATCCCACCTATTCCGAAATGGTGAAGAGTAACTACTCGTTAAATTTAGGACTGTATACCCGATCAACTGGAGGACCGACTATCCAGGACAAGCGGTACTACGAGCAATTCGCCGCACTTCCACAGCAATCAGAGGCTGTTACCACTTGGTTCAAAACCGATGTGGATAAATACCAATTGCCTCCGATTTCTCCTACTCCTGAGGAAAGCTCAGAATTGGCAAAGATCATGACAGAGGTGAATACGTTGGTAGATGAAACCACAATCAAAATTGTTTTGGGAACGGACCCGGTCGATTCCTACGATAAATTTCTGGAAAAATTAAAATCATTGAAGATTGACCGTGCCTTACAGATTGAACAGGCGGCATTAGATCGTTACAACAAAAGATAACAAAGCAGGTAGGAGCGATAGGGGAGCGAGTTCATGCTCTCCTGAACTTTATTAGCGGTCTAGGCCAGATAGATTGACAAGTATGGAAGGGGATATCATGGAGAAAGCACTAAAGAAAATGAGCCGGAGGAAATTTCTCTTAAATGATTTACTTCGCAATAAACTTCTTTATGTAATGATGCTGCCCGCACTAGCCTACTATATTATTTTTCATTATGGACCGATGTATGGGGCAATTATTGCGTTTAAGGATTACTCTCCATCCAATGGAATTTGGAACAGCGAATGGGTGGGACTAGCTAATTTTAGAGAGTTTTTCAGCGGTTTTTATTTCTGGCGTATCTTTAAGAATACTGTACTAATCAGCATATATGCCCTTGTATTTGGATTTCCTGCCCCGATTATACTAGCTTTGCTAATTAATGAGCTGAGAAGCAGCGGGTTTAAGCGAATCGTCCAGTCTATAACCTATATGCCCTATTTTATTTCACTTATTGTTATTTGTGGCATTATTAAAGATTTCACGAATAGCGGTGGTCTTATTAATACTTTATTCAGCTATTTTGGCGGCGATGGTAAGACGATGCTGCAAAATCCGGATTATTTCCGCCCGATTTATATTCTTTCTGAAATCTGGCAGCATTTTGGATGGGAATCGATTATTTACTTGGCAGCTTTAAGTGGGATTGACCAAGAGCAATATGAAGCAGCTAAAATAGATGGAGCCGGACGTTGGCGGCAAATGCTGAGTGTAACCTTGCCTGGTATTCTTCCAACTATAATGATTCTGCTTATTCTTAGGATGGGGAACCTGCTTAACGTTGGATTCGAAAAAATTATTTTGCTTTATAACCCTTCCATTTACGATACGGCAGATGTCATTTCTTCTTACGTATATCGAAAAGGCTTAATCGAATTCAATTGGAGCTTTAGTGCATCCGTAGGTCTTTTTAATTCACTCATTAATTTATGTCTGCTTGTTGCAGCGAATTATATTAGTCGTAAAACCAGTGAAAACAGTCTGTGGTAAGGAGGAGGAAGGATGGGAAATAGACGTTCCCTGTCGGATAAGTGGACCGATGGATTCATCATCTCGATCATGCTAGGCTTGGTCTTTATTACGGCCTATCCCATCTTTTATGTCATTCTCGCTTCGTTTAGCGATGGGACGCTATTGATGCAGCACACCGGGTTTCTTTATAAATCATTTGGTTTCCACATTGACGCGTACTTAAAGGTGTTTGATAATGCTAATATATTAATCGGCTACGGAAATACGCTTTTTGTCGTTGTGGCTTCCCTTGTGGTCAGCTTAAGCATTACCGCTATGACTGCCTATGTGCTTTCACGTAAACAAGTATACTGGAATCAAACGTTTATCTTCATTATCGTATTAACGATGTTTTTTAATGGCGGGTTAATTCCTTTTTATTTAGTCGTTAAGGGTGTAGGGTTAATGAATTCATTATGGGCATTAATTATTCCTTTTGCTGTCAATACCTTTAATCTGATTATTATGCGAACCGCATTTATGTCTGTACCTGACAGCTTGGAGGAATCCGCTAAGATCGATGGAGCTAATCATTTCACAATCTTCTTTCGGATTGTTATACCGCTTTCGCTTCCTGTAATTGCGGTGATGTCACTATATTATGCGGTGGAAAAATGGAATGGTTGGTTTTATGCATCGTTATTCTTGAAGGATCGCCAGCTTTTTCCATTACAGCTTATACTGAGAGAAATATTAATATCCAACTCGACGGATAGTATGCTGGGTGGAGGGAACCTGGATACCCAAGTTGAATTCAGTGAAACGATCAAATACGCTACAATTGTAGTCGCAACCTTGCCAATTCTATGTATTTATCCTTTTGTGCAGAAGTATTTTGTGAAGGGTGTCATGGTAGGGGCTTTGAAGGGTTGAACGCAAATAAAGCTTGAATTGGGTACTTAAGGTGACGGGTGTTTAAGAAGTAGGAAGGGCTAATCCCCGCTGCCTACAGGGTGAGCAGTAAAAATCAATGGCTATTTACAAAGAAAAAAGGGAACTGACATTGCTGTCAGCTCCCTTTTATTACTTATTGTTGACCTCTTCTTCATTCATTTGCCAAGCAAGCTTAGTTAATGAAATTGGATTTGGTCAAGAAACGTTTCAGCATAGTAGCCGATTGTGCACGAGTTGCTTGGTTGCCCGGAGCAATTGTGGTATCGGTCATTCCATCAACAATACCAGCTTCAATGGCAGTTGCTACTTCTGTTTGCGCCCATACAATGCTGCTGGAATCGGTGAACTTAGCCAGCAATTCGGCTTGACGGTCTGAAGTTACAGTTGGCTTAGCGCCAGCGTAGTTCAGTGCACGAACAACCATTGCTGCTAATTCTTCACGCTTAATGGGTTGGTTCGGTCTAAATGTCATATCTTCATAGCCATCAATGATTTTTGCTTTAGTTGCTGCACCAACAACGCCAGCAAACCAATCACCTGAAGCAACGTCATTAAATGAACTGCTTCCAGTCGCTTGCTCTAAACCAAGTGACCTAACCACTAATGCTGCGAATTCAGCACGAGTAATGTTACGCTCTGGCTCAAAGGTTGTGTCGGTTACACCATCGATAACTAGCTTGTTAGCCAATAAATCGATGTAGCCTTGCGCCCAGTGGCCTATGCTGTCAGGGAAGCTTTTGTTTAATTCAAGAGCCGTATAAATACTGTTGCTGTTACGTTTAATTGTTGCTTGGTTCACGTTTTCTGATGAACTAAATAATGTAGGTACAAAGCTTAACTTCTTCGTTATTGGATCAAATACGACACCAGTTGAACGGGTTGTATCAGCCGTTTTCGTAATTGGTAGGATACGGCTAATATAAGTGTTACCGAAATCTACAGCTTGTGTTTTACCATCTTTGCCAAGAGCAACTACAGTGAAATCAACAGGTGTAGCAATTTCAGTTGCGCCCAAAGCTGTAGCCGCTGAGCTGATGCTTGCAATGTCAGCAGCACTTGCCGCAGAGATCATTACTTTGATTACCAATTCGTCAACCGTAATGCCAAGCGCGGTTGCTAAATCAGCCAAGTTCAAAGAAGAAATCGGAAGAATATAAGTGCCTTTAGTGTTAACAATTCTTAATGTCTTTAATGGGTTGCTAGTGAAGCCGGTTAATGCTTTAGCTGGAATTAAAGCAAGATCGCCGCTAAGATTAAGCGTGACTTCATCCGCGTTGTTCAAAGCATTGGTTAAGGTATTCGCATCGACTGTTCCATCGGACGAGATATTCATAGTCGATCCGGATGAGCTTCCGCCACCACCGCCACCGCCACCGCCGCCGCCGCCTGTGTTGCCACCAATATAGCTATACGATATAGGCATGGTAGCAGATTCGGTTGGATCTACTGTACCGTTCTTGTATACAGTAGTGCTTACCGATAGTGTGCCGTAAGAATTGGAAACACTGATAGCCGGTATAGTAGAATAGTACCAACCTTTGTTGGGGTCATACGTATTGGTGTAAACAGCTTTTGCAGCAGTAATAAATTCTCCAGTACTACTATACACATTGACATATACGGCATCACCAACAGTGTTGGTATGTAAATCATTAGTGGAATAGACCGTTGCATTTACAGAATTATTCTGATAAGTAAGATTGGAAAATCCTGTTGCAGCAAAAGCCAATACAGGTAACATTACTGAGATGATCAGCATTAGAACGGTAACCTGTGCTGTCTTTTTGAAAAAAGCTTCTTTCATTGATGGCTCACTCCTATCATTCCTGGTTATATGTTGTTCTTTTTGAAAAGGCTTATTTGTCACTATGCTTTTCACCTCCTTCTTCGACAATTATCTTTGTAGCTGTCTTATTACAAAGTTCGAACGTAATTTCTCATTTTAAGTCCGTCTGTCCCCAAATAATATTGATTCAAGACTATTCAGAGTAAAATGAGAAATTACGCTCGACGTAATCCCTAATTACCCGCAACATATTATCTTGAATCAGAATTGATAGATGGGGATGATTGCTGATCTTAGCTGGGCTCGATGGGCACTGCTTGAAACGTTTTTATAGGCACTAGGCTTAAAGCCAGCATCAAGCAAGCAAATGCGATAAAATAAGGCGAGGTATGACTTCTCAAATGGCCGGCAACAATGGGACCTATAAAGGCTCCTATAGAAAAGGAAATCGACAGAATGGAAAATACACGTCCATAGCGGCTAGGGTTTGTAATGCTTGCCAATAAAGAGGCTATGGCTGGAAAGATAACGCCTTTAGCCATTCCAATCAGAAACAACGAGACATAAATGGGGATGGGCCAATGGATGGATAAACCAAAAAAGACGATGGCTAGTCCGAGGCTTCCTATCGTAGTCCGCAGAAAAGGAGACTTCCTATTCAAGAACACCATACTTAACGTTACGAGCGCACCCAGACTGACAAGTGAAAACAAAATGCCGGAGGTGAGAATGGAGCCGCCGGATTCCTTCATTAAGGGAAGCTCAAAAAACAAAATCCCCTGTGCACAGGAAATCGCCAATGGGATTCCGAAAAATAACCAAGGAATACGTGTCTCTTTTATTGGCAGGAGCCCGTCTACGTTTACATCGGTATTGGTATCGGGGTGTTGCTGCAGTTGCAGATCGGCCACCTTGTTTAAATAGGGCCGCTCCTTCACGCCTATAATCGCGAGTAATCCAGTAGCAATCAGCACCCATCCCAGTATGGTGAACGATTGGGAGAAGCCAAGCTTGGCTACCAGAAAAGCGCCGACTGCCGGGCTTAGTACGGAAGCAATCGTATGTACAAGCCCATTTCCTGACATGAACTTGCTTTGCTGGATCCGGTCTTTCGCAATCTTGGCTAACAATGCCAAGCAAGCAGGTGATAAAAAAGCGAGTACAAACCCACTAATCGAACGGATGATAAGTAAATCCCAAGGATCGGTTACGCGAGATTGAACTAATAAGACAATTCCTGCTACAATTAGACTGAAGACAATAAAGCCCTTGCTGCCAAAACGGTCCACACCATAGCCTGCTAGAAGATTGCCTGGTAAATGCGTAAGTGAATATACCCCTAGGATAAGTCCAATAAAGGAAGGGGCTGCACCAAGCGAAAGCGCAAATGGGGATAAAATGGGATACTGCGCATGCAAGTCGAAAATCGCGATGAACATAAATAAATATAACCACATAGCCGTCTTCAAATCGTTCACCTCTAATTTAGGAGCAACTGAATAATAGCTGGTAATTCTATTTCAGTTGTGCCTTAGTCGTTATTCTGCCAATTCAGCAGTCTGATACTACTTTTACGTGACAAGCTATTGGGTTAGTACCACTATTTTTACAACCAGAGGGCATGAGGTGCGTACAAGGTACAAAAGAAGGAGCGTTTGTGAAAGGGGGTTAGGTATGGAGCCGTTTACACTGATCGTATTAGCCCTTATTCTCGTCTTTTTGTTTTTTAGGCTGCGCCGAACCTTTCGAAAGACCAAAAACTTCGATCGATCCGAACAAATTCAGCAACAGCTACAGGAGCTGAGGAAAAAAAGGGATGAAGATAACGATAAAAATGGTGTATGATAATCAATATTGAGAAAGTATTTGGTTGAGGCCGAGGAGAGATGGAATTGGATTTTATTGCAGCATTTTTACAAGAGCGCTGGTATATTATTGTTGCAGCTATTATTATTTTGTTTATAGTTGTCCGGATTGTTAAAACGGTTATCAAGTGGGTCATTGTACTTGCGATAGTGGCAGGATTATATTTCTATGGAGCTAGCTACAAGGATCAACTTATCAATATGGGGGCTTCTGTAGGAGCTTCTGTAACCACAGAAGTGAAAAACCAAGCGGCCAAAATCGTCTCAAGTGAAATGAAGGATGCGCAATATAAGCAGAATCCAGACGGAAGTTATACCGTAACGACCAAAAGCTTAAGAGTAGATGGAAAACCAGGTGCGAGCGAGGTTAATGTCACCTTTATGAATCAAACCTTTACGATGAAGCTCGATGATATCATTAAAGCATTGATTGACCAAGCCAAGGCCAATACAGCGGCCTAAAGTGCTTCATGCCGCTGGAATCCTGGGCTCGTGAGGAGAGGAAAGAAATTGCCACCATCTATTGATCTATTAACTTCTATAAACTGGGTTACGGTGCTTATAGCTGGGACAATCCTATTCTCGATTATACAAGGGATGATTCGCGGAGCATCCTCTTCGGCTCGTTATTTCGCCTTGATGCTGTCAGAAGGCATTGCCACTGTACTGGGTATTCTTCTGTCTTGGCAGCTGTCTTCCTGGGCATCGCCTCATGTTCAAGTCTGGTTGCTAGCACAGCAGATCGCGATTCCTACGAGAGAGCTTGCTTTTTACGAGCAATTTTATTATACCTTTATTACAGCAGTACGCGATTTCCCTTTGCTGCGATTGGGTATTTTGTTCATGATTGCTTATGCGGTTATTAAGCAAATCATTTACCGAGTCATGGATCCCTTCGTCAGCAGATGGATGGCGAGTAAACCAACGCAACCAGCAAAGAAAACGGAGCGTTCCCAAAGTCCGGGTATACTTAGCAGCCTAGTAGGTGCTATTATGGGCACCTTAACAGGGCTTGGGCGTGCACTTATGGTGATAGCGGCACTGTTTATATTCACTACATTGCTTCCGCAAACTCAGATATCGCCCTATATTCAAGCCTCCACTTTGTATCAAAAAGGGGCAACCCAAGTGATCAAGCCAGTAGCTGGCGACTTCTTGGCCAACCAGCTTCCTGTGTTTACAAGAGCGGTCGAAGAAGAGTTTAGCAGTATTTTGCAAAGAAAGTATGAAGTGCTGGATGCGCAAATTCCCGCGGATATTGCTGATGCTGCCAAGGAAGTAGTAGCCAAAGCAACAACGGATGAGGAAAAGGCGAAGCTTTTATATAAATGGATCGGCACTAGGGTGAAATATGACTGGGATAAGGTCAATTTATATGAGCAACAACGAATTTGGAAAGAACAAGCACCCGCAGAGACATTTCAAACAAAAAAAGGCGTTTGTATCGATTACTCACGATTATATGCGGTGATGGCTCGCTCCATTGGTCTTGATGTTAAGGTCGTAACAGGGTTGGGCTATGACGGCCGGGGCGGCTATGGTCCGCATGCATGGAACGAAGTGTATTTGCCCGAGTACCAAAAATGGGTACCGTTAGATTCAACCTGGGTGGCAAGTGGAGGCAATTGGTTTAACCCGCCTAACTTTGATGAGACCCATATTAGGGAAGTCTAAACAAGCACCCAAGAAACGCTTTAAGGAGAGGTAAGTATGTTACGCAATAAGCTTTCCAAAGAGGATCCCCAGAAGCAGGAATCGGCCAAACGCCACCATTTTACGTTTCGGATCAATCTGATCTTTTTTTGTACATTTTTTTTATTTTCGATTCTCATTGTCAGGCTTGCCGTACTGCAGTTTGTTGAAGGCAATCAATTAAAAGCCGAAGAAGCCGATAAGGACAAGATGGATACACCTATCGGACCAATACGCGGTAATATTTATGATAGAGGGGGTGCCCCCTTAGCTTTTACTTCGTCAACTCAATCGCTTTATTTCCGGATGGAATCGGATCAGAATAAGGATGAGGTTATTGCGATGGCGCACCAATTAGAGCAAATATTTGTTGATCTGGGTACACCCTCGAATAAAGTGCTGAGCGCTGCCGATATCATTAAAGAGATGGATGTTGGCTACGACCTTGAGAAGGCAACGACGACCTCGCCAAGCTATTCTTTTGTCCCAAGGCGTATTAAGTCAGGCTTGTCTGAAAAAGAAATTGCCTTTATTCTTGAGCATCGTGACGAAATGAAATGGCTCGAGATCATGGAAGAAAGCATTCGGGCCTATGATACGGGACCGATTGCGGCGCAATTAATTGGTTATATGCGGCCCTTCTCAGTAGCAAGGGAAACGAAGAGTGGGCTTGAATACTATAAAAACAAAGAGATTACAAAAGGATATCTCGACACAGAGGATATCGGTTATGATGGTATCGAGTTGATGTACCAAGAGGAGCTCCGCGGCAAAAACGGGATGAAAACCTACCCGGTTAACGCTTCCCAAAAAATTATTGGCAAGGTATCTGTCAAAGCTCCCGAAAAAGGCAATAATCTATATTTAACGATTAATAAAAATGTGCAGGAGGTTGCCGAGCAGGCGATCATGGAGCAGCTTGCTGCTGCCAAATCAGCCGCTGCGCGGTCTTCCCAATATGGCTATGCCCCTAATGCAAGAGCTGGCTACGCGGTTGCCATAGAGGTTGAAACGGGCAAGGTGGTTGCGATGGCCAGCATGCCGGATTACGACCCTAATTTATGGAATGGGGGTATTCCAACAAGCGAATACAACCGAATCCAGCCTTTTATTAATAATGGTACAATTACTAATGCCTATCCGGATTACCCAGCGGCTGAGCTTAAGAACCATCCAACCTCGATTGTGTATGTAGGATCGATCATAAAGCCATTATCCGTATTAATTGGCTTACAGGAAGGATTATTTGGTGTCGAAACTAGGTACAATGACACAGGCGAATTCAGCTACGGCAAGGACAATAACGCGAGGCTGACGAATTCCGATCGAGCCTCTTATGGATATATTAATGCTTCGGATGCGATATGGCATTCATCCAATACCTTTATGTCTGCTATGGTGGGTTACAAACTTCACCAGAAGTATGGTGCCCAATCCGCAGATATTTGGGAATCCTACCTAAATAAATTTGGCATGGGTATTACAACGGGTAGTGGCTTGCCCAGAGAATCGGCGGGGATGAGCGAGTTCAAAACCAACGATAAGGAATCCATGCAATCCCGGATGGTATTTGCTTCCTGGGGACAAAATGAGAAATATACAACGATGCAAATGGCGCAATATGCAGCTACATTAGCAACCAAAGGCAAGAAAATGAAGCCGCTTTTGGTCGATAAAATCGAAACCTATGAAGGCCAGCCAGTAAGAACGATTGAGCCTGAGATTATGGAGGAAACAACCTTCCCCAAAGCTTATTGGGATTCGGTTATTAAGGGGATGGAAAAGGTCTCCGTTCAAGGCTTTGACGGATTTCCTTACCCCTATGCGCGAAAAACAGGGACCTCCACGCAATCGGTGGGCGGAAAGCTAATCGATAATGCTGTATTTATCGCCTATGCTCCACTCGATAAACCAAAGCTGGCGATAGCCGTAGTCGTTCCTGAAGGGGGCTTTGGCTCCAGAAATGCTGCACCTATTGCCCGCAAAATATTCGATGCCTATGATCAAAATTATGGCTTGGATGGCGTGCCTAAAGGAACCAAAGGGGTCGTCGTTTCGCCATAGCTGGCTAGAGACTGACCAGGCGCCTGTCCTAATGGACAGGTGCTTTTTGCATGAAGGGCCTATAAAATTAAACATAGCTATCGTATTTGTGGTATACTATAGCATTGAACTAGGTTCAACATCTAGATGCTTATGAGGGGGAATTTTAGTTATGTGCGGTATCACCGGAGCGATGTATTTTGAAGATAGGGAACCCTCGCAAGCGATGCTTAAAAGCATGACGGATTGCATCATACACCGAGGTCCTAATGATTTTGGGTTTTGGGGCGAGAACCGTATCGGCTTAGGCTTTCGCAGGTTATCCGTTATCGACCTTAAAGAAGGCCATCAGCCATTAGCGAATGAGGATGATACGGTCTGGATCGTATTTAATGGAGAAATTTATAATTATAAATATTTGCGTACCTCGCTTCAAGAGAAGGGGCATGTATTTAAAACGCATAGCGATACCGAGGTCATTGTCCATCTCTATGAGGAATATGGTGAGGAGTGCTTAAAGCATCTTCGTGGCATGTTTGGATTCGTCATATGGGACCGCAGGAAAAAGCGGCTTTTTGGAGCACGTGACCATTTTGGCATCAAGCCTTTTTATTATTATAAAAATAATAGACAGTTTTTGTTTGGCTCTGAAATAAAAAGCTTGCTGGCTGCAGAAGGTATGGAGCGCACCATACATACAGAAAGCCTGTTGAATTACTTGACCTTTCAATACGTGCCTGAGCCGGATACGATGTTTCGCAACATTCAGAAGCTGCCGCCAGGGCACTACATAACGATTAGCTTTGACGGAGAGATGCAGATCCGCCGCTATTGGGATCCAATGTTCGAGCCGGAGGAACGGCCATTTGAAGAATATGTGGAACGAATTCGTGAAGGCGTAAAGGATTCTGTGATCCATCATATGCAGAGCGATGTAGAGCGTGGCTGCTTTTTATCCAGCGGTATTGATTCTACGGCAATAGCTACGCATATGCGTAATATTGAGCCAATACGTACGTTTTCCGTTGGTTTCGAGGGTGCCAATAATGAGACCGATATTGCCCGCCAAACCGCAAATGCGTTGGATACCGAGCATTATTCGAAAATTATTTCGCAGCAGGATTTCTTCAATGTGCTGCCCAAAGCGGTATGGCATCAGGATGAGCCCGTGGCAGATCCGTCAGCCATCGCTTTGTACCACGTTGCCCAGATGGCAAGAGAGCATGTTACGGTGGTGTTATCTGGAGAAGGAGCGGACGAGCTATTCGGCGGCTACCGGATTTATAATGAGCCGCTGTCGTTAAAGGGGCTTGATAGCCTGCCTATGGGGCTAAAGCGAATGCTGCATGCCGTTGCCAGAATGCTGCCTCATGGTTTATACGGCAGGAATTACCTGCTTCGGGGTACGACGCCGCTGGAGCAGAGATTTCTCGGCAATGCCAAAATCTTCACCGAAGATATGAAATCGGAGGTCGTGCGTATCGACCAAGATATGCTGCGCAGCTATCGCAATCCTTGGCAAATCGCTGAACAGTATTATAATAAAACCAAACATCAGGATCCAATCACACGGATGCAATATATCGATATGAACCTTTGGCTGCCTGGAGATATTCTGATGAAGGCGGACAAAATGACGATGGCGCATTCCTTGGAGCTTCGTGTTCCTTTTCTCGATGTGGAGCTTTATGAGGTCGCCCGCCGAATACCTGCCCATTACCGCGTATCCCATGGAACAACCAAATATATTTTCCGTAAAGCGATGGAAGGGATTATCCCGGATTTTATCCTTAACCGCCCTAAGCTGGGTTTTCCGGTTCCCCTGCGGGATTGGTTGAAAGGCAACCAAGGCAAGGTGATGCTGGAGCAGATTGAAGCCAGCGGCATTGAGGATTACGTTAACATTGGGACTGTTCGCCAAATGGTGAGCAAGCACCAAAGCGGGCAAGGCGACTATGCTAGACGTTTGTGGACCATTTATATGTTTGCTTTATGGCATGTTACTTATATGGAGGATTTACCGAAACCGTCTTTTGCCAAGGCACTCTAGAGAGGGGATGTAACGGATGGGAAAAGGAGATTACAAGCTGCTAGCTTTGGATATGGACGGAACGTTCCTGACAGACGATAAAACCGTCTCCAAGGAAAATCGTGCTGCGATTATCGCTGCTGAACGGGCTGGAGTTAAGGTAATGTTCGCCACAGGACGTGGGATTCAAAATGTGCAAGCCTATATTGAGGAGCTCAAGCTGGAAGCGCCGATTATTACCGTAAACGGCAGCGAGGTATGGGCAGCACCGGGCAAGCTGCATAGCCGCATCCTGCTAGATCCGGCGATCATGAGCGATTTGCATGCTATTGCTGTGGAGTATGATACCTGGTTCTGGGCTTATGCAGTTGGCGAGATTTACAACAAGGAACGCTGGGTGGAAGCTATAGATGCCCATCAATGGCTCAAATTCGGCTACTATTATGAAGATGAATCGATCCTTTCGGCTATACGGGCTAAGCTTGAGGCATGGGATTTACTGGAGATCACCAATTCACATCCGCTAAATTTGGAGTTAAATCCTAAAGGGATAAACAAAGCCAGTGGCGTCCGCCAAGTATGCGAAATGTTTGGCTTTGATATGTCGCAGGTGATCGCGATGGGAGACAGCTTAAATGATATCTCGATGATTCGTGAGGCTGGCTTGGGTGTCGCAATGGGTAATGCACAAGACGAGGTAAAAGCGTTGGCTGATGTGGTCACAGTAACGAATGAAGAGCATGGCGTCGCGAAAATTATCGAAACGTATATTTTATCGTAGCTTACGAAGTAGCTTTTGCTAAAGCCAAACTCGATTTATGCTTACGATGTAGTTTTCTATCAGAAAACTTGTAGGAGGGCGCCCCATGTTAATCACCGCTTGGATTATCGTTATTGTTTTATTTATAGTCGGTATGATAGGAGCCGTGTATCCGATTTTTCCTGGAGCAGTTGCAATTTATGCAGCGTTTTTTGTATATGGCTGGATGGTTAGCTTCGAGCCTTTGGGTGTTTGGTTTTGGGTAATTCAGACGACGATTTTTATCGCCCTGATTGTCGCCGATTATGCGGTAGGAGCCTTAGGGGTGAAAAAGTTTGGGGGCTCCCGGGCGTCGATGATTGGCAGTACAATTGGGCTGATCGCAGGACCGTTCGTTATTCCGGTAGCTGGACTACTACTCGGCCCTTTCCTGGGTGCAGTTATTGCCGAGTTGATCATAGGTACCGAATTCAAAAAGTCGCTTAGCGTCGGTCTTGGAGCTCTAGTAGGGCTACTCTCCAGCGTCGCCGTCAAATTGGTGCTTCAGCTGTTGATGGTTATTCTCTTTTTGGTTTGGGTGCTGTAAGCACAAGAATGAAAATGCTTGGCATCTAAGGATCCCAGGCAATTGGGTAGGGAGAAGGGACAGTTGTGGCCAAGGATTCATTAGTGAAGGGAACCCTGATTTTAACGATGGCGGCATTGGTCGCTCGGGCGCTTGGGGTTGTCCAAAGAGTTCCGCTTATTGCTTTATTAGGTGACATTGGGATGGCAAGTTACGGGATCGCCTTTAACCTCTATTCCATGTTATTGGTTGTAGCTACTGCGGGCATTCCCAGTGCCCTTAGCAAAATGATTTCTGAGCGCAGGGAGCTCGGGTTTTATGCAGAGGCTGCACGTATTTACCGTGCTGCTCTATGGTTTGCTGTGGGTGCGGGTGCCATCATGACGCTATTTTTATATATCATTGCCCCTTATTATGCCAATATCACGTTAAATCCACAGGCGGCGTTGCCCATCCGAACCTTGGCACCGGCGCTGCTGTTGTTCCCGCTAATCGCGATTATGCGCGGCTACTTCCAAGGGCGGCAGATGATGATGCCTAACGGCATCTCACAAATTGTGGAGCAAATCTTCCGCGTTGCCGCTTCGGTAGCGCTTGCCTATATGCTGCTTAGCTTTAGCCTGGATTGGGCTGTAGCCGGTGCTTCCTTCGGCGGCGTTGTTGGCAGTGTGGCTGCCATTGCGGTCATGATCTATTACGCACTGAAGCTGCGCCGCGGCGATCGTGCGGAAGGAGTAGCTGCTGGCAGTAGCAGTGGCTCAAGTTCAACGGGTTCAGCTAGTTCAAGTGGTGCTATTGGCAAACAAATGGTGGATCGGGTCGATCAAAGCTCGCTTTCTTTCAAATCGATCTATGCCCAGCTGTTTAAGCTGTCGATTCCCATCGTTATTTTTTCCTTGACGGTTACCTTGGTATATACGATTGATTCATCCATTGTCACGCTGCTGTTGAGGGATCAGGTTGGTGAAGCAAGTGCCCAAGAAATTCTTGGGGTGCTTGTTGGACGGGCACAGTCATTAGCAGGTATCCCAATTATATTGGCGATTGCCCTTAGCCAATCGGTAGTGCCGATTATTTCCTCAGCCTATTCCAAAAAAGATATGGTGGAGGTTGGGCAGCAGACAGGCAAAGTGCTGCAGCTTTCTATACTAAGCGGCTTACCGATGGTGCTGGTCATTTGTTTGGCTGCCGGACCCTTGAACGGTTTTATTTTTGGTAATATAAAAGGCTCGGCCATTGTCGAGACTTTCGCCGCTCCCATTATTATTGTACTGACGATTAGCTCGATTTTCCAGATTGTGATGCAAACATCGGGTGCTGTATTGATGGGGATGGGAAAAATGCGGCCACTTGTGTTGCATGTGATTGTGGGGATCGCCATTAAGCTGGTTGCGAGCTTTGCGCTTGCGCCCTGGTTTGGCATCTACGGCATTATCGCAGCTACTTGCTTATGCTTTATCGTGATGGCAGCGCTCAACCTGCTTGTGCTTCGTAAAGAAGTTACGTACACGTTACTAAGTCCACGCCGCTTTCTCGGCCTCGCCATAACAACAATCGTTATTATAGCAGTAGGAATGGGCTTGGGCAGTTTAGTCCATGCCTATGTGTGGCCATTTGGCCATGCCCGCGGTGATGCTTTTATTCAAGCAGCTATCTTGTGTACAGTTACCGCTGCCGCTTATCCTTTACTACTGTTCGTTACGCGCACGATGGGCGTGGCTGACCTCCAGCATATGCCTGGTTCTATACAAAGGTTGCTTGGACGAGTGGCGCCTAAGCTTATGAAAAAAGGAAACTAGGAGAAACCCGCTCAAAGTTAACTGAAAAATCCGGCTAAATCTTGTCCTATTCGCTATTTGGGCGAATGGTGCTCGAATTAACCGGATTTTTTCCATATATCAGCATAAAAAAAGAAATACGGACGAAATGAAGGGAGCTTTCCAGCTAAAGCTAAGCCAGCTTAAGAGCCATCAACCCATATGCGGCAGCAATCGTTAATACGCAGCTCCAAAATATGATACCCACAGCCATCCAAAGCAGCAGCTTGCGCGGCTCTGCATTAAAGGAAATCCCGATTGCGGCACCTAAAGGAGCCCCTGTCAGGAGCGGCGACAGGAAGCCTAGGCCAATGATCCCATAGCGGTTCCAGATTCGGCTCATGCGGCTGTCTTTGCCCCCATTTTTGCGTTGGAATCGTTGGATCAGCCAATTCCGCAGCGAACTGCCAAAAAAGATAATAATTACAGCACTTAACAATGAACCAAGAGCGCTTAATATAGCTGTTGTCACGGGATGGAGCTGTAGGGTAAAGCCGAGCGGAATCGCCACCCATAGCTCCAACACACCTGAACCAAGGACGGAAGCCCATGCCAATAGAGTGTTCATCAGGGTCACCCACTTTCTAGCCTGAGGCATGATTTGAAAAGCTATACATAGGTATACGTAATAACAATGGAATGGTCGCGTTTAATAGGTCTATGGGATGGAGTTGGGCTGTTTCTGCTTCAAAACCGTGAAAAATGGACAAATAAGAGATAGCAAGAAGATATAGACCGAATGGAAGGATGATGGATATGGGAGATAAACAAGTGCGAATCGGAATGATTGGATATAAATTCATGGGCAAAGCGCATAGCCATGCTTACCGTGACTTGCCGTTTTTTTTCGATTTACCGCTCGTTCCCGTGATGCAGGCAATTTCCGGACGGGACGAAGATGGGGTTCATACGGCGGCTCAAAAAATGGGCTGGGCATCCCATGAAAGCGATTGGCGTAAGCTAATCCAAAGGGATGATATCGATGCTATCGATATTGTAACCCCCAACCATTTACACGCAGAGATCGCTATTGCAGCGTTAGAGGCTGGCAAGCATGTTTTATGTGAGAAGCCGCTCTCTGTTAATGTAGAGGATGCCAAACGAATGCTGGCAGCTGCCCATAAATCGGGCAAGGTGCATATGATATGCCACAATTACCGCTTTTCCCCGGCTGTGCAATTTGCCAAAAAGCTGATTCGTGAGGGTCGTCTTGGTCGTATCTACCATTTTCGCGGACTTTACCTGCAGGATTGGTTAATGGATCCGGATAGCCCGCTGGAGTGGCGGATGCGTAAGGAGCAAAGCGGCTCCGGGGCGCATGGAGACCTGGCTTCGCATATGATTGATCTGGCTCGTTTCCTGGTAGGCGATATTGCTGAAGTTGTTGGTACGATGGAAACCTTTATTGGTGCCCGCCCGCTTCCTGACCAAGAAGCCCCTGAAGAAATAACAGAGATGGGTGAAGTGGATGTCGATGATGCATCGGCCTTTATCGTGAAATTTAAAAACGGGGCAATCGGTACGTTTGAGGCAACGCGTTTTGCCGGCGGCAACCGAAATGGGAATCGTTTTGAAATCAACGGGGAGCGGGGCTCCATACGTTGGGATTTGGAAAGCTTAAATGTATTGGAAGTATATTTAAAAGATGACGAGGCGGGCTTGCAGGGCTTCCGCAATATTACCTGTACGGAATCCGAGCATCCTTATGGCAATGTATATTGGGCACCTGGCCATAACATTGGATATGAGCATACCTTCTTAGGCTTGATTCGCGAGTTCCTTAATGGCATAGCAACAAGCCGTTGTCCCCAGCCGAGCTTTGCCGATGGGCTTCAGAACCAGATGGTACTGGAGGCCGTTGAGAAATCGAGCCAAAGCAGGCAGTGGGTATCTGTGGAGTAAAAGAAGCTGGGCGCGATAATTAATTCATATAACCATGATAGGAGCAGGCAGTAGAATGCCAGCTCCTATCATGGTTTTTTGGTTTGCCTAGACCCCTGGCCGGCTACCTCACTCATAAGCAACAAATCCGAGCCAAGATGATGCGTTAAGCGGGTGACGTTTATAGTTAAAAAAAGGAGTTACACCTGCGTTTGTCGTATATAAACAATAGGCCTTGCATGGGCAAAGAATTTCAGCAGATGGTATCATATAAACTTTCTGCGACAAATCTAAGGAGGAAAATAATGAAAATCAGGAAAAAGCAAACATGGATTGCCCTACTATTAGCAGTAGCTTTAGTTGTGCTGTCAGGCTGCGAAGCTGTTAGTGGGTTGGATTTGAACAAAGCCATTCAAAACTCGTTGAGCATTAAATCCTCAGAAGGCAGTCAAACCATTTCGTTGGAAATAGTTCCGAATCCTTTGGCGACATTTATGGTCGAGAATGACAAAAAGCTGTTGGAGCTATTCAGCAACGTTAAGCTCACCATTACCGATGCCAAGCAGCAGGATTATACACATGCTTCCCTCAAAGGTATTTTCGAATATAATAAAGGCAAGATACCTTTTCAGCTGACAGTAGCCGACCAGAACTATACGATCATGGTGGAAGGTGCCAAAAAACCAATCGTCATTTCTAATAATGGGTCGTTTCAGCAAGGACAGCAAGCCATGTCAGCAGAAATGCAGGATGTGATCAAGCAAATGCAGCTAAAGGTTTATGAATGGTACCCAGCACTCGGAGCTTATATAACAGGCATTTCGCCGAATCCGAACAACATTTCCGCTTCCAAAGGCACTGAGATCATCGGCACAGAAACCGTAAGTGGTACTAAGGTCCATGCTGAAATCAAGGGCACTGAATTAGTCGGTCTAGTCAAAAAGTTTTTAACCAATATGCTAGCGGATGAAAAAGGGTTAAAGGATGCGTTGGGCCAAATCTATGATTTGTTTGTTCCTATCATCAAGCAATCCCTTAAAGAAAGCGAAAGTGCAGATGCACCTAATCCTTATGGCAACGTAATTGCGCCATATTTAAACAATAAAACATTAGCAGTTGAGTTCGCCTTTACGTTTATCACTAGCAATTTGAAGTCTGCTTTGGAAAGCTTTGACGGGACCGTTCAATCAATGAAGGAATCGTATCAAGGTGAATCTTTGAATGTACTATTAAGTGATCAGCTGAAATTAAAAACAGATATGTTTATCGATAACGACTTGATGCCGCGCAAAGCAACAACAGAGGTTATGTTTACTCTGCCAGCGGACAATACAACGGCGCTGCAATCTATCAAATTGACTAGTACCGCCCAAAACTGGAATATTAACAAACCGGTCAAGGTAGATGTTATTGATACAAGCGCAGGGGTTACTGAAATCAAAGAATTTAATAAGCCGACTCAATTTTTGGCTTTACTGGATCCGAAATCGAAGCTGTATGAGTTATTGAAGAATGATTTGCATATTACCAAAAAAGAAATCAATTTACTGATGGATAACTCCAGCAGCAGCTACAATGATTCAACCAAGCCCTATATTCGTAATGGTATCACCATGGTTCCGGCTCGCTTCGTCGTTGAACAGCTAGAATCCGACGTTAGCTGGAACCAAGCGACTCAGCAGGTTACAATCACCGATCCTGTCAGCGGCGCTGTAATCAACCTGAACATTGGCAGCAAGCAAGCTACAGTGAACGGCATGATCAAGCCGCTTGAAGTTGAGGCTGAGCTCAAAGATGGCACCACCTTTGTGCCCGTTCGCTTTATTGCCGAAAATCTAGGCACCAAGGTGAGCTGGAACCCAGAGCTGCAAATGGTTACGATTTCACGCGATTAAGCCTGGCTTTCGAGTATTGACTTCAAAAATCGAGCATGCTATATATAAGTAATGTATGTAGAAAGAGGTGCTCTTTATGGAAAAAGTGAATTCTGAATCTGTTTTCGATCAAATCGTTGCCGGCGACAAACCGACAATTGCTGTATTCAAAGCATCCTGGTGCAAGGATTGCCATTATATCGAGCCCTTCATGCCTTCAATCGTAGAAGCTTATGGAGACCGTTTGAACTTTATCGAATTGGATCGAGATGAGGTTCCAGATCTGTGCGAGAAGCTTAATATTCTTGGCATCCCGAGCTTTATTGCATTCCGCGATGGCCAAGAGCTGGTTCGCTTCGTCAGCAAGCTGCGCAAAACAAAAGAAGAAATCGAGCAGTTTCTGGATCGCGCTGTACAAGTAGCGGATGCACTTAAGAAACCGCAGGCATAAGAGGACTTGGCTTAGAGGCTAACAGGACCCGAGGATCAGGTTGGTTAAGTAACGGAAGGCGAGTAAGCAACGCATGAGCTGATGGTTACCAGGGAATGAGAACGTCCCCTGGTAGCCGTCAGTTTTTTTAATAAGCTTTATGCTCACTTTCAACGCTTTGTAACATTTCCACATGGAATTGCTCTGCTTTTATCGCTATAATGAAACATGAACGTTTCGGCTTGCAGAACCGTGTCGAAGCTTTAAGAAAAGTGGGTGATACCAGCTTATGAATTTGCAAAAGTGGCTCAAAGGCTTTTCCTTTGCCAGTATGTACGGCATGTTCCTTATTCTCGTAATGGGAGCACTTGTGACTAAAACGGAATCCGGTCGCGGCTGCGGTGATGATTGGCCGCTATGCAATGGTAAATTTGTGCCAGCGTATACCATTGATTCCATTATCGAATATAGCCATCGCTTCGTGGTGGGGGTAGTCGGCATCATTTTATTAATTGCGTTTATCCTAGTATGGATGTATAGCAATAGAAAAGATGCAAAGGTGTTCGTATCCGGTGCGATGTTTTTTACAGTGCTGCAAGCTTTGTTGGGTGCTTTGGCTGTAATTTGGCCGCAATCGTCCTCTGTTTTGGCTCTGCATTTTGGCTTCTCTTTAATGGCTTTTGCTTTTACCTTGCTGCTTTCCTTGGTTTATACCCGTTTTGGTAGCGGTCTGTCAGGCGCGACACTATCACTAACTGCTGGAGTAAGATGGGGAGTTTTCTTAATTACCCTTTACAGCTATGCCGTCGTATATTTGGGCGCATTTGTCCGGCATACGGAATCCTCAGGAGGCTGTATAGGTTGGCCCTTGTGTAACGGAAGCTTCATTCCTGAATTGGTCGGTCCAACAAGAGTCGTATTCGCGCACCGTCTTGGTGCCGCACTATTGTTTGTTTTGCTTGCTTGGCTGTTCATGGCTATTCGTTCCCAGATGCGCGCAGAGGAAAATATGTACCAAGCCGCCAAATGGGCGCTGATTCTCGTTATTACGCAAATATTTAGCGGTGCTTTCGTGACTTTATCGATGGGATACGACTCGTATCTTGTAGCGAGCCTGCTTCACGCGGTGCTGGTATCGTGTTTGTTTGGTATATTGTGTTATCTAAGTGTACTTGCCTTCCAAGCCAAGAAGGGCGATAGACAGGCTTACGGAGCTCGTTAGGTATGCGTAGCTTGTTGTTGCATGCAAATAGCAATATGTGTAATAGGCTACTACTGTGCGACCAACGCAGCAGGCTGGTAGATAGCCCAATTACTTAAAAATATGCAATGCTTTAATAGCATTGCTTGGTTTTTGAAAGCGCTTCGCTTTGTTGATTGCGAAAAGATCGGCGGCTATTTTTGGGCATGATAACAGTAGGTGGCTTTTTTTCGATTATAGAATCCAGCAGAAGGGGTGGGCGAGCTACATGCTAAGAGCAATGTTCGGTGAACCAAGCCGTGAAGCTAGGGGAGCCTTGGATGAGACGAACCATTCCATTCATCAATATTTGGCATTGTTGAATTCGGTTCCGTTTGCCAAGCGCAGCTCCCAGGACAAGCGATACATCATTTGGGGCAATGGATTTCTGAGAGCCTTGGATGAATTGGAGCAGAGCCAATACGCGGCGAGCCGTTATAGCGAGCATATCAATAAAACGTTTATTGATGATATGGACGCAGAAGAGCTGGCTAATTATAACCGCCATCTGTATTTTTATAGAAATGCGATCATTCGTGTATTCGCCATATTGGATAAGCTCGGTCATTTCATGAACGAGCGGTTTCGGCTGAAAACCGAAGAGGTCAAGTCGCGGTTTTCGTACTTTACCGTGCTTCGTAATATGCATCAGCATCATTTGTACTCTGAGCTGGAGCGCAAGCTTTACGATTTGAAAATGAACTATAAGAATCCAGTAGAGCGGCTCAGAAATGAGCGCAATTTGGAAATCCATACGATAAATGCTGATCTGCTGGATGATTTATTGCAGGTGGCTGAGGTGGAGCAACTACACAATGAACGTATGAAAACGGAAAATGTAAGCGGGCATCTTAAAGACTTGGAAGCAGGCTGTGATATGGTGTTTGCCGCTGTACACACAGCTTTTGATTATATCGGGAAGCTGTCCGAGTCCACAGGAAGATACCACCCTTAATGCATGAAAATTTACTTGAACCTACCCAAGCCCGTTCTACAAGGATTTATCGATTAGGGTTGTAGTTGTTGTTGAATCGGCAGTGTGCTTCCTCTATACTTAACTATAGCATGTGCAACAAGGAGAGGAAATTCGGGATGAGCGAACAACGGAAAGTCGCACTCATTACAGGAAGCGCCAAAGGGCTAGGCAAAATGACCGCACTCCTGCTCGCAGATATCGGTTGTGATATTGTTATTAATTATGTGCATAGCGCTGATGAAGCTAAGGAATTATGCGAACGTATTCAAGCCAAGGGAGTTCGCTGTTTGGCACTACAGGGGGACGTCTCCCGCCGAGAGGATATGCAGCGACTTGTCCAAAGTACGGTCGAGCAATTGGGAAGCATTGATATTTTAATTAATAATGCGGGCCCCTTTGTCCGTGAGCGCAAGTTTTTTGGCGAATACGAGCAAGCGGATATCGATTACATCATGAATGGAAATTTGCTTGGTGTTATGCATTTAGACCATATGGTGCTTCCCATGATGCGTACCAAGCAATGGGGCAGAATCATCCATTTCGGATTCGGTCATGCCTCAGAGGCACGAGGATGGCCGCACAGGGCTGTTTATGCAGCAGCCAAGGTTGGGTTGGTTTCGTTCACCAAAACGCTGTCAGTAGAGGAAGCACCCTTCGGAATCACCGTTAATATGATTTGTCCGGGTGACATTCGGGGTGCCAACAAAGAAAAGCGGATTGCCGAAGTGGAGCATGTGAAGGATCCTGAATCACCACGCGGCCGGCCTGGAGCAGGAGAGGACATTACGAGAGTGATCGCCTTTTTGTGCGAGCCGAGCTCGGACTTCATAACAGGCAACATCATGGAAATATCGGGAGGTCTGGATCCAATCCGCGCCAACGTTCATATGGAATAAATACTGGATAGAAAAAAAGACCTTGGATACAAAGAAGCAAGCCAATTAGGCTATTTCTCCTTGTACACACAAGATCTTGAATGTAGGATTTGGTATTAGAATACTTGTACGACCTCTACTACGCCTTCTACTTCTTCAAGTAGAGCACGTTCAATACCTGCCTTAAGGGTGATGGTTGAGCTTGGGCAACTCCCGCAGGCACCAACCAGTTTTAGCTTAATGATGCCATCTTCAACATCAACTAGCTCTACGTCGCCGCCATCGCGTTGTAAAAACGGACGCAACTTATCTAAAACCTCCAGTACTTCATCGTACATGGTGCTTTGTGTTTGTTCTGTCATTTGACGTCAACTCCTTTCTAACTCTTATTATAATACAATTGCCATGAAATTAAAATGGCTAACAAGGCAGGTGCGAAGTAAACATGAGTGCAATCATCGAATTTTGCTCAAGTAATCTGCATAGCGGCACGGAATTGGTAATGAAACGCCTCGAAGCAGATATCGAGCTAGATGTGATCGAATACGGCTGTCTGGGTAACTGTGGGGAATGCTATACGTTTCCTTATGCCTTAGTCAATGGCGAAATTGTAGCCGCTGCATCCCCAGATGAGCTGTATGAGCGAATCCAATCCAAAATAAAGCAAGCCCAAGCTATGCTCGATCTTTTGGGTGAGTAGCCCTAGCTGGGACACAAGCGGATAAACTTAACCGAAATGGTGCTTAGATAACCATAACACACCACTTTTTAAAGCGCGGGGCACCAGACCGGTAATTGAACGTTTGCCCATGACGCCAAAGCCGGATTTTTTGCCAAGCGAACCCAAAACCCCTTTTAGCTTGATTTGTCCAAGCCGAGGGGTTTGCTGCTTCCAGCCTGCACGAATGACTTGTGCAATCTGCTCGCCTTGTGCTTCGGCTGCCTGCGCGCTTGGCGAGAAAGGCAGCGACGCACAGTCGCCAACCACATAAATATCCGGGTAATCATGAATATGGTGGTACTCATTAATAATGAGCCGTCCTTGGTTGTCTTTGGGAAGCTGTAATTGCTGCACGATAGGGCTTGGCTGAATGCCGGCCGTCCAGATGGTTACATCGGTATGGATCACATCCTGCTGGTTATACAGGATACCGCCTTCAAGCCGGGAAAGTGAAACATGGGGCATCATTTCGATCTGGTGCTCCTGCATCCATTCACGGACGAATCCCTGCAGCTTCTCAGGAAAAGCAGACAAGATGCTGGGTCCGCGATCCAGGATGCGGATGTTGAGGTCTGCCCGGCTTTCACGAAGCTCTGCTGCCATCTCGACACCACTTAAGCCTCCGCCAACAATGGTGACTTGCCCATAGGGCAACGTATCATTGACCGCCTGATACGTTTTACGTGTGCCCGAAAGCGTTTGGATGCTGTTGGAATATTGCTGAGCGCCAGGAATCTCATGGTACTTGTCCACGCAGCCAAGACCCAGAATTAGCGTATCATAAGCCATGGGCTTATCATTTTCAAACAAAATCAGCTTTTGAACGGGGTCAACAGCGGTAACCTCGCCATATTTAAGAATTAAGCGTGGGTCTACAGGATATTGAACGCGAATTTCTTTATCGGCGAGCGTCCCAGAAGCCAAAGCATAATATTCAGTTTTTAATCCTTGGTAGGGCATCCGGTCGATGAGTACCAAGACAGTGTCGGCAGGCAAATCTTTTTCGAGCAGCTCATTGGCTACAGTGAGACCGCCATAGCCTCCGCCCAAAATGACGATTTTTTTCATGATGCACAAACCCCTTCTCTCCAACTATCCGAAATACAAACCTTAGAAACCGTTATGAGGCATTCTAAGTGTTGATCTTTATTTAAGTGTTGATTATTCGAAAACTTTAATTTCTTTGTAAAACGTATCACGTTCTACAGCAATTCGCCCAGCGCCTTGGATAAGCCAAACAAGCTCATCACGAGTTAGGCCTTCAGGAGACAAAGCTCCAGCCGCGTGGCTGATCCGTTCCTTAACTATCGTTCCGTGCACATCGGAGGCTCCGAAGGTAAGGGCGATTTGTGTAAGCTGTGTGCCCAAATTAATAAAATAAGCTTTGATGTGTTGAATATTGTCCAGCATCAAACGGCTGATCGCGATGGTTTTCAAATCGTCAAAAGCGGCTACGCGGCGCTTGATTCCAGCATTTACACTGGCAGGCTGCACGGAGTTCGGAATAAATACCATAAAGCCGTCTGTATCGTCCTGAAGCTCACGCAAATAAATCATATGCTGAATGCGTTCCTCTAGAGTTTCAATGGAACCATAAAGCATTGTTGCGTGCGTCTTCATACCCATTCCATGGGCTACGCGTTGAATTTCCAGCCATTGATCGGTAGTTGCTTTGCCTACGCCCATTTTTTTGCGGTAGCGCTCGGACAAGATTTCTGCACCTCCACCGGTCAATGTGCTAAGACCTGCATCGATCAGAGCCTCAAGCACCCCTTTATAGCTTAACCCACTGATCCGCGAATAAAACTCAATTTCTGCCGCAGTGTGCGCCTTAATTGTTACGTTGGGATAACGCTGCTTCAATGAGCGTATGGATTCGAGATAATAGTCAAATTTAAGATGGGGATTATGGCCTTGTGCAATATGGAACTCGCGCATACCAGGGTGGTAATGCTCATCGATAAATTCAAACATCTGTTCAGGTGTTAAGGTGTAAGCACCTTCTTCGCCTTCATCCCGGCGGAAATGACAGAAAGCACAATGAGCTTCACAAACATTGGTAAAATATAAGCTCATATTTTCAATGAAAAACACTTTCTTTCCATTTTTACGAAGATTGACCTCATTTGCTAATTGGCCTATGGATAATAAATCATCGGATTGGTACAAAAATAAACCATCATCTGCCGATAGCCGCACCTCATTCCTGACTTTATCGGCGATTTCGGCCATCCTTTGTTCAGAACGACTAATTAAAATACTCATGGAGCCACCTCCTTTTTTTAGTGTAAATGGTGAAGCAATCTTATCTATTATAAACTTACTGCTTGGGTGGGGCAATACAGAGTTCGACAAAATGGATTTATAACCCTTATAATGGAATTGAAAGTAGAAAGATGTAACCTAAAGGCGTTTTTTGGCAGAATTAAGTAAATATGCGAATCTATGTATATGGTGGTGATGACAATTGAAATCCATCTACTCGAATGAGCTTATGAAATATTCAAGAGAAATAGAGATAGTTAGATCACATATGGTTCAACTCGTCGATCAATATGGCTTCATGCATCCGGAAGTGCAGCAGTGTAGCAGCCAGCTTGATATATTGTTATTGCAATTTTACCAATTGGACAAGCAGTTAAAGCTTAAGGGTCTTGAGGAGTATACATATTAAGAGTATACTGAGAAGAGAGGGGTTTATGTAACCCTTTTAAATAAGTTTCCCTTCGAAAAACTTTAGGAGGTTATAACAAATGGTAAACATTAGCGAAACAGCTGTTGATAAAATTAGAGAAATGCTCGCAAGCGAAGAAACACCAAACCTATTCCTGCGTCTTGGTGTTAAGTCAGGCGGATGCAGTGGGTTCTCATATGGTATGGGCTTTGATGATAAAGAAAATGCCGATGATAAAATATTTGAAATCCATGGACTTAAGGTAGTAGTGGATGGGGATAGCTCCAAATATTTATTCGGTGTAGAAATTGATTTCAAGGATACAGGAATGGGCGGGGGCTTTACTATTGATAATCCGAATGCCGTAGCTTCTTGTGGCTGTGGATCTTCATTCAAGCCTGCTGATTATGAAGGAACTCCAGAGCCTTGTGATGATAAAGTAGAAGTGTAACCCTAAGCTTAAATAAGCATTTAAAAAACCTCCTGCATTTGTATGTAGCCCATACAAAATGCAGGAGGTTTTTTGGTTCGGACCCAACTGTGGATTAAGCTTGCGCGAAAATGGTTAAAAGATATTAAACAAGGCTTTATAGGCAAAACAAAGCAAATATTCACAAAATTAAAAATATTTTTAGCGTGAATGGTGGGTAAGTTAGCCTGTGCATAACCTTGTCCACACTATCCACCGTGTTATCAGCCAGTTTGTTACACTTATCAACAAATTGCGCACAGCTTATACACAGTTGCTTGTGGATAACGGAACACTTGTTCTTAAGGATTTAACGTGTTAATATGAATTTACTTTACAGAATTTGGGTGATATTTAATGAGACTAATGAGCAACGAAGTATTAATTGACACCTACTTCAAGGCATTAGACCTGAAGCTTGAGAAGGAATTTATTCGGCTCTTATTGGATGAGATCAGTCGTCGGAAACTAAGTGTAGATTATTATCCCAACGGAGAAGCGCAGGTTAGCTAAATCTCACCACCATAGATAGGAACAACAACGTACAAACCAAAAAAGGATATCCATAACAGAATTACGTAAGTGGATATCCTTTTTTGGTGCTTTTGCCTAAAAGACAAACCATAAATTACATTTTCATATTGCTGCTATGTCCTGGGGATAGCTTGGCGGTAGGGTCAATATAAACCTTGGCATTATTAATGGCGGTAGGGGCTTCACCAAATCCAACAGCAATCAATTTCAGCTTGCCGGGATAAGTAGTGATATCACCAGCAGCGAAGATGCCGGGAATGCTTGTTTCCATGCGGGAATCGACGATAATGGAGCCATTATCGATTTCAAAGCCCCATTCTGCAATTGGGCCTAGGGAGGAAATAAAACCGAAATTGACGATAACGGCATCTACTTCAACGTCCATCACTTCACCGCTTTTGCAATCCGTCAAAACAACTCTATTGATATAATCTTCTCCGTGAAGCGCGGTAATTTCTTTAGGGGTTAAAATCTCGACAGTAGATTTGTTCAAGTTCTCTACACTATGCTCATGCGCGCGGAATTTATCACGACGGTGTGTTAAGTACACTTTTTCTGCAATTGGCTCTAGCATTAAAGCCCAATCTACCGCGGAGTCGCCGCCGCCGCTAATCAATACTTTTTGACCTTTAAATTTAAGCAGGTCACTAACAAAATAATGAAGGTTTTTCTTTTCGAATTTCGATGCTTCCAGCAATTCCAGACGTCTTGGTTCAAAAGCGCCAACTCCACCCGTTATAATAACAGCTTTGGATTGATGGACACCTTTATCGGTAACAACTTCGAACAAACGCTCGTCCTTCTTAATCACCTGCAGTACCTTTTCTTCCAAGCGAATATCAGTTGGGAAGTGCTTCAATTGGCGCTCCAGGTTGCTTACAAGCTCCGCCGCTGTTACTTTTGGGAACCCGGCAACATCATAAATGTACTTTTCCGGATACAAGGCAGCCAATTGTCCACCTAGTTGGGGCATGCTTTCAATGATTTTTACACTTGCATGACGCATACCACCATAGAACCCGGCAAACATACCGGCAGGGCCTCCGCCAATAATAATAATATCCACAATTTCGTTCTGCATTTGTTTAATGAACCTCCTAAGGATTAATGAATATCAGTAATTGAAATGAATCACTGATAATGAATATCAGTTAACAATATTCGAATTATATTATACATGGGCACATAATGGAAGGAAATATTAATCTTATGAAGGATTTTCTTGTCTACAGTATGTACAACACCGAAAATTTAGCAGGTAAAAAGTCGAATAAAGGCTTCAGCATTTGATTCTTAACAAATACGCAGTAATTGGGAGGAATCGCGTATATACTCAAGTTAGTGTTCGTTTTTTTCCTCTATATTAACCAAAACAAACCTTGCTATTTGTCACTTAAGAGTATACTATGTCTTGAGAACTTGTTTACACTGATGTGAGATTTGAAAGGGGATTGGTCATATTATTTATGTATTATGATCAAACTATCATGAAGAAAATGACCCGCGGTGTACTTTGTGTAAATTTTCACAATCATTTTTGTGGCGATTTACAATGATTGATAAAAAGAAACTAACGGATGGAAGGGATTAACCATGAGTCGAATACCAAGAATAGTTATTTTGGGAGCAGGGTATGGAGGCATTGTAACGGCTATTCGCTTGCAAAAGGAATTGAATTACAACGAAGCTGATGTAACTCTTGTCAACAAACATGATTACCACTACATTACTACACATCTGCATATGCCCGCTGCAGGAACAGATAACCCAGAGAACGCAAGGGTAAGCATCCTTAAACTGATTGACGAATTTAAAATCGATTTTGTGAAATCGACAGTTGTTCAAATTCGCCCTCAAGAAAAGAAGGTTATTCTCGAGGAAGGTACACTTTCCTACGATTATTTGGTTATTGGTTTAGGCGGAGAGCCTGAAACCTTTGGTATTCCAGGCTTAAAGGAATATGCGCTAAGCATTCGCAGTATCAATAGCGTTCGTTTTATCCGTGAGCATATTGAATATCAATTTGCAAGATTCAAACGCGAACCAAACCGTCTAGATTATTTAACATTTATAGTAGGCGGTGCCGGGTTTACAGGAATTGAATTTATTGGTGAAGTGACTGACCGTATTCCGAAGCTTTGCAAAGAATATGACGTTGATCCTTCCCTTGTGAAAGTATATAACATTGAAGCTGCACCAACAGCATTGCCTGGATTTGATCCAGAGCTGGTTGAGTATGCAATGGGTGTCTTGCAAAGTAAAGGCGTAACCTTTAAAATTGCAACGGCTATTAAAGAATGCACACCTGATGGCGTTATTCTTGCTAACGGAGAAGAAATCAAATCAGCCACTGTCGTATGGACAGGCGGTATCCGCGGCAATCATATGCTTGATGATGCAGGCTTTGAAACGATGCGCGGTCGTATTAAGGTTGACGAGAACCTGCGTGCACCTGGCCACGATAACGTCTATGTATTAGGCGATTGCTCGCTTGTATTCAGTCCGGAAGGTCGCCCTTACCCGCCAACGGCTCAAATCTCGATTCAACAAGCGGATGTCTGTTCGCACAATCTTGTTGCTTCCATTCGTGGTGAAAAGCTTAAAGGCTTCACTTATGAGAGCAAAGGTACGGTTGCTTCACTCGGACGCGGCGAAGCGATTGGTATTGTTGGTTCCCGTAAAGTTAAAGGCGGTATGGCTGCTATCATGAAAAAGGTTATCGATATGCGTTACCTTTATATGATTGGCGGAATTCCTCTGGTGCTGAAGAAAGGTCGCTTCTAGTTATGCGGCACTGCAGCGTACAGGTACGCGGTTTATTGACGCGGGATGAGCTGGATCGCTATAACGCGCTCATTGACGTGGGGCATTATCTGGAGTCCCAAACCCGCTATGATCTGGTTTATACGGTGCAAAAGGAAATTGATACTTTGATTCTGCCGGCCATTGAAAGGCTGAAGGAAAAGTCGCGTCAGCGCGATCGGGATACCGAAGCTTATTTGGCGCAAAAGGCTGAAGCGAGCCGAGATGCCAGATTCGATGATGACGACGATGATGACGAAGAACAAAAGTAATAATGAAAAGCAAAATCTTAAAAAAGCCATATAGCCGCTGATTCGCGGCTGTATGGCTTTTTGGCGGTCAGGATTTGGACGGAAGAAGTTACAGACAGCTAAGAAGGCTGGTCTACATAAGAAACTTGGATATCAAAGCAGAAGCAGGTTCCGTTTCCAGTAGCCTCTAACCAGATATGTCCATCCATTAGCTCAATTAACTGCTTACAAATGGCGAGCCCAAGCCCAGTCCCCCCATAAAATTTGCGGGGAGTTGTGGAATCCTCAGCGGAGAAAGAATGGAGCAGCCGATCAGCAACAAGCTTGGGTATCCCAATACCTGTATCTCTTACTTTAAAAGCAAGGTAAACGGATTCCGTTTCTTTTTCAGTAGAAATTAAATCGACGGATAAGGTAATTGATCCCTTTTGCGTAAATTTTACAGAATTTCCCAACAAATTTATTAATATTTGTCGAATCTTATTTTCATCACCAAAAAGAATTGAAGGCACTGCATCGTTAACTTCAACAATCAATTCAATTCCTTTTTCTAAAGCTTTAGCATTAAATAAAGCGCTAACTTGGTTTACACAAAAAAGAACTTCAAAGGGAAGAATATCTAACTCCATATTTCCAGATTCTATTTTCGAATATTCCAGCAGGTTGTCTAATATAGAAATAAGCGCTTGGCTACTCGATTGAATAATTTCGGTATACCCGCTTTGTTCAGAGGATAGCTCGGTTTCCTGGAGGAAGTTGGTCATACTAATAACGCCGTTCATAGGATTGCGGATTTCATGGGTCATGGTGGTCATCAAATTGGAGTTGTCCTCCAGAGCCCGAATGGCAACCGCTTCCGATTTTTTTAGAGCATCTATCGTGTTGTCGAGTTCAAGGACATAGGCGAAAAAAACAGCTAATGAGTTCATTAAGCTAATATCTTTGGCATGAAATGGATAATAGTCGGGATCAAACGCACAAAAGGCTCCGTATATAGACCCATCACGCCTTTTGATAGGGACACCTAGAAAGGAACAGCCACCTAGGACGGGGGTCACGCTCATATCGCTAGTTAACGGGTGGATGAGATTATTCTCGATGATCAGCGGAACTGGAGACTTATCAATCACCAGGTGGCAATAGGATTCCTCATAAGGAATACGCCACCCTTCCTGAAGGAATTGGCGATCGCGGTTAAAGGCTTTAAGTATAGTGGATGTATCCCCATCAATGGCCGAGATGTAAAAGGTATGGGCTAATATAAGCTCGCTGGCGGTTTGCATAACCTGTCCAGCCGCTTCGTATGCACGAATAGACATTAAAGATAAAATATTCTCGACCATTTCTGTCTCCAAGTTGACACCTGCCTATTGTCCTAATTTTAAGGGTGAAAAACCCTACCTGTGCTGTTTAGCCCAGGTAGGGTATAGATGATGGTTGGAGGTGTTACAACTTTAGCATAGCTTCCATTTTGTCACGGCTTAGTAAATTGCCTACGTAAAATTCGCCGAATTCACCAAAGCGGGCGCTTGTTTCGTCGAAGCGCATCTCGTGGACGATTTTTTTGAACTGTAAGGCGTCCTCGGCAAAGAGGGTAACGCCCCATTCCCAATCATCGAGACCAATCGAGCCTGCGATAATTTGTTTGATTTTTCCTGCATAGGTACGTCCAATCATGCCATGCGCGCGCATGAAGGTACGGCGTTCTTCTGTCGATAGCATATACCAGTTGTCATTGCCCTCTCGGCGTTTATTCATCGGGTAGAAGCAAACGTGACGTGCTTTAGGCAAGATAGGCTTGAGGCGTGCGATGATATCTGGATCTTCCATCGGATCCGTCCCCGGCTTTGCCATATAGCTGCCTAGCTCGACGATGGAAACATAGGAGAAGGTCGGAATGGTGACGGAAGCGAACAAGCTTTTATTGAACGCCGTTTCAAGCTCGTTGAGCTCCTCCAAGGTTTCACGCAGATGCATGAACATAAAGTCTGCCTTCTGGCCGACGATCGAATAAAATGCCGTGCTTCCTTGTTTCTTATCCTCTACATCTTGGTACTGGCCCAGCAAGCTGTAGAGCTCGTCCTCGGCGCGATTTCTTTCCTGTTTGGAAAGACTTTTCCAGGCGGTCCAATCAATAGCGCGAAAATCATTTAGTGCATACCAGCCTTCTAATGTTTGTAGAGCTTCACTCATTAAGAACACTCCTTCTATGTAATAGGTTCGTTTTCATATATAATAGTGACCTGCAAGAACTTGCATCAATCATCAAACTAGGCAAGGCCTTTTATTCGTACTTGCCCGCCTGTACCATTGTAACGAAATTGGACTCAAAGGGCAAATAAAGTGTTACCGTTTCACGAAGGGGAGTTGTTCATCAAGCGTTCACTTTACCCCGTGGCAAAACTTATATAGAATAAACTTAGGTATATCCGATTGTATTAAAGGAGTTGGGATTGTGCTGCAACTAATGATTGTTACCGTGCTGTTGTTTGTATTGTTCTTCGGTCTCGGTTTTATATTAAACATGCTGATGAAAACAACATGGTTTCCGATTTATGGCTATATCGTATTGGTGATCGGATTGATCATTTATTGGGGCTGGGGGACAGGGTCGCTGGCATCGAATTTATCGGAATATTCGGTGGCCGACTACATTCCAGCTGTTGGCGGGCTGATGGGTGCCGCCTTAAGTGGTTGGACGATTAAAGCCTTGCGTGTTCGAGGCTACCAAATGTTCTAGAAGCCTCCTTAACGGGAGGAAGGAAGCGGGTGATCATTGATGAATGGCCAGCAACGTAAAGATGTAATACCAGGAAGAAAGGTTCAAATTGTCCAAAAGCAGGATCAACGAAGCGGCAAGCTAACGGCAGGTGTCGTAAAGGATATTTTAACCAATTCGCCAAATCATCCCCATGGCATCAAAGTCCGTCTGGTGGACGGGATTGTCGGCCGTGTTAAAGAGGTTATTATCGAATAAGCAAGCCTAAGAGCTCCCGAGCTGTTTTGTTACGACAAAGCCTCTGGGAGTTTTTTTCATCGTTTTCATCACCCAACTTATCGAGTTCTGTGTTAAAATGAAGTTTACTAGACTAGTAATGTTATTTAGATGGGATTTGAGCTTATGCGAATTACGAATATGCACCACTTCTCGGAATACCACCGCTTTTATGTGGTACGGGACTTTTCATTAAGCGGAATAGACATGAAAATGCTCTCAACGATTTACCAGCCGATGGTCGGAGCTTATGCGATCAGCCTGTTCCACACCTTGTTCCTGCAATTGGCGATGGATAAGGTAGGGTGCTCCTCAACCGAGCAGCAGCGCAAGCTATTTCTTTCCTTGGAGCTGGAGACGGGTGAGCGGGGGCGGAAGTTTTTTATTGAGCAGACGTCGAAGCTTGAAGCGATCGGCTTGCTAAAAACTACCCGTAAATTCGCCGAGGCTTCGGATGATTATGTGTATGTGTATACGCTCCATGCTCCCTTGTTGCCCAATGAATTTTTTAAAAACCAGCATTTAACCCTACTGTTGCGTGATAAAGTCGGAAAATATATGATTTATTCTTTGCGTGATGAGCTATTGCAGCTGGAGCCCGATGAGCTAAAATCGGCAAATGAAGAAAATTTGTCAGTACCCTTTTATGAGCTGTTCCATTTGAATTCGCAAGCTATTGATTTGGAGATGGAGCAGGCTTTTTTCGAAACCGCAAGCACCAAGCCAGCAGAGGCAAAACTCGAAATTGTGAATAAAGGCTTCCAGTATGCCGATATTATTTTGCATTTTCCTCGGGAGTCGGGAAACCGTGTTTTTGTTGAGCAGCTGAAATATGAGCCTGAGCAGATGGGACAAATTAATTATGTAGCCAAAAAATATGGCTTATACCTGACGGACATCTGCCGCCTGTTGGATGAAGATGGTGTGTTTGATCCGCATGGGGAACTCATGCTCGAATTGCTGCAGCATAAGGCAAACTTGGTGTTTCGGCAAGACAAGAAGCGCGGCGAAGAGCGAGGGCGTTATTTGGCCAAGGTGGAACAGCAACAGGTGCGTGGGGCTGGAGTACAAGCTAAGGATGGCAACGGCGAAGCCGCCACTGATAAAACCGTAGAGATGGAATTTTATTTGCAGGTGCCGGATATTTTCCAAGGGGAATGCAACCAGCACCAGTATAATTATATTTTGCGTAATGAGCCTTATCGGTTTTTGCTGGAAAAAATATTTTCCAAAGGCACGGTTCCTGATGGGCTGTTGGATACATTGGCCAAGGTTGATTTGAATTATGGCTTGAAAGAGGAAGTCATCAATGTCATGATCCATTATTTGTATATGAATAAGCGGTCATGGTCGAAGGCTTCAATTGAGTTCAGTGTTACGGATATGCTGGCGAAGCAGGTGAATTCGTACGAGCAGGCAGTGCAATATATTCGCGAGCAAGCGAAGTATATGGAAAGCAAGTCAGCCGCTGCTGCTCCACGCACTGGCGCACGCGCCAGCGGCTCTACGGGGGCTGCTGGGCAACGCAGCAATTATGCGCGCGGTACAGGCAGGCAGAAGCCCTTGCTGCCTACGGTCGAGGATAAGCCGGTAACGGCAGCCGCCTCACGGAGTGCTGAGGAACGCGAAGCTATGCGCCGTAGAGCGCAGATGCTGGACGGTAAAGTATAGCACCGAGCAACGGCTAGGAACAACGGAATGTGGAAGGAGTGTTAAAAGCTATGGAATCGCTCTCCGATGTACTCAAGTCGATGCCCAATTCGAAATTCCGCCAAAGAGCCGAGAGTAAGATCAAGGAAGTATTGGCGGACCCGTTAATAACGAAGCTGCGGCAGCAATATCCGCTACTTGATGAATATACAATGAAGATCAATATGAATAAGCTTTATCAATATGTGACTGAGCATAAAAGCTGCTCGAATTGTCCGGGGCTGGACCTATGCCCCAATGATTTTATAGGGCATTACACGATGCTTACGGTCGAATCGGACAATGGAAGAACTAGCTTGTACGATACGAAGGTTCCCTGTAAGAAGCTGATTGCGAAGCAGAACCAGGATGCAATCCGCAGCCGTATCCGCAGCTTTTATGTGGATGAGCGGGCATTGTCACAGGGCTATTCATCGATGGAAATATTCGATAAAGATCCGGCGCGTGAGGAAGCTGTGGATAAGCTGAACCAGTATATCTATTTGACACGTGGTGAAGGGCTGCAAAGCTCAGGCTTATATTTGGCGGGAAGCCTAGGCACAGGCAAAACCTTTTTGATGTGCTATATGCTTCATGAACTGGCGAAAAGCGGGTTTAGTGGAGCGATTGTGTACATGCCTGATTTCGCGGAGGATTTAAAGGCGATGTTCCAGGATCCGCAGAAGCTAAAGGAAACGATCGATGCGCTCAAGGATACGGATTTACTCGTATTCGACGATATTGGAGCGGAGAACCTGAACCCTTGGCTGCGTGACCATGTGATGGGGGCGATCCTGAATTATCGGATGAACCGCAAGCCTACTTTTTTTACATCGAACCATGATCTGAATGCACTGGAGCAGCATTTTAGCTTTACCAGCAAGGATGGAGATGAGGAATTTAAAGGCAGGCGGATTATGGACCGGATTCGTCCTTTCGTGGAAGTAATCCTTGTTAATGGGTACAATAAGCGCGGCGGCTAGTCAAGGTCTGAGTATACAGCAGTCCCATAAAGCAGTTGGAACAAAACCATGATAACAAAAAAGCCTGCTCCAAGGTAGGAACAGGCTTAGCTGGTATAGGACTTGATGGGATCTGTATTCTTGTACTCGGCAAATTACTTGATAAGTAGAGAGATAACTGTTGCAACTACGCCCATAAGTAACAAGAAACCAAAAAATGCACCAAAACCAATAGCGACGTCCATAAAATCGTTGCGTGGTTCTTCGTTAACGTGAATCTCAGGGTGTTTGATTTCGTTCATAGGAATAATTCCTCCTTGGATTGAGTGAAGACCGATGGTTGAAGAATCACATTTAGTATAACCAACTTCACCGAGAAATGTAAAGCAAGTTCATTTTTAAATAGGCATCGCGCACGCGCTTTGTGACAAGTTGAAGGCAGAATGCAAGCGGGTTAGCTTTTATGGTGAACGTGTGCGGTTGAAAATAGGGCTTACTGTGGTATACTTTACATGTTCACTATATTTTATTGGGTAAAGGAGAATTTCTATGGCTATCGTAAATGTAACGGATCAATCCTTTCAAAACGAAGTTGAAGGATCTGGTACGGTTTTGGTTGATTTCTGGGCTCCGTGGTGCGGACCTTGTAAAATGATTGCTCCTGTATTGGAAGAGCTGGACAAGGAGCTTGGCAACCTGAAAATTGCTAAAGTCAATGTGGATGACAATCCAGAAGCGGCTTCCCGCTTTGGCGTGATGAGTATCCCTACACTGATCGTGTTTAAAGATGGCCAGCCAGTAGATAAAGTGGTAGGCTTTCAATCGAAGGAAGCTTTGAAAAACGTTGTAACCAAGCATCAATAAGACAAAATCGGTTTTGCCCGGCAAAACGCTCGGTTAATGAAGCTTGTATGGCATTAATCGATACATATTGACGTTTGTGAAGCGGTTTTGCTGCGGCAAGACCGTAGAGTAAAAGCTCCTTTTCTGCTATGCTGGAAAAGAGCTTTTTTTGCATGGAAAGGAGGGGGCGTGATGTCTCCAAATGAAGAGCAGCTGGAACGAAAAAAACGCGATGAGCAAATCCGCAGCAAGCTGGCCCTCTTGCCCGAGAAGCCGGGCTGTTACCTGATGAAAAATAAAGAGGATATCATTATATATATCGGAAAAGCAAAGGTGCTGCGTAATCGGGTACGCTCTTATTTTACCGGGAGCCATAATGCCAAAACCTTGGCGCTAGTCCAGGAGATTGCCAGCTTTGAATATATTGTTACTGCCAGTAATGTCGAAGCACTCATTCTTGAATGTAATTTAATTAAAAAGCACCATCCCAGATACAATGTATTACTGAAGGATGATAAGACCTTTCCATATATTAAAATTACCCACGAAACCCATCCGCGGCTGGAAGTGACCCGCAGGGTGTTTAAGGATAAAGGGAAATATTTTGGCCCCTACCCCAATGCCTTTGCAGCCCAGCAGACAAAGAAATTATTGGATCGGCTATACCCTTTGCGTAAATGTAAAAAGCTGCCGGATCGTGTCTGTCTTTATTATCACCTAGGACAGTGCATAGCCCCCTGTGAATATGAGGTTGACCAAGAAGCTTACGACAAGATGGTCCAGGAAATATCCCGTTTCCTAAATGGCGGTCATGATGAAATCAAAAAGGATTTGACCCGTAAAATGCAGGAGGCTTCAGAGGAGCTGAATTTTGAACGGGCAAAGGAGCTTCGCGACCATGTGATCCATATTGACCAGGTCATGCAAAAGCAAAATATTACGACGACCGATTCGTCAGACCGCGATATATTTGGTTATGCCGTTGACAAGGGCTGGATGTGTGTACAAATTTTATATATGCGCCAGGGCAAGCTTATCGAACGCCATGCTTCGATGTTCCCCTATTATGGGGATGAATATGATGATTTCGTCACCTTTATTACGCAGTATTACAGCGACAATCCGGCTTTGCCGAAGGAAATCTTTTTGCCTTTGGAGGCAGTAACGGTGCTGCCTAGGGCAGAGGCAGGGACTTTGGCAGGCGCGATGGCAGAGGATGCTGCGGGCGGGGCAGAGGCAGGGACGATGGCTGATCCAGCCACGGGTGCGAATGTTTTGGCAGCCGTGGATATTTTGCTGGATGAAGCAGCAGGCGGGGAGGCGGCGTTTGAGCCGCTAGATACGCGGGATACGGACATATCGAGGCTGGAAGTTGAGCTTGAGCCTGAGGTCGAAGCGACGAAAAAGGATGTTAAAGAAGCTTTGGAAAGCTGGCTTAAGGTCAAGGTGCATTTTCCACGCAGGGGATCGAAGAAAAACATGGTGGAGATGGCCGGTGACAATGCACGGGTTAGCTTGGATGAGAAATTCCGACTGATAGCCCGCGATGAGCAGCGTACGGTAATGGCTGTTGAAAACCTAGGGGATTGGTTAGGAACCGGAGTTATTCGACGTATTGAGGCATTCGATAATTCCAATATCCAAGGCTCGGACCCGGTCTCTGCTATGGTCGTATTCACCGATGGCAAGCCTGACCGTAAGGAGTACCGCAAATACAAGATCCGCACTGTAACCGGCCCCGATGATTACGAGACGATGCGTGAGGTCGTGAGACGCCGTTATGAGCGCGTATTAAAGGAAGGCTTGCCAATGCCTGATCTGGTCGTGATCGATGGAGGAAAAGGGCAAATATCGGCCGCCATCGATGTGCTGCAGAATGAGCTCGGGCTCTACATCCCGGTCTGTGGCTTAGCCAAGGATGACAGGCACAAGACAGCGCAGCTGCTGATGGGCGATCCGGCAGAGGTGATTCCTTTGCCGCGTGATAGCCAGGAATTTTATTTGCTCCAGCGCATACAAGATGAGGTCCATCGCTTCGCGATCACCTTCCACCGGGACACGCGTGCCAAGTCCATGATCGTCTCCCAGCTGGATTCGATTCCCGGAGTGGGGGAGAAGCGGCGCAAGGCGATTTTAAAGCATTTTGGATCCATGAAAAAAATAAAAGAAGCCGGAATTGAAGATTTCCGACCGCTTGGTATTGGCGTCAAACTGGCTGCACAAATATTACAGGCACTTAATGACGATCAAGAGGGCGATGCCCAGGAAGAGGCTGCAACTAACGCAGCTAACGGCGCTCAAGACGAGCCCTCAGGCAGCCACTAGAATGACACTAACTCGAGCATAACCTCTTAGCTGCATTTTTGAGTTTATAGCTAATATTGATCAAGACGAGGCATAGACGAAGCTCGTCTTTTTGTTCTGCTTTGATGAAGCTTGTAGATGAACCAGCCGACTAAAGCGGGGAAAACTAGGTAAAAGCTGCCGATGAGAATATGTGTCCAATCGCCTAATCCATATAAGGACATGCCCATCAGAATACTATCCATGGAGGCATGGGCAAACAGTACGGTCATAAACCCGTATTTCAGAAAAGCATAGCCGAAAATAACGCCGATAATTGTGACCTCGACCAACCGCGTGTAGACCGGATAAATCGGGTATTGGGTATGGCTTAATGCCCAGATGACGCTGGGCAGCAAGATGGCCAGAAAGCGGAAACGGCAAATTTTCATGAAAAAAGCGATCCCAAATAAGCGGTAAATTGCTTCCTCGGAAATTGCCGCAGCCCAAGCCATTAAGGGGAAAAATCCAGGTATGGACATATTCAGCACGGAGTCGGAAGCATCATTGACCGACCACACATCGAAAGCCTGCTCGGCTATAAAAAACAACACCTGCTGCACGCCAAGGATGAATAAGCATAGCAGGTAACCGCGGCCCATAGCGGTCAAGGCATCTCTTCCAAAGCTAGATTCTTTCCAGCTGGGTAACGGGTTCCAGTGGAATCTCGACCACATCTGCTTGCCCGCAAGGACGGACAAATACACGCTGACAGCCATCATCACAATGATGACATTAAGGAAGGCAAGATAGAACAGCGCTTCAAACTGCGACGGTCCTTCGGAATGGGAGGTGCGAAAGGCAGGAAGCATATTAAAATTATTACCGATGTAAATAATAAGGAAGATCACCGTCAGCCATAGGCCGCTGCGGAAGGTGATTTCTCTGCGGTAACGAATGAGAATATAAAGCGCATAGGCAGCCATACCCAAGGAAACCAACATACTGATGCGCGTCATCAGCGATGCGCTGTCATTTTGTGCGGCCTGCCAGGCTTCAAAGGAAGCCGGGATGTTAAACAGCGGGTAGAAGGAAACGATCTTGCCGCCCGAAACGGCCAAGGACAGATGCAGCCTCGCCTCACCAATCTGGTTGGTGAGGCTTTGATAAACGAAGCTGCTGCCTAATGCGGCAGGAAGAGAGCTGCCTTTCTCCAAGGCAGGGCTTTTATCCAGATCCAGCTTCGTGAAATCGGCCAATGTATAGCCTTGGTCTTGAATGGCTTGCTCGGCAAGCGCCTGGGGCTCTACGAGGGACGAGGCTACGGTATTCGCCTTGGTTAAAGGGGAAAGATGCGCTGACCAACCAAGAACCTGGCTATTCTCGTAGTTGATATCGACGTAGTACGTTGTGGAGCCCCTCGATAAATCGTTAATTTCCACCTCATAATAATCGATCGGCAGATTAGCGAAACGTTCCGAGTAAGTATCTGATAAATGCTCCTTTTGCAAATATCCGCTTCGTTTGGAATGGGTTTGGTATAAAGTACTGGCTTCATAATTGCTGGAAAGCTGGAATTGCTTTTGGGCAAAACGAACGGCGACATCGGCTGCTTCCTGCATCGTTATGGCAGGTGTCTGGCTGGCTTCCTCTTCAGCTTGGTCAGTGCCCAGCAGATAAGAGGATGTAAAAATAACGCTTAAAAAAAGGATGACACCAATGACTGCCAACAGCAGTAAAGTAGATTCCGATTGACGTTTGACCATGATTGTCTCCTTAGGGTAAATGGTTTGGATTACTTTGGTTATTGTATTCTCTAAACTTAGCATACATGCTAAGGCAAATCCAATGCATGAACCAGCATAACGGTGAAAAATGGTGGAATCCCAAGCGTTTAGCCATTCGGCTGGACCCCAGCTCTTATAAGAATCGGTTTATCCCTGCTTTTCGAGTTATTACGACTTTGTGATTATAGTTAAATAGCTTTATAATTCATATGAATTGAATATGAAAGCCGAGTTTCTTTTTTTGAAAACGGGGGAACCATTGTAGTAAGGGGTGAATCCAATTCCATTCATGTAATGGGATTGATAGGGTACCTGTAAACCCGAATCCGTCAGCTAACCTCGTAGGCTTTATGGCAGGAACCTTTATGAGACAGTGGGTTTCCAGTGTCTTTTTTGCTGTGTTTATATCCATATATGAGGTGAATGATGAAATTACCATGGAAAAAATTCCAGCTGGCGCCTCCACAAATTTTAGTGCTTGGCTTTGCCGCGATTATTGTACTGGGGGCTATATTGCTCTCACTGCCAGTGGCATCTGCAGCCGGGGCTAGGCTCCCCTTTCTTGATGCTTTGTTTACGGCAACATCGGCTACCTGTGTAACTGGATTGGTCATTGTTGATACGGGTACTTATTTCTCGATATTTGGACAAAGTGTCATTATGGTTTTGATTCAAATCGGCGGACTTGGTTTTATGACGATGGCCACTTTGTTTGCCTTTGCGCTGAAAAAACGGATTTCCTTAAAAGAAAGGCTTATTTTGCAGGAAGCGATGAACCAAGGCAGTATGGAAGGGATTGTCCGGCTGATTCGTAAAGTGATTTATTACTCTCTAACGATAGAGTTGGTTGCGGCGATTATTTTCTCGATCCGTTGGTCATTTGATCTGGGACTAGCCAAAGGTATTTATTTTGGAGTCTTTCATGCGATTTCTTTTTTCAATAATGCAGGTTTCGATTTATTCGGTTCCGTGTCAGGACCCTTTAGCAGCCTTACTGCTTATGCTTCCGACCCTATTACGAACATCGTATCCATGGGGCTTATTGTACTCGGGGGCATCGGGTTTATTGTCTTATCGGACCTGCTTGAATATAAGAAGGTAAAAAGATTGTCGCTGCATTCCAAGGTAGTGTTAAGTGCTACAGCAGGGCTTATTGTATTTGGTGCTATTGTGCTGTTTATGTTTGAATTCAGCAATGCGAGAACCATGGGGACGCTCAGCCTGTCGGGCAAAATATGGGCTTCGCTGTTTCAATCGGTAACCCCAAGAACGGCAGGCGCCAATTCCATTGATATTGCTGGCATGAGGCAGGCCTCCCAATTTTTTATGATCATCCTGATGTTTATTGGCGCATCACCCGGATCAACGGGCGGCGGGATCAAAACCACTACATTTACCACGCTGATTGGGGCGATTATCGCAATGATTCGGGGGAAAGAGGATATTGTCCTATTCCACTATCGTCTGGGCAAGGATCGTATTCTCAAAGCCATTACTTTGACGATGATAGCGCTATTTCTTATCATTTTCGTAACGATGGTGCTGTCGACTACCGAGGATCACTCGTTGCTGAAGATTTTGTTCGAGGTGACCTCGGCCTTTAGTACAGTTGGCTTGTCGATGGGAATTACAGCGGATTTATCGATAGTTGGCAAAATTCTTATCTCCATAACGATGTTCGCCGGTCGTTTGGGGCCGTTAACCTTGGCTTATGCGTTGGGACCAAAAGCTGAAAAAGAATTATACAGATACCCTGAAGGGAAAATTACAATTGGATAGGGGAACATATAATGAAACGCACGCAATATGCAGTTATTGGTTTGGGCAGATTTGGTTCAAGCCTAGCGAAGGAGCTCGTCAAGCTAGGCCATGAGGTTCTGGGTATTGACCAGGATGAAGAAGCCGTCGATGAGATGAGTGAGGTTCTGACCCATGTGGTCGTAGCAGATTCTACGGACGAGGAGGTGCTTCGTTCTCTGGGCATCCGCAATTTTGACTGTGTCGTTGTTGCGATCGGGAGCGATATTCAAGCGAGTATTTTGACGGCTATTTTGCTTAAAGATGTTGGGGTAAAAAAGGTCGTAGCTAAGGCGCTTTCCGAGCTGCATGGCAAGGTGCTAAATAAAATCGGCGTGGATCGTGTTATTTATCCAGAGCGTGATATGGGGATCCGTGTCGCCCATCAGCTGGTTTCTCCGAATCTGCTCGATTTTATTGAGCTATCCAAGGATTATACGATTGCCGAACTGGCCGTGCCGAAGCGGATGTCAGGCTGGACCTTAAGGGATCTGAACCTGCGTGCCAAGTATGGCTGCAGCGTCGTTGCTATTAATAAGAAGCAAGGCGTTATTATAGCGCCTACGGCTGTTGATATTTTGGAGGAGCAGGATATCATGGTTGTGATTGGCACGAATGCACAGATCGAATTGTTTGAGCATGATATTGCGTAGCAGGTTCCTCCGATTGAAACCATAAACAAAGGCACTGCTACGCTATCTCCAGAACCCCTGGCCACTCTGCGAAGTTTTCACCGACTTTTAAATTTTAGTCATTACGGTTAAAATGGCTTTTGGCTTTTTCAATAAACCGCTGTGCGGAAGGATGATGGACGGCCTCTTCTGTGTACAACAGGGAGGTCGTTCTTGTTGTTTGGTCGAGGGCGGGAATAAAGCGCACGACCAGTTCGTTTTCCTCCAGGAAATGGCGTCGGAGATAGGACTCGGGAAGCAGTGTAGCGGTTTTGCAGGTGGAAACTAGACGGATAATCGCTTCGAAGGAATCGATTTCCATTTTCACATCAGGCTGTAAGGAATAACGCTGAAACAATTCGTCCATGAGAATCCGGTACCAGGTTCCGCGGGAAAATAAGATCATCGGCAGCCCGTGTAAATCTGTTATTTCTATAGATGCTTTGTCCACATAAGAATGATTATCGGGGAGCACCAGGCAGAGGCGGTCGTCGAATAACGGAATGCATTGCAGGCCGGGATGTTCGATTTTGGAAGCAACGAGACCGATATCCACCTTGCGTTCCTTGACCATCGGGACAATTTCATGGGTTTTGCCGGTGATGGCTTTTATATCGGTGTGGGGATAGTCCTTGGCATAAATTGTGATTAAATCGGGCAGAGTGGATTGTAGGGTCGTTAGGCTGGCTCCAATAATGATACTTGCGGGCTTGACCGTTGTTTTAAATTCTTCAATGGAACGCTGCAGCTTCCGTTCCAGAGTGCGCTGCTCCAGGGCATACTCATAGCAGATTTGCCCGGCACGGGTAATTTCCAACCGTTTTCCCTTACGCCTGAATAGCTCAATACCCAGCTCTTCCTCCAGCCGCATAATTTTTCGCGACAAGGCGGGTTGGGATATATTTAAGGAGTGTGAAGCTTTATTCAAGCTTTCCATTTCAACGACGACTGCAAAAATATCAATATTTTCGAACATAGGGATACCTGCTTTCTGCTGCTTATGTTTAAAATGCATAAGTGATTATAAATAATCGGCACTTCCATTATAAGCGTTAAAGGAGTACGATGTATATGTTACTTAAGCTTCACATTATTTTGCCACAATTGCATAAATATTTGTCGACTCATGGAAAATAGGCGTAGCGAAACTTGTTGACGCTTGTTTCTTGCGGGGGTACAATGAAAAATGGTTTTGACAAAAATGTGAACACGGCTATCAACTATTTAAGGGGGGAACGCATTCAAATGTTTGGAAATTCGTATTTAAATCGTAAGCTGCATTCATTGCTTGGTGTGATTCCGGTCGGATTCTTTCTGGTCGAGCACCTAATAACTAACTATTCTGCTTCAAAAGGCGGACATTCGGCATTTCTTGAAGAGGTTGAATGGCTTCATAATCTGCCCTTGGTGCTGGCGCTTGAAATCGTAGCCATCTGGATTCCGCTGCTCTATCATGCGATCTACGGCTTATATGTTGCGTACACGGCAAGGAATAACGTGTCCAATTATGGCTACTTCCGCAACCAAATGTTTTTTATGCAACGTGTTACAGGTGTCATTACGTTCTTGTTCGTGGCCTGGCATTTCTTTGAAACACGCTTTCAAATTACATTGGGTAATGTTGAGCAAGAAGCTATTGGTGTGCAAATGCATCATATTGCGACCAATCCGGTCAGCTTTGTCTTTTACTGTATCGGCATTGTGGCTGCGGTGTTCCATTTTAGCAATGGTATGTGGTCTTTCCTGGTCAGCTGGGGAATTACTGTTGGACCGCGGGCGCAAAAGGTATCTTCGTATATATGGATCGGCGTGTTTGTGATTATGACGGTGATGTTCTTGATGTCATTAACGGCATTCCTGAATCCTGATTTCCAAACTGTACCGCAGCCGGCTAAAGGTTAAGGGGGGAAAAACAACAATGGCTAATTCAAAAGTAATCGTAGTTGGTGGGGGCTTAGCTGGTTTAATGGCTGTTATTAAAGCCGCAGAAGCAGGTGTCCATGTTAATTTGTTTTCACTGGTTCCAGTAAAACGCTCACACTCTGTCTGTGCTCAAGGTGGAATTAATGGCGCCGTTAATACAAAAGGCGAAGGCGATTCCACCTGGGAACATTTTGACGATACGGTGTATGGAGGCGACTTCCTTGCTAACCAGCCACCTGTTAAAGCGATGTGTGATGCCGCACCAGGCGTTATCCATCTTATGGACCGTATGGGTGTTATGTTCAATCGTACACCTGAGGGCTTGCTAGATTTCCGCCGTTTTGGTGGTACGCAATATCACCGTACAGCCTTTGCTGGAGCCACAACAGGCCAGCAATTATTATACGCATTGGATGAGCAGGTACGCCGCTGGGAAACCGCCGGTCTTGTAACTAAATATGAGCATTATGAGTTTGTTGGCGCGATCCTTGATGATGACGGCGTATGCCGTGGTGTTACCGCGCAGGATCTGCGTACGATGGAAATGATCTCCTTCCCTGCCGATGCCGTTATTCTGGCAACAGGCGGTCCTGGGATTATCTTCGGTAAATCGACCAACTCGGTTATCAATACAGGTACAGCCGCAAGTGCTGCTTACCAGCAGGGCGTTTATTACGCGAATGGCGAATTTATCCAAATTCATCCGACCGCGATCCCGGGTGATGATAAGCTTCGTTTGATGTCCGAGTCAGCACGAGGTGAAGGCGGACGTATTTGGACCTATAAAGACGGCAAGCCTTGGTACTTCCTTGAAGAAAAATATCCGGCATACGGCAACTTGGTTCCTCGTGATATTGCAACGCGGGAAATATTCGCAGTATGTGTGGATGAAAAGCTGGGTATTAATGGAGAGAACATGGTTTATCTCGATCTTTCCCATAAGGATCCTAAGGAATTGGATGTTAAGCTAGGCGGAATTATTGAAATTTACGAAAAATTTATGGGTGATGACCCCCGTAAAATTCCAATGAAAATATTCCCTGCCGTTCATTATTCCATGGGCGGAATGTGGGTTGACTTCAACCAAATGACGAACATCCCAGGCTTGTTCGCCTGTGGCGAGTGCGAGTATCAATACCATGGCGCCAACCGTCTAGGTGCGAACTCGCTATTATCCGCTATTTATGGCGGTATGATTACGGGGCCTAAGGCGATTGAATATATTAAGGGCTTAGCCAAGCATTCCGAGGATATTTCTTCCACTTTGTATGAGAATGATTTGAAGAAGCAAAAGGATAAGTATGAAGGCTTGTTGAAAATGGACGGTACGGAAAATGCCTACGTCCTGCACAAAGAGTTGGGCGAATGGATGACCAATAACATGACGGTTGTACGTTACAACAAGAAGCTTGAAGAAACCTTGGCTAAGATCAACGAGCTGAAGGAACGCTACAAGAATATCAGCATGACCGATACCGCTCGATGGAATAACCAAGGCGTAGCATTTACCCGTCAGCTTTGGAATATGATTGAGCTCTCCCATGCAATGACATTAGGTGCGCTTATGCGTGATGAAAGCCGCGGCGCCCATTACAAGCCTGAGTTTACCGAGCGTAATGATGAGCGCTTCCTGAAAACAACAAAAGCCAAATGGACACCTAACGGTCCTACCATAGAATATGAAGATGTCGATGTATCCTTAATCGAGCCTCGTAAACGGGATTACTCAACCGATAAGAAGAAGGGAGCGAGCTAATCATGGCTGAAACGAATACTGCGGGTAAAAAGGTTAAATTCGTTATTACCCGTCAGGATTCCCCTGAAAGCAAGTCCTATACAGAGGAATTCGAGATCCCTTACCGTCCTAATATGAATGTGATTAGTGCATTGATGGAGGTTCAGAGAAATCCGACCAATGCTGTGGGCACTAAAACAACTCCGGTATGCTGGGATTCCAACTGCTTGGAGGAAGTATGCGGTGCATGTTCGATGGTGATCAATGGCAAGCCGCGCCAAGCTTGTACGGCGCTTATTGATAAGCTGGAGCAGCCTGTACGCATCGCTCCAATGAGCACGTTCCCTGTCGTGCGGGACCTTGTAGTTAACCGCGAGCGGATGTTTAATGCGCTGAAGAAGGTTAAAGCGTGGATCCCAATTGACGGAACGTATGACCTTGGTCCAGGACCCCGTATGGCAGAGAGCAAGCGCCAATGGGCCTATGAGCTATCCAAATGCATGACCTGTGGCGTATGTCTGGAATCGTGTCCCAATGTAAACGATAAAACCTCGTTTATTGGTCCTGCCGCCATATCCCAGGTTCGATTGTTCAATGCCCACCCGACAGGTGAAATGAACGCTGATGAGCGTCTGGATACCTTGATGGAGGACGGCGGCATCGAAGGCTGTGGTAATTCACAGAACTGTGTGCGCTCGTGCCCGAAAGGCATTCCGCTTACGACTTCAATCGCAGCAATGAACAGGGATACAACGAAGCATTTGTTTAAAAAATGGTTAGGGATGTAAGGACTTAAGCAAATCCAAGCAGATCTAAGAGAGACCGCACTTCCTGAAAATGGCCTCTAGTCGAATATAAAGAACCTTCAATTCCACTTGAATCGTGGAATTGAAGGTTCTTCGCATTTATACCGACAATGCTTAAGGTCTATTAGGAAGTGTGCTACTTGGTAATCTACTCTGAAGAATGTCCTAGCTCCTCGCGGTGCAGCAGAAATTGCTTGCCATATTCCCCATGGGGATGAATGCTGGCATTTTCCATTTGAATCGTAGAGTGGGCGATCCCATACTGCTTCTGCAGGGTTTCATTAATAGCGAGGATGATGCAGAACGGTTGGATCTTGTCATCAATAAACACATGGGCGGTCAGCGAATAATGGTCGGAGGAAATGGCCCATAGGTGCATTTCATGAACATCCTCTACACCTTCGACGGTTCTAATCGCTGCACGGATTTCATCCAAATTAAAATGTGGGGGAACAGATTCCATCAATATCATGTACGAGGCCTTAATAATTTTCATTCCGCCCAGAAAGATAATGGTTCCAATGATCATACTGATCAGTGGATCCAACCACTGCTGGTTTGTGAAATAGATGAGTACCGCAGAAATAATAACGCCAATCGAGCTTAATAAATCACCGATAAAGTGCCATAAGGCGCTCTGGATGTTAAGATTTTCTTCCTCCTTCATACTGCGGCTCAGCACGATAGTAAGCACAATATTGACAACCAGGCCAATGGAGGCAATGACAATCATCAGCTTGAAGTCAATGGGCTCTGGATGGATGAAGCGGCGAATTCCTTCAACAAAAATCCCGATAGCAATGATCGCTAAAGCCAATCCATTCAGAAAAGAAGCGATAATTTCAAACCGCAAATAACCAAAGGTAAACCGGGCATTCGGTGGATGTGTCGCCAAATAGATGGCAATCATGCTAAGCCCCAGAGCGAGTACATCGGAGATCATATGGGCAGAATCCGATAAAAGTGCAAGCGAATTAGAAAGCAGCCCTCCGATAATTTCAACAATAGTGAAAAATAAGGTCAAGAGAAGGGTGATCCATAAAGTCCTTTTGGATTTGGATTGCTCCTTCACATGTCGTAGATGATGGTAATCATACATATAATCACTCTCTTTCGCTTTCAAATATGTTATGGTTGGATTATACGTCAAGGTCGATATTTTGGCAAATAGTTTAAATGATACTGATTATCAGCCTTATGATAGCGATTATCAGTATTGTGATAAGGTTTATCATTGATTTACTCCTATTTACGAGATAATTCTCTATTTTTATATGAGGAAAAGCTCGGAATATAGTTAAAGCAATTAATAATTAATAGCGCTTTCAAAATTGTTACATAACTGAAATATTGCTGTTATGGTTTTAACATGTTTATGAGGTATTATAATAACCAAGACCCCCTTTTTAATATAAACACTTTAAGAACCGCCCCGTTGGCGGTTCTCTTTTTTTGTCCAGACGACAAATAACCCTTATAGAGCAAGGGTTTACGGGGTGTAGGCGCTAAAGTAAATGGTTTTTTTGAGGACGTTGGAAGGATATTGGAAGGAAACCTAAGAAATCGAGGTTTTAAAGTGTGTGAAAAGATGAATTATAATGCTATTCGTGTTCCTTTTGATCATTGTCCTCATCCAGATCAAGTAGCCTTTCCATGGTAAGGTGAGAATATAGGTCTAGCGTGATTTGAATACTGGAATGACCTAATAGCTCTTGTAGGATGATATACAGTACCTATAACTTAGTTATTCAGGTTTATAATATAGATTTGTCTTTTAGTGATATACGAGAGTTCATTGATTGGTATCATTATTTTCGTTAAGAGTTATACTTTGTGGATTAAGTTAATATAATTGAAAAAAAGGAAAATGACGGAAAATGTCGAATTTTTAAAAGTATTCTTTTATATTTGAGGAGCATTGATAGCTATGTATCTTTCCGAAGTAAGAATTAGAAACTTTAGAAAATTTGGTGAAAAAGCCGATGCCAGTCCAGGATTGGTTTTATTTTTAAATAAAGGTTTGAATGTTCTTATAGGGGAAAATGATGCTGGAAAAACTACAGTAATAGATGCAATTAAAACAGTTTTGTTAACGCAAAGCAGAGAGTATACGAGATTAGAAATAGAAGATTTTCATGGTACATCCAATGAGTTGAAGATTGAGTGTATCTTTAAGGGTTTTACTGTAAATCAAGCTAAAGATTTTTTAGAATGGATAGGAATAGATAACGATAAGGGATATTCTCTTAGAGTGTTTTTAAGTGCAAGAAAAGACGTCAAGGGAAAAATTTTTATAGATGATATCCATGCAGGTAATGACACTGAAGGACAAATACTTCATAGTAAAGCTCGCGATTTATTAAGAACGATTTACCTTAAGCCTTTAAGGGACGCAGAAAATGAACTTGCTGCGAAGAGAAATTCAAGGTTATCTCAAATTCTATACTCACATCCAGCGTTTTCCGATGGGGATGAGCACGAATTAGTAAGGATTATAAAGAAAGCCAATTTAGATATCGAAAAATACTTTGAATACGAAGAAATGACTAAGGATGAAAAAAAGGTTTTGCAATCGATTAACTCATTTTTGGCGAAATTTTCAGACAATAAAAACATTTTAAAATCAAATATAGAGTTAGCTCAAGTTGGACTAAAAACAATATTAGAAAAGATCGATTTACTATTACTAAATGTAAAATCAGGGCTTGGTTCGCTCAATCAACTGTATATAGCGGCGGAACTTTTACTTTTGAGGATTGAGAAAAAAGAAGGCATCAATTTGGCTTTAATTGAAGAGATTGAAGCCCATTTACACCCTCAGGCTCAGATAAGAGTTATTAATTATTTGCAGGAACTGAGTGAAGATGTGAAGTCTCCTATGCAAATACTTCTTTCAACTCATAGCGTAACATTAGCTTCAAGTATAAAGTTGAAGAACCTAATCATTTTTACAGAGGCAAACGCTTATTCTCTTGCAGAAGGGAACACGAAGTTACACAGTGGTGATTATAGATTTTTGGAAAGATTTTTAGATTCTACTAAAGCAAATTTGTTTTTTGCAAAGGGAATCATAATTGTTGAGGGTGATGCTGAAAATTTATTATTGCCAACGTTGGCTGCAAAGCTAAATAAACCCTTCGCTAAACATGGGGTTTCAATTGTTAATGTTGGTAGTACTGCCTTGTTAAGATATTCTAAAGTTTTTTTGAGGAGCTCCGCACCAGATATGAAATTGCCAGTGGCGATTCTTACTGATTGCGATGAGAAGGTTTCAGAAATTGTTGATAGTTCTATAAAAATGATTTCTGACAGAAATTCTATTGCAAAAAACTTAGATAAAAGGTTGAAATACAGTGCTGCAAATGTGATAGCTTATGTTTCTCCTGAATGGACTCTTGAATTTGATATGGCTTGTAGTTGTTTGAAAAATGAATTATATGCGGCAATCTTAATGGCAAGAGATTACACCAATCAAGACAAAGCTTTAACAGAAGATAGAAAGATTAAGGAAATTAAAAACTTGGATGACTACTTATCAGACGCTGAAATTAAACTAGCTGAGTGGGAGATGTATGATAAGTTTACACTCGCTTCAAATATAGTTAAAGACGTAGTTCTCAAAAAGAATATTTCCAAAACAGTAATAGCCCAATGCCTTTCGGAAATCTTAGAATATCGTGATTTTACAAATGAAGAAATTGAAGCTATTAAAAATGACACTTATCTAAAGTATTTAGTAGATGCAATAGATTATGTTACAGGAGATTAGCCAAATGAATAAATTCACTATTAGTGATGAAGATATACAATATGCTTCAGCTATTTTAAAAGTCAGTAGTTTTGATGACCAAAGGACTAAAGTAATCAAGTGCATGGAGAGTAAAGACATTGTCGCCTGCCCAGGCAGCGGAAAAACTACTGTGTTGCTTGCAAAATTAATGATATTAGCTAGAAAGCTGCCATTTGAAAACAATAAAGGAATATGTGTTATAACACATACGAATGTCGCCATTGATGAGATAAAAGAGCGGCTAGGAGATAAAGCTAATGAATTGCTTTCGTATCCTAATTACGTTGGAACTCTTCATTCATTTATTAGTAAGTTTTTAGGAACACCCGCTATGATTAAATATCATTCGAAGAGACCAACAAGAGTTTTTGAAAACGAAGATTTTAAAATGCGTTTAATTAAAAAAAGTAATGTGGTGTATCCTCCTTTTAAAGGTAGCAAATTAGCTGGTTATCTATACGCCAATACCGATAAAAAAACAAGAGATTCAAAAGACAAATTAAAAATTGCAAAAGCTAGAGAGGATATGCTTCGTTCATTTGAATTTGATTATACAGATAATATTATTAAGAAAGTGTCTTACAACAAAAGATCAAATGTATTTAGTGAGGCAACCGACTCATTTAAAGAATATAAAATGTTAATAGAAGAACTTTTAAATGATGGAATAACTTCTTACAATGAAATACAAGGTTTAGCAATAAAATATTTAAATGAGTTTGAAAAACAGCTTTCTGAGATTTTCGCGAGCCGTTTTTCTTTTGCATTTGTTGATGAAATGCAGGATACAAGTTTACTGCAATTGCAAATATTGAATAAGGTGTTTGATACAAATAAAGTCGTTTTCCAATGTTTTGGTGATCCTCAACAAACGATTTATGAATCGGAGGACAAAGGATGTGCTTGGCAGCCAATTGATCCTTTACTTATTAAAAATAGTCATAGAATAAGTCAAAGTATAGCAAATGTTGCGGATGTTGTGGCTCTTCATCCATATGGGATGCAAGGGAGAATACTTCCTGAGAACAACAAATGGGCTCCAATTATAATAACTTATAAAGCAGACGATGTTTCACATGTGCTAAAGACATATGCCAAGATTATCAGTAAATATAAAATGGACGAAAACGACCAAGCAGTTTTTAAAGCTGTAGGCATGGTTAAAACTAAACCCACAGGGCTATCAATTACAAGTTACTACCCCGAGTTTCAAAAGGAAGAAGGTAAAAGGAAGATTAACAATGATTTTTCTAATCTCCAAAATTATCTAATCAAGATTCAAGAAGAAATAGTTAAGAAAGAAGGAACGAAGGTTTATTACAATCGATTCATTCTTGCTTTTTTAAAGGTGTTAAGAATAAAAGATATTAAGACTACAGACGGTCGATATTTTTCGAAGAATTCTCTCATTAAATATTTACGAGAAAACGATGAAAAGCTGTACAGAGTAACTCACAGATATTTTGTAAGGACAATAGCAAGAATAGAACAAGAAAAATCAGTATTAATGAGTTTTAAATACATGATACATATAATGTTAGATCGATTGTTTCAAGATAAAATTGATCTAATTGCAGATGACTTTATTAACGGGTCTTCTGTTCAAGTGCCTATAGTCCACAAAAATGTTGGACAAGAAAATACTTATGTATATAACGATATAGGCATAGAAATTAATAGCGTCCACGGGGTTAAAGGACAAACCCATACTGCAACCTTATACTTAGAGACCTTCTACTTTTCAAAAACTACTGGAAGCATAATTGATTATTTGAATGGAGGAAGTAAAGCGAACTTAGAATCATATGAGGAAAAACACTTGCGAGTCGCATATGTTGCCATGACGAGACCAACGGACTTGTTGTGTATTGTGATGGATGATGAAGTATATTTACAGAATAAAGCCAATTTAAATCAATTAGGATGGGTTCATCATTCTGATGTATTGTCATAGTATAATAAATCTTTTAAATGACTTTGAATTGCCAAAAGGAGTCTAGGGGTTGTGGACTCTTCCTTCAAAATGATAATAAAAGCCGGATACTATTAAATGGGTTCGGCTTTTCGCGCGGCTTGTTGATAGACTTATAATTAAGGCTTGCTGAGCAAATAAAAAAATGAACTGTAGCAAGGATTTAGACGTTGAATATTTACTGGTGAAAAGGCTATCAGTTGCGTAAGAAAAAATCACATGCAGAAAATAAGAAAGCAATTGAATCAAATTAAATAACAGTATATTTATCGGTCGAAATGGCATCTATGAATACAAAGACCCTCATCTTCATAAATCCCTCAAACCCTTGTCACACCCACAATGCTTTATGCCATGTATGATAAGGGAAAATGCCAGAAGTTGTTGAAAAGATAGCATCATTGATAATCAGGCCAAATTAAATAATGGTGATAGTTTGGGATAATATTTCAAAGGGGTCAAGTGACATGTTTAATTTAGAAATTGAAGATAATATAAAATTAACACTCGAAGTATCTGAAAACTATCTAAAAAATATCATTGATGAACGCAATGATGTCAAAAACTACAAAATGGTAATTCTTACACTACACAATGCACTAGAATTAACATTTAAATTTTTGTTGCAGTCGAGAGATGGCTTTATGATTTATGAAATGCAAGACAGTAATTCTTTTCATAACGTTATAAAGACCTATAAAAGAATTCATAAACAGAGTAAATTTACAACTGAAAAAATGCTACCAGAAAGTGAATTACATACGGTTTCATTTACTAAAGCTTATGAAATATTAGCTTATCTTTATAACGTAGATGGATTTGATGAAAAATTTATTTTTAAATTAAAGAGGTTGAATACATTACGTAATGGATTGACTCATTTTAAAGCCAGAATAGAACATACTGATATATTAGTTTTATATAATCTTTATGAAGAATGTGTTGATTTATACAATTCCGAAATAGATAACGACAGACATAGTCTTAGAAAACTTATCAATGTAGACTATAATTATAATAGATTTATACCAAATCAAGATTTAGCATATGAGTTTCCAAATGCAATTGAAGAAATCAAAATGAAGTTGTTGGATGAACCTATTATTAAAGAACTTATTGGTTTTTTAATAAAAAAATTGGATTGTGTGAATTCAGATATAGATTTAAATGATTACGAAAAATTACTCGAATTTTTCTTAGGAAAAGAGAAACGCGGTATTAATATAGTATCTAAGGATAACTATAAATCACTTGGTTTTACAGAATCAGAGTTTGAGAAAGTTCTGAGAGAAAGCAAAGAACAAGAAAAAAAAGCTAATAAGAGAGAAGCTAGAATAAGGACGACAATATACAATGAATCTGATAAAAAGGATTCTTTTGAAGAATTTGTTGTAAGGGCTATTTTTATGTTGTTAGAGTCAGATTTCATATATAGCAGGACATACTATCAGAGATATGAAAGTTTTGATCATGATTTAATGGGAGGATTAAGTTTAACAGTTGGTTGTAAGGATCTTATTCTAAAAAAATGGAATTATGACAGTGATTTGATTTGTAAAGCATTTGACCTATCCCAAGAGGAATACTACAGATTATTAAAATTTCAAGGGGATCATGATCATTTAGATTCGTTTGATGACACGCTTATTGATTATCCAGATGACGAGCTGTAGGCTCTGCCAAAATAGTATTCAGAAGCACGTAAAAACACAATGAATTTTATGAAAATATAAAACATCACTGTTTAATATCTAATCCTTTTATCGTTATGAAGAGGGTCTAATCCTTATGCCGCTCGAGCTATAAGATACCAGCCATTAAATGATTTGGTAGGATTTCTGGTAGGAAATGAGCGATTCGGCTTTCTGCGGCGCACTGAAAATGAAATCACTTCATTTTCATAAAAACGCCCAAACCCTTGCCACACAAGGCTTTACGCCTCGACTTTCCTTATAGCTCATCGCTCAAAAAATCACCAAAATCTCGGAACCTACGTCCCGTTGGCGGTTCTCTTTTTTTTGTTTGGACGTCTGAGAACCCTTATACCATAAAAAGGGGCGTTGACAAGCATCAGGACTGGTGGCATTATATATCATGCTGAAGGTGCTACTGTGTTGATATTCGATTTCAATGACCAGCCTCATTCGTAGGCTGGTCTATTATGCGCTTGGCAGGGCATCGACTAAGGAGTGAAACGCTCCAAATCTCGTGTCGTGAAAGAAGCTGTATTTATTACTATAGGAGGTTTTCATTTGGCTGGATATTTTGGGTATGAACAAAAAATAACGATATGTACATGATGAGATTCTTGAAAATGCGAACGCTCAAATCGAAGATTATTTTAATGTTTATCTTGACCGCTAGTATTGTGTTGGTTATTCAGGTAGGGGTTTTTCAGAATTGGATCAGCACAATCTATATGGAACAATCGGATGCATATTTTCGCGAAACGGTACATCAGATAGGTAAACGTGTGGATCTTCAAGTGGAAAAGTCCGACAATATGATGCAGATCATTACAGGTAACCAAGTACTGAAAAATTATTTAAAGGACCTCAAATATGATTCCATTAACTACAATGTTGCCAAATATTTGATCACTCGGGAAGTATTAAGGCATACGAATCTCGAAATGATCGACAATATATATATTTATCCTGTCAATCATGAGCCCATTAGCAGTTATTATTCGGGGCCGACCTTGGATAATCATTTAGATATGAATGATCTTCCAGATTCGACAAGTCCTAATGACAAAGTCGAAAGAATGGCTTTGAAGACAAATCCGTTTCAGCTTACTATCTTGATATCCATACATGATGAGGAAGAGAGACTGGGTTTGTTAAGAATCGATCTTAATGAAACCTTTTTAAGCAGAATCTTGGATGAGGTAAAGCTGGGAAATGAAGGAGAGGTTTATATTGTTGGTAATAATACCGTTATTTTTGCGAAAGACCGCGACCTGATTGCAAAGCCCGTATCGGTAATAAACCAGACTGCCGGTTCAACGGTAAAGCATTCCTTATATAATAAAAATTGGGAACTGATAGGCATCGTCCCCAATACGGAGATTATGAACCATATTAATAGGTTTAACCGTATTTTTTTTCTCATGGTTATTTTGATTTTGCTGGCTATTTTGGTTTTTGCACTGGCTACAGCCCGGCTAATTTTTCGACCGTTAAAGATGATCATGAAAGGAATGGAGAGTATACAGCAAGGGAATTTGAATATTATATTGGAAAATAACAAGAATGATGAATTTGGCACTATTATACATAGTTTTAATTCAATGGCGGATAGAGTGAAATCTTTAATCGAAACGATTTACCACCAGCAAGTTCATTACCGAAAGGCGGAGATTCTGAGCTTGCAAGCAAAACTGAATCCCCATTTCTTATACAATACATTGGATATGATCTATTGGATGCTGATTTTAAAAGACGAGGAAGAAATAGGGGAGTCTGTTGTAGCTCTCTCGAGTATTTTGCGCTATTCGATTTCACATAACAACGAATTTGTGACGGTAAGGGAAGAAATGGATCAATTGGAAAACTATTTAAAGATACAAAGAATGCGCTTCCAAGATAAGTTTCAATTTACTTTTGAAATACAAGAAAATGTAAGGGAGTTAAGAATTCCAAAACTGATTATACAGCCGTTGGTGGAAAATTCCTTTAAGTATGCGTTCCAAGATTTGAAGCGCAGCGGGTCTATTATTATCCGCAGTTATGCGGAAAACGATCAATTGTTTTTTGAAGTAGCTGACAATGGGGTAGGGATGTCCGAAGACAAAATCTGGTCTATTTTTAGTTCATTGGAAAACCAAAACAAAAAAGGCGGAATCGGCATTCAATTAGTACATCAAAGAATGAAGTATATTTATGGGGAAGGGTATGGTATATCTAACGTTGAAAGCGTTCTCGAAAAAGGGACGAAGGTAACAGTGAAACTTCGGAAAAAAGCTGAGATCAACGCGGAAGAGCTATTAAGCGAATAAAAGGGGGATTTTTACAATGCTTAAAATCTTAATCGTGGATGATGAAATAACAGTTTTAAAGGGCTTGAATAAGATATTGTCCAAACATTGTCCTGACTATGAAATCGTAAATATGGTGCAAAGTCCGCATGAAGCGCTGAGAATATTGACAGAAAAAGCGGTTGATGTTGTGATTACCGATGTCAAGATGCCTGATATGGATGGAATTGAGTTAACAAAAAGAATCCGTGCTCAGTATCCTGATACAACGGTCGTTGTGCTAAGCGGCCATTCTGATTTTGAATTCGTCAGACAAACTTTGAAAAATGGTGCGCATGATTATTTGTTGAAGCCCTGCCATTACCAGACTGTAGTAGATCTTCTTCGTACCCTTGAGGATAACGTGAAGCATAAAGAGAAAAAAACACTGGAGTCCAATAAAAAAAAAGTTTTGGAAGCTGTTATATCGGGAAAGCAGGAATTGTCTGAAGAATGGGCTGTCTATGCTCATTTGCAGATGATTATTATTAAAATTAAAGACTATAAGGATCCGTTGCTTGAAGAACAACTGAAGAAAGAATTTGTAAATAGGAATGGGGATAACGAATTTCTGGAAATGGTAACCTTTGATGATATTATCGTCGTGCTTTTTCAAAATTCAATTGACATAGCAACAGTCAGACAAAGGGTATTTCCTAATATTTGTAAAAGTGGATTTCGTCTCTGTATGGCCATGCATCGTTTTATGAACGGTCCCAAATGCTTACAAGATGCTTATAACACCTGTATGCAAATGATTGAGTTTTTAGAATTTAACGTGCTATCCATCTTTATGGATATGGAGATGTATCTCGAATTCGTCGAACGCCAAAAGAAGTATGCATTAAATAATTACTTTTCCAACCAGATACTGTTGAAGCATATGATGAACGGCAATCTCCAGATGGCGCAGCAATATCTCTCAACAAATCTGAATCAGTTGTATCTTCTCGATGTATATGTTGATCCTGTCCGTATAAGGAAAGAAACGCTGAGAGAATTGATTTCACTGGAACAACACTTAAAGGATCACGGTATCGATATCGAACAACATTTTGGACGGCAAGATGATTATTTACGTGAATTGAAGGAACTGAAAACATACCGGCTTTTATTAAATTGGTTCAAAAAGTTCGTAATGGGGATCATTATGAAGACGGAAGAAGGTAATTATATGCCTTTTTACATTCATGCGGCTATCAAATATATAAATACACATTATATGGAAGATATTACTTTAAAAATGATTTCGGAGGAGGTATATGTAAATCCTTGGTATTTCAGTACTCAGCTGAAAAAACATACGGGTTTATCCTTTAGCGAATATGTAAATCAAGCAAGAGTTCGAAAAGCGAAAGAGTTTTTAAAACAAAAGGACTTGAAAGTATACCAAGTGGCGGAAATGGTCGGATTTCAAGATGCGGCCTACTTCAGTACCGTGTTCAAAAGCATTGAGGACATAACTCCGAAGGAGTATCAAAAAATGATTTAAAAACAAGTCCCAATATTTTTAGAAGAAATCAAATATTCACAAAATTCAAAAACCGATTGGGATGCTATACTTCATTTAGCCCAATACGAGGAGGAGTGTTAATGAGAAAAAGGCAAATGAATACGCTTTTAAGTTTATTTTTGTCATCAGTTTTGTTACTGACAGCCTGTACGGATGCGGTGGCGCCGCAAAATCCAACTGCTACAGATAAGAATGAGCCAAGCGGCACCGCAAGGATGACCGATGCCGGAACGCCTAGAAACGAAACGTTAATTGTGGATATCCTTAACGGCCGCCAAGCCGATCCGCAATCGATGAACCCGTACATGCCAGGCTCAGTTCACACATCAGCCGGCTTGCATCAATTGATGCAGTCTCATTTGTGGGAGATCGATACAGTAAAAGGTGATCAAATCCCCAATTTAGCGGCAACGATGCCGGAACCGTTGGACAATACGAATACCAAATTTAAATTTAAGGTCCAGGAGGGCTTAGCTTGGTCGGACGGCGTGGAATTCACGGCCAAGGATATCGAATTCACTTCAGATTTGATTATGAAAACAAAAGAGTTCGGGTTTAACGGATTTTACACAAGCTTGGTGAAAACAATGAAAGCGCTTGATAATTACACCATTGAGGTGGAAACCGTCAAGCCGGAAACGAGATTGGCTCAAAAATTGGGCGTTGTTATTTACGGTAACTCTTTTAAGATTCTTCCTAAGCATATTTGGGAAAAGGAAGATCCGACCAAATTTAAATTTTCAAACCCGATTGGCGTCGGACCGTACAAGTTGAAAGATCGCGATCCGCAAGGTTACTGGTTCCTGTATGAGAAAAGGGAAGACTGGAAGAAAAGCGATGTCGGCAAACTTGCAGGAGAGCCGATACCGAAGTACATTCTGTTCAAGTCCTATGGTCCGGAAGAGAAGCGCATAATCGCGGCAATCCAACATGATATGGACGTGCTGCAGGATATTACGCCGGAGAGCTGGGATATTTTAAGAAAGAAAAACGAATTTGCAAGAGCTTGGTATAAAAACTTCCCGTATGCGACAATGGATGATCCTTGTCAGCGCGGAATGTCCTTCAACGTCTCGAAGGCGCCTTACAACAATCCAGATGTCCGTTGGGCATTAGCACTGGCGACCGATATCAAGAATGTGTCGATGGCTACCTTCGGCGGGATGTTGAGAGTATCGCCGATTCAGGTGCCTCCTATTTCGGTACTGCAAAAGAATTACCACAAACCGATGGTGGACTGGTTGAAAAACTTCGAAATCAGCGGCGGTTATAAACCGTTCGAAGAAAGCTATGGCAAAGACATGGTCGAGATGCTGAAGCAACAAGGAATCAAGGATTTGCCGGCAAACAATCAGCTGGTTGATACATTTGGAATCGGCTGGTGGAAATACGATACCAATAAAGCGAGCGAATTGCTGACAAAGAACGGATTTACAAAGAAAGGGGATAAGTGGTTTAAGCCGGATGGTTCTCCGTGGCAAATGACCATTAACGCTCCCGCTAACTTTGAAATCCAATCCATGAGGCTCGCCTTCGCTGTTGCGGATACATGGAGAAAATTCGGTATTGATGTAAATGTTCAACAAATGGATTCAGCTACTTTCGGGACTAGTGAATCCACTGGCGCTTTTGAAGTAGGATCGTATTGGCCTTCTTGCGGATTGTTGCCGGATACGACAGTTCAAATGCAAACTTGGCATAAACAGTATGTCGTCGAAAACGGCAAGCAAGCACCCGGAAATCGAAACCGTTGGGCGAACGACCGTGTAAGCCAATTGCTGGATGATTTGCAGGGAATGAAAAGCAACGATCCTGCTGTCATTAAAAACATTACCGAAATCAACAAAGAATTTGTAAAAGAATTACCGTTTATCCCGATGTTCGGTACATCGAAATTCGTACCTGTCGATACGTACTATTGGGAAGGGTTCCAAACCTCGGAAAACGCTTACGAGGGGCCATGGTGGTGGTGGTCACAGTTTAAGTATTACTTGCCTCACCTGAAGCCTACTGGGAAAAAATAGTCTGATTTGTCTGATGAGTCTCGCATGCCGGGCTGAACAAACCTGGTATGCGATTCTAAAAAGGGAGCGTATCCTATGGGATTTTACAAGTTTTTGTTAGGTAGAATAGCGACCTTTTTATTGGTTGTGTTAATCGGTATTACAACGGTGTTCTTCGTGCCGAGATTTATGCCGTCCGATCCGGTGGAAGCGATGATCGGACAAATGATGTCCAAATCGGCTTTTATGGAGCCGGAAGCGGTTGTAACGCTGCGCAAATCGTTAAATGAATCGTTCGGGCTGGAAGGGACTTTATGGGAGCAATATGTAGGATTTTTTAAGAGGGTCATTTTCACACAAGATTTTGGCCCTTCGCTTGCCATGTATCCTACACCGGTTAATCAACTGATCTCGAACGCATTGCCCTGGACGCTTGGGCTGCTACTTACTTCAACGGTGATTGCCTGGCTGATCGGCAACCTGGTCGGTCTGTTGGCAGGATTTCGAAAAGAAAAAGCATATTCAAAAGTGCTGGAAGGGGTATCGATGGTTCTATACCCGATTCCTTATTACATCCTGGCATTGATATTGATTATGCTGTTCTCGTATATATATCCCATATTTCCTCTTTCTACGACGGTCAAGGGAACAGGATTTACATGGGAGCATCTCCGTAGCTTGATCTACAACTCGCTGTTGCCGGCGATTTCCATGGTTTTAATCGGAACGGGCTGGTGGGTGATTAGTATGAAAACGCTGTCGGCGGGCATTGCCGAAGAGGATTACGTTCATTTTGCCCGTTTGAAAGGGTTGAAGGAAAGAACGATTATGACCAAGTATGTTCTGCCTAATGCGGCATTGCCTCAGATCACCATGTTGGCCTTGCAAATCGGCGCCGTATTCAACGGAGCCTTGATTACGGAAATTTTGTTCGGATATCCCGGCATTGGGATGCTGCTCTACGGGGGCATTTTGCAGGCGGATTACAACTTGATCATGGGGACCATTACCGTTTCCATCATTTCGGTAGCCGCTGCGACATTTTTTATCGATTTATTGTATCCGTTTATAGACCCTCGGGTGCGTTATAAGTAGGAAGGAAAGAGGGAGGATCGGCATGGCGTATTGGAACACACGGCTAAAGCTGGGAGTACTCATTTTAGGCATATTCCTGATCCTGGGGTTTATTGTACCGCTATTTGATTCTGGCAACCCTGTAGAATGGGGGAAATTTCCTAAGAACTTAAAGCCGGGCGCGGCGCATTGGCTTGGCACAACGAGCCTTGGGCAGGATACGTTTTGGCTAATTGCAAAGTCGATTCAAAATTCATTTATTATCGGGATAATCGTCGCCTTTTTCGCAACGCTGATCGGTGTGCTTGTTGGGCTTTGGGCCGGATTGAAAGGCGGGTTTCTCGACAGAATCATCACCTTGATGACGGATTCCTTTATCGTTATTCCCTCCTTGCCGATTTTGATTTTACTCGGCAGCTTGTCCAAAGGCAAAGCGTCTTTAATGTACATTGCGCTCGTGCTCATTATATTTAACTGGCCCTGGCCGGCGAGACAAATCCGCGCGATGGCGTTATCGCTGAGAGAACGTGAATTTATCGATACGGCGCGCTTTTCCGGGGAAGGCACGTTTAAAATTATAACGAAAGAAATATTCCCCTTTGTATCAGGATGGTCGCTTGCCAACTTTATTAATACCGTACTGGTTGCCATTACTGCGGAGTCGGGACTTGCCATCATCGGGATGTCGAGCAATGAAAGCGCGACCTTAGGAACGATGATTTATTGGGCAAACCAACATCAGGCCATGCTGGCCGGACACTGGTGGTGGATCGGTGCGCCGGTCGTCGCGAAAATGTTCATCTTTATCGCCCTGTTCTTGACTATGTCAGGATACCAAGAGTATTCCGCGTTAAGGAGGGGGAAGAAGCTTGCTGCAGCTAACTAATGTAAGCGCACAGTACAAGACGGTGTCGGGAACCGTGAAAGCCGTGGATCGTGTTGATTTTACCGTTGAAAAGGACGAAATTTTCGGGATAGCCGGGGAGTCGGGCTGCGGAAAGTCCACCTTACTGAAGGTTATGTACGATCTGATCAGCTACCCGCTGGAAATTTCGGAAGGCTCCGTGCGGATTCAAACCAAAGATAAAAACGGCTCTCCAGTAACTTTGTCCAATGGGGAAATCCATCAGAGCTGGTGGAAAGCAATTTCTTACGTCCCGCAGGGCGCCATGCATGTCATGAATCCGGTGACAAGAATCCGAAGCCAATTTTTTGACGCCATCAACAAATATCATGATAAAACAGACAAGAAGGCATTGGAACAGGAAATCATCCGGTATTTAAAAGAACTGGAGCTGCCCCCTGAAGTGCTGAAAGCTTATCCGCACCAGCTGAGCGGAGGCATGAGACAGCGGGTCCTCATAGCGCTAGCCACGTTCTTGAATCCGGAAATTGTATTGGCGGACGAACCGACAACCGCTCTGGACGTTGTTGTGCAAAGAGGCATATTGACGATGCTGTCCAGGGTACAGAAAAAGATGAAAAACTCGATGGTTATCGTATCGCATGATATGGGAGTTCATTATCAAATTACGAACCGATTGGGCATTATGTATGCCGGACAGATGATCGAAATCGGCCCGACCGAGCAAATTTTTAGCAACCCGCAACATCCATACACGAAGATGCTTATTAGCGCTCTGCCTAAGGTAGGGGATAACAGCCAGAAGGAAGGAATTCCGGGCACACCGCCCAGTTTGAGGAATCCTCCTGGTGGCTGCCGGTTTGCCGCAAGATGTCCGCTTGCTGAAGAACGTTGCCGGACGCATGAACCGGTTCCCGTATCTGTGGGTCCCAGACATGTTGCCAGCTGCCACTTGCTCTAGTAAGCCAACCGGAAAGGAAGTAAAATATGGCGCATCCTATACTCGAAATTAATAACGTTTCGCGGAATTTTAAAATAGGCGGTATGTTGCTCGGAACCAAAATAAAAGCAATCGATGAGGTCAGTCTCACCTTGCCGGGCGACAAGCCTCAGATCATGAGCATCGTGGGGGAATCTGGCTGCGGCAAAACAACGTTGGCGAGGATGATCCTGCGCTTGTTGGATCCGTCGTCGGGTGACATCATGATTGATGGCGTTCCATTATCGTATTACAGTAAGCGGAAAAACAGGAAAGAGTTTTTTAAAATAGTACAGCCTATTTTTCAAAATCCGTTCACTTCTTTCAGCATGAGGAAGACAGTAGACACATATTTGTTTGAAACGGCGTTAAACCTGGATGTGGCCAAAACGAGAAAGGAAGCAAAAACCGTAGTTGCCGATGTCTTGAAGTCGGTCGGTCTTGAGATCGATCAAGTGCTGGGCAAATACCCCAATCAGTTCTCCGGCGGTGAATTACAGCGGATATCCATTGCGCGGGCCCTCATCTCAAGGCCTCGGTTAATAGTAGCGGATGAACCAGTAGCTATGATAGATGCATCCCTTAGAATGAACATCGTTAATTTATTTAAAAAGCTAAAGGATGAATATAATGTAAACTTTGTTTATATTACTCATGACCTGTCTACCGCTTACTATGTAAGCGACTACATCGCGACCATGTACCGAGGCAATTTGATTGAATTTGGAAACGCCAAAAATATATTGACCCATCCTGCGCATCCATATACAGAACTGCTGCTGGACTCGATTCCTAAAGTAGGGGAAAAGTGGGATCAGGAATCCTCTCTTCCCGACTTAGAGTCGAAAGAGTATGGCTTGAAGGGGTGTAAATTTGCAACACGTTGCCCTCATGTTAAAGAAGTATGCCGTAGCTCCATTCCTGAGATGGTCCTAATCCATCAAGAGCACTCGGTTCTATGTTTGAAACACAATGATTACAAAACGGGCATTCCTAAGCAACTCGACAAGAGCGGCTTCGATTCAAATAATCAATTAAGCGTTTAGAAGATTTCATAATAGAAGGGATGAAGCATATGTCAGGATTTGACGGATTAGGAATGGGTTTAGGAAACTTATCAAGATTATCTAAAGCGAAAACACGTTCCATCAGTGCTGAGAATTTTACCGGAGAAAAAGGGAAAGGCGGAATGGCCACAGAGGGAACAGGCGCCGCATGCGCGATTGATTTGGGGCAAGGCTGGAAAATTTCCCCTTCCGTTGTCATCGCAGGAAAATCCGTCTTTACAATGGCGGATATTGCAGGACCTGGAGTGATCCAACATATTTGGTTGACCTGCCACCCGAAGGCTTGGCGGTACTTTATTTTCAATATTTATTGGGATAATGAGAACGAGCCTTCGGTAAAAGTACCGGTAGGGGACTTTTTCTGTAATGGCTGGTGCGAGCGGAGCAACGTCAATTCGGTTCCGGTAGCAGTCAATCCGGCAGGCGGCTTTAACAGCTACTGGGAGATGCCTTTCCGTAAAGCGGCCAAAATTACGATGGAAAATATATCGGATGAGGATGTCGTACTATATTATCAAGTAGATTATACTTTAACCGATGTCCCGAATGATGCGGCCTACTTCCATGCGCAGTACCGCCGCAGTAGCCCTCTTCAATACAAGGAAGTACATACGATCTTAGATGGAGTAAAAGGACAAGGACATTATGTAGGTACTTATTTGGCCTGGCAGGTGAACAACAACAAATGGTTCGGAGAAGGGGAAATTAAGTTTTTTATGGATGGGGATAAAGAATTCCCGACGATATGCGGTACAGGAACGGAAGATTATTTTGGAGGGGCATGGAACTGGGATCAGGACGGACAATATGTCACGTATTCTACTGCATTCCTAGGTATGCACCAAGCCATTAAAGCGGATGGCTTATATCAGGCGAATCAAAGGTTCGGGATGTACCGTTGGCATATTATGGATCCGATTCGTTTCGAAGATGATTTGCGTGTAACGATTCAAGCATTGGGCTGGCGCTCAGGAAGAAGATATCTTCCGTTAAAAGACGATATCGCTTCTGTGGCGTTTTGGTATCAGTCCGAGCCGCATCAATCCTATCCGCAATTTCCAAGTAAGGATGATTTGGAAGTTATTTAATTAACAGCCAGAAATCATCAAAATTCTGAGACCTTAGCCCTGTTGGCGGGTCTCTTTTTTTGTATTGCTACACGAAAAATAGAGGGAGTCCAACATGTTAAAGGAAAAAATTATGCATGGTTGCTGCTTTCGGGTTTGTCCAGTCCTATTACCAGAATGATATCTCCGAATATTTAGGTGTAGGAAGAGCTTTTCATGGTTTAACGTGGTCTACAAATATCATCATTTCTGCACTATGCGCACCCATCGGTGGCTTATTAGTAGATAAATACGGCTACAAAAAGGTCATGTTATTCACAGGGATAACGGGTAACATCGATATTTTAACCATGTTATACGCAAACACTTCGGTAGGTTATTTTATTGGCTGTTACTTATTATTGGTTTGGGCTCCATTCTTTTTATACTCTTTTTTGTCCGTACTAATGATGTAGAGCATGCTGCTAAGGCAGAATCTAATTCTAGTGATACGCCCATAAAAAAGAACGGAAGCTGTTGGAGAATGCAAGAGAGTGGTCTCCAAATTTCATTCGATATTGTAAAAAATCCAACAATTGTAGTTGTAATGATTGCTTGTTTACATGTGGCTTTAATATGGGGATAGTTGAGAGACATTTCATTGCCATTCAGCAGGTTTCACATGTACACGAAACTGTATTTGCTTCATCTCTGAGTTTACTCGGTTTGCTCGAGATCGTGGGGGGGATTATTTTTCTCATTCCTGATTGATCGTATAAACAGGTTGTTAGCATTGCGATCCTGTACTTCATGGCAGCTTTACGTTATATATCAGAATCTGGATTAGGAAAAATACTACTAAAAAAAGCGCAGCCAAAAAAGAGCCTTCCGTAGAAACTCAACGACCTCATGTACTTCTATTAGATGAGGCAGAATGATGCTTACATCCAAATGCAATACGAGAATCATGTAAATGTAAGGTTCTTTATGATTTACCTCAAACAGGAAATTGGCAAGTGATGGTAACCACTCTCATTCCCCGGCTTTTATTGATTTAACAAGTGACAATAAAACAATTATTCGTGTTGAGCGTGGTATAGATGGTCAGATAAATGGAACAACTCTTTATCGACCTGAAAAAGCGAAATTAGATGATGATGATAAAGCACTTTTGAAGCTATTGAATTTGAATATATGCGATCCTTATGTTGCGGAATTCTTTTTTGGCTTTTTGGAGGACGGATTGTGATAGTTGAAGGTGATACTCCACAGGCAGCGATGCGGTCAGATCAGTATATGAATTCAAAATTAGCAATAAAACTGGAAGGAAAATTGGAAGGAAATGAGCTGCTCGACATTCCGCGCGCATTGAAAATAAAAGGGCTCCATTTTCGAAAATTGCTCTAAACCTTTATTATACAAGGGCATAGAGCAAGCTTTTCTTTACTTCTCAGCCCATTAAAACTCATTAAATTTCGGAGACCTCCGCCCCGTTGGCGGTTCTCTTTTTTTTGTCCGGACGACAAATAATACTGAGAAAGCCTTGATACATATTCTGGCATGTCCATTTCGCCGAAAGACCCTAAGGTATCCATTCTTCCTTTAGGTAACCCGACAACGGCAGCCCCTTTATCAAAGATAGAAATATTTTTGATTATGTTTATAGTCGATTCATCGAAATTCACTTCGGGCCACTCCAGCGCCAGCAACTCCCCACGTCTAAACCCACCTATTAAGCTGCCTAAGAAGTATAAGCGCCAACCGATTGGTTCTTCGTATAAAGCCTAAATTAACAATTCGGCTTCTTTGTCATCATAAAAATCCGCTTTGTTTCTCTCAGCGGTAATCAACCTTGGAGGAAGTGCTCGTTGAGGGAGATATCACGCTACAGGATTGAACCAAATCGAAGTTGGTAATGGACTGATTGCAAGGGTACCTTATGTTTCTTGAAAAACATGTGGAATGAAAAATGAAGAAATTAGTAAATATATATTGACCTATTGACCACGTACATAGGTACAGGGTTTAAACTGCATATGAGGTGATACAAATGCATCTTCATGTTGGAGAACTGGCTGAAAAATGTAGCGTTAACAAAGAAACCATTCGATATTATGAACGAATAGGTTTAATTTCAAAACCTATTCGTTCAGATTCTGGATACCGAATTTATTCAGAACTAACTGTTGACCGTTTAAATTTTATTAAACGAATGCAAGAATTGGGATTTACACTAAAAGAAATTATTGAATTTACAGATGTTTTCGGTCGCGAAGAAACAAGGTGCCAAGATATATATGATATCACGGTTAAAAAGTTAGGAGCCGTACAATGTAAGCTTCAATATCTCAAAAGAATTGAACAAATGCTTGTAGATCTAAAAGAAAGATGCCCCGAAAACAAGGCTATTTGTAGTTGTCCCATTATTGAAGAATTAATGAAAAAATAAGAAGGTGACCAGCATGAGGCCGTATCTACGCAACTATGAACTTGTGGTTCGGTTAAACATAAAAAGGGGAACCCTTACGCATTGGATTAAGTATTTTCAGGAATTTTTGCCTATTGATAAACAAGGAGATGTGAAGTGTTATGGTTATGAGGCTATAAATGTTTTATTGAGGATTAAAACCCTCCGTGAACAGTTATATTCAAAACCATCAATTAGGGAGATTTTAATTAACGAGGGTTATCCTATATTCACCAAAAATCCCGATAACTCATAACTGAACGCAATCTTTGGAACATGCTTGCAAGCTAACCAAAAATATGGGTGGATTTCCTCATAAATTAAGGTTTGAAAGCAGTTTGTTAAAAAATACCATGTAGAGCAGGAAATGCTTCCTTACCTTAATCCCAAACGTTTTCGTTCCTTGTGGGGGAAATGGAAGCCTTCAGAGGCTGGATTGAAAGTTAGCAAAGCTTCGGTGAAAGCCGCGACCAATATAATGAAATGTTCCTGTGGATCCGAAATGCTTCTACGAAAAAGCAAAGAAGGTAAGAAGCTTTGGGGGTGTTCACAGTTCCAGGCATGCAGATAAACGAAGTCGAAGTCAGTATAACTCATATAAGCTATAAGCCCTCATCCTTCGCGATCGAGGTTTTTTTGTCTAAAGGCAGATAACTGTGTATAATAAGAATTTGGATGAATTGGAATAGAAAGGAATGCGATGTTTAATGGGAGCATTTTCAATTTACGCAGCTATTATTCAAATATTGACTTTGGCATTCTGGGTTTTTATTATCTATGCAGCGGTAACGTTAGTAAAGAACTCTAACGAAAACAAAAAAAGATTAGAAGGCATTGAACTGGAGCTTCGTAAAATCAACCTTCGTCTTGAGAATGATTCTAATCATGGATAGGCCAGGGCAGTTTTCATTATCAAAATATACTATCGAGTTCGATCTAATTTATAGGTGGTGATTAAATGACCAGTTCTATGAGTGATCTGTTGATGATGATGTGGACCATCATCATCATCATTGCTATGGGGTTATTTTTTAATATTGTATTCGTGCGACAAAAATTCACCATTGCTATGTTACGTCTTATAGTTAAAGAGATGGGATTAAAAACTCCAATAGATACCGAGCTACGAAAATTTATAGCCCAAGGAGAAAGAAAGAAATCAATAAAAATACGTTTAGACCTCCCAAATTATTATCACAACAGTCATATCATTGGATACACACATGAAAAGCCCTCATCCTTTGGGATCAGGGGCTTTTTGTTGCTTTTGCTGAACTCAAGTGTTCGCTGAAGCGCTCTTGTCTTTAACATTTATTGATTTCTTATAATTTAGATAACGTATAATTGAAATAGGTAAATTTGTGGCTCCTATAAATATTCCACAGAATAACGGTATAAGCTGTTGGAAAGAAGGTGGCTTAACTCCATCTCCCACTGGTCCAACTTTTGGTTGGTTGGCATCCCATAAGCCATACAAAATGGCGCATATAGGGAATATTAGCGTAAATGATGAGATAACTATATAGAAAGCATACCTATTCACTATATTACCTCCATACAATGTTTTATAATCTCCATCTAATACGTACGTATTTTATCTGTTAAATGTTTCTTTATTACTCGATCCCATTAACCTCCCATGCATACGAGCATATTACAGAATGATCATTAAAGGTCAGGAAACTTTTCCTTACCATCATCCCAAGCGTTGCGAATATAAAAGCCTTCCTTAACTTCGGGACGCGGGCTCTTTTTGATTTCTTCAGTGGATTTCACCTATTATAGGCAATTGCCGTGTTCCTTAAAGAGATGTCTCCATAGACTGATGTCGTAAGCTATTCACAATATCGAGGAGTGGTAATCGGAAATGTCTTTTACTCATCAACAAATGCCTATGTATACCCAGGATCACGCAACATACTGGAAGCAAATGCATGATTGGCACATGAAAATGCACCATTATCATGATCAGTTACGGGCGTTTCATTTGGAAAGAGCGAAACATTTTCAAGGGTTAATGGGAGGGACTACTCACCATGCTAGTCCTCGCCCGGAAGGTGTAGCCTGAGGGAAGTGCATCACTTGGAGTCAGGCCTTGACTTGGAAAAACACTGAATGAGACAATGTTGCCCTCATTGTATATAAATACAGAAATGCCCTCTTCCTTCGGGACGCGGGCTTTTTTTGATACACACCAAACATGACTAAAGTCAATTGATGCTGAAAAATGTCGAAAAATGATCGAAATATTACTAAATTAGTGAACTTCTTCATCTACAATAGGTCGTTAGAATTGTTTATAATGAAGATAGCTTAATTAAGTATCCTAAAGTCTGTAGGCCAATCATGTTTAAGGGAGATGGCTAGAATTCAAAACGATATTTTTTTTACTGAACTAAGAAAATTAAGTTATAATGATGATATGAGATACAAACGTCTGATCTTTGGTATCAAACGAATTTTGGAAAACAAAAAAAACAAAAAAAGTATATTCCGAACAAAGGTGAAAACCCAACCAAAATGGGATTGACTTTGATTAGGCGGACGCCTTCCATAGACACCTTCCTAGAGTTAATGTAAGGCAGTGTGTCTTTTTTTTTATTTTTCTATTAGAGAGGAGATTATATGGGCAACAACAATTTATGCCCTTACTGTGGGTTTTTAAAGCCCGTGATTCATTTGATTTGTGAATCTTGCACAGAGGAATATAAAGCTATACGTTTCTATATAGAGAAACAACCTTTATCAAACATGATGGAAATATCTACTTCAACAAAAATTTCACTAAAAAAAATCAGAATGTTTATTAAAGAAGGATATATTTCTTTGAAAATGTAATACAAAAAGCCCTCTATCTCGAAGCCCCATCCTTCGGGATCAAGGGCTTTTACCGTTACCGTTGCGGCACCTCTACGGTTCGCCGCTCCAATGAGGATTGATAAATGCTTTTCACCAATTGCAGCGACTTTCTTCCTTCGGCTCCATTGACCAAGGGCTGCCTGTCTTGCTCAATGGCCTCGATGAAATCGATATATTGCTGTTTGTGCGCTTCGCCCAAATGGTCCACGGGGACAGCGGGATGGTTAATCGTCAGCTCAGGACGATCCTGAATGTGCAAAGTCCGAATATAAGGAACCTCGGTTCCCGCTAATTCAAGCGTGCCCTTCGTCCCGTGGAACGTCAATAGCTGGGGATGGTCGGGGTAGATCGAGGTCGTCCCTTGGATAATGCCCATGGCTCCATTGGCAAAATTGACAATAGCGGCAGCGGTATCCTCGACTTCTATTGCATGCTTGAGTGTTTTAACCTGTGCGGTCACAGAAGAGACTGAACCTGCTAACCACAGCAATAGATCGATCCCGTGAATGCCTTGGTTCATCAGGGCGCCCCCGCCATCCAACTCTTGTTTCCCTTTCCATGAGCTGTTCTCATAATAAGTTTCCGGACGGTAAAATTTCATATAAGTGTCTACCTCGATAAGTGCACCTAACAAGCCTTCCTCCAATATGCGTTTTGCTTTTTTCGTCTCCTCCATAAATCGAAGTTGAAAAATCACCCCAAGCTTAACGCCGTTTTCCTTGCATACCTGGATGGCTTCATCAGCTTGCTCCAAAGCAATATCCAGAGGTTTTTCTACAAGCACATGCTTGTGGTGCTGGGCTGCCTGAATAATCAGCTCTGCATGCGTCCCGCTTGGTGTGCAAATAGCAACAGCATCAATATCGGAAGCCATCAGCAGCATTTCCAAATCCGTCGAATGCTTGCAGCCATATTTTCGGGCAAAATCTGCCCCATACCGCTCATTACGGCTATGTACCCAAGTTAAATGATGGCCGTCCAGCGATTGAATGACTTCAGCATGAATGTGGCTGATCATACCCGTACCGATAATAGCAAAATTCATAATTTAGCGCCTCCAATTCGGATAAATTTTTCTTAGTTCCAGTCCCAGTGTCCCAGTCCCAGTCTTAATCTGTGGGAGGGGATATTCACTGGAGAGACGACAGCGGAACGGTTTTGTACTGACGCCGTTCCCGTTCAAGCTGATAAGCAGGCCTCAAAGCCGGACTGCTCGCCTTGGGCATTAATAATATTAGGTAATGCCGAATATACCATAAATCATTTTCGAATAAAATACGTATTTATCGATATGAAGAAATGGACGCTGCAGGTGCTCGTCAAGCCGCTGGGTTAAGAAAAGTTGTGCAACAAATCTGAATCTTAGGTTATAATGGGAAGAAAATGGCATCAGGGGAGCGCATACTAGCAGATGTTGAAAACTTCATATCGTTGGTTAATGGGAATTATAGGTTTAGCTTTGGTTATACTGGTAGGCTATGTATGGCTAGTAACGGTTGACGAGACCGAAACTACCTCTGGGGTAGCTACGGTTAGCGAGACTGAAGCCACGAATACCAATCTGCAGCCCGATGGTAAGCTGCGGGTTATCTTTCTCGATGTGGGGCAGGGAGGCAGCCAGCTACTGATCAGCCCTTCAGGCAAAACGATGCTAATCGATGCTGGCAATAACGATAAAGAGCAGGTAATGGTCGATTACCTAAAGAAGTACCATATCGAGAGGTTGGATCTGATCGTGGGCACCCATCCGGATGCCGACCATATCGGGGGACTTGATAAGGTAATTGACTATGCAAGCGTAGGGAAAATTTATATGCCAAAGGTCTCGTCCACCACCAAGACCTTTGAATCTGTATTGGAATCAGTCAAGAATAAAAGCCTGCAGGTGCAAACGGCTAAAGCCGGACTTTCACTGGAATGGGATAAATCCGTAAAGCTGGAGATGATTGCTCCTGTTGAAACCTATGGCGATCCCAATAATATGAGTGCCGTCATTAAGGTGACCTTTGGCAGCACTTCGTTCCTGTTGACCGGTGACGCAGAAGCCGCTAGCGAGAAGGACATGCTCAAATCAGGCGTTGACCTTTCGGCAACCGTTCTGGGCGTTGGCCATCATGGGTCGAAGTCATCGACTTCCCTGGCTTTTTTGAAGCAGGTCAATCCGAAGTATGCGGTTATCCAATCGGGAAAAGATAACAATTACGGGCATCCAGAAAAAACCATTTTAAGTCGATTAACTAAAGCGGGTGCTGAGGTATTCCGTAATGATCTTCAGGGTACCGTTACGCTAGTTTCTGACGGGAACCAAGTCTCTGTTGCGACGGAAAGGAAGGCGAAGTAAGCTTGAAGGGTATCGTTGACCGTATTGAGGGAAAGATCTATGTTATTGAAATAGATGGTGTAACCACCGATGTCCACCGTAGTAAGGTAGCCCGAGATGTCCGGCCAGGCCATGCTGTTGAGTTTGTGAAAGGGCTGTGGATAGCTGATGCTTCAGCCACTAAGCTAAGAGAGCAGAAGATCGCTAAGCTTATGGACGATGTCTGGGCCAAGGAATAAGGAAGAATGTCCAGAAGAACATAAACCTAAAGCTTTTCTAATTGTTTCCTAACAGTTGTTATATATACTAAAAAGAAAATCCAAAAGAGGTATACATACATGCATTTTTTTTCATATGGGATCGTCGCTAATCAATATAACTCTAATGTGATTTTGAAACGTGGGCTTACTGTAGTTTCCAAGCATGCATGGGTAAAAGGTTCATTATATGATACCGATTTAGGATTTAATGTGATGGATTTTGGAGAAGACAAAGTGGATGGTATTCTGTTTCATGTCGATGAAGAAGCGATAATGACTATTAAAGGGATTGCCCAAAATTTTCAATCGCTTAAGCCTGGTTTGGATTTTGTGCTGACACCAATGGTGGTCTATACGGAAACCGTGGGATATGAGGCCTATGCATTTATTAACGAAAGTGTTGAAGGATTGTTGAAAATATCGAGCAGCTAAAATAGGAACCAAGCCGTCTTTCTACATAGTACACCCTAACATAGATGGGAACCATAAAAAGAAGCTCCATATTGAATGGAAGCTTCTTTTTACCTTATACTATAGAGTGGCTGTCCTCTAAATAGGTTTTTGATCAGGAATTTCAGGAACTACGGGCGGACTGATTTCAGGTGTTTTTTGGGGTTGCGGCGAAATTTCCGGAATCGGATTCGGATTTACTTCTGGTGATGACTTTGGTGATATTTCCGGAATGGGATTCGGATGGGGTGTTACCTCTGGCGGAATATCTGGATTTATTTCCATAATCGGGCTTGAAGCTAATAGCTCTTGCATAACCAACACCTCCTTCGTAGGTATTATTAAACATAATAAGCATTTTTAAATAATTTAATCATCAATTTCGTAAAGAAAAAAATTCCATATCATTTAGGGTTGCATTTAGTATAGGGGATGTGCTATTATAACTAAGCAGTAAAGGTCCGTAGCTCAGTTGGTAGAGCAGTTGACTCTTAATCATCTGGTCGCGGGTTCGAATCCCACCGGGCCTATATTTTATAACAATGATTCCGCTAACTCAGGTTAGCGGTTTTTTTGTGTCTGCTGGGCGGGATAAATATATATATGCGCCTATCATATGCAAAGAAAAAAGCCCGCCTGCTTGGGCTACTCAGGCTCGCGCAGGGGACTTGGGTTTGACTCCGGTTGGAGCTTATTGCGTCGTGCTTGGTGCTATACTTGGTGGGTAGCCCGCTCTGCAACCAAAATTTGCATAAGCACGTTGCCAAGCCGGTGAATCCCTTCTTGAATTCGCGCGTCATCCATATTGGAATAGTTTAAGCGAATCGTGTTCTCATGGCCGCCATTCGGATAGAAGCTTCCGCCGGGAACGAAAGCGACATTTTGTTCGAGGCAGCTAATGAGGACATTCAAGCTCCACGAACGTCCGGTTGGATTCTGGAAGTCCGGGATCACATAAATTAATTTGCTGCGCGCAGTTGCTTGTAGCAGCAGTCGCAGCTGCTGGATATACTTCCTCCTCCTTGGCGGTTAGCGCTGCTGGCTCCGTTGTGAATGGACAGCCGCTGTAGCACCATATTCAGCCTCTGCACGTTCTTTAATACAATAAAGTCGGCTGGTTTCCTCCCAGATTTCTCCGGGCTCCAGGCCGAATAAGCCTGTTTGTTCACGATCCAGCTCTTGCTTTATGTTCGGAGCGTTAACCAGATTAACCTGAGGCTCTGGACAGAAGAAGCCTTCCGTCGCATTGTTATTCCAAATCATCCACTGCTTGTAGCTGGTACCCACATCATAAACAAGAGTGACCTTGCTGCGCAGATCGGTCAGCTCCATCCGGTTGCGCCCATTTTGCGGGCTAGCGGTATAATGGTTGTCCATCGATTCCCAAAAAGGAGATAGCCCTTCGGCTTTCATGCTCGCTTCACCAGGGCTCAATTTTTGAAAACGACCGGTAGGCAGCATGCGCTCATCCAATTCCCAGCGATCGCCGATGGTCAACTTAAAGCGGTAATCGTCTGCAGTGCTTGCCGGGTCGAAAGGGGCATTAATTGCGGTATGGAAAGCCAGCAGGCAAGGCATAAGCGCTTCGCCATCGTTACGCACAATAACATGCTGGGATAGACCAAGCTCGCTTAAGGTGTATCGGATTTTGATCGTAAAGGCATGGGGGATATACGAATATACGGAATGGCCTTCCGTCACGGTTAAGGTAAGGGTGACCCAGCTCTCATTGGAATCGTTTCCAAATCCTTCAACCTTCCAAGGGATGCTGTGGACAAACCCATGTAGATGGTTGCCCGTTGCTGGTTCATTAACAGGAAACTTATAAATATTCCCGTTCCAACGAAATTCGCCATCCTCATAACGGTTGGGGGGGAACAGCACAGGGATTCCATAGCTGTAGGGCCTTGCTTTAAAGGCTTCCATTTCTTCAGGCTCTGGCTCATGTAAAAAACGGTATTGGCTGTCTGTATCGCGAAAAGCAATTAAGTTGGCGCCTATTCCAGGCAGAATAGCAGCTTCATAGGTAGAGGCACGCAGCCAAATGGCTTTTTCTCCTTGATAAATCCCTTCACTAGCATGCGGATGATAGCTCATGTTTCCTCCTGTGATGATATATTGATGACCTAACCTCTATTATAAGAAAAAGAACTAAAAAAACAAACAAAATGATAATTTTACAGCCTGCCAATTCAGGAACACGCTTTATATAATGTGATAAAGGAGATGGTTAGCTTGTTAGTAAAGGAAACATTCGAAAGTACAACCGCTTATGTAAATACGTATTCAATTCCTGCGGAATTAAAAATTACCGATGTTCGCTTCGCAGATATTGATGGGGCTCCGATGCATTGCAGCTTGATCAAGATTTATACGAACCAAGGTTTAGTTGGCTACGGTGAGGTGAGGGACGCTGCTGACAAACGATACGCGTTGATGCTGAAGTGTCGGATTTTAGGCGAGAATCCTTGCAATATTGATAAGCTTTTTCGGCGGATTAAACAATTCGGCGGCCATTCCCGGCAAGGTGGAGGCGTGAGCGGTATTGAAATTGCGTTATGGGACCTAGCTGGAAAAGCTTACGGCATTCCGATTTATCAAATGCTGGGCGGCAAATTCCGCGACAAGATCCGGATGTATTGCGATACCGATGTGATGGGCAGAGACACGGGGCTGTCGATGGGTCATGCGTTGAAATTGAGGATAGAAAAAGGATACACCTTTCTGAAAATGGATCTCGGAATTAACCAAATTATTCACGAGCCGGGTTCTTTGAGCGCACCACTGGGCTTCTTTGAGAATATGAGGAACTTATCCGAGGCATGGGCCAACCGCAAGCATACGCAAATGAGCGAATCGGAGCTTTGCTATGCACGGAATCGACTGTATGATGCCTATAATATAGCCCATCCGTTCACAGGAATTCATGTGACTGAAAAAGGACTGGATATGCTTGAGCAATATGTAAGCGATGTGCGCTCGGTGATTGGCTATGAGGTACCACTGGCGATTGACCATTTCGGGCATATCGGCCTGGAGGATTGCATCAAGCTGGGGCGCCGGATCGATAAATATAATCTTGCTTGGATGGAGGATATGATTCCATGGCAATACACGGACTTATACGTCAGACTTTCAAGGGCCGTGACAACCCCAATTTGCACAGGTGAAGATATTTATTTGAAGGAAAATTTTAAGCCTTTGCTGGAATCAGGTGGCGTTTCCGTAATTCATCCAGACCTGTTGAGCACAGGCGGCATTCTGGAAACGAAAAAAATCGGTGATATGGCTCAAGAGTACGCCGTAGCCATGGCAATTCATATGGCGGAGAGCCCGATTGCCTGCTTGGCTGCAGTGCATTGTGCGGCAGCAACGGAAAATTTCCTCGCGCTTGAATTCCATTCCGACCATGTGTCGTGGTGGGATGATATCGTTATTGGGCGTTCACTTCCCAAGCCTCTGATCCAGAATGGCTTTATCACTGTGCCAGATGCCCCAGGGCTCGGTATCGATGCGTTGAATGATGAGGTGATAGCCGAGCATCTACACGAGGCTATTCCAGGCTTGTGGGAGTCAACGGACGAATGGAATCATTCGGTGTCCAATGACCGGCTGTGGAGCTGATCAATTTTAGCTGTCAAAGCGTCTGACGCTTCCTTGCAGGAATGGAGAAACGCTTTACAGGCTGCAGCTGCGTTGATTGAAAGAGAAAGAACCTTAATCCCTACTATTTAAGTAGGGATTAAGGTTCTTTTTCCAGTCACCAGTCATTCCATTCAATTATGATTCAGATCAATTATGATTCAGAACGGGCTCAGGGCTAAATCTCTTATCGGCACTTACCGCCTCCATAAGTCCTTTGATATAGCCAACACCGTATAAACGCCCCAATAATTCATAGCCGGGATGTGTATTATCTTCGCCCTCCATGGTAGGAACATGGTCAGGTCGTGCCGGCCCCTGGAACCCAACCTCGTAATAGGTACGCATGGCTTCCAGCATATCGGTTTTGCCGTCGTCATGGAACGTTTCCTCGAACTTTTCAGGCGTTCCACGTACATCGCGGAAATGGACGAAGAAAATTTTATCCTGCGCAGCAAACTTGCGGATGACGCTTGGGATATCTTCGCCAGCCGTGGCTAAGGTGCCTTGGCATAACGTAATGCCACTGTAGGGGCTGGGCACCAAATCAATTGCGCGTTGCAGCGCTTCTGAATTGCGCAGGATCCTTGATACTCCGCGTATCGGGGAGATCGGGGGATCGTCGGGATGCAGTGCGAGCTTGACCTTCGCCTTCTCCGCAACAGGGACGATCCGTTCCAAATAATAGTGCAGATTGTCCCACAGCTGGTCCTCTGTGACGATACCGGCCTCCGTGAGTGGTGCATCCGCAAGCAAGGAATGATCATAGCCGGAGACAAGCGCGCCTCCACGGGTACGAATGGTCGTCGAGGTTCGAAACCAATTAAATTGCGCCATAAAATTATAGCAAAGCACGGAAATGCCGGCTGCGCCCATATTCGTAATGAATTGGCACATAATATCGATTTCTTCATCCCGACCGGGCAGCCCCAGCTTGATTCGATTCGTCTCAGGTGCGGATTCGATAACCTGCAGGTCGAGCCCGAAATCGCCAAATCTTTGCTTCATTTGCACCAAATTCATGTAGTCCCAGGGTTTCATGCCATGCTCCTCTTTAGGAAGCGGTCCGACGGCATAAGCAATTCCCATCTGCTTGGCAAGATGCCAAAGCCTGCTCGGGTATCCGGGAAAAAACTCGGCTAATTGAAACATATCATGCCTCCTCTTAAGAAATGGTCTGCCTTTTTATGATAGTCTGTTTTTATTAAAATGGTCTGAACGACTTACTTTTTGTTCAATTTGGCTTCGGTTTCTTTGCCTTTGGCGACGATTTTGTCATAAGCTTGCTCTATAGTCTGCTTTTTGAACATAACGGATTCCATTTCCGCTTTGTAAAGACTGACGAAATCGGACCAGCCTTGTGGCGCAGGATAGAACGGAAGTGCCTTATCCAAGGCAGTAGCTAACAATTCCTTGCCCATTAAATCCTTTTTACTTAATGTTGGCTCCAAGGCTTTGTAGATCGTATCGTTGATGGGAACACCACGTGTCAAGCCGAGAGTTTTTCCAGCTTCTGGATCAGAAATGAAATATTGAAGAAATTTTTTCCCTTCAACTGCATATTTGGAGCTCTTGCTCATGCTCAGGAAGATCGTAGCCTGCGCCCATCCGCCACCGCTAGGGCCAACAGGGTTGTTGACGACGGCAATTTTGCCTGGATTTAACGTTTCCATAACGCCAACAGAGCCAACAGTTACAGCTCTAGCCATAACGCCGGATACCATGGCATCGGCTTTAGGATCATTGTCCTTATAGGCAGAGGAGGTTTCTGCTGAAGGAAGCGAGCCGTCTGCACGCCATTGCTCATGCATATTTTGGAATTTAAACCAAAGGTCCTTATCCAGGTTAAATTTGGTTCCATCCTGCATGATGGGACCCTTGCCGTTGGAGGTTTGGTAAAATTGGTACCAATCCCATACGCTTGTATTATCTGTGAAGGCATACTTGCCCTTCGGCAGCTTCTCGTGGGCTTCTTTCACAAAGGCGAAGTATTCATCCCATGTCCAGTCCTTTTTGGGCAGCTTTACGCCAGCTGCCTCCAGCTCCGTCTTATTGTAAGCGATGCCTGAACCGTTGTGGCTAAGCGGAATTCCATATAATTTACCATCGATCTTGACGTTATTAACAATTCTCGGATCAACAAGCCCCTTTAAGTCAACGTCAGACAGATCCATGAGCAAGCCTTTTTTGGCATACTCATTAATATAAGCTCCATCCATTTGCAAAATATCGGTCATTGAGTTGGAGGCAGCAAGCGTAGGGAGCTTGGCCCAGAATCCATCCCATGCCATATATTCGGAAGTGAATTTAATGTTCGTATTTTTAGCCGAATACATGTCGAGCACTTTGGTTGTAGCTTGATGACGGTCGTCCGCTCCCCACCACATAATGCGCATATCGGCAGGTGTGGCCGCAGTGGGTGTATCCTTGGCTGGGGTACCCGTCCCTGTAGTTTCCACGGCTTTGGAGCAAGCGGTCAGCACCAAGGAAAAAGCAAGCATGGCGAGCAAAAGGTTTTTCTTTTTATTGGATTTCATTATAGATACACTCCCCTAAATCATATAGTTTTACAGAGGCTCCACCAGTTAGTCGATCTGCCTGCACAGCGTAGCGAACGATGCCAAGCCATGGCTAGCTCATGACTGGATTGTATGGCCTTCCGTGAGGCCGATGGGCCTGCAATGCTGTAATTCAGTAATGCGTATGCACGTATTGCACATGTTACACTCCAGAATGTGGCCAACATTCGTGGAAGCAGGTGTTACCAGCTATCAAAACCGTTTATCCTTTTATGCCGGTTGTGGCGATACCTTCAACGAAATGCTTTTGTGCGGTTACAAACAAGATGACGGACGGAACAACCGATAACAAGGACATTGCCAAGAGCTGGCCCCACTGGATTTCGAACTGGTCAATAAACATGCGAAGTGCTAAACCAACCGTATATTTATCGATAGAGCTTAAATACAGAACTTGGCCAAAGAAGTCATCCCAGCTCCATATAAACGTGAAAATCGCTACCGACACCAACGCTGGTTTGATTAATGGAAAAATAATGTGAGAGAACGTCTTATAAACAGAGGCTCCGTCAATTTTGGCAGCTTCGTCAAGCTCTTTGGGAATACCGCGAATAAACTGGACGACCAGAAATATGAAGAAGGCACCGCCCCCTAAGAAATGGGGAAGGATGAGCGGGATGTAGCTGTTCACCAACCCCCAATTGTTGAACATAATATATTGCGGCACGATGGTAACTTGTCCGGGAAGCATTAAAGTGAGCAGCAAAATGGAAAACCAGAAGGAGCGGAACTTAAAATTAATTCGGGCAAAGCCAAAGGCGACTACTGCACTGCTGAGCACGCCCCCCAGCACGTTCCAAAATTCCATGATCAAGGTGTTCATAAAAAATGTCGTAAAGCTGTATTTGGCCGAGAAGGCCCAGCCCTTGGTATAGTTCTCCCACATAAAAGTGGTTGGCCAAATGGATGAAGATTTCATATCTGTTACGGTTTTGAGCGAAGCGCCCAGCCACCAGAAGACGGGATAAATCATAATGAATGAAAACACGAGCAGGATGAAATGGCTGCGAAATGTGCTGAATCCGATAGCTTTGTTCATTTGTCATTCCCTCCTTCCGACTCATAAAATACCCAATACTTAGAGGCCAAGAAGTTTAGACCGGTCATAATGGCAATGATGACGAGCAAGATCCAGGCCAGAGAGGATGCATATCCCATTTGATAATGTTTGAAAGCCTTTTCGTAAAGATAAAAAGCATACATATAAGTAGAGTTTGCGGGTCCACCAGTCGTAATAATGAATGCGGAGGTAAAGGTTTGAAAGGAGCCGATAATTCCAAGGATGACATTGAAAAACATAACAGGGGAGAGCATAGGTAAGGTGATATGGAAAAATTGACGTACTTTGCCTGCACCATCTACCGAGGCTGATTCATATAAATCCTTAGGTATTTGTTTGAGGCCGGCCAGGAAGATAACCATGGTGGAGCCAAATTGCCAGACATTGAGCAAAACGAGCGTGCCGAGCGAAGTATCCGGGTTGGCGATCCAGGCTCTTCCTTGAATGCCAACCCAAGAGAGCACCTGATTGACATACCCATCAAGGCCAAACAAATTACGCCAGAGGACGGATACGGCGACGCTGCCACCGATTAGGGAAGGAAAGTAGATGGCGGTGCGGTACAGGTTCATGCCCTTGAGATTTTTATTAAGCAGGATCGCAACCATCAATGAGAAGAACAATTTGAGAGGCAACGAGAAAAGCACAAAGGTAAAGGTAACGCCCAGCGATTTTTTGAACAGGTTATCCTTTAAAAAGATTTCTGTGTAGTTATCTAATCCGATCCACACCGGCTGCTCCAGAAGTGAATACTCCGTAAAGGACAGATAGAAGGACCGCCCGATCGGCCAAACGGTTAGCAGCAAAAACCCAAGCAGCCAAGGGGAGATAAATATATATCCATCCAAATGATTGCTGAATAAGTTTCTTTTACTTTTGCGGACTGGCAGCTCGGCTACCGTGTTTACATTTGTTATTTCTTTAACCGCCATATATTCACATCCCTTATCATAGGTTTCGAGTACTTTCACAGTGTAGCAAAGCGGGTTTAACCTGCACAGGTGAGGAATTTATGATATTGTTTGATTTTTTAACCACTCTTATTTACGTTAATTTGGCTGATTGCAGGGGAAAATACACATGGTGGCTGAGCATCAATGCGGTAGTTGAGAGGCGGGCTATGATCATCTGAGAGGAGCTTGTGAGGGTAAAGGAACATAAAAGTAATGATCAAATGTAAACGCATACAATTAAATTGGTTACTTATTTAATTCCTTTTGTAATCCCTCCTCTTATTTCCAATATACATACTGACAGAGACTCTATATAGGGGAATTTGATAAGCTATAGGGGGGAATATCATAAGGTTGTTAAGTGGAAAAGCGAAAAATTTATAACCCTGCTATAAAATTTACGTAAAAAAACCGCATCGACAAAACAGAAAAAACGCTTAACATGAGAAGTGGGACTTAAGTTAAGAGGTTTAGTTATAAGACTTAATAAAAGGAAAGAAGGGCTTAGCTTGAATTATGATAATCGGGATGACATGATCCAGCTTACACCACTTTGGCAGGGCGAGAGATTTCCTAATGGCCGGCCCAAGGTGGCTGACGATATTTTGCGGCGTATGGCGAGAATTACCTTGGAGGAAGCCTGGGGGACACTTTGGAATCACGGGTATACCTTTCAATTTGAAGGTGATTTAAAAATCATACATCCAAATCGAGTGATGGTTGGGCGGGCAGTGACCTCGGTCATGGTTCCCAAACGTCCCGATTTACACGATACCTTGTTGCATTATGGCCATGGGCAGGAAAACAGGAATGGCTTTTTCAATCAGTGGGTGATCGATACGCTGCAGGAGGATGATGTGGTGGTAGTCGACCTGTTCGACAAGGTTCATCAAGGCACCTATGTGGGTGGTAATCTCTCGACGGCGATTGCAGCCAAAACCAAACGGGGTGGTGCTGTCATCTGGGGTGGAATCCGTGATACACAGCAAATCGTGGGCATTGAAGGGATTAATATGTATTATCGAGGCAGTGACCCAACGGCAATTGCCGATGTTACAATGGTCGGCTTAAATACACCTTGCCGGATTGGCAAAGCAATATGTCTTCCAGGTGATGTGGTGCTAGGAACGCCGTCAGGTGTACTCTTCATTCCCCCGCATCTGGCTGAGCTTACTGTCGTCCAAGCTGAAAAGTCGCAGGTACGCGATATATTCGGTTTTATCCGCTTAAGGGAGGATATCTATACGACAGCACAAATTGATTCGCCATGGACGGTGTCGATCTGGAATGACTTTATCGGATGGCTCGGTAGCACGGAAGAGGCTTCGGACTTTCGCCAGCTTACATGGGATGTGGAGCTGGAGGAGGCAGGCAAAGCAGAGCTGCAGGGAGGTTCAGGCCAGGTTCGATTGTAAAATAATAAAGGGGCCATATAGGCTGATCACCGTATGCCCCTTTGCCCTATGTGGCTTTAATTGGTAGCTGATTCTCTGTAATCACTAGGCGACAATCCGACCTTTTTCTTGAAAATTTGACTGAAATAACGGGAATCCTGATAGCCTATGGATTCGGCTACTTCGTAATTTTTGAGATGGGTATTTTTCAGAAGCTGTTTGGCCTTGTCAATCCGAATTTCTGTGAGTTGTTCAATAAAGGTTTTGCCCGTATTGGATTTGAATAACATGCTGAGGTAGGAGGGTGTCATAAATACTTTCTGGGCAAGGCTGTCGAGGGTGGCATGCTGGAATTCGTTCTCCATGTGCTGGATCGTTTTTAATATTATGCTGGTATGATAGTGATTAAACTTACGTAATATAATTCCCCGTAATTCCATAAAACATTCAAGTACGTATGCTTTAACCTCCTCTAGGTTTGTTTTATTGACCACGCTCATCACTTCTAATTTATTACACTTGCTATCCTTGCCAAATTCGGCAACAACCCTTTTTTCTATGCCCACTAATAAACGAACCGTCGTTTCATACATCTCAAACATTTCACTGGAGCCATTTTGGACAAAAAAATCATAAAAGGTTTCTATGCTGTGCTGAATCTCGGTTGAATCGCTAGCTGATTTGAAAGTATCGTACAGCTCCTTTTCTTTGGTATACGAATATTCCTGCATAAACATCACTCCCCGCTTGGCTTTTACCATTTGCAGCTTAAAAATTTGTTAGCAAATAAGTGATTTTGTTAGGTAAAACTAATTTAGCACATAAAATGAAATCGGTTACATTACCATTTTAAGTTAATTCTACAACGGAATTATAGTCAGGTCAACCTAAATTGTTTGAAAAAACTAAAAAATGAGTATTTTTTTCTGGATATTAGTTTTAAGTTAGCAAAACAACCTAACGAATATATTTGTTAGGTTGTTGTTGGGACTTCTTTAGTGGTTTTAGCTGCCTGTGTACTGCCTCTGTAAATAAATTGGCTTTGTAGCAAAACCTTCTCGTAGGGCATGTGGGGATTCATAATTCTCCACAATAACAGGTCTACTGCTTTGGTGCCTAACGCTTCTTTCTCTGCATTAATGGTTGTGAGCTCAGGGAAATATTGGGTAATATCGTCGTTGTTATCAAATCCAGTAATGGAGCATTCATCAGGGATACGAATGTTCAGCTCCTTAAGGGCATCGGCTACATGCAAGGCGATTTGGTCATTCGCACACACAAAGGCTGTGGGAAACATAGCTGCCGACAATTGGAATTGCTTAAGCTCCGACAAAAGCGAGTGATAATTATCCGGATTGTAGGATGGCTTAATATGCAGCAATAGTTGGTTAGTCTTATAGGTGCTTACTTGTTCATCCATGGCTGATTTAAAACCACACCATCGATCAAAAAAGCTTCTGGAATAATGAATATCTCCGACAAAATGAATATCCGTATGGCCCAAACCAAGCAGGTATTTCGTTAATTTACGAATGCTGTCAAAGCTATTCATAAAGATGCTATCCGATGCCAGCAGCTCGTCCTCATGATCGACCAGCACGAAGGGGATGGATAAGCGCCTAAGCTCCTCTAACATCGGGGTGGATATTAGGCCTACACTTATAATGCCCATTAAGCCTTCAGGCTTAATAACGAGATTAAAGTTTTGCGGGGAGTCGTTAGTAATGATAATGGTGCCAACACCGCGCTTTTCTAGGTTGCTGGATATGCCCTCAACAATTTTGCCCCAATAAGCCGACTCCTTATTTTGGCTTCTAATATCAGGGATTAGAATACCAACCAGTTTATTTTCGGGATTCGCTTGAGTCTGGTGAGCCCTATCTATTTTTGCTTTATATTTAACATATCCGTATTGCGAAGCCACTGTTAATATTTTCTCGCGAGTTGCTGTGCTTATCCCTGATTTCCCGGACAAAGCTTTGGACACGGCAAATTTGGAGACGCCCACTTGATTGGCTATTTCCTGCATAGTCACCTTTTTGTTTGTTGGCATTAGGTTCACTCCGATTGAGTTCTATTATACTTTTACGGGTATCGTATAATTTTCACATAGATCTAAACGGAATATCAACATATTTTTATTAATTTTTTTTACAACAAAGCTTAATGGACGAGTGGGGCTTGGAAAAAAAGAATATTGCCAATAAAACCAATAAACATTCTCTTGCAAATCGAGGGAATCTTTATTATTATACATTTACACAAGTTAAATATTATTACTTGTAATATTATTGCGTATAACAAAAATATAAAAGAGGTGAACGGTATGGCTACTGCGGTTCCAACAAGTGAAACAGCACAACAAGCTTCTGCTTATGAGAAAAAACCATCCTTGGAAGAACAAGATCCGGCCCAACGTCGGGGGCTGTTGGTTGCAGGATTAATTATAGCTATGCTGTTTGGTGCCTTAGATGGAACGATAGTCGGAACGGCAATGCCGCGAATTGTAGGGGATCTGGGCGGGTTAGGCTTAATGACCTGGCTAACCACCGCTTATATGCTTACATCGACCGTGATCGTTCCCATAGCCGGCAAGCTGGCGGATTTATTAGGTCGTAAGGTGGTTTATGTAACAGGCTTGACGATATTTATCGTAGCGTCCGCGTTATGTGGGATGTCCCAGAACATGACAGAGCTTATCTTATTTCGCGGTTTGCAAGGCATCGGCGGCGGGATCATGATGCCGATGGCGATGATTATTATCGGTGATATTTTTACCGGTAAGCAACGCGCCAAATGGCAAGGTGTATTTGGTGCTTTATTCGGTTTATCTTCGATTATTGGCCCGCAGGTTGGAGGCTGGATCGTTGATGCCGCTAACTGGCGTTGGGTATTCTACATCAACCTGCCTGTTGGAATCCTAGCTGTCGTGTTAATTGCGATGGCGTTGCCGAAGCACGAAAGAGCGAAGAAGGTACAATTTGATATTGCAGGCATTGTCACAATGATCGTGGGTGTGGTCAGTCTGTTGCTTGCCCTGACCTTTGGCGGCAAGGAATTTCCGTGGGCCTCCTGGCAAATTATCGGTCTTATAGCGCTGGCTATCGTCTCATTGGTAGGCTTTGTGTTTATTGAATCAAAAGCCAAAGAAGCGATCCTGCCTGTTCGTTTGTTCAAGAACCGAACCTTCTCCATTATTAATGGAGTTGGCTTCCTGATGAGTGTCGGCATGTTCGGCGCGATTATGTTTGTGCCGCTGTTTATGCAGGGGATTGTCGGGATCAGCCCGGCGGCATCGGGAACGGTCATGACGCCTATGATGATTACGATGATTGCAGCAAGCGTGCTGGGAGGGCAGCTTGTGCAAAAAATCGGCGTACGGACGCAAATGGGTGTTGGCATGGTCATTATGGCGGTTGGCTTTATCCTGCTCACCACGTTAAGCATGACGACCTCCAAGCTTACAGCATCTAGCTTTATGATGGTCATTGGGCTAGGCATGGGATTGGTCATGCCGATATTGACATTGGCTCTTCAAGAAAGCTTTCCGAAATCGGAGCTGGGCGTTGTAACCTCATCCAGCCAATTTTTTCGCCAGATCGGCGGCACGTTCGGCATGACCTTATTGGGTGCTGTGATGAACCATCATTCGAGCAAGCTGCTTAATGAGGATTTGGTGCCCGTACTTGGCCAGATTCCACAGGAAGGCACGGTTAATACGTTTATCGTTGACATGTTGGCCAAAATCAATACAGATCCACAATCGTTATATTCAATCCTGCTCAATCCTGAGGCTTTAAGTAAAATTCCGCAGGAGCTATCTGCGAAGATTGAACCGATTCTAAAAATAGCTTTAGTGGATTCTCTGCATACCGTCTTTGTATATGGTTTGATTTTTGTGATTTTGGGTGCAGTTCTCAGCTTGTTTGTTGGTAATGTCCAAATCACTGACCGTAGAAAGGAACAACAGGGTTCTTAAGGAAGGACTGAATTATGGTGACTGAACTATTTGATCTTGAAGTGATGGAGCAGTTACATCGGCAAATTCACAAAAAGTATTTGGCTGAGTGGAGTGCAATTAGCCCTCTTAACCTCACACTTCCTCAGGCTAATATGCTGTATAAGCTACAAAAGGAAGGTATACAAAGGGTTACGGATTTGGCGGAATTATTGTGCATGACACCCGGTAGCCTTACACTATTGTGCGATAAGCTGGAGGAAAAAAAGCTGATTCTGCGCTACCGCGATGAAGTCGACCGCCGTAGTGTGTATTTAGAAATTAGTGAAGAAGGTGAGAAAGCAGTTAGCTCCATCAAAGAACTAAAGGCAGAACTTTTCAAAAAAATGATGCAGGGTGTTTCCGCCGAGGACCTGCAAGTCTTAAAAAAAATATTTAACTCCTTTTTACGAAATTTGGAATGACTTGGAGTAAGCATTATTGAGATGAATATGGATGTTGGGCTGTTGGAGAGACGTTAAAGACGGAAAGAGGATTGGGGACAGTTATGAAGCGTAAAGTCATATTGATCGTTATTTTAACAGTTTTGGTTATCGGGGGTGGAGCACTGGGAGGCATGTTCTGGTACCAAGGCACCCAATATGTTTCCTCAGAGGATGCAAGGCTTGCTGGTGACATCTACAAAGTCATGCCGCGCGTTACGGGCAAGGTGCTTACGATGCAGGTTAATGAAGGCGACCATGTACTGGCTGACCAGATTGTAGGGCAGCAGGACAGCAATAACCTAAGCGTTAGTATGCTTGACCAAGCTACATTAAGATCCCCGATTGAGGGGACGGTGATCAAATCGTTGATCAAGCCTGGCGAAATTGCTTCACCAGGGCAAACGGTTGCGATGGTCGTAGACCAAAGCCAATTGTATGTGTCCGCGAATATCGAAGAAACGGAAATTCACCGGATTCAGGCCGGGCAGAAGGTTGAGATCAAGGTCGACACCTTCGCTGGAGTCACACTTACTGGCACAGTGAAAGAGATCAGTAAAGCGACTGCCTCTACCTTTTCCTTGCTTCCAGCTTCGAACACTAGTGGGAACTTCACTAAGGTGACACAACGCATTTCTGTGAAAATATCTATTGATAACCAACAAGTCCTCGATCTATTGCCGGGGATGAGCACCGCGATCAAAATTCATGTTAAGTAACTAAGGTATGGATAGAGGAGAGTTAATCATATGAAATCAAAGCAAATGTGGGTTCCTGCGTTATTATCCCTAACATTAATTGGAGCCTTATCGGGGTGTGGCTCAGATACTAGCAGTCAAGTTGATGGTGCGGATGCCGCTGCATCCGTTAAAGTTATGAAGCTCGGCCAGGTTACAGATTCAGGCTGGAGCGGGAAGATTAACCCGAATCAGGAAGTGAAAATAGTAAGCAAAACCTCAGGTAAGGTGACCGCTGTAAATGTCGAGGAAGGAGCCCTTGTGAAAAAGGGTGATGTTCTCGTTCAACTCGAAACTGACGACCTGGTACAGCAGCTGAAGCAGGCCGAGTTCGGCGTGATCGCCTCCAATGCGAAGCTTGCCGATACACTGGCTGGAGCAAGATCGCAGGATCTTCGTGCTGCCGAGAGCGCCGTGCGTGCGGCTGAAGCCACTCAGGCACAAACGAATGCAGCGGTTGAGCAGGGCAAAGCGGGCTTGGAGGTAGCAACACATATTTATAATAGCTTGCGAAACCAGTTTGACAGCTCCTCCGCGGTAACCAAAGAGGATATGGACCGCGGCCAGCTGGAATTTGAGAAGGCGCGGACTGGCTATGACCAAGCAATGGCGGCAAGCCAAGCAGCGGCAGCCCAAGCCAACGCTGCTAAAGCAAGGCTGGAGCTAGCCCAGGCTGGCGCCACAGATAATACGATTAAGGCATTAAAGGCTGATGTGGATCGGTTGAATGCTACGGTTGTATTGGCTAACAACTCGGTCAACAATGCAGCGATTACAGCACCTGCGGATGGCATGGTCATCAAACGCACAATCCAGCCAGGTGAAATGGCGCAGCCGGGCGTAGCGCTTTTCTCGATCGTAGACATGAGCCAGGTTCAGGTGGAGCTTAGTGTCACCGATACACAGATTGGCAAGGTCAAGGCTGGGACAGCGGTTGAGGTCAAGGTAGCCAATGTGCCCGACCAAACCTTCCCAGGTACCATTACTTTCGTCAGTCCTATTTCTAATGCCAATAGCAATACATTTCCCGTCAAAGTAACGGTAGATAATAAAGATGGCTTGTTGTTTGCTGGTACGATTGCTGAGGTTCATATGCAGAACACATCTCCAAGCAAGCTTGAGGTGCCGAAATCGGCAATCATCAAGAAGGATGGCAAAAACTACGTAGCTAAGGTAGAGGGCGATATTGCTCATCTTATGGAAGTCCAAACCTCCGATAAAAACCAGGATTGGGTATTCGTAGAAGCTGGAGCTAATCTCCAAGCCAATCAGCAAATTGTAGTCAACCCTAACGACAAAATCGTCGAGGGTGGCAAATTGAAGGTAGAATAGGTGGTGCACAATATGGCCGAGGCTACAGCTTTACAGACAGATTCGAAAAGTGACGGGAGAATATGGCTTGGGCTGATTGCTATCGTGCTGGGCACCTTCGTTTCTGTCTTGAACAGCAGCTTAATGAATGTGGCGCTGACCAAATTTGTTGCTGTATTTGGATCGGATGTTCCTACTGTCCAATGGGTTATAACGGGGTATATGCTGGCATCCGCTGTAGTAATTCCGATGAGCGGGTTTCTAGGTGCCCGGTTTGGCAATAAAAATGTGTTTATTTTTTCGGTAGCAGGTTTTACGATTGGTTCGGTTCTTTGCGGGTTAGCTTGGAGCGATTCCAGCTTAATTTTATTCCGTATTCTCCAAGGCTTGGCAGGCGGATTTATTATGCCCATCGGCATGGCTATTATTTATTCGACATTCCCGCGGGAAAAGACAGGTACCGCAATTGGGCTTTGGGGCGTAGCGGCTATGGTAGCGCCTGCGCTTGGACCGACCTTTGGCGGCTACTTAATTCAATATTATAGCTGGCGTTGGTTGTTTTTCATTAACATTCCTATCGGTATTTTTGCCTTTATTATGGGAAAGGTGCTGCTTCAGGAGTCGCCAAGGAAAGTGGATACGAAATTTGATACGGCTGGCGCGGTGTTTTCCATCCTGTTCTTTGGGACGTTGCTGTTTGCATTAAGCAAAGGGCAATCGGAAGGCTGGACATCCCTGTTTATTGTCAGCCTGCTGTTCGTCTCGTTTTTTAGCCTGCTGCTGTTAATATGGGTCGAGCTTGGCTCCGAGCATCCATTATTGGACCTTAAGCTTTTCAAAAATACAGGCTTCACCCTGAGTGTTATCGCTTCGAGCCTGGTTATGATGGGTATGCTTGGCGGTACCTTCCTGACTCCGCTATATTTGCAAAACATCCAATCGATGTCAGCGATGCAGACGGGGCTTCTAATGATGCCCCAATCGATAGCGATGGCTTTAATGATGCCGATCAGCGGGAAGCTTTATGATAAGTTTGGCATTATTCCGCTAGGAGTCGCCGGGCTTACGATCCTGGGCGTTACGACCATGGAGCTTCATATGCTGACCGTGGATACGCCGCATCATTGGTTGAATGTGTTATTGACCATCCGTGCCATAGGCATTGGGCTTTGTATGATGCCGTTAACCTCGGTGGGCATGACGAATATTGCACCCCAGCAAATCGGCAATGCCTCTACGATGTCAAATGTAAGCAGGCAAGTAGCGGGGTCAATGGGCATAGCCATATTTACTTCGATTATGGGTAATCGCCAAATCGTCCATTACCAGCATATTACCGAAAGTGTCCCTGTTGATTCATTGGCAGCCAGCGACGTCATATCGTCGATGACCGGTGCGATATATCAATGGGGTGTAGATATGACCACGGCGAGTGGTACAGCAGCAATTAACCTTGCTGGCATTATGCAGAAGGAAGCTTTAGTACGGGCGATAGCCGATACCTTTTATATATCAGCCATTCCCGCATTTTTGTGTATACCGTTAGTGTTTTTCCTGAGTGGTAAACGTAAGGCTGTGGCTGCTCCGGCAGCTACTCCAACAGCCTCCATAGTTCCCGTAATTTCGGCAGTTTCTGCCAATAAATCTAGTTGACAAGCTTTGACAAACAAGTGTACCCTGAATATAGAATCTACTCCTTCGAGAAGTGTCCATTCTAGATTTAGGGAGGTCCATCTATGAAAAATCACCTTGATTTGCATAAGCTTGCAGCTAACAGGAATTGCATACACCAGCATGATGAAGCGGAGTTTGAGGTTAGTGACCTGATATTGAAAGGCAATGACCATTTTTGTCCAGTTTCTATCGGCAAATGGGGGACAGTCTCCCTATGGGTATTAATGGTTGTAGCGATTATTACAGCAGTTTGGGTAAACCTCTACCATTCTTCTCCGTTGTTGCTCGGATTGTATGCCATTCCGGTTATTATCTTTACTTTATATGTAGCCAATGGTTATTTAGTGGTTACCTTTGCTGCTGCCGTTATGGCCATATGGCTTTATTTTAGTGAGCCAGGGCTTGTTTCTATTCTTGCTACTGCTGCATTATTGCTAATTTCCATGCTTATTCGTCGGGTGACGGTTATATCCCAACGTAATTTTCGACAAAAGCTAGAGTTTGAAGAGCTGTTTATGAATACGATTCTTTCCTTTTCCAAAAGCATTGACGCACGTGATCCTTACACAGCTTTTCATTCCAAAAATGTAGCAGACTATGCCAAAAAAATTGCGACGGAGATGGGCTTGTCCAAGCAGGATATAGAAGCTGTCCACTTGGCTGGGCTCATTCATGATATCGGCAAAATCGGGACGCCGGAAAATATTTTGCAGAAGGAAAGCCGGCTTACAGAAGAAGAATACGATATTATGAAGCGGCACGCCGAGGATGGCTACCAAATTATTAAAGATATTAAAAAGCTGCAGGATATCGGCGCAACAGCCATGGTTCGTTACCATCATGAGCGGATGGATGGCAAAGGATACCCGCAAGGCTTGAAAGGCGATGAAATACCGCTGGGTGCCAAGATATTAGCAGCGAGTGATGCGTTCGATGCGATGACGACGAATCGCTCCTACCGGCAAAAGCTGTCGATGGAGACAGCGGCTGAAGAGCTGAGGAGGCATAGCGGAACCCAATTCGACCCGCTGGTGGCCGAAGCGTTTATAAAAGTACTAACGGAGGCTCAACTGATCCCCGCTGAAGAAAAGGAAGCATTAGGCTTAAATGCTGTGCTGCAAAAAGCATGATTTGCATGGATTAGCTACATAAGTGAGATGAGCTTCGGATCCGTTTGCGGACCGAGGCTTTTTTTGTGGAAAAAACGATATTATTACTGAGCTTTACACGGCACTGGTCTATAAAGGGGGAGAAAATCATGTGCCTCTAAGACCATGACTGCATCTGTAAACAAAACAATGTCGCTCGTTTTTTAATGATTAATATTTTATCGCTATGCTAGGTATCGGGCTTATTACTCCTGAGCTTCCGACGCAGGGAGCGTTTTTTGTGCTTTGTTGCTGGGCAAGCATGAATTATCGAACACGTCCATATATTGAAAGTGTTAGACGGACTGATCTCGATGATAACGGAGTGGAGCTATGAGCAGCCAAAATGATCCCCAATATGTGGTGCTGGATATTACGGGAATGACGTGCGCAGCATGTGGAGCACGGATAGAAAAGGCGGTAGGGAGGATGGACGGTGTAGAACGCATCCAAGTCAATTTAGCACTTAATCGAGCTGGCGTGACCCTGCTACCCCAGCAAACCCATATCGACCTTATCAAAAAGCGCATCCACCAATTGGGCTTTGAAGCTATTGAGAGGAGCAAGGATGAAGCAGGAAAAAGCGAAGGTTCATCGCGAGGGATTTGGCATTCAGGGCTAATATTTGTGGTTTCCCTCTTGCTTACACTGCCTTTCCTGTGGGCGATGGCCGCCCATCATGAGCTTACTGCTTCGGTGTGGGTGCCTGCTTTACTCATTAATCCTTGGTTTCAATGGGCGCTTGCGACACCAGTACAATTCGTGATCGGATTTCCTTTCTACCTCGGAGCCTATCGGGCTTTAAGAAGTGGGAGCGCGAACATGGATGTTCTCATTATCATGAGCACTTCTGCGGCCTATTTCTATAGCCATTATTTGTTGTTTCATGCTCCGGATATACATAACTATAGCTATACTGAGGCTGGGAGCTTGCACCCGCAGCATGTACCCTTATATTTTGACGCTAGTGCGATGGTGATGACGATTGTCTGGTTGGGCAGATGGCTGGAGTCGTTATCGAAAAAACGAGCGTTAAACAGTCTGCACCAGCTACACCGCCTGCGCCCTGAAGCGGCCCGAGTCATTCAGGAAGGGCGTGAGCAGCGGATCCCGCTCGCCCAAATCGCCGTTGGCGATCGGATTCTCATAAGGCCAGGTGAAAGCATTCCATTAGACGGGGAAGTGGTTGATGGGGACTCTTCTGTTAATGAGTCGATGCTCACTGGAGAAGCGATGCCGGTTAATAAAAAAACGGGAGATAGGGTGACAGGAGGCACGATCAACGGTAATGGGATGTTGGAGGTGAGCGTAAGTGATGTAGGGCACCAATCCACTTTGTCGAAAATCATCGCGCTGGTCGAGGAGGCACAAGTCAGCAAGGCTCCCATTCAAAGGCTGGCCGATCAAATTTCCGGTATATTTGTACCGGTCATTATAGCCATAGCCATGGCTACCTTTGCCGGATGGTATATGATCATGGAACCGGGTGATGTCGGAGGAGCCTTGGAAAAAGCGATTGCGGTGCTGCTGATCGCCTGCCCATGCGCCCTTGGCTTGGCTACGCCGATTTCGATTCTGGTAGGCTCAGCGAGGGCGGCACAATCGGGGATTGTGTTCAAGGAAGGCAGAAATATGGAACTCCTGCCTAAGGTTAATATGATTCTGCTCGATAAAACAGGCACGATGACGGGCAGCATTCCGCGAGTTACAGATATCTGGACAGCCAGTGGTGTTGGAGGAGCTTCGACTCCTCCGGCTCCACCCAAGCATGCCTTGCTGCGAATAATGGCTGCGGCCGAGCAGCATTCCGAGCATCCGCTGGGCAAAGCCATCATAAGGGAAGCACGAGGTATGGAGCTGGACATTCCGGCAAGCAGCCATTTTGTGGCCTTCCCTGGAAAAGGCATCCAAGCGCTTGTTGAAGGCAAAGCAATCTGGATAGGCACACGGCAATGGTTAGTTGAGCGAGGCGTGGGCGGCTTAGTCCAGCCCGGGGCTGGGGTGTTCAAGCAATGGGAGCAGCAAGGATTTATTACCCTCTATGTCGCGGCTGACGGCCTGTGGCTAGGTGCCCTTGCCTTCAGCGACCCGGTCATCCCGGATACCCGCAAAGCCGTTCGTCAATTGGCATCGATGGGAATGGACATCCGAATGGTTACTGGAGACCGCCAATCGACGGCAGCCTATACGGCTAAGCAGGCAGGAGTTCGGCATGTTTACGCCAGAATGCTGCCGGAAGGGAAAGAGCGGCTGGTGAGGTCCCTCCAGCAGGAGGGATATACAGTAGCCATGGTTGGTGATGGTATCAATGATGCACCAGCCCTCGCTGCAGCTGATATAGGGATTGCCGTGATGCAGGGAACCGATATCGCGAAGGCTGCGGCAGACATTGTGCTGCTAAAGCATGGTCTGCAGGGGCTCGTTCGCTCGGTGAAGGTCAGCCGGGCTACGATGCGGATTATTCGTCAAAACCTCGCATTTTCCATGCTTTATAATGCGTTTGCCCTGCCTTTTGCGATAGGGGGATACCTGGCTCCATGGATGGCTTGTACAGCTATGGCCTTTAGCTCGGTCACCGTTATTTGCAATGCGCTTCGGCTGCGTAAAGCATAATGTCCTTATCTTCCACTTATCTGCTCTCCTATATTGACGAACAATAATTGCGCTGATAAGGTAATGTTATCTTAATCTATTAAGGAGCATTTCAATAATCAGGGAGGCCAAATAGTTTGAAAAAGTCGAGTTGGGAATATTGCAAGGCTGTCAATTTCAATGAACTCCAGCAATTGGGCCAAGAGGGCTGGGAATTGGTCAGTGTAACAGGAACACGCCAAAGCGGGCAAGAGCATGAGAGCGGGAATGGGGATATCTTTTATTTGAAGCGTCCCACCCCTTCTATTAGAGAAGGAATTACAGCAGAGCAGCGGAACCGTGCTTTGGCGCAGAGGCAGGGAGCCCAATGAAAAGAGGAGGCATATTAAATCCAACGTTGAACCGCATTTTAGCAGAAACCGGGCATACCGATTTATTGACCATCTGTGACCGAGGATTTCCTGTTCCCCTTGGGATTGAACGGCTGGATCTCGCATTGACGGATGGGATTCCTACCGTATTGGACACGGTTCGTGCAATACATGGCGAATTTATTATAGATTCGGTGATTGTAACCGAAGAGATGAAGCAAGCAAGCCCCGCGCGTTATGAGGAATTGGTCGAGGCGCTCCCAGGTGTTGCCTTTCGCGTTATAACGCACCAACAGTTTAAAGATATATGCGGGGAATCACGAGCTGTTATTCGAACAGGGGATTCCGTACCTTATGCGAATATCATGATAATTTCGGGATAAAAGCCATACCCAATGTGTCCAGAATGTGATAAAATGTAAAAATATCACAATTATATTTGGATAGTGGTTCCTGTTAAATGTTGCTGACTAAGAACAGAGCTGTCCCCTAGGGACAGCTCTTTTTTATGCACTGCACTCCCTCCCCTTGGTTTCCGATATTATTACCAATTTTATAAACAGGAAGGTCTACATGATGGATAACCGCGATGTTTTAACCCATGTTCGTATCAATCGGGCAGCGTATATTACCTATTGGATTCAAGCATTTAATGAACGGTTTCCCAACCGCTATGATGAGTCTTACATGTACAGTATGGGAGAGAAGGGGTTTGGCTACATAACCGATCTAGAAACAGCTGTTGAGGCTTACCCGCTGCATAATAATCTATTAGGCAATTGTATTCCTTTGGAGCAGCTGGTGGAGCAAGAAGGCGTAGAGACAGGCATGTTATTCTTGGCCGCACAGCTCTGGAGGCAAACACTACTTGAGGTTGGCGAGTCTACGCTGACGTTAACGCTATTTAAACAAATGAATGCCAGAATTGATTATTTCGAAACGGTAATGTGCCAAAACTATTGGAACCAATCCATTTCCCAGATGAAAGATAACGCTTCCGCGATCACTAAGCACCACGATGACAGAATTTCGCTTGTTGGCAAAATGGCGGCGAGCATGGCTCACGAAATTCGAAACCCGATGACATCCATCAAAGGGTTTCTGAAGCTGCTGCGCTCCACAATAACCAGCAATAACTATGAGCGGGCTGAAGCCTACCTCGATTTTATTGACGATGAATGTGACCATATCCTTATGCAGGTGACCGGTTTTCTCAGCTTTTCCAAAAAACCGATCATGGACGAAGCGAAGGACCTTATTTCTGCCAAGCAGGTGCTTGACCATATTTTATCCTTGCTGAATCCAAGGCTAATTAATGAAAATGTGGACTTAACATTAACCATTTCAGCGAATTTGATGTTAAACGTACAAAAGATGGCAATTCAGCAGGTGCTCTCCAATTTATTGAATAATGGGATCGATGCGTTATCCAAGCTTAAAAGTGATAAAAAAATACATATAGCAGTTATGGAAGACAACTTCCATACGTATATTAGAGTGAGCAATAATGGACCAAGCATCCCATCGAAGATGAATGATGTGATTTTCAACCCCTTTGTGACGGATAAGGAAAATGGTACAGGGCTTGGATTAGCGATATGCAAGCAGATTATGTTAAAAAATGATGGGGATATTTCGTTTACCAGCAATGAAAAGGAAACCTCGTTTCTGCTTGCTTTTCGGAAAAATATAGATTCAGATTAACATTGATATTCACTCCTCCAGGTTGTGTCACTCTCCCCTTCAATGGGGTAAGAAAGAAGAGCAACCACTGTATCTGCTTACACGGTATACAGTATTACCGAAGGAGGAATCACAATGGGCCATTTAACTAATGCACAAATAGTCTCCCGCGAATGAAGATGAACCGCTGCCAGATGCCATCGACCAGTCGGCATTAACTAAACGAAATTCATCCAGATAACGAATAGGAGGCTATTGTATGGCAAAAGCTGTGGATCCAGCTAAAAAAAAACAGTCGTCAGCCGTATGGACCCAGCTTTCCCAAACACCCGTTGTTGGCGACGGCTCCGGCAAGCATAAGAAGCGGATGTCATTCATTGATTTCCTACAAAGCCTCTATTGCCGATTTGAGGATGATGACGTTCCTGCGTTAGGAGCCCAACTGACGTATTATTTGATTTTATCGTTTTTTCCTTTTCTTATTTTCGTTTTTGCCGTTCTTAGCTACTCAGACATTACGGTAAGTGATGCGTTGGCCAATATAAGTCGAGTCATTCCGCAGCTTTCTGATGAAACGATCGTAGATGTGTTCTCGGAATTACAAAAGTCGAGAAACGGCTCGATTCTCTCCATTGGTCTGCTGGCTACCTTATGGTCGGCCTCCAACGGGGTTAACGCGATTATTAAAGCGTTAAATAAAGCCTATGACGAAGAGGAGAACCGACCCTTCTGGAAGGTGAGAGGGATTTCCCTTATTTTTACGGTCACCTTGGCGATCATGCTGTTTCTCAGCCTTATCTTATTAATTTTTGGTAAATTAATAGGTGAGACGATTTATAAGTTTACGCAATTACCCGGAAATTTTGAATTTCTATGGGGCATTGCCCAATATGTCATTCCCTTGGTTACCATGGTGACGGCATTTGTATTGATCTACAAATATACGCCTAATTTACGCCTTCGGTTTCGTGAAGTGCTGCCAGGAGCTGTTTTTGCCACGATTGGTTGGGTTCTAACCTCCATCTTATTTTCGTTTTATGTCAATAACTTCGGCAACTATACGAAAACCTACGGTAGTATTGGCGGTGTTATTGTTCTGCTGACCTGGTTATATTTATCGAGTATCTTGATTGTGTTGGGTGGAGAAATTAACGCGACTTTGCATTTTGACCGAGAAGGTAAACAAAAGGAGGGCATGAAAAAATTTGCTTTCCCGATGCCCTTTGGTAAAAAAAATAAAAAGTAAATAAAAAAAGCTATTCGGTTCCCCACATATGAAGGGCAACGATAGCTTTTTCTATTTCAGCTTAAATGAGCCAAGTGCGTTATCTTATATGAAGTAGGGTCGATAACGCCATTCGGAAATGATATGATAATGGAAGGCTGACAGCTTAAAAACTATAGGCAAAGCAAAGGAGGAAATACGATTGGATTTCATGGGGCAAAAGGTGCTGCCAGCGGTTCGTAAAATGAGGGACCTGGAATTATTAATTAAGAGCAATTTCCAATATTTAGTACTTCTTGACAGCCATATTTCTCAATTGCTAAGTGTTTCCCAGCTTGCCAGAAGCCATGGAAAAAACTTATTGATCCATGCTGATTTGATCCACGGATTGAAAAACGACGAATATGCGATCGAGTTTTTATGCCAGACCATTAAACCAGCAGGGATCATATCCACAAAAAGCTCAGCAATCCTCACGGCAAAAAAGCATAAGGTGCTGGCCATTCAACGGCATTTTCTGCTGGATACTACTGCCTTAGAGACTACATATAAGATTACGCAAAAAAATCAACCCGATTACATCGAGGTTTTACCGGGTGTGATGCCACATATAATAGAAGAACTGCACGGGCAATTGAGCATTCCTATTCTTGCTGGCGGCTTGATCCGGACCGTGGAGGAAGTAGAGATGGCGCTGCAGGCGGGAGCCGTTGCAGTAACCACCTCACGCAAAGATATTTGGAGCCAGTATTAGTGAAGCTGGCTTTTTAGGTGTACCACTGCTTCTTCGGTAAGCCCTGTAGCTTGTGCAATAGCACGAATATCCAGCCCTAGTGCAATCAGGTTTTTGGCGATCGTCAGCTGTGTTGTTTCTTTGCCTTGCTCGATGCCTTGCTCAATACCTTGCTCGATGCCTTTACTGATCATTTTTTGCTCAAAATCATCCAGTGTTTTCTCGAGATTTGACCTCACAGTACTCACACCTTTCACTTTGATATCATCCAGTATTGCTCCATGTCCTGCTGGTTTCCTGGCTTTAATTTCCTGCCGACGATATTCGTTAGCCATGTGATAAATCGCTGCTGCAATTCCAAGGGCATATGTTCAATAGTTCCGATCAGCTTGCGGAGGCGGGCGATTAACAGCTCTGAATCTGCCTTTTGCTCAAGTAAAAACACAGAGCCGATTGTATTGGAGAGGCCTAACAGCTCTGCTTCTGAATAACGTTGGATATCCAGAAGCAGATATTGAAAATCAACAAGATCCTTGCCAAATAGCTGGTGATTGGTAATCATATCTGCTTCATTAATATGCTCAACCCAGCCTTCATGTACAAAGGAGCGGAGCAACTCAAGGAAGATTTTCTTGCTCGATAGCAGGTACTTGTAAGTTTATCATGCAGTTGGTGAATATTGGATTGGGCACTGTCCGATTCCATGAAAGTCCACCTTTCACTAAGGGGAGCTATGGGGAAAGGTAGAGTAATAACGCTAATCTGTGGTTGTGACCAACGGTTCGACAGCGTCGCGTATGTGTAGCTCGAGTGTATTCACATGTGAATTGGTTTCTAAATCCGTCCAATTGAAGCGCTCCGCCATATAGGCTGTCACGGGCTGCTTATAGAGCTGCAGAGCCTCAATATTGAAATAAAGCGAACCAGTCCTTCTAATGAAAAAATCATGGGGGGTCGCTACCATTTCCGCTTCTATGCCATACAGAAGCGCTGCGAACCATTCAGCTGGAATGTTATGCTCGGAAGCTTCAGTTTTATGCATCGTGTAAAGCTCCAGCACCCGGTCTACATTGGAGCCATAACGATGGACTAGCACTTTAGCGGACTGCTCGGAAAGCCCAAGGCTTTTGGCATCATCAATTTTACTTTTGACGAAAGCGGCAAAGCCTTTAGAGCCGCCCATCTTGCCTCCTGATAGGACAATACTTGCAGTTGTACATGCCGGGAAGGAGGGGCGATTGTCTTCCTTTTCCAGCTGTGTAGCAACAAGATTAACGATCCGTTCGGCCATTTTGCGATATCCGGTTAGCTTGCCGCCTGCTATCGTGATAAGTCCCGACGGAGCGATAAAAATTTCATCCTTGCGTGAAAGCTCGGAGGGAGATTTGCCGTCCTCATGAATAAGCGGGCGTAAGCCGGACCAGCTGGATTCCACATCCTTGGCAACCAAATTCAAGCTAGGAAACATAAAATTGGCCGCGCGCAATATATAGTCACGGTCCTCGAGAGTCATCCGGGGATGCACAAGCTCGCCTGTATAATTTGTATCGGTGGTGCCGATATAGGTTTTGCCTTCTCTTGGGATAGCAAATACCATTCGTCCATCCGGGGTATCGAAGTAGGTTGCCTGCTTTAGCGGGAACTTGGTTTGGTCAATGACAAGATGTACGCCTTTGGTTAGATGTAATCTTTTGCCCTGCTTGGAGCCATCGATTTCCCGGATCGTGTCGACCCAGGGACCTGCCGCATTTACGATTTTTTTGGCGTAGATACTAGCGGCTTGCCCCGTTAATTGATCTATTACACGGACGCCTACCAAACGGCCTTTCTCATAGATCAGCTCATCCGCCTTGGCATAGTTAACGACCTTGGCTCCACGTTGTACCGCTTCCTTCATGACTTCAATCGTCAGCCGCGCATCATCAGTGCGGTATTCCACGTAATAGCCGCCGCCTTTAAGCTTATCCTTACGCAGCAAGGGCTCGCGCTTAATTGTGGCATCTAAGGAAAGCATACGGCGCCGTTCATGCTTGTGGACGCCAGCAAGGAAGTCATAAATAATTAAACCGAAAGAGGTTGCCAGTTTCCCATATGTCCCACCCTCGATGATCGGCAGCAGCATCCATTCTGGTGTAGTCACATGAGGTGCATTCTCATACACAATCGCCCGTTCCTTACCTACCTCGGCAACCAGCTTAAACTCCAGCTGCTTTAAGTAGCGCAAGCCGCCGTGGATTAGCTTCGTTGAACGGCTAGAGGTGCCTGCCGCAAAATCCTGCATCTCAATCAGTCCTGTTGACATGCCACGTGCTTGCGCATCCAACGCAATACCTGCCCCTGTAATGCCTCCACCAATTACTAGCAAATCCAAGGTCTCTGCTTCTAGTGCTTGAAGATGTATAGAGCGTAGCTCTCCTGAAAAATTCAAACCCATCCGAATCCCATCCTTTTTCTGTGGCAACAAAAAAAGACCGCTAACATACCCTATGGAAATTGCCAAACGGCTCCCACAGGGTTTGCTACGGTCTACTCTTAGTCTCTGACCACACTATTAACTTGTCATTGTTGTAAATATTAAAGCCATCATATCATGAACAGGCTGATTACTCAATAGTGAGACGATGCAGCACCAAGCATTAACTAGGGGTTGACAGAGAAAAACGGGATGTGGTAGATTGCTTCATGAAAACATTACTAAGGGTAAGCAGGCTTATGGTGGGAGGAAGAGCGCGATGGGGAAGCCGCAATATATCGTTGCAATTGACCAAGGGACAACAAGCTGCAGGGCGATCGTATTTGATCATCAAGGTGCAATTGTTAGTACGTCGCAGAAGGAATTCACGCAGTATTTTCCACAATCGGGCTGGGTTGAGCATGATGCCGAGGAGATTTGGCAAGTACAGCTTGAGGTGCTGCGCGAGGCTTTGAAAACGCTTGCGATCGAAGATGTTGCAGCGATTGGGATAACCAACCAACGTGAAACGACAGTGGTATGGGATAAGACAACAGGCAAGCCGCTACATCGTGCTATCGTGTGGCAGTGCCGCCGAACTAGTGCGATGTGTGAGGAGCTTAAACATAAAGGCTGGGAAGCTACCGTGCGCAGCAAGACCGGCCTGCTGCTGGATGCCTATTTCTCAGGGACGAAGCTCAAATGGCTGCTGGATTCGGACCCGAGCATTCGGGAGAAAGCAGAGCGTGGGGAAGCCTTGTTCGGAACGATCGATTCTTGGCTGATATGGAAGTTGACTGAGGGCAGGCAGCATGTAACCGATGTATCGAACGCTTCTCGGACGATGCTTTTGAATATTCATACGGTTCAATGGGATGAAGAGATATTGCGGGAGCTGGACATTCCGATTGGCATGCTGCCGGAGGTCAGATCCTCCAGTGAGGTGTATGGGCATACCACGCTGTTGGGTGAAGGTGTTAGTATCCCTATTGCCGGCGCTGCAGGCGATCAACAGGCCGCCTTGTTCGGCCAAGGCTGCTTCACCGAAGGGATGGCGAAAAATACCTACGGCACAGGATGCTTCGTGCTGAAGCAAACCGGAGAAAAGCCGATCCTCTCGGAGAAGGGCCTCATTACAACGATTGCCTGGAAGCTGGATGGCAAAGTGTATTATGCCTTGGAGGGCAGCGTCTTTAATGCTGGAACCGTCATTCAATGGCTGCGCGATGGGCTGGGCATCATTAAGGATGCCGCTGAGACGGAAGCGATCGCCCTATCTGTCGACCACACAGAAGGCGTCTATTTCGTGCCGGCATTTACCGGCTTAGGGACACCTTACTGGGAGCCCGATGCACGCGGCATGATTACGGGGTTAACCCGCGCCTCGACAAGGGCGCATATTGTAAGAGCCGCGCTGGAATCGATCGCATTCCAGAGCCAGGATGTGCTGCAGGTTATGGAGGCCGAGTCGGGCATCCATCTGCGCGAGCTGCGTGTAGATGGTGGTGCGGTGCGCAATGATTTTCTGATGCAGTTTCAAGCGGACCTGCTTGGTGTAACCGTTACCCGTCCGAAGGTGATTGAAACGACGGCACTAGGTGCTGCTTTCCTGGCCGGCCTCGCCGTAGGCTTCTGGCAGGATCTCTCACAATTGGAGCAGTTGAAGGGCTTTGACCGCTCGTATGAGCCTGGCAAGGATGAAACCTATCGCGAAGCTGCGCTTTCTGGCTGGAAGCGGGCTGTTGGCTACCAGTTGGGCGGGAAGTAGCACCGAGATTAAGTGAAGGCCATTCCATTCTGGAATGGTCTTTTTGCTTGCTCTAATTAGTTTTACAGAGTGGTTGTACAGAAATTGTTCAGAATCAGTTGGTATAATAAAAAAGTGTTTACTAATAAGATGCTATCAGCTTCACATGCATGACTTAAGTCATATTTGTTAGTAAATAATGTTGGAAATTGGCTGAAATACCGCTTTGCTAGTGAACTATTGCATCTTGGTTTAGTCATTAGATTTATTTATAATTAAATTATCAAATCCTCAAATTCGGTAGATGTCTGTTTAAAGAAGTAATACAATCAATAAAATTTTGATAGGGGGAATATAATAGGATGAAGCTATCACTAAGTGAAGTCGAATCACTGACCGAGATTAAGGTTTATCGTGAGAGGCTTGGAAAATACTGTGTGAAAGTCTATGCCAACCAGTTTAATCAGTCTAATTCGAAGGAAGCTATTTATGAATGGAGAAATATGAGAGATGCTTTAATATGTGCACGTGGTATTTCCAAAATGTTCAATGTGCCCAAAGAGCTCATTTCTATCGAACAGGGTATTCAATAATTGAGCACGCAAAAACCCGAAGCCCTCTGTGGAAGTGGCTCGGGTTTTTGCATGTGATTAAAGGCCTTCTGGAAGCGATAACCCCAGACCTGCTGCGACACGTTGCCCATATTCGGGGTCTGCTTTATAAAAATGCCCAATTTGGCGGATTTTAATTTCTTCCTTTTCTACAGGTGTCATAGCCCCTACAACCGTTTCGACGAGCCGGGCCCGTTCCTCTTCACTTAATAAACGGTATAAGTCACCGGCTTGTGTATAGTGGTCACTATGGTCAAAAGCTACGCTTTCGGCAAGGCCTGAAACAGGGAAAGCCGCTGGCTTGGCTTGAGGAGCCTCAGTCGGTCCACCAAAGCTGTTTGGCTCGTAGTAGACGGATTTTCCGCCATTGCTATCGGACGTCATTTGGCCATCGCGCTGGTAATGATTCACTTCCGCATGGGGACGGTTGATCGGCAGCGTATTATGGTTGGTGCCCACACGATAACGATGCGCATCTGCATAGGCGAACAGGCGGCCTTGCAGCATTTTATCCGGTGAAGCTTCAATTCCAGGGACGAACGCTCCAGGCGAAAAGGTCGCTTGCTCAACTTCAGCAAAATAGTTTTCGGGATTTCTATCCAAAACCATGCGCCCTAATTCTATGAGCGGGTAGTCCTTCTGCGACCATACCTTCGTGACATCGAATGGATCGAAACGGTACGTATCTGCATCTTCTAAAGGCATAATTTGTACATAACAGGTCCATGCTGGGAAATCGCCTTGGTCAATGGCATTAAAAAGGTCTTCAGTATGATAGTCCGGATGCTCACCGGCAAGCTTGGCAGCAAGAGTGACATCGAGATTTTTAACGCCTTGCTCCGTTTTAAAATGATATTTCACCCATACCGCTTGCCCTGCGGCATTCACCCATTTGAAGGTATGGCTTCCGAAGCCGTGCATATGTCTAAGCGTAGCGGGGATGCCGCGGTCCGACATTAGAATAGTTACTTGGTGCAAGGATTCAGGCGATAAGGACCAGAAATCCCACACGGCTGTGGGGTTTTTTAGATGCGTTTGTGGATGGCGTTTTTGTGTATGTATAAAGTCAGGAAATTTAATGGCATCACGAATGAAAAATACGGGCGTATTGTTGCCGACTAAGTCATAATTGCCTTCCTCTGTATAAAATTTCAAGGCAAAACCTCGCGGGTCACGCACGGTATCAGAAGAACCCAGCTCGCCAGCAACCGTAGAGAAACGAACAAACATCGGCGTACGTTTGCCAACCCCGGATAAAAAACTCGCCTTTGTATATTGGGACAAATCGTTGGTCACTTCAAAATGGCCGTGGGCGCCTGCACCCTTGGCATGAACAACGCGCTCAGGTACACGCTCTCGGTTGAAATGCGCTAGTTTCTCAAGAAGATGGACATCTTGAATAAGTGTAGGTCCCCGCGAACCAGCGGTCATGGAGTTCTGGTTATCGCCAACAGGGGCACCCCAGCTGGTAGTCAAATTTTTATCTGTTGTACTCAAATAAAATCACCTCTTATAATGGAGTTATAAAGCTGTTCTATTATATGATAACAATTCTTAAATTAAAATCAATCTAATTTATATATTTCAACTTTTTCTCGAAAGATCAACTAATAGGCGATCCCCATGTCTGCAAAGACTTTAGGGACAGCCTTTCTCCTTGAGTCTGAAGGAGACATGATGATGCAGGCAGCTACGGAAGGCATGGCCGGATTAAGGCAGACATTATCTCATACAGTTTAGTCTTGTAGATACACAGTAAATTATTATATAGTGTACAAAGACAGTTCGCGACCATCCTGTCTATAAACAAAACTATGGAGGAATGTGCATGAGTACAAGTAATAAGCCAGCAAGCCCGCTTTCAAAAGGTGGGGCGATCCCTTTTCTTGCGGTCGAGCCTGCAACAAGAAAGCTGATCATTTTGACCGCGAGTTTTATAGCAGCATTAATGCTTGCTAATATCGTGGCGATCAAAATCGTGGATCTAGGCTTTGCTGCTGTAACCGCCGGCATTTTCATCTATCCGATTACGTTTATTATTTCGGATACGATTGCAGAGATTTGGGGGCGACGGGTAGCACAGCAAGCGATTTGGATTGCCTTGGTGATCAACGCATTTATGGTTGGCGTGTTCACTTTAGTGATCCAGATGCCATCCGCTGTTTTTTTCGAAAGCCAGAAAGAGCTGGAAGTTATTCTGGGTGCCGTGCCGAGAATCGTGCTGGCTTCATTGGTCGCTTTTACAATCAGCCAAAATATCGATGTGTACCTGTTTACCAAGCTGAGAGCGAAAACCGCCGGCAAGCATCTCTGGCTGCGAACCAATGTGTCTACGATCACCTGCCAGTTGGTTGATACCGTCGTTTTTTTCGTGGTTGGATTTATCGGACTTATGCCTCTTATGGAAATGGCCACGGCGACAGCTACCGAGCTAGGAGTGAAAATTGCCATGTCGGTCATTGGCACACCCATTGTTTATTTGCTTGTTAAATGGGCACGTGGAACATTGCAAACAACGCTGCAACCAGAATTAGAAGCCAAGAGCTCGTAATGATCTAACAATTAAAAAACCATATTGCCGAGTTAACAGGCAATATGGTTTTTTTTGGTTTGTTTTGTGTACATTTTCGTGTTTTTTGCTGAGAAAGCTTGGTGCTGTTGTTCGTTTAGGATTGTTCAGAGATCACTTGAAAATTAAGTTTGTATAGCTTAACTCGATTCTGTATTATAGAACGAAAGGAGGGGTATTATGAAACTTCGTATCGGTTTTATAGGAACAGGGAGATACGCTGATAAGCATCAATGTATACTTTCACAAATGGAGGGTATATCGGTTGTGGCTTTTTGCGGCAGGAGCAAGGACAGTGCTGAGAGGGCAGCTATTAACTGGCCTGAAGCGAAAGCGTTTACAAATGTGGTACAAATGCTGGAATCATGTAAATTGGATGCTGTGTATGTGTGCGTACCGCCAATGGGGCATGGTGAAATTGAAATGCACCTAATTGAACGTGGTATCCCTTTTTTTGTGGAGAAGCCTCTAGGATTAGAGCTGACCGACGGTATGCGGCTACTGCGGGATCAAGCAGCAGAAAAACAACTCATTACTTCAGTGGGTTACAATTGGCGTTACCTCGATTCTGTGGCAAAAGCGCGTGAGCTTCTGTTGGAAGGCACTGTGGGTATGGCATTGGGTTATTTCATGAGTTCCTTTCCGCAAATTGCATGGTGGCGAAGACTAGACGGCTCGGGGGGACAATTCAACGAACAGACGACACATATTGTGGATCTTATTCGTTATCTGTGCGGTGAGATCGAAGAGCTGTACGCAGCCTTTGGCAAGCGGCGCACACATGAAGTTCCTGAAGGAATGGATATACCGGATGTGGGGACAGTCACTCTCAAATTTGTGAGCGGAATGGTGGCGACTATTTCCAACACGTGTATCCTTCCAAGAGGGCATCATATGGGCCTGGATTTGTATACGACCTCAGGTGTTCTGGAAATCCGTTCGAATAGCCTGAAAGAAATCGGGCGAGATCGTACGGTGGAATACAAGAATAGCTCCGATCCATATATATTGGAAAATGAGGCCTTTGTTCATGCATTGCGAACGGGGGATACCTCCGGTATATTGTCCGATTACGGGGATGCTTTCCGTACATTCGAAGTGACGTCGGCTGCTAGCTTATCTGCGGCTGAAGGCCGCATTATACGGTTTCGGACAAGTACAGGGAAAGAGAGTTGAAGCTGCTTCACAGTAAATTCACCGGAGCTGGGAATTGCAGAAATAAGTGAGAAGCTGATACGTTGGTTGTTGTAAAACACTTCGATGTACTCAAAGATGCTCTTCTTCGCTTCTTCCCGTGTTTCGTACTTATGAAGGTAAATCCTTTCCTTCTTCAGGACACTATGAAAGGACTCGATGCAAGCATTGTTGTTGGCTTCCATAGGCTTGTTTTAATGCCTGTAGAACCAATTACTTGGTCATTCGTTCACTCATGTGCCAGCCGACGATCTCACGGGAGAACAGGTCCATAACGCTCGCCAAATAGAGCCAGCCTTCATTTGTGGATACATAGGTAATGTCCGTCATCCACTTCTCATTAGGCTTGCTTGCCGTAAACTCACGGTTCAGTACATTCTCTTGAACGGGCAGCGAGTACTTGGAGTTGGTTGTCGCTTTGTATTTTTTCACCGTTTGGAACGGATCCCATTGGCTTTCATAATCCGGGTCACTGTACGCTCAGAGATCGAGATGCCATTCTTCTTTAATTGCTGGGTGACCTTGGGGCTTCCGTAAATCTGCCTGGATCGTTCATACACTTCCTTGACTTGCCCTGTCCATTCTTTGTGCTGGCGCTCACGGTTACTCTCGGGGCGCCCTAACCACTTGTAATAGCCGATACGCGAAACGTTCATAATGCGGCACATCTTCTCCAGTCGGTATTCTCAGCGGTGTTCATAGATGAACGTGTATTTTACCGACGGTCTTTTGCGAAGAAGTGCATCGCCTATTTTAAAATTTCGTTCTCCTCTTGGAGATCACGAATCTGCTTCTGGAGTTCCTTGTGTCGCTGGTCTTCTGACTTTAACGCTTGCACAGCTACGATTTCAGGCTCACTACCGTACTTTTTCAACCAGCCATATAAGGTATTCACGTTAATTTTTAACTCCCGTCCGATTTCAGCTACAGACTTTCCACTCTCCTTTATGTATGGAACGGTCTGCTTCTTGTACGTTTCATCATGATCGATCTTTTTCATAGACACAGGGCTCCCTCATTCAAGTTATTGAATCTAGTATAATCTGTGTCTACTATTCAGTCTAACTGCATGGTTTATTTAGATTTTACCTGTCCCCGGAATCAGCTTTTCTCAAGATCCATGCTGGGTGTAAAGGCACTACTTTATTGTACCGGTATCGGTAAAGGGATGCTGGCTTATTTACCCGACGACAGGATCAAGACTGTAGTAGAGAGGGGGCTTACAGCCATAACAGATAGTACGATAACCAATAAAGAAGCACTTATACGGGATTTGCAGCAGATTCGGGCTAGAGGGTATTCCATAGATAATATGGAGCATGAATATGGAATTAGGTGCATATTCATGCCGATTCGCAACAAAAGGCGAGAAGTCATTGCCGGATTAAGTATTTCAGGATCGTCTCTAAGGTTTGATGAACCTAAGATTAAAAGGCTTTGCAGTTAATCTTCAAAGAGTGGTTAGCCAAATAGAGGATAAGTTGTAAAGCATAATTCCAGACAGGGGAGATTTAAGTGGCAACTATGGGATGGTCACTTCAGAATATGAGGCTTAAATCCAAATTAATCGTATCCTTTGTATTACTTATCGTAATATCCACGTCTATTATAGGCTGGGTATTTTTTCTTATTTTAAAAGAAGCCATCGTTAATGAAGTAGGTCAATCTGTTCAAGAGGTTCTCAAGCAAACGATGCAAAATATTGATTACAAGCTCAAAGATATTGATGAATTGTATGTAAACATCGTCTCTAACAAAGATCTGCAATTTATTATGGAAACCGATGCCTCAACTGACACGACGGCCAGAGCTAATTTTGAAAAAACGTTTTATGAGATCGTGTATCCGAAGATTTTCGGGGGACGTTCTGAACAGATTCAATCTGTAAGTATTTTCGGCCAATACGGCTTGAATTTATTCGTTAATACGGACGCAACTGCCGCAAATCGAATAAAATCGGAGATTGAACAAACCTTGATTTATCAACAGTCGTATTCGGCTAAGGGGAAACCGTTATGGTTGTTTTCGAACAAGGACATATTCTCAAACCGTGATTCAGGACCAAAGGTTATTTATAATGCGAGAAAAACACTAGGATTACTAGACCTTAAGGAATGGGGTCTTATGCTAATTAGTGTCCGTGAAAGTTTTATCTTTGACAGTTTTAAAAATGTGCTCACGGATATGTTGGCCATTACTTATTTAGTAGATGAAAAAGGATTCATCATTTCTCATGTTAGTAAGGAGCGAGTTTCTACTAAAGCCGATCCCCATGTATGGGGGGTTATTAACGGTTCATCCAATGGAAGCTCCCTAATTTTATTACAAGGAACGATGTATTCCGTTCATTACTTTACATCGCAATATACGGGCTGGAAGCTTGTTACTTTGATTCCGCAAGCTGCTGTCTATAAACATATAGAACTTGCTAAAGGTACGATTATTATGATTGTGCTCATAACAGTGGCATTATCCATTCTTTTTTCCGTGTTAATTTCATCTAGTATTACCCTACCATTAATGAAATTAATCCGCCATATTAAAAAAGTAAGGGATGGAGATATCCATACAAAAGTCCATTTGGGAACACAGGAGGAATTTGGAGAAATATCGGAGAGTTTCAATGAAATGACGGAAGAAATTGGAGCTCTAATTAGTAAAGTGAGGGACGATGAAAAGAAAATCAGAGAGGCGGAGCTTCGAGCCTTGCAGGCACAAATAAATCCACATATTTTGTATAATACGATGGATTCCATCTATTGGATGACCATAACAAAGGAATATGATGAAATTGCAGAAATGACAACGGCGTTTGCCCAGTTTTTCCGGCTCATTCTAAATAAAGGTGACGAAATGACGACCATTGCTAAGGAATTGGAAACGATCGAGCATTATCTTCATATCCAAAAGCTCCAGTTCAAGGATAAATTTGAATACGATATTAAAGCGGAACCAGATGTATTGGAGGAATCATGCATTAAACTAATTTTGCAGCCATTGGTGGAAAACGCGCTGCTGCATGGAATCAAACCGCTAAAAAATAAACGTGGTATGATTTCGATCATAGCAAAAAGAGAAGGTCAACTCATCCTGCTGGAAGTTATCGATAACGGTATTGGGATGGATTTGGAACAAATAGAAGCTCTCCTCGAACAGCCTTCGCAAAACGGAGGTTATGGCATTTATAACATTAACGAGCGCATTCATTTGGCTTATGGAGAAGGATATGGCTTACACTTCGAAAGTCGAAGAGATGGGGGATCCCACATACAAATCATACTTCCAGGGGGATACGTCGATGTATAAAATGATTTTAGTGGATGATTCGGAACGGGTGAGAAATGGGCTGAAAATGAGTATGGACTGGTCTAAGCATCAAATTGAGATCGTTGGTGAGGCGGAGGACGGACTGGAAGCGCTCCAGTTGATTAGGGAGGTCAAGCCTGATTTGATCATCTCCGATGTAATAATGCCGCATATGAACGGGCTGGAGTTAACGGAAAAGGCGCTGTGCATCGTACCGCATGTGAAGGTTATTTTATTAAGCGGCTATGATAATTTTCCCTATGTGCAGACTGCGATTCGAAATGGAGCCTTTGATTATTTGTTGAAGCCGAGCAAAATCGAAGAATTATTTGCTATCATCGAAAAAGCAAAGCAAAGCAAAGCTTAGAGCAAGAAAGGAGCCAGGTGAAGGACGTTGTACAATTAAGACAACAGCTGCTTCACAGCATCCCTGTGCTCAAGGAGAGGTATTTGCGTTATTTGCTTTCCGGTCTAATGTCCTTACCTGATATACGAGAGAGATGTAATTACCTGAACCTGTCCATCGGCAACCATTTGTTTACATGCCTGGTATTAGAGATCGATGACGAGGATGCAGTAGCGGAAAGTGCCCGTATTCGCGATAAGCAGCTCTTATTATTTGCTTTTCGAAACATTGTGGAGGAGCTGCTTAGGGAACAGCTGTATACTGAGATTGTCGAAAATTACGATAACCAAATCATTATGATCGTAAGCCGGGAGGCGCCTATGGACAGCAAGTATTATTTGGAGCTGCTACAGGCGATAGCCAGAAAAATAAAATATTATATACGGATTTATTATAAGGTGTCTGTTTCGATCGGAATTGGCGGCATCTATGATGAACCGGAATGGATAACCGAGTCCAGCAAAGAAGCGGTAGAGGCTGTCCAATATCGTCTGTATTCAGGCAAAGAGAGCATCGTCTACATTGGGGACATCAGATACCAGGTTTCACGGGAACATGCCGTATACCCGTATGACGTAGAAAAAAAATTGTGTATGGCTTTGAAAATCGGGGATATAAACGGAGCCGGCGGGTATGCAAGACAATTTTTGCGCGCCGTTGTCGGGGATGTCACTCCCACTCCTGATCATCTACGCAAGATATGCTTGCAGTTGGTTTACACGCTGCTCCGCCAGTTAATCGAGTGGGATCTTTCAGATGGAAACATACTGGAGCTCACGGCATTGGATGAACAGATTAAAAAAAGAAAAACCATTGAACAGCTTGAAATGTGGCTTCTGCAATATGTAAATGACCTTGCCCAAAGCATAGAAAACAAAATGCAGCAGCGCCATGTTTCGATCATTCAGAAGGCGATTACATTCATGGAGTCGCATTATTCGCAAGATATCTCTTTGCAGGACGTAGCCGATGTTGTCTATTTGACCCCCAATTATTTCGCCAATTTATTCAAGGAAAGGACAGCTGAAACCGTTTTGAATTTTTTGGCCGATATTCGGATCGACAAGGCGAAGCAGCTGTTAAAGCAAACAGACTTGAAAATATTTGATATCTCCAGAGAAGTTGGATATACCGATGCCAAGTACTTTGGGCAGGTGTTTAAAAAAAGGGTGGGCGTTACCCCATTGGAGTACCGGAAAATGTAGCTCATTCGATAACATTACAAACCAATCATAAGAATTTCACCTATGTATCCCTATGGAAATTACGGATAATAAGACCAAGGGACGACATAAAGGAGGTGAATGACGATGATCATTAATAAAAATATGCTGGTAAATAAACATACGGTTGGTTATTTGTTTCTGCTGCCACTGATTCTGGGGGTCGTTACCTTTTCCTTGTATCCGATAGGAGAAGCTTTCCGTATCAGCTTGTATCACCACAACGGAGTGAGAGGGGTCTGGGCAGGATTCAGCAATTATGAATTTATTTGGTCTGATAAAACCTTTTGGCGAGCGCTTAAAAACACAATAATTATGGGTGTGATGGGGCTTGGAATCGGATTGCCAGCGAGCTTTATTATCGCTTCAATGATTAATGGAATTACCGCCCGCAGGTTGAGCGTCCTATTCAAGGCGATTTACTTTTTACCGAATGTCACTTCGACGGTTGCGGCCTCCATCGTATTCCTGCTGCTGCTTTACCCGACGGAAAAAGGGATAGCCAATACATTCTTAAGCTGGTTCGGTGTGGCTCCGCTCGGATGGCTGGCAGATCCCAGATATGCACAATTTAGCGTTATTCTGATGGATACTTGGCATGGATTGGGCTACTCGGTTTTAATCTGGCTGGCAGGTCTCCAAGGTATTTCGCGAGATTTGTATGAGGCGGCAAGCGTTGATGGTGCTAAGAGGTTACAGCAGTGGTTCTATATAACCATTCCGAGTATGAAGCCGGTCATTTTTTTTATGGTTGTTATGGGTACGATCAATGCGTTTAAAAGATTCGGAGAAGTTTTCGTTATCGGGGGACCTGATGGAAACCCGGGCGGATCATTATTTACACTCATGCTTTACGTATACCGATACGGTTTTTATACCTATGAGTTTGGTAAAGCTGCTGCTGCATCGTATGTGATTTTCATCATTATTTTAATATTTACTCTTTTTAATTTTAAAGCGTTTCAAAATAAGGATTGACCGGAGTTGAGATGTATGTCCATGCTGTCCACTGCAACTAAAACCGGGGTGGTACTGCAATCGAGAAGAAAAGCAGACATGCTTGGAAGGCTTGTGACCTTATTGTTCTTACTCGCTGGCAGTGTAATGATACTATTTCCATTCATTGTTATGCTTTCGATAAGCTTCGATAAGGATGCCATTTTCGAATTTCCTTTTCCCTTCCGTTTGATCCCGGAGCACCTCAGTTTCGAAAACTTTAGAATAGCCGTCATCAATACCCATATGCCGCGATTATATGTAAATACGTTTATGATTGCCGTTGGTGTTATTACGATTAGTACGTTTTCAGCGCTGCTCGCGGGCTACGCATTGTCGAAGTTGAACGTAAAGGGCGGCAAAATCATCTTGTTGGTCGTGCTGGCCACGTTGATGATTCCTAGTGAAGCTACACTAATACCGCTATTTATGCTATTTAAAAAGCTGCAGCTTATCAACACCTACTGGGCTTTTTATTTACCGGCAATTGCCAATATTTTCGGAACATTTTTGGCCAAGCAATTTATGGACGGCCTTCCGGGCGAACTTAGGGAAGCCGCCACTATAGATGGCGCAGGAGAGTTTCAATGCTTCAGCAGAATCTATTTTGCATTAAGCATGCCGATCATCGCCACTTTGGTTATTCTCACTTTTCTGAACGTGTGGAACAGCTTTTTGTTCCCGCTTATTATGCTGAATGATCCGGCCAAATACACGATTCAAATTGGAATTGCTTTGCTTAATGCACGTACACAAACCGGCGAATCGCCTCCGGGTCTGAACATGGCTGCCACAGTATTGTCCATCCTTCCTGTGCTGATGGTGTACTTGTTTTTCCAAAAATACATTATTCAAAGCGTTGCCCATTCAGGTATAAAACAATGAGACATCTACTTTTGAGGAGTGATACTGTGAAAAGTAATAAACGGAAAATCACATTTATGCTTGCCATTTGCTCGCTGCTGTTGTTTTTAACCGCATGCGGCGGGGGTGGGACGGGAGACAACAATAGTGCGGCTCCAGGTCCGACGGGAAATGCGGATAATTTATCCGGTGTTGTCAAGTTTGCTGTTTTTAGTTATCCGGTAGATGACGGCATCGATCCGGTAACAGGTAATAATGTCAAAGGGATGAAAACGATGCTGCAGCCATTTTTAGACAAGCATCCCAAACTAACTGTCGAATATATTGAAGTTCCGCAAGATAACAGAAAGGCCAAATTTCAATCTCTTTTGCTTAGTGGAAGTGTGGACGTGTTAATCTTGGATTCGGCAATTGATTTCTATAATCAAGGATTTTTAATGCCGCTAGATGATTACTTAAAACGCGATAATTGGAAAAATAATTATTTCGATTCTTTATGGTTGGACAAAGAGCGCTTTACGAATGCTACGGACGGTAAAGTGATGGCCATACCGGGAATCGTGAATACCAATACGGTCATGTATGACAAGCAAATATTTGACGATTGGGGTGTGGCACCGCTCAGCGATAAACCGACAGCTCTGGAAATCTTGGAAAAAGCCTCAAAGCTGACAGGGATCAATCCAAAAACAGGAAAACAAACATATGGCATGTATTACGACCCGCGCAGCAGTAGTCATATGATGCTTGATTATTTCTCTGATGGGAACGGCGTACAAATTGGTGAAACAGACTGGGCGAACTTCGGAAACAGTAAATTGAATTTCAATACCCCGCAAATTAAAAAGAGCCTTCAAACCTTAATCGACATGAACTCAAGCTTACCGCCAGGCTACGAAATCGGACGCGGCTTTGAGAATTGGGGTAAAGCCGAGAACAACGTAGCGATTTGTTTATGGTGCAGCAAAACCGATGAAATACTTAAAAATAAGCTGCAGGATCGGTATGTCTTGACCAAAGGGGTAAGGGACAATAACGGAAAAACCTCCTATGGTACAGCCCAAACGTACACGATCGCCAAAGATACGAAAAATCCGGAAGCGGCATGGCAGGTGCTGAAATATATTACGGGAGCTGAAGGACAAAAAACGATCTATGATAACTACAAGTCCTTGCCCTCCTGGAAAAATGCCGATTGGGTTGACGAAAAAGATAATCCGTATGCTAAACAATTGCTAGCCGTCGTGGCAGATACCAAGAATGTGTTATTTCCACCGATCATGTTCTCACTTGTTCGTCCTTGGATGGCGGAATTGATATCCAGAGCTAATCATGGACAAAAGTATGATTTAACAACCGAAATGGCAGATATTCAGGAAAAGATTAATAAATGGGTGGAGGAACAGAAAATAATCGATGCATCAAAAAATAAGAAGTGATTTAGCATTAAAAGGATAAGCCTAAGGATGAGGCGACAACTGCAGGCTTCAGCCGCAGAAGGGATGGATTTACTATAAATAATCTTAGAGAGAACCATGCGTGGAGCTATTCAACAGGAAAGGAAATTGCCTATGCTTCAAAAGGCAATGGAGCTAAATACAGTGATTTAAATATAGTACGTCTTGCTCCGGGAAATAGACAGCTACAGGTAGATTGGCGGTACGAGGGAGATGGAACATACAAATCCGATGAATTTTTTTTCGAAGTAAAGCTGACCGCAGGGGAAGAACGGACAGAAATTCAAACTCACGAAATACTGGGGGCAGCAGGTTCGATTTTAATTAAAGGTCTGGAAAATGCTGTGGATTACGATATTACCGTTCAAGCCGTGAAGAAGGGTTCAAACGAGCGGTTGGCGGAAAGTCCGGTAAGGAAGGCGCGAACTGGAGAAGTACCTGGCATTGTCATTAATTATATTCATCCGGACGACTACACCTATGACTTCTCGGGCCGCTCCCCGGCAAGTCCATCTATCGTGAAGCTTCCTAATGGAACCTTGTTAGCCTCTCATGATGTTTTTTGGGGGTTGTACGGACAAAATTTGAGCAAGGTTTTTCGATCTCTTGACGGCGGGCGTAGCTGGACATTCTTATGTGATCTATTTCCATGCTATTGGGGAAAATTGTTTCTGCATCGCGGAGCGCTGTATATGCTTGGAACAAGTACGGAATATGGGGCTTTGCTGATTGGTCGCTCGGACGATGGCGGAATGACTTGGTCTGCGCCAACTGAACTGCTGACTGCAGGTAGCAGGAAGGAGGGAGGTCCCCATAAAGCCCCAATGCCTGTTGTTGAGCATGAGGGGCGCATTTGGAGTGCGGTGGAATATGGGTCTTGGGATAACGGGGGGCATGCCACCGGAGCTATATCTGCTCCTGCGCATGCAGATTTGCTGGATGCTGCTAACTGGGTGGTAACCCCTTTCCTTCCCTATAACCGGGAATGGACGGGAATCATTGAAGGCGGCGATAAGCCTTCCCTGCTGGAAGGCAATATCGTAATCGCTCCTGATGGCAGGCTTGTGAACCTGCTTCGTTATAATACAAAAGGAGGCAATCCTGATTACGGAAAAGCCATTATACTTGATGTGAATACAGCACATCCTGGTGCGGATCTGACGTTTGGCAGTGTCGTAGATTTCCATGGCAATATGTCCAAATTCACTGTTCATTATGATCCCGTCAGCCGAAGGTACTGGTCATTAGTGAACAGGGTCACTTTGTCCAATGTGTCCCAACGCAATATATTATCATTAGTATCATCCGAGGATTTGGAGTTATGGCAAGTTCATACCGACGTATTAAACTATCAGGAAAATGGCTGGATGGAAGATGATCTTAAGGTAGGATTCCAATATGTCGATTGGCTCTTTGAAGGGAAGCATATTATATTAGTAAGCCGGACCGCAATTAACGGTGCTTTCAATTATCATAACGCCAATTATATAACATTCCACACCTTGGAAAATTATCGTTCATTTCTTATGGATTGACTAGAAGTCCGTGAATAGCTAGAGGAGAGGTCAAGGTGTACTGGAGATAGCGAAGCAAGACTCATTCACCGGGTATCTAGGGCTAATAAAATTTATATCTAGGGTTCAAACATTTGGAAAGGATGTGCCTCAATGAATCTGATGAGACCGCTTGCACAGGATTTTATAACTGTTTATGAATCGCCAGATCCCAACAATATCTATACTTACAGTCCCGGCATTGCAGTCTTGCCCAACGGCAGGCTGGTCGCCACGCTCGACTTGAGCGGACCGGGTATGGAGGACCTGCCAGGTCCCAAGCGTGTCATCGAGCACGGTCAATTATGGTTCGGTAAAATATTTACCTCTGATGATAAAGGGAAATCATGGGATTTTCGTGCGGACTTTCCTTTCATGCATGCAAGACCTTTCGTGGCGGGAAATTCTGTTTATGTAATCGGTCACTGCAACGACCTTGCGATTGTCCGGTCGGACGATAATGGGGAAACATGGAGTGAGACCAGCTTTTTATCGGAGGGGGAAATCTGGCACCAGGCTCCTTCAAATGTCCATTACGTTAACGGACATGTTTATCTGGTTATGGAAAGAATGACGTTTACTGGTATGAAAATATGGCCTTGCAGTATCCTTGCCCCTGTTCTAATGAGGGGGAGCATCGATAGCGACTTGCTACTTAGGGAAAATTGGACATTCGCTTCGGAGCTGGCATTTTGCGATACGGTGCCAGTGGATCAGCTGGATTATTTCGGTATCCCTTTTTATAATACGGAACCGATTACGGGGACGATGATCGCTCCGGGACGTAATTGCGCGCCATCCGGTTGGCTGGAGACGAATGTCGTGCAGATCGTTGATCCGGATCATTATTTTTACGACCAACGGGGCCGTACTTTCCATCTTTGGATGAGGGCGCATACCGGTGGAACGGGATATGCCGCGATTGCGAAAGTAGTGGAGAACGACGATGGGAGTATGACAACGCTGCTGGAGCAGGTTCCTTCGGGTAAAACGATCGTCTACGTGCCATGCCCGGGCGGACAGATGAAGTTTCATATTGTATACGACGATGTCTCAGAGATGTATTGGCTGCTTAGCACCCAGGCGACCGATAGTATGACGCGCGCGGAGAAGCTTCCTGAGGATCGGTTCTGGACGCCGAACAATGAGCGTCATCGGCTGCAGCTTCATTTTTCCCGCAACTGCATCGATTGGTGCTTTGCTGGTATGGTAACAATGGGGGCCTCGCAGAAACAGTCACGCCATTACGCCAGTCTGGCAATTGACGGGAACGATTTATATGTGTTGAGCCGGACTGGGGATCATCGTGCCAAAGATGCGCATAATGTGAACTTAATCTCATTTCATACGATTGCCGATTTTCGCGAATTAATTTATTAAGGGGGAATGAACGCTGTGACTTTAACACATAGTGAATTATTGCAGCTCAAACGTTGGAATACACCGTCGGTCTTTAATGGGTGGGAACAAATTTCGAAACACGACCGCAGAACGTGCTTTAACTTGGAGGAAACCAAAGATTTCATGCCCCATATGGGAGTTATGGTTGGATATGCGGTGACTGTAGTGTGTGAGCCGAGCAATCCCGACCATCAAACCGCGAATCCGAATGCCCAGGTTGAATACCGCGAATATATTGCTAGTATTCCGGGACCGAAAATCGTGGTCGTTCAGGATCTGGATAAACCCTATGCGTATGGTTCTTATTGGGGGGAGGTAGGTGCCAACCTTCACCGTTCACTTGGCTGCATCGGAACGATTACGGATGGAGCTATCCGTGATCTCGATGAAATGAATAATGCTGGATTCAAATCCATCGCCAGCAAAATGTGTATCGGTCATGCATATAGCTGGCCAGTGCGATGGAACTGTGAAGTAGAGGTCTTCGGTACGAAAATTAACCCAGGGCAGTTGATCCATGCGGACAAACACGGTTTCCTCGTAATTCCCGAAGAAGATCAGGGCGGACTTCTTGAAGCGACGCGGTTTATGGATAAAAATGAATGTGACACAGTTATTCCATCAGGCCGTAATACAGCAGGCATAGAGATGAATGCTTTGCTGCACGGCATGAAAGAGGCAGGAAACCAGTTCGGAGCTGCGGCCCAAGCCCAATTCGGACGTAGAGGCGAATGGTAGAAGCAGTATAGCAATATTTTACAAATAAAACAGTATTTTCGTAATCTATACCTGGAGAGGGAAAATATTGCGTTTTGGCAAATTACCATATAAAAAATTGGATATACGATAAAATATCCAAATAATGGATATTTTATGTCTGAATCAACCATGATATTAACAAAAGAAGCCTGTCGATTGATGTACCGCATGCGGGTACATCAATCGACAGGCTCTTTACATCGGCTACAAAGCCACAATTTGCCGCTGCTTTTGCTTGAAATAGACCCAATCCTTGAAGCCGATTTCCTTCAAGCGTTTGCTGACGTCGTCCCACTCGTCGCCAACCCGTTCAGGAACGTGGGCATCCGATCCGAAGGTAACCCTGACGCCGTAATGCAGCGCACGTTCCAGCACCGCATCTACCGGATACCAACCGCCGCACGCTTTGGTTTTTCCGGAGGTATTAATTTCTATCGCGATATCCTGCTCTCCAATAATCTTCAAGGTGCGGTCAACAGATTCTGTAGGGACTGCCGAAAAAGGTGTGAAATAAGCACGCATCGCATCAATATGGCCAAGAATCTGGAATACGCCACTGCGTGCCGATTGCTCAATGAGGTCGTAATAAATTTCCTTTTGCTCAACAAGCTGGATATCCGTTAAGCCTTTGAACCGGTTTTTATTGAAAATACTAACACCACCGGATAAATGAACGGATCCAATAATGTAGTCAAAAGGGTATTGGTCATACATTTGTTTATACAACTGGATATGCTCGGGGAAAAAATCGGACTCTACACCAAGCAATACATCGATCTTGCCGCTGTATTCTTCTTTAAGCCTGAGAACCTCGGCAATATAAAGGGAAAATTCGCTTTTCGCCATAGCAATACCAGGCTGCTCACGATCTACAGCACTAGCAAAATAAGGAGAGTGATCGGAAATTCCAATCACCGAAAGACCGTTCTGAATACCTGCTTCCACGTAATCGCGAATCGTCCCGATAGCATGGCCACAACGTTCATGATGCGTGTGTAAATCGAACTTCATCCTCAATCACTCCGATCCAATAAATTGTATTTCCTGCATACCCTTTAAATCCAACAAAAATTGATGCAACGCCGAGCTTAAGTAACGTCCAGATTTATAAATAACACCAACCGGATGGCTAATTTCCAGCTCATTCACTTTAACCATCTTAAGTGTTCCCAAGCGAAGCTCGTTCGCAATCGACATCTTCGAGATAATCGCAGCACCAAGATTTAACTCGACCATCCGTTTAACCTCTTCACTGCTTGAGAGCTCCATAACAGTTTGTGGAACTATATTCAAATGCTTAAAAATCTGGTCGACAAACCGGCGGCCAGCTGTTTCTGGCGAGAGCATAATCAATGAAATATCCTGTAGCTTTTCAATCGGTACATGGGCATAGCGACTTAACGGGTGTTGGGGTGATACGACCAATTCAAAGGTATCGTAATAAAGCACAGAGCTCTCCAGAGAAGGATACTTCTCGAACAGATAGGTAATGCCGATATCAATGTTACCATTCTCGACGCTTTGCATAATTTGCGAAGAAGTCATCGAATGAATCGTTGTTTTAATCAACGGGAACTGATTTTGGAAATAGGACAGCACACGCGGCAATATTTGGATCGCAATCGAGGTTGTCGTACCTAGATGGATATGGCCTTGGGGAGTGTGGTTCAAGTCATTCAACCGCTCCTTCAAATCCTCCACCGTATGTAGAATTAACTCCGCATGCTCCAAAAACACACGGCCGCTATCCGTTAAAGTAACTGGCTGGTTACGGTCAATCAGTATGGTTTTGAACTCATCCTCCAAGCTTTTGATTTGTGCAGAAACCGCAGGCTGGGTAAGATTAAGCAATTCTCCAGCTTTGCGAAAGCTCATCGTTTTGGAAATGGTAATTAGTGTTTCCAGTTGATTCAAATTCACTTCATCAGATCCTCCTCTCCAAAGAGTATTTGAAGTCGGGCTTATCTTTTTAGATTGAAATAGATATTTTTTATCAGGGTTAACCATAATATAAATACTATTTCTCGATATAGTCATTATATGACACTTGCCGCCTTGGAGCAAACCTAGTCTTAAAAATAAAACACTTGTTTCTTATTCAAATTTGAATATAATAATTATGATAGAAAAGCAATAAATGGAAGCTACATATTGAAAAGATGAGGGTGAAATATGCCGCAAAAGAAATCGAATGTCCGTTTAACTATTGTCGGTTTAATGCTGGGATTGCTTCTGGCGTCCTTAGACCAAACGATCGTTTCTACGGCAATGCCAACGATTGTAGGTGAGTTTGGAGGCTTGGACAAATTTGTCTGGGTATTTTCCGCTTACTTGATTGCCAATGTCGTATCCATGCCGATTTTCGGCAAGCTATCTGACATGTATGGCAGAAAGAAGTTTTTCCTGCTGGGACTTGTCGTGTTTATGATTGGTTCGGCACTATGCGGGACATCAACGTCGATGTTCCAATTGATCATCTACCGTGCTATTCAAGGGATAGGTGGCGGAGCCTTGTTACCGATCACGTTTACGATCGTATTTGACTTGTTCCCTCCTGAAAAGCGCGGCAAAATGCAAGGCTTGTTCGGTGCCGTTTTTGGTATTTCGAGTGTATTGGGGCCACTGGCTGGCGCTTACTTTACCGATTACGTGAATTGGAAATGGATTTTTTACATTAACCTGCCGCTTGGTGTAGTTTCCCTGCTGTTGATCACATTTTTTTATCATGCAGCACGCCCCAACAATCCGAATCAAAAGATCGACTGGCTCGGAACGGCTACTTTTGCCGCCTCTGTATTATGCTTGATGTTCGGTTTGGAGCTTGGAGGAAAGGAATTCGCTTGGAATTCCGTGCAAAGCTATAGCTTATTCACTGGGTTTGTTGTGCTATTGGCTTTATTTTTATGGATTGAGACCAAGGCATCCGATCCGGTCGTTCCGCTTAAGCTGTTCAGCAATAGGTTGTTTACTGCGAGCATGGGTGCCAGCCTGTTTTATGGAGCGATATTGATGTCGGCTGCGTCCTATATTCCTTTGTTTATCCAAGGTGTGTACCAAGGCTCTGCATCCAGCGCTGGACAAGTGCTAACTCCAATGATGCTTGGGGTCGTGGTCAGCAGTGTTTTTGGTGGGCGTTTCATTAGCAAAACCCCTTACCGCAACATTTTACTGCTATCTTGTGCTTTATTGCTCATCGCGACTTCTTTATTATCAACATTGTCGTTTTATTCACCCGAATGGGTAAAATCACTTTATTCGATGTTTGGTGCTGTTGCACCAGAGCTGACTCCGCGAGGGCTCGTTATTACGTATATGGTGTTGATGGGCCTGGGTATTGGGGTATCTTTTCCTGTCGTTTCGATTTCGTCTCTGCATAATGTGGGCTTCGAGCAACGCGGTACCGTCACCTCCATGGTATCCTTCTTCCGTTCGATTGGCTCTGCGATCGGAGTTACGGTGCTGGGAAGCGTCCAGACCTCTGCGTTAAATTCACGTTTAAGCGAGCTGCTTCCGGGATCTGGAATGGCGGCGATCGATCCTAGGGCATTACTTCAGCCTGAGGTAAGAGCCAGCATTCCACCGCAAGTATTAGAAAAGCTGACGATTGGACTGGCTGACTCGATTGCCTTTGTGTTTCTTTGTACATTGTTAATGGCTGTAGCCACCTTAATCTGTGTTTTATTGATGGGTAAGGCTAGAATGGAAATTCCCGCACATACGAAGCAAAAAGCATAGGAAAAGTGTGGCAGAAATCTATTCGAATTTGAACATCGTGCTTTTGTGGCTTGTGATACAGAAGGGGATATGTGGAAATGTCAATGAAGCTGGTTATCTTGGGGCTTTTAATGGAAAAAGACAGCCATCCCTATGAAATTCGGCAAACGATGATCGAGCGCGCCATGCACCATTACATCAAAATGCGCGACGGCTCCTTGTATTACGCCATCGAGCAGCTGAAAAAAAACCAGCATATCGATACTGTCGAAATCGTCAAGGACAGCAGCCGGCCAGATCGTACGATTTACACCATTACATCGGCTGGCAAGCTGCTTTTCCAAGAGCTGCTGCTCCAGCAGTTTGAGGAAAAAGCGCCGGTATATTATCCGATTGCAACAGCGCTTATGTTTGCAAGCCATGGCGACCACGAAAAGATCCATCAAATAATACTTAAAAAAATCGAGGAACAGCAGCAAAAAAACCGCAAAATGAAGGAAATTTACGACGAGCATGTGCCTACTGTGCCCCGGAGCGTGCTGCATATGATGCATTGTGCTTACGAGCATGGCATTACGCAGCTGCGCTGGCTGGAGCATCTGGCGCAGGACGCCAAGGACGGACGCTTGAGCGAGATTGGGCTTCCCTTGGAGGAATCCAGTTGTGAGGACAGAGAAAGCGTTTAAAGAGAAAGAGTTAAAAGGATGGAAAAAAAAGAGCTGCCCGATGTGCTTTCGGGACAGCTCTTAACCATGTTTATATTATCGTAAATTAATAAGATAGGGTCATCAGATGACCTGATTAATTTTAATGAAATAATAACAGAACAATAGAACGGCTAATTTGAGTTAACCAGCTAGTTAAGCTTGAATAAAGATAAGCTTGTTGAATCTGCTCAATCTGCTCAATCTGCTTTGTCTGACAAAGCTTCTGCAAGCTTCATCAAATGGTCGCATACAAGCTCGGCGTGAACGCCTGTACGCTGCTCATACTCCGCAAGTGTACCGCGGCTAACAAGGCCGGTCAGGACAAGCGCAGTCCGGCAGCCAGCAGCCAACCCGCCCTGTATATCGGTCTGGAGGTTATCACCCACGACCCAGATTTGATTGAACGGCAGCCCCAGCTTGGCAATCGCATAGTTCATGATGATCGGCGAGGGCTTGCCAATAATGGTCGGCTCCGTCTGGCTTGCCCGTTCGATGCTAGCCGCGATGGAGCCTGCACCCGGATGCACCTCACCATTCATCGGCAGCAGGTGGTCGGGATTAGTCAGCACGAAGGCTGCACCGCTGCGAATAAAGCGAACCGCATGAGCAAGCTTCGAGTAGCTGAACTCACGGTCAATCCCCTGAACTACGAAATCAGGCTGCTCGCCTTCTTCGACTATTTTAAAGCCGACCTCCTGAAGCGCTTGCTTTAGCCCGATCTCCCCAATCGCATATACATGCTTGCCGATATTACGTTCCTTCATATATAAGGCAGCCGCTTGCGATGAGGTTAGCACCTCCTCGGGCAAAGCATTGATGCCTGCTTTTCTCAGGTGGGCTGCGACTTGCTCAGGCGTGCGTGACGAATTATTCGTCACATATAAATAGGGATAGCTGTTGTCACGCAGCCATTGAATAAATTCAGGCGCATAAGGAATTGGGGCATCTCCATCGTATAAGGTTCCATCCAAATCCAGTATAAATCCTTTCATAACATTTCCTCCTCCGCTTATACGGTCTATCTGATTGCACATTTCCCCATTGTAGCAAAAATACAAGTAGAAACAAGACATATCATGAGACTACCGACTTCGATTAGCCTTGGCCGAAAAAACGCTTGGGTCTTTTTCTGTACTTATGGCACTCGATACTGTATATTTCAACATATTGAGGGAGTGATTACATGGCAATAGAAATCAGTATTCAACATACACCTAACCCAAATTCGGTCAAAATCAATACGAATCAAACCTTATTCGAAGGAGCGCGAAGTACATCCCTGAAAGCCGGAGATGAAACTGAGCATCCGTTGGCACTTGCACTGCTTGCGATAGCGGGTATCGACAACATATTTGGGATTCGAGATTTTGTTACGGTCAGTAAAACAGCAGACGCTGAATGGGATACAATTTTGCCGCAAGTGAAAGAAGTTTTTCAAGCCGTTTACGCTTAATTGACATGAGTAGTAGTAGCGAGCATCTCCAGAAATCGTGATAGATCGCGATGAAGGGGGTGTTTTTTGTCATATATCCGCCGTGAATCGGAAGTGCTGTGTTGCGGCAGAGAAGGAGTGGTTGGAATTATGAATAAATTCGACAAGCAGGAAAAACGGCTCATGATCGTATGTCTGATTGTCGTCGTTTTATTGTCTATTTCGATGCTTCGTAAATTTTTCACCTGACTAAAGCTTAATGGACGCCATATTGAGCTTTTTGTTCGAAAAATGGTATGAGCGGCTCTCTATCCGTCATAACGTTGTAGTAAGGGATATTACGAATATTGCGAGTGAAGGGAGCAATGGACATGTCATTTTTTGATAAAATGAAGCAGGGAGCATCGGAGGCAGCCAAAAAGGCGCAACAAACGGTGGAAACGACGAAGCTGCGCGTCCAAATCTCATCCAAAGAGAAGGAGCAGGAGAAGTCGTGCAAGCTGATCGGTGAGGCTGTCTACCAAGCGTATGAGGCCGGTAACTGGAAGCAGGCGGAGAAAGAAATCGTCGCCTATTGTGAGCATATTCGGCTTCTGCGCCAGGATATCCAATCCATTGATCTAAAGATCAAGCAAGCTAAGCATGTCAAGGAATGCCGTTGCGGAAAAATGGTTGCAAGCAATGTGAAATTTTGTCCGGCTTGTGGGTTCGCTTTCCCTGATGTACCTCAAGAAGAAGCCGCAGCGGCAGAGGTTTTTCTGCTTTGCCAGGTTTGCCGAACGCCCAATGAAGCGGATACGAAATTTTGCTCGCATTGCGGGATTGTGATGTAAGCTGCAAGCTGCAAGAAGGATCCAAGTGGATGTAAAGGGAAGAGTAAAGCTTCTAATGCGATCACCCCTAGGGGTGATTTTTCTTTGCGCTTCTTACTAACCATTTTTATTCATTTTATAGTTCTTGGTATGGTATCATCATTAAATAGTAAATATTTGATAAATTATTAATTTATTAAATTAAATGATGGAAAGGACAACCCTAACATGACACAGGAATATTCCAATGCCATCCAAAGAAAAATCGACGAGCTGCTACAATTATACCCTCCGCTAACCGCTAGAGAGGATTTACATAGCTATTGGGAGCAAACGCTCGAGAGCTTTGCACATAAACCGCTTAACGCTACGCGGGAGCAGGCGCCATGCCCGCAGCCTTATGTTGATGCTTACCGAGTTACCTACGAAGGCTTTGACCATACCAAGGTTCATGGCTGGTATCTATTGCCGAAGTTCGTTCCTCAGACGAATCTGCCTTGCGTTATTATTTACCCGGGTTATTCGGGAGGGAGCGAATATCCCGAGCAGTACAGCCAATGGCTGCTAATGGGCGTTGCCGTATTTGCTGTCGATGTTCGTGGACAGGGCGGCGACACAGGCAACAATCTGGAGCAATCCTTTGGTATGGTCAAAGGCTGGATGACACAGGGTATATTGGACAAGGATACCTGCTATTACAAAGCAATTACCATCGACAGCCTTAAAGCTGTGGACTGGGTGAGCGAGCAGCCCGAGGTCGACAGCTCAAGGATTGCCCTTGTTGGCGGCAGCCAAGGCGGTGGGCTTGTCTTGATCACAGCAGCATTAAGCGACAAGCCGGCCATAGCTATAGCCAGTATTCCAAACATGTGCCAGATGGATCAGGGCATGCTGACATCAACCGGCTCCCTTACAGAGGCAGCGGCTTTTGTAGCACGGTTTCCCGACCGGCTGGACGAGGTGCTGGAGACACTCAGCTATTTTGATATATTAAATCTGGCTGATCGCATTAAGGTACCCGTTATGATGTCCGTTGGGCTGAAGGATACCGTATGTTTGCCGGAAACCATTTATGCGGCTTATAACCGGATTCAGAGCAGTAAGGAGATCCATGCTTATCCGTTTTCAGGGCATGAGGTTCGGACTTACCATAATCGGCTTATGCTGGATTTTGTCAGCAAGAATTTTTTGGGAAAGAATGAAGATAAGCTCAAGAGGCATTAGCTGTTACCTGAGGAGAAGGCTGGAATTACGAAGCTGGTTGCGACATTGTAGCTGCTTTAAGAATCGAATGGGTGAGACTATTCTAGTCCAGCCTGTCCGGTTTTTTTTTGTATGCAAAGGGAGATACGAAAAAATGTGTGAAGAATGCTTGCCTATTAAAAGGATTTGTGGTTTAATATGTTTAATAGTAATAATTACTATTAAACATATTAAACCTGCGGGAAGGGGTGTCGCCAACGCTTTACAACCTCAAGAATTAGCACGTTTTTGATTGCCTTTTTATGGTTCTGGTAAGTAAAATGGAACGCTAAGTTAGCATTGACTTAAAGAGCATAGGCTGGTAGAATGAAAAAAGTAATTATTACTATTAGAAAAGTAATCATTACTATTTATATTCCAGTTCCTATTAAGCTTCTTGTAGAAGCTTTTTTCTTAGTTAACATATCGTAATAATTACTTATTAAAGAAGGCTCCTTTATTATGAGGAAGCTTCTGCCGGAAAGGAAATGGATTATGCTGCTTGCATCGATGAACAAGGTTGTATTCGGATATAATGAAATACCCTGTCTAGAGGATGTTGATCTGGATATTTACTCCAGCGAATTTGTGGCTGTAGTCGGCCCCAATGGTGCTTCCAAAACAACGCTGCTTAAGCTGGCGTTAGGGCTGCTTAAGCCGTGGAGTGGAGACGTCCAGCTATCGGCTACCAGTGAGAAGGGCGGTAAATTGACGGTTGGCTACGTCCCGCAGCAAATCGCTTCCTTCAATAGCGGATTTCCAAGCAAAATTATGGAGTTCGTGCTCTCGGGCCGCTACAGCAAAGGCTCATGGTTCCGTAAGCTGCAGCCAGCTGACCATGAAATCACAGAGCGTGCGTTGCGCCAGGTCGGGATGTGGGACCAGCGCCACCGTAAAATAGGCGAGCTCTCAGGTGGGCAAAAGCAACGGATTTGCATCGCCCGTGCCTTGGCACAAGAGCCGGATTTATTGGTGATGGATGAGCCCACGACAGGAATGGATCAAGAAAGCCGGTACGGCTTTTACGAATTGATGCACCATCAAGTAAAAGAGCACGGAACTACTGTTGTTATGGTTACGCATGGACTGTCGGAAGTAAACAGCTATCTGGACCGGATCATCGAGCTCGAAAGAAAGGAGCAGGGTGGATGGAAATGCTGCACTACGACTTCATGCAGAGGGCATTTTACGCCGGCGGCATTATTGCAGTAATCGCTTCGGTACTGGGCGTTTACTTGATGCTGCGGCGCCAAGCGCTCATGGCGGATATGCTGTCCCATGTTTCACTGGCCGGCGTTGCCGCGGGTGCCGTCTTGCATGTCAATCCGGCTTTAATGGGGTTTGTCGTTGCGGTCATTGGAGCGATTGCGGTTGAATATGTCCGGCGATCGTATAAAACCTATAGTGAAATTTCAGTTGCGATCATTATGATCGGCGGGTTATCAACGGCGGTTGTATTGATGAGCTTAAATCAAAGCATCAACAAAGGCTTCTCCGCTTATTTGTTTGGCTCCGTAGTGGCTGTCAATGAAACAGAGCTTTACATGATGGTCGGAGCTGCACTTGTTGGCGGCATTTTTTTCTACGCGCTTCGCCGGCCTTTATACCAAATTACGTTTGACGAGGAAACTGCGAGAACCAATGGTCTTCCAGTCAAGCAAATTTCGCTTGGCTTCAGTATCGTCACAGGCATGATCGTAGCAGCAGCGATGCCTATCGTTGGGGTGCTGCTGGTATCTTCCTTGATTATACTACCTGCTGCATTGGCGATTCGTATTGCTCCGAGCTTTGTTTCGTCATTATTTATATCGATGTTGATTGGCCTGGTTGGCGTATTCAGCGGACTGACGGCTTCCTATGAGTTTAGCACGCCTCCAGGAGGTACCATTGCACTTGTACTACTAGCCTTTCTAATAATAGGGATTGCTATCCAAAAATTAGTTTTAAAGCTGAGAAAAGCTGGAAATAAAGGACTGGATACGCAGAACAATGTGGATCAAAGCGAAGTGAAGGGCTTTACTAAAGATCCATTTACCAAAGAATCTGGAGGAAATTAATTATGAAGGCATGGTTGAAGGCATCATTTATTATGGCAGTAGCCTCAAGCATTGTACTTACGGGTTGTGGCAACTCCAAACCAGATTCTCTTTCCGCATTCAGCGGCAAAAAGCTCAAGGTCGCAGCTTCATTTTACCCGATGGTAGAATTCACGAAGCAAGTGGCAGGTGACCATGCGGAGGTGATCGGTTTAGTTCCAGCAGGAGTGGAGCCGCATGATTGGGAACCTTCAGCGCAAGAAATGAAGCTGATTAAAGAAGCCGATGTATTCGTCTATAACGGGATCGTTGAAGGCTGGGCGGAAGCATCCTTGAAGAGCGCCGCTAATGATAAACGGGTTGTGGTAGAAGCTAGCAAAGGTATTGATTTGCTTGAAGGCTTGGAAGAGGAAGAAGAACACAAAGAAGAACCAAAGAAGGATGGAGCCAAGGTAGAGGAGCACCATGACGGTGGGCAAGATCCTCATGTGTGGCTGAGCCCGGCGCTAGCGCAGCAGCAAGTAGCTTCCATTCAAGCGGCACTGGAAAAAGCGGATCCTGCCCACAAGGACGATTACAAGAAAAATGCGGATGCTTACATAGCCAAGCTGAAAGAGCTGGATCAATCCTTCAAAACAGATTTGAACAATCCCAAGCGTAAGGAATTCGTCACCCAGCATGCAGCATTTGCTTATTTAGCGAAGGAATATGGACTTGTACAAGTTCCGATTGCCGGACTTTCCCCAGAGCAGGAGCCAACTCCTGATAAGATGGTAAGCATCATTAAGTTTGCTAAGGAAAAACAAGTAAAGACGATCTTTTTCGAATCGCTGGTTGATCCGAAGGTAGCCGCAACAATAGCCAAAGAAATTGGTGCCAAGACGGAAGTATTGAACCCACTCGAAGGGCTGACGGATGAGGAAATGAAAAAAAATCTCGACTATGTCGGAGTAATGAAAAATAATGTGGCAGCTTTGAAAAAAGCTTTGAATGAATAAGAAGGTCCAGACGACGTAGGGAATATAACTTACTCTCTGCGTTCCGTCATTGTAGATCACGGCTATTATAGCATGCCTGTTTATTGTAATAATTACACTTAAAAGGAGCAAAAACATGATTCCCTTCAAAATACCGGTAACCGTTCTAAGCGGTTATTTGGGTTCAGGCAAAACAACGCTGCTTAATCATGTGCTCAATAACCGAAGTGGGCTGAGGGTGGCTGTTATTGTTAATGATTTAAGTGAGGTTAATATAGATGCCGAGCTTATTAAAAGCGGGGGCGGTTTATCACGTACGGATGAGAAGCTGGTAGAGATGTCCAATGGCTGTATCTGTTGTACCTTGCGGGAGGATTTATTGCGGGAGGTCCAAAGGCTTGCCCAAGAAAACCGGTTCGATTATATTCTGATCGAATCCACTGGTGTTGGTGAGCCTGTTCCCGTAGCGCAAACCTTTACGTATATTGATGAGGAGTATGGGATTGACCTAGCCCAAATATGCCAGCTGGATTGTATGGTGACGGTTGTTGATGCTTATCGTTTCTGGCATGATTTCTCCTCAGGGGAAACCTTGCTGGAACGCAGCCAGGCTGTGGGTGAAGAGGATACCAGGGAAGTTGTCGACCTGTTAATCGACCAAATCGAGTTTTGCGATGTGCTGGTCTTGAACAAAGTCGATATGGTGGAGGAAAGCGAGCTGGTGGAGCTGGAGCAGCTTCTGCGCAAGCTGCAGCCACGAGCCAAGCTCATTCGAGCTGTGCATGGTCAAATCGATCCAGCAAATATTTTGAATACCGGCTTATTCAATTTTGAAGAAGCCAGTACATCGGCAGGCTGGATTCAAGAAATGGAAAAGCCTACGCATACGCCAGAAACCGAGGAATACGGGATATCATCATTTGTGTATGAGCGTATCCAGCCATTTCAGCCTGAAAGGCTGATGGCATGGATGGCGGAATGGCCATCCGAGATTGTGCGGGCCAAAGGCATGATGTGGCTGGCCACACGTAATAATTACGCCCAAAACTTGAGCCAGGCTGGTCCTTCCGTACAATTCGGCCCTGCAGGCCACTGGATTGCTGCGCTTCCTGAGCAAGAACGCGAAGCCATGCTGCAAGAAGACTCGGAGCTGGCTGAAGTGTGGGATGCCGTTTATGGTGACCGGATCAATAAGGTTGTATTTATTGGCATTGAGATGGATCACCAGCAGATTATAGCGTCTCTAGACGAGTGTCTCCTGACTGCAGAGGAGGCGCAGCTGGATTGGACTGGATTCGTTGATAAGCTGCCGAATGTCATGGAGGAAGTACTGTCGATGCCTGTTTAGATCTAAGCAGGCATCCATAAGGAACGAGTTGTTAAGGAGGTGAACAGCTTGCGAGTAATTATTACATTAGCCTGCACGGAATCGGGAGATCGTAACTACACAACTACCAAGAACAAAAGAACACAGCCAGGACGTATGGAGTTGCGCAAATATTGCCCTAGGCTTAAGCGGCATACCCTTCACCGTGAAACGAGATAACAACAAGTAAGAAAAAGCCGGGCTGAGCAGCCTGGCTTTTTCTGGTTAGATCAGATCGCGATAAAATCAAGGTGCCAGATGTGGTGGGTCGCTGTCAAGGGCATAAAGCATTCAGCGGAACCAGAACCATTTCTTGGGAGGAATAAAATGCTTTTCGGAACGTGTCATTCGGACGTATTCAGGGACTTTCGCAGGAGGCGCTTCAGATAGCTTGGTTTCAGTGGCTTCAGCTTCATCTGCAACCACAGGCTTTCCTGGTGGAGTCCAGATGAGCTGCTCAGCTGTCACTGCGATCTCGCCAAGCAGCAGGCGCTGCTCCTTTAATTCCCGTTCCATATCTTCTAATCGTCGAACCAACTTCTGGTTCTCTTGCTTAAGTTCCGTTATGAGCTCATTCAGCAATTTCATGGTAAGCTTGGGACTCGCCAGCAGCAGCTTCAAATCTTCTTCAATTGGGATGTTTGGATTCACGGTCCTTACTCCTTTTAATATTGAGATTACATAGGATAATAGCTTCCTCTGATAGATTTATCCTATCTCAATTCCAGTAAGGATACTGTCACAACCTGCTGTCAGAATCAGGGCATTATCCACGATTATAACAACAAGACAATGGCAAGCAAATCAAACAGCACCAGCGGCAAAATAAATGGAAAAAAGGAAGTATGCACCCGTTTTCCGTCATGGACGGAGGATACCTTGAGATGCACCTTTTTGCCGTCAACTTTGACTATTTTCCCCACATACACGTTCCCATTCTTAGCTTTGATGCGGACACGTCGATTTAAATATCGGACGCATTTTTTGTAGTTAGAAATGACCGTCATTTCGTTCCACCCCCTTTTATATGGTTGTTGAATGATTAGTATATGGGAGAGGAAACGTAAATGTGTGGGACTAACAACTAACAGGTAACTCAGCTATTAAGTCGCCAACACCTTAATTTCCATATTAATGAGTTATAAAACATTTATCATAGATGGCCAAGCTTGGCAACAAAGACCTGTGACTAGGTACAAAGACAGGTGCATAGACTACCCTTAAAGTCGTATTTTAACGAGAAAAACAGCTTTTACTGGGGAAAATAAGTGGCTATATTCGGTGCATAAAGAGAAACAAGACAAAAGTTATATACTTTTTCGACAAAATTAGGTATAATGAGGGGAAATTATGACCTAAACATGATAAGTAATATTGTCACAAAGGAGCCGAAACATCTTATGAAGGCAGAATATATCAATCCATTTTTGGAATCTGCTCGAATTGTCATAGAGCAAGTCGCCAATATTCGTCCTTCGACTGGACAATTGGGGATTAAGGACGTTAAATTCGTAGAGAACCACATTTGGATTCAAATTGGCATGACCGGGGAAATGCAGGGAGATGTCGTATTCGGTCTGCACGAAGAGGTTGCGCTTAAGATGGTTTCCGCGATGATGGGTGGCTATGTGGTGACAGAGATGGATGAGATGAGCAAAAGCGCTATTTCTGAGCTCGGTAATATGATTAGCGGCAATGCTAGCACAATGCTGTTTAACCAGGGTATTCGTGTTGATATTACGCCTCCAAAGATCTTACATTCTGCAAGTGCAGCAGGATTTATCCCTAAGAAGGCACTCACGATCCCGCTTATCATGGAAGGAATCGGCGAGTTAGATATTCAGGTTTTGATTGTCTAATTGAATGGGTAGTCCAACATTACCTGGATGGTGAAATGAAGTGGGAGCTTCCGGCTTGACGGAAAGCTGGCCACTTTTTTTAAAATATTTGTAGGCGCAGAAACTGGGACATTGGTGGAGGTTGAATCATGCTTAGCGGAAAAGTTGTTGTCGTGACAGGCGCCTCCAGCGGAATCGGCGCAGCTATGGTGAAGGAGCTATCCAAGCGCGGAGCTATTCCGATCCTTATGGCACGCTCCGAGGACAAGCTGGGTGGGATTGCTGCTGAATTAGCTGGTGAGCATGGTCTCTACCCGCTTGATGTGACTTCGAATAAGCAGGTGCAGGATACGATGGCAAGTGTCATTAACCGTTTTGGCAGGATTGATGTGTTGATCAATAATGCCGGTTATGGTGTATTTGACAAGCTAACCGATGCTTCTGTGGATGAAATGTCAGAAATGATGAATGTTAACTATATGGGAACCGTACGCTGTATTAAAGCTGTACTGCCTGCCATGCTGGAAGCGCGGAGTGGGCACATCATTAACATAGCTTCGTTAGCCGGCAAAATCGGCTCCGCCAAATCCTCCGGATATTCGGCTACCAAGCATGCGGTGCTTGGTTTTACTAATAGTCTGAGGCAGGAGCTGATGGGCACAGGGGTTAAGCTTTCGGCGATTAACCCGGGTCCGATTGATACGCCCTTTTTTGACAGAGCTGATCCCTCAGGCCAATACATTAAAAATATTAAATGGTTTATGCTTAAGCCTGAAAAGGTGGTGGGCACGATCATACGTACGATTGAACGAGGGACACCCGAGGTGAATATGCCATGGGTAGCAGGCTTTGGAGCCAAGTTTGCCATCTTATTTCCACGGATTTTTGAGAAGGTTGCTTACAGAATGCTGAATAAGAAATAAGGGGCAGTACAGGGGTTATAATCAAACAAGCGCCTCATACCACAGTGATAGTGGGAGAGCGGCGCTTATTTCTTGTCGGAAGGTATCCACATTGTTGCTTATTCATCACCATTCAAATTCTTTTCCTTTAATTCAAGATGCATGGCACGAACCTCTTGAAAAAGGCCACGTATAATAGCTCGGCTCTCCGGATGCTCTTGGTTCCAGTGGCTTGCTAATGCAGGCATCGTTTTGTGGATATGGTTATAGATCGACCATATTTTTATTTTTTCCACCATCTCTGGAGTTTGACTGCCTGTTAGCATTGCTGAGAAGGTTTCCAATAAGGCCTCGAATTCGATATCAAACTGCTCATTCATAGAAGCTCCTCCTTATCGTCATATTAGTAAGGTACAGCTAGTCTAGCGTATTTTAGCGGGTTCTGTAAAGAAGCGGCTTAAGGAGCGACTTACGGGAGGAGAAAACCGATTTATGGCGATCATGGATACGGAGTGGGCATCTGGAACCTTATTGGAGAGAGAGGCTTTGAACAGCAGGAAGCCAGGCGTCTTGTTGTATATGCTGACCTATGCCAGCGACGGCCTGAAGGTCAAAGGCTATTTAGCCGTTCCCGAAGCGGCGGTGCCTTGTCGTGCCTTAATCTTTTGCCGGGGCGGTATCCGCAAGGTAGGCATGCCGAGGAAGCGCAGAATCATGTCGATGGCAGCGCGGGGCTATGTGGTGTTCGCGCCTTTTTACCGCGGCAATATGGGTGGGGAAGGGCGGGATGAATTTGGCGGGGAAGACCGCTACGACATCTGCCACGCCATTACCTTAGTGCAGTCGCTTCCTGAGGTTAAGCCAGGGCCGGTTCCGCTGATCGGATTTTCTCGCGGTGGATTTATGGCGTTATTGGCCGCCAAGCAATGCGAAGGAGCGGGGCCGGTCGTGTTCTGGGGCGGCGTAAGCGACTTATTCGCTACCTACGAGGAGCGCGTCGATCTGCGGCGTATGCTCAAGCGGGTCGTGGGCCATCCGCGCAAGGATGAGGAAGCCTACAAAAGCCGCTCGCCGGTCTATTGGATCCAGGAGATCCATGTGCCTGTCCTGATTGTGCACGGCACGGAGGATACCTTGGTCAGCGTATCCCATGCCTGGACGCTGGCTGAAGGACTTAAGCAAGCGGGCAAGCCATATAAGATCGAGCTATATGAAGGCTTAGGCCACCGCTTTCCGAGGAAGTCTGACGAGCAGGCACTGGACTCGGCTTTTGCCTGGATCACGAATAAGCTGGAGCAGATGGACATCACCTATTGATGTTCCTTAGCTCCATTGGTATGATCATTGTATAAGCTAGTTTGAGCCCCATCGGGGCATTTCGTTTAGGAGGAATTAGATGAACAGCAGTTTTTCGTCTTTACATATTGAAGAAGGTTATGTTCGCAAGCTGGAAGAAATGGATATTCTCGTGCCTTCACCGATTCAGCAAGAGTCGATCCCGATTATTTTGTCAGGTAAAGATGTAGTGGCCCAATCACAAACCGGCTCAGGCAAAACCTTGGCCTATGCCTTGCCTTTATTGCAGAAAATAGACAAGAGCTCCAAGGAAGTTCAAGCTATTATTATCGTACCGACGCGTGAGCTAGGTTTTCAAATCGTACAGACTTTAGAGCTTTTAACAGAAGGCAGTGATATTCGCATACAAGGCTTGATTGGCGGAGCCGCTTTAAGCAGGCAAATCGATAAGCTGAAGCTTCGTCCACAGGTCGTAGTAGGCACGCCGGGGCGGGTCATGGAGCTGTTGAAGCTTCGTAAGCTGAGTGTCCATTATGTAAAGATAGCTGTAGTGGATGAGGTTGACCAAGTATTCGATTTGGGCTCTATGCAAGAGGTAGAGGCGATATTTAAGGGGATGCAACGCGGCAGGCAGATGCTATTTTTCTCAGCTACGATGCCTGAGCCTATTCAAACGGTAGTTAGCCGTTGGATGCAGGAGCCTGCTTATGTGCAAATTTCGCCGGAGCAGAAAACGTCGGAGACACTGCAGCATTTTTATTTTGTATGTGAGGATCGCGATAAAATTGATACACTGCGCCGGATGGTGCGTTTGTACAATATGCCCGCCGCTATTGTTTTCGTCAATGAAATCGATAATATGGCCGAAGTGGTCGAAAAGCTGAAGTTTGCTGGCTTGTCCATCGAGGCTCTTTACAGTGAAGCAGGCAAACAGGAGCGCGCTAAGGTCATGCAAGCTTTCCGTGCCGGCAAATTTCAGCTGCTATTGGCGACAGATATCGCTGCACGCGGCTTGGATATTCCTCATGTCACCCATGTTATTAATTTCGAGCCTCCAATCGATGCCGATCATTATGTACACCGAGTGGGGCGGACTGGGCGCATGGGCAAAAAAGGAACCGCTATTTCGATTATCACCAATAAACAGCGGTTTATTATCGAGAAATTCGGCAAAGTGTTGGGCTGTACGATGCAGGAAAAAGAAATGGCCTATGGCAAGATTTATCAAACCGGTGCGCCAGGCGCATCCAGAGGTGCTTCCTCTCGTGGAGAAGGAGCAAGCAAAAGCTATGCTAAAGCTCCGGCTGCGGCAAAGCCTGCTCAAGCTTCGGTGGGTCAAACGTCACGGACAGCTCGAACATCTGAGGAGTCGCCAGTCACATCTCAGACGGCATCACGAACTGCATTTCGGTCATCTGGAGAAGCGAGCCCTGCTTCCTCAAGCAAATCTCCAGCTGCTTCGGGTAAGCCTGCTTATAAACCTTCCAGCTACAGGGCAGGGGATTCAACGAAGCCTCCTTCCAAGCCAACGGAAGGCTCAAGAGCGCCAAAAGCCTCCGTTGCCGCTGCAAATTCGTCCAAGGCTAAACCAGGTGGCAAGGCAGGAGCGAAGCCTATATCCAAAAAAACTGAACGTGAATTGGCCAAGGAACGCAAAAATAAAGGGGCACCACGCTGGTTAAAAGATAAACCCAACAAGCCCATCTAAACATGTACAATAGATAGTGACAGGAACTATTCAAGGAGGACTGCAGAGATGGGAAAGCTGTTGCGATATGGAGGAACGCTGCTGCTCGTAGGTATGCTGCTCTTGGGCGTTTCCTACGCTTATGCCCAGCCGGATCGGATGCTCGATCTTAGTTATTCTGAGCTTTCTATCCGTGACAAGCTTGCGGCTATGCTGGCCAACCGCAGGATGGAGGTTGTGCTTACGGAGTATGAGGTCAATGAGCTGCTCAAAAAAACACTCGCCGACCGTGCTGAATTGCGGGAGAACTGGACTTTGACAGGTGCCCAATTTAAGCTCAAAGGGAATGAGTGGACGGCTGACGTCAATCTGATGTACAAAGGAAAATGGCCAATTGGCGCCAAGCTCTTTTTTACAGTTGACTGGCAAGATCCCTATCTAACGGCTGTACATACAGAAACGCAGATCAAACAAATCTCGATCCCGATGGAATGGTTCCAGCTACAGCCGCTGCAGATCCCTTTAAATGACTATTTGCCCAAGCCTGCTGGGGTACGCAATGTCACCTTTCAGGATGATATGGTGAGACTCGCTTTGAGGAGACGTTGAATAGTTTCTGCACGTTACACATAAGAAAGCCTCCAAACCATGGTGAACGTGGTTTGGAGGCTTTCTGTTTTCTAGACTAGTCTAACGGTTACCGCCCTCACGCATTTGCTTGTGGATCTTTTTCCAGCGATCCTTCTCTGCTCGCGCGGCGCCAGCATCGGCTTTGCGCTCGATGTAGGCGAGCTCCTTTTGCAGCTTCAGGAAGCTGCTCCAGCGCTCGCTGTCCAAGTCGCCCGCCGATAGTGCCAGCTGAATGGCGCAGCCGGGCTCTTGGTTGTGCCCGCAATCGGCGAACCTGCAGCTCGCAGCCAGCGAGTCGATATCCTGGAAGGCTTCGCCCATCGACTCGCTGCCTTCCCAGAGCTGTAGCTCACGCATGCCAGGCGTGTCTATAATGAGCGCACCTCCCGGCAGCACAACCAACTCGCGATGCGTCGTGGTATGCTTGCCGCGGTCATCGCCGTCGCGTGCAGCGCCGGTTTTTTGCCGCTCCTCACCATAAAGGCTATTGAGCAGCGTGGATTTCCCAGCGCCGGAGGAGCCGAGCAGAGCGATGGTTTCACCCTGCACCAAGGTTTGCAGGATGGATGCGACGCCAGCGTCCGCCAAGCTGTTAACTACATAAACCGGTACACCGAAAGCAACGGTCTCGACCTCGCTTTGCCTGGCTGCCACATCGTCGCATAAATCCATCTTGGTCAGCACGATTTCTGGTGAGGCACCACTTTCGTAAGCCAATAGCAAATAACGCTCCAGCCGCCTTATATTAAAATCGCGGTTTAAAGCCATAACTAGAAAAACCCGGTCAATATTCGTTGCTACAATTTGCTCCTCAATACTCGAACCAGCGGCTTTGCGCGAAAATTTACTTTTGCGCATCATCACGCCATGGATAACCACGCGCTGCTCGCCGGGCTGCTTCGTGATCCAGACCCAATCGCCTACGGCTGGATAGTCCTCTCGATGGTGCGCCTCATAACGGCTTTTGCCGGAAAGCTCACCTAGCCATTCGCCATCCTCACAATAAATTCTATACATATGCTTATGCTCCAGAGCAACACGCCCTGCTTGAAAGCCTTCACGATGCTGAAGCTCAAAAAATGGCTGGAAGCCATACTTATATAAATGTTGATTCGATTTCAATTGGATAGATCCTCCCTGGTTATACATGGTAAGGGTTTGGGGAAAATCCGGTAAAGCCAAGAAGTCTTTTTATAGGCCTCTGTTAGTGTTTTTAGTGCCTACAGTGCAACCCGTTTCGCCTTTTTTTCCCGTTTACCCAGTCTTGCAAGCTTCCGCCATGCTTCCTATTTACAATCACGCCCATAATACTTCACTCCGTTTCATCACCGTATAGAACCAGTATACGCATATCGGATACAAAACAACAGGGAGAGAACAAATATAACAGTCCACGCCCGTTGACGAAAATAAAGAAATAATATTTCACGAAAAGTATTTACAATATGAAATATTGTTTTATAATAGAGTTGTAAGCTAAACTTACATGAAACTAACTCATAACCGAATTTGTTGCAAAGGATAGTGGTGGGCATGGTTAATCAGGGTCAAGGCCTCATAAGTATCCGAGAGTCATTGGAGACGCTAAAGCCTACGGAACGCAAGGTTGCTCTGTATATTTTGGACCATCCAGAGATGGTCATGAATGCGTCGGTTCAAAAGCTGGCAGAGCTTGCCGAGGTCAGCGAAGCGACTATTGTCCGTTTGGCACGTTCGCTTCATATGAAAGGGTTTCAAGAGCTGAAGCTGAGAATTGCTGCCGACTTGGGAAAATCCTCGAATAATATGGGAACCTCGTACCAGGAAATCCAGATCGATGGTTCGATACCTTCCCTGATCCAGTCCATTTCGCATAATAATATTTTATCTATTCAAGACACATTGGCCGTGTTATCGGCAGAGGATGTGGAAAAAGCGATTGAATGCTTGGGTAATGCGAATAGGGTATATATTTTTGGAGTGGGTGCATCGGCGGTTATTGCCCAGGATTTCAAGCAGAAGCTTTCACGGATTAATCGCTGGTGTGAAGCAGCATCTGATTTTGACTCCCAGGTCACGTTGGCAGCTAATATGACTGATAAAGATGTTGCCTTCGGCATCTCCTATTCCGGCCAGACAGAGTCGATTATTCAAGCTCTGGAGATCGCCAAGGAAAGTGGAGCTACGATTGTATCGATGACGAAGTTTGGGCATAACCCTGTTTCAGAAATAGCGGATATTTGCTTATTCACAAGCTCGATGGAGCAAAGCATTCGCAGTGGGGCTATGGCTTCAAGAATTGTCCAGCTGAACGTTATCGACATCTTGTATGTAGGGATTGCCAGCCGGTCGTATGAAGCGAGCATACAAGCCTTAGAGAACACAAGAAAAGCGGTAAGAAGCTCGAAGCGCAATGTTTAGTAAGGCGATGCTTCCTATCGAAAAGCAGGTCCAGACCTGGGTGGAGCTTGGCAACATACCCGGGGCTGTGCTGGAAGTAAGCCTTGGCGGCCAATTTGCTTGGCACAAGTCTTGGGGCTCCTACTCGGATGGAAGGATGCAACGGCCCATCACCCGCTCCACGATATTCGATGCTGCTTCCTTAACGAAGGTAACGGCGACACTGCCAGCCATCTTGTTGCTTGCCAAGTGCAGCCAGCTTTCCTTGGACGATAAGGTCCAGAGGTATATCCCCGGCTTTTTACATGAGCAAGTAACTCTGCGGCAACTGCTTCAGCATACCTCGGGTCTTCCGGCAGATCTGCCACGCATAGATAGATACGAGCAGAGGGATGTCATTCAGGATATTTTGCAGCAAGAGCTGGTTTCCACGGCAGGGACGCAAGTCTTATACAGCGATCTGGGCTTTATATTGCTTGGAGCCATCATAGAAGAGCTAACCCAGCAAACGATATCCGCATTTGTGGAGCACGAGGTTTTTACTCCACTCGGTATGCGGGATTCGAGGTTTCAACCCGTTGCCTCATTAAGAGAGCGTATCGCTGCCACGGAGGCAGATGGCGATGGTTTTATAGTTGGAGCGGTACACGATGAAAAATGCTTTCAGCTTGGTGGTGCGTCCGGAAGCGCCGGATTGTTCACGACAGCCGCGGACCTGGTCCAATACGCGAAGAGCTGGCTCACAGTTGACGATACCCTGCTCTCCCGAAGACAGCGCCAAGAATGTGTGGCTGCCCCTTTTCAAGGCAGGGGGCTTGGCTGGGAGGTCTGGCAGGGGCAAAGCGTGGTTCCCAGCTGTAGCGCTGCATGGCCGATTGGCAGCTATGGGCATACAGGCTTTACAGGCACGAGCATATGGATAGAACCACGTAATGAGCTAATTGTAGTATTTATGACCAATGCTATTCATTACGGAAGAAGCAATCCGATTCGGCAGCTGCGCCCCCTTTTACATGAAGCTATTTATTCCTCGCTCATAGGGGATTGAATATAGGTCAACCGTCAAAGCGAATGCTTATAAAGTAAGCTGCTTCGCAAACAATTAGGAGGAGTCAATATGATGAAACGTACAATGAAGCTTTCTCTAATCACGGCAGCCGCTTTAACCTTGATAATTACAGGCTGTAGCAGCACAACCACTGAGCCTGGAGCAACACCAGCACCAGCACCTGCGAAGACAGACACTAAGGTAGACAAGGTGAAGCTGACCATGGGCAGCTGGAGGACGGAAGACAAGGAAGCTTACGAGAAAATCATCAAAGAATTCCAGTCCAAAAATCCGAATATCGAAATTGAATTCAAGCCAACCAAAAATACAGAGTACAACACCTTGTTGAACACCTCACTGCAAACCGGAAGTGCGCCGGATATTATTCATCTTCGTCCGTATGCCCCGGGTATTGCTTTGGCGGATGGCGGATACTTGGAGCCGCTTGATACTGTCAAAGGGCTTGATGTCATCTCTAAAGAAGCTTTGACAGCGGCGACGGGAAAAGATGGCAAGGTGTATGGTGTGCCGACAGTGTTCAGCTCCACGCAAATATTTTATAATAAAAAGCTTTTCAAGCAATTTAGTATCGAGGAGCCCAAAACTTGGGCAGACCTGATTAAAGCGGCAGATACCCTGAAGCAAAATAAAATAACCCCATTTGCCTTTGGCTCCAAGGAGGGCTGGTTGATTTCATTGACGCATGGCGCTCTTGCACCTGCGATCTATGGCGGAACCGACTTCGTTACTAAAGTAACGACAGGCCAAACGAATTTGAAAAGCAAGGAGTTCGGCGATTCGGTACAAATGATGCAGGACTTATCCAAATATTTTCCTGACAATTATATAGGGCTATCTATGGATGATATGAGGAATTTATTCGTAACCGAGCAAGCCGCAATGATGGTAATGGGTGACTGGGAAGTGGCGGTCATGAAAAAAATGAATCCTGATTTGGATATGGATTTATTCCCTGTTCCGAATGCAGCAGGCAAAGCAACGGTTACGACTTGGGTAGACGGATCATTTGGGGTCAACAAGGAATCCAAGGGCAAGAAAGAAGCCTTAAAGTTCATTGAATTTATGACAACGAAGGAATTTGGAACATTGGTTGCTAATGAATTGAAAAAACCAAGCACCATTCCGGGTGTTATCTCCACAGATCCTATCGTAACGAAAATTTCCAATATGGCGAATTCGATTTCAACACCTTATCTATTTGTTATTCATTTTAACGGGGGCAATCCTACCTCCAAATCGGTCTTTGAGCAGCTTTTACAAGGAATGTACCTGAATAAGGAAACTCCTGCACAGGTAACCGAGGAATTGCAAAAGAGTGTGGATTCCTGGTTTAAACCGATAGCCAAATAATAAACTATTCTATGGTAGATAAGGCGGCGAGGCATAATGAATGGGATTCATGCACAAGCCCATGAACCAAAGAACAAGCATAAGAAGTTCAACTGGAGCAAGGGGTTCATTCATCTATTCCCGATTCCTGCCCTCGCCGTATATACGTTATTTATTGTATATCCGATTCTTGCGGCGTTCAGCTACAGCTTATTCGACTGGGTTGGACTCAAAAAGGGTGCATTTATAGGAATTGCGAATTTTACGAAGCTATTTACGACAGAGCCCTTCAGGGGGCTGTTCTGGAATGCTTTTGCCCACAACTGGTATTACTTCCTGCTAGAGATGGTTGTGCAGAATGGGATTGCTTTTATACTGGCCTATATTATTTTCACTAAGGTCAAGGGAGCCGAGCTTTTTAAAATGGCGTATTTTCTGCCTAGGCTGCTCTCCGTGATCGTTGTCGGGTTTCTGTGGAAGCTAATGCTTAATCCGAACTTCGGCGCTATCAATGTGATGCTTAAGCAAGTGGGACTAGGGGAATGGGCAAAGCCATGGCTGGGTGATCCGGCCTACGCCTTAACCTCGATTATATTGGTTAACAGCTGGTTCGGCATCGGCTTCTCGATCTTGATCCTGTTAGCAGGGCTGCAATCGATCTCCCAGGAAGCTATCGAAGCAGCGCGTTTGGATGGAGCCAAAGGCTTCCAACTAATAAAGTCGATTATATTCCCCATGATGTCCCAGTCGGTTATTATTGTTACCCTCTTTACGTTTGTTCAAGCCTTTGAAGCCTTTGAGCTGGTTTACGCGATGCAAGGCTCTCAAGGGGAGCCGTATCATTCCACTGATTTGCTGGCAGTCTTTTTTTACCGGGTTGCTTTTGGAGGCTCAAGCGGTGACGGAGTAGCTATTGGACTTGGCTCGGCTCTTGCGGTTACCTTGTTTTTTATCATTGCGGTGCTGTCTGCCCTTTTCATGGCGTATGTGAGAAAACGGGATATGGATTAAGCGGGATGCAGTCTATGCTGGGTTCTTATCATTACATGAAAGGTGTGGAGTCACAATGAAAGAACATAAGGGATTACGTATAGGACATTATGTGATCGCGCTTGTATTCGCGGCTGTCAGTCTGTACCCGATTTTCCTGATGGTGCTGTCGTCGTTTAAGACGAATGTGGAAATTTTCAAAAACCCGATGGCTTTTCCAAAGTCATGGACCGTTAATGCTTATAGCAAATTGCTGGACCAATTGCCTTACTTCGATTACTTTTGGAACAGTGTGTTCGTCAGTGTTACCTCTGTAGCGCTGATCTTGATTTCAGGGGCCTTGGTATCGTTTTATATTGCGAGATTCAATTTCAAATGGAATGGTGCCTTGTTCTTCTACATCCTGCTGGGAATGATGATTCCGGTCAAGCTTGGGATTGTGCCCTTGTTTATTTTGATGAAAAATCTTGGTTTGATGAACACGAGCTTCTCGCTGATCTTCGTCTATACGGCGATTGGCATTCCCATGTCAGTGCTGATTTTGGTTGGTTTCTTCCGAACCTTGCCGAAGGAGCTGGAAGAATCGGCGAAAATAGATGGCTGCTCGGATTTGGGTATTCTTGTGAAAATCATTGCGCCCCTTATGCGTCCTGCGCTGGGTACAGTCATGATTATGAATTTTATTACGGTGTGGAATGATTTTTTCTTCCCGCTGATCTTTATTCAGGATGAAGTCAAAAAGACGATACCTGTTGGCATGCTAACCCTGTTCAGTGAGTATTCGACCGACTGGAGTGTACTTTTCGCCGGGCTGACGTTATCTTCGCTTCCCATGATTATCTTGTTCGCAATAGCTTCCAAACAGTTCATGGAAGGGATGACTGCCGGTGCTGTCAAGTAAAGAAATTAGATTTATCGGGATTGACGGCGGTGGCACGAAAACCGCTTGTATGATCGGTGATGGGGAAGGTAATGTACTGGGTCAGTGCTATGGACCCTCCAGCAATATCAAATCGAGCTCATGGGAAATTGTGCAGCAAGTATTATGGATGCTGGTTCAGCAGGTATTGGATCTGTCTAATAGTAACGAAAAGCAGCTGCAGGTGGTTTTTCTTGGATTGGCTGGAGCCGACCGTCCAGAGGATAAGGCGCAGATCCTTGCTTTTTTTGAAGGCAAGCTGCCGGCTACAGTGAAGGTCATTGTGCATAATGATGCCATAACGGCGCTTTCGGCTAGAACATGGGGCGAGGCTGGCATTGTGGTGATCTCGGGGACCGGGTCGATTGCTTATGGCTTTGTACCGGAAACCTCGGTAAGTGTTCGCGTCGGTGGCTGGGGATATTTATTGGGCGATGAGGGTAGCGGCTTTGCTATCGGGCAGCAAGCAATGATGGCTGTGCTGAAGCAGCATGATGGACGAGGCGCTCAGACTTCGCTTACTGGATATATTTTGGAGAACTTGTCCCTCCAAAACCCTAACCAGCTGATCACTTACGTATATGGGCAAACCAATATGCGAATGGCGATAGCGGATCTATCCCGCATTGTCGTTCAGGCTGCCAAGGAAGGCGATTCAGTAGCACTTGCGATCATCGAGATGGCTGTTCAAGAATTGGCACAATTGGCTTTAACCGTACAAACCCGATTAATGGAATCACATAACCATGATGGATTGCACAACCACGAACCTATGCCAGACCTACCGCTGCTGTTGAGCGGAGGGCTGTTCTCGGATACATGGTTTCAGGCTTGCTTTGAAGCGCAGGCATGTATACAAACAAGCGGGCTTCAGGTAAGCAAGCTGGATGCACCGCCTGTAGCTGGGTGTTATGTACTTGCGCTCAAGGAGGCGGGAATCGCCATTACAGCTGTTGTAAAAGCAAATATTAGTGCATGGGAGACAAGGAGGGAATCATAAGTTGAAATACATCGGAAGTCAACCCATTACGGAACAACGAAATGACAAAACCGCAAATTTGGATGAAATGAGTGTCCAAGAAATTATTCGGATTATGAATGCGGAGGACCAGACTGTAGCCATATCGGTGCAGCGTGCGTTGCCACAAATTGAGAAGGCTGTTGAAGCTATTGTCGAGGTGATGAGCAAGGGTGGCAGGCTGTTTTATATTGGAGCCGGAACGAGCGGGCGACTGGGCATCCTCGATGCTTCCGAGTGTCCACCGACCTTCGGCGTCAGCCGGCATCTGGTCACGGGTATTATCGCAGGTGGGGAAGCGGCGATTATGACCGCCATCGAAAATGCGGAGGATGACGCCGAGGCAGGCGCGCAGGATATTGAAGCCTGCCTGACAGCCGACGATGCCATCGTAGGTATCGCCGCCAGCGGCAACACGCCTTACGTGATTGGCGCGATCCGCCGGGCGCGTGAAATGGGCGCCTTGACGGCAAGTGTTTCATGCAACGCAGCAACACGGCTTAGCGAAGCTGCGCAATACGCGATTGAAGTGCCGGTTGGGCCTGAAGTCGTAACCGGATCAACCCGGCTAAAGGCCGGAACCGCTACGAAATTGGTGCTTAATATGATTACGACTACAGCGATGATCAAGCTGGGCAAGGTGTATGGCAACCTGATGGTCAACATGCAGGCTACGAATGAAAAGCTGCGCGACCGTGTGGTCCGCATCGTTAGCGATGCGACTGGAGCTGAGCCCTCGAAGGCTGCTGCCTATACTGAGCAGGCAGATGGTGATGCACGAGTGGCGATTTTGATGCTCAAGTTTGCGGTAGACTCTGTGAAGGCGTTGGCGGTATTGGAGCTGTGCAATGGCCATTTTGGCGATGCAGTGCGAATGCTGGAGAAGGAAAGGTAATAAGGTGACTTCTGAAAACCGTCAGGGAAGATTGGATCCTTGACGGTTTTCTTGTCTAGTTTAACCCTAGGGTGGAGCATCCATAAGAATTGCAGAATTTCAGCTCGAAATGGTATACTGCTATCAGATATATAGATCCATAAATTGGATTTATATATAATATGATTCAAATGGAGGGTTACCGTCATGGGCATCCAATTCATACGGATTCGTTAAAATAAGCATATTCCGAACAAGCTCGGCCATTTTTTGAATGGTGTGGGTTTATTTGAGTTTTGTTTTTATTAACCAATACGAATGATTGAGGTGTATTTTTGATGTCTTCTAATAATGAAACTACAGATTATAAAACTACAGTTAAGCATATCCTTTCTATAGCACATGTCCATGGATTTGATATCGATACAACCAGTGTAAAGGTCAATGAATCGGGCTTGGACTTTTTGGCGGTGTTTGCGAGTACTAAGGATGGCCTGACTTGGGTATTGCGCACACCCCGGAGAGCCGATGTTGTGGAATCAGCAGCCTATGAGAAAAAAGTATTGGATCTGCTAGCGGGCCACTTGCCTGTTTCGGTGCCGAATTGGCAGGTGCATACGCCTGAGCTGATTGCATATAAGATACTGGAGGGGAATCCAGCGGCGACCATTAATCCCGAAGCGAAAAACTATGAATGGTATTTAAATCCCGAATCGCTTCCCGAGCTCTTCGAGCAATCCCTGGCTGAGGCGATGGTCGCCTTGCACAGCATGGATCATGGAGCAGCAATTGCTGCTGGCGTTCGAGTCCTGCAACCGAATGAGGTGCGACAAGCGCTTGCAGAGAAGATGGAGACCGTCCAGCGGAATTTTGGGGTTTCCCAAGCGCTGTGGGAACGGTGGCAAAGATGGCTTGCTGATGATACATTCTGGCCAAACCATTCGTCGCTCGTGCATGGTGACCTTCATCCCGGTCATATTGTGGTGGATCCCGTAGGAAAGGTAACGGGATTGCTGGATTGGACAGAGGCGGAGGTGGCTGATCCGGCTATTGATTTTACAATGTATTATGCTTTGTTCGGAGCGTCGGGCTTATCCAGCCTAATAGAGAGGTATGAGCAGGCAGGCGGTCTTGTATGGCCGCGAATGCACGAGCATATCATTGAAATGATGGCCGCTTACCCTATGCTTATTGCGATGTTTGCTCAGAAGTCGGGGCTGGAGGAATATAGGGTCATGGCGAGAGCCGCCCTTGGTGTTAACGAATACGGGGAGGAGCTTCCGGCTGAATAGGAGAGTCTGTACAGGAGCGTCTGAACAGTTAGGCACCTTATAAAAGAAACAGGGGTTTCGGAATTATTCCCGAAACCCCTGTTTGTCATATTCTTCCTGGCCACTTAAGGCCATTCAATAACCCGGCTGCATAGCCGCTGGATTAAGCTCGACTCATGGCTGATGACAAGGATGCCGAGATTTCGCTGTCGGGCGATATCCATGACGGTATGCCATATTTGCGCTTGGGTGATCGCATCGAGCATGGTCGTCATTTCATCCGCTATTAAATAACGGGTCTGTGGACCTAATGCTCTGGCTACACAAAAGCGTTGTAGCTCCCCGCCGGACAGCTCGTTAGGATAGCGATCCAGCCATTCCCGCTCAATGCCAAGCGTTTGCAGAAAGCCTGCGTCTGGCTCCCAGCCCTCGGTAATCGTCCGGCGCATCCGCCAGCGGGGATTGACCGCTTTCTCCGGATGCTGGAATACGAGCTGGACCGGCTGGATGCCGCCTGGCAGCAGCGGGCGTCCATCGCAGGTGATACGGCCTGCCTGCGGAAGATCGTAGCCAGCCAGCAGGCGGGCCAGCGTTGTTTTTCCGCTTCCGCTTGGCCCTACCAGCCCCACAACTTCGCCCTGCGCGATGCTGATGTGTGCTCCTTGAACGATCCAAGGTGCTCCACGACCATATCGAAACCCGAGATTACTACCTTCAAGATGCATGGATGCACCTCACTAGCCCGGCTCGCAAATCCCGCATCGCAGGCCGTAAGCTGCTACACTCGGCTGACGCTTGCTGGCAGCGCGGCGCAAACAGGCAGCCTTCCGGCAACGAGCCAGGAAGCGGCTGGGAGCCGGGGATGAGCTTGAATTCATTTTGCGGCAGCGATTGCCAGAGTGCTTGGCTATAGGGATGCCTTAGCTGCTGTCCGCTACCGGAGAAATCCGCTGCCGAAGCGACTTCAACTGTCGTACCGGCATAAAAGACAGCGACTTTATCAGCAATCTGCAAGGCGGATTCGATATCGTGCGTAATGAGCAGGATGGCACAGCCCTCATCGGCTAGCTCGCGGAATCGGCGCAAGGTTTCCTGGGCGACCTCCTGATGGAGACCAGGGGTTGGCTCGTCGGCCACGATAAGCTTGGCACCACTTATCGTAGCCGTTGAGAGCAGCACCCTGCGCGCCATGCCGCCAGAAAGCTGAAACGGATACAACTGCTCAACCTTCTGGTCCAGCTGGTAACGGGCAAATGCTTTTCTTTGTGCATCAAGCTCTGCCTTATCCGTGGATGATGAGCGAACCTGAGCGCCAACCTTCATGAGTGGGTCCAAGTAATTGACCGATTGCGGGACAAGCGCCAGCTCTTTTCCCCGCAGTGCCGCCAGCTTCTTGGCATCCAACGGCTCACCGTTATAACGTAAGCTTCCTGTCATCCGGGCATTTCCCGGAAGAATGCCCATGATCGCGTGAGCCAGCAAGCTTTTTCCCGAGCCACTGGAGCCTACAACGGCAACAACCTCGCCGGGATTGATGGAAAGCTGAAGCCCATTAATAACCTCAAGCGTTTGCTGCCGAAATAAGCCTCTATAACGCGTAAATGAAATAGATAAGTCCATAACCTCTAGTAAAGCCATAGGTAAAACCTCCTTTTCCTTACTCCTGAGATCGGCGCGGATCCAGTAGAATTCGCAAATGCTCGCCAACCGTATCAAAGGAACGAACGACAAGGAGCAGACAGATCCCTGGGAAAAACGCCAGCCACCACATGCCTGTCGATAAATATCGCATCGATTCCGATAAAATAATCCCGATAGCTGGCTGATGCGGCGATAAGCCTAACCCGATAAAAGTGACGGCAGCCTCATGCAAAATCGCATGCGGAAACAAGAGAAGCAGCCCGACCAGCAGCTGGGGCAGCAAATGCGGAAAAATATGCCGCGATGCCACCCACCAGCGCGATTTGCCAAGCTTGCGGGAAATCAGCACATATTCGGCTGACCGAAGCTGCATCACCTCTGCCCGGATAATGCGTGCCAGACTTGGCCAATGCGTAAAGGCAATCCCGATAATAATGCCCTTCATGCCACCACCGAACACGAAGGAGATAAGGATAAGGGATACCAGATGCGGGACGCTTAGAAAAAGGTCAATCAACCAAGACACGACGGCATCGGCCGTTCTCCCTAGCGCAGCGGCAAGCCCCAGCGCAGCCGCAATGAAGCAACTGCAAGCCGAAGCAAGGAGGCCGACCTGAATGCTTAGTCCCAGTCCCTTGGACGTGCGTGAGAACATGTCCCGCCCCAGCCAATCGGTTCCGAAAGGATGGACAAGCGAAGGGGGGAGGTTGCGCAGCTCCAAATGGGTGGATAAATGACTGGGGTCTATCATATATCCGCTTAACCAGGCGACCAGAATGAATAGCGCGACCAATCCGCTCAAGATGAAGGAGCGCTTGCGTCGGTTAACGGTGGAGGAGGAGGTGGCGGTATAGGCTAGTCTGTCACCTTTTGTTTTAGTCAAATCCCTTAATCCGCTCATTGTCTCACTCCCTTCCCGAGCCGTGGGTCAACAAGTCGGTAGAACAGATCTGCCAGTAGGTTGCCGGAGAACACGAACAGGGAGCTGCACAGAACAATGCCCAGCAGCAAGGGGACATCCCCTCGCAAGCCGGCTTCAACCGTCGCTTGTCCCAGTCCTGGGTAAGAGAATACCTGCTCAGCCAGCACGGCACCCCCGAATAGCTCGCTAAAGGAGGTGAATTGCAACGAAATCGCAGGCAGCGCAACATTGCGGAGCCCATGCCTCCAGAATAAGCGAAAGCCCGATTCCCCCCTTGCTCTGGCAAAAAGCACATAGTCACTGCTCAGCACTTCAACCAGCTTTTGCCGTGTATGTAAAGCGATACTGGAAATTCCGATTACACTTAAGGTTAAGGCAGGCAGAATCATATGCTGAACCCTGTCTCCGAACGTAACGTCACCTGATAACACGCCTGCGGGCACGCCAAGTCCAACCGGGAACCAGCCCAGCCATACTGCAAAAACAATCAACAGAAGCAATCCCAGCCAAAAGGTGGGAGTTGATGCCAATGTGTAGCAGTACCATTTAATTAAGCGGTCCGGCCACCTGTCCTTATTCATTGCGGCAACCACGCCAGCGACGAAGCCAATAATACCGGATAATAGCCATGAAACGCCCATAAGTGCGGCAGAGCTCAGAAAGCGCTCTTGAATTACTTCCGTAACGGGCAGCCGATAAATCATGGATGTACCCAGGTCACCGTGCAGCAGGGCGGAGCCCCAGCGCAGGAACCGTTCTACAGGCGGCTTGTCCAACCCCCAATATTCAGCAATAAGCAGACGCTGCTCCGCGCTGACCTTCATCATATCTGCCCCCACATACGCCTGAATGGGGTCAATCGGGGATTGCTCGACAAGCCAGAATGAGATGATACTGACTGCAAATAGAAGGGAGAGTAACCGAATTGCCTTTAATCCCCAATAGGTTAACGTACTGCTTTGCATACCCTTAGCCCCGCTCTCTTTATGGCTTCCAGCTCCATTCCTCAATGTTATCGGTCACAGGCCAGCCATGTACATGAGGATGGATCTTTTGCTTGCCGATATCCAGCTTATCCTTAACCAGATACAAATGATCGATATTTACGAGCCATGCCCAAGGAGCATCCCCTTTGAAGCTGGAGCCGGTTTTGCCATCCCATTGCGATTTCCTCCAGTTATCCCAAGCCGCTTCTTCAGTGCGGGCCAGCATCGCTTTATTCATCCAATCATCAACGGTTGGATTGCTGTAGTAGCCTGTATTGTAATAATCGACACCCCTGAATTTAGTGCTGTAAAGATTAAACATTTCCAGCGGGTCATTACTACCAAACCCGAACATGATCGCGTTCGAATACATTAATTTTTCAATGTCATCCCAGCTTTTGCCCTCGACATTGATTTTAATTCCAATAGGCTTGATCATATCGGCTGCGGCAAGCGCAAGCGATTGCCTGGTCACATCGCCCGAAGGATATATCAATGAAAATTGTGCCTTGAGCGCCTCTTTTTCAACGATGCCGTCACCATCAGTGTCCTTCCATCCGGCTTCCGCTAATAGCTTCTTGGCCTCGGCCGCGTTGCCATCGGCGAACACGGTTTCCGGGTTCCACCACGGCAAGCCATCATTCACCGTGTAAGCGGGAGTGCCGTAGCCCTCCAAGACACCTGCAACAAGTGCTTTGCGATCCATCGCTACATTGATGGCTTTACGGATCGACAGGTCCGCCGTCACGTCGTTGCCGATTGGAGCGCCATCCTTTGTCTTGGACCCTGACTTCACATAAGGCAGCATGATGCCGCGGTTATCGACGGATTTGATCGCTTCAAGGCGCATCCCGGTAACGGTTTGCTTGCTGAATGCCGAAGGGATATAGGAAACATCGACACTGCCCGCTTTCGCTGCCGCAAACGCAGCATCCTCGTTCAGGAACAAAAAGGTCATTTTTTTGAAAAAAGGCTTCGTCCCATAATATTCGGGATTGGCCTCGACAATGACCTGCTGGCCCTTATCCCACTGCACCAGCTTAAACGGTCCGGAGCCAATCGGATGTGCGGCATAATCCTTGCCGTAAGCATGCTTGGGGACGATCCCTGTGGAAACGAGCAGGCTAATGAAAGTAGACTGCGCTTCCTTGAGCTTAAATACTACGGTAAGCTCATCCGTGGCAGTAACACTTTCCATATTGGTCAAGTCGATAGTTGTTGCATTTTTTGCCGCCGTCTCGAAAGTGAATTGCACATCCGCCGCGGTTAAAGGCAAAGCATCGGAAAATTTCGCATCCTTGCGGAGCTTTACCGTCCATGTCCCGCCGTCAGCGCTAACCTCGTAGCTGGTGGCCAAGTCGTTAACAATCAACATGTCGCTGTTTCTTTTCAGCAATGTGCTTTGGAACAAGGGAGAGCCGTAGCGCCCCCAGCCAGTCGTAGGATCGAATCCGGCTTCAGGCTCAGCACCGACGGCCAGCACAAGCTGATCGTTGGCCTCGTTGACAGCTTGGGGCAATTTGTCGGCCAAACAGCCGGATAATAGCAACAAACAGCTTGTGACTGTGACAATTAGGGCCCATCGGCCTCTCTTTGTTTTTAATTTCAAGCTCAACCACTCCGTATCCATCATTTTTATGTATTCGTGTTACGAACTCAATAAATTGTAACACAAACGATTAGCAGGAGCACTACTTTTTCTTCAGCTCGTCTAATGAAGCAAAGAAAAAACGCATCCAATGAATGGATACGTTTGTGGCCTAGCAGGGCACGTTATTTCTTTCTAGTATTCACATAAGCAGGATATACAATTTCCCCCGTATCCAGCTTGGCAATCTCGTCGTTCGTCCAGCCTTTAATTTTATTATTGCCAGTGATGCCGGTGTTTTTGATCTTATATGTGGTTTCCAAATATTTATTCAGTGCAGGCATATCCGGCTCCTGCAGCTCGCGCAGCTTTTTCTTGCCTTGGATTTGTCCGAGCAGCACACCGATGGTTTCTGCCGCAAGGCTGGTATTAGGTTGGATGCGGGCGCTGCCGTAAGCAATCGCCGATGAGCCGACATTTTTCCCGGCAACAAGCACATTATCGTAATCCTTCAGCATAAAGCTGCGCAGCGGCATTCCGTATTTATCCGGCCTGCCCATCTCGATCCCCCATTTGCTGGAGCTAATCCCTTGCAGGTCAAGGGGATACCCGCCGATGCTGACATTATCCCAGAACATACGTGCACCGAGCATATCGGAAGGCTCCAATACATAATCGGTTTCATAATGGTTGTACTCGCGAATGTACAAGTGGTTCGGGAAGCCGTTCAGCTCAGCTTGCTCCCAGCCGACAATATTTTTGCGGAAATGCGCCAGGATCAGCGGCAATTCCTTTTTACTGAGCTCCATGGCTTCAGCAACCGACTTGTCGTCCGCAGGGTCAACGGTATAGATCAGGAAGGCGTTGATCAGCACCTCGCCATCCCTTTGATTGACGGCATTCAAGCCACGCAGAAAAACGCGGTCATTGCTGGGCTTATATGCACTCGTCATACCGCTCAGCCCAATGGCAAAGCTTTCGTTAACCGAGCCACCACCGTATTTGGTTCTGCGCTCTTGGGCGGTCATGGCGTTGAAGCTGGTATTAAACTTGCTCCAATCGACATTTTTGAATTTTAGCATAAAGCCCGTGCTCATATATTCAATCTGCGTTTGTCCGTAAAATTGCTCAAGCCCTGGCAGCCGGGTCACCTTCAGCTTGCTTAGCATGGCCGCATAATCGGTATTATCTACCCAATAGCCGGCTTTAATATTTTTCTTGGCACCGTCTTTCGTTGTGTAAGTAATGGATTCAACCGCATGAAGCCCAAATTGACCCGGTATTTGTTTAATATCTGTAATTTTAATGCCCGATTCTATAGGGATGTCCTTTTTTAGCTTATCAAAATATTGCACAAACTCCGGCAGCTTGCGAATCTTGCCATTGCGGAAGCCGTCGAACAGCTCTTTGGCACGGCCTTGGACCAGTGTCCGTCCTTGCTCGTCACGCGTTTCGTCCAGAAACAGCATTTCAGCCTGCAGCACTTGGCCGCCGAAGCCTTCCCTTGGGTCCAGTACCTTGACCTTCAGTCCTTCATCCGCAGCGGCTCTTGCTAGATAAAGCCCTTCGAGCTCGCTTCCGAATACAACCACATCCACTTCCTCGGTAGGAACCGGTGGTTCAGGTGGGGGTGTGGGGGCTGTTACGGCAACCGCAGGCTGTGGTGTGGCTTTGCCATCCTGTGGTGCTTGGACAGAGCTGCCTGGCGCAGCTTGAGGTTCGCTTTCCTTCATAGAGGACATCCAAGCGAATAGGGCTCCCGCCACGACCAATACCAGTAATGCCAGTAAAACTGTCAACCTTCTAACCTTCCATCTCATGCTTATAAATCCTCCCTTAATTAATACCTTTGCGTGATCATGTATCTATAGTAACATGGCCATTCGTTTTTTAGTTTACCATTATTTTCAGCTTGCTCCTAATGACCCCCACAAAAGGATAGCGCAAGGCGAAACTTTTAGTATTCCAAAGAACACTTCGCGAAGGTGGTTCTGATTCATATCTTGCTACCAATAATATAATCCAAGTGAATTGGAAAAAGGAGACCCCAAAATGATGATGAAACATGTATTCAAGAAGGTAATGGTGACAGGTTTGGCGCTTGTTATGGTAGTTGGCGGTTCCACGGCAGCTTTTGCTGACAACAATGGCAAAGGAAATGACAAGAACAAGGATCAAGATCGCGATAAAGGCAAGCAAAAAGTCGAAGCTGTACAAAAGACACAAAATTACCAAAACATCCAAACTAAATTCAATGAACAAGACTATAAAAAGGCAGTTAAATTAACTTTTGACGATGTTAAAGGTGCCGACGTTGAATGGGCGATGCGTTACATTGCAAGCCTTGCCTCTAAGCGGGTATTTGATGGCTATGAGGATGGAACCTTCCAGCCACGCCGGACGATCACTCGGATTGAAGCCATTACGGCTGCTGTACGATTGATGGGATTGCGTGAGCAAGCTGAAGCCGCCGATGCGATGCAAGCTAACCTGAACTTTAGCGATGCGGATAAAATAAAGTCCAAATACGCATGGGCAACCGGTTATGTAACTGTAGCGCTGCAAAATGATTTGTTCGAGGAATCTGAAAGTGCCGTACAGCCAGAGAAGGAAGCCGATCGCTTGTGGGTTACGACGCTATTGGTTAAAGCATTGAAGCTGCAAAATGAAGCAAAAGCCAAAGTGACTACGAAGCTTAATTTCAAGGATGCCAATAAGATTCCTGCTGGCTCCGTTGGTTATGTAGCTGTTGCTGTCAAGAAAAGTCTCGTAGACGGCTATGAGGATAATACCTTCCGCCCGAACAATCCCGTTACACGTGCCGAAATAGCTGCATTGCTGGATCGCACAGGCAGCCAGCTGCCCGATAACACCTCCGTTCGCGGAACTGTTAACGCGTTAGTGAGCAATAACCTGCTGACCTTAACAACAGAAGGCCAAGCTTATAGCGTGGAAATTGATGCAACAGCATACATTTTCCGTAATGGTACCCGAGTGGCTGCCACAGATCTAAGAGTTGGCGATTCCGTGCTGGTGAGAACCTATGGAGGTAAAGCGATTTTTGTAGAAGTATTGACCTCCAGCAACAATCCGGTAACGGATTTCACAGTGGTGGGAACCTTAAATACCTTTACCTTAAATTCCAACGCACAAATAGCAACGATTACGATCAATCAGGTATTGAGCAGCGGATCGGTGCAAACTGCGGTGTACAACACAGCAACGAATGTATCCGTTCAAGGTGACATATCCTTGCTGACAACGAACCGCCCCATTGAATTAAGAGGTAGCAACCAGGTCGTTCATACGATCGTGATTCGATAACAGACAGAACCTTAAGACCTCAAGACCCATAGAGATAGACTACAGAGAGATATGAGAAAAAGGTTGAACTACGACGACAAGAACAGCCCTTTCATTCAGGCGTAAGCCGGATGGGAGGGCTGTTCTATGCTTCTTGATTGATTTTTATGAAAAGCTATGGACAGCCTCTCCCTACGGTGTATAATAAGTGAAATTAACAACCAGCGGGGGGATACATATGGATAACCAAACAATCAAGCTCGAAGATATCATCATGGCAAGCCATCTGTTAAAGGATGTGGTGTTTCATACACCTCTGCAAAGGAACGCGATTTTATCAGATAAATACAACTGCAATGTGTTTCTAAAGCGTGAGGATTTACAGGTAGTGCGGTCATTCAAAATCCGTGGTGCTTACAACCTGATGCGCAGTCTTCCTGCGGATAAGCTGTCCAAAGGGGTCGTATGTGCGAGTGCGGGTAACCACGCCCAAGGCATGGCTTATTCCTGCAAGGCGCTGGAGGTGCATGGTAAAATCTTTATGCCAACCACAACACCAAGGCAAAAAATTCAACAGGTCAAGCTGTTTGGTGGAGCTTTTGTTGAAGTGATCCTGGTGGGGGATACGTTTGACGATGCGTTGAAGGAAGCGGTGCTGCTCAGCGAGCGAGAAGGAATGCAATTCGTGCATCCCTTTGATGATCTTAAAGTGATTGCTGGTCAAGGAACGGTAGGGCTTGAGCTGATGAATGATATGCGCGAGCCGGTCGATTATGTATTTGCCGGAATCGGCGGCGGTGGTTTGGCGGCAGGTGTGGGTACCTATATTAAGAGCATCAGCCCTAAGACACAGGTTATCGGAGTAGAGGCTACGGGTGCGCCCTCGATGCGCAATTCAATCGATGAGGGACAGATCGTCACGTTGACGGAGATCGATAAATTCGTTGATGGCACAGCCGTCATGCGGGTAGGGGAGCTTACCTATGGCATCTGCCAGAAGGTAGTGGACGATATTATCGTCATTCCCGAAGGCAAGGTGTGTACAACGATCCTTGAGCTTTATAATGAAAATGCGATTGTTGCTGAGCCAGCGGGTGCTTTGTCAATTACCGCATTGGATTTTTATCGGGAGCAGATTGTCGGATGCAATGTGGTCTGCATCATTAGCGGCGGCAATAACGATATTGAACGGATGCAGGAGATCAAGGAACGGTCGCTGATTTTTGAGGGGCTGAAGCATTATTTCACAGTGCAATTTCCTCAACGGGCAGGAGCCTTACGCGAATTCCTCGACGAGGTTCTAGGACCCAACGACGATATTACCCGTTTTGAATATACGAAGAAAACAAGCAAGGAAAACGGTCCGGCGCTAGTGGGCATCGAGCTGAAAAACAAGGAGGACTACGGTCCTTTAATCGAGCGTATGGAAAGCAAAGGCATTAAATACGTGGAAATCAACAAAAATGCTACACTGTTTAACCTGTTGATTTGAGGCTGTGAGTGGGGCTCTTTAGGGGATTTCCTTAAAGGGCTTTTTTGCGTTGCTGCCAGCTGTCAGCCTCATCCTGCTAAACCTGACATAGCTTGTTGTTTTCATGTATAATATAGGAGAACACACAATCAAAACCAAACCATTGGCTCCCTGTGAACTTATCACATCTGGAGTAAATCATGATTGGAGAGGATGGCGCCATGCTAATTGTGTATTGGAACTGCTTGATATTCGGGATTGCCTTCGCCTTGATTTCGCTTGTGATCGGTGAAGTGATTGGACATTGGCTGGATAGTGCAGCAGCAGCGCTACATTTGAACCATTTCGACTTTATGCAGCCGATTGTTTTGGTAGGCGGGATTACGACGTTTGGCGCAGCAGGAATTATTTTTCATAAATACACAATGCTAGGCGCGACCTTAATTGTAGTGCTAGCGATATTGATCGCCATGGTGCTGTCAGCTCTAACTTACATTTTTTTTGTGAGGAACATGAACAAAGCGGAGCAATCCATTGGGCATTCGGTACATGAGCTTGTAGGCCGCGCAGCCGAAGTATCGGTAACGATTCCGACGCTTGGGTATGGAGAAATTATTATTCGTACGAGATCCGGCATTTCCAACTATCCAGCCGTCAGCTTCGAGGGCTTGTCCATTGCCCAAGGGAAACAGGTGGTGATCGTTGAGCTTCGAGGTCGCGATTTTGCCGTAAGTGAGCTCAATATTTAAATTTTTGAAAAAATCGGAAAAGGTGGGATTTCATTGCCGTCATTTACTGACTATGAATATTTAACAATTCCAATTTTATTAATTGCTGTTCTGGTTATTCTCGGATTGGCTTTTTGGTCGCGCTATAAAACGGTGAGTCCTGACAAAGCGATGATCATTACGGGCTCTTTTCTCGGCTCCAAAAATGTGATGAATGACGAAACGGACCGCCGCTTAAAAATCATTCGTGGTGGGGGCGCCTTTATTCTTCCTGTGTTTCAGCAAGCCCAATTTATTTCGCTGCTTTCCCATAAGCTGGATATTGCGACCCCTGAGGTCTATACGGAGCAAGGCGTTCCGGTGCTGGCCAACGGTGTAGCGATCATTAAGGTAGGCGGCTCTATCGAGGATGTGGCGACGGCAACCGAGCAATTTCTTGGCAAAAGCGACCTGGAGCTTCGCAGTGAAGCCCAAGAGGTACTAGAGGGGCATCTTAGAGCGATACTGGGGAGTATGACGGTTGAGGATATTTATAAAAACCGGGATGTGTTTGCACAAAAGGTTCAGGAGGTTTCCGCGATTGACCTCCGCAAGATGGGGCTGCAAATCGTTTCCTTCACGATCAAGGATTTGCGTGACAACAACGGCTATCTGGATGCCCTCGGTAAACCGCGAATTGCCGCAGTGAAGCGTGATGCGGATATTGCTGAGGCGCAAGCCTCCCGGGATGCACGGATTTCCAAAGCGAATGCAGAGGAGCAGAGCCAGAAGGCCGAGCTTGCGCGGGATACGAATATTGCGGAATCGGAAAAGGATAAGCAGCTGAAGATTGCTGCCTTTAAGAAGGAGCAGGACGTGGCCAAGGCGGAAGCCGATCAAGCTTACGGCATTCAGGAAGCCAAGTCGAAGCAAATCATTGTTGAAGAGCAGATGAAGGTTGAAATTGTCCGTAAAGAGCGTGAAATCGATCTGGAAACCAAAGAGATTTTGCGCCGCGAGAAGCAATACGATTCCGAGGTGAAAAAGAAGGCGGATGCGGACCGCTATTCGATCGAGCAGGCGGCCGAGGCTGACAAGTCGAAGCGAATGCGGGAAGCTGACGCGCGGCAATACCAGATCGAAGCGGAAGCGAGGGCGAATGCGGAGCAGGTGCGCATCTCGGGTATCGCAATCGCGGAGGCGGGCTTAGCCAAGGGTAACTCCGAGGCCTCCGTCGAGCTTGCCAAGGGTACCGCGCAGGCGGATGTTATCCGTCTGCAAGGCTTTGCCGAGGCCGAGGCCAAGGAGAAGCTGGCGGAAGCCTACGCCAAGTTCGGCGAAGCGGCGATTCTTGACATCATCGTCAAGATGCTGCCTGAATTGGCGGCTCGCATTGCCGAGCCAATGTCGCATATCGACAAGCTGACGATTGTTGATGCCGGCGGCAATGGCGGCGGCGCCACGAAGGTCAGCAAATATGTGACCGAATTGATGGCTACGGCACCCGATATGCTGAAAAGCGTTTCGGGAATCGACCTAGAGGCGCTGGTTAAAGGGTTTACCGACAAGATCACCCAGCCGTCGCAGCCAGTGACACCAGCGACAGCACATGAAGTGTACGCACAGCCTTTTGTGGCGGCTCCTGGCAAGGTAGTTAGCATGGAAGCTATCAATGAGCCGGGCGAAAAACAATAGGAAACGGTCTGTTTTTGGCTGGTTCAGCTGATTCCAAGCCTACCGCCAAAAATCTGCTGTTTTTAGAGGATTAGGTGTTATAATTTGTCGAATGTGTTATACTAAATGAAAGAACTGAATATCGTGAACCACCGGAGGAGCCTGCCAAACGCAGGCTCTTTCTGTCTTTTTTTATATGCTCTCCTTTTGAAATCATCTATTGAAATCGTCTTTTGAAAGGACCATCTTACCAAAACAAATTGGCTATAATGAAAGGGTGACGGCACGTGGAATGGCTTTTACAATTGTTAATTATTATTCTCAGCACGAAAATAGCAGGGGATATCGCTGTCCGCCTGGGGCAGCCCTCGGTGCTTGGCAAGCTCATCATAGGTGTCGTGATTGGCCCTGCGCTCTTGGGATGGATTCAGCCATCTGAGGTGGTTACAGCGTTCAGTACGATTGGGGTGCTGCTGCTGATGTTTTTTGCCGGGCTGGAAACCGACCTCAAGGAGTTAAACCATAACCGAAACGCATCGTTAGCGGTTGCAATTGGAGGCATTATGCTGCCTATGGGAGGAGGCTACCTGACGGGTGTAGCTTTAGGGATGGACAGCTCCCATGCCTTATTTCTGGGCTTGCTGATCTCGGCAACCTCAGTCAGTATTTCCGTCCAAACCTTTAAAGAGTTGGGCCAGCTTAAAAGTAAGGAAAGCACTACCGTGCTTGGCGCAGCACTAGCAGATGATATTATTGTAGTGATCTGCTTGGCAGTGATGATGAGCTTTTTGACAAGCGAAGAGATCAGCTTAAGTATGGTTATCGTGAAAAAAGTTATATTTTTTGCTTTGGTTATCTTCTTAGGCTGGAAGGTTGTCCCTTGGGTGATGCGGAGGCTGGCACCATTGCGGGTCACCGAGGCTGTGATCAGTGCGGGGATTGTGATTTGTTTATTTTTCTCTTATATGGCTGAATATCTCGGTGTTGCAGGGATTATTGGTGCTTTTGCCGCGGGAGTTGCCATCTCGCAAACTGAATTTAAGCAGGTCGTCGAGCAAAAGCTGGAGCCTATTGCTTATGCGGTTTTTGTCCCCGTTTTTTTTGTGAGCATCGGGCTTTCGGTAACCTTCGTTGGAATTGCCAACCAACTTATTTTTATCGCATGTTTAACGATCGTGTCCGTTTTGACGAAGCTATTGGGTTCGGGCCTTGGAGCCAAGCTAACAGGATTTAATTGGTATTCATCCTTTGTCATTGGAGCAGGCATGGTTTCGCGTGGAGAGGTAGCTTTAATTATTGCAGCCATCGGCTTGGAAGCAGGTTTACTGAACGCGACCTATTTTACATCTGTTGTAGTCGTCATTATTCTCACCACCTTGGTGACTCCACCTTTGTTGAAATATTTGTTAAAAGATGTAAAACCAGCCTCGTAATCCAGCAGGGGTTTGGTACATTTCCGTCAAGCAACTAGCCGCAGAATATTGGGTTGGCAAAAAAAAGGCTCCGGGAACTTGTTCCCGAAGCCTTTTTACCTATGGATAGGTGTTTATTCAACCGTTGTTGAAACCTTTTCCAGATCCTTTACACCACTGTAAATCGTTTCGAACAGCTCTTCGAGATTGTTTTCTTCGATGCAAGAGAAAGCAACCCGCAGATCCGTTTCACCTAGCGCGATCGTACCAACGCCATATTGGTTCAATAGATGGACGCGCAATGTTTCGGCATCAACAGTTTTTAGTTTTAAGCACATGAAGTAACCGGAATTGAAGGGGTAGTACTCCCAGCCCTCATTATATTTGCCTGTGTCAAGAATGGCTTTTACTTTGTTGGCACGGCCTTTCATGATCGCTGCTTTTTCCTGTTTTTGCGCTGTAAATTCAGGAGCGTTCAACGCATGAAGCACAAAGGTTTGCGAAGGGTGGGGGCCGCTTGAAATGGTAGCGCGGATAATGCCCATCGTTTTTTGCTCCAATGCAGCAAGCATTGGCTCGCTTTGCCCTGCGTAAGTAATGAAGCCCACACGGAAACCCCAGACGAATTCTTCCTTAGTGGCTCCATCGATCTTGATGGACAGCACTCTTGGATGAAGGTCAGCAAGCTGACCAGCCAAGGACTCCTGCATCGATTCTTCAAAAAACAAGCCAAAGTAGGCATCATCTGTGACAGCAACGACATTAATCCCGGCTTCTGCGGCTTCCTTAATAACAGCAACGATTTCTTTGCCTTCCTCAACACCTGGGGTGTAGCCTGTGGGGTTGTTCGGGAAATTCAACAAAACAATCGCTTTACCTTTGCCTTGCTGTGCAAGCAGGGATTCACGAAGACCCTCTGCATTAAAGCGGCGCTCGCTGTTATATAGCGGGTATAATAGAAGCTCGGCACCGCGGCGAATGCCGAAGGTCAGCTCATAGTTTTCCCAATTTTTGTCGGGAACGATGACGGTATCACCAGCATCAGCGAACAAATCGGCTACGATGCTAAGACCGTGGGTAAGGGCATTCGTTACAATTGGATTGCCTAAGCCTTTGTCGGAGAGCGAAGGGTTCTCTTCTAGCATCTTTTTGCGCCATGCGGTGCGAAGCTCGGGCTTGCCGGCAGGTGGAGCATATTCATACAAATCCTTGGGATTGTATGCGGATAACGTATCTTGAATAACCTTGAGATGCATCGGAGCGCCGTTTTCGAGTGCAGTGCCGATTGTGGCATTAAAGGTTGTTGCTTTTACTTTAGCTTCTGCGGATTGGCTAAGAATGCCTACTTTAGGAAAATAAATTTCTTTGCCAAGGTTGGATAACATCGCGTACACATTATTATTTTCATTGGCAATTGTATTATTGAGCTGCCCAGCAAGAGGGTTCATTCGTAATTCATCCTTCCATCTTCCATTTGATGTTTCAGTAAATGTTCGGTGATATTATATCACTTTCCGCGCGGTGAGTCACGATCGATTCAAATTTACCATTTACCGAATAATCGAAGGTTACCGGTTCTTTAAGAATCAACGTATATTCACCAGAGGGCACAGGCTTACCGCTTGCATCCGTTTTATCCCACAATAGATAGGGTGCTTGTAAGCCCCAGAAGATTTTATTACTGCCGCAGTATCCCTAAATTAATATTTTCCGAACCCATCCTCACACGTAATATCCAATTCAAGAATGTCGTAAAGATTGTTTTTGGAAACCTCTAATTTTTTTTGAGCGTCTTCAATTTCTGATATTTTTTCTTTAATAATGCGTGTTTGTTCATCTTTTGATATTCCATTTTTCGAGATCATGGATTTTATATCATTGATTGAAAAACCAACAGCTAAACAATTTTTAACAACATCTAGATGATGAATGATTTCTAAAGCATAATTCTGATAATTATTCTGTTCTCTCAGTATATAATCATCAGTGATAATGCCCATTTTCTCATAGTAACGGATAGTTGATATAGGAAGGTCAACAATTTTTGCTACTTCACTAATCTTCATATTAGGCACCTCGTTTTTTTCACTTGCTATAAAGTATACTTCATAGTTTACAATCCTCATAGTGATGATAAGTGACATGTAGCCCGATCTCACAAATATTAAAAAAGGAGTTAAGTAAGATGACATCTTTAAAACAAAAAAATTTCGACAACATTGAAGATGTGGAACAACAGCTCTATCATCAGTTAATCTACAACCTTGGCGGGTAGTGGTCGTTGAGAGTGAAGAAGGAAAGGGGAAAGTACGTCCTCTTGTTATGTTTAATACCCAACAAAATGATACATCTTTTGCGATGCTTTTGAACGCAGATTACATTTATAATTTGGCTGAACGCATGCCGTACAATTTAAAACCGATATATAAAGGAGAGAAATCTACATGAGCACAATCACCGGCAAATTCAACAAAACAAACGAATTCAATAAAATCGTCTTGGAGCGCCATTCCGTTAAAGTCTACGATCCTGAAGTGAAAATCAGCCGGGAGGAAATGACTGAAATTTTGGCGGAAGCTTCCCGTGCCCCTTCTGCCATTAACATGCAGCCGTGGCGTTTCCTTGTCATCGACAGTGCTGAAGGCAAAGAAAAACTTGCACCGCTGGCCTCCTTCAACCAGACGCAAGCTCTGACTTCCTCGGCTGTCATTGCGGTATTTTACGATGCAAACAACATTGAGTATATTGACGAAATTTTCGGCAAAGCAGTTGAACTTGGATACATGCCACAGGACATCATGGATATGCAATTACAAATAGCGAAACCTTATTATGCGAACATGGGCGCATCCGACCTGCGTGATATGAACCTAATTGACTCGGGCCTCGTTTCGATGCAACTGATGCTTGTTGCCCGTGCCCACGGATATGACACCAACCCGATGGCCGGTTATGAGAAGGACCAGATCGCTGAAGCTTTTGGCCTGGACAAAGAACGGTTCCAACCGGTCATGTTGATCTCGATAGGAAAAGCAGTCAAAGAGGGCTAACCTTCCTACCGCCTGCCGGTTGAAACGATTACAGCTTGGGCATAATCAACAATTACTCTCAAAGTCGATGAAAAGACGAAGCCGCTGCGCAAGCTCATAATACCAGCGCACATTTTCAAGCTTTCGTGCAACAGGGGGTTGCTTTCATGGCAGCAGCAATGAACGTGGAAGTAGGTTCTGGAGCGAAAATAAACTATTCTCCTAAAGCAAAAATAGATCGGTTTCGGGTCACGTTCAAGTGATCCAAAACCGATCTTTTTTTTGATCGAATGGATGAGCATAAAAGTGTCAAAGAGCAGAAAGATGGAGCGAGAAGATGTCTGCCTACTCTTAAAAACGGATGTTCCCGAGATTTTATTCTCCGCAGCTACACCAAGGTACTTTTTAAGCTCTAAATATGTTGAGAAACGTTCAATATCACCAATAGCGCCGATAAGTGTACAGGCCATAGATTCAAAAATGATTCCTAGTTAGATTCCGTGTTTCTAAGAAGCATTTTGTCATATTAGTGACTGGTTATCAACGTCATTTGATAAATAACCTTCAAGTCTAACTTTAACCTTTTCCCATTCTTGAGCAATGATACTGTAAAAAATTGAGTCACGAACGAATCCATCAGGCATGATACGATGTTTTCGTAAAACTCCTTCTTTTACTGCTCCCAATCTTTCGATAGCCTTTTGGGAACGAATATTTCGAGAATCTGTTACTATTTCAACACGTAATGTTGATAGAGTTTCAAAGCAATGATGCAGTAATAGATACTTACATTCAGTATTTATTCTTGTTCTCCAAACCTCGGGAGTGAGCCAAGTTGAACCAATTTGCAGGCTTTTGTTAGGTTTCGAAATATTTAAAAATCGCGTACTACCAACTATACGATTCGTCCACTGGTCAACAATTACAAAAGGCAACTCTTGTCCTTTTTCCCTTGCAACAATCGCCCCTTGTACAAGATTCTGCATCTCATTTAATGTAGTACCCCTTCTGGCTATATAAGTCCATATTTCAGGGTATTTTCCTGCTTCAAATAAGTCATGAGTATGTTCGATTTCTAATGGTATTAGTTTCACACGTTTGCCTATTAGTTCTATTGGAACGATTTCCATTGTTTTCACTCTCCGTTTGATAAAATACTCATTTAGGTAGTGCTTAAACAGGGGACTTATCATAACCTAAGCACTAAGAAAATACTTTATTTTCTTCTGACAATTGAGTTTGAAAAAAGAACCTTCAAACCCACGTTTACCGTGGTGTTGAAGGCTCTTTAGCGATAAGGGGGCTGCCAAAACCTAAGCGCCAACAACCAAACGCGGTGTTGTACTGCTGCTTCCCTTACTCGAAAATCTCTTGCTCGCGCACCTTTCTTTGTGCCGATGGCAGTACAGGTGCAGGGTGGATCAGCGGCGCTTGCTCGCCCGCTTCAACCATTCGGCGGATTAATGTATCGCGAAGCTGGTTCGCGACATCCCGATGCGATTCCATACCCGCGAGGTTGGAAAGCTCATAGGGATCTGCATAGAGGTCGTAGAGGAATTGCTCCACATATTCCTCAGCGGATGCAGATTGGGTCGCATCCCCACCGGACAAGCCAGCGGACGCGCTTACGCTGTATTTCCAGCGATGCGTGCGGATGGCGCGCCCAGTATGCGACTCGCTGATCTGCACGAAGACTTCGCCGGGCCATTCCGCACGGCTTTCGCGGCTGTGCAGCAAGGGCACGACCGACCTGCCTTGCATATGGTCGGGCACCTCGATGCCCACGGCATCCAGCAGGCTGGGCACGAAGTCGACCAAGCTGACCAGCTCGCGGACGCTGCCGCCGCCTGTAAATTGCGAGCCATACAAGGCACTTGGCACGCGGATAGAGCTTTCATGGCAGGAGCGCTTGTATTCGCCATTACGTGTCTTGAAATGCGAGCCGTGGTCGGAGGTAAACAGGATAATGGTTTCCTCCGTCAGGTGCAGGCTGCGCAGTGTATCCCTAATGCGCCCAAGTGCTTCATCCAGCCGTTTGACCATCCCGTAATAGCCGCCGAGATGCTGGTGCGCTGTTCCGCCCAAAGCGGCCAGATCCGGCGGTACCCACCGTGAAGTGTACATATCACGGTACACGTCAGGTGCCGGGTAATCGTCACGGTGGTTCTGGTGATGTGGCTCCAGATAGGACAGGAACAAGAAGAAGGGATCGCTCTTATGGCCGTCAATATAGCGGATTGCCGCATCAGTCAGCGCATCCACGCGGTAGCCCGGAAGCTTAACAGGCTGGTTATCGTTATCGTACAACAACGTTTCATAAGCATCCGAGGTATGCTCAAGCGCGTCCGCGGCGAGCCAATATTTATAGCCTCCACGCAGATGCTCCGGCACGGGCTGGTCGCGGGTTACGGCAAGATGCCATTTGCCGATATAGCCGGTGTCATAGCCCGCTTCATTGAAGTAGCCCGCAAGCGTAGGCAAATCCTGGCGCAGCGGGATGCCATTCTTATAGCAGCCTGTCTCTGTGGCGTAGAGGCCGGTCTGTAGGCAGGACCTTGCAGGGCCGCATACCGGCTGGCAGGTGAAGGCATATTCCAGATGGGTGCCTTGGCGCGCCATTTGGTCGAAATTCGGTGTCAGGCCGAGCGGATTGCCGTGCACACCGGTTGTATCCCAGCGCTGCTGGTCAGTGAAAAACACGATCACATTAGGCTGCTTGCGTTCTGGCTTAGCGGGTTTGCTCATGAAATCAACGTCACTCCTTATCAAATCATATGCTGCCAAGAAATAGGACACGGGGACAGGTAAATAAATGGGGCTTTTGGATAGAGCTTCTGGATGGGGTCGCCTACCCCTCCTGCCCATCTTAATAGCTTACGGCTATCCTTTCAACCCGGTTGTGGAAATACCGTCGACAAAATATTTTTGTGCAATAAAAAATACGATAATGCAGGGAAGGATCGTAAGCACGGACATCGCCATAACCTGGTTCCACTGCACGGCGCCTTCGTTATCGAGTACCATTCGCAAACCTAATGCAACCGTAAATTTGGACACGCTGTTAATATAAATCAAAGCATTAAAAAATTCATTCCAGGTCCATATAAATTGGAAAATACATACCGAGAACAATGCAGGCTTCGCCAGCGGTAGAAGCACCTTGGTTAAAATTGTGAAAGAGCCGCAGCCGTCAATAACGGCAGCTTCATCCAGATCCCGTGGAATCCCGCGGAAAAATTGAATCAATAAATAAACGAAGAAGGCATGCACTGCCAGCAAGGCAGGTACGTAAAACGGTAAATACGTATTAAGCCAGCCGAAATTTTTGAACAAAATATAACGTGGAATCATAATGACAGCATCGGGCAGCATTAAGGTGGACATCATTAGTGCGAACAGCAGCTTCTTTAATGGAAAATTAAAGCGGGCAAACCCGTAGGCTACGATTGTACTGGACAATGCGGTCAGCACGACAACCGGAACAACCATAATGAACGTATTGGTGAAAAAGGTGCTAAAGCTGTTTTTGCCGATGCCTATCCAGCCCTTCATATAGGAGTCCCAAATAAAGGTAGAGGGGATCAAGCCAATAGTCGAGAAAACCTCATTATTGGGCTTAAACGAAGCCGATACGAGCCATACCAAAGGATAAATAAATAAAAGTCCAAACAGAGACAGCAATACGATTGTCCATATATTTCGTTGCAAGGTCATTTGCCATCGCCCCCATCTTCATAGTGAGTCCAGCGGTTGGAGGTTTTCAGTAAAATAAACGTAAAGGTCATAATGATCACAAACAGAATCCATGATAACGCGGAGGCATAGCCCATTTTGAAATAAAGGAACGCATTATCATACAGCATCAAGCCGTATAAATAGGTTGATTTGACAGGACCGCCTCCCGTTATGACGAACGCAGCGGTAAACTGCTGGAAAGCCCCGATCGTTTGCATAATTAGATTAAATAAAATGATAGGGGTCAAAAGTGGAAGCGTAATGCTGAAGAAGGTACGGATTCGTGACGAGCCATCCACCTTGGCTGCCTCATATAATTCTTTGGGAATCTGCTTGAGGCCAGCGAGAAATAATACCATGGAGGAGCCAAACTCCCACACCGGAAGCAAGGTAATGGTGAATAAGGCAAGCTTGGGATCTCCCAGCCAGTCGATGGGCGGAAGTGAAGCATAGGAGAGCATTTTGTTCACTAAGCCCTCGCGCATAAACAGGAACTTCCACAGAACCGAAACAGCAATGCTTCCGCCCAGAATGGAAGGTAAATAGTAGACAGTACGGAAAATCCCAATACCCTTCATCTGGATATTCAAAATAACCGCAACGAGTAGAGCAAAAGCAAGCTTGGCGGGTACTGCCATCATGACATAACAAAAGGTAACCCAAAGTGATTGGTAGAAGTCGCGGTCATTGGTGAAAATATCGATATAATTAGTGAGCCCGACAAAGTTGGGAGCTTTTAGCATATTGTAATCGGTAAACGAGTAGTACAACGAAGTGAAAAACGGGTACAACGTCAGTACAAGAAAACCAATAAGCCAAGGGCTAATATACACTAATCCGATGTACTTTTTGCTTATGCGATCCATGCGTCCACTCCTATCTTCTAGTTAAAGGAAAAGGCGGGAGGGCAGCTAACCGCTCCTTCCGCCTGTCGTCAAATGCTTATAGAGTTGTGCAAAGACTACCATTACTTAATAGCTTTTAGCTTGTCGTTCAAACGCTTAATAATCTCTTGTGCAGCTTTATCTGGAGCTGTGCGTCCAAAGGCGACCTGCTGCATATAATCCTCTACCAGCTTGATTAGCTCCTGATTGTTGCTAATACCGTTGATCGGCTCCCCTGGTTTCTCAAGAGCGATGGCTACGGCTTTGGCTACAGTTGGGTCAACGAGCTTCTTCTCAACCAATAGCTGCGAATTTTTCTCGACTGCCGGGATACTGTAGGTATCCTTCAGAATTTGTGCAGCCTCAGGGTCAGTTAACAGCCAGCTTGCGAATTTGGCCGCCGCTTGTGGGAATTTGGTACTCTTATTTATCGCAAGTGGGTTACTCGGATTGACCAATACGCCTGAATCCTTGGCATTGGACGGAACCGGATACATACTGACCTCGGTATTTGGAATAAAGGACTTAAGCTTGGTTATCGTCGATGAAAGGCCAAAGGAGATCCCGATATTGCCTTTTTGCCAGGTAAGGTTTTGCGTGATCTCCGGGTACAGGCTGCTTTCGGCCACCGGTTGGAGAACACCATCATCCAACAGCTTTTTGTAGTAGGCCAATGCTTCTGTTAAGGTCGCTTCGTCAAAGCCAAGCGTTTTGTCATCATTGATCCATGGCTTGCCTGTCTTTTGCTTGACATAAGGCTGAAGGAAGCCTCGAACGTCTAACATGGAAAGTAAATAAGCGGTTGCGTCCTGCTGGTGTACTTTTTTGCCGTACTCATGAATTTTTTCCCAATCCCACTTGGTATCCTCGGGAATACTGAATTTCTTGAAAAAATCCTGGTTATAAGCGCTGACCATTCCGTTAATGCCCATCGGAAGCCCAACGAGCTTTTTGTCGAACACGACATATTTACTCAGAAAATCGGTGTTAAAGGCACTTAGGTTAATGTTGTCCTTCTGCGTGTTTAGATCCATGACAAGATCGCCTTTAACGGCAATTTCATCGATCCAGTCGAAGGATAAAGGTGTTAAATCGGGAGCGGTACCACCGGCAAACTGGGTAAGGAGCTTTTGGTAATAGCCATCAAACCCGCCGTATTCAGCCTCGATGGTCACATTAGGATTTTTGCTCATATACAAAGCAATCGCTTCTAGTATCGCTTTATGACGTCCTTCTGAGCCCCACCATGCGAAGCGTAAAGTTACCTTTTGGTTAGAGTTCTCCACGGCACCACCTGCGTTGGGGGATGCATCCTGGCCACCTGCACAGCCTGCAAATACGGCCATTAGCAGTGAGCATATACCTAACATTTGGAACCACTTCATTGTTCGTTTCAAAAATAAAACCTCCCTAATCACTATTTGATAGTATAGAATATAAGATGATTGCCGCAGAATGAAAAGGCATACAAATTTGTATTAGGTATCATTATTCATAATTTTTCATCAAAAGGTATCATTTTTTGCTTTTTTATGTCGAACGGCGTGTTTTTGTAAAGAAAGGGGGCTTGGATTGATGTACAAGCTGGTGCTGGTAGATGATGAGGTGGAGATCAGGAATGGCTTATCTCAATATTTTCCCTGGAATGATATAGGCTTTGATGTCGTTGGCAGCTTTGAGAATGGCAAGCAGGCCTTGGCTTATATAGATGCCCACCACGTAGATGTGATGCTATGCGATATTAAAATGCCGATTATGACCGGCCTTGAGGTAGCGAAAGAGCTGCATAGCCGCAAAAGTAAAATCAAGATGATCCTCTTAAGCGGGCACAAGGATTTTGAATATGCCAAGCAGGCCTTATCTTATGATGTTAAAGGCTATATCGTCAAGCCTACCAAGTATAATGAGCTGTACGAGCATTTCACCAAGCTTAAACAGGAAATGGACAAAGTGGAGGAGGAGCAGACGGGCAAGCAAAGCCTGAATGAGAAGGGCACCTTCAATGAAAAAGTAATTGCAACGATCCGCAGCTATGTGGAGCAAAATTACAAACAGGCAACACTGGAGGAAGCAGCCGCGCTGGTCAGGATGAATTCCTATTATGTAAGCCGCTATTTTAAAGAAAATACAGGACAAAACTTCTCCGATTTTGTAGCTGAGGTCAAGATGAACAAAGCTACCGAGCTGCTCAAGGATATTCGTTACAAAACCTATGAGATTAGTGAGATGGTCGGCTATAGCCATGCGAAAAATTTTACACGTACCTTTAAAAAGCATTTTGGGATGAGCCCGCGTGAATTCAGGAATACCCGTGAACAATCAACGAGGCTGGAATGAGAAAAAAGTTCTTTATGAAAAATTTATTGTTGTTTCTTGTGCCTCTGCTGATCCCGATCATCATCTTGGGCACCTTGTCCATCGTCATTACCCAGCGCTATTTGCAGGAGGAAGTTAACAAAAACAATTTGAATTTATTTAACCAAATCGACCGCAATATCGAACTGATTTTTAACGAAATCGATTCGTTAAGCATCAGCTTAGGCAATACTGAGGTCCTTTACAGGATTGAGGACATTTTGCAAACGCAAACGTTAACCCTGGAAAATCTGCGTTTAATGAAAACCTCGCAAAATTATATAAACGCGCCTGTTATCGCCAAGCCGTATATTGAATCGATTTATGTGTATGTCAATAATGAGCATAACCAATTTATCGCCAATGGTGTCGGCTTGACGACCTTCAGTGAATTTCATGATGTATCCTGGAGGAGCAGCTTTAAGGACAACCAGAATAAAACAGAGGTTTGGACGGAGCCGCGGCAAATCCAGCGTTATTCGTTCGAAGCGCCGATATCGGTAACGACCGTTTATAAAAACCTGTTTTCCAATGTGTTGTACCAGCCCAATGGGGTTATTGTATTAAATATTTATACGAACTATATTGAGAATTTATTGAAAAATATCGTGACCTATCCGGACCAGCATATTCTGGTTGTTGATGGCAATGACCAGGTGATTTTCAAAAATCGACCGCTCGACAAGTTGGAGAATATCAACTTGAAGGACATCATGTATGCAAATGAATCTTTCACTTTGCAAAACGAAGGTAAGGCGTATTTGATCTCACAGCTGCATTCGAGCAAATATGGCTGGAGATACATCTCGATCACACAGGGCCAGTCGCTAACGCCGGTTCCTTTCCAGCTGAGTACAGTTACCCTCTCTTTAGTGCTTTTATCCTTCCTGCTGGGGCTTGCCTTGACCTACTACCTAACGCGGCGGAATGTGAACCATATCCGTAATATTATCTCGATTATTAACTATGCGGAGCGAGGGATTCCCTTGCCTAGCATCTCGCCTTCGAGCGGTGTGAATGAATATGATTATATTACGCAAAAAATAGTCAAAAATTTTATTGAACAAAATTATTTGCAGGTGCAGCTGTCCGAGAAAAAATATAAGCTTCAAGCCGCCGAACTGGTGGCGCTGCAATCGCAGATCAATCCGCATTTCCTGTTCAACACGCTGGAGACGATTTATTGGAAGGTGATCGGTTTGACGGGCCAGCCCAATGAGGCTAATCGAATGCTGGAATATTTATCAGACCTGCTGAAATATGCGTTGGACACCCCCAACAAAATTGTCACATTGGAGAAAGAAATCAACTATACGGAAAATTACCTCAGTATCCAAAAAATCCGTTACCGTAACCAGTTTGATGTGATTTGGGATTATGAAGAAGAGGATGTTGAAAGATATAGTGTTGTTAAGCTGCTCTTGCAGCCGTTAATCGAAAATTCGATTTATCACGGAATCAAGGAAAAGCAGGGGAAAAGTGGTATCAAAATCAAAATAACCTGCTTTTCTGCTTATATCCGCATCGCCGTGATCGACAATGGCATTGGCATGAGCAAAGCACGCCTGGAGGAAGTCAGGAGGCAGATGGATTTTGAGGGGCTAGCGAGTGAGCATATCGGTCTGGTCAATACGAACAAACGTATCCAGCTAACCTATGGCTCGGTCTACAAAATTCATATTCAAAGCAAGCAGCAATGGGGAACGGTGGTATCGGTACACATCCCGATGTAGTTAGATTTACATAGAGTCTGAGTAGAGTGAGATGGTAGCGAGGCGAACAGAATTATGATAACATGAGCATGAGTTCGAGAGTATGAGTAGTGTGCAGCGCAGAGATGATTATCCGCGCCTGTCCTCTCTTTAATGAAAGCGTTTAATTGTGAATTCAGCTCCAACCAGCACTTTTCTAGCATCTATTTTGAGGAGGCAATTGTTACTATGGAAATCCGCTATGCAACGCATCCCGCAGAAACCAAAACCTACAACACGGATAGACTCAGAAGCGAGTTTTTGATCGAGGCCTTATTCGTTTCGGGTAAGTTAAATATGGTTTATAGCCATGTAGACCGTTTTATAACAGGCGGTGTTATTCCGGCAGCCGAGCCGATTAAGCTCGAAGCTGACAAGCATGATATGGGCGCTGACTATTTTCTGGAGCGTCGTGAAATCGGGATTATCAATGTTGGTCCCAAAGGCTCGGTTATTGTTGATGGAACCGAATATGAATTGGACAGCAAGGACGGTCTTTACATAGGGCTAGGCAACAAGGAGGTTGTATTTAAAAGTGCTGATGCCGCCAATCCGGCACGGTTTTATTTCAACTCGACGCCAGCGCATACGAATTATCCAACGGAAAAGATTGAGATCAGCAAAGCGGAGCCTGCGCATTTGGGCGCAATCACCTCCTCCAACGAACGTACGATATATAAGTACATACATTTGAATGGCGTCCAAAGCTGCCAGCTTGTCATGGGCATGACTTTACTTAAGCCGGGCAATATGTGGAATACGATGCCTTGCCATACCCATAACCGCCGCTCCGAGGTTTATTTTTACTTCGATATGCCTGAGGATGGCTTGGTGTTCCATATGATGGGCGAGCCTGATGAGACACGCCATCTGGTTGTCCGTAACGAGCAGGCAGTCATATCCCCAAGCTGGTCCATCCACTCCGGCGTAGGTACGAATAATTACACGTTTATCTGGGCAATGGCTGGCGAGAACCAGGAATTTGGCGATATGGATATGGTCGCCCCTAAGGATTTGAAATAGGCATTCATCCTTGTATCAAAAAGATGGATGGCGCTAAACAGGCAATAAAATGCAGCAGGCAACAAAAAAACCGTCGAATTTACGACGGTTTTTTGTGTTTGACGAAGCCAAGCAATTGGCCCATGCTGACTTTGCTGCCAACCTGGAGATCTGGGCGGCATTCGAAGGTGCCGGTTTCCATTAACAGCACGACGGTTGAGCCGAATTCAAAGTAAGCGAGCTCATCGCCACGCTTGGGACGCACAGCTAAAGGCGTTGCATATTGGATGCTGCTAACATTCATCGCACCCACTTTGACAACGGCAACCTCTCCATCATCATGCTGCATATAGGTAATGAGCCGTTCATTACGGCTTAACACTCTGCGCATATTGCGGAGTCCAAATTCATTGACCGGATAAACTTTGCCAAGCACATGCTCTTTTTCGATAATTTGTCCCTCAATAGGGGTGTGGATACGGTGGTAATCGGTAGGGCTTAAATAAAGCACAAAATAAAAACCATTCTTATAGCTGACTGTACGCGGTGAGAAATTCAACAGCTCCTCGACCGTATAGTCTTGTCCCTTGACGTTAAGGATCAAGCCCTCGTTAATTGGCCCCATACCTGTGATGCCCGCATCTACAGGACTAACCAACGCTTGTGGAGTCGCGTCAATAGGGCGTAGCCCGTTTTTAAGCCTGCGTGTGAAAAAATCGTTTAAGGACATATACTCGGTCCATCGCTTTTCCGCATCCTCCAAACGGATGCCATAAATACCGGCAAAGCGCGGAATAAGCTTGCGGCTTATTTTGGATTTAGCAAATGTACCGGTGATTCGTGATATCCCTTTACGAGAGGATAGCTCCGTAAGCAAGCGAAAAAAAGATTTCATCATAACAGCCATTCACCTATTTCTTGTCGATTGGTTACTAACGAATATCTTGACACATAACGTTCCTGAGCGCAAGAACAAAAGAACCTTAAATGCCTTAAATAGATGAATAAAATTAGGGTTGCTTGTAGGGCAATACTTGGTACAATAAGCAGGAGGTTAAGTTTATGAAATAAGGAGTTGTCAGGAATGCCTAATGTTGATATGCCCTTATCCCAGCTTCGGGATTACAAACCGGAATTAACCATGGAAGCGGATTTTGACTCATTTTGGGAAGAAGCGAAGGCGCTCTCTAGCCAGGTACCTCTGAATGCATCGCTTCAGTTGGTAGAGAATCATCCACTACAGACGTTGAAGATCTATGATGTTGTATTTCAAGGCAGCGATGGAACACCCATCCATGGTTGGTATGTAACACCTGCTGGCGAGCATCAAGCGGGCTCTTTGCCGGTTATTGTTAAGTACCATGGATATTCCGGTAATCGGGGATATCCAAATGACCTGCTGCAATGGGCTTCGATGGGCTATGCAGCCTTCGCCATTGATGTGAGGGGACAAGGTGGCTTGTCGCCGGATTTAGCTGTTTATCCACAGGGGGCATCTCCTGGATGGATGACCTTAGGCATCCTTGACCCTGCTTCATACTATTATAAGCAAGTGTATCTGGATTGCGTAAGAGCCCTTGATTTTGTATGTGCACGTGAAGAGGTAGATATGAACCGGATTGCGGTCTATGGGGGCAGCCAAGGCGGTGGGTTAGCTATCGCGGTAGCAGGGCTGGACGCTCGTCCTAAGCTAGCTTTATCTAATTATCCTTTTCTATGCCACTTTCGCCGCTCGGTAGAAATTCATGCTACCGGCCCTTATGTGGAGATCAAAAACTGGTTTCGCCGCTTTGACCCTGGGCATCTCCAGGAAGATCAGGTATACCGTACGTTAAGCTACTTTGATGGGATGAATCTGGCATCACGGGTTACAGCCAGAACTTTGATGGCCATTACCTTACAGGACACAACCTGCCCGCCATCGACATGCTTTGCTGCTTTTAATCATTTGGCTGGCGAAAAGGAAGTCAGGCTTTATCACGATTATGGGCATGAGGGCTTACCTTTCCATGAAGAAGATATGATGCGTTTCGTCCAAAACTACTTATAAAGTTGGAAAATTACCTAACACTGGTGCTTTTGAAACATAGAGTAGGGAGCAAATGTGAAAATATTGTGAATTAATTGTTCGGAGATTACTAGGTCAAAGGGCTTTTTTACCCTGATTACAGGGTGAAAAGGCCCTTTATAAAACTTTTTTCGTGAAAATCGATATATTTTGACAGTTTATTTTCAAAAAGTTAAAATTTTCTCTTTCTTATTTTAAAAAACGTAATATAATAAGAAAAGCAGGAAAACATACACATATTATGGGAGTGAGAATCGATGAAGAATGTACTAAAATATTTAACAGTTTCGACCATGCTTTGGGCTTGTTTGTTGGGGATGTCTTCGTTAGCATTTGCGGATGCAGAAATGGATTTTGAGGTGACCTCAGTAGCTTATGAGGGTGGCGAATTGACGGCGGTTGGCGTATTCCATAATTCTGGAGACAAACATATTTCTGAAGTAACTAAGGTTAATGTTAAAATCGTTCTTCATAATGATGAAGGTGATTCTGCAGAAGTAGCTAATCATGATTTTTCGAATTTGAAGGTAGATATTTTGCCAGGAGAATCTGCTGAGTATACGTTAACCTTCTCTGGTGTGGCAGAATACACAGATGCAACTCAATGGACTGCAGAGGAAGGCGACTGGGAAATCACTTATTTTGATGATGCAGCAGAAGCGACTGAAGAAATGGCAAATGAAGATATTCCAACAGTTGAAGAATTTGTAGATGCAGTAGTAGAAGAAGCTGAAGCAGCAATTGATGCAGCGGTAGCAGATGCTGAAGCAGCAATCGATGCAGCAGTTGAAGCTGGAGACGAAGCAGCAATTGAAGCAGCGTTAGCAGAAGCTGAAGTAGCAATTGATGCAGCGGTAGCAGAAGCTGAAGCAGCAATCGAAGACGTTGAAATTATCGAATAGTTATTAGCTATCATTCATATTCATAGTATGACATCGGACAAGCCTGAGTTCTAGGCTTGTTTTTTTGTTATTGGTCGTTGACTTTTTGAGTAATCATGTTAGTATGAAGAATGTCACTAGGGGAGCCGCAGTAGGCTGAGACTGGATCGAAAGATTCTAAACCCTCTGAACCTGATCTGGTTGAAACCAGCGTAGGGAAGTGGAGAGCACTTGAAGCGTGTAATGGCTACATACATGCAGACCACTTCCGATATGGGAGTGGTCTTTTTGGCTATCTTCTTATCGGCTCATAACAGGTTCACACATAGAAAGCAGAAGGAGTGGGTTTATTATGTCCAAAGGCTTGAAATTGACCGACATTCTGGTCACTATTGTTCTCTCTTTTGTATTTGCTATTATTTATCGGCTGTGGGGGGATGTCTCCAATGTAGCTAAGCTTGCAGGCCTTCAGCTAGACCAGCTGATGTATGGAGTATGGTTTATGGCTGCGGTCGTTGCCTTCCTGATCATCCGTAAGCCTGGTGTTGCACTATTGGCGGAGGTTGCAGCTGCTTCAGGTGAGCTGTTCGCTGGCTCCCAGTATGGAGTCGAGGCTCTGACTTACGGAATTGCTCAAGGATTAGCGGCTGAGCTGGTGTTCTTCTTGTTCCGTTACCGTAGCTTCTCGGCAGCAACAGCATGCTTGGCTGGGATCGCAGCGGCAGTGGCCTCGCTCATTTTTGATGCGTTTAAAGGGTATCTGCTAGATTTGCAGTCATGGAATTTAATCCTATACTTCGTATTCCGAGTGGTGGGCTCGATCTTCTTTACAGGGCTATGCTCGTATTGGCTGGTTAAAGCTTTAGAGGTAACGAGAGTTACTCAACTGGTTCGACCGGCGAGTAAGGCGGATTTCGACGATTTGGAGCGTAAACGCTAATGGAGGTATGCACCTCAGTCAGTGGCTTGCGGCTGAAATTTGCAGGCAGCCCGGCGCTGCAATTCGAAGATTTGTCCGTCGAGCTTTATAGCGGGCAAAAGGTGCTGCTGCTGGGGCCAAGCGGCTGTGGAAAGTCGACGCTGCTGCAGGTGCTCACGGGCTTGATTCCCCAAGCGATTGAGGTGCCTATGAAATGCGATGATATCCAGATACCCGCATCATGGGGGTATGTGTTCCAGGATCCAGATACGCAGTTCTGTATGCCATTTGCAGATGAGGAAATTGCTTTTGTACTGGAAAATTTGGGCGTGCCGAGGGAAGCCATGCGCGAGCTGATCCAGCAGTGCCTGCATGAGGTCGGACTGCCATTCGAGGAGCCACATGTGCCTATAGCTTCGATGTCGCAAGGCATGAAGCAGCGCTTGGCCATCGCCTCGGTGCTGGCCCTGCAGCCGGAGGTGTTGTTCCTCGATGAGCCTACATCGTTGCTGGATCCTGAGGGAACACGGGCTGTATGGGATACGATAAAAAAGGTGGGGCAGCACAAAACGATTATTATTGTCGAGCACAAGATCGATGAAATTATCGACTTTGTGGATCGGGTACTTTTATTTAATGCCGAAGGCGAGATCATTGCGGACGGTGCACCTGAGCCCATATTTGCCGAATATAAAACAGAGCTTCGCCGCTATGGGATCTGGTATCCTGGCGTGTGGGCCGATTATACGGAAAGTGTGGCCTCCACTATGCTTACGCAAAGGCAACAAGACTTGGAGTCCAAGCTGCTTCCTGCGAGGGATACGATCCGTGATCTAGCCGTGCTGAAGGACTTTGTTGGCTACCAAGGGCGCCGCGAAGTGAAAATTACAGCTGCCCATGTTGCTATCGAAGCGGGCGAATGGATAACGGTTGTCGGCTATAACGGCGCGGGTAAAAGCACTTTGCTTCAGGCGCTGATGCAGCTAATTCCAACAAGCGGCAGCTATACGCTCAAGGGCAAGCAAGTGCACAGCTTCAAGGATGTAAAGGATACAGTGGCTTATGTATTTCAGAATCCAGAAATGCAGTTTGTCGCCAATTCGGTGCTGGATGAGGCTGCTTTTGGTTATAGGGCTGATGGGCAGCCCGATCCGGTTGGGCGAGCGGAGGCGCTTTTAGCCGAATTCGGGCTGCAAGGCAAGCTGCAATTGCATCCTTACCAGCTGTCGCTCGGGCAAAAGCGGCGGCTTAGCGTGGCCACGGCGATGGTAAAGCAGCAGCAGATGCTGTTGCTGGATGAGCCGACCTTCGGACAGGATGCCGCGAATACCTTTGCTATCCTGGAGAAGCTGGAGAACTGGCGGCGGCAGGGAACCACAATCGTGATGGTGACTCACGATCTGGAGGTGGTCCGGCATTTCGCTACGCGTGTCTGGCTGGTAGAGCAGGGAGTGCTCGCAGCTGACATCCATCCGGATGTGTATCTGCGCGATACAGAAGCTGTAGGAAGTAGTTTGGGCTAGCGTATCGCCTATGTGAACGTCAATAAGGAAGTGGAAAGCTGTGCAATTTGCATTGAACATTAAAGAAACCTGGCTGCACCGTGCTAACCCGAGCTTTAAGCTTTTATTGTCGATTGTGATGTTTTTTGCGGTGCTGCTAACGGACAATATTAACATATTGATTAATATCACGGTGGCGCATCTGCTGCTGCTCTTTTTTACAGGACATCCCTCTAAAAGGTTGCTGTTGTTGCTGCTGCCATTCCTATTACTGTTTGTCTCATCTTCGATGTCGATGATGCTATTTGGTAAAGGGGATACGGTCTGGCTGCAGTGGGGGCTTGTACGTGTATCGGAGGAAAGCTTTTTCCGTGGGCTTCATATCGGGCTGAAGACGGTCAATATGTCGTTAAGCGGGCTATTGTTTGCGCTGACAACGCGCCCTGTTGCCCTGTTCTATTCATTGATGCAGCAATGCAGGCTGCCTGCCCAATACGCTTACAGCTTTATGGCGGCGCTTAGGCTGCTGCCCATTATGGTAGGCGAATTCCAGACGCTGCAGATGGCCATGAAGGTACGCGGAGTGAAGCGACGGGTCGGCATCCGCGGAGTGTATGACACGATTCGGAGCTATGCGATCCCGCTGCTGGCGCAAAGCATCCGCCGTGCGCAGCGCATTGCTGTGGCAATGGAGGCCAAACGCTTCTCAGCCGTGAAGCAGCGTACTTATTATTACCGTATCGGCTATTCCGGGGCCGATCTATATTTGTTCCTGTACTTGGCTATCATGCTTGGCGCTGCAATTTATATCGGGCAGCATGCCCCTTATTTGGAGATAGGGGATGTTAGGTACAAAGTAAATGGGTGAGCATATAAAGGAGGCAACGATGATGAAATTTAGTGACCAGCTTCGTGAGGCTGTAGAGGTGAGCTGGGAAGCCAGCTTTAACCATCCGTTTGTTCAAGGGATTGCAAAGGGGACGTTACCTTTAGCTTGTTTTCGCCATTACCTGTTGAATGATGCCTATTATTTATCGCAATTTGCTCGTGTACAGGCGTTGGGTGCGGCTAAGGCAGAGGATTTGGCTGATTCCAACCGGATGGCTGCCCACGTTCAGAGTACCTATAATGCTGAGCTGTCGCTGCATGAGAAATTTGCAGCCCAACTGGGGATTACTCATGAGCAAATTATCGCATTTGAACCTTCACCAACCGCTTATGCCTACACCACCCACATGATGAGCGCAGCTTACAGTGGCCATTTGGGCGATATTATTGCCGCGATTTTGCCATGTTATTGGCTTTATCATGAAATCGGTGAACGTCTGCAGAGCTATACGCCGGATGAGCCGATTTATCGGGAATGGATCAGCGCTTATGGGGGCGAGGGCTTCCGTGTGCTGGTGGATGAACAAATTGCACGGTTGGACAAAATTGCCGATCAGGTGAGTGAGGCGGACCGCGCGCGAATGAAACGCCATTTTGTGATTAGCAGCCATTATGAATTTAAATTTTGGGAGATGGCCTATACACACGAACAATGGCCAACCTACAGCTAATATAGGATAATAATCTCCATTAAGGTTATGGAAAGCTATTTCTTTTGCAGATTTTTGCATAAGGGATAGCTTTTTTTGGTTTGGAGAGGGGTTTCTTTTCCGCCATATAACGTTCATCTTTGCAACGCAGTAATGTGATTCAAATCATAGTTGCCCAGAGCGTGAAGCTTCTACAATAGAGACATCAAGTTTGGAAGGATGGGAACACCATGAAAAAAGGCCCACAGCACAGCGACGAATCTTTAAAAGGAACCTTAGTGTCCGTTATGCTTCTCGGAGGTTTTCTTGTAGTAACCTGGGTGGCTATATTTATTTTATTTATAGCACGTGGTTGACATGTAACGACATGCAAAGACATGTAATGGTAAACACAACAACAGATTAAGGGGATGGACCTGAATGCATTTACATCGATATGAAAAAATCTGGCTAACCTTCGGCATTGCGATGCTTTTCGTGTTTCTCATCGTGCTTGGGGTAGGTGCCTTTGCCCAAGGGATGCAGCCTCCGGGGCAGCAGCATAGCGGACATGGCGCACGCGTGACGGTTAATCCAGAAACAGTGGAGTCGACAGCGCCATTCAATCAGCTGGGGCTCAGAAAAATCGGTGAAAACGAGTATGACGCGTATATGCTGGCTTTTGCCTTCGGTTATGGCCCAGAGAAGATGGAGGTTCCACTTGGTGCAACCGTCCATTTTCATATTACGAGCAAGGATGTTGTGCACGGCTTTCAAATTCCCGGAACGAATGTGAATATGATGGTCGTGCCAGGTGAAATTACGAATTTAACCCACACGTTTACGAAGGCGGGCGAGCTGCTGGTGCTCTGTAATGAATATTGTGGGGTTGCCCACGAAATGATGCATACACGGATTATAGTCAAGTAATGCTGTGAGGATCAAGTAATGATGAGGAGTGTTGAGTGAGATGTTAAACAATGAACAAGCTTTCGACCGCCGCGATTCGGCACTGGTGCTGGCTCACATCCTGTTCGCTTTTCTGGCGATGCTGCTTGGTGGTGTAGCAGGATTATTGCAAAGCTTGGTACGCAGCGGAACGATTACCTTGCCCTACGAAATTGGTTATTACCAGCTGCTTACCGCACACGGCGTATTAATGGCGCTTATTTTCACAACCTATTTTATTATTGGCTTCCTGTATTCAGGTGTGGTCAAAACATTAGGAGGGCACTTGCTGCCAATCGTCAGGTCACTGGGATGGCTTGGTTATGCCCTGATGACACTAGGTACGGTGATAGCGACGATTTTGATTTTGCTGAATAAAGCTACGGTGCTGTATACCTTTTATGCGCCAATGATGGCATCTCCTTGGTTTTATGTATCGTTGGTGCTTATTGTAGTCGGCAGCTGGATGAGTGGCTTCGGGATTATTATCCAGTACCGATATTGGAAAAGAACACATCAAGGTAAGCTGTCTCCGTTGTTCGCGTTTATGTCCGTAGTTACGATGCTGATGTGGCTGGTTGCGACGCTTGGTGTGGCGATCGAGGTTATTTTTCAGCTCATTCCGTTATCATTTGGATGGGTAGAGACGATCAATGTAACGCTTAGCCGCACCTTGTTTTGGTATTTTGGCCATCCGCTCGTCTATTTCTGGCTGCTTCCGGCGTATATGTGCTGGTATGTGGTGATCCCGCGAATTATTGGCGGCAAGCTATTCAGTGATGCGCTAGCGAGGCTGGCTTTTATTATGCTGCTGCTGTTCTCGATTCCGGTAGGGCTTCACCATCAGCTGATGGAGCCGGGTATTTCACCCGTATGGAAATTTGTTCAGGTCGTGCTTACCTTTATGGTCGTAATTCCTTCGCTAATGACGGCGTTCTCGCTGTTCGCCACCTTTGAATTGCATGGCCGTACTTTAGGGGCTAAGGGGCTGTTTGGTTGGTTGAAAAAGCTTCCGTGGAAGGACGTCCGTTTTTTTGCGCCGTTCATGGGGATGCTGATCTTTATTCCTGCAGGTGCAGGGGGAATTATTAATGCCAGTGACCAAATGAATGCGGTGGTCCATAATACCTTATGGGTAACGGGGCATTTCCATTTGACGGTGGCGACTAGCGTGGCGCTAACCTTCTTCGGTATTACGTATTGGCTTCTTCCTGCCATGACCGGCCGGGTCTTAACACCGCTCTTGCATAAGCTGGGCATTGCCCAAACGATCACTTGGCTGGTTGGCATGTTCTTCATGTCAGGCGCGATGCATCTAGTGGGATTGTTTGGTTCGCCACGGCGGACCTCTTATACCACCTATCAGGATCATCCGGATACACTGCTATGGATGCCCTACCATGTGGTCATGGCGATTGGCGGGACGATCCTATTTATCGGCGTGCTGATGATGATAGGCAATGTGGTGCTTCTATTAAAAGCGCCGAAAGGCTACACGGAATATCCGATCGCCGAGGTTATCGATTCGGCTGAGCCAACACCGGCAATACTTGAGCGCTGGGGCGTTTGGACAGCGGTATTAGTTGTGTTAATTCTCATTGCCTACACGGCTCCGGTGATGGAGTTATTGAATAATCCAGGTACGGGTGCTAAAGGCATGGTTACTTGGTAAGGTAAGGGTGCTAGGAGTAAGACAAAAATGTGAAAAATTTGTTAATTTTACTCCTTTTTCTGTATAAAGTCTATGAAAATATGAAATAATTATTTATTAAGAGTAATATGTGTTATTCTTACTAATAAGAAATGCTTATTAAGAATTGAGGAATATGCCAATATGCCATTAGAAAATTACAAATTAGATGTTTTCAGTCCCAAGCTTGAGCCTTATTTAACTGAATTATATGCCCAGCACCGTAAGCGTGCTTCAGAAATAGATTGGAGCTACCATGAGTTTATTCCTTGGGAACAAGGGCGATCCTTCAAGACGGAGCCGTGGTCCATCGAACAAAGGACGCTGCCGAAGCCTATTTATTTGGCTGTCGAGACATCGCTTTTGACTGAAGTGAATTTGCCTTTTTTCTATCATCATTTAGCAACAACGTTTAAAGGCTCCCTGCAGGTGCTACAGGATTTCGTCCATACTTGGGTGTCTGAAGAGGACCAGCATTCCTCGCTGCTGGAAACCTATTTAATTATCACTAGAAACGCAGATCCCCATGAACTTCACCAACTACGGAAAACTGTAGTGGAGGGCGGATTTGCCCCGGATTTCGATACGGCTATGGAAACCATGGTATATACGGCTATTCAAGAGCTGGCGACTATGGTGTTTTATAACAATGTTGCGAAGGTTGCCAGCCAATACGACCCGCTTTTGGCCAAGCTGTTAAGAAGGATTGCCAAGGATGAGACGCTGCACTTCGCTTTTTACCGCGATGCTGTGAAAGGGTATTTAGGGGTTGACCATAACTTCGTTTACTATATCCATAAAGCGATGACGAGCTTTGCAATGCCGGGTACCTCAATGCCCTCCTTCAAGGAGCGTATGGATGTGATCGCCAAGGAAGCCAATTATGGACCGGTTTCTTACTTTAATCAGGTATTTGATTATTTGGTGCAGTTCTGGCAGATTGGAAAGCTGCAGCCAAGCCGTGCGGATGCGGAAAACTGCAAGCAGGATTTACTGCAATACCATTTGAAATTAAAAAGAATTAGCCAGCGGCTGGCTGCCAAAGGGTTCAGTTAACAAAGTCACTACGCAGCATTAAGCTTAGTGTGATAACGTACTTGTGCCCAGGAGCGAAGGTGCAGCGTAACAACGCGCACCCAGCATTCGCGGGTATTGGCATTGGCAAAACGAATAAGCATAAGTCCTCTTAAGGAGCTTATGCTTATTCGTTTTGCTTGTAGGACTGTTGCAGCCTGCGAAGACGGTAGCAGTTCATTGCGGCGCTGCCAAGCTCATCAAGCAGCCCGTAATTGGCCCAAGCGCCAACTGCTGCCCCAATAATGGGAACCATCTGGAGCATTTTACGCAAATCGATCGTATCGCGGTACTCCTGCTGCAGTTGTTGCCAGTCAATATGCTGGACATACGATTCCTCTGAGGGAAGAGAGCTGACCGTTTCATTCCAATGCAGAATCGTTTCAAATAATGGCTTTTTCTTTAATTGGCTGGAGAAGGCAAGCTGGAATACATAGAGGACGAACATACGCTCACGATAATCTTGGGTAGAGTGTCCGTAAATATGGGCGAGCTGGAATAATAGCTTCATCTTAATCCCGATCAGAATCGGGAAATCGGCCAAGCCGAGCAGAATGCCGCCAGCCCCCGTTCCGGCTCCCTCGGCCGCAGCGAGCTTTTTGAACAGGGAGATCGTTTCCTCTGCTTTATGATCGCGTGCGGCCAAGCTAAGCTCCACGAGTGGGGGACTCGAAGGGATATAGTCGATGCTGAACAAGGAGGTTTGGACAATTCCTTTAACCGCCGCGGTTATCGTCTGGTGCACTTTATCGGGAATAACTTGGTTGATGCGAGTTGAAACGGCCTTGGAGGTTTTCTCCAGTAGCCCCGGTGGCTTTAGAAGCTCCTTTTCCCACAGCCGCAGCGCTTTAGCTATTTGTTGCTCATAAATGCTCCAACTGTTATCCATCGCAAGTACAAGCCCCCTTTAGGTATCTCAGCCGGTTTTACGAATGCGTGATTCCAATATAAAAGGGCCGAATGGGATAAATGCGGAAATCAAAGCACCCAGGATTCGGATGATCGACCAACGATTCATAATAGCTGCAAAAATCACGGCCGCTATAAAGATCGTGAAAAGCGCTCCATGCGCCATGCCTGTAATCGGAACAGGATTGTATAAATCGGTAAAATATTTAATGGGCATCGCGATTCCTAGCAGCAGGAGATAAGAAACTCCCTCCGCATAACCAGTATACTTTAGAATGGAAAGAGACAGCTTCTTCGACAACCATAACGCCTTCTTTCTAATAAGAGTAAGTGCACTTCTCCATTTTATTAGATATTCCCTTCATTTTATATGTTGAATGTGAACTTAATATGAATTCAGCCAAGTTCTTAACATTTCACCATTTTTAAAGGGGGTTTGCGTGAACTATTCGATCCATATTTGGAAAATAAAAACCGCAGCCAACTCGGTAAGAGTGGCTGCAGCTACATTGGGAGCTTGCCTATTCAATATGCTGGATTTTGATCAAATTGGTCGATCCGGCTTCGCCCACAGGAACACCTGCGGAAACGACAACCAGGTCACCCTTTGCAACCAGGTCGCTCTTCAAGGCGCTGCCGATCGCCGATTGGAACATTTCATCGGTGGATGAAATGGCAGTGCCTAGCACCGGGATGACGCCCCAGCACAAGCTAAGGCGACGTTGGATGCGTTCGCTTGTGGTAACGGCAATAATCGGCGATTGCGGTCGATATTTGGCAACCATACGTGCGCTGAAGCCGCTGCTTGTGGATACGATAATGGCTTTCGCATCCAGATCAAGCGAAGCGCTAACGGCAGACTGGCTGATCACCTCGGTGATCGTTGCCTTCTGCTCGGCAGCTTTAATCCGCAGCATATCGCGGTAAGGCAGCACTTCCTCAATGTTGGCAGCAATGGCGGCCATCATGCGGACAGCCTCCAGCGGGTATTTCCCGGCCGCGGTTTCGCCTGAAAGCATCAGTACATCCGTACCGTCATATACGGCATTAGCGACATCGCTCGCTTCGGCTCTGGTAGGACGTGGGTTGTACTGCATGGAATCCAGCATATGGGTAGCGGTAATGATCGGCTTGCCGACAGCATTGCCTTTGCGGATCATTTGTTTTTGGATAATCGGGACATCCTCGACAGGAATCTCCACGCCCAAATCGCCACGAGCTACCATCAAACCATCGGAAACCTCTAAGATCGCATCAAGGTTATCAACACCCTCTTGGTTCTCAATCTTGGAAATAATCTGGATATGGGAAGCTTCGCGCTCCTCTAATATACGGCGAATTTCTATAATGTCGCTTGCTTTTCTGACGAAGGAAGCAGCAATAATGTCGATATCCTGCTCAATGCCGAATTCGATATGCATCACATCGCGCTCGGTCACGCCTGGCAAGGAGGTATGGATACCTGGCAAGTTAACGCCCTTACGCGACTTGATCAAGCCTCCGTTAAGGACACGGCAATGGATCTCGGTATCTTCAATCGTTTCAACCTGAAGCTCAATCAGCCCGTCATCAATCAGGATACGCGAGCCGGGCTTCAAATCACGGGTCAAATCCTCGTAGGACACGGAGATGCGGCTGGCATCGCCTTTAATTTGTTTAGTCGTTAACGTGAGGGCAGCGTCTGTTTTCAGCTCGTAAGAGGGCTCGAGCAACACACCAGTACGGATTTCCGGACCTTTAATATCCATTAAAATGGAAACGGTCGCGCCTAATTCCTTAGCAGCTTGCCTGACTCTATCGATTCTTCCTTTATGTTCTTCCAAATCACCATGCGCCATATTCAGGCGGGCTGCACTCATTCCTGCAAGGATCAGCTTCTTCAACATCTCTACCGAATCACAAGCAGGTCCCATCGTACACATAATTTTTGTTTTGCGCTGAATCATAGTTGTTGCTCCTTTTAATATCTATTTAGTGAAAATGAACTCGTCTTCGTTGCTATTGAACATTATTGAACTATTGTAGGCATAAAAATTGAATATTACTATGAAAAATAGTATGGTCTTTGTATAATAGTACTTATAATTAACGGAAATGATGGTGAGCCCCAAGTATGATAGCCATTCAGGAAGCCAGACTTGATGCGGGTACAGGCTGGTTTGAGCAATATGAACAAGGTTCCCCCAATTGCACTTTAGTTATGATAAGTTATGGTAAATGTGTGTATTGGATAGAAGGGGAAAAGCTGGTGCTGGAAAAAGGGGATTTACTGCTGATCCCGGATTTAACCTCTTATTATGGGAAATGTATCCCCACCGTGACGCATGAGAAATATGTGGTTTGCTTTCAGAAGATGGCTTCCCCCCAAGCGAACGGATCGGGTAAGCTTGCTCCGAGCCTTACCCGAATCCCAGTGCCAAGCTTGCCTCTACTGGAGGCCACGCAATATTACAAATGGAAAACAGGCAAATATGAGCTGCTGCTGCAGCGGTTTCGGATGCTATACGAGGAATGGAAGGAGCCACTGGCTTACCGCGAGGCGATGTGTGGAGCTTTGGCGCAGGAAATATTGACCCAATTCAATCGGGAGCTAGATGATGGGCATCCCTCTGCGCTGAAGGAAAGGCATGCGAGCTTGATGAAGGCGTATATCCAAAATCATTATCGGGAAAAAGTAACAAAAGAGGAGCTTGGCGAAGTAATCGGCAAGACTCCCAATTATGCAGCTAGTGTGTTTAGCGAGGTTACGGGGCAAACGATTGGCGGGTTTGTACATGCGCTGCGTGTCAAAACAGCGGTCTATTTACTGAGCCATTCGCAAAGGACCGTTGGTGATATTTCCGATTATTTGGGTTATTGCGATCCGTCCTATTTCCATCGGGTGTTCAAAAGAGAGACGGGAAAGCCGCCCGCCCAATATATAAAAGATCGGGACGCAGCGGCTTATTAGTTGTGGCATATAAGTGAGAAGGGCGGGTGGCTTGCCCGGAGCCGTTATTCAGCTACTCCTTGGCGAGCCAGACGAGCATTTCGCCTTCGCCACGATTGCCCCACGCGTAGAAAGGGACAGCACGGAAGCTTACGGGGTTTCGGTTCTGCTTGGCCTTGGCGGGCACGGTATCCGAACGCCTGTACAGGTTGCCTGACCAGCCCTGCAGGCTTGTGCGCGTAGCGCTGCCTTCCAATATGGTAATCCCGCCTAGCAATGTAGCTTCAAAACGGGCTTGCGGCATTTCATTCAGCACAAGTGCAATATCACGAAGATTGGTGCTGTTGTCGACTTCCTCCAGGCAGTACACAATCGGGCCGCGCTGCAAAGCAATCCGCCCTGCATTCGCCCGTACCTCGGGATGCGATTCGGCAATCTCGACAGGCATAGCCAATGTCAATTCGATCACGTCGCCTTGCTGCCAGCTGCGGGCAAGCCGGACATAGCCTTTATCCATGAGGGAGCTTATGTCGATCGATTGCCCGTTGATCTTCACCTGTGCATCGCGGCACCAGCCGGGAATACGCATGCTGACCATAAAGTCGGCTGCCGTCTCTGGGGTCACGGCTATCGTGACGGTTTCATCCCAAGGATAGCTGGTGGTTTGCTTGAGCCGTACAAGCTGGCTGCCGATATTAAGGCTGGCACTACTGTCACCGTACAGCAAGACAATGGCTTCGCCTTCGCTTTGGGCGTACATATATGCCCCGAGTGAAGCGGTAATTCGGGCAATATTAGGTGGGCAGCACGCGCAGCCGAACCATTCTTGGCGCTCAGAAACTACAGCGCTTCCATTAAATTTTAAGGTATTGAAATGATGAGCGGCAGGCATCATCTCCAAATGATTAGCGTAGAAGAAACGGCTGCCATCCTCTGACACGCCACTGATCGTGCCGTTATATAAGGATCTTTCCAATTCGTCGATATAATGGCCTTCACCCGTGTGCAGCGCCATTCGATGTGCCCAAAAAATAAGGCCAATGGAAGCGCAGGTTTCGGCATATGCGGTTTCATTAGGCAGGTCATAGTCGTAGGTGAAGCGTTCCTCACGGTCGGTTGAGCCGATCCCTCCGGTAATGTACATCCGCTTCTCGACCATATGCTTCCAGAGTCGCTCGCAAGCCTCCTGCAAAGCTACGTCCTTCGTCTCAACAGCAAGGTCCGTCATGCCGCTGTATAGATAAACAGCCCTAACCGCATGCCCCTCAACCGTTGTTTGCTCCCTGACCGGAAGATGCGCTTGATAATAATCATAGGGAAGTATATAACCATTTCGTATGGTTTGTTTACCGTCATTACTCGGAGCAGCAAGTTTAGTCGCTGAATTCGCCGCTTCCAAGTCGTAGAAATAGGGCTGCTGGCCACGCTCATTAACGAAAAATTCGCAGAGCTTCAAGTAACGTTGCTCTCCGGTAGCCCGATACAATTTGATCAAGGCAAGCTCGATTTCCGGGTGTCCATCGTAGCCGCGAATTTGCCCTTCCCCAGGGCCGAATATGCTGTCTATATAATCGGTGTATTTGCACATCACATCCAGCATCAACCGCTTGCCCGTCGCTTCAAAATAGGCCACGGCAGCTTCAATAAGATGCCCCGCACAATATAATTCATGACCATCCTTTAAATCTCTCCAGCGTTTATCCGGCTCAACGATCGTAAAGTAGATATTTAAATAGCCATCCGGCTGCTGTGCAGCCGCGATTAGGTCAACAGCCTCATCTACCTGGCGTTCAAGAGCGGCGTCAGGGTGAGTCGATAGGCTATACGCCGCTGCTTCAATCCATTTGGCGATGTCGGAATCCCAAAAGCGGTGGGGCTGATTCGGAGCTCCTTGCTTCCAATCCAGCTTCCAAGCATGCAACCTGCCGGTTGAAGAAATCTGTTCATGCTGAATTTGCAGCGTCATCTGGCGATTCGTATCCTGGCGTTTACGCCAAAAGCCGCCGTCGATGGTGACTTTTTGTAGAGGTACAGGTGTAATTTTACGAATATTGATTCTCTCCGCCTGCTTGGTCATGAATAAGCACTCCCTTGTGAACAAATTTAGATTTGTGGTGCATGATTATTGGCTCTATAATAAGGATACCAATAGCAGACTCGGCTGTAAGTAGAAGATTAATTAGAATAGGTGGAAAAAACCGACTATGTATGTATGGAAAGCATCGATTGAGAAACCGCTTGAATTTATATCTGCCGGGCATTTTACCGCAGGCTACCCTTGGATTCATAGCAAGCGCTCCATTAACAGCTATGAAATTATTATTGGGTTGCGCGACATCGCATATATTGAACAGGAAGGGGAGCGCTTTGAAGTGCATGCCGGCCAAGCGCTGCTGCTGTTACCGAACCGTACGCATGAGGGCTATGCTTTTTCAGACCCGCAGGTGTCTTTTTACTGGCTTCATTTTCAATGCCCAGACGAGCAAGCTGAGCTGCTAGACGAGAAGGGGGCGGAGTCCGAGCTCATTCGTTACAGCCAAAATCCCTTTTTGGAGGGCAGCATTCCTTATGTGCTGCTGCCGGCATTTTTCGAGCCGTTGGAGTTCGATAAGGCGGGCATCCTGTTCCGCCAGCTGCTGCATATTGTGGAATCGCGTTATTACACGCGACAAGGGGCAGACTACATGCTGACCTCCTTATTGATTGAGCTGTCGCAGCAGGCGGTTACAGCCTTTGCCAAGTCGCAGAGCGGGACGGCTTCTAAGAACCAGCGCTTGATGAGTGTGTTGGAATGGATTAGGATCCATGCCGCTGATAAAATTTCCGTAGATGACATCGCCCTGGAATTTAACTATAATGCCGATTATTTGACACGCCTATTTAAAAAAGAAATGGGCATGAACATGCAGGAATACATCCAAAAAGTCAAAATGGACCATGCCAAGGAGGAATTATGCCGGACGGATCTGCCGATCAAGGAAATCGCCCATAACTGCGGCTTCGAGGATGAAAAATATTTTATGAAGGTTTTTCGCAAGCACCAGCAAATGACCCCGACTGAATTCCGCCGCGCTTTTTACCGTACGCATATGAATAATAGGTAAGCGATTGACAGGATAAGCTTGCTTCTTTATAATTACCTAGATAAACGATGCATAGAATATCGATGTCTGTAGAAATGCTTACGAAGCAAGTTTTCTGCGAAAACTCTAAGGAGGGATAGCCATGAAGATTAACAAGGAACTGATGAAAGGCAGTACGGTTATGCTAATTCTTAAGCTTTTGGAGCAGAAGGAAATGTATGGTTACGAAATGACCAAAGAAATTGAGAGTCATTCTAATGGTATTTTCTCTTTTAAGGAAGGAACCTTGTACCCTATTCTTCATGCTTTGGAAGCTGAAGCGATGGTCGAATCCTATTGGAGCGAGCAGGAAGCCCGCAAAAGAAAATATTACCGGATTACAGGTCACGGGAGGCTGCATTTGCAGGACAAGCAAAAAGAATGGGGCGTATTCCGTACGGCAGTTGATCGTGTTATGGGGAGGGGCAAGGATGAGCAGATTCCGACACCATGAGCAGGTACGCCAGTTTCTGAATGAGGTTTGCAAGCCTGTTCAAGCCAAGGCAGCACACCGCGATATCAAGCTTGAGCTGGAAAGCCATCTTGCTGACAAGATTGATGAATACTTGGCGGCAGGCGTCGAACAGGCGGTGGCGATCGACAAGGCCATTTTGGATATGGGAAGCGCTGTAGACATCGGCAATCAACTTCACAAAGTACATAAGCCACGGATTGAATGGAGCTTGCTGGGATTTATCGCTTTGTTCGTTGCTTTGGGCATGTTGGCTATGTATGCTGTAGAGCTGGCAGATCCTAATAGAACCAATGGTACTTTTTTGAGCAAGGTCGTCTATTCAGGTATCGGTGTATGTGTGATGCTTGCACTAAGGTTATGGGATTATCGGAAGCTGCTCCCCTTCTCCTGGCATTTCTATCGTCTCACCTTGCTGGTTATGGGCTGGGTGCTGTTATTCGGACAGCAGGTTAATGGCGCACCTTTTCTGAGGATAGGCTCTACAACGATTAATTTTTTATCCGCCTCTCCCTATTTGCTTATTGTTTTCCTGGCCGGCATTATGATGTCCAAATGGAAGCAACAGCATTTTTTGGTGAAGCTGGCGATGTATGTAGTGATTCCGTTCCTCTTGTATCAAAAGGGCCATGCTAATGCCTCTATGTTTATTTATACAGCAGGCTTTGTTGTATTGCTTTTCTCGATCCGCAAGGGCAATAAACAATTTCTTGGGTACGGGCTTGCTTCTTTTGTGGTGCTAAATCTGCTTGATGTATGGAGTTCCCCCCATAAAATCGAGCGGCTCCGCTCGTTTTTGAATCCTTACAGCGATCCTATGGACTCCGGTTACACGATAGTGCAATCATTAGAAGCGATCCAAGCTGGTGGATGGTGGGGACAAGGATTTGCCGTATCGAGACAAGCCTTGCCTGGTATTCAAAACGAAATGCTGTTTTCATACATGATTTATAGCTTGGGCTGGGTGACAGGGATTGTGTTATGGTTCATATCTCTATTGTTCCTGATACGTTTGGCCGGCACAGCCAGAAGAGTAAAGGAGCCATATGGAAAATTAATCGTGAAGGGACTGCTTGCTGTTTTTGCGATCCAGTTCGTTTGGAGTATGCTAATGCCACTCGGGATACTGCCTTTTTTCTCTTTAAGTCTCCCTTTTATAAGCCATGGAGGCACTCTCACTCTTATACAGATGGCAGCTGTAGGCATCATATTAGGGGTCTATCGGCAAAAAGACATCGCCCGTTTCCCTGAGAATTTAGAAATAAGCTAGAATAAGAGGCTGGCTAGCGGGATTGCATGGTATAATGACTTAACGATAAATGTAGGAGAGGAAGATTAAACCGAAGATGAACAACAACCTGCTGGACAAATATTGTATCGATACGATTGGTTTTGCCGTCTCCAAGATTGGCCTCATTAAAAAGGTAACCAACCGGACGATCCACGTCGATTGGGGCACCAAAGTCATGATTTACATCAATAAAGATTTCAGATGGATACCGCTGAGTAAGGAAGAGCTGGAAAAGAAATATAAAAAGAACAAATTTACCGCAGACTCGCTGCGAAGAGCCGAATCCTTAGGATTAGTTATCCATTAGGGCTAGTCATCGATTAGAAGGACTAAGCAGTTGTGGGCTGCTACGGGCGTACGAGATGGGATTACATACTATGCCTGTTTTCGTCCCGTCGGTACAAGTAAAACAAAAAGAAGCCAGCAGATTCACTTGATAGTGGATGCGCTGGCTTCTTTGTATGGGTTAAATAGCTTAAGCTACTACAACCGTTTCGGTTTCTGCTACTTCTTCTTCTTCAGCATTAGGCTGTGAGATTTGGACAAGCATGGTAGCAGGATCGGTTAGAACCTCAATACCTTCAAGGAAGGTAAGATCGGAAACGAGCAAATGGTCACCAATTCCCAGGCCGCTAATATCAGCTTCGAATGAGCTAATTAGCTTATCGGGCATACAACGGACGTCAACTTCATATAATTCAACTTGAAGTATGCCACCTTCTTTAACGCCAACGGGGTCGCCAGTGAAGTGGATCGTTACTTTGGAATCCATCGTGACATTCATATTCAATTGATAAAAATCGATATGAACAATTTTCTTGGTCATCGTATCTCTTTGAATGTTTTTAATCAATACCGGTTTCGTCCCTTGACCAGGAATTTCTGCATTTAGAATGGCACGTTGGTTATGTTTAATGGTAGCAAGTATTGCTTTTTCTTCGACAACGACAGAAATACTACCGATTTCTTTACCATAGACAATAGCTGGAATTTGACCTTCTTTTCTTAGTGAACCGATTTGCGCTTTAGTCAGGTGTACCCGTTCTTTTAACTGGATAGAATTACTCATAAATGATTTGCCTCCTAATCGAATGGGAAAAGAGTTATAAATAGGTAAAGAGTTATATATGAAAGATATCTCACATACAATAAAAAGGACTGATTAGCAACATGTCTAATCAGCCCGCTACACGACTATATTTTCTTGTTATATGTTAATTTTAACACAAGTTCCTTGCTTGTCAAACTTAAGGCTGCAAAATGGAATCATTTGACAAGTCAAAAAAGCTCATACTAAGGTTAATTGAGCGGATAAGTGCGGAGAACAAGTGCAATTTGCAGCAAAAGCTGATGTTGTGGTTTAGCCAAGAGCATATAGGTGAATGAGGAAATAAAGAACTATCTTTATTTCTTTTTTTTATTACTTCATGTAATAAATTAATTAAAATGGGAGGTTTTTACATGACTAGCAGTTTAAATAAGCTTCATGTAGCTTTTTTGGGAACCAGTTTACCCAGGGAGTGTGGCTTGGCCACTTTTTCACAGGATATGATGGATGAGATCGAACAGATCCCTGATTTCCATACACCCTTCATTATCGCGGTTAACAATAACAAGTCGTATGCTTATGGCAGCCAGGTAATGGGGCAGATTGGCCAGCATAATCGGTCGGATTATCACAAAACAGCGACGGAGCTGAATCATTCCACTATAGATCTCCTAGTCATTCAGCATGAATTTGGCATCTACGGAGGCGAAAGTGGTGAATATGTGCTTGATTTGGCTGAAAAGCTGAAAATCCCCTTTATTGTTATTTTCCACACAGTGTTATCCAAACCGAGTCCCAAGCAGTGCATGATCATGAAGCGGCTTGCCGAGCTGAGCTTTAAGGCCGTCACTATGGTGCAAAATAAAGTGCAGGACCTGCATGAGGTTTACGGCATAGCACGTGAAAAAATTGCCATGTACCATCATGGGGTTCCTATGGTTGATACCGAGTCGAGAATCGAGTTAAAAGCGCGATACGGGTATACCGATCGACAAATTCTTTCGACCTTTGGATTTTTAAGTCCGGGTAAAGGGATCGAATATGCGATTGAGGCCATGCGCGGCGTAGTGGCAAAGCATCCTGAAGCGCTTTATATCATTTGGGGCAAAACTCATCCGGTTGTCAAACAAGAGGTTGGGGAAGTCTACAGACAAAAGCTGACGGAGCTGGTAGCTATGTTAGGCCTTGGGCGTAATGTGCTTTTTGTCGACAAGCATTTAACCCAAGAGGAGGTCGTGCAATCTCTGGTCTTATCGGATATTTACTTGACGCCTTATTTGGGTAAGGATCAAGCTGTCAGTGGGACGCTCGCATACGGAATTGGTTATGGCAGGGTCGTTATTTCGACTCCTTACCGTTACGCTGTGGAAATGCTGGCTGACGGCAGAGGGCTGTTAGCGGATTTTCATGACTCCACATCATTAGAAGCGCATATCTTGAACATCCTGGATCATCCTGAATTGAAAGCTGAGATGGAAAAAAAGACGCTCGCCCTGGGGAGTACGATGATGTGGAGCGAAGTGGCCAAGTCATACGCGGTGCTTTTCCGTGAAACGATTGCGGGCAGCTACGACCTAAAAGGGAGCGCAGTGTAATGGAAAAATTGAAAAGCAAACCGCTGTTAGCGGATTATTTGCACCGTTTAACGGATGATACTGGCATTTTTCAGCATACGAAGTTCGGTATACCGGACCGTTCCAAAGGTTATACTTCTGACGATAATGCAAGGGCTTTGATTGTTGCAGTTATGCTGTATACAAGCCGGAAGGATAAAGCTTCGTTGGATCTTATCCACACGTATTTGTCCTTTGTCCACCATGCGCAAAATGTGGACGGAAGCTTTAGAAATTTTATGGATTACCATCGCCTATTTATTGAGAAAGCCGGGTCGGAGGATTGCTTGGGGCGTTGTATATGGGCACTTGGATTTACACTTTCAGAAGCCTCTGTACCTCATAACCTGCAAAATACATGTCGATATATGATCAACCAAGCGCTTCCCCATGTGCTAGGCTTGCAGTCTCCGCGAGCAATGGCTTACACCATTATTGGCTTAACTTCTATGCTGGAGACGCAGCAAGCCTTAGCCTATACATTCCCTTATCCGAGCAAGGAAAAAGCAGACCCGGATTTCCTGCCGCAGGCGAAGATCGCCTCCATGGTCGAGGAATTGGCTAATCGACTGCAAACGATGTATAAGTATAACCGAGGGGAAGACTGGCATTGGTTTGAACAAAGCATTACCTATGGCAACGCTATGCTGCCATGGGCGCTATTCAAAGCCGCGCGGTTATCCCACAATGAAGAGCTTCGCCAAACGGCGAAGGAAAGCCTGGATTTTCTGGGATCTCTCACCTTTTCTAAGGAAGGCTACTTTAAGCCAATCGGCAGCCATGGCTGGCTGGAACGTGGCGGTGAAGCCGCCTTATATGATGAGCAGCCTATAGAGGCCTGCGAAATGCTGTATGCCTGTCTCGAAGCCTATAAGACGCTTGGCATACGCACTTATTATAATCAAGCCTCCTTGTGCTATGATTGGTTCCACGGGCGAAATTCGCGAAATGAATCCTTAATTGATGCCGAGTCGGGCGGCTGCTATGATGGGATCCATGCACTTGGCTTAAATTTGAATCAAGGCTCTGAGAACATCGTCTCTTATTGTATGGCTCATTTGGTGATGCATGATGAATAGATTCGCAACGATCCTGGCCGGCGGCGGCGGCACCCGATTCTGGCCCTTATCAAGACAAGAAATGCCGAAGCAGCTGCTGAATATTAGCGGCAACGATATTATGCTTAATGATACGATTGAACGCTTTAATGGCGTCATCCCGATGGAAAATACGATCGTAGTGACCAATCGCTCGCAGGCTGTGCTGCTCGAAAGCGTCATGCATACAAGTGTGCAATCCAGCAATATTTTAGTGGAGCCTGTCGCCAAAAATACGGCAGCAAGTATTTTGCTGGCTGCCTTATTTATTGAAAAAAACCACGGTGACTCCCTGATGGTCGTATTTCCTTCCGATCACCATATTACCGAGGAGGATAGATTTAGGAAAACATTGGACGAGGCCTGCAATATTGCAATGGAAACGGGCAAGATCGTCACGATTGGCATTAAGCCAACCTTTCCGTCGACGGGCTACGGCTATATCTCCTGCAATAACGATCCGATTATGACCAAGCCCTGCAACGTTTTTGAGGTAGCGGAATTTGTGGAAAAGCCTAACTTTGCAAAGGCACAATCGTACCTGGAGTCCGGCAATTATTTATGGAACAGCGGGATGTTCATATGGAAAACCTCAAGCATTCTCGACAATTTCCAAAGGTTTCTCCCGCGGCTTTATAAAACTATGCTTCCTCTAATGGATTATATAGGCACAGACCGCGAAGAAGAAATGATCAATGACATCTATCCCTTACTGCAAAATATTTCGATCGATTACGGTATTTTGGAACGCTGTGATGAGGTTGTAGTCTTGGTTGGCGATTTTGGATGGAATGATATTGGAAGCTGGGATGCCCTTGGAGCGATATTTCCTCCTGATGAATATGGTAATATTGTCAAAGCTAGCTACTTGGGTATCGAAACGCGGAATTCCATTATATATGGAGAAAAGCGATTAATTACGACCATCGGTATCGACGGTTTAATCATTGCGGATACAAAGGATGCCCTGCTTATTTGCGCCAAAGACAAAGCACAAGAGGTTAAAGAAATTGTCAAAATGCTTAAAGAAAAAGGCATGCAGGAATACACCTAAGAAAACCTAAGAAAGGCTGAATATACCATCATGATGAAACTGGAATGGAGAACGAAAACCTGCAAAGAATTACTGCTTGAATATGAACCCGCTGAGAAAAAAGGTAAGAAGCTACATTTTGAAGGAGTTGGAGGTCGTGATGTTTATAATATCACGGCTCCTTTTTTTAATGAGGGCGAGCTGTATATAGCCGGTCGCGTTGAAGAACGTAACTCGGAGGAATCCGAAATTATTTTTTTTATTTGCAAGGATGAGGTATGGACACCTAAGCTGGACTTGCCTAAGTTTCAGCTTCAAGATCCATTTATTACGAGAATCAATGGGGAATGGATTTTAGGCGGGGTTCAATTATTTTTTGATTCCGAGCTTACGCGGGCGATTGTAGGGTGGAAAACTGTGCTCTATCGCGGCAAAAACCTGCATGAGCTTGTGCATGCCACATCAGGTCCCTGGAATATGAAGGATATCCGTTTAACTGAATTAAATGATGGGACGATCGGTGTTTTTTCAAGGCCGTTTGGGATTGAAGGCACCAGGGCGGTCATCGGCTTTAGCATACTGGAGTCGTTTGAGGATTTATCGGAAACGTCGATTATTAAAGCTCCGTTGTTTCGTGACCAATTCCTGAAGGATGAGTGGGGAGGAGCCAATGAAATTCATTTACTAAGCAATGGGTTTCTTGGCGTATTGGGGCACATTTCCTATACGGATGAAGCCGGGCAGCTGCATTACCATGCGATGTCCTTTGTGCTCAACCCGTGGACGCGGGAGAAATCGCCAGTAAAAATCATCGCGACGAGAAGCGATTTTCCTGACGGCCCTGCCAAGCGTCCCGATTTGGTGGATGTGATCTTCAGCGGCGGCTTAGTGCGAAAAGTGAATAGCCGCGCTGTGCTATATGTGGGAGCGAGCGATACGGAAGCCCACTGTATCGATATTGCAGACCCGTTTACGGAGTATGAAACAATCGTTTGAGCTTAAAGCCTATCGCTTCTTAAGATATGCAGGGTTCGATCATATATGCCTATAAAACGCATATGATTACTTGAACAGAGCCTTAAAATGGCATTCCATCATATTGATGGAGTGCTTCAAGGCTTTTTTTGCCGTGCATCCGAAATGATTATATGGAGTCTAACTTCCAATAAATAGGGTAATAGAAAGTAGAACATCCAAAACATGAACGAGGTGCGTACACCATACACTTCATAGTTTGCTCAATAGTTGAAGGAGGAATAATGGCGATGAAATTAACTTTTAAAATAATGGCATTAAGTATGGTTGGCTTTAGCTTTGTTTTTGCAAGCTCCATCATACCCAAAATGCTCATAGTCCCAGCCCTACTTCCTATTCCAGCCTCCGCAGCCGCTCTTCCTATCCCAACTCCAGCTGCCTCTGCTGTTCGAATTTCATCAAAAATCATCCAGGAAACAACAGACCAGGTCACGATTGAAATAGATATCCCCGTAATTACGGGACTTCAGGATTCAACCTATGAGAGCGAGCTTAATGCTGAAATAGAACTGAAAGCCACTCAAGCAGCAGAAGGCCTCCAGGAAGAAGCGATCCAGAGTGAAGTAGCGTCTAAAGCTGGGGGCTTTGAGTTTAGACCTTATTTATTGACGATAACGTATCAAGTTAAATCGGATGGAGGGGAGGTCGCTGGGCATATTGTCTCCATAGAGGTGGATTCCTATGTTTATACGGGTGGTGCACACGGAACGAAAATGGTTGAAACCTATAATGTGTATGACGAAGCCCAGACTAGAGAAGTGCAGCTTCGAGATATTTTGGGTGATGAGTATAAAGAGATTGCTGACCAGCAAATTAACGATCTGATGGCAGCAAATCCGGAACATTATGTGTTGGATACGTTTAAAGGCATCGAGGATGAACAGGATTTTTATGTGGAGCATAACCAGGCTGTCATCGTGTTCCAGGAATATGCAATCGCACCGCATGTAATGGGGACTCCCGAATTCCGCATTACCGCTGGTTCGGGAGGCACTTCAGCTAATACAGATATGCCTATACGAATAGTTGTAAATGGAATGGAGCTGGCTTCTGGTGATGCTTCGGCTTACATGGCTGAGGATAGGACAGTCTTATTGCCTCTAAGGCCGATTGCTGAAAAGCTGGGTTATACCCTCAAATGGATTACTCAATACAATACGGTGGAGCTAAGCAAGGGAGAGCAATGGACCAGCCTATCGGTAGGAAAGGACCAATATGTGTATAACAAAATAGGTGCATTTCCACTTGGTCATGCACCTATAATTAAAGAGGACGGAAATATGTATGTGCCTGTAAGCTTTTTTGAAAAGGTGCTGCAAGCCTCGCTTATTAGCGAATCGGGCATCCTTACGATCAAGCAATAATTCATCCTATCCTTGTGTTTACCCATTGTATGAGGAGCCTCCTGCCCTTTAACCAAGGTTGGAGACTTTTTTATTTAAATGCAACTGCCCTTACTGGGGAGCCGGAGCCCTCTTTAATTTTCAGCGGCAAAATAAAAATATAAGACTCACCCAATATTTCTTCTAAACGGTTAAGATTTTCGATAATATTCACTCCATTGCCTAGCAGGGCATAGTGCGCTGCAGAATCGGTGCTAGAGGAGCCATCTATGGAAATAACATCACAGCCGATCGTCTTGATTTTTTTGGATACCAAATATTCAGCGGCAGCCCCCGTAATGCCAGGTCGTGATTGGGCAAACTTTTGGCTAACTGAACGCGGCACCCAATAACGAGCCCATCCAAAATAAAAAATGACGATATCCCCAGGCTCGATCGCTTGGTTGTCTTGCTCCCACTGCTGAATTTCTTCGACAGTGACTTCATCGGTTTCGGTATAATGGGAAAAGTCTAACGTCAAGGCGCGTCCGAAAAATTGTGTGAGCGAAGTCTGATCGATATATTGGTGGGCGGGATGCCCCTCTTGCATAAAATGAGCGGTAGCATCGACATGTGTGCCTGTATGCTCATTGATCAAAAGCTGGTACGACAAGGCTCGGCTTCCATGGGCAAACGTATCCCACAAGGTATGGAAATAGCGGTTATGGGAGGGTACGATAGGCATATCCTCCTCTAAGGTGTGGGAAAGATCGACCAGTTTCATGCTGTCTAGCAGTTGTGACAGTTTTTTAATATTGGACATGGTGGTACCTCCTAAAAAGATGGTGTGTTGAAAGGCGCTGCGCGGCCAAGATATGTGCCTCCGATTGCTCTTGTTCAAATAAACGAAGGCACCGCTTCGCTATCTCCAGAACACCTTGGGCCGCTCCGCTAATATTCACTTTTTACAACATTATTTTGCGTCCTTCTTTGGCGCTTTGCACCGCTCCGTAAGCCATTGCGACGCTTTTGATATTGTCGGTGCATACCGTGGAAGGCGCACGACCTTCGTTTAAAGCAGCGAACATGTCGTCGAGGCAGCCGTCATGGCGCTCTTTACCCGTCCAGGTTAAGTCGGCAACCAATCGTTCGTGCTGGTAGACAAACGCCGCTGGATCGGATTCAGCAGCAGCCTTTTCCGCGTAGGGAGCGGTGCGTCCGTCCCAAATCGCCGTTCCTTCCGATCCGACTACCCGCCAGCTTGATTCCCATGAGGTAGCAGCACCCTCGGCATTATAATAGCCCCTGTATGAAAATACGGAACCATCCTCATATTCGAACAAACAAATTGCTGCAGCATTTCCTTTATAGAAAGCACCAGCGGGATTAAATTCATGGCAATATACCGAAACGGGATCCTTGCCCGTAATAAAACGGGATTGGTCGAACGTGTGGATCGCCATATCGAGCAATAGCGGATTGTCCATAGTTTCACGGAACTTTCCGTTATGCAAAGCCAGGAAAAAGTCCGCGGTGATGAATCCGGCTTCACCGATTCCACCCGACTGGACGAGGTCGCGGAATGCCATCATCTCCTTGGTATACCTGCGGTTTTGCATGATGGCATAGGTGCGGTCTGCCGCTTCAGCCGCGGCAATCATGGCGCGGGCTTCTTCCATCGAAGCGGCCATGGGCTTCTCGCCGAACACATGGCAGCCCTCGGCGAATGCTGCGGTGGATACTGCATAGTGGCTCTCGGAGATAGTAATATCGAACACCAAATTGGCGTCCGTAGCCCGGATCGCTTCAGTGATATCTGTAAATACGGGGCAATCCAGCTTATATGTGGTTTTCATGGCTGCCGCGGCTTCGAGTCGAACATCCACAAGGGCGGTGATGATGCAATCTTCCCGATTTATGGCATAAGCAATCCAAGCCTTGGACATGTTGCCGCAGCCAGCAATAACAATACGATGTTTGATCATGTTCATCCCAACCTCCGCTATTATAGTCCATACATAGATAACCTGTATTCAGTATATAAAGCGCTTGCAGGAGTTGCATCCCAATAACGTATTGATTATTCATAAAATCCGCTGCGTCACTAAGTTCAGGTTATTCCAAATATTAAAAAAAGACAAGTGTTAAAAAAGAGACGAAAGAAACCCTCAAGCTTCGAGGGCTTCTTTCGTCATTCCCATTACCGCTGCTTGCTGCAGCTCTAATTCACGCTGTTCCGGTAATCCATGGTCAAGCAGGAACCTGGCATAAGCCATCGGATTCTCATAGGTTGCTTTCCATTGCTTCAGCATGCCAGCTTCACGGAAGCTGTACCGTTGATCTTTGCCATTACATTCGATTAGCATCGGAAAGCCTTCCACTGTAATGGCGATATCCAGCCCCAGATCGGCCATATGCGGCAGGCTGCAGCCAAGATGCTCCGCAACCTGCAAGGAGAACCGCTCGATACTAGCAAATACGTTTGGCTGCTGCAGATGCGGGTATTCCTCCGCTAGTATATGCTCCAGTCTTGTCACTAAGCCTCCCTGGGCGATATTGGTCAGGAAGCGGTGCTTGGGAGCAACCTTCGCTACAATGCCGGTTATCTGCCACTGGCCTTGGGCACCGCGCTGGACAGACACGCGCAGATCAAAGGGGCGTTCATGGAACGTTGCCAGCGGCAGTCGTTGCTGGACGATATATTGTCCACGCCGCAGCCGGTTGCGTAATAATAGCGGAAGTCGCTTGCCTGGGAATTGTAGAGTTTGCCATTTTTTGTTATGGATGCTTAAGCTGGCAGGATAAGTGAGCTTCCAGCCTTGGCCAGAGCGCTCCAGCTTCATGATGCCGCGACCAATACTGCTTTTATTCGGTTTAATAATTAAGGTATCATATAGCTTCATCATTGTAGCAACATGGCTTAAGGAGGCTTTATAGGTGCAGGGTAAATGAGGGCGCAAGTAGGGAGCTTGTAGCAGCACTTTTTGAATATACAGCTTACCATAGCGGTTCCATTGGTTAAACACTTGCCTGCCTTCTGTAATCCATGAGGCCAGCTGTCTATACTGCTTACGCCCTCGATAAATCGCGCGATTGTGAATAACCTGCGGAATCGGTACGCTTTTGCTTACAAATTCGCCCTTCTCCATCACATAAGCATTAACTTCAATTGCACCTGGCTCCACATCATCAATACGGAAAAAACATGGTGTAAAGCCATATTTGGCTCCCGCTTCTACATAAAAGTCGACAGCTTCATATTTCGTTTTCCCTAATGGAATACTGCTGTGTAGCTTGTCATTTACGAGAATGCCCACGCAGGGATTGGGCATGGTGTTCACTCCCTCCGACATTTTGGGTTTACTTCCTAGTATATGGGGTCGGGGACAGACCTGTTATGGACAGGTGCTGTAGGAGAAAAGTGGAGTTTCTCTGAAAATTGGTAGATAAAGAGGCTAGAGACTACTAACGAAAAAAGGATGTATTTTCTACACTCGTAGAATCAATTAACTTAACATTAAGTATTGAGGGCATATAGAAGCTTTTGGCGCACTGTTAATAAAGCTGGAATTATTGATTATAATTTAAAATGGTAAAAAGTTCAGTTTAATCCCTAGTATCCCCCTCTTTAAACAGGCGGATTTCGGATATAAACAAACCTTTTGAAATCAAATAAAATATTTTATATAATAGTTTATTCCAAAAAGAAATTAAGTAGTGTATAATCGATAAAGAAGCAAAAGACGGGGGATGCTGCGACATGACTAATAATGAGCAGATGAAGATATCAATTACAAGCAAGCAATCTAAGCCTAGCTATACATTCATACCAAGTAAATTATCTCTATCAAGTAAAGCCTTATTAGGGGAAATATTCTGGTCTTTCTGCAAAATTAGTCCGATATCATTCGGAGGCGGCTATGCGATGATTCCAGCGATAGAGAAGGAAATTGTTGAAAAGCGCCAATGGATGGATGAGGAAGAAATAAGTGGAGCGTTGTCAATAGCAGGATCGGCACCTGGCGGCATCGGGATCAATGCAGCAACTTTGATTGGTTATCGTATAGCGGGCATTCAAGGGGCTATAGCTGCAATTATAGGCATGGGATTGCCCACTTTTATTATTATGCTTTCGCTGACAATCGGATATGCATCAGTGGAAAATTCAGTAAAGGCTTCAGCCGCTTTTGAAGGCATCCATTCAGCGGTTGTCGCTTTTATCGTGATCGCGGGCTGGAGGATGCTGAAATCAGCAATTCATGATAAGTCGACCCTGCTGATTGTAACGGCAGGATTGGTTGCACTACTCTTCACTACGATGCATCCAGCTTTGCTGTTGCTGATAGGTACCACAGCGGGACTATGGATTTTGAAAATAAAAGAAAAATTGCATATACAATCAACTGGTTTTAAGTCGGGCAAATCGGCCATTCCCGGTTCCAATTCAGCCATGGCCGGCCAATTTATGTGGGGCGATGGGATTTAAGCGATTAGTGGGGGAAGGAGATGGGGATTATGCTATGGGCTCTAATATGGACTTTTTTTAAGATTGGGCTGGTCTCGTTTGGAGGCGGTTATGCGATATTAAGTGTTATTGAGCGGGAAGTGGTATCGCAGCAATGGATAACCTCCGTTGATTTCGCCCACACCGTGGCCTTAGCGGGTATGGCACCTGGCCCGATAGCGACTAATAGTGCTGTGCTTATTGGCTACAAGGTTGCTGGAATTGGGGGAGCGGTAGCAGCTACGTTCGGTATGATTTTGCCGTCTTTTATTATTATTATTGCGTTGTCGCTGTTCTTTTTTAAAGTGGGTAGGGAACGGTTACTCCAAATGATCTTTTACGGCCTGAAGCCTATGGTGGCAGCATTGATTATTTATGCGGCGATCCGAGTTGGAGTGAACGGGCAACCTTTAATGGGGATGAACTTGCATACGTTGGGTGTTGTACTGATATTTATTTTTGCTATGATTGGGACGATGAAATACCGTATGCATCCGCTGGTAGTATTATCTGGTTCCGCCTTGATGGGTATCGCTTTTTTTATGTAAGCTAAGGGAATTCCATGTAAAAGAGGAGATGCTCTATGCATACTCCTCTTTTTGGTATGAATGAAATGATCAAGCATTTATTCAGTAAGGCGACAGTTTGAGGCTGCGCCTATTTTTTCTGTGTTGAATGACTTCCTTATAGGTGCATGCATATGTTACAAATGACTACTACTTAGGCTGAACCCATACTCGTTAGTGTGGCAATAGTTAAGAAATGATCGACCCAGACCCAGGGAACCTAAGTTATCAAAGGATAGAATACCAATTTAGGAGGATGTGCAGGATGAAGAAGCTAAATAGCCGCGGTACGAGCAAGCCAAGCACGACACAGCGAAAGCGGAGCGGGGCATACATCAATGAATTGAAATGGTTGGACGATATTCAGGAATCTGATAAAAAGATAAAGCCGCGTAAAGAAGAAACCGTGAATGCTACGATCAGCCGTACCATAGATGCTGGGCTGGAGGAAAAAGTTAATAAGGCAGAGGTTCCTTTAACAGTGGAAAAAGCTGGGGCCGATAGCGTCCAGCCTCTGCTTCAGCAGAAACGTAAAACGGCTACGGGTATTGGATCTGGCGCTATCATTTACACGGATGATTTGGCTGAAGAAGCAGTAACAAGCGAGAAGATTGCCCGCAATGCGATTGGAGGAAGTAAAGTGAAACGGGGGGCAATTGGTGTTGACCAACTGGCCGATTACGCGGTGATCGCTGCCAAGCTAGGAGATCGAAGCGTGACCCAACAAAAGCTGGGGCTTCGCTCGGTTACTGAGGAGCATATAGCGTCCTTTGCGATCTCAGGCGATAAAATTCAGGAAAGAGCCATTAGTGGTGAAAAGCTGCAGGATAACAGCATTACTTCGGAAAAGCTGGCAGACAAAACGATCGATGCGATGAAAATAGCTGAACATTCGATTCAAACGAAGCATTTGGCCGAGGAAACGATTACGGGTGAGCTGATCCAGAACCAATCTATTACTTCTGAGAAAATTAAAAGTGGTACGATCCAAGCGACGAATTTGGCGAATTATATAGTCAATACGGCGAAGCTGGCTGATTTGTCGGTAACTACAGAGAAGCTGCGTGACCAATCGATAACTGCGAGTAAAATAGCCGATGGAGAAATAACTGGATCTAAGCTTGGCAAGCAGTCAGTGACTGAGGATAAGCTTGCAGCTTGGAGCGTTGGTTCCGATCATTTGCAATCACGGGCTGTGTTACATGAGCATTTGGCACCTGGGATCGTGCATAGTGATTCGATTGGAGCGAAGCAAATAACAGCGGAGCATTTGCTTGGCGGTGCGGTGCTGAATGAGCATTTGCGGGATGGATCGGTAACCTCGGCGAAGCTGGGAAAGCAGGCGGTTGGAGGCGTGCACCTGCAAGATTTGGCGATTGAGAAAAGGCATATTCAACCCAAAAGCATAGAGACTCAGCATATGACTGACGGTGTTATAACCGCTGGGAAACTCGCTCCGCAGAGCGTGGGTGAGGCTCAATTGAGAGCGGCATCGGTAGGTTCGGATAAGATCATGGATCAAGCTGTCACCTCGGCTAAGCTAGGGAGAAAATCCATTAATGGAGAGCATTTGAACGGGGGCGCTGTGAGCGGCGGCCATATTGTGGAGAAGGCAATCCAAGCGCTCCATATTGGACCACTTGCCATCAGCAAGGAGCATTTGCAGGATCAATCAGTCGTGACAGCAAAGCTGCAGGATCGAGCGGTTACCTCGGACAAATTAAGTGTTGGATCGATCCAGCACCAGCATATTCAAGAGGGTGCGGTTTTGTCGGGGCAACTGGCTAACCACAGTATTACGACATCGAAGCTGTCCAGTGAATCGGTATCGACCGACAAGCTAACGAATTTATCGGTTACGACGGCGAAGCTGGCTCAGGGGAGTGTGACCTCCGATAAATTAGGACGTGAATCGGTGCTTGGAGAGCACATCTCTGCTGGGTCGGTTCAGTCATCTCATTTATCGAAAGCTGCTGTAAAGGCGAACCATCTTGCTAAGGAAGCTGTCACCCGTGAGAAGCTGGCAGACTTTGTAATTACTTCAGAGAAGCTAGCCGAGGGTGCAGTCACAACTGCACATTTGGCAATGGCATCGGTCAAGGCGGCACAGCTTGCTGATGGTGTCGTGAATTCAGGTCACCTGGGTGTGGGTTCAGTAAACAGTGACCATTTGGCTGAAGGGGCGGTGGCGAGCCGGAATTTAGCGACCGGTGCTGTGGGCGGACGGGAGCTGTTATGGGGTGCGGTGAGCAGCGTGCACATAGCCGCGGATGCTGTCGATACGACACAGCTCCATGAATATTCAGTTACAGGATCTAAGCTGGCACGAGGCATCGTAGAATCGGTGCATCTGGCTAATGGAGCGGTTAGCAGTGAGCAACTGGCTGAAGGAGCGGTCACAAGCCTTCATCTTGCTGCAGAAGCGGTGAGCAGCCGGGAGTTAGCCGGAGGTGTAGTCCATGGTAGGCATATTGCTGAAGAGGCGATCGGTACGGCGCAATTACAGGAGCAAGCGGTGACCGGTCACAAGCTGGCATTTGGTGCGGTGGATTCAGGGCATCTGAGCCTGGGGGCTGTGGGTAGCGAGCAGTTAGCAATGGGAGCGGTCACTGGCAGCCATTTGGCGGAAGAAGCAATAGGGGAGAGGGAATTAGCTCGTGGCGTGATTAACGGGACACATATCGCCGCTGAGGCGATCGGTACGGCGCAATTGCAAGAGCAAGCTGTTACAGGGGCAAAGCTGGTATGGGGCACGGTTGAAGCCGCACATCTTAGCGCAGAAGCCGTAGGCAGCGAGCAGTTGGCAGATGGAGCGGTGACTAGCAGACATATGGCAGCAGGAGCTGTGAGCAGGAGAGAGCTGGCGTGGGGAGCAGTCGGTGCAGCGCATATCTCCGTAGAAGCGATCGGCACGGTGCAATTGCATGAGTATGCGGTTACGGGAGAGAAGCTGGCGTTGGGTGCGGTGGAAACAAAGCATCTTTCCGCGGAAGCGGTGGGCAGTGAGCAACTCGCTGAAGGTTCAGTGACAGGGCGCCATCTAGCGGCGGGAGCTGTAAGCGGACGTTCGCTAGCTTGGAGAGCTATTGGCGGTCCGCATATAGCGGAGGAAGCCATAGGAGCAACACAATTGCAGGGTCATGCGGTCACGGGGGAGAAGCTGGCGTTGGGTGCAGTAGGTATGGAGCATCTGAGCGCCGGAGCAGTCGGGGGTGAGCAACTAGCCGAAGGCGTGGTGGAAGGTCGCCACCTGGCAGAGGATGCGGTAAGCGGTCGCGAACTGTCGGTGGGTGCGGTAGGCAACGAGCACGTAGCAGTGGATGCAATTGGCACGACGCAGCTGCAGGAACAGGCGGTGACGGGAGCGAAGCTGGCGCACGGCGCGGTGGAGGCGGCGCACCTGGGCGCGGAAGCGGTGGGCAGCGAGCAGCTGGCCGAAGGTGCGGTAGCGAGCCGCCACTTGGCGGCGGAAGCGGTGGGCAGCGGGCACGTAGCCGCGGAAGCGATCGGTACGTCGCAGCTGCAGGAGCAGGCGGTGACGGGAGCGAAGCTGGCGTTCGGGGCGGTGGAGGCGGCGCACCTAGGCGCGGAAGCGGTGGGTAGCGAGCAGTTGGCCGAAGGTGCGGTTGCAAGCCGCCACTTGGCGGCGGAAGCGGTGGACAACCGGCACATAGCCGCGGAGGCGATCGGCACTGCACAACTGCAGGAGCAATCGGTGACGGGAGCGAAGCTGGCGTGGGGATCGGTGGAAGCCGGGCACCTGGACGGGGGATCAGTGGGAAGTGAGCAACTGGCAGAAGGCGCGGTCACGAGCCGCCATTTGGCAGTGGGAGCTGTAGGCGGCGAACAATTGGGTAATGATATTATTGATGGGCTGCATATTAAGCAAGAGTCTATATCCGGGTATCATCTGTTGCCAGGCAGCATAGCTGGGCTTCATTTGGAATCGGGGCTGATAGAGAAGCTGCTGTTAGCCGCAGCCTCAAGATTCGACAGTATGAATGAGAACCTGATTCCAGTAAAAGAAGTAGCAGCTCCTTCAGCTCCTTCAGATGCTTCGACGGGAGCAAGTTACGAGGGTAAGTCAGTCCAACAGTTCGGTTTATCGTCCTTCCTTATGCAAGGAGAGGAAGAGTTCGCTGAGGTCAGGATCGTATTCGATGAGCCTTTTACGGATGAACAATATGCTTTGGTAGCGACAACCGACCAAACTAACACCTACGGCGTTATTCAACAGAAATTTCGTGATGGTGCAATTATCCAAATTGTCCGAACCCGCTACTCTTCAGAATTGACAGGTATGGTGAACTGGATAGCGATTGGTCAGAGAGCAAAAGCAGAACAGTGATATTTGGCTGATTCAATAGGAGAAATCAGTGTGCGGAATTAGACATTAAATGGAATGTACAGTGGTTTATTCATCGTCAGCAGCGCTTGAAAGGCTGCTGATTCTATTCATTCCCTCCCTAACGCACAAACGTCAATCCTGCACTGAGGACGCCACCTGATGAGCGAAGGATAGCTATATTTTGCCGTCAAGAAAGTTCAACTTCATTAAAGTGCTGAATCGCTAACGGAGCATTTCAACCTGAAAGCTGTCGTCTCAATAGGAGAGGCAGCTTATTAGTGTTTTGTGCGAACTTATAACCTCTGATATTGGTTTTGAGAAACGCTATTGAACGAAACTTCAAATGGATTTGATTTTACAAAATATTAATCTTTTTTTGGTTGACAAGAAACACTGTTCAAATTTATACAATAGTCAATTGAGCAAAGATGGCATTCCGGTCGTTATGCATGATTATACGGTTGATAGGATGTCGGACAACAAAGGGATGGTTCGTGACTACACTTTGGATGAACTCAAGAGGTTCCGCATTAGAGAGACCGAAACGATCCCAACATTAGAAGAAACGTTACGCTTACTCAAAGGTAAGATAAACATTATGGTCGAGCTGAAGCAGGCTGGAGACCTATACCCAGGGCTGGAGGAAAAGGTCATGGAGGTTATTCGCCAAACAGATACATTCGACCAAATAATCATTATTAGCTTCGATCACTTCTCCATTATCCGAACCAGACAGCTGAGTCGAGATATCAGGCTTGGATTGACAAGCAGCTGCAATATGCCTTATGTATTCCCATTTATGAAAGAGTTTGGTTGTGAATTACTGGGTGTTCCGATCCGCATAATGACTGCCGAGTACACGGAAATGATTATGGAGCAAGGTATCATAGTCGGACCATGGCCGGTAGATACAATAGCCGATAGGAATGGATTGCGGCTAAATATCCGACTGCGTTGATTACGACTAATGGGCTGGAGCGGTGGGCTGATTTTTACAAGAGCCATCCCGAGCTGCATTTGGGTAAAGCTTAATCCGCAGGATGGGCCGGAGCAGCAGAATAAGCAGAACAATTCTTAAAAGGCTGCCGGGAAGGTTCTGGTAACCTTATTTCATTTCAAAACAGGTTGACAAAAAACGTAATACAAAATATTATATTAATATAAACGAAATAAAACGAATGAATACGTAAGTTTAAGAAGTGAAATGATTGTTAAATGAAATCGAAGATTTACAAACTATATTGGAGTTCTTGAATCGAGTTTAATTTATAGAATTGAAAGGTAGGAGTAGAACATGACATTAATTTCATCGACACCTTTATTAGTTGAAGCAAGAAAACAGGGGTACGGTATTGTCGCATTTAATGTACATACAATCGAAATGCTACAAGCGGTGGTTGACGCGGCGGAGGAGAGCCGTTCACCGCTGATATTGCAAACGACGGTAGGGACCGTTAAGCATCTAGGTATAGAATATATCGCAGGTGCGGCCAAAACGGCGGCGAGGCAGGCCCGTGTGCCGATTGCACTGCACTTGGACCATTGCCAGGATTTCGAATTGATCCTACAGTGTATGCGGGCTGGATATACGTCAGTCATGATTGACCAATCGATGCATCCTTTTGAGAAAAATGTGGAAATGACCCGAAAAGTCGTCGAAGTTGCCCGTGCGCTGAACGTGAACGTCGAGGCGGAACTAGGCAAAGTCGGCGGCGTGGAAGATGATATCCATGTGGAAGATGATATGGCGACGTTAGCGGATCCGATCGAATGCCAACGTTTCGTAGAATTGACGGGAGTTTTCACCTTGGCGCCCGCAATAGGTACCGCTCACGGCATCTACAAAGGAGAGCCGAATATTGACTTTAAACGAATACAAGAGATAGCAAGCAGAGTGGAAGTACCGCTAGTGCTTCATGGAGGCTCTGGCATTCCGGAAGCCCAGGTGAAACGCTGTGTATCACTGGGTATGGCGAAGATGAATGTCGCGACGGAGCTGAAAAACGCGTTCACATTATCCTTGAAGCAATTTTTTACCGAACATCCAGATAACCTTGATCCGCGCTCCTATATGTCCGTTGCCAAAGAAGTTGTTAAGCAAATGGCTCTGGAGAAAATGCGGCTGTGCGGTTGTACGAATAAGGCGTAGTCGCGTCGGGTGAAAGCAATGCCAGGTATGTGAATATTTACACCCTGAACCGGTTGCTGCCGGTGGAGCGTGTAGAATAAGGAGTTAGTTATGGCGAATGAGTATTTGGTAGGGATTGACATCGGGACTTCAGGTTGTAAGGTTGCGCTTTTTACGCCTGATGGAAACGTATTATTCCAAGGAACGAAGCCTTACACAACGCATTACCCCCATCCGGGATACGCGGAGCAGAATCCGGAGGATTGGTGGCGCGCCGTCTGCGATAATCTGCGTGACATGCTAAAGCAAACGGGCATTGATCCACGTCAGATCAAGGGCATTGGGGTGGACGGACAAAGCGGTGCTGCCATCCCGATGGATGCATACGGAAAGCCTTTGCGAAATGCAATCATTTGGCTGGATCGCAGATCTGTAAAGCAATGTGAATACTTAAGCCAAACCATCGGACTGGAAAAGCTGTTCGCGGTTTCAGGGAACCCCATGTCTCCTTCATATGTCACTGGCAAAATACGCTGGATTCAAGAAAATGAGCCAGACCTTTATCAACAGACTAAAAAATTGCTGCAGTGCAACAGCTATATTGTGTACAAATTGTCCGGGAAATACTCCCAGGACGTATCACAAGGCAACGGCCTGCACGCTTTTAATATCGAAACGGCAGCGTGGGATTATACGCTCTCCGAGCAAATGGGCATTCCGGCGGAATGGCTTCCCGATATATTCGCTTGCAGCGATATTGTAGGAGGGGTCACTCCGTTCGCCTCCGCCGAGACGGGGCTTGCTGCTGGTACACCTGTTGTGGCTGGCGGATTGGATGCCGCCTGCGCCACACTGGGTGCAGGCGCGATCCATGTCGGAGAAGTGCAGGAGCAGGGAGGCCAAGCCGGAGGCATGAGTATTGTCATGGACCGTCCGGTTAAAAACGAGAAGCTGATCTTGAGCTGCCATGTAGTCAAAGACATGTGGATCCTGCAGGGAGGTACAGTTGGGGGCGGCAGCTTGAATTGGCTGAAAAGGGAGTTTGCCGGAGAAGCGGAAGCGGATTTCTTCAGGCTCGCTGGTGAGGAAGCTTCCTGCATCAGGGCTGGCTGTGAAGGGATGATCTTCCTGCCCTACATGGCCGGGGAACGTTCACCTATATGGGATCCCAACGCGAAGGGCGTCTTTATGGGCTTGTCCTTTGAAAAAACGAAAGGGCATCTGATTCGTGCGATCATGGAAGGCTGTGCCCTGGCTCTACAGCATAATTTAAAAACAGCCGGAGAAAACGGTGTGCCGATCCATACCTTGCATAGTGTCGGCGGGGCCGCCAACAGTGTCCTATGGACCCAAATTAAAGCGGACATTACAGGAAAAGTATTCAAAATCCCCTCTTCTGATGCAGCCACCACGATGGGCGCGGCGATCTTGGCAGGCGTTGGAACAGGAGTTTACCGTAACTGTGAAGATGCGGTTCAAAGGACAGTTCGGATCCATCGCGAACAAATCCCGAACCTGGAGCATCAGCAGGTGTATAAGCAAGTATACGACGTATATTTAGAAACCTATGACAAGCTTAAAGATGTATTTCCAAAGATGGGATGGTGAATAGCATGAAAGCTGCGGTGCTTTATGCGAAAAACGATATACGGGTTGAGGAAATCGGGATCCCCTTATTAGAATCACATGAGATTTTGGTGAAGGTGAAGGTAACGGGAATATGCGGGTCCGATTTACCGAGAGTCATGGGGGACGCCGCACATCATTATCCGATCGTACTCGGGCATGAGTTTTCCGGCGTTGTAGAAAAGATTGGAAGCGATGTGACTAAGGTGAAGGTGGGCGACCGTGTTGTGGGTGCTCCGCTTAAACCATGCCATACATGTGATGATTGCTTAAACGGAAATTTCGCACAATGTAAATATTATTCTTTTATTGGATCCAGAGTAAACGGGAGCTGGGCGGAATATGTAGCGATTCCGGAAGCAAACGCGATTCCGTTCGATGAGAGCATAAGCTTCGAGGAAGCAGCGCTGGTGGAACCCTCTTGCGTTGCCTTGCATGGATTAAGATTAATCCAATTTCAAGGCGGGGAGCATGTTGCTATTCTTGGCGGCGGTAATATTGGCTTGCTCACACTCCAATGGGCGAAAATATTGGGAGCAAGAGATGTGACCGTATTCGATATTGATGAAGAGAGACTGGAGACGGCCAAAAGGCTGGGTGCCGATTATACGATAAATTCAACCAGGACCGGGTTTGAAGATGAGTGGAAGCAAATCACAAAAGGCAGAGGATTTGGGGTTGTCATGGAAACGGCAGGCTCCGATGTAACCATGAGACAGAGCTTTGAACTCGCAGCCAACAAAGCGAAAGTTTGTTTTATCGGGACACCTGTACGTGATTTGACTTTTAACCATAAACTGTTTGAATTGATGAATCGCAAAGAGTTTACGCTGACAGGTTCTTGGATGTCTTACGGCACTCCGTTTCCGGGAGAAGAATGGGGACTAACGCTGCATTTTCTCAAACAGAAACGATTAAACTTTAAAGAGATTATTTACAAAAGCTTTAGTTTGAAGGATATTAATGAGGCTTTTGAATTGTACCGGCAACCTGGTGGCGTTAAAGGTAAAATATTAATCAATAATCTGTAACATTCAAAGCCAGTGCAGCCTTCTCAGATGATTTCTGAATTGCCATTTCTCTTAAACTTATTTATACTTACTCATATAAACGAAACGATTCAGAATCTAACGAAATTGGTTTTATGCTGAGAGGGTATGTACATGGAAGCAGATAACAACCGAAAAATGCTGAGCCTGGAAAGGCATCAATTTATTATTGATTACTTAAAAATTCATAAGAGCGTTGATGTGTCATTTCTCAGCTCTGAATTGAATGTATCTGAGGTCACCGTGCGTAAAGATTTAGAGAAGCTGGAACGCGATAAATTATTGTTGCGCAGCCACGGCGGGGCCGTATTAAACGATTATTTATTTAACGAGCCATCTTTTATTGAAAAAGAGGATAAATTTACGGAGGAAAAATCGGCTATCGCCTCCGAAGCTGCGAAGTTAATCAAAAACGGGATGACGATCGCGTTGTCTACTGGAACGACCGTCAGCCATTTGACGAGAATAATTAAAGACCGTACAGGACTAACCATTGTTACTAATGCCGTTAATGTAGCTACAACCTTCATGGGATCGAATGACAACCATATTTTTCTAACAGGGGGGAATATTCGCCCTAACACATTCGCCCTTATCGGGGAAACCGCCGAGAAGGCTTTGGACGGTGTATATTGCGAATATGCTTTCATCGGAACGAATGGCTTTAGTATTGATCAAGGATTAACAACTCCAAGTATGGAGGAAGCGAGAGTCGTCCGTAAGCTTATAGAAAATGCGAAGCATGTGGTTTTACTCGTAGACCATAGTAAGTTTAATAAGGTAGCCTTCTATCGGATTGAGCACGTTAACCAAGTCCATACTGTCATTACAGATAGTAAAGCTCCCTCGGATGAAGTTGAGAAGCTTCGTGAGATGGGCATTGAAGTTATTATTGCTTGATGCCTGGCGAGAAGTATAGGAATATAAAATGCTTAAGTCGGGAATTCCCAGCTCAAGCATTTTTGCTTAACCGAATTGTTGAAAAGGGTCTTGTGATTATCTATACTTAGCTATATGGGGTGAGGCAGGAATTAAGACAGTAAATAATGACAGGGGGGTAGATTAATAGTGAGTGAACAGGATCTATCCAAGGGTGAAGAACGACGCAGTAGGATCATGAATACTTTGAAAATCCAGGGCAAGATCACGATACAAGAAATGATTGAGAAATTTCAATGCTCGGAAGCGACTGCACGCAGAGATTTGGATGTTTTAGTAAGAAAAGAAGGGGCCATACGTACAATTGGTGGAGCCCAATGGGAGGGCTTCTCGGGGCTTCGTGAGTCGTCCTTCCTAGAAAAGAAACAGCTTCTGTGGTTGGAAAAAGAAGCTATAGCCGCTAAAGCTGTATCTTTAATAGAAGAGGGAGACGTTATTGGATTGACCGGAGGAACCACGACCTATCTAATCGCCAAAGCGATTAAGCACAGACGGAATATTACCGTTGTTACGAATGCTGTTAATATAGCAATGGAATTAAGCGATAGTGATGGAGTCCAGGTAGTGCTAACCGGTGGTGTGATGCGTAAAAACAGCTTCGAACTATGCGGACCGCTTGCCGAGAAGGTTATTGAGGATTTGAATATTGGCAAAATGTTTATGGGAGCCGATGGGTTTTCATTGGAGCATGGCGTGACGACTTATTCAGAACTTGAAGCGAAGACAGGACGTCTGCTAATGGAGCGTTCAAGGATGAAGATAGTCGTCATAGACAATTCGAAGGTAGGGAAGGCTTCCTTATTCGGAATCGTTCCGTTATCCTCCTTGGATGCGTGTATAACGGATATTCCCCTAAAGCCTGAACTTGTTAGTGCTTTGGCCGAATTGAATATAACGATTCATTTGGCAAAGAGCCACCATACTGAGAATTTTGAGTAAGAATGTAAGCTTTCTGAGAAAACGTGATGAGGTGAATTATGGGCTTTTTGATTGGCATAGATATTGGAGGCACGAATGTCGTGTGTGGTTTAACGGATGCCGCAGGCAAGCTGTTGCACAAGCTTAAACAGCCAACGGAAGCGTTGATGGGGAGCAGCCATGTATTTGATAAAATAAAATTGATGGTAGAGGAGCTTCTGCGTATCGCTGGTCTGGGGCGTGAAGACATCTCTGCGATCGGTGTTGGAACACCTGGCTTTATTGATCCGATCCAAGGTATTACGTTGTTTGCCGGCAATTTACAATGGGTACAGGTTCCAACTGCTGAGGAGATCCGCAAGCGTACAGGTATTCCCACTTACATCGATAATGATGTAAGAATGTATGTATATGGTGAGGCGGTATGTGGGGCAGCCAAGGGCTATGAGCATGTGCTTGGCATAACGATAGGGACGGGGCTTGCAGCAGCCGTTATCAATCAGGGCAAGCTTTATTACGGAGGCGGATTTATGGCGGGTGAGCTAGGCCATATTGTGATGCCAGACATTCCTTATGTTTGTGGCTGCGGGCTGCAAGGCTGCTTAGAGACGGCGGTGTCTGCCACAGGTATTGCCCGCCAGGCCACAGAGCTTCTACAAAGAGGTAGGTCGAGTATTTTACGTGATTGGTTAGACGGCGCTCACGAGGACAAACTCACCGCAGCCGAAGTTTCCAAAGCTTATGATGAGGGGGATTCACTCGCAATTGAGGTGATGAACCACACAGGCAGGCTACTCGGCAGAGGTCTCGCAAATGCTGTAACCTTGTATAGCCCCGATGTTATTGTTATTGGCGGGGGTGTCGCTTTGGCTGGTGAACGCTTGTTTGCGCCCATGCGTGAGCAGCTGCAGAAATCGGTCTACAGAGGGTATTGGGATCGGTTGTCCATTGTTACGGCGACGATGATTGACGATGCAGGAATTGTGGGGAGTGCAATGTCGGCGAGCAATCGATTGGACGTATAAAGCCCAAGTCTACGCTAATCCTTCGATTATGAAGGCTTAGTGTTTTTTTTGCATGGTGATATTTGAGGGAATTTACCCATTTATACTATTTTATGGCATCCGTCCATCTCCTTTTCTACTTAAGGCATATCCTGTTAGAGGGTATTGTTGATGAATGATTTTCAGGAAGGGGTTGTTTCATGTTCTATTATGCAAATATGAAAGTGGCTGATGCCGGAACCCAACAATCCTTGCTTGAGGGCAATTATTGGCTGATGGAGAGGGATGGTAGACGATGAAGGGCATGAAGATCGTCATTATGGCAGGTGGCAAAGGCAACCGGTTTTGGCCAAGAAGCACAGAGGAGCTGCCTAAGCAGTTCCTCTCACTAGTATCCAAGGACTCGATGCTGGTAGAAACCTACCAGCGATTTCTCCGCTTCGTCCCAGCAGCAGATATTTATGTAGCAACCGTTCACAAATATACGGCAATTGTAATGGAGCAGCTAACTGAGCTTGATCCCAACCAACTTATTATCGAACCGGAACAGCAGGATACAGCGCCTAGCATTGCCCTGATTACCCGGCATTTTTTATTTGAAGGACGGGATGAACCGTTTTTAGCGATCCCATCCGACCAATATATTTCAGACGAAGTGGCCTTCTTTGAAGCTCTTGAAAGAGCGGCGGATGCAGCACATGAAGAGGGTGCAATCGTGACTCTAGGTATTGTGCCAACCCGCCCTGAGACAGGTTACGGTTATATTGAGGTTGTACACAAAGCCCATGACGATGGATTGGCTTATAGGGTCAAACGATTTATCGAGAAACCGGATCAGGACAAAGCTAATGAACTAGTTAAGCAGCCCAACGTATATTGGAATAGCGGTATTTTTGCTTCGAAACCCTCAACAGTTGCTGGTTATCTGGAGAGGTTTCAACCGGAAATGTGGCATATGCTCAAACAAAGCAATGACCAATTGCAACAAATCTATCCGTTGCTTCCGAGGATTTCGGTTGATTATGCCATTCTAGAGAAAGCGGATTTGGTCTACTGTATCCCTATTCATTTCGGTTGGGACGATGTAGGATCGTGGACGGCACTAACGCGATTATTCTCTAGTGATGAGCAAGGTAATCTGATTGGTGGTTTGGTTCATACCTATAATTCGGTTGACAATATCATCTTTTCTGAAAAGCAAAAAACCTTGGTTATTGGTGTGGAGGGACTCATCATCGTATCAACTCCATGGGGGCTGCTGGTCTGCCATAAATCGGAGGAGCAGGCGATTAAGAAGGTGTATATGTCCACACAACATACAGATCATAGCTCCTGAAATATTTGTAGCCCAGATCGTCCTGCGCGACTCTACTGATTGCATATGGACTAAACGGACGAATCGGATTTAATTCCTCGCTGGAGCAAGCCATTTTATGTTTCAGTACCACACGTGACATGTACCGTGTCATCGACAAGCGTGTTTCAATACATTGGTAAGAAGATGAAGACTGTAGCAACCAGTATGCAAGTTCACAAGCCGATTTGGATCTAATTGCATACGGCACTTTGCAGAATGTTTGTCTAGCTTAAGTCACCTTCATGAGTTTATAGTGGGAGGTACACAAATGAAAAGTTTGATTTTATGTGGCGGAAAAGGATCTCGTTTGCGTCCCTGGACGTTTTCGCGCCCCAAACATCTATTGCCGATAATGAACAAACCCGTCCTTTTTTATGGAATCGAATTGATGATACAGGCAGGCATTACGGAAATTGCCGTCGTAGTTCCTCCGGGGCTCCGGCAAGAATTTGATGATGCCTTGCGGGGAGGGACGCCGTGGGGAATTGCCATTACTCTAATTGTACAACCTGAACCAAAGGGATTGGCGGACGCTGTTCGAGTTGCGGAAAACTTTATCCAGCACGACGACTTTCTTTTATATTTAGGCGATAATGTGATCGATGGGTCTTTGCAGCCTCTTATACAAAAATTCCAGTCAGAAAATCTGGACGGGCTCGTGTCCGTAAGTCATGTTGATGCGCCGGAGCAATTTGGTGTCGTTCAACTAAGTGGAGAAAAAATTGAAAAAGTGGTGGAAAAGCCTAAACATCCTCCAAGCCATTTAGCCATTAACGGGGTTTATTTGTTTAAGCATTCCCTTTTCGGAGCCATTGCGAAAATCTCGCCCTCGGCACGGGGCGAATATGAGTTAACCGATGCCATTCAGCAATTGATTAATGACGGATTTCATCTAGGGGTTTTTCGTTCACCGTATTGGTGGAAAGATGCGGGACAGCCTAAGGATTTGATTATGTGTAACCAATATTTTTTAGATAAAATGCAAGGCTGCACATCTAAAGGGGCGGTTGATCAGAAATCACTTATCTCCGGTCAGGTTGTTCTAGGGGAAAATAGTAAAATCATGAACAGCATCATCTGCGGACCGGCTATTATTGGACAAAATACTACCGTTGAAAACTGCTATATTGGTCCTTACACCTCCATCTCGGATCATGTGTCCATTTACAACTGTCAGATTGAAAACAGCATCGTTATGGAAAATACAGTGCTGAACAGCATTCCACATCGCATTGAGAAAAGCTTGATCGGTGGAGAAGTAAAAATGATTGGGAAATCTCAACAATTAAAAACGATCCAGCTATGGATAGGAGACCATTCACATTTGTACTTCCCATGATAAATAAAATTTAACAAACATATGAATGACATGCATCCGAAAGAAGGATATTGGGAGCTCGATATGTATCCGATGAAATTCTGGGGATGCTTTTTTTTTGCGTGAAAATAGGGATGGACGGGCTTCTTGTTTATATACCATTTACGCGACGAAAAACTGCCGACAAGGACTTTGTCGACAGTCAGAGTTCATATTCATTAAGAAATAACCCGAACCCTGCCTAATTTGGCGAAGTATGATTCGGGTTATTAGGCTGTAAGTGGTTTCGGATACATAAGCTACCGCTGATTAACCATGTTTCGATAGGACTTCATCATAATATGTTTTTTGTTTTCTCAACTGCCGCTTTAAGTTAAAGTCTTTTTCTATTTTTTTTCTCGCATTTCGGCCAAAAGACTCCCACTTTTTCGGTCGTTTGGCTAACCATATCATTGCTTTTGCTAGCTTACTTACTGATCTTTCAGGTACTAATAATCCGGATACCTTGTGTTTAACCAGTTCTGGAATTCCTGCGTGGGTCGTTGAAACGACAGGCATCCCGGTAGCCATCGCCTCTTTCAACGTATTTGGAATGCCTTCTTGGTTCCCCTCTCGGTCTGTGTAGCTTGGAGCGCAAAATATATGGGAGCCGTGATATTTATCCTGGATTTTGCGGTAATCGATCCAAGGTATGATCTTGACACTGTTGCTAAGTTTATATTGTTCGATCAGCTTACGGTATTTGGTTTCACAAGGCCCTTTGCCGATTAAAATTAACTTTGCTCGACGTATCCGCTTTTTTACAAGGGCAAAAGCACGAATAAGCTCGGAGAATCCTTTTTTATCGACGAAACGTCCGATGGCCAGGAAATAGATTTTTTTCTTAGTGTCTAATTTACGTGTGCGGTACTGAAACCGTTCCAGATCAACGCCTCCGTATAATACGCGAATTTTTGCTTTGGGACAGCCCAGCTTGATAATTTGTTTTTTTAGATGCTTACATACCGGAAAGAACCGGTCACCAGTCTTAAAAACCGATTTTAATCGTTTTAAATTTTTTGCTTTCTTGGGATAAGCTGTGGCGTCTTTACCACGAAATCCAACGAACAAAGGAATTCTAAATTTTTTCTTCAAAAAATGGAATTTGTGCGCTAGAGACCCGTGATGAACGTGAACCCCGACGATTTTTAATTGCTTTATTAGACCCGGCTTGTCGTTTATTTCTTTTAAGGAAATAACAGACTCGGACTTGAACGGGGCTTCAGTCAACATAATACCTCGGTACCCGTTGATTTTGAAAATTTGCGGTGTTACATGACCATCCTCCAGTGAGTATTTATGGTGCAGGATAGCTGGATAATTACTTGTCAATGACGATTCCTCCTTTTACGGAAAGTTGTGTGCTTATTATTCAACGAGCGAAGCGTAGCCGTATTCCATCTGTATAATTTATAGGCGTTTTTTCTGATTTTATAGTGACGGTAAGTAGAGGGGAGCTTCTTCCTGTCATGCAAGCGATAAACAACAAGCGGAACTTTTTGGCAGTATCCCCGATAAGTTTTTGCTAAACGGAGCCACATATCCCAATCTTGGGAATATCGGTATTGCGAGTTGAAAAGTCCGGTCTTATCAAAGCAGGTTTTGCGTATGGCGGCCGTGGAGGTTCGAATAGTGAATGTTCGTTTGTACAGATGAAATCTAAACTTATTCAGATCATTAAATTGTTTAACGTTACGAATGGTATGATTCTTTTTTCCTCGTCTAGCGTAATAATAGCTATATAAAAAATCGCAATCCGGATGAGTATTTAAAAATTCTTTGTTTCTTTGTAATTTATTAGGAAGAAAAAGGTCATCCGAGTCCAAGAACGCGATGAATTTTCCTCTGGCTAAACGAATACCTGTGTTTCTCGCTTCGGAAGGTCCAAGATTTTTTTGATACACATACCGCACCCGATCACCAAACGTGCTTACTATTTTTTCGGTTCTATCTGTCGAACCGTCGTTAACCACGATGATTTCATAATCCTCGCATGTTTGCCGGAGCACACTTCTAATAGCTCTAGCTATATACTTATCACGGTTATACGTCGGAATAATAACGCTGAACAAAGGTGTTTCTCGTTTTTTTTCCTCATGGGCCTTGATCACCTGCTCAAACAGCTGCTCCAAATTCCTGGTTTGTACCAACAGGTCAAAGTTGGCTTCGACTTTGGCTCTTGCCCGCCTTCCGATCCCCCGCCATGTTTGCGGAGCGCGTATCAAAGCGAGCAGTTTTCTTGCAAGGTTACCAACGTCTTTTTCGGCAACGAGATGCCCGGTCACTCCATCCTCAATTAGCTCAGGGATTCCCGCATGAAAAGTGGATACTACAGGAAGCCCACAGGCCATTGCTTCTTTAATCGCGTTCGGAAGTCCTTCTTGGTTACCCGTCTGGTCCTTTAAGCTGGGAAGGCAAAAGATATGGGCCTGTTGCAAATGTTTGATTACCTCATGACGCGGAAGCGCACCCATAAATTGGACATGCTTCTCAAGGTGCAAGGCTTTGCTCAAGCGCTTTAGCTTGTTTTTTAATCGGCCGTCCCCGATTAGACGGAGCTTGGTATTTGGAAGGGCTTGATGGACTTGATGAAAAGCCTTAATCAGCACGTCAGCACCCTTCTTTTCAACCAGCCTGCCGACAAACAAAATCTCCACCGGGCCTTCTGCCGGAGCGGATCTTTCCTTATAGGTAAATTGATCCAGATCGATCCCGCTATACTGGACAACAATTTTTTCTTCTGGGCAGCCATGCTTGACTAACTGGTCCTTCATCGATTGGCACGGTACTGTGAAGCAATTCCCTAAGGAAAACAGACGTTTAAATGATTGCTTATTTTTTTTCATCATTTGGGTGCCTGGGGAATCACAACCGTGAAAGGAAGTTATGAGGGGAACTCCCCACATGGTCTTAAACGGCATCATTCGTATCCCTGCTGTACCGAAACGAGCATGAATCAGTCGAAAAGAACGATTCCGCAGCATGTAGTTCAACCTGCGATAGGTGGGGTCTATGATTACATTCTTCAACGGAAAATTGCCCTTATTTCTTCGTTTCCTGCAAAAAACGTAAGGCTCAAAGTTTTTCATTTGCTTGACTTCACCATAAATAAAGGTTTCGCTGAGCGGCAGAAAAGTGGAACGTACTACGGCGATGCGATCCAATGATGTTCCTCCCTTTGTGTTTATTATTGTTTACCTAATCTATGTATCTGTCGAACCGGGTGTATAGACTTCCGCTGAGGTTGGGTATATTTCTTTGACGGGGATTCTTTGCCCAAGCATTCGTAAATAGCCATGAATAAGGTAATAGGGGAAGTTTAGGCAGAAAGGAACGTAGGAGGTGGGAGGGTGGATCAGCTAAAAAAGCGGATAGAAAGTGAATACGGGTTCCACATCAAGGCATGGGATGTATTGAAGGACGATAAAAAATCAAGCTTAGTCGTTCGGCTTGTTACGGAGAAGCACTTAGAGTATGCACTCAAAAGCTTATTTCTAACGCCCGATCGGCAGCAGTTTATTACCCAAACGGAGCAGATGTTAGTCCAAAAGGGGTTGGAAGTGGCCGCTCCTATACCGACTCTGAATGGTGAGCTGAGCATGATTTACAAAGGTGCACCTTATGTTTTATATGAATGGATTGACGGTAAACAAGCGCAACTGCATCACCCAGATCACCTTGGAGCCATTGTTAAGATGATGGCCAAATTTCATCATATCTCCCGTTCTTTAATATTTCCTCCCCATATAAAAATTGAAGCACCCCCTGATCGTTGGAAAGAATATGAACAACGTAGACAGACGATGAAACACTGGCTTCGTAAACACAAGAATTCGGAAACCCCAATAGATGATATCATCAAAGACTATATCCCTTTTTTTTGTAAAATTGCAAAAAAGGCGTTAAAAGGACTAAGAAAGGCGAGTGCCAGTTACGAACATGATATTAGAAAGGTGTATACCTGCGAAAGCTTAGTACATGGTGACCTGCATCATTGTAACGTCATTTACAGGAAAGGCACTGGCAAACCGACGATGATTGATTTTGAGGATGTAAGGTACGATCTTCCCTCTAAAGACTTGTTGCGCATTTTCAGTATGTATAAGAAATATACGCCATTTAACAAAAAGGAATTTATCTACATGATGAAAACGTATGAACGCAACAATCCGCTTTCCCCCGAAGTGAAAAATCTTGTCTATATTGACATGCTTTTTCCACATATATTCGAACGAATGCTGCGCAAAAAAATATACAAAAAAAAGAGCGCTCAAATCATTAAAAAGCAGATCAAGAGGGAGAAGGATAAAGCAATATGTGTTTATCAGAATTATTTTAAGCAGAAAGGTCATGAAATGGAGGGGCAACTATGAAAAAAATCGCATTTGTCCGCACACGTTACCTTCCCCCGTCTGAAACATTCATTTATGAAGAGTTGAAAAATATTAAAAGCTTCAAGCCAATCGTGTTTGCTCGAAAAAAAATGAACTTAAAACGTTTTCCTTTTCCAAGGATAAAAAAATTGCCTCGTGGTTTGGGAGCCATCGCTCGAGCGTTCAAGAAAAGAAAAATCAAACTCATCCATGCTCGTTTCGGAAACGCGGGGGTACGTTTGATGAATGTGAAGCGGCGGCTGCGCATTCCCATGCTCACTTCATTTCATGGATTTGATTTGCCTACGAAACGAAACAGGCGAAAATCTTATCACCGGCGGCTGCCGATGCTTTTCAGAAAGGGCGATAAATTTACGGTTCCGTCCCATCATATGAAACGGAAGCTCATCCGTTGGGGATGTCCACGGCGTAAAATTAAAATTATGTACAGCGGGATCAATCTCAAAAGGTTTTTTTATACAGAGCGAGCCCCCAAAATAAACGCCAATGTCATCATTTCGGTCGGGCGGTTGCATAAGAAGAAAGGGTTTCACTATTTAATTAGGGCATTCAAAAAGGTGCATAACCAATATCCTTCCAGCCGTCTTATTATCGTAGGTGAGGGAAAGCAACGGAGGGAATTAAAGCGTCTTATTTCATCATTAAAATTAAAAAAACATGTTCGTTTGAGGGGGCTCGTTGCACATAGCCAAATGGCTGCCCTTCTCAGAAAAGCGGACATCTTTTGCCTTCCAAGCGTAACTACCATTGAAGGTAATCAGGAAGGCATCCCCAACGCAATCAAGGAAGCGATGGCAACGGGGCTTCCTATCGTTTCTACACGCCATGGCGGCATTCCTGAGTTGGTTACTAATGGCCAGCAAGGACTATTGGTACGTGAGAGAGACGTGAAAGGGCTCGCAAGAAAATTAAAGCAATTAGTGGGAAACCCGTCTTTGCGAAAAAAAATGGGGAGGAAAGGAAGTAGCAAAATAGTACGAAATTTTAACTCGGCCAAACAGGTGCGAAAGTTGGAATCTATATATCGTCAGTTAATCAGGAAAGGACGAAGATAAACATGGCAGGAAATGAAGATGGAAACAAATACCAAAACGAAACGACAAATGAGGATCCTGTCGAGAAGGAGTTAACGGTAATGAAACATCGCAATCCTCTAATTACTGTTGTCATTCCCACTTATAATCGGGCGAAGTATATAAGACGGGGCATTGAAAGCGTATTGAGGCAAACCTGCAAACGCTGGAAGATGCTCATTGTGGATGACGGCTCGAAGGACGGTACGAAGAAAGTTATCAGCCGTTATTTAAGCGATCCTAGAATCAGGTATGTAAGGCTTAAGAAGAACAGAGGTGTTTGCTTCACGCTAAACCACGCATTGAAGCTGGTGGATACCAAATATTTTTCCCAGCTGGACGCAGATGATTGGTATGAGCCGAACACGCTCGAAACGTGCTTGAAAAAGATGAAAAGATCAAGCAGAAGGGTTGCTGTCGTATACGGTCACGAAAGGGTTTGGAAAGCGAAGAGGGGCGGGAAAATTAAATATTTAGAAACAAAGAAAAAGCGTAGTATTCGGGGGAAGTATGATTTTATCAAATTCCATCCCATGATTTACCCGCGTTTTTACCGGACCAAAGCACTTCGGGCTGTTGGCGGCTGGTCGAGAAAAGTACCACAACGAGGTCGATTTGCGGAGGATAGACAAATTTTACTTAAGCTGGCGGGACGTTATAAGTTTAAAGCGACGCATAAATCGCTATATAACCGGTTGAACCACAGCAACAATATCTCCAGATCAAAGAACCGGCATAAATATGCCAACGTGACAAGATATCTATATAATAGAGCATTAAAACGATGGGGAAACGTGTATAAGGCAAAATTCGTCTGGGTTAACGGTCGATTAAAAGTAGGCAAATTAATAAAAAGAAAAAGATGAGTTTCCATTAAAATACACTTACCCGTCGTGTTTGTCTGCTTAAATGGACAGATACCCCGTATCATATGATATGGCTGCCACATAGCATATAAAGCAATGGAATAGCTACCGATGTGGAGAGGGAAAAGGCCGGGTTATGCGCCTTACTCCCTCTCACTTACAGAATAGCGAGGAAACTATATGGAACAAGACAAAAAATGGTTAACAACGTTGGATGTCATTGATGAGGTCAGGAAAGCAATGGAAGCGAACAGACCTCTTTCTGTAGTTCGTGTCGGTGATGGGGAAAACATTTGCCTTGCCCAATATAAAGTGTGGTCGATACGTAGGGTGCTTTCCACACGCTGGGCGAAACTGTCACGCAGCACGAACAGGAAAGGGGTTCGATTACCGAACGTTGAGCTCCGTGACAGATTGATTAAATCGATCAAGAAAGCGGACATTGTCGGTATTCCTTACTCTAAGGACATGGAAATATTGGCAGAGCATCAACAACATTTGCGCCGTTTAACGGACGCTTGCTTCCAAAGATTCGATATTGTTCCCGAAAAGCTTTGTCACACGTTCATTAATCGGCATATGGTCGAGAAGCAGGAATTTTGGGAGCTGCTGAACGGCAAAAGAGTAGTTATTATTTCCCGCTGGGCGGATCGGTTTAAAAAGCTGGTAGGCACGAAATACAGAGGATTTGACATTGAAGTAGTCAGGACAATCCGAATTGATCGCTATAATGAAATTCCAAAGGTGCTGCGCCAAATGGAGTCGGTGAAGTGTGACATTGTATTTATTTCTGCGGGTGTAAATGCCGTAATATTAGCACAGAAGCTGGCTGAAAAGCAGGGGAGGATAGCGATTGATTTTGGGAAATCCGCGGTATTTATGGTAACAGGGAATCGAAAAGTCAAGCCATGGAACCCGAACATAGCCCCCCAAGATCCAGTGCTTCCTATTGCTATTGAGAATCAATGTGTGCTGCTTAGTGCAACGGAGACCTGTGAAATAAAGGAGGAAGAAGCTTGAAAATCACTGTCATTGGTTCCGGATATGTTGGTACAACGACAGCAATCGTATTAGCCGAACTAGGCCATGACGTTATTGGTTATGATATCGATAGCTGTAAAGTAGACAAGTTAAACGAGGGTAAGCTGCCGTTCATTGAACCTGGCCTGGATGAATTGCTTACTAAGCAGCTGAAGGCCGGACGAATTGTTTTTACATCCAATAGTCAACCCGCTATAATGAGCAGCGAAATTTTAATGATTTCGGTAGGTACTCCTTCAAACTTAAACGGTGGAGCCGATTTAACGTATGTAGGGAAAGTGTTGGATGCCATTGCCATGCATATTAATGAACCTAAAATTATTGTTACTAAAAGCACGGTGCCTGTTGGCACTAACCGTTGGATGAAGCGACAATTGGAAGAGAAAATCGATACGAATAAGTACCCAATCGAGGTCATTTCAAATCCTGAATTTCTACGCGAGGGTGTAGCTCTGCATGATTCGCTTAATCCATCCCGGACGGTGTTGGGTGGAGAGAATAGTGCGGCTATCGAAAAGGTGAAGCAGCTGTATGCAACGCTGGAAACCACTTATTTTATTTGCAATTATGAAACGGCTGAGATGATTAAGTATGCTTCCAATGGATTTTTGGCCACAAAAATATCATTCATCAATGAAATCGCCCGGTTAGCCGATAAGGTCGGGGCGGATATTATAGGTGTAGCGAGAGGTATGGGATTGGATCCGCGCATTTCGCCGCATCACTTGTACGCCGGCATCGGTTATGGCGGCTCCTGCTTCCCTAAAGATGTTGACGAGCTTCTTCATCTGGCGCAGCAAAAGGATGCAAATCTAAGTATTCTTAAGCAAGTGAAGCATATCAATGATACACAAATAGATTGGTTTATTCAAAAAATAGAATCACAGATGAATTTGGGAGGAAAGCGGGTGCTTGTGCTTGGTGTCACCTTCAAGGAAGACACTGATGATCAACGCGAATCCCCAGGCATTCGGATTATTGAAAGGCTGTTAGTTAAAGGGGTTGAAGAAATTAGAGTTATGGATCCGACCGTCACTACTCTGGAACAAATGTATTGGACAAAAGGGTTTGACGATAGTGGAAAGCAGAGGGTCAAGATAGTCACAGAACAGGACGAAGCGGCGACCGGGGTTCATATGGTGCTGCTGACTACCCCATGGCCTCAATTTACTAATTATCCTTGGAAGAAGTGGGCTAACAAGGTCGAATCCGCCTATATATTCGATGGACGAAACTATCTCAACCCGCAGGAAATGCGCAGCAATGGCTGGCATTATATTGGTGTTGCAAGAGGTGAGCAGAAATGAACATTCTGGTTACTGGAGCAGCAGGCTTTATTGGGTCGCATTTAAGTGAAGCGCTGCTGAGTCTCGGTTATCATGTCAGAGGAATTGATCAGATTGAACACAGCCCCTATCGGAGCATCAAAGAAGACAACCTAAAGAAAATCATGGGGCATCCTGAGTTTGAATGGCTTGCTGCCGACTTGCTTAGCGTAGATTTGGAGGGTTTCGTCCACGAGGCTGATGTTGTGTTTCACCTAGCAGGTTTAGCTGGCGTACGAAACAGTTGGGGCCCATCCTTCGCTGACTATTTGCAGGCTAACGTTTTGCTGACGCAAAAAATTCTCGAAGCGTGTAAAAATTCTTCAAAACTAAAAAAGCTAATTTACGCCTCCTCATCCTCCGTTTATGGTGGAGGGACGGGATCATACAGTACCGAAAATTCCCCTACCCGGCCAATATCCCCGTATGGATTGACCAAATTAGCCGGGGAGCAGATTTGTTATATTTATTATAAACAGTTTGGGGTGCCATACACGGCGTTAAGATATTTCACGGTTTATGGACCAAGGCAGCGCCCCGACATGGGTTTTCATAAGTTTATGAAGGCGGCGCTGCTAAGCCAACCTTTAACCATTTATGGAAATGGTGAGCAAAAACGCGATTTCACCTATGTCATCGACCTAATCCAGGCTAATATTAGCGCGATGAACTACAGTCGGCATGGATCTGTGTTTAATGTTGGCGGAATTGAGACCACATCGGTCAATGATGTAGTAAGAAAAATTGAGCGTCTATCGGGAAAGAAGCTGCAGATCACTTATTTACCCGAACAGCCTGGTGATCCGTTTGCCACAAGCGCCGACATTTCGCGAGCCCGTGCGGAGCTTAGGTATAGTCCAGCCTTCTCACTCGACGAAGGAATGGCGGAGCAATGGAGCTACATTTCCGGACTTTACCAACCGACAAAGGAACATGGATAGACGAGTTCGGCCATTCAATTGATCTTGCTATAGGTTGGTGAATAGCAAGGGGGATCGGAGGAACAGGATGATCGGAATTCTATATAGCGCTCGGACGTTAAACAGAATGATCAACGGAAAAAGCTTTGAAAAGCCTGCTTTTTATGTGGAGGCCGCTCATAAGGCAGGTGAAGAAATTGTATTCTTTTCAGTATATGATATCAATTGGAAAAGGGGTACGGTCTGGGGCTGGGACGGAACAAAGCGAGTACGCTTAAAAAAGGTACTACCCCAAGTCATCATAAACCGAACGAGGACGAATACATTCCACTACAAAAACACGATCTGCCGGTTAAAACAGATGGGTAAAACTATTTTTAACGAACAAAACGTTGTCTCCAAATTAGACATTCACAACATTCTGGTCAAAAATCCTATGCTGCTCCCTCATCTACCTGCAACCTCATCAGTGACGCATCATGCCGTGGAACAGCTTTTTGGGGAAAACACCAGCTTGTTTCTCAAACCGAGAACGGCCTCCGTGGGAGACGGAATTATCCGCATACGGAAAAAGGACAACAACATGATCGCTGAAATCAACGTTCTCGGACGAACTCTGCGAAAAAAGGTCAGTATCGATCAGATTATCGATATCGTTAGAAAGAAGAAACGTCGATATTTAGTACAGCAGGGAGTTTCTCTAATGCCATACCAGGGAAATCCGGTCGATTTCCGCGTGTCCATGCAAAAGAACGGCAGCGGTTGCTGGCAGTATACAGGAATGGTCGGGAAGGTGGCGAAAAAAGGGGCCATCGTCACCAATCTCCACTGTGGTGGAACATCGATGAAGGCTTCGGAACTGTTTGCCCATTGGGGCTGGGATGGAGCTGAAATCGAAAGGAAAGTCGTAGAGCTAGGGTTGCGTATTGTACAGACGCTTGACAAGGAGCTGTCCCAAATTGCCGATCTCGGATTGGACATTGCCGTGGACGAACAACAGCATCCTTGGTTTATCGAGGCCAATTTCCGCGACATGCGAGTTACGTTCCGCGATGCCGGAGAAAAGGAGACATGGCAGTCGAGTTATTCTGCCCCCGTTAATTATGCAGCCTATTTAATCGGACAGCTCAATGAGCGTGAGGACCAGCATCAGCAGCAACTTAATGGTTCTGGCTAAGTGGATTAATTTATTCGAATAACAAGATGGCCTGAACCCTTTCTACAAACGGGTTTGGGTCGTTTTTATGCTAAAATTGCTGCACAGATTCCATTGCAAATTTAGGGTGGATGGCTTTAAGTCACTTGTCCATGTCAATTAAAAGGTTGACTTCATATGATGTTGTATCACAAGTAGGGAGGTAGTTTTATTGGCCAATATAGATGTCAGATTGTCCATTTTTGAAGACAATAACTTTGGTGGCAGACGGATTCGATTCACACGAGGTGGAGTAGCGATTAGGAACATGAATGCACTCCGTTTCGACGAGGAACTTTCCAGCTTCCGCCTGCAAAATGTTGTAAACCGGAACTTGGTCACACTGGTTCTCTTCTCCCGTAATAATTTCCAAGGCAGTTTCCGAGTATTTCGTGGTAGCCAGAGCGTAGCCAACCTAGGTAATTTCAACAATGAAACCGAATCGCTAATCGTTGTCGGCCGAATCCTGACAAATGCCCAAATTGACAACATCCGATCCACAGGAGTAGCACCAACAAACATCTTAGAAATCCGTCAGTAACTCTTTGCCCTTTGGCAAGGTTAACTTCTGTTAACGCTGCCAAAGGGTTTTTCTTTGGAAGGAATCTTATAATGTCAGAACGATCTAAATATGAGTAACTTTCTACGATTCTGTAGCATAGGTTACATGAGGGACTGACTTCAAGGGAGGGGAGGGGGATATGGGTGCAAAATCAAATTACAAAAATGGTTCATTATATGGCTGACTCGCAAGAGCAGGTGGCCAATATTATTGAGGCTAAGCGCCATGTTGCTGTTCATATATCGCTGCTCAATCAACAAATCCCAAAAGCAGACGCAAGGATGGGAGAAATTGAGTCACTGATGGAGCATTCTCTTCTTGTTACCAAGAGTATTACCTCCTATTTGAATAGCTTAGCAGATTTAGAAGACGCTTTAGCGGAAAATCTTAGCTGCGTTATGAAGGAAATGACTGATCAGCCTGGGGATGAGTAGGAGGTGATGCTGTGAGCAGACCAGAATCGTTTAACCGAATGTTGACAGCAGCAGCAAAGATTCAATTAAATATTGCTCTTATTTTGGAAGCGAAGGCTATTGAAGCAGACAAGTCGCGCGGTTGGATTTGCAATAGCCTGGATATTTCTGCCTATGGGGATCATGCCCAGCAAGTGAAGGAAACGATGGCTGTTCACGACCAGTTAATTGGGCTTATCGACGGTCTATCGAAGTTGGAGAGTGCGTTAGCCAAGAATCTGAAGATTATTCTCAATGAGAAGGAAGAGGAAGAAGCCATGGGCGGCGGAGGTATGGGTGATTTATTTAATACTGGTGGTGGCTTCAATTGACAGACCTGCTTGGGAAGCAGATCTATCATCAAGAGCAACTTATTAAGCTGCACCTTTTGACATCGCTTGCCCGAAGCCAACGGGCGCTGACCCATATGCTGGAATCCGTAGCGGATGTAAGCACGAACTCGAAGGAAACAGCACAGCAGTTGGCTGACAATATCGAGGTAATATCCAAGTATCAGCGCCAGCTTACTGCGAAAATTACCGGCATTACCATACGGCGGCGGGCGAGAACTCAAGGGCGTAACGGCAAGCCGTGGCTGAACCAAACTTTTACAAGAATCCGGATAGAACAACAATAGCACAGACCGCCACCAACAGCAGCCTAAAAAGATACATGGCAGGAGGTAGATCAGGAAAGATGACGATAATCAAAAAAAAAGAGCTTCGGACGATCCCCAAACCCAGCACTCCCAAACCTATCACTAAGAGGAAAACCACAAAAAAACCAAAAGAGACCACAAAAAAAACGGTGCTAAAAAGAAAAAAACCTTCACTAAATAAAGAAGATTCTTATAATCCTGAGTACAATAAAGGCTTTGATAACGGATACGATGAAGGCTTTAAGGCTGGGCATGCTAAAGGGACTGAGGAAAGCTTGGAACAAGCCAATGGCGATAGCTACAAAGAAAACTAACTTTGGAATGATGTATGGGCTGTTACCAGTTTTTGTAGACTTTGCGAATAATTTGTTGTTGCAAAAATTATCGATATTCCGTTATAATCTAATTCATATAGGTAAGATATGGGATTTATGAGATATAATTTCATATTGTATATGTCGGAAGCACCGCCATTCAAAGGGGTTATTACCTGAGTTTGGGGTGCTTTTTTTGTGAATTCTTACGGTGACTTAACGGATATTGAAGCTTAAGCTTAAGCTTAAGCTTAAATCCGGTGAAAAGTTGCCTTCTAACAAATACGAGAGTCAATAGAAAATAGCGTTATAAAAGGGAGAGAATGAGATGAAAAAAATGATAATGATCGCAGCTACAGCTTTATCTATCCTAACAGTCCATACAGCAGCTTATGCAGCAGATTTAACCGACCTTACTGGGCATTGGGCAGGGAAGAGCATTAGTACGGCCATAACAAAGGGCTATGTAGACGGATACCCTGACGGCACGTTTAAACCCGAACAAAATATAAGCCGTGCCGAGTTTATCAAACTGGCGGTTACGGCTTTGTCATTTAAAATCAATCCGAATCCGTCAGCTCTATGGTATGAACCCTTTGTCCAATCCTCGGTAACGAACGGCTTACATATGTACGAGGACTATACAAGCGGGGATATCGATACACCGATCACACGCGAAGAGATGGCAAGGATCGCCGTTAGAAGCGTAGGGGAGAAGAATACAGACGCTTTAAAGTGGATGTATTTGGCTACCAGCAAAGGGATTATTAATGGCATGGACGACCAAGGAACGATCGGAGCAGAGGAACCAACAACTAGGGCACAAGCCATAACGGTTATCGAGCGAATGCTGAAGCTTAAATCCGGTGAAAAGCTACCAACGGATAAATACGCAACTTCTGCCGCTGAGATTGCCTGGCACCGGACGAATGTGTATACGATGGCTCCTGAATATTTCGGCGTGGGGGCTGCACGTGGAAATCCCTTTAAGTTTGAAGAGCTTCGCTATGAGGATGGCAAAGGAAATTATTCAGAAACGGAAAAGTACATCGTTGTGGATATGGGCGACCCTACTGATCCGAACCGGAAGTTAATTCCGGATAATATGAGGTGGATCATGGCTATTGGTAATGAACGCACATCAACCAAGGATGTACCAGCCAATGCCTATGCCTTCTTATCATTTGATCATTTCTATGTGGAAAGCGATACTCGATTACCAGGCTTTCTATACTCTTATTTGGACGTAAGGAACATGTATGTCACAGGCGATAACTTTGGGAAAGACGGGCAGTTGCTTGATGTTACCCCGTATGCAGAATCTGCTGGGGACGGGCCGTATATCAAATTCGGCCGGATCACTTTGCCCGCAGGTACCCACGATATACGGCTAGTAACAGGGCAATTGGTTCCCAAGATGAAAGGTGTAGATGGAGAGGGATTTGGTATCTATAAAAGACCTGCACAAGGATTGGGTGAAAAAGGAAGTCCAGTTTTTTTTGAATCTGTAATCAATAAATCTTTGGGAGGAAAGTAATGGTGAAAAAGCTCCTATATATAACCATAGCTTTGTCTCTATTCCTAACAGATTTTCTTTTTGTACTCCAACCAAGTGAAGCTCAAGCTGCTGAAATGCTGGCTCCCCAAGCTGTGACTTACCAGGATGGGGATATGCTCTTTACGATGACTGACGGCAACTCCTATGGTTCCAAGCAACAAAGTGTAACCCCGAATGAGGTCACGGTCATAAACCCTACATCGGATCCCATTACCAAGGTAGAGTTAAGGGACGCAAATACCCATACGGTTTTGCAAGAAATGGTCCATGTTAGCGGGAACCAATATAAAGCTGCAGCGCCTATTTCACAACAAGGACAAATCATAGTAGGAACTCCCACCTATGTATCGCTTGATGCTGGCTCCTTTCAATGGTTTAGAGATCCCAACAAAAAAGTTTGGATGTTTGATTATGATGATCCTGCAGCAGAGGGAGGATTAACACATCGTTTTTACAGAAACAAAGATAACGCTATATATGATGCTCCACCACCAAACTCTTGCTTACAACATAAAGGCGGGATGCCTTATGGCCTTCCCGCGTATCCGTCTGGATACGAATCTACCGTAACCTTTTGTGACAGTGCCTATGATTATAGGGAAGGCATCTTGCCTGTAGCGGAATTAAGCGTATTAAGTAATACCTCCATAAAAATGAATACAAGTGATGCTGTACATCTGGAGTTCAACACTAGCGATTTTCAACTGGATGATGCAGGTACATTAAAGGCAGCTAATATAAGCGGAATGTCTACCGACTATATTGACATTCCAACCATGGCCTACCGGTTTAGCTTTACCACGCTGTTTTCAACAAATCCGGATGAACCACCCGACGATAGTCCCGATGGCCGCGTTCTGACTTGGTACAGCAACTGGAAAATCAAGCTAACTGGCTATGTCTACAAATACCCAAAGCTCGAAGCTGTAGCCTACACCACGGCACCCACGGCTAAAACCGACTTAAGCATACCGTCCTTAACCGGTCCCTCCTGCATCGAAGCAGGAACCAGCGCTACCTTCAGCTACAAAATTTCCAATTCCGGACCCGCGACTTCAACCGTATTTAAAGTCAAAATTAGTGCCGATGGTACGGAAATACATACATTCAGCTATCAAAATGGCATAGGGATGGAAACCGTGAATGGCAATTTTAATTATACCTTCCCAGCAGCAGGAACAAAGTCCATCACGGTACTCGCTAATAGCGACAATGCTCTCGATGAAGAATCGACAACTAACAATTTAAAGACCGTTCCATTTACAGTGGTAGCCGATTGTGATCCAGCAGAGGAAGAACCCGGAGGCTGCAGCTTGGGGGCGGCTTGCCCCGGCGAATGGACGGGAACCTTGACCGTCCATTATCCAACGATTGATTGGAAGGACCCTAACGATTTTCAAGTTACCCTCATCAACCCAGCCAATGGCTGTACAGCCCAAAAAGGCAGGTTCTTGGTATCCCAAGGAACGAAACAATACGCTTATGGCTGGGCAACTATCGTTGGCACCACAGACAGTACGGGCTTTGGCTGGGGGATGGGCGGTTCCTCCACCTACCCTGCCAATATCGATGCCGGTACGGTGACAGTCCTTTATACCGTGGAAGACAGCTGCGGTAGCATTTCCAACATCGGCCCGGAACCGTTCGAAATCGTGAAGGTAGCCGGTGCGCCCACTGTTATCTTATCTTGGTACGATAGCGCCACAAATGCGGAAGTAACCGATGTGATCCAAGGGACAAACGTTTATTTAAAACCTAAAATTACAGATAGCCAGAATGAGAATGTGACGCGGCTATGGAATTTCAACAATGGATCCCCTTGGGCCTCCGGCTTGCCAGCAGCTAAAGCATGGGCAACACCATTTACAGCAGCCCAATACACAAATATCGTTGCGTCTGAGAAAGGCAGCCATAAGGTGTGTGTTACGGGGACAAATGAATCCTTAGTAGCTGCCACCGGTTGTGCGACACTTTATGTCATTGGACCTGAACCTATAGCTGTGATCGATGTTGGGGGATGGCTGAAAGAAGGCCGCCGGATCGAACTATCCGGCAGCCGGAGCAGCAGCCCCAAAGGATCAGCGTTGTCGTATGCTTGGACGATCGCACCTATTGCTGGGCAAACAACCGGTACACAAGCTGAGATCCAGTACATAGCCCCGTTGTCGGGTGTTGTCAAAGACTTTAAAACGCCCAAGCTGGGCAATTACCAAGTCACGCTAGTTGTTACCGACACCGAAGGCTTAACGGGGACAGCGTATAAGGTTGTTATTGTAGCGCCAGACATCCCGCCGATCAACTCCATTGTCGGCAACAATGTAGCGACAAGGCAACCCTCAGACCGGGGGCTGGGCACCTTTACCTTGATCGGTAATGCTTTTAGTATCGACCAAGACCTGATTGTCAAACGGCATTGGTCGTTCTCCTATGACTATAATAATGACGGGATTTTTAATGAGCCTGGCACAGTTGAAATTGATGAAGATACTTTGGTCATGGGCTGGGAATATCCCTATACATCAGGATTAGAAACGTTACGGATCTTCAAAACAGGAGTGAATACGATCCAGGTGAAGGGGGAGCATGTAGGGAAATATAATACGACCTTTCGGGCAACCGAAGCTCCCGGGCAGCCTACCAACCTCATCCATTAAATAATTAGGGATAGCTAGGGGCGCTAGCCGTCCTTTTACAGTAAACAGCAAAGGGAGGGTACATTTGGACAGCAAACGCATCAAACCATGGGTCGCCATGCTCTTGGCTATACTCATAGCCCTTGTTCCTACGCCTTCAGCGGAAGCCATTGGGGACAGCGTAACCACCCAGTTCGCTAAAGAAATCATCAATAATAATCCAGAAGTTGCCTTTACATTAACAGGGATTGCGACTGAGCCGGAACCTATGAATGTTTCCTCTTTTTCCACAGCCGATTTTATGGGAGGAGCTTGGACCAATACCGATTTTGCCCTTGGCGCTATCCCCAAAACATGGGCAGCAAATCCGCATGATAATTCGCTTGGCAAAACCTATAATGAGGCAATTGTTATACATGGTACAAATGATATCCCCAAACAAAGGTTTAACTTCGACAGGAGGTCAACCACCAAGGCTTACTCCTTGCCCCCAGAGGAGCAGGTAATCACAACTCCTTATTACCCTGCAAGCTGCACCACTACCCCCGCAAATAATGGCGCTGGCATTGCCAAGACAATGACTGGTGGGGCAGACCTTTATGGGAACCGGTATGCCATTTGCAATACCAACTACTTTACCAAGCTTGATGGGAACACAGGGGCCCCCCTATGGTCATTCCCGCTGCCTCTCTCCTATACCGATTATACCTTCTATCCCATCCATACGGGGCTGGCATTTAACGCAGACAATACATTAGGAGCTTTTGAGCTGGTTTACCAGTATTGCAATTCGGACTGGGCTCCTTGTCTTTCCGATACATGGTCAGGCGGTTATTATCTTTTCAATAACTTGACAGGGGCATTTAACCCCACCTCATATGCTCGCTACGTGGAGATAAGGGATGCGATGCGCCCCGAATACAAAGGGCAGCTTTGGAACCCCAGTCTAGGTGCCTTGGGAAATATGACATTGAAATTTGATATCAAGTATTATAGTGGCGACGCGAAATCAGATTTATATAGCTTTGATCCTGGCCTCGTAAAGCCTACATTATTTGGCATGGCGTTCCGCATGCAAGATTACCGGAATATGTACAGGCTGGAGGCTACCAAGGACGACATCAAGCTCATGCGGATCGTGAATGGCGTTAAGTCGCAAATGGAGGCTGTCACCCGGCCCCTGACTGGGGACAGCTGGCATTCGTATAGGGTAATGTTGTCGGACGGAAGAATCCGGGTCTATGAAGACGGCAACCTAATCATGAACAAGACGGATGCTGGCTTTACCAACGGAGGCTTTGGTCCTTTCACGGAAAAACCTACAACCCAATTTAGGAATGTACAATTCCAATGGGCAAACGCAGACAGCAGCTTCGAAACGCCCGGCGCGGCTATTGTCGATACAGCCGTCACATATGAAACTTCCTATGGCGATCCCGAGAATGATGTGCGTTTCGATGCAGGCACGCGTTGGAAATATGACCAAATCCAAACACAAAGGGCTATAGATATGCCGTTATCCGCCAAATTAATCTCAGCTACTAAATTTTTGGATTTCTATGATGGCAAGTCTGGCATTGTGCCGCTTACGATAGTCGGCGGGCCTTTATTAAGCTTTAGCACGGTAGGGCTTTATAAGGTAGATTACCAAGTGCCTGATACCCCTCACCAGAGCAATGCAGCGCTTGCACCTTATTCTGAATATTCAGATTGGTACACGCAATATCTGGTAGTCCATAGGAGGCCCTTGGCAAACTTTGTATTGGCACAAAGCCCAGTTGACCGTACTGTAACTTGGGTAGACTATAGCTTTGATCCTGATCGGTGCTATAGCCATAATAATTGCCAACCGGAATTTTCAACAACCCGTGGCATTTATGCCAAGAAATTTTATTACATCACGCCAAGCGGGAACCGGGTTGACAGCAAATTGGTACGCCCCTTGGAATCGGGCACCTATACAGTGGCAATGGCTGTGCAAGATGAATATAAAGCGTGGAGTGATTGGTACGAGCAGACCTTGGATATTGATATCCCTGCTGCACCTAACCATCCACCGACCGTGCAGCTTACATTCCCAACAGGTACTCAAGCAAACCCTACCTTGGTTTCCTTGCAGCCTACGGTTACATGGAGCCAAGGGGACATTGACCCTGGGACGATATATAGCACCTTTAATTTGAATATTAAAGATGAATGGGGCAATTGCATCGAGTGCATTAAAAACCAAGTCATGGATACACCGCTAACCTATTGGGCTTGGACGATGGACAATTTGCTGGAGCTGGGCAAGAAATACAGTGTCCAGGTGCAGGTAAGTGATGGTGAAGCATCATCCAGTTGGAGTGAAGTGGGATGGATGGCAACGAATTCGTCACCTGTGGCGACCATGACCTTCCCAAGTGGAACGCAAGCAGCACCGTCGATCGTTTCGACTTTGCGCCCGACCTTAACCTGGACCCAAACGGATCCCGATCCAGCAACGGTATTCCATTACTTCCAGCTCCAAATTACGAATGAAGCCAATAATGTCATGGTTTTGGACAGTGGCAAGCTATGGCAGGGGACAAGCTCGACAGCTGGCAGTTGGCTCGTACCTAGTGACCTCACAGCAGGGCAGAAGCTCAGGGTACGGGTTAAGGTCTGGGACCAAAATGGCTCGGAGTCGCCATGGTCAGCCCAAACCTGGCTGTACATCAACCGACCACCAATGGCTACGATGACGTATCCATCTGGAACCGAAGCAGCACCGACAAGGGTGACCACATTTAGACCCACCATAACATGGAACCAAACGGACCCTGATCCGAACCCTACGTTCACTTATTTTCAAATTCAAATCACCAATGAAGCCAATACCATCATGGTGCTCGATAGCACCAAGCTTTGGCAAGGAACCACTGCAGCATCCGGCAGCTGGACGGCCACAAGTGATTTGCCAGACGGGCAAAAGCTAAGGGTGAGAGTTAAAGTCTGGGATGAGTTCGACTTGGAATCCGGCTGGTCGGCACAGACTTGGATGTATATCAATAGACCGCCTGTAGCTGAATTTGATTGGTCGCCTAAGCCAGCATATGAGGGAGATGCGGTTGTGCTGGTAAATTTATCGACAGATCCCGATGGTGATCCGCTTACCTCCAGCTGGCAAATTGAAGGCCCAGGCTATAGCTCCACCCAAGTGACGCCTAATGCAGCTATTCCTGCTGCTGTGACGGATCATCATCCTGGTGATTATATCGTGACGTTAACCGTTACCGATCCCTATGGGGCATCGGATCAGGTAACCAAGCCGGTGCAGGTTGGTGATTTGCAGATTCAAGGCTTTGTCGACCATACCGCACAGTGGGACTTAAACCGCAAAGCCTATAATCGGCTGAAGTCGGGGGAAGAGGAACGGCCGCGACCACCGCAAATGTTTTGGTCCGGTGAGGCTTTTGTCCTGTCTGCGCTAACCAATGAGCCTGCTACGCAGGTTCAAGCTGCTATGTCCTATACAGAGCTAAGAAGCCCCTTAGCATCTACAGATTTTACAGCTTGGAAAGCACAGATGTTCAGAAACGATTTTGAAAGCTTGCCTGATAAGGAGTACACATTTCAATTTACGGCGGTATGGCCCAATGGTCATGTGGAAATAGCGGCTGTCACGATTACGGTAAGTAATCCATGGGTCGACTTTACAAGCAGTGTAAGAAAAGAATAGGCTATTAGCTAGCTCCTCGATAAGTGTATAATGGAAGGGACGAGATTGACGGAGGGGTTCAGATGCAGAAACGGTGCTCCCCGATGGGTTACAGCCACCCGTGTGCGGAAGGATCCTCTCTAACTCTGATAGGCTCTAGCCTTTAACAATTTGATAAAGCGAGTTGAGCGGTATGCCTCTTGGAAAGCTAAAGCTGCTGGCGGTTCTGGTGCCGCCCATTATTATTGGTAGCTTTGAATATATTCGCCATGACTTTTTACTGTCTGAATTAACGATGGAAGCTGGGAATGTTTACATTACGATGTTAACCCTATTGTTATCCTACTTATTTGCCAGCTGGATGTTTCGCAGTATTGAGCGGACCAATGAACGTTTGGCTGCTGAGGAAGCCCGCCGCGCCGTATATGAAGAACGCGAAAGGCTGGCCCAGGAGCTTCATGATCATATTGCGCAAATTTTGTTTTTCTTAAACGTCCAATTGAAAAAAGGGGATTTGCAAGAAGCAAGATCGGCCGTTTCGGAAATCGATCAGCATCTCCGGCAGGTGATTTACAATCTTCGCACTGCACCTGAGCATGGTGCTACCTTTGATTCTCGGTTAACTACCTGGCTGGAAGAATGGAGCGGGCTTAGCGGGATCGCTGTTGAGCAGCATCTCGAAATTCCCGACCAAGGCGTATCGCCGACCACAGAGGTACAAATATTTGCGATTATTCGCGAAGCGTTTACGAACATACGCAAGCATTCGCAAGCCGATCACGCTACGATTGAGCTGCAGCTAACCAGTAGCCCTGATTTAATAAGGCTGCTGGTCATTCGCGACAATGGTGTCGGCATCAATGATAAGAATAGCCAGCTTGGCGAACCGGATCGGCATGGGGTCAAACTGATGCGTAAGCATGCCGCAGAGCTTGGTGCCGAGCTTAAGCTTGCCACGCTTGATAGCGGAGGCACGGAGCTAAGTGTGTTCGCATCCGGTGGAAAAGGAGGTAAAACCTAATGGATTACCGAGTATTAATTGCCGATGACCATCCGCTTGCACGCAAAGCGATCCGCCTGCTGTTGGAGCCGGAGTCGGGCTTTGAGATCGTGGCCGAGGCGACAAATGGCGAGCAAGCTGTTCAGCTATGCCAGGAGCTGCTGCCCGACCTGGTGCTGATGGATATTCGAATGCCAGGTATGAATGGCTTGGAGGCGACACGAAAAATTAAACAGCTTTATCCCCATACGAAAATTGTTATGCTATCTGTATCTGATGACGTCGCTGATTTATTCACGGCGATCCAGAATGGAGCGCAGGGATATCTGCTGAAAAATATGGATCCCGATGAATGGCTCCTTTACTTGAAAGGCCTGCTGGAGGATAACAGTGAAATTTCCCGCGGCATGGCAGACCGGCTATTTCAATTATTCCGTTCTGCGCCGGTACACGCAGAGGGTTCGCCTAAGCAAGGCGGGCTTACCTCACGGGAATACGAAATATTGGCCTGTGTTGCAAGTGGCCAAAGCAACCGCTTAATCGCAGAGCAGCTCATCATTACAGAAAATACGGTCAAAAACCATATCAAAAATATATTGGCCAAGCTGGAGCTGGATAACCGTGTGCAGCTAACCGCCTATGCAATTCGCCATGGATTGACACAATACAGCCATAGAAAGAATGATAAATAGCCCACTTGAGTCATGCTTTTTCCCCTTAGCTTAGCTTACATTAAGACTAAGACAAATGATGCTTAAGGGGACGAATCAATGATGAAAAAATGGAATGTAATGCTAATGGCCGGATTATTATTGACAATGCTTGGGGGCGGGGTAGCAAGTGCCCATGTAACCGTACAGCCTCCAACAGTGGTACAGGGCAGCTATGAAAAATTTGCTGTGCGTGTACCTTCAGAGGATAAGGAGTCTCCAACGGTGAAGATAGAAATAAAGTTCCCAATGGATACGGTCACGATCTCACGTTTTGAACCGAAGCCGGGCTGGAACTATGAATTGGCCAAGGATGCAACTAATAAAATTACAGGCGTAACCTGGACAGCTACGGGCGAAGGCTTATCCCCAACAGAATTCAGCGATTTTTTTATGCAAGGTAAAGTAGCGGATAACGCGACTGAGATTGTTTGGAAAGCGTATCAAACCTATAAGAATGGCACTATCGTTGAATGGGTAGGTGCATCAGGAGCCGAGAAGCCAGCTTCGGTCACGAAGGTAACGCCTATACCAACTGGCGCAGCATCAACAGACAGCCACGGTGCCACAGCGGCGCCAGCAGCGGGAGGCGCAGCCCCTGCTAGTACGGTAGCAAACCCAGCGCTCAGCGCGCCAGCCCCTTCGCAAACACCACTATATTTGTCACTTGTTGCTTTGGCGCTTGGTGTAATTGCGATTTTTATTGCCTTATCCAAAAGAAAAACAAACCGTTAAATCCGTAATCTTCCCATAGCTTTACAGCGGCCAATTCGTCTTAATGTGAATGTTATCATTTTAATCAAACCTCCGGTTCCACTTTCTTAGTGGAGCGGAGGTTTTATATTTATCTGAATGAATGGAGGTGAATGGAGGTGAATGCTGGTGGCCAAGCTGCGGCTGCTAAAACCGCTTCTCAGCTGAATGCTAGGTTTATTTCCTCGACCTGAAATGAAAAATCGGGTATCATAAAGAAAAAATGCTCTGGAATGAGGAATGTAGCAATGGCATCGAAAATCATCAAGGAATTCAAAGAATTTGCTATGAAGGGCAATATGATCGAGCTGGCGATTGGGGTTATCATCGGCGGTGCATTCGGCAAAGTAGTCACTTCCATTGTCAATGATATCGTTATGCCGCCTATTGGGCTTTTATTAGGAAGGGTCAACTTTTCGGGTCTATTCGTCAGCTTAAATGGGGTTCCATATGAAAGCTTAGAAATAGCCAAAAAGGCTAACGCGCCTACACTTAATTATGGCCTGTTTATTAACACAGTGCTCGATTTCCTAATCGTGGCGCTCGTCATTTTCTTTTCCGTTAAGCAATTAAACCGCTTGCGCAAAAAACAAGAGGTGCCTCCAGCGCCTAAGAAAAATACGAAGGATTGCCCTGAATGCTTATCGGAAATTCCCGAAAAGGCAGTACGGTGTAAATATTGCACAGCCAGACTGGAAATGACGGCATCGGATAGGCGCCCTGAGCTTACCAACTAAAAAAAATATACGGGACAAGCTATAATTCTATAAGCGTATAGAGGGGCAAAGGTAATGAATGGTTTAAGAGACTCGCAATTACAATTGCTCTGGACGGCACGGATTGATTATGCCGAAGGCAGTCGGGTGGAGGCTCACCAGCATGCCGACTTCGATCAATTCTTTATTGTGCTTTCGGGGGCAGGCCGGGTCATCTCCGCAGGAGAGAGCTATGTGGTACAAGAAGGCTCGGCGTTTTTATTTATGCGAGGCATTACCCACAGCTTTCATTTTACGGAAGAAACACTTACGTTGGACTTCAAATTTCGTCTGCTGGATCCGGCACTTATAGATGTACTTTCCCATGTACAAGCAAGCTGTTTATGCCAGGGCTCGGATTTGTCCGAGATTAAGCAATGGTACAAATTGTCGCTCATGCAGATGAGGGTACCCGAATCGGTTCATCCGCTGCGCATCGAAGCAGGCTTTAAAAGCACCTTGGTCTCACTGCTGTTGAACGACGCATCATTGCCTGCCGGGCCTTCCACAGTGCTTGCTAATATTGACGAAAACGAACCGATTGTCGCCTATATGAAAATTAACATCGCCGAAAAAATCACTTTGGACAGGCTTTCCAAAAGGTTTGGATTTAACCCCAACTATTTGATTAAAGTATTTAGTGATCGGACAGGCCTCACGCCTATCCAATATTTACAGGAAATCCGGCTGCAGCAAGCGAAGGAATATCTTGAATTCACCGCGTTGCCGATTACGGAAATTGCCGGGAAAGTCGGCTGGTCCTTGCCGTATTTTAGTACATTTTTGAAAAAACGTGAGGGCTTGTCACCTTCTCAATACCGTAGCTCCCTGTTAAATGAAGTCGGCAAAGATATTATTTTGGAGCATGATTTTGCCAACGAATGGATAGTCAAACACGACTGACACTCCCACCAGCTCACAATGTCTTTTAAAATGAAACCCTTCGCGACGCTGCGGAGGTTTTTTTGGCATAGAAACTGAGGATTGCTAAAAAACTGCTGAGGATATGACATATCCGGGTAGCGCTTATTGTTCTATAATTTTGATGAAAAGGTAGCAACGATCAACCACCTAAGAAAAAGAGGAGATAGCGACATGGTCAGAAAAATGACAGTTCCACCAATGAAGCTGGTCGACTACGATGGAGAAGGTACCCAGCTATGCGCAGTCGTTGAGGAAATCGGGAATATAACCTTGAAGAGGGCATTGATTCCGGAACCTGCTGAAGGCGAGGTCAGAGTAAAGGTAAAATGGGTCGGCATCTGCGGCAGTGATGTTGAGGTGTTCCGCGGGGCACGCGAGCCTGAATTTGTTTCATATCCGACACGGCTTGGCCATGAAGTGGCTGGAATTATTGACAAGGTAGGACCGAATGTTATAGACCTTAAGGTTGGCGACCATGTAGCGCTACGTTATATCTGGGGGGCATTCGCCGAATATGTATGCTGCACACCTTTTTCAGTTAAGGTGCTGCCTAAGCAGCTGCCATTAATCGAAGGCTCGTTGATTGAGGTATTGCCTGGCATTATCCATACCGCAGAGCTAGGCGATATTTCGCCGCATAAAAATGTGCTGATTACCGGGCAAGGCGTCAGTGGTCTCGTCATGACCCAGGTCATTAGCCTATACAGCCCGCGCAATCTGGTTGTGACGGATTTGTTCGATGAGAAGCTTGCGCTGGCACGTAAATACGGGGCGACCCATACGTATAAAATCCCATCGCCGGATGCGAATACGATGGACATCGTGGGCCAGGATTTCCCGGACGGCTTTGATGTCGTCATTCCTTGTTTGCTCGAAGGTGACGGGATGGTGGATGCTATTAACTCAGCCGCCCAGAACGGGCGGATTGTGATGTACGGCTGCATTGGAACCTGCCATAAGCCGGTTGATTTTTTCAAAATCCATAAAAAGCGGCTTGATATTTTTTCAACGGAACCAAAGCGGGATATCGATAACCGGAATTATTTTGACAGAGGGCTGCAGCTGGTATTAGATGGATTAGTCAACACAGAGGAAATGATCACCCATGTCGTGAAGCTTGCGGATATTGCGGAGGCCTTCAAGCTGCGCAACGAGCATAAGGGCGATACGATTCATGTGATGATCGATTGCGAGACCGTATGAGGGACTTAACCTTTCAGGCAGACAATAAGGATGGGAACAATGTGAAGAACAACTTAGGGAAACATACTGAGAATGAGAACGAAACTGAGACCGATCTGGAACGCAAGGCTATAAGCAGCCTGGAGGACAAACGCGGACAAACTTTATCACTGTTTGACAAAGCTTGGATGATAAAGCATGCTGATGCATCGCTGACAACAGTCCCTATTCATATAACAGATGCAATAGCCCCGAAGAGCGCTGGGGGCATTCATGATTATTACTCCAACGGCGACTATTGGTGGCCGAATCCGGGAACGGTTGATGGGCTTCCTTATATCCGCCGTGATGGAGAGAGCAATCCGGATAATTTCGATAGCCACCGGATGGCGCTGCGCACTGCGAGAACCCATATTGCCCATTTGGCAGCAGCCTATAGGGTGACTGGCAAGGAGGCTTATGCGGAAAAAGCTGTGCAGCTTTTGCGGGAATTTTTTCTCGATGAAGCGACCCGGATGAATCCACATCTGCTGTATGCCCAAGCAATTCCGGGTATATGCTCCGGCCGAGGTATCGGCATAATCGATACCTTGCATTTGATCGATGTTCCGGCTGCTGTTGAAGCTTTGAAGCCATCCCCCGCGCTGACTGCCGCCATATATGAGGGGCTGAAGCTGTGGTTCAGCGACTACTTAACGTGGATGAGCACTCATGAGAATGGCATCGAGGAAATGAATGCCGATAATAACCATGGAGTATGCTGGTTTGTGCAGGCTGCGGCTTTCGCATGGTTTACCGGTAATGAGCAGATGTTAAGCTTCTGTAGAGCTCGCTATAAGGAGTCGCTGCTTCCCGGACAGATGGCGCAGGACGGGAGCTTTCCACGCGAATTGGCAAGGACGAAGCCGTATGGTTACGCGATTTTCGTGCTGGACAATATGGTCACGTTATGCCATATTCTTTCGACACCCGAGGATAATCTGTGGAGCTACACGCTGCCTGACGGTCGGGGTATCCGCCAAGGGCTCAGCTTCCTGGTTCCTTATCTGGAGAATAAGGCAGCCTGGCCGTATCCGCCCGATGTCGAGCACGACGAAGGCTGGCCAGCGAAGATGCCGGCACTTTTATTCGCAGGGCTTGCCCTTCATGAGCCTGCTTATATCGAGCTATGGCAAAGCCTTGATCCCGATCCGGTCGACCCAGAAGTGCGACGCAATATTGCTATTCGCCAGCCGTTGCTGTGGCTGTGAAAGCTATCACGATCACATATAAAGCGATCCTTTCCGCGCACGGCGGATACAAGGGTCGCTTTTTTGCAGCTTATACAGTTCGTTACCTGCCGAGCTTGCGGTTAATTCCTTGATAAAGCTTTTCGAATTCCCCATAAAACAGTAAACTAGGTAATGAGGAAAGATGCTGTTTGAAGAGCAGGCCTCAGCTTTGAACTAAAATCATGGGTGGATCGTCTAATAATTGAGGTGGCAGTGTGGATTCCAAGTTAGATTTTGAATATTTAAAATATTTATCTGAAAGCTCTGATAAAAAAACGATTTTGGAAGAATTGATGACTGCATACGGCAAAGATGTATGGAATTATGCCTACAGTATGACTCGCAAATGGGATCAAGCGGATGATATTTCACAGGAAGTGTTTATCAAGGTTTACCGCAATTTATATACATTTCGTAACGAAGCCTCGGTCAAGACCTGGATATTAACGATTACTCGCAATATGACCTTGGATTATCGACGCTCTGCTTTTTACCGAAAGGTTACATTGATGGGCTTCATTAGCACCTCGGGAGAGCAACAATCCACGGAACAAAGTGTTATTGATAAATTGGCGACGAGTGAGATATGGCAAAAGGTTTTGGGGCTTCCTACCAAATACCGAGAAGTGCTTATCTTGTATGCCCACTACCAGCTTTCCATGAAAGAGATCGCACAAGTATTAGGAGTTAATGAAGGAACGGTGAAATCAAGATTGTTTCATGCACGCAGAAAACTGGCGAAATTAGAGGAGAATCAGAGCCATGGATCCGATTGATGACGAGTTGAAAAAAGGCATGGTAAGCGGTCCGCTCATTCAACATGGGTTCTCCGACCAACTGAAAAAACGTATTGAGCAACGAGTTGGGGAGGGGAAAGATAAATCCAACTCCAAGTGGATGCTATGGTTTAGCGGGATAAGTACGGCTCTAATTGCCGTTACCGTCCTGATCACGGTCAATTGGCAGCAGCTGAACGGAATGGTGGCAAGCCAACCGTATCTGGACAAGCAAGCTTCATATGAGCAGGCAGAGCCACTCGCTACTGTGACGCTGCAATCAATGCCTATTCGCTCCGCGGTGCTTATCGGTCTGCGGGAGGATCATCCTGCAATAAGCAATAGCTCCCCCTATAGCACCTACCGTACCTTGCTGCTGGCTGCTGAAAAAGGGGAGTTTCGGTCTATTGCCGATGGTGAAGGGATTTTGATGCCTTACAAATCGGAATTTATTAAAATTATTACCCAGAGCCAGACGAGTGTGAACGAGGAATCACGGACACTGCACGCTGCTGTGGCTACTGGGAGAGGCGCCGAAGGAGCGCTTCAACTTCAACAGGAGGAAGCTCCACCTGCCAAGCCGCTAAAAAATGCCGAAAAGCTGCTGTTCGCAGGCAATCGGTACTTAGCTTTGTCACAGACGATCCGGCAGCGAGACCAAGGAGAGGCGAATCAATCGGAATACGTCTGGGTCAAAGAGCTGGACGATTTACCTGCTTTGACGAAATTGCCTAAGGCAGACAGCCTGATGCCCACACGCGATCCGCATTTATCGTTAAGAAAGCTATATGGTGACTCGATCAACCCTACATTAAAGGCTAAACCATTAAAAGCTCCCCAGGATCCGGGCTTTCATACCGCAGCCGGAGTGTTGGAGCAGGCAGACGAGAATGGCGAGAGCTGGACCATTAGCCGCAGACAGGGAAAATGGGTCGCCCAAATGGCTTCTTACAATGTGCAGCCCGAGAAGGGCGCCTACCGTTTCCAGCTTGAGGATATGCCGCTGGCGCTGCCGGAAGCTGTGGTTGCTTATGACCAGCTTGCTGCTGACTGGGATGATATCAGGAAGCTTCGCCCTAATGCGATCGATGCTTTCTCATCACCAAATCGCGAGCTGGTGGGTGTGGTGTCGGACACGGATATTAAGGTTTATCCATTCCAGGATAAGCTTATCGCTGAACCGCTGCTGTCACTGCAGTTGGCTCCCAATGAATCCGTTGTTATGATTCAATGGGCCACCCAAGAGCCGTATATTGAGCAGTGGAAACAAAAGGGACGGCTGCTTCTAGGCGAGTGATTGTCCCATTAGAAAAGGATGCTGCCCATATGGCTGCATCCTTTTTCTACAGTACGCCTAGCTGGGGCGTCATCATTAGGATTACATGTTGTGTGTGGAGCTCATAACACCGATGACCTTGTAAGCAGGCTTGGTTACAATTACAAGCCGCACATCAAGTTGAGATTATAGCCAACACCTGTTAATCGTTGGGCGCTCGCATAAAAAGGATGCGCATATCTCGCTTTGGCTTCTTCGCTGTCTACAGCATTTGCATCTGCCCAGACTTTGATGCTACCATCCGGGTAGAACATCAAAAGCTGCTCGCCCGGCAGGTCGAGAAACTTCGATGCCATGGCTACGGTGCCGCCTACGCTACCAAGCGTGTTGCCCTTGCGGTCGAAAACCTCGCCATCGCCGCCTGGTATGCCACGGACAAGCTCGTGAAAGCCGTCGCCGTTTAAGTCAACGGGAACCGTACGGTAGATGCTGTAAGGAAGCTGGAGCGCTTCTCCGCTTGCAGCATCGTAAGTGAATTCGTTCATATCCTGATGGAAGCGCCCATCAGGTCCGCAGGTTTTGGCGCCGATACGGATCGCCATCACGACATGGCTGCGGTCATCGTTCAGCCGCGCAGCCCAGCCCATATCCATATGCCCGGCATCGACGTCGCCCCACTTGCGCTCGCCTGCCGTGTCGAACATAACGACTCGCGGGCTCGCTGCATGGTCGCTTTCCCGCACAGTAAACACGCTCAACTCACCGGAGTCCTTATCTAGGATCGGCTGGATAACATCGGAATGCCCTTTATAAACATCGCGGTCCGCGCAGAAAAGCTCCTTGCCTTGGTCCAGCTCAATGCAGCGTTCACCCCAAAAGATTTCATCCGTACCATCCTGGTTGAAATCGATAACGGGGCATGTGTGGCTGCCTCGGGCACCGGGATCGTTTTTGCCAATCACGGTTTCCCAGCGTGGCGACATATCCTGGCTCCAGCCCTGCAAATACATATTGCCGTAAGTGCCCTGCGCGGTTACGAGTACAGGCTCGCCCTGCACATAGCCACCGGCGATAAAGTTGCGGTATAACGGGGACATTCGCTGCTCTTGGTCGCGGTATTCCCAAGGATATTGCCCCAACGTTTCGCCAGTGCGGCCATCAACGCGCTCCAAGGCGCTATTGCGCACGCTTAGCTGATGCTCCAAATTCAAGTTATGGACGAACCAGATTTCATCCGTTCCGTCTTGGTCAAGATCAAACACATAAAACGGGCAGAACCAGATGCCGGGAATAGCGCCAGCTCCCAAATCCCGCTTCCATAGGAGCTCGCCTTCTGCCGTATACACCGCCAGCTTCAATGTGTCCGTTGGAAAAAAGAACATTTCGCTAAAAGGGTCGATATCGAAATCTGCACTGTACACCAAGGCAAAAGTACCGCTGTAGCCCTTGATTTTTACAGGAAATGCTCTGAGCATCCCGACCTCGCAGCCTAATGAAAGCTCCAATACCGGTTTTAAATCCATAGCTGGCTGAACATTACTCATATTTGTTTCCTCCTAGACATGATACCCCGATGGGGCTCGAATTTTTGCAAAGTCTTTAACCCTTAACTGCCCCGATCATGACACCTTTAATGAAGAAACGCTGGATGAACGGATAAGCCAAGATGATAGGCAGCGAAGCAAGGAAGATTGACGCGGTACGCAGCGAGAGGGAAGAGACATCGTTTTTCACGGATGACATATCCCCCATAAGAGCGGACATTTCCATATGGATGACCATATCTCTCAGGAATAGCTGCATCACCTGGAGACTCTCGGAATTCGTATAAATAACAGCATCCATAAACGCGTTCCAATGATGTACGGCGATGAAAAGCCCGATGGTCATAATGGCCGGCAATGATAAGGGCAGATAGATTTTCCAAAAGATATATAAATCGTTGGCTCCGTCAATTCGCGCTGATTCCTCTAAGCTATCAGGCACATTTTCGAAAAAGCTGCGCAAGAGGATCACATTCCATGTGCTGATTGCCGCTGGAATGACCAGCGCCCAGATCGTATCCATCAGCCCTGTGGCTTTGACGATCAAGAAGGTGGGCACGATCCCGCCGTTAAACATCATTGTTAAAATAATATACAGCATGAAAAATTTACGACCCGGCAAATAGGAGCGCGACAAGCCATAGGCAAGCGTAAGCTGCAGGATCAGGTTAATAGCCAAACCGAGTGTTGTTCGTGTAATCGTGACCATAAAGGAATGGAGAAATTTTTGGTTCTCCAGAATCATCGCGTAAGCGCTTAGATTAAAGCCTTTCGGATAGAGCATCAGCTCGCCTTCTGTAATTAATTTAGGGTCACTGACGGATGCTAGGATGACATAATAGAAGGGCAGGAAGGTGAATAAGGCGAATAACGTTAATAGGGCGCCTATAAAAAAGTTGGGCTGCAGGCTAATTCTCAATAGGTCCACTCCTTAGTTAAAATTGTTTAGGCAATATCCTATGGATAAGGCGTGCTGCATGGCCAAGGCATTCTTCCGATTGCTGTAGTTTAATGCTTCTCCAGAATACCTTGACCATTCCGCTTGTATCCATATGTTCTTGAGCCTACCATAACGATACATCGCTATATCTGCGGGCAAGCCGGTTCGTGCCCCAAATCAGGAAAAACCCGATCGCGGATTGGAATAAGCCAATAGCTGCGGTAACGCTGAATTGCGCGCCTTGCAGGCCAATTCGATAAATATAGGTGCTTAATACATCACCCACATCATAGATGGATGGGTTATATAAAATGTAAATTTGCTCGAAGCCTACATCCAGCAAATAACCTATTTTCAAAATAAGCATCAAGATCACGGTGTTGCTGATGCCGGGAATCGTCACATACAGCAGCTTTTGCCAGCGGTTAGCGCCATCGATCGTAGCGGCTTCGTATTGGTCTTGGTCAATCCCGCTTAATGCGGCCAAGTAAATAATAGCGCCCCAGCCGGATTCCTTCAGGATGGAGGAGAGAATGACAATAGGCCGGAAATATTCCGACTTGGTCATGAAGAACACAGGCTCCATACCAAAGTATCGCAAAATATTATTAACAAACCCTTCATTGGGAGCAAGCAACTGGATAATGATTCCGCCGAACACTACCCATGACAAGAAATGGGGGAAATAGACGACTGTTTGAATCGTACGCTTAAACATCATGTTTTTCATTTCATTGAGCAGAACTGCTAATAAAATAGGGATCGGAAAAGCGAATAACAGCTCATACACATTAATTAATAAGGTGTTTTTGACGATAACAAAAAAATCGTTATTGCGGAACAAAAATTCAAAATGCTTAAGACCAACCCACGGGCTGCCCCAAATGCCTTTAGAAAAATTGTAATTCTTAAAAGCGATAATGACGCCATACATAGGCAAATATTTAAAGATGAAATACCATAGCAGGCCTGGAAGCATAATCAGATATAAGTATTTGTATTTTAGCAATGTCCTCGCTGAGCTACTGATTGCTTTCAAAAGTATCGCCCCTCTTTCCGTTTTGATTTTTATTATAGAGAGGAGAACTGTAGGCGGATATGGCTATTATCTTTAATCATGTACATATCTATGGAATGTGCTGTGTATATTTTTATATCCAAAAATTTAGGTATTGGACGCTGACCTAATGATGCTATAATTCAATATGAAATGAATACGTTTTCTTGAACAGCTTATTAGCCTATTATGGAAAGGGAATGGGACATGTTAAAAAAGAAATGGTGTGCATACCGTCAAACTATTCTTATCTGTTTTCTTGTAGCTGTCCTGATTTATTCCTTTGCTTACTTCGTTTATTTGGTAAAGGTGCAGGTGGACGAGTCTGAGCAATTTGTGGAGTCTTTAAGAAAAACGCATGAGAAGCTTTCTACGGTTTTATTCGTTCTGGAGGACCAAATCAACTCGATGTACCTGCAAGCTTCCTTGGATTCGAATTTATTTTATTGGATGCAGCAAAAGGAATCTAACGTTTCAAATATGTATATGTTAGGTGAAATCCAGCAAAACTTCATTAAAGTGATCAACAGCAACCCCTTGATCGTGTCGATCTATTTGTATAACAAATCGAATAACACGGTGTTATCAACTAACCATGAATTTACACGTTTGGAGCAGTTTCCAGACCGGGACTTGTTCGAGCGAAGGGCAGAGGCTGGCGGCAACCAATGGGTCGAGGCTAGAGCGGAAAAGGCGGGCTATGGCAATCATAAAACCATTCTCACCTTTGTCGGTAATATTCGGGACTTGGGTTGGATTGCTATTAATGTAGATGAACAAAGGCTATTTGTTGATTTCCCGGCGATGCATAACCTGTTATTAATGGGGAAGAAAAATAATATCCTTTCCTCCCGTATCCATTTATTCGAACCTATGCAGCAGCCATTTATTGACCAGCTATCACAACTTGCCGTGACCGCTCATGAACCGGAAACGATTGACAATAATGATGTGTTCGCTTCTGCTAGAACACCGGGTGAGTGGAAAATAGTTTCCTTTGCTCCACAGATTGAAAACACGGCGGGATCGAAGCAACGGTGGAATGTCATTATGATGATGTTTGTGACGATGACAGCGGCGGCTATATGTATTTACATCTATATGAGAAAGCATTACTTCAGGCCGATTGTGCAATATCAAACCCGCTTTGACAAAAACCTGGAGGATCTCAGGCATAATTTCATCTTGAATATATTAACAGGCAAGCTTAAGGCACAGGATATATGGGGCAAAGCCCAAGAGATGAATCTCCAGTTTCCCACCGACCGGTATATGGTAATCGTTTACCAAATTGATGATTATTATGAATATTTGCTTTCCATGAAACAGGATGAACGTTTCTTTATGGATAAAACGATTTATAGCGCGATCAAATGGACGTTTATGACCAAATATGCCGCCTATACGGTTAAGGCTGAGCTGGAGAAAATCGCGATCCTGGTTTCGATCCCTGATGATGGCAAGGAAGAACAGTTTGCCCAACATGTAATGGGTACAATTAAATACTTGCAGCAGGAAATAAAAAATACCTGCAATTTAACCGTTTGTGCTGGCATCAGCAATTATCCACATGCGCTTGGTAATGTGCATACGGGATATTTTGAAGCGATAGCTGCAGTTGGCTATAAGGCCATCTATGGAAGGCATAGCGTTATTCCGTATAAGGAAATTCCGACCAAGCACCTGAACCAGACCGTATTTCCTTCTATCGATATGAATGAATTAAACGGCTTTATTAAGGAAGCGGAATTAGTGCGGTTCGAGCAAAAGCTGAATGTGATCATGGGTGAGGTACTAAACGGGGGCACCTTCTCTTTTGAGTTTCTGAATGCGGTTTTGTCCAATGTGCTGTTCGGGTTAGTTAAGCTGGCATTGGAGCTGCGTTATGATATCTCCAATATTGTTAAAGAGGATATATTTATGAAGCTGTATAGCACCGAGTTTGCTGACGATAAGAAGCAGTATGTGATTTATGTAGCTAAAGCGGTCTCCGATTATATTCATGAGCGAAAAACAGGCAATAATAAAACCTTCCAGCTCATCCGTGAGTACATCGATCATAATTTTGATAAACCGATTTCGTTAACTACCATATCGGATGCACTTGGCATTAACGCCTCTTATGTCAGCTCTTTAATTAAAAATGAACTGGGCTACGGCTTTGTCGATTATTTAAACCACCTGAGGATTAAGAAGGCGACTTTACTTTTAGAAGATAAAAGCATGGCGATCAACAAGATCTCAGAAGCTTGTGGGTATGATACGGTGCACTCCTTTATCCGTAATTTTAAAAAGATCCATTTCTTCACGCCAAGCGAATACCGCAATAAAATCAACGAAAACCATCATGTATAAAAAAATAAACATCGTGGATTCCCTGTTTTTTTACATGACATAGAATAATGTTCATTGCCATTTTCTCCGCTACAATCAACAATAGCCTTATACTTCTGAAATCCGTTGCTGGTGTTGGCGAGCAGAAGCAGAGGTACACATGAAGAAGGAAAAGGGAGGTTGTTTCATGAAACATCTATTAAGGAGCAAGAGAGCAGTTGCTGCCAGCTTGTCATTATCTCTTATGGTCGTTGCCGGTTGTAGTGGTGGCGGAACCCCCGCTGCGACACCTGCTGCAGAAACGAAGAAAGAGGAGACGGGTCCTGTCACCTTTAAAGTGGCATTCGACTACAACGTAGATCCTCAAGGCATGTCGCTTACGGACAATGAATACATTAAATATTTGAAGGAAAAAACCGGTGTCGAAATTCAAATCAATTCCCCAGGTACAGCGGGTTATGTGGAGAAGATTAATGTACTCATGGCGTCAGGTAACTATCCAGATGCTTTGGCCCTTAGTGATGGGGACAAGGATTTAATCCTGAAATATGCTAATGATGATTTGCTGGCGGATCTTTCCCCTTATATTAATGATACTGCCAAGTATCCAAATATTAAAAAATATATGCCGGATAGCTCTTGGCTACCCGTAACGGATAAGGGCAAGGTTTGGGCATTCCCGTACAATCGTCCCGATGGTCTGAGCCAAGTTGTATATGTGAATAAAGAATGGTTAACCAAGCTGAATTTACAGCCGCCCAAAACGATTGATGAGTTTTACACGGTTATGAAGGCGTTTGCAGAGAAGGACCCGGATGGTAATGGCAAAAACGATACATTCGGTTTACTAACCAACAGTACGGTTGATGCAGGCGCACGAATTTTTAAGGCAGGCTTTAATGCGGAGGCCTATTCCATTAAGGATGGCAAAGTAACACCGCCGGAAATTACCAATGAGTACAAGGAATATTTGAAATATTTAAACAAGCTGGTAGCTGAAAAAATATTGGACCCCGAGTTTCCAACGATCACATCTGCCATTTTCCAACAAAAGTTTAAAACACTTCGTTATGGCGTCATTTCTGGATTCTGGCATTATCCATCTGGCTTGGAAATTCCCAAGGATGTGATGGATAAATATATGGCCATTGAGCTTCCTGCTCAAAAAGATGGAAAGCCCTCGGTATTCACCTATCCGAGCTTAAACCGTCATTATATCGCCATACCGAAAAGCACCAAAAATATTGATAGGCTGATGAAATTCCTCGATTGGGCTGTATCGCCTGAAGGCATGAAATTCTCGATGATTGGGATTCCTGATGTCAATTACAAGGAAACTAACGGGAAAATCGAAGCAGCTAAACAGCTTGCCCCTATTCACTGGGCGTTCTCGCTAGTTCGTACAGGCCAATTGAATGATGACATCAAGAAATATATTGGTGTTGTGTATCCTCCACAAGCTGTAGACAACCTGACGATGGCTAATAAAATCGGCAAGCTGGATACATTGCGGGCTGCATTGCCGTATTATCCAGATCTGGCTGGATTTAACCTGAAGAAAATTGTTGATGAGTACACAACCAAAGCCGTTCTGGGTAATGCAGATGTCGATAAAACTTGGGATGAGTATGTGGCCCGCTGGAGATCTGCCGGTGGCGATAAAGCGATCCAGTACTGGACAGATTGGTACAATAAAGAAGGCAAAGCAGTAGTGAAATAAGGAGAAATAAGGGAGGGATATATCATGAGTACATTAGCTAAGCAGATTAGAATGGAAACGGTCGTAGAGCTATCTGTCGGTCAGAAATTGGGGCAGCTCCGCTCCGTTCCGGTTAAAATTGGCGGCAATACACGTGCCTTTTTGGCAGCTTATGGAGCGGATTTCGATGTGGATCCTTCCGTCAATATGTTTTATTATCCTACGGATACATTGAAATTGTCCGTATTTACAGAGCAGGGCGAAGTGATATGGAAAAAGGAGCTAGGGCGCACCGTTGTGCCTGGAATCTGGTTTTGCCCTGTTTACGCTTTTGACTTGGACGGAGATGGTGTAGACGAAATTTATTTCGTTAATAATTTAAACCCAACTCATCCATTATGTGTGAAGGAATACCGGCTAGAGCGGTTGGATTCGCGAACCGGAGCCACAACCGGACAATGGGAATGGAACAATGACGGAGGCAAAGAAGAGCCTCTTAGCTGCACCTTCCGTAACTTTATTGTTGGTGGCTATGTTCATGGAGAGCCTGTGCTAGTTACGTGCCAAGGCACTTATTGGTCGATGCACTTACAGGGCTGGAACCCGGATATGACTTTGCGCTGGCAAGTGGAGATTAAGAAGGATGACCCGGGTGCACGGGGAAGCCACGTTTCGCCAGTCATCGATTTGAATGACGATGGCATTGACGAGCTGATGTGGGGCGAACGGGCGATCTCGCTGGATACAGGCGAAGAGCTATTCTGCGCTGACCGGGATGTGTATAGCGGCCATTCCGATGTAGTCCAGCCGTTGTTCAACCAAGCAACGGGCAAATGGTCGCTCTTCACGGTACGCGAGAGTGACCCCGAGGCCACCCCGCGCGTCGTTATGTTCGATGCCCAGGGCATCCGTCGCTGGGGCGATGTCGAAGCCGGCCATATGGATATCGGCTGGGCGGCCAGGCTCCAGGACGATCGCAGCCATGTGACGATGGCGATCCGTATTGGTGCCAAGAGCTGCGGCCCAGACGGACGCTTCCACCAAAGCATGGACGAATTCACCTATGATGCCGAAACCGGCAAGCCGTATGCGCTACCTTACAGCATCTACCGGACGATTCCGGTTGATCTCAACGGTGACGGCTATCATGAGCTCGTTCGTGGCATGCCCGGTGGCGATGGCGAGATCTTTGACCGCCATGGCAACACCTTTGGAAGCGTAGGCGGCACCGTCGCGATGGCAAATAAATTCCTCGACCTGCCGGGCGAGCAGCTCTTATCATTCCGCCCTGACGGAACGGTGCAAATCTGGGCTGACCGCAACGCCGAGGATAACGCAGAGGCATTAAAGCGTTACAGCCATCCTTATTACAAGGCCTGCCAACGGGCCTATGGAGTTGGTTATAATCTTTATATCATTACCGGGATTTAATGAAGCAAAAGCTGCATAGCGCAAAATGATGACAAAAGCGATCCATACCTTAGCGGGTATAAGGGTCGCTTTTGTTTGAATAACTAACGCTAATTTTATATAGCCCTTATTTTCTTAATATTTCCTATTTCCTATGCTTGGCATTATCAACTGACAGGGCGCAATGAGCTGGAATATTTGAAAATCAAAGGATGCTTTGTTTACCTGCGCAGTAAGCCCATTTTTCCGCGTCACTGCACCATTAATTGATCCCCTTCATAAACTAACTTTGACTGTATCCCTACACCTTGTAATGATACAAAAACCCGAGCAAGGAGGGGTGACACTTTGAAGGGCAGCGACCTATGGTAATAAACCCTTTAAATATAGGATTTTTAGAGGAAGATAATATTTTTGATGCAAATTTGATGCAAAATGTTATAATGGCATCATTTCAATGTATTTGGAAAGGTGGCGTGATGCATGGCGAGTAAAGATGAGATAAACGAAGTCGCAAAGCCGAAGAAGATCGCAGCCAAGGACAAGATAAATACGAATGAAAACGTGAAGAACGGAAAGCCTTATTGGTTCCAAGTCATGGTTGATGGGAAAAGAGTCACAAGACGTGGATTCCGAACCCGTGGAGAAGCAAAGAAGGCACGTGCCGAATTAGAAACACAGTTATTCAAAGGTGATTATATAGATCCATCTAAAGTAGCGTACGGAAAGTATTTCACGGAGTGGCTTGAGGCACGTGACAACATTGCGGATTCGACAAGAGAGATGTATCAATCCTATTGGAAGACGCATATAGATCCATTTATTGGTAAAATCCCTCTTTCCAAGCTATCGCCTTTAGACATTCAAAAATTCATTAAATCCTTACGTGAGAAAAATTTGTCTGACGAGATGGTCAAGCGTATATACTCAACAGTGAACGCATCGTTGAACTCGGCCGTCTCCATGGATATGATATCCAAAAACGCAGCCTCCAAAATTCCGAAGCAGGATAAGCCAAAAGTTGAAAAGCATGAACGGGAGATTTGGAATAATGAGTCGATCCGGATCCTGCTGGAGAAATCCAAAGGGGAAACTCGCTATTGGGTAGCTATTTTCCTGGCTGTTATGACTGGTATGCGGCAAGGTGAAATTTTAGGACTCCAATGGAGTGACATCGATTTTGATAGAAGTATTATCAACATTAGAAGAAGCTTAAAAAAGGACAAATCAGGATATTCACCCCTTAAAACCGCTAGCAGCAGACGCACTATTAGTATTTCACCTATGACGGTTAAGATATTAAAAGAATTGAAAGAACGCGTCGAACTGGAGAAAGACTTTCTCGGTGATGGTTACAAGGACAACAATTTGGTAGTTTGCACGAGCCTGGGAACACCAGCTAAGGCTTCTAAGGTGCTGCATGCGTGGAACCGGTTATGTGAGAAGTATAAGCCTGAGGGTGAACCAGATATAACCTTTCATGATCTGCGTCATCAGAGTGCCAGCATCATGCTTAATGATGGTACGGATATTAGGGTTGTCTCCAAGCGGCTTGGTCATTCAACCGTTACTACAACGCTGGATGTGTATTCTCATCTGCTGCCAACTGCACAGGAGAACGCGGCACTGATCATGGATAAATCGGTCGGGTTTGATTATGAGGAGCCTGCTTTGTTGCAGTGAATATATTCGGGAGAGTTTATAATTTAAGTGGAACTCTTGAGGGAGTTGAGATCATGGAATTTGATGATAAGTTACTTCCAATTAAAAAGAGTAGATTTGTAAATACCATTGGGAAAAGAAAAAGACCCAAAAAATAAGTCAACCCGTAAACGAAAGTACCCTAGCCGGTGCTTTTTCTTTTGACCTTATTTTCAACCCGCTGTTTGAATATCTGACAATTAACAATATATTTATCCAATTTTTTACTTATCATAATTACCTTTTCATGGGTAAGCTGGCCTTGAGTTTCTGCTTCTTGGATCATTTGTTGACGTAAAGTTTCAATATTATGTAAGAGAAATGATTCCATCCGACTTGATCTCCGTTCGTATGTTTTTATAATGACAAATAGCATTATAAAACAGGAAACCTGCAAATATTGTAATAAGATGTCGTTAGTATTATGAACAATGTGTGAACAGTGTATCTTTGGTTCTTTTGCCATTTAACAAAACGAGGTGGTAAATCACTCGCATTGTTTGCAGTGCTTCCCTTCATAATAGAAACCTTTCTCAACAATAGAATGTTTGTGATTAGCCCAATAAGTCTTGCTGCAATTGTCGCACTTCCAGAAACCAAGTGCATACCGAGTTAGGTGGAATACGGCGATGGGTAAATGGGTGGCTACGAGGAATGCACAGATACCTGAATATTTAAAGAACTGAGCTGAATAGTAAAGCAAAGGTACACGCTTTATAGTTTCCATTGCGATCACTCCAATCAATAAAGTATTAACTAGTATAGGTATATACAAGAAAATTAAACGTGTGTGAGGTGGTGTTCATGGCAAAAAGCAAGTGGAAAACGAATGTTGAACCTAAGCTGGAACTTATCAAGAATTGGAGCTTGTCTATGGTAAATGCCCATTCAGGCGCGAGACAAAGACAACCTTCTCATAGCTTCCTGATCAGTGGAGCGAGGTATCTTGAAATTGAAGCAACTTGGCCACCTTCGCAACAAATATACCGTCTTACCCAGTGGAAACTTAGTGAAGGCGAGCTGTAGTGGATATTTGCTGTGCTATGAATCTATAAAACACAGCAAAGCCTCAATTCCGAAGAAAAGAGGCTTTGCTGTGTTTTATAGCATTATTTTTTACTTACCCTTTTTTACTTCAGATAGTGCCATAAAGATGGCATTGGTAGTTCCTCCACCTACATTATTGAATGAGTAGGCAGAGACAGGAACACCCACAATTGTTGCTTGATCGCCATCTAATAAATCGCCAGTTGAGCCCATAAGTATGCCAACAATTGAGTTTTGATTAGCATCTACAATGTGTACAGTAGCAAGGATTCCAATAGCTGTATTTTCCTCTGTCACTTGAACGACATGACCTGTTATTTTTGCCATTTTATTCAAATACGGAGCTGCATTTTTGAATAGAAGTTTAGTATTAATGCTAGAGTCTACCTCAGCTCGTGCAGCCTGTTTGTCCTCATCGGTATTAGCTGGAAACCATTTGTGGTTTTGAACGATAAAATTATAAGTTAGGTCATCCATTTTTTGTCCAGTAGCAATTTTAGGGGTTATTATTTTCATAGCATTCGCTGTTACTTTAGTATCAGCTTCAGCTTTAGCTTTAGCGTCAGCCTCAGCCTTTGCTATTGCTTTTGCCTCAGCCTCAGCCTTTGCTTTTGCCTCAGCTTCGGCTTTCGTTTTTGCATCGGCTTCGGCTTTTGCTTTTTTTTCTTCTTCTTTTTTCGCTTGCTCCGCCGCATCAACTTTCTTTTTAGCTTCTGCCTCCTCTTTATTTAGAGCCGGCAGGGATGCAGTAACAACTGTTGAAGTTTCTCCTGCCGTAGTTGTCGCAGGCGTACTAGGAGTAGGAGAAGCTATCATTGCCACACAAAATAGAACAAATGTTGCACCGGATAATAAGAAATATTTTTTGTGCAAGCCCTTTTTTTGGAAAACCGCAATAATTGCCCCTATAAAACAACCAATTGATGCAAGAAAACTCATAACTCCAATAAAAGCCCACATACTGTACTGCCTCCTCATAAATTTACTCTGTTGGTAATTATTTCTTTGAATCGTATATACTATACCAAAAATATTAGTATAGGTATACAGAACTAATTTATTTATTTTTTTTTGAGAGAGGGGGTATGAAATGTATAATACTTTCAAAGAAAGGATGGTTTCCTATAGTTTCCTTGTCGAATGATAGGTCTATGATACTGGAATATTACAGATTGTTTTTTACAGAAAATGGAGTTTTATTCATTGTAGAAGTATAGGACATGATGAATCAAGAATACAAGTGTAATGAGGTGATGATAAATGAACATAGACGATGAGTACAAAAAGGATACCCTTGAAGTTGCAGATATAAAAAAAATTCTCGGTTGTGGGATAAATCAAGCTTACAAGCTGGTGAATTCCGGAGCTTTTCATGTCTTAAGGGTAGGGCGAAGAATTAAGGTTCCCAAGGACTCATTTTATACATGGTACAAAGGACAAGGGCAGGAGCATTAATAGTGCTCCTGTTTTTTTATTTGCTTCTGTATTTGCCATATTGATTCATCGCAAAATCAGTGCTGCGCCACAGAGGATGAAGATGGTTACAAACAATCATATACTGCTACTATGGCTGGGTGAGGAAGATCAATCAACTTTCTTGGAAGGCTGGTGCAATCCTCTAGCAAGTCGAAATTTTCCATGAGTTTGACTGGTTTAGGAGGTAGGAGTAGCTTTTAGAGCGGCCATCCCGGGTTGGTTATCTAATGATTATTGACGATAATTTTCCTTTTTTACTATGATATACAAGTCAGCTATCCATTAACTATTCCTTAGAGAGGAGGAACTATATTGAAGAACGAGACCGCCAATTTACCTGAGCAAGCTACGACCGTTTATCTCGGAAAGCAAAAGCATGTATCCAGAAGAAGGCTCCCAACCATCAAGAAGTATTTTTGGCTTTACACCATGATCCTGCCAGGATTGGTCTATTTCCTTTTATTTAAATACTTGCCGATGTGGGGTATGGTGATTGCCTTTCAGGATTATATATCATTCCTTGGGGTTGCGGGTAGTCAATGGGTCGGACTCAAGCACTTCATTAATTTCTTCAACGATCCCGATTTCTTTATGTTGTTTCGAAATACGATTCTGCTTGCTTTATATAACTTGTTTTTTTTCTTCCCTCTGCCGATTATTATCGCATTGATGTTGAATGAGTTGAAAAACCAGGTTCTCAAGCGTTGGGTACAGAGTCTGATCTATATCCCTCATTTCATGTCCTGGGTCGTTATTTCTGGAATCGTTTACATTTTATTAACTCCTGAGGCAGGAATTATTAACGAGCTGATTGTAACGATGGGCGGTGACAAAATTAATTTCCTGGCAAATTCCAATTGGTTTAGAACTTTAATTATATTGGAGGTCATCTGGCGCGAAACCGGTTGGGGTACGATTATCTTTCTAGCTGCTCTTGCTGGAGTAGATCCTCAGCTCTATGAAGCGGCGAAGATGGATGGGGCTGGGCGGATACGACAATTGTGGAATATCACCCTACCTTGTATACGCAGTACCATTGTGATTCTGCTTATTCTTAGGCTCGGGAATTTTATGGACTCCGGCTTTGAGCAAATCTTTCTGATGATGAATGCGATGAACCGGGAAGTGGCTGAGGTTTTCGATACTTACGTTTATACGTATGGCATTGTTCAAGGGCAGTTCAGTTACAGCACCGCTGTCGGCTTGTTCAAATCGTTGATTGCTTTAATTCTGGTAATGGGTGCCAACTATGCTGCCAAAAAATTTGGGGAAGAAGGCATTTATTAGCCTTCACAGCTGCATTTTGAAAGGAGGTCGCCGCAATGATAGAAGGACAAAACTGGAGCAGTAAGCTCTTTAATTATATGAACCAAACGCTGCTAGTTATCATTTCCCTGATTACAGTTATCCCGTTCATACATGTGTTAGCCGTTTCTTTCTCGGATGAAACCTCCATCATTGACCGCAAGTTTGTTCTATTCCCGGTTGATTTTTCACTGGACGCCTTTAGATATATATTTTCCACCGATACTGTGTTCATTAGTTTGACCAACACTATCTTCATTACCCTGGTTGGCACGTTTGTCAATATTTTATTGACTGCGCTTATGGCCTATCCGCTTGCACGAAGAGATCTTCCCTGGCGCAGCTCGATCCTGTTTCTGGTGACCTTCACCATGCTCTTTGGAGGGGGAATTGTTCCGACATTCCTGATTGTCAAGTGGTTGGGTTTGTTGAATTCTTACTGGTCTCTAATCATTCCTACCGCAATCAGCGCATTTAACTTGATTGTTCTGAAAAATTTTTTTCAGCAATTGCCTGAAGGGCTGGAGGAATCGGCTAAAATAGATGGCTGCCATGATTATGGCATTTTATTTCGGATCGTGATTCCGTTATCGCTTCCAGCGCTAACAACATTTTCCTTATTTTATGCGGTATCTCATTGGAATTCCTTTTTTCAAGCCATTTTATACATTAACGATTCGTCCAAATGGCCCATCCAGGTGCTGCTTCGACAGATCGTGCTTCTCTCTCAAGGAGGCATAGGGGATTCTGTTGCTACGAGCAATGTGATGTATACGCTTCCGGATACTGTCAAAACGGCAGTAATTGTAGTCGCCACGGTTCCAATTTTATGTGTGTATCCCTTTTTGCAAAAGCATTTTGCCAAAGGCGTTATGTTAGGATCGGTAAAAGGATGACCGTCCCAAAGGGTGGCATTATTTATACACAATTCAGTTATGGAGGATGAAAAAGTATGCAACGAAATAAATCAAGCCATTTATTCAAATTATTTTGTGTGTTTATGCTGGTCGTCATTGTAATTACTGGCTGTTCGAGCCCAACCAGCACTGCACCTGCGGAGGGGGCCAAGAAAGGCCCAACCAAAATTAGCTTAATGGTCATCTATTATGCAGCCGAGCCGCCTAAACCCGATGTAGCCGCATTTAAGAAGCTGCAAGAGCTAACGAATACAGAGCTTGATATTACATGGATTCCGAGCTCTGCTTATACGGAGAAACTGAACGTGTCTGTCACTTCAGGCGATATGCCGATGGCGATGTTCGCCAGCCAGCCAATGAATGCAACCATAGTCAGCAGCACGAGAGCCGGCATGTTTTGGGAAATCGGGCCCTTCCTGAAGGATTACCCTTTGTTAAGCCAAATTAATAAGCTGGCTTACCATAATTTGAAAATCGACGGGAAGGATTACGGGATTCCACGCTCTCAGCCGGTTGGTGTTGACACGGTTATTTACCGCAAGGATTGGTTGAATAACCTTGGATTAAAGGAGCCTAAGACGATTGAAGACGTCTACCAGCTGGCAAAGGCATTTCAACAGAATGATCCCGACAAAAACGGTAAAAACGATACGATTGGGTTTGCCACGGATACTTCACTTGCAGGATTAAATATTGTCCTTGCCTGGCATGGAGCGCCAAACAAGTTCAGTGTAGATCCAAGCGGCAAGTTTACCGCTGATTTTATGACCAAAGAATATGTGGATGCTTTAAGGTTTTTCAAGCGCATGTATGACGATAAAGTCATGAACACGGATTTTGTGTTGACTCAAACGGCTCAAAAGGTTGATTTGATCAGGAAGGGCATAGCGGGTATGTATTTCGAGGCCAATTTTAACTCGGCGGAACGCCAGTTGGATATTAGAACCCATACGCCAAAGGCGGAAATTGACATCGCTTATCGGATCGCAGGCCCGAAGGGAGAACGCGTGCTCGCTGCTCTTGGTTATAACGCCAGATACATGTTTTCAAAAACAAGCGTGAAAACGGAAGCGCAGCTTAAAGACATACTTGCTTTCTTCGAAAAGATGCAGACCCCGGAAGTGGTTACTTTGCTGAAATGGGGAATTGAAGGTGTTCATTACAAGGTTGATAACGGTAAGAAGGTAAGTATCGATGAGGTTCTGTATAATAAAGAGGTAGAGCCGCTCAAGTTTCTCAGACTCGATAAAGAGAACGCCGATCTAACGGGCAACTCTACACTGGATACAAAAGTGAACGAAACTTATGCTGATATGGAAAGCATTGCCGTGCCAAACCCGGCCATCGCATTAATCTCGCAAACCATGACGGAAAAAGGTGCGCAGTTAACGAAAATTATCGATGATGCCAAGATCAAATTTATTCTGGGTGAGTTGGATGAAGCAGTGTTTAAACAGGAAGTGGATAAGTGGCTAAAAAGCGGTGGCCAAAAGATTCTTGATGAGTATGCCGTAGAATATGCTAAGGAGAAGAAATAAAAGCTGAGAAGAGGTGTATGGGTATGATTCAAGACACAGCTCCGGAGCCTGGCATTTCAAAGACGGCTTTTGTAAAGAAGCAAAAATTGATCGATTGTGATGTCCATGTTTCCCCGCAGCATCCCGATCAAATTCGTAAGCATATGGCAGCTAAGTGGCAAGACCGCTTTGCGATGAGCGGACGGGATTTGTATGCGCATCCAACCTACGTCAACCGGACAGATGCCCACCCGCCAAGCGGATTGCCTGTTGGCTCGGACCCTGATTTTTTGCGAAAGCAGCTAGTGGACGAATACGGGATGAATCACCTGATTTTGATTCAACGCCCGTTTACGAATCCGCTTCCGAACCCGGAGTTTGCAACCGCTCTTACGGCAGCATGGAACGATTGGATAGCTGAAACCTGGCTCAAGGCATATAACCACGACCATGTATTTAAGGGATCGATCTGTGTATCGACTCAAGACCCGCTCGGGGCTGTACGGGAAATCGAACGTTGGGTGGGCCACCCGCACTTCGTGCAGATAGTAACCGATTCCGCAGCCGCAGCTGCATATGGGCAGCGGCAGTTTGATCCTATTTATGAGGCATGCGAACGGCTCGGATTACCATTCGCTATGCATGCGGGTGCGGACGGAACCGGCATCACCTCGATTCCTTCATCGGGGTACCCGACACATTATATCGAGTGGAGCACTTTACATGTGCTGTCCTATCAGACACATCTTGTTAGTATGTTGGTTGAAGGCGTGTTCGAACGCTTCCCAGGTCTGAAGGTTGTATTAGTGGAAGGCGGTGTAGCTTGGCTTCCGACTTTGCTCTGGAGGCTCGATACGCAGTACGAGCGCTTCAAGAAGGAGCTTCCGTGGCTGAGTAAAAAGCCAAGCGAGTATGTGCGTGACCATGTGCGCGTCACCTCGCAGCCGATTGAACGGCCCTCGGATCGGCATCTGCTGAAAATGCTCCAGCTCATGGATGCCGAGCACATCCTGATGTTCTCAAGCGATTATCCGCATTGGGATTTCGACAGTCCAAGGCTTGCGTTCCCGAAGCTGCCCGAAGCCTTGCGTAACCGCATTTATTATGAAAATGCCCGTGAACTCTATCGCTTATAGGCATAAGTCGAAGGAGAGAGAATGACTATGAGCAGCAGCCAACTGAAATTAATTGATTGCGATGTCCATGTATGTCCGCGTCATGCAGATGAGATCAAAGCTTATCTAGAGCAACCATGGAAGCATCGGTTCAGCATGCGCAAAAACACTTATTACAAAAATCCTAACCCTCCTTTCGATAAAATGCCTCCGGGGGGAGGCGCGGCGGGAAGCGATCCCGATTATCTGAGGAGCCAGCTGATAGACCGTCTGGGCATCTATCGTGCCATTCTCATGACGCAGGCGCATGTAACGGCGGATCATGATCCTGACTATTCAAGCGCAGTAGCGACAGCATACAATAGCTGGCTTTCCGATACCTGGCTGGGCAAATATAATGATGACGGTGTGTTTAAAGGCTCGATTGTCATCAACCATCGAGACCCCTTGGCGGCCGCCCAAGAAATTGGCCGTTGGGCGAGCCATCCGCACTTCGTTCAGATCCAGATGGATACCGGTGCCCGTGCTCCATTCGGGCAACGGCAGTATCACCCGATTTTCGAAGCGGCTGAGCGTAATGGACTGCCAATAGCGATCCATCCGGGGGGAGAGTCTATCGGTGTCAACAAGCCGGTCTGGATTGGATATCCCTCGCATTACACGGAATATATCACAGGCTTCAGCTTTGCGATGCAGTCTCATCTAGTCAGTATGCTAACGGAAGGTACTTTTGAGCGCTTCCCGAAGCTTAAGGTCGTCATTGTTGAAGGAGGGGTCACTTGGCTACCAGCTCTGATATGGAGGCTGGACCAAGAGTGGAAGGCTCTTCGTTCGGAGGTACCCTGGATCACTAAAGCTCCGTCGGAATATTTGCGGGACCATGTCCGGTTCACCACACAGCCCCTGGAAAGACCTGCTAGTGACGAGGATTTGTTAGAGGTTCTGAGTATGATGGAGGCTCACAATTTGCTGATGTTTTCCTCCGATTATCCAGAGAGCGACTTCGTTTCACTCGATTCCTCACTGCCGCGATTACCTGTCGAATGGGAAGCGAGAGTACTATTCGAGAATGCAAAGCAATGGTATTCGTTATAGATTAGGAAGTCTGTTGTATCCGCTTTCAAAATTGTGGTTAAAACCTTATTTTGTTAGGAGGTAGGGAATTCAATGAATCAACAGGTAAAAACAACCTTGGAGAAGAGGACAGAAGATAAGAAATACGGAATCATTGATTGTGATGTACATCCTTCGCCCAAAAGCACGGATGAGATTCGTTCCTATATGGCACAGCCATGGAAGGACCGGTATCAGGGAAGTACGCGTGGTTTCTTTGGGAATCCGGTTCATGGGGCACGCCTGGATGCAAAGCCCCCTCTGGGTGGACCAACGGGGTCGGACCCAGATTTCTTACGGGAGCAATTGATCGATAAATATGGCCATGCACATGCGATTCTACTGCCGAGGGCTTTCTGTAATTTACAGCCCGATCCTGATATGGGAACCGCTATCGCTGCAGCGTACAATGACTGGCTTGCCGACACATGGTTGAGTGCCTACAACCATGACGGTGTATTTAAAGGTTCGATCACGATCAATCATCAGGATCCGCAAGCGGCTGCGCGAGAAATCGAACGCTGGGCAGGGCACCCTCACTTTGTGCAGGTGATGACCGATTCTGGAGCCCGTGCACCCTTTGGCCAACGACAGTATTATCCTATTTATGAAGCGTGTGAACGTAACGGCTTTCCTTTTGCGATACATCCGGGTACAGACGGAATGGGCATTAATATCCAGCCTTCCCCGGGCTATCCCACTCATTACATCGAATGGCATACTTGTCTTTCCCTAGGCTTTCAAGCGCACCTTGTCAGCTTTATAACAGAGGGCGTTTTTGAGAGGTTTCCTGGCCTCAAGATCGTTTTAACAGAGGGTGGGGTTTCATGGCTCCCCACCTTGATGTGGCGCCTCAATGCCGAGTATAAGGCGCTGCGATTTGAAGTTCCATGGGTGAAGCGACGACCTAGCGAGTATTTACGGGACCATGTTCGCCTATCCTCCCAGCCTTTAGAGCGGCCTGAGGATGACAAAGAGCTGCTTCAGGTGCTGCAAATGATGGATGCCGAGCATATCCTAATGTTTTCCAGCGATTATCCGCATTGGGATTTCGATTCTCCCACACACGCATTTCCAAAGCTGCCTGAAGCTATGCACAGGCGAATCTTTTTGAAAATGCCCGTGAGCTCTACAATTTATAATTCGAAAAGCAAGGAGGAAGTGCATGTATGGGAAGACATGTGGTTGGAGTAGCAACGGATTTACCACCTGGTACGAACAAGATCCTACTACTTGAGGGTCGTTCGGTTGGAGTTTTCAATGTAAATGGTACTTATTCCGCTCTCAAAAACAGCTGCCCGCATCAAGGCGCTCCACTATGTGTAGGAAAGGTAACAGGAATGACATTACCGTCTAATCCGGGACAATACCTGTACGGACGGGAAGGTGAGATTCTGCGTTGTCCTTGGCATGGGTGGGAATTTGATATTACGAATGGTAAATCTATTTTTGACCCTCATAAATGTCTGGTTAAGACTTATGAGGTTGCAGTTGAAGCAGATGCAGATGCAGAAGAAACCCCTTCTGTGGAGACTTATACGGTAAAAGTTGAAGGCGCGAAATTGGTAGTTTATATCTAAACAGGAAGATCAATGTCCAATGAGACCATTCTCATAATCGGAGACCATTATGAAAACACGTTCTAAGTATCTCGTGAACATTTTTTTATTCAGTCTGTTTTTAGGCATGACTCCAGTACTTATGCTTGGCTTTTTCTCTTATTCCAAAGCTTCCACGGAAATTCAAAAGAAGGTTAATGAAGGAAATAACCGGATTCTTGAGCAAACGCAATTTCGGGTTGAGCAGGTTTTGAAAACCGTTGATACAGTGACTAACCAATTTATCCACTCTCCACTGACGATTTCTGTCATGGAGCTTGAAATGAAGCAAGAGCGTTATCAGGATTTTCAACAGGTCAGAGAAGGATTGTATAAACTACAGGCACAGGGTTTGGGGATCTTTGATGTTTTTCTGTACAATATCGAGAAGAATTGGTTGATCAATAATAGCGGTTTTTTTTACAGAATCGATGAAGAAAGCTTGGGACTGCTTCTGGCTTACGCACAAATGCCGGTCATTTCGCAATGGACGATTAACAGAGAGCCCCTGTTAGAAGGAGGGGACGAATTATCTAAGGTACAAACGGTTAATTTGATTAAAAAAATGCCAATCATCTCATCGAATCCGTACGGCTTCTTGGTGAGCAAAATACCGATTCACGAGATCCGTAAGCTATTAACCAAAAACGTAATGCCTGGAACCATGATGGTTTTGGATGCGGATAAACGGATCATAGCCCTTGATGGCGAGGATCTGATTGGTAAGGATACGTCAACTAAGCGAATTACAGAGCTCTTGCAAAGCCATTCGGAAGTGATTGGTAATTTTGAAGCCGAGCTGGGTGAGGAAAAGGTGATGATCTCGTACCGCCAGTCCCCTTACAACGGATGGGTGTATGTATCCACGGTTTCGATTGAGCAGGCAACCCGGGATTCCAAGGCAATTGGGTGGTTTACTCTAGTCACATGCCTGACAATCTCAGCGTTAACTTTAATTATTGCTTGGCTGGGCTCACGCCGGATATATCGTCCTGTCAAAAAGCTGTATACATCGGTGATTGCGGAGTCTGGTGAAGATTCGCTGCTTAATAAGAATGAGTTCGAATCCATCGAATTAAGTGTTCGGCACCTAATGCAGTCCAAATTCAGGATGGGGAATCAAATCGAAGGGCAAATCAAGCTTTTGAAGGAATATTTCTTTTTCAAGCTGTTTCAGGGTGACTTGAGGCGTAAAGAAATGGAGGAAGGCTTGGTCTTTTATGGACTCCCGACTGACTTTGAGCATTCCCTCGTACTGGCTGTTGAAATCGACACGCTGGAGGGAACCCGGTACAAAGATCAAGATCGCAATTTGCTATTGTTTGCGATCGATAACATTATGAGGGAAATTGTGGATGAGCGGCAAAGGATCGGTCCAGTGATCATTCACGATACGGTGGGGGTGCTCATAGGCAGCACCAAATCGACCGAAGATATCCCATTTAGGGATGGGATTTTCGAGCTTGCGATGCAAGTTCAACAAGCGGTACGCACCTATTTGCACATTAAAATCAGTATCGGCGTGAGCCGTGGTATTCGCTCACCTATGGCAGCTTCAGCAGCATTCAAGGAAAGCTTGGAAGCATTGAAATACAGGCTGCAGCTTGGCCAAGAGGTGATTTTGTTCATCGAGGATGTGCAGCTTAGATCCAGTGGCTCCATTCAATATCCACAGGAAACAGAGAAGGAATTGGTTGAAGCCATCAAAAGCATGGATGCCGGCAAAGCACGGGATACCTTGCACCGGTTTATTGTGGAAGTCACTGAGAACAAAATGGGCCATAACCAGTACGAAATTTCTTTGTCGCTGCTGTTGAGCGAGCTGGTCCGGATCGCGCAAGATTCTGGATTGCCATGGAATTGGATCGATGACAAAGATCGTTCACTGTTTAGCGAGCTGATACATCTGAAGACAGGGATGGAAGTGGAGAACTGGTTTTGCGACAACATCATTTTTCCAGTTATTCAGTCCTTAACGGAACGGGAAGAAACACAATATCGAAGAATATCTGACGACATCATCAACATCATTCATACCGAATACGATAAAGTGCTAACCTTGGATTCATGTGCGGCTAGGGTGAATTACCATCCTCATTATGTGAGCAGGGTCTTTTCAAGGGAAATGGGAACCAGTTTTGCGGACTATCTGTCCCAATATCGATTGCAAAAGGCCAAGGAGTGGCTGCAATCAACGGACTTGAAAATTATTGAAATCGCTTTGAAGCTGCACTATACAAACCCACAAAATTTCATCCGTTCTTTCCGTAAAATTGTTGGCATGACTCCAGGACAATATCGAGCTACGTTTAGGTAAAGGTCAGATTAGGGATGTTCAGATAAAGAATGAAAAACTAGGTTGGGAAGTGGGCTATCAAAATGAAAATTGTCAGTATTGAGACTTTTACAACGAAACAAATCAGTATAGTTAGAATCCGGACAGACGACGGAAGAGAAGGCTATGGACAAACTGCCCCCTATATTCATGCCAATATCGCCGCCTTGGTGCTTCACCAACAAATCAGTCCCTATGTACTGGGAGCGGATGTAAGCCGTATTGAGGATATTGGCCCACTTGCAGAGAAGTGCATCGAGGGGGAGCACAAATTTCCCGGGTCTTATATAGCCCGTGCGGTAGGCGGAATTGACACAGCTCTGTGGGATCTTCATGGAAAAATACAAAATAAAAGCGTTTGCGAGCTTCTAGGCGGAAAAAAAACAGCAGTCGAGGTGTACGGCTCTAGCATGAGCCGTACCATTACTCCCGAGGAGGAAGCCGAAAGATTGAAGCGGTTAAAGGAATCTCATGGCTTTAAAGCGTTCAAAATTCGTGTCGGCAATAACTTTGGGCATGATGTTGACGCGTGGCCGGGTAGAACGGAAGCCATTGTTCCAGCAGTACGCCAAGCTATCGGCAAGGATACCTTATTGTATGTGGATGCCAATAGCGCTTTCTCTCCTGAAAGAGCCATCGAGGTTGGGCATATGCTGGAGCAAAATGGCGTATGCCACTATGAGGAGCCATGTCCATATCCCGAGCTTGAGTGGACACAGCAAGTGAATCAAGCGTTAAGCCTATCAGTAACAGGTGGAGAACAAGATACCGATCTGGCCCAGTTCAAGCGTATGATAGCGATGCGGGCTGTGGATATTGTTCAACCGGATGTCTGTTATATAGGGGGACTAAGCCGAGCCCTGAAAGTCGCGAAGCTGGCGGAAGAGGCGGGTATGACATGCACACCGCATTCCTCGAATCTTTCCATGGTCACAGTATTTACTCTGCATATGCTAGGCGCAATCCCTAATGCCGGCCGATTTATGGAATACACAATTGAATGGAACAATAGCTGGACAGACGGACTGTTTTCTCCTCCGCTTGAGGTTATCGACGGCTGGGTAGAGATTCCCAAAGGTCCAGGTTGGGGAGTTACGATCAGCAAGGATTGGCTGGATAAGGCTATGTACCAAATAACTCGTCTGGAACTATAAATAGAGATCAAAACCAAAACTAGTGTTTGATCTGAGGTATGTCCATGGTACAAAGATAGGAGCGTAAATTATGCTCCTGTCTTTTATTTCTCTATATAGTCCATAGTTGATTTTCTTCAAAAGGTGCCGTTGTACTCACTTCGAAATTGGACAAAACCAGAACTCATACGGTCGAAGTGATGCAAATTTGATGCAAAAAGAGAAAAACAAGAGTGATTTTCACAAGTTAAAACTAGTGAAAAGAAGTTGTAAATATATTGGACAAACCCATATATAATAAGGTGTTATTGATTGAATGAGGTTAGACAAAGTGAAACCCAGTAATGATTTATTTTTGCCTTTGAAGGGCAGCGACCACAAAAGTAAATTTTTGCTAACCAATCGTGAACGCGAAGTTTTCGAACTGTTGGTGCAGGACAAAACAACAAAGGATATCGCGCAGCAGCTGTTTATAAGCGAGAAAACGGTGCGTAATCATATATCCAATGTCATGCAAAAACTAAATGTAAAAGGTCGTTCACAAGCAGTTGTTGAGCTGATTAAGCTTGGGGAAATCACAATTTAACTGGTTTGCCGCTCTGGTTTTAAAGCATTGTAGTCTTATCCTTTAAAGCCTTCTTTTGCCCTTTCCTTTAGGAATGTGCCGGGGAGGGCTCTTTGGTTTGATATCCAATTTATAGAAATTTCAAACTGATAGTTTTGCAAAGCTGTACAAATGATGGCTATCCCTTCAAAGATCGAAGGGATAACCATCATTAAAGTTTAGCTTTTCAATTACGTTCACTATTAATCAGATCCGCAGTAAGGATATAACGGTTCGGCGCATCTCCAATATATTCAAATGGATAACAAGTAGTTACGGTTAATACTGCATGGTCTGTTGGTACAATAATGGTGGTATCGTCTTTATCTACAATTTGAAATTTATTGATCTCATAAGTGAATATACCTGCAGAAGTCTGCACGATAAGCTGATCTTTTATTTTCAACTTACCCAATTTCCTAAAAACAGTATCCCTATGCCCCGATAAAACAGAATTATCATTTTCCCCTGGCATCACGCTCCTGGCAAAGTGACCTATGCCTCTCTTTAATTCATCCTCATCCGTCCCATGAAAGATAGGTATAATCTGATCTATTGCTGGAATCGTCAGATTCCCTATATGTTCTCCTTCTGTTGGTCTAATGGGATAAAGGATTTCATTGATATGAGCAACCGAAGTAGTAAGGGGTAAGGGGACAGGGGTGGGAATTTCCACTTGGTCGTTCTTTAGTGTTAGCGGCACAGTTGACAAAGGGGTGTTTCCTGCTGCAGCAACAGATCCAGACTGTTCATGAATTTGGATACCTGCCCAAATCATACAACCAATCCCCAGGATCAATAATCCCAGGGATAGCATATGAGTTACTGTAATCTTATTTCTTCGAAACGACCCGTTTTTATTCATGAGTCTTCCTTCTTACTCTGATCGTTAAACCGATTATTGATAAAACAGCTCCAACAAGGAGTAGATTAAACCATGGTGTAGCCGTATTGGGAAGTTCTCCCCCTGGAGTGGTAGGTACAGATACTGTACACAATGCTAGATCGACTATCTCTCCATTATCATCAGGAATAAATTGTGCACCTATTTTATAAGCCCCTACAGGTGCATTTTCAGCAGTATAGGTTACATCTTCACTACCATGTACTTTGTAAATTTTGCCGCCAAGATTGAAAATCCAAGTACCTGTTCCTTTTGCATCATTCGGTAGGATCGCATGAATAGTGATGTCCCCTTTGGAGTTCAGTAATACGCTGACTGAGGGAGAGGTACAAACTTCTGTGAATGGAACAGTTGGTACTCGTGGTACTGATGGTACTGGTGGTTCAGTTGCAGGTGGTTCAGTTGTTGGCGGTTCAGTTGTTGGTGGTTCAGTTGCAGGTGGTTCAGTTGTTGGTAGTGCAGTTGTTGGTAGTTCAGTTATTGGTAGTGAAGTTGTTGGTAGTTCAGTTGTCGATGGTGAAGTTGTCGATGGTGAAGTTGTCGATGGTGAAGTTGTCGATGGTGAAGTTGTCGATGGTGAAGTCGTTGATGGTGAAGTCGTTGATGGTGAAGTCGTTGATGGTGAAGTTGTCGATGGTGAAGTTGTCGATGGTGAAGTCGTTGATGGTGAAGTCGTTGATGGTGAAGTTACTGTTGGTGGTACAATCACTGGTGGTATGACTAAAGCAGCACATGCTCCCGGGACGTTAATGCTAGTACTCGCAGCATTAGCTGTAACTGCGGTCTGTGCCAAAACTCTGCCATTAGTTACCGAGCCAGCACCGATTGTGATAGCGGATTTACTCATCAAGGTTCCCTCAAGGGTGCTGTTCGCCCCAATGGTAGCGACATTGACTACCCAAAAGATATTGCAGGATTGAGCCCCATATGTTAATTGAGTTACCGTGCTTGCTGCCGTAGAAAACGCTCCATCAATTTGGAATATGAAAACCCCGTTGCCACTAAGTGTCGTATTAGATCCAATTGTAACAGCACCAGTAAAGTTATGTACCCCCGGTGATAGTGTTTGACCCCCAAGATCAGATGCTACCCCGGTAAAATCAGCTTGTTGTGAGCCTGCATGGGTAATGGCTGCCCCCAAATTGGTAAACGCTGTTGTATATGCTGTATTAGCTATATCATTGGAGCCGGTAACTACCGCAGTTCCTGTTGCGCCGCCGCTTCCCAGACTGCCTGTTACGTAGGTTTGACCTGTAACTGTAGTGGTTGCACCTAAAATACCATAAGCACTTGCTGTTCCAAGATTTGGTGCTATGCCTATTGCTCCTACCGGTAAAGCGAAAATGGTAAGCGAGAGAACTAAAATAAGTAAGTACGAGGTCGATTTAAAGTATTTGGATCTCATAAGTATAAGTACACCTCTTCAATATGTATTGGGAGAAAACACTCCTCCTACCAATTACCCCCATTCTATGAGATTCGAATCAAATTATATCATTTTGAAGGACTAGGAGATTAATTTACAGCTTTTGAACTATTTGTACTTTGTATTCGGAGTTTGGAGACAGGGAGAAAGTTGTAAAGTTAAGGGAAGGATTTCTAGAAGAATTAGCTGGGGGAAGCAAAATATGAATTGTATCAGGATGGGAATCTTCAAGAGTCTTGGTTTAAATAATCAAAATATGATAAAAATGAAATCATCCAAGCCCATTCATAATTAGGAATTTTTAAAATAAGGGGAGGATTAGGCAATGAAGTGGTAACAAGTAAGAGATTTGTTTTTCCTGACCAGTTTGTCTTGCTTGGTCTGGATATCCTGAAAACATACGGATTTATCGTGGAAATGAACAAACTCGAACTAAATTCGCCTCATTTCGCTGAACAGCTTAAACTCCAAGGATCGCTTTCGCCATTTCATTATTTGTAACAAGCCAGTTACGGTGTATTTCAAACCACATCTCCAATGTCATGCAAAAACTAAATGTAAAAGGTCGTTCACAAGCAGTTGTTGAGCTGATTAAGCTTGGGGAAATCACAATTTAACTGGTTTGCCGCTCTGGTTTTAAAGCATTGTAGTCTTATCCTTTAAAGCCTTCTTTTGCCCTTTCCTTTAGGAATGTGCCGGGGAGGGCTCTTTGGTTTGCTTAGCCCCATATTTTGAGGGAACCGGAGATTATGGACCTAGGAAAGAGCACAATATATTGCCTTCTCTGAATCAAGTCAGCCCACTTTACATTTTCCTTTGGGAGATTGCTTTAATGGACTTTTTTGTTTTAACCGAGCATTAACATTTTCGTCTAAAAAAGTAATCATGAAAATAGAGGCACAGAGGTATTACTACCATTACTATGGGCTTTTTGTAATTCAGGATTAATTCTATTTACATACAAGAATCGACAGCATAGTATGATAACCTTTTTTAATATAATGAATTATACTCTATATATGGTACAAATTGTATCATAGGACTCTGTGTTTTTTGGCCTATCCTTTATGAGGGAGGAGGTGAACAGATGGGAAAAGTATAACTAGGATTGCCCGATGAGATGAGAGCTATCAATATTAATATTTTCGCTGTTGGTTGTATCTTGTTGATAAGGTTTATACAAGAACCACTGGGCATTCATATGGAAAGAAGTGAATAGATCACTTACTTAATAATTTTATTTAAGGAGAAACAAGATGAAAAATAATCTGGGACGAATGCAAGTATGTGCTTTGACTGCATTCATGTTAGGAATTCAGTCGCCAATAGTGACAACCGCAGAAGAGACGCTCACAAATGCCGCAAGTGAAAAGGCTATCTCGGTTCGTACATATACTTCACCTCCGCTCATTAGAACAAAGGAGACACCATCTGTTAAAACTGTAACGAACTCGGTCTACTTGGACACAGTAATTCCCTTTATAGATGAAGTGGCAGATACATCAAAGCCCATCATACTTGATACCATGTATGATGGCGCCTTTGAGGTGCCGGATGGGCATTGGTTTAAAGATCGAGTTAGACTGGATAGCGCAGCTACCGATATAAACACCGTGAGCTTGACAAAGGATGGTGCTTCGGTAGCCGATTACACCTTGGGGCAGTTGATTTTCGATGAAGGCATGTATGTGTTGGTGGTCACGGACTATGCAGGCAATGTAACAACATTGCACTTTGCTATCGATCGGACGAATCCTGTTATAAATGGGGTAACGCCTGGGCAACGCTACAATAGCAGTGTAACACCGACCAGCCCAGACACCAATATTGACTGGGTGAGCTTGAGGAAGGATAACCAGAGCGTCGAGGGTTACACTTTGGGCCAGCCGATTAGCGACAGCGGCACTTACTTCTTTCAAGTGCAAGACCTTGCAGGTAATTCACGAATGTTCTCATTCACTATTGAAAGGGTTGCACCCGACATAAACGGGGTGACGCCTGGGCAACTCTCCAACACCAGTATAACACCGACCAGCACAGCTACTGATATAGAAACGGTTAGCTTGACGAAGGACGGCGTGGCGGTAGCGGGTTACACCTTAGGCAAAGTGATTAGGGATAGTGGGACGTATGTGCTGGTGGTCACGGACCATGCGGGCAATGCGGCAACGGTTCCATTCACGATAGAGAGTAATGCGCCTGTTGTGGGTGGGGTAACGGACGGGCAACTTACAGACACAAGTGTAACACCGGCCAGTCCAGACAATGATATAGAAACGGTCAGCTTGACGAGGGATGGTGTGGCGGTAGCGGGTTACATGCTGGGCCAGACAATTAGCGATAGCGGGGCGTATGTGCTGGTTGTCATGAATCACAGAGGCAATACGACAATTGTTCATTTTACGATTGGCGACAGGGCTGCTCCCATCATAATTGATACCATGTATGATGGCGCCTTTGAGGTGCCGGATGGGCACTGGTTTAAAGATCGAGTTAGACTGGATAGCGCAGCTACCGATATAAACACCGTGAGCTTGACAAAGGATGGTGCTTCGGTAGCCGATTACACCTTGGGGCAGTTGATTTTCGATGAAGGCATGTATGTGTTAGTGGTCACGGACTATGCAGGCAATGCCACGACATTGCACTTTGCTATTGATCGGACGAATCCTGTTATAAATGGGGTAACACCTGGGCAACGCTACAATAGCGGTGTAACACCGACCAGCCCAGACACCAATATTGACTGGGTGAGCTTGAGGAAGGATAACCAGAGCGTCGAGGGTTACACTTTGGGCCAGCCGATTAGCGACAGCGGCACTTACTTCTTTCAAGTGCAAGACCTTGCAGGTAATTCACGAATGTTCTCATTCACTATTGAAAGGGTTGCACCCGATATAAACGGGGTGACGCCTGGGCAACTCTCCAACACCAGTATAACACCGACCAGCACAGCTACTGATATAGAAACGGTTAGCTTGACGAAGGACGGCGTGGCGGTAGCGGGTTACACCTTAGGCAAAGTGATTAGGGATAGTGGGACGTATGTGCTGGTGGTCACGGACCATGCGGGCAATGCGGCAACGGTTCCATTCACGATAGAGAGTAATGCGCCTGTTGTGGGTGGGGTAACGGACGGGCAACTTACAGACACAAGTGTAACACCGGCCAGCCCAGACAATGATATAGAAACGGTCAGCTTGACGAGGGATGGTGTGGCGGTAGCAGGTTACACGTTGGGCCAGACAATTAGCGATAGCGGGGCGTATGTGCTGGTTGTCATGAATCACAGAGGCAATACGACAATTGTTCATTTTACGATTGGCGACAGGGCTGCTCCCATCATAATTGATACCATGTATGATGGCGCCTTTGAGGTGCCGGATGGGCACTGGTTTAATGATCGAATTAGACTGGATAGCGCAGCTACCGATATAAACACCGTGAGCTTGACAAAGGATGGTGTGGCGGTAGCCGATTACGCCTTGGGGCAGTTGATTTTCGATGAAGGCATGTATGTGTTGGTGGTCACGGATCACACAGGCAATGTCACAACATTGCACTTTGGGATTGATCGGACGAATCCTGTTGTGAATGGGGTAACGGCTGGGCAACGCTACAATAGCAGTGTAACGCCTACCAGTCCAGACACCAATATTGGCTGGGTGAGCTTGAGGAAGGATAACCAGATCGTCGAGGGTTACACTTTGGGCCAACCGATTAGCGACAGTGGCACTTACTTTTTGCAGGTGGAAGACCTTGCAGGCCATACACGAATGTTCTCATTCATTATAGATATTGATGTACAGATCTCGGATGCACAAGCGGTAGACGGAGCAAAATCGGTATTGGTAATTACTTTTAGCGGTAGTGATACGGTATCGAGCGTAACTCAAAATGTAACGTTTCCAACAACAGGAACAAACGGAACCGCAATTGCATGGGTATCCGATAACACAGACCTTATTACTACGACAGGTACGGTAACCCGTCCTGTACATGGAGCTGGCAATGCGACGGTAACCTTAACAGCGACAATCACCAAAGGTACAGAAACTGTTACAAAAACGTTTGCGTTGATCGTCGTGGCAGCACCAGACGTCATAGTTACAGACCTAATAGCACCAATTGTCACAATGACGAATGTGACAACATTCGCTGTCGGTACTGAGATCACAGGGGTACAAAGCAACGAAGTGGGGACGCTTTATCTGGTATCTGCTTCAGCTACTGTAACGAATAAAGCTTCTCTTGATGCGCTGTTTACAGCAGGTACGGCAATAAGGGAAACGGTAAGTACAGCTAACACAGATATAAGCCTTTCAACGACAGGTTTAACCATAGGGGAATATAAAGTATATGCTGTGGACGCTGTGGGTAATGTTTCGAATCCTTCAAGCGTTACGATAATATTAACTCCTGTTCCTCAACCTTTCATCATTAGTGGAGGAACGCTTAGCAACACTGGCGGAATTAAGGCTACAGTAACGGTGACAAGTAATAGTATGGGTTCAAATGTTCACACCGGCAATGAAGTGGTCATCTTTCAATTGATGAAGGGTGAGATGCCAGTTAGTATCGTTGCTTTGGAGACAGACATTCAATTTTCTGAAGCTCTAACTGCGTACTTTAATGTCACAGGCTCGGACTACAAGGTTGACGTATTTGTAGTGGATAGTTACAGCAATAGCTTTACAGATGTTGGTAACCAATTAGCTAAAGCCATAACTTTAGAATAGTTAACACCATTTATTAGTAGATTCGGGCCCGGGTTTGCCGGGTTCGATTTCCAACATGAAAGTGAGGATATCCAGTGAAGATACGATTATTTAGTATCGCAACAATTATGGCACTACTACTTACTTTAATGCCATTAAATATTATAGCTGCATCGGTGAATGTTACTTTAACAGATATTCCTACAAAAAAACCTGGCGATACGGTTACTATATCGGGCACAACCAGTTTGAATGAAGTTATTATTAAAACGATCCGTCCTGATACTACCATTTTATATTACGATGTTGCAGTTCCTATTAATGGGGGCTACACTACAAGCTTCAAGCTGCCAGTAGATGCCGATTTAGGTAACTACACGGTCGTAGCGGGTAAGGGAGCTGACGTGATTACAGACGAGTTTGCGGTGACAACAGCGGCAGTTGTAAGAACGAATGCGAACTTGAAAGCTTTACAGTTAAGTGAAGAAGCATCGATAGACTTTTCTGCCGATAAACAGGAATATACGACTAGTGTAGGAAACAGTGTTACAAGTATCACAGTTTCGGCAACTGCAGATGATGCTGAGGCAACCATTACAATTAATAGTGAAGAAACGTCCACTAAACAAATTAATCTAATAGAGGGTTCCAATACCGTCTTGGTAGAAGTAACGGCTCAAGATGGAACAACCCAAAAAACCTACAGTCTTATCATAAAAAAACCAGCTCTTCAAATCGTAGTCCCAAATGTGCCAATTCAAGTATCTACGGAGCCACTAAGCATTTCTGTACCAGCAGGTTCCACGAATGCGACCATGCAAGTCACGACTGTTACTATAGGAACAACAAAACATGCCACGCTTCCGCAAATAGAAGTGAATGTTGTTACTTCATTGGGGATAGTTAGGGTTTCAATTCCTGCCGGCACCCAAATTACAGCTCCGTCAAGCTGGGATAATATCATTAAACTCCCGGAGGTTAAGAGCAATAGTAGCTTATCTGTAGCTGGTGGAGAGGTTAGCGCAGTTATTGAAGTTGGATCACCTGATGTTACTTTAATTTTTGATAAAGCAGTACGGCTTCTTATTCCAAACCAAGCAGGAAAAGCGGTGGGCTATATAAAAGGTAACGTGTTTACACCTATTACTGAAATAATAAGTGCAGATACGCAAGATGCTGCGGATAGAGAACTAGTGGCAGGGGGTGAAGGGAAAATTGATGTTGATAGCGACCAAGTTATATGGACGAAGCATTTCACTAAATTTGCCAGCTATACGCCAGCACCAACGACTCCCAAAAGCAGTTATGGTAGTAGCAGCGGTGGAGGCAGTCCTGTAATAAACACAGATATCATTTTATCCAATGGTGGTACTGTTAACCAAAATGGAGCTGTAATTGTCATTCCGGTCGGGGCAATTACAAGTGATATTAGGGTGACAGTAGAAAAAGTTACTAATATGGCTACTTTGCCTACAGCTACTTTGCTAAAACTTGTAAGTGATGTCTATGAGATTAAAAAAGATGAATTTGGCGAATTTAGCAAATCAGTATCTATTACATTGCCGTTTGACAAAACTGCCATCGATTTGGATAAAACACCGGTTGCCATATACTGGTTGAATGAACAAACAAACCAATGGGTTCAGTTGGACAACACCCAGGTCGATAAAGCGAATTCAAAGGTAAGCGGATCCGTCAATCATTTTACTAAATTTGCTGTCTTAGCTACAGTCAAAATAGAGGCCTCTGCACCCGGTTCTGTAGATTTTTCAGACGTAAAGGGGCATTGGGCGGAAAAAAGTATTCAAGATCTGATTCAGTTGGGGGCTATAAAAGGATATCCTGATGGAACATTTAAGCCGGCAACTAACATTACCCGTGCTGAATTCATTTCGGTCATCGTTAAAGCTTTTAATCTCCCACCAAAAGATGGAAAGGTCTTTGCGGATACCGATAATCATTGGGCACAAAATTCAATCTCCACAGCTGCAATGCATGGAATTATTTCCGGTTACAGCGATACGACTTTTGGTCCTGACGACCTTATTACCCGTGAGCAGATGGCTGTTCTAATTGTGGGTGTCAATAAAATGGAATGGGTTGCCGACGGTAAGGCTTACGCAGATAGCTCGGACGTTTCCGATTGGGCAAAAGCTGCTATAGCTATAACCACTTCAAAAGGATTATTAGATGGTTTTGAAGATGGTACATTGAAACCAAAAGGGAAAACAACTCGTGCGGAAGCAGCAACTGTTATCTTAAGGGCATTATCTTTAAAACAATAATGTAATATAAAGTACTGTCCTAAAGGATAGGTTGCTGCCGGTTGCATCGAGAATGAAATGGTGTCTAAAGCCGATAAGGTGGCAAGTACACATGTATTCAAAATGGTTATGTGATTATCATCTTAGAAGAAGCAAGTATACCGCCAAAAAGCAAGCTCCTATCGGTTGATAGGGCTTGCTATTTGGTTTATTGTCCTTTTTTGCTTACCAATTAAGGTCACAAGATTCCTGTTGTGATCTTTTGGAATTAGATTGTGAGGTACTTAAAAAAATAAGACATCCGATTCGAAAAGCCAATAACAAATGGGTCTAATCTGCATTGTTGATCTCATCGAGCTCTGATTCCTCAAGTTTGGCGATAGCCAACACTTCTTGATCTGTCTCATTTTCCCCTTGAATGGAAGCGGCTGGTTGTGCTTGCTAGTTAAGCTGCTCTTCAATTTGGCCGATTCCAAGCGCTTTGATGGATGGGTATGACTAAACTAATCACACATCTTTACCTACGCAATATATTATAATATGGGCACATTGATTGAAACCACTTGACGCCCAACATACTTAGTGTTGTAAAGGGAGCTGGGTTAAGTTGCTAACTCATTTAGAAGAACGGTTAGGTCGGCTGATTCAGCCTAATGTAGTTGAATTAGGTAACGTACTTAAAGAAATAGTAAATATCGATCAAAGGATAACTCCTTATGTGAAGGAGCCAGAGCAGAATGCATACGGGAGGAACGTGATCTATCAGTGTGAGCATACGGAAATAATCGTGATTATGCTTCCTTCACATTGCGTGACTTCGATTCACGACCACGGAGATTCAATTGGGGCTGGATTAGTTGTTAAGGGGAGATTAAGAAACTGTGTTTTTAAGGCTCAGACTGAGAATTTAGCTATAGAAAAAGCCGAATATCAATTTAGAGAGGGGCAACTTTGTTTTTACTCGCGTGGCATGATTCATCAAATTGTTAATTCTTACAGTGATCCGCTAATTCTGATAAACGCCTATTCTCCTCCCCTTCAAAATACGAAAGTTTATCAATTGGATAAATAAAGAGGCCCAGCAGAAAGGACTGGTAAATGAGGTTTCCTGGGTATACATGGCGTTAACGTACCCCGTACCGTTTCCGTTTGTCTTTCATGGCGGCATCCTCTTGGGATTGTACACGTTCCAATCTCTATTCCCCCCTTTCAAGATCGGCTATAAAAAAACCGAAAGCAACAAGATATTTCTATGAAGAAACATCTGAGGAAAACGGTATTGTCCAGGTTCTCCTAAATTTTTATCATAAGGATATCCTGATCTTGGGCGTTTCAAAGCAACTGGAGCGTGTTGTTGTTATTCTGAATGGCCTCCTTGGCCAACTTGTTGGATTAATCTTCCCCCTGACTGTTGATGCAATATACAGATATCTGTGGAGCACTGGCAAGCCATAAACAAATCCGCGGGAGACTCGCTCCCACGGATTTGTTTATATGATCTTTCTTACAGACCAAGGGTTGGCAGCATAAAGGAAGCTGCATCACAGGATGTGTACACATTGCCTGGCCGCAGTTCAGCTTTCAGGCAGTCCCACTTCAACCAACGAAGCAAAACAACGGATGAAAGCCATTTTGCCCGTAGTGCGCATTATGTAAGGCTCCTTCTTGTTTGAGCCATCTTTATATAAGATTGATCCTACAAGGTTTTTGATGATTGCTTGTTATGCTGTGAATATAGGATTATATATACTTCTTCAATCATAAGGATGAAACCGAAAGCCATTCAGTAGCTTCGGTAATTTCACTGAAGTTCTTGGCCTTATAGGGAAGGTCGTCAAAATTGCTAACTATCCTGCCTAAGCTCAATTTGGCCACTGTCTTTTCCGGTATAGTCATTGCCATAAACCTAAGTCCTGCATCATAAGCTTTTGTAACAAATTCTTGAGCAATCCAAGCCCGGTCTTCAGCCTTGACAACAGATGCTTTGCTAGAATCCATTAATAGTTTCCCGGATTTTCTTGTAGCTAAAAGCTCAATTGCCTTGAGCATGATTCTTTGAAGCTCTTCACCATCAGCAAAGCCTTTCCACTCAACCTTTACCGCTTGTAGCTCTTCATTCCATGAAACCTGTCCTTGATCAGAATTGTAATAAACCATCTTGCACCAGGCCTCTTTTCGTTGTTAAGTTGATACAACTGTAACAAAATAAATTACAGATGTCAAGAACACGCAGTTCAGTTTTCAGGCAGTCCCCAATTAAACCAACGAAGCAAAACAACGGATGCAAGCCATTTTGCCCGTAGTGCGCATTATATAAGGCTCTTTTTTGTTTCCCAGAAGCCGTAAATCCCGAGGAGTCTACATCGAAGATGAAATTGCAAGGCTTCCATCATATCTTCTAAATATTTGATGGTTTCATCATTAGATTTCGCATGAAAGCGGGATAAGGTGGGCTGAGAAGCGAGCCGTTCTTTATTTAAGATGGAAGTGAACGAAGGCTCCGCATGTAAGCTTGGGGAAATCACAATTTATGGAGATTGCTTTAATGGACTTTTTGGTTTTAGGCGTATTACTACCATCAACGAAGGAGAATTGTATCGGAAACGGTGTTACCTCGCCTGTTATTAATATTTACCCGGAAATAAAGTGTTATTTTCCTCTTTCGTTGTCATTTATAAAGTGTCCTGAATAAAATGAAACAGCTATAGCCTAATGGACGAATAAAAATTATTTGAAGAAGAAAGGATGAAGAAATTTACAATGAAAAAAACTTATAAGCTTATTGAGATCGCTCATAAACTTGGAAAAATGCGTACTACTGTCACTGATTGGTCAAACCAATATCGCGAATTTCTTCCGACTATAGTTACTAATGGTTCTCTCAGGTATACAGAAGGAGCCGTAGAAATTTTTGAGATTATTTCCAAGATGAGGGATGCCAATAAATCAATTAAGCATATAAAGGATCATTTACAGGAAATACGCCAGAAGGCTCTTATCAAGATTAGTGAAAACGAAAAGCCTGTATCACCTAATGTTCATAACTTAAACATTCAGTTAAGTAAAGAGACGATGGAATTACGTAATGTTGTCCAGTTACTCAAACAAAAATTAGAAACGAACAGACAACCCAAGGATGTAAAAGACCATTTGCAGGATATCGTTCAAAAGGTTACTATTGCGTCTAAGGATTACGGCACACTTTTGTCGCCGATTATTGATAGCTCAAACATTCAGTTAAAATATGAGGGTGTGTCTGAAGAAGTCGCGGAACTGCGTAATGTCATGCAGACACTTACAGAAACCGTATCCGAAATTATTGAACAAGACATCAAAAGTGAATTAATTGCCATTGCAGAATCCCTGGACACACGATACGATGGTGTATCTGTAAAAGTGATAGAACTAGGTAATATGATGCAGGCACTTACAGAAAATGTAACGGAAATTATTGAACAAGACATCAAAAGTGAATTAACGACGACAGCAGAATTACTGAACACACGGTATGACGGTATGTCTGAAGAAGTAACGAAGCTGCGAAGCGTGATGCAGGCACTTACAGAAAATGTAACGGAAATTATTGAACAAGACATCAAAAGTGAATTAACGACGACAGCAGAATTACTGAACACACGGTATGACGGTATGTCTGAAGAAGTAACGAAGCTGCG
>NZ_JAAOIW010000003.1:0-427477 GCF_011440305.1 Paenibacillus agricola | reverse complement strand
GAAGCGTGATGCAGGCACTTACAGAAAATGTAACGGAAATTATTGAACAAGACATCAAAAGTGAATTAACGACGACAGCAGAAATACTGAACACACGGTATGACGGTGTGTCAGAAGAAGTAACGGAGCTGCGAAGCGTGATGCAGGTACTTACAGAAAATGTAACGGAAATTATTAAACAAGACATCAAAAGTGAATTAACGACGACAGCAGAATTACTGAACACACGGTATGACGGTGTGTCAGAAGAAGTAGCGGAGCTGCGAAGCGTGATGCAGGTACTTACAGAAAATGTAACGGAAATTATTGAACAAGACATCAAAAGTGAATTAACGACGACAGCAGAATTACTGAACACACGGTATGACGGTATGTCTGAAGAAGTAACGAAGCTGTCAAGCTTGATGCAGGCACTTACAGAAAATGTAACGGAAATTATTGAACAAGACATCAAAAGTGAATTAACGACGACAGCAGAATTACTGAACACACGGTATGATGGTATGTCTGAAGAAGTAGCGAAGCTGTCAAGCTTGATGCAGGCACTTACAGAAAATGTAACGGAAATTATTGAACAAGACATCAAAAGTGAATTAACGACGATAGTAGAATTACTGAACACACGGTATGACGGTATATCTGAAGAAGTAGCGGTATTAATGGTAACAGCAGAATCCCTGAATAAACGGTATGACGGTGTGTCTGAAGAAGTAGCGGTATTAATGGTAACAGCAGAATCCCTGAACAAACGGTATGACGGTATATCTGAAGAAGTAACAGAGCTGCGAAGTATGATGCAGACACTTACAGAAAATGTAACCGAAATGATAGACCAGGATATCAAAAGTGAATTAACGACGACAGCAGAATCACTAAACAGACGGTATAACGGTATGTCTGAAGAAGTTATTGAACTGCGAAGCATGGTGCAGACACTTACAGAAAAAGTAACGGATATTATCGACCAAGACATTAAAAGTGAAGAATTGCATAACAAACGATATGACGAAATATATCAAATGATGATTTCACAGCAAGAACTTGTAGTCAAAATTGCAAAACTATTAGGATTTCCTTCACAATATACTTCGTAACTATTTTACGATTGAACATATGATGTCACGAATCGAATTTTTCAATATCTAATAATCCGATGATAGCTTTCAGAAGAGCAAATAAGTTCAAATGGCTTTCCAAACAGACTGCCTGATAAGGTAGGCTGTTTTTCGTTGTATGGTTAGTGGTTAAGTGATATTTTATTGACCGTTGGATAATTTATGTAGATAAGCTTATCTGTTTCAATAATTTTCTCTATATGATTAGTAAATTGTCGCCAAACGGAGCAGATCTGATCTGTTTAGTCCGATTTTTCCGGAAAACATAAGGAATTTGTTGTGATTTCTCTTTAAACTTGAATGTTTGATGATTTTTCAGTGTATAATGTACCTATATCTCGTTATTTATAGTAAAATACTTACAACAATAATTTGGTTAACTATAAGGAGGCAATTAAGAATGGACACGATTTCATCTCTGTCTGAGCTTTTGGCAGGGCAAAAAACTTCCTCGTATATCGAATTACCGGGTATAGCATCGAGGACATTTGGTCAAATGACCCTCACCACGACTTTACCAATGAGCAAGCTGTTTTCCATTTATGAAGTGGATTTGGAAGTGCAGCGCTCACTTGTACCTCAAAATCTATCCAAACTTATCGATTACATTATGCTTTATTTGGAGCATCAACAAGGCATTTATTTTCCGGGGATCATCCTTTCAGCTAGAGGAGCTGGAGAATATGATGCTGAGAATAAGGTTTACAGGCTCCAGGCCATTGAAAAGCTTTATGTCGTGGATGGGCAGCACAGATTGGTAGCATTCCGCCGTTTGATGGAAACGTTACAAAGCAATATGACACGTGCCAAAGATCGCCGAGAATATGACCGGATGGAAGAAATATCCGATAAGCTAAGCAAGCTATATATGTTCCCGATGTCTACTATGATTTATCTCGACATTAACGCACGTCAGGAGCGCCAGCTTTTCTCTGACATCAACAAGCTTCCGCGAAAAATCGGCGGCAATTTGGCTGTCTTGCGGGAACAAAGAAGGTTTTATCATGTACTGGCTACGCAAATTGCCGAAACTGCGCCTGCTATGAAGCAAATCTCGGTTGATATGTTTACGGAACGTGGTAAAGGACCGGAGTTTTTATTCTCCTATCATTTGCTGGTAGAAATTTTAGTTGGTTTGTTCGAGGGGCGTTTGAAATCGGCAGCGCGCAATAACGGTTACTATTTTCAGGAGAAAGATGTTGATGATTTACAAAAGCTAGCTTCGTTTTATTTTGATACGATGCTTCGTTATTTGCCAGAGCCTCAGCGGGGTGAGCTATGCTGGACGGAAAATATGCAAATCGCGATGGCGATGGTATTCCATGGGGAAGCGACGAAGACAGGAAGCTTTAACCGTTATGCATTAGAATACGCGATGAAAATATTGCCGCATATCGATTGGAATGCCATTTTCGTCGGTGATGAGAAGGACCGTTTGCCAAGACGTTCGCGGATTATGAAGGCTTACCAGTACATTAAGGACTTTTATCAGGAGCACAACCTGTTTTTGATACGCGAGGATGAGCTTATGGAAAAAGCTTTCCCGCCTACTGACGAAAAATCTAAGGAGGATGCAATTTAATGGATGGACTTTGCTTAAACATGGCGATTTTCCCGTTTTGTGACCATTTTGGTTTGGCCACGGTTGCCATACAAGTGCAAGATATATTGAATTACACTTCGATTGACCCGATGGTCCAGCGCAAATTGAGTAACGGACAACGCCGTAAAATATCGAATTATTTGCAGGAAAGAGATTTGGACCGCGTCTTTTTCGGACCTGTAACTTTGTCTTTGCGGGAAGTCAGCTCATTGGCTAAAATGGACAATGGTCTTTATTTGCGTCCTGGCTCCAAGCTGAGCATCTTGGATGGGCAGCATCGCATCCTTGCCTTAGGTTATGTGAACGAGCAGTTGATCAAGGAAGTGCGCAGCCATGAAAGAAAGATTGCTGCGCTTCGCATTAAACAACGCCGTAATCCCGAGAATGAGGAGGTCTCCTCAGCAGTCGAGCAGCAGCAAGGGATGGTTGAGCAAATCGAGCGCCGGCGCCTGGAACTGATGGAAAGCGAGCTGGCTGTACAAATCTATATTGGGCTTAGTGAGGAAGAAGAAAAGCAGCTGTTCGGTGATATTAACTCGAAGGTCCAACTGGTAAGCAAAGAGCTGGGTCATTCCTTCGATAGCATCGATCCTTTGAACCTCGTTATCCAACAGGTTGTTGATCACAACGTGTTCCTGAAGGGTGCGGGCGTTGAGCGCAGGGCTAATTTGACCTCCTATAACAAAAATTTCACTTCGTTCAGCTGGCTGTATTCTACCGCAACCATGCTGTTGACCGGCAAAATGCAACCTTCTTACGAGCTTGCCCGTAAAATTCGCCAAGACCCTTCGACGTATATCGAGATTATGCACCAGTTCTATTCTAAGCTGTTGCCTTTGATGCCGGAGCAGCCGGGGCTGCCGCAATATAGCTCCTCTAGCCGTGCGATGCAGGAAAGTATAGCCTTGTTTGCTAACGGCCATTTATTCCAAGACGGCAAATATGTGAAGAACTGGACATCTTGTCTGCGTATATTTGAAGGCTTTGATTGGTCGCAAGGCAATGAGGAGCTTATTGAGCGTTTCGGTACGCTGGACAATGGCAAGCTGAATCTCATCCATGAAAAATCGCTGCGCAAGCATAGCAAATTCGTTCAATTTTTCGATGAGCTGCTTACGGATATCGTGGAAGACGATGCTTCCACGGCTTAGGGCTCGTGGCTACATGGACATGGGTACGGCAATCTTTTTGTCGACGGCTACCATGATGTAAGGCTGCAACGTATATCAAGGATTAGCGGTACGTCATAAAGTGAACTAACATAAAAGCCTTCAATTCCAAGTTCGATAAGTGGAATTGAAGGCTTTTATCTTTACTAACGCACATATGCAATGAATAAACGTTTATTCACCTCACCCTCACACCAGTTCCTCATCCACCAGAATGGCAACCTCTAAATAGCTGACGAATTGCCGTAAATGATGCGCGAGGGCGCGATTGATTTCTCCATTTTGGAATTGGCTTTGAATCATATTTCGTTTTATTTGGAGCGCTTTATATTGCAGCTCTTTTTTATGCTTTCTAAAATCCTTGTGTGTGCCCGTTTGATTAAAGCCATTTTTTAATTTTTGAATTGTTTTGTTATAATCGGAGATCACTTCTTGGGCGGCCTCCTTGTTGATGGTGTCCATATGGTTTTGGATAGCTTCAATAGCGGCTTGAGAGCTCTGGATTTTGGCAGCCTGGATACTCTCGAATTGATGAGAAGGAAAGGCTCCAGGTCGTTGATTGCGGTTTTTCAGCATTTTCCAAGCGATCCGCCTTATCGTGAAAAGCAATAACGTGAGGATGTACCGAAGGCGTCGAGTCACAATCATTTCCGAACGGTTTAAGATACGGATAAATTTATAAGCCGCTTCCTGGCTAAGCTTTCCTCCGTCTACCTGGCGTTTCACTTCCTCACGTTCTGCTTCAAAGGCCAGGATACGCAGGTCGCGCTCCATTTTACGGAACTGGATTTGGCTGCTGATCCCTTCACTGCGAATTTGCTGGATATGCTTGTTATAGTCTGAAATTAGCGATAAGGCTGCAGCTCGGTTTTCCTCGGTACTATCCTTTTGGATAGTGGCAATACTGGCCTCCAATAGCCGGACCTTCGCATCCTGCTCGATTTTAGCCTCATCCTTGGCTTTATTAGCGTCGGGCTTGCCCGAAAGCAGAGGAAGCATCACGCTAGCGATAATAAGTGTAAATAAGATTACGCCTGCAGCCAAAAAGATGATGACATCCCGTTCCGGAAAAGGGCTGCCATCCTGCACCGCCAGAGGAATCGAAAATGCCGCGGCCAAGGTGATCGTCCCCCTTACTCCCGAGAGCGCTATAAGCAGCGTGGAGCGAAGTCGTGGCTTGCCCACTTGCTTTTTATTGCTAAATGTCCATTCCGCACTCCAGAATAAGTAGACCCAAAGGAATCTCAGCAGAATCAAGGTAATGGAAATCAACACAATAAAGCCGACCATTTGAAGGTTGCTGACCGAAGCATCATTTACGACTACCTCTGTAACATTGGGAATCTGCAGGCCAAGGATGAGAAACACCAGTCCATTCAAAATAAACAGGATCATCGTCCATGTGCTGGCGGAGACAATTTTCAATTCCATTAGTGTCGACTCTGAGCGGTCCCGCTCAATAGCATGAGTAATTCCGCCTGCGACAACGGCTAGAATACCTGACAAGTGTAATTCCTCGGCTGCCAGAAAAATAAGGAACGGCGTTAAAATCTGGATCAGCATATGGAGCGTGGCATCCTCCATCCCTAGATGGCGAATAAGCACATGAAGCCGAATGACCAGGATCGAAACCAAGCAGCCGACGAGTAACCCGCCAATGGAAATAAGCAAGAAGCTGGCTGCTGCTTCCGGGAATGAAAAGATGCCGCTAACCGTGGCGGCCACTGCAAATTTAAAGGCAACCAGGCCGGAGGCGTCATTCAACAAGGCCTCGCCCTCGAGGAGGCGTGTAATGTCTCGCGGCATTTTGATTTTGCCAGACAAGGCGCCTACGGCAACCGCATCGGTTGGAGATATGATGGCTGCGAGCGCAAAAGCGGCAGATAGCGGGATCGCCGGAATGAGCCAGTGAATGACGTAACCGACCACTACCACCGTCGCAAATACAAGCCCCAATGATAAGAGCAGGATCGGGGCACGCAAATTCCAAAGCTCCTCCCGAGGTATTCGCCTCCCGTCGTTGAACAATAACGGAGCAACGAACAAGACGAAAAACAGCTCAGGGCTAAGCGGAATATGAACGCCCCACGGAATTATGGCAACCAGAACGCCCAATAGGACTTGAAATAAGGGGATAGGGATGAAGGGAAGAAACCGATTTAGAATGGTGGATAAGCCTATTAGGGCAAGAAGAAGCAAAATAACAAGAAAAAGTTCCATATATTGAAATCCCTCCTGTTATCTATATATCCCCATTCTTAATTAATTAATCATCTTTTATCGTTTGCTTGTACTCGAGCTGTCGGATTCTATTTTTGGATCAGCAACGCAGCGAAAGCCCATATTGCCGCTTGAGCTATCGGGTGTATTAGAGCTACGTGCAGCTACCCGGTAGCGGTTGCAGTAGGATTTGTGGCATAGATAGGAGCCCCCCCGCATAACGCGGCGTGTGCCCTCCTGAGGGCCTTTAGGATTCGTCTTTGTAGCTTTCGCGTTCATATGCCAGTCTGGGCTAAACCAATCGCCACACCATTCCCACACGTTACCTGAGACGTTATACAGACCGTAGCCATTAGGTTTAAAGGCATGGACGGGAGCGGTTCCTGCATATCCATCACTACAATTATTTTTGTCCGGGAATTTGCCCTGCCAGATGTTGCAAAGATGCTCGCTGTCAGGCTTCAACAGATCGCCCCAAGGATAACGCTTCTGGGTCAGCCCACCGCGGGCTGCATATTCCCATTCTGCTTCAGTAGGTAGCCGTTTGCGGGCCCACCTGCAATAAGCAACAGCATCATTCCATGAAATATGAATCACTGGATGGTCGAAGCGAGTCTCGATCGAAGAATCGGGTCCCTCAGGATGTGCCCAGTCGGCACCCTCCACATTCCACCACCAAGGTGTTTGCTGGACCACATGCTTAACTTTGGCAGCTGTTTCAGGAGAAACGAACAAATGAAAGACGAAGGACCAGCCAAAGGTCTCAGCTTCAGTCCTGTAACCGGTAGAGCGGACGAATTCGGCAAATTCCGCATTCGTGACGGCATACGGATCGATATAAAAGGGGCGGATCGTAACAGCACGAACGGGTCCCTCGCCATCGGCAGGGAAGCCTTCTTTGTCGTCTGTGCCCATCAGGAATTCGCCACCGGGCAAAAGAACCATAGCGTCATAGCTGCCTCTGGATTGTCCCTGTACAGGTTCGATTGTTCCAGCCTCACTAGTGCTTCCTGCAAGGAGGTTAGGGGCTTTTGGTTCCTGCTCTGCTCGACCTGCTGAGCAGCAGGAAGATATGGACGGTTCATTCATATGATGATCTTCTCCTTAGAGTTTTGCGTAGCAAAACTGGCATCGTAAGCATAAGCTTTAGAGTTTTGGTAGCAAAACTGGCATCGTAAGCATAAGCCTTAGAGTTTTTCAACCTTCGGTTAGCTGGTTAATCACGGAAATAGCTGCCCCTGTTACAAGAGCCTCCTCGCCCAAATGCCCCTGGCTAAAAACAACCTGGTAGGTTGGATAATGGTAGGTATTACGAATCGCAACTCTAGTGGCCATGTGGAAAAAGCTCGGATGGCAGTTGATCAAGGAGCCGCCAAGAATGACCTTTTCAGGGTGCAAAATATTCAGCAAATTGGAGAGCCCGATGCCAAAATAAGTCGCCGCCTGCGAAAATATTTCTACGGTCAGAGGGTCCTGGATCTGTAGCGCCTGCACCAGATGGGTGAAATTAATGTTTTCAGGCGAAACCTCTTGAGAACGCAGCGAGCTTTCGCGCCCTTGCTTTAAGCGGGATTGTGCCTGCTGCTCAATGGCATGGATAGAGGCAAACGTTTCAAGGGCGCCGTAATTGCCATGATCGCCTAACCTTGGACCATCGGTTTGAATAATCATTTGCCCGATGGAGCCTTCCATATCCACAGCCCCGTATACAACCTTGCCGTTGGACATCATGGAGGAACGGATCCCGACACCAAGATGGACATAAAGCAGGTGCTGGTAGTCCCGATTACGATCGGACCAGGATTCGCCAATAATTGCCATATTAGCGCCATTATCCAACTGGATAGGGAAGCCCAGCTTCTCCTGCAAATAAACCATCACGTTCACATCTCGCCAGCCCGACGCTTGAAAATATAACGGTTCGAGAATAGTACCTGATAACCGGTCTAACGGACCAACGGCACCAATACCCATGCCTAATACGGAATCGAAGGCTATGGCGTGTTTATTCAGCATACTTGAAACCGTAACAGCGATTTCATCTAAGAGCTTCGCTGGTGTCATCGTAGCGTCCATCAACCAACTGGAGCTATCCAGCCTGTTCATATGCAGGTCGCATAAAATCAGCTTGGACATCATCCTGGAAATATCGAGGCCAAACACATAACCTGCGGTTGGGTTGATTTGGTACAGGATCGGTCTGCGCCCCCCAGTGGATTCTCCAAGCCCAGCCTCCAGCAGCCAGCCCTGGCCGACAAGCTCCTCTAAAGTACGAGTCAATGTGCTGCCTGTCATTTGGCTTTGTTCCAATAAATCAATTTTGGAAATTAACGGATGCCGACGTATTAATTCGTAAATTTCCTTATGTTTACGGCTATTGATCCGTTCTCCGATAGCGATATGCTGCATGAAGCTCCCCATCCAATCCCAAGTATCCCAAGTATATTTATAAGCTTATAGTATACATCAAGATAGTAGGCTTCACCAATACTTTCCTAAGTATACCACCCTTAAATCCATTAAGGAATAAAGTCTGAGAAACTTAGTCAATCTCCATCAAGCTGATAGGTGTAGCCATTTCTTTAAGATTGTGACTACCACGAGAAAATTTGTTAAGATAGATGTGTTATATTTTGTTAAGATAGACGTGTTGCATTTTGTTATATTTCAGAAATGCTGCCCCCAAAAAATTACTGCTTTCAGGAAGGAACTTATACATGTCAGATTGGTACAAAAAAAGCTTTGGTGATGATTATTTACTCGTCTACAAGCACCGGGATATCGAAGACGCCTACAACGAGGTCAAAAGGATGATTGAATGGCTCAAGCTAGCCGAAGGCTCAGAGGTATTCGATTTGTGCTGTGGAATGGGCAGGCATTCGATGGCACTGACGGACTGCGGCTTCAAAGTAACCGGACTTGATTTGTCCGAAGTCCTGCTGAAGGAAGCGGTAAGGCTGGATACGGAGCAAAAGGTAAATTGGATTCAGGGCGATATGCGCGATGTACAGCTGTCCCAGCAATTCGATGCGGTTGTCAATTTGTTTACTTCCTTCGGTTACTTCGAACAAGACGAAGAGAATGAGAAAGTGCTGCATGAAATTTATCGTTTGCTTAAACCAGCGGGTCAGGGGCAATTTATTATAGACTTTTTGAATCCCGAATTTGTCGAGAGACATATTGTCCCTTTCTCAAGTAGGGAGGAAGGCGCTTGTACGATTGAAGAAACACGTAAGCTTGAAGATGGCTTTGTGCGTAAAACCATCGTGATTCGTGAGCCGGGCATTGAGGATCGCACCTATTTGGAGCAGGTCAAGCTTTATCACCGGGATACCTTCTTGGCTATGCTCGAACGGGCAGGTCTTGAAGTATTGAATCTTTATGGGGATTACGATGCTTCCCCATATAGCAATGCCGAATCGAAGCGAATGATATTTGTCGGACGGCGGAAAGGATAGGAATGTTCTCATGGCGATAATTACCGTACATACCGATGCTATCCAACAAATCAAAGTGCCCTTGCCTTTCCCGCTTCGCTGGGTGAACAGCTATTTGATTCGCGGTAATAGCGGCTATACGCTAATCGATCCAGGGCTTCACACAGCAGCCTCCGAGCAGTGCTGGGAGCAAGTGCTGGGGGGATTGTCAATATCCTACCAGGATATTGAGCAAATCGTGCTGACCCACCATCACCCTGACCACTATGGGCTCGCAGGCTGGTTTCAAGAGCGTTCCCAGGCTCCCGTCCATATTTCAGCAGTTGGCTATGAGCAGATACGTTTGCTATGGGGGGAAGGGCAGCCGATGACGGCCTCCTTATTGGCATTATTTCGGAGCTGTGGGCTTCCAGCCGAGATGCTGGCTCCGATGGAGCAGCATATGGACGAATTTGTTGCCATGGTATCACCGCAGCCAGAAGTAACGATCCTGCCTATAGGTGAGAGCATGCGGCTAGGGAACCATGAATATGCAACCCTACATACGCCTGGCCATGCGGCAGGACATGTGTGCTTTTATCGTGCCGAAACGAAGGAAATGTTTTGCGGGGACCATGTGATTCCGCAAATTTCGCCAAATATCGGCTACTTACCCGGGGGGATCGACGAGAACCCGCTGGGCAGCTTTCTGCAGAGCCTCATCGATATGGGCCGCTATGAAGTAGAGCGGGCATACCCTGGGCATCGTGAGCCGTTTGCGGCTTTTGGCCTGCGGGCTCAGGAATTGCTCAAGCACCATGAAGCAAGGCTAGAAGTAATGCGCCAAATGTTGGTTAAGCAGCCACAAACGGCGTATCGCGTGTGCCGCGATACGTTTGGGGAGCGGCTTACGCTGCACCAAATGCGGTTTGCCTTATCTGAAACCTTGGCCCATCTCTTATATTTGGAAGAAAGAGGCATGCTAAAGCGTTCAGACCAAGATGGGGTCGTTTATTTTCAAGTCGTATAGATTTTCCCGAGTATCAGAAAAAGCACTTCCAAATACCCTTAATAAAGAGTGGGGATTTGGGAGTGCTTTTTTGCCATTCTAATAGTGTTTCATAGCAAGACTATTTGCTTTCTGCAGCCCGTTGCAAGGCTTCTTTCTCCGCTTGCATGCGATGGGCGATTCGGCTGCTTGCTGCTGCAGCGATAGCACCTACGATATCATCGAGAAACGTATGCTTGTGAGGGCCGCTTTTATCATTAAGCATCTTCAATATGCCTGGCTTCAGCTTGTCGATGTAGCCGAAGTTCGTAAAGCCGATGCTCCCGTATACATTAACGATAGAGAGGGCTAATATTTCATCACAGCCATAAAGCCCTTCGTCATGCTCGATCATTTCCTGTAAAGGGGGAAGCAGTTTGCCTTCCTCAGCCAATATATCCAATTGAATGCCTGTAAGGATTGCATTTTGGACTTCCCTTTTTTCAATAACTGCATTTACGCTTTCCACACATTTTTCCATGGTTAAAGTTGGATAGTAGTCTTTTTGCAAAAAAAAGGTTAACTCCGCCATATCCTCTACTTTGACGCCTCGCTCAGCCAACCAGCTTTTGGCAGCACTTGCCACTTTTTCTGAATTTAAGTTATAGGGCATGGGGCAAAACCTCCTTAAGGTTACAGAACTAAACTTTACAGCTGCAAGTAGTTTTTACTATTTTTTTTGGCTTGATACATCGCGGCATCGGCGATATCCAGCAGCTCATTGCCATCCAATCCATCCTGAGGGAAATAAGCCGCTCCCATGCTACATGATATGGAGATTTCATTGTGCTGGATGACAAAACGGTTATTGATCGCGTCATGAATCCGTTGGGTAACCTTTTTGATGTCCTCAAGATGCTCAAACTGCTGGAGCAAAATGACAAATTCATCCCCACCCAAACGGCAAACGGTATCGGGGTCCCTTACACAATGCAGAAGGCGGGCAGATATCGTTTTGAGGAGCCCATCTCCGACGGAATGGCCATAATGATCATTTACCAATTTGAAATTATCCAAATCTAGATACAAAATTGCCAGCTTGCGGTTGTATCTTTTGGCGGAAAGCAAGGATTGGACATACCTGTCGTTAAATAGCCTTCGATTGGGTAAGCCGGTTAAGGAATCATAGTAGGCAAGCTGGGTTAAATTTTCTTCCATGGCTTTGTAGTGGGTCATATCTCGCGAAATAAATCCCACACCCACTGGTATATGATCCATAACAATCAACGATGCCTTGCTTTGCAGCCATAGGGTGGAGCCGTCTTTCCTTATATATCGATATTGCTGATCAAAAGGCTTTTCATCTTGTATCAATTGATCAAGTGATTGTTGAAATCGCAACGCATCCTCCTCATGGATGTAGCTGTAGCATAACTTTCCTAGTAGCTCTTCGGGGGATCGGTTAAGTAAGGTTGTACTTGAGGGTGAGACGTATGTAAAAATGTGCTCTAGATTAGTGCTATGGATGAGATCATTGCTTTGGTCAAACAATTGCCGGAAAAAACTATCATGAATAGCATGCCCCATCTGCATCGTCAGCACCCCTTTGTTAGGTAAAGAGACCCATTATCCTTTCATTATAAAAATAATTCTTCTATAAAATCAATACAAACTAATCATTCGTTTCATATTTCACAAAAGGCTTTGTCATAAATGGGGTCTGTCCTTCGTATAGTGAGATTAAGAGAGTTGGACAAACAATTCATTTTTCTAGGAGGAACTTTTCATGAAACAATATCAATGGATTCGATTAGCAGCTGTGACAGCCATCGTCACACTGTTATCTACAGGCTGCTCCATGCTTGGCACGAAGGAACAATCGCAACCGATCGATCCTCCACCTACAGGCGCCGCATCTGTGCCTATTCAGCCTGTTTCAGCTCAAGTAGCCCAGAATCAAAGTCAAATCCCGAACCCGAATCTTTCAGCTATCACGATTTATACAAAGGATAGTTATGGTTTTATTGCTCCGATATCGATCCAGGTAGAGAAGTCCCTAGAGGTTGCGAAGATAGCTCTGGAATCGATGGTTGATGGGGCAGCCGCCTCGAAAAGCATGCCTGCCGGATTTATCGGGATCATACCTAAAGGTACCACCATCAAAGGGATCAACATAGTGAAGGACCAGAAGCTGGCTATCGTTGATTTCTCCAAAGCGTTCACCGATTACAACCAACAGGATGAACGAAAAATTATGGAAGCTATCGTGTGGACATTAACAGGCTTTCCATCTGTAGAAAAGGTCCAGCTTCGCGTAGAGGGAAAAGCGCTTAAGGAAATGCCGCAGGGGGGGACACCACTTGACGAGCCGCTTACTAGAGCGATGGGCATCAATCTCGAAAAGCCAGAAGGTGTTGAATATGGGCAATCGACACCAGTGACGCTTTACTTTTTAGGGCAAAACCAAGATAACTACCCTTATTATATACCGGTTACCCGAATGGTCAAACGAACGGATAATTTAGCCAAGGCTGTGGTTGAACAGCTAATCGTCGGACCCGATGGTAAAAAGGGGCTCTCGGCCGTGATGACTCCAGGAACGGAATTAAAGCAGGTGAAAAACGCGGATGGCCTTATAACCGTCGATTTCTCTGATAAGGTGCTGGGACCCGATAAAAAGGCACCTGGCAATGCACTAAGGGCTGTTGTCTTATCGCTCACAGAGAATGCGGGTGTGGCCACTAAGGTGCAAATCACGGTCAATGGTAATGCCAAGGTTAGCTCCAGCGATAATCAAAGCTATGCGTTGCCAGTTGGCAGGCCATCTGTGGTTAATCCCTCCAAATTGTAGGTGCAACCATTTAAAGATAGGCAAGGTCAATCGATAAGGGAGCTAACGCTCCCTTATTTTGTTGGAAGTAGAAGAGGACTCTGTTACAATGGGAAAGGTTAATAGGGCAATTTCGAGGAGGAAATGATTCACAATGAGAAATGATGGACGCAACAATAATCAAACAAGACCCATTGCGATTACTACGCATTATAATAAGCATGCTGAGGGCTCAGTGTTCATCGAGGTGGGTGAGACCAAGGTCATTTGTACGGCAACGGTTGAAGAAAGAGTGCCTCCCTTTATGAAGGGGCAAGGCAAAGGCTGGGTCACCGCTGAATACTCGATGCTGCCTAGAGCCACACAGGTTCGCAATCAGCGTGAATCTGCCAAAGGTAAGCTGGGCGGGCGTACCATGGAAATTCAGCGCCTAATCGGGCGCGCGCTTCGCTCTGTTATTAGCCTTGAAGCCTTGGGGGAGCGGTCGATTACGCTGGATTGCGATGTCATTCAAGCAGACGGCGGCACCCGCACAACGTCGATAACGGGCGCTTTTATCGCCATGGCTTTTGCGATCGACAAGCTGGCCAAGGACCGTAATCTCAAAACCTACCCCATCCGCGACTTCCTTGGAGCGGTTAGTGTCGGTGTAGTGAATGGGCAAACCAGCCTGGATTTGAACTACGAAGAAGATTCCAAAGCCAAAGTCGATATGAATGTTGTGATGACCGGCGACGGCAAATTCGTAGAGGTGCAGGGCACAGGGGAGGACTCCCCATTCTCACGTGCTGAGCTGGATGAATTATTGGCGCTGGCGGAGGTTGGCATCAAGGATATTATTCTTGCCCAGGAAGAGGCGCTGGGTCCGGAAATTTGTGCACGTATCAGGAGGATTCCCCATGCTGCGGCAACTCGGAGCTGAGATTGTCGTCGCGACAAGCAATGAGGGTAAGGTCAAGGAGCTGGCGCCGCTGTTCATGCAAAAAAACATTGCCGTCAAAAGCCTGCGCCATTTCCCCGAAATTCCTGCTGTCGTAGAAGATGGGCATACTTTTGCTGACAATGCCTTTATCAAAGCCCGCACGGTTGCTCTTGCTTTGGGGGTTCCAGCGGTTGCCGATGATTCTGGTCTATGCGTCGATCTTCTGGATGGACAGCCTGGTGTGTATTCGGCCCGGTATGCAGGTGAGCATGCAACAGACGGGCAGAACAATACCAAGCTGCTTGAAGCTTTGCGGAGTGCCTCCAGGCTTGCCGGGGAAGCACAGGAGCACAAGCCTGTTTCACTAAGCGGCGCACGGTTTGTGTGCGCGATTTGTTTGGTGGATGCATTTGGCAATAAGATTGCCGAGTCGCACGGAGAATGCGAAGGCATCATTATCGCTGAGCCACGTGGCAGCCATGGATTTGGTTATGACCCGCTGTTTTACCTGCCTGCTTATGGGCAAACCATGGCCGAGCTGTCCGTTGAGCACAAAAATACGATTAGCCACCGCGGCCGAGCGATCCAATCGCTCTGGCTGGCTTTGGCTAACTCCTAATAAATCGACACCTTATAATGCCTCAGCCAGGTGTCGACCTGGATCAAGTAAGCAAACAACTGGGGGCCGGTCATAAGCTGGCCAAACCAGGGCAGGTTAAACTGGCTAGCGTCACCTTCGGCTAATGCCCGTATTTTGGGCACGTCGATGAAGGCCAGCAATGGTGAGTTGGGATCATCCAAAATATCCAATACGCAGGCGCGGACGGCCGCTAGGTAGCTAGGGTTATGTGTCTTGGGGTAGGGGCTTTTTTTGCGTGTCAGCACATCCTCTGGAAGAATGCCGCGAAGCGCTTTGCGTAGAATGCCTTTTTCTCTGTCCCCGGATGATTTAATTTCCCATGGGATATTCCATACATACTCGACCAATCGATGGTCACAGAAAGGCACTCGTACCTCAAGGCCTACAGCCATGCTCATCCGGTCCTTGCGATCCAATAACGTAGGCATAAAACGTGTGATATTCAAATACGACATTTCCCGCATCCGGTTCTGCTGCTGGTTCTCTCCAGAGAGCCGCGGCACCTCGGACAAGGCTTGGCGGTATCGTTCCTGCACATATTGGACAGGCTTTACCCAATTGACGAAGTCGGGCGCGAGCAGGTCCACACGATCCTGGGTAGCCATTGCCCATGGAAAAGTATTCGCGGCCAGCGTCTCTTCGCGGTGAAACCAGGGATAGCCGCCGAATATTTCATCAGCGGCTTCACCGGAGATCGCCACAGTCGCGTCTTTTTTGATTTCACGGCAGAACAAATAGAGAGATCCGTCAACATCGGCCATACCCGGTAAATCACGCGCATAGACAGCTGTTTTGAGCGATTCGATCAGCTCCGGTGTATCAAATTCAAGGTAATGGTGCTCGCTGCCAAGAAACTCGGTCATTCTTTTAATCCAAGGGGCATCGGAGTTGGGCTGAAAGGAATTGGCCTTGAAATGCTTGTCGTTATCGACATAATCAATGGAATAAGTATGCAGGGCGCCCAAGGCATGCTCACGGTTATAGTTAGCGGCATATGCACTAAGTGCACTGGAATCCAGGCCTCCAGACAGCAAGGTGCAGATCGGTACATCGGAAGCCATTTGGCGTTCAACCGTATCCTTGAGCAATTCCTGGATGACTTGCGCTGTAGTTTCGATATCATGCTCGTGAGGCTTGCTCTCTAGCTTCCAGTAGGAGCGGATGCTTAAGCCATTGCGGTTCAGCGTCAAGCAGTGGCCTGGCTTAAGCTCGGACATATTACGGTAAATTCCGTGTCCGGGCGTACGGGCTGGACTGACGGCGAATATTTCGGCAAGCCCTTCACCGCTGATTTGTGCCGGGAATTCGGGATGTGCCAATATGGATTTTGGCTCGGAGCCGAATAGCAGCCGCCCCTCTTTATAAGAATAAAATAACGGCTTGACGCCAAGTCTGTCACGCACAAGAAATAAGGATTGGTCCTGTGAATTCCATACGCCAAATGCGAAAATTCCATTCAAGCGGTCGACGCATGCGCGCCCCCATTGAATATAAGAGACGAGCAGCACTTCGGTATCGCAGGAGGTTCCGAAGGAATGACCCAACTGCTCCAGCTCCTTCTTTAATTCGGGAGCATTATATAATTCTCCGTTGTATACGAGTGTAAAGCTGTTCTCGCCGTACTTGCGGATCATCGGTTGTGCCCCATTAGCAGGATCCATGACACTTAGCCGCCTATGGCCAAGCGCGCAATGCTGCGTAATCCAGGTGCCGGTTGCATCTGGTCCCCGATTCATTAGGGTGCAAGCCATATTTTCTATAATGGATGGATGTTGGGTCAAATCTTTATCCCATTCGATCCATCCTGTGATTCCACACATAGCCCTCATCCTCTCGTCCTATTTTGTCGGCAGATGGCCAGTAGTTCGGCATTGACAGCAGATGATAAAGGTTATGCGTTGCTAAAACAGAAAATGTCTGTCCCTATCTGTTATAACCTTCCTAAGCAGTAGGAAAAGATAGACAAAAAACAAATTACCGTTTAAACTATGCGATAGTGCTCTATTATTGTATTTACTTTTCATGAATAGAACGAGTGAAATTATCCCACTCTAACCTTATGCACGGATGGGGATTGTAGATCTGTTCGGATCTAGGGTGAAGGCAAGCAAGGTTCTCGGAAGGATCGAGCCGATTAAGAATGAAGAGGTGGCTATACTTAATGAAAAAAACAAAATTATCCAAAGCACAAAGCAATTACAAAGAGGCCAAAGAACGCTTCGAAAAGGCGAATGAGGCATTTCAAAATAAGCTCGCAGTTGTTAAGGTACTTGGTACCGTCACTCAAACAAAGGTTGAAGAGCTCATTGAAGAAACAGATCTTCATACGGCATTGAATGATTTGGGAGCAGCTGAAACCGCATTGCTGGAATGGTCGCATGAAGCCATTCAAAGTGAAAAAGACTATTTGCAAAATAAAGAAACGATTGACAAAATGTATACTTTTATTGACCAAGATCCTGACATCAAAGCCAAACTGATTCAAGCTGCAATGAAAATCGTCTAAAAAAGCTTTACCTGACAGCGGAGGAGATCAAGCCTACCGTTGTTTTTGCTATTTAAGGGAATACTATCCTAGATGATGAATCAACCAAGCACATGAAAATATCAAAATGCCTATTTATATTCAATTGCACCTAAACAGGGTAATAGACATACATACATAAGTTTGAAAAGCACGAAAAAGTAAAGGGGAGGTGATGGGGTTTTGTCTGAGAAGCTGAATGAGAATGTCATTCTTTTCCCCAAAACCGTCGAGTTTTACCAATATGAACTGACCCGAATGCTGGAAACCGAACGTTACGGCGAGGCCATTCAAATGCTTAGTTTCTTGTTAACCTGTCACCATCAGGATCGACGGATTGAGGAAGAGTGGGAGGCATTGCTACAATGGCTGCAGACGATGTTTCCAGAAGAGGTATTTGCTTTTGGAGAAGAAGGCGAAGAGGACCTGACGGAAACGGAACTGCTTAGGCAGCATTTGTCAATAAAAACACAGTCAGACAGCGGCTACGCCGAGAAGCTGCTTGGCATGCTCGAGCATCCACAATCCTTGGAAAATCAGCTGCTCGCCTTAGACCAATTGGCGTTTATTGAGCATCCTGATATTAATGCCAAGCTAAGTGAATGGTTGTCAGCGAGTGAGCAGCATCCTTTGATCCAGTACAAAGTGCTGCAAACCTTAAAGCTCCGAGGGGTCACAGGTCCTATACAGCTTGAAAAGCATGGCGAAAGAATCATTGTTCAAATAGAGGAGACTCCCAAAAGCTTTGACGATTTTCCCTTACCCATCCATGATATCATGGAGCGGTTCGAAGAAATAAGCCAAACCCAACAGCCGGCTTTATTTTATTTTGCCCAAGAAACCTGGAATGAATTTCTAGCCTTTATTTATGGAACGGCTCAATATCACCAGATGCTTCGCGAGGAATGGGATTCTGTAGATGTTTGGGCTGCGGCCCTTCATTTGGTATTGCTCGAAAAGGTGTTTCATAGTGGGGGAAAAGAAGAAATTATGGAGCTTTATGGGATAACTAATGATTTGATGTTTCAATGGGAGCAGGCTTACCGGGTGATGCTCCAATTTGCTGTGGAAATATTCTCTCAAAGACCGATAGAATGATTTTTATAGGCTGTGCTTGAAAAAGAAATAGTATATGCTATAATAAGATGGTTATATTGGCGGCAACAACAATTCGACGTTTATCAAAATGATAACGAATTGTAATGGATAATTTTTGGAGGGGAAAGCATAAAATGAAAGCAAGCTGGGAAAAGATAGAGAAGAACACAGGTGTTCTTGATGTAGAAGTTGAGGCAGATCAGGTAGCTGCTGCTCTCGATAAAGCGTTTAAAAAAGTAGTTCAAAAAGTAAATGTACCAGGCTTCCGTAAAGGAAAAGTGCCTCGTTCTATTTTTGAAGCTAAATTTGGCGTAGAAAGCTTATACCAAGAAGCTTTGGATATTGCCGTTCCTGAAGCTTATGTATTAGCTGTTGAAGAAACAGGCATCCATCCGGTTGACCGTCCAGAAGTGGACGTTGAACAATTTGGTAAAGGTCAAAACCTTAAGTTTAAAGCAACTGTCATTGTTAAGCCAGAAGTTGAGTTGGGCGAATATAAAGGCATTGAGCTTGAAGCGAAGCAAGCCGAAGTTACTGAAGAAGAAATTAATGAAGAGCTGGACAAGTTGCAAAAGCGTCATGCTGAGCTAGTTCCTCTTGAAGAAGGCGCAGCCGAAAATGGCGATGTCGTTTCTATTGATTTCGAAGGTTTTGTAGATGGCGTTGCATTTGAAGGCGGCAAAGCTGAGAAGTATTCCCTTGAATTGGGCAGCGGTAGCTTTATCCCAGGTTTTGAAGAGCAGGTTGTTGGATTAAGCAAAGGCGATTTGAAGGATATTACCGTTACTTTTCCTGAAAATTACCAATCCGAAGATCTACAAGGCAAGGAAGCTCTTTTCAAAATTGAATTGCACGACATCAAACGCAAAAATTTACCTGTTCTTGATGACGAGTTTGCTAAAGATATCAGTGAGTTTGAAACATTGGAAGAGTTCAAATCCGATCTTACAAATAACCTGAAGGTTCGTAAGCAAACCGAAATCGAACGCGGTAAAGAAGCGGATGTAGTTGAGAAAGCTGCTGCAGCGGCTCAGCTTGATATCCCTTCAATCATGATCGAAAACGAAACCTCCCAAATGGTTAAGGAATTCGAAAATCGCTTGCGCACGCAAGGGATGAACATCGAAATGTACTACCAATTTACCGGCCAAAACGATGATGCTCTTAAATCCCAAATGCGTGATGATGCAGAAAAACGCGTCCGCAACAATTTGGTGCTAGAAGCGATCGCCAAAGCTGAAGGTATCGAAGTTAGTGAAGTTGAGATACATCATGAACTAAATGTATTGGCTCCTTCTTACCAACGTTCGCCTGCAGAGCTTTACAACATGCTGAATGCAAACGGTAATATCGAAGATCTTAAACATGACTTGATTGTTAAGAAAACAGTAGCTTTCTTGCTTGAAAACAGCAAATAAATGATAAGGTAGGCACGTATAATTATGCGTGCCTTTCTTTATAGGAAAAATAAGCGAGAATTTTTAAACTATTGTTTATAATCAGCTGGAATAAGGCATGTGATCCAATATTTAACAATATACGTAATAATGAAGTACATAAGTAAGGCCTTTGGTTATATTGTAGTACTTACGAGAACACGTAGCTTTCGCGCCCAACCAAGGAGTCCAGAGGGCAACGTCCTTTGGGACCCTCCCTATAGGGAGGGTTTGGGAGGGTAATCCCCCCTCAGATTAGCGTAATGTTTTCTTTTCTGCTACAATAAAAAATGAACCACAATTTATAGCAAAGGGGTTGGAACAATGGGTCTAATACCTATGGTTGTCGAGCAAGAAGGACGCGGAGAGCGCTCGTATGATATTTATTCCCGCCTCTTAAAGGATCGTATCATCTTTATCGGTACGGGCATTGACGATGATGTTGCCAACCTCGTTATTGCTCAGCTGCTATTTTTGTCAGCTTCTGATGCCGAGAAAGATATTCATCTGTACATCAATTCTCCTGGCGGTTCGGTAACTGCCGGATTGGGTATATATGATACTATGCAGTTCATTAAGCCGGATGTTTCCACAATTTGTATGGGTATGGCGGCAAGTATGGGTTCCCTGTTATTAACAGCAGGTGCGCCAGGCAAACGCTTCGCTTTGCCTAATAGTGAGGTTATGATCCACCAGCCTTTGGGTGGCGTCAGAGGCCAAGCTTCAGACATAAGAATCCATGCAGATTGGATTATCAAAACCAAGCAAAAGTTGAATCAGATATATGTAGAACGGACAGGTCAAACATACGAAAAAATTGAGCGCGATACGGACCGTGACAACTTCATGAGTGCAGAAGAAGCCAAGAATTATGGGCTAATTGATGCGGTCATTACTCGTAGCGAATTGAATGGATAAGGAGTGATCCTATGTTTAAATTTAACGATGAAAAAGGCCAACTTAAATGCTCATTCTGCGGAAAGTCGCAAGAGCAGGTACGAAAGCTGGTTGCTGGACCAGGTGTTTATATATGCGACGAATGTATTGAGCTCTGCACAGAAATCGTTGAGGAAGAATTAGGTCACGAGGAAGAGCTTGATCTCAAAGATGTACCTAAGCCTAAGGAAATCCGTAATATTCTGGATCAATATGTAATTGGCCAGGAACAAGCGAAGAAATCGCTCTCAGTAGCCGTATATAACCACTATAAACGGATTAATTCTCAGCAAAGCAAGACCGAAGAAGTAGAATTGCAAAAGAGTAATATTGTTCTCCTAGGACCAACAGGTAGCGGTAAAACGTTGCTTGCCCAAACCTTAGCCAAAATTTTGAATGTACCATTTGCCATTGCAGATGCTACATCCTTAACAGAAGCTGGCTATGTGGGAGAAGACGTAGAAAATATTTTATTGAAGCTGATTCAAGCTGCAGATTACGATGTGGAAAAAGCGGAACGCGGCATTATTTATATCGATGAGATCGATAAAGTTGCGCGTAAATCAGAGAATCCTTCGATTACACGTGACGTATCCGGCGAAGGCGTGCAACAAGCGCTATTGAAGATTTTGGAAGGAACCGTGGCTTCCGTTCCTCCTCAGGGCGGCCGTAAGCATCCGCATCAAGAATTTATCCAAATCGACACAACGAATATCTTGTTTATTTGTGGTGGTGCTTTTGATGGTTTAGAACAAATTATTAAACGCAGATTGGGTAAAAAAGTGATCGGTTTCGGTACGGACGGTCTTAAAGTCGACCTGAAGCCAGGTGAGTACCTAACTATGGTCCTGCCAGAGGATTTGTTAAGATTCGGTTTAATTCCAGAGTTTGTGGGCCGTCTGCCTGTAATTTCTACATTGGAGCCGCTTGACGAGCCCGCATTGGTACGGATTTTGACTGAGCCTAAAAATGCACTTGTCAAGCAATACCAAAAGCTGCTTGAGATGGATAGTGTAAGCTTGGAGTTTAATCCTGACGCACTTGAGGAAATTGCCAAAGAAGCGATTAAGCGTAACACGGGTGCCCGTGGTTTAAGAGCAATCATCGAAAGCATTATGCTTGAAGTGATGTACGAGGCTCCTTCCCATACGGAGAATTCAAGTTGCTTGGTGACTAAAGAAGCCGTGCAAACAAAGATTGCTCCTGAAATAACAATTGCCAAAGACGGAAAGCCATCATTGAAGAAAAAAGAAGAGAGCGCCTAAGCTCTTTAATATTAACCATAGCAGCCTCCAATCCATTTCAAGGCTTTCCAGCTTTGAAATAGAGCGGAGGATGTTTGGTATCATGGGAGAGATATATGCGTATGTTCCACAGAGCGGAGACCATTCCCGTTAAAGTGCGGGATTTGACAATCGGCGGCAGTAACGAGGTTATCATGCAAAGTATGTGCACCACGAAAACTGCCGATGTGAAAGCAACCGTTGCGGAAATACACCGTTTGGAAGAAGCAGGCTGCCAGATGGTTCGAGTTACTGTTAATAATAAAGAAGCAGCAGAAGCGATTAAAGATATTAAAAGGCAAATTAAAATTCCATTAGTTGCCGATATCCACTTTGATTATCGCCTTGCCCTGCTCGCCATTGAGAATGGGATCGATAAGGTTCGGATCAATCCGGGCAATATTGGAAGGCGTGAAAAGGTTGAAGCGGTAGTTAAAGCCTGCAAGGAGCGGGGTATTCCTATTCGTATCGGCGTAAATGCAGGTTCCTTGGAAAACCATTTATTGGAAAAATATGGCTACCCAACACCGGAAGCGATGGTGGAAAGTGCCTTGTTTCACATTAATGTGCTTGAAGAGCTTGATTTTCACGATATTATCGTTTCCCTTAAAGCCTCTGATGTGCCGATGGCCATTGCGGCCTATAGCCAAGCGGCAGCAGCCTTCCGTTACCCGCTGCATCTGGGTATAACTGAAGCAGGCACCTTGTTCACTGGGGCGGTAAAAAGCGCAGCAGGCATTGGGGCGCTACTGAATATGGGTATTGGCAACACACTTCGGATTTCCTTAAGTGCTGACCCTGTCGAGGAAATTAAAGTGGCGCGTGAGCTGCTCAAAACCTTTGGTTTGATTACGAACGCGGCTACACTTGTCTCTTGTCCAACCTGCGGTAGGCTGGATATCGATTTATTCTCAATTGCCAATGAAGTGGAAGATTATATTTCCAAAATTAAGGTGCCCATTAAGGTTTCCGTATTGGGTTGTGCAGTAAATGGACCAGGTGAGGCAAGGGAAGCCGATATAGGCATCGCAGGCGCTCGTGGTGAAGGCATGTTATTCCGTTATGGAGTCATGATTCGTAAGGTTCCAGAAGCCGAGCTATTATTCGAACTGAAAAAAGAAATTGATATTATCGTGGAGCATTTTGAGCGGACGGGAGAAATTCCGGGCAGGAAGCATCACACCGTACAGACCTCATAATCTTTTATTCGATACCAAAGCAAAGTTTCCTGTAGCAGGGGAACCTTGCTTTTTTTGCTTTTTTGCATAGGTTGGGGCGTATTGACGAATAACATAGAAACAAACTTGCGAAAGGAGAGCATCAATGAAAAAAACGCTAATTAGTCTTTTGTTAGGCATGCTCCTTTTTTACTGTCCAGGGGGTAGGGACGACTATATAAATGGGTCTGCTGCTGTACAAGCAGAGGAGAGCAATTCGGCATCCGCCAAAAAAATAGCCATCGTAATCGATGACTTTGGCAATAATATGCAGGGGTCGGATGAGATAATGATGCTTACGATTCCGCTTACGATAGCGGTGATGCCTTTTATGCCAACCACAAGGCGTGATGCAGAATGGGCCCACAGGCTAGGACATGATGTATTGATCCATATGCCCATGGAGCCTTTGAAGGGTAAGAAGAGCTGGCTGGGTCCAGGGGCTATTACAACGGATATGCCAGACGAGGAAATACGGAAGCTGGTCCAGCAGGCAATAGCCGACGTGCCTTATGCAGTAGGTATGAATAACCATATGGGCTCTAAAGTGACGGCCGACAAAAGGGTAATGCGGATAGTATTGGAAGTGTGCAAAGACAACAATTTGATGTATTTGGATAGTAGAACTAATTACAAAAGTGTGGTCAAGCCAATAGCTGAAGAGCTGGGGGTGAGGGTACTGGAAAATCATATTTTTATGGATGATAGCTACAGCCCTCGCCATATACTCAAGCAGCTTCAGAAGGTCCATGATCATGTTTTAGAGCATAAGGCTACGATAGCTATAGGTCATGTCGGCACTCCAGGCAAGTATACAGCAGCCGCTTTGAAGCAGTCTTTACCCGCTCTGCAGCAAGTTGCTGAATTTGTAACGATCTCCAAGCAGACCCCTTAAGGGGTCTGCTTGGTTTGCAAATAAGCCATCACTCCTGCAGTTATCGATTCAGCCAATTGCTTTTGTTTTTGGGGCTGCATCATTTGCTCCCGATCCTGCGGATTGGAGATAAATCCCATTTCCACAATGACAGCAGGTACATGGACGTGCTTTAGCAAGAAATAAGTTTTACCATGGTGAGAGGCGCCTTGGGTAGCATAAAGCGTATTTAAAGATTGCTGCAAAGCCGCGGCTAATTGTTTGCTGGGCTCTGTATTTTGATGAAGAATTACAGGACCTCTTGCTTTGCTGTTGGTTGACCAATTCACATGAAGGCTAATTACAGCCTTGGGATGGATTTCATTGGCCAAATGGCTTCGTTGTGCCAGGTCTTTCAAATGGCGTGAACGGTGCCGATACCAGAGATTTTCACCACTAAGCGCATAGTCATCCATCCGGTTTAACAGCACCCGCAGCCCTTTTTCGCTTAACGAGCTGTAAATGAGCTTGCCCATTTCAAGATTGATATCTTTTTCATAAAGATCCCCATGGAGCGTTCCGCTATCTATGCCTCCATGGCCTACATCAATCAATACATCAACATGGGTTAAAAAAGGATTGAGCATATAAGGGTAAGGCTTGGCACTGGCGGATGTACTGATCCATGAAGAGCTTGTCATACCCAGCATTAAAACAAGTGTAAGCAACATAATTCTTAGTCGCATAGGGACCGATCACTCCTTCATTTGCATTCCTTCTATATCGTTCTCCCGCAAGATATTCTCATTCATGTTTGAAAACTTTCTCAGAAAGGATTAGCGGTTTCGAGAGAGGGGAATACTACCATGTATGCCAACACTTAAGCAAGTTTTGCTCCACGAACTCAGTGGATGCTTATCAAGTAAGTTTGCTTCACACAAACGCAGTGGATGCTTACGAAGTAAGTTTTGCTCCACAAAACTCATAGGAGGGACTCTAATGAATATTAGTGTGGTTTTGATGATTATTCAATTGTTTTTTGCAGCCGTTATCGGGATGTATTTCTGGAATTTATTGCGTAATCAACAGACGAATCGGAGCGCTATCGATAAGGAATCCAAAAAAGAGATGGAGAAGCTGCGCAAGCTGCGTTCCATTAGTTTAAACAAGCCTTTGTCTGAGAAAACAAGACCGGTTTCCTTGAAGGATATTGTGGGGCAAAAGGAAGGCTTGCGTGCCCTCAAAGCTGCTTTATGCGGAGCTAACCCGCAGCATGTGATCATTTATGGCCCGCCGGGGGTGGGTAAAACGGCTGCTGCACGCGTCGTTCTGGAGGAAGCGAAAGCCAACAAGGACTCACCTTTTCGTCCTGATGCTCTCTTCACTGAAGTGGATGCCACAACAGCACGCTTTGACGAGCGTGGCATTGCAGACCCGTTAATTGGCTCTGTCCACGACCCGATCTACCAGGGAGCTGGAGCGATGGGAGTCGCAGGCATTCCACAGCCCAAGGCTGGAGCGGTTACGAAGGCACATGGCGGCATTTTGTTTATTGATGAAATCGGTGAGCTGCACCCCCATCAAATGAATAAGCTGCTTAAAGTACTGGAAGACCGTAAAGTTTTTCTGGAGAGCGCTTATTACAATTCCGAGGATACCAGTATTCCGAGCTATATCCATGATATTTTTCAAAATGGGCTGCCTGCCGATTTTCGGATGGTGGGAGCGACAACGCGCAATCCTCAAGAGTTGCCGCCTGCCATTCGTTCACGCTGCTTGGAAATTTATTTTCGCCCCTTACTGCCCGATGAAGTTGGGAGTATTGCCGAGAAGGCCATCATGAAGATCGGCTTCCCTGTCCATGATGCTGCCGTTGAAGTGGTCAAGAAGCATGCGACTAACGGCAGAGAAGCGGTTAATATTATTCAGCTTGCAGCGGGAATGGCGCTAACGGATGGGCGTAAAGGGATAACGGCCGGTGATGTGGAGTGGGTTGTGAATAGCTCGCAGATTCCGCCAAGAGCCGAGAAGAAGATTGGCTCCAAGCCCGAGATTGGATTTGTTAATGGATTGGCTGTGTATGGTCCCAATCTGGGAACGGTACTGGAGATCGAGGTTATCGCTGTTCCGTTGGTACAATCGGGAATAGGGAGGCTGACCATTACAGGAATCGTTGAGGAGGAGGAAATGGGTGGCGGTTCAAGAACGATACGACGAAAAAGCATGGCACGTGGCTCAGTTGAAAATGTGATGACTGTATTGCGTAGGCTGGGGATTAATCCTTACAAGTATGACCTACACGTAAACTTTCCGGGGGGAACTCCTATTGATGGACCTTCAGCAGGGGTGTCGATGGCAGTTGCCATAGCTTCAGCGATTTTGCAAATTCCGGTAGACAATCATATAGCGATGACTGGAGAAATTAGCATTCATGGGAAGGTAAAGCCGGTTGGTGGTGTAGTTTCTAAGGTTGAAGCAGCCTTTCAGGCAGGCGTGACAAAAGTGATCATTCCTAAAGAAAATTGGCAGGAAATTTTCAGTGGGCTCCACGGCCTGGAGGTTATTCCGGTCGAGTCGATTGAAGAAGTCTTGCATGTAGCCCTCGGTGTACAGTTTACGCTGTTATCGGAGCCTAATGGTGTCCAGCCTGATTCTTTGCCTTCTGCATCCATTACCGTCCTGCACGCCGATTCGCTGGAGTGATAAGCAGCGGTCGGTGTTCTTTTTTTCTGCTATTTAGTACTGATTGGTGTTTTGATATCAATTTTGATAAAATGTAAACGTCAGCGAATGCTACGCAGTCGACTTTGCGTGCAAAGCAAAGTTCTCAGGAGGTGCTTCAAGATGGGACCGAATAAAATGAAGGTGCGGCGCTTGCCATTACTTCCGTTGCGCGGCTTGCTCGTTTATCCGAGTATGGTATTGCATTTGGATGTTGGCAGGGAGAAATCAGTAAGAGCGCTGGAGAAGTCCATGGTGGACGACAGCATGATTTTGCTTTGCTCGCAATCGGAAATAAATATTGAAGAACCTACCACAGAAGATATATACCGTATCGGCACTATAGCCAAGGTCAGGCAAATGCTCAAGCTGCCTAATGGCACGATTCGTGTACTGGTCGAAGGTGTTGTACGAGCGGAAATAACTGAATTTTTAAACAATGAAGATTACTATGAAGTACAGGTTAGGGAGCTTCCCGAGCAGCAAACGACTGACTCCGAGATTGATGCTTTAATGCGGACGGTGTTGCACCAATTCGAGCATTACATTAATTTATCCAAGAAAGTAACGCCGGAAACATTGGCAGCTGTTTCAGACATTGAGGAGCCAGGACGTTTGGCTGATGTCATATGCAGTCATTTATCTTTGAAGATCAAAGACAAGCAGGACATTTTGGAATTGATTCCGGTTAAAGAGCGTTTGGAAAAGCTGCTTAGCATTTTAAATAATGAACGTGAAGTGCTGGAGCTTGAACGTAAAATTAGCCAGCGTGTCAAGAAGCAAATGGAAAAAACACAGAAGGAATATTATCTTCGCGAGCAGATGAAGGCCATTCAAAAGGAGCTTGGCGACAAGGAGGGGCGTACTGGTGAGATTGAAGAATTACGCTCCTTGCTTGCAGAAACTCCAGTGCCGGACAAGGTGAAGGAGAAGATCGAGAAAGAAATCGATCGGCTGGAAAAAATGCCGGCAACTTCGGCAGAAGGCGGCGTTATTCGCAATTATATCGATTGGTTGCTGGGTATCCCTTGGTCGGATTTTACAGAGGATGACCTGGACATTATCCGCGCTGAGGAGATTTTGAACGAGGACCATTACGGCTTGGAAAAGCCGAAGGAACGCGTGCTGGAATATTTGGCTGTCCAACAGCTTGTCAAAAAGCTAAAGGGTCCCATTCTTTGCCTGGTAGGGCCGCCAGGAGTAGGTAAAACGTCAATAGCCCGTTCGATAGCCCGTTCTTTAGGTCGCCAATTTATCCGTATTTCGCTTGGGGGCGTACGGGATGAAGCTGAAATACGTGGACATCGCCGTACTTATGTCGGGGCGATGCCAGGACGGATCATCCAAGGGATGAAAAATGCCGGCAAAACGAATCCGGTATTCCTGCTGGACGAAATCGATAAAATGGCGATGGATTTCCGTGGAGACCCGTCTGCCGCGCTTTTAGAGGTATTGGATCCGGAGCAAAACAGCACCTTCAGCGACCACTATATTGAGGTGCCCTTTGATCTTTCGAATGTCATGTTTGTGACGACTGCCAATGCTGTGCATAATATTCCTCGGCCGCTCTTGGATCGGATGGAGGTTCTGTATATTCCCGGCTACACCGAGATTGAGAAGCTGAGGATAGCCCGGAACTTCCTGCTTCCGAAGCAGCAGAAGGATCATGGCCTTGAAGAAGAGCAGTTGGTTGTCGAAGAGGAAGCCCTAATGCGTATAGTCAGGGAATATACCCGTGAGGCAGGCGTGCGGAATCTGGAGCAGCAGGTATCGGCTATTTGCCGTAAATCGGCCAAAAGGCTAGTTTCCAAGCTGACGGATAAGGTGGTTATTACTTATGATAGTGTGAAGGACTTCCTGGGACCTTCCAAGTATCATTATGGCATGGCTGAGGAGACCGACCAGATCGGAGCTGTAACAGGACTTGCCTGGACGGAGGTTGGAGGCGACACCCTTGTTATTGAAGTGACCGTCATGCCGGGCAATGGCAAGCTGACACTGACAGGCAAGCTGGGCGATGTGATGAAGGAATCAGCCCAGGCCGCTTATAGCTTCACACGTTCACGCGTAGGGCAATTGCGTATTGCGCCTGATTTTCATGAGAAGGTAGATGTCCATATCCATATCCCGGAGGGCGCTATCCCTAAGGATGGACCGTCTGCGGGCATTACCATGGCGACCGCTTTAATATCGGCGCTGACGAATATCCCGGTTTCACGTGAAGTTGCGATGACCGGTGAAATTACACTGCGCGGCCGGGTGCTGCCGATCGGTGGTTTGAAAGAAAAAAGCCTGGCGGCGCATAGGGCAGGCATACGTACGATTATCATTCCGAAGGATAATGCCAAGGATTTGGAAGAAATTCCCGAAAGCGTCCGCAATGAGCTGAGATTTATTCCTGTGGCACATATGGATGAAGTATTGGAATATGCATTAGTCAAAACAGTAGGGGTTTAAGTAAAGGGCTTTTTAGCACCTTAAAGAGAGAGTGAATGAACAATGAAGGTCAATCAAGCTGAATTTATTATCAGTGCGGTTGGTCCGAGCCAGTATCCTGACGACGCCTTGCCCGAGATTGCTCTGGCAGGGCGTTCGAATGTCGGTAAATCATCATTGATTAATCGAATGATTCAGCGCAAAAATCTGGCACGTACCAGCTCCAAACCAGGTAAAACCCAGCAGTTAAATTATTATCGAATTAACGAGGACTTATATTTTGTCGATCTGCCAGGCTACGGCTATGCCCAGGTTTCGAAATCAAAACGTGAAATTTGGGGTAAATTTATAGAAGGCTATTTAATGCATCGCGAGCTGCTTAAGCTGGTGCTGCTCATTATTGACTTGCGCCATCCCCCTTCCAAGGATGACCAAACGATGTATGCATGGCTGAAGCATAATGATGTGCCAATGTGTGTAGTTACAACCAAAGCGGATAAAATCACGAAGGGCCATTGGGCCAAGCATGTCAAAATTGTTAGAGAAACGCTGCAAATGGCTAAAGATGATCCATTGGTAGTATTTTCTTCCGAGCTTGGTGTAGGTAAAGATGAGCTATGGGCAATGATTGAGAAGGAGATTGACTGGCCTCAGCCTGAGGCTCCTGAAATCGAAAATATTTAATTCAGGGAGTGGGTGCTATGTGCAATCAGCATGTGTTAACGAAATCGTGAACCGGTTTAATGATCAGGCTGATGCGCAAGCCGCGCTACCAATGAAGCAGTACATGCGTAACCAATTTGAATTTCTAGGAATCTCAAGCCCTGCAAGAGTAGCTTTAACGAAGCCTTGGGTGAAAGAGTTTAAAGGCATGGTGGAGGATCAGCTAGAGCAAGCTGTTAAGATGCTTTGGGATTTACCGGAGAGGGAATATCAGTATGCTGCTGTTTCTTTGCTGGAGGAACATAAAAAGAAGTCTGGCATCGACCATATCGACCTGTTGGAATGGCTCATGATAAATAAGTCATGGTGGGATACGGTAGATACTATAGCATCGCATTTGGTGGGTAGCTATTTCCTCCGTTACCCCGAGCAGGTTGCAGTCTATACAGAAAAATGGATGGTTTCCGGCAATTTGTGGCTGCAGCGTACTGCCTTGTTATTTCAATTGGCATATAAAAAGCATACCGACGTGGAGCGCTTATTTTCATATATAGCAATGTGTAAAGATTCCGAGGAGTTTTTCATTCGTAAAGCGATCGGCTGGGCATTAAGAGAGCTATCCAAATCGGATCCACAAGCGGTTCTTAGGTTTGTGAAACAGCATACTCTTTCTCCTTTGAGCTATCGGGAAGCACTAAAGGTTATCAACCGCGACCGCAATATTTCTGATCTTAACGATAAGTGATTTCGTGCTGTGGAAGTAGAAACTTTACATGCTGTTTCGTCCCCACGGTAGGGAAATGCAATACATTAGCAGGGAAACAGAGGGATTTCACTATAAACATGGAAATTTTCGAAAAAAGAGCGATATTTTCTTGAATACAGCGGAATTTAGTGAATTGAAGGCAGGAATATAAATAAATTATGTAGTATAATAATCGTATTAAATGATCGAACTCAATTTTGTTTTAAACTCAGGGGTAATTTTTACAGCTCGAAAATAAAGAATCGAGGGATTTTTATGGCAATGAGGTTAGCGACTGAATATGTCAAAACCTGCCTACAACTAACGGAAGCCGAAATGGCCATGTTTATTCAAATGTTTACAGATCAACAAACAACCCTGCAGGTCAAAATTCTCGACAATGGCAATCAAGAAGTTGTGCTGTTAGATGACGCTGGCCAAGAAATTGTCCTATCCTTTGAACGAAATCATAATGTTTATAAATGTATAGGTTCCTGCCGGATCCGCAATAAGACTCTGGTTAATTTAATGCGCAAAGCGGTATCAACCTTTAAGGGAAGCGCCACAGTACACCGTATTTATGAAACCTACATCATGATATATGAATATGATAAAGGCTCGGTTATTCGAATTGTTGAAAGCAAAAATGCCCATGAAAAAGTGATTTACGAATATAAAGATCCACTCGGACAGCTCGAACGCTTATTTAACAAGAATGAGGTTGAGCAAGAAATTGACCAGATTAAAGCCCAAATTAACAGCTTCCTTGATTTTAGAAATGACATTCATGAAGTTGTCGTGCATGATTTAATTGATGATAATTTAAAAAAATTGACCCATCGATTGTTCGTCCTCGAAGCTTAAGTTATATATAAGTTTGCCTATCCAACTTCCATTCCTGACAGGGATCGGAAGTTTTTTTGTTGGTCATATGAAAAAAATGTAAGGCTGCTAGGCGGATTGTTCGAAAAAAAAGTATTGCATTTATGTTCAAATGATGTTACTTTTAATCTCGTTGAAAATAAACAAAATAGGAACCAGGATTCACTCAGGACATTATTGTTGCGAGAGATTACTCCCTCGGGAAGTGAATGACGTAGGTCCTAGCGGATGAAATTTTTCAAACATTTTATTCCTAGGAAGGGGGAACCGAGAGATGGAATACTCAACTTTCGGAAGACACGTTGCTGTAGACACTTGGGGGGTTGATTTTAATCTTCTAAACAATGCAGAATGGTTACAAACACAAATGGTAGAGGCAGCAGAGGCGTGTGGAGCAACCGTAATGTCTGTTCAAGCCAAGCAGTTTGAGCCACAAGGCGCGACAGTGTTAGTATTGCTATCAGAAAGTCATCTGTCCATTCATACTTATCCCGAGAAAGGTTTTGCTGCATTGGATTGTTACACTTGTGGCGAGACGGTAGATCCGCAATTAGCTATTGATTATATGATTTCTGTTCTGAAGCCTGAGACCACACATGCGAAAAAGATTATTCGAGGCATGGGCGAGTTGATCGTTGAAACACCCGTTATTAAACAAGCGCAGTTGATAAAATAGAGCCATAATGAACTATCATAAAGCCATATATAAAATAATACCCCGGAGAAATCCGCGGGTATTATTTTTTTTGCCTTCTGCCCATACAATGTACAAGGCATGCATGGCTGTGAAGCTAGCTTGCTCTTTAAAATAATTTAAGTATGGCGGATGGGAGCGGAGTGGTCGGGGTGTTCTGGAGATAGCGGAGCGGTGCCTTTGTTTAAGGATTTTTACAGCTAATGTCTTATCTAATCAATAAAAACCTTGAACAATAGCAATCCGAGGAATATCCCGACCGCGCAGCAGCAATGTTCATACTTCAAAGGAGGAACTAATGAAACCAAAACGAAAAGTAATCGGAAGCATGCTTTTGATAGCCTTAATCGCTTGGATCGGCTATCAAATCCATGGTATGGGGCAAGACGCTGTAGAAAAGCAGGATGCGGGCAAGTTATTGTACCAAGTTTCTTTGTTCCAGATGGAAATATTGGGCGGCTATTTGTATAATATGGATAAGGTCAAGGATACCGAGAGCTTAAATCCGCTACAGCAGGCTATCTACACGGCTACATACACGCATGGACAGCTAGTCCTTGCCTATGGCACCAAAGACCTTGCACCTCTTCCAGGGCTGTCTGAGCTGATGCAGTTTATGCTACGGCTGCAGGTTGGTGGGCAGCGTCCGTTGAAATCAGACGAGGTGCAGACATTGATGGAGGTCCGCAAGCAATTTTCTATCCTTTTTGATGCGTACAGTAAGCTGCTTTCTTCATATGATGAGATGAATTCATCACAAAATGCATCAATGGCCAAAGCCGATAAAGCTATAATGGAGCTGCTTCGCAAAAAAATGCAGCTTTAACTTGTTTGAGGGATAACAAAGGAAGTATAATCCCAAAGGGATTGGTCGAAAATAAAACGATTAAGCTTGTCGAGAACGTTTCTTTCACACTTTATACAAAAATTTTGTCGGAGAATTTGTATGATATATGCTATAATGATCAGAGATTATATGGAGGGAGGCAGGTACCACTATGCATATTGTTGTGGCGGGCTTGAATTACCGGACAGCTCCAGTATCCATCCGGGAGCAATTTACATTTACTGAAAGAGATCTTCCGGCAGCACTTCATGAGTTGAAGGCAATGAAAAGTGTCATGGAATGTGTGATAGTGGGCACCTGCAACCGGACGGAATTATATATCGTAGTCGACCGCGAGCATGTATGTGGACATTACATTCGCGAGTTTATTGAAAAACGATTTGGCATTGCTAGGGATGAATTTAACAAACATTTATATATTTATGAAAATGAAAAGGCGATTGACCATTTATTTAGAGTAGCCAGCGGCTTGGATTCGATGGTGGTTGGTGAAACTCAAATTTTAGGTCAAGTGAAAGATGCCTTTTTGCTGGCACAGCAAAAGAAAACGACCGGAATTATGTTTAATACTTTGTTTAAGCAAGCTGTTACCTTTGCCAAACGTGCCCATACCGAGACGGGTATAGGCGATAATCCGGTTTCGGTTAGCTATGCCGCGGTTGAGCTTGGCAAACGAATTTTTGGCAGCTATGACCAGAAAAAGGTGTTAATTATTGGGGCGGGCAAGATGAGCGAATTAACGGTCAAGCACCTCTACGCTAACGGAGCAGATAAGGTGATCGTCGCTAATCGAACCTTAGCCCGAGCCCAGGAATTAGCGGAGAAATTCCATGGTGTAGCCTGTACCATGGACAAGCTTGGCGCCTGTTTGGATGAAGTGGATATCGTCATTAGCTCCACGGGAGCGGCTGAATTGGTATTAACTCGTGAGCAAGTAGCCCTTGCCCTCCAGAAGCGTCGATCACGTCCTTTATTTATGATCGATATCGCTGTTCCTAGAGATTTGGATCCAGCCATTGGTGATTTGCCGAATGTATTTTTGTATGATATCGATAATTTACAATCCATTGTCAACAATCATTTGCAGGAACGTCAGGAAACAGCTGTCCTGATTGAGGAAATGATAACGAAGGAACTGATCGCATTCGAGCAGTGGACCAAGACGCTTGGAATTAGCCCACTCATTCAAGCGCTGCAAACCAAAGCAAGCTCAATCCATGAAGAAACGATGGATAGCTTAACGAAAAAGCTGCCTGACTTGGACGAAAGAGAACTGAAGATTATACGAAAATTAACGAAAAGTATCGTGAATCAGATGCTAAAAGATCCAGTTAACCGTATTAAAGAAATGGCAGCTGAGCGGCATGGGGATGAAGCATTGGACTATTTCACTAAAATATTTGCATTAGAGGAGCAATTGGCGGAGCGAGAGCGCTTGGAATTAGCAGCCGAACAGCTGGTATCTGACCATGCAAAAAATCAGTGGAAAGAAGAGCTGCTAACGAAAGTCTCCATGACACCTATAGATGCCTTGGCCAAATCGTAATCGGAAGAGGTGACTTGGTCGATGGTAACGAAAAGCTGGTTGTACGATGCCATAATATATATATATGCCCTGAGCCTGCTGTTTTACTTCTCGGACTTTGTTGGTCCTAATCGAAGCGCAAAACGGATGGGTACAGGGTTGCTTTCTTTTGTATGGGTATTGCAAACGATATATCTCGTATCTGGTTTAATTTATCATGATCCGTTGGTCGCTTTTTCAATGTTCGAAACCTTGTTTATGCTGACTTGGCTGCTTGTTACTCTTTCGTTGATCGTGAACCGGTTTTTCCGAATAGAGTTTTTCGTATTTGTAGTGAACGTGTTAGGGTTTACGGTCTTGGCATTAAATTTTTTTAGCAATCCGAAGGTGTCGCCATCATTAGCTTCCTGGAATATTCAAGACGAGGTTCTTTTTATTCATATTTCTTTTTCGATTCTAAGCTATACGGCATTCGTTGCCGCGGCTGTATTCTCAGGTATGTATTTGTTGCTGCACCACCAGCTTAAAGAGAAGAAATGGTCTAAGTTGATGCAACGTTTGCCAAGTCTTGACAAAACCGATCAATATTCTTATGTATCCGTCATTATAGGAGCGCCACTGCTGCTCCTAGGCATGTCCATTGGTGTTGTCTGGATTGCATTAGAGGATAATCCTGCACTTTTTTTTGACCCTAAGGTTATTAATTCTTGGTTTGTATTATTGGCATACATTTTTTATTTGTTTCAAAGGGGCATGTTAAAAACCCCGGGGTATAAGCTTGCACTTTGGAATTTAGCTGCTTTTTTTATCATGGCGCTTAATATCGTATTTGCCAATTTTTATTCTTCCTTTCATCAATGGTCATGATAGATTGTGGCTTCTAGCAGGATTGGGGTAATGAAAGGTGACTATAAATAGTGATTCTATAGCTTATTATCCATTGTTTGCAAATTTAACAGGTAAAGCTTGTGCTATTGTTGGGGGCGGGGCTGTAGCCGAACGAAAAGCCGCTTCCTTACTGGAAGCGGGGGCATTGGTGACCGTTATAAGCCCAGCTTGCAGTGCACAGATGGAAAGCTGGGTACAGCAAGGTAAGCTGGCTTTAGTGCGTGAAGGCTACCGTGCTGGCATGTCAGCAGTAGCTCAGGCTACGCTCGTATTTGCGGCAACAGATAGCTACGAGATTAATGAATCCATACGTTTGGAAGCGGAGTCCTTGGGCAAGCTGGTTACAGTAGCTGATCATACCGCAGGCAGCGGCTTTATCGTACCAGCTGTTGTGCGTAGAGGGCGGCTGCTTATCGCCGTGTCTACAGGAGGCGCCAGCCCGGCTGTTGCGAAGAAAATTAAGCAGGAGCTGGAGCACACGTTCGGCAGTGAGTATGAGGACTACTTGGATCTGCTACAGGAGCTACGGCTGTTAATCCAATCGTTAGTAGGCAATACGGTTGTGCGACAGCATGTATTTAAGCTCATGCTTGAATGGGATCTTATCGGCTTTATCCGATTAGGTCATTTGAAGGCAGCTTGGAAGCGGGAGCTATTTGATCGTGTAACACAAACACCAACCCTTGATGGGATGGTGCGGATAGGGCTTTGGATTCAAGGCCACTTACATTAAAGGGGGTAGGCTGATGCGCAAGATAGTGGTGGGCACGAGGCAAAGCGCACTAGCTTTGACACAAACCGAGCAGGTGGTCGGCCATCTCCAAGAGATTAGCCGTAAGCACGGTCTCCAGTGCGAATTTGAATTAAAAAAAATTGTGACTAAAGGGGATCGCATCCTGGATGTTACCTTGTCCAAGGTTGGTGGCAAAGGCTTGTTCGTGAAAGAAATTGAGCAAGCTTTATTCGATCATGAAATCGATTTGGCTGTACATAGCATGAAGGATATGCCTTGGGAGCTTCCCGAAGGGCTTACGATCGGAGCTATACCTCTTCGTGAGGATGCGAGAGACTGTTTAATTACCCAAGAAAGCCTGCAGCTAGCTGACTTGCCCCAAGGTGCCAGAGTAGGCACCAGCAGCTTGAGGCGCTCCTCTCAGCTGCAGCATTACCGCCCTGACCTTCGCATAGAATCGATCCGTGGCAATATTGATTCGAGATTGAAGAAGCTTGAGGCTGAAGGCTTCGATGCGATATTGCTTGCCGCTGCGGGATTGCATCGAATGGGCTGGAAGGATCGGATTAGCGCTTACTTGCCAACGGATATTTGTTTACCTGCCGTAGGGCAAGGTGCCCTATGCATTGAATGCAGAGAAGGCGATACCGTGGTGCAGGATTTGCTCCATTATTATAACGATGAGCTGACTAAGCTTGCTGTGATGGCGGAACGAAGCTTTCTAGGAAAGCTCAATGGAGGCTGTCAAGTGCCTATCGGGGCCTATGCTACTATTGAACCGGATGCTTCTAGTGGAGCCCGAATGATAACCTTGACGGGAATGGTAGGCTTGCCGGATGGTACGGTGATGTTGAAAGAAACCAAAACAGGAACCGATCCTGAGCAATTAGGCCATGATTTGGCTCTTTTGTTAATTGAACGTGGTGCTTCTGATATATTAGATAGTTTTAGGGGTGAATAAAGTGAAAAAAGGCGTCGTATATCTGGTTGGAGCAGGACCTGGAGACCCCAAGCTTATCACCGTTCGTGGTTTAGAGGCGATTCAGCGTGCTGATGTTGTCGTATACGATCGCTTGGCAAGTCCACGGCTGCTAAGGCATATGAAGCCAGGTGCTGAGAAAATATTCGTCGGCAAGCTGCCGGACAAGCATATGCTCAAGCAATCCGAAATTAATCAGCTACTGGTTGATTTGGCACTACAAGGTAAAACGGTAACACGTTTAAAGGGTGGCGATCCCAGTGTATTCGGGCGTGTTGGTGAGGAAGCAGAGCTATTGGCGGACAATGACGTGACATTTGAAATTGTCCCGGGCATTACATCAGCGATTGCTGTTCCAACCTACGCGGGTATACCCGTAACCCATAGGGATTTCACTTCTTCCTTCTCTATCGTTACTGGACATGAATACCAGAATAAAACCTATAGCAGTGTAAACTGGGAGAATTTATCGCAAGCTTCGGGAACACTGATCTTTTTAATGGGCGTCGCCAATTTAGAGTTTATATGCAATAAGCTCATAGATGGCGGTAAAACGACTTCAACTCCTGTGGCCTTAATCCGTTGGGGAACGTGGATGGACCAGGAAACGCTGACAGGAACATTAAGTGATATTGTAGAGAAGGTACGAATTGCTGAATTCAAATCTCCTGCGATCATTATTGTCGGGGAAGTCGTCAAGCTTAGGGATAAGTTAGCCTGGTTTGAGAAAAAGCCGCTTTTTGGCAAACGAATTCTCGTCACAAGAGCCCGCAGCCAAGCTAGTGACCTCGTGTATACGATTGAGGATTTAGGTGGCGAGGCGGTAGAGTTCCCGGTTATTCGCATCCAAGCACCAACTGGAACTGATGCGCTACAAGAATTAGGAAATGCTTTAGCGCGTTTGGGTGATTTTGACTGGGTTATTTTTACAAGTGTTAACGGGGTCGAACATTTTTTTGAGCAAATCCGGGAGCGGCGTATCGATATACGTGTGCTGCATAAAGCGCGAATTGCGGCAGTTGGGCCGAAAACCTCAGAGGCTTTGCTACGGCGAGGGCTTCAGGTTGAATCCTTGCCTTCCAAGTTTCAGGGTGACGAGCTGCTCGCATCGATTGCCGAGAACATGCTGCCAGGACAGCATGTGCTGCTTCCGACTGCAGATATAGCTAAAGCTTATATTCCTGCTAAATTGAAGGAATTAGGCTTGCAGGTGACAGAGGTCGATGTTTATGAAACCGTACTGGAAACAAACGGCGGCGCCGAAGTTATAGAAATGCTGAAGCAAAAGATAATTCAAATTATTACATTTACAAGCTCTTCCACTGTCAATAATTTATTCCTTGCATTCAAAGAATTAGGAGTGGACGACCCACTAGAGCTGATGAAAGGCTGCCAAATCGCCTGTATCGGTCCAGTGACGGCTCAAACAGCAGTTGAGGCTGGATTAACTGTCGATTATTTGGCAGAGGAAGCAACTGTCGAATCACTTGTGGAAATTTTAACTAAGAATAAAGAATAAAGAATAAAGGCTTACTATTGTAGGAGGCAAAAGGTTATGGGTTTTCCCATTGTACGTAATCGTAGATTAAGAGGCTCAGCATCGTTACGCAATATGGTAAGAGAAACAACTGTTACCGTTCATGATCTTATTTATCCTATATTTGTTACCTATGGAACAGGCGTTAAGGAAGAGATTTCATCCATGCCAGGCGTTTACCATTTATCTTTGGATCTTTTGGAGCAGGAGCTACAAGAGATTGCTGCACTTGGTATTCAGTCGATCCTGTTATTCGGTGTTCCTGAGCATAAGGATGCACAGGGCAGCTCTGCTTTCGATACCAATGGTATTGTCCAGCAAGCGACCCGCCTCATCAAAAAACAGCAGCCACAAATTGTTGTTGTTGCGGATACCTGCTTATGCCAGTTTACAGACCACGGGCATTGTGGTGTTGTGCATTTCGACGAGTCCAAGCAACGTGCCGATGTGCTAAATGATCCATCGCTTGAGCTGCTGGTGCAAACAGCTGTCTCCCAAGCTGAAGCGGGCGCTGATATTATTGCGCCATCCAATATGATGGACGGCTTCGTGTACGCGATTCGCCAAGGCTTGGATGAAGCGGGCTTCGAGAATATTCCGATTATGTCCTATTCCGTTAAGTTTGCTTCTGCTTTCTACGGACCGTTCCGGGAAGCGGCACATTCAGCACCACAGTTTGGTGATCGCAAAACGTACCAAATGGATCCGGCGAACGGGCGCGAAGCACTCCGGGAGGCTGAGGCCGATGTGGTCGAAGGCGCGGACTTCCTGATGGTAAAGCCGGCATTGGCTTATATGGATCTTATTCGGCAGCTACGTGATCAATTCGACCTGCCGCTTGTGGCTTACAATGTGAGCGCCGAATACTCCATGGTAAAGGCAGCGGCACTGCAGGGATGGATCGATGAAAGGGCAATCGTTATGGAAATGATGATTGGCTTCAAAAGGGCAGGCGCTGATTTGATTATTACTTATTTTGCTAAAGATATAGCGCAGTGGTTGCGTGAATAGGTCTTGAAATTGGTATCGCCTTCGTTAAAAAGCTTTTCTTGTGCAACGGCAGTTGTGTGGGGAAAGCTTTCTTTTATAGGTGCTAAGCCAAGGAGAACGATCAAGAATTGCTAACGGTTCTTGTCATACATTTGTCGGATTCAAGATAGCCAATTGGTTGTTACACGTTACCAAATAGGGCATAATATGAATATGGACACAGGAGTATACGGAAATGAGGGAATGAAATGAGCTACAACGATACATTCATTAAAGCATGTAAAAAGCAGGAGGTAGATACACTTCCTGTATGGTATATGAGGCAGGCAGGACGCTATGATCCGGCTTACCGCAAGATCAAAGAGAAATACAGCCTGCTCGAAATTTGCCAGCAGCCTGAGCTTGCAGCTGAAGTGACGTTGCTGCCCGTGCATAAGGTTGGAGTGGACGCGGCCATTTTATATTCGGATATTATGAACCCCGTCGCCTCGATTGGTATCGACTTTGATATTGTCAAAAATATTGGACCGGTTATTCACAACCCGATTAAATCAAGCGCGGATGTCGAGCGGCTTCGCCCGATTCAAGTGGAAAAGGACTTATCCCACATTATCAAAACGATTGAGATTCTTGTAGGCGAATTGCAGGTGCCGTTGATCACATTTGCCGGCGCACCCTTTACGATTGCCAGCTATTTGATCGAAGGCAAGCCATCCAAAAGCTATATTCGCACTAAAGAGCTTATGTATAACGAACCGGCGGTATGGTTTAAATTGATGGATAAGCTAGGCGACATGGTCATTACTTATTTAAAAGCGCATATCGCCGCTGGTGCTAAGGCCGTGCAGCTTTTTGACAGCTGGGTTGGGGCTTTATCTCCTAAAGATTTTCAATATTATGTATTGCCAACGATTACGCGGATTTTCGCTGAGCTGAAGCATTTGGAACAGCCCAAAGTTTATTTCCCAGGCGTTAGCTCAGGAGAGCTGCTTCCGCACTTACAGCAAGTAGCGGCAGATGTGATTGGGCTGGATTGGCGTGTTTCCATTGCTGAGGGCCGTCAAAGATTAGGCTCGCGGTTTGCCGTTCAAGGCAATATGGATCCTTACATCTTGACGGCTCCCATGTCAGTTATTAAAGAACAGGCTAAGGTCATTATCGATCAAGGCATTAAGGAGCCGGGTTATATTTTTAATTTCGGGCATGGCTTATTTCCAGAGGCCTCTATCGACAAGCTTCATGAGCTAACTGAATTTGTCCACTCGTATTCGACGGCTGCAATTGCTGCATCCAAGCAAGGAAGTGGTGTGTAAATGTCACAGCAGCGTATTGGTGTACTCGTTATGTCCTATGGCACACCAGAAAGCCTTGACCAGGTCGAAGCCTATTATACCCATATTCGTAGAGGCCGACCGCCTACATCTGAACAGCTTAAGGATTTGACAGATCGGTATGAAGCCATTGTCGGAGGCTTTTTTCCGCTTAGAGAAAATACGAACAAGCAGGTACAAGCTTTTGAAGATCGTTTGAACGCCGACCATCCAGGCTATTCCTTTGTTTGCTACCAAGGCTTGAAGCACGCTTCACCTTATGTGGAGGATGGCGTGGAGCAGATGGTTAAGGATGGGATTACGCAAGCCGTGGGCATCGTTCTGGCGCCGCATTATTCCTCGATGAGCGTAGGTGGGTATATCAAACGCGCACAGGATAAAGCCGATGAGCTCGGATTGTCTATCCAATTCGTACAAAGCTATCATTTGCATCCGAAGCTTCTTCTTGCACTATCAGAGCGGGTCAACGAATCCTTGCAGCGCTTTGTAGGCACGCCAAGGAACAATGTTCGCGTCGTCTTTACGGCACATAGTCTACCAGAGAAAATACTGGAAATCGGTGACCCGTACCCAGAGCAGCTGCTGGAAACAGCTCGGGCAGTCGCCGCACAAACCAGTGTTGATAATTGGCAGTTTGGTTGGCAAAGTGCGGGCCGGACCGGAGTGCCTTGGCTTGGACCCGACATTCTTGATATTTTGCATACTGTCGTCAAAGATGATCAGGTGGAGAATGTACTGGTCTGTCCCATAGGCTTTGTATCTGACCATTTGGAAGTATTATATGACCTTGATATTGAAGCGCAAAAGGTAGCTCGTGAATTGGGAATCCATTTGGAGCGTACAGCTTCGTTAAATACGGATCCATTGTACATGGAAACACTAAGCGATGTTGTATTCGCGCTATGTGAGAGGAAATGATGTCGGGTGGACAATCAACCTAAACGCGTTGCGGTTATTGGCGGTGGGATTACGGGCTTAACAGCCGCTTATTATTTGAAGAAACAGATGGCGGAGCAGGGCATTCCGCTTGAATTGACATTGATCGACAAAAGTGGGGTATGGGGCGGCCGGATTAACACCTTACACAAAGAAGGGTTCGTCATTGAAAAGGGACCGGACTCTTTTTTGGCGCGAAAATTACCGATGCTGGAGCTAGCTCGGGAATTGGGGCTAGAGGACCAATTGACCGGCACGAACCCTAATGCTAAAAAAACATATATCATAAAAGGTAACCAATTTCACAGGATGCCGCCTGGCCTTGTACTGGGGATTCCTACTGAAATGGGTCCGTTTATGAAGACAGGTCTGCTATCTCCTATGGGTAAAGCCCGCGCGGCACTTGATTTATTGCTTCCCAAGCGGCAAAGCACGGAAGACGAATCATTAGGGGCTTTTTTGGAACGGAGGCTGGGCAAAGAGGTATTAACCCAAATTGCTGAGCCTTTATTAGCAGGCATATATGCCGGGGACACGTATGCGTTAAGTGTGAAAGCGACCTTTCCGCAATTTCACGCTTTAGAGCAGAAGCACCGCAGCTTAATTAAGGGAATGACCATTAATCGCAAGCAGGGTGGCGAGGAAAGTAAAACATTGCCTGAAGCGGTGCGAAATACGGTTTTTTTGACTTTTAAAAAAGGTCTGCAAACGGTCGTTGATGGTCTTGTGGATGCACTCGACGATATTCGTTTTGTGAAAAATAGGGAAATAAGCCGAATTAGCAAAGTACAAAACGGAGCAGGGCAGAGTTACGATTTGTATGATGGCAATGGTGAAGTTGAACGGTTTGACGGGGTCGTTATTGCTTTGCCTGCATATGCCATATCATCTTTACTTGATGGGATTCCGGTAGCGGAGGAGTTAAGCAAGATTACTTACGTATCGGTTGCTAATGTGATTATGGCTTTCGATGAGTTGGATATGGTGCGTGAGGTAGATGGCAGTGGGTTGCTCGTTCCACGCAGTGAAGGGCGGTTTATAACGGCATGTACCTGGACTTCCTCTAAATGGCTACATGCTGCTCCTCCGGGCAAAGTATTGCTGCGTTGTTATGTGGGGCGTTCGGGAGATGAACGGTGGATGGGAATGTCAGAGGCCGAAATCATCGATGGGGTACGCCACGATTTACGTGAGCTCATGGGTATTACGGCGCAGCCGCAGTTTACGGAAATAACCAAAATGCCGCGTTCCATGCCCCAGTATCCGGTTGGCCATCTACAGATGGTGAATCGGGTTCGTAGCAGCTTGGCTGAGCAAATGCCTGGTGTTCTAGTAACCGGTGCTGCTTTTCATGGTGTCGGACTTCCCGATTGTGTAAGGCAAGGCAAGGAAGCTGCTCAGACACTAGTAGCATGGTTGTCAGCCAATAAAGCACAAGGTTAAAATCAAGGATGTAAGATTATCCTCTTAGCTTTGCAAGGTCGAGCTTCATTTCGGATCCCAAAAAGGTTAAAATCTGTCTTTCCTGGAAATCCCGGATGACCTGCATCAGGATGGGCTTTTGCACACCTGCCATTTGCGAAACCTCATCATAATTAAGCATCATTTTGATCGTGACGATGTTTCCGGTGCGGATGCCATTTTTGTTGGCGAGCTTAATCAGGCTCTTAATCACTCGGGATCTGGCATCCAAAAAGGTAAGGTCATGGACATGCTGGTTCGTATCACGCAAGCGATTGCTTAGCTCCCGCATGATGCATAAGGAAATATCGAAATTGGATTTCAGCAGATCCAAAAAATTAGGTGCGTTAAGAACGATCATCGTGCTGTCTTCAAGCGTTTGCGCCGATGCAGAGCGTGGCTTGCCGTCAATCAATGAAAGCTCTCCGAAGCTGTCGCCGGACTTAAACAGCGAAAGTATCTTTTCTTCACCAGAGGTGGCTGCTGTATAAATTTTCACACTGCCGCTATAAACAATATAAAATACCGATCCCGGTTCTTTTTCTTGAAATAAAATCGTATGGGCTTTGAATGATTTTCTGGTGCAAATATTGGAAATAATAGATAGTTGTGGATTGGTAAGACTGGCAAATAAGGGTACTTTTCGTAAAAAATCGATCATCATTTTTCCCCACTTCTTCATTAAAAGTTGGTCGCACAGCACTACATAGATCGAATTATTATATATCGATTTTTGCCGGTTTTCAAGTTATTTTATCGCAAAGGAAGGGGAGCTACATCGTGAATTCGAACAAACGTAATGATCAACGTTCGGCAAAAGCATTTGCTGAAGCGAGGGAGGTTATCCCAGGAGGGGTAAACAGCCCAGTCCGTGCATTTAAATCGGTAGGCCTGACTCCACTTTTTATGGAAAGAGGGGTAGGCTCTCGCGTATACGATATTGATGGCAATGAGTTCATAGATTATATCGGATCATGGGGGCCACTAATTGTAGGCCATTGTCATCCTGAAGTCGTGGAAGCCATAAAAAAAGCCGCAGAATTAGGGACAAGCTTTGGTGCTCCTACAGAGCTAGAAACCTTAATGGCGAAGCTGGTTATTGAAAGAATGCCATCGATCGAAATGGTGCGGATGGTCAATTCCGGCACGGAAGCAACGATGAGTGCGCTAAGGCTGGCCAGAGGGTATACGCGGAGATCAAAAATTTTGAAATTTGAAGGGTGTTATCATGGACATGCCGATGCCCTACTTATAAAAGCAGGCTCAGGGGTAGCTACATTAGGCTTGCCCGACAGCCCAGGTGTTCCGGATAGCGTAGCTGCCAACACGATAACGGTTCCCTATAATGATTTGGAATCGATCCGTGTTGCTTTTGAGAAGTATGGAGAAGAAATCGCCGCGGTGATCGTAGAGCCGATTGCTGGCAATATGGGCGTGGTTTTACCGCTGCCAGGTTTTTTGCAAGGGCTTCGTGACATTACTACCCGCTATGGCAGCTTGCTGATCTTTGACGAGGTTATGACGGGCTTCCGCGTTGGCTTGGGCAGTGCACAAGGCTTATACGGGATCAAACCGGATCTTACCTGTCTGGGCAAGGTTATCGGCGGAGGCTTACCTGTGGGTGCCTATGGGGGCTCACGCGAGATCATGGAGCATATGGCGCCTAGCGGACCGATTTACCAGGCCGGGACGCTTTCGGGCAACCCGCTTGCAATGGCGGCAGGGTATACGACATTGCGCCTATTAGGGCAACCGGGCGTCTATGAGGAGCTGGAACGCAGATCCGCCCGATTGGAAGCAGGCTTTCTGTCTAATGCACAAGAGCTAGGGATTGCCTGCACGGTGAACCGCGTAGGTTCGATGATTTGTCCGTTTTTTACGGACCAGCAAGTCACCGATTATGAAACCGCGAAGACCGCTAATTTGCAGCAGTTTAATCAATATTTTGCCGCTTTGCTTGACCATGGGGTCAGCGTAGCGCCCTCCCAATTCGAAGGCATGTTTGTATCCACTGCCCATTCGGATGAGGATATCGAGCAAACGATTGAAGTTCATTATAAATCGTTGCAGTCCCTGTCCCAGTAAAAAGGAAGTGGGACAACAGCTACGGCACAAGGGATTACTAGATCAAGAAAAAAGGATCAAACGCTGTAGTAGTTGGCGTTTGATCCTTTTTCTTGCATAGATGTGCTGTAGCTGTAGGAAAGGATTAGTTAACCTTTCACGGCGCTGCTGGTGTTGTTGGAGCCACAGGTGTTACTGGTGTGACAGGAGAAACTGTAAGGGGTGCAGCATTGCTGGCTCCTGTCGGAGCATTTGCTGCTGGCGTTGTAGTTGTTGGAGCCGTCACTGGTGCTGTTGTCTTTACACTTGTATCAGCGGCTGGAGTCGTTTTGGTTGTCGAATCGCTAACTGGTGCTGTTACGGGTGCAGGGCTTTTGACATTGGCATCGCTAGACGCTGGAGGTGTAATTGGTGGCGCTATATTATCGGCAGGTGCCAGGGTGCCGCCTGCTGGTACCTTAATGCTTGGGTCAGCCGTTGTAGGGACAGTAGGACTGGTACCGGTCGGTGTGGCATTGGCTGGTGCTGTTGTACCGGCCGCTGGCATAGTGTTGGTGCCAGGTGTTGTTGCCGTACTGCCTGTGGAACCTGTACCTGCTGGATTATTGCCCTGCTGCGGATTCCCCGTGCTGGTCACCGGCTTTGTTACATCCTTTGCCGGATCTGTAGTGCTGTTTGGTGCAGGGGAAACCGACGTCTTATTATCCTTTTGTGCAGGTGTTGTTGTTTCCGTACTGCCTGCAGGCTTGCTACCTGCACCATTCGTAGTTGTCCCTGCTCCTGTTTGGGTAGGTTTAACAGGTTCAACTGGCTTTGTGGGCGTAGTGGTAGGGGTTGTAGCAGCCTTAGGATTCGTTTTACGGGCGGCTTGCTCCTTCAAAAAGTCAGGGTGGTCGAAGGCGCCTCCTGCATTAATAGTGGTTAAGCCGTCCCAAACCCGATTGGCTACAGCATCCTCGGGATGGTCATACACGAGATAAGCAGAGGGCAGCCTGCGCTCTCCGTAACGGCTGGAAGGCTTCGTGACAAGTTCGCCGTTTACGACTAGCTCGGACGAGGCACCGCCATCGAGAAAGCCTGCATTAATAACATTCTCGGCAAGAAAGATATCCTGTATTTCTTTTAGGGTAGCTCCAACGCTATGCGTTTGCCGGCCATCGACGATAATGAAGATGACCGTGCCGTCTGCCTTTTGGGCGATGGCCGTACGGGGCGCACGGCTTACATCATTGATCGGAAGCGGCTTCCCATTGGCGATAACGCGCGGATAGAAGGATGCAGCCTCAGAAATCCCCATCTCTTTGAGCTCAAACATATTGTATTTACCGATAACGAGCGTTCCGTCCTTAGTAAAGCCGACGATATGCTGGGGAGTATTGCTTTCTTGGTCGGTGTAAATCACTTCGCCCCCGGAGATAATCGCCCCGATAGCAGCAAATCCGTTGCCTAAGCCTTCAGGATCGTCAAAACCTCCGGCATTTACACCAGCTACAGCTCCTGTTCGCTTTACCATAGCAGAGATTTTTTCGCCCTCTCCAGCTTTGGCAGGAGTCATAAGACGAATGGATTTGGGGTCATACACATACATCCGTTTGCCTTTCCAGAAGGTTCCCGATATATCTTCTACCTTGATCAGCTCATCGATTGTGCGGTTTTTGCGTGTGGCTATTGTTTGCACTGGCTGATGCTTAATCAGGCTAAATTGTTGCTTTTCCTCGGCATTTTCTTCAATGAACTGATGCATTTCACTAACCATGCTGTCTCGTTGTGCCGTACCTACGAAGATCCATGCCCATTCACGATGCTGTGTAATAATAACGGAATTGGCCATCCAGATCCGGATGTCTGTTCCCGGGCTTGTCAGAAATAAAAAGCTAGAGACTAGGAAGGTCAATAAAGTGAATATCATTAGGGAGCGTTTAAACCAACTCCAATCCTGAAGCTGCTGCTTGGTGGACTGAAAGAATTGTAGGGCAGTGCTCAATGTGTAGTCCTCTCCTATTTCAAAGTGTAAAAATAAATAAATACATCTAATTCTAGCATAAATACGGTGATTTTAATAGATGAATTTACTTGACAGAAAGGGGAAATGCCTTTTGTAGTCACGGATTTTATTTGCTACAATGGGTATAGATATCCTGAGAATGAGGCGGTATAACGGTGGAAAAATACAGTGTTTACGGGATTACGTTAGAAACCTATGTGGTTATGTTTGTGTTTTTTTTAATATTCCTGGGGCTGGTTGCTTATGGAGTCTACCATATGAAAAAGGTGAATAAATAGCATGGTTCCATGGAAGAAAAAGGGAGAATGGTTGGAGCTTATACTACCGCGTCCACTCGAATCCGAGGTCGATATTGGCGCTTATATCCGAATATCCGATCCGTACCTGAAAAAGTTAGTCAGAAGTGGCGGATTCTCCAGTAAAGGGAACCGGGTCAGCTTAAAGCTATTTCCTAATGAACTCCTGCATGATATGCAGGAATGGGTGCCAGTAGAAGTGCTTTACGAAGACGATTTCTGTCTGGTTGTCCACAAGTCTGCTGGGGTGAAGGTGCATGGGGATGGCTCCGGGGCAAGCAACGCCGGGCCATCTACTTTATCCGAGGCAGTCGCTAGCTATTATGAGAGCACAGGGCAGGCATGCAAGGTACGGCATATCCATCGTCTGGATGAGGATACGACAGGACCTTTGCTGTATGCAAAGCATGAGTGGGCGCATTTAAGGCTTGATGAAGCGATGCGCGACAAGTCGATTAGGCGCGACTATGTGGCAATTGTGCAAGGGCGGATAACCAAACCTAAAGGAATAATGGATGTGCCGATAGGAAAGGATCGCCATCATCCAGCACGCAGGCGTGTATCGCCAACCGGAGAAAGTGCAGTGACCCACTATGAAGTTGTGGAGTCCTTTAAGCAAGCCACCTTAGTAAGGCTTCGGTTGGAGACAGGGAGGACCCACCAAATCCGTGTTCATTTGAGCCATCTGGGTTTTCCAATTTGGGGAGATCGCTTGTATGGTGGGCAAAATACGGGGATATCCAGGCAAGCGCTGCACGGTGAATGTTTATCTTTTAGCCATCCGTTGACTGGCGAGCCAATCGAAGTTTATGACCCTTGGCCCCTTGATTTTCAGGAGCTATTGGCTACTCTGCAAAAAATATAGTCATGCTCCTTCCTCACAAACCATATAAATCTAAAGACAACTAAAACAGCTTAACTGGGTTGGATGATTTAGTTTTTGAAGGGAGGACAAGACAGTGGCCGAGCAGCAAAATGGGTTGCGGTTTGATATCTATGAACGGGTGCATTTGTCGGAGGGCTTAGCCGGCATAAAAGAACTGGAGAATGTGGAGCTCGTTCCTCATATTCAGGTTGTTCCTCATGACGACCAAGCGTTGCTACGGGGCAATCTGCTGTTGACAGGCACTTATGTGGATGAACAGGGTATGGGGAACCGTACGCTCGAACACCTGATTCCGGTTGAGATTACATTGCCCATGAACCGTGTACAGCGCACCCAGGACATTGCCGTTGAGATCGAAAATTTTGATGTTGACATTCTTTCTACACGAAGCCTCAATATTACAGGTGTGCTTTCTCTAAACGGACTGGAGGAGGTGGCGCTGTCCGTGGAGCGGAATCCATGGAATGAGGATGAGGAGGAGGAAGTGGTGTTTGTAAATAACCATGCTGCACCTCCCATCCAAGAGCGATCTCCGTTGCCGCCTCCAGATCCATTAGTCAACGAATGGGCGTTAGAGAACCAGCAGGAAGAACAGCTGTGGCTGCAAGAAGAAGCACTAATGGAGGCTGCACAGCAGCAAGTAGACATATCCACAGATGAAGTTTTAGTCGATGAGAAGAAGGAAATGAAAATTGCCTTTACAGGCAAACAACCGGAAGAACTCAAGGCTCCCAAGCCGATCGGCTTAACATCATTGCTAAGCAGCTCAGCTTCAGTCACAGCGGAGCAACGTACCGAGCAAGCCGGAGCCGGAGCCGGGGCTATCGCTCCAGGCGACAGGTTGGAATGGAAAAAACTATTATTGAATACCACCAATGACCAGCAAGAATTTCGCAGGCTCCGTTTATGTATCGTCCAAAAGGAAGAAACATTGGATACAATTGCGAAGCGTTACGAGTTAAACCCACGTGAGATCGCCTTATTCAATCGATTGCCGGAGCAGGAAGTAACCGAAGGGCAAATTGTATACATCCCTCGATAACTCGATAAGTTCCCGTACGGTATGAATAAACGCCCCTAAGCTGGCCCGAAATAGGGTTGGCTGGGGCGTTTTTCGGTTATAATGAAGAAGAAAGGGCTGATTGCAGGCCATCCTCATATTGACTCGATCGATAATGTTGTTTATCATAGGAATCATCATATGTTTCAATAACTTGGAAAGGGAATAGTAGGCAGCTAACCCATCAGAGAGCGGAATTGTTACGCTGAGAGGTTCCGTAGGATGTAACTTGCCGAAGTCGCCCTGGAGTTGCGATATTCAAGGCTTGCAGAAAAGCCCATCATCTCTTCGAAGGAACAAGAAGGTTTCGAAGGCTGAAGTGTGGGGTGGACTCTCAGGTATATAGATATTGCCGGTATCAGCCGTTATCTGTTGAAGTGCCGCATTTCAGAAGGAAGCAAGCTACTAGGGAAGGGAAAGCCGCCAGTTTTCGGCAGCATCCAGCTCAAGGCTTCGTTCTTATGCGGAATAAAGGTGGTACCACGGAAGCATATCCTTTCGTCCTTTGCGGCGGAAGGATTTTTTGTTGTTCAAAATAGTATGTATATGTCATGGAGGAACCAGCGATGGAAGAAGCAAAAATAGAAGCAAACACAACTGAAATGCCAACAACCTATGACCCAAAGGAAGCAGAAAAGAAATGGTATGATTATTGGCTGAAGGGCGAATATTTTAAAGCAGGCAAACGCAAGGATGCAGAGACGTATACGATCGTGATTCCACCGCCGAATGTAACCGGTATGCTGCATATCGGCCATGCACTGGACTGCACATTGCAAGATATTATGATCCGGACGAAAAGGATGCAGGGCTATGATACATTATGGCTGCCGGGCTCCGATCATGCAGGTATAGCTACCCAGACCCGGGTGGAGCAGAAGCTGCGTGAGGAAGGCATTACCCGTTATGACCTAGGCCGTGAAAAGTTTCTGGAGAAGGTATGGGAATGGAAAGCTCTTTATGCCGAATCCATCCACGAGCAGTGGGCGCAAATGGGATTTTCCCTGGATTATTCCCGTGAGCGTTTCACGTTGGATGAAGGCCTCTCGAAGGCTGTCCGCGAAGTTTTCGTAACGATGTATAACAAAGGCTTGATCTACCGCGGCAACTATATTATAAATTGGGATCCTGCGGCACGTACGGCGATATCGGATATTGAGGTTGAGCATAAAGAGGTACAGGGACATCTGTATCATTTGAAATATACGGTCAAGGACAGTGAGGATTACATCGTTGTGGCAACAACACGCCCAGAAACCATGCTTGGCGATACAGCCGTTGCTGTACATCCGGAGGATGACCGTTACAAGCATCTGATCGGCAAGATGATCACCTTACCATTTGTTAACCGTGAAATTCCGATTATCGGCGACGAGTATGTGGATAAGGAATTTGGAACGGGTGCAGTTAAAATTACGCCGGCCCACGATCCGAATGACTTCGAGGTTGGCAAGCGCCATGATTTGCCGCAGGTATTGGTAATGGATGAAACTGGTACAATGAATGATCTTGCAGGGGCATATAAAGGGCTGGACCGGTTCGAATGCAGGAAGCAGATCGTTGCCGATATGAAGGAAAACGGTGTCCTTGTGAAGATCGAGGATCACGTACACCAGGTTGGGCACAGTGAGCGCAGCGGCGCGGTGGTTGAGCCTTATTTATCTACACAGTGGTTCGTCAACATGAAGCCACTGGCTGAGAAAGCAATCGAATCACAAAAATCAGGTACAGGGGTTCATTTTGTCCCCGACCGCTTTGAGAAGACTTATTTATATTGGATCGAAAACGTCCGGGATTGGTGTATTTCCCGCCAGCTGTGGTGGGGGCACCAAATCCCTGCTTGGTATTGCGAGGATTGCAATGAAATCCATGTAGCACATGACTTGGTGGAGGTATGCTCGAAATGCGGCAGCACAAATCTGCGACAGGACGAGGATGTACTGGATACATGGTTTAGCTCCGCGTTATGGCCCTTCTCGACACTGGGCTGGCCCGATGAAACCGAGGATTTAAGCCGCTTCTATCCAACTAGCTTGCTTGTAACAGGTTACGACATTATTGGCTTTTGGGTTTCGCGGATGATCTTCACGGCATTGGAATTTACCGACCAAATTCCTTTCAAAGACGTGCTTATGCATGGCTTGGTACGTGATGCGGATGGTCACAAGATGTCCAAATCGCTTGGCAATGGTGTAGATCCGCTGGAGGTTATTGAGAAGTATGGCGCCGATGCAATGCGGTTTATGCTCTCCACAGGCTCGACATCCGGCCAGGATTTGCGCTTCCGCTGGGAGAAGGTAGAGCAGGCACGTAATTTTGCTAATAAAATTTGGAACGCCTCCCGATTTGTCTTGATGAACCTGAACGGCTTTTCTATCAAGGATATCGATTTGACAGGTACGCTCAGCACAGCAGACCGCTGGATTCTGCATCGCTTGAATGAAACGGTACGCGATATTACCAGGCTGATTGATTCTTACGAATTCGCGGAAACCGGGCGTTTGCTGTATAACTTCATTTGGGATGACCTCTGTGACTGGTATATTGAATTTAGCAAGCTTTCTCTATATGGTACTGACGCACAAGCAAAAAAAACGACACAGTCCGTTCTTGCTTATGTAATGGATCAAACTCAACGCCTTATTCATCCGTTTATGCCTTTCCTCTCCGAAGAGATTTGGCAGCATCTTCCTCATGAGGGCGAAACGATTACACTTGCACCTTGGCCGGTATATAAGGAAAGCTGGGAGGCCGCGGAAGCGGTACGCGAGATGGATCTGCTGATGGATGTGATTCGTGCCGTACGCAATATTCGTGCTGAAGTTAATGTGCCGATGAGCAAAAAAATTGAGCTGCTCGTAAAGCCGGCAAATGCTGAATATTTGGCCATCCTTAAGCGCAACGAGGAATATATTCGCCGTTTTAGCAATACCTCCTTGCTTGAGGTCAGCTTAACGATCGTGAACCCGGACAAAGCGATGACGGGCATCGTTACAGGTGCTGAGCTGTATTTGCCGCTTGCTGGCTTAATCGATATATCGCAAGAATTGGTACGTTTGGAAAAAGAATTGCAATCGTTGCATGGTGAGGTTGAGCGGATCGAGAAGAAGCTTGGAAATGCAGGCTTCGTCGCCAAGGCTCCTGCCAAGGTGATTGATGAAGAAAAAGCGAAGCTGGCCGATTACGCTGATAAGCGTGATAAAGTAATTGCCCGCTTGGCAGAGCTGAGAGGGTGAGTACAAGTGAGTAATGAGGCGAAGGAAACACAACTAAATTTGGATGGTAATTCCAATGCTGCTGATAGGGTAGATGCATTTCAAAGTGCGGCAGAGGCGATAGATTGGATCGTCAACCTGGTGAAATTCGGGATTAAACCAGGTCTCAAGCGGATGGAGCGGTTGATGGAGCTGCTGGGCAATCCAGAACGCCGTCTGAAGTTTATTCATATTGCCGGGACTAACGGCAAAGGCTCGGTATGCGCATATCTGACCGAGGTGCTCAAGCAAAGCGATTATGGGGTGGGCACCTTTACTTCTCCGTACATTGAGAAATATACGGATCGAATCCGCTGGAACGGATCGAACATGGCTGACGAGGATCTGCTTTTCACGGTGAACAAGCTCAAACCATTAGTCGACCAGGTTGCTGCGTCTGAATTGGGCCAGCCTACTATGTTCGAGGTATCGACTGCGGTAGCGATCGATTATTTTGCCAAAACGGCTTGTGTAGATTACGTAGTGTGGGAGACGGGTTTGGGCGGACGGCTGGATTCGACGAATATCGTCAAGTCCATTATGACGGTAATTACAAATGTAGGCCATGACCATATGGAAATACTGGGGAATACGCTGGAGGCGGTGGCTGCAGAAAAGGCAGCGATTATTAAAGCGGGCATGCCTGTAGTGAGCGCGGTTGACCAGCCAGGCTTGATCGATATCCTTGCACAGGAAGCCAAATCCAAAAACTGCACGCTTTACTTAAATAACCGGAACTTCCGCTATGAGGTCCTTTCATCGCAAGAGAATGAACAAATTTTCAATTTTGAAGGGCCCTTTCGCTCGATTAACCAAGTATGTATATCTATGAATGGAACACATCAATTACAAAATGCCGCAGTTGCGCTGATGACCCTTGAACTGCTGCGCCAATACTATGCATTAATCATCGAAGATGATGTGCTATTACGTGCGATGAAAGAGACCCGTTGGGCTGGACGGTTAGAGATGGTCTCTACGGAGCCTCGCATCCTGATAGACGGAGCCCACAATCCGGAAGGCGGCGCGGCGCTGGCGCAAGCGCTTAGGGATACCTACCGCTATGACCAGCTACATTTTGTTATGGGAATGCTGTCAACCAAGAATCATTCCGGTTATTTGCGGCATATACTACCATTGGTGAACACTTTAATTGTTACGGAACCAGTGTGGTACAAAAAAGAAGAGGCAACCAAGCTAGCTGAGCTAGCTGCAACGATCGCTAAGGAAATGAACCTGCCTGATATTGAAATCATTGCAGAGCCGGACTGGAGGGTAGCTTTAGAGCTGGCAAAAAGCAGAACAACAGAGAAAGATTTGGCCGTTGTGTCCGGTACCTTATATTTAATAGGGGATGTCCGTTCCTGGATCCTTTATCAATCCGATTCTGAAAAAGGCTGGTGAGAGCGGCTTGAATACATCTGAGCACATCCATTTTATCGGTATAGGCGGATATGGGATGAGCGCCATTGCCAAGGTGATGCTGGAAATGGGCTACCAAATATCAGGCTCCGATTTAGCGCCTCAGGAGCTGGCGGAGAAGCTGGCCGCTAAAGGGGCCAAAGTATTTGTAGGGCATGAGGCTGGCAATGTAAAAGGGGCAGACCTTGTTGTTTATTCAACGGCGCTGTCTAAAGACAATGTGGAGATCAAGGCCGCCGAAGAGTCGAATATACCGATCCTGCACCGTTCACAAATGCTGGCACGGCTGATGGACGCCAAAAAAGGGATAGCTATAGCCGGTGCCCATGGAAAGACGACAACGTCCTCGATGATTGCTTTGGTGCTGGAAGAATGCCTGATGGACCCTACCTATATCATTGGTGGAGAAATTATGAATGTCGGAAGCAATGCCAAGGCTGGCAAAGGTGACTGGGTGGTGGCTGAGGCTGATGAGAGCGACGGCTCCTTTCTGCAATATCATCCTTTTATTGCTTTAGTCAACAATATTGAAGCTGACCACTTGGAAAATTACAACGGTGATTTTGAAAATTTGAAGAAGGCGTACGCCCAGTTCTTAAGCCAAGTCAGCCTACAAGGTAAGGCTGTTGTTTGTAATGATGATATGTACCTCCGAGAGCTGATTCCGAGCATTAAAAGCGAAGTGATTACTTACGGTATTGAAACCGATGCCGATTATACAGCCTGCAGCATAGAGCTGGGTGACCGTAAGGTGTGCTTTGAGGTTAAGCATCATGGCAAGCGATTGGGGACGCTTCAGCTGTCTGTGCCAGGCAAACATAATGTATATAACGCATTGGCAACTCTAATTACTTGCCTGGAGGCTGGCTTAACGTTTAAGCAGATTGCTGAAGCTATCACAGTTTTCCGAGGTGCTAAACGTCGGTTTCAAGTGCTCGGAGAAATCAATAATATTCTGGTCATCGATGACTATGCGCACCATCCAACAGAAATTGAAGCAACGATCAGTGCTGCCAAAGCAACGGGCAAAAAGATTATTGCTGTTTTTCAACCGCAAAGATATACCCGCACTTATTTTTTGTTCGAGCAATTTAGCCTTGCTTTTAAAGCTGCCGATGAGGTCATAATTACTGACATTTATTCGCCCGCCGGCGAGCAGCAGATCGCGGGAATAACCTCGGCAAAGCTGGTGGATTTAATTCGCCAAAATAGCAATCCACATGTGCGTTATATTCCAAGCAAAGAGGAAGTACAGGCTTATTTGCTGGCTCATGTACAAAGCGGCGACCTTGTCATTACCATGGGTGCAGGCGATATATGGAAAGCGGCGGATGGATTGGTACGAGCCCTAAATGAACGTACAGAATTGAAACAGCTATAAGGATATGATAAAGTCGTGCAGGTCTCTTTGGAGGCTTCACGGCTTTTTTGTATGTGTTACAAGCACAGGTGATGTTAGTATAACCTTAGTGATAACTTTTCTCATTGACAATGATAATGATAACTATTATCATGGTTGGTAACGCAAACTTAGTGGTAAAGGAGCAGCATATGAAAAAAATAAATTACTGCTGTAAAAACTTGAAGCTTGGTTCTAAAAAGGTGTATAAATCGATTAAAGCGCGTTTTCCTGATATTAAACAAAAAAAGCGGGATTGCTTGGGCAATTGCAGGCTTTGCTCAAAGCAATGTTTTGTAACCGTTGGCAAAACGAATGTGATCTATGCCTCCACACCTCGCAAATTATATAAAGAATTGGCGCAACTGATGGGATAAATGAACAAATTTGAAGGGACTGTTTAACTATGAGCTTGAGCCTGTTGTGGATTCTTTCCCCAGTTTTGTGTATAGTGGTGATATTACTCCCTCTATACTTTTGGGGATTAAAACAAAAATAATCCATGGAAGGTGCGTGTAAAGATGTTAAACGATTCCTTAAGCGAAGCATTAAACGACCAAATGAATTTCGAGTTTTACTCCTCCCATGTGTACTTGGCGATGGCGGCTTACTGTTCCGGTGAAAGCTTGGATGGATTTGCTAATTTCTATATTGTTCAAGCTGAAGAAGAACGATTCCATGCAATGAAAATTTATAAATTTCTCAATGACCGCGGTAGAAGAGCCGTTGTTATTGGAATGGATAACCCGAAGAATGATTATGTAACGATGCTCGAAGTATTCGAACGGGCATATGAGCATGAGCAGATTGTAACAAAGCGTATTTACGATTTATCAGATATAGCGATGAACGAGCGTGAGCATGCGACCATCCAGTTCCTCAAATGGTTTATTGACGAGCAAGTGGAAGAAGAAGCGATGTTTGATACGATTATTAACAAGCTCAAGCGTATTGATAAGGATAGTAATGCGTTTTTTATGATGGATACCGAGTTTTCACAAAGGGTATTTACGCCGCCAACTGTTTAATAACAGCAGGGTAAGGCAACCAGGGCGTCTAGCTAATTGTTCTATTTATCTTCATCCTTTCATAGTCTAGTTATATGAACTTGGACAAGGGGAGAGAAGTGGATATGAATAAAGCCAAGATGACCTTTAGATTCGACCAACCACATAGAAGAGATACAGGGCTAGTAAGAAAACCTATGGAGCCGCAAGTGATTCCGCTCCATCAAGATGAGTATAAGGTTTCGCTTATCGATGCCCAGACCTTAAATCCATATACGAATGATTTTGGAGGCTGGCAAAGCTCCTTTGATACGGAGACGTTGCGTGTAGAGAAGCTGATTCGTGAATCAGGCAACCCCACCGCACCTCCAGCCCCGCCCTTCTCCAGCCATGAGGAACTGCTCATGCCGGGAGAGGGTATTCGTCGTGGGCCTGCTGAGCCCATTCGTGACCACTACGGATATGTACCAGAGGAGCGCAGCTATGTAAGGCACCGAATCGGCACCTCCTGGCTGAAGGTTGCGGCAGCTGTAGCAGGCGCTGTGGCAACTGGGGCTGCTTTCGGCTTTCTGGTGCTTTCTATGTTCTCGGACGAATCACAAGCTAACCAAGAGCTGGTGAAGGGTCAAGCTCCTGCGAGCCTTGCAGCGCAAGTACAAGTGAATACGTCCAAAGCTGGTGCAGCAGGGGCGGGAGCGGCGGCAACAGAGCCGGCTGCTCCCGCTGGGGGAGCTCCAATCGCTAAGGCAGGAGCTGCTGGCAGCGATAAGCCGCTTGCTGTCGACGCCCCTTCGATGCCAGCCTCGGCAATGGTATCCGCACCTGTATCAACAACAGCTACCGCGTCGACGTTGGAGCCAACAGCTGCGTCAACAGAAGCAGCTGTTTCGGTCAGCATTCCTGCAAAGACATTGATATTATTGCAGAGCGGTGTATTTAGCACGTCGCAAGGGGCGGAGGTTGCCTTGGGTGACCTGAAGAAGCAGGGACTGGCGGCTGTCAGTGATTCGGGTGACAAATATCCGGTTTATGTGGCGTTAGCTTCGAATCGTGAGGAAGCTGTGGGGCTTGCCCAATCATTCCAGCAAAAAAAGATTGAGGTTATCGTGAAAAATGTGGAGCTCCCTGCGTTAACAAAAATAAAGTGGAGCGGCAAGCAAATAGATGCGATACCTGCTTTTATTGCACAAAGCGATAAGCTTGTCCAATTGATCGCACCACTTACGTCCAAGCAGCTTTCAGAATCCATGCTAGCTGCTCTGGATGCCTCGACGCTTCAAAGCGTAAAGGCGGCACACCAAGCGTGGTCTGGGACGATAGCGGGTGTGAATGAAGGGCTTAACGACGAGGGCAGGCTTGCCGTCCAAAAAATCAACAGTGCAATGAATGCAGCAATTGCTTCATTGGATGAGTATAAGAAAAGCCCAGCGGCAACGCATCTTTGGCAAACACAAAATGCGCTTATGCAGGCAACGCTTGCCCAAAAGGAATTAAGAAAAATGATCGCGGCACCTTAAGCTAACTCTTGCTTTGGACGTATCGGTCCAACAAAGCTGCAGCTTCAGCGCGAGTCATTTTTCGGTCAGGCATAAAGCTGTCTGCGGAAATGCCTTCGATCCAGCCAGCATTTTGGAGGCTGGCTACGGAACCCGCCGCCCAATGGCTGGCTGGCAAATCAAAGAATTGACTGCCGGCTGTTTCGGCGGCTAGCTTTTGCTCTGGCAGCGGCAACGCCAGGCGCTGGAAGGTTGCTGCGACCTCTGAACGTGTAATAGGCTGGTCCGGGCGTAAGGTAGCATCATCATAGCCTTCTAAAATTCGGGCATCAACGGCTTTGGTTAAGGCAACACTTGCCCAATGCCCTGCCGTATCGTAGAAGACAGGAGAAGGCAGGGTTGTGCAGCTCTCTCCATTTTTGTAGATAGCACTTGTCACTGTAGCCGAGCCTTTATTCTCGTTAGTGCAGCTAACAGAGCTGGCACTTGGCAACGGTTGAGAGGTCTTCGTTAAATCAAATACACGATCCAGCAAGGTCATCCACTCGGCACGCGTTAGCTCGCGGTTCGGCTTAAACAACCTACCCACCCCATCGACAATTCCCTGCGATTTTAACCGCAGCACCGCCTCGCGTGCCCAATGGTCACGCATGTCCGTGAACGCTTCACTGGGTGCATCAGGTGGCATATAAGCTTTGATGCCTTGCGCAATAGCCTCTGCCATCCCTGTTCTTACTTCGTCAGTAGCAAGCAAAGCCGCATCTTGGCGGTTCGTAAGGAAGCCGGTCTCCACTAAGATGCTGGGGATCGTCCCCATTCGGACTACATAGACCGCGCTTTTTACTAGTCCACGATTTTCCATGCCTGTAGCATCCACGAAATGGCCCAGTACGACTTGTGCAAATTCCCGGCTTTGCGGAGTCAGCTCTGTCATTTCTGGGCTGGCCGGGTAATCCTCTTGCTGGTAGCTATTATCATGATACAAAATCAAGGCACCGCGAGTTTTAGCATTGCCCGGCATGGCATTGGCATGAACGGAAACGAATAAATCCGCTTGCTGCTGGTTGGTGAACTCCACACGTTCTTGCAGGGTTAGAAAGGAGTCATCTTCTCGGGATATAGCTGCTTCATAACCATGCTCAATAAGCATGGTTTTTAATTTTGCCGAAATGTCTAAATTCACTGTTTTTTCGTAAAGGCCGTTGACGCCAACTGCACCTGAATCAGATCCTCCATGGCCGGGATCAATAACTATTTTAATAGCCCATGACGAGGTAGGAAAAGCAAGCAAGCAAAAGATCGTGAAAATAGTAGCTGCATAAGACCGTCGCATAAAAATAGATTCCTCCTTCAAAATATTCGTGGTGTTCAATGAAAATGAGTTGTTGGACAAGCTAAAGCGTATGATATAATACGAGAAGCTTAAACTCCGGCAACTGGTTAGATGAGGTTATTTAATTATGTAAAGGAAGTGCAACGGCTATTAAAAAAAATACATTTACTTTCATCTTATTGCTGATCATAGGATTGGTGGCGGGCAGCCTTGTTGGGCAGTTGTTGGTCTCTGTGCCTGCGCTATCCTTCCTAACCAAGTCGGTGAATTTATCATGGGAGCCGAAAGCAGATTTGCTGGTTATTAAATATGACCTTCAATTTCAAATGAAGCTTAATCTGATTAGCTTGCTTGGCCTGATAGCAGCTTTCTGGGTCTATCGCAAGATGTAATTTTTTTTATTCCGACAGATCTGATCGTTATTTTCACTTTAACCTATTCGAGACAAGGAGTCTATATATGTCGATACCTGTAACTAAAACATTGATTTTGGCATCCTCATCACCACGCAGGCAAGAATTAATCCAAACCTTTGGGCTTCCTTATGAGATAAAAGTTAGTGATGTCAATGAGGATACTGAGCCTGGCATGAGCCCCGCTGATATTGTGGAGCAGCTCTCTGGTCGCAAAGCGGGAGCCGTTTACGAAATGTATAAAGCCGAACAGCGGGAGCACGGCATTGTCATCGGTTCGGATACGATTGTTGTATTGGGTGATGTAGTGCTTGGCAAGCCGAAGGATCGAGAGGATGCTGCACGGATGCTGGATGCTTTGCAGGGAAATGTGCACCACGTTTTCAGCGGGATTTCCTGTATAGATCTTACAACTGGGCGTGAGCTGCGTGCTCATTGCAGGACGGCGGTTTATATGAAGGCTTTGACCTCCAGCCAGATTGAACGTTATATTGCAACCGGTGAGCCCTTAGACAAAGCGGGTGCGTATGGCATCCAAGGAATTGGAGCGACTATGATTTCGCGAATTGAAGGGGACTATTTTAATGTGGTAGGGCTGCCTTTATGTTTACTTAGCGAAATATTAGAACAAATGGAGGTTGTTGTTCTTTAAGTCGGCATCATGCTATAATATAAGTTCATAACTTGTCATAGAATGGGGGGAATCAATGGAATCGCACAACTTGACATTGCGCGATGTCCCAAACGAAGAACGTCCTAGAGAACGCATGATGCAGGTTGGGGCTCAAGCTTTAAGCAATGCTGAACTTCTCGCCATTTTGTTGCGGACAGGCACTTATCAGGAGTCGGCTGTGCATTTAGCGCAGCGGATGTTAAGCCAAGCCGGTGGATTGCGCAGTCTGGTCGATATGAGTTTACAGCAACTAACCGAGATCAAAGGAATTGGCTCGGCAAAAGGTCTGCAAATCCAAGCAAGCATTGAACTCGGCCGCAGATTGGCACGTAGCGTGATGAATGAAACGGTCACGGTTCGTTCGCCCAAGGATGTAGCGGATTTAATGACGGAGGATCTGCGCTATTTGCAAAAGGAGCATTTTGTATGCTTGTTTTTAAACACTAAAAATCACGTCGTTGGCCAGGAAACACTGTCTATGGGCAGCCTGAATGCATCGATTGTTCATCCAAGGGAAGTATTTCGCGCGGCAATAAAGCGGAGCAGCGCTTCGATTATATGTGTACATAATCATCCTAGTGGGGATCCAACCCCCAGCTCTGAAGATATTCAATTGACACAACGTCTGGTAGAAGCCGGCGAGATTATTGGCATTGATGTGCTTGATCATATCGTTATTGGTGACCAATCGTTTGTCAGCTTGAAGGAGCAAGGGTTGATGTAATAGAAATGGGACAAACGAGGGGAGTACCAAGCATGTTTGGTGGTTTTACGAAAGACCTGGGAATTGATCTGGGTACTGCAAATACACTGGTGTATGTAAAAGGAAAAGGGATCGTTGTAAGGGAGCCATCTGTAGTGGCGATCCGTACGGATACCAAAACCATTGAAGCCGTAGGTAACGACGCAAGGAATATGATAGGTCGTACCCCAGGCAATATACGTGCTATAAGGCCGATGAAGGATGGCGTTATTGCTGACTTTGACACGACATCGACGATGATTAAATATTTTATTAGACAAGCCCAGAAGCAACGGTGGCTGTTTGCACGACATCCAAGCGTGATGGTATGTGTCCCGTCAGGGATTACAGCTGTTGAAAAAAGAGCCGTTGAGGACGCTACCCGTCAAGCTGGTGCACGTGATGCTTTCACGATTGAAGAGCCATTTGCTGCTGCTATTGGCGCAGATTTACCCGTTTGGGAGCCAACAGGCAGTATGGTCGTTGATATTGGTGGCGGTACTACCGAGGTAGCCGTCATTTCACTGGGTGGCATTGTTACAAGCCGTTCGATCCGCGTAGCCGGTGATGAAATGGATGAGGCAATTACACAATACATCAAACGAACCTATAATTTAATGATCGGTGAGCGTACGTCAGAGCAGATCAAGATGGAAATTGGCTCCGCGTTGCTGATGGATCCTCCTGTGCGTTTTGAAATCCGTGGTAGAGATTTAGTGAGTGGTCTGCCCAAAACGATGGCGATCACTTCGGATGAGATTACTGAGGCGTTGGCGGATACAATGAACAGCATAGTAGAAGCGGTTAAAGTAACCTTGGAAAAATGCCCTCCAGAGCTTTCGGCTGATATTATGGACCGGGGTATCGTTTTAACTGGTGGTGGTGGCTTGTTGCTTAACCTGGACAAGCTGCTGCAGCGTGAAACGGGGATGCCTGTGATCGTAGCCGAAAATCCTCTGGATTGTGTGGCACTAGGGACAGGAAGAGCGCTTGAGCATCTCCATTTGTTCAAAATGAAGTCAGGTCCAACAAGTAGATCGAGACGTTAAATCCATACGGTTACACTAGAAGGTGGTTGCATTGAAATTATTAGGGAATAAACGGTTGCTAATTTTATTGCTGGGTTTTATTTGTTTTATCGCATTGATGGGACTTACTTTGGGAAAGCGGGAACAGATGACCTGGCCAGAAAAATTTGTCATGGACTCGCTCTCTTGGACACAAGGAATTTTTTATAAGCCCGCTGGCTATATAGCGGGTTTCTTTGAGGATATTGGACAACTGCGTACTATTTTCGAAGAAAATAAAGTGCTAAAGCAAACTCTGACGAAATATGCCCGGGATACGACAAGGCTAAATGACCTGGAGCAACAAAATAAACGGCTTCAGGATGCTTTGGGCTTCACAGAACGCCAGAAACAGGCAGGCCTCTATACATTCCGTATAGCGGAGGTTGTAGCGGTTAACCCGGATCTGCTCAATAATACGGTGCGTATCAATCTAGGCGAGCAGGATGGTATTAAGCCGAATATGGCTGTAATGTCCGTGGAAGGGCTTGTAGGCAGAGTGAAATCGGTATCTTCTTTTTATTCCAATGTCCAACTGCTCAAAGGAATCGACGATACCGGAAATGATTCGAAAGCCATAGCTGTAACAGTAAAGAATAGAGAAAATGAAACCTTCGGTATGCTGGAAAGCTATAGCCGCGAGGATCAAACGCTGTTAATGACGAAGATTAATCCCAACGATAATATGGAGGTAGGCGATATTGTGATTACCTCCGGTTATGGGCAGATATTTCCTAGGGGCATTGAAATTGGTAAAGTGGTTTCCCGAAAGCAGGGAAGCTTCGGTATTGCCCATGAAGCGGTTATCGAACCTTTTGCAACTTTTGACCACCTTCGCGAGGTATTTGTCGTAATCGTTCCAGAGCAGGAGTGACCTCAATATGCGCAATTGGCTTTGGTTAATTTTGTTGGCTTTGTTTATCATGGAGGGAACCTTACTGCAGTGGCTGATACCTGTTGCATGGCAATCTAAAGTTTATGTGGCGCCCCATTTCATTTTGGTGATTGTTATTTACATCGGCTTATATGTGAATCGCCATACTTCTTTAATTTATGGACTGATTTTTGGGCTGCTCCAGGATTTTATGTACTATTCGCCGATGCTCGGACCTATTTCTTTTGCTATGGGTCTAACTGGGTATTTAACAGGTCTGCTCCATCGTCGTCTCCACTCTAATATTATTGTTAGCATGTTTGTAATAGGGGTCGGAAATTTGTTTTTTGATGGTATGATCTATGGTTTATATAGGCTGTTCCAGATTAACCACCTTGACCTTCAATGGGTGTTTTTCTATCAAATGCTTCCTAGCATGTTGATTAATCTCCTATTCGCTTTGCTTGTCTATGTTCCAGTCAGGAAATTATTCGAAAGTATACAGGCCGCAAAGACGGACCAACAAGAATAATTTTTCGTGGAACGTGCAGGAGTTAGATGAAAAAACGCCGAATTGTATAGGTCAGGAGGTAGTTCGGGTATGGCAGTTACCAAGCATCATGTGATGATCAAAGGGGTTAAAGATGGACTTGTATTTCTTCTGGATGACAACTGCTCATTTGAAGAGGTTATTCAAGAGCTTCATCATAAATTGGAAAAAACGCATCAGAAAATCCTAACCGGCCCTATTATTCATGTCCATGTTAAAGTGGGCACTAGAATGATTACTAACCAGCAAAAAGAAGAGATTCGTAGTATTATAGGCCAAAAGGGCAATCTGTTAATTCAATCGATTGAATCCCAAACGGTGGCACCTTCAGAGATTCCCTCTAATACCAATGATGTGAAATTGATTAAAGGGATCGTTCGCTCAGGGCAAACCTTTGTAAATGAAGGCAATATTTTGTTTCTTGGCGATGTGAATCCCGGGGGTGAGCTGATCAGCTCGGGTAGTATATATATAATGGGTTCACTCCGTGGAATGGCTCACGCTGGTGTGAATGGGGACCATAAGGCAATTATTGCCGCCTCCCACTTAAGACCGACACAATTGCGTATAGCCTCGATCATTAGCCGTCCACCGGATGAATGGGGCATGAGTGAGGCTTTCATGGAATTTGCTTATGTCAAAGATGGAAAAATGGAAATCGACAAGATTCACCATTTGAATAAACTAGATATAGAGCAGTAAGGTGAAGGAGGTATAACACAATGGGTGAAGCAATTGTCATAACCTCGGGAAAAGGGGGCGTCGGTAAAACGACCACCTCTGCCAATATTGGAACGGCATTAGCACTTCAGGGCAAAAAAGTGTGCATGGTGGATACGGATATTGGATTACGGAATCTGGATGTTGTGATGGGTTTGGAAAATCGGATTATATATAATTTGATCGATGTTGCCGAAGGACGCTGTAGATTGGCGCAAGCGTTAGTTAAAGATAAACGCTTTGAAGAGCTGTACATGCTGCCTGCTGCACAAACTCAAGATAAAAGCGCGATCTCTCCTGAAGCGGTAAGGGATATTATCCTGGAGCTCAAACGTGATTTTGAATACGTCATTATCGATTGCCCTGCCGGTATTGAGCAAGGCTTTAAAAATGCGGTTGCAGGTGCGGATAAAGCGATCGTGGTGACGACTCCAGAAAATGCGGCGGTACGTGATGCAGACCGAATTATCGGGCTGCTCGAAAATGAAAAAATATTTTCACCCAAGCTTGTGATCAACAGGATTCGCGCAAGTATGGTGAAAAAAGGCGAAATGCTGAGCATCGACGAAATCACCTCGGTTCTGGCTATTGACCTCCTCGGCATCGTTCCTGATGATGAATATGTGATTAAAGCTGCCAATATGGGCGAGCCAACCGTTATGAACCCTAATTCTCCGGCAGCCATTGCTTATCGCAACATTGCGCGGCGTATTCTTGGGGATACGGTTCCTTTGATGCTGTTGGATGAAAAGTCCGGCATGATGAGTAAATTCAAGAAGTTTATCGGGATGGGATGAGCGTGTTTTGCTGCAAAAATTTAAAAGAATAGATTTGTTGATCGTAGCTATCTTGATAGCGTTTATGGTCATCAGTGCATTGCTTGTTTATAGCGCAACGATGGATGATCCCGTTATCGAGTTTGATCTACGAAAAACGATTACCATTTATATCATTTCTATAATTGCCTTTATTGGTGTAACCTTAGTAGATTTTCGCATTTTATTGAAAATATCCCCGTATTTTTATATTACCGGGCTTGCACTGCTAGTGGCTGTATACACATATGGTGACACATTAAATGGAGCTAAGAGCTGGTTTAAGCTGCCAGGCAACCTTTTGTTCCAACCAGCGGAGTTTATGAAGCTCATGCTAATTATAGCGCTCGCTGCGTTTATGGCTAGGAGGCAGGGGGAACCCCTGTATTTCTTTACGGATGTAGTCCCGATAGGAGGAATGGTACTTGTTCCTTTTATTTTGGTGCTCATCCAGCCTGATTTGGGGAATGCCATAATTTTCTTGGTTGTGCTCATAGGTATGTTATGGATTGGGAATATAAAATATTTACATTTTCTCATTGGATTTCTTATAGCGGCAGCAGGGCTTGTGCTATTTTTTTATCTGTTCACGCATTATCATGAACCGATTCAAAATTATTTGAAAAGTCAGGATAAGGGTCATTGGGTTACCCGTATAGATACGTTCATTAGTCCAGATAGCGCTACGAAGGACCAAAAATTTCAGGTTGATAATTCCATAAAAGCGATTGGCTCCGGCGGTCTGACTGGTGAAAACTATCTCAAAGGTACATCTGTACACCGAAATTTCATTCCGTACGCTTATTCAGATTCAATTTTTGTCGTATTGGCTGAGGAGTTTGGGTTCGTAGGTTCCTCGATTTTGCTTCTGCTCTATTTTGTGCTTATCTATAGAATGATACTCATATCGATCCAATGCAATGATAAGGCTGGTTCTTATATCATTGTAGGTGTCGTATCGATGTTCGTATTCCAAATATTCGAAAATGTTGGTATGCTGCTTGGAATAATGCCGCTAACGGGTATTACGCTCCCATTTATTAGCTATGGGGGGACCTCGTTACTACTCAACATGTTAAGTATTGGCTTAGTTGTCAGCATTCATGTCCACCAGGAAAAAGAGCCGATGTTCCACTCATAAATCCTATAATGTTAATGGGGACGCATCCTTCGGGATGCTTTTTGTGTTGTTATGATCCGCTCCAGGATGAATAGAAGTTATATTCAAGTGTCCGAGCTCATAGGATGGAGTATACAAGCCCCAGCTTATCCAGGAGGATCATGCGATGGAAATCCGAGACTCGGCAAGACAACAGCAAATTGAACAGATGAAGCAATTGCAGCAGCTGCAGGAAGCCACGAAACAATGGGAAGACCCTGAATATGTGTGGAAACGCAAGTGGCAAGAGGAATATGCCAATTCGAAGGATGAAGAGTATACGCATGGTGGGGGACCCTTTTTACCTCGATTAAATTCCTTTCGCACGAAATTGTGGATGAGCTGTTGTCTGTTTGCCTTAATTTGGGGAGTGTTCCAGCTAAACCATCCTCTAGTTAACCAAGCCAAGTCCCAGATTGCTTCGGCGCTGAATAAGCCCTTTGATTTTCAAAATGTAGCTTTCTGGTACGAGCGCCAATTTGGCGGTAATCCTTCTTTACTGCCAGCTTGGATTCCTGCGATGCAGCAGGAGGCGCAGAAGGTGACGGCGCATAATAAGCCATATTTTTCGCCTGTACAAGGGAAGGTTATTGCTCCGTTTGAATCAAGTCGGCTAGGCGTAACCTTGGAGACTAAAGGGGATGCAGTCGTATCAGCTATCGACACCGGGTTGGTTATCTATAAAGGAAACAAGGATGATACCGGATACACGATTATTATACGCCATGCTGATGGGATGCAATCGAATTATGGCTGGATTGAGCAAGCGAGTGTTGAGCTCAACGACTGGATCAAGGGTGGGGAAAAAATCGGGACAGTATCGAAAAATGCAGCAAAGCAGGCTGGTTATTTGTATTTTGCCGTTTCCAAGGATAACCGATTTCTAAATCCGGTGGATGTGGTTGCTTTTGATTAAATGGAACCGATGGAACCGGTGGTTTGGGATTACCTTTCGATTTCATCCCTTATTTTCGGTGGTGATGCTTTTATCGGTGGTGGGTGGATATTTTATAGAAATGGCGACTTTGTTTGGCATTGTGCTTGTTCATGAAATGGGGCATGCTATAGCCGCCAAAGGGTTTGGGTGGCGAGTGAAGGAAGTGCTGCTGCTACCCTTTGGTGGTGAGGCTGTTGTTGAAGAGCTGGGGAATGTGCCTGTATGGCAGGAAATTGTCGTAATCATCTCGGGTCCGCTGCAAAATGTCTGGATGATTCTTATCGCACATATGTTGCAGTGGATGGGATTGATTTCTGAGCAATGGGCCGCCTATTTTATTCAGGCTAACCTGTTTATTGCCCTGTTTAACCTGCTGCCGATTTCACCATTGGATGGCGGCAAACTGCTGCAAGCCGTTATGGGTCTATGGCTGCCTTACTACAGGGTTATTTCGATTAACCTTACGCTTGGCCTTATGCTAAGCCTAATACTAACATTAGGCTCTTTGCTGCATGTGCTCCGTGGTGGGATCCAGATGAACCTATTTATCATTGGCGTGTTTTTGATTGGCTCCAACTGGTATGCCTATAAAGGGAGATCCTATCATTTCATGCGTTTTTTGCTGCATCGCGAAACGGCTGTGGCGCGGCTAATAGGCAGGGGGACCTTGGCCTGTCCCATTGTTGTGAGCGGCGAGCGGCGGGTGACGGATGTTGTTCGTCTCTTTATGCGGGAGAAAGTGCATTTGATTTATATACTGGATCCGCATGGGTCGATTAGTGTCGTTGTACCCGAACGACCACTGCTGCAATCCTATTTTAATGAGTCTAAGCGTGGATGTGCGATTTCTGAGCTTTTCATGTAAAATGAAAGGCGAGGTGGAAAAAATGAAGCAAATTCTGGTTCAATGCGGACAAGACCGAATTGAAGTAGCTGTCTTGGAAAATGGCAAGCTAGCTGAATATGACAATGAATCTCGTGGAACCGAGCAATTGGCTGGCAATATGTACCTTGGACGTGTCATGCGTGTGTTGCAGGGGATGCAAGCCGCATTTTTAGATATAGGGCTTGAGAAAAATGCTTTTTTATACATTGATGATATGCTTCCGGCCCACTTGGACAAGCAGCCAAAGGAGAAGCCGCCTGTAACGGAGCTTGTACAGCCGGGGCAAATCCTGTTGGTTCAGGTAGTGAAAGAGCCGGTAGGGACCAAAGGGGCACGTGTGACTACCCATCATTCGATTCCAGGACGATGGGGGGTGTATATGCCTAAGGCTGACTATATTGGAGTTTCACGCAAAATCGCCAACGAGGAAGAGCGAAACCGGCTGAAGCGGGCTGCTGAAAGTCAAGTGCTGCCGGGAGAGGGCTTTATTGTCCGTACCGCAGCACAGGGGGTTCCAGATTCAATAATTTCAGCCGATTTGGAGGAGCTGCGTGAGCGCTGGCGCACGGTTGAAGAGCTGATCGAAAAGCCAGGCCCCTTGCCCCGCAAGGTATACACCGATTTCGGGCTGCTGTCGAGATGGGTACGCGACGGATTTAGCGAGGATGTTAATGAGCTGTGGGTTGATGATAAAGAGGTACATGCCTCTATCGTTACACTGCTGCGAACAACAGCTCCGGTTTTATGTGAGCATATACGCTTATTTGATAACAGGGCGATTTCTTTATTTGCCACCTACGAGGTTGACGACCAGCTGCAAAGCGGATTCAAACGAAAAATTTGGCTAGACAACGGCGGCTACCTGGTTATTGACCACACGGAGGCTTTAACAGTGTTTGATGTAAACACTGGCAAATATACGGGCAGTGTTAGCTTGGAGCAAACAGCCTACGATACGAACCTGATGGCGGCTAAAGATATTGCAAGGCTGCTGCGGCTGCGTGACATCGGCGGATTGATCGTCATTGACTTTATTGATATGGGGATTGAAGCGAATAAACAGCAGGTTTTGGATATGCTTGCCCAAGAAATCAAAAAGGATCGGACCAAAACTGTTGTGGTCGGTTGGACCAAGCTTGGATTGGTGGAAATGACCCGCAAAAAAGTGAAGGATGGCACTCATAAGCTTCCGGTTATCCGCTGTGTAGCCTGCGATGGTAATGGCTGGATTTGGCCTAAATAGGAGCAAAAAATGAAGGCATTAATAGGGTTCCAAATGGCATACAGAATAAATATTGCATTGCTGTTATCATTGTGGTAGAATATTCAGGTATGTTGCAAAACATGCTGTAACCGCACGAAGCGGGTTATAAGTATATGTTGCTTGTATGGACATATCACCTTGGCTTATAGGCGAGTCTGAGACATGAGGGAGGTGCAACAAATATGTACGCAATTATGATTACAGGCGGTAAGCAATACAAGGTTCAAGAAGGCGATGTTCTTTACATCGAGAAATTGAATGCTGGTGAAGGCGATTCCGTTATTTTTGATCAAGTATTAGCTGTGTCCAAAGAAGCTGGTTTAGTTTTTGGCGCTCCACTAATCGCTGGAGCTTCGGTTTCTGCTAAAGTGGAAAAGCACGGTAAAGGCGAGAAGATCATCGTTTATAAATATAAAGCGAAGAAGAACTACCGCCGCAAGCAAGGTCATCGTCAGCCTTACACTAAAGTAGTGATTGAAAAAATCGAAGCTTAAGGATCAGATATATGATTCGTGTAAAGATTAGGCGCAAGCCCGACGGTCGTATCCTTTCGTTCCAAGTTAAAGGACATGCCATGTATGATGATCCAGGTAAAGATATTGTTTGTGCCGGTGTATCGGCGGTTACTGTTGGTACGGTTAATGCGGTTGAAGTATTGTTGGGGATAGAGCTCAAAGCACGCCATAAACATGGCTTCCTTGATGTCGAAGTTGCTGATTCTATAGACAACGCATTGAATGAAAAGGTTCAGATGTTATTGGAATCCATGGTTGTCATGCTGCAAACTATTAAACAATCGTACAGTGCGTATATAGATTTGCAAGAAAATAAGAAATGAAGGAGGTTGACACCATGTTACAATTAAATCTTCAGATGTTCGCATCCAAGAAGGGTGTAGGTTCCACAAAAAATGGACGTGACAGTATTGGTAGACGTCTTGGCGCTAAGCGTGCAGATGGTCAAGCTGTTACAGCTGGAAGCATTTTGTATCGCCAACGCGGAACTAAAATTCATCCAGGAAATAACGTAGGTATCGGTTCCGATGATACGTTGTTTGCTCTAATCGAAGGCTCAGTAAAGTTCGAACGTTATGGCCGTACTCGTAAAAAAGTTAGCGTCTATCCATTCGAAGTCGCTCCAGTGGCTGCATCCGTAGAGGCTTAAACCATTACCCGACGATAACCCCGGCGATTCAGGTTCGCTGGGGGTTTTTTGTATATTTGTATATGGATGAATGGATCGGAGAGGTTGGCATGGGTTCAAATCGGCTTAATGGCGAAGAAAAATTCGAGGGACAGACCGAGAATGAATACAGTTTGCTGCACAGTCAGAGTGAAGCGGATCCTAATCTCCGGTTGATTCACTTATTTAACCATTACCGGCATGATTGGATGAATGAAATTCAATTGGTTTTCGCCTATGTAAAGTTGAAGAAGTATGATAGGCTGGAAGCTCTGATGGAGAATATAAGAGTTAAGGTACAGCAGGAAAGCCATATCTCAAAACTTGGACATCCGGAATTGATCGTTTACTTATTTTCATCCCAATCTGGGGATAATGAATTGAAGTTGGAGATCGAGATGGAGCAAGAAATACACTTGGATAAGCTGCCCATTGCTGGTGAACAATTGAGCCGCTTGCTAATGGGAATTATCGATGTAATCAAACACGAAGCCAAGCAACACCAAGATAGCGAGCATACATTGCTTATAAAACTGGCCCAAACCTCCAGCGTATTGCAGTTAGATTGTACGTACCGTGGGGAATTGACAGGAGATCAGATATTACCAGGCTTGAAGCAGGTTAAGCTTCAACTGGGCTCCAATATAACTTGGAAAACTAATCAACGGGACGGAAGCCTTATTAAGCTAAGTGTCGAAGTGCCGTTGAATATATAAAGAGGTGCATGGATGTTTATAGATAAAGCGAAGATTTATGTTAAAGGCGGCGACGGAGGCGATGGCTTAGTTGCTTTTGTAAGGGAGAAATACGTGCCTGATGGTGGTCCTGGTGGTGGTGATGGCGGCAATGGCGGCGACGTTATTTTTCGTGTAGACGAGGGCTTGCGTACGCTGGTTGACTTTAGGTACCAGAAGCATTTTAAAGCGGATCGTGGAATCAAGGGCCGCAATAAGACACAGCATGGGGCAGCTGCGGAAGACATGATCGTAAGGGTACCGCCCGGTACTGTAGTCATTGACGATGACACCCAAGAAATTATTGCCGATTTAACGCGGCATGGCCAGGAAGTCGTAGTGGCAAAAGGCGGCCGAGGTGGTCGGGGTAACGCTCGGTTTGCAACGCCTTATAACCCGGCTCCCGAAATTGCGGAGAATGGTGAAGAGGGCGTCGAGCGTTGGCTGGTGCTTGAGCTTAAAGTAATGGCGGATGTAGGCTTGGTTGGCTTTCCGAGTGTTGGGAAATCAACGTTGCTATCCGTTGTTTCGGCAGCACAACCTAAAATTGCTGCTTATCATTTCACTACGCTGACCCCTAATTTGGGTGTCGTTGATGTGGGAGATGGTCGCAGCTTTGTAATGGCGGATTTGCCGGGGCTGATCGAAGGAGCCCATGAAGGCGTAGGCTTGGGGCATGAGTTTTTAAGGCATGTCGAGCGTACCCGGATTATCGTCCATGTGATCGATATGGCGTCTACCGATGGGCGTGATCCTTTTGATGACTGGATAAAAATCAATGAAGAGCTACGATTGTACAGCGCGAAGCTTGGAGAGCGTCCGCAGATTATTGTCGCTAATAAAATGGATATGCCGGACTCTGAATTTTACCTGGAGGAGTTCAAGAGCCAACTTGCAGAGGTTGATCCTTCAATCCAAATTTTATCGGTGTCGGCAGTTACGAAAAAAGGGGTACAGGAGCTGCTGTACAAGGTTGTGGACTTGCTGGAAACCATTCCAGATATGCCATTGCTTGAAGACATTGTAGACTTAGCTGAACGCAAAGTGTACAAGTTTGAGCCAAGGGATGCGGAAGAGTATACGATTAAGCGTGAGAACGATACCTTTATTATTGAAAGTCCAAGTATTGAAAAGCTGATTAAGCGAACTAATTTCAGTACCCAGGAATCGATAGAACGGTTTGCCCGGATTTTGCGTAAAAAAGGTATTGACCAGGCGCTTCGTACTCGCGGCGCCGTAGATGGCCAAACGATCCAAATCGGTGATTTTGAATTCGAGTTTGTGGAAAAAGAATAAATGCCGCACAATTAAAAAAGAAGTGTCATCCCAGCAGTAATGGAGGGGGTGATGCTTCTTTTTTATTTCTTGAAGGAGGAAAAGACGGACAAAATGTAAGGATTTATATCAATCGTTCGTACTTCCAATGAAGCGCGCTTGAACTTTTTATTTAACACATGTATATTATAGTTATGTCAGTAAAACTAACATAAAATATTATTTATATAATTCGTGTGAGTTTAATGTTAGATATGGGTTTGGGTTTATGGAACGATAGGTGCTTATATGTATTCGTAAGCAGTATTCGGCTTGCGAATTTGTCTTTATAGTCTTTTAAGAGGAGCTGACACCATGAAGCAATGGATCAAAGTGATTGGAGCTGGTAAAACGGGATCGCGTGATCTGACTTATGATGAGGCAGTTGCTGTGGCTCATACCATTGCTCGTGGCGAATCGACGGATACACAAACAGCGACATTTCTAACTGCGATGCGGATGAAGGGCGAAGCGGATGAAGAAATGATGGGTTTTATCGATGTATTCCGTAAATATTCGCTGCCTTACCGTTCTTTCTCCAACTCCTTAAATTGTGCGGGACCTTATGAAGGCAGGCATTATTTTCCCGTGACAATTCCGGTTAGTCTACTGATTGCCTCTGTGGGATTCCCGCAAGTACTGCATGGCAGCGAATCTTTTCCGCTCCAAACGGGTGTATCTTTGAAGGAATTGCTAGAGGGGCTAGGCATCGAGATGGATATAGAAACAAAGGAATGGGAAAAAAATTTCCTCGGCGTGAACATCGGTTTTATTTGGACGGACCAGATTTGCCCGCCTTTTGCCCATGTTCGGCAGGTGCGGGAGCAGATGGGGCTTGGTACTTTTTTTAATACCGTGGAAAAAGTAATTAACCCGGTTCACTCCCATAATATGATTATCGGTGTTAGCCAAAAAACAATGATGGATCATTTGATTCAGTTGCTGCCACGCTCCGGGTTTGACACTGCTTATATCGTACAAGGTATCGATGGCTCTGAGGATTTGCCGATTTATAAAAGCAGCTCGATTCGCAAGGTGACGCCATGGGGCGATGAATCCAACAGTATTGATCCTCTTACCTTTGGGTTTCGAGGCGAGCCGCTGGAGAAGTGTGGCAAGGATGAGCAAATTCGTTTATTACAACGGGTGATTGAAGGGGATGATTCGGATGAGATACACAACGAACGAGAGCATGTGGTCTTTAACGCAGGGCTTCGCCTGTACTGGTTTGATAAAGTAGGCTCGTATGAGGAAGGCTTTCAGCTAGCACGCTCGCTGCTGCAACGTAAAGAAGCATTTAAGATACTGGAGAAATGGCGTGACTTGAGCAAACGTAGCGAGCTTCGCCCAAGCAAGTAGCTATCATACCATCTATGATGGAGATTTGCAGCTATAAGGTATGACTTTATGAGTTTGCCCCGAATGATAAACCAAATAACCTCCTTGTCCACTATTTAAGTGGGATGGAGGTTATTTGGCATGGTATTTACTTCATCTCTGGATCTACCAAAGCGGTCCAATGCACCTCTGGCTCGGCCTGCTGGTTATAGCCTGCTGTGCCGACCCAAATATGTTCCGCCGAGCCGTGGAGAAAATAATGCTCAAGCAAGCTATGATAAATAAATGGGATGTCACGCTGTAGCACCTGGTCGCGGGGAATCCAATACAGGTCGCCCTCTTCGGTTTGCAGGACATCCTTGCGCGTGGTTTGCGCTGTATAAATAAACTGCTGGCGAACCTCCTGCTGGTTCAAGCGCAATAAAATATATTGCAGCTTTAAATCGATAATATCTTCTTCCAGCAGACCGGTTTCTTCGTAAATTTCACGCAGGCAGGCATTTCGCGGAGAACTAATTTCCGCAGGCTCGACATGGCCGCCTACCGCCGCCCACATGCCAGGGCTTAGTGTCCGAGTAGGCGACCTTTTCATCATCAACAGCTCGTTATTGTGAAATAGCATGGCGGTCGCCATAATGCGTGCTCGAATCATGGAAGGGCTCCTTTGTATCAACATTTGGTTTCACTTTACCATGAATGTACGGAATTAAGAAAGGTGCAGTTGCTCAAACAGGTCAAGTAAAACCAGCTACTTGTACAAAGATACATAAATGCCCCTTGCCTGTTCGGTCTAATTTCGATATAATGTCCACTAGGTGGAAACAATCGTCTACTTGGAGTGGATTATGGATGCCGAATAAAAAAGCTGCTGAAAGTAAGCCAGGTACTATCGAGCGCTACTATTTAGTTAGAGAAGATATTTTGCCTGAGGCTTTGGTCAAAACCGTCCATGCGAAGGAGCTGCTTGTGCGCGGTGATGTAAGGACCATCCATGAGGCTGTAGAGTTGGTCCAGCTGAGTCGAAGCGCTTTTTATAAGTATAAGGATGGGATCTTTCCATTAAGCAAGCTGGACCGCGAACGAATCGTGACGATTTCTATGGATCTTGAGCACCGGTCGGGGATATTGTCAAAAGTGCTCGGCATGATTGCAGAGCTAGAGGGCAATGTATTGACCATACACCAAACCATTCCCTTACAAGGAATAGCTAACGTGATTATTTCTGTAGAAACCTCTTTAATGGGGGAGAATGTAGCTTTCCTGTTGGAAAGACTAACTGAGCAGGATGGTGTAAGCCGGGCTACATTGATTGGGCAGGGCTAGCTAGTTTGGGTCCAATGAGGAAATGGATATCGTGATACCAAGAGGAGGAAAACATATGAAACCAATTAAAGTGGGCTTGTTAGGACTAGGGACTGTGGGAGCAGGTGTTGTCCGGATTGTAGAAGGACATCAGCAGGATCTGCTTAGCCAGACTGGAGCTTCTATCGAGATTGCCCAAATTCTCGTCCAAGACAAAAGTAAAAATCGGGGCGTGGAGGTTGACGCTGATAAGCTGACAGAAGATCCTCGTGACGTTATTGAAAATCCGGAAATAGATATTATTATTGAAGTGATGGGTGGCATCGAGCTGGCGAAATCCTATATACTCGAGGCATTGGATAGAGGCAAGCATATCATTACGGCGAATAAGGATTTAATGGCGCTACATGGACCGGAAATATTAGCGAAAGCTGCTGAAAAAGGCTGTGATGTGCTGTATGAAGCAAGTGTAGCAGGTGGTATCCCCATTATCCGGACGCTGGTGGAAGGCTTCTCGTCTGACCGGATTACGAAGATTATGGGGATTGTTAACGGGACTACCAACTATATTCTTTCGAAAATGAGCCAGGAGGGTGCGGCTTATGGAGATGTCCTGAAGGAAGCACAGGAGCTTGGCTATGCTGAATCCGATCCAACTTCTGATGTTGAGGGCTTTGACGCAGCGCGCAAAATGACCATTCTCGGCACACTTGGCTTTCATGCCAATATTTCCTTAAGCGATGTTGAGGTGCGTGGAATTAGCCAAGTATCTAAAGAAGATATCAATTATGGCAAGCAGCTTGGTTATGAAGTGAAGCTTCTAGGAATTGCTGAGCGCCAGGATGAGCATATCAGCATCAGTGTACAGCCAACCATGGTGAAGAAGTCCCATCCATTAGCATCCGTAAACGGAGTTTTTAATGCGGTTTATGTGTACGGCGAAGCAGTTGGGGAAACGATGTTTTACGGTCCTGGAGCAGGCGGCATGCCTACAGCAACCTCCATTGTGGCAGACCTAGTCGCGGTTGTTCGCAATTTGAAGCTGGGCATTAATGGGCAACGCGCCTTTGCTCCTTATAAAGAAAAGAAGCTGAAAACCGATGAACAGATTGTATCGAAAAACTTTATTTTGCTGCATGTGCAGGATAAAGCTGGTGTCCTTGCGAAAATTACACAGGTTTTTGCCGAGCACGAGGTTAGTTTGGAGTCGGTGCTGCAGCACCCCAATGAAACCAATCCCAATGCGGAGATTATTATTATTACACATGATGCGAATCAAGCTGCAATGAAAAAGGTGTTAAAGCAATTTGGGGATTTGGAAGTTGTCCATGCCGTGAAAAGCGTATACCGCGTAGAAGGTTAATTTCAAGCAGCAAATCCAAACTAAAATAAGCTAAATCCAGACTAAATCAAGCTAATTCATGCTAAAGTCAAAAGGAGTCATACGATGGGTATAAACAGCGATAAAGTGCGCGTCAAGGTGCCGGGAAGTACGGCCAATCTGGGGCCTGGATTTGATACGCTGGGTATGGCACTGGATCTTTTCACATGGATAGAGATGAGTACAGCAGCAGAAACCCGCATTCATTTATTAAGTGATGGCATGGATGGCTTGCCCCAGGATAAAACCAACCTGATTTATGAGGTTGCCCAGCTAGTTTTTGATAAAGCAGGTGTGCAGCACCCAGAGCTTGAAATCTCGATGTACAGCGATGTTCCACTGACCCGCGGGCTTGGCAGTAGCGCAGCCGCAATTGTAGGCGGCTTGGCGGCAGCCAATGCTTTGATCGGCAGCCCCTTGTCCGACGACACGCTGTTTCAAATGGCAACAGCGCTTGAAGACCACCCCGACAATGTCGGGGCTTCGTTATTCGGCGGCCTCGTCGTCGCCTTCTGGGACGGCAATCGCGCGGAATATATCCGCGTCGAGCCGAATGAGCAGCTGGAAGTGCTGGTGGCGATTCCCCACTTCCAGCTGTCAACCGAGAAGGCACGGCATGTCCTGCCGCGCGAGCAAAGCCTGGCGAATGCCGTTTTCAACGTGGGGCATTCGTCCGTGCTTGTAGCGGCCCTCTGCACCGGGCGGCTCGACATGATCCCGCTCGCGATGAAGGACGCGCTGCATCAGCCTTACCGCGCCCCGCTGGTGCCGGGGCTTGAGCAGATCCTCGCCGAAGCGACGGACCATGGCGCGCTTGGCGTTGCCTTAAGCGGCGCGGGTCCGACGATGCTCGCGCTCGTGGATCGGTCCAGCTCCCGCAAGGCGGAGCTGGAGGGCTTCCTGCAGGGCACGTTGCAGGCTGCTGGGATCGAAGCGACGCTGATGTGGCTACAGCCGGCGCTCAGTGGCGTGCAGGTGTTGACACACTTGGATGAAGGGTGTACATTATTTGAAAACATCAAAGGAGACGTTCGCGCATGAAGCGAATAGCACTTTTGGGTCCAGGCACGTATACCGAGGAATCGACGCGCCATTTTTTGGACGATGGCGACTATGAATACGTCCATTGCAAACTAATTGACGAAGTGTTTATGTCAACGGTTAACGGACTCACCGACTATAGTGTAATACCGATCGAGAATACGTTTGATGGTTCGGTCAGCCTGCATTTGGATTGGCTGGTCCACGAGGTTGACCTTCCGATGCAGGCAGAATGGATTTACCCGATTTCAATCCAGCTGATGGCGTTAGGATCACCAGGGGCGACGCTTGCGGAAGGCTGCAGCAGGCTGCGGAAGATTGTTTCCCACAGTGTAACGCTAACCCAATGCCGCAAGTTCCTAAGGCAGCATTTGCCCCATGTCGAGCTTGAGCAAGTGAGCAGCAACGGTGAGGCAGCAAGGCTTGTCCAAGAGCTGGGCCGAGCCGATGTGGCAGCACTGGCTCCACGTTCTGCCGGAGCCTTGTATAACCTGGATACCTGGGCGCGGGACGTGCAGGACCACCAGGAAAACTTTACGCGCTTTGTGCTGGTAGGACAGGCTCCTATCCAACTGAAAAACAATTACCGGTCCGACAAAACAACCATTCTGGTGACACTGCCAGAGGATTACCCGGGTGCGCTTCACCAGGTGCTTTCGGCCTTTGCTTGGCGAAGGATTAACCTATCCAAGATCGAATCCAGGCCAACGAAGAAAAAGCTGGGCAATTACTATTTTTATATTGATATTGAAGCCTCATTGGATTCGGTCTTGCTGCCCTCAGCCATTCAGGAAATTCAGGCGATCGGCTGCCAGGTTCGCATCTTGGGCTGTTATCCTACCTATTCTTATAAACCCGTACACTCGGAGGTGTAATTGTTGTTATGGCACAAGTGATTTATTTAAACGGCAAATATGTAAGCAAGGAAGATGCAACAGTTTCCGTATATGACCATGGTTTTTTGTATGGCGACGGAATTTTTGAAGGAATTCGGCTGTATAACGGCAATATTTTTAAATGCAAAGAGCATTTAGACCGTTTGTATGACTCCGCCAAATCGATAATGCTTGAAATCCCGATTTCGCAAGAAGAAATGCAGCAGGTATTGGTTGAAACGATTCGCAAAAACGAGCTTGCTAACGGCTACATCCGTTTGGTCGTATCTCGTGGTCCTGGTGACCTTGGTTTGGACCCGCGCCGTTCGCCAAAAGCGAATATCATTATTATCGTAGAGCAATTGTCGATTTATCCGGAGGAAGCTTATATCAATGGGCTAAAAACCGTTTCGGTCTCAACCCGTCGCAATGTGCCGGATGCTTTGAACCCTAAGATCAAGTCTTTAAATTACTTAAATAATATATTGGTTAAAATTCAAGCTAACCTGGCTGGTGTGGGCGAAGCGATTATGCTGAATTCACAGGGGTATGTAGCAGAAGGTTCCTCGGATAATATTTTTATTATCAAAAGAGGTGTTGTTTTTACTCCTCCTTGCTATTGTGGTGCTCTTGAAGGCATCACCCGTGCAGCAATTATCGAGATTTGCGAAAAGGTTGGCTATAAGGTTAAAGAAGAACCGTTTACGTTGCATGATGTTTATGTGGCCGATGAGGTGTTCTTTACAGGTACGGCAGCTGAAGTTATCGCTGTTCGCGAAGTGGATGCGAGAACGATTGGGGAAGGCAAAGCAGGTCCTATTACGACCCATTTGCTGAAGGAATTCCGCAAGCTGGTTGATATCGACGGTGTAAAAATTAACGAATAAGCGGAAGCTGCTTCTGCTTGGCCCCAAGCGGGAAGCTACTACGGACTTGATTCAAGTGCCGCGGTTAGCTCCCGTTTTTTTGTTGTTCCATCAACGATTTAGCAAACACCCGTGCACTGCGGCTTCTTGGCTCGCTTTGTGCCGCGCTGGGCAAAGAATTAAATTTTCGCAAGATGATGGTCAAATGCCTACCTTGCTGCATAAACTGTAAGGTCATTTTAATTTAGCGCGTGAGTGGCTATCAGGATCATGCCGAGGAGGTTTTTGATTTGAAAATTCATATGGTTAAAAGTGGCGATACGCTTTTTGAAATTGCCAAAAAGTACAATGTTGACCTGGAGAAGCTAATCGCTAGCAATCCGCAAATTTTGGATCCCAATGTAATTGAAGTAGGGATGAAGGTGAAAATTCCGAATGCGCCCATCCCCGTTATACCGCCAACCGATTATTTGCATAAGCATGTTGTTGTGCAGGGCGATACGCTTTGGAAGCTAGGTAAAGCATGGAATGTACCGCTCCAAACGCTGATCACGGCCAATCCACAACTGAAAAATCCTAACATTTTGATGACGGGCGAAATTGTGTATATTCCTAAAATAAAACCAACACATGGAGCCCAAGGGCACGGGAACGCACAACAAGACACTTCCGAGATGCAGCATCCTGCCCAACTAGGCCCTCATGGGAAACCAAATACGGCACCCATGCCCATGCCGACACCGATGCCGACACCGATGCCTGCTATGCCTGAACCACAGGCTGAACAACAAGAAGAAGCCGTTATGCCGCCCTATACACCCATCCCCATGCCTGTTCCGATGCCAGCACCCATGCCGATCCCAGAACCTATGCCAACTATTGAATATGAACAAGTACAAATCACTTATCAACCATACCAAGAGCCTATGCAGCAACACATGGACTACAGCTTTCCTATGCAACCTCAATCCATGATGCCAAGTGCACCTATGCCTAATTATCCATGCGAGGATGGCCAGATGGGAGGCATGCATTCCATGCAGCCTATGCAACACATGCATTCCATGCAGCCTATGCAACACATGCAGCCCATGCAGCCCATGCAACACATGCAAATGCCATACATGCAGCATGCACAACCGGATAGCTGGGGCGCTCAGCAGCCTTCTATGGATTTGTTCCAGCAATTCGAGATGCCTGCGACTGAAGCCTTTACTTACAATGCCATGCAGGCTCCAGACCCATCGATGTGGGGAGAACCTCTTTCTTACCCCCATGTCGACCCTTGCATAGATCCATACGCTAAGACGATGCCTTATGCTGGATTTGCGCCAACAGAGGCACAGGTGTATCCGTTCTACCAACAGCAGGCCCCTATGCATGATTGCGGCTGCGGAGGACCTGCGATGTCCGCTCACAACCAAGTTATGCCTTACCCGTATGGAACGAATATGTACACCAATCCTATTCAACAACCACCGGAAATGAATTATATCGTTATGCCATCCCACGAGATGCCTAACTTTGCCCAGGGTATGGATGCGGCTACCTTAAGCAGCATTTATCCGGGAGCTGCCAACCCTATGAATACGATGGGTGCGATGAATCCTATGGACGCCATGAATCCTATGAATATGATGGGTGCGATGAATCCTATGGACGCCATGAATCCTATGAATATGATGGGTGCGATGAATCCTATGGATGCCATGAATCCTATGAATACGATGGGTGCGATGAATCCTATGGACGCCATGAACCCTATGAATACGATGGGTGCGATGAATCCTATGTACTCTATGTATCCAATGAATCAGATGAATCCTATGCACTTTCAGCAGGCACCTTACTACGGCTTCCCTCAGATCCATGGAAAGCCAGATTGTGGCTGTGGCTGCCATAGTAGAACTGAGGCAGAGGTATTAAACCGGAAAATCGATGAGGAGGAGCCCAAGGCTGCTGTCTCCAAAAAGGCTGAAAAAGCTTCTGTGAAAAGCACCAGCTCCCATCGTAGCAAACCATCTATAACTCCTAAAAAAGTGCAGTCGCTCCCCAAAAGCCGCAGGTCAAGCCAGAGCTCCAATAAATCGTCAAGCCGGTCACCTTGGCGGGGGCAGATAACCTAATATAATAGCAGCGGGCAGCAGATGCCGCTTATAAAAAGTAAAGGGCTGCTTTATCACTTTCGAGTGATAGAGTGGCTTTTTTGCATGAGGAACAACCTGCTGGTTATAGTTGGTAACAATCATGCTAAACCTTGACAAGTCAGTTGGGAGGTTGTGTATAAAGTATGGAACCCAGGGGAAAATAGGTAGTATCAGGAGCGGGAAGCTGCTGCTTTTCTACTATTTCCAAAAGAAAGAAGGGGTTCTTCTTATGGTTATTATTGCTTTTTTAAAAAAACTTAAAAAACAATTACAAAAAAGCCTTCGCTGGAAGCGGAAATGGATGAATCTGACGATGATATTGGTGGTGGCCGCTACTTTATCCGCTGCATGGGTATTGCTGCAGGGTGCTGAACAAATCGTTACTGAGCATGCCGTGTTTGGTACGGGTATTACTCAGCCCTCGGAGCTTAAACCGATGCAGACCGAGGAAGAAATACAGGCATTGGCCAACAAGATTAAAGACCGGCAAAAAGCGTTTATCCGGACGGTATACGTATGTGGCGATGAGCTGGAACCGATCGGGCAGATGGATGCGGCAGAGATGCTGGCCTACCACAAAAGCAATCCCTATACAGTGGCTAGCTTGGCGGCGGATGGAAGCATTCATTTTGTTAAAACAATTGAGGACTTATCGCCACATTGTAAAGAAAATGCTTATTTTGGCATGGACAAAGGTGGAAACCTCTCTCTATTTGAAGGTGTTCCCGGAACGGGCGAGGGCAATGTAATCCAAACCTTTTTTCAATTAAATATTGAACATCTGGAAAGCAGCCTGCCAAGGGATGCGATTAAAGAACTGTATCGAGGTATACAGGTGAGGGATTTGTCAGAATATAATAGCGTTTTGTCGACCTTTAGTGACTTTGCCGTAGAGGTGACCGAAAAAGCGATGCAGCTTTCTCGTTAGGCTCCAGCATTGCACCGCAACAACTAATGTCCGTTCAGGAGAAGGTTTCTCCGGTACGGTCTTTTTTGCGTGTTCATCAGCGGAAATATCTGCTATAATGGAACACATATGTTCGCTTTTAGCAAGTTGGGAGTGTTAGAGAGATGCGGATCATGGGGATTGACCCGGGCATTGCAATTGTTGGTTTTGGATTGATTGATAAGCAGGGAAGCAAGCTAGTGCCTGTCCAATATGGCTGTATTCAGACGGAAGCTCATACTGATGGTGCAGTTCGTTTGAAGATGGTGTATGACTCCATGGTGCAGCTCATTGATAAATATAAGCCGGATGCTGTGGCGATTGAAAAATTGTTTTTTAACCGTAATGTCACAACGGCGATGGCGGTTTCGCAAGCGAGAGGTGTGCTTATTTTGGCAGCTGTGCAGCAAGGGCTGGAAATTGGTGAATATACGCCATTGCAGGTGAAGCAGGCTGTAGTGGGCTACGGAAAGGCTGAGAAGAAGCAGGTGCAGGAGATGGTGAAGCTATTTCTCCATTTGTCCGCTGTGCCTAAGCCGGATGATGTCGCGGATGCTTTGGCGATTGCGATTTGCCATGCTCATTCTCAAGTGCTTTTACAAAAATTTAAAGAGGTCCGAAAACCATGATTGATTTTTTAAGAGGTATTGTTGTACATAGAGAGATGGATTATTTGGTGCTTGATGTGAGGGGTGTGGGCTATCGGGTTTTTTGCACCAATCCTTATGCTGTTGTGGCTAAGGCTGGGGAAGAGACCACGATGTTTATCCACTACCAGGTCCGCGAGGACGCACACTTATTATTTGGCTTCCCGAATCGTGAGGAGCAATCGATGTTCCGTTTGCTTTTGGAGGTCAGCGGGATTGGGCCGAAGGTGGCAATTGGTGTATTAGCCGGGGGAAGGCCTGAGGTTATCGCTACTGCGATCCAACAGGATAATATCACCTTTCTGATGAAGCTCCCAGGCATTGGACGCAAAACAGCCCAGCGGATGATCCTGGACTTGAAGGATAAGCTGGGTGCGCTTCATGTTGCGGAGGACTCTTTATCCGCATTTGCGAGTGGGGGAAGCTCATCTGCAGCTCAAGCCAGTGGCGTCTGGGCAGAAACGAAATCTGCGCTTCTGGCGCTGGGTTATACCGAGGCTGAAGCCGACCGCACTGGGCAGCTCATCAAGCCGAAGCTAAAGGGCGAAGAAACGGTCGATGTCGTCATTAAGCTTGCCCTGCAGGCCTTATTCCAGCAGTCACAACGTTAGAAAGGAGGCATCCCGATGGACGACGATCGAATCATATCGGCCAATTTAATGATGGAAGAAGAACAAACGATGGAATTCAGCCTTCGACCGCGTTATTTAGCTGAATACATCGGACAAGCCACAGCCAAAAACAATCTAAAGATTTATATAGATGCAGCCAAAATGCGCAAGGAAGCGTTGGACCATGTACTTTTATACGGTCCGCCAGGGCTTGGAAAAACGACGTTATCCAATATTATTGCCAACGAATTAGGCGTCAATATCCGCACCACCTCAGGACCAGCTATAGAACGTCCAGGGGATCTGGCCGCCATCCTCTCCAATCTGCAGGAAGGCGATGTTTTGTTTATAGACGAGATCCACCGCTTGAACCGCACGGTTGAAGAGGTATTATACCCGGCGATGGAGGATTATGCCCTCGATATTATCATCGGTAAAGGGCCAAGCGCCCGCACGGTTAGATTGGATTTGCCTCCATTTACTTTAATCGGTGCCACTACAAGGGCAGGGCTGCTATCCGCACCGCTTCGTGACCGATTTGGCGTGATCAGCAGGCTGGAATATTATACGATAGATGAATTAACGTATATTGTTAGCCGCACCGCCGATATTTTGCAGGTGCAGGTGCTCGGGGAAGCCGCACGTGAGATCGGCATGCGCTCGCGGGGAACGCCGCGGATTGCCAATCGGCTGTTAAAGCGGGTACGTGATTTTGCCCAGGTAAAAGGTGATGGGATCATCACGATGGATATTGTAAAGCATGCATTAATAAGCATCCAGGTGGATAATCTGGGTCTTGATGAGATTGACCATAAAATGCTTCGAGCCATTATTCTTAGCTTTCAGGGAGGCCCCGTTGGGCTGGATACAATTGCGGCTACTATAGGTGAAGAAAGCCAGACGATTGAAGATGTGTACGAGCCTTATTTGTTGCAAATTGGATTCTTGCAGCGGACGCCGCGTGGGCGTATGGCAACCCATACCGCCTATCGCCATTTGGGGCTGCCTATACCAAATAGTTCACCGTGAAAGGGGGAATAGGTTCATGTGGAAGCTTCAACCTATGCTCATTCGCTGGGCAGAGCCGCTACGCACATATCGGCTAAAGGTAAGCTGGAGCGCTGGATTAACAGGTGTTATTAGCTTGTGCTTGTTTGCAGGAGCAGCAATTCCGGCTCACGCTGCAGCGATCATTCCTAAACTGGACATGGTTAGGATCGCGCTTTTTATTGATACGGGAAAGTACAGCTCTCCGGCCTCGGAGGTTACTCTATCTGCCGAGAATGGCCTTGGAATCAGCATTCGAAATACTGCCGGAATGAAGCAGTTATTCGTTACCGCGGATCAAAGCCCAATGCGTGCAGCTTTGGATTCCTATAGTGCAGTTGCCTTGGAAACGGCTGATCCAGGGCAAGCCAAGGCATTAGCGAAAAAGCTGGACGATTTAAAAATGGACACAGCGGTTGTAGCTCGTACCAAGCTGGGGAAGCCTGTGTACCAGCTAGTCCTAGGCCCCTACGCAACGAAGGAAGCGGCGGCGGCGGGATTGGCGAAAGCAGCGGCTGTTCCTGATGTCAGTGCTGCCAGCAAAGGTTTAGCTGGCAAGGTCAGTGGGCCGCTCCACTGGATCGCTGGCACGTATGTAGCGGAAGCTGAAGCTGGAGGGCAGGTAGCGCTGATCGAGCAAGCCGGCTATGAGGCGGATGTAGCGTACCTGGACGCTCCGGCAGGAGCTCCAGGCTATGCGGTTATGGTGAGCGGTGCCGCTGATGGGGCTGCGCTGGACGCAACAAAGCTGCAATTAAGCACGGCGCTGCCAGCGGTTGCCTTGCAGCCAGTAGATCCGGCACTTTCGTACGTTTTAAAACGTACCTTGCTGGATCCCGCTTCAACGACGGGAGGGACGAGCCCGCAGCTGTTGCTGGGCGGAACGGCTGCGAAGCTAGCGATCACATCCCCATCTGCGGAGCCAATCAAGGTACTGGAGCGGTCAGAGCGGGCGTACCGGGGATTGGTGGAATTATCCAAGCTGAACAGCAAGTTGGCGGTCATTAACGAGCTGCCATTCGAGCAATATTTGGTTTCGGTCGTTAGCTCGGAGCTTAGCAAGGAATGGCCCCTGGAGGCATTAAAGGCGCAAGCGGTAGCGGCGCGTACCTTTGCCTTAAAGCAGGGAACCAAGTACCAAATCGCCCATCTAACCGATACTACGCTTGATCAAGCCTATAAAGGCGCTACGGCGGAATTCGCCTCTGCAGCTGAAGCGGTGAAAGCGACAGCGGGCGAGGTTATTACCGACCAAGCAGGCTTGATCACTCCTTTATATTATTCCAATGCTGGTGGATTGACTGCCGAGTCTACCGAGGTTTGGGGTAATAAGGTCAGCTATTTACAAAGCACAGCCACTCCAGACGAAGGGGCCGAGAAAGGCAAAGCGATTTGGTACCAGATCGTCTTGCCTAATGGAAATAACGGCTATATCCATTCATCCTATGCCAAGGATACTACACAGAAGAACCCGGCGGGTCTGCCTTATTATGAATCCTCAGGAACCGATATTGCTGTGCGTCCGGCTCCCTACGTGGATAATGCCGCCAATCCGGCTTCCTTTAAGGTCAACATCGGCGACCGTTTTGTCGTGATCGGCCAAGCGGTTGAATCCAACGCCTACTCGTGGATTAGGGGTCCCTATGATGCAGATAAGCTGAAGGAAAGGATCAACACCGCTCTCAAGAAGCCGATTGCTGGCGTTTTAGAGCAGCTGGAGGTTTCTAAACGCGGAGCCTCGGGGCGAGTTATTGAAATGAAGGCGAATGGACAGGTCCTGGAAACCGAATACCCCGACGCATTCCGTACGTTGCTCAATGGATTACCAAGTACGCGGTTTGAAATTGAGGAAACGGGAAGGTATACTATACTGGGGGCAGATGGGGTTACCCGCAATGTTTCTGCTGCCGGGTCTGCTATTTCGATTGCCGGAGCCGCTACGCAAGCCAAGGAGTTGGCTACTCCGCAGCTGTTCGTTTTGAACGGTGATAATAAAGTAAGAATGACGAATAAAAACTCCCAATACATATTCAAAGGAACTGGCTTCGGCCACGGCCTGGGAATGTCCCAATGGGGAGCCAAAGGTTATGCCGAGCTTGGCTATGATTACAAAAAAATATTGCAGACCTTCTATACAGGAGTCTCGATAATCAAGGAATGACGCGAATATGCAGGTAGATTGGTTCGATTTTGAATTACCCGATTCACTTATAGCACAAACCCCATTGAAGGACCGAACAGCTTCTCGATTGCTCACTTTAAGCAAATCGACTGGGGCTGTGGAGCACAAGGCATTTCAGGATTTGATCGACTATCTAGAAGCCGGGGATGTACTTGTGTTGAACGATACACGAGTATTGCCAGCCAGGCTTTTTGGTGTGAAATCGGGAACGGGCTCTAAAGCGGAGCTATTGCTTCTGAAGCAGCTTGAGGATGATCGCTGGGAGGTTCTGATGCGCCCTGGCAAGCGACTGAAGGCTGGAGCTGTTATCCTGTTCGGGGAACACGCAGAAGATAAGCCGTTGCTTACTGCCACTGTAGAAGAAGAGCTGGGAATGGGTGGCCGTATCGTGAAGTTCACTTATGACGGAATCTTTCCAGAGCTGCTTGATCGTTTGGGGCAAATGCCACTTCCACCCTACATTAAAGAACAGCTCCCCGAAAAGGAGCGTTACCAAACCGTCTATGCCAAGCATGAAGGCTCCGCTGCAGCACCTACGGCCGGGCTTCATTTTACGAAAGCTTATTTGGAAAGACTTGAGCAAAAGGGGATACAATTAGCCTATATAACGTTACATGTAGGATTGGGCACTTTCCGTCCTGTATCCGTGGACAATGTCGAGACCCATCAAATGCACGAGGAATTTTACGAGGTGAGCGAGCAGGCAGCGACGCTTGTCAACACCGCCAAAGCGAATGGATATAAGGTAGTTGCCGTAGGCACAACCTCGGCAAGAACCTTGGAAACAGCGGCAAGGGAAAGCACCCAGCCTGGTCGAATTGGGCCTGGAAGCGGCTGGACCGGCATCTTTATATATCCCGGTTATACGTTCCAGATCGTGGATGCCTTAATGACGAATTTTCATTTGCCCAAATCGACGCTGCTGATGCTGATTAGTGCATTGGCCGGCAGAGAGCAGGTTTTGGCAGCTTATCAAGAAGCGGTCGAGCAGCAGTATCGGTTTTTCAGCTTTGGAGATGCGATGTTTATTTATTAGTTTAAGCAGGAAAGAGTGATTTCAGTTGGCGATAACCTATGAACATATTAAAACCTGCAAGCAATCCGGAGCCCGTTTGGGAAGAGTCCATACGCCTCATGGAATTATTGAAACCCCGACCTTTATGCCGGTTGGAACCCAAGCTACCGTGAAAACAATGAGCCCGGAAGAATTGAAAGCGATGGACGCGCATATTATTTTAAGCAACACATACCACCTGTTTATTAGGCCTGGGCATGATATCGTAAAACGTGCGGGGGGCTTGCATAAATTTATGAATTGGGATCGACCTATTCTTACGGATAGTGGTGGCTTCCAAGTGTTTAGTTTGAGCAATATGCGTAAAATTACTGAAGAGGGCGTTGCTTTCAAATCCCATCTTAACGGGGATAAGTTATTCATTTCGCCTGAAAAATCTATCGAAATTCAAAATGCTTTAGGCGCGGACATTATTATGGCCTTTGACGAATGCCCGCCATATCCTGCTGAGCATAGCTACACCAAACATTCGCTGGAACGTACTACCCGTTGGGCCGAGCGTTGCTTACGCAGCCATGAGCGTCCTGAGGACCAAGCGCTTTTTGCGATTGTGCAGGGGGGCATGTATGAGGATTTACGTAAACAAAGCGCAACTGAGTTGACTTCCATGGATTTCCCGGGTTATGCTATTGGAGGACTGAGTGTTGGGGAATCCAAACCGCTCATGTATGAGATGCTGGATTACACCGTACCTATTTTGCCGGCTAACAAGCCGCGTTATTTGATGGGTGTGGGATCTCCTGATGCGCTCATTGAGGGATCCATCCGTGGTATTGACATGTTTGATTGTGTATTACCCACTCGTATTGCCCGGAATGGAACATGTATGACCAGCTCAGGAAGACTTGTCATCCGCAATGCCAAATACGCTGAAGATTTTGGACCGCTTGATTCCGAATGCACCTGCTACACATGCCAAAATTATTCTCGTGCTTATATTAGGCATTTGATCAAAGCGGATGAAACGTTTGGAATTCGCCTGACGACCTACCATAATCTTCATTTCCTGGTGGAGTTGATGCGTCAAGTAAGACAAAGTATTTTAGAGGATCGTCTGCTTGATTTCCGTGATCATTTTTTCCAAAAGTATGGCATGAGTGAAAACGGAAAAGGATTTTAACCAATTAGTTAAGGTAAAAGGGGAGATTGAGATGTTCTTAGCTGCTGAAGCTGCTGCAGATCCAGGGTTACAAGGGTATTTGGTTACATACGGTCCATTGGTATTGATGTTTGTTGTCCTGTATTTCTTGCTGATTCGTCCTCAGCAAAAACGTCAAAAAACACGTGGCATGATGCTGGGCAATTTGAAAAAAGGCGATAAAGTGGTAACAATTGGCGGGCTGCATGGCACGATATTAGAGATTACAGACGATACGATTATTTTGCGTGTCAATGATGTAACGAAGCTTACGTTCGATCGCTCTGCGATTAATGCCGTTTCAAGCACAGGGGCATTAGAAGAAAAGAAGTAGGTTGCAGAAATAGCAAATGCGAGCCTCCGCTTTTACGGATGGACTCGCATTTTTGTTATACTGGATGTGGCGGTTTACTTATTTCTTTAAATGAATGCCTAACATGCCTCCAAGTGCACCGGAAATTGTTGTAAGCACGACTAAGTACAATACCTGTGTCGTCAATCCGATATCATAAGCAAGAAAACCGATGGTCCATACGATACATGCATAAACCATTCCAAGCAGCCCTCCATGGTACCAGCCTTTCGATCCACTTCGCTTACCAGCCGTAATGCCGCCGATCAACATGGCTATGCCATGTATAGACATGGTGTAGCTGTAAAGCGAGTTTTCTTGTAGATTGGTGGCGAGCATAAGTAGGGAGGTCAGTAAAGTGCCAAGCAGCATAAATACCATAGCAACCATTAAACCAGAAAATAAGGGAGATTGCTTCATACCCGTTCTCCTCCTGTCAGATAGAGGTTCTTATCATCATTGTATGGGCCCGTACATAAAATTAGTACAGGTTGGCCATTCCTAAACGAGCATTTATTTAGAGATGGCATAATTCGGATGAAGGGAAGTTGGTCTTTATGGGGATTGTCCAATCACTGGCCTATTGGCAGATAGTAGCAGCCATTATCATTTTCATATGTACATGTATTTTAGTCATTTCCGGCTTGGTTCATCGAGCCTATGCTGCACTTGGTGGAGCCTTGCTCATGCTGCTATTAGGCATTGTAAAAGCAGATGAAGCTCGGCAACTGATGCCATGGGCATCCATCGGACTATTGGTGGGTTTAATGGTTATGGTGGGGATGACAACTCGAACAGGGATTTTCTCTTATTTGGCTGTGAAGGCAGCTCAGCTCACAAAAGGCAGGCCACTGCTCCTGCTTCTGTTCCTGTCCATAATGAGTGCTTTAGGAGCTGCATGGCTCGATAATGTAACCGCTGTGTTATTGCTTGTTCCCATTACATTATCGTTAGCAAGGCTAATGAAAATAAGCGCTATTCCGTTCGTGATTACCATTGCGATCAGCGCTAACCTCGGTGGAACCTCTACAATAATTGGCAGCCTGCCTAATCTAATTATAGGTACGGGTGCTGGTCTTACTTTTAATGATTTTATACTAAATTTGGCGCCTCCTCTCTTGATCATTTACATCGTTAATATTTTATTGCTAACCCTCTTTTATTCCAGAAGCTGGACGGCTTCAAAGGCACAAACTCTAGAGCTAATGTTAGTCAAGCCGCAAGCCTACATGAAAGACAAAGGTCTGATTATAAAGGCTGTGGTTATTTGGGTGTTGGTTATTGGTGCTTTTGTCTTGCATCCATTGTTGCGTATCGAGATGTATATCGTCGCATTGGCAGGAGCCTTGCTACTCTGCTTACTTCATATAAAAAGGTACGGAGTAAGGGATATGTACCGTTCCATTGATTGGAGCACACTGATCTATATAAGTGCTTTGTTTATTGTGGTTGGTGGATTAGCGGCAGCCGGCACTGTGCAGATGCTTGTAACGAAGGCTATGGAGCTTACCTCAGGTAATTTGATGTATAGCTCACTGCTAATTTTGTGGATAACCGGAGTCATCTCGGCAACGATGGATAATAAAATTTTCGTCACATTAATGATTCCGATAATTCAGGATTTGGGTATGCAAAGCGAAGGAGCGCTGCATCCTCTCTGGTGGTCTCTAGCCTTGGGAGCAGGGCTTGGAGGCAGCGGAACCTTGGTAGGTGCCACTTCCAATTTAATTGCTGCAGGGCTGGCAGGAAGAGCGGGACAGACGATCACATTTTGGCGATTTCTAAAAGTTGGAGCGCCCTTGACCCTGCTATCTCTATTGATGGGAACCACATATGTAATGTATAGCTACTACTAGCTTATTTAATAAATGCTTTGAAGTTATCTCACATTCATTATAATTGAAAAAGCCGTATTCGCTAATAAATTGCGAATACGGCTCTTTTTAACATATTAGGAAATGGGTATGGGGTGGAGGAACGATAGCGTTCGCCTAGGAAGCTCGTATTCTAACCGCTGGAAGCTATAAATTCACGATTTTTTTACGCAGACGTAGTATCCGAGAAATTCCCGCTGATTAAACGTTTGAGCCTAAACTTGCGAACCACGATACCATGTGTTGGGGAGAAGAGCAGAGCTAGCAGGAACAAGAACCCAGCAGCACTGATCATACTTCCAGCTATCGAAGCATCTAATACAAGGGCTATATAATAACCCATCACTGAGCAGCTACAGCCAATAATTACGCTATACAGGATCATACGGCTTAATTTCTCCGTCAACAGGTAAGCTGTTGCAGGAGGAATGACCAGCATGCCAACAACCAGGATAGCGCCTACGCTTTCGAAGGATGCGACCGTACTGATGGACACAAGTCCCATTAGTATATAATGAAATAACACCACCGGAATGCCAACAGCTGCAGCCATTGCCGGGTCAAAGGAACAAATTTTAAATTGCTTATAAAAGGCTGTGATAAGAATGATTGTCAGCAATAATGCGAACCCTACGCCCCACACAGCCTTGGGTCCAATGTCGAGCCCATAGAATTGAATGGTATTCCAAGGGACATAAGCGATTTCGCCATAAAGCACACAGTCCAGATCCAGATCAATATCTCGGGTATACACACTGACAAGTACAACGCCGACGGCGAATAATGCGGTAAATACGACACCTATTGCCGCGTCTGACTGAACTCCGCTTTGATGGAATAGCTGGATCAGAAAAACAGTGATAAGGCCAACAGCAGCGGCGCCCAACATCATAAATAAGGAATCCCTTGAGCCGCTGATTAGAAAAGCAATGACAATGCCCGGAAGTACAGAATGGCTAACCGCATCGCCGATCATCGCCATTTTCCGAAGCACAAGAAAGCAGCCAACAATTCCACAGGTGCTTGCAACTAAAGCTCCCGTCAATATTATCCAAAAGGTGCTCATAATGGCTTACCTCCATGTTCCAGACGAAGCAAGGCATCATCCTGCTTTAATTGGTTGCGTACAGAAGAGCGAACCAGTAATTTGGACAACACGCCCCGGCGAGGAGCAAACAGCAGAGAAATAACGAAAAGCAACGTTGCAGTAAGCACAGTTAGTGGACCGGTTGGCAAATTGTTGCCACTGGCACTGATGAGGGTGCCCACGAAACCGCTTATGGCTCCGAATAGACCGGAAAGGGCAACCATAAGACCAAGCTTATCCGTCCAGTACCGCGCTGATACGGCGGGTGTAATAAGGAGTGCCGCCATGAGTACAACACCTACAGCTTGAATGCCTACGACTACCGCAATGACAATCAGGAACATAATAAGCTGCTCTAAAAACGGAACAGGGAATCCCATGCCCCGCGCAAAGCCGGGGTCGAAGCTAACTAATTTGAATTCCTTGAATAATAAAGTGCAGATACCGATCAAGAGGATAGAAATGACCGAAATAATAATGACATCGGACTGCACCATCGAGGCTGCCTGGCCGAACAGAAACTTGTCGAGCCCGCTTTGGTTACCGCTGCCACTATGCTGAATTTGTGTAAGTAATACGATGCCAATGCCAAAAAAGACAGAGAGGACAATGGCAAGTGCAGAATCCTGTTTAATCCGGGAATTCCTTGTGATATAACCGATCCCGAACGTAGCCACAATCCCCGCAACCGCGGCGCCAATTAGAAACAGGAAGATGGACTTGGAGCCGGTCAGCATAAAGGTAATACAAATTCCCGGTAATGCAGCATGTGAGAGGGCATCACCCATAAGGGATTGCTTGCGCAAGTAGGCAAAGCTGCCGATAACACCGCTGCTTAAACCAAGCAGCATACATCCGATTAAGATCCATTGCGTGTTGGGATCGAAAAAAAGTTGGAACCAATCTAACATATCCATCACCTCGAATCTATTATCAACGATTTGTCATCCTGCTGCAGCATTGTCAATCGTCCACCATATGTTTCCTGAAGCTTTTCCGTTGTAAAGGTTTGTTCTGTAGGTCCATAAGCAATGATCTGCAAGTTTAACAGCATTACCCAATCAAAATATTCTTTGACCGTAGCCAAATCATGATGCACGACTAATACGGTCTTTTTGAGCATTTTCAATTCGTTCAACAAAGTAATAATCGCTTTTTCTGTTGCTGCATCTACGCCGACAAAAGGTTCATCCATAAAATATAACTGGGCATCCTGGGCTAAAGCCCGCGCCAGAAAAATACGCTGCTGCTGGCCGCCGGATAGCTGGCTGATTTGCCGGTTGGCCAAGTCGGCCATGCCGACTTTCTCCAAGCATTCCATCGCTATTTTTTTCTCAGCACTCCCAGGCCGCTTAAACCAGCCCAAATGCCCATAACGGCCCATGATGACAACATCCAGCGCACTGGTAGGGAAATCCCAATCGACCGACTCACGCTGCGGTACATAGCCAACCAGGTTCCTCTGCTCAGAGTAGGGCCTGCCATAGATGGACACATCGCCGGTTAAGCTTGGGATCAGCCCTAATGCAGCCTTAATCAATGTTGATTTTCCGGCACCATTGGGACCGACAATGCCAATCAGCTTTCCTTCAGGCGCTTCGAAGGTAATATTGCGAAGCACTGGTTTTTTTTGATAGGCGACAGACATGTTGGTGATGGTTAATGGAACTGTACTCATAATAAATGCCCCCTATTCCACAGTATGATTCAATTTTATTGCAATCTTTTATTGTAAGGCTTTGACGATGGTATCTACATTGTGGCGAACCATGCCGATATAAGTGCCTTCCGGCGTTCCGTCTTCACCCATCGCGTCGGAGAAGAGCTCGCCGCCGATTTTTAGGTCATGGCCTTTTTCTTTGGCTCCTTGAATGACTGCATCAATGGCTTTGCGAGGGACACTGGATTCTATAAAAACTGCTTTTATTTTATTATTAACCAAAAAATCGCGTAAATCCGTCACATCCTTGGTGCCCGCTTCGGAAGCGGTACTCATTCCTTGTAGCCCCATCACTTTAACGCCATAGGCGTCCCCGAAGTAGCCAAAAGCATCATGAGCAGTAACCAACACGCGGCTTTGCTGAGGTATAGAGCTCATTTTTTCAACAACCTCTTTATGGAGAGCTTCCAATTGCAATAAGTAGGCTGCTGCATTTTTCTGATAATCCTGGGCATGCGCCGGATCTTGCTTGGCTAAAGTATCGCGGATCGACTCCGTTGCTTTCATCCAGTGCCGGACATCAAACCAAATATGCGGATCGTATTCCGTAGACATTTCAGCTCCCGACCTGAGCTTTGCCCGGTCTATATGGTCCGAGACTGCAACTGAGGTTTTCTTTTCGCCCATTTTTTCTAAAATATCCGCCATTTTGCCTTCAAGATGGAGGCCGCTGTAAAAAATAACGTCCGCTTTGTCTAGCTTTTGAATATCCCCTTGGGAAGCTTTATACAAATGGGGGTCTACACCTGGCTTCATCAAGCCAGTCACTTCAACATGGTCTCCGCCAACCTGCTTAACCACGTCGGTAATCATGCCAATCGTAGCCGTAACCTTAATTTTATTAGTGCTATTTGCGATGGTACTTATCGAGCTGGTTGTTGCACATGCACTGGCTACAGACATTACACATATAAGAGTGATAACCAAGATCAGCATTTTTAAGCCGTGATTTGCTTGTTTGGGATTCGTAAGCTTCATTTGTGTATTCTCTCCTTAATGTTTTCTTCATACAATTGTTTTTACCATGGGAAACATATGGGGCAAAAAAAGAGATCCGAGCGGATCATTTATATAAGTATTATCCTATAACAAAACTGTTTTCCTTGCAACAATTATTTTCATTAGCGACAAATACTTTCCCTAGAGCAACAAATGTAGGCGAAATGGCAACAATTCGCAAACCCGTTTGAGTATGGTGATCAGGGCCGCAGGTCAAAATAGGTAGGAATATGCACAGGAGGGCCATGGAAAATGTGGATACTATTTGCTCGTACCATTATCGTCTATTTCCTTATATTTGTGACGATGCGAATTATGGGGAAGAGGGAAATTGGCAAGCTGTCGGTATTTGATTTGGTGATTTGGATTTTAATTGCGGAGATTGCTGTATTCGTTGTAGAGGATATCCAAAAACCCATCATGGAAGGTTTACTGCCGATGTTCACCTTGGTAGCTATCCAGTTGGTTATCGCTTTATTATCGTTGAAATTTGAAAAGCTGCGCCGACTTTTTGAAGGCAAGCCTTCGTTTATTATTGAAAATGGCAACCTTAACCGTGAGGAAATGAAACGCCAGCGCTACAATCTTGATGACCTGCTGCTGCAGCTACGCCAAAGCAAGGTGATGGATGTGAGCAATGTTGAATTCGCGATTCTGGAGCCTTCGGGCAAGCTGACGGTTGTTGAGAAACAAGGAAATTCGGCTGGAACCTCAGAAGCTTTCTCTAGATCAGCGGATGACCAGAGTCCTTATCGTTATGAAGGCTTGCCCATGCCCTTAATTATGGATGGCAAGGTGCAGGATGAGGGCTTGGAGAAAATCGGGAAAACCCGTTTTTGGCTTAAAAACGAGCTCCAATTGCAAGGGATTAAGGATTTTAAGGAAATCTTTTTTTGCACCTATGATTACCGAGGGAGATGGTATATTGACCGGCGCAAAAAATAAATTATTTGATAAGCTTACGCCCTAACAACAATACGCGCATTAAATCATTGCGGTTAACGATCCTGAATAGAAGCGAGCAGTAAATATACAGGGCAATTCCAACCAAGCCTGAAGCCACAAAACGGATCGTTTCATTATCTAGCCAATGGGTGTACATGATTAAATGGCTGGCCCAACCTGAAATTAGCATCGCTAGCCCCACCTTGGCAAAGTCAATCAGCTGCATCCGAAAGCCAAGCAGCTTGACGACGCTATGCCAGTGCAGAACGGTAACTAGCATAATGTTCACATTAATCGCCATAACGGCTCCTAAAATGCCAAATTGCGGCTGGCTGGCCAGCCAGAATATAAGCGCTAGCTTAATGATGGAGCCTGCTAATGTATTTTTGAGGGCAGCGCCCGGGTGGTTTAAGGCTTGCAGGCTTGCCTGTAAAGGTGCTTGGAAATAGATGAACAGGGCGACTGGCGCCATCATCTTTAGCATCGGGGAAATCTGGCTCTGCCCATACACTAATTGGCATAGCGGCTCAGCAAGCACGAACATAATCATTACAAACGGAGCTCCCGTCACTAAAGCAAGCTTTAATGATTGGTGAAGCCGCGCGTGGATTGTTTTCATATCGTTCAGCGCTGCTGCTTCAGATAAAGAAGGAATGAGCGAAACTGACAGGGAATAGGTCAAAGCGCTGGGAAGCAGCAGGATAGGTATAATCATGCCTTGCAGGATGCCGTATTGGGCGGTTGCAAGCTTGGTGGCCACTCCTGCCGCTGCCAAGCTGCGAATAATAAGAATCGATTCCAGAAAATACGAGCAAGAGCCCACTAGCTTGCTCCCGGTAATCGGGATCGATAATGTCAAGAGCTGTTTCAGATGAGCTAGGCGACCTACCAGGGCATTCGTTCCGATTGTGGCTTTGAGTAAGGTAGCGGTACTTTTGCGGCTTCGCAGGTAATGGATATAAAGCACGAGCAGCGCACAGGCTTCACCTACCATCACACCTGCCATAGCTCCTGCCGCTGCGTATTCGATTCCATAGGGTAACATCATATAGGCAAAGGACAATACTGTAAAAATGCGCACCAGCGTTTCTACCACCTGTGACATGGCGGTCGGGATCATGTTCTGCTTGCCCTGGAAATAACCGCGGAATATCGATCCAATCCCTACAAGCACGATAATAGGGGTCATACATAGGAAGGTGTAGTACACTCGGGCATCGGTCAACAGATGGTTCGAAATCCAGTGCGCCCCAACAAGGCTTATAATAGTAAAGAGAATACTGATTGCAAAAGTGAAACCCATAGCCAGATGGAGAATATGCCGGGTTCGGCTTTCATTGTTTTCAACCTCAGCCTCAGCTACCAGTTTGGCAACAGCGATAGGGATGCCTCCGGTAATAAGGGTTAGGATCACAATCATAAAGGGATAACCCATTTGATAGAGGCCAACCCCCTCAGCTCCAATTAAGCGGGGGAGTGTAATTCTGGGAATGAAGCCAAGGATGCGGTTAATAATTCCGGCAGCGAGTAGAATGAGCGTGCCCTTCATAAACGATTGTTTCGTCACATCGATTCCTTCTTCCTCCCAAGTCTACTACCATGGATATGCAAGACCTGTCCCAGCGCATGCACATTATTTAGCTAATCCTGAAAGCTCGGGAGGAAAAAAACTTTATGCAGCGAATATATCTATATATGTAGGACATGAGCGATGCTTCAAGGCAGGAGGTTTTGAGGATGGAACAGGATGAAACCAAGGGTAGCTTTATGGAGCAGCTAGCAGTTGAGCAGATGGTACGTGAATCTTTGGATAGTCCTTTAACAGAGGAAGAAGCTGAATCCCCTCCACTAACTGAGGAGGAGCTAAATGGGCTTATCGAAAATATATGTACCAGCAAAGCAGAAGAGTTCAGAATGATTGGTTACGAGCAGGTTACGGGGGAAGAAATTTGGGAATGTGTAAGTGATAAGTACAAAAAAACAGGAATGCCGGCTCTGCATCAGATTGTAAACGACATATTATCACTAAAGGTGACGAAGTTTATGAACTGGATGACAATGAGTATATATAAAGGCAACCCTTTCGCTTAGAAGGGGTTATTTTTTTATGCTTTTTCGAGTATTGGCGTAAATAGTCAAATTGACTCGATTTTAGCAGGTGAGTATAATAGGAATATTGAGATTGGAAGGAGCAATTAATTGATATGAAACGGATTGCAATTTTTGTGGCGGTAGTGCTTGTTACCTTTGCACTTATCGCTTGGACAAGCCCAAGCTTAGTTTCAAAAGTTAAGCTTGGATTGGATCTGCAGGGTGGTTTTGAAATCCTGTACGTTGCTGAGCCTATTGAGGTTGGAAAGCCGGTAACGCCAGAATCACTTAAGGAAACGGCCAACAGTCTGGCCAAACGGGCAGATGAACAGGGGATTTCTGAGCCTGAAGTAACGACGGAGGGAAAAGACCGAATCCGCGTGCGCTTGGCTGACGTTAAAAATGAAGAAGAGGTTCGGAATGCTATCAAAAAAACGGCCGAGCTAACGTTCCGCGGACCCGATGGGGTCAAGGAAATGCTGGGTAGTGACTTTGTTGAGAATGGGGCGCAGGTAGGCTTCGACCAGTCGAACCGACCGCAAATCAATATTAAAGTCAAGGATCCTGAGAAATTCAGAAAAGTAACAGAGAAGCTAGTTGGTAAGCCGCTTGCCATCTATTTGGATGAGCGCCAGCTGTCCGCACCTACAGTTAATAGTATTATCAGTGACGGAAATGCAACAATCTCTGGTAATTATACGTTTGAAGAGGCTAAGGAATTAGCTTCGACGATTAATTTAGGAGCTTTGCCGCTTAAGCTGACCGAGAAATATACACAGGTCGTTGGAGCATCACTCGGGAAATCATCCTTGGACCAAACGGTGCGAGCCGGATTGATTGGATCGATTCTGATCCTTCTATTTATGGTGATTTTCTATCGTTTGCCTGGTTTTGTAGCTGCAATCTCCATCATCACCTATTCCTGGTTGCTGCTGGTCGTCTTTGACTGGATGAATGCAACACTGACGCTTCCAGGAATCGCTGCCTTCGTGCTTGGGATCGGGATGGCGGTTGATGCGAATATCATTACTTACGAACGCCTCAAGGAAGAAATACGGAGCGGAAAAAGCTTGATGTCCTCACTAAAGTCGGGCTCTAAGCATTCGTTTAGAACGATTATGGACGCGAACATTACAAACCTTATTGCTGCTGCTGTGCTTTACACAGTGGGTAATGGAGCCATCCGTGGGTTTGCACTTACAACAATCATGAGTATTATACTTAGTGTTGTAACGAATATTTTCTTCTCAAGGATGTTATTGTTCTTGTTAATTAAAAGTAATAAGTTTAAAAAACCTTCTTACTATGGCGTAAAGGAGGCGGAAATCCGTGGACTATAGACAACATTTTGATTTTATGAAGCACCGCAATAAATTTTTCGCCGCTTCTGCTTCTCTATTAATGATCGGAATTATCGTAATTGCCTTATTTAGCATGAATTTTGGTGTTGACTTCAAGGCGGGAACAGGACTGGATATTGGGGTAGGCCAAACGGTTACCAAGGAAAAAGCTGAAGAAATTTTTGCGAGTATTGATCTTAAGCCGGCCATAGTGTCGATCGGTGGAAATAATGACCATATTTCTGCTAGGTATGATGCGATCCTGACAGAGGAGCAAATCAAAAAAATCAATACAACCATGGCAGCGACCTTTGGAGCCCAGGTTTCCCAAGAAGTGAACACCGTATCTCCTGATATTGCTGTCGAACTAGGTCTCAAGGCGATTTATGCTGTAGCTATTTCGTGTGTATTTATTTGTATTTATGTAAGCTTGCGGTTTGAATGGCGTTTTGCCGTAGCGGCGATTATTGCTATCTTGCATGATGCTTTAGTCGTTATTGCGATGTTTGCGATATTCCGTTTCGAAGTCAACCTTCCATTCCTCGCGGCGGTGTTGACGACTATAGGGTATTCGATCAATGATAAAATCGTTATTTTTGACCGTGTCCGCGAAAATCTGCGTTTCTCCAAAGTTAAAACAAGCGACGATTTATCGAATTTGTTGAATAATAGTATTTGGCAGACGATGGCAAGGAATATATACACGGTATTAACCGTATTGCTTGCAGCGGGATGCTTGTTCATTTTTGGTAGTGAATCGATTAAACTGTTTGCACTTGCCAAAATTATCGGCTTGGCTTCAGGAGCGTACTCTTCGATTTGTATCGCAAGCCCGTTGTGGTATTTACTGAAAAACAAGTCCTTAAGTTCTAAAACAAGGGCAAATGTAGTAAAAGAATAATAGCCGGCCGCGTGAACAAAGGAACATCCGAAAAAAGTTTTGCAGTTATTATTCGGTGGCTTCCCTACGGTTCCGCGGCTTTTCTATCAATTTTTAGGGAGTGGCTCTTTTGACAGAGGAACGTTTTCATAAAACGGAGTTTGCTTATTGGATTGGCATTGTCGGCAATATCTTTCTGGCAGCCTTAAAAGGTTTATTTGGTTACCTTTCTGGAAGCAAAGCATTGATTGCTGATGCCCTGTATTCACTTTCGGTAGCCGGAAGCTCATTTGCAGTTTTAATAGGCAATCGTGCCACTAAGCATCAACCCGATGAACATCCTCCCAATACACATGGTAAAGCCGAATCGATTGCGGCTATTATCGTGTCGATAGTGTTGCTGATTGTAGGTATTGAGGCTGGGATTTCATCGCTGAAGGCCATTTATTATGGGGTCGATTCTCCTCCGAAAGCCTTTGCACTTATAGCTATAACGATTTCTATTTTAATTAAAGAAGCGATGTTTCAATATAAATATTATTTGGGCAAAAAATTATCCAGCCAAATGATGATGTCTAGTGCGAGAGAGCACCGTAAAGGAATTTTATCATCCTTTATCGTTTTACTTGGTGTTTCTGGAGCATTGCTTGGTAATTACCTGGGAAATATAGCTATGTATATGTTAGATCCATTGGCTGGCTTTATTGTTTCGATGCTTGTTGTTAATATGGGATACCGATTAGTCATGGAGTCGATCCATCAAACCTTTGACCGTGTGCTGCATGATGAGGATGTGGCAGATTTACTTCGTACCGTGCAGGTTGTTAAAGGAGTCATAGCTGTCGATCATTTAAAGGCAAGAGAGCACGGACATTATGTGGTCGTAGATATTAAAATTAGCGTAAACCCGCGTATTAGCGTACTGGAAGGCAATGATATTGCGAAAACCGTGAAACAAATTTTGATGAAAAGACATATTCATGTATCCGATGTAAGTATCCATGTTCATCCATATGATGCCGGTTATCCTTATAAAAACAACGTGGATCCGGAACATGAAACCTTCCCATCCATGTTACATTAATGCTTACGGAGCCAGTTTTGCTACGCAAAACTTTTAGGAGGTAGTCCATGCTTCACTCAAGAGCAAGATGGAACATAAGCGAAGCGGATGAAGTCCAAGTCAATAAGCTCATCCAAGAGCTTAGTGTAGATCCGTTGCTTGCCCGATTGCTAATCGCCCGTGGAATGACTGATATAACTGAGGTGAATGCATTCCTGCAAGAGACAACGGACTCCAATCATGATCCGTTCCTGTTGGATGGAATGGGTGAAGCTGTAGCACGTATACGCTTGGCTTTGGAACAACGCCAAAAAATAAGGATTTACGGCGATTACGATGCCGATGGAGTCAGCAGCACTACCCTTATGGTTCATTTATTAACCCAATTGAATGCTTCCTTCGATTATTACATCCCTCACCGTGTTCATGAGGGCTACGGTTTAAACCTTAAAGCTATGGATCTGGCGCATGAGCAAGGTATCCAGCTTATTATTACTGTAGATACTGGGATCAGTGCTGTAGAGGAGATCGCTCACGCAGTGAAGCTTGGTCTTGATGTGATCGTGACCGATCACCATGAGCCGCCTGAGAGGCTACCGGAAGCCTGTATTATTATTAATCCTAAGCAACCAGGTTGTGGCTATCCCTTCAAACAATTAGCAGGCGTAGGCGTAGCCTTCAAGCTGGCTCAGGCGATGCTGGGTCGTTGGCCTGAGGAGCTGCTGGAATTTGCGGCAATTGGAACCGTTGCCGATTTGATGCCCCTGCTAGACGAGAATCGGATGATCGTTAAGCAAGGTATAAAGCGGATGCGCAGCTCTGCTAATCCTGGAATCAAAGCCCTGTTTCAGGTTGCAGGGATCAATATGCTGGATGTGAACGCTACTCATATCGGCTTCGCATTGGCGCCCCGCATCAATGCGAGCGGACGGCTGGAGAGTGCGGATGCAGCGGTGCAACTGCTGACAACCGATGATGACCAGGAAGCGAGCCGTCTAGCTTTAGAGATGGATCTGTTAAATAAAGAGCGTCAGCGAATTGTCGATGAAATGACGAAGCAAGCGCTCGCCCTAGTAGATCAGAGCAAACCTGAGCCAATGAAGCGTATCCTTGTGTTGGCTGAAGAGGATTGGAATGTTGGGGTTGTAGGTATTGTTGCCTCCAAGCTAGTAGACCGGTTTTACCGACCTACCTTAGTTTTAAGCATCGATAAAGAAACAGGCCTAGCCAAAGGGTCTGCCCGCTCGATTGTTGGTTTTGATCTATTCCAAGCTCTAACCCATTGCCAGGATTTGCTGGATCATTATGGAGGCCACCAAGCGGCGGCTGGAATGACATTGGCAAGGGAGCATTTGCCTGAGCTTGAACGACGGTTAAACCTACTTGCTGAGGAATGGCTTAGCTTAGAGGATTTCACCCCTATTATGCAGGTGGACTTGGTATGCACGCTTGAGGAAATTGCGGTTACTACCGTGCAGCAATTGGAGCTCCTAGGTCCATTTGGGATGGGGAATCCCATGCCCAAAGTGGTTATAGCTGACTCCATCTGCAAGGAGCTTCGCACGATAGGCAAAGAGCAGCAACATATCAAAATTACATTGCGGACAAGCAAGGAAGAGAGCGCTGCTACTTTGGATGCGGTAGGCTTTAATAAAAGCGCGATGATGCCTTGGATATCGTCTACGGCTTCATTAGATGTGCTAGGGGAGCTTTCCATTAATGAGTGGAATGGTGTCCGAAAGCCCCAAGTGATGATTCAGGATATGCGGATCATACACACTCAATTATTCGATTGGCGGGGAGCCGCCAAAATTGAGCTCAAGCTTAGCGAGTTATCCGAGCGCCTGAGTGCCCCAAGCTCAGGAGCCGAAGCGAGGGCGGCGATTTTCATTTTCGAGACACCTGATGCGAAAATGCTGAAGAAGTATGAAAAACAGTTTCCCATATGGACGATGAACCAGGGAAAAGGAAACATTTTCAGCCCTGCTAATATACTTGCGCGTACCCAAAGCCCAGATCTGATTACCGATGTCATCCTATACGATCTTCCTCCCGACATCTTCCTACTGGGCGAAGCGATAAGGGGCGCTAAGGCGCTACAACGCATCTATGCGATATTCCAAAGCAATAAGAGCTCTGAAGGTGCCTTGCCCACGCGGGACATGTTTAAAACGGTATATGGGGCTGTACACAAACAAGCTCCGGCTGGCATGCCTACAGCCTCTTTTACTGAGGAGCTGTCTAAACGCTCGGGCCTTTCTCCGAATCTGATTCAGTTCATGCTCCAAGTGTTTAACGAGCTGGGCCTAGTTGCCCGCACTGAAATCGGCTATAAGCTGGTAAATAATCCAGATAAGAAGGATTTAACCCTTTCTCAGCTCTATCAAAGCCGGCTAAAAAGTGTAGAAGCGGAGCAAACCCTGCTCTACTCCAGCGCCCATGAACTACTTCAATGGCTACTTAGCAACAAACAATCGAACTTATTATTGGAGGAGCAAAATGGATTTTAAATCGTATATACGTGAAATTAATGATTTCCCTGTACCAGGAATCAGCTTTAAGGATATTACCACCCTGCTGCAAAATGGTGCTGTTTATAAAGAAGCGATCAACGAAATGGCACGTCGTCTAAAGGAAGTTGAAATTGATTGTATCGCGGGTCCTGAGGCCAGGGGCTTTGTGATTGGTGCTCCACTGGCCTACGCGCTGGGGGTAGGGTTTATACCGATTCGCAAAAGTGGCAAGCTACCGGGTGAAACGATCGAAGCTGATTATGCACTTGAATATGGTAAAGACAAGCTGGCGATGCATAAGGACGCGATTAAGCTAGGACAAAAGGTACTGATTGCTGACGACCTGCTAGCTACAGGTGGCACGATAGCAACCTCGATTAATTTGATCGAGCAATTAGGTGGAGAAGTAGTCGGAGCTACCTTTTTAATTGAGCTGCTGGAGCTCCGCGGACGTGACAAGCTGGGATCTATTGATATCATCTCGTTAGTTACTTATTAGTCGCTTTTTATGAGCAGCCGTCTATCCGAATTGCGCTTTTTCGACATATAATGTCGAATTGGCGCAAATATATTGACGTATCCCCTCAGAAAAATGCATAATGGACTAAAATCGAATTAAGGGAATGGATAAAACGTGGAGATTGAGCAGCTTCTTGAGAAGGCGTCGGCTTTTATAAAAGAACATGATTTGAAGCGTATTAGGGAAGCTTACGAATTCGCAGAGCAGGCCCATTCGGGGCAAGTCCGCAAATCGGGGGAGCCTTATATTTTGCATCCACTGGCCGTTGCTGATATTTTGGTTAATATGCAAATGGATTCGACTTCAATCATCGCCGCGCTGCTTCACGATGTTGTTGAGGATACAACGGTTTCCTTGGAGATCGTTAACGAGAAATTTGGAAAAACCTGTGCCATGCTAGTGGATGGCTTAACCAAGCTGGAGAAAATTAAATTTAAAAGCAAGGAAGAGCATCAAAACGAAAATTACCGTAAAATGTTTGTAGCGATGGCCCAGGATATCCGTGTTATTTTGATCAAATTGGCAGACCGCCTGCACAATATGCGTACATTGAAATTTCAATCCGAGGAAGCTCAACGGCGAATTGCTGACGAGACCTTAGAAATCTTTTGCCCTATTGCTAACCGGCTCGGAATTTCCGCCATTAAATGGGAAATGGAAGATATCGCACTTCGTTATTTAAATCCCCAGCAGTATTACCGGATCGTAAATTTAATGCAGAAAAAGCGGGTTGAGCGGGAGCAATATATTGAAGATGTTATTACGAATGTTAGCGATAAGCTGTCGGAAATGGGGATTGAACCGGATATTTCGGGGCGCCCCAAGCATATTTATAGCATTTACAAAAAAATGACCGCACGCAATAAACAATTTAACGAAATCTATGATCTGCTGGCGCTTCGGATTATTGTGGATAATATTAAAGATTGCTACGCTACACTAGGTATCATCCACACCCTCTGGAAGCCTATGCCAGGACGGTTTAAGGATTATATTGCTATGCCCAAATCGAATATGTACCAATCGTTGCATACTACGGTAATTGGCCCCAAGGGCGAGCCTCTTGAAGTTCAAATTCGCACAGTCGAAATGCATAAAACCTCAGAATACGGGGTTGCTGCGCATTGGGCTTACAAAGAAGGCAGCGTAGTGCCATCTGGCAGCTTCGAGGATAAAATGAGCTGGTTCCGCGAAATATTAGAGCTGCAAAACGATACTGAGGATGCATCGGAATTTGTTGAGTCTTTAAAGATGGATTTTTTCTCCGATCTTGTATTTGTATTTACGCCTAAAGGCGAGGTTATTGAGCTGCCTGCTGGCTCGGTTCCGCTTGATTTTGCTTACCGAATCCACACAGAGATTGGCAATCGCACCATTGGAGCTAAGGTAAACAGCCGAATCGTCCCATTGGATTACCGCTTGAAAACAGGCGATATTATTGAAATTTTGACCTCCAAGCATTCTTATGGACCAAGCCAGGACTGGATCAAGCTGGCGCAATCCTCACATGCCCGCAGTAAAATACGGCAATGGTTCAAGAAGGAAAAACGCGAAGAAAATGTAGTTAAGGGCAAGGAATTAATCGAGCGTGAGTTAAAACGGCTGGGGATCGATCCACCTACCTTAATGAAGGAAAATGAGCTTATGGAGGCTGCCAAGAAATTTAACTTCCATGAGATTGAAGATATGTTCTCTGCTGTTGGCTTTAGTGGAATTACCGCTGCACAAATTGTCACCAAGCTTACCGAGAAGATGCGCAAGGAAGCTGAGGAAGCCCAGCAGCAAGCCCTTCAGCTTACGAACGAAATCAAGGAAGTGAAAGGGCCTGCGGAGAAGAAAAGCCGCCCAACTCACGGTGTCCGTGTCAAAGGTGTAGATAACCTGCTTGTACGTTTTGCTCGTTGCTGTAACCCAGTGCCAGGTGATGATATTGTTGGTTATGTTACCCGTGGGAGAGGCGTTTCCGTCCATCGTGATGATTGTACGAATATTCCAGCGGTTGATGGCGGTGAGGAAGGCAATCGCTTGATTGATGTGGAATGGGTGGATTCGGTAGAAGCTAACTATAATGTTGAAATTGAGATTGCGGGTCATGACCGCCTTGGATTGTTAAATGAGGTGCTGCAAGCTGTTTCAGAAAGCAAAACGATTATTTCAGCAGTGTCGGGCCGTTCGGACAAAAACAAGATGGCTGTTATCCACATGTCGATTTTAATCCGTAATATCGAGCATCTGCAATCGGTAGTGGAGAAAATTAAGCGAATTCGGGATATTTATTCGGTACAGCGGATTATGCAGACGTAAAGTAAATAAAGATTGAGGTGTGTAAAGTGCGTGTTGTTGTCCAGCGGAGCAAGCAAGCTCGTGTTGATGTAGAGGGGATCACGGTAGCCGAAATCTCGCGGGGCTTGGTGCTGCTAGTAGGTGTGACTCATGAGGATACCGAGCAAGATGCCCGTTATGCCGCTGACAAAATAGCAGGGCTGCGTATTTTCGAGGACGAGACTGGCAAAATGAATTTGTCCATTCTTGAAACAGCAGGGGCTGTCCTGTCGGTGTCGCAATTTACGCTTTATGGCGATTGCCGCAAAGGAAAACGCCCCAATTTTATGGCGGCAGCACGTCCTGAGCAGGCGCTGCCTTTATATGAGCAATTCAATGAGTTTCTTCGAGGGCATGGCTTAAAGGTGGAGGCTGGCGTGTTTGGTGCCATGATGGATGTATCGCTAATCAATGATGGCCCTGTCACGTTGATCATCGATAGCCACTAACGGTTTGCCGCATAAATCCATATGGATTTGGATAAAATAAGCTCTATCAGCCTGCGAGTGAAGTAGCTTGCTTGGCTATTACAACAAGGAGCTTATTCCCTATGCGTAAATCTATCAACCAAAACTTCGTTTATCGTGCTGATCAACAGCTGCTGTCCTGCAGCAAAAGGGAATCGACGGGCATGCTGGCTGCTTCAATAAACGGCAACGAATTTACTTCCGATTTTTCCTCCGTTCAGGAGCAGATGAAGCAGCAGCCCCGAAGGACATACCGTTAAAGAGACTTCGACAATTTACTGTTTATATTCCGTTGTTCCAAAGAAAAATAAGCAAATGCCGCAGGCTATCCTTGCGGTTTTTTCTTTTGTCTGGCCTTGAGCTATGGTACACTTGAGCTAGTTTTTGCAACCTTTCGGCATTTTGCGCGTATTTAACAGGTGCAGACTACATAGAAGAAGTTTATAAAAATGATATTTACGAGGTGTGAAATGGGGAACACGGGTTATTCAACAGGAAATGCACGAGGCTGGATGCTTGTCGTATTTGCAATATTGCTTGTCGCTGTTATAGGAGCAGGTACTTATTTGTATGCCATGAAGAAGTCGATCCATGGCGGGCTTAAGGAGCCGCAGCAATTGACGCAAGTAAATGTGAGCCCAAAAATTAAAGATAGCTATGATGTGATTGTAGTAGGGACGGATCCAGAGGGGCTCGCAGCCGCTATCTCGGCATCACGCAATGGACTCCAAACGCTATTAGTGGACGGCCAGGATCGTGAAATTCTGGGAGGGTTAATGACGATAGGTTGGTTGAATAGCTTGGACATGAACTATGAGCCTAGCAAAGGGCTTTTATCCAACAATGATATTATGAACAAAGGAATATTCAGCGAATGGTACAACCGCATTGAAGGGGATTCCTTCGATGTGATTACGGCAGCGAATGTGTTTGCGGATATGGTAAGCAAGGAAAAAAATATCGATTTACTGCTGAAAACCCAAAAGATTGAACCGCAAATGAGCAAATCGACAGGTGGGCTACCCCGTGTGGCGGGTGTTATAGTGACCAAAGCCGATGGCACTAAACAAACCATACAGGGTAAAGCTGTAATTGATGCTACCCAGGATGGCGATATTGCAGCGGCAGCCGGGGTTCCGTTTACAATCGGACGTGAGGATCTTGCCGATCCGAAAAGCCGGATGGCAGTCACTGCTGTGTTCAGGTTAAACAATATTACTCCTGAACGTTGGGCAAGCTTTGCGGCGCCTATCCAAGCTGAGGATAAAGGCGCAGGCTCTTACGGAATTAATGAAATGAGCCTGTGGGGTTTAACTAAAATGCAGGATTACCCGGCTGTGAATAAAGAGCGGGTGAAAATGCGAGGATTAAACGGTGGACGGCAAAATGATAATACGATGCTCGTTAACGCTTTACAAATATTTGGTGTCGATCCCTTCAACCCTAAGTCACGCCAGGAAGCACTTCAAATCGCCCAGGATGAGCTTCCGCATGTGCTGGCCTATTTAAAAGAGGTGTACCCTGAATTTGAAGGCGTTGAATTAGCAGGAATCGCTCCTGAGCTCTATGTTCGTGAATCCCGCCATATGCAAGGTGAATACCGCTTATCCGTTGTTGATTTGCTTGAAAATCGGGATCAGTGGGACCGCATCGCTTTTGGTGGCTACCCCGTTGATATCCAACGGACAAGCCCACGTGATAATGGTGCAGTTGTAATTGACCCCGAGAAATATGCCGTGCCTTACCGCAGCATTGTGCCGCTTAAGGTGGATGGCTTGCTAGTAGTGGGCAGGGCTGCCAGCTATGATACATTGCCTCACGGAAGCGCGCGGGTAGTGCCGGTTGGCATGGCAGAGGGTGAGGCAGCAGGGGCATCGGTTAAGATAGCTATTGAGCAAAACCTAAGTTTCCGCGAATTATCCGCTTCCAAGGAAGCGATAGCCAAGCTTCAGGCGATGTTGAATAAACAAGGCATGGATTTACAACCATATACAATTAAAGCATCTGCCTTTATGGAGCATAAAGCGTATGAAGGCTTAAAAACAGCTGTTAGCCTTGGGCTTGCAGGCGGTGGCTATAGAAATGAATTTGATCTCGACAAAGTCTCAAATCAGCAGCGTATGGCCAATATTTTGGAGGGCATGCGCAAGTTCAAGCCTGCTGCCATGGCAGGCAGTGCTTTAACAGTCATTGCGAAGGCCAATGAACCTGCAAAATCGCCGATTACGCTCGATCTAGCCGCCCAGATGATTGCTTCCTTGTTAAAGCAGGATGCAACTCCAGCGAATGCACTCAGCGTCCTGCAGGCTAAAGGATTTTTGAGTAAGCAGACATTAGACGGCATAGCCAATAAACAGGAATTAAATAATGGCGATACGTACATGCTGATCCATGATGTATATAAGCAAATAAAAGCGGCAAAATAATAAAAATACGTGCAAAAACATCTTATTTACTTGACTTTGCTAAATTTCGCTATTACAATAATGGTTATTGAACTGGATTATCATTCCGTTGATGGGATCAAGTACTTCGTGATAAGCGCATACCCAGAGAGAGAAGCTCAAGCTGAAAGCTTCTTTATGTGAAACGAACGAACAGACCTCCCGGAGGACAAGCGGGGAACCACAGGCTAGTTAGCCGTGCAGTAGCCGATTTGCGTAGGCGGGCGTTAACCGCATTTGAGTGTGCAATTGAATGTACAAAGCTTTACCGGTTATGCAATCGGTACATGAGCTGTGAAATTCATTTGCAAATCGTGGGTGGTACCGCGGGATGACTTCGTAACCTAAGTCTCTCGTCCCTGACAATTAATGTCGGGGGCGGGGGCTTTTTTGATTTCCGTTCATCCCTCACAACAGGAAGGAGTTAGGATATGAGCATTCAAAAGCCAAAGGGGACACAGGATTTACTTCCTGGAGAAATCGAAAAATGGCAGTATGTAGAAGCCAAAGCACGTGAGCTATGTAAAAGATTTAATTATCGTGAAATTCGCACACCCATTTTCGAGAATACGGAGCTATTCCAGCGTGGTGTCGGCGAAACAACCGATATCGTAGAAAAGGAAATGTATACCTTCGAAGCCAAAGGTGACCGAAATAAGCCACTTAGCTTTAGCTTAAGGCCCGAAGGAACAGCTGGCGTTGTTCGTGCCTATGTAGAAAACAAAATATATGGCGAGCCAGACATCAGCAAATTGTTTTATATCGGACCTATGTTCCGTTATGAACAGCCACAGGCCGGGAGGTATCGCCAGTTTCACCAATTCGGTATTGAGGCCTTTGGCTCGGTCGACCCGAGTATCGATGCAGAGGTCATTGCACTTGGCTATACCTTTTACAGTGAGCTGGGCATCCAAAATGTAACTGTTGATATCAACTCGGTGGGAACTCCCGCTTGCCGTGATATTTACAAGCAGAAGCTCAAGGAATTTTTTACTCCAGTTAAAGACCAATTATGCTCGGACTGTCAATCCCGTTTTGACCGTAATCCCATGCGTATTTTGGACTGTAAGAAAGACCAAAAGTTGGGTGAAGGCGCTCCAACGATTTTGGAATATTTGGATGAAGAATGTACCGTGCATTTTGCCGCAGTCCAAGAGCATCTTCGCGCCATGAATATTCCATTCCAAATAAATCCTCGTTTAGTCCGTGGACTGGATTATTACACGCACACAGCCTTTGAGTATAAAGCGGCAGGAATCGGCGCTATTGACACGATTGGCGGTGGTGGGCGCTACAATGGCCTCGTAGGGCAGATTGCTGGGGGCAACAACGACCAGCCGGGAGTTGGGCTAGGTCTTGGCTTGGAGCGTACGCTGCTGATCCTGCAGGCGCAAAATGTCGAACTTCCGTCCGAGAAGCTGCTTGATGTGTATTTGATTGGCTTAGGCGAGGCAGCAGAGAAGGAAGTGACGAAGCAGCTACAGTTGCTTCGTTTGGCTGGCGTGAAGGCGGAGAAGGATTACCTGGGCCGCAAAATCAAGGCGCAGATGAAGTCGGCTGACCGCTACAAGGCAACATTTGTCGCCATACTTGGTGATGACGAGCTGTCGCGCGGCGAAATCACAGTAAAATCCATGGCGAATGGCGAGCAACAGACGATGTTGTTAGAGCAATTGGTCACAGGGATGCTGGAAAAAATATAGGTAACGGTGAATTAGAAAACATGAAGCATTAAACGCAAACAAGAGGCTAGAAAATTGCAAGTAACCTTTGGAGGTAGATGGAACCATGTTATTAAAAACACATCATTGTGGATCATTAACAAAAGCAAATGTAGGAGAGACCGTTGTTCTTAACGGCTGGGTTCAAAGAAGACGTGATTTAGGCGGCGTATTGTTTATCGATTTACGGGACCGCAGCGGCTTGGTACAAACCGTATTTAACCCCGATTTTTCGGGTGAAGCCTTGACGATCGCTGACCGTGCCCGCAATGAATTTGTGCTGGCTGTAAGCGGCAAAGTAGTGGAAAGAGATGCAGCTACGGTTAATGCAAACCTGAAAACAGGAGAAATTGAAATTCAAGTTACGCAAATTGAAGTTTTAAATGCTGCCAAAAACCCGCCGTTTTTCATCGAGGACGGCATTGAGATTGACGAGTCTTTACGTTTAAAATATCGTTATCTGGATCTTCGCCGTCCAGAAATGCAGCGCACGCTAATGCTTCGTTCCAAGGCAGCCAAAGTATTTCGTGATTTCTTAGATGAAAATGATTTCCTTGAAATCGAAACGCCTATCCTGACTAAAAGCACACCGGAAGGCGCTCGTGACTATCTAGTGCCAAGCCGTGTACATCCAGGCGAGTTTTTCGCTTTACCACAATCGCCACAAATTTTCAAACAATTGCTGATGGTAAGTGGCTTGGAGCGTTATTACCAAATCGCCCGCTGTTTCCGTGATGAAGATTTGCGTTCTGACCGCCAGCCTGAATTCACTCAAGTGGACATCGAAACCTCTTTCATGTCGCAGGATCAATTACTGGAGATGATGGAAGAGCTTACCGTCAAATTAATTAAAGTAACAACTGGCACCGAGCTTGTACGTCCGTTCCAAAGAATCAGCTATGCCGATGCGATGGGCAAATACGGCTCCGATAAGCCGGACTTGCGTTTTGGACTTGAGCTTGAGGATGTATCGGATATCGTCGTAAGCTCAGGTGTGAAGGTTTTCGCATCTGTTGTTGAAAAAGGCGGCCAAGTTAAAGCATTAAACGCCAAAGGCTGTGGAAGCTGGAGCCGTAAGGAAATCGACGAGCTTGGTGTTTATGCCGGACGTTATGGCGCCAAAGGCCTGGCTTGGATTGTTTTAAAAGAGGGCGAAATGAAAGGCCCTATCGTTAAATTTTTCTCCGAGCAAGAGCTTGCCGTATTAAAAGAGCGTCTAGGCGCTGAAGAGGGAGATTTGCTGTTATTCTCGGCAGATACCAAAAAAGTCGTTGCTGATGTGCTAGGTGCCTTGCGTTTGAAAATTGGGCGCGACCTGGGCTTGATCAACGAGAACGAATTCAAATTTGCTTGGGTCATGGACTTTCCATTGCTCGGTTATGATGAGGATGCCAAACGTTATGTTGCCGAGCACCATCCGTTCACCCGTCCGAACGAAGAAGATATGCATTTCTTCGACACAGATCCGGGCCAAATCAGGGCGCAAGCTTATGACCTTGTTTTAAACGGCTACGAAGTTGGCGGCGGCTCCATGCGTATCTACAAACGCGAAGTTCAAGAGCAAATGTTCCAGGCACTTGGTTTCAGCAAAGAAGAAGCCCAAGAGAAATTTGGCTTCCTGATGGAAGCTTTCGAATATGGTACACCTCCACATGGCGGCATCGCTTTTGGCTTCGACCGTCTGGTCATGCTTATCGCGAAACGCAGCAACCTGCGTGAAGTCATCGCATTCCCTAAAACTGCCAGCGCTACTGATTTGCTGACAGACGCTCCAGGAACCGTAGACGATAAACAGCTAGAACAGCTGTCAATCCGCCTGGCTCCCAAGCAGCCGACCACTAAGTAAGTTAGATCCAGTTCAAGCTGGTCCCAACGGGACGAGGCGAATCGAGCCGAAGCAGCTGAAGTGGTTTTGGTCTGCCGCCCATCCATTCAGGGAGTCCAGAGGGCAACGCCCTCCCAAGCCCTCCATAGGGAGGCTTTGGGAGGGTAATTTTTAACGGAGGTGATACCCATAATGTTACACCAGTTTTCACGAACGGAGCTGGCTATCGGCCCTGAAGGCTTGGAAACGATGCGCAATAGCTGCGTAGCGGTTCTTGGCATAGGTGGCGTTGGTGGTATGGCTGCGGAAGCACTAGCCCGCACAGGGATAGGACGGCTGATCCTAATTGATAAGGATGTTGTCGATATTACCAATATTAACCGTCAGGTTCATGCGTTGATGTCGACAGTAGGACAACCCAAGGCTGACCTGATGCGCGACCGGATTTTGCAAATAAACCCGGAATGTGATGTCGTCTCACTCCGGATGTTTTATACAGAGGAAACCTATGAACAGCTTTTTGCTTATCCATTGGATTATGTGTTGGACGCTTCTGATACAATCAGCTATAAAATCCATTTGATCAAACAATGCCTAGAGCGTAATATCCCAATCATCTCAAGTATGGGCGCGGCTAACAAAATGGATCCTACCAAGTTCCAGGTAGCGGATATTTCCAAAACCTCGATGGACCCCTTGGCAAGGGTGATCAGAACCAAGCTGCGTAAAGAAGGAATCAAAAAGGGTGTAAAGGTCGTTTTCTCGACAGAGAAGCCAATGAAGCCCCGAGAAGACGTCACACAGCGGATTGTGCCTGAGAATGCCCCTGAGATCCGCAAGGCGCAGCAGCCACCAGCCAGCAATGCTTTCGTGCCACCTGTAGCAGGATTGATTGCTGTTAGTGTAGTTATTAAAGATCTGCTGGAAAAAGCGAATCCAGGCCAGCAGACTGTATGACGGTTGGGATTCTGCCAACATTTTGCACGATTAGGTGCCTCAAATAACTCTTGGGAATGAAATGAAGCGCTCAATTAGGGTGTCCGTCCAGAGAGTCTAAATTTGGCAACCACCAATCTTGTCCCTTATAATGTAAAGCATAGGGTTATCTCCTAAGGTAATGGAGATCATTCCTATGCTTTTTTATATGAATAATTAATTTGTATTTTGGGGTCTACGTCACGCCAAAATCAGCGCTTGACGATGTTAATAGGTAGATCAGTTAGACGAGCATGAAAGATGGATTAAGATCAATATCAGATTTGTCATTATAGCGCATGCCTGAAGAACCCATCGAACCCAAAGCCAAGCGTGTCCCGATGGGACGAAAGCGCCACAAGGACACGCATCCATGCTAACAGAGAGGGAGTCCAGCGGGCAGCGCCCCTCGGAGCCCTCCCTATAGGGAGGGCTTGGGAGGGTAAATTCTACGAAGGATTGTGACAAACCATGGATTTATTCACATTAGCAGAAGAGCAAAACCCGAAAGGCAAGCTATTAGCAGACCGGATGCGTCCGGTTACTTTAAATGAATATATTGGGCAAGAGCAGATTGTAGGCCCAGGAAAGCTACTGCGGCGAGCAATTGAAGCCGACCAAGTGTCTTCGCTATTGCTGTATGGACCACCAGGTACAGGAAAAACGACATTAGCCAACATTATCTCCCATGCTACCAAAGGCACATTTATTAAGTTAAATGCGGTCGACGCAACGGTTAAGGATGTACGCGATGTCATCGAGCAGGCCAAAAACAACAAAGCGCTTTACGGTCGCAAAACGATCCTTTTTCTCGATGAGGTCCATCGCTTCAACACTTCACGGCAGGATGCCCTCCTGCCAGCTGTAGAGCAGGGCATCATCGTGTTGATCGGTGCGACAACAGAGAACCCGTTCCACCATGTGAACGGGGCTCTGCTATCGCGCTCCACGCTCTTTGAGCTGCAGGCGCTGACGCACGAGCATTCGCTCATCGCGTTGCGCCGCGCCCTTGCCGACCCCGAGCGCGGGCTCGGCTCGCTGCCGCTTGCAGCGGCAGAAGACGCGCTCGCGCACATTGCGCGCATGGCTGGCGGAGATATCCGCCGCGCGCTGAATGCGCTAGAGCTCGCTGCGCTGACCACCCCGCCGGACGCCAGCGGGGTGGTGCACATTACGCTGGAGGTCGCCGAGGAGTCCATCCGGCGACCCACCGTCAAAGCCGACGAGTCGACGCAGTACGACGTCCTCTCGGCATTTCACAAGAGCGTCCGCGGCTCCAGTGACGCGGCGCTGTTCTGGTTCCTTTATGCCGTTGAGAAGCTTGGCATGGATCCCATGACCTTTCTGCGGCGCCTTATCGTCGCTTGCAGCGAGGATATCGGCCTCGCCAACCCGCAGGCGATGGTGCAGTCGGTGACTGCAATGGACGCTTACCACAAGATCGGCTGGCCCGAGTCGAAATATGTGATTGCGCAAGCGATCCTTTTTGCAGTAGAAAGCCCCAAGTCGAATGCGATTCCGACAACCATTGCCAAGATCATGAATGCGTTCGATCGGCTCGGTGCCGCCGAGGTTCCCTTACATTTACGCGATGCCCACTACAAGGGATCGGAGAAGCTTGGGCATGTTGGTTATCAATATCCGCATAACTTCCCTGGGCACTATGTAGACCAGCAGTATTTACCGGAAAAGCTGCAGGAGCAAATTTTCTATGAAGCGACTGAACAGGGCATGGAAGATAAAATAAGGCAAAATCAAGAGCGACGAAATGGGCAAAAACAGCGAAAATCGCGATAATAGGTCAGGCAGGTTCATTTTAAGCCTATTTCAGGCTTTTTCTCAGTATAAAACCTAGCCATTCATGCTTTTTTATCGAATAGGTTAATTTTTAAGCATAGCTTGAAGTTTGACTGTATATTTTAATCATATATAATTTAATATAGGTGTACAAAAGTTGCTAACTTACGTTTAACCAGTGCCACTCTTGCCCGCACACAAATGAAAGTTTTGCGAATTTATTAAATATAGGGTTTATAATGCTTCACATCATAGAATTAAATGCTTGAAAAAGTAGTTAACCAACGCTTGAAAAATTGAGAATTTAGGGGAGGTGTACCTATTCATCTCAACTTGAGGAGAATAGGAAATTAATTGAGTAGTGACCCGTTACCGATACTTTGGAGTTTTTGTTTGGTTATGTTGTTGGTATTCTTAAATGGCTTTTTTGTGGCAGCAGAGTTTGCAATGGTTAAAGTCCGTGTCAGCCGACTTGATGTGCTGGCTAAGGAAGGCAACCGCAATGCCAAGTTTGCGCAAATCATCATGAGAAACCTCAACGGGTACTTATCGGCTTGCCAATTGGGCATTACACTGGCGTCGTTGGCGCTGGGCTGGATTGGTGAACCCGCGGTAGCTAAACTGCTTCAACCGGTTCTACAGCCGCTACACATACCAGAGACCATCCAACACACGATCTCCTTCATTATCGCGTTTTCTCTCATTACGGCCTTCCATATTACGCTCGGCGAGCAATTTCCCAAAACATACGCCATTCGGATGCCAGAGAAGATTACTATGATTGTGGCAATGCCACTCATTGTGTTTTACAAAGTCATGTATCCTTTTATTTGGTTTTTGAACGGCAGCTCCAATTGGATGCTGCGCAAATCTGGTGTGGAACCAACAGATGAGCATGAATCGGCGCATACGGAGCAAGAAATTCGCGGTTTGATGAAAGAAAGCAACAAGAGTGGCCTCATTAATAATGCGGAACTAACATTGATGGACAATATTTTTGATTTTTCGGAAACCAATGCTCGGGAAATCATGATCCCTCGTACGGAGATGGTTTGTTTATATGCAAACCTGTCATACGAAGAGAATCGGCAAATTGCTGTAACCGAGATGCACACCCGTTATCCCGTCTGTGATCCCGATAAGGATAATACAATCGGTTTTGTGCATATCAAAGACTTGCTAAAGTCAGACCGTGGAATAGGCAATATCAAAAAAATCATACGCCCGATCACCAAGGTACCGGAATCGATGCAAATTAGCGCGTTGTTAAAGCTGATGCAAAAAAGAAAAACGCAAATGGCTCTTCTGATTGATGAGTACGGCGGTACATCAGGCTTGGTAACTTTTGAAGATATTATTGAAGAAATCGTGGGCGAGGTCCAAGATGAATTTGATGAAGAACGGCCGCAAATCGAAAAGCGTGACGAATCGACCCACTCCATTGATGGGCGCATGCTGATTGAAGAAGTGAACAGCTACTTTGGAATCGAAATTGAATCTGATGATTATGATACCATTGGCGGCTGGATTTATGCGCAGGTAGAAATGCCTCCAAAGAGAAACCAGCGTATCGATTACAATGATGAATTTGAATTTGTTATTGATGAGACTGACCATTTGCGAATTTCGCGGATTCTGGTCATTAAACGAAGTGAGGAAGAGGAACAAGAGGTTTCTCTACCGATGAGCGTTTAAAAGCTCCCGATTGGCTTGTCCATATTGTAAGTATTGAAAAAAGCGGATACCCATACAGACCTACCTTCTGACTAAGAAGGGGCTGTACCGGGTATCCGCTTTTTGGTGTTTTCCATCCTTAACGGATGATTTGATCAATGATGCCTCCGCCCAAACAAACCTCACCATCATAAAATACGACAGATTGTCCGGGTGTGACCGCCTTTTGGGGTTTGTCGAACGTAACCTCACAGGTTCCTTCACTTGCGTTAAAAGTAACGCTGACCCCTTGGTCAGGCTGGCGATAGCGGAACTTGGCTGTGCAGCGATAAGGCTGCTCTGGTAAATCGCCGCTAATCCAATTCAAATCAGTAGCTCGCAGCCCAAGGGAGTAGAGGCTTGGATGCTGCTCTCCTTGAACGACAACCAGCACGTTGCTGTCGAGCTTCTTGCCAGATACGAACCATGGCTCGCCGCTGCCGGAGCCTCCACCAATGCCAAGGCCTTGTCGTTGGCCAAGCGTATAGTACATGAGCCCATCATGGCGCCCTTTAACCTCGCCCTCCATGGTTTGCATTTCTCCCGGATTAGCTGGCAGGTAGCCGCTAAGAAACTCTTTAAAATCACGTTCGCCAATGAAACATACGCCTGTGCTATCCTTTTTCTTCGCCGTGGCCAGACCGGCGCGTTCGGCAATAGCCCGAACCTCCGGCTTCGGCAAATGGCCAATTGGAAACATGGCTTTGGACAGCTGATATTGGTTGAGCGCATTTAAAAAATAGGTTTGGTCTTTGTTCGCATCAACGCCGCGCCGCAAACGGTGGATTCCGTCAATATGGTCGACTTGGGCATAATGGCCAGTTGCAATATAATCAGCACCAAGCTCAAGCGCCTTGTTCAGAAACTCCCCGAATTTGATTTCGCGGTTGCACATCACATCAGGGTTAGGTGTCCGCCCCTTGCGATATTCATCCAAAAAATATTGAAAAACCTTGTCCATGTATGGCTTTTCGAAATTTACGGTATAATAAGGGATACCTATTTGGTCACATACTCGGCGCACATCTTCAGCATCCTCTTCAGCGGTACAGTGGCCCCATTCGTCGGTATCATCCCAGTTTTTCATAAATACGCCTATAACTTCATAACCTTGCTCCTTCAATAAAAGCGCTGAAACCGAGGAATCAACACCACCCGACATCCCTAGCACTACCCTTGTTTGCTTATTCATTGCGTTTTGACCTCTCCTTGCTGAATCACATATACCTTTTATTATACCTTGATTACATCAAATAATAAAATATTTCATCATTATGTCACGGTTTTTCTCCCCAAATACAAGGATTTATGATAACATATAAACAATATACATTTGTAATGAATAGCAAAAGAGGTGCTCGATTGAAGATTTCTACCAAAGGCCGATATGGTTTAACGATTATGATGGAATTGGCAACTAAGTACGGAGAAGGGCCGACCTCTTTAAAAAGTATCGCTGAAAAGCATCAGCTTTCTGAGCATTATTTGGAGCAATTGGTAGCTCCCTTGCGTAACGCAGGATTAGTAAAAAGCGTTCGAGGAGCTTATGGCGGCTATATTTTATCGAAGCTTGCAGAGGAGATCACTGCAGGTGATGTGATTCGTGTGCTTGAAGGTCCGATCAGTCCAGTCGATTTTACTGAAGAGGATGATCCAGCCAAACGTGATCTGTGGGTACGTATTCGTGATAGTATCGCGGATGTATTGGATTCCACGACATTAAAGGATTTGATCAGCTTTAAAGGTGAAGGTTTAGATGACAGTTATATGTTTTACATTTAATTTAGTTTAAGATAACGGAGCGATTATGACTATCTATTTCGACCATGCTGCAACAACCCCACTTCATCCAGAAGTTCTAGAAGTTATGCTTCCTATTTACACACAAAGTTATGGTAATGCCTCCAGCACGCACAGCGCAGGTAGAGAAGCGCGTTCTATTGTTCAACGTTCAAGAGAATCGATGGCTTCTTTACTAGGCTGCGTACCCACGCAGCTTGTTTTTACGAGTGGAGGTACAGAAAGTAACAATATGGCTATACTCGGAATAGCTGCTGCTAGGGCTTCCAAGGGTAAACATATCATTACGGTGCAAACGGAGCATCACGCGGTCCTAGATACTTGCCAGCATTTGGAGACTAAGGGCTACGAGGTTACTTATTTACCCGTAGATCCTACTGGGCAAATCCATATGGATCAGTTAGAGCAAGCTATTCGACCAGATACGATTCTTATTAGTGTGATGTACGGTAATAACGAGGTTGGCACGCTACAGCCGATTATCCAGATCGGGAGCTTGGCACGCAGCCATGGTATTTGTTTTCATGTGGATGCTGTGCAGGCATTAGGCTCGTTAACTTCTGATCTAAGTACATTGCCAGTTGATCTAATGAGTTTTTCTGCGCATAAGATCCAAGGACCCAAAGGAATGGGCGCACTCTATATGGGGAAGCAGATTCTCTTAGAACCGATTTTGCATGGTGGAAACCAAGAAAAGCAACATCGTGCTGGAACCGAAAATGTGCCCGGAATTGCAGGCTTTGCCAAAGCTTTACAAATTTTTTGCAGCCATAGGTATGAAATGCAACAAAAGATGGAAAAACTACGTATAGAGATGATAACAGCACTCGAGAAGCAATTGGGGCCAGAGCAGTTCATTATTAACGGTCACCCCACGGAGAGGCTTCCGCATATTCTGAATATAAGTTTTCCAGGCGTGTCCACGGAAACGATGTTAATGAGCTTGGACTTGGAGGGTGTTGCTGCTGCGAGTGGCTCGGCTTGTAGCTCAGGGTCGATTGAGATCTCTCATGTGCTTCAGGCCATGCACCTGCCCGAAAAGGTGATGTCATCTGCGATACGATTCAGCTTTGGTGCAGGGAGTAGCTTGCAGGAAGTTATGGCTTGTACAGATAAAATTGTAACCATTGTAAATCGAATACGTAAAAGATAGTAAGCCAACATCAAGGAGCAATCCCATGGTGGGTAAATGGCTGGTATTCAATTTTAAAACAAATGTCAATTCACAGCTTTTTTCTGGAGGTGGTACCTATTGAAAAGGGTTCGTGATGTGATAGGTCTACCTGTGATAAGCTTACAAACCGGCAAGCAATTAGGCAAAGTGAAAGATATCCTGTTCGGTGATGGTTGGCAGGTTGAGGTTGTCTTGCTGGAGAGCAGGCATTGGTTTTCCGAAGGCATCTGCATTTTGTGGAGGGATGTTGTAGCTTTAGGCAATGATGCTATAACGGTAAATAATGAGGAGGCTATTTCCAGCTTTAATGATACGTATTTGGCTTATACCTCATTTGTTAATGGCAACCGCAAAGTGAAAGGCATGCCCATTATGACCACAAACGGCCAGAGCTTAGGAATCGTTGATGATGTTTATCTGGACACACAAATGGGTAAAAATGTAGTAGGGTATGAGCTCACGGAAGGCTTTATTTCAGATTTAAAAGAAGGGCGTAAATGGCTGCCCTTGCCGGACTCAGTAACGATGGGTGAGGATGCAATTATCGTCCCCGTGCATTGTAATGAATCTTTGGCTGAAATGGCCAAATCCAATGAAGAATAGGGTGATTAAAAATGTTGCGTTGTCCAAACTGCAATTCAAAGGATATCGGAAAAATTGGCTCCCACCAATTTTATTGCTGGGGATGCTTTATTGAGCTTTCCGTAAATGGAGAGAAAATGTCCGTATACCAAGTAGAGGAAGATGGTACCTTAAGCTCTCTAGATGATTTATTTTTTGAAGAGGAAGTGCCGCACATTCATGTTAACTGATAGGCTGCCCGATCAGTTGTTCTACTTATCGCATTTGTTCTAACCGCCTTGTTAATCCGAGCGGCTGGAGCGGATGCGATTTTTTGTGTTCTCAAGAGGATTAAGAAGACAGGTTGTACATATACTTTAGAGAATCACGATCCCGGTTATAGCCAGTATGGGGTTAAGGAATAAAGGTGGGTGACCCGCTTGGGCCAATTTTATAAAAGCCGTTTATTTTCGACTATGGTATATGTGCTGTTGGGTATGTTGATTTTGCTTGTGCTCCTACACATTCGTCCCATTTGGATGGGTGTTTACCACTTTCTTGTAGAGATACTAGCCCCTTTTATTATCGCGATGAGCATTTCCTATGTGCTCAATCCCGTCGTCTCGCTATTAGGTTCCCGTAAAGTACCTAGAACAGTAGCCGTGCTGCTGATTTACGCTGTGTTTATTTTATCGACCACTGTTATATTAATGAACCTGATTCCGATGTTTGTGCGCCAATTAAATGAGTTTAATGAGCACATCCCGGGGCTGGCGATGAAAGCCCAAGGCGTAGTAGATACGATGAATAGCCTGCAATTTGTGCCAGACAGCATTCGGATGGGCATCAACCAATCTTTATCCAAGCTGGAAGCTGGCATCTCCTTGGCCATATCCCAATATATCGATGGGATTGGGAGCACAATTAATATGATTTTTGTCGCGTTTATCATCCCTTTCCTGGCTTTTTACATGCTGAAGGATTTTCAACTGATTGAAAAAACAGTGCTAGCGACTGTCCCCAAGGCTAAACGGAAGCAAGTCATTACACTGCTCGTGGATATCGATACAGCTTTGGGTCATTATATCCGGGGGCAATTTCTGGTATGTGTCATTATTGGGCTGTTGGCGTACCTGGGTTATTGGCTGATTGGGATGCCTTATGCACTCTTGCTTGCAGGGCTGGTGGCTGTTTTTAACATAATCCCTTATTTAGGTCCTTTTTTTGGTGCGGCACCTGCTATTGTTATGGCGTCTACGGTATCAATGAAAATGGTGCTGATGGTTGTTCTTGTCAATACCGTTTGCCAAATTCTTGAAGGCAACGTTATTTCGCCCCAGGTCGTGGGGCGTTCGCTAAAATTGCATCCTTTGCTAATTATTTTTGCTTTGTTGGTAGGAGGAGAGCTTGCAGGCGTGCTTGGTTTAATTCTGGCAGTCCCCGTTTTTGCTGTTATGAAAGTAATTTTGCAGCATCTCTTTCAGTACTACGTCCACCGCAGGACAACATGAAGGAAAGGCTTAGCAAAATTGTAGCGTAGAAGCGTGTTATGCGCTGGTTGACATGGCTTTCGTTGAACGTTTATAATTGCAATAAATCTATAACTGAAAAACGTTGATGAAATCAAGTATGCCATAGTCCATTTCCCAGAGAAAAGGTTTTAGTCTGCGCTTAACAAGCCGGTCTAGCTGAGAGAACCTTATGAATGAAGGATGGCTGAAAGCTCATTTCGGAGTGCGGATGAACTCCGCCGGATGGACTCGTTATAAGTCTTGTGTGAAGGAGATTGTACAGGTGAATTGCGTTCTAAATAACGCAGCTGTACAGTAACCAGGGTGGTACCGCGATCAATTCGTCCCTGTTAGCAGGGGCGATTTTCTGTTTTTTAGGTGTTTTTGTGGGAGATGGAGGAGTTTGCCGCTTCCTGGAGGGTAGGTTCAAACCAAAGCAAGGCAAGGCAAATGTAAGGTAAGGCTGCAAAAAGGAAGCCCCTGCGGGGCAAGGGGTATGCCTGCGGCCGCTCTTGAAAATGGGATATTGTGATTAAACTTGATGTAATATCCCATTTTCAAAGGCGGCACGTAAACTCTCGAGCGCAACCCCTTGCCCCTTCGGGAGCCTTTAGCTGCAATGCATTCCTGCGGATGAACTGCTTTCCCTCCATATGCCGGGAACAGCTACTACATCTCCCACAGGGGATATAGAAGTAAGAGCTTGGCTGATCCGGTTTCTGATCAGCGAGCCTGCCGTGCGCCGCGCACGCACCAGCGAGCTCCGCAGGAGCAATGTGCCGCTAAACGCAGGTTGCTCTGCCCGAGCGGCGCCGCCGCACACGCACAGAAGTCCAAGCGTGTCCCGCAGGGACGAAAGCGCTCCAAGAAGCACGTTGACCATCCACGGGCAACACACATCAGTCAAGCGTGTCCCATAGGGACGTTTAAGCGCCCCGAGAACAACACAGTTCTCACACCCACCAGGGAGTCCAGAGGGCAAAGTCCTTTGGAGCCCTCCCTATAGGGAGGGTTTGGGAGGGTAAAAAATCCACCGGAGGTGTACTTATGAAAGCCAGTGAAATCCGTTCCAAATGGCTCGCATTTTTTGAAAGCAAAGGACACAAGATCGAACCCAGTTCTCCGCTAGTCCCGCACAACGATCCATCGCTATTGTGGATCAATGCGGGGATGGCACCACTCAAGGCGTATTTTGACGGTCGTGTCGTTCCAGACAATCCGCGGATTGCCAATTCACAGAAGTGTATTCGCACCAACGATATCGAAAATGTTGGTAAAACACGCCGCCACCATACCTTTTTTGAAATGCTGGGCAATTTTTCAATTGGAGATTATTTTAAAGAAGAGGCCATTACATGGGCTTGGGAATTTTTGACGAGTCCTGAATGGATCGGATTTGACCCGGAGAGGCTTTCGGTCACTGTGTTTCCCGAGGATACAGAGGCATTTGAATTTTGGAACAAAAAAGTCGGGCTTCCAGAAGAACGGATCTACAAGCTGGAGGAAAACTTTTGGGATATCGGTGAGGGCCCTTGTGGACCTTGTACGGAAATCTTTTATGACCGCGGCGATGCTTATGGAGACTTGAGTGATCCTGAGTGCTGGCCCGGCGGCGAAAACGAGCGTTTTCTTGAAGTGTGGAATCTTGTGTTTTCGCAGTTTAACCATAACAAGGACGGCAGCTACACGCCACTTCCTAATAAAAATATTGATACAGGCGCAGGCTTGGAGCGTCTTGCTTCCGTTCTGCAAAATGCCGATTCCAATTTTGATACCGACCTGTTTATGCCGATTATTGAGCAAACCTGCAAGATTGCCGGTGTCCAGTACCATGTGAATAATGAAACCGATGTAGCGCTTAAGGTGATAGCCGACCATATCCGCACTGTGGCGTTTTCTGTGGGGGATGGGGTGGTGCCTACCAATGACGGCAGAGGCTACGTGATTCGCCGTTTGCTGCGCCGTGCGGTACGTTATGGCAAGGTTATTGGCCTGGACAAACCGTTCCTTCATACGCTTACACCTATCGTTGGCGACATTATGGGTGTATACTATCCGGAGGTTGTCGATAAACGCGAGTTTATTGAGAAGGTCATCCGTACCGAAGAGGAGCGATTCCATGAAACCTTGTCGGACGGCTTGGCGATTCTTGCCGAGTTAACGGATAAGGCTCGTGCCGCAGGCAGGTCCGAGATTAGTGGCGCTGATGCCTTTAAGCTATATGACACCTATGGGTTTCCATTTGACTTGACGGAGGACTTTGCATCTGAGCAAGGATTAACGGTAGACCGTGCTGGCTTCGACACTTCGATGCAGGAGCAAAGGACTCGGGCAAGGGCTGCCCGCCAGGATTCTGAGAGCATGAAGGTGCAAGGAGGTCCGCTTGGCGAGTTGACGGTTAAAAGTGAGTTTGTTGGTTATACTGAATTGGTAACAACTGCTAAGGTAATTGCCGTCGTTTACGAGAACCAATTTGTAGATTTGGTAGGCTTGGGCGAAACTTGCCAGGTCGTGCTGGATGTTACACCTTTTTATGCAGAAAGCGGCGGACAAGTGAGCGACCACGGCTATATGGCATCGGGAGATACGCGTTTAAAGGTGGTTGATGTAAGCAAGGCGCCACACGGGCAGCATGTTCATACGGTACATGTAGAATCGGGTGTACTACGTAAAGGGGATACCGTCCAGGCTTCCGTCAGTGTGGAGATGCGAGAAGATATTATTAAAAATCATACAGCGACGCATTTACTTCATAAAGCATTAAAAGAAGTGCTGGGCGACCATGTGAATCAGGCAGGCTCATCGGTAGCTCCTGAAAGGCTACGTTTTGACTTCTCGCATTTCGGCAGCATTACGGCTGAGGAGCTCCATGATGTTGAACAGCGAGTTAACCAACAAATTTGGAAAAGCACACCGCTTTCGATTTCCGTTAAACCGATCGCCGAGGCCAAAGCTATGGGAGCGATGGCGCTATTTGGTGAAAAATATGGCGATGAGGTTCGCGTAGTCAAGGTTGGCAATTATAGCCTGGAGCTATGCGGCGGCTGCCACGTAGGGAATACAAGCCAAATCGGCTTGTTCAAAATCGTCAGCGAATCCGGGATTGGCTCAGGCGTCAGGCGGATTGAAGCCGTGACAGGCCGTAATGCCTATGTATATATGGATCAGCAGCTACAAGTGTTACGTGATGCTGCAGGCTTGCTGAAATCCAATATTCAGGATGTGCCTAAACGGATTGAAGCTGTATTTGCCCAAGTTAAAGAGCTTTCACGTGAGAATGAATCGATGAAGGCGAAGCTTGGAAATATTGAAGCTGGCTCTTTATCCGACCAACTGAAGACCATTGATGGCATACCGGTACTTGCAGCCCAAGTGAGTGCAGGGGATATGGAAACCTTGCGCAGCATAGTCGATCAAATGAAAGCGAAGCTGAGCTCTGCCATTATTGTGTTGGGAGCCATTTCGGATGACAAGGTAAATCTTGTAGCAGCCGTGACTCCTGATCTCATTGCACAAGGCTACCATGCTGGTAAGCTGATTAAAGAAACAGCAGCGATCATTGGCGGCAGCGGAGGCGGGCGTCCGGATATGGCGCAGGCAGGCGGTAAGGATGCTTCCCGATTGTCGGAGGCGTTAGGACAAGTAGGGCAATTTGTTGAAAATCAAAATAAATTAAAAAAATAAATTTGTGCTGTCAAGAGGAATTTTTCGACAAATAGCGAATATCTAAGAAGGTAACGTGTTTTGTAAGCTAAATATTCATCATTATGTTTCTAGGGGGTGTAGGGATGAGTTCGATGGATAAAACGATGAAATTCAATGTAAAAGCGGAAGAAATCGAAACATCACCCAAGGAAGTCATGCTGGCGGTATATGATGCGTTGCAGGAAAAAGGCTATAATCCGATCAATCAGATTGTAGGCTACTTATTATCCGGCGACCCTGCTTATATTCCCCGCCATAACAACGCCCGGAGTATTATTCGCAAAAGAGAACGTGACGAGCTTATTGAAGAGCTAGTTCGATCTTATTTGCAGCAGCATAAATCATAAGACACCGTGTAGAGCTTGTATCTCAAGCTCTACAGCCGCCAAGGAGCTAGTGACTGATGGAACGACTAATGGGTTTGGACTACGGAGACAAGACGATAGGCATTGCGCTTAGCGATGAATTGGGCTGGACAGCGCAAGGGCTTGAGGTAATCCGAAGATCGACCCTCGAGAAGGATTCGGCAAGGCTCCGTGAAGTTATAGAGCAATACAAGGTCCATGAAATCGTTGTCGGCTTACCGAAAAACATGAATAACACCATAGGCCCACGAGCCGAAATGTGCATCGTTTTTGCTGAATCCTTAAAAGAAATGTTTGAAATTCCCGTTCATTTATGGGATGAAAGGTTGACAACCGTTGCCGCGCAACGTATGTTAATTGATGCTGATGTTAGCAGGAAGAAAAGAAAGAAAGTCATCGATAAGATGGCAGCTGCGCTCATTTTGCAAAACTATATGGATTCCAAAACGAAGAGGTGATTAGCATGACCAACGAGGAGCAGTTTCAAGAAGAAGAAGAGCCGGAAATTATTTATATTCCGGATGATGAAGGCAACGATGAGGAATTCGAAGTTATCATGAAATTCGAGGTAGACGGTTCCGACAAAAAGTACATGATGGTTGTGCCAGTCGATGCGGATGAGGAATCCGATGAGGTTTACGCTTTCCGTTATGAAGAAGACGGCGACGATCTGCAGCTGTACACGATTGATAACGAAGAAGAATGGAATATTGTCGAGGAAACCTTCAATACCTTAATGGATGAAGAAGAGGAAGATGACTCCAATTAGAAAAGCTAAAAATGCTCGTCAATTTTGATTTTGGTTATTGCTTAGTTGGCGTCAGGAGGCATGTGTTTGTATACATTAAAAGATGTCAAATTAATGAATCAGTTGCGCAGCGCATACGGAGATGATATTATTTTGTATGATGAGCAAGAACAATCCGTTGTTTATAAGCTGATTACCGAGTTTCAGTTAGGTGACCAAGGATATGCGGTAGTTATACTGGATCAGCCCAAAGCGGAAGAGCCGGAAATTTTTCGGATTACGACAAGTGCTGGCGGAGAGCTCGAATTGGAAACCATAGATGATGACGAATGGGAAAACGTTTCGGAGCTTTATGACGAGATGGTATTTTCTGAAGATAGTACGTTGTAAACAGCATTGATGGAAAACGGAATGGGCGGAGACAATCCGCTCTTTTCGTTGTTTATGCGTATCTAGCAGAAGGGAGAGCATGTGACAGCTACGAGTAAAGTGAAAAAAACGGTTTGGACTTTAGTCATTTTATTAATTCTTATTATTCTGGCCATCGTCACGGGTTTGGGCTTGTATGTAAAGCAAGCTATGAAGCCTATGCCTGCTTCTTCTCCTAAAACCTTAGTGATTGCACCCGGTACCTCGCCGTCTAAGATTGCGGAGCTACTGGAACGGGAAGGCTTAATTCATAATGCACAGGTTTTTACCTATTATTTGAAATATAAGCAACAAGGCAGCAGGTTTCAGGCAGGTTCTTATGAAATGGCACCAGGTATACCGTTAGAAGCCATCATTGATACCTTAAATAACGGTTTAATTATTAAAGAGCAAGGCATTAAACTGACGGTGCCTGAGGGTTATACGGTCAGGCAAATCGCCGAGAAGGTGAGCCAGCAATTTGGTATGGATGCGAATGTATTTCTGCAGGCTGCTGAGCAGCGCGAGGGCTTCAAAGCTCGTATATTCGCAGAGGTTCCAGAGCAACCACAGCTAAGAAACAGGCTGGAGGGCTATTTATTTCCTGAAACCTATGAATGGAATAAGGATATCAAGGTAGAGGATATGCTCGATAATATGATGCTGGAGCTGGATAAAAAGCTCGCTTCTTTGCCTGAGGATTGGCAGCAAAAGATGCTGGAGAGAGGCCAAAACCTTCATCAGATGCTAACTGTTGCTTCTTTGATTGAAAGAGAAGCAATCCTTGACGAGGAACGTCCATTAATTAGCGGCATTATTCAAAATCGTCTAAAAATCAATATGATGCTGCAAATCGATGCCACCGTCCAATACCTGTTTGATAAGCCGAAGGACCGCCTATTTGAAAAGGATTTGCAGGTAGATAGCCCTTATAATACTTATAACCATAAAGGACTTCCGCCCGGTCCCATAGCAAGCCCAAGCCTTGCTTCGATTAAAGCGGCGATATTTCCAGTTGAAAGCCCCTATTTGTATTATGTAACCAAAAAAGATGGTACCAAAGCGCATTATTTTGCCGAAACCTATGCTCAGCACCAAAATAATATATCACTCAGCAAGAAAAATGAGAGTGCCCTAGCTAAATGAATTTCTATCAAGAGGTGAATGTATAATGAATAAACCCGAGCTTTATATAGCAGCTGGATCCGTTGAAGAAGCACGGCGTTATGTTGAAGCTGGCGCAGATGCGGTATCGGTAGGTGAGCACCGTTTCGGTATGAGGCTCCCCGGTGAAATTAACTTGGATGGATTAAGCGAGCTCATTCCTTGGTGCCACGAGCGTGGAGCTAAGGTTTATGTAGTTGCCAATAATATTATGGATAACGAAAGCATCCCTTTGTTGCCTGCCTATTTGCAGCGTGTACAGGAATTGCAAGCAGATGCGCTTGTATTCGGGGATCCTGCAGTACTTATTGCAGTCCGTCAAGCAGCCCCGGGCTTGCCGCTGCATTGGAATGCTGAGATGACCTCGACTAACTATGTAACTGCCAGCTACTGGGGCAGCAAGGGAGCGAACAGAGTCGTTTTAGCAAGAGAATTGAACATGGATGAGACCCTTGAGATTAAGGCAAACCTTCCTTCGATGCAGGTTCAAGTGCAAGTGCATGGTATTACGAATATATACCATTCCAAGCGCAGCCTGGTAACGAACTATGAGGATCACCAAGGGCGTGGTGATGATAGAGGCAAGGGGCTCGATAACGGTCTGTTTCTGATCGAGCAAGAGCGCCAAGACGAAAGGTTTCCGTTATATGAGGATGAGAATGGAACCCATATTATGAGCTCGGATGATATCTGTATGCTCGAAAACCTGCATGAATTGATCGAAGGCCAAATCGATAGCCTCAAGATTGAAGGGCTGTTAAAGTCGGTTGAATATAACGAAGCGGCAGTGAGCAGCTACCGTCAAGTGATTGACGCCTATTGTGAGGATCCCGAGCAATACCAATTTCAAGAGCAATGGCTTGATGCCATTCGTGAGCTACAGGACCCTAGACGTGAGCTGAGTTTTGGATTCTTTTATAAAGAGCAAGTATATTAATTTAAGAAAAAGGAGTGGTAAGGATGACTATGTTACAGCAGCAGCTTCTTGGCAAGCGAATTCGTTTAGAAAAACCAGAGCTGTTGGCTCCCGCAGGCAGTTTGGAAAAGTTGAAATTCGCTGTGCATTATGGCGCAGATGCCGTTTACATCGGTGGCCAGCAATATGGGCTGAGGTCGAGTGCAGGCAACTTCACCTTTGATGAAATGCGCGAAGGTGTTGAATTTGCCGAGCGTTATGGTGCCAAAGTTTTCGTGGCAACGAATATATATGCCCACAATGAGGATATCGCCGGATTAGAGGATTATTTGCGCGGTATTCAAGATGCAGGGGTAGCGGCCATTATCGTGGCAGACCCAGTTATTATTGAAACCTGTAAGCGCGTTGCACCCAAGCTTGAAATCCATTTAAGCACGCAGCAATCGACCATGAACTGGCAAGCCATTCAATTTTGGATGGAAGAAGGCGTGGAGCGTGTTGTGCTGGCCCGGGAAGTCAGCATGCAGGAGATTGAGGATATCAAGAAAAATGTGAAGGTCGAAATTGAGATATTCGTCCATGGCGCGATGTGCAGCTCTTATTCCGGGCGGTGTGTGCTCTCCAACCATTTCACGGATCGCGATTCGAACCGTGGCGGCTGTTCACAGTCCTGCCGGTGGAAATACGACTTGTTTACAACCGAGCAGGATCAGCAACAAATAGGTATCAAGGAATTGCCTTTATTCCAAGAAAATGATGATGCGTTTTCCATGGGCTCTAAGGATTTATCGATGATTGAGCATGTACCGGAGCTGATCCGCTCAGGCGCAGATAGCTTCAAAATTGAAGGTCGCATGAAAAGTGTCCATTATGTTGCTACGGTAGTTAATGCTTATCGTCAAGCCATTGATGCTTACTTTGCAGACCCTGAGCATTACGAAATGAAGCCGGAGTGGGCTTACGAAATACAAAAGGCTGCAAACCGGCCGCTGAATTCGGGTTTTTTCTATGAGCATCCAGACCATGAAGACCATATTTTCGAGCCAGAGGAGAAAGCAGCCCCTTATGACTTTGTAGGTGTCGTCACCGCTTATGATGAAGTGACGGGTATAGCTACCGTTCAGCAGCGTAACCATTTCAAGCCTGGCCAGGAAATTGAGTTTTTTGGTCCCCAGGGTACCTTTTTCAAGCAGCTCGTACCTTTGCTACATGACCAGGACGGGCAGCCCTTAGATGCAGCCAGGCATCCTCTTCAATCGATCCAAATGAAGCTGGAACAACCGGTAAGACCGATGGATATGATGCGCAAACGAATGAAAAAGGCATAATTGCACTTGCTAAAAGCCTCTGCCTAAGGAGGCTTTTTTTTGTCGAGGGTCAATAGACCCATAGACATAGTTTGAAAAAAGTAATATGATCCAGATGGTCGAAAAACATCGAAGTATACATAAGAATTTAAACAAAATGAAACATTTGAACTATTTTGTTTCCCATGTAAGCGATTTAGAAAAAGGAAATTGAAGGAAAGTGTCGAATTACAAATCATTAAGTTATTGTAGTGTTACTTTTGTTTAAAGAAACTATATGAGATTAGGGTGGTGGTTCCTGTGAAAGGAATACTGTCTACATTGAGCGAATGGACAGCATCGATCGGCAAATTATTCAAAGAGTGGACAACCAAAAGCAAAGAAACCAGTAAAGGAGCTCCGCAAAATTCCAATCATCCTACAAAAGGACTTCGGATAGAAAATCCTGTCAAATCAGTCGGTATGAAATTATTTTTGATTTTTCTTGTCAGTATTTTATTTTTTGTTCTGACGGTTGGTTTTACGTCCTACAGCATTTCCAAAGGCATTATTCAGGAAAAGGTTGCTGATGCTTCCGAACAAACGATTATTCAGGCAGGACAAAAGCTGGATATTATGTATACCGTTTATGAGGATTTATCCATGCAAATTTTATTGGATGAAGATATGAAGAAAATGCTCCTAGATATGGATAGCGTTAACAAAGGCAGCTATGACTTTTTGCAGCTACGCCAAAAATTGGGCGATAAGCTAAATGTATTCTCATATTCGAATAAAACGATCAAGGCTGTACATTTATTTCGGCCAACGGGCGAGCCCCTTAGCTCTGCGGGGGGATCAACCAGCAAAGAAACATTTGCCCAAGAGGACTGGTTTAAAAAGATTGAGGAGAACAACGGGCGTGCTGTTTGGCTAGATACTAAAACGGGTGGGTTTGTTGATACCTCCTCCGGCAGCTATGTAGCTACATTTGCACTTGGACGTGTATTAAAAAATACTTCAACCAACAGCACGCAAGCTATACTGCTGATGGAAATCAATTTAGATACGATCGGCAAGGAATTGGCTGATATTCAAATGGGTGATGGAGGCCAAACACTTATCCTTTCCCCGGATATGAAGGTCACGTATGCTGAAGATCGGGCAACCATTGGAAACCCGACAACGATTGATGTAACACCAGAGCTTCTGGCGGATGAGCAGCGGAGCACGATGAATTTAAAAAAAGACCTGCAACTGGTTTACTATAAATCGGCTAAAACAGGCTGGTTCTTATTAGGCGCTATGCCAATAGCTGAGCTTGTTAAGGATGCCAAAGCAATCTCGAATGTCACTTGGATTATGGCAGGTATTGCCACGATCATTGCAATTGCAATTGGTATTATCATCGTTAGAATGATTGGGCGGCCGATTATCATGCTGCGTAATTTGATGAAGGAAGGGGAGCAGGGCAACCTGACTGTCCGGATGCAGGTTTCATCCCAAGATGAAATTGGCCAATTGGGGCAGAGCTTCAACCAAATGATGGAGAAAATTACGCTGCTGGTTCAACAAACGAACCAATCGGCGCAAGAAGTTCTGGAAACCGCTACGGAGCTATCCGATGTTTCGAAGAAGACGGCTACCTCTGCCAAGGAGATTGCCGTGGCAACGGAGGAGATTGCAGGCGGGGCTTCCAGCCTTGCTATGGAATCAGAACGTGGTAACGAACTGACCCACAGCATTGGAATGCAGATGAAAGCAGTAGTTAATTCCAACGTGGTAATGGGAACAGCGGCCACCGATGTACAGAAATCCAGTGAGCAAGGGATTCTTTACATGTCGGAGCTGATCCAAAAAACGAATGCAACCGAAGCGATGACACGCAATATGGTTGAGAAAGTCGATAATTTGAAGGAAAGTACACGTTCTATCCGGAAAATTCTCGAAGTATTAAGCAATGTTTCTAAACAAACGAATATTTTGTCGCTGAATGCGACGATTGAAGCGGCTCGTGCAGGTGCAGCCGGTAAAGGCTTTATGGTGGTTGCCGATGAAATTCGTAAGCTCGCCGACCAATCCCGCCAATCGATTGCGATTGTAGGACAAATTACCGAAACGATCCAGAAAGAAATTGATGAGACGGTTAAAGCCTTATCCAACGCCTATCCGATTTTCCAAGAGCAGATCTTGTCGGTTAAGGAAGCCGATTTAATTTTTAAAGAAGTACAGAACCATATGGGTGGTTTTATTGGACAATTGTCCGAGGTAACAGAATCCATAAGCCAATTGGATGCTTCACAGCTAGTGCTTAATGATGCGATGGCCAATGTAAGCGCCGTTGCCGAAGAATCCTCAGCTACTTCACAGGAGGTTGCATCACTGAGCTCGGAGCAATTAAATATCAGCTCTGGTTTGGTTCGTTTGTCAGACAAGCTTGAGCAATTATCCAATTCCTTGCATGATTCACTTTCTAAATTTGATGTATAACCTAGATGTATAACCTAGATGTATAACCTTAGATGTATAGCCTATGCTGTAAAGACTGCATGAAAGGCGTTACAGGTATTAACTGAAAAAGCCTACGGTTGACCACTCGAAGTGGATTAGCCGTAGGCTTTTTTATGTTTCCGTGAAGTAAGTAAAATGGTTAAGTAATAGCGATATTATTTAAGCAGCGGAACCATCCAAGTAGCATTGTCGATCCAAGTACGATTAGTAAACTCACGTCCCCGTATAACGACCTGGTGAGCATATACTTCAATATACATGCCCTGCGCCGATTCAGAGGTCAATCCGGGAACCAAGCTTCTTGTACGCCCTACAGAGGCGTTATTGAACCAATGAAAGCTGTTCTCCTCATTGTAATGGTTCTCGGTGCCGAAGCTGCGATGGGTGTGCCCTGAGAGCACAAATACATTTTTGTATGGCTTCAGGATTTCCCTGAATTCATTGGCGCGAATAAGCTGGTGTGATCGCCCGTCGCTGCCGGGACTAGGCAACGGCTGGTGGATGAACACCAACGAAGGTTTTCCGTCTCCATGGGCTTTCATAATTTCCTGCAGCCATTTCAACTGCTCGTCCGAATACCAGGCACCCTCTCCCACCTCAGGACGTTCCTCTACATAAGCATCCTGAGAGACCATAATGAGATGGACGTCATTAATCCAAGCATCGATATAAGGTAGGTCGCCATAAGCCAAGAAGTTCTGGAACCGTTGGCGGGACATCGCATCCGTCTTGCCATTAGGCACGGTTTCGGTTGAGAATCCACCGTCATCCGTTAACCAAATATCGTAATAGTCATGATTGCCCATATTCCCATAAATCTGGGGAAGCTCATATTGGTTTAAGATCTTTTTCAGCAACAAATAGTCGTTCAATCTTCCGAAGTCGGTTAAGTCTCCTCCCAGAATAATCCCATCCAGCTTACGGTTCCAGTTCGTAATGTCCTGGAGCGCCAAATGCAATTTATCAGACATCGAAGTAGCATCTACCGTAATGTGCAAATCACTTAACAAAAAGAAGGCAGCGAGAGGCTCATTGGACGTTTCTTCAATGAATATGGAGGGGGTAGCTGGCAACACAGTCTCTGCTTGAACTGCAAAGCGGCGAAGAAAGGGTAAGGAGCCTGCTACTCCAGTAGAGATAAGCCCCATGGAAAGCAATAATCTTTTGACGAAATTTCTGCGTGTTAACATCGTAGCATCACCCAATCATATAGTGCCTGTTCGTTATGTATCTTGACAGGTCAGCTTAGAATTAATCAAAAATTCATATTCTCCTCTATTATAGCTATCCTGCAGGGTGATCTCAATCAAGCTACTGTTTAACCAAAGCTAAACTTATGTATAGCTTCGATAATAGGTGCATCATAGCGATATAATCAGAGCGGTGCCAATGAATACGCTCCCTTCGCATAATTTAAGCCGGTTTGGCTATTGCACAATCAAACCAGCCTATTAATCCGTGCCTATTTATTTCAGCAAAAGGATATCGTGATCGCAACGGTTCCTTACCATTTACATCGATAAGTGTGGCTATCATTTAACTTGTTAATCTTCGGCCCGCTACTGTGGGGCTTATTTTTATTATCTTTATATAAACTGCACAAAAACTGCATAAAAACTAGACAATTGTCTTTTCATGGAAGAGCTTATGCAGTAACATAAAGGGATATGGACAAACTATGAAGCCATTTGTAACGGAGGTTGTTAGATGCAGATAAAGAACAAGCAGCGCTCCTTTATGGCGGAACTGCTGATCTGGGTTGGCTTGCTTATTGTAGTGCCGCTGGTGGCGGTAGCCTTCTTGTTTTATCAGCATGAAATGTCGGGTATGACCCGAATTGAACAGGAAAAGTCGACCCAGACCAGTCGTGCTGCCCACAAAATGGTTGAACGTCTTGGGGATACAATCCTTGGCGTTACCGTGACCAATGGATATTGGGAGGAAAACCGGCAAGCGGTGCTTAATCATGACTTGACTTGGATTGAGGACAGTGTCGGGGTCGTCCCCAATGTGGTGCCCAATATCGATTTTGTAGCGGAAACGGATTTGCAGGGTAATGTGCTTGTGCAGACGGGAGACGTGGCCGAGTTTACCGGGCAGATAGGCTTTCCCTTTTTGCTGGAAAGGTTTCAAAAGGATCAGCAATTCTCTGGTGTTGTCAACACGTCCAAAGGAATCGCCGTTATTGCGGTGGCGCCGGTTACGAACAATAAGGGTGAGGCGGCTCCGGTGGGTCTTGTCATATTCGGAAGGTTGCTAACGAATGAAATTATTATGGGCTTGAAGGATACGCTTCAGGCTGATATAGCGCTACTGCTCCATTCAGGACAGTTTCTTTCCTCTACAGAAGGCTTATCTGCCGAGCAGTTAAAGACTTACATGAACGGAACGGAAACGGGAAATGGTGAGCAATTTAAGCTGGAGCGCCGCCAGCAGGTATTCGTTTCACAATCAGCGGCACCGCTGCTCGATATGTCGGGAAAGCAGATCGGCACGTTATATGCCGAGATACCGACCCGGTCGACAACGGAGGCTGCCGATCGACTGGGCACCTTGGGCTTATATGCGCTTAGCGGCATGTTATTATTGCTTTTGCTCGTTATTTTGCTGGTTAGGCAGCGGATTATATTGCCGCTCCGGCATTTCAGCCTAACGCTGGAGGAGGTCGCAGCGGGACGGCCTGTGAACGAATTGCCCAAGCATGTCCAGCATGCAGAAGCCCAAATTGTGGGGGCAATTGAAAAAATCATGCAATGGAATAAGGTGCTGGAGGAGACGGTTGCTGGGCGTACAGCCTCGATTCGTACCCTGCTGGATAATGCCAGGCAAGGCTTTATGTCACTTGGTGCAGATTTGCTTGTTATGGATGAATACAGCGTAGAATGCACACGTATTTTCAAACAGGATATTGCTGGTAAGCGCTTAGCCGAAGTCTTTTATGCTGAGGACAAACAGGAGGCCCAGCTGTTAGAAACGATTCTCGGTGAGTTTTACAATGAACCCGATGAGTGGAAAAGAGAGCTGATCTTCTCGTTGCTCCCAGAAGAAATTAAGCTGCAGGACAAGGTCATCCAAATCGAGTTTAAATATTTGGCAGCGTCTGAAGATACCCTAACTCCGAAAGAACAAGCCGGGATTATTATGGTAATGCTGACGGACATTACGGAAACTAGGCGTTTGGAGGAGTTAATGTCCCGTGAGCGGAAAAGGCTGCAAATGGTTGTCCACGTCATTACCCATTCCGAGGACTATGCACAGATTATAAGAAGCTTTGAAAGCTTCTGTGATATCGAGCTGATTGAAATTTCGGGCAGCATCGACTCCGTAGAGGAGAAGCTGCTTTCGATTTATAAATCCATCCACACCTTTAAAGGAAGCTTTGCCTTATTGCAATTTATCCATATTGTCCCGCGGCTTCACCAATTGGAATCGGATTTGACGGAGCTGCTCGCCCATGAGGAGAAACTCTCAGCAGCAGGGCTGGAGCTTTGGTTGCAGAACCTGCAACTGCACGATTGGCTGGAGGAGGATAGCTTGCTGCTCAAGGAAGTACTGGGTGATGCCATGTCTGAAATGGGTATGGAATATGAGGTTAAATTAACCAAAGCAGAATGGCAGCATCTGGAGAAGGAACTAAGAGCAAGACTAACGGATACCGAAGATAGGCTCTGGCTTGCCGGGCTGAAGCAATGGCGCTTCAAGCCACTTAAAGCCTTGATTCAGCATTACCCCGCTTATTTATCCGAGATGGCCGAGCGAGATGGCCTGCTCTTGCATCCCATCGTATTGCGCGGCGGCGATGTGCTGGTCGATCCCGAGAAGCTGGGAGGCTTAACGCAATCATTAATCCACATCGTGCGCAATATTGTGGTTCATGGGATCGAGTCGCCTGAAGAACGGCTGGAAATGGGTAAGGATGAATATGCAACCGTCAATTTCTTCGTTGAGCACGAGGATAACGAACTGGTGCTTACGATATCGGACAATGGCCGCGGTATTGATCTTGATGCTGTGCGTTCGAGGGCGGAATCGAGCGGACTGCTGCCGCCGTATAATGAATTGAAGCCCTTGTCCAATGAACAAATCGCCGAGCTGATCTTTAAGGATCAGCTCTCTACGACGAAGCAAGCAACAGAATGGTCAGGTCGAGGTATTGGTTTATCCGCAGTGAAAGCCGAGGCAGAAAAGCTGGGTGGAACCATACGCGTAGCAACAATAAAAGGCGGGGGCACTAAATTCATTGTGAAGTTTCCTTATGATAACATTACGGCTGTAGGAAAGGTTGGATAATCTTGTACCCAGAAGATCAATTTTTTCAGGTATTTATTAGCACCTCGCTCCACTATTTAAACGGGCTTGGCATTAAAGGGCTAAAGCCTATCCCAGATAGTATCGGAAGCTTATATTTGGAGGATGTGACTGCCTTTATCCAGCTTAGTGGTGCCGTTCAAGGCGGAATGTTATTTACGGTAGACCAAGCTTTGTCTGGAATTCTCGCCCACCAATATATGATTGAAGATATTACCGATGAGGAAGCTGCTGAATTTGGTGTCGAGGTTGTGGCTGAAATCGCGAATGTGATTTCCGGGAATTCTTTGACAGAGCGTGATGAACATGATATTTTTTTAGGTGCACCTTTGGTCATCATAACGAAAAAAGCTGAGCTACAGTCTAAATTTAGCAGCGTTCTGGTACAACGATTCGAATCGGAGTCTGGCAACTTTCAATGCATTTATATATCTTCAACTAATAAGTTGGAGCTGGCGCGCATTCTTGCAATATAATCTATAGATATTTGGAGGATTCTAAGTAGTGGCTACTGTTATGATTGTAGATGATTCTACAGTAATGCGCAGAAATATCCGGATTATTTTGGAACGCGCTGGGCATGAGGTTGTGGTTGAGGCGACGGACGGAAGAGAAGTATTGGCAAGCTATATCAACCATAAACCTGATTTGGTTACCATGGATATTAATATGGTGAATATGGATGGGATCGAAGCGCTGCAAATATTGCTGAAAACCTTTCCCCAAGCCAGGGTCGTCATGATTAGTGCTGCTGGACAGAAGCAGCAAGTATTGGATGCTATTAAAGCCGGAGCCAAATCGTATATAGTTAAGCCCTTCCAGGCTGAAAGGCTGCTGGAGATTATCGGAAAAGTAATACTAGCCGTTTAATCGAATCAAATAGGAATAAAATACAGCTATCTTCGAGGCTTCTTGGGGTAGCTGTTTCTTTGTATTGAGGCTTGGGGTACTAGAGAAAGATAGTACTACTTTTCTTGGCAGGCTCGGATATACTTAAGATATAAGAAATACTGGAGAAAGAGGTGGTTAGGGATGAGCCGAAAATGGGTGGAAAAGGAAGGTCTTCTTTGGGTAGAAAAAAACATCGTAACTCGTGAGCAATATACACAGATTCTAGATTTATATAATGATAAAAAACATGCTATTGGCGTACTTCCCTTGCTAGGCAGCATATTGGTAGGGTTGGGGATATTAAGCTTTGTTGCTGCAAACTGGCAGGAAATTCCCCAGATGGCAAGGCTGCTCATGATTATTGTACTGATGGTCGCTTGTTATGGCGGAGGCGAACTATTTCGGAAGTCGGGCAACGATAGGCTAGGCTTAGCGATGACGACGCTAGGCTTGATTTCCTTTGGTGGCGGTATTGTATTGATTGCCCAGATGTTCCATTTGGTCTCCTATGATATTATGTCATTCATCGTGTGGGGATCTGTCGGAACCTTACTCACTTATTTATACCGCAGTAAATTTTTATATTTGATAAGCCTGTTGATTTTTACATGCGCACAGTGGTATAGCACAATCGAGCATGATGGGTTCAGCTATGTCGGCTTCATCATTATGGCAGTAGGGTTAGGTTACTATGGCTGGAAAAACCAGCATATGCTGTTAGCCTGGTTTTTTAGCTTAAGCATCGTGCTGCAATCGCTGATTCTCGTGTTAGATCGGGAATGGAAGTTTCTATGGATATTTATTCCGTTGATGGCGCTTTATGCGGTGGGGGATTGGATAAAGGATCGCAGTTCCGGCTTTGCGCTTCAATCAGTGCCGCTTGCTGCAGCTTTCCTTTTTGCGATTGTGATGGTTCTGATGTTTGATGATTTCACTGATGGTGACAGGTATGAGCTGCTTGCCGAACCGCTCTATTTTATCTTTTCCATGCTGGTTATCTTGGCGGCTTCCTTATTTGGAAAGTGGACGAATGGGCGAATATCCAGTGGCTTTGAATGGGTATTATTGGTGCCCGTCATTTATTTGCAGTCGAGTATAGCCGTCATGTATTTAGTCATTCTGTTCTTCTTCTCCTTCTATGTGCTGTGGAGCGGCTATATGGAGCAATGGCGGTTCAAAATCAATTTTGGAACCTTGCTTTTTATTGTGACTACGATGGTCGCGTACGGAAAATTAACGTGGGCATTTATGGATAAATCCTTATTTTTTATTCTTGGGGGGCTCATTTTGCTGGGGTTAAGCTGGTTCTTAAACCATAGGAAAAAGCTGGTTCTGAGCGATATGAAAAAGGAGGAGGAGCCTCATGATTAATAAGCCAATGGGAAACAAACGCAGAATGCTGCTGCTGCTTATTGTTGTAATGGTCCAAGTACTTTTCTTGAGCGGAATCGCTGGCTCCTATTATGCAGTTGGATGGTTCGGCACTGAGATCAAGATCAAAACAATACCTGTCGACCCGCGGGATTTTCTGTATGGGGATTATGTTACACTCAGTTATGAGATAAGTGTGCTAAAGCCTTCATTGTGGAAGGAGAGCGGCGATAAGCCTGATGAGGGAGAGCGGGTGTATGTTGCACTGAAACCCGCAGCAAACGGCATTTACGAGGCTGTAGGGGTGTATCGCAGTAAGCCAGCGGTTTCCCCAGATCAAGCGGTGTTACAAGCGATAGTTGCGTATAGCTGGGAAGAATCCATTCATGTCCTGTATGGCATGGAGCGGTATTATGTTCCTGAAGGAACAGGGAAAGAACTGGAGAACCAAGCGAGCAATATGATTGTGCGTGTAAAAATTGCTTCTTGGGGACAAGCACGAATATCCGGGCTGGAAGCAATGAAATAAAAAGGAGCTGTCCCCTAAGTCAAATGACCAAGGGGACAGGCTCTTTATGTTCGTTTTCGATGCATGTGAATATGAAGAGAAAGCGGCTTATCCTCGTTTGCGTTTTCGGGCTATCCAAATAATGGACACAACCAGCATACCTACAGCAAGAAAGATGATCACAAAAATGGAACCGTCCAATGCTAGCTTATTTTGCCCGTTAAGAAAATCACTGACCTGATTGACCTTCGGCTTGGCGAGTACTTTGGGTGGCGCTGGCTCTTCCGGGAAGGCATGGATTTTATTCAGGTTATCGATAACGACGAATTTTCCGGTTATTTTGTCATTAACGATAGGATCCGTCAACGCTTCACTTAAGGAATTTTGGCGATCGGCTGAGGTGGCTGCCAAGACCAATAAAGTTTTGTTCTCGTTCAATGGTGATTTAGACAGTTGAATGAGCGCTGAGCTACTTTGCAGTTCACTTAATAATTCGATGTTTTTGGTGTTGGAAGTCATTTTATTGTCTTTAAACACAACCGAGCTGTCAGGAAAGCCATTCATGAAGTCAGGCAGGTCTTTGGCTGTGCCCAGATAAATGATGTTTCGTCCCCGCAGGAGATCCTTAAGGCCGGCAGCTGAGGTTTTGGTCAGGGTTAGGCTGGTTGTATCGACCGCATTTCTGCCAAGAATACCAATAAGCGTCATTGCTGTATTCAATTCTTTGCTGCTGAACTTGTCCGGTAAGAGGAAGGTAACGTCATTCCAGTGGCCATTTTTAATGAATGAATAAGGAATTGCCTGTAAGTTGAAGGCTTTCCGATCAACAGGGGTATAGCTTATTGTAGAGGCTTTATCAATAACAACCCAATTGCCAATCAGGTTAGGATCGATACATCCCTGGTTTTGCTCGGGTGAAGAATTTGCAAAATGAACGCTGATTTCCAAAGCTAAGGTCCTGCTATTTCCGATTACATCTTGGGTTAAGTTGACTTCAATTAATCCCGAATCGCTTGTGGCTTCACTAAGCTTGTGGCTATCGACAGGCACGCCATTAAGCTTCACTGTAAGTACGGATTGCCCATATTCAATCGATTTGGAATGCTTAAAGCCTAACGTTAGCTTGGCTCCGTCTTCAACATCCAAATAATTGGGAAGATTGTAGTTGATCGTTGTATTGACATCAACTCTTCCACCAATATTAATATGGTTATACCCCATCTGTTCAAAGCTGATGGTGTTCACCTTACCTGGATTAACAAGAGGCTGGATTTCGGTTTTTTTTAATCCCGGCATGATGCCCGTTGACTTTCCTTGCAGCTGGGTGTATAACGTCTCCTCGGTCAGGATAGTCAACGCGCTCAACAATTCCTCATTCGTGCCGCTGATCACCATGCCACTTAATGCTGCATTCCAAGGAGAGGCTCCTATAGCGATAAGGCCCTGTGCTTGAATCGCTGGATCGGCTTGCTTGCGATACGTGTCCTCAACCAGTTTACCGCGTTCTTTCCAATGGCCTGTACGTCCCAGCCAGATGGTATGGTTATTAGCGAGCATAACATCCGTTAAATCGGATTCTGCAAAGATCGGAACATTGATGCGGGTAGATTGTGCCTGTGAGGTGAAAAACTGCACCAGTCGGGCAGCAGCGACGAATTCAGTTTGTTCGATATCATCAGGAACGACAATTATCGATTGCAAAGGCTGTTGGCTGCCTTTTTCAAAGAAAGGGCTTGGGTACCAGGTCAGGTCAGCACTATCATAGCTTTTGTCCAAGTTTAGGTGGATTGTGCTTTCTTTGTAAACAACCATCCAATTGGCGGCATTATTGGGATCCATACACACATTGTTGGCAAATTCCATATGGGCTTGAAAAGAAAGCTTGTGGAAGCCCGGGCTGGCCAAATAGTTGGATATATCGATACGCAATAATGTTTTTTCATGATTAGTCTCATTCAAAAAAATGGCCCCAATAGGGACATCATCCATTAAAACCGTCAAGGTAGAGGTTTTGGGCAACAGCATAAGTGAATGCCCAAAATAGATGTCTATATATGAACCGGGCAGTACCTTTCGGCTTTTGGCCACTTCAAAGAAGTAGTCCTCACGGCTATTTTCCCCTTGAATCATGCGATCGTTCAAATAGAGCGGAAAAATTTCCGCATTTTTCGCAAGTGTGACGTTAGTTAATGCCGCCGAGCTAGCTGCTGGAGCAGAAGGAGGTAAAGCCACCGTGGAAACGGGTGAGGCTACAGTGCCGGCAGGAGCAGGCACGGCGTTATTTATAGGCGCTGCGGGCGTAATATTGCCCTCCGGCACAGCAATTATAGGACTGCTCGTTGCAGCGTCCGGCTGAACGGGCGCTACTCCATAAATAACAGGTATATTCACGCAGGCGATCACGAAAGTAACGATTAAAATAGATGCACAAGCTCGCATGTACTGCTTCATTGAATGTGTCACTTCCTTAAGAGTGTCTTTTACAATAAATCGGGTTGTCACATCTAGGGGCTGCTAGATACTGCTAAAGGCTAACTCCTGCTGCGCTTTTTCGACAATTTCATAAGCAGTCATACCTTGTGCAGGGCAATCGATCTTGCTATGTCTTAATCTTGCCGTGACCGACCCTTTGCTGCGTGGGCGAGTTAATAGCAACGAGTTGAAATGGTCATCCAGCCACAGCTCGGCAATACTGGAATTAGCCCGTTCTGAGCCCGATAGCAGGACAGCAAATTGACCTTCCTCCAAATAAGCTTTAACCTCTGCTTCGGGCATGATTTCGTTTATCAATTCAGCAACCTTATCGAGGAATAATTGAGTTTGTTCATGTCCATATTCTTTGTAAAAGTCCTGGAATTGATAGATTTCAATAAGCATTATAGATAATTTTCGTTTATTGCGGCCACTCATAAATATTTCTTCCTCGAATTGGTGGAAGAAGCTTTCATGATTCCTGAAGCCCAAATCTGCTTCGATCGTAAAAGGCTCGTCTAGTGCAGGGTCACGGAAGCTTTTACTGGCAGCTGTCTGCCTACGGCTCTTCTGTTTAAATGGAATATCGCTTTTGTTGATTCCTCCCATAAGTGCAAGGAAAGGGAACACCAACAACCAGATGAGATCATTCCACCCCACAGTTGTAAATACGGTCTTGATATACAATTGGTAAATCATATGGAGTCCATAAACACCAATAACAAAAATAGTAGCCAATAAGGTGGGGTAGGTTTTACGGAAATATCCGAAAAGCCCCAACAAAATCGCCGCTATGTACCATAAATAATTGGTTGGGTATACCTGGCTAGTAATGATAAAGTACAGAGACAGAAACAAAACAGAAACTACTTGTAATAGAATATTAGCGTATATCCGCTCTGGTGATTTCATTTCCTTCCATTCCCCTCTAAAAAGTGCTGTCGTGTTGAAAAAGCTATTGCGATTAGGACATAACTATATTCCGCAGCAGCTATGAAATCCCCTTTTTTTCTACAAAAACAAATGGGTTTCAATGATTCCATTAAGATAAACGATCCTCATATAGAATGCAATCAAATTATAAGTCAAGTTTATTAATTTTGGTCTCTGAATTACACAAAAGCTTGGGCAAGCCGAAGCTGCATGTTAAAATGAATATTAAAAGAGATAAAAAGGAGCGGTTTCATGACGGATCATCGCAATCTTTTGGAATTGGAAGAGGTAGCGAGACAATTGTTTCGTAAAATGGTCTCCAATGGCTCTAAGGCTAATGAGAGCGGCATCACGCCTTCACAAGGCTTCCTGCTGGATAAATTGGACAGTGACGGTCCGCTGAAAGCTTCGCAGCTAGCTGATATCTTGGGTTATACACCAGGAGCGATTACATCCATGTCAGACAAGCTGATAGCGGCAGGACTCGTGGAGCGGGAGAGAACCGAGGAAGATCGGCGCGTCGTTTATTTAAGAATTAATGAGGAAGGTCGCCAATTGATCGGCAAAATCCGATTGCAGCGCAGAGCGAATATCGAAACGTTCTTCGGTGATTTGGCTGATGAGGATATTCAGCATTTAATTCGAATTTTTAAGGAAGTAACGAGTAAAGAAAACCTTTAAGCCGCTTACGAAGCTAGTTTTCTGCGGGGAACATGATAGCAAATGCTTGAGGAGCTAGTTTTCCTTGAAAACTTTTAGGAGGTCATGATGGACAACATACAATGGAGCTTGCCTGGTGATATTTTGATTTGGGATCGGACTGGGCAACACGAACAAGAAACAGAGAAGGAAACAGGACAAGAGCAGGAAAATATACTGCTGCCCTTTGCCCTAGACGAGATTTTGTGCAGGCGTGTTGGCGAGGGGGGAACGCCCATTGTACATATATGGCGGCATCCTCGCGCCTTTGTGATGGGCTTGCGTGATAGCAGGCTTCCCCACGCACTGGAGGCGAAGCAGTGGCTGGAGGCGCAGGGTTACTCGGCGGCTGTCAGAAATTCAGGAGGTGCCGCGGTGCCACTTGATCTTGGCGTGGTCAATCTCACGCTAATCCTGCCGAAACAGCAGGGGCATATCGATTTCCGCAATGACTTTGAAAAGATGTACTTATTGATTAAGGAAGCCCTACATACATTAAGTCCGGATGTGGCGAAAGGTGAAATTAAAGGTGCTTATTGCCCAGGTGACTATGATCTAAGCATTGGAGGTCTTAAATTTTGTGGAATTGCCCAGCGGCGGCAAGCTCATGCGATTGCTGTCCAAGCCTTCGTTGTCGTACGGGGTTCTGGTAAAGAGAAGGCTGAGTTGGCCAAAAGCTTTTATGATATCGCAACAGAAGGTGATTGTGGCGCTAGCGAGCAATGCTTTCCGAAGGTGACGGCAGATAGCATGGCGAGCCTGGACGAGCTAATCGGTCTTGCGGACGAGCAATTATTTATCGATTCTATCAAGGATGTGGTAAGGAAGCGCAAGAGCGGTGAGAGCGGTGAAGCAGCGACGCTTAAGCTGCCGGAGGAAGCAGAAATTGCGGCAATGGTCGATACCTTGCAGAGCCGGTATGGTCTTGAGAAATAATAAACAGGATATGGATCTGGATTTATGTCGGAAGACAAGAATATTATCTCATTAAGAGTCGCGTAAATCGCGGCTTTTTTGTTTTATGGGATAAAGGTCTTGTCATGTGCCAATGACAAGACCTTTATCTCATTCCCGATGGGAAATAATTGGATCTTTATTTCAGCCACATACCCAACGCGTTACCCGAAATATTGCAATTAGGAACGTCAGTCCAAATTAAAAGCTTTAACTAGGGCTATTCGCTAAAGTAACGGGAGTAAAGTTTAACTTATATAATTTCCCTAGCAATTAGGCAAGCAGGTTGTTGCCGATTCTTCTTGTAAGCAAATTCAAGCTCTTAGTCATTGTAGATCGGAAATTTTTGTGCATCCTCGTCGGGCATACATGAAATGGCCAATAGCTACTAATTTGAAGCCGGCAAGTCAGTAGGTAGGAATGGACAATTTTCCGCGACCCTGCTGCATTCAGTACGATCTGCAATTCCTTGACCTTGAGTTTACTTACTGGAAATCCGCAGGCTTTGGAGCCATCATTTACTTGGCGGCGCTAACCAGTATTGATCCAAGATTATGGAGCAAGTAAATGGTAGCAAATTTGCCATATTACACTGCCAAGTATAGTGTATGAGCAACATTATAGAAGTCGGCTTTAGCCAGGTGTACATCCTGCAAAATTCGACAGTTTCCAATGTGTCCGAAGTCATCAGCCCGTATACTTCAGTTTATTTTTTACTTCATATTCACCAGAAGCATCCGAATGGAACGATTATCTGTGATCTCTTTCCCTAACTATCCATTGTATTCGTGCTATTCTTGTCCGCCTTTAAATGATATTATGAGTCAAAAGTAACTATAATAAAAGTACACACTTTTTTGTTACATAATAACTAAAAAGTGATAATTATAACCGGGAGATGTTATGTTAAACATGAAAACTTATTACTGTGACCTAGAAGTTACTATGGAGGTTATCGGAGGGAAGTGGAAGGGGCTTATTTTATACTATTTGATAAAAGGTCCAAAACGGACGAGCGAATTAAAGAGACTTGTGCATAGTATTTCTCAAAAAATGCTTATTCAAACACTTAGAGAATTAGAAACGAACGGACTAATAAGTAGGAAGATGTACAATCAAGTACCTCCAAAAGTCGAATATTCAACTACAGAACTTGGTCAATCGCTTGAACCTATTCTGAGAGCGCTTTGCAATTGGGGTGACAATTATGCAGAGAAATCATTCGCTAAGGGTGAGTTCCAAATTTTGCATATTGATTAAAAGTAAAATAAAACGATGACATGCTTAGGGACATTCTTATTTTTCATTAAAATAAATGGTTAAAAACCTAAGTGTACTCTAGTTTACAATGGCTAATAATTTATTTAGGGATAAGAAGCAATCTCTGAATCATGCAAACCAACAGGGGATACTCTGTTAGAAACAGGTAGTCTAAAGCTAGCAGAATAATTATTGTTTTGGAATTGGAGTGGTATAATCACAATTATCACTTTTTGGTTACTATATAACAAAAAAGTGGGTACTTGTTAATTCGATACATTTGATCGATAATAACTCTTGTTGGATGCACCGAAGAAATTAATGAAAAGAACTATTATATTTACCACAAAAAAAGTTAAGGGGTGTGTGACTATGTCCAAAAATTCAAGTCAAGTTATTCTAAACATCCGTTTCAAAATAAAACCAGGTATGAAAGAGACTTTCCGCGACAGTCTCTTTGCAATGATTAACAATTTCAGAAACGATCCTAAATTCGTAAATGCCATCGTTTCCGATGATATTGATAGTCCGGATGATCTTCATATATATGAAATCTGGCAAGGTACTAGAGATAGTTGGGTACAGGAAGAGTTTCCAAAGCCTTATCGCAAAGAATACGAGGAGTCACTTACAGGCTTAATTGATGAAAGAATTGTAAGCTGGCTTGAACCAATCGGAGAATGGGGAAGCCAACTAACGAATGTGCCTCGCTAAATGTTCTAGCCGATTTTTCTATTTCCTTGCGAAGAGAATGGGAAACAACGTACGGGATAACCGAATAGCGGCTGGATATGCAGGATGACAAAATCGAGTATAACTCAGTTTACCGGCGGCATAAAGACCAACCATCCAAAATGGCTGGGTCTTTATGTTGATAAATGTGTTCAATTTGTAGCCATACTTCGTTCATTAGATTTTAAAAGGTCATTCACAAGTCCCTTTCATAGTGTAATGAATCTTGATGTTGCGACTCATAGATTTGTTGGCACGATCGGCAATAATTATTACTTTTTAGTTACTATATAACAAAAAAATAGGTACTTCTATTATTGTTACTTGGTTCGTAATGTCGTTTGTGGGATGTTCTTAACAGATTATTACTGATAAATGGCAGTCAGGACATATTACTTAGAACAAAAATTAACATACAAGGAGAGTCATAACATGGGAAAGTTTAATGGTAAAGTAGCAGTTGTTACAGGAGGTACTAGCGGTATTGGTCTTGCAACAGCGCAGCAGTTTGCAAAAGAAGGTGCGCATGTTTTTATTACAGGACGCAGACAAAGTGAACTGGATGCAGCGGTAAAGCTGATTGGGAAGAATGTAACTGGTATTCAAGGTGATATTTCCAAGTTGGAAGATTTGGACAAACTGTACGAAGCAGTGAAGCAAGAAAAAGGACATTTAGACATCCTCTTTGCAAATGCTGGGATTGGATCTATGCTTCCACTGGGCCAAATTACAGAAGAGCATTATTACAAAATATTCGACGTTAACGTAAAAGGAACGATATTCACGGTTCAAAAGGCATTACCCTTGTTTCCTAACAATGTAGGTTCGATTATCCTTACTGGATCCACAGCCGGTTCCATTGGGGACCCAGCATTCAGTGTTTATGGCGCATCGAAGGCAGCAATAAGGCAGCTAATACGCAACTGGATACTTGATCTAAAAGGGACTGAAATTCGTGTAAACGTCCTTAGTCCTGGGTTCGTTCATACACCGGCTTATGATGACTTATTCGGAGCCGAATTAGCTAATGTTCTTGAACATGCCAAGACTGTAACTCCGCTAGGAAGAGTGGGAACCGTTGTAGAAATCGCAAATGCTGTCATGTTCCTTGCCTCTAATGAAAGCAGCTATATAAATGGAATTGAATTGTTCGTGGACGGAGGAACTGCACAAATTTAGTTCGGAGAGACATCCTAGATGAATTAATCAGGGGGGAAGTGTAAATTTTCTTTTACTCATGTCATTTATGGGATAAGGTTCTTGTCTCCCGACAATTTACAAGACCAACTGTAGCTGTACAGTTGGTTCTTTTTTTGTTGTAAAAAACCAAACATAACACAAGCCTATATAGAAATTATCATACTATCCGTCTAAATTAGTGAACTATAATTTAAAAGGTTGGTATCCAATTACTGGAAACCATTACATTCTCCAGCTTTGACTTTCTCGTAAAGGGAGTGGTCGATGGAACTCACAGCGATGGTACTGAACAGAGGATGTTCAAGGATTAATCTTACAGCCAGAGGATTAAGACGAGACGAACTCAAGCTTATACCAAAAAGGAGTGTTTCCATTGATAATAAAAAGCGAAATAAACTGATCTCTCTGCTGTTCATATTTTTACTGGCCATTATCGTAATCCCTTTTGTGGCATTGCCTGCTTTTGCAGCTACTTTATTAAGCGATGATTTCGAAGCCTACAGCAGCTTTCCTTCCGGGTCTTCGACGAATGCATCCGGCAACGGCACATGGAGCACTCCACTACAGGCACCAACGCTCCATAGCTAAGCAAGGGCTCCAAATAGGAAGATTCAAATAGAGAGGTCCACATATGGATAGGACGCTTGCGATATAGCAGGCGTTTTTTTTCCTGTTAACAAAAAGTGTGAAATGGCTTCCTAACATAACCGCTTGTTGCAATTGATAAACATTGTTTCAAGCCCATTTTCCTTCTATAATGGTTACGGTAATGAGTAGTGTGGTCGGAGATTCTTATGAATTAGAGGTGAATAAGTATGTATACGATGACCGCAGAGGAAATAAAAGCTTATTTAAATAGAATAGGGATAGCAAATATTGAGGCTCCAACTAAAGCCTACTTATTTGAGCTACATAAAGCTCATGTCAAAACTCTCTCATGGCAAACCGTTGATATTTTTGCGCGAAAGCCTGCTGCTATTGGTTTTAGAGAATCTGTTGAGCTTATTTTGAAGCGTAGAAGTGGTTATTGCTTTCATTTGAATGGGGCGTTCAGCCTGCTTCTTCGTTCATTAGGCTATCAAGTATCTTTGCATCGAGCAGGAGTCCAACCGTTAGGAGCCGAGCCCCGAATTAATTCCTTCCATTTGGGGTTAACGGTAACCTTATTAAATGAACATGCTGAAAATGAAAAATGGATTATCGATGTTGGCTTAGGCGATATGCCTTTAGAGCCTGTTCCTCTACATAACGGAATTTATGAACAAGCCCCATTTCTATATAAAGTTGTCGATTCTAAGGTTGTCACTAAGGGTTGGCGTTTAGAGCATGACCCTTTGGCCTCTTTTATAGGAGTGGATTTTGACCCTGCTGTCCTTAACGACCTGGAAGAATTTAAACCCAAGCATGAGTATTATAGCCGCGCGGCAGATTCCCCTTGGTTTGATATATTCCTTATTAGGCAAAGGCATGAGGCAGGCAGCAATGAGCTTAGAGGTTGCATCTGGAACAAACGAGGGCTTAGTGGAGTGGAAAAGGTAGAGCTTTCTAATAAGTCCCAATGGCTAGAGGTTTTGGGCGATATCTTCGATGAGCATCTCGTCAATTATAGTACCCAAGAACGTGACGAGCTATGGAAAAGAGTACAGTCAGCCCATGTAGATTGGAAAAAATCCAAATCATTATAGCAACAAGCTGCGTATCCCAAAGGGAAAGCCGCCCTGGGGCGCCCTTGCGAATTCCGAAGCGCACCTGGCGCCTCCCAAAGGGACAGCCGCCCTGGAGCCGCCTTTGCGAATTCCGAAGGAACAGCCCGCCCGGTACGCACCTGGTGCCCCAAAAGGAAGCCCGCTTGGAGCGCCTTTGCGAATTCCGAAGGAACAGCTCAACTTCGACACGCTGACCGTCAGCGTGTTGTTTGTGCATTTGAGGTTCCGCCCCCAGCCAAAAGCCAAGCGTGTCCCGTAGGGACGAAAGCGCCCCGAGAACGCCAAAGCCTCGCGCCCATCCACGCACCAAAAGCCAAGCGTGTCCCGCAGGGACGAAAGCGCCCCGAGAACGCCAAAGTTCAGCACACGGAGCGGGAGTCCAGAGGGCTGGACCTCTGGGGCCCTCCCTTAAAAGGGAGGGTGGGGAGGGTTGTCCCCCCTACAGGAACAACTTCAACGCCTCGGGCAGCTCCTTTTGCCAAAATCCCCATATATGCTTGCCGGGCTTCTCCACATAAGTGAGCTGGCAATTCCGCTCTTTAAACAGCTGCTTGGCCACACGGTTGGCTTCTAGAAAATCGAAGGAGCCACCTTTGGTAGTTACCTCGGTTTCGTCTGTGCCAATCAGCATGTACAGCTTTAACCACGATAAATCAGTCTCATCGACTAGTCGATCTTGGGTTGGTTGTAAAAATGCACCCGATAAGGATAGGACATTGCAAAATAGGCTACGATAATTCAAAGCGAGATGTAGCGAGACCGTTCCTCCTAATGAATCTCCTGCGAGAATGCGATCCTTGGCGGTGGCACCAACAGGATATTTGCTTTCAATAAAGGCAAGCAGCTCCTCAGTGAAAAACTGGCAATAGGCGTCAAAGCGGGAATCACCAGGTGTATACTCAGAGGTGCGTTTGGCTATATCAACATCGACACCAACGATGATGGCAGGTTGGACGCCTTCATCATAAACCAAATGGTTTAAAATCGTAGCAATTCGTCCAAAATTAAAAAATTGCTCGCCATCCTGACAATAAATGACGGGGTACGTTGTTAGCTCCTGGTAACCCGGCGGTAATAAGACTCGGACAGGGCGGCTTTCTCCCAAAGCTTCCGAGGGAATGAGTTCTTTTACAATTGTGCGTTTGTAATAAATAGCGTCGTCCATAAGGCTTTCCTCCTGTTGTATTAGTATAGTTTTTAAGAAATTATTAATCTGTACTATATGTTTTTAAAAACTGTTATACAGACTTAAATCGATAAAAATCATATTTTTCAAGTAAGTGGTTGTGTTCTGAGTGAAAACAGGTTTATAATACTACTATAACAGAATTCCATCTTTATTGGCATTGAAATCCTACTATTGAGGTGAATGTACATGAGTAAGCCGTATGAAGTAGCTGTTACCGAGGTGCAGCCTTTATCTGTTCTAGCGCCCGATGGCACTATCGTGAATGAACAGGAAATGCCGAAATTGAACGATGAGCAATTGAAAGAATTAATGAGACGCATGGTATTTACGCGTACTTGGGATCAACGGGCAGTTAATTTAACCCGTCAAGGCCGTTTGGGCTTTTACGCTCCAGTATCTGGTCAAGAAGCAACTATGATTGGTAGCGAGTTCATTCTCAATAAAGATGATTTTGTATGTCCGGGTTATCGTGATATGCCACAAATCGTTTGGCATGGTCTTCCGATGTATCAGGCATTTCTATACTCCCGTGGTCACCAGCACGGTGGACAAATTCCTGAAGATGTACATGTGCTTATGCCACAAATTATTATCGGTGCACAAATTCTTCATGCGATGGGCGTAGCAATGGCGTTCAAAAAACGCGGCGAGAAGCGTGTAGCGATTACTTATACAGGTGACGGAGGTTCCTCCGAGGGCGATTTCTACGAAGGCATGAACTTTGCAGGTGCATTTAAGCTGCCAGCAATTTTTGTTGTGCAAAATAATGGTTATGCCATTACGACTCCTTTTGCCAAACAGACAGCAGCCTTATCGGTTGCACACAAAGCAGTAGCCGCTGGTATTGTGGGCGTGCAGGTTGATGGTATGGACGTATTGGCTGTAGTTAAAGCTGTACAGGATGCCGCTGAGCGCGGACGTAACGGCGAAGGTGCAACATTGATCGAAGCCATCACTTACCGTTTTCTGCCGCATTCCATGTCAGGTGACGATCCTTCCAAGTATCGTACGAAGGAAGAAACAAGCGAGTGGGAACAAACTAAGGATCCATTGAATCGTTTCCGGATCTTTTTGACAGCTAAAGGCTTATGGTCTGAAGCAGAGGAAGCTAAAGTTGTAGAAGAAGCCAAAGAAGCAGTAGCCGAAGCCATCAAAAAAGCAGAAGCTGTGGAAAAAATGACAATTCCAGGCTTAATCGATAGCATGTTTGAAGTAACACCGGCCCATCTAGAAGAGCAAAAAGCGGATTATATCAAGTAATAAGGGAGGAACCAAGAACCATGGCACAGATGACGATGATTCAAGCGATAAAGGATGCAATGCGCGTTGAGCTAGAGCGCGATCCGAATGTAGTCATATTTGGGGAAGATGTAGGTAAGGTTGGCGGTGTATTCCGTGCAACGGAAGGCCTGCAAGCTGAATTCGGCGAGGACCGTGTATTCGACACGCCTTTAGCTGAATCCGCAATCGGAGGTTTGGCTGTAGGCATGGGCATTCAGGGCTTTCGCCCAATAGCTGAAATCCAATTTGTCGGATTTATATATGAAGCTTTAGATCAAATTTGTGTACAAGCTGCACGTATGCGTTACCGTTCAGGCGGCCGTTACAATGCACCAATCACCTTCCGTACGCCTTTTGGCGGTGGAGTTAAAGCGGCAGAGCTTCACACCGATTCATTGGAAGGCTTGATTGCACAAACACCAGGGATTAAAGTGGTTATCCCTTCCAATCCTTATGATGCGAAGGGATTACTGATTTCGGCAATCCGCGATAATGATCCTGTATTTTTTATGGAGCATTTGAATTTGTACCGCTCTTTCCGTGCCGAAGTTCCAGAAGGCGAATATACAGTGCCAATCGGCAAAGCCAAAGTTGTCCGCGAAGGCTCCGATGTGACCATTATTACCTACGGCGCCATGGTGCATACATCACTTAAAGCTGCTGAGGAAATCGAAAAAACTCGTGGAACTAAAGTCGAGGTTATCGACATTCGTACGTTGGTGCCGCTTGATATTGATACGATTGTAGAATCGATCCAAAAAACAAACCGTGCCATCGTCGTACAAGAAGCACAAAAATCGTCCGGTATCGCTGCTGAAATTATCGCGCAAATTAATGAAAAAGCGATTTTGCACCTTGAGGCTCCAGTGCTTCGTATTTCGGCACCAGATACGGTATATGCGTTCTCGCAGGTTGAAGACCAATGGCTTCCTAATCCGGCTCGGATCATTGATGGTTTGAATAAAGTTTTGGATTTTTAAAGGTACGAAATTTACGCAAAACTCAGCAATGCTTACGAAGTAAGTTTTGCTATGCAAAAACTCTAAGGAGGTTAAACAGTGGCGATATACGAATATAAATTTCCCGAGCTTGGTGAGGGCATCCATGAGGGCGAAATCGTCAAATGGCTCGTGAAGCCAGGCGATGTGGTTAATGATGAGACGATCATTATGGAAGTCCAAAATGATAAGTCAACGGTAGAAGTTCCTGCACCTGTCGAAGGTAAAATCGTTGAGATCAAAGTTGCCGAAGGTACAGTCTGTACCATTGGCGACCTGATCGCAACTATCGAAGTTGCTGGCGAGGTGCCTCAGCAAGCCGGAGGCCATGGCCACGGTGAAAGCGCGGCTCCACTGGCGCCAACCGAAGCAGCACCAGCTGCTAAAGGCGAAGGCCAAGACGCTGAGTGCGCGGTAGGCGGAGCGGTCGCGGCTAACGTTGCGAACTCGAAGCTGGACACGCCACTAGCTGGCGGCGAAGCACCAAAGGCAGCAGGCGACGCGGGCGGAGCAGCCGCTGGCAGCAAGGCACTTGCCACGCCAAGCGTGCGCAAGCTCGCTCGCGAGAAGGGCTTGAACATCGGGCAAGTCACAGCTAGCGGGCCCAACGGCCGCGTGACGAAGGAAGATGTTCTTGCTTTTGCCGCAGGCGGCGGTGCGCCCGCAGCAGCAGCCAAGGCTGCAAGCGAAGCGCCTGCAGCCACAGATGCAGCTCCGGCTGCTGAAGCAGGCTCTGCAGCACCTAGCGCAGCAGCTGCTGTGAGCGGGGAACGCATCGAAGAGCGCGTTCCATTCAAAGGCATTCGCAAAGCAATCGCGAACGCCATGGTTAAATCTGTATACACTGCTCCCCATGTAACCTTGATGGATGAGGTTGATGTAACCCAACTGGTTGCGCTTCGCGAGAAGGCCAAACCTATTGCTGAGAAAAAAGGCGTCAAAATCACTTACTTGCCTTTCATCGTTAAAGCCTTGGTTGCGGCAGCGCGTCAATTCCCAGCTATGAATGCAATGATTGACGAGGAAAAGAACGAGATCGTCTACAAAAAGTATTACCATATCGGGATTGCAACAGACACGGATAACGGCTTGATCGTTCCGGTCATTCAGGATGCAGACCGTAAAAACATTTGGACCATTGCTGCGGCCATTAAGGATTTGGCAGCTCGTGGACGTGACGGCAAGCTTACTTCAGCCGAAATGAGAGGCAGCACGCTGTCGATTACGAATATCGGTTCTGCTGGCGGCATGTTTTTCACACCTGTCATTAACTTCCCGGAAGTAGCTATTTTGGGTACAGGCCGCATCACAGAAAAACCAGTTGTCAAAAATGGTGAAATCGTGATTGCTCCTGTTATGGCGCTTTCCTTAAGCTTTGACCATCGGATTATTGATGGGGCAACTGCCCAGCAGTTCGTAAATTATATTAAACAATTGCTTGCTGATCCAGAACTATTAATTATGGAGGTGTAACATATGGTAGTAGGAGACGCATCAGTCGAAATTGACGTATTGGTAATCGGTGCAGGACCAGGTGGATATGTAGCAGCTATTCGTGCTTCCCAACTGGGCAAAAGTGTTCTGATCGTAGATAAATCTGAAGTCGGTGGCGTATGTTTAAACCGCGGATGCATTCCATCCAAAGCCTTAATTCATGCAGCTGAAGAATTCGAGGCAGCTAGTCATAACGCATCTATCGGGATTATTGCCGAAAATGTTAAGGTTGATTTCACTAAGGTTCAAGAGTGGAAATCCGGCATTGTGAAAAAAATGACAGGCGGCGTTGGCCAACTGCTTAAAGGCAATAACATTACCGTATTCAACGGTGAAGCATTGTTCATTAACGAAAATGAAGCCCGCTGCTTTAACGATAATGAAACTGCACGTTTTCGTTTCAAGGATTGCATTATCGCTACAGGCTCCCGTCCAATTGAGCTAAAGGCATTCCCTTTTGGCGGTCGTATTTTATCATCCACAGAAGCGCTTGACTTGAAGGAAGTTCCTGAGAGCCTAATCGTCATCGGTGGCGGTTATATCGGGATTGAGCTGGGTCAAACCTACTCGAAGCTGGGTTCGAAGGTAACGGTGCTGGAAGGCTTCGATACCATTCTGCCAGGTTTTGAGAAAGAATTGTCTACATTGGTCGGCCGTAGCTTGAAAAAAGGCGGCGTAGAAGTGTTCACCGAAGCGTTGGCACAAAGCGCGGAGCAAACCGATAAAGATATTACGGTTACTTTTACGGTGAAGGGTGAAGAGAAAAAGGTTACCGCACAATATGTGCTAGTGACTGTTGGACGCCGTGCAAACACAGATGGCGATCTATCTCTGGAATTAGCGGGCGTTGAGGTTGGCGAACGTGGATTGATAAAAATTAATGAAAAATGCCAAACGAATGTTCCACACATTTATGCAATTGGTGACATTGTGGCTGGACCTGCTCTGGCTCATAAAGCTTCGTATGAAGGCAAGGTAGCTGCTGAAGCTATCGCCGGACAACCAAGTGTAATCGATTATAAATGCATCCCATCTGTCGTTTTCGCTGACCCGGAAATTGCCAGTGTGGGCTTAAGTGAAACAGAAGCGAAGGCTCAAGGCAAAAATACGAGTGTTGGTAAATTCCCTTATGGGGCTAATGGCCGTGCTCTTTCGATGAATACATCAGACGGCTTCGTTAAGCTGATTGGTGACAAGGATTCAGGCTTGCTGCTGGGTGCACAAGTCGTGGGTAAGGAAGCTTCAAACGTTATTGCCGAGTTAGGCTTAGCGATTGAATTAGGAGCTACTGTTGAAGATATTGCGCTGACGATTCATTCGCATCCTTCCTTAGGTGAAATTACTATGGATGCTGCTGAAGTATTGTTAGGCCATCCGATCCATATTCTTGGCAAAAAATAAGTTCGACAAGCCCACATCCTTTTAATACGAAATAAGCTTGGAGCCCTCGTGCCCCAAGCTTATTTTTGTATAGCTGGCAGCATAAACCTTATGAAGATCAAATATAGTTCAAGTTATTTTCAATAAATTTAATAAAGATATTGTTGATATTAAATGGAAAGAGCTGTTCTTTTTCGAAAAAATTCAGATTTTTCATGTATAATAGAATTGAAATGATGGGATTTACCTTTTGAAAGGGAGTAAGAGATGGAGCATTTGCACGGCACATACAACATGCTACTAGTTTTAATTTCCTACATAATAGCATTGGCAGCCTGTTATTCAGCACTTGACCTAGCGGGGAGAATTAATAAAGCTAAAGGTTTGGCAAGGAGGCTCTGGTTGGTTTACGGGGCGGCATCGATGGGACTAGGCATCTGGTCGATGCATTTTATAGGCATGCTTGCTATTACTTTGCCGATGGAAATAGGTTACCATGTAGACCTTGTTGTTCTTTCCGTCTTTTTAGCTATAATCGCTTCCTATATTGCTTTGTTTTTTGTAGGCCGTAATGAGCTAGGGGTCAAGCAGCTGTTAATTGGTGGAATAACTATGGCGAGTGGTATTTCGGGTATGCATTATGTTGGCATGGCTGCGATGATGGTCAATACTAGCTACAAACCCATGCTGGTGATCCTCTCTATCGCCGTTGCTACGGCTACTTCTATTGCCGCTTTATGGCTTTTGTTCCGTTTTAGGAATGATGAATCCCGCTATGCCGTTCTCTACAAGCTGGGAAGCGGCATGCTTATGGGTGCCGCGATAACGGGCATGCATTATATTGGGATGACCGCGGCGCAATTCCATTCTGTTGAGCAATCGATGAATTTGCCAGACATGGAGATTAAGCAAGGGATATTGGCTTATATCATTGCAGGAGGGACGATAGTAGCGCTTAGTATCACGTTGTTTGGCATTACTATGAATAAACGTTTAACCCAGAAGGATTCGGCTATCGTGGAAAATGAGCGATGGTACCGATCGCTTTATGAGAATAATTCCATGGCTATTGTATCAGTAGACATCAATGGTACAATTATTAGCATCAATCCTGCTGTGACGCAAATAACCGGGCTGCAAGAAGCGGATTTTATCAATAAGCATGTTTCGACAATTGGACTTCTTGTTAGTGAAGAGCTTAGGGACCAAACCAAAGCCACTTATTATAAATCCTTTGAAGAAAAGCCTCAGTATTATGAGACTACCTACATAAATAGCGAAGGTACACATATCGAGCTTAGCTTTATTAATGTTCCCGTGGAGATTGAGGGGAAGCTTGTCGGCAATCATATTATTGCCAAGGATATTACAGAGGATAAGCGATCCAAAGAAATAATTCAAAATTTAGCCTATCACGATGAATTAACAGGGCTGCCCAATCGTAGAATGTTTAACCAGCTGCTTACACAAACGATCGCAGCAACTGCGGGGACGCCGCTGCGGTTTGCGATGATGGTATTGGACATCGACCGTTTCAAGTTGATTAATGACTCGCTTGGGCATACCTACGGGGATATGTTCCTCAAGGAGATGAGCGAGCGCATTGTTGAAAGCATAGCTCCTTACCGAGTCACACTGGCACGGCTGGGCGGAGATGAGTTTACGTTGATCTGCGATAACTGCTATGGTGAAGACGAAGTGATGGAGATTGCGGAGCAGGTTGTCAAAGTGATCCAACTGCCCTATCAACTCAAGGAGCATGATTTTTATGTGACCGCTAGTATCGGGATTGCGATATACCCTGACCATGGTGAAGAGCCCGTGCAATTATTGAAAAATGCCGATACGGCGATGTATGAGGTAAAGAAAAAGGGTAAAAATGGCTTTGGGCTTTTTAGCCGCCATCTGGACGAAGAGCTGTTACAAAAGGTGGAAATGGAAATTAATTTAAGAAAAGCGATTGAGCACAATGAGTTTGTGCTGTATTATCAGCCACAGATACGCCCAATCGATAGCCGGATGATAGGCATGGAAGCGCTAGTCCGGTGGAAGCATCCTACTAAAGGGATGCTTCCGCCTGGGATGTTTATTTCGATTGCTGAAGAAACAGGAATGATTTATGAACTAGGCACTTGGGTGCTGCGTGAGGCTTGTCGGCAAATGCGCGAGTGGCATGACGCAGGAGGCCCGCTGATTCCTGTCTCGGTGAATTTATCCTCCCAACAGTTCCATCAAACCAATTTGGTTGCTTATATTCGGAAGATCCTTGATGAAACCGGGCTGGATCCGCAATATTTGGAGCTGGAAATTACCGAGGGGATGATGATGGACGCTTCGGTTTCTACTGTGATTTTGAATGAATTGACCGCATTGGGAATTCGGATCAGTCTGGATGACTTCGGAAAGGGCTATAGCTCACTTAGTTATTTGAAATTATTCCCGATTCATAAGCTTAAGATCGACAGGTCGTTTATTTCTGATATTACTAATAATGATAGTGATAAAGCGATAGTGGCTACGATCATTGCGATGGCAAAGCATTTGAATTTGGAAGTGATTGCCGAGGGGATCGAAACGAAGGATCAGCTGGATATTTTAATGGCAAATGAGTGCAAGGAAATCCAAGGTTTTTATTATAGCCGCCCTTTGTCAGCGGCTGACGTTGAAGCTGCATTTTTTGTGCCCATGCGGTTAGTCTGATCCTGCTTAAGTGTTAAATTCTAATAAATTTATAAGTTTTGGAGCGAAGTGGATGAACGATACCGGGTTTAAACACGCCAAAATACTGATCGTGGATGATCAGCAATTTAATATTAATCTTTTGGAAATTATTTTGAAGCGTGAAGGCTTCAAGTATTTGTTCAGTACGATGAATCCGCTGGAAACGCAGGCTCTCTTGGTGGAGCTTGACCCTGATATTGTTTTGTTGGATTTGCATATGCCCGTTATGGACGGGATTAAAGTTTTAGAGATGATACGTGAACAAACGGATGAAGACAGCTACCTGCCTGTGCTGGTGCTTACGGCCGATATTACAGCCGATGCTAAAAAAAGGACGCTGGAGGCAGGAGCCAATGACTTTCTGACTAAGCCCTTTGATCTTACGGAGGTTATTCTTCGCATTAATAATTTACTGAAAACCCGATATCTTCATCTTCAGTTGCAGCACCATAACAGCAATTTGGAGGGAAGGGTGCGGGAGCGGATGGATGAGCTCAGGCAAGCAAAAACGGAAATTTTGCAGCTACTCGGCCGCGCTTCGGAATATCGGGACGATATGACGGGGCAGCATACACACCGCGTTGGCCAGCTAGCGGGCTTGATAGCAGCCCGCTTGGGGCTGCCTGAGGAACAAGTCCAGATGATCGAAATGGCAGCGCCGCTGCATGATATTGGCAAGATCGGGATCCCGGACGAGGTTTTGCTCAAGCCGGGAAGGTTTGAGCCGCATGAATTCGAGCGGATGAAAGCCCATACGGCGATTGGCGCAAGCATTTTGGAGGGCAGCTATTTCACCATCCTGAAAATAGCAGGCTTGATCGCTTGCTCCCACCATGAGAAATGGGATGGTACGGGTTATCCGCATGGCCTGAGCGGTGAAGACATCCCTGTAGAGGCGCGGATCGTAGCGCTGGCTGATTTCTATGACGCCTTAACCCATGAGCGTCCTTATAAAAAAGCATGGACGCACCAGGAAGCGATCGACGAGGTGCTTAGGCAACGTGGCTTCCACTTTGACCCGCTTATTGTTGATGTGTTCATTCATTTATTTCAGGAGCATGAGGCTGTTATCTAATCTTGCCTTACAAGTTAGTCCCAGCAAAGCTGCGAAGCTTCTTCATCTTTATTTGATGAGGGAGCTTTTTTGGTTTATTCTGGGGGTCATCGAAAGATCATCCAATAACGACAGTCAAAAAGTAATCAGTATAATCCTGACTTATGAAAACGTGTATAAATTGTTATTTATGTAGCAAGAGGTAAAGAGCAATACCGTCGGATTTGGCTTGCCCTTTCGAAATATGAGATAATAATCGATAGCCTTTATACAGGATGGGTGAGGTGAGCTTCGGGAAAAGCCCTAGACCAAAAGCCCGTCTGCCCCATTGCCCAATGGAGCAGGGATGGACGGACGGAAGCTGCTTCATCTTAAGCAGTCTGGACGCGAACAAGCTGCTTCATCATATTAGACTGGCTGCTGGTGCATTGAACCTTATCAACGGTGGCGCATAGGCTTGGTTTTTTTGGCTGGTTTAGCCCGCTTGGATTTAAGCTTTAACAGTCTGGAAATCAGTAGGGATCTCGCACGGCGAGAAGCTGTTGAGGCCATGGTAACCACGCGTAAGGTCTGGGTTAGCTGGTTATATTCGAGCCCCTGTTTTTTGCCGGGACTAAGTCGGAACTTGCGCAAATTCGTTGCAGTTAGCCAAAAGTCAACTTCAAGCTCATTTTCGGGAACCTCAACCTTGAGCTTTTTGCTGGTGGAGCCTGAAGCGAAGGTGATAGTGGTATTGGGCAAGCTGGGAATGCCAAGCCAGCTTAATAAGGTATAACCTATGGTGATCGTTCGATCATGGTTTTTGCGTGGTTCCACAAGGAGTTGTCCATAAGCTTGGCTTGTCGTAATGCGGTGCATTTGCAGCTTGCTCTCTTGGGGATCATACTCCAGCATAAAACGGCTTCCATCCCGTAGCTTGTATTTTCGAGCTGTTCCGGGATCGACCTCTATATAGTTAAACGCACAATCACTGCCTTGCTCATGAAGGACTCTAACGCTCCCTTCGAGAGTTGCACGTTGTAAAGTGACCGTACGGCCGTTTCCAATTAAATATAGATCATTAGGTAAACCGCCTTCACAATTATTAACCAACACAATCGTGTTATCTGCTAAATCTTTCGAGACATTGATGTCTACGATGCCATTTGCCACGAAACGCTCACTCCTTATCTAAGTATACTGAGTATACTGAATTCCCATACTTAATCACTTCTTTACCATATGTTATCAAGTTTGCGGTTGTTTGTATGGTTGTACCGTAGAGCATGACAATGCACCAAAATAGATGATCATAAGGAGTCTGAACATGGACAAGCGACAAGTTATAGCAGAAGCGGCATTTTACGCAAGGGAGCAATTAGAGCAAGATTCCAGCGGCCATGATTGGTGGCATGTTGATCGAGTGACCCGAACGGCGCTGCTCATTGCAAAAGAGGAAACGGCTGATCCATTCATCTGTGAGCTGGCCGCTTTGTTGCATGATGTGGCAGATGAGAAGCTTAATCCATCTATGGAAGCGGGGATTGCCAAAGTAAGAGATTGGTTGAAGAACCATGAAGTTGAGCCTGCTGCGATGGAGCATGTGATGACCATTATAAGCACGATATCTTATAAAGGAGGGCATAATCCGCCAGTGGCTACGAAGGAAGCGCAAGTTGTGCAAGATGCGGATCGCTTGGACGCACTCGGAGCGATTGGCATAGCCCGAACATTTGCATATTCAGGCTGGAAAGGCCAATTGATTCATGACCCGGAATGGGCTCCTCGAACGGAATTAACGGTTGAAGCTTATCGTAATGGCAAATCTACAGCGATTGGGCATTTTGATGAAAAGCTACTGAAGCTAAAGAATTTGATGAACACGGCAACTGGCAAAAGGATCGCAGAGGAGCGGCATCTAGTGATGGAGCGTTTCCTGGAGCAGTTCCATCGTGAATGGAACGGTTTGGAGACCTAAATTGATGGGCAATTAAGACTAATGGTAACAACCGGCTCCTATTTAATTAGGAAGCCGGTTGTTTCACATGGGTGGCCATGCTTGTTGCTGCCTACGTATTGCGAATACGGCGATAGAGCAAGCTGTTGCTGCGACTGCTAATAAGAATGAAGCCATTGCGCCGTAAGCATCTTGCTACTCTCCTTACGGAACCGTTTATTACAAGTAGGTTGCGGCAAGGGGAAGCGCTACCGATACACAAAACCCGGTAATAATAGGCACTCGATTGTTCGTAGTGCGGAATCACCTCCTTCCTTGGTGATCTTATAGTTAATGCAGAACAGGTAGCCTCGGAAACGGACAGACACCTCAAGGCTAGTAATTTCACAGATAGAGAGGGAGCTAGAGTCATGCGAAGTATAAAAGCAGTAGGTATTGATGGATGCAGAGCGGGGTGGATTGCTTTCCTATTTAATGGCACTGTAAAACAGCTGTGGGAAGCGAAAGTTTACGAGACTATTGATGCTTTGTGGGAGGAACTCAGTGAAGTAGATTTGCTGTTGATAGATATGCCGATAGGATTGCCTGCTCACCAAGCACCTGTGCGGTTATGTGATGTGGAGGCAAGAAAGCTGCTGAGACCAACCCGGGCATCCAGTATTTTTCCCGCTCCCATTCGTGATCTGCTGGCTGTACAGGAGTATCCAGAAGCCAATGCCCTTAGCAAAAAGCTGGCTTCCCGAGGCTTATCCAAACAAACCTGGAACCTGATGCCCAAAATTCGTGAGCTGGACTTGCTGCTCCAAGCGAACATTGCCGCCAGGCTGAAGCTTCGCGAATCTCATCCAGAGCTAATCTTTGCCTCCTTAAATGGAGGGATACCGCTTACACACAATAAAAAAACGCAAGCAGGCTACGAGCAGCGCTTGCAGCTTTTGCTAAAGTGGTGCCCAGAGGCTCATACCTTGGTGGAGCAAGCTTTAATACAATTCCAACGTAAAGCAGCCGCAAGAGATGATATTGTGGATGCGCTGGTATTGGCTATTTCTGCGCGATGGGGCGCAAATGAGGTGGGAGTGCTTGAGAAGCTTCCAACCATCCAACAATACGACGCTACCGGACTTCCCATGGAAATTTACTTTCCAAAGATTAAGTAACCTATGATGATTGATTATGTATACGTTTACAAGTCAGTTCTGCAAGGATGTTGAAGGTGTGCAAGAATGTCTAACCCCTTTAACCTGCAACGGATTGTGATGAACAAAAGAGTATGATTGAGGTCCAAGTCACTTTGTTTTATAGTGAGGGTAATTCATTTGGCTTATAAGAAATTAGGAGGCGCAACTCATGATATTTGACATGGCAAGATTTAAACGGCCTGAGGCTGAAGACCGTATCCATCCTTTTTGGTTTTGGAATGGGGAAATGGATGACGAGCAAATACAAATTCAAATTAATGAAATGGCTGATAAAGGATTGGGTGGGGTATTTATTTGTGCAAGACAAGGTTTGAAAATCCCTTATTTATCCGATGCCTGGTTTCAAAAGGTTCGGGTTGCAGTTGTTGCTTGCCAGCAGCGCGGATTAAATGTTTGGCTATATGATGAATATCCGTATCCGAGCGGGATTGCCGGTGGGGAAGTAACTCTGGAGCATCCGGAGGCCAAGCATTATACGTTAGTACATACCGCACGCCAAGCAGGGGGCGGTGAGCACTTATCGGTTGAGCTGCCATGGGCACGAATTCTTTATGCCAAAGCGGTTCCTGTTGCTGCCGATGGAACAAGGCTCTGGAGCGAAGCGATACCAATCCGTGATTACATTGGGAACTACCAAGCGGATCCCGTGTTCCAGAAAACAGGATTGACTGCCTATAACCAAAAGCGGTTTTTCACCTACCGCACGATTCAAAAGCTGGAGTGGACGGCTCCTGCTGGGCAATGGGAGGTACTGGTTGTACAGGAGCAAGAGATCGACGATTTCAAATATTATGGCACATTCGTTGACCCGTGCAACAGGGAAGCGATGGCTACCTTCATCCACCTGACCCATGATAAATATGCGAAGCATTTGGGCGAATTTTTTGGTACAACGATCAAAGGGATGTTTACCGACGAAATCGGGCTATTGGGGAGTATTCCTTGGTCGCCACAGCTTGCGGAGTTTTTCAAGGAGCGCAACGGCTATGACCTGTTGGAGCATTTGCATGCTCTAATTGATCCACAAGCAGAGGGTGCGGTGCGAATCCGTTACGATTATTACCAAGCTGTGCATTTGCTGCTTCGGGAGTCGTACCACAAGCAGGTTCACGATTGGTGCGAAGCGCATGGGCTTGAATATGTGGCAGAGGTTCCATCGGTCAGGCACACGACCCAATTGTTCAGCCATGTTCCAGCAGGCGATACGGCGCACGAGAAGCTGGGCAAATCGCTGGAATGGATTCTTAACCATCGGGCCTATGAATTCCGCAGCAGTGCCAAAATGGTTAGCTCTTTGGGGCGCCAGCTAGGCCGGGAGCGCAACCTGATCGAATGCTTTCATAGCGTAGGCTGGTCCATGACCATGCAGGATGCTCGCTGGATGATTGATCGGATGGCTGCGCAAGGTACGAACTTTTTTAACTTTCATGCTTTCTTCTATACAGTGGATGGGATGACGCAGCATGATGCACCTCCCTCACAGTTTTTGCAAAATCCATACTGGAAGCATTTTTTGAAGCTAGGGGATTATACGGGGCGGATCAGCTATGTAATGAGCAGCGGGGAAGCGGTAATTTCGACGGCTGTACTGGAGCCGACGACATCGTTGTGGACGCGGATGGGCAATCCTTTTCACGGATTTTCCCATGGAGGTTCGGAATCCGCTGAGAAAGCACAGCTGGAGAGCTTGCGACATTGGTGGATACGTATTTTTTACCAGCTTAACATTGTTGGCAGAGACTATGACCATCTCGATCCTGAGCTACTGGCTGAGGCGGAGATCAGTGGTGGTACGATCAAGCTGGGTAAAGCCCGTTACACCACTTTAATTATGCCACCGATGACGAATCTGGAAGGCGGGGCTTGGGCAAAGATCCAGATATTCCTCGAACAAGGCGGAACCGTCATCAGCATGGGCCAGCTCCCTTATGAAACGATTGAATCCGCTGGAGTCGGAGTTGAAGGAACACAGGTTGCCAAAGTCTTCGGCTTGGCTGAAGGTGTGAAGGCTGGCTTCTGGGAAACGAAGAATGCTCTGAGTACAAGGGACAAAGCTTCCGGTCTGCAGTGGCAAAAAGGCGAACAAAACGCCTACCACTTGCCGTTCTCGGCTGCCGCTGAGGAGCTTGAGGTGATGGAGCCTTTAACCGCGTTATTGAATGAACTCGATCCGTTGTTTGTCCGGCTTCAACCCGCTTGTGGTGAATGGGGGATCCTCCTGCAAACACGGCTAATTGCCAACGATAAGGCTTTAGTGTTCATCAGCAACCAGGAGGAAGCTCTGCGAGAAGTAGAACTGCAGGTTGAAGCTGGGCTATGGAGCAGCGCGATTGAAAGCGGGAAGCTGGGCGAGGACGGGAGCGTGGGCAGAGACAGCCTGTCTGAGCAAGCTGGAGCCTATAGCCTCACCTTCCGTGAGCTATTGCTGAACAACGGCGAAGTGATTGAGCTTGAGGGGGAATATGCGGCTGTAGGCACAGCATGGGGCATGCCGCTGCAGCTGGCACCTTACGCCTCGCGTCTGTTCGAGGTTACCCGTATTGCTGTTCCTGCGGACACCGCGGCGGTCTCGTCCTCGGTCGAGCAAGAGCAAGAGTCGGCTTCCGTGCGGAATAAGCCTTGGAAATGGCAGCTGGATCCGGCGGGCGTATGGGATATGAAGGCGGAGCAACATAATGTGCTGCGTTTTGATACCTTCCAAATGAACATCGGCAGCGCGGCAGCTTCATTTGAAAGCTTGTCCCCTGAAGGCTTGGTAGAAGGCTCAGCGAACGTTCCGTCTCCGATGGTAGGCGTAAAGACGTTTATCGACCAATGTGCAGATTTGGCTAAATCCGCGGCATTGCCGGTGATGATGCATCAAACATTCGGTACCCCAATGGAAGTTACATTAGCTTATCCAATGAAAGCCCGTTACCGTGCTGAGTTCATTGTAGAAACGTTACCAGGGCATGTGCAAATGCTGATGGATCAAAGCGCCATCGCGGGTGCAGCTGTGATTTGGATCAATGGCCATAAGGTAGCCATCGACGCGTTCCAACCTGTGTTTGTATATGACCATATGAATAGATCGCAAACGATTACCGATTATTTGCAAATAGGCGTTAACCATCTCGTTGTAGATGTTGAAATCGAGCATGATTGGGACGGGATCGTGGATGCTTTATATTTCACCGGACCGTTCGAGGTTCGTTTCGATGATAAGGAGCGGGCTGTACTTGCGAGTGTGCCAAGCTCAACCGCTGCCGACCGTCGAGCTTCCGTCCAGCAGCCGTTACAGGCAGGTCCGATGGAAGGGTACCCTTATTACGCAGGGGTGTTCTCCTTCAAGCGCTCCTTCGAGCTGTCGGAAATCCCACAGTCTTCAAGCTTTGAGCTATCCTTTCAAGGCTTTGACCAGCATTTTCACGACTGTGCGGAAGTGTTCCTTAATGGGACGACACTGGGCGTTCAAGCCTGGTCACCTTATCGCTGGACGGGGCTTACGTCGTTACTGCGTGAAGGCAACAACCAGCTGGAAATCAAGGTGACCAATACCTTAATTGGACTGCTTGAGGGTAAATATTTTGATTACGAGCAACATGCTGTCAAACCGATTCAGCATAGAAAGGGGTAAAGACATGGCTGCAACACACCAACAACAAACTGCCTCTGGTCCAAAACTCGTGCAAACCCAAGGAAGGCGGCAAACCCGCCTTCAACGCTTGGGGGCGGATCTTCGCCGCGACAGATATTTATATCTGTTGGCTTTGCCGGGTCTAGTCTTTTTCTTTATTTTTAAATATATACCCATGGGAGGTATAATTATTTCTTTTCAAAATTACTCGCCTTTCGCGGGAGTATTGGGAAGTGAATGGGTAGGCATGGAGCATTTCAACCGCTTCTTTTCCAATCCGGAATTTATGCTGCTTTTTCGCAATACGATGGCGATTAACGTCATGAATTTAGTGTTGTTTTTCCCGCTGCCTATCGTGCTTTCCTTGCTGCTTAATGAATTACGCAGTGTGCTTTATAAACGCATCGTGCAATCCATCGTGTATATGCCGCATTTTTTATCATGGGTTATTATAGCGGGCTTAACCTTCCTGTTGTTTGCCAAAGGAGGAGGCTTAGTCAACCAGGTTTTGGAGGCGGTTGGCTTAGCTCGGATCGATATATTGACGAATCCAGATACATTCTGGATCATGCTTACCCTGCAATCGATCTGGAAGGAATGTGGCTGGGGAACCATTCTGTTCCTGGCAGCTATGGCTGGAATCGACCCTCAGGTATACGAGGCTGCCAAAATAGATGGGGCAAACCGACTTCGCCAAATGTGGCATATTACGCTCCCAGGTATTCGTAATGTTATCATTATTTTGCTTATTCTGCGCTTGGGCCATATGATGGATGTAGGCTTTGAGCAGGTGTTCTTGATGTACAATGGTGCGGTTTCCGAGGTGGCCGAGGTGTTCGATACGTATGTGTATCGAGTGGGCATCCAGCAAGCGCAGTTCAGCTATAGCACGGCTGCTGGATTATTCAAATCCGTCGTCGGCCTGGTCATGGTCGTTATGGCCAACTGGCTCGCCAAAAGGATGGGCGAGGAAGGCGTGTATTAATGATAAATACGAAGGCAGTGTTCCGGGCGGAACGCGCACAGGAGGAACCCAGATGAAATCCAGCTTAGGTGACCGTATCTTTCACACGGCGAATATAGCGCTGCTGGCGCTTGTCGCTATCGTAACGTTTTTCCCGCTTTATTATGTATTTGTTGTTTCCTTCACAGATCCAGCCGAATATTTGCAAAAAAGCTTTATTTTATTCCCTGAGAAATGGTCGCTTGAATCGTACAAATATTTGCTTTCGACGAAGGCTTTTGCGAATTCGCTGGGTGTCAGTGGCTATTTGGCTGTAGTGGGTACAGCCTTAAGCCTTGTTGTAACGGCAGCTTTATCTTATACGCTATCACGTAAAAGGCTGCGTGGCAGACAGTTGATTCTGCTACTGATCCTGCTAACGATCCTATTCAGCCCAGGGATGATCCCCAACTATATGGTCGTTCGCCAATTTGGGCTGATCAATAGCCTATGGTCGCTAATTATTCCGGCACTGGCAAGCGGCTGGAATGTAATCCTGATGAAAGGCTTTTTCGATAGTATTCCGGCGGAGCTTGAAGAGTCGGCAGCTATTGATGGCTGTAACGATTTGACGATCTGGTTCAAAATTATTTTGCCTTTATCATTGCCCTCACTTGCGGCATTCGGATTATTTTACGCGGTGGGATATTGGAATCAATTTTTTAATGCGCTGATCTATATTAATGATGCTTCGAAATGGCCGGTTCAGGTGATGCTGCAGAATATGCTGCTAAACGCTAATAACACCGAGCTGCAAGCCGATGTTTTAACCGTAGCGCCACCAGCCGAAACCTTGAAAATGGCCGCTGTTGTTGTAGCAACCGTACCGATTCTGCTCGTATATCCGTTCCTTCAAAAGCATTTTGCCAAAGGGGCGATGGTCGGCTCGGTTAAAGGTTAAAGGTGAAAGGCTAATCCCAAAGCTAATCCTAAAGACAAGTACCAGTTCATGGGATTCGCGCCGTCTGGCAGGATAGCTGCTCTTCATTGTCGAAAATAACTGTAAGTCTACCTTTGCTATCACGATGGTGGGCTTTACAACGGTTGGAAGGTGAGCAGCATTGAATCGACATCTAAAGCACTGGATCGGGATGGCGCCCAAATATAAATACAATAGCCGGTTTTTTCGCAAAAGCTTGGTGATGATGCTACTGGTCGCAAGCATACCAGGGTTAATTATCGGAGTGAGCATCTATTGGCTCGCCTCGAACAATTTGGAGGAGGAGCTGCAAAGGCTGCACCAAAACCAGATCAAGCAACGGGCGGAAAATATTGATGACCAGCTGGCTTATTTGGAGCTGACCTTCTCGCATTGGGCATTTGATTCCAAATTCGACGAAAAGCTCAAAGGTATGGACATCGCTTATAACTTTGAGCAGATCCAGGATTTGTACCGGACTTTGCTTGTCATGGAAGGCACACATCCATTGCTGGAACGGGTAGACCTCTACTTGGATAAGCCAAAGGCAGTAGCTATCAATAAGGAGCAATACGCTTACATTACGGATCCACTAAAGCGGCAGCCTTATGAATCACTGCTTAGGCAAGAGCGCTCTGTATTTTGGACGAATGCTTATCCAACGCTTCAGGCCAAAGCAGCGGAAGCCCCGCCTAAGCTATCACTGGTCAACAAAATTCCCGGTGGTAGCTCGGAGCCGTTTGGGGCGATTGTGGCAACGATTAATCAAGAGAATCTGATCAAGATGCTCAAAACCTTAACCCCCTATAACGAGGGGGAAACGATCCTGCTGACCAAAGACGGCAACTGGAAGCTATCGAGCAATGAAGCTGGGGCTTTCTCCGAAATTGATACCGCCTTGCAGCAGGAATACAGTAAGCATAACGCAGGCTCCGAATCCTTTTTGTTTGAGTATAAGCAGATGACCTACTCGGTTTCTTATGGGCAATTTTCCAGGCTGGGCACAACATGGGTGTATATTTCTGCAGCCCCCTTAACCTCGATAACCGCACCTGTCTTATTGCTGTCCAAATGGATTTTATTTATTAGCTTGTCCGGTCTGTTGCTTTCGCTGCTGATGTCATGGTTCGTTTCCCACCGGATGTATTCCCCGATAGAGCGGCTCGTTCGGCTGCTCTCAGGCGATAAGGGAAATGGACAGGGTGATGAATTTGATCTCTTTGAGAAGCAATGGAACCACTTGTCCAAGGAAAGCGAATCGATGCGCTCTGAGCTCAAAGAGCAGATGCCCATACTGCGCGAGGGGTTTTTCCTGCAATTGGTGCAAGGGAATTTTTACGCTTTTCAGGAAAATGACTTGCGTGAACGGATGAAGCATCATGGCTGGAAGACGGATAATCAACAGTTTGTCGCCTTTATGTTTCAATTAACGGGCTTTTCCAATCTTCAGGGCCGGTTTACCTTAGGGGATGAGGATTTGGTCACGTTTACCGCAGCCAACATTATCGAGGAGCTGACGGCAACACAATATGAGCAGGCACAAATTATTAATTTTCATCATTTCTCCGTTGGTCTGCTATTGTCTTTCCCCTTGGATCATCCGATGCGGTTTGTCGATGAGGATATAAGCGAATATTGCCAGCAGGTCACGGAAACCATTAATCACATATTAAAAATGCAGGTAACTGTTTCGATCAGCAAGTGGACACATCAGGTAAAACAAATTCCACATTTGTTTGAGGAGGCGCGACAAGCCTTGGTGTATCGGGATCTTCTTGATGATAATCAAATTATTAAAACCGAGCTATTGGCCAAATCAAGCATATCGATGGAAAGCAGCTTTCCGTTTACGCTGGAGAAGGAAATTGTTCATGCGATTCGCAATGGCTTGGAGAATGAAGCGGTCGAGCTAATCGGTCAATTTATGAAGGAATTGTCGGAAAGCGGCTCCACCGAATTGGCGGTCCAGCAGGGCATGTTGCAGTTGCTCGGCAGTATCCGTTACGCAGTGCTGCAATCCGGGATGAATCCGGTGCATCTTTTCGGCGGCGTTAATCTGTTCGAGCAGCTGGCACAAATCAAGGAGCCTGAGGAAATGCTCAAATGGTTCCAGCATAAGCTCGTTGCCGTATTCGTGGAGGAGCTGATCAGCCGCCAGGATTTCCATATGAAGCAAATGGTCGAGAAGGTCATTGTCCATTTGCGCGAGAACTACATGACCATGCTCTCGCTTGACTCCAGCGCCGAGCTATTCGGCACCAGTCCCTATACACTTAGCAGAGCTTTTAAGCACATTGCGGGCATTAACTTTATCGATTATTTAACGGATATTCGGATAGATAATGCCAAAAGGCTACTTCGTGAAACTGAAATCAGAATCAATGAAGTGGCCGAAAAAGTCGGCTACCAGCACACTTACTTCAATCGCATTTTCAAAAAATATGAGGGCATTACACCGAGCCAGTTCCGTGAGCTGAACCGTTCCTAAGGTTAGCCTTGTGCAATGGCTGCAACAAAGTCTAAACCTTGTGAAAACAAGGTAAAGCTGGGCTACAAAAGAGTATGATTGTCGGCAAACGCAGAATCCATTAACGTGAGTGGTGAGTACATTCATTCAGAGTTAATAGGGAGGATCATCATGAAACAAAGAAGACAAACCAAAACAGTAGGATCCGTATTGGCAGCTATTCTAGCATTATCGGCAGTGCTGGCCGGCTGCGGCGGGGCGACAAGCACACAACCGCAAGCAACGACGGGCACGGGAACTGGGCAAACCGATGGCAAGGCAGAGGCACCGCTTGAAGTTAATATTATGACAATCTTGCTTACGCCATCACCTGCTGCAGATGATAACCCGATCAAGAAGGCGATTGAGAAAGCAACCAATTCCAAGATGAAGATCCAATGGGTATCTGGCAATAATTACGCGGATAAGCTCAATGTAACTTTGGCTTCCGGTGATATCCCCGAAATGATTCTAATTAATGATCCATTCACTTCCGTGTTCCGAAATTCGGTTACACAAGGCGCGTTCTGGGATGTGGCTCCTTTCATTAAGGATTACCCGAACCTAAGCAGCAAAATTTCCAAAACCGCTTGGGATTTGACGAAAATGCAGGACGGTAAAAATTACGGAATTCCACGCCCACGCCCTTCGGAGGCAGATAGCTTCTTTATTATTCGCAAGGATTGGCTGGATAATCTGGGCATGAAGGTACCTACGACAACCGATGAGCTTTATGAGGTTATGAAAGCGTTCGCGGAAAAGGATCCAGACAAAAACGGCAAGAATGATACTATACCGTTTGCATCTAATGTCGATCCTACGGCAATGGGTGCATTAGCGCATATCGAGAATAGCTTCACGGGTGTGAATGGCAAATGGAAACTGCTAGATGGCAAGATCGTCCATACCAGCTTCCTTCCTGAGACTCGTAAATCGCTGGAATATTTGACGAAGGCGTATAAAGAGAAATTGCTTCCTGAGGATTTTGCGGCGCTGAAGCTGACACAGGTCGGTGATTTGTTTAAGTCTGGCAAAGCAGGCATTGTAGCGGATAAAGCGGGTACGATGGTTGACTACTACGACAAGATGAAGGTCATTTCACCTGATTTTAAACAGGAAAACTTTTACCCGATTACAAGTATCAATAACTACAATCCGAAAGGTCCTGGCTTTTCAGGGATGATGGCTATTCCAAAATCAGTTCCGGAAGCGAAAATGAAACGAATTCTCAAAATGATGGACACCTGGATGAGCGACGAGGTATTCGCGATTCAGCAATACGGGTTTGAAGGGACCCATCATACGGTGAAAGACGGAGTTAAGGAAATCAATACCGAGAAGCTTGGTGCTGATAACGGACCCGATTTCAACCAAATCGCCTATATTGCCGATCCGTATGCAAGCTCGACAAAAGTATACTTCCCTAAGGAGATTAACGCACTTTATACGAAAATTCAGGATGAGCGAGCCAAGAATAGCGTAGCCGATATTAGTACCGGCCTCTTCTCGCCAACTGTGCAAAAGGCACTTCCTGAGTATGACAAAAAGGTTCAGGATTTGAAAACCAAAATTATTTTGGGTAGAGAGCCAATTACTGCATGGGATGAATTCGTAACGAAAATGAAAGCCGACCCGGATATCGTGAAGATGAGCACGGAGATGACGGAAGCTTATCAAAAGCGAAGCGGTAAATAATAGCAAATCACAACAAATCAAATACAACGGCAGACCACTTCTAAGGAAGTGGTCTGTTTTGTCGTTGCGGCACTTGATTGAATCGCTCAGGCTTGGTCAGTCAGCGGTGCTAGAGTTATGGCTGGATTAGACTGCTTATAGCTTGTTGTTCAGCAATATTGTAACATAGAGAAAAAGCAGGAGCAGGCACATAAGGGGAGTTGGAGCAATTGGTTTCAATCAGGTCAGCCTATAATAATTTGAAAATTAAGCATAAGGTATTTTCCTTAATCTCACTAATTATGGGGATGTGTTTTCTCATTACTTATTTATCCTTGCAATATGCCTATTCGATCTATGATGAACAGCTTTATAGCAAATCGTCACAGCTATTAAATTTATCTTCCAGCGGTATCGAAAACGAGATGAAGAAGCTGGATCGGCTATCCTATACAATTGCCACAGACTTGCAAATCCAGAATTTGCTGTTATCACTAAATGAATATACCAATGAATTTGAAAAATACAGGATCCGTTCCTATATTACGGACAGGCTTGTCCAATACGGAGGCAATGAAAAATATATATATTCCTTGGAGGTTCTGGATCTGCTAAGCGGCGAAGCGTTGGCGGGGCAATCCTCAAAGGCTTCCTCAGCGAAAAAAAGAATGGTGATGGAGGAATCGGCTAAGGGCTTGGGGGCAACCCGCTGGATCGTTCCCGATCAGGAAGAGCCTTATTTAATCGCAGCAAGGGAAATCCGTTCCTACCAAAACTTTGAGCTGGACCGCATCGGAACATTGACGATACGGGTATATTTCGATAAAATAGCGGATACCGTTCTCGCTGGAACTGAATTAAAGAATGGTGATTTACAGATTATGTCCGGTGACCAGATTATTTATCCTTCATCCACAGACAAGACAGGGAAAGTCGCGAAAATAGGGGTAAATGAAACTCAGCGCAAAGGGTATGCGATCAAGCCGTTTAATGGACAGCCCTATTTTGTAACCCATGTGCAATCGGAATATTTGGGCTGGACCTACCACAGCGTAATCCCGTTCGATAAAATTTTCACGAAAATTGTGCTGATGAAAAATATTTTATTTTTCGGATTTATTCTGGTGCTGCTTATCGTGATGGCATTAGCGATTAAATTCGCCAGAAACCTGACCAAGCCTATCGAAGAATTGATCGGCAGGATGAGGCAGGTGCAAAAGGGCGATTTCAGCCTTACAGGGATGGACAGTCCCGATTGGACATCGATGCAGATGGATGAGGTTGGCCATCTCAAGCGTACCTTTCGCATGATGATCCAGCAAATCAATGAGCTGATTACGGAAAATTACTCCAAGCAGATAACGATTAAAGAGACACAATTCAAAGCATTGCAAGCGCAAATTAACCCGCATTTTTTGTATAATACGCTGGAATCGATCAACTGGATGGCCAAATCAAATGGGCAGCCGCAAATCTCTAAGATGGTTGAATCACTTGGGTTTTTGCTGAGAAGCTCGATCAGCTTGAAGGAAACCTTGATTACGGTTGGCGAGGAGCTCGACATCGTAATGAATTATATTACGATCCAGAGGTTCCGCTTCGAGGGACGCCTCGTCTTTGAGCTGGAGGTTTCGGAGGACGCCAAAGCCTCCAAGCTGCCCAAGCTTACGCTGCAGCCATTAATCGAGAATTCGATCCATTATGCGCTGGAATCGATGCTGGAGCCCTGCCATATCCGCATCTGGATGAAGCGGGAGCAGCACAAGCTTATTCTAGTGGTGGAAGATAATGGACCCGGTATAGAGCCAAACCTGCTGGAGCAGGTAAGGAAGGGCGTTGCCCCAACAAGAGGCAGCGGGATCGGCCTGAGCAATATTGAGGAGCGGATTGTGATAGCGTTTGGCGAAGGCTACGGTATCTTTGTAGAAAGCGAGTCAGGACAGGGAACGAGTGTTTCTGTTATCATACCAGGGTGAATGGAGGGATTGGCATGTATAAGGTCTTATTAGTGGATGACGAACGGATTATTTTGGATGGGATCTCCAAGGTGGTGGATTGGGCTGCTGCCGGTACCGTATTGGCTGGAACTGCAAGAAATGGCATTGAAGCTTTTGAATTTGTTGAGCAGAGCCCCCCCGACATTATTATTAGCGATATCAAGATGCCCGGAATGGATGGCTTACAGCTTGCAGCCAAAGTGTTTGAAAGCTATCCCCATATTAAGCTGATCCTGCTCTCAGGCTTCAGCGAATTTGAATATGCCCGCTCTGCAATGAGCTATGGAGTTAAACATTATTTATTGAAGCCTTGTAATGAAAGTAAAATTATAGAAGCCTTGACGGAATTGGTGGACGAGCTAAACCGCGAGGAAAAGCAGGAGCAGTTTGTGCTTAATATGCGCCATGGCCTGGAAAAGGTGCTGCCCCATGTAAAGGAGCAGTTTCTGAAAGAATTTGTAACGAACAAAACGTATGGCAACCGCGACTGGGAATATTACCGTGAGCTGTTCGACCTGGACCTGCATGACCGGAAGGTACGGCTTATTTTATTCCAGCTTGAAGGGCATTTTGAATTCGAGCATATGTTTGCAGTAAAAAATATCGCCGAGGATTTATTGCAGAAAAATGTATTAAGCTCAACAGTGGGCGAGCAGGTATTAATCGTGGTGGAGGATCCCGAGTCAGTGAGCGAGTTATATGCATGTATCCATCAAATCCGCGAAACCTTTTTGCGTTATTATAAAATAGACTTGACGATTGCCCTGAGTGAAGCAGATGAAATTACACGGGCGCGGTCTTTGTATAAACAGACGCTGGAGTGCCTAAACCATCGGTTTTATTTGGGTGAGGGCAGCTTAATTACAAAGCGTGATATTGTAAATACGGAGCAATTCGAGCTAAGCGAGCTCACGTTTGACGAGGATAAACTGATGCTGCATATTAAAGCAGGGCATTGGGAGGAAGCGAGCGAGGAGATTGATTTATTTTTCCAGAAGCTGGCCGGCTTGCGCTCCAATATTTCGATGGATAAGTCGTATGTGATCCAGCTGTTTATGGCGATTATTCGGCTTGGCGATGCAGAAGCGATTAACCATTACAAGGAGAACCTAGTAAAGCTGATGGATCTCGAGACCTTGCAATCGATCCAGCCTTTTTTTAAGAATGTGGCTGAGCGCATCACATTGGGTCATTATGAGCATAATAAAAACAAGCATTGTGCGATTATCGATAAAGTATTGGATATTATTAATAGACATATCGGCAATACCGAGCTATCCTTGAATTGGGTAGCACACCAAATGTTATATATGAATTCCGATTATTTGGGCAAGTTGTTTAAGAAAAGAACGGGCGAGAAATTCTCGAATTATGTCATGAAGGCGCGAATTGCCAAAGCGACAGAAATGATTGACCAAAAGGCGGATATTAAAATATTCGAGCTGGCAGAGCTGCTGGGCTTTGGCGATAATCCGCAATACTTCAGCCAGGTGTTTAAAAAATATGCCGGCTGTACGCCGTCTGAATATATAAAAACGACATCCTAGAACAGTAAATGTCTGTTTTTTTAACAAGGAGAACGGTTTTTTGAATTCATATTCTCTCGCTAAAGAGTGATAATAGATCTTGTAGAACTCGAAATCAGGGGAGGATAAAGATATGAAGAAAGCGTTAACAATTATGTTATCCGCATCAGTGCTTTTAACGGCTTGTGGAGGAGCTACTACACCTGCAGCAAGTGGAGGTGCAACACCAGAGGCCACGATGGCACCGAAGCCAGCGACAAGCAATGATCCTGTGAAATTACGTTTCTCTTGGTGGGGCGGCCAAGCTCGGCACGATTATACATTAAAAATTATTGAATTGTACCAACAAAAAAATCCGAATGTAAAAATCGAAGCGGAATACGCAGCATTCGACGATTATTGGAAAAAGCTGGCTCCGCAAGCAGCAGCTAACGATTTGCCTGATATTATTCAAATGGATGATGCCTATATTAGCCAATTTGGTGGGCGCGGCCAGCTAGAGGATTTACGCCCCCATATGGAAAAAGGTACGATTGATAAAACCAATATTTCGCCAGGCTTTCTAAAAATCGGCGAATTTGATGGGAAGCAATACCAGCTTGCATTAGGCGTTAATGCACTGGGACCGACATTTGATGCCGATTTCCTGAAAAAGATTGGTGCTCCCATACCAGCGAAAGACTGGACTTGGGATGATATGGAAGCTTTAGCCAAGAAGTTTAAAGAGAACGGGAAATTGCTAGGAGACCGGATTGATTTCAAAGTATTTTTCCCTTACTACCTGCGCAGTGTAGATGCCAAAATGTACAGTGCTGACGGCGCAAGCCTTGGCTTTGCCGATGACAAGCCGTTTATTGACTACTTTAAACGTTACCAAAGATGGTATGATGCCGGTTATGTGTTGCCATTGGATAAAATGGCACAAAAGAAATTGACTCCAGAAGATGATGAGATGGTTCTGGGGAATGCTGGAGCTTCCTTGGTATGGTCCAATCAATATATTGCTTGGACGTCGGCGGCTAAGCGCGCTACGGAAATTATCCCTCCTCCAGGCAACGTGGGCAAGAAAGCATTGTTCCTGAAATCAAGCCAAGGCCTTTCAGTAACGAAGAATTCCAAAAATAAAGAAGAGGCTTTGAAATTCGTTAATTTCTTCATCAATGATTTAGAGGCACACAAGATTATGAAGGGTGAGCGTGGTGTCCCGATTAATTCGAAGGTTCAAGAAGGCTTAAAGCCGTTGCTGAATCCTGAAGAAACTAAGGTATTTGAATATGTGGCATGGGCAGAAGCGAACAGCAGCCCGAATGACCCTCCTTACCCAGTAGGCTCTGTCGAAGTTATGAAAGTGCTGTCGGATCTAGGCGAGCAAATCCTTTATAAGAAAATTTCCGTTGAGGATGCTGCAGTTAAATTCCGTAAAGAAGCTAATGTAATTTTGGCCAAAAACAAAAAGTAGTAAGCAACGAAGACCACAGTAAGAGCAGCTTTTATGGCTCGAATTGTGGTCTTTTTTTTTCTGGCAGCAGGCAGTTCATCCCCTTATAGAGTCTGTATTTTAAACAAAGTGGACGGTTTTTTACCTTCCGCTGTCCCTTACCGTTTTATATAATATGAACAGAAGATAAGACTTGTAAACGCATACTATAGCATAGGGGTTGAAGTCCATGACAAAGCTGTGGGAAAGAGACAATATAGTTGGATACGTATTTGCGGCTCCATTCATTCTCGGTTTCCTCATATTTACCTTATTCCCGATTATATCCTCCTTGTATTATTCTTTCACTGAATATAACCTGATGGAATCCCCGACATGGATCGGGCTTGGTAATTATGAGAAGATGTGGGAAGATGAAAAAATATGGAAATCATTGGAAGTCACTTTTACTTATGTATTTGCTAGTGTTCCTTTGCGCCTTGGCTTCGCCCTAATTGTAGCTATGCTGCTTAACCGGGCAATTAGCGGCATCGGTGCTTACCGCTCCGCATATTACTTGCCTTCCTTAATCGGCGGCAGTGTTGCGGTTTCGATCATGTGGATCCAAATTTTTGGTGACAAAGGGCTTGTCAATTCGATGCTCGGTCTGATAGGCATTCAATCCGACACCTCATGGATCGGAAGTCCGGGAACTGCATTATGGACGTTGATCGCTCTTTCGGTCTGGCAGTTCGGTTCCTCGATGCTGATCTTTCTTGCCGGTCTTAAGAACATTCCGGTTTCTTATTATGAAGCAGCTAGTGTGGATGGCGCGAACGGGTTGTACAAGTTTTTCAAAATTACGCTGCCGTTACTTAGCCCGATTGTCTTGTTTAACCTGATTATGCAAACGATTGGTGCGTTTATGACCTTTACCCCGGCTTACATCATTTCTAGAGGCGAGGGCGGTCCACTGGACAACACCTTATTATATTCACTTTATTTGTACCGCAGAGCATTCGTATTTTTCGAAATGGGCTATGCCTCTGCAATGGCATGGGTGATGTTGATCCTAATCGGGGCATTGGCGTTCGCGATATTCAAATCTTCCGTTTATTGGGTCCACTATGAGTCGAAGGGGGACAAGTAAGATGACTTCAAGCAGCAGACAATTTAAAGCGTTCCTTTATCACCTGATCGTAGGTGGCTTGGCCTTGATCATGCTTTACCCGATCATATGGCTGGCCGCTAGCTCCCTGAAGCCGAGCAGTGAAGTATTCTCAACCGCCTACAGCTTAATCCCCAGCAGCTTTGAATGGGTCAATTATACATCGGGCTGGAAAGGCTTTGCCGGCAATACCTTTACAACTTTTTTTAAAAACTCATTCATTATCGTAATTATATCTACAATCGGAGCCGTCGCTTCCTCTGCTTTAGTGGCTTACGCGTTGGCCAGAATCTCTTTTGTTGCCCGCTCCTTCTGGTTCGCATGTGTGATGTTCACCATGATGCTTCCTCATGACGTAACCGTCATTCCACAATATGTCATGTTCGCCAAGCTCGAATGGCTTGGATCATTTAAACCGATTATCGTACCCAGCTTTTTCGGGATGCCGTTCTTTATCTTTCTGATCATGCAATTTATCCGGACGATTCCGCCGGAAATGGATGAAGCAGCAAAAATGGATGGATGTAACAAATATACAATTTTCTTTCGTATCATTGTTCCGTTGATCGTGCCGGCGCTGATGACCTCCGCGATCTTCTCCTTCTATTGGAAATGGGATGATTTCATCAACCCGCTGCTGTACTTGAACAAACCGTCGTTATATCCGGTATCGCTTGCTTTGAAGCTATTCCTCGATGGCGATTCCCTTAACAACTGGGGTGGAATGTTCGCAATGTCAACGGTATCGCTGTTGCCAATTCTAATCGTATTCTTTATTTTCCAGAAGTTTATCGTCGAAGGAATTAGCACCAGTGGATTAAAAGGGTAAACTAGAAATAAGCTTGCAGGCTACTCAGCTTGCTAGCTTTTTTTCTTTTTTTGGGTAAATGAACTATTCAAAGGTCTTGAACGTATTATTATTGCTTCAACCAAAAGGAAGGGAAAGGGCTCGCGATGACGGATGAACGGGAACTGGTCATACTGGCTCAAAAGGGTGATAACCAAGCACTCTCGATACTATTTCAGCAAAATTACGGATTTCTCAAGAAATATTTAATCAAGACGACTTTAAATCTGCAAGCTGCCGAAGATCTTACGCAGGAAACCTTATTGAGGGGTATGGAAAAGCTGCATTTGTATAAGGAGAAGTCGAAATTCTCATCATGGCTTATTACGATTGCCAACCGAATTTATATCGACGGGCTTAGGAAACAAACGCGGGAGAGGCGCTGGCAGGAGCAGGAGCACATCACAGCAACCCGCCACCTGCAATGGCAATTAGCACAACAGGGTGGAGAGTGGGATGATGTGCTAAGCGCGCTGCATGAGCTTTCGTATGAAGCGCGCGCGGCTATTATTCTAAAGCATTACTATGGCTATTCCCAAGAGGAAATTGCCGATATGCTGGGCGTTCCAACCGGCACGATTAAATCACGAATTCATAATGGGCTGAACCATTTACGAAAGGAGCTTGGTGAACATGGTGAAGCATAACGATAGCGACCATGAGCAGCTGAAAGTTCATAGGAATCATTTGTCAGATGTGCCCGCGGAGCTTAGTCAAGACGATCAGCGAACCGTCTCAGTGCTGCACAACGCGCTCGACAGCCTCGATAGCCACATTCCTATAATGACACCAAGCAGCGAATGGTTTCAGCAGCAGATCCTACTGAGGCAAGCCCAGAGAAGTAAACGGCTGCTGCGGGAGCTATTCATGTTTGTGTTCGTCGCAATTGGATTATTGTCAGCATTTATTTCTGCAGCTTTGCAGGAGCCTTCCCTGTTTTTGCTGGTACAGCTAGCATCGCTCATTATCGCTCCAATCGTAATCGTGCTGCTACCGAGAAAGCAGGTGGGAGCATGAGGATGGAGCCTGCCGATGTGCCCCTGTGGTTATGGTTCCTGCTGGCTGCTGTACTGCTAGCGCAAAGTATTTGGCTGTTTAGCGATGCAAGAAAGCGTGGGCTGTACCCGTGGTTTTGGGGGATTTGGGGGCTGTTCCAGTTTCCTGTTCCTACGTTGATATATTTATTGTTTGCCCGCAAAATTTTTAGGAACAAATAATGGAAAAGGATGGGATCCATATGGCAAGATCAATTGAATTTATGGATAATCAAATGGTGCTGCAGCTATCAGGCCTGACAAGTCTTGGTGCATTGAGGCGAAATGTAGAAATACCTTATGAAAAAATAGCCAATATATCAATAGAGGATTTCAAAATGCCTTTATTTCATATTAGAGTAGGTACTTCGATAGCTGATATTAAAGAAGGGCGTTTTTTAATAAGGAATCGCTGGTGTTTTATTTCCTATGAAAATCACAAGGATGTAGTCGTGCTGGAGCTAATAGACCATGAATTTGCCAAGGTTGTTTTTCAGATCGCTAATCCATCAGAAACACGGCTGCTTATTGAGGAGCATAAACGCTGCTCTGTGCGTTGACACTGCTCTTGTGCTCAGGCTATGCTAGTTATTAGGAAATGGAGACCCTAATCAGTAGGTTAGGGAGCTAGCATAAATAAGGATGGTGTTACACGTATGGGACAAATGGCCAGGTTTGGCATCATTGGCGGCGGCTTTCGGACGCAGGCTTTTCTGAGGATTGCCCAAGAGCTGCCGGGGCAATTTCAAATATCCGGTTTGGTTGTCAGAGATGAAGCGAAGGGACAAGCGATTGAGCAGCAATGGAAGGTGAGGACCTACCGCACCTTGGAGGCGCTGCTGGAGAAGGAGCAGCAGGACTTTATGGTCGTATCGGTGGCGCGGACTGTTGCGCCCGATTTCTTGTTCGAGCTTGCAGAGCGGGGGATTCCTGCTTTGACGGAAACCCCGCCTGCCTCGGATTTGGAAGGCTTGCTGAAGCTGCATGAGCTCACCCTGCGTGGTGCCCGCATCCAAATAGCGGAGCAATACCACCATCAGCCGCTGCATGCGGCAAGGCTGGCCTTCATCCAATCGGGAAGGCTTGGCACGATTTCGGATGCTTATGTATCCACCGCGCATGATTACCATGGAATCAACCTCATGCGTAGATTGCTTGGCATCGGCTATGGCTCTGTGCGTGTGCGGGCGATGAGCTTTGAATCTCCCTTAATCGGCGGGCCCACACGAAGTGGGCCGCCTACCGAGGAGACGGTTATAACTGCGCAGCGCAGCATGGCCTGGCTGGAGTTCGAGGAAGGGAAGCTTGGCGTATATGATTTTTCTAATGAGCAGTACAGGTCATGGGTACGTTCGAGCACGGTAACGGTCAGGGGAGATCGTGGAGAGATCGTTGACCAGCGTGTGAACGTGCTAGCGGATTATGCCACTCCGCAGCATCTCGATTTTAAAAGGATCAACAAAGGGGAAAACAACAATCTGGAAGGTTACTTCCTTCAGGGGATTATGGTCGGGGACCAATGGTTATACCACAATCCATTTCTAGGTGCCCGCTTGAATGATGATGAAATCGCGATTGCCGTTTGCTTGAGCAAAATGGGTGAATATGCAGCAGGCGCAGCCAGCTCCTATGGGCTGCCGGAAGCCTCGCAGGATCATTACCTTGGTCTTATGATCAAGCAGGCAATTACAACTGGGGAGACTGTGACAACAGAACGGCAGCCTTGGGCTTAAAAGGACCCCATACCCAATTCCTTCGGGAGCGTACAAACGTATGGGTTTGTATAACAAGAACCGTCCGATGACCATCGAACGGTTCTTTATGTTGCTCCTTTTAAGAGGTAAATTGTTTATATATGGAATGCGAGATTTGCTTGAGCTGGGCGATTTCCTGATCCACTTGTTTGGAAGCCTCCAACTGCGTTTCACTAATAGTAAATAATTGTTCGACAGAAGGTACGCTTTGTTGAATGATAGATAATATATGGTTGACTTCTAATGAAATACCTTCAGATCCGGTCTCGATCTCGATAATGGAAGCATTGAATTGATTCATCGATTGAATCATTTGTTTAATAGCATTATCGACAGAATCAAATCCGGAAATCGTCTCATTGGCTCTCGCTAAAGAAAGGGCAGAGGCTTGCTTGCCTAGCTCAATTTGTGCGAATGATGATGCGCTCTCCTCACGAATCGTGGTCAGAATGTTACTGATTGCTTCAGTAGCTATGTTGCTCTGGTCAGCTAGCTTGCGAATTTCACTGGCTACAATCGAAAACCCCTTGCCTTGCTCACCAGCGCGTGCAGCTTCGATCCCGGCATTTAATGATAAAATATTAGTTTGGCTTGTAATCGCCTTGATCGAGGCAAGAATCATTTCTACTTGGTTAGTAGCAGTATTTAAGCTTGTGATCGTCCTCATGGCGGTTTCAATGGTGGATGAGACCAGCACAATTTGTTCGAACAATGAGCGGATATGCGCCACGCTTTTCATTAAGATGTGTTCGGTATCCGAAGCGCGTTCCGTTATTTCTGTAGAAGAACGGGAAGTTTGTTGAATTTTTTTGTTGATGGCTTGCAAATTGGTTTCGATACTATTAACAGATTGGCTTTGCACATCAAGACCTTTGGATACTTCTTGGAAGGAAAGCATCATTTCTTTATTAGTACGCATATTTTCTTCTGACTTTCCAGAGACGACCACTGAGGTTTTATCCAGCTCATGGGAAAGATTTTTGACGCTGCTAAGTACATCTAACAAGTCGGATTGTTGTTTACCTTTTTCTTCTTCTAATGCTTTTGTAATTTTAGCTTTAGAATGGATTTGCATCGATGTTACCAGAGAGGTAAGGATTAAGAAAATAGCATGGATTAGCACCATGGTCAATGAATAAAAGCTAGCTCCAAATACATATTCAGGAATAACCAAGTAACCGGCAGCATGTTGAATAGCGAACAATACGGTTGAAATCAAGATGAGGTTAATGTTCGCATAATAAGCCAAAATGGCGATAACCATAAAGATCGAAAAGTGAAACTCTACCGAGCCTCCGCTTCCTGCTATAATGGACATACTAGAAAAGGTTAATGATAACATCAGAAGATGTGGGATAAAAAGATGATCTTTTTTCTTCATAAATAGATAGACAGCGATTATGAGAAAAATAATAGGGATCACAAAAATCACATTCAGAGCTAAGGAGGAAACTTCTATACTGCTGTGCCCATCATTCATGGACATGTCCCTCATGCCGGGTATGAGCTGGTACTCCCTATGGATAAGATGAATGATGAGGCTTAAAATGTTAATTGCAAGCGAGATCCAAAGCATTAATTTGTTTTTGTGTTGAATCACTTGATGGCCTCCAATCAAAAAATATGTAATAGTATATACAATACCATATTTGGTCATGCTTTTCTTTGTTAGCTTGAAAAAAAGAAGGGAATATGTGATAATTATGCAGTATGTGTTTACTAAATATTATGAAATTGGTAAGTAGGTTCATTAATTAGCATTCTAGTGGACAACGAGAGAGAGATAAAATGATTAACAACCTACAGATTTTTTTGGCTTTAGCAGATGCTGTTATCATCACTGATGTGGAGCATAGGATTCTTGCTGTGAATGAGTCCTACGAGATAACAACCGGGTATTCTTCAGATCAAATCATTGGAAAAAAAGCAGGTATCCTTCGTACCCCGTATACCCCGAAGGAAACTTACTTACATATGCGAGAAGCAATGAACGCTGGTTCTTCTTGGTCGGGTGTATTTACGAATCGCAAAAAGAACCATGATTTATGGCACTCATCCATTACTATTACCCCGTTTGTTGTTGAAGGAATTACATACTATGTTGGAGTATTCAGGGAACTCGAGCAGTTAGAGCGCGGTTCTTACTTAAATGAAGACCGGATTGGAAAGATTCAAGGATCACTGTTGAAAGTACTAGCTATTTCTTGTGAAATACGTGATCCAAGTATTGAAACACATTTGTTAAGAGTGCAGCAGTTAACACAGTTATTGGTGATTCGACACAATGAGAGATACCAATTAAGCTTATCGGTTGAAGACATCTCCCATATTGCCAACTCCAGCATCTTGCATGATATTGGGAAATCAGCAATTCCCGAAGGAATCCTGTACAAGCCAGGGCCACTAGCGGACTATGAACGGATAATTATTGAGATGCACACATTAATCGGCGTGGATATTATCAATAAGATCTATGCAGAATTAGATGATGAATTGTTTAAGAGCGAGCTCAGCATGGCTAAAAATATTATTCTTTATCATCATGAGAAGTGGAATGGCACGGGTTACCCGCATCAATTACACGGAGTAGATATTCCATTGGAAGCACGAATAGTAAGCGTTGTCGATGTGTTTGATGCACTAACTGCCAAACGGCCTTATAAGGAAAAATGGAGCATCGAAAGTACAGTTCAATATCTCGAGGAGCAAAAAGGGCAGCATTTTGATTCCGAAGTAGTGGATTCGTTTTTATCACTCTTGGAGGATGGACTAATCCCTATGTAAATAGATATTACCTATGAAAAGGGGAGTTATCAGTGGAAAAGCAAGAATTTAAAGCAGAATCCAAAAGGTTATTAGAAATGATGATTAACTCTATTTATACGCAAAAAGAAATATTCTTAAGAGAGCTGCTGTCCAACTCCAGTGATGCTATCGACAAGCTTTATTACAAAGCATTGACGGATGAAAGCGTCGTATTTGACCAAGACAGCTATTATATTAAAGTGGTTGCCGATAAGCAGGGCAGAACACTGACACTTACCGATACGGGTATTGGTATGACCAAAGAGGATCTTGAGAACAATCTGGGCACAATCGCGAAAAGCGGTTCATTGGCTTTCAAAAAAGACAATGCCTCCAAAGACGGGCATGATATTATTGGTCAATTTGGTGTTGGGTTTTATTCGGCCTTTATGGTGGCGGACGTTGTTACGGTGATTAGTAAAGCTTTAGGCAGCAACGAAGCTTACAAGTGGGAATCCACGGGAGCAGATGGATATACGATTGAGCCTTGTGAGAAGGATTCGGTCGGAACCGAGGTTATCCTTTCCATTAAAGAGGATACAGAGGATGACAGCTACGGCGAGTATTTGGACGATTACCGGTTAAAGGCGATTATCCGCAAGTATTCTGATTTCATCAAATATCCAATTAAAATGGAAACGACCGGCAAGCGCCTTAAAGAAGGCAGTGAGGATGAATTCGAAGATTATCAGGACGAGCAAGTTGTCAATAGCATGGTTCCGATCTGGAAAAAGAATAAAAAAGAGCTAACTGCTGAAGATTACGAGAAGTTTTATAATGACAAACATTATGGCTTTGACAAGCCGATTAAACATATTCATATTAGTGTTGAAGGCGCAGTGAATTACCACTCGATCCTGTTCATTCCGGAGAGCATCCCGTTCGACTTTTATTCCAAGGAGTATGAAAAGGGATTGGAGCTTTATGCCAATGGCGTCCTGATTATGGATAAATGCGGCGACCTGCTTCCTGACTTTTTCAGCTTTGTGAAAGGGATGGTCGATTCCGAGGATTTATCGCTGAATATTTCGCGCGAAATGCTACAGCATGACCGCCAATTGAAGCTTATCGCCAAAAACATCCAAAGTAAAATCAAAGGTCAATTGCAAAGCTTGCTGAAGGATGAAAGAGAGAAGTATGAGGTCTTTTATAAATCCTTTGGACGCCAGCTCAAATATGGTGTATATAACGACTATGGCAGCCATAAAGACACCTTGCAGGACTTACTGTTGTTCTATTCGTCCAAAGAGAAGAAGCTGGTAACCTTAGAGGAATATGTATCAAGAATGCCGGAAGACCAAAAATATATTTATTACGCCTCTGGGGAGACGAATGAAAGAATCGACAAGCTTCCGCAAACAGAGATGGTTGCCGATAAAGGCTATGAAATTCTGTACTTCACTGATGACATTGATGAGTTTGCGATCAAGATGATCATGAGCTATAAGGAGAAGGAATTCAAATCCGTATCAAGCGGTGACTTGGGAATCGAAGCCGAAGAAACCGAGAAGGATGTTGAGGACGACAGCAATAATAAGGAGCTTTTTGCTTATATGGGATCGCTGTTAACAGGCCAAGTCAAGCATGTTAAAGCGTCAAAACGGCTAAGAACCCATCCCGTATGCTTCTCTTCCGATGGCGAAGTTACGATTGAGATGGAAAAGATCCTGAAATCCATGCCGAATAACCAAGATGTCAAAGCAGATAAGGTATTGGAAATTAATGTGAACCATACCGTGTTCCAATCCTTGAAGGATTCCTTCGAACATGACAAGGATAAGCTAAATCTGTATACGACGCTTCTCTACAATCAAGCGCTGTTAATTGAAGGGCTACCGCTGCAGGATCCGGTGGAATTCACTAACAACATTTGCAAAATCATGGTGTAAACGCTGCTTACCTTTATGAATACAACTAAATTAAGGTCTCCCTATCTGGGGAGATCTTTTTTTTGAGCAGTCAACCTTCCGACACACTTTCTAACAAATTCTTTATTTTTGAAAGCTCCTGTTTGGAATAGATCTTAGTTTTTACTATAATAAAAGCATAATCAGGACAGGGGCGCGAACAACTATGGAACCATCTCATACGCTTGAGGAAGCTGGGCGGTTTATGCATATCTTTTACAGTGAAACCGGAAAGACGCAGGAGGCCATGGACAAGCGAATAGCGGAGATTCGGCAAGCGATAGCCGTTCAGGGCTTTTATGAGCATACGTTTGAGGAACTGCAATATGGAGCCAAGCTGGCTTGGCGCAACAGCAATAAATGTATAGGGCGGCTGTTCTGGGAGACGCTGCATATCTTCGATGCCCGCAGCCTGGAAACTGAGGAAGAAATCGCACATGCGCTTTACAACCACATCGAATACGCGACGAATGGCGGACGGATTCGCCCGACCATTACGATATTCAAGCGGGCGCTTCAGCCCGAGCAGCAGGTTCGCATCGTCAACTACCAATTAATTCGGTATGCGGGCTATGAGACAGAAGCGGGAGTGGTTGGCGACCCGGAATCCGTTGCGATTACCAAGCTGTGCCAAGGGCTAGGTTGGGAGGGGGCAGGCAGCCCTTATGATGTGCTGCCGCTCGTTGTACAAATTGGCGACCGGCTGCCGCGGATCTTTGACATTCCGCCAGCCCTTGTGCTGGAGGTTCCATTAAGACATCCAGATATTGCTGGCTTCGCCGATTTGGAGCTGCAATGGTACGCGGTTCCCATCGTTTCGAACATGAGGCTGGAGATCGGAGGTATCAACTACACGGCAGCTCCTTTTAACGGCTGGTATATGGGTACGGAGATCGGAGCCCGCAATCTTGCGGATACGGGGCGTTATAACCTGCTGCCCAAGGTAGCCTTAATGATGGGTCTGGATACCAGCAGAGACTCTACCTTATGGAAGGACAGGGCATTGGTCGAGTTAAACGTAGCCGTATTGGATTCCTTCAAACAGCATAGCGTAGCTATTGTTGATCATCATACCGCGGCGCAGCAATTTATGCGGTTTGAAGCCAACGAGCAGAAGAAGGAGCGTCCTGTTACAGGGAATTGGTCTTGGCTCATCTCTCCGTTATCCCCTGCGACTACACATGTTTTCCATCAGGATTATGTAGATACGATCCTTAAACCGAATTTCTTTTACCAGGATAAGCTGGGGATTGAAAGGCTTCAAGAGGGAAAAGTGATTACTGTCTAGAGCTTGGATTAAAGATCATGCTTGTGAAGAAAAGCGACAGCCTGGGATCGGCTTGAAACATTCAGCTTTTTGTATATCGTACTCAGATAGTTTTTCACGGTACCGGTTGTCAAAAATAATTCGGAAGCAATAGCTTGGTTGGACTTCCCATGTAAAAGACTTCTTATAATGTTTCGTTCCTGGATGGACAAACCCTTCAGCTTTGCATCATACTGCTGATCGGAATCGGCGGATGCACTTATTTCTTTCAGCGATTCTTTGTGCTCTTCCGAGGCATGGAGCGCTTGGGCCAGGCGCAGCTGGACACTGAAGGGGTAATTGATTCTCCCATTGAGGCAGTCTTGAATCGTGGAAAGCATTTTCGCTGTTTCAACGCCCTTAACCAAAAAGCCGCTTGCTCCATGGCGCATCGCGTCCCAAATGTATTCATCATCCTCGAATGTTGTCAAAATCAGCACCTTGGTCTCAGGGAATTCGCTTTTTATTTGCTTTGTGGCTTCCAGGCCATCCAGCTTGGGCATATGGATGTCCATTAAAACTAGCTGGGGACGATGCAGCTTTACCTGCTCTATGGTTGCCAGCCCATCTCCCGTTTTAGCTACTACGGTATAGTTCTCCTCCATGCCTAGAATAGCTGCTAATCCGTCGCGGATTAAAGGCTGGTCGTCTGCAATAAGAATGGTTGCTTTAGACAATGGGCTCACTCCGTTCGATCGTTTTCGTCTGGATAGGTATAGTAATCTCCAATTTGACACCGCCGGCAGCATCCAAGCTTGAAATCCGCAGCTCCCCATTCACATCCTCCACTCTTTCTTTCATAGCGGTAAGACCAAAACCAGGAACAATCTGTGCTGGAGCAGTACCGTTATCCGATAAAATAAATCGTATGTACTCCGTATGATGAGTTAGTGAGAATTGAAAATAGGTGCTAGCACCATGCCTTATACCATTGGTAAGACCCTCCTGCAAAGCCCGATAAATGGCGATTTCAATCATAGGCGACAAATCAGTAGGCATCTCCTTGTCTATGCCGTATGTAATTTCCACGTTGGTTTGCTTGATGGTTTCATTGATCAGCCCTATAAGCTCAGGTATAAACTGGTAGCCAGGCACGTTTTCACGCAGCAAATGTACAGAGGTACGTACGTCATCCAGACTGCTAAGAATACTTTCTTTCGTTCTGTCGATCATGTCTAATGCAACGGCATGTTGGTTTTTTCCTATCGCGTAAGAGGCTGTTTGTAGCCCGGCTAATGCTGATGTTAAAGCATGTCCTACTGAATCATGAATCTCGCGGGATATTCGAGTCCGTTCCTGCAGCTTAGCCTTTTGTTCCAGCTGGGTCGAGGCAATACGAAGCTGTTCATTGTCTCTAGCTAATTGATTTTTTTGCTGAAAAGCAATTTTGGCCAAATAGCTTATCCCGAAAATGGCAAAGTATTCAATAACACGTGGCAACAGATTATAGATCTCTTCAAACGGATGAGACTGGCGATAAATCCAAAGCCCTAATATAGAGCTGGCAAAGCTGATTATCGTGAAAATAATCGAGTGATTTCTGGAGTGGTAAAACGTAAATTCCCCAATAAGAATTAAGATATAGATTTGGGCAAAAAAGTCCTCTGACAATACCGATATGATAAAAGCCAACACTAATTGCAGGCATAAAAACAGAACACCCGCCATTTGGTGGAGATGGATCTTCAAGATGTAATCTCGAAGTACGACGATAGCAATGTAAGCACAGGAGAGCAAGCAAAGTCCAACAGAAAATTCAGTGGTATGGAACAGTAAAAGGAGGGTAGCTCCGATAACGGTCAGGATCAGAATAAAGGTTATTCTTTTATCAAATGTAGCATCCAAATTATAGCCTCACAAAATGAAATATTTACTATTTTTATTTTACCACAAACATGACTTAAGTCATATTAAGTTGAGGATAATGTCGAAAAATGACATGAATACGACAAATAAATTGATCGATTAGTGAATTTCTTCATCTAGGTTAGGTCCTTAGATTTATATATAATAAAGATAGTCAAACAAATCGACATTTTAATAGGTGTTATTGCCTATAATGTGTGCAACATCAAATATAACTTTAAAGAAGGTATGTGCAAATGTTTCTGATTTTATGGAACTTAGTAGGCTGCATTCTTCTTATTTCGACTTTATACATGCTTATCCATATCATCCTGGTAGGTCATCCCGATGAGCGGTGATGCCTACGATGGCCAGGTCCATGGAATACTATCCTCTGTACAAGTTTTCGTGAATAAGTACCCATTAACGCAGCGTGAATCGGAAATTCTCCTTATGATGGCTGTACATGGGTTTTCTAATAGAGAGATTGCCGAACAGTGCGTGATCAGTGAAAAAACGGTTAAAAATCATCTTGCCAATATCATGAATAAAATGGGCATTCGATCTTCACGAAAATTACTTTCCCTGCTAATAAATCATGTACATGCTTATGACCATAGTCTGCAATCACTACCATTCGTAGGGAGGGATTTATGTTATGATCAATGAGAGAGGCTCGAATAATTGGCTGCTGTCCCTTGTAATAGTTGCCATTCTTTTATCGATGTTTGCTATTTCAACTAAGGCTTTTGCCGTAAATGAACCCAATCTTGCTTTGAATCTAAGTGGAACAGGCTTTCCCGAAATTACAGCATCCTACACCTGTGGCTGTGATAGTGTTTGGAGTGTAGTTAATCATACATTCTCGTATAATACTCAAGACCATGACCGCTGGACCAGTTATTATTCTGGCACTGCAACGGATTGGTTGGCTATTGATTTTGGTTCAGTGCAGTCGTTTAACCAAGTTAAGCTATACATTTTTAATGACGGTGGCGGCGTGAGATCTCCAGAAAGCTATCTGATTCAATATTGGAATGGCAGTGCTTGGATAGAACCCACCAATCAAATAAGAACACCAACACTACCTGCTGCCGCTGTCATGACGGAGGCGACACCTGAGAACACTTTAAATATAGCCGATTTTGATACCGTCAGATCGTCCCAATTAAGAGTCGTATTTACCCATAAAAGTAATTCTGCCAGTGGGCTTAGTGAGCTTGAAGTTTTTTTGCATCAATCCGTAGATGAAAGCACAGCTACTGCAATGATCACGCAAATTGAGCAATTACCGGCTTCATCAGAGGTGGCTCTATCTGATAAAACGGCAATCGTTGCGGCACGTACTGCCTATACGAATCTTACGCCCAGCCAAAAAAGCTTAGTCACCAACCTGAGCAAATTGACAGCGGCAGAGACGGCAATAACGACATTGGAAACGGCCTTGCTTCCCAAATTTACGGATATTTCCGTGCTATCTGCATTCAGCAATGCAGCAGGAGATACGATAACCTTAACCTTATCGTCGGTTATAGATGTAACCTATCATTTGCAGACGTCCCGATTTCATGTTACGGCCAATACGGCTCCGATTACCCTATCTAATGCCGACTATGAGGTAACCGATTCAAGCCATCGCACGCTAAAGCTTACCTTCTCCACACCGTTGCTGCTGGATGAAACCGAGGTTGCTTTATCCATACAAAGCGGAGTATTGAAAACCAGCAATAATGAAATTAACCATGCCGTTGCTTTTATACCCGTTATCACCTTCAAACAACTCGACCTGTCGCTGGATCAGCGGATTGGCGTAGACGATCTTGTTCAATTGTTCAGCAGCCCTGCTTTGCAGATTGACGTAAATCAGGATGGGGCTTTTGACCAAGTAGACGTTTCCCTATTATTGGACCAGGTTTCGGTGTATTTGAAATAAAGGCGAATACTCAAGCTGGACCCATGCTTGGGTTTCGCTTGTTTTTCGTTTTTATAAATAAATCTCCTGCGATCAACTTTGAGCTTGCTTAGCTGTGCACTTCATAAAATAGATATATGTTATAATGCTAGGAAAGCACATATATTTGCACGATCACACAGGAGGGTTTCAGATGATTCAAGTGAATGAAGCAAGAAAAAAACAACTCAAATATATAGGGATTACCGAAGATGATTTGCGTTTCTTAAAGGAGCAAAGGTCACATTTTGAAGCGATTGCAGAAAGGGTAGTCGATCAATTATATAGTCACATCAATAAAGAACCTGAGCTTGCAAAAATTGTTAACGAGAATAGTAATATTGAACGTTTAAAAGAAACACAAAGATGGTACTTCATGACGATGGTTGATGGAAAAATTGATATGGAGTTTATTGAAAAGAGGCTTTATATCGGAAAGCTGCACTCCCGTATCGGCTTAACGACCGATTGGTACTTAGGGACGTACATGGTATATTTGGATATGGCTGTCCAAGGCTTCCAGAAAACAGCGCCCGATCACTGGATGAACATTATTTTAGCTTTATCCAAAATGTTTAACTTTGATTCCCAGCTGGTGCTTGAAGCTTATGAACATGATGAGAAACAGAAGATTATTACCCTTTCCGATCAGAGAGAGGAAATGCTTGTGAAAATAAATAAAGCTGTCCAGGATCTCGCCTCCATGATGGTAGAGTTGAGTGGCAGTAGTCAATTGGTTGCAGATACAGCGATACATACAGCTGAGCTTCAAGAAGTGGCTCATTCCAAGGTTGATTTACTCCGTTCGAAAATAAACGAAATTAATGCGGTAGGAACCTTATTGCGGGAAGTATCCGATCAAACCCATCTGCTCGGACTGAATGCAGCGATCGAAGCGGCCCATGCCGGTGAATATGGATTAGGCTTTGGCGTGGTTGCCAATGAAATTCGTAAGCTGGCAGCCCATTCTAAAGATTCTTTGCAAGTCATCGTATCTACTTTAAATGAAATCTCGACTGTATTAAGCGAGGTTATGGGAGATTCGGAGCAAACCTCAAGACTTGCTCGGGAACAAGCAGCCAGCTCCCAGGAATTAACCGCTTTTGTCAATATGATTGAAACGGTTACGCGTGAATTGGAAACCATTGGTTAGTTTCAATTTTGGCAATAGAAATTCGCGGATTTTTCTTTCTGCAGGCTCCTCCTTGGTCATCAAGTTAAAATCACTGTAACAACAGTTAACCCGTCTATATGCTAGATGGGTTAACTTGTAAAATTTGTTTAAAAAGTCAATTTTTATTTATTCTTCGGTGTGTTGTTGTTGGATCCGGCTACTTCTGAATCTTTGTTGTTTCCAGGTTGTGACTTCTTACCGTTATTGTTTGCATTGTTACGAGACATACTATTTATCCTCCCTTCTTTGCTTTGTGTACCCTAAAATTATGTCCTACATCTAAGACCCGTATTCAGGCAATTGGTTATGATGGAACCCTCCCGTTTGCACCTCAGGCACCAGCACTATAGAATAGGGCCATTTCCTTCCTTAATCCATCCCTATCACTCCTATGAGATTGTTCATATAATGAATAATCCCATAGATGGAGGTTGATAGAAGTGGCTAATTGTGATGTTAGGCTGGCACTATTTTCTGGAACAAACTTTACCGGACGTCGGATTCTATTCAGACGTGGTGGAGTAGCAATTAGGGACTTGGGAGCGTTTCGTTTCAATAACGAGCTGACCAGCTTCCGGTTAAGAAATGTAGTAAACGGTACGGAGGTGACGCTGCTCCTCTTTTCACGCAATAATTTTCAGGGATCCTTCCGTGTATACCGGGGCAACCGCAATGTAGCAAATCTAGCGCAGAATGGTTTTAACAATGTGACTTCCTCACTCATCGTGGTTGGCCGTATTTTAACGGATTCCGAGATTCGTCAAATCCGCAGTACTGGAACGCCTCCTCGCGATATTTTGGTTATCAGACAATAGTACCTGCTTTAATCAAAAAAGGCGATTCATGGCTGAAAGGGCCTGAATCGCCTTTTTTTTGTAATTATTGCATCTAATAGTAGTTACTGCAGCTGATAGGCGGAATATAGGATTGAAGCTTGGACTCTTCTATCGGGACTCACTATAATGGGGTTACCTAAAATTATATTCCTGAGAGGAAGCAATCCTGTTGCTCAATCTGTTACTGGCTTGTCGAATGAAGCCATTCTCCCAGAAGCATTTACTGTGGCCCAAGAATTACTTGATAAGGTTGAGGTGCTATTAGTTACGGGACCTGGACTTTATCACAGGATCAAGGAGGACTTGTTTCGGCAAGCAGCTGCAGCTTCGTAGCTCTGAGCATGAAATCCAAAGGCTAAAGCTTGACATCCATAGGATGCTGATTGATTATGTGGAGTCGCATGATGGATATTTAATCCATATGGGCAGCGATTGGAAATTTGAAGGAATTACTCTACCGATCTCGAATAGTTCGAAGTGTGAATTCGATTACAAATATTAGGAGGGTCTTTTGTGTGGAACCCGGATGAGTATCTTAAGCATTTATATGAAAGCGTGCGTCCCGTTGAAAGCTTTCGTGCGGACTCGCAACTGGAATGGGAGGATTGGAGAGGGCGTTTACGGAAACAGTTGGTTGAACGGTTAGGCGGTTTTCCCGTTGAGGTACCAAGTCTTTCACCGGTTCTGCTCGAATCGGAAGACTGCGGAACGTATATCCGTCAGCGCATTCAAATTCAGACCTATCCACGGCTCTATATGCCCATCTATGTCCTTATCCCAAAAGAAAGCAAAGGCCTTCTTGGAGCGGTTATCGCCTGTCACGGTCACGGATACGGTAGTAAGGATATAGTGGGTCTAAATCCCGATGGCACGAAAAAAACGGGAGATCCAGGGTACCAAAAGGATTTTGCCGTCGAGCTTGTCAATCAAGGCTTTCTTACCATTGCGCCCGAGTTGTTCGGATTTGGAGACCGTAAGCTCCAAGAGGATGCCCAGGCAGCGAACTCCTGCCATAGGTTATCTACCTTTCTCCTGGCAATAGGCCAAACGATGGCGGGGTATCGAGTTTTTGAGACGCTGCGATGTGTGGACTATCTACTTACGCGCGAAGATGTTGACGCGGAGCGTATCGGATGTATGGGCATTTCTGGTGGAGGCCTTGTCTGCTCGTTTGCGACCGCCATAGATGATCGGATTTCTGCCGCCGTCGTAAGCGGGTTCACCAACACCTTCCAAGCCAGTATTTTATCCATGCATCATTGTGTGGACAATTACGTCCCTGGGTTGTCAATTGTTGCGGAAATGCCTGATCTGATTAGCCTGATCGCCCCTAAGCCTTTGCTGATTGAAGCGGGAACGCGAGACCCGATTTTCCCCGTTCACGCTACCAAGGAGGCGTATGAGAAGCTTCAAAACATTTATCATTTATTGGGTGCCGTTGACAATTTGGAATTAGACCTATTCGATGGTAAGCATGAAATATCGGGTAGGTTAGCTTACGATTGGTTTCGCCGTGTTTTGGCATCATCATAAAGTGCGAAATGCTTTGCGCGTTTTTTTTATATGAAAACTCCTTACGACATAAAGTTCATATAAATATATTTGATTAAAACTTTGGTCAAATAAAAACAAAAAGGGTTGATTCCTCATCCAATGATGGATTTGTGGTTTCAGCTTTTTTTGTTTGGGTAAGTTTACAAGAGACATAAGTCTGAACCCTATAGTTTGACAAACCACATGGACGTGAGATTAAGGGACCCTATGTCCGCTAAACTCCCCATAGGCCATCTCGTCCAGATATAACGGCCCTACGGTCCATAATGCCGTCCATTACTCCTCATTCATCCGGTTGGTTATCGTCAAGAACTGATTCTGAGGTTGAGCCACAAAATAAATATTTTTTGATTGACAAGAAACGTTGCACAAACTATTATGATAATATAAACGAAATAAAACGATTATATACGTAAGTTAAATAAATATAAAATAGTTGTAAACGTAAGTTTAGTGAATATAAAATCGTTGTATACGTAAGTTAGGGAAATTCGAAAGCATTCTAAATGAAAGGTTTATAAAAATCTATAACAAGTATAAAGTTTACGAGTCTTGGATTCATAAGAATGGGTCGAGAGCATATTGGGCATATCAAAACCGTAGGCCATTTCTCTGAAACAGATCATCGTGGCATGCCTCTTCCGCTCGCAAAACTGGCTATTTCTAGACATTTGGAGGTCGTAATTTATGATTTCAACATTTACGTTAAATGCTGCTGTAGATAAAGTTCATTATGTTGATAATTTTCAAGTTGATAAGGTAAACAGGGTCGGAGAGGTTATAACTGAACCTGGGGGCAAAGGAAATAATGTTGCCAAAGTAGCGCATTTATTAGGTTCTGATGTTATTGCTTCCGGTTTTCTTGGAGGGGATACGGGGCAATTTGTCCACAAGCAACTGCTGAAAAGGGGGATCACAAGCGATCCGGTGTGGATAACCGGCCAAACGCGGGAGGCATTTAATATCATTGACCGAAGCAAGGGAACGCAGACGGAGATTCTGGAGCCAGGACCAGAGGTTAATCTGGCTGATTGGGAAGAGCTACAGGCTAGAGCAAAGACGTTGGCTGATAAGAGCAGCGTGGTATGTTTCTCGGGCAGCTTGCCGAGAGGACTTTCCACTAATGCTTATGCAAAACTTATTCAAACCGCAAAGGCCGCGGGCGCCCTTACCATTTTGGATTCGAGCGGTGACAGTTTATTCTACGGGATTGAGAGCGCTCCCTTTATATGCAAGCCCAATAGGGATGAGCTGGCTTTATTAACCGGTAAGCAGTCCAGTTCGATTGAAAGCGCTATCATTGCGGCTCGGAGTGTTATTAACAAGGGTGTGGAATTGGTTGTCGTTTCTTTGGACAAAGATGGCTCGCTTGTTGTATCCGAGAACTGGGTATGCCAGGTTCTTCCACCGAAGATCGAAGTAGTGAATACGGTAGGTTGTGGTGACGCTCTTGTGGGCGGTATGGCTAACTACCTCGATCTTCTTGGGGAAAAGCCGTCATCATGCAAGCTGATCGAAGCGGTTGCATGGGGGACAGCGGCCGCAGCTTCCAACGCTCTATATCCGATAGCGGGTCATTTGAGTGTTGTCGGAGTGAAAGAGATGTTTAAACAAGTTACAATTAAACATCTTTAGACACTAAATAGCTTGATTATTCTTTTGAGGGGGTGATAGGATGTACGCCGTAGGTATGGCTAGCAAGGCCAATTGGTTCGTGGCTACGGTTGATTGGGATGGACGCTGTTTGTGCGCCGGTTGTACCTGTAGATCTTCAGTCTCTGCCGGATGAGCCAGAATGCAGCTTAATAACGTATATGGGGAGAAAAGTCATGACTATCGAGGCAGTTGTGTTTGATTTTGACGGACTAATTGTAGATACAGAGAGTGCGTGGTACGAAGCTTTAGCTGAAATTTTTCAAGAGCACGGGGCTGTGCTGCCCCTAGAGATGTGGTCGCGCTGTGTGGGGGCCAGTCATGATGTTTTTAATCCATATGATTATTTGGAGCAAGTCTTACAAAAACCAATAGATTTAGTTGCCATTAAAGCGCTTACGGAATCCAAGCATTCATTGATTATGCAAGAACGAACGGTCCGTCCAGGTGTGGAAGCTTATTTGCAATCGGCAATGGAGCAAGGCTTGAAGATCGGTCTAGCTTCCAGCTCGACCAGAAGCTGGGTGGAAGGATACTTGCAGCGGTTCGGGCTGCTGCATTATTTCTCCTGCATCCGCACGGCGGACGATGTCGCTAAGGTAAAGCCGGATCCGGAGCTGTATCTCCAGGCGGTAGCCGGATTGGGAGTATCCCCTTCCAAAGCGGTTGCCTTTGAGGATTCGCCTAATGGTGCGAGGGCGGCCATGGCAGCTGGCTTATACTGTGTAATCGTCCCTAATTCCATTACAGCAACATTTTCATTTGACGGTTATCATATGAGGATGAACTCGATGGCTGATATGGAACTGACTGAAGTGGTATCAGCTTTACTGGCTCATCAATAGACAAGTGTGAGGGGGGATTGCCCTTGGCATCCATAGAATTTGTGAAAGTGACGAAGTCGTTTGGCGAAAGTATTGTCATTAAAGATCTCAATTTAAAAATCGAACACGGCAAATTTACCGTATTGGTAGGTCCCTCAGGCTGCGGGAAAACGACGCTGTTGCGGATGATCGCTGGGCTTGATCCCCAAACGTCGGGGTCGGTGCTTATTGATGGCAAAGACGTAACTCGCATCGCTCCCGGCCAAAGGGGCGTGGCCATGGTGTTCCAAAACTATGCCATTTACCCCACGATGTCCGTACGGGAGAACATCGAATTCGGTTTGAAGAACAATAAGGTTGGCAAAGAGGAAAGGACCCATCTGGTGGAGACCATCAGCGATACGGTCGGATTGCGTGACTATCTGGACCGTAAGCCATCCACCTTGTCGGGTGGGCAACGCCAGCGTGTTGCTTTGGCGCGGGCCATGGTGAAGAAACCATCCGTTTTCTTGATGGATGAGCCATTGTCCAATTTGGACGCCAAGCTCCGGGTGCAGATGCGCATTGAATTGATTGAAATGCACAAAAAACTAGGTGCGACTTTTGTCTACGTCACCCACGACCAAGTGGAGGCGATGTCCATGGCCGACACGATCGTGCTGATGAATAAAGGGAAGATCCAGCAAGAGGCTCCCCCTGATGTCATTTACCGCCAGCCCAACAACCTGTTTACCGCACAGTTTGTTGGTGGCCCACCTATGAATGTGAGCGACCTTGGTGCAGATGGGGTGAAATTCGGTTTCCGCCCGGAGAGCGCCATCCTGTCGGTCGAGCCGCAGGGGGCACATTTTACCGTTCGTGGGACGATTGCCACAAGGGAAATGCTTGGCTCCGAAACGATCTATCAAGTGAAAAGCGACCACCACACGTTCATGGTTAAATGTACGGATGATCTGTTTTCCGTAGACCAGTACGTATATCTTGGGGTTGACGATGCTAAAATCTACTTCTTCGGGGCCGATGAAAATCGCATAGACAGGAACGATCCCCGATTTGTCGACTACTTGAAGGTGTTGAGAGGGCAGAATCATGGATAAAAGAAGGATCTGGGAATCGATCCGTCCGCATGCCATGATCATGCCCGCTATGGCCGGTATCATCCTGTTTGTCATCTACCCGGTCTTCTATTTAATTAAGTTAAGCTTCTACAAGTACAACTTGTTGAATAAAGACAAAAGCAAATTCATTGGGACGGACAACTACACAGAGCTTTTCACGCGCGATGATTTCTATCTGGCACTTACCAACACGGCGATTTACACCATATCAACAGTCGTGCTTACGGTACTTCTATCGATGCTAATAGCGATATGGCTTAGCAAAAAAACACGTTTCAATGCGATTGTGCAAGCTGGGCTTTTCACACCGCATATCATTTCCATCGTGTCGATTGCGCTGGTGTGGATGCTGTTAATGGAACCGAACCACGGCATGCTGAACTTCTTGCTCAAGGCGTTTGGTTTGCCGCCGTCCAGGTGGCTGCAAAGCTCCAGTAGCTCCATGATGTCGGTAATTATCGTTTCCGTATGGCATAATGTCGGTTACTACACCTTAATTATTGTGGCGGCGCTGCAAGGTATATCACCTAGCATCTATGAGGCAGCCGCACTGGATAACGCAAGTAAGTTCAAGGTGTTCTACAAGATTACGTTGCCGATGATTTCACCACAACTGTTTTTCATACTGATCATTATGACGATCGGTTCCTTCAAGGTGTTTGACACCATAAGGATCATGACCGGAGGCGGTCCCAATGATTCGACCTTGACGATCGTTTATTATATCTATGAATTTAGGTCAAACAATATCGGTTATGCTTCAGCTACCGGGGTAGTTCTAATGGCGATTATTGGGGTGCTGACCTTCGTCTACTTCCGAATGCTGGCCAAGAAAGTACATTACCAATAAACGACCGATAAAAACGGGGAAATAAGAGGAGGGCGCAATCGGTGACATCTGGTCACAATTATATAAAGACGGCTATCGGCCTTTTGCTCAAATTAGCAGTCCTAGCGATTTTTATTATCCCATTTCTGTGGATGATTTCTACGTCCCTGCAGACCATGGATGAGACCATGACATTCCCGCCGACGTTGCTTCCAGCCATGCCGCAATGGGGCAATTTCGTTGAGGCGATGCAGGCCGGGCCTTTTCTGACCTACGCCAAGAATTCGATCATCGTTACGGTAAGTGTCATTTTGTTGCAATTGGTTGTGTTGGTTCCGGCCGCATATGCCTTTGCCAAATACAAGTTTAAAGGGAAAGAAATCTATTTTTCCTTTGTGCTGCTAGCGTTTATGATTCCTGGTCAGGTTACTTTTATCCCCGTCTACCTGATGCTGGCCGATTGGGGCTGGATACATACGCTTCTGCCTCAAATCGTTCCGTTTATGACCAATGCCTTTGGTATCTTCCTGCTGCGGCAATATTTCATGCAGATTCCTGAGGAGATTATCGAATCGGCACGGCTGGATAACGCTAGCGAGTTCACGATTATCCGTAAAATTATGATTCCCATGTCGCTGCCAGCGCTAGCTACGATTGGGTTGTTCAGCTTCGTGAGCCACTGGAACGATTATTTCTGGCCGCTGGTCATGACGGATTCGTCCGACGTGCGCCCACTTACGATAGGGATCTCCATGCTGCGGGATACCGAAGGCATCAGCAGCTGGCACATTATCATGGCAGGAAACGTTGTATTGGTTCTGCCGATTCTGATTGTATACTTCTTTTGCTCCAAGCAGATTGTCAAAGCATTCGTGTATTCAGGGATCAAATAGCAACCTGATCTCTTAAACAAACTATATGATTGAAAATGGAGGTTTTTCTATGAAAAAAAGGGTAACAGGAATGGTATTAGCAACAACGATGTTGTCAGGTTTGCTCGCTGCTTGCTCCGGTGGTGCTTCACAGCCCCAGCAGAATACCGGCACACAGCCAAAGGCAGATGAGCCTAAAGCGGCAACCCAGCCCGCAGCGGCACCTGCTACAAGCGGCGGGAAAATCACCGTGCAGTTCTGGCATTCCATGGGCGGTAAGAACGGAGAGTACACAGATACATTGATCAAAAATTTCAATGCATCCCAAGATAAAATTGAGGTTGTAGGAACCTTCCAGGGCGGTTATGAGGAGACGTTAACCAAGCTGCAGCAAGGTGTTGCAGCCAAAACCGCGCCAGACATCTCGATGGTTGAACGCGGCTTCATTCCGTTGCTCGCAGATGCTGAGGTGCTGGAAGACCTGAATCCATATCTAAAAAAATCCGGGATGAGCACCGATGACTTTACTCCAGGCCTCATGGGCAACATCACATTTAAGAACAAATTGATAGCACTGCCGTTTAACCGTTCCACTCCACTTCTGCATGTCAACAAGACGATGCTGGATGAAATGGGGCTCGCGGTACCGAAAAACTGGGAAGAACTGAGAAAAGTTGCGAATGCGTTAGTCATTAAAGAAAACGGGGCAACTAAGCGTTACGGTTATTCGATGCCTTTTGCGAGTTGGTATCCAATTGCTATGATTGTTCAATCTAAAGGCAAGTTCTTTAACGATCAAGGTACTTCCATCGGATTCAATAATGGCGAAGGTGTTAAAGCCTTTAAATTCCTCAAGGAAATGCAAGGTACTGGTGGCTTGTACTATCCAGCGGCTAAAGATTCCGGTAACATCGTTGGCCAGATGTTTATCAGTGGCCAGATCGGTATGCTGATGGAGTCCACAGGCACTATCGGTAAATTCATCGACGGGGTCAAGTTTAATTATGAGACTGCCTTCCTGCCGGCAAATGATAACTACGGGGCACCGACCGGAGGAGCGAACATCGCCATGTTCTCGGGATCGAAGAACAAAGAGGCGGCATGGGAGTTTATTCGCTGGGCGGTAACTGACCCGAAGGGTGCCCAACAATTCATTATGTCTTCTGGTTATCTTCCGTTCACCAAGAAAATGGTGGAATCCCCAGAGATGAAAGCACTATGGGAGAAACAGCCGCAGCGCAAGGTAGCTTATGACCAGCTCCAGCATGCGATCGACACCAATAACCATACTCAATTCGCGTCGGTAGACCAAGCCTTCTTTAAGGTGATGGAAGCCATTATGTATGACAATGCTAATATAGAGACCCAATTAGAAGGCTTTAAGAAAGAAGCAGAAAGAATTATGAAGAACTAGCTGCGGCTGCCATGCCCATTCTTCGAAATAGGAACCAAATGGCAATGGCGTAAGGAATTACAGAAAATATGAAGCGGGGAGAATGAGCTATGAAGATCAAAGGGATTGCCCACAGGGGTTATCCGGTCAAATATCCGGAAAATACGTTGTCGTCCTTTCAGGCGGCTCTAGATCTGTCCTACACGTACGTAGAGCTGGATGTCCAATTGAGCAAAGACGGCATCCCGGTCGTTATTCATGATTATACGGTTGACAGGATGTCGGACAACAAAGGGATGGTTCGTGACTACACGCTAGACGAGCTTAAGCGTCTCCGCATTAAGGAGATCGAGACGATCCCAACGTTAGAAGAAACGTTACGTTTACTCAAAGGCCATATCAACATTATGGTCGAATTGAAGCAGGCTGGCGACTTATACCCAGGGCTGGAGGAAAAGGTGCTGGAGGTTATTCGCCGGACGGATACATTCGAGCAGTGCATCATCATTAGTTTTGACCACTTCTCCATTGTCCGAACTAGGCAGCTGAGTCAAGATATTAGACTGGGATTGACCAGCAGCTGCAGTATGCCTTATGTATTCCCGTTTATGGAAGAGTATCGTTGTGAATTACTGGGTGTTCCGATCCGAATGATGACTGCCGAGTATACGGAAATGATTATGGAGCGGGGTATAATAGTCGGACCGTGGCCGGTAGATACCATTACCGATATGGAATGGATCGCTGCCAAGTATCCGACCGCTTTGATTACGACCAATGAGTTGGAAAGATGGGCTGATTTCTACAGAAGTCATCCCGAGTTGCATTTGGGTTAAGCTTAATCGGCATTAAGAATCATTACAGCATTTCAAAAGCAGAACAAGGGGTGAATGGAGCCTCGTGTTTTGCTTTTTGATGCAGGAAAAAATGTTAAAAGAATAAAACCGCTGTATCACAAGGCAACGGCCTGCAGGCTGTGCCCTGGCTCTACAGCATAATTTAAAAACAGCGGGAGAAAACGGTGTGCCGATCCATACCTTGCATAGTGTCGGCGGGGCCGCCAACAGTGTCCTATGGACCCAAATTAAGGCGGACATTACAGGAAAAGTATTCAAAATCCCCTCTTCTGATGCAGCCACCACGCTGGGCGCGGCGATCTTGGCAGGCGTTGGAACAGGAGTTTACCGTAACTGTGAAGATACGGTTCAAAGGACTGTTCGGATCCATCGCGAACAAATCCCGAACTTGGAGCATCAGCAGGTGTATAAGCAAGTATACGACGTATATTTAGAAACCTATGACAAGCTTAAAGATGTATTTCCAAAGATGGGATGGTGAATAACATGAAAGCTGCGGTGCTTTATGCGAAAAACGATATACGGGTTGAGGAAATCGAGATCCCCTTATTAGAATCACATGAGATTTTGGTGAAGGTGAAGGTAACGGGAATATGCGGGTCCGATTTACCGAGAGTCATGGGGGACGCCACACATCATTATCCGATCGTACTCGGGCATGAGTTTTCCGGCGTTGTAGAAAAGATTGGAAGCGATGTGACTAAGGTGAAGGTGGGCGACCGTGTTGTGGGTGCTCCGCTTAAACCATGCCATACATGTGATGATTGCTTAAACGGAAATTTCGCACAATGTAAATATTATTCTTTTATTGGATCCAGAGTAAACGGGAGCTGGGCGGAATATGTAGCGATTCCGGAAGTTAACGTGATTCCGTTCGATGAGAGCATAAGCTTCGAGGAAGCAGCGCTGGTGGAACCCTCTTGCGTTGCCTTGCATGGATTAAGATTAATCCAATTTCAAGGCGGGGAGCATGTTGCTATTCTTGGCGGCGGTAATATTGGCTTGCTCACACTCCAATGGGCGAAAATATTGGGAGCAAGAGATGTGACCGTATTCGATATTGATGAAGAGAGACTGGAGACCGCCAAAAGGCTGGGTGCCGATTATACGATAAATTCAACCAGGCCGGGTTTGAAGATGAGTGGAAGCAAATCACAAAAGGCAGAGGATTTGGGGTTGTCATGGAAACGGCAGGCTCCGATGTAACCATGAGACAGAGCTTTGAACTCGCAGCCAACAAAGCGAAAGTTTGTTTTATCGGGACACCTGTACGTGATTTGACTTTTAACCATAAACTGTTTGAATTGATGAATCGCAAAGAGTTTACGCTGACGGGCTCATGGATGTCTTACGGTTCGCCGTTTCCGGGAGATGAATGGGGACTAACGCTGCATTTTCTCAAACAGAAACGATTAAACTTTAAAGAAATTATTTACAAAAACTTTTGTTTGAATGATATTAATGACGCTTTAGAATTGTATCGGCAACCTGGTGGCGTCAAAGGTAAAATATTGCTCCAAAATCTGTAACATTCAATGAGCTCGCATCCTTCTCAGCCGAATTCTGAATTGCCATTTCTCGAAAACTTATCTATACTTAGTCATATAAACGAAACAATCCAGAACCTAACGAAATTGGATTATGCTGAGAGGATATGTACATGGAAGCAGATAACAACCGAAAAATGCTGAGCCTGGAAAGGCATCAATTTATTATCGATTATTTGAAAATTCATAAGAGCGTTGATGTGTCATTTCTCAGCTCTGAATTGAATGTATCTGAAGTCACCGTGCGTAAAGATTTAGAGAAGCTGGAACGCGATAAATTATTGTTGCGCAGCCACGGCGGGGCCGTATTAAACGATTATTTATTTAACGAGCCATCTTTTATTGAAAAAGAGGATAAATTTACGGAGGAAAAATCGGCTATCGCCTCCGAAGCTGCGAAGTTAATCAAAAACGGGATGACGATCGCGTTGTCTACTGGAACGACCGTCAGCCATTTGACGAGAATAATTAAAGACCGTACAGGACTAACCATTGTTACTAATGCCGTTAATGTAGCTACAACCTTCATGGGATCGAATGACAACCATATTTTTCTAACAGGTGGGAATATTCGCCCTAACACATTCGCCCTTATCGGGGAAACCGCTGAGAAGGCTTTGGACGGTGTATATTGCGAATATGCTTTCATCGGAACGAATGGCTTTAGCATTGACCAGGGATTAACAACTCCAAGTATGGAGGAAGCGAGAGTCGTCCGTAAGCTTATAGAAAATGCGAAGCATGTGGTATTACTCGTAGACCATAGCAAGTTTGATAAGGTAGCCTTCTATCGGATTGAGCATGTGGACCAAGTCCATACAGTCATTACAGATAGTAAAGCTCCCTCCGATGAAGTTGAGAAGCTTCGTGAGAAGGGCATTAAAGTTATTATTGCTTGATGTTACGTGCTTGATGTTACCCGGAGGAAGTATAGGAACACACAATGCTTGAGTTGGGAATTCCCAGCAAAACATTTTTTGCGATGGCTGTGGTGTGGACGGAGGAGCAGCTCTCCAGCATTCCTTAATGAACATAACGTTCTTCAGCCGGGATAGCCAGATCGTCGAATTCCTCGGCCAGTGTTGCAATCCGCGTTCCAGCTCTTTTCCAGACATAGGCCTCCCATGGCCAGTCACAACAGTCAGCGGCTTTAATGCAAGGTTGCCGTTGGAAGATGTCACGGCTGTCACTGATATTTCTATACGTGCAGCATCTTACGCCATTCCGGGCGTGACGGTAGATGGGAATGATGTATTCGCCGTATACGAAGCCGCTATGGAAGCCGTTGAACGTGCACGGAATGGCCAGGAGCCCACACTGGCTTAACTTAGCGCAGAATGGTTATAACAATGTGACATCTTCATTCATCGTGGTTGGCCGCAATTTGACGGATTCCGAGATCAATCAAATTCGCAGTACGGAACGCCTCCTCGCGACATTTTGGTTGTCCGACAGTAGTACCTGTACTAATCTAAACAAGGCTATCCATGGCTGAATCGGCATGGATGGCCTTGTTTTTTTGATCATTTATTGACTTGGTCGAATCTCTAAGGTCAATGTGCAACTGCTCATGTGACATTGGAATAATAGATGCTCCCATAAGCGTAGGCTTATAGAAATGTGGATTCGGAAGATTCTCTAATGCTCATAGTTTAAATTAGGTATTGCCAAATCGTCCTTTTTCTAATTTTAAAGGTACAGGCACTTATAGGCTATAACCCACATAAAATAATACCAATCGCAACATGGGGGTGACTAAGTGTGCCTGGATTGTTTTCAGCAATAGCTCTATTTATAAAAGAGATCGTTCTGCTGGTTTCGTACGTGAAAAACAATGCTTTTCCCCAACCGCTACCTGAAGCTGAAGAAGAAAAGCATTTGCGTTTGATGGCACAAGGAGACCAGCATTCGCGCAATCTGTTAATTGAGCATAACCTGAGACTTGTGGCTCATATCGTCAAAAAATTCGACAACACCGGAGAAGATTTGGAGGATCTCATCTCCATCGGAACGATTGGGCTTATCAAAGCAATCGAATCTTTTTCTCCGGACAAAGGAACCAAACTGGCTACATTTGCTGCCCGCTGCATCGAGAATGAAATACTTATGCACTTAAGATCGCTGAAGAAAACCCGCAAGGATGTATCCCTTCATGACCCGATAGGGACGGATAAGGAAGGTAACGAGATTACATTGATCGATATACTTGGTTCCGAAGCTGACGACGTTGCCGATCTCGTGCAGCTGAAGATTGAAAAGTCGAAGATCTATCGAAATCTAGATATTTTGGAGGAGCGGGAACGGGAGGTCGTTGTCGGGCGTTTTGGGCTAGAGGCCGGCGGTGAGGAGCGGACGCAGCGGGAGATTGCCAAGTCGCTGGGCATTTCGCGTTCGTATGTGTCGCGGATCGAGAAGCGGGCGTTGATGAAGCTGTACCATGAGTTTTATAAAGTAAAACGGTAAAGTCAGGTATATAAGGTTTGGGTGGCCTGTCTTGAAGGCAGGCTCTATTTAATATGAAAAGGATACTTTTATATGGACGAGCTAATTGTGCTCACTATTACAATCTCATTTTATTACAAAACCGACCGGACAATTGGGGAAACTTTCCTAAATTAATAGTTGTGCTCAGCTTGTCGAGAAAGCCTTGTTTTTTGGGTTTTCTTTTTTTTTGTAATTGAGCCGCGTTTCACAAACCAATATATGTAATATGTGGGTTTGGATTTACTTTACCCCCTTTTACTGAGGTGCATTGCGATCTTCTTCATGTTTTGAACAGCCGCTGTCATTAGCGCTTGTTCAGTCACATTTTTAATTCCCCGTAGCCGGCAATAGCGAAGCCCGTGGAGCTCTTTGGCATCCGCGAAACTTCGCTCAATGGTTTCTTTGCTTTTCTTGTACAGCTTCTTACCTGAAGTGGTTAATCGGTTTTCGCGTACCAATTCCTGGCTTTCTTCCCACACATGTCGTGTAATCACTTTGCGGTGGTTTTTGGAACGGGCACATTGCGCGAGCATCGGGCAGCTTTTGCAAACCTCCGCTTCTGAAGAAGCATAGTGGTGGTCATCGATAACAGCACTCGCATTGGAATCCAACGTTCATGAAGCAACCATCCGTAGGGATCTGGCTGAAGCCGAACAAGAAGGCCTGCTGAAGAGGACTCACGGCGGGGTCATTGTAGAGCAGCTAACCCATAACGAGCCCTTTTAATGAAAGGACTAACGTCCAACTCGAACAAAAGATGCGTATCGGAAAGCTGGCCGCAAGTCTGGTGGAAGATGGAGATCATATTATTATCGATTCCGGTACAACTAGATTGCATATAGCGAAGAATTTGGTACATCGCTCTCGAATATTACCGTTGTTACGAATGATATCAATATAGCAGCAGAGCTGCGTGATGCACCAGGCGTCAAGGTTCGTAACCGGAGGAGATCTTTACCCGTCCAGCTATATGCTTAATGGGATGTTCGCCGATCATGTACTGCGTTCGCTCCATGTCTCCAAAGCTTTTCTCGGTACCCCGGCTATTCATCCCAAGTATGGTTTAATGCATCCGGAGGCTCAACTGGTTCTCGCTAAACAGGGAATGATTAACGCCGCGCAGGAAGTGATCGTTGTAGCGGATGACTCCAAGATTGGTAAGCTTTCTTTGCATACGGTAGCTCCTAAATCAGCGCTATCCACATATTAATTACTGGAGAAGAAGTACCGGAATACGACATTAAACAATTTCGGGATTCCGGTGTCAACGTAATGACAGGGTGATGGAGAATCTGGATTGTCAGGAAACATTAAGAAAATTGCTTCCGGAAAAGTATACGATGGTGAGCACGGCAGATGACCTAGCTGGCGCAATGGAATCTGCCATGGCTCACAGAGACTGGAAAAAAACAATCCTGATCTGTTGTTAACATTTGAATCGCGATCACTCATCCATGGGAGGCCGTGATTTAAATATTATTCACTTATATTTGAAAGCGTAGTCATCAGTTGTAATTTCAGTGTTGGCATGATAAAATTATACTAAATTTGAGCAAATGTTATTATATGAGCATATGCTCAAATTGACTTTGATAAGGATGGTTGGATAGATAAACGACCAAACGTGCTTATTATAAGAAACGGCGATTGCAGGTGCTTCAAATCAAGTGAAGGTCAATAAAATAACTAATTTGAGGAGAAATCATTGTGAAAATTAGAGGTATTGCTCACAGGGGTTATCCGGTAAAGTATCCGGAAAATACACTATCATCTTTTCAGGCTGCTGTTGACTTGTCTTTTACTCATTTGGAGCTTGACGTCCATTTGAGTAAAGACGGTATTCCTGTTCTTATGCATGATTATGCGATCGAGCGGATGTCGGACGGTAAAGGCAATATCCGTGATTACACGTTAGATGAACTCAAGCGATTCAGCATTAAAGGAATTGAAACGATTCCTACCTTAGAAGAAGCGTTGATTCTGCTTAAGGGTAAAATATCGATTTTGGTTGAACTGAAGCAATGTGGTGATCTTTATCCAGGACTGGAAGAAAAGGTACTGGAGATTATACATAAAACGGATACTTTGGATCAGTCAAGAATCATTGGTTTCGACCATTTTTCAATTGCCAAGACAAGACATCTCAACAAAGATATTAAACTGGGTCTGTGTTGCAGTGGAAGTATGCCTTATGTGTTTCCTTTTATGGAAGAAATCAACTGTGACTTTTTGGGAGTGCAGCTTCGCTTCATGACACCGCAATACGCTGTAATGATGCAAGAGAGGGGTATCATATCCGGCCCGTGGCCTGTGGATACCTTAGCTGATATGGAGCTTATTGCTGCAAAGTATCCAACTGATTTGATAACGACGAATGAGCTTGAACGTTGGGCTGAATTTTATCGAAACCATACCGAACTGCATGTCGGCGTATAGCTCTTATTTTTGATTTCGTATCATATAAAAAAACGGAACAGCAAGCAACCAATCGTTGCTTATTGTTTCGTTTTTTTCATGATAGAATATATAAGTTTTCAGCAAAGCTAAACAATTCTAACATTTCAAGTAAAGCTGTAGCTAAGACACGAATGTATCATGCAGGTCAGATTCCTTTTATAAGAGCATCTTTATAAAATATATTGGCGTTCTTTCTTGTATCTATAGACGATCTAATCGAACCAAAACCGAAGCATAATCGAGCGGTTGTACCGACAATCTGGATGGCCATCCCTTCCGGTTCTCTGAATAGCATTGATTTCTCTGTATTCATCATTGTTCGATCCACTTGTAAACCTGTATTTAAGTTCACTGTCGTAATATAGGTGTTACCAGTTGGATTCGTGTTTATATTGTATGCAGTCCCGTCCAGTAAATAAAGATAACTTCCGTAAGATGCAAATCCTTGAAAAACACCCAAACCCGTTGGTTGATCTACCGTAGTAAGAGGCTTGTAGATGCCCGATTTCACTTCAGCAAGGTTAAATAGACTATAGTGAAATAACGTTTCATTTAATCGGTAACGCATGATCATCAAGCCGTTGGCCATATCGATATTGAGGGTTGTCCGGTCGGCACCTGCCACTGGAGCATATTTGGTGATTGACGGGTCTGTGTTGACCAATACCTGATTATCCACAAACGGAAATCTTGCAATCTTTGTACCGAAACCATTATTCGGTTCGGACTTATCTGCAACAGCATCTACTTCCGTCCACAAATAGGCTGTCGTATCAACAGGTTCAACACCAATGGAAACCCCATGTCCAAAACCTATCAAATACATTTTTCCCAATATGGTACCGTCTGCGCTGAGCTTCGTGACTGTTAAATCGCCTTTGATAGATCTCTCTGCACTTCCATAGGTTCGGGTCTCAGTCCCTAATTTTTGCCCTGCATTTGTAATTTGTACCATATAAATATGATTATTCGTATTATCAAACGCAAATCCTTGCTGCAGTGTAGGATCTGCCAGCACTTTACCTGTGATTACAGTTTTATCAGTGTCTGATAAATCAAATTTCTTTGAAACTGGAATTTTCGTATTGGCTTTTCCAAATGTTAATAGAGCGATTGCTAACATGATGAGTGCTAGGCAAATCGCAATGGACAGAAACAGCCTTTTTTGTGGAAAAGGGTTCTTCTTAAACATTACTTTGTCTTGGGGATGCTCTAATTGTGTGTGTTTCATTTTATGCCACCTAACCATTCTAAATTTCTTTTACATGACTTCTGATTGTAAACACTTTTATTTATTGCAAAACTAGAAGAAGGAATTTGCAAGTCAGGTACCTGTAATAAGAGCATCTTTGTAAAATATATTGGCGTTTTTATCCGTATTCGTAGATGATTTGTACGATCCAAAACCGAAACATAAACGAACGGTGGTGCCGACGACTTGGATTGACATGCCTTCCGGTTCTCTGAATAGCAAGGAGTTTCCTGCATTCGTCAATTCTCGATCCACTTGAAGCCCAGAATTTAAATTTACAGTAGTAATATACGTATTCCCAGTAGGGTTTGTGGTTGCATTGTATGCATTCCCGTCCAGTAAATAAAGATAACTTCCATAAGATACAAATCCTTGAAAGGTACCCAAGCCTGTCGGCTGATCTGCCGTAGCAAGCGGTTTAAAGGTGCCCATCTTCAATTGAGCAAGGTTAAATACACTATAATGGAAGAATGTTTCATCTAATCTGTAACGCATCGTCAACAAGCCGTTGGCCATATCGATATTGACAGTTGTCCGGTCGGCACCTGCCACTGGCGCATATTTAGTTAGTGACGAGCTTGTGCTGACCAATACCTGATTATTCACAAACGGAAACCGTGCTAATTGAGTGCCGTAACCATTATACACATCGTACACATCAGAAACAGCATCCACTTCCGTCCACAAATAGGCAGTTGTACCGACAGGCTCCACCCCGATGGAAACCCCGTGCCCAAAACCTATCAAATACATTTTTCCCAATATCGTACCGGTTGAGCTGAGCTTCGTCACCGTTAGATCACCTTTCAGGGCTCTCTCTGCACTGGTGTAGGTTCGAGTTTCCGTCCCTAACTGTTGCCCTGCAGCTGTGACCTGTACCATGTAAGTATGATTGTTTGTATTATCTATCGCAAAAGACTGCTGCAACGTGGAATCGGTCAACGCCTTGCCTGTATAAAGAGTTTCAGCCGGATCCGATAGATCGAACATTTTTGATATGAAAGCATCTTTGTAAAATATATTGGCGTTCTTGCCTGTATCCGTAGACGATTTGTAGGATGCAAAACCTAAGGACAATCGGATATCTGTACCTGCAGCCTGAATTGACATGCCATGCGGCTCTCTGAATAGCAGGGAGCTTCCTGCATTCGTCAATTCCCGATCTACTTGAACACCAGAATTAAAATTCACTGTCGTAATATAGGTGTTGCCAGAAGGGTTTGTGCTGGAATTGTATGCATTTCCGTCCAGTAAATAAAGATAACTTCCATAAGAAACAAATCCTTTAAAAGAGTCCAAAGATGACGGTTGATCTATAGTAGCAAGAGGGGTAAACGTGCCAGTCTTAAACTTGGCCAGATCATAAACACTATAATGAAAGATACGGTTCCCAACCACACCTGTTCTGTAACGTATCGTTAACAAGCCATTAGCCATATCGATATTAACGGTTGTCCGATCTGCATCTAATACCGGCGAGTATTTAGTAATTGAGGTATTGGTGTTGACCAATACCTGGTTATTCACAAATGGGAATCTTGCTAATTGATTGCCATAACCGGTCAACCCTCCATCTGATTCAGTTGTATCGTTGGCGGCATCCACTTCCGTCCACAAATAGGCTGTAGTCCCATCAGGCTCCACACCGATGGACATCCCGTGTCCGAAGCCGATCAAATACATTTTACCTAATATGGTGCCGGTTGAGCTGAGTTTCGTGACCGTTAGATCACCTTTGAGAGTTCTCTCCGCACTGGTGTAGGTACGGGTCTCCGTCCCTAATTGTTGCCCAGAAGCTGTAACCTGTACCGTATAAATATGATTATTCGTATTATCTATCGCAAAAGATTGCTGTACAGTGTTGTCCGTTAGTGTTTTGTTTGTGAATAGGGACACCGCCGGATCGGATAAATCGAACTCCTCAGGAATTGAAGCTTGTGCAGTGCCTTCTCCGATGGTTAGCAAGATGAATGCAAGGGAAATCATCATTGCCTGTGTTAACTTTCTTCGAATAAAATAGAGCTTCTTCCACAGACTTGGGTTTTCCACAGATTTCTTTGTTTGATTGTTTGAATTTCCCATTCCCATCCTCCTAATAATTGAGCTTCTTCTTCCTTCACAATATCAACAAATGTAAGCATTTTCATATTACTTCAGAGCATTGGAATTGTCCAATCAATTGTTTGTTTTCGGACATATGTCCAAAATATGTGGTTTTATATTTGCTTATTAGTCATATGATTGCTGTTCATTCAAAGATGAAGTAAAATAGTTGAATAGTAATCTTTGCAATCGGTCCTAAAACGATGTGAAAAGAAGATTATGAAGGTTAATAACCCTACTGAACATAGAGGATAGGTGATAAATGTGGAAAACAATACAAACAAAAAAACAGAGTCATTAGCAGGAAATGACCGAAAAAAGGAAATATTAAATCTGTTGGAGGATTCAGGGGCAGTTCGTGTATCTGATTTGAGCAAAAAATTCGGAGTAACCGAGGAAACGATTCGACGTGATTTGGAACGGCTGGAGAGTGAAGGGTCGCTTCTTCGAACGCATGGAGGAGCCGTGCTAAACCGTAAAGAAGGCCCTGAACTGCCTGTACTCCAAAGGGAATTAGTCCAAGCTGACGAAAAAAGGTCAATTGGCGAGTACGCGGCAACCCTGGTTAAGGATGGGGATGTTATCGCGCTTGACGCCAGCACAACCTGCCTTCAGTTGGCTAAACACCTCCCAAACCTGGAGGTTACAGTCATAACTTATTCCATCGCCATCGCCTACGAATTGGTCAAAAAACCGAATGTTCAAATATTTCTGATCGGTGGTTACGTAGATAGACATTCATTAAGCAATACGGGTGCGCCATCTGAGAAAATGGTGGAGGGATACCATGTGGATAAGTTTTTTTTCTCCTGCCAAGGTTTTGATTTGCAGAGAGGGATCAGCGAGCCGTACGAAGCGCATGTTCAATTAAAAAAAAGTATAGTTTCCATATCGGATCATCTAATTTTATTAGCCGACAGCAGCAAATTCCAAAGAAAGTCTTTGGTCCGATTAATAGGATTGGAAGAAATAGATACACTTGTAACAGATAGTAATGTGCCGACAGAAGCATTACAAGACATGGAGTCAAGTGATATTAATGTCGTAGTAGTCAACTGATTCCACAATTTATTCTTCGTTTCAAAAATATAAATGTTGATATCGGATAATTAATGATGTATAATCCTGATATCCGGTTTAGTTCAAAGATATATTTATTGAATTGGACAGTTCATTCTTTTGAAACAGACAGAAGGAGTGCGTGGAATGGCGAAGATAGGACCTTCTTTAATGTGTGCTGATTTAGGGCACTTGGTAGAATCCGTTCAAATTTTGAATCGGGGCAATGTTGACTTTTTTCATTTTGATATTATGGATGGAAGTTTTGTTCCTAACTTTAGTATGGGACCCGATATGCTGAAGAGGTTACGTCCTCAAACAAGCATACCTTTCGATGTACATCTAATGGTTGAAGAACCAGAAAGATTTATAGACATGTTTGCAGATGCTGGAGCCGATATGATCTCGGTTCATGCAGAATCTAAATTACATTTGCAGAGAGTGCTTCAATCTATACGGGATCGAAACCTGAAGGCGGGCGTTGCTCTAAACCCATCAACGCCTCTCTGTATGTTAGACTACGTTTGGGATTCTGTAGATTATGTATGCTTAATGACCGTTAATCCGGGATTTGCAGGCCAGAAATTTATTCCAAGCACATTGGGGAAAATAGCCGATTTGAGACATAAAATTAATGCGAATAATTTGGATATATCCATTCAGGTGGATGGAAATATCAGCTTAGCTAACATTCCTCTGGTTATTGAGAATGGGGCTGACATGTTGGTATGTGGAACTTCAAGTTTATTCCTTCCGGATGTGAAATTGGAGCAGGCAGTCGCGGATTTGAGGGAGTATTGCCATCAATAGCAGATCTACTGAGGGAGGATGTATGATGTGACTATTACTGTAGTCGGCAGCATCAATATGGATATTGTGATTCTAACAGACCATTATCCTTGTCGCGGCGATACGATATTTGGCAACGAAATTCGGTTTTCACCTGGCGGAAAAGGAGCTAATCAAGCAACGGCATGTGCCAAATTGGGAAAGGAAGCTATCCTCGTAGGGTGTGTTGGGAAAGATGAGTTCGGTGACCGTTTGATCGAAAAGTTGGACGGTAACCTTGTGAATATCAGCTTTATTAAAAGGTCTGTGTCCAAGAAAACTGGGGCTGTGCTCGTAACCATTGATGAGTCCGCTCAGAATACAATGCTTGTTGTAAAGGGTGCTAATGAAGAGTTAAATGCTATGGATGTTGATGGCTGCAGTGAATGGATTAAGAATAGCAAGGTGCTTCTTGTACAATTGGAAGTTCCTGAGGTGACTGCTACTCATGCAATGGTTAAAGCCCGAGAGTATGGGGTGACTGTTATATTGGATCCCGCACCAGCTGAAGGTATTAATTTGAATGTATTGAAATATGCGGATATCATCATTCCAAATCGTCAGGAAGCCAAATGTATAACAGGGATTGATGTTATCGACATTCAATCGGCTCTTGATGCCGCAAGGTTTTTGGACAAAAGAGTGGGTGTGGCAAGATCAATTATCAAAATGGCTGAGATGGGATCGCTCGTATACTGGGATGGAGCTTGGGAGTACATTGAGGCAATCCAGGTTAAGGCAGTTGATACGGTAGCTGCGGGAGATTCATTTGCGGGGGCGTTGGCTTGCGCGATGGCTGATGGTGAAAGCCTGGTAAGCGCCGCAAAATTCGCGACAATTGTAAGCGCTTTAAAGGTTACCAAATTAGATGCTCAAGACGGTATTCCTACATTGGAAGAAGTCAATATATTTTGTGCTTCAAGAAATTTAAAACATTACCTGAGTCATTAGTAAAAGGAGTATGAATATGAGTGAATCCATGATGAATGCCGCAGTTTTGGAAAAGCCGTTAAACATAACTATTAAAGAAGTGAAAAGACCGGTCCCAGGTCCGTACGAAGCTTTGATAAAGGTTTATTGTATCGGTGTTTGTGGTTCGGATATCCATTATTATGAGCATGGGAAGATCGGCAGGTATGTGGTGGACCGACCTATTATTTTAGGTCATGAGCTTGCAGGAGAAGTTATCCAGATTGGTGATCAGGTAACGAATGTCACTATTGGTGACAGAGTGGCTGTTGAGCCGGGGGTGACATGTGGTCGCTGCAATTTCTGCAAGTCTGGGCGCTATAACCTATGTCCGGAGGTTATATTCATGGCTACGCCTCCCGTTGACGGGGCTTGGGCTGAATATGTTGCCATCCGCAGCGATTTTTTGTTCAAACTTTCGGAAGGAATGAGTTATGAGGAAGGAGCACTTTTGGAACCGCTATCAGTCGGTTTCCATGCGATGAAAAGAGGCAGGGTGGCGCCATCCGACCGTGTTTTGATACTTGGGTTAGGTCCAATTGGTTTATTGGGCATTCAAGCGGCGAAACTGTTTGGCGTTACAGAGATCATTGCTTCCGACATTGTGCCGTTTCGGAGGGAAATGGCGCTTAAGCTTGGTGCAACAGCTGTTATTAATCCTTTGGAAGGCAATATGTCCGAGCGGCTCTCACTTCTCACAGGAGGCGATGGCATCGATGTCATCATCGAATCGTCAGGAAATAGTCAAGCCATCTCCGATACGATTCGCTTAGTCAACCGCGGTGGACGTATTGTATATATAGGCTTGCCAACGGTTGAGCAAATTCCAATGGACATGAATCTCTTAATCGATTCGGAATTGGATGTTTACGGTGTGTTCCGGTATGCAAACACGTATCCCGCCGCCATTCAAGCTCTGAAAAATAGTGATATCGATTTGCGCGATACCATCACCCATAAGTTTGCTCTTGACGATATTCAGAAGGCAATAGATGTAGCAATACAACAAAAGGATAAAAGTATCAAGGTGATGGTTTATCCTAACAGAGAAGACGTAGAGAGAAGCAATAACAACTGAAGTTTTACTACACTGAGGAGGAGTCAAGTTGGCATCTATAGAGTTTGTGAAGGTTACGAAGTCATTTGATAAACATGATGTTATTAAAGACTTGGATTTAAAGATTGAAGACGGTAAGTTTACCGTTTTGGTAGGTCCATCAGGTTGCGGGAAAACGACACTTCTTCGCATGATTGCTGGAATCGATCCTCAGACATCCGGTTCAGTGCTTATCAATGGCAAGGATGTAACAAAGATTCCACCGGGTCAAAGAGGGGTTGCCATGGTGTTCCAGAACTATGCGATCTACCCTACGATGTCGGTTAGAGAGAACATTGAATTCGGCTTGAAAAATAATAAGGTTCCCAAAGCAGAAAGAACCGGCTTGGTGGAATCCATCAGCGCTACGGTGGGGCTGTCCGAATACCTGGACCGCAAACCATCGACATTATCCGGCGGCCAAAGACAGCGTGTCGCACTGGCCCGCGCTATGGTTAAACAGCCATCGGTGTTTCTGATGGATGAGCCGTTGTCCAATTTGGATGCCAAACTCAGGGTACAGATGCGCATTGAGCTCATCGAACTGCATAAAAAACTGGGTACCACTTTTGTTTATGTAACGCATGACCAAGTAGAAGCCATGTCTATGGCTGATACGATCGTCCTGATGAATAAAGGGCTTATTCAACAGGAAGCACCACCGGAGATCATGTATCGGAAGCCGAGCAACATGTTTGCTGCTGAGTTCATCGGAGTTCCACCGATGAATATTGATGACTTGGGTGTAGCAGGAATCAAGTTCGGATTTCGCCCGGAAAGCGCAGTTTTATCCAATGAACCTAGCGGGCAGCACTTTTCCATCCGCGGAGTTATTGCCACCAGGGAAATGCTCGGGTCAGAGACGGTCTATCAAGTGAAATACAAAAACAGTTCTTATATGATTAAATGTATCCAAGATAATTTCACCGTGGACCAAGATGTATATTTAGAAGTCGCAGCCAATAAAATGTTTTTCTTTGAGTCAGATGGAAACCGTATTGGTGAGGAAGATGCACGCTTCAATAACTACCTAGAAGCTTTGAGAAGAGGTTGAGCGTATGGATAAAAAACCGATGTTAATTCGGCTCCGTCCTTATCTCATGGTGTTACCCGCCATGATAGGTATTTTTACATTTGTCATTTACCCGATGATGTATTTGATTTACTTAAGCCTTTTTAAATATAACCTAATGAATAAGGCTAAAAGCACATTCATTGGTTTAGACAATTACAAAGAGGTCTTCATGCGAGAAGACTTTTACAAAGCACTGGGCAATACGTTTGTTTACACCATTGGTGTTGTTATATTGACGATGGTTATCTCTCTGCTGTTTGCTATATGGCTTAGCAAACAGAGCAAGTTTAACAGCATTGTGCAAGCTGGCTTATTCACGCCACATATCATCTCCATTGTGTCTATTGCTCTTGTATGGCTCTGGCTGATGGAGCCCAACCTGGGTCTTCTCAACTTTGTTTTAAAGGCTCTCGGTCTACCGACATCCCAATGGCTGCAGAGCTCTAAGACGGCTATGATATCCATCATTATTGTCTCTGCATGGCACAGTGTAGGTTATTATACTTTGATCATAGTGGCTGCTCTCCAAAGCATACCACCAAGCATCTATGAAGCGGCTGCACTGGATAATGCCAAGAAGTTCAAGGTGTTTTTCAAAATAACGTTGCCCTTAATTTCACCGCAGCTGTTTTTCATCCTAATCATTATGACGATTGGTTCCTTTAAGGTTTTTGATACTGTCAGAATCATGACAGGTGGGGGGCCCAATAATGCAACCAGTACATTGGTTTATTATATTTATAGCTTTAGAACCAATAATATTGGTTTCGCTTCTGCATCGGGAGTTGTATTGATGGCTATTATTGGAGTTCTTACATTTATCTACTTCCGTTTGCTTTCAAAAAAGGTTCATTATCAATAAATACCTGGTTTACCCAGAGAAAGGGGGTTTGACGATTCATGACATTTGAACTTAAGCACCTATGCTCGACACTAAATACTTTGCTTAAATTAGTAGTTCTCGCAATTTTCGTTTTTCCATTCTTATGGATGATTTCCACATCGCTGCAGACTATTCAGGAGACCTTGACAATACCTCCGACCATGATTCCAGCAATACCTCAATGGATCAATTTTGTGACTGCCATGAGTGCGGGTCCCTTCCTGACCTATGCCCAAAACTCGATTATCGTCACACTTGCCATTATTGTTTTGCAGTTTGCTGTGATGATACCGGCTGGTTATGCCTTTGCCAAATATAAGTTTGTAGGAAAAGAATTCTTATTTGCTATGGTACTCATGGCATTTATGATTCCTAGTCAAATAACCTTCATCCCCGTTTATCTGATGCTCGCTGATTGGGGAATGATCAAAACCTTATTGCCGCAAATTATTCCTTTCATGTCCAATGCATTTGGTATCTTCCTTTTACGCCAATATTTCATGCAGATTCCGGAAGAAATTATTGAATCGGCCAAATTGGACAATGCCAGTGAGTTCAAGATTATTTGGAAAATCATGATGCCGATGTCCATGCCAGCATTGGCAACGATCGCGCTATTCAGTTTTGTGAGTCATTGGAATGATTATTTCTGGCCACTCGTTATGACGGATTCAAACTCGGTTCGCCCGCTGACGCTCGGAATTGCCATGCTTAGAGAGACGGAAGGCATCAGTAACTGGCACATTATTATGGCGGGTAACGTTGTCTTGGTTGTCCCTATTCTAATCGTTTACCTGATTTGTTCCAAACAGATTGTTAAGGCATTTGTTTATTCCGGGATTAAATAATGGTTTAATCCTTTTCGAATAATAATGAAAGCAAATAAGGGAGGAAGAATAAAATGAAAAAAAATGCAACGATGATTATGGCATCAACAATGCTGCTTGGTGTACTTGCAGGCTGCAGCTCAGCACCACAATCAACCAGTACTGGGGGAACCACTCCATCACCGGCTGCACCAGCAGCAACGCCAGCAAAGGCAGGTAAGACTACGATTCAGTATTGGCACTCTATGGGAGGGGCAAACGGTGAATTTACAGATGCGATGATTAAACGTTTTAATGACTCCCATCCTAATATTGAGGTTGTTGGCACCTTCCAAGGATCATACGATGAAGTGGTTACTAAGCTTCAACAGGCTGCTGCAGCTGGTTCTGCACCAGATGTTAGCATGCTGGAGCGTTCTTTTGTACAGCTGTTTGCAGATGCAGACGTGCTGGAAGATCTGACACCGTATCTGAAGAAATCGAATTTAAGCACAGATGGTTTTGTTCAAGGTCTGATGGGTCACTCTACCTTCAATAAGAAATTGGTTACCTTGCCTTTGAACCGTTCCACTCCGATCATGCATGTAAACAAAACGATGCTGGATGAAATGGGACTCAAGATTCCTACTACTTGGGAGGAACTGAAAACGGTTAGCAATGCACTCGTCATTAAAGATGGCAGTGGATATAAACGCCAAGGTCTATCAATGCCGTTTGATGATTGGTATATCCAAGCAATGATAACCCAGTCCAAGAGCAGATTCTTTAATGAAGCAGGCACTACTATGGAATTTATTGATGCCGGAGTAGGGAACAAAGTATTTAGTTACCTAAAAGATCTTCAGAGCACGGGAGCATTGTTCTATCCGCCGACTCAGGACTCAGGTAATATCGTTAAACAGATGTTCACTGAAGGGAAAATCGGCATTTTGTTTGAATCAACGGGTACTATTGGAGGATTTCTAAAAAATGTGAAATTTGATTATAAGACCGCCTTCCTACCTAAAAATGAAGTGTTCGCAAATCCTACCGGTGGAGCTAACGTTACCATGTTTGCCTCTTCCAAAAATAAAGATACTGCATGGGAGTTTCTGAACTGGTTGATGACAGATCCTCAAGGGGGACAGCAGTTCGTTATTGATACAGGTTACCTGCCTTTCACAAAGAAAATGGTAGAGTCCAAAGAAATTAAAGAACTGTATGCGAAAGAACCAAATCGTCAGGTGGCCTACGATCAGCTTCAATACGGCATTGACACGAATAAGAATTTGGCGTGGACGCCAATTATTCAAGAGTTCCGTTCTGCTATGCAAGCGATCATGTATGATAACAAAGATATTAATGCTACTCTGACTACTTTCAAAACAGCAGCCGAAAAACTTTTGAAAGGTGTTAAGTAAACTTTTCCAGAACCCATAGGTCTTTCAGATCAGAAAGCAGATTGACCGATATTGGACCTATCCATTCAGTCGTCTGCTTTTTCTAAGCTTTATTATCATGACCTTATAAGGAGGGAATGCAGCCATCATGTTAGAACGTCTTAATAATAATCGTTCCATTAGGGTAGTCGGGCATAGAGGATTTAAAGCAGCTTATCCGGAGAACACGCTTCTTGCGTTTCAAAAGTCATTGGAAATGGGGGTAGATGTTCTTGAGTTTGACCTGCGTTTTACCAAGGATAAGGTAATCGTGGTTATCCATGATGAAACATTGGAGCGTACAACGGATGGCTCTGGCCAAGTGAATGACCATACCTTGGCCGAGCTCAAGCAATTAGATGCAGGAGGATGGTTCGGTAAACCGTTTGAAGGACTCCAAATACCAACCTTTGATGAGCTTTGCGAACTGCTTGCTGCTTATCCCGAAACTTTATTAAATGTAGAAATTAAACCAAGTATTCATGCCAAGGAGATTGCGGATCTAACCATTATTAAGCTTAAGGAATGTGGCTACCTTTCACGTTGTGTATTCACTTGCTTTGACGCAGAGATCATTACTTATATCCACGACACTTACAACTTAAAGACACAAGGCTTTCCTGGAGAAAGCATGTCAAACTTTGTTGCGGGTAAAGACGGCACCTATTCGAAGATGTGGTCAGTTGGCATTAGTATGAAGCAGTTAACTCCTGCATTAGTTGATGAATTTCAGAATATGGGCCTCCTTGTTGGGTGCTATAGTACGGACAATGAAAAGCAGGTTTATTATGCACTGGGCTGCGGTGTTACCTTGCTAACCTGTAATGATCCACAGCCAGCGATGAACATTCGGAAACAAATGGGCAGTTGTAATTAACCAGTCAGAAAGGAAAGATGAAGATGAAAGCCTGGCCTTTGCATGCTATCGGAGATATTCGGCTGGAGACGAGGGAAATTCCGGTTGTCTCAACAGGGGAGGTTCTCATGAAGGTGCGTGCATGCGGCATCTGTGGTTCTGACATCCCCCGGGTTTTTACGAAAGGTACTTACTCGTTCCCAACGGTACCAGGGCATGAATTTTCCGGGGAAATCGTAGGAGTAGCTGAAGGCGGCGATAAATCACTTATCGGCCGCGGGGCTGCGGTGTTTCCGTTGATGCCTTGTCGCAACTGCAGCGCATGTGAGATTGGCGAGTTCGCTTTATGTGAAAATTACAATTACATGGGCTCGCGATGCGACGGGGCTTTTGCGGAATATATCGCAGTTCCTTTGTGGAACCTGCTGCTCATGCCGGAAGGTGTTTCTTATGAAGAAGCGGCGATGGTTGAGCCCGCAGCCGTGGCTTTGCATAGCCTTCGTCAAGCCGGTGTCGGTATCGGTGACCATGTGCTCATTTATGGTGCCGGGCCAATAGGTATCATGATTGCTATGTGGGCTGATATCTGGGGTGCAGGCTCTATATTACTCGTCGATGTAGATGAAGATAGACTGTCATTCGCACGGGGCCTGGGCATAATGAATACTTGTAACGCTGCCAAGACTGAAGTAGTAGCCTGGGTTCGTGAACAAACGAATGGCCGGGGTGCAGACGTGACGATAGAGGGTGCCGGCAGCTCCATATCCTTTGAGAATGCGATGCATACGACTCGTCTATTCGGCAAAATTGTTCTTATGGGCAATCCGGCTGGCGATATGGTATTGACTCAAAAGGGCTACTGGGAAATCCTGCGTAAGAATCTTACGCTCATTGGCACCTGGAACTCTTATTACGCGACTTTGCCAGTTAACGAGTGGCAGCTTGTTCTTAACTTTATAGCCTCGGGTAAGCTTCGACTCGATCCTCTCATTACGCATCGTGTAAAAATCGAAGAACTCGGCGATGCATTGAAGATGATGCGGGATCGAAGCGAGTTTACAGTTAAAGTGATGTATATAAATCAATAAGGTGTCATCTTCAATTCGAGTCACATAAAGGAAGTGCAATTCGTGAATAACATTTCACAAATATGGTACATCACACATTGGGAACTGCTTCTCAGAATGGTCCTTGCTGCTGGTTTAGGAGGATTGGTCGGCATGGAAAGGGAGTGGAATAACCATGCTGCGGGCTTTCGTACTCACATCTTGGTTTGTCTGGGATCTGCTACAATTATGCTTCTTTCTATTTACGGATTTACCGAGTTTGTGAATGAGCCCAATGTAAGGATCGATCCTGCCCGCCTTGCTGCACAGGTCATCAGCGGTGTAGGATTTCTCGGAGCAGGTGCCATCCTTCGGAATGGTCCGATCATTAGCGGGCTGACGACTGCTGCTTCCATTTGGGTCGTTGCAGCAATCGGCTTGTGTGTGGGTGCGGGATTTATGTATGCTGCTGTTTATGCCACGCTAATGGTATTGTTCAGCCTTTTTCTGTTGAATAAGTGGGAGAAGCATATGCTTAGAAATCGAAGAAGTAGTGATATATCTATTAAAGCCACGGATTCTCCTGGGGTTCTTGGTACAATAGCTTCTAAATTCGGAGAACATGGTATCCAAATTATCAATGTCAAAATGATCCCAGACCTAGTTTACGATGAAGCGGACAAGAGACCTGAAATCCAGTTGATATTCAGCCTAAAGATGCAGGACCAAGCTAAACTGCTGTTGGTTCTGGACCAGCTCAATTCCTATGACTTTATACTCTATATAGAATCTGGCCGTAATTCAATGAACCAGGAGAACCAACAAGTAGAACGTGCTTAGGCCACCTAAAAAATTATAATAGGCTGACAATGGTTCATTAAAAGTCAGCTTGTTTCAGTGCGCCCATTATGAGCTTGTCAATAATCAATTTCTGTAAAAATAACATGTAGAAGGAAATGTTGTCACATGAATATCTTATCGATGCAAATGATGCTTGCTATTTTCACAAGTGGGATGGAATTATGAAGGCGGTCCACATCGGGGCGGGAAACATAGGTAGAGGCTTTATCGGGCTGCTATTATCCCAAGCTGGATATGAGGTATGCTTTGTGGATGTCAATGAACCCTTGGTAACGCTGCTTCAGCAAAAAGGTGCTTATACCGTTACACTTGCCAACAGTCTTCATGAGACAACGCTTGTGAGTGGAGTTTCCGCCATCAATGGCAGGGATCTGGAGCAGGTGGCTGAAGCTATTGCAAGCGCGGAGCTGGTTACGACGGCTGTTGGATTGTCATTATTGGAAACGGTGTCCATAGGAATAGCCAAAGGTATTGAGAAAAGATTGGCGCGTTCGTTAGCCCCCTTACAAATCATTGCTTGTGAGAATACGATAGACGGGAGCTCTCAGCTAAAGGATTATGTATATACACATTTAAGCAATGCTATACGCAAGAAAGCCGATCAACTGGTTTCATTTCCGAATGCAGCAGTAGATCGAATCGTTCCTATCCAACACCATGATGATCCATTGATGGTCATTGTGGAACCCTTTTATGAGTGGCTGGTCGATCGTTCCGGGCTGCTCCCAGGAGCCACAGAAATCTCTGGAGTTCATTATGTGGATCAATTGGAGCCATATATACAACGGAAACTGTTTACAGTGAATACGGGACATAGCTGTATCGCTTATCTGGGCTATCTTAGTGGACATGCAACGATTCTAGAATCGATGGATAACCCTGCTATCGCCTTGCAAGTGCAGCATATTTTGGAGGAAACGGGATCGATTCTTATTAGAAGACATGGCTTTGCTCCCGAGGAACATGCACAATATATTCGTAAGATTCTTGATCGTTTTCGCAATCCTTATTTAAGTGATGAAGTTGTCCGTGTAGCACGTTCACCGATCCGCAAGCTTTCGCCAAATGATCGGCTGGTACATCCAGCCCTGCAGGGATTCGAGCTTGGCATAGAACCGCAATATTTGGCTTCGGCTATGGCAGCAGCTCTGTTGTTCGATTATCCGGAAGATGCGGAGGCAGTTGAACTGCAAGAGGCTATCAAATCGAGGGGGATTCAACAAGTAGCAGCTCAAATCACGGGTATCCCTGAAGGACATCCTATACATGCACTTATCATTCAAAAGTATATATCTCTGAGAACTTAGGAGGCTTCCTTTATGGCTATTTTTATAAATCTACTTCCCTATTTAAACCGAATCGATGATTGCAAGGAATTGCTTGATTCCTGGCAAGGTGGATTGGAAATTTCAATGGATGGTCCGAATTGGGTTGATCCAATGAATTGGACCGTGGAATTCAGCCGGTTTCAACAGCATCGAGGACCTCTCAGCGTACATTCGCCAATATGGGAGCTTAACTTAGCCTCGGCACGCTATGAGGTTTTGCGTAATTATTCTTTTGATGTGTATAAGCAATCGCTGGCATGGAGTGCAAAAATTGGCGCTGAACAAGTTGTCGTGCATCCAAGTCTGTATTCTTCTCCTTTATTTTTGCGTAGTCAGTCCCAGTATTATGCCAAGGAAAACTTAAAGCGGCTTGGGGAAGAAGCGAAAAAACTTGGGATCGATATGGCTGTAGAAAATGTGGGGTTTCATGAGACGGCTCTGTTCAATGAAGAAGAATTCGTTCGCTTATTTGAAGAAATTCCAACCATCTCGGCGCTTGTTGATGTAGGGCATTCGCATATAAATGGCTGGGATACAGCCTCCTTGATTTGCCAGCTTGGTACACGGCTTAGCGCCGTACATTTACATGATAATGATGCCATAAGCGATCTGCATCTGCCCATTGGAGCGGGTACTCTGGAGTGGGGGGGGATATGGGACGCTTTGCGAAGCGCGGATCATCCGTTCCGTTCCATTCTTGAATATGGGTATGACACCCCAATGGAATTGCTGCTTCAGCACGTTAAACTGGTCGAGCATGAATTGGAAGAGCCACAGGTATTGTGATTTCCAAGTCAGAATAGAGCAAGGCTTTAACAGCTATTCATGAAAAGCTAGGTTTGCACAAAGTTGTAATCGTTGTGTTGACATGGTAAACTTATGACATATTTGAGCAAATGTGCAAAAACGGACGTTTGTTTGAACGGAGGCGATGCATTAAAATGAGTAGAACTAGTAAAAACGAGCATTCTTCTAAAGATAGCTTTCTTGAGAGAGTCGCTCGCATGTACTATGTGCTCGGAATGAGCCAGCAGGAAATTTCAGTCCAGCTAGATATCGGCAGATCTTCCGTCTCCAGGTTTTTGAACGAGGCAAGGGACCGAGGAATCGTACAAATCCAGATCCGCTCAGATTTAGACAACAGCCGCCATGCTTCGTTGGAGTATAAGCTTACTAAGCTTTACGGCTTGAAGGATTGTGTGGTATTTCGAGGCGATCAAAGTGCCAATCCCTTTGAGGCATTAGCCACTCAATATTTGGATTCGGTATTGCCTTCACACGGGGCAATAGGGCTCGGGTGGGGGAGGACTCTCAATGCCATCGGCACCCATTTGCATCTGTGTAATTCGCGCCCGGGACTAAAAATTGTCCAGCTGATAGGAGGTTTTGGCACCAGAGAAGATCAGATGCCTGCTTCCTCTATCATTCAGATGTGGGCCCAAGCTCTACGGGGTAAAGCGCAGTTGTTTCCAGCCCCCGCTATAGCCGGAAGTGTTGAAAGCAAACACAGCTTTATGCAGGATCCGAGCGTACAAGAGATTATGAATGAAATCCGTAAATTGGAAACGATCGTATTCGGGATTGGTCACGCGGGCGAGGATGCCACGTTGCTGGCTTTAAATCTGGTAGCTGATTTAACCTTCAAGGAAGTAAGTGAGGCAAGTGTAGGCGAGATTCTTTTTCATAGCTTCGACAAGCAGGGCAAGTTTTCAATTCCGCGTATCAGCGAAAGGGTTGTTGGCGCAACGAGGGAAGATCTTATGAATATTGTGCTGCGGATTTGTGTTGCGCAGGGCACGGCTAAAGTGCCAGCGCTATGTGGAGCTCTAAAAGGAAAGCAGTTGAATGTGCTTATTACAACAGAAGAAACGGCATTGCAGGTACTTCAAATTCATTGAAAAGGAATCAAAAAAAGAGTCAATTAAACATATAATAAAGGAGTTCAGGCTATGAAGGCAGCAGTATTAAAAGCGCCCCACCAAATTGAAATTTTGGAATGGGAGTCAGCAGGTCTTAAGCCCGATGAAGTGAGGATTCAAGTCAAAGTCTGTGGGATCTGTGGCACAGACCAGCACATTTATCACGGTAATCCGGGTTCGGCAGCCGTAATCCCACCCATTGTACTAGGCCACGAGCTGGCTGGCGTTGTCACTGAATGCGGGGAGCATGTGCAGCAGCTCCAAATAGGGGATCGCGTATCCATAGACCCCAATATATATTGTGGGGGTTGCCGATATTGTCGTAATGGCCAGCCTCATCTATGTGACAATCTCCAAGCAGTTGGCGTCACGCGTGATGGGGGGATGGGTGAATATTGCGTCGCTCCGGCTGCGAATTGTTACCTGTTACCAGATTCACTGAGCTTTGTCGAAGGTGCTATGGTCGAGCCGCTTGGCTGTGTGCTACATGGCTTCAAAAAAGTAGATATCCGCCCGATTCATACCGTATTGCTGATTGGAGGCGGATTTATTGGGCAATTATTCCTGCAATTGTTGAAAAGGCAAGGCGTGGCAAGAATCGTGGTTAGCGAGCCGGCTATCGAGAAGCATGAAGCGCTGCTTGCTTTGGGTGCTGATGAGGTCGTGCAACCAACCGCTTTGATTGTGGAGCAGTTAAGGGCTAGATTCGATATAGTGATCGAATGTGTGGGACGGAAGGAATCTATGGAACTGGCGTTTGATGCTGCCAGCAAAGGCGGACAGGTGCTGCTGTTTGGAGTCGCCAACCCGTCGACACAAATCCAAGTTTCTCCTTTTGCCATTTTCACCAAGGAGCTTCGTATCATGGGTTCCTTTATTAATCCATATACCCATGAAGAGGCGATCGCGCTTGTCGAACAACGGCTTGTCAAGGTGGAGCCACTGATCAGCCATCGATTTTCGTTGGACGAAGTGCCACAAATTATGAGCACTTATGCTCAAATGAATGTGACCAAAGGGGTTATTGTTTACCCATCATAATTGAGCTCATTATACAGAATTTATAAAGCTGGTTTCTTATCTCAGGCCATCAAGGATACGGATATCAGATATGGATGGAGAAAGATAACGGTTTTGCTTTTAGAGGGATGGGATCCCAGCTTGCATTTTGTTTTCCCGATAAAGACTTATTGTTTGCTTGCATAGCTGATACTCAAGGCGCAGGTCCAACAGTAACAGGGATTGATCATGCTTTTCGCGAAGAAATATTCAGTAAAATAAAAGATTACTCCCTGCCCTATGAAGCTGAAACGAATACCATACTGAATAAAAAAATCGAAAATCTTAAGATCTTACCCCAACAAGGAAAACCGACATCTTCATTAGCACAGATAATAAATGGTAAATGGTATCATTTAAATGAAAATCCGATGGGAATATCAAAAATGCGTTTCATTATAAATGGAGACGAAGGTAGATGGGTTTATGAAAATGCCTCAGGTGAACACCACCTGATATTTGGCATAGGAAAGTTCCAGGGAGCTTTTCCTCAGAAAAACTATTTTGGAGAAAGAATTGGAACAATACGGGTACACTAAAATTGTCTTTTTCGTTTAAAGAAAATGAGATATCTATTTATATGACTAAAGCAGCCGAATGGTTTTTGGATGAGTACATGGGATTTGCGGGCGGTCTTTTGGCGGATAACTAAAGATTGGTAATGTAGCTATTTTAAAGGCGCAGAAGGGATAATTGTTTTAGTAAGATCTCTTTTTTGCTTTAAAATCGGGAGGTTACGGGGGTCTGTTGGCGTGACGCCGAGCTGTCCGCCGAGCAATGGCTCAGCGTCGCCGCGGATCTAGGAAAGGCAATTAAAACGTGTACATGCATTACGACCCTTCGGTGTTGAAACGGACGCAGACTGGCCGACTCTGAACTTCAGAGCGGCAGCGGAACGAATTTCTTTTCCGCCTCACTTGGTCGCTCAGATTGACGACTACGTCGCCCACCTCACGCCGTTCGATCGCGTCTTGGTTCACGGCGTATAGCTGAAAACCAACGGCTGCCATAGAACGATCAGCAGCTTCAGTTCTGGTCATACAATGGGCGGTAGTGTGAAACAACGATAAAACGAGCTATATCCATATAAAATTGATAAAAAAGTATAATAAAGGAAGAAAGCTAGGAGACGATCTATGACTACAGGGGGGATGCTTTGCCGATGAATATCGGGCGTAGTTGAAAATATCCACTTAGGTACCCATGAATTTTGCGATTTGTGTGAGCTGCTTGATGGGATATCAAACCCGAACCACTGTGACCGCGTAAGGATGACTAATATCGCCCAGACGATCAATGTATTACAAACTGATATTTTGACAGTACGGGGATATGGAAAAATAAGGTTCATACAGACGTTGTTCTGAGACTATTCAAGTTACTCCGGAAAAGCTTGAGAAGATGATGCAATACCTGATAAATACAGGTAATAAGAAACTTGCAGACGATGAAACAAGTAAGTAATAAAAGGCTTTCTCTAAGTATTGGCTGCATTGCTTATACGTACAGAGATGTATGTGATTTTGCGGTTGACTTGTCCAGATCAGGACTAAAATTGAGGGCAATTTGCCCCCATCCTTTGCATCCTAAATGGTAATGGTAAATACGCTGCCATAAATAGTATGGTTAATAAATCTTCATTTATAAGTATGCTCTTCCTCTAGTTAATATACAGGGAACTCCTCTGCCGATCGCACCAGGCTGGGACATCTCCTCTAAGTAACGACGCCCACGTTCGCATTTTTTACATCGACTGCAGACATCGGAGGTAACTACCTTCATATTAAATCTATATCTATCTGCCGAAGATGCTAGTGTGGTTTTCTTTGTGGCTTTTTTACTACTCACTGTGCTCACCTCAAATGTTGTTTGATGTATAGTATGCTGTTCGTGGTTAATTGGCTACCTGCCATTTCTTCTTCATGGCTACTGCCCCTGTCAAGGATCCCTACGTAAATCGACTAAGATTTAGCAATCCTATTGAGGGGAGAAGCCGGCTTTTTTTTTACAGTTTCGTGTTCACATCGTCAAAAAATTCGACAACACCGGAGAAGATTTGGAGATCTCATCTCCATCGGAACGATTGGGTTTATCAAAGCAATCGAATCTTTTTCTCCGGACAAAGGAACCAAACTGGCTACATTTGCTGCCCGCTGCATCGAGAATGAAATACTTATGCACTTAAGATCGCTGAAGAAAACCCGCAAGGATGTATCCCTTTATGACCCGATAGGGACGGATAAAGAAGGCAACGAGATCACGCTAATTGATATTCTTGGGTCTGAAGCCGATGATGCTTGTGCTGCGGTTTAGTTATCCCAACAGCGTCCGCATCCCCCAAAAAACTTTAAATTGGAAACGCTTACTATTATTGGATTACCTCGATTTCCGCCCGCAAATTCCTCTGGCTTCTTTGTCTGCTCCAATTTGTAAGACTTTGGTAGGAGAGCATATAGTACTGTATGACAGGAAAAGGATGCTACAATGATCCTACTAAAGAGTGATGATTTTTGATTAATTGCCAATTCTTAGGTACACGTTTTCGACATATATAGGGCTATTCACTCAAAAAAGACTCAATTTTGTGTGAAAAGACACAAAACTATGTTGATAATACGAATTATATGAGAGAATATAAAGGAAACATTTGTATTTTTTTTACGCGTTTGTGCTTCAGATATTTATTGTTGGGTTATTAAAGTCAAAGTCAATACATAGTTGTGGCAATTTATATTCAGGAAAAGGAAGTGCTTAGCAAACAGGAAAATAAGGGATGGTGATGCTGGTGAAAGCAATTTCGGTCAAAGAAGACCGGGCGATTTATTTCTATCGTTACTGCACGCTCTTATTTACCTCTCTGGTTTATTTATTAGGGGACAAGGATCCACCATTCCTATTAAAGCTGGGCATTATTTTGACGTTGTTTATTTTGGCAAAGGTATTTTCTGTTATTTACCGTGGGATGAATAAATCCTCATGTTTATTCAAGGTTATTCTTGGTATGGAGATGGTATGTATACTTCTCCTGCTTCTGATCACTGGCGGAATTTCGAGCCCCTTCCTGTTATGTATCATGAATCCTATATTCGTCGCAGGCAGCTATCTCCAAGCTGTTTACTGCTGGCTAATCTTACTAGGAACCATTGTGATTGTGACATCCTTCTCTTACATCATAGCTGCTACCAACACAGAATCATTACGTACCATTTTTTTAGATAATAGCTACTTTTACCTGCTGCTCTTACACATGACATTTTTCATCCAAGTGTTATCCGATGGGAAGAATAAGCTGGAGAGGGCAAATACACGCACCAATGAGATGTTATGGCATATCAAGTCGCTCTATCAAATCGTGGAAGTGGCGGCTCAGAGTGAATCTGGCAACCTCAGAAAAATATTTACCGAGTTTGCATTAAAGCTGACCGAACAGAAGATGGCTTTCTTTTGGGATATAAACGGCAATGAGGACGTAGAGAGATTAATCGTCCAAGGAGCCAGGAATAGTGGAGCCGAGGCATCGCTATGCTTCGCGATGGAATCAAGATTGAAGGAGTTTCGAAGCCAAGACAGCCCATCGTTAATAAATCTGTATATTCATGGTGAATTTCTAATCATGCCGGTCAAATCAACAACAAGATTCTGGGGTGTGCTCGGTATCAGGATCGAGGCTTTTTCTCAGGAGGAGGGAAGGTATTGGTTCGAACAGGAGCTTTACTTCCTATCCGAGCTGTGTGCCATCATTCTTGAAAGGCATCAACTGGAGCGTATCGAAAATCAATTGATTATTATTGAGGAACAGAACCGGATCGCAGCTGAAATGCATGATAGCGTATCGCAGCATATGTTTGGTATTGTCTATGCCATACATTCTCTAATTCGACAATGGCCGAGCATCCCGGAAAAACAAATGAAGGAGCAGCTCCAGCTCATTCTGGAGTCATCCAATACCGCTTCACAAGAGCTTCGTTCGTCTATCTATAGTCTCAGCTCCAGAAAAAACGGCAGCTCCTTTTGGGTCACCACGGTCACATCCCATCTGGATAGCTTGTCAAAGCTGCATGCGTTGGAAATCAGCGTGGATGTAACAGGGGACGACCATCGTCTACCTGTCAATCATCAGAAGGCGTTATTCAGAATTATTTCTGAAGCGACCGGTAATGCCATCCGCCATGGCTGCAGCAGCTTCATTGAAGTAAAGCTAATTCTAAAGACTGGTGAAGCCAAGCTGGTCGTGCAGGATAACGGAAATGGCTTTGATATGAATGAGTTACTAACCGATCCTAGGCTCACCGGTCTTGGGGTTAGTAACATGAAGTTTCTTGTACAATCCCTAGGTGGAACGATTGAAATCAGCAGCATCCAAGGAGAGGGCACGCAAATCCTGGTCGTTATTCCTATCGATTACAACGAGAAAAAGAATTGAATGAGCTTCATGCTTGTGGTCAAGGTCATTGATTTCCCAATATATGAAAGTAGGTGCTTTAAGTATGAAGGTTGTAATTGTAGATGACCACCCATTGGTAAGAAAAGGATTATCGGCCGTTCTGACACTTGAACACGACATCGAAATAATGGGAGAATCGGAAATGGTTGAGGACGCGATGGAACTGATTGAGGAAACCAAACCGGACTTAGCTATTGTGGATATTAAGCTCGGCAACCGATCAGGATTCGAGGTTGTAGAGCAGTTGAAGCATTCGGCCTGCCGGTGCATAATCTTGACTTCTTCCATGAGGGAAAATGACGTCAGAAGAGCCGAGGCTGCGGGTGCGGAGGGGTATGTCCTTAAAGAAGCGCTTCCTGAAGAACTGTTATTGGCAATCAAGCTTATTTTCAAAGGGAAGAAATATTATGACCCAGGACTAATGGAGATTTTATTCAAGAGGGATAATGACAATGACTTGTATAAGTTAACCCCCAAAGAGCGGGAGGTTCTCGTTGCTCTTGGAGAAGGGTTGTCCAATCATGGGATAGCGGATAAGCTGACAATCACTGAATTTACGGTTAAAAAGCATGTAAGCCAAATCTTGGGTAAGCTGAACTTGAACGACCGGACTCAGGCGGCTTTATTCGCACATTCCAAAGGGCTTGTTAACTTTACTATGGACAATGAAGACGCTATGCATCAGAATTTCCAATAATGCTGTATTTCATAGGTTTCGAGAGCCGAATATTTAGCCTCCTTTGGGTCAAGTCCCGATAGGAGGTTTTTTCTTGTATTTGTAATAGGATCTGGTACGAAAGTATACCCTCCAGTAGTAAATGGGGGGAGCTACCCTGCTCGAAATAGACTGCAAAAATCATAACATCGGGTAATATCATAATTCCAAGAGTTGGTATAAGATTTAGCTACAAGCAGAATTCTTAAAAAAATGGTTAAGATTCGGAGGACGACATGGAGAAAACGATACTAGATTACTTCATCATGGTTCGCAAAAAACTATGGCTGATTGCGTTATTTGTTCTGCTCTCTTGTTCAATAACTTACTACGTCAGTAAGACATTCGTCCAGCCGGTATATCTTGCAACTAATCAGTTGCTGGTCAACAGTGTCCTAAAGGACTCTGAATCCATTAATCTTAATGATGTGAACATGAACCTGAACCTGATCGAAAGCTACAAGGAGATCATCAAATCGAATACAATTACGGAAACATTGATTGCCAACCATCCGGAGTTGATGCTCACAAGAGAGCAATTGGACAAAAAATTGAAAGTTAGCTCTGTCGATAAAACGAATCTCATAAAAATCGAAGTGGAAGACAGTAATTATCGCAAGGCGGTTCTGATAGCCAATGAGATAGCACAAACCTTCATGAACGAAATACCAAGCTTAATGAATGTGAACAATGTCAAGATTCTATCTCCTGCCAATCCTGGTAAACTGCCCGCTCCGGAAAATGCCAGTATTGCGATGAATATCGCCGTCAGTTTTCTTCTTTCAGTGATGGCGGCTCTCGGTGTGGTATTCTTCCTGGAAAATATAAATGACACCCTTCGTTCCGAAAAAGAAGCCGAGCACTATGTGGGTTTGCCGGTTCTTGCAACGATTGGAACGATAAAGAGATCCAGCATACGTAAACGATCAAAAAACATGAGCAAAGAGGTGAGTGATCAAACTTATGTCACTGTTAAGTAATGTACTTGTCACTGAGACAGATCCAAGCTCTGCCGTTGCTGAGGCCTACCGTTCATTACGTACTTTCATAAGGCACAAGAAACTAAAGAAATCGGGCAAAGGAATCGTGCTCATGATTGCATCTCCCAAGGCGCAGGAAGGCAAGACGACAACAGTATCCAATCTAGCCGTCACCTTTGCCCAGGACGGCCAGGAGGTTATCGTTGTTGATTGTAATTTACGCCAACCTTATCTACATGCCATATACGGTATGCCCAATGATACCGGACTTGCCCAATATCTGAAATCGGCATCTCCTGCTAAAGGCAGCTTCTTCAAGGCTGTTTTTCCCAATCTGCACGTTATGGCGGCAGGAGGACAGCCTTCGAACCCTTCGGAGCTGCTAGGCTCCCCAAGAATGGCAGAGCTGCTGGATCAATTAAGGCAGCAATACGATGTGATTCTGCTCGATTCACCGTCTGTGTTGGATTTCACGGATGCCGGACTGCTCGCAGAATACAGCGATGGAATCATGTTGGTTGCCAAATACGGCAGGACTAAACGGGAGTGGGCTAAGCAGGCTAAGATTCGGCTTGAACAGTCAGGAGCCAGAATGTTAGGTATGATCATTAACAAATAGGAGTGAACTTCCACAAATCGATAGGAGGATAAGAGAGATGAAAAAAGTGAAGAAAGCAATAATTCCTGCCGCAGGCTTAGGGACACGGTTCTTGCCTGCAACGAAGGCAATGCCCAAAGAAATGCTTCCGATCATCAACAAGCCAACTATTCAGTACATTGTGGAAGAAGCAATCGAGTCCGGGATCGAAGATATTATTATTGTGACCGGCAAAGGAAAACGGGCGATCGAGGATCATTTCGATAACGCTTTTGAATTGGAGAGCAGACTGCTCGAGACTGGCAAGCTGGAAATGCTGAGAGAAATACAGCGTTCTGCCAAGGTAGAGATTCATTACATCCGGCAGAAGGAGCCTAAGGGCTTGGGGCATGCTGTTTGGTGCGCAAGGAGATTTATTGGGAATGAGCCGTTTGCTGTCCTGCTGGGCGATGATATCGTCACAAGCAAGGTTCCTTGTCTCAAGCAGCTTATTGACCAATACGAACGTTCTGAGAATTCAATTATCGGGGTTCAAAAGGTGCCATCAGATATGACAAACCGATACGGTATTATTGACCCCGGCGAGCATCAGAATCGGTTATATCAGGTGAACGACTTTGTGGAGAAGCCGGCGCCTGGAACAGCTCCTTCCAATCTGGCGATTATGGGCCGCTATGTGTTCTCCCCCAAAATCTTTGAGTTTCTGGAGCTTCAGGAGAAAGGGGCAGGCGGAGAAATTCAATTGACGGATGCCATTCAGAAGCTTAATCAGATTGAGCAAGTGTTGGCCTATCAATTTGATGGAATTCGCTATGATGTAGGAGAACGCCTCGGCTACATTCTTACCACATTAAGCTTCGCTCTCCAAAGTAAGGATCTGCGCCATCCTGTGCTAGATGCCATGGCTTCAATGCTCAAAATAGAACAGTATGCGTCCATCCTAGATCACAAAGGAGGTAGGGACAATGAGTTTGCAAGAATTGCGGGAGGATTATGATTATGCTTTAACACAAAAGAGATATTACGGCAATGTAGTCCGTAAGGAAAAACATCATGACACGTATATATTCATGAAACGTCTCCTTGATGTAAGCCTGTCGTTATGCGGAATTATGTTCCTGCTCCCCTTATTCATCCTTGTAGCGGCATGGATTAAGCTGGAGGATCCTAAGGGCAAAGTGTTCTTCAAGCAAAACCGGGTTGGCAAGGACGAGGTACAGTTTCCGATGTACAAATTCAGATCCATGGTATCCAATGCTGAACAATTGAAGGAGCAGTTGAAGGCCCAGAATGAAGTCAGCGGTGCCATGTTCAAAATGAAGGATGATCCGAGGGTCACTCGTGCGGGTAAATTTTTGCGCAAAACCAGCATCGATGAGCTTCCCCAATTGTGGAATGTAGTTAAGGGCGATATGAGCTTGGTGGGACCGCGTCCTGCGCTCCCAAGCGAGGTACAGGAGTATACAAGCTATGATAAAAAAAGGCTGGCAGTAACGCCAGGCTGCACAGGTCTCTGGCAGGTAAGCGGAAGAAGCAACGTCAGCTTTCAGCAAATGGTAGAGCTGGATTTGAACTATATCAAAAACCGCAGCATAAAGTTTGATATGAAAATTATCATTAAAACCGGATTTGTCCTATTTGGCTCTAAGGATGCCTATTAATTTGTAGGAGACAGGGGAGCGAATCAATGGTGCCTAATAACCAACAGCCACATGTCTCCATCGTTATATGCACATATAATCGGGCTGATTTGCTGCGTGTAACCTTGGACTCGCTTCAGCGTCTGTCCAGTATCGATAGGGTCGAGGTGATCATTGTAGACAACAATTCCACCGATCATACACGTAGTGTTACGGAGGCGTACATGAAGCGCAATAAGGGTCAAGTGGATGCGGGTTATTACTTTGAGCGCAGCCAAGGATTGTCTGCAGCGCGCAATAAAGGGATTCAGGTGGCCACCGGAACGATAATCGCCTTTCTAGACGATGACGCTATCCCCTGCTCTGAATGGATCAGTACAATTATTGCTACTTTCGACAGCAGGCAGGACCTATATGCGATGGGCGGCATGATCCGCCCCAACTTTGAAAGCAGCCGCCCTGACTGGCTGGTTAAATCGCTGGAGCGCCCGTACACCATTGTGGATATGGGCAGTACGGTAAAGGAGTACCCTTCTAAGCTGCATCCTTATGGAGCGAACATGGCAATCCGCCGTTCTTTCTTTGACAACCATGCATTCCCAACCGAGCTTGGGCGAAAAGGAAACCTGCTGCTCTCAGGTGAGGAGTCATGGCTATTCGCCAAGATGAGAAAGGCAGGCAAAACGATTCTTTATCATCCGGGAATGGCTGTCGATCATTTTATCCCGTCCAGTAGGTTGACCCGGGAATGGATTCAACAACGGTATTATTACCAAGGGATTTCCAATGCGTGTATGCGTAACGGCATTGGGGGTAAGCTTAGCCTTGTGGGTACACTGGCAGGTAAAATGCTCTACATTAGCGTAGCTTTCCTGTTCGCCCGCAGTGAAGGCAGCAGGCTGCTGGTCAAATGCAGGCTGCTGAGCATTCGCGGTACGCTAGATATGCTGAGAAGACGCGAAAATATGCCGCTGACCAGGTGAGGGGAGCCTATGACGAACCTTCATATTCTGAAAAAGCCTGTCTATTATTCTACGGCATATCTATGTACTGCAGCGATTATCGGCCTTGCAGCCATTTACCAGCCGATCTTGAGTGTGTTGGGAGCTGCAGTCCTTCTCCTGCTGGCCATTACTGTCCATGAGCCTGCACGAATCAGCTATCCGGTGCTGCTGTCCACGGCCATCTCAGTGAATTATATCATTAACACCGATTTGTTCGGGATTGAAATCATATCCTTATATAAGCTGGGAATCTTGGTGCTTCTGATCCCATGCATGCTTCAGAACGGTATCCGCTTGAAACTCGTTTATCCGATTTTGGCACTGGCAGCTATGCTGTTCATTACCATCTTCTTCTCGGATTGGCATCCAAGGCTTAGCGCTTCATTATCGTTGAAAGCTTTTATCGGCCTTGCGCTGCCGTTTGTGTTTCTGTTAATCGAATGGAAGAAGGAAATGGCGCAGCGTCATATTCAAATCATCTGCCTGCTGCCTTTGGTAAGCGTAGCAGTGGGGCTTCTCCTGCAGCTCGCGCATCTCTATCCCTTCTTGGATGTCGAGTTCACTGGAGCCGTCAGGGTACAGGGAGCTAATATTGCACCGCACTTGGCCATGCTGGCTTTTCTGGGAATTACGATTGCGCTGATTGAAACAAAGCGAAGGCCCGAAAAGGCAAAGTTTTTTTATTTTACACTAGCGGCCAATTTCGCCGTGCTAATTGCCACAGGAACACGTGGTCCCATTTTGGCCATGCTGGCCATGATTGCGTACTATTTCTTTGATATTGTCAGGGAGTATGTCAAAGGCAAGGCTATGCTGATCATCCCTCTTCTATGCTCATTAGCCTTGCTTGCGGCAGCGGTGTACGTGCAGTGGGACAATATGACAAAGCGTTCCTTCGAGCGGCAAACGGGTACGGGGATTGACTTATCCGGCAGAACCGAAGCCTGGGCATTCTTTCTGAAGGGGGTTGAGGGTTCTCCGATGACCGGCAGAGGGCTTGGCTCCGTTACCGTTGCGAATGATGGAAGCTTATATAAAGGCTTTGTTGTCCCGCATAATGAATATATCCGCTTCTACTACGATTCCGGTTACATTGGATGCGGCTTGCTGTTTTTGTCACTGCTGATCGTATTTGCTTCGATCTACCGGGTCTTGGCTCCGAGCATTAAGGTTTATTATTTGGCATTTATATTTGGGTTCTTCCTATATTCCTTTTCGGATAATACATTGTCTACTGTTCAATTCATTATTCCGTTCTGCTGGTATTTGAACTGCTTGTATCTGCAATCCAGGCTAATCCCGAATAAAGAAGATGTGATCCCATGAGTAGAGTGAATATGTTCAATGTCGATTTTGATAATTATGATTTTATGGATCTGCTGGGATTCATGGATGAAGTAATTCGCCAAAACAAACATGCCTATATTTTAACCTGCAATGTCGATCATTTGATCAAGCTTAGAAAGGATACCGAATTTCAAAAGGTATACTCCAATGCTGGTGCGATTGTCGCAGATGGAATGCCGATTATATGGGCCTCGAAGATGCTGAAAAAGCCGCTGAAGCAGAAAGTATCGGGTGCCGATCTGTTTGAAAAGCTGGGAGAAGCCTTTGAAGAGAGGCAATATCGTTTGTTTTTTCTGGGCTCGGCAATCGGGGTTCCCGAACAAGCAATGAAGTATCTCAAATCGTTGTTTCCCGGGATGAACATTGTTGGCTGCTATTCACCCTCCTATGGGTTTGAGAACAAGGAAGAGGAGAACGAGCATATCGTCCAACTGCTGATAGATGCAAAGCCAGATATTGTCTTTGTAGGCGTTGGGGCTCCTAAGCAGGAGAAATGGATATATCAGCACTACATGAGTTACCGGGTTCCGGTATCGATAGGCGTTGGTGCTACCTTTGATTTTTTATCAGGCACTGTCAAGAGAGCGCCCGACATTATGCAAAGAACCGGTTTTGAATGGTTTTGGAGGCTTGTGCAGGAGCCTAAAAGACTATGGAAACGTTATTTAGTCGATGATTCCATGTTTATCGTTATGGTATGGAAGGAGCTTAGAAAGCAAATTAAGCTGAAACGGAGGGGCGTGTAATGAACCATGGATCTTACGGCTTGAATACCCGCAGGCTGGCCGCCATTTGGGTTCCTGCCTTTATCGTGATGGCTATCATATTCATCCTTTCCTCTCAATCCTACGAGCAGCAGTCAATCAAGAAGCAACTATCATTGGTGGTGCATCGAACCAGCCTGGGCGATTATTTATCAGGTATGAAGTTCCAATACGGCTCCCTGACGATTGATGGTAATAAAGACGGGCCGGAGGGCGTGCTTGAGTTTATGCTCCGTAAGCTTGCCCATTACATCGAATATTTCCTGCTGAGTGTCAGCCTGCTCCGAGGTATCCGGTTTACGACAAGTCTTCGCCTTTCTACTGCCATACTTATGACGGCTTTCCTATCGGTCAGCTTTGCCGTAACGGATGAGTTTCATCAGCAATATGCGATTCATCGCGGTGCAAGGCCGCAGGATATTATTCTCGATACGGCAGGTGTGTTGACTGGCTTATTGGTCTATGGCTTGCTTGCAATCAGAAAGAAGCGAAAGCTTGTCAATACGTACAAGACGGAGGGCTTATGAGAACGATAAGAGAGCTGTATTCAACCCCCTCCATGAATCATGCGACATTCATAGGCTTGTGGGTATTTGGTGCATTGCTTGCTTCTATCCTTATTGGCTTTGCCAGTGCAAATATGGACCATGACGTCAGTACAGAGATTGCCATCCTGTCAGTGATTCTGTTTCCGGCCTTCGTCTTGGCATTGCTGGAATCGCGTCTAATTGTTCCTTATATTCTGTTTGTCTGGGCTATATGCCCTGAGATCCGGAGAATTGCGGATTGGCTGGTAGGCTCCTATCATTCCGTCTCCATATTAAGTTTGGCACCACTTCTTACAAGCGCTGTTCTCATCATTCCGGTGCTGGCCAATATCCACAAGATCGACTCACCCATTCGCAAAGTGCTCCTATTCCTTTTCCTGGCATTGCTGTACGGATGTATAATTGGCATTACCAAGAACGGGACAGGCACCCTTTACGATTTGGCAAACTATCTCATTCCCATGCTGTTAATTCCTTATTTTGCCGTGGCACCCTTCGAAAGAAAAGATTTGGACCGGCTGCTGATCGCCTTCTCCAATATAGCCATTCTGGTTGCGGTGTATGGAATTATCCAATATTTGATGGTGCCGCCATGGGATGCATTTTGGATGAACCATGTAGAAATGAGCTCGATAGGAAGGCCCTATCCGCTGGAAATACGTGTATTCTCAACGCTTAATTCACCGGGTCCGGCTGGTATGTTTATGGGAACGGCTCTGGCACCGATGATTTTGGAGAAAAGATGGCGCGGACCGTTGGGGTGGATAGGTATCCTGCTGGTAGCCATAGGCTTGCTCATTACACTGGTCCGCTCGGCATGGTTGCTGCTATTTATCGATATTGCCGTCTACACGATGCTCTCGTCGGGAACGCATAAGTGGAAGCTGCTTACCCAGATAGGAGTAGTAGCGACAGCTATGTATTGGATTATTCCCAAGCTCCCGGGTGCCCAGGTGCTTATGGCCAGGCTCGAAACGATGACGGCCATCCAAGATGACCACTCCTACAACGAGCGATTGGATTTTTTTCATACTGTATTCCCTATGATGCTCAGCCAGCCGCAGGGCTTGGGGCTCGGAAGTATAGGGGTGGGTACGAAATTGAATAATGATGGCGCGCTTGGTGAGTTTGGCATATTCGATAATGGGTTTGTCGCCGTATTTCTTACATTTGGTATTATAGGAGGCTTTCTATTCTTCCGGGGGTTGACGCTGCTGATCAAATTTCTAATCACACAAAGAGAGGGAACAGCCGGGTTGTTATCGTATCGGAGTATGGCAGTTGCCTCCATAATTGGCAGCATAGCAAGCTTGATGTTCGAGAATGGCTATACGGGCTTAAGGGGCTTCCTGCTGTGGAAGATGGTGGGTATCGGGATCGTGGCGCACAGAGCCATAGCACAAGGAAGGGGGCGAAGCCCGGATGCACCAGCAGATCAACTTGAAGCTAGTTCGAATTAGGCCTATCTTCGGTATACTCAAAGCTTTATTGTCCAGCAAGAGTAATATGGCTAATACAATTAGAACGATGCTCTTCAGTATTTTGATACTGGGAGTTAATATGCTAACAGGTATATTGACTGCACGCTATCTGGGACCGTCTGGACGTGGTGAGCAGACGGCCATGGTATTATGGTCACAGTTTCTGGCCTTCAGCTTTACAATTGGACTTCCATCCGCATTAATTTATAACGTTAAAAAGAACATACAGGATTCCGCCAAGCTTTATACGACGGCATTGTGGATGGGATTGGCTTCGGGGACTATAGCCATGGCTGCTGGAATCGTATTCCTGCCCTATTGGCTCAAGTCTTATTCCCCAAGTGTCGTGCTGTTCTCACAATGGTCGATGCTCTGCATCCCCTTGATTGTGTTCTCGCAAATTAATAATGCGATGATGCAGGTGAGGGGAGAGTACAAGCTGTACAACCGGCTGCGGTTTCTGATTCCACTTAGCACGCTGGTGCTCCTGGGTATTCTGATCCTGTCCGGGACGATGCATGCTTACACATCGGCAGTTGCCTATTTGGCTCCGGCGGTTCCTTTCTATATATGGACGACACTACGCCTAATCCAAGCCTATCGAATCGTATTTAAGGATACTTATCAAACCTTTAAGCAGTTAATTACTTATGGGATTGGCTCTTATGGTAACGATTTGATGGGAAATCTCTCTTATTATATTGATCAAATTGTCATTGTTGGTCTATTGAATCCCGCACAATTGGGGCTTTATGCAGTTGCTGTCAGCCTCTCGCGGGTGGTCAACGTCTTTTCTACTTCGATTATCGCGGTGTTGTTCCCGAAGGCTTCTGGCTTGCCGAAAGATGAAGTGGTCAAACTAACGTTCCGTGTATTTCGTATCAGCACTTCTATTGCCATCATGGTATCGGCAGCTATTATGCTTATAGCGCCTTTTGTCTTGACCCTGCTATACGGAAATGAATTTCAGGAAGCGCTTGGCGTGTTCAGGCTGCTTCTGCTGGAGGTTTCCATATCCGGTGGAACGATGGTTCTGGCGCAGGCCTTCATGGCGCTTGGCAAACCCAAGGTTGTAACCATTCTGCAGGGCATGGGACTTTTGCTTGTCATTCCGTTGCTGATGCTGCTTGTTCCAAAGCTTGGACTTACCGGCGCGGGAATTGCCATGCTGTCTTCCGTGCTGATCCGGTTTCTGTTCATTCTCATCAACGTACGATTTACCTTGAAGATGAAGATCCCGTGGCTCCTGATTACCAGGGAAGATGTACGTTGGTTACTATCCGCATTATCTGTTTATAAAGCCAACAAATCTGCTGAATCGAGGGAATGAAGGAGGAGTAAATCCGATGATCGACCATTGTGCTTCTGCAGGAAAGTATCGCATATCTGCTGTCATTATTGCGCAGGATGATGAATCAAGGATTGCCGGCGCTATAGCTTCCTGCAAAGCTTTCGCCGATGAGATCGTCGTGGTTGATGGAGGGAGCAAGGACGGAACCGTCCGAGTCTGTGAGCAATTAGGCTGCAAGGTATATCAGAATCTATGGCCTGGTTACGCTAAACAGCGAATTTACGGGAGCGAGCGTGCCGCTCACGATTGGATATTCGTTATTGATACCGATGAGGTGGTTAGCGAGCTTCTGGCCAAATCTATACTGGAGAGAAAGCGGGATTTATCGGATGGGAAGAAAGCATATGCTGTCTTTCGCATCGGAGATTTCCTCGGACGCTGGATGGGCAGAGGAGAACGTCTGGTCCGATTATACAACCGAAACAACGTTCACTATAAAGACAGCCTGGTTCATGAAACACCAGATGTATCGAATAACCAGGTTATGAATTTACAAGGGACATTGTGGCACTATGGGTTTCGAAGTATTAACGACCATGTGACCAGATTCAACAAATATACGGATTTGGAGGCAGAGGAGGCGGTTATCGCGGGCAAGCGGTTTAGATGGACTCGATTGCTATTCCGTCCTCCAGCGCGTTTTGTCCAAAAATATGTGATCCAGGGATTGTACAAAAAGGGGGTTCCTGGTCTCTCCGTTGCCGTCTTCTGGGCGATGTACGAGTTTCTTGTTTGCTTGAAGCACTATGAAAGCGTACTTGTCCACAGTAAGGTGAAGTATCAGCATGATGAAGAGCCATTAAAGGAGGGGAAAAAATATGCCATCCAATAAGCTGCGAATCCTGTCCACCGGGATGGGCTGGCCGTCTTCCCAGGCTGGCGGATTGAATACCTACTTTAAGAACATCTGCGAGAATCTTTCAGTCCGCCATACCCATCAAGCCTTGGTATGCAGCAAGGAGAAACCGATGGTTAAGCAGGGTTTGCTTGTTACGAACATTGCGGATCCGGATATGAAGCTGGGAAAGAGGAGGAACTTATTCCGTACTCATGCAGCCAAGCTGATGGATGAGCAGGAGTTTGATATCGTCTATTCGCATTTTGCCCCATATGGCGTTGGGGTAGCTGAGGAAGCCAGGAGGAGGAATATTCCGGTAATCATGGCGTTTCATGGTCCCTGGAGTGAGGAAATACGAGTCGAAGGGAGAGGCATAACGCAGCGTATCAAAGCATGGATCGCTAAATCGATGGAAATGAAGGCCTATAGGCTGGCGGATGCTTTCATTGTGTTGAGTGAAACGTTCCGTGACGTTCTACACCATCAATACGGGATTCCGCTTGAAAGGATATTCATTATTGCCGGTGCTGCTGATATAAGGCGATTTCAACCAACCATAAACCAAATGGTGGTAAGGAGAAGCCTTGGTTTAGACGAGGATTGCACGATGGTGCTGACGGTAAGAAGGCTGGTCAATCGAATGGGCCTGCTGCAGCTGCTTGATGCGTGGAGGGAGGTCGTCCTGCAGGCTCCTGGCGCCGTGCTACTGATAGGAGGGAAAGGCCCACTAAAGGAGCAATTGGAACGCCGGATCACGGAGTATGGCCTAGAAGGTAAAGTTCGCTTGCTCGGCTATATATCTGACAGCGAGCTTCCCTTATATTACCAGGCCGCCGATATGTTTGTAGTTCCTACACAATCATTAGAGGGATTTGGCTTGATTACTGTGGAAGCGATGGCCTCGGGACTTCCTGTAGCAGCAACGCCTGTTGGGGGAAGCCGGGAAATATTAGAGAGGTTCCATCCCGAAATGCTGTTCAGAAGTGAGCGGAGCAGCGACATTGCAGCAGGGCTTATTCATTTATTAAAGCATAAGCAGCAATGGCCTACCTCTGAGCAGTGCAGGAACCACATTCTGGAAAACTATACATGGGAGCAGGTTGCTAGTCAGGTAGAAGCGTTGTTTGAAGGGGTGATTGACAAGCATCGAAGCTTAGACGGCCATACACGAAATCGATGGTCAACGAGCGTCGTAAAAGGGAGGCATGATACGGATGTTAAGAGTGGCGTACATTGATCATACCGCCAGATGGAGCGGCGGAGAGGTTGCCCTATACAACATTCTGACTCATTTGGGGAGCCATGTGGATCCGTTGGTCATTTTGGCGGAAGAAGGGGTGTTGGCCGACAGATTGAGGGAGAAGGGCATCCAGGTCCGGGTTATTGCACTCGATGAAAAGGTCAGGAACCGCAATCGGAATGCAGTCAATATGCAGGTTGTATCCGCCGCCTTCCAGCTATTGTCTTATGGAAGAGGACTTGCCCGAATTTTAAAGCAAGAGCAGGTGGTGTGCGTTCATACGAATTCGTTGAAGTCCGCATTTTACGGTGCAGTTGCTGCGAAGCTAGCAGGAATTCCATTGATATGGCACATCAGGGACCATATCGGCGAACCTTATCTGAAGCCGATTGTAGCGAGTGCCATCAGGCTGCTGTCACGAATGCTGCCTAACGGCGTCATTGCCAATTCAAATTCCACCTTAGATGCCTTGAAGCTGCCCAAATCAAAAAAAACATTGGTCGTGTATTCATCATTTGCCAAGGCCATTAGTCCTCCCTCCAACGTAACTATGCTGAGGCCAAAGTTCACGGTGCTTCTGGTCGGGCGTCTTGCCGAATGGAAGGGGCAGCATATTTTACTGGAAGCGGCCCGCTCATTCTTGCCTGACCAGCACGTCCAATTCTGGCTGGCCGGCGATGCACTTTTTGGCGAAGACGCTTATAAGGAAGAGCTGCTCCGCCAAATAGAAGTTTATGGGCTAACCAATGTGATGCTGCTTGGACATGTCGATCCTGTTCATGAATTGATGGAGCAAGCGGATCTTCTGGTTCATACATCGATCACACCTGAGCCATTTGGGCAGGTGATCGTGGAGGGGATGGCAGCAGGCTTGCCCGTTATTGCCTCAAATGAAGGTGGACCTACGGAAATCGTCGTACATGGTGAAACGGGGCTGCTGATCAAGCCAGGAGATCCTGCTCTGCTTGCCCGCTCGATCCGTGAGCTGATGGGGAATCAGGAAGAGCGGCGCAGAATGAGTGAGAATGGCATAAAACGTGTGCAGGAACATTTTGTCATTGAACGAACGGTGACACAGATCACCAGCTACTACAAAGGATTAATTGCTAATATTTGAAAAAACCATGGGCAAAAGAGGATGGATCAAATGAAAATAGCAATAGCGCATGATTATTTGATTCAAATGGGTGGTGCCGAAAGAGTCGTAGAGGTTTTTCATCATATGTATCCGCAAGCGCCTATTTTTACCACGGTTTTTAGCAGCAGCCGGCTGCTTGGCGCACTTAAGGATGCGGATATACGGGCATCGTGGCTTCAAAAAATGCCAGGTGGGAAAACCAACTTTAAAGGAATGCTGCCCCTTTACCCATTTGCGATTAGGGATTTCGATTTCCGTGAATTTGATGTTGTGCTTAGCTCCAGCAGCGCATTCATGAAAAGTATTCAAGTGCCCAAGGAGACGTTCCATCTCTGTTACTGCCATACGCCAATGCGGTTTGCATGGGATTATGATACTTACATGCAAAGGCAGTCCAATTCCAATGTGCTAAAGCAGCTTTTGAAAATTTATATGCAACAGCTTAAAGCTTGGGATCAAAGGACATCTAAGAACGTAAACCAATTCATTGCCAATTCATCCGTGGTGAAAAATAGGATACAAAATTATTATCACCGGGACTCGGACATTATTTTTCCTCCGATCAACACATCGCGGTTTCACAGCTCCTCCATGATCGGGGACTACTATTTGATTGTTTCCCGGCTTGTATCCTATAAACGGATCGACCTGGCCGTGGAGACGTTTAGCCGTAACGGTCTTCCCTTGTATATCGTCGGAGAGGGCCCTGATCTTGGACGGCTAAGACAAATGGCTAAAGCCAATGTAAGCTTTCTGGGCAGGCTGGAGGACGCAGCGGTTACGGAATTGATGGCTAAGTGCAGAGCGCTGGTCTTTCCCGGCGAGGAGGATTTTGGCATTACGCCGCTTGAGGCCAATGCTGCGGGGAGACCGGTTATCGCTTATCAGTCGGGAGGTGCGCTGGATACCATCAAGCCGAAGCTGAACGGAATTTTCTTCAAGCGGCAGGAGATCGATGATCTGGATGCTGCGATCAAGGAGGTCGAGAGCCACGCTTGGGATGTACAGCAAATTGTCAGCCATGCTCAGAAGTTTGATGAAAAGGCGTTTATGGAAAATTTTAAAAATTATGTGAGTAAGGCTTACGAAAAATTCAGAGAAGGACGGTGACTGCATGAATATCGCTGTAATCGGAACTGGTTATGTCGGGCTCATATCCGGCATCTGCTTTGCAGAAAAGGGCAATCATGTTATTTGCGTCGACCAGGATATTAATAAAATTACTGCCTTACAGAATCTGGTTTCACCCATCTACGAGCCAGGGATCGAAGCATTCATGGAGCGTAATGTCCAAGCCGGACGTTTGGCGTTCTCTTCTAATTTGATACAGGCGGTACAGGATTCTGAGCTGGTCATTATAGCGGTCGGCACCCCCTCTCTGCCAAGTGGCGAAGCCAATTTACAGTATATTGAACAAGTAGCAGCCGAAGTAGGCAGAGCTATGAACGGACAGAAAATCGTCGCCACGAAAAGCACGGTTCCCGTCGGAACGAATGAGAAAATCCGCGAGATAATCGCACAGCAAACGGAGCAGCCATTCGATATTGTCTCCATACCGGAATTTCTCCGGGAAGGCTCAGCCATACAGGACACACTTCATCCCGATAGAATCGTAATCGGGCTTGACAACAGGGAGCTGGAAGCAGTTTTGGTGGAGCTGCACAGTAGCTTTACCGACCAAATCTTCGTCACGGATATTCGCAGCGCGGAAATGATTAAATATGCGTCCAACGCATTTCTGGCAACGAAAATATCGTTTATCAATGAAATATCGAATATTTGCGAAAAGGTGGGAGCCGATGTAACAGAGGTCGCTATCGGTATGGGAAAGGATCCTAGAATCGGTCCATCCTTCCTGAATGCCGGAATCGGCTATGGGGGCTCGTGCTTTCCTAAAGACACCAAAGCATTGATCCAGATTGCGGGCAATGTGAATTATGAATTCCAGCTTCTGAAGTCGGTCGTGGAGGTCAATAAGGCGCAAAGATACAAAGTGATTGAGAAGCTGAAGGAATCGCTTGGCCAACTGAACAACACCGTAATCGGGATATGGGGATTATCGTTTAAGCCGAACACGGATGATGTCCGTGAGGCGCCATCGCTCGAAATTGTTGAAGCCTTGATCAGCCTGGGCGCCAGATTGAAGCTATATGATCCTGTGGCGATGGACAAATTCCGGGAACGCTTCGACCACCCTGCCATTGAGTGGTGCGGAAATGCGCTGGCTGCCGCAGCCAATGCGGATGCCGTATGCCTGCTGACTGATTGGCAGGAATTCAAGGAGCTTCAATTGTCACAGCTCATTTATTTGATGGAGCAGCCGATTTTGATTGACGGTAGAAATGTGTATACCAAAGAGCAAATTGAAGGAGCGGGTTTGCATTATTATTCGGTGGGAAGACCTGAATCGACTCCGGCTTACCGTCCACAGGTCCGTATTTGACAAGGCTTGACTATCCATAACCATAAGGAGAGTGACATTCATGAAACTTGTTCTTTTATCTGGAGGTTCGGGTAAGCGGCTTTGGCCGTTGTCCAACGATTCAAGATCCAAGCAGTTTTTGAAAATACTCGAAAATCCAAGCCACGAGATGGAATCTATGGTGCAGAGGGTATGGAGGCAGCTAAATAATGCCGGCTTGGCTGATTCCGCTTATTTGGCCACGAACCGCTCCCAGATGGAAATGATCACGAGTCAGCTCGGCAACGAGGTTTCGATTATCGTTGAACCCGAGAGAAGGGATACATTTGCAGCCATTGCGCTGACTGCTACTTACTTGTATTCCATGGCCAGCGTTCCCCTCAATACCGTAATAACGGTCATGCCTGTTGATCCTTATGTCGATGAAGCCTTCTTCGAAACGATCAAGCAATTGGAAAGGGTTCTTCAGGAAACGGATGCGAATTTGGCGTTAATTGGTGTTGTTCCAAGCGTTCCTTCCGAGAAATACGGCTATATCGTACCCTCCGAGCCCCATGATCAGGATAACACGATACTTCAGGTCAGCCATTTCAGGGAAAAGCCGGACCGTATCCAAGCAGAAGCTCTAATTAAGCAGAACGCACTATGGAATTGCGGGGTATTCGGATTTCGTCTTGATTACTTAATTAATGTCTTGGTTGAGAAAGGACTTCCAATCCAGTATGAGGAAATGTTGAAGCAATACAAAGATCTACCGAAAAATAGCTTCGATTACGAGATCGTGGAGAAGGAAAACAACGTGGTCGTGCTGCCCTATAACGGTTTCTGGAAGGATCTAGGAACGTGGAATACGCTGACGGAGGAGATGAACTGCTCCCAGATCGGAAGGGGAATTATAACGGAGGATTCCGTAAACACACATCTGATCAATGAACTGGACATCCCGGTAACCGTGATCGGCATGAACGATGTGGTCGTGGCTGCAAGCCCGGACGGTATACTGGTCACTTCCAAAGCGGAAAGTCCAAGGATCAAGGAGGTTATGAACCATATTAAGCAGCGGCCGATGTACGAGGAGCGGCGATGGGGGCGTTATCGCGTCGTTGATTACATCAAATATAAGGAAGGCAATGAAGTGCTGACCAAACGGATTTTGGTTTGCGCTGGTAAAAATATAAGCTACCAGTTACATTATAAACGAAGTGAAGTATGGACGATCATTCGCGGCATTGCCGATATTGTTATTAATGATAAGCTATACCAGGTGAAGGCGGGTGATGTAGTCCGCATTCCCGAAGGGACCAAGCACAGCATTCGGGCGATAACCGATATGGAGCTGATCGAGGTGCAGACGGGTTCGGAGCTGATCGAGGAGGACATCGTGCGAATGTGCATGGAATGGAAGGACATCCCGCTACACCAATTCATCTGAAAGCGATCTTCGAAATGAGCAACCGCCTTTTATTCTCATTATGGGGATGGAAGGCGATTATTTATTTGACCACCAGGTATAAGATAATGAGCCATATTGGCAATGTGATGACAATACCCCATAGACAGCCTTTTGGCATGGGCAACTTAGAATTATTATTCATTCTCTGACAGCTCCTTATAAATAACTACAGGATTTGCCGAAATTATACCATAGTTTGATCAAAATTGTCGAAAACTCATGAACATCTACTAATTGCAGCAAGCAGAAGGGCGGGTGTATATAAAGGTGATATCTATTCTACTATTATTTACATTGGTTGCCCCACATTTTCCTGTTTACTCTGATATGTCAACGGCTTTGTCTGCACCGGTGAATCCGGTAGCTTCAACCGAAGCGAGGGCAGTTCTGCACAATCTGTATGAGATTTCAGGTTCGAAAATTATAACCGGCCAGCATGATTATTTGGAAAGCCCTGATGAGTTGAACAATAAGCTGAAGAAACAGACCGGTCAGCACGCGGGAATCCACGGCTATGAGCTTGGAGCGATTATGAACCAATCCCCAACTGAGGTAGCCCTGCAAAGACAGAAGGTTGTGAACAGTGCCATTGCATGGAATAAGTCAGGTGGTCTTGTAACGATCACTAACCACCAAAGTATTCCCGGTACATGCCAGTGCTGGTCCAACGTGCAAAAAGAAATGAGCCAAGCTGATTTCGATAAATATGTAACACCGGGAACATTGGAATATGACAAATTGATTGCCGATATGGATGAGGTGGCAGGGTTTCTGGTTAAGCTTAGGGATGCTGGCGTTCCCGTATTGTGGCGCCCGTATCATGAAATGAATGGAGGATGGTTCTGGTGGGGGAAGAAGAATAACTTCGCTGCACTATGGAACATCATGTACGACCGTTATGTAAATGTGCATAAGCTTAACAATCTTTTATGGGTATGGAGTCCGAATGCGCCAACTGAATGGGCCGATCCTTATGGACTAACCTATCCCGGAGCGGATAAGGTGGATGTACTGGCAGTTGACATCTATGGCAATCGTTACCTCCAAGAATATTACGACAAAATAGTCGAGCTTGCAGGTGGCAAACCTGTGGCGATAGGAGAAAACGGTGAAATCCCGGATCTTGCGGTGCTTGAGAATCAGCCAAAATGGGCGTATATGATGGTTTGGGGTAAGATGCTGAACGAAAATAATACGGCGGAGAGCATCCATTCTTTTTATACCAGCGCGAGATCGATTAAGAGGGGGACTGTCCCTCTTACGCTTCCCATGCCCGGCAAGGCTGTTGGTAAAAATGGCTTGGTTGCCGAATATTATGATAATAAGGACCTCACGGACCTTAAGGAGACCCGTGAGGATGCAAATATTGACTTCAACTGGCGTCAATCATCTCCGACTGCCGCTGTACAGCCAGATACATTTTCTGTGAGGTGGACGGGCAGGCTTTGGCCAAGCTTTACGGAGACATATACGATATCCACCTTGAGCGATGACGGAATAAGGGTTTGGGTGAACGGGATTTTAGTTATAGACAGCTGGTATAACCAGAGCTGGGTCGAACGAGCCGGTACGATTTCACTTACCGCCGGTCAACCTGTAGATTTTAAAGTGGAATATTACGATGATACTTCCGGGGCGGTAGCCAAGGTCATGTGGTCAAGCCCTTCCCAAGCTAAAGAAATCATTCCGGAGAGTGCGTTATTCATTCATAAATGAAGGACGCAGGTCAAAAAAAGGAATGGAGAGATACTATGAACATAAAAATGGTTTCGTTGTTTATCGTATCAGCAGCCCTGTTATGCATTTTATTTCTAGCTTCCTGCAATCAGTATACCGTAGAAAATCAAACGGCAGCTTCTGAAATAAAGTCGGCTATACCCAATCAAAGCGGCTGGTTATGGCTGCTGGGTAAGCCGGATGATTCCTTTCAAGATTTAGGCAATGCCAATACAGGGAGCCAAACCTACACCATTTCTGCTAATTCGGATAAGAGCACGGGGTGGATGGGTGTGCCGAGTGGGCTCAATAAATTAATAAATCCCTCATTCAGCATCCAATACTCCTTGGAATCTATCCCGGAATACGGAGTTCATTTGCAGTTCAAGGTGCTCGATGCCTATAAAGCAGTCCCGCAAATGGCTGTTTTCACCAACCGCCTGTTATCCGGTATTGTTCAAATTGCCGGTATCAGTGGGACGACAAGCAATTATCCCTTCAAAAAAACGTATGAGCTTTACATTCCGAAGGAGCAGTTGCAGCTCGGGAACAACGAATTGAAGCTGAATGCTATAAGCTGCTTGTATTGTTCGCCCGCCGAGGACTCGTATCTTTGGTGGAAGTGGGATTATATCGGTATGAAAGCTCTATCTGCACCTGCGGAAGAACCCATTCACGGTAGCTATGTCGCGTCGGGCACGAGTGTCAATAATATGGAATTCTACTATGATGAAGGAGCCGTTCGGCATCTTCCGTACGTCCTCAAATGGATGGGCATTGCTTACAGCGGCAACGTGATGCGGACCGGCTGTGCTACGGATGTAAAAAACGCCTGTTCAGCAATTGGGGCTTATTACGAAACGCTGCGGGACTATAACACGCAAGCCGTATCGTTCCATCTGCATACAGGCAATATCAAGCTTAAGTCGGATGGGACTCTTCCTGATGATGCCAGAGATAAATTGTATAATTACGTGAAAAATTACGGCTCTCTTTTTCAATATTATGAGATTGATAACGAGCCTGGTCTATTTAACCGTTCCAAAGCAGTGAATTTGGCCATCGCTAAATGGTTAAATACTAATATCCCTATTCTGGCGCCCCATATGAAGACGGTTGCTCCGGGGTGGGCCTATGCTCCTCAATACCAGGTAAAAGCCTGCAAAAATCAACTGCCTAATGGAAAGCTCCAATGCGGGGAACCTGACGGGTGGGAAAGCGATCCGCTCCAACGCAAGGAGTTGGAGGATGTGACCGACCTAACCAATGGGCATTCCTATGGTTCCTCATATGTGGATAATGCCGGGGGGAGCTTTGTGGAAAATTTGAAGACGTTCGGGGGAGCCGAAGATGGCTTTCCGAAGCTGATGCTGAATACCGAATATGGAACATCGGATAATCATTTTGATGACAAAAAATTCGGGGCTATGGATTCCAAAGCGGCGGTGTTTGACCGGATCGTACGCGCTCACATCGGTTCTGCGGATATGTTCACCCATCATGCTGCCTTCTATCCCGGCTACTCTTTGTTTGAAACAGGTTATAATTTGAATAATCACAATCCTTCCACAACACGGATATACGGAAATTCGTCGGAAACGGCTACTCGCGCAGGGATTATGAGAAGGCTTAATCTGACTTATGCTACCCATGGCAAGCCTTTGGTTTACCAGGTAACGAATGCCGGCGAATTGCAGGATAAGCTGGTTTACTTCCGCGGGGTGGATACCTCTTCGTTAGAGCCTTTGCCTGGTTCGGGGGGGACGTCCGACAAAATATTGCTGAATATCATCAATTTTGAAACTAGCACACAAACGATGGCGGTCAAGGTGGTGATGCCTGAGCAGACGGTCTATGAAGGGGAAAGGTTCGGATTGGGTAGGACCTATGAGGAGGCACGAACCTATGTGTCGGGATTAGAGGCTTCTCCCGATCTTGAATTGAAGGAAACGCTCGGTCCCGGAGAAGCGGTTCAATATATCCTGACACGTTCTGAGGATGTTAAACCGCAAGCGCCAGCTTGGGTGAAGGCGGAGCCTGTACAGAGGCATTCCATAGAGCTCAATTGGATGGAATCGGCGGGAGCCAAAAGCTATGAGGTTTGGCGTAGCGGCAAGACGGACGAGAGCTATGAATTAATAGCCGCCAATGTGCCCCAAACCTATTTCATTGACAGCAGCACTTTAGCTGGGTTGAAATACAGGTATGTAATTAAGGTGTCGGGAACAACCGAGCCCTCCCAGGCTGTAGAGGCAACGGCTACGGATTATATGCCTTTAGACCGCATGAATTGGACGGTCTCCGGCAGCTCTGGGGGCAAACCGGGAGCTGCGATTGATGATAACAGCAATACAAGGTGGGATACGGGCATTGCGCAAACAAAGGGGCAATATTATCAAATCGATATGAAGGCTCCCTTAACGATCAATCGAATAGAGCTCCAGACGGAAGGCTCGCCTAACGATTACCTGCGGCAGTATGAGATTTACGTATCTAACAATGGCATAACATGGACGGGGCCCATCGCGGCAGGCGCCGGAAGTAGGGTGACGGAAATCGAATTCGCCCCACAGCAGGCCAGATATGTCAAAATCGTGCAAACCGGAAAAAGCGGGAATTACTGGTCCATTCATGAGCTGCAGATTTACGGTAAGTGACGATAAAGTAACAACAGTCAAACAGTCGGTGGTTTATGGGTAGGTATCATCATCATTAGCATTGCGTAATGTATGTAGGAACCTCATCTTTTGGTTTAGTTGTAAGTTATTAAGTTTTAATGAGTCTGTCATGATGGCAGGCTCTTATTGTTGTTGTCGTCATGGCGAGCTACTCCAAGTTGTTTTTTTAGGTTAATTTTATCATGATAGGATAGGACTACATAAGATATATTTATGGTGTCCAACATAACTTACTTTAAAGTTACTAATAGAATAAATTATCAGTACTTACTTAAATACGAACTTTAAACTACAATTTATAAGTAACATAAATTTCAAAACTATGGAGGTTTTAATAAGTGAAATATCGTAGACTTGGCGGTAGTGGTTTGAAAGTAAGTGAAATTAGTCTTGGCAGTTGGATGACGTATGGTGGTTACGTGGAAAATGAAAAAGCAATTAAATCGATTGAGCAGGCCTATGACCTTGGCGTCAATTTTTTTGACACGGCCAATGCTTATGAACGTGGCGAAGCTGAAAAAGTAGTAGGGAAAATATTGAATGCATATCCGCGCGACTCCTATGTTCTTGCGACCAAAGTGTTTTGGCCGATGGGCGATGGTCCTAACGACCGCGGTTTATCCCGCAAACACTTGATGGAACAATGCCATGCGAGCTTGAAACGTATGAACATGGACTATGTTGATATTTATTATTGCCACAGGTATGATACTCAAACTCCTGTAGAAGAAACGCTGCGGGCTATTGATGACCTTATTTCTCAAGGTAAAGTTCTGTATGCCGGCATCAGCGAATGGACGGCTGCCCAGATGCAGGAAGCATTGGCGATTGCGGATAAATATTTGTTAGACCGGATTATTGTTAACCAACCTGTCTATAACATGTTTAACCGTTATATTGAAAAAGAGATTATTCCGCTCGGTACGAAATCGGGTATCGGTCAAGTTGTGTTCTCACCGCTTGCGCAAGGCATATTGACAGGCAAATATCGTTCTGGCTCAGCCATACCTTCCGACAGCCGTGCAGCGAGCAAAAATTGGGGAGAAAACAATTTAAAAGAAGATCAATTAATCAAGGTAGAGCAATTGGAGAAAATTTCTGACGAATTAGGCATAAAAATTTCACAGTTAGCTTTGGCCTGGATTTTGAGGCAGGATAATGTTTCTAGCACCCTGGTTGGTGCGAGCCGTCCGGAACAGGTTGTTGAAAACTGTGCCGCTTCCGGGATCACTTTGGAAACCGAAGTGCTTGAGAAGATTGAAGCAATTTTGAACAGCTAATCATCATAAATAACTGCTAGGAAGAGTTGAACGCTATAAAGGACAGATAAATTAAACATTCGTCTGTCCTTTATAACGCTTGAAATTTGCTTTTGAAAGTAATTCCGGATTAATGGGGGAATCAAGTCAATGAATATAGATCGCAGTGAATTTGTAAAAGTCGATAAGGGCAAGATGATAAGCTTTGTTAGCGCTCTTGCAAAAGAAGCTGGAATGCCTGAAGAAAAAGCGGAATTTCTAGCTGAGCTTTTAGTCAAAAATGACCTTCGGGGTATATTTAGTCATGGCTCCAAACAGATAGCCACTTATGCTCGTATTATGCGTGACGGATTGATTAATCCGGATCCGCAGATAAGTACGGCAAATGAATCCTCGGCGACGATTGTTATAGACGGAGATGGGGGCCTCGGATATTTCGCCGCTTGCAGAGGAGCAGAGGAGATTATTGAACGATGCCGTAACATCGGTATAGCAGCCGCTGTTACCCGCAATCACGGGCATATCGGCGCAGCGGGGATCTACTCCCGTATATTGGCCGAGAATGGCCTCATTGGTTATGTTACATCCGGACATCAGTTATCTCTTCGTCCTGAGGATTCCATCATGAGGGCAGCGGGAGGTTCTCCGATGTCATTTGCCATACCCGGCGGAGAAGAGGTTCCGATGGTGCTTGACTTTGGCGCTATGCATGACTTGTATGAAACCTCTCCTCATGTATCAGAGCTGTTCAAACTGGCTCCCGGTCTTGTTTTTCGCAGCATGGGTCTCGGTTTTATATGTCAAGCATTAGGTGGCTTTCTGGCGGGTGTTCCGGTAGAAGAAGAGAGAGCCAAACGCCGGTATCAAGGTGCGAATCAAGGTTCGTTGATCATTGCGCTGGATCCCGGCCGCTTCGTAGACATTGGAGACTTGAAAAATGAAATGGATACGTACATGAAGCTAACAAGAGAAATGCAGCCTATGCCAGGGCATGACAAGGCGAGTTTACCCGGAGTTCTGGAATCTGGGCGTGAGGTGGACTGGGGAATCTCAGGTATTCCAGTAGACGAGAATCATAGAGCTATCCTATCCGATGCGGCAGCTGAATTTGGTGTAGAGCTGCCATTTTAGGCAGGACAGACAAGAAACACCCCTGAGAAGGGACAGTATATTCACAGTGAGGAGAATGGTGATGTCGATACCCCTATTGTTCGGTCCATACGGAAACGGGGAGTTACCCGCCAACATTAAAGATTATGGCGTCAACGCCAGATGGTTTCATGGGTTTAATGAAGCAGCTTTCGATGCTTGCGCGGAGCAAAAATTGGAAGCCTGTGTAGAATTCAAAACCTTTCGCGCCGATTTCCAAAAACATCCCGAGCTCATTCCTATCGGGGTAGACGGTAAACCGATTCGATACGGCCGATTGGTACAAGGAATATGTTTATCACAAAAGGACTATTTGGTCGAAATCGAAGAGCAACTGCTAGCTGGTATGAAACAATTTAAACCAAGAGGTATATGGCTCGATTACTTGACTTATGCAGGCTGGTTCGAAACTTCTGAGCCCGATCTGCAAGAAAGCTGCTTTTGCCGGGACTGTATCGCCGATTTCTGCAATTCTTCAGCTGTGGACGCCACAGCTCCGGAAGAAATATTAGCAAGCTATTCGGAGGAATGGAAGCACTATAAATGTCGAAAAATTGCCGATTTAGCGCTTCATATTCGAGACTGATCAAAGCTCACATACCTAATTGCATAGTCGGCGCCTATATGTGTCCATGGACACCCGATGAATTCAATGGCGCGTTGACCCGAATATTCGCCCAGAATTATCAATGGTTAGCAGAAGCTATTGATGTGTATACCCCGCTTATTTATTGTTCTAAGAGCGGATGCAGCCCTAGCTGGGGGCGGGGGTGGCTCGCGGAGTCGGCTGGATTTGTTCCAGGCGACCGCAAGGTTCAGCTGATTCTGGATGCTTTGGATTATTCAGAGAGCCTGACGGATACTGCGGCATCGGATGTACCATCATGGGGCATTCAGCTGTATGCAGGTGCCCCGCTATTTCATGATTTGGACAAAGCGCTCACATTCAAGCATTCGGTTGAGGCGATCCGGAATCGTTGCAGGAATGAAGGGGCCTAATATGAATCTTTTTGAATCCTTCAAAGTCTACCAGGTTAATTTATTGTATATTACCCAAATTACCCTTGTATTTTCCGGGAGAGGTACCAACGGTTCGTTTAAACATTTTTAAAAAATTGGAATAATCATTAAATCCACATTTTCCACAGGTATCTGTGACGCTATAGCCTTCAGAAAGAATTTCTTTTGCTTTGGAAATTCTTTTGAAAAGGATATATTCATGGATGTTACTGCCGATATTTTTCTTGAAAACTCTCCCCATATAAAATCTATCCACATAGAACTTCTTAGAAAGAGATTCAAGGGTAAGATCTTTTTCTAAATTCATGTCAATATAGTCCAACAGTGAAATCAATAATTCTGGCATAGTAGAAAGACTTTCTGAGCGATTAACATCCATAAATATAATATTAATCAAGACCAACACTTCAATGAGGTAATTCAGTTTTAAAATTTCATAGCCGGCATTGTTTTTAAGTTGCTCCATTTGATTAAAAAGACGCAGTATTTCTTTAATCTGACTTGGTTTAAGTGAAATCTTGTTTTGTAGACCTTTCGGTTTGTTTAGAAAGCAGCTCAGAAGATCGAGCCGTGGAGAATTAAAAGTGCGGACGATATGCGGTGCAAACTGTAACGTTATTCTTTCGTATAACTTATCATTACGAAAAGATGGTTTATGGATTTCTTGATTATTTGTAATTATTAAATCTCCATACTTTAAGGGATACATACTTTTTTCAACGAAGTAGTTCACATCACCTGATATTAAAAAGTAAATTTCAAACTCTTCATGCAAATGAAAGTTAACGTTACATATGTTAGGATTATGGAGTTTATGTTCATAACGAATGCATTCGTCTATACTTTCATAAGCTAAGTTCATTAATATTACCTCACTTTAAAAATACGAATGTTTCAGGCTGATTATAGATGTTCTTTAATCATCTGGCGAGATTCGTCGGCAGAGCATGTTGATCCCCTTTTTGTAACCGCTTTCATTTCCTCCTTTATTCGTGGTTGCTGAACGTGTGAAATAAAGACATCAGAACGTGAACCGTTTACGGTTTAATAAGTTCTCTTCATTTATCAACAAATGGCATTCTTATAGAATAGAGTATTATATAGTTTATGCAATTTCCTTGTAAATTTTGATGATAATATGGACTAAGTTGATATTTTAGTGGCAATTTGTGGTGTATACTGCTTTTTTATACCAAATCAAACATTTCATCCAATCTTTCCATGTGTAACGGAAAAGCCCTTCATGGAAACCTACATTTAAAACGTGGTCTCAAATTCTTTAGCCACAAATGTTACCCAAATATTTCTTCTCGTTGAAAGTGCACAAAAACCTATATTTTAATCACAAAAAACTATGATATATCTTTAATTATATTTTAAAATAGCAGAGTAAGGGATTTTATACTTTATCTACCTTATTTATACTTGTTTTTTGTATGCGCTTTCGTTTCTTGTGAAACATATAACAGCTGCGCAATCAAGGTGTTCCAAACCTTAGAATATGCATTTCCAAGTAACGGAGGTGATCCAAAGCATTCTCGTTCTTTTGTTTAGTAAGTTGAGCCTACAGGTCAAACTACATTCTACATGGAGGGTTATTGTATGAGTACATTAAGTAAAGTGAAAATAGGTTTAATTGGTGTAGGTGGAATGGGAAGCAGCCATCTCAAGTATCTGACTCAAATGGAAAATGTTGAAGTCGTAGCTGTATGTGATGTTGTTAAAGAAAAGGCCGATAAAGCTGCGGCTTTATATCATACAAAAGCATATTACAGCCATACGGAGCTTTTTGACAAATCTGGCATAGAGGCAGTATTAATAGCAGTACCCCATTACGATCATACGCCTATATCGATTGATGCCTTCAATAAGGGAATCCATGTACTTTGTGAAAAGCCTATTGCAGTGCATGTAAATGATGCAAAGAAAACCATCGCCGCATATGAAAAAGCAAAGGAACACAATCCCAATATTATTTTTGGTATTATGTTTCAAGAAAGGACATATCCATCTCACAAAAAAATAAAAGACATCCTTGATGGTGGTGAGCTGGGGAAATTAATAAGAGCTACCTGGATTAATACAAAATGGTTCAGATCCCAGCTTTACTTCGACAGTGGCGATTGGCGTGCAACCTGGGCTGGAGAAGGCGGAGGTATTTTGACAAACCAGTGCCCGCATAATCTTGATCTCTACCAGTGGTTATTTGGTGTTCCGGCACGTATCAATGGTTTTGCACATATTGGCAAATACCATGATATAGAAGTTGAGGATGAAGTGACGGCTTACTTTGAGCATGAAAACGGAATGGTTGGACATTTCATAGTAACCACCGCAGAAACTCCTGGTTCAAACCGTATGGAGATTGTGGGAGAGTTCGGAAAATTGATCTATGAAGATAATAAAATTGTTTTTTATAGAACCCGCAAGTCCATGCTTCGTTATATCAAAGATTCTCAAAGTAGGATGGGGAATGTTGAAAATTGGTACACCGAAATTCCTGTAAACGTGAATGCGCCAACAGGGCATAAAGTGGTTACTGAGAAGTTTATCGAAGCTATACAAAATGGCGGAGGAGAACTTATCGCGCATGGACCGGAGGGTATCAGCGGACTAACTATTGCAAATGCGATCATGCTTTCTTCATTTAACGACCAAACTATCAAGCTTCCTATAGATGCAGACGAATATGAAAAGAAGCTTAATGAACTTGCCAAAAGCTCCAAATACGAGAAGACGGTTAAGATGGATGGAGTTATGGATATCAGCTATTCCCAGAGTTAGGTCTGGATATCTCACAAATTTATAGGGGGGGACTATCAATGAATGGTAAATTCGGTAAGGCTTCATCTTTTGCCCTTTCTTTTGCGTTACTCGCAAGTGTATTTTCAGGCTGCACTTCTAATGCTACGCAGCCAACAAGTTCGCCGCAGAAAACGGAAGCTGAAAGTATAACATCAATCCCGCTTCCCATAGTAAGTAAACCTATTACTTTAAAGATGTTTGTGGCCATGGATGCTAAAGTAGCGGCAACCATGAAAAATTATAATGAAATAGCAGTTTTCAAAGAATTAGAAAAAAGGACTGGGATACATATTGATTTCATTCATCCTGCATCGATGGATGCGGCAGCGATCAAAGAACAGTTCAACCTTATGGTTGCGTCAGGCGATTTACCTGATCTTATCTATTATAATTTTATAAACGATTTTAACGGTGGACCCAATAAGGCTATCAAGGATGGCGTTATCATGCCGCTCAATGATTTGATAGATAAATATTCACCCAATCTCAAAAAATTCATGAGTTCTGACCCAAGAGCGGATAAACAAATGCGTACAGACGATGGTACGCTTTATGTATACCCCGAAGCACAATCACCAGATCAGTTCGCAAAGGTAAACCCCAATCCTAATCCCGCTTTCCAGACATTTGGATGGCAGATCCGACAGGATTGGCTGGAGAAACTGAATCTAAAGTCACCTGAAACGATTGAGGATTGGTATGAAGTGTTAAAAGCTTTTAAAACAAAAAATCCTAGCGGCAGCGGGAAAAATGACGAGATACCTTTGGCACCTAAAGGCGCAGGAGATTTACAGAACTGGGTAAGGGCATGGGGTATCAATTATGGTTTTTATCACGATGGCAATACAGTGAAATTTGGACCCTATACACCTGAATATGTAGAAGCGCTTACAACATTAGCTAAGTGGTATAAAGAAGGTTTGATAGATCCTGATTTTGGATTAACAGATGCCAAACAATTTGATGCAAAAGTAGTGGGTAACCGTGCAGGTGCTTGGACGGGATCTACATCAGGAACATTTGGAAGATTTGTTCAGTTGATGAAAGCAAAAGATCCGACAGTAAAATTATTAGGAACGGTTCCGCCTTACGTTAAAGGCACGAAGTCATATAATTTTAATATAGATGAAATCAAGGTTGCTAATGGCGGTGGTATAGCAATATCCACCAAAAGTAAGTACGCAAAGGAAGCTGCTATGTGGTTGGACTATGGCTATAGTCCGGAAGGATCGTTGCTTCATACCTTTGGTATCGAAGGCGAGAGTTACAAGATGGTGAACGGTTCTCCTCAATTGCTCCCTGAGGTCACAAATAACCCAAAGGGCTTGTCAATTGATGAGGCATTATCTAAATATTCCAGAGGATCTGGCGGCTTAGCCTTTGTTATGACACCTGAGATTTGGCACCAGCGCATGTCCTTACCTGAACAGCAGCAAATTATTGGCTTATGGAAAGAGGGTTCATACGATAGAACAATGCCTCCAGGAGTAACGCCAACCGTTGAGGAATCGACTAAAATGGCATCCATCATGTCTTCGGTTAATACTTATAAGGATGAGCAATTCCTTAAGATCGTTATGGGACAGACGCCTATTAGTGAGTTTGATAATTATATGAAGACATTGAAGGGTATGGGCATAGAAGATGCAATAAAAATTCAGCAAGCTTCATACGACAGATATATGTCAAGAAAATAAGTGTTAACCTTCGACCAATTTTAATTGGCTATTAAAAGGGGTGCCGGCATCAGGCGGCCCCTCCTTACATGTGGAAACAAGGGCAGCCTCGAACTCCTCTTTGAAGCTAGTATATCTGTTGAAGGACTGTTAACAATGGGAGGGAACAATGGGGAATATAAAGGTCGGTGAAATGGCACTTTCCGAAAGTGTCTCTCAGACGAAGAAACAAAGCCGCTTTGTTCATAGACTTAAAAGAGATCTATTTAAAAACAAAATTATTTATTTTATGGCATTGCCGGTTATGGCTTACTACATTATTTTTCAATATGTGCCTATGTATGGAACAACGATTGCTTTTAAAGATTTTTCCCCTATGAAGGGAATTTTGGGGAGCTCTTGGGTGGGCATGCAGCATTTTACCGATTTTTTTAAGGATGTATATTTCGGAAGAATACTTATTAATACACTTCTAATCAGTTTATATAACATTATATTTGGATTTCCGGCACCTATCATTTTAGCTCTTTTATTGAATGAAGTGAGAAAAAATGTGTTTAAGAGGTTTGTACAATCGGTGACCTATTTGCCGCATTTTATTTCTGTCTTGGTTTTGTGTGGTTTAATTGTAGATTTCACTTCAAGAAACGGTATTATTAATGATTTTTTGGCCTTCATGGGAATGGAAAGAATAACAATGCTGCTTAAACCTGAATTATTTAGAACTATCTATGTAAGTTCTAATATATGGCAGGAGGTAGGATGGGGGTCTATTATATATTTGGCTGCATTAGCCGGAATAGATCAGGATCTGTACGAAGCATCAACGATTGACGGCGCGGGAAGATTTAAGCAGATGCTGCATGTTACGCTGCCTGGGATTATGCCAACCATTATCATACTTTTTATATTGAGAATGGGTAGTATGATGAATGTTGGTTTTGATAAAATATTTCTTTTATACAATCCCATTACCTATGAGACGTCAGATGTTATTTCTACTTATGTATACAGAAAAGGTATTCTGGAAGCGAACTATAGCTTCAGTGCAGCAGTTGGATTATTTAACTCGATTATCAACTTTGTGCTCTTAGTAGCTACAAACAAATTCAGCAAAAAAGTCAACGAGACAAGTCTTTGGTAGGGAGTGAGAAAAATGATAAAAAGAAGTAAAGCTGAAAACATTTTCGGTTTTTTTAATATAGGCTTCTTGTTATTCCTAACCTTAATTACATTGTATCCATTTCTATATGTTGCTTTTGCGTCATTAAGTAACCCATCTAATTTAGCAAGTCATTCCGGTTTGTTGCTTTGGCCTTTGGGATTTAACATAGACGGCTACATCAGTGTTTTTAAAAACCCTAATATTATAACGGGTTATACAAATACAATAATCTATGTTGTAGTGGGAACAAGTATCAATGTTTTTATGACTGCTCTCGGAGCCTATGTATTATCCAGAAAAGGTGTCATGCTTCGAGATACGATGATGATGATGATTGTTTTTACCATGTTTTTTAGCGGAGGTTTGATTCCCAACTATTTACTTGTGAGAAGCCTTGGTATGTTTGACACCATGTGGGCACTCATTCTGCCAGGAGCAATCAGTACCTATAATTTGATTATCATGAGAACCTCTTTTGCAGCAATCCCGGATAGCTTGGAAGAATCCGCGAGAATTGATGGAGCCAATGATATTACCATCTTGTTTAAAATCGTGTTGCCGTTATCACAAGCTGTGATATCGGTTATGATTTTGTTTTATGCCGTAGCACATTGGAATTCCTGGTTTAGCGCCATGATTTATTTGCGAAATAGAGATGCGTATCCTTTGCAGCTATTCTTGCGTGAGATTTTGATAAACAGCAGCACCGATAGTATGATCACAGGCACCAGCGGAAGTGACAAAGAGGCAGTCAGCGAAATTATTAAATATTGCACAATCATTATAGCCACTTTACCTATTATTACCGTTTACCCTTTCTTACAAAAATACTTTACTAAAGGGGTTATGATAGGAGCTGTGAAGGGATAAGATATGTCGACCCGTGAACTAATTAATGATTTGGCTTCAAAGTGCAAAAAGTTGTCCGGCTGTGAACAATACAACCGACGGATAAAGCAATACAATAAAAGGAGGCAATACGCCAAATTATTGTAGAAAAGAGGAGTCAATATTGATAACTGCGGAACAAGTGCAATTTTATCATGACAACGGTTACTTACTGGTGAAAGGTGTATATAACAAGGAAGAAGTGGAAATGTTCCGAGGATCAGTGGATACCTTTTTGAAGCGTGCAGCTGCCTCTAAATTTGACCGGAGTCACGCATGGCAGGGAGACTATATGCCCCCGGAAGAACTGAAGAAGCTGGTGCTGAAAGGCTTCCACGACGTGCAATATCATGACGCCCAATTTAGCCGAATGATAACACAGTTGAACCTGGTCGGAATATTCGCCAAACTGATTGGTGACAATGTCCAACTCCACCATACTAAAATGATGGTCAAGCCGCCAGAAAAAGGCGCAGCTTTTCCTATGCATCAGGATTATCCGTATTTCCCGCATACCAAGCATTCGATGATGCTGGCAAGTATTCATCTGGATCAAACGAATGAGGAGAACGGATGCCTACATGTCATTCCCGGATCCCACAAATTAGGTCCCCTTCCCCATATCGGCAGCTATTATTTGAATCACAAAGAATATCCAATCGCAAGCGGGATTCCTTGCTTGGCCGAAGCGGGCGACGTGTTATTCTTTAATTATTTAACGATTCATGGTTCGCCGATTAACCGAAGCGATAGGACCCGGAGAAATATACTCGTACAGGTTCGTGATCCGGAAGATCTGCCGACGAATGATAAACATGTAAACTGGGGACAGGGGCTCATGCTGAACGGTATCAATCCGGTATTCAGAAATTATAAGTACGAAGGTAAATTGGCGAATGATGAAACTATGGAGCTTTGAATTAAAATCATATTGTTTTTTGAGGCTACGAGTTTATATGTAAACTTGTAGTCTTTTTGAACAATAATGAGGTGATATAAATGGATGCTCAAACCTTGCTGGAATCAAATCACATGCTACAAGCGATTGCCAATGAGGTTAAAGGCGAGCTAGGAGAGTTCAATATACATTATTGGTCAGGTAACGAGCTGCATTTCAGCAATAAACCTCATAAACATACATTCTTTGAAATCTGTTATATAATCGCTGGTGAAGGAATATATGTTGAGGGCGATACACATAATTCTCTAACCAGTGGAACGCTTTTATGCTCACGCCCGGGGATCGTGCATCAAATAATAAGTGAAAATGGTCTATTCATGTTACATATCGGTTTTGAACTGAAGCAGTCGTCATGTTCTCATGAATTGATTTTCAAATATATGGATTTGGAAAGCTCTAATAAAGTCGTATGTTATGACTCTCACGAAACTTTAACCGCTTTAATGTGGAAAACATTACTGCATCAAGTATCCTTATATAAGGATACTGGTAACAAAATGGATATTTTTATTCGCAGCTTGGCTTATCACCTTATTTTGTCTTTTCCAGACAACTTTACAAAGCGAGAGAAAAGTGTGTCGGTGAACAGAAAGATGAAGCGTCAGAGAGACAATATTTTGGCTCAAGCTATGAAATATATTGCTGATAATATCGCATCTGATTTGAGTCTGGTCTATGTAGCCAATTACGTACATTTATCTCCAAGGCACTTAAGTCGGATATTTTTCGAAGAAAGGGAACAAAGTTTTTCCGATTTTATTCGTAAAACCCGAATGGAAAAAGCGACGCATCTTCTAGTTACAACTAATCTGTCAGTGAAATCCATTGCTGAAATAACGGGATTTAAAACGATTCATTATTTTACGCGTATTTTTTCAAAAGAAATGAAGATGTCTCCAACTTTTTTTCGAAAAAAACAAGCCGAAGTTGTTAACAATTCCTAAAGATAACCAAACATTTTGAAACGTTACTATAAACACGACACGATAACGCAGCTTTTGAAAGGGCAAAACACCCCTAACCTAATAGGTAGGGGTGTTCTTGTTTTCTAATCGCACGCAGATTCATCGAACTCCAGCTTGATCACCATGACTGAGTCGGTTAATTCATTACTGGCAGATTTCGAATCCGAAGATAAGGCTTTTCCTTCCAATAACAAGGCATAAGGTCGATGCTAAACTCCAACAAAGATAAGATGTTTTTATTCAATATTTTTATAAATAACGCGATAGGGATTGAATACCAACCTGTAAGAGTTGCGGATTGAAATTCGGTTTCCATAACTTTCTTGTTTTTTCTAATTCTTCATTTTGATAGAATGGATACGTTACCAGATATTCATATTAGGAGGAATTGCATGAAAAGGATTATTGTTTTAGCAGTATTGGGGACGAGCCTTTTGTTTGGAGGAAACTCTTTTGCAGCACCTTCCAATCAATACGTTACCACGGATTCTGACACGTTTTGGATCATTTCACAGAAGCTAAATGTTAATCTATCGGAACTGATGGCAGCTAACCCGCAAGTTAATGTACAAAACTTGTACGCCGGTATTGTTATTAATCTTCCTGGTTCCACTTCTCAAAAACAGGACTGGGAAACAAAAGCAGATGCCATCATTGCTACAGGGATGAAACAGCTTGGGACTCCCTATGTATTTGGCGGTGATACGCCGTATGTGGCTTTTGATTGCTCCGGTTTTGTGCAATATGCGTTTAATCAAAACGGGTTTAACCTTCTTCATTCTTCCAAACTGTTGAGTGAATTAGGAACGCCTGTAGATAAAAGTGATCTTCGTAAAGGAGATCTTGTATTTTTAGAAGGAACTTATACGAGCGGTGTTTCCCACGTAGGGATCTATCTTGGGAATAATCAAATTCTTCAAGCAGGAACCATGGGGACAAGGGAAGTGAAAATCAGTACCTTCTTTGGCACACCCTACTATGATTCGCATTATTGGGGTGCACGTCGTTTAATTAACTGAGTATGCAAAAAAAACCGATTAAATCGGTTTTTTTTGCATTTCACAGATAGTCTTAATGAATAAGTGATCACTTAGCGCTGACGGTTGGTTCAAGCACAGTAAGAGTGTTGTTATAAGTATTCAAGTTTACCATGGCACCTATGGGAATTGCAGCTTTATATTGACCATGGGCTGTGCTTAAGTTAGTCATAAGGGGTTTTCCTAATGGAACGATTAGGGTGTTTATCAAATCATCATAGGTTGTAGCATAAGATATGGAGCAATTCGTACATTGCCCCATTACAACGCCGATGCAATCTTGAAATTTCCCCGCCATAATTAATTGAGTTAAATACCGGTATATCATATTGGATGCTTCGTGCGTTTCTTCAATTAATAATATTTTTCCCGTTGTGTCGACCTCGTATGGAGTCCCCAAAGTATTTACAAACGAAGTAAGGTTTCCTCCAACCACGGGACCGCTAACATTTCCTTTTACAGGGCTGTATAATGGCATTCCAGGCGGATTCTGAATCACTCTTGGACTATTAAAGGTTGATATAGCGGTAAAAAATTGATTGAAGTTATAAGCTGGTGCTTTCGCGGAAAAGTCAATTAACATCAGGCTTTGGAAAGTAATTAAATCTGAAAATTGGTACAAGATATTTAATAAAATCGTTATATCGCTATACCCAGTTACTATTTTAGGATTATTTTTAATAATAGTATAGTCAAGATACGGAAGAATATCTTTTACTCCTGTTCCTCCTCTTGAAGGCAGTATCATCTTCACACTTGGATTTTCAACCATATTCATAAAGTCCTCAGCACGCTGACCAGCCGGGGCAGCCACAATACCATCAGAAGAATATACATACTTTCCCAAAACTACATTGAATCCCATATTTTCAAGTACAATAATTCTTGAGTCTATAATTGTGGCATCAAGTGGACTTCCTAAAGTAACAATGCCAATGGTATCTCCTCTTTTTAAAATGGGGGGTCTTATCGCCATAACTATGCCTCCTGCTTAGGATATAGTATGAATATGGGAAAATACTTTTAATTATGATGAATTATTTAATGTTGCTTTATATTGTCAGGTCAGCTTGGAAGGAAAAACCACTTCGGATAGCGAATATTGATTGTCGGATAGTAAAAAATTCCCAATAATAATACATGCTGGGATTTATAAAGAGGTGGGTGCCCATGCTTCGACGTCCGCTTCCAATATTCGTTCAGCTGCTGGCTGGCATGTTCGTCATAGCCGTATTAGTGATAGCGCTTACTAATATGTTTAATTATCGGCTTGCATCGCAGATGGTATTGAACCGTTCTGCAGGGTATACGCAGGAATCGGTTGAGCAGCTGTCAGCCAAGATCGACGTATTGCTTCGGCAGTATGATCAATTCTCACAGCTAATTGCTTTTGATGATCGCGTACAAAAGTCACTGAGTGAGACGTCTGATACGTCCGCTGTGTTGGATCCGATCGGGCTCAACCGTTATATGGCCGAAAAAGTGCGTTATATAGCCAATGATATGCTGATCCACTTGTTTGACAGGAATGGTAATGCCTACGCCTCGAATGACTCGCTGCAATTGTTTTGGCGCAAATATGACGAATTGGGTTCGATTACCTGGTTCAGCAAGATTAATAGATTGGACGGTCGTATGCTCTGGGTTTACGGGCCAGCTTGGCGGGATGGCGAGATACCGGCAATTATCGGAGCCAGAAAGGTAAAGAACCAGCATGATATGCAGGTGATAGGCGATCAGTTCGTGGTCTTTCCTGTGGAGAAAATTAACAGGATAATCAGCGAAACGGGACAGCGGATCGACCGCAAGGTCCAGGTGATGGATTCGTCAGGTAATATTGTCTACTCGACAGAGCCACGGGAGATCGGGACTGCCGCTGACCAAGGGCTGTTTGCCAAGTTTGGCGGCAATGCTCAGACATTCTTCGAATGGACGACACGTGAAGAACAGGAGCGGATGTATGTGACCTTTGCTACTTCCTCCTATAGCGGTTGGACAACCATTGCTTATTTCAAGCCGGAGGCGGTATACAGTGATGCGTCGCAGATCTGGATCAACGCGCTGCTGGCAATTGCGGCGGGGATTGTAGTGGCACTCATTCTGGTTGCCTATTTCACGTGGAGCTTAACGAAACCCATCCGGCATCTGGCAAGCGCAATGAACCGAATCGGACGGGAGCGGATTCTCCCCATTAATGAGCGTTTTGCAAGCAGTGAAATTTCTTTTCTATATGCTAATTTTAACCGGATGGTGAATCAGCTCGAAGAAGTCGTGGAACGGCTATCTGAGCAGCAGATGAGTGAACAGCGCGCGCAGCTTGTCGCATTAAAGGCGCAGTTTCGGCCGCATTTTTTGTACAACTCCTTGAATTTGATTTATTGGACCATTGAAGATGGGCGTCACGAGGCAGCCCAGGAAATGACAATAGCGCTTAGCGAGCTACTCCGCTACAGTGTTCATCCTTCCTCTGAGCTGGTGACGCTGAGAGAGGATTTGGCGCAGCTGGAACGTTATTTGCTGCTCCAACGCTCGCGATATGGGAGTAAATTCAGTGTACAGATGGAGATAGAGCCGGGTTTGGAGGAGCAGTGTGTCATTCGGCTCGTCCTTCAACCGCTTGTTGAAAATGCGTTTCACCACGGGCTGGAGCATAAGGCGGACGGGGATTGGCAAATCCGGGTCAGTCTTTACAGCTTTGATGGTATGCTGTATTGCACAGTTGAGGACAATGGCAAAGGGATGGATGAAACAGCGCTCTACGAATTGGAAACGCGAATTCATGTGGAGCATCTGTTGGAGGAAAAAGGCGGAGGAATCGGACTTTCTAATTTACACAAGCAAATCAGGGCATTCTTCGGTCTTCCGTATGGTCTGAAGCTTTCTCCAAGCCCACTTGGAGGCTTGATGGTTACGCTCACACTTCCGCTTCATGCAGCTGGACAGCAGGCGGGACAATCCTATCAACCACGAAACATAGGGAAAGGAGGAGGTGGCGCTGCATAATCGCCGTTGTGTACTATCGTTTGTGCTCGTCTTGTACTTCTTTATAATTTCGGCCTGTACACCGCAGCTTGCCCTTCCGAATTTAATAACATCAGTGCCGCCCAAGACGCTTCGAATCTGGTTATGGCCAGGAAGTGGGCTGGAAACATTGATTAAATCTTACTCCCTCATACGTCCCGATATCGATGTCGAGGTAGTGATAGCTCAATTTGATGATATTCTCCCAAGCTTGAAGATAGCATTCGCAACAAATGGTGATGCACCGGATATCGTGCTGTTGGAGTCGTCACAGTTAAATCAGGTCAAGCATTTTCAACCCTATTTTTACAATTTGTACGATTTTAACGACGAGAGGATCCATTACCTCGATTGGAAATGGCGTCAGGCGGAGAATAAGGACAGGACGTTTTTATACGGTATGCCTGCGGACATCGGTCCGATCGCGCTGGCTTATCGTCATGACTTGTTTAAAGCGGCCGGGTTACCCTATGGGCGCGAGGCTGTAGGGAACGCTATCCGTAGTTGGGAAGATCTAGAGCAAGCAGGAGTGCTGTTGAAAAAGAAGACGGGTGTTTTTTTATTCGACAATTTGGCCAATGTGTACTCGACGTATTTGAATCAGTTTGATGCTCCTTACCAGATATCGCAGGATTATCACGGGAGTCCCGTAAACCCGAAAGTGAAAGCAGCCTGGGATCTAGCTGTGCGCTATCACAAACTAGGTATTAATGCGGGATTAGCCTCGCAGACGCCAGGCTGGGCCGAGGGGGCTGTAAACGGACAATTTGCTGCTGTGCTGGCCCCCTCCTGGGTACATGGGGTCATGAAGAAAAACGCGCCGGCGACCAGCGGAAAATGGGATTTGGCGCGTGCCCCAGGTCTGCCTTCCAATTGGAAAGGCAGCTTTCTGGCTGTACCGAAATTAAGCCGTTATCCGAAGGAGGCCTATGAGTTGGCTCATTGGTTGACAGCTCCGCAGCAACAGCTGACTAACTTTTTGACTAACGGTAATTTCCCCTCCACACCGGAATCCTACGCATCGGCCAGCTTTCTGGAGGTTCGCGATCCCTTTTTTAATGGGGCGCCTGTGGGACAGCTGTATTCGTATCCTGCGCTTCGTTATCAAGCCGAATATGAGGAAGTTGAGTTCAGCCGAATGGATCGAATTGTTCGGGACGGACTTCGCAGAGTAGAGGTGGAGGGTGCTGACCCGGAGAAGGTTTGGGCCGCTGTCGTTATGCAAATCCAAGAGCATGAAGGAGGGGATTAATTATGTTTAGCATTTTGGTGGTGGATGATGAACCAAATGTACGGCAACCGATGTGCAGGCTGCTGGCTTCAATGGAGGGTGTGGAGATGGTACTTGAAGCTGAGGATGGCTTGCGAGCGATGACTCTGCTGAAGAAGCATGAGGTGCAACTGGTTATTACAGATATTCGTATGCCTGCTGCAGATGGGCTGCAGCTTGCCAGCCATATCAGGATCCATTATCCGCAGGTCGATGTCTATGTGTTAACGGGACATGCCGAGTTTGAGTATGCGCTTCAAGCGGTCCAGCATCAGGTAACGGAATATTTGCTAAAGCCGCTCTCTAAGGACAAGCTGAAGGAAGTCCATGCTGCAGCCTACTTGAAATATCGGCAGCGCCGTGAGGTGCGTCAGGTAAGTGAAATACGCGACCAAGCACTGTTGGAAAAGCGGGTCCATGATCTACTGCACGATGTGCCGCTTCCTACCTTTGATGAGTTCCTAATCCCACCTCATGATGCGATCAAGCTCATTTCTTTTTCGACCAAGGATTTACGGTCGCTCGGAGAAGCGAGTGTACGTTATTTTATTCGCGGGTGTGCACACGAAGCGTTCAGCAAGCTGGGTACAGCCGTGGTTTGTATGGAGGATCGCTTGATCACGATTGTCCTGTTCTCCGAGCAAGCTGACAAGGGGGCGTGGGAGCGGCAGGTAACCGAAACGGCAGGATGGATGGAAGAGAAACTTCGGCTGCCCGTGAAGACCGGTTTTGGGGGCTGTGTGAAGGATATCAAAGATTTGAGTCTGATGTATATCCGCAGCATGATCTCCTTGGGATTTACCGAATTGTCACGCAGCCTGGGTGCAGCTGAAACCATCGTTCCAATTGTACGTGCACTGCTTGCCTATGTGCACAAGGAATATACGGGTGGCGGGCAGCTTGCCGACTTCGCCCATATTCATCAAATAAACGCCAATTATTTAAGCAATTTGTTTCATCAGGAAATAGGCTTGACCTATTCTCAGTATTTGACGCAATACCGTTTATCCGAAGCCAAACGTTTGCTGAGGGAAACCCATCTGAAGATGTATGAGATTTGCGAACGAGTAGGCTATAAGGATCCTGCCTATTTTAGCCGTATCTTCAAAATGGTCGAAGGAATGGCTCCTAACGATTACCGCACAGTTAGCACAAGTTCCTAACAATACTCCAAGAAATCGAAGAATGGTCTCTATACGTAGCAAAACCTGCATTTTATAATATGTGTAAGGGCTTTCTTGAAGCTCGAATTAGCGAAAGGGGCGTTTTCATGAAAAAGGTGCTGAACGGTAAATCATTTAGTCTGGTCCTGCTGTCTCTCGGGCTGCTTTTGAGCGCGTGTGGAGTGGATGGCGGTAGTGCCGCAAAACCTGAAAGCGAGATGAAGGGCAACGATGGTAAAAAGGTCCAACTGCAGATGTGGTTTTGGCAGGGGGCTACTTTTGAGAAAATCATACCTGAATTTAACAAGACACACCCCAACATCGAGATCATTCCGCAAATTTACAAGTGGGAGGATGCCCACAGCAAGCTGCTCACCGCCATGTCGGCCGGTTCGGGAGCGCCGGATATTGCGATGGTGGACATTTCACAGATTGACCAATTTTTGAAGTACCCGGATAAATTTCAAGAGATGAACGAATTGGGTGCGAAAAACATCGCCAAAGACTATTTGGAATGGAAATGGAAGCAAGCTATGGTAGGAGACAAGCTGTTGGGTCTGCCTACCGATATCGGACCGATGGTTCTCTACTACCGACAGGATTTGTTTCAGCAGGCAGGGCTTCCGTTTGAACCTAATGATGTTAGCGCCAAAATCAAAAACTGGGATGATTTCTTGGCAGCGGGGAAGGTATTGAAGGACAAGACGGGGACGGATATTTTATCGAATCCTTATGAGCTGTATGGTGCGATTCGAGATCAGGGTAATGAGCTTTATTTCGACAAGGATGACAAGCTGATTATTGATACGAACACACAGCTTAAGAAGGCCGTCGATTACTATAACAAAGCGCGTCAAATGGGGATAGCAGGCAGCTACGATCAGAAAAATGCGCTGCAGGAGTATTCCGCTGCTCTGAATTCCGGCAAAATAGGCACTTACATTTCGGCAGCCTGGGGTCGTGGCCATGTGGAAACGCGGGCTCCCGATACGAAAGGAAAGTGGCGTGCGGCCAAAATACCGGAAGGTACGGGCAACATGGGTGGTTCCTTCCTGATGATTCCGAAGCAGGGCAAGTACGCTAAAGAAGCTTATACCGCAATCAGTTGGCTGGTTTCACCTCCGCAGCAGCTGGAAGTATTCAAGCTGTCGGGTAACTTCCCATCAACCCCTTCGATCTATGGAGACAAGGCGATTACCGAGCAAGGCTATGATTTCTGGGGCGGCCAGAAGCTGGGTGTGCTGTTCTCGGAAGTGGCCAAGGATGTGAAGGTGCAGCGTAAAGGACCTGATTATCAAACCGTAGAAACGATTATAAGCGACGGTATGCAGGCTGTTGCGGTGGATAAGAATAAGGATCCGGAGAAAGAGTTTTCAGCACTGGTCGAGAAGGCTAAGGCCAAGCTGAAAAACAAGTAGCCGGTATGTAAGGGATAGCTACGGGCAGGGTGAGAGGCAGGAATCTCTGCGGTTTCACACTGCTTTTTTTTTGAAATATAGGAGGTTATCAAACATGAAGGCTCTAAGGCAGTATGCGGCTCCTTACCTAATGATTTCGCCGTTTTATATTTTATTTATCGCATTCGGTCTGTTTCCGATCTTATTCTCGCTGTACTTGGCTTTTCATGCGTGGGACGGTTTAGGAGAAATGGAGTTTGTCGGGCTGCGCAATTTCCGTAATTTGTTGACGGATGACCCCGATTTTTGGACATCGGTGGCCAATACTTTTGTGATTTGGTTCCTTTCCACCTTACCGCAGTTATTTTTGGCGCTTGTGATTGCTTTTTTGTTAAATGCGGCTTTTATGAGATTTAAACATACATTTCGGGCAATTTTTTTTCTGCCCAATATTACTTCGATTGTGGCGGTTGCCATTATTTTCGGATCATTCTTTGGTGCCCAGTTCGGCTTGTTCAATGGATTATTTACCGCGCTGGGGCTACCAAAGATCGATTGGATCAATGATACGTTCTGGGTAAAGGTAGCTATTTCGCTCATGGTAGTTTGGCGCTGGACGGGCTATAACGCGATTATTTATTTGGCGGGGCTACAGAGCATACCAGTCGATCTATATGAAGCGGCAACGATTGACGGAGCGAGCCGACCACAGCAATTTTTCTTCATTACTCTTCCGCTGCTGCGTCCGATCATTTTGTTTACTGTTATTTTGTCAACAATAGGCGGTATGCAGCTTTTTACAGAACCGCTGATTCTGGTTGGAGGCTCAGGCGGCGCAACGAAGGGCGGTCTTACTCTGGTGCTGTACTTGTATAATCAGGCGTTTGGCAATCACCTGTTCGGCTATGCTTCGGCTATCGCTTGGATGCTGTTTCTGATTATCGCCGTATTTTCGTTTCTGAATTGGAAATTTGTTTCGAAAGGGGATAGTATGTAGTGGCTTCGATTCAAACCAAAGCAGATTCGTCCCTGAAAATTCCCTCGATGACTGCAAGGCTCTCCTTCCGACTAGGCAGTTTTATCGTTTATGTGGGCATGTGCTTGGGCGCGCTAGTTTCGTTGTTTCCCTTTTACTGGCTGTTCGTGATGTCGACGTCCAAGACGTCGGATATGTTTCGATTTCCACCCCGAATGGTTCCCAGCAATCAATTGCTGATCAATATCGACAAGGTGCTGGACCATGTAGGTTTTTTTCAGTCATTTGGCAACAGCCTGCTGGTGGCTGGGATGCATACACTGATCGTGCTGTTTTTTTGTTCGATGGCGGGCTTTGCTTTTGCCAAGTTCTCTTTCCCCGCAAAAGGGCCGCTGTTTCTGTTTCTGCTGATGACCATGATGGTCCCGCAGCAGCTGGGGCTGATCCCGCAGTTTATCATTATGCAAAAGCTAGGTTGGATTAATGAGCTGAAAGCGTTGATCATACCAGGAGCCGCAAATGCATTTGGTATATTCTGGATGCGGCAGTATACCCAATCCGTCATTCATGACGAGCTGATCAATGCCGGAAGAATGGATGGCTGCAACTCGTTCGATCTGTTCTGGCGCATCGCGCTGCCGATATTAAAGCCGGCGTTGGCAACGTTGGGTATTATCACGTTCTTGAACTCATGGAACGATTATTTATGGCCGTTGGTGGTCATTTCTGTGCAAAATAAGTTTACGATTCAAATGCTGATTGCTTCCATGAACGGCGTTTACAGCACCGATTATTCCATGGTTATGGCGGCAACGCTGATGGCGACAGTTCCGCTTATCATTGTATTTATCATATTCAGCCGCCAGTTTATTTCGGGTCTCATGCAGGGCGCTGTCAAAGATTAGCTGGAATTATAAAAGTGGTCGAACAATGATTTGGCACGAAATCGAATTGCGGAAAATGAACCATCTCAAAGCAAGGCAACGGAGTACAAGTGTTACTCCGTTGCCTTTATTTGTATTCTTGATTCCTTTCTTAATTCCCTCTTCTTCTTTCATTTGCAAGTTTTTCTTATATTCAGACGGATAACATCCTGAAAGCTCTTTAAATAACTAGCAGAAGCAGAAGGCGGAGAATTTAAACCATGTAGGATTGTAATCTTTAGTTGACAAAACCAACGAATAGCGATTATGATGTGAACAAGTTAATAAACGTGATGGAGACAAAGAGACTCACATAGACCTCATGCCATAGGCATGTTGATTTATGTGTTTTTTTATCCCCATTTTTCACACAGCTTCTATAAAAAGAGTAAGACAGAAAGGTGGTAGGGGGTCAATTTGGCTTTAAGATTAAGCGCTTTACCAATCAAGAATGTAACTTTTAGAAAGAAAGGGGTATGCTGAGTGGCAGTTAATGAAAGCGCTTTAAACAAGGATATAAATCAAATGGTTCCAGTAAAGAAAAGTAAGGGAGGGGAGAACGCGTTAGCATATTTATTCTTAGCCCCTTCTTTGATCTTATTTATTATGTTTCTTTTTTATCCAATGGCCAAGTCACTCTACTTAAGTATGACGCTTACGGATCCACGTGGCAGGGTCGTCGAATTTGTGGGTCTCGATAATTTTATCGATTTGCTTGGATCCGGACAGTTCTATTCGAATTTGAAAGTGACTCTTCTGTTTATCTTACTAACTGTACCCACTTCGATCGTATGGTCCCTGCTTTTAGCGGCGATCACACATAACAAACTACGGGGAATGAAAGTATTTCAGTTCGTATTTTCCTTACCGATCGTCATTTCGGTAAGTACAGGATCGATTATCTGGTTTTTGCTATTCCATCCGACGGCAGGTATGTTCAATTACTTTCTAAGCCTCGTACATATAGATCCGATCCCTTGGTTAACGAGCCCTTCCTGGGCACTGGTATCGATCTCTCTATTAACAATATGGATGAATATGGGCTTTCTGTTCATTGTACTTTCTAGTGGCCTTCAAGGGGTGCCGGAAGAAATTTATGAAAGTGCTAAAATCGACGGTTCCAGTGCGGTTCGTACCTTTATCCAAATCGTTTTGCCGCTTCTGTCGCCTACCATCTTTTTTGCCCTCATAGTGTCTGTGATTGGTGCCTTTCAGGCTTTCGGACAAATTCACATATTAACCAAAGGCGGTCCAATGAATTCAACGAATGTAATCGTGTATTCCATTTACCAGGACGCTTTCGTCAATTTCCGTTTCGGGATTGGCAGCGCACAGGCTTTGATTCTCTTCGTAATTATCATGATCTTAACTGTGGTGCAGTTTAAAGTATTGGAAAAGAGGGTGCATTATCAATGATAACGAGAAGGATTGTCCCCACCCTAAATTACTTGTTGCTAATCGTGCTGTCCCTAGTAGTTTTGTATCCGCTTATATTTACGGTGTTCTCATCGTTTATGACGGATAAGGAAGTATCGAACTTTCCACCGCCATTATTTCCTTCTCAGTTATATCTGGAAAATTTCAAGAATGCAGTTTCCGGGTTTCCAATCATCCGTTTTATCCTGAATAGCGTTATTGTCTCTTCGGGGATCACATTGAGCCAAGTTATCACTTCAAGTTTGGCTGCTTACGCCTTTTCATTCCTCACTTTCAGGGGAAAGAAAATTTTGTTCGCCGTCTTTCTTTCGACCATGATGATACCTTGGGAAGTTACCATCATTCCGAATTACCTGACTATTAAAGGATGGGGATGGATGGACAGCTATCAGGGGCTGATCGTTCCCTTTATGGCCGGTGCCTTCGGGGTATTTATGCTTCGCCAGTTTTTCCTGCAGCTTCCAAATGAATTGTTTGATGCGGCAAAAATTGACGGATGTGGGCACCTTCGGAACTTTTTCTCCATTGTGCTTCCGCTTTCCCGACCAGCCCTTGCCACGTTAGCCGTTTATATTTTCCTTACGCATTGGAACCACTATTTATGGCCTCTTTTGATTACAAACCGGGCCTCCATGAGAACCGTACAAATTGGTGTTGCCATGCTGCAGCATGCCGAAGTGATGTCGTGGAATCTTATTTTGGCGGGAGTCACGGTGGTACTGCTTCCTTCATTCCTATTGTTGGCCTTTGGCGTGAAACAACTAGTACGGGGAATTACCGCAGGAGCATTAAAAGGATAAATTTGTGTTGATCCGTCTGTTACTTAACAGGCTTATCATATAGGTCATTTACTTTGAGCGAGGAGAGGGTTAGACAATGGCGAAAAAAGGGTTAGCAAGTTTATTTATGGCAGTCATCATGGTTTTCATAACAGCATGCAGCGTAAATATGGGGGAAGGCACGGAAAGCAAAAAAGCAGAGCCGGCCAAATCAGGAACAGCACCAGCAGCAAGCGGACCTAAGAAAGTGGTTTTCTGGCACGCGATGGGTGGCGCAAATACGAAAGTCGTTGAACAATTGGCGACGAATTTTAACGCTTCTCAGGATAAAATTAAAGTAGAAGCTGTTTATCAAGGAAGCTACGACGAGCTGCTTAGCAAATTGAAGGCAACGATGGGTACAAGCGAAGGGCCTTCAGTGGTACAGATGTATGAGATTGGCAGCCGCTTCATGATCGATTCCAAAGCGATTACGCCTATGCAAAACTTCATCGATGCAGATAAGTGGGATGCGTCACAGTTAGAACCGAATATCGCTGGGTACTATACCCTGGGTGGCAAACTGTACTCTATGCCGTTTAACACATCCAATCCTGTTCTTTATTACAATAAAGATTTGTTTAAAGCAGCTGGTCTTGATCCGGCAAAACCTCCAAAAACTTTCGAGGAATTAAAGACTGCAGCTGATACCATTACTAAATCTGGTAAAGCCACTGGAGCAAACTTTGCCATTTATGGTTGGTTCGTGGAGCAGCTACTGGCCAACCAAGGCGCGGAATTCGTAAACAACGGAAACGGTCGGACCGCTGCGGCCACCGAATCAACGGTGAACTCAGAAGAGGGAGTGAAAGTGTTAACCTGGTGGAAGGACTTGGTGGACACAAAAGCCGCAAACAATCTAGGACGCAAAACAGACGATTCCAAGAAGGCATTTTCTACTGGGCAGGTTGCTATGATCCTGGAGTCCACGGCAGCGCTTAAAGGGCTTGTGGATAGCTCAGGCGGAAAATTCGAAGTTGGCACCGGTTTCTTGCCGAAACCTGCGGACGGGAAAGAAGGTGGCGTCGTCGTCGGAGGAGCCAGCTTATGGATGATGAACAATCGCCCGGATGATGAACAAAAAGCGACTTGGGAGTTTATCAAATTCTTGACTACGCCCAAGGAGCAAGCCTACTGGAGCGTCAATACCGGATACTTCCCGATCACCAAAAAAGCCTATGACGAAGAGCTGATAAAGACAAACCTAAAACAGTTCCCTCAGTTCCAGACTGCGATTGACCAACTGCACCAAACAAAGCTGAACACAGCAACGCAAGGCGCGGTTATGGGTGTATTCCCGGAAGCAAGACAAATTGTTGAAGGTGCGATCGAAGAAGTGCTCAACAACAAGAAGTCGCCGAAGGAAGCTTTGGATGCAGCGGCAAAAGAAATAACTTCAAAGATTCAAACGTACAATAAAACAGTGAAATAATAATAGGCTAGGGCTTGCATCCACTGGCTGGAAAGGAACTGGAGGAAACAAATATGTCCAATAAGAACCCGATGATAATTGCTCACCGTGGAGCCAAAGGGATGGCCCCAGAAAATACGCTTGCTGCCTTCCGGCTCGGTTTAAGCCAGGGATGCGAAGGTATCGAGCTTGATGTTCATTTGACTGCTGACGAGGTAATCGTCGTATGCCATGACTTGACATTAGACCGGACAACTAACGGAAAAGGCCTGATTGTGGAGAAAGGCTTGTCGGAAATTAAGAATTATGATGCGGGTTCTTGGTTTGGTGATGATTTTAAAGGGGAGACTATCCCGACCTTGGATGAGGTCTTTAAGCTGGTACCCGATACCATTATGATTAATGTGGAAGTGAAATATTCATACGAAGGCAGAATGGAGCGTAAGTTAGTTGAAATGCTGCGTAGAAGTAACCGTTTGAATAACGTCATCATTTCCTCCTTCGATCATAAGTGTGTTAGAAGGATCAAGCAAATGGAACCGGAAGCGAAGATCGGGCTTTTGTATCAATCCAATTTACTAGACCCGACCGCTTACGCGCATAGTTTTGATGTGGAGGTGTATTCACTCCACCCTTACTTTCAATTGTTAGATATCGAGGATGTGCGGAAGGCGACAGAGAACGGGCTTTATGTCTACCCTTATACGGCCAACGAAGAAAAGGATCTGCTGCAGTTATCTGATTTTGGGGTTTCGGGCATCATTACGGACTTTCCTGGAAGGTTGAAAGCTTTGTTGAAAGACAGGGATTCTTCCAAATAAATAAAAAACTCTATTTAAGAAGCTTCGGTAGAAGTGTGGCTTGGTAAAAAGGCATCGAGCCGAGAGCAGGTGCCTTTTTACATTTATATAGTTAAGCAGCACATGATGAATTTCAAAGGATGGGAGGCTGGCTGCATTGACATTTGCTACGGCTAGCGTCTGGGAAATAACGCATCTGGAGCTGACGGTTAGGATGATTCTAGCGGTTATACTTGGCGGATTAATCGGGATTGAACGGGAATGGAGCAACCATGCTGCAGGCTTTCGCACTCATATTTTGGTATGTCTCGGATCGGCAACGATTATGCTGCTATCCAGCTATGGGTTCTCGCAATTCGTCAATGAAGGCAATGTACGGATGGATCCCGCTCGTTTGGCGGCTCAAGTCATTAGCGGTATCGGATTTTTGGGAGCAGGGGCTATTCTGCGCAATGGCAACATGATTAAGGGTTTAACCACAGCGGCTTCGGTCTGGGTTGTGGCTGCTATCGGACTGAGCGTGGGAGCCGGCTTCTATGTGGGTGCCATGCTGTGTACCTTCCTTGTGTTAATCAGCTTGTTTTTACTGAATAAATGGGAACGGCATTTGCTTAGACACCGGCGATACTATGAGGTGGACATTCAAATCATCGATAATCCCGGATCACTAGGCATGATCGCTACGATATTTGGAAATTATGATTTGCAAATTATCAATTTGAAAATGATCCCGAAAGAGAACTTAACAGCTCTGGATTCTTCGGCACCATCCATGCATATGCTATTCAGTCTTAAAATCCAAAAACAGGAAAAACTTATCATAGCACTCGAGCAAATCGCTGCGATGGATGTGGTTCTTTCATTAGAATCCCAACATATATCGACCATGAAAAATTATGCCTCCAAAGAGGAGCGATTACCGGAATAACATGATCATGCAAACCCATACATGGTTGAGTTCCATAATAAGGAGCTTAAGCTTTTATGGGTTTTTGATTCACAGCGCTGAGAAGAAGTCCTTAAATCCCAAGGACTTTTTCGATATATAAGAATTTATATGTGGCTCAACGCTCACAACAGTGCTTGACGAAGTAAAGTCTAATGAAGTAGACAAGAAGTCAGGAACAGGTTGAGAAAAATGAGCAATACACGAACAGTATGGAGCCCCTGGCCATTCCGTGGATGAATGAACTGGAAAAGATCCAGTTCATTCATTTATAAGACCCTTTTTTAACAAATAAAGGGAAAAATTGCCGTTATCTCGAGGTAATAGGCTCGAATTGAAAAAAGAGGCTCATTAGCTGGAGTTTTTCCAGTAAAATGAATTATTAGTGCAGTTCCAGCACAATTAGCGGGAGAAATTCCAGCTCATTCATTTCATGGATTGTAAATTCGTTAAGCACTGGTTTGGGCATAGAGCCTTATATGTTTTTGGGTATTAGGGCAGCCGAAGGGTTAGCCCTTATATGAATTTTTGATAAAAGACCCAACGTCATCAAAGAAGTACAGAAATTTCGTGGCTCTGCGAATACGGGCTTTCAGACCGGTTTAGGAAGTAAAGAAGCAGCGACAAGCAGGGAGTAGAAGGAAGAGGACATGGGTATGGGGTGGAGGAGCGATAGCGTTCGCCTTTGAAGTTCGTGTTCCAACCACTGTAAGCCAAAATTCAAGGAATACGAACTTCAACAGCGAGTGGAACCGCATATCCATGTCCTCGCCCAACGTACAAAGGTATGGGTTTGCACAACAAAGGACCGTCCGATCGCTTCGGACGGTTTTTCTTATTTTGGAATGGTAAAATGTTAAAATTAAAATTAAAAGGTGAAATTGTGAAGTTACAGTGTATGTATTATGAGGTATAATAAGGTTGCAAATATGAATGCGTTTCCATCGATAGTGCTAACTATAGAGGAGGCTTTAGAATGCGGCAAAAAAAGTTTTTCTTCCGATTGTTTATCGCCTACGTCTCTATTGTGTTTGTTTATACTTTAATCGTCTCCTGTACGTTTTTTTACAAAAATAATGAAATCATGCAGTTGGATTTGAAGCATAGACAGGATACCTTTTTAAGGGAAGCTAAAAACAAGATCGATACCCAATTAAACATCGTCTCCAATCTCATTAACCAACTAAAGGTCAATGTGCAAGTTTTAGAATACGCTTACAATGGGGAACGTAACTATTATTTAGTCACCAGTATTTATAATGAACTAAGCAAAAACTTCGATGCTTTCTCCAATTTTGGCTTCACGATAGGGATCGGCAAGCTTGAGGATGACTTGATCATCACTCCCAAAAATACAATAAACAAAGCAAGCTTTTATAAAGAAATTGGTTTGGCTCCCGAGCTTATGGACTCTTTTTCCAAAGGAACATTTTCAAAATCGCTTATACTACATACGACTACGGTTTCTGGAGACCGGAAGGTTACCTTGGTAAAAAAGGAGCCAAGCTTGGATTTATTGTTTTATATTTCATTTTACGAAGGCTATTTGCTTCCGGCGATGTCCGATCGAGCCGAAGCCTTTGCGCTGATCAAGAACGGACAGCTTGTCGCTTTGAACGGCATGCTTGACGTAAAGACGGTGGATGCTTGGCTGAAGCATCCGGGGGAGTTAATTGAAAGCGGTTACACGATACAGGAAACGGCTTCGCAAGTATTTAACGATCTGAAGTTCAGTTATATTGTCAGAAAAAACACGTTGAAACCTCAGTTGGAATCACTAATTAAGGAATCCGCAATTATTTATTTGGTGCTTGCTTTGGTCGGATTGCTGATGGCTTTGTTCGTCGCAAACCGTACTTATCGACCGATTCAAAAAACAGTCAATCAGTTTAAGGGATATGCCCAGCCAGTAGGTAAAGACGAGATAGCCTTTATCCAGTCCACAGCGGACGGCATTCTCCAAATAAATGAAAGCTTGAGGCAGACGATCCACTGCAATAAGCTGCCGCTCAAGAAGAAATGGATCCGTGATTTGTTGTTCGGATTAGTTCCCAAGAGCCATATTCGCCATGAATTGGATACTTACGGGCTGACCGGTATTTCGGGACCCCTGACAGTGGCAATCGTCCAAGTCGTCAACGAAGTTGATTGGGAGGAAAAATATTCCAAGACGCCTCTTTTTGAAATCATGTCTCAGGTATCACAGCTGATGGAACAACTGCTTCCCAGTGAAATGACGTGTGAAACGCTCGATTTGGATTATAGAAGGTTTGTTTTGCTTTTTTGTGAAAATGATATTCGGAAGACAAAACTGCTATTGACCAACATCCTTGGGGACATCGGTCAAAATTTCGGGATTGATCTGGTCGCTGCAGTCGGGGGGCCTGTGAACCGAATTGAGGATGCGGAAAAATCTTTCAACGAAGCGCTGAATATTATGGAATACCGTTACGTGCTGGACCGCAGGGCAGTCATTACCGCTGACGAGCTGAAGGATCTTCGCAATACCGGATATTACTATCCGTTGGAATTGGAACGGGACCTCATTGCTGGTGTCGTTGCCGGGAACACAGACAAGACTTTGTCTGTTCTGAATAAGCTGCTTGAGGAAAATCTGGACATTCGCCGTCTTAGCATCGAAAAACGTTCTCAATTTATTATTGCAATCGTTTCCACGGTAAACCGGATCAACCAGCAGGCTCGCATGCTTAAATCTGGACTTTCCGCGGCAGATGAAAAATTATATCCAAAGTTGATGCGTTGCTCCGATTTGCAGCAACTGAAGCACGCTATTTTCGGATTATTCACAGGCATGATTGAACGTATCATAAACGAAAATGGAGAAATAGATGAGTCCACAGCATCCCAGATGCTCAAATTTATTCACCAATATTACAACAAGGATTTATCCCTAAACGACATTGCGCAGCAATTTAATTTCTCGCCGAGCTACGTCAGCACACTGTTTAAAAATTATACAGGAGAAAATTTCAGGGATTACCTAAACAATTACCGTGTAAAAAAGGCAAAGGAAATTATGAATGGCAAACCCAACATCAAAATTCAAGATGTCGCATTGATGGTCGGATGCAATAACGCGAATACATTTATCCGGATGTTTAAGCGGTATGAGGGAGTATCCCCTGGTCAATATGGCAAAGTCTAAACTAATATTTCCTGTGAAAGCCCCTTAATCGAAGGGGCTTTTATTGCAGTTAAAGAAAAGGCGATAGCCAAAGAAAAGACGATTATTTTCAGAAAAACCGTATCACACCAAGGGTTTGGGAGAGGAGGAGAAGAAATGACGATTCTTAATAAAGCGATGATTTACAAGTCGACTGGCCGATTGTATAATCGGTCACAAGCTTGAAATGGATACTTCAAACGCTTATAAAAACAGAGCTTGGGGGTGAACATGGAGTAATGCCCAAAGAAACAGTAATGACAAACACCGTACTAAGAAAGATACAACGTGTAAAAGGAGGAACTTCGTGGAAGGAAAATAGAAAGCGCATTCTTGGTGACAAGCACTTGTACCTCATGCTTCTTCCATTTATACTCTGGTATCTTATTTTTCTGTATAAACCGATGTATGGACTGCAAATTGCTTTTAAAGACTACAGTCTGTTCAAGGGGATATCGGGAAGCCCGTGGATCGGTACAGAAAATTTTAGGGAGTTCTTCGCAAGCCCTTATTTTTTCCGGAACCTGAAAAACACGGTTGTGATCAGTTTATACAGCTTAATTTTTGCTTTTCCTATTCCGATTATTTTTGCACTGATGTTTAACGAAGTGAAAAATGCGCTTTTCCGCAAATCTGTGCAAACGTTTACTTATTTACCTCATTTCATTTCGTCTGTAGTTGTAGCTGGTATCGTTACCAATATTTTGGCACCGAACAGTGGGGTAGCCAATATTATTCTTGATAAGCTGGGGTTCGCAAAGATTTATTTTTTGACGATCCCGGAATATTTTCGCCCCATCTATATCGGCGCATTCGACATCTGGAAGGAAGCAGGCTTCAATTCGATTATTTATATAGCCGCAGTTGCCGGAGTTAACCCATCGCTGTACGAAGCAGCGGTATTAGACGGTGCAAACCGCTGGCAGCAAACCTTATACGTCACACTGCCGGCAATATTGCCGACGATTGCCATCATGCTCATTTTGAAGGTGGGGCAAATGATGGATGTAAGCTTCGAAAATATTATTCTTATGTACCAACCGGCAACCTACGAAACCTCCGATATTATTAGCACTTACGTATATCGTGCGGGCCTGCTTGAAGGAAGGTATGATTTGGCGACAGCAGTGGGCTTGTTCAATGCCACAGTATCCTTGGTGCTCGTGTTCATTGCCAACCGTATTAGTAAAAAATTGACCCAAACTGGACTTTGGTAAAGGCAGGTGGATGCGTTGAAACAGACAGCAGGTGAACTATGGTTTGGTAAGTTTAATTACGTCTTGCTCAGTGTAATTGCCGTGCTGACCCTATTTCCGTTTGTGTATGTGCTCTCTGCATCGATAAGCTCGTCTGATGCGGTAATTTCGGGGAGAGTGATATTACTTCCCAAGGAAATCACGTTCTCAGCATATGAGAAGGTATTTGGTATGGCAGGACTTTGGAGAGCTTATGGCAACACAATTTTTTACACAGTATTCGGGACGCTTGTCAATTTGCTCTTTATTACCTTGGGGGCGTATCCACTTTCCAAGAGAAGATTAGTAGGCGCATCATTCCTCAGTTTTTTTATTGCACTGACCATGTTCATCAACATGAGCGGTACGGCGGGAATGATTCCATTCTACTTAAACCTACGTGATTTGGGGCTTCTAGATAGTAGGTTTACGATCATTTTCGGTTTTGCCGTCATTACATTTTATGTGTTTTTGATGAGGACCTTTTTTCAGAGTGTTCCCGACGAAATCGAGGAATCCGCAAAAATGGATGGAGCAAACGATTGGCAAATCCTGCTACGTATTTACTTGCCGCTGTCATTGCCTGCGTTCGCCAGCATTGGCCTGTTCTGCGCGGTTAGCCGATGGAACGGATATTTCTGGACCATGGTCATCCTTCGGGATGAAAGTAAAATACCACTTCAGGTGCTGCTCCGAAAGCTGATTGTGGAGATGAATCTGACTGCGGACATGATGAGCGCAGCCGATATCTCGTCAGGTCTTTCCAAGGAAACGGTTATTTATGCCACGATTGTCATTTCCATCGTACCCATTATCGCGATATATCCGTTTATTCAGAAATTTTTCGTTAAAGGTATGATGCTGGGTGCCATTAAGGACTAGTTCTTTCTTCCGGCAACGAGGGTGTATAAAGCCTTCATTGCTGTAAGTATAAGTAAATTAAAATGGGAGGTTTCACAATGAGACAAGGAAAAAGTCGGAAAGCTGCTCTGGTCGCAATGCTTCTTGTATGCGCTCAAATTGCTGCGTGTTCAAGCGATACAGGAACAGAAAGCCAGGCTGAATCGAAGCCGGCGGAAGCCGGCAAGACAGGGACAGGTAACGCTGCATCTAAGTCCTTTGCTTCGGAAAAGCCGCTTGAGCTGACGATTCATTACCACGACGGAGATATCTGGGTATTTAAGGATGATTGGCCGGTATTTAAAAAAGCCGCAGAATTGACTAACATCAAGCTGCACGGAGTCGCGCCGCCAAGCGCCACAAACAGCAAAGAAGTTTTTAATATGATGCTGGCGTCCGGGAAATTGCCTGATATCATTGCCGGACAAAAGCTGGATTTGAACAAAGCGGCACTGGATGGTGCACTGGAGCCATTGGACGATTTGATCGACAAGCATGCACCTAATATCAAGAAGTTTTTACAGGATAACAGCTGGGCAAAGGCAGGTTCAATCGCAAGTGACGGTAAGCTGTATTATATCCCTTATATGGTTGAGGGTGAAGCTTCGGAAGGCTGGTACATGCGTAAGGACTGGTTAACTAAGTTAGGTATCCCCGCCCCCAAAACGAAAGACGAATTTTATGAAACGTTGAAGGCGTTCCGTGAGAAGGATGCTAACGGTAACGGCAAGAAAGATGAGGTTCCTTATTTCTCCCGTGATAATAAAGAAGGCATAAGTGATTTGTTGGCTGTGTTCGGTGTACGCCCCGATTGGCATGTGGTCGATGGCAAGGTGCAGTACGGCAAATATTTGCCGGAATATAAGGACGCAATCCTTAATATTTCTAAATGGTACAAAGAAGATTTGATTGACAAAGAAATTTATACGAGAGGTCCGAAATCGAGGGAAGTATTATTAGGGGATAACTTAGGTGGAACCACACACGATTGGTTCCCAAGCACCGCTACGTATAATGTTACATTAAAGGATAAGGTGCCTGGAATCTTGTTTGCGCCGATTGCTCCACCGAATGCTGTAAACGGCAAGCCTTGGGAGGAAAACAGTAGAACGCTATTGTATCCAAAAGGCTGGTCGATCGCTTCTTCCAACAAAAATAAGATAGAAACGATCAAATACTTTGATTTCTGGTTCACGCCTGAAGGCAGAAGATTGGAAAATTTTGCTATAGAAGGTGCCCAATACGATGTAAAAGACGGCAAACCGATTTTTAAACCCGAGATTCTTAATGGTAAAGATCCGGTGAATGTGCAGCTAAGGGCATTCGGAGCTCAGCTTGAATTCGGCCACCAACAGGATCTATTTTATGAAGAGCAATGGACGAATCCGATAGCTAACGAAGGAATCAAGATGTATATCGATAATAAGTACTTTGCACCGCAGTTCCCCTCGGTTTCCTTTATGCCTCAAGAAGAGAAGCTGCTTGGAGAAAAATGGCCGGCCATCGACACTTTCGTCAGAGAAATGCAGCAAAAGTGGGTTTTGGGCGCGGAGCAGGTGGAACCGAACTACGTTAAGTATTTAGCGCGTTTAAAAGAAATGGGCATGGATGATGTGATAAAAATTTATCAAGCTGCCTATGACCGCTATCAAAAAAGTGTGAAATAGGTAGGGGTTAGGGAATGTAGCAGAGGCAACCGCTGCTTCGCCAAGCGACGGGGGAGCGGTTATGGAGGATTAACTGGCAGTAGTGGGTACATATTTCAATTACAAAGGAGATAAACCAAATGAAGCTTTCGTTTACTACGTTAGGTTGTCCCGATTGGCCACTTGACTTGATCGTTGAGAGATCTGTGGAGTATGGTTTTGACGCTATCGACTTTCGTGGTTTGACTGGAGAAATGAATATATGGAAGCTGCCTGAGTTCTCGAGTAGCATCGAGGAAACTCGCAATAAAATTACCGCTGCGGGACTGAGTGTTTCCTGCTTTTCCAGCTCGGTCCATGTGTTCTCTACGGAGAATTTCGAGAAGAACATGAATGAAGTGAAAGAATACGCTAAGCTTTGCGAGTTTTTCGGAACGCGATATATTCGTGTATTCGGCGGTAAAATTGGCGACACCGACAGAGAGCAGGCGATCCAAACGGTCGTTACCCACCTGAGGGAAATGGCCGCAGTAGCCAAAAACCACGGTATTAAAATATTAATTGAAACTCACGACGACTGGATTTCTTGCGACAATGTACGTAAGGTAATGGAGCAAGTAGATTCGGAAAACGTTGGAGTGCTGTGGGATGTTCACCACCCTTACCGGGTGACTGGCGAACAACCGGAGGATACTTTGAAAGCGCTCGCCCCTTGGATTGAATATACGCATGTGAAGGACTCCCGCATCACTGGAAGCAATCCACATAGCGATTTCACATATTGCCTAGTTGGAGAAGGTGATATCCCGATCATGCACGTTTATGAGCTGCTCAAAAGCAACGGTTACGAGGGTTATTACACATTGGAATGGGAAAAGAAATGGCATCCTGAAATCGAGGATGCGAACATAGCGTTTCCACATTATGTCCAATCCATGAAGAAAATCGCAATGGAGGTACAAATATGAGTAAAATTCGGGTTGCCATCTTAGGACAGGGGCGCAGCGGGCGCAATATTCATACCATTTCGTTGAACCAAGCGAAGGCGCATTACGAAATTGTGGCGATTGTTGACCAATTGCCGGAAAGACAAGAACGTGCCAAACGCGAGGCCGGCTGTGATGTGTACGGAGATTACCGTGAATTGTTGAAAAGAAGCGATATTGATTTAGTTATAAACGCTTTCCCAAGCAATCTGCATTATCCGATTACCAAGGAGTTTTTGGACAATGGTTTTAATGTTCTTTGTGAGAAGCCCTTGGCCAGAACTCCGGAGGAAGTAGACATACTTATTGATTCGGCGCAACGCTCTGGCAAACTGCTGGCTATTTATCAGCAGTCACGGTTTGCCCCTGCCTTTATGAAAGCGCGAGAGATTATCGAATCTGGAGCTATCGGCAGAGTTGTTCAGGTCAGCATCGCCTATAATAATTTCGCGAGAAGATGGGATTGGCAGACCCTGCAGTCCAACAACGGAGGCAACTTGCTGAATACGGGCCCTCATCCGGTGGATCAAGCACTTCAATTTTTCGGTGCCGATGCGATACCGAATGTTACCTGCATCTTGGATCGCGCCAATACGGCGGGGGATGCCGATGATTACGTCAAGCTGCTGCTGCACGGGCCAGGACGGCCTGTCGTCGAGGTGGAGATTTCCTCTTGCTGTGCCTACCCAAGCTTTACCTACAACGTGCAGGGTACAAAAGGCGGAATCAAAGGCAGTACATCCCATCTGGATTGGAAATATTTCAAGCCGGAGGAACAGCCGCTCCCTCAGCTCGTAACCACGCCGATTGTGAATGAAAAGGGCGATCCGGCCTACTGCCGCGAATCTCTCAAGTGGTATGAGGACAGCTGGGATTTGCCGGAGGCTCAGGCGAAAGAGCTATTCTCCCTAATGGCCGAAAGCTTTTACTCCATGTTGTACGATACGATGGTGAATGGCAAACCGCTTGAAATCACTCCACAGCATGTCCGACAGCAGATCGCCGTAATGGATGAATGCCACCGACAAAATCCGCTTAGCAAATTAAGCGAATTAACATCTTAACACTAAAAGGGGGCAGGCAAATTAAAAATTTGTCTGCCCCTACTAACAACAGCATGTTGATATTTCGTTACGCCAAGGCAGCAGCGTAGATGAATAAATGGACAACAGGGGGCATTAAATGAAAAAGGTTATCATAGGCATAATCGGAAGTGGATTTTCCGCTTCATTGCATGCAGAAGCTTTTCACAAGGTTTACGGTATTGATGTCACCATTAAAGCGATAGCGGGTACTAATAAAGAAAGAGCGGATGCTTTTGCCAAGAAGCATCATATTCCAGTTGTTTATTCCAATTATCAGGAATTGCTGGAGGACGAAGATATTGATGTGGTTGATTTATGTGTACCTAACGTAATGCACGCCCAAATCGCTATTGAAGCGGCGCAAGCCGGCAAACATATCATATGTGAAAAACCGATTACCGGTTTTTTTGGTTCACCTGACGCTTCGTCGGAGCAGGAAGGTGTTTATTCCAGTATTGCTTTAGCGGGTGCACTGAAATCTACGGACGAAATTCTTAAAGCAGTTGAACAGAATAAGGTCAAATTCATGTATGCCGAGAACTGGATTTATGCACCCGCTGTTCTTAAAGCGAAGAGGCTGCTGCAAGCTGCCGGTGGGACTATTCTCGACATTCGTGCCGAGGAAAGCCATAGTGGTTCGCATGCGAAGGCTTCCAAACGAGTAGAAACGGCCGGGGGAGGTTCTCTGCTTATTCTTGGTTCACACCCTATTGCAGCAGCGATCCACCTCAAGCATTTTGAGGGCATGTTGAAAAATGGAAAACCGATCAGGGTTCAGTCGGTTACGGCGGATACGGCTCCGATTACCAAAACCCCTGCATTCCAGGCGGAGCACCAAAGTTGGATGGTTACCGATTGGGTCAATGTTGAAACATGGGCTAGCCTCATCATGACCTTTACAGACGGAACCAAAGCCGTCATATTGGCGTCCTTTGCCGTACTGGGCGGGATCAGGAATAAGCTGGATATTTATACCACCAATTCAGTCATTACATGCAATATGACACCTAATGATGGCTGTATGGTTTATGCACCTCATCCCGATATCTTCGCGCAAGAATACATAGCGGAAAAGCTGGAGACGAAGGCCGGCTGGAACTACACGTCTCCTGACGAAGATTGGATCAGGGGATATCCGCAAGAGATGCAGGATTTTGTGGAATGTATAGTCGAGAGTCGGGAGCCGATATCGGACGGACGGCTGGCGAGGGATGTGATTGAGGTCATTTATTCGGCATATGTATCAGCGGAAACTGGCGCAAGAGTGGAAATTCCTCAATAATGGGGATAGCCTAGGATTCATGAAAGGGAGAATAGCCATGAGTACGGTTCCATCTACAGAAGAATCATTTGCAAAGGTTTACGAACAAATTCCAACTAGCCATTATTTGATTGACAATCGCAAAGGGCCTTATTATACAGGTGATTACAAGATAGGTCTTAACCTTTACAGCTTCAATCATAATTTGAATTCATGGTTGCAGGGAAGTACCGAAGGAGCACCTCCAGTCGATACGATGCAGCTCATCCGATTTGCCAAAGAAGCGGGTTTTGACTCTTTAGACATAACTGCTTATTATATCCCAGGCTACCAAAAATTCGCAATGCCAACCAAGCCGGACGAAGAAATATTGGAATATGCTAGGAACATGAAGAGACTCAGTGATGAATTGGGAATAGCCATCAGTTGTACAGGGGTCAAGAATGATTTTGCCGACCCGAGTGATGAAAGACGCGCACTAGACGTAAAGCATGTAAAATATTGGATCGATGTGGCAGTCGCGATGGGAGCACCTCTAATGCGTGTGTTTAGTGCTGAAATTCCCAATGATCTTCTGAGCTCCGATTGGGAAACGATAGCTAAACAGCGGATCGTACCTGCCTTAAGGGAATGTGCTGAATATGGTGCGGCCAAAGGGGTCAAGATCGGCATGCAAAACCATGGTGACATGACTTCAACGGCCGATCAGGTGATTCGCATTCTACAGTGGGTAGACCACCCCAATCTTGGAGTAGTTAATGATATGGGTAGTTACAGGAGGTTTCAAGCAAAGACCGGTGAAGGCTATGATTGGTATGATGATATTGAGGCCGTTTTTCCGTATTCACTGGGTTTTCAACTCAAGACTAAACCTGCCGGTCCAAATACCGAGACTCTGACAGATCTCGAACAATTCTTTACCCGACTCCGCTACAGTAATTATAGAGGTTATATTCCGATAGAAACACTGTGGGGGGACGCTGATAAGAACCATCCTAAACACCTGTCCGATCCGCCCTACGACCAAATTACCGATTTTCTTGCCTTAATTAGAGCGGCATCTGAAAGTACGAAAGTAAAGATGCCTTCCTCTATCGATCCTACTTCTGCGGTTTAGACCTCTCATAGGGGTTTCCGTGTTGTTCGAAGCCATAAAGATTTTGCTTAAGACGAAAGGTGACTTGTGGAACCTCATAATGAGATTGCTGCATGTTTGTCTTGATTAAGTCAATAATTCCCACTTATTCATCAAATAATACAAGGAAGTTGCATTTGTAATGTCCTACACTAAGATAGAGCCGTATATCATAGCACTAACTGAAGGAGATAAAGGATATGAGTGAACGTAAAATAAGTATTGGTTTGGTCGGGTTAGGCAACATTGGATCCACACACGCAAAAATTTTGAAGGAGATGGACAATGTTCACGTAGCAGGTGTTTGTGATCTTGTACAAGAGAAAGCGGATACATATGCTAAAGAGCTAAATACGCAAGCCTATTACAATTACAAAGATTTGCTGGAGCAATCGGGGTTAGATGCTATCATTATTGCAGTTCCGCATTATGATCATCCTACCATTGCATTGGCTGCCTTTGAACGTGGGATTCATGTCATGTGCGAAAAGCCGATCGCCGTTCATTTGAATGATGCCAAGCGTATGGTCGATGCGTATGAAAATGCCAGAAAGCTGCACCCGGACTTACAATTCGCACTCATGTTTCAAGAGAGAACCCTTCCTTTCTACCGTAAAGTGAAGAGCATTGTAGAAAGTGGCCAGTTAGGTAAGCTCACGCGAGTTACTTGGATAAACACCGCATGGTTCCGTTCTCAAGCCTATTACAATAGTGGAGATTGGCGTGCTACCTGGGCTGGTGAGGGCGGGGGCATTCTAACTAACCAATGTCCGCATACTCTTGACATGTATCAATGGTTGTTTGGAGTGCCTGCCAGCATAACCGGACATGCGCATATTGGTAAATATCATGATATCGAAGTGGAAGACGAAGTCACTGCATATTTCGAGCATACTAACGGTATGATCGGGCATTTAATTGTAACAACCGGCGAATCACCGGGAACTAACAGAATGGAAATTATTGGTGAGCACGGTAAGCTTGTGCTGGAGGAAGGCGAGCTGGTTTTTTACAAAAACCCGATATCTATGCTGAAATATTCCAATGAAACGGATCAGAAATTTAGCAAAATGGAAGTTGAAAGAGTGGAAATTACTGTTGATATCAATGAGCCTTCTGGACATAAGGTGGTGACAACCAAGTTTGTTGATCGGTTGCTTAATGGGACCGGCGAGCTAATCGCGAATGGTATTGAGGGCATAGGTGCCCTAACTTTAGCCAATGGAATCATGCTTTCTTCGTTTCAAAAGCAGACGGTTGCAGTGCCTATTGATGCAAATGCATTTGAAGCAAAACTGAAGGAGTTAATTGCTGGCTCCCGATTCGTTAAGAAAGCGCCTGTAGCCTCAGCGGATAAAGAAGATATGTCTAAATCCTTTGGTAGCCATTAATAGAGAGGAGAATGCACGGTGAGTAAAGTGAAACTTACTTGTTTTGCCGATGAAATTTCCTCAGAGCTGGATGAACAGTTGGATATTCTGGAGCAGGAAGGCTTAAAGTATTTGGAATTACGTGGAGTTTGGGACAAAAATGTACTCGATCTTAATGATGATGAGCTGGACCGTATTCAAACCCTTATACAAAAAAGAGGCTTTCGTATTTCTTCGATTGCTTCACCGGTCGGTAAGTACTTAATTACGGATCCGTTTGAACCCCAGCTTCACGATCTTGACAAGGCCATTCTTGTAGCGCATTATTTTGGAACCCCATATATTCGTATTTTCTCTTATCGGTTACCGGAAAATGAGCCAGTCGAGAAGCACCGTCATGAAGTGCTGCATAGGCTGAAGCTTCTGACGGAAGCTGCCAGTCGCAATCATGTAATTTTGATTCTGGAAAATGACAGCAATTTATACGGTTCAACCGATGATCGCTGTCTGGAGATTCTCACGCATTGCGATTCTAAACATATGCGCGCTGCGTTTGACTCGGGAAATTATGTAATGAACGGTGTTCAACCTATGAATGAAGCCTACCCCAAGATTTCACCTTACTTGGATTATGTTCATATCAAGGACGCTATCCAGGAGCCACGTCAATTCGTACCCGCTGGAGTTGGTGAGGGTTGTATAGAGGAATTGCTCATTGAATTGAAAAAAAGTAAGTTCGATGGATTTCTTTCGGTAGAGCCTCATTTGAAACCTTACCTGCCTGAAGCCAGTAATCCAGAACGCGTTATCACTGCAATACGAGCATTAAAAGTATTACTTGAAAAGGTAGATCAGGAATGGGAATAGTATAGCGAGGAATCAAACAAACAGGCTCTCAACTCGAATCATTCGGGAGAGAGCCTGTTTGTTTAGTCTAAGATATTGCTGCGACATCATCTTCGATTGCTGTTCCTCTTTCGATGAGTGGGATTGGAATCGTAGGTCTTTTACAATTCATGGGGTCATGGAATGATTATTTAAGCCCGCTTATCTTTTTAATATCGGAGAGTAAGATGACTTTGGCTGTAGGGATCACGACAATGAACAATCCATATAAAGAGGACTATGCCACACCGATTACAGGGGCTTGTCTGATGGCCATTCCCGTACTTATTTTGTTAAATGTCGTCGGGCGCAAATACTTTGTCAGCGGGCTCGCTGCCGGGGCAATTAAGGGCTAATACAAAATAACCCAAAAAATCCGTGAAGGTTGTTAATCCAACCAACACGGGATTTCCTGCCTTAATTAAACGATTGCGCCTGTGCCTGATGCCAAGCCTTTTCGGCTATACTTTTTAGAACAAGGGCTTGCTGCCAGCGATCTGATATTTCTTGTTTATTAGAATGAAAGTTATTCGTAGTAATCGAATAGGAAGGAGGTCCCAGCTCGATTACGAATGGGAGTATATCACTGGTCTTAGCCTGCTGCAGCCAGTAGGTGATTCCTTGTATCCACCAGCGCATAAAGCTCGGAACCATGGGATGCTCGCCATTCGGTCCAATATCTACTTGAACCTGCTCGCCATTCGATACTCTTGCATGGATAGACGAAGTGCGCCGAAGCAGTGAATCAAATAACGGTTCCACTTTTTCCAAACTGCCAACCATTTCTCCGGCAACTACATAGTGGGATAGGTCTATAGTCAAACGTAGATCTGGAATGGCTTTCACGTATTCTACGGTTCGGAGTAAATCCTGTGTTACACGGCCTCGATGCGTTTCAACGAAATAGGGAACCCCTTGGGCTGCCGCTTCTTCTGTAAGCTCCTTCAATAGAGTAACCGCTTCTTCATCGATAACAAAAGAATCCATCACTTGCGAATTTATATACTGTACGCCAAAGTCCTTCGCATGCTTCAGGATAGGGATCAGATCCTCGCGTTTATACGGAAAGCTGGTAATACCAAAGCTGAGGTTGTATTGATCCAGGAGCTTGCGCCATTGTGCTGCTTCATGCGGCTGTGGAAGCGCGCCAAGAATACCAGTAAATCCGGCCTCGGCGATTTTTTCGAATTTCTCCTCCATAGTCCATTCACGCTGTCCGTTACCAAGCCCGTTCATGCCCCACCAGGATTGTTGAATAGAGATTTTTGGTGATGCGCCGGAACGATCATTAATTGGATGATAAGTGCTTTCTATCAATTGAGTTCACTCCTTATTAAATGTGTCCTAATATTAGTATAGCTTTCTTTGCGGATTTCACTAGGGGTTTTTCCAGAATGGCGTTTGATCGTCCGGGCAAAGTGATAGGAGGTTTTGAATCCTACCTGTTCAGCGACTTCCCCAATCTGCAAGCCGGTGCTGCGCAGTAAATCAATGCCCTGTTTTACACGATAGTTCCATAAATATTGTATAGGCGTCATATCTTCATCACGTCGGAATAGTCGAATAAGATGCTCAGGTGTATTTTTAGTAACCTTCGATAAGACGCTTAGTGTTAACTCCTCAGCATATCGCTTGTGAATTTCCTCCTTGGCGAGCAGTACAGCGGGATGCTTCCTATCATTGATATGTCCTTGGTTGCATGCTGTCAAATATAATAAAATAGATGCTCGTCCTAAGGTTCTTGCCAACTCTTCGTTTTTTTGCACCTCATCCCTTTGCAGAGATTGTATAATGTCCGTCATCTGATTGATCTTATCTGTTAAGGGAATAAAGAGAGGGAGAGAATCGAAGAAGTCTATCGCCATCTTATCAAGCGGTTCAACTGAAACTGCGATCCATCGATGCCAGGTTTCTCGTTTATCCGCGAAAACAAAGCTTTCGATATGTCCGGGTTTAAGAAGCACCACATTTCCGGTAGGCACTGCATGCTTTTCTTTGTCGATTTCAACGGTCATGGCACCGGAATGCAGGAGTACAAGCTGCAAATCTGCTTGAAGACGTGGACCGTATGTCCCACCGGGGCCGTAAATAACACTGCCGCTAACAGCTTCAGTAACACTAAAGGACGGAATGGCTTCCGTCCCTAATTGTTCGATCATCCTTATCCCCTACCCTTGCAAAGTGAATATATCCACTATTATACAAGAGATACTTTGCGTTTTAAATCCTCTCTTTCAATTTTTGAATCCTGTCGAATATAATGGCATACATAAGAACGCCTCCAACGGTTTGAGCGATTGCGTGTAGAGGAATGAATGAGTAAGCTGTCAAAGATAAGGATATCGCCCTGATCTAGGATGACGGGAATTTCTTTGCTTAAATCAACGCCCTCGACCTCATCGGTCCAAGCCTCGTGTTCCTTAAGATTTTTCACGGCTCCATGAGGTAGGATTCCAAGCTTATGTGACCCGGGTATGACCCATAAGCAGCCATTTTCTTCATTGACCAGCTCCATGGCAATCCAAGTTGCGGTTAAAGTGTTTGGCTCGTTACGAATATAATAATAATCCTGGTGTGCCGCTTGCCCAGGAGAGTCCGGTTCCTTGTAGAAATACATACTTTGAACGCCAGTGGCTTCGTCTCCCAACAGCTGAGCGAGCGACCCGCGGACGATGGGGAGCTTCATCATCTGAAGCGAGAATCCATCATGAAGATGGGGATTAAATAAACGAACGGAGAAGCGCTCTACTTCGTTGATCGTTTCTTTGCCTTTTTTGGGCTTGGCCCAATCCGGCATCTCATCAGATGATCGGATAGCATGAATGTGAGCATTGAAAGTGTGTATCAAATCGTCGGAGCAGCCACCTTTGATAATGATAAATCCATCTTCCTTGTACTTTGCAATTTGAGCTTCGGTAAGAGGATTGGTTCTTTCGACTTGAGCTTGAGCAGGCATGAGTAACGCCCTCCTTAGTTGTTAGGATACTCCAAGTGTAAAGCATGGGGAGATAAAACAAAATGCTTGAGAATAATCGTTTGTGTCTATAATTGATATCATCAAAAATTTGCAATAACACAAACATTCTTCCATAATCTATTGTGCAAAAGCTTGAGCAATCTCTCACACGGAGGAAGAAAATGTATGCAAAAAGAGGTTTTTATTCGAGCTGTTCGATTATTAAATCGGCAAGCAATTGAGTTCGAAGGCGGCGTGGATGCATTGTTCCATGTCCATTATTGGGGGGCATCCGAAGCATTATGATAACCCCGTGCTCAGACATTCTTCAAATAATTAACTTCCCTCCCGGTACATTTCATGTTAATTTAGATTATACATTACAGGGCGCAGAAGAGTGGAGTGTGGGGGTTGATTTTATGAAAGCGCAATCAATAAAAACAAAGCTCGTGCTTCTCATTCTTTTCTTTTTGTGTGTTCCGTTGCTTGTGTTTGGTACATTGTGGTACGACAAAGCTTCGGAGAGCATTGAACATAACGCGATCAATTACAGCGAACAGCTCATCGGCCAAATCAATTCCCAACTGGACGGATACTTTACGGATTTGGAGCGGATAACCTATCCGCTGTTGCTTCATCCGCAAATCCAATCCTTCATGAAGCTGACAACGGATGACCAAGATCAATACGACCGATTTCTGATCAGCAAAAAAATTTCCGACGAGCTTTTTCCAAGCATTACTTTTGGGCGCCCTGATATTTATGGATTGTCCATTGTGTCCAAAAACGGAATTGCAACGGCCAGCTACAGCGCCTCAGCCGGCAAAGAAAGCTATGAGCTGTATAAGGATACGCTGCTTGGAGAGCGCAACTATCGAATTGTCGGAAACCGGTACTTGGAGTCGATTCCAATGCTGACGATCGCACGTAGGTTTTTGGATACGGTCTCCTATCAATCGAGTGGAATGCTGATCGTATATGTCAGGCTCAATGAAATTATTAAAATTTGCGAAAAAATAAAGCTGGGTGAAACTGGATTCGTATGGATTATGGATGAGGCAGGAAGGATTATATATCATCCTCAGCGAGACAAATGGGGGAAGTCGGCGCTTACACCCGAGCTTAGCCAAAAGCTGCAAAGTCAGAATGGCTACTATGTGGAGAAAGTAAAGCTGGACAACCGACTCATTATTTATGAACGCTCTACGATGACCGGATGGACGCTAATTTCAGAAGTATCGCTGAAGGAATTGAACGGGGAAATGATTAGCTTAAGAAATATTACCGTATGGGTCGGTCTTATGCTGGTCAGTCTTGCTTTATTCCTGGTTGGAGGCTTTTCCTTTAATTTGACACGTTCGTTGACCCATCTGCAGCGACTTATGCGCCGGGCTGAGGAGGGGGATTTAAGCGTCAAAGCTCCCGAATGGAGGAACGATGAACTGGGGGGCTTAAACAGAGGCTTTAATCGAATGGTCGGAGAAATCGGCCGTCTTCTCGAAGAGGTGCAGACCTCCCGGATGAAGGAGCAAGAGATGGAAATTCGTCAACGTGAATCGGCACTTCGGGTCATGCAATCGCAAATTAATCCGCATTTTCTTTACAATACGTTGGAGATTATTAATTCTTACGCGATAATCGAGGATATTCAGCCGATTAGCAGGATGACCACTTCGCTGGCTGATATTTTCCGTTATAGCGTCGGTAATCCGGGGCAGGCGGTGACACTACTGGACGAAATCCGTTACATTCGCACCTATCTGGGGATCCAACAAGAGCGCTTTAACATTTTACAGGTGGACATTAGTACGGATGACGAGATGATCCCCAAAGTAAATGCGGTGCGATTAATGATTCAGCCTCTGGTAGAAAATGCGTTTAAGCACGGCTATCAGGCACATAAGCAAAAACCAAGCTATATCGGCATTTCCGGGGTACAGCAGGATGGTGGCTATATCCTGCGGATAGAGGACCGGGGGCAAGGGATGGATAACCGGCTGATGGAACGTTACAATATGGCATTTGCAACCAACGACTACAAGGAGCTTGCGCAAAGCGGAAATGTTAGCGGCGGCTTCGATACCATTGGTCTCTGGAACGTACATCAGCGCATTAGAATCAACTACGGACAGCCTTACGGATTGTACATCTCCAAATCGGATCAGACGGGAACCATTATCGAAATGCGGTTGAAAACAGTAATCTGAAGAGAGAGTGGTGTCTTATGTATAACGTATTGATAGTGGATGATGAAGTGATGATTAAGCGCAGCTTGACCAAGCTCATTAACGGAAGCCGGCATGGGTTTCATGTAGGTGGAGAAGCGGAAGACGGCAGCGAGGCGCTGGCGCTTTGGGAGCGACTAAAGCCGGACCTGATTGTTACCGATATCAGCATGCCTGTCATGGATGGGCTGGAACTGATTAAGGAAATCAGGAGTCGAGGGCAGGAGACGGAAATCGTGATTTTATCCGGTTATGATGATTTCGGATATGCGCAGCAGGCGATGCGCTATGGGATTATGGATTATGTACTGAAACCGCTTCGGCAGGAGCAACTGGAGGAAATTCTAGAGAAATCGGCGATTAGATTAGACAACAAGGGCAGAAGCCAGCAGGAGCGGGGTAAGAGGCTATGGGAATGTCGGGGTACAGCTTCCTTAGTTGCGGAGCACCTCTGGATGGTTAGGGAGCCGGAGGCATTGGGGTTGTTGACCCATTATTGCCATCAGCTGCTGGGAAACGGGTTGACCTTGGCTGCGTGCACGGAGCAGTTGGAGAATACGCTCGCTCTGGCGGAGACAGAGCTTGTTGTTCAAAGCTGTGGGAAATTCACCGAGCTTCCGAAGCCTCTATTATCGGCTTCCGAAGCATTGGATGAACTGCTGCTGCGGGCGGGAGAACTTACATCCGCGTATGTAGAGCAAATACGCCGGATGCGAAACTGGGGGCAGCATCAGGTCATCCACAAGGCCATGGAATATATGGAGGCTCATTATGCCAACGAACATTTGTCTCTTTCCCACGTGGCTGATGAAGCCAGGATGTCCGAATCCTATTTCAGCAGGTGCTTCAAGGAGGAACTCGGGGTAAGCTTTATCGATTACATAATCAAGCTTAGGATGGAGAAAGCCAAGGAACTTCTGCAGGCGGCGGATAGTAAAACGTATGAGGTGGCCCACGCTGTAGGTTACAGCGACTACCCACATTTTTCCAAGTCATTTAAAAAATACAGCGGCCTATCCCCCAACGAATATAAGAAACGGCTTACCGGCGGTTGATGAGATTGCCGCTTGTGGGTAATGAATGGTCATGTGAGTTGCAAACGGGAATGGTAGCAGATGGCTGGCAGTTGGCAGTGTAAATAAGTAAGACGTGGCAGTCGGCACGTCTTTTTGTTTGGTCAAAAAAGCACAACAAGCCGCATGATAACACATGGCTAATCAAAATGATGGCGGTTACAATAAAGCTGTGAAAGGGGAAGGAGAGATATGATGGAGTTAAGAAGTAAAGGCACCGTACCACAGCGATCAGCCTCCACTCCGACCGCAGCCGTCAAGCGGACGCCTTACTTGTTAAAGCACTGGCAGATCTATACGATGGTGCTTCCGGGGTTGATTTTTTTTATTGTATTCAAATATATCCCACTTGCCGGGGTAGTCATTGCTTTTCAGGATTATAACGTGTTCAACGGCATATTCGGCAGCAAATTTGTGGGATTCAAACATTTTTACAATCTGTTCACTTATCCCGAATTTCTGCGTGTCTTAAAAAACACGGTGTTGATCAGTATTTATCAAATTGTACTGGGATTCCCCGCTCCAATTGTTTTGGCGATGCTGATGAACGAAGTACGCAGGATATTTTTTAAACGCACGGTCCAGACCATCCTGTACCTTCCGCATTTTCTGTCATGGGTCATAGTTGGAGGGCTTGTTATTAACTTCTTGTCCCCGAGCTCGGGAATGATGAACGATGTGCTCAGATGGCTGGGCAAGGAGCCGGTGTTTTTTATGCAGGAGCCGGGCTACTTCCGGTCAATCATCGTCATTTCAGGGATATGGAAGGAAGTCGGTTGGGGGACAATCATTTATCTCGCCGCTTTGGCGGGCATCAACCCGGAGTTGTATGAAGCCGCCGAAGTGGATGGAGCGGGAAAGCTCAAGCAAGCGATCAGCATTACGCTGCCTTCGCTGCTGCCTACGATTATGGTGCTGCTGCTGCTGCGTATCGGTAACGTGCTCGACCTCGGCTTTGAGCAGGTCTACATGCTGCTCAACCCTCTTGTGACGGAAACGGGCGAGATCATCGACACTTACATTTACCGAATCGGACTCCTAGGCGGGCAGTACGGATATACGACGGCTATCGGATTGTTCAAATCGCTTATCGGCGTCATTCTGGTCGTTGGAGCCAACCAATTAAGCAAAAAAACGACGGGCAATTCGATTTACTGAGTGCAGAAAGGAGAGCGGTTGCTTTGATCAGGGAAAATGCTTCTCGACGTGCTTTTATTTATAGCAATTATTTCTTTTTGACCTTTACCGGGCTGGTTATGCTGCTTCCTTTTTTGCATATTTTTGCGGGCTCACTCAGCAGTGGAGGCGCGATTTCCCAAGGGAGGGTCGGTATTATTCCAGTTGAATGGACCTGGATCAATTATGAAGCTGTTCTCCGGAATGCGGCTATATGGAAATCGTTCAGTGTAACGGTCTTCCTGACGGTGGCCGGAACACTATTCAATCTGTTGTTTACCTCATTAATGGCCTATGGATTATCCAAAAATGAACTGAAAGGACGATCCTTGATCCTGCTGCTGATTGTGTTCACGATGATTTTTCAAGTGCCGTTAATTCCCGGTTATTTACTGGTTAAATCTTTAGGGCTGCTGAATTCATTATGGGCTCTTATTATCCCTGGAACGATCAGCGCATTTAATTTGATTATTATGGTTTCCTTTTTCCGGGAAATTCCCGAGGGGCTTGTGGATGCTGCGCGTATTGACGGCTGCGGAGAATACCGCACCTGGTGGAGCATCGTATTACCGCTGTCGCTCCCTTCTATGAGTACTATCGGACTGTTCTATGCGGTTGGCCATTGGAACGGATACTTCAACGCGATGATGTATATCCGCGATCCGGGGCTGTTTCCCCTCCAAGTCAAGCTTCGCCAGCTGCTGGTGGATAGTGATACGGAAGCGCTGATGCAAAGCGTGAATGTGACGCTGCAATCGATGGAAGGCATCAAGATGGCGACGATTATGGTCGCAACTGTACCAATCCTGTTGGTTTACCCGCTGATCCAGAAGCACTTTATTAAAGGCGCTATGCTGGGATCGGTGAAGGGTTAACATATTTTCATTACGTATATAAAGGAGAAGGGTTCAACATGAGAAAAAAAATGACAGTTCTAGCATTATCCGCAGCTTTGGCTGCCGGAGCCTTGGCTGGTTGTTCTTCTGACGCGGGTACGAAGGGCCAAGCCGATTCACAGGGGAAAACCGACAACAAGCCGGTGAAGCTAAAGGTCGGGATAGGTACGGAAGGGCTTCAATATATCGAGGGTTCCCCGAATATCAACGAGGACAAGTATACGAAAAAGCTGCGTGAACTTTCCAAAACCGATGTGACGCTGGATTTGATCCCACACCGCGAGTTTGATCAGAAGCTGACGCTGCTGTTTGCCGGGGGCGAGCTGCCGGATCTGCTGCAAACGCATGGCATCAACAGACCGGAGGTGGCTCCCGCTGTCGATACCGGTGTATTGATTCCGTTGAATGAGCTGATCGACAAGTACGGACCCAATTTGAAGAAGAATATTCCGAAGGAATCATGGGATTTTGCAGCGGTAAGTAAGGACGGGAAAATTTACGGCATACCAACCGTTAATGCCACACCTAATGGTACCGTTATGATGGTTCGTAAGGATTGGCTGGATAAGGTTGGGATGAAGCCGCCGAAAACAGTCGATGAGTATATCGAAATGTTGAAAGCGTTTAAAGATAAAGATCCTAACGGCAACGGTAAGGCGGATGAAATTCCATACTCTGGGCGGGAAAAGCTGGCGTTCACCGAAGCGTTCTTTGGGGCCTATGATGTGCTTCCAGCCGATTGGAAATTTGAAAATGGCCAGTTGATTCCGAATATGATCCGACCGGCGATGAAAGAAGCTTTAACGGTTCACCGGAAGCTGTATGAGCAAAAGCTGTTGGACAATGAAGTCTTCGTCCAAAAAGCGAAGGATTGGGATGCCAAAATCAAAGGTCAAGGCGTTGTCGGCTTATGGTCACACGGCCCAAGACTTGCAGATAAGTGGGCGGCTGAGGTGAAGACAGGCACGCCTTCATCCCAACTGGAAGTTATCCCGGCACCGGTCGGTCCCGATGGCAAAGGCGGTTTAAGTATCACCTCTGCGGTTGGTGGCAGCGTTTGGGTTATTCCAAAAACTACGAAAAACCCGGAAAATGCGATTAAATTCCTGGATTGGTTCTACTCCGATGAAGCTCAGAAATTCCTTACCTACGGCTTGGAGGGTGAAGATTACACAGTTGACGGAGGTAAGATTAAGTACAAATATCCGGAGAAGCAGGAGGAAATCTATAAAGAAGAAATGCATTTGGTCTGGCTTCGTATGGTAGGGCCAACGCATCTAAGTGACACGGAATTTATGAAAAATCGTCCATCCGGCGACCTCGTGCTGCGGGCAATGGATGTAGCAGCGAAGGAAGGCCGCAAAAATGACGGCTTGGGCATGCCGGCGCTGCCGACGATGCAGGCTCGTCCTGAGCTGGCCAGAGACGGACTTTGGCTGGAGCTTGCCGCCAAAATTATTACAGGCAAGGAAGCCCCAGATGCCTTCGACAAATTCGTCGAAGATTGGAAAAAACGCGGTGGAGATCAGGTCATTAAAGAAGCGACAGACTGGTACAAAAGCAATCAGAAGTAAAAATCAGCTAGGATAGAAAAAGAGGCTGTATCTCCCGTAGTAAGGCTGCGGATGAACAGCCTCTATTCCCTTGTGAGGAGTGGAGCATTTGGAACACATAGAGCATTTGATTGGAACGCATGATTTGAAGCAACTCCCATTATGGGGCCCTTATACAAAAAAATATATTGGAATCTCCCATATTGCCGATGCGCAAAAAGGGCTTCGTTTCGATCTTAGTGTGTTTCCCGGATTTTACCGCAGAAAAGTCGATGTGCCAAACACGATGTGGGAGTCGGGTTATCATCCGTGGGAAGCATCGCCCGATTTGAGCTGGTTCACGCACCGGCATGAGCTGGAGTGGAAGGATCAAGTGTATACGGACATTTCCTACGTGGAAATGTCCGATCGGGCAAGGTTGGTCCGCTGTGAGTTCGTAAACAGGACCGATGTCGAGCAGAATGTCGTGTTGCACTACATGGCATCTCTGCATTTCCCGCAAGTGCGCGGTCATGGAGATAAGCTGCGAGTGTGCCGGTTGGAGCTCCCGACTCCGGCCTTGTGGACGGATGCGTTGGATTATAAGGCCTTGTCATTTGCAGCGCCGCGGCCGAGCGATACGCTCGTATACGACGGCTTTTATCGCGGGGAAGAGAGAGGGCAGGGGCTGGTAGGGGGCTCGGCGCTTCGATTCGGACGGGAGTCCGGGGATCGGGTTGCCTACATCTGTGAGGTTGCAGAGCCGATGGAGCATGCTGTACTCCTGCTACGCTGCAGACTGCTGGAAGGACAGCGATTGCTGCTGCGGATTAGCGGAGCAGCGGATGCAACGCTTGAGCTTAATGGAACGGGAGAGCTGGGCAAAGTCAGCATAAGTCTGGGGGCACTGCCTGCGGGACAGCACGAGATCGTGTTCACCTCCTTGGAATGGGTAAGTGAATCTGCCATAAGTTCTGCCGAGCTGGACGGGTTTGTTATCACGGAACAACATCTGTTAAGTCAAGTGCGCTTTGTGCCGGAGGAAGCTAATGCGCATCCGCAAATCATACCGGGGCCGGTTCCGAATAGCTTACTTCTGAAATACGATGGCATTGACGGCTATTACGGATTGCTCTGGGTTTTTGATGATTACGAGGTGCGAGAGTTCCACTGTGATGAGCTGGATCGGTTTATGCGTCACAATGTGCATCATCATGTGGATTCTGTGTTTAAGGGTCCGGGAGACGGTCATTTTACGAATGTTTATTTGAGGCCGATTCCTCTGTCTGCGCAGTCGAGGACGATCATTCATGGAATGGTTTGCTCCGGTAGTAAGGAAGACGTAGAGGAGCAGCTTGCTTCTTTTAATACGGATGCCGAGCGGTGCGAGACCGTCTTTGCTGCAGTGAAGCGGAGCTCAGAAGCCAAGACTCAGCCGTTTAACCCGTCGGGCGAGCCGTACCGCTTCAGTCAGCAGCTGATGGAGGCGACTTTGGCGATGAATGTCGTCTACCCGGTATATACGAAGCGGTCCTATATCCGTCATAACACGCCTGGCCGTTGGTGGGACAGCTTGTACACCTGGGACTCTGGATTTATCGGGATCGGGTTGGCGGAGCTCGATATGGAGCGATCAGTGGAATGCCTGAATGCTTACGTTACCGAACCCGGAGATCCTCATGCGGCTTTTATTCATCACGGCAGTATGGTTCCTGTGCAGCATTATTTGTTTCTGGAGATTTGGAATAAAACCCGATCGAAGGAGCTGCTGAACTATTTTTACCCGCGGCTTCGGCAGTATTATTTATTTTATACGGGCAAGCAAGGGAGCTCGACAACGAGGAAGCTATCCTCGAATTTACTGAAGACATGGGATTATTTCTACAACTCCGGCGGCTGGGATGATTATCCTCCGCAGGTCGAGGTTCACCGTAGCGGGCTGACGGATGAAACGGCACCCGTCTCCAATACCTGCCATGCCATTAGAATCGCTAAAATATTGAAAATGGCAGCAACCGCTATAGGCGGTCTGGAAGGGGACATTACAGGATACAAGGAAGACATAGACGTATTCGGCAGAGCGGTTCAGGACTATGCTTGGGATGAGCAAAGCGGCTATTTCGGCTATGTCCGGCATGATGCGCAGGGCCGTCCGAACGGCTTGCTCCGCCATGAGAGCGGGCAAAATTATAATATGGGACTCGACGGAGCCTACCCGCTTGTCGCCGGTATTTGCACGCCCGAGCAGGAACGGCGTTTACTCGGCTATATATCCGACCCCAGTCGGTTGAAGACAGAGATCGGCTTGACCGCCATCGACCAGAGTGCCGCCTATTATAAGAAGGATGGCTACTGGAACGGAGCCATATGGATGGCCCATCAGTGGTTTTATTGGAAAATGCTGCTCAGTCTCGGATGTAGTGATCAGGCCCATATTATTGCCCACACAGCGTTGGAGCTATGGAAAAAGGAGACCGAACAGACCTATAACTGCTATGAGCATTTTATTGTGCAGTCCGGAAGAGGAGCCGGCTGGCATCACTTCGGCGGGCTGTCAGCCCCGGTGCTGAGCTGGTTTGCTGCTTATTACCGACCGGGTACAGTCACCTTCGGCTATGATGTTTGGGCGGTGCTGACAGAGTTCAGCATGGACAACACCGAGCTTTTGGTCGATCTGCTTTATTATGGGGCGGAAGACCATGGTCATACGCTTCTTGTATGCATGAAGGCGGGGCAATCTTACCGTGTCACTTGGAATGGGCGGATTATGGAGGCTGGGACGAATGATGACGGCCTGCTGGATATATGTCTTCCCGGAGATTGCAAGGGAGTACTGACCGTCTGTCCAGCTTAATAGAATTGCCGAGGTGAACGATCGTTTTCCTCGGACACTTCCCGTCGCTGCTTTGTAAAAACCATTATGTACCCAAGTTCTTGTCAATTAGCGATGACAAGAACTTGGGTACTTTCCTGTTTGTTTACAAGAACCTGTATACTCTACTTAACGATTATAAAATATAAGTTGGAGATCGCTTTTTGCCATGCCCATAGAAACCGTTATTAAGTATAATAAAGGGAATTGCGCTTCTTTAAAGAATATTACATGTTAATCCGAACACTTTATTAATAGTAGAAGAGGAGTTGAAATCGTGGTTAACCTAAGAATCCGTATATGGCAATGGGCATTTACTGCGCTAAACCGCCATATAAGACAGGTAAAGATTCAGAATAGATTGGTTGCCTCCTTTGCTACTTTTTCATTAGTTCCCTTACTGATAACGGGAATTTTTGCCTATTTTCAATCAAGCGAAGCTATGAAAACAAAGATAAGCACTTATTCCATCCAGGTGATGAATCAAGTCAGTGAAAATATTAAAAATGAACTTGTCCAGATTGAAAATGACAGCGTTAACATTGCGTTTTCAGATATGATCCAAAATACGCTGGATTCCTTTAATACCTTGAATGAATGGGAAAAAAACGAGGTGGAATTAAAAATGCACAGTATGCTAGTCAAAAGATTTTCATTCTTTCCCAGTGTTACGGATGTACTTGTATTTACGAGAAATAAAGAAAAAATAATTGCCTATGGAGATGTGCACTTTAAATTTAAGCTGAAATCTGACTATTTAAATAGCATTCTTGAAGAAACGACGACTAATAATGGTGTTCCCTTATGGACAATTCAGGATAAAGCTAACGAGGAAGATTCAAATAATTCAAGCTTTAGAATCGAAAATTATGGAAAACGCGGAATTCTGCTGTATAGAAGCTTTAAATCACTGCAGCATGGGACTCCACTTGGTTATATACTTATAAGAGTGGATGAGAAGTACATTTTGAATAAGTTTAAACATATTGACCTTGGCCACGGTGCGGATATTTTCATATTAAACAGTAATGGAATGGTAATGTCAGGTCGAAGTGCGGAAGTTAAAGCTGCTAAGATGTATCCCGACAGTGAGCTTATTCAAGAGATTAAAACCAATAAAGAGAATGAAATCTATTCATTCAATCGAACAATCTCAGGGAAACGTAATCTAATTGCCTATACGTATATACCAAGTGCTGACTGGTATGTGGTTAGTACGATCCCGTTTTCCTATATAAACGATGAGTCGATTCGAATTGGCATCTATATTGCCATTTTAGGAGTTGTATGTTTTGTACTTGCACTACTTCTGTCTTTCATCGTATCGAGAAGCATCTCCAATCCTTTAAAACAACTATTGGATTCTATGAATAATGTAAAAAAAGGAAAATTTGTTGTACAGATCGAGGATCGAAGCAGTGACGAGTTAGGGGTAGTGATTACAAATTTCAATACCATGGTTAGTGAGCTTCAATTCCTTATTGATGAAGTAAAGAGCAAAGAAGCTTTGAAAAGGCGCGCAGAGCTCAGCACTCTTCAAGCACAGATTAATCCGCATTTTCTTTCTAATACTTTAAATACCGTAAGGTGGCTTGCAAATGTACAGAAGGCGGAGAACATATCGAGTTTAATCACTTCGCTAATACAGCTGCTGCACGTATGTATGGGAAAAGGAGGGGAGCTGATCAACATAAGGGAAGAAATCGAATATGTCAAAAACTACTTAAATATAATGACATACAGGTATTATGACAAGTTCAGGGTGCATTTTGAAATGGAGGAAGGCGTACTGGATTTAAAAATACTGAAGTTTATCATGCAGCCAATCGTGGAAAATTCACTGTTGCATGGGATTGAGCCTATGGAGGGACAGGGCCTGATTATCATAAAAGGTTACAGGGCTGAGGATCAATTGATAATTACCATAACCGATAATGGTGTCGGTATTCCTAGTTATAAGATGAACAATCTGCTGCAGGAAAAACTTCAGAATAAAGAAGGCAAACTAAGCGGTATGGGCATTCGGAATGTGGATGAACGAATAAAGCTTTATTTCGGGGAAGCATACGGAATATCCATTCAAAGCGTTCCAAACATGCTGACTACGATAGAAATCACCATTCCTATCACAGGAGAGGAGGGGCATAATACCTATGCTCAAAGTACTTATAGTGGATGATAATGCTCTATCAAGGACAGATTTAAAGACGATGATCATTTGGGAAAGCAACGGTTTTTATATTTCTGGAGAAGCAAGCAACGGGATCAATGCATTAAAGCTCATGGAAGATGAACTGCCTGACATTGTTATTACTGACATCAACATGCCTCTGATGAACGGAATAGAACTAATTGATTATCTGGAGCAGCATAGCCCACAAGTCCGAATTATTGCTTTGAGTGCCTATGACGATTTCGACTATGTCAGGCAGAGCATGAAAAAGGGAGCCCTAGATTATGTGCTGAAGCACCAGCTGGATGCTGCCCTTCTATTAGAAATACTTCAAGCTGCTAGAAGCTCCATATTGAAATACAGAAATGAACGTGATAGACAGAATGAGATATCCGTTGAGCTCTCCTATGGTAAGGCTTTTTTGCGTCAGGAGTTTATTCACAGGCTTATAGAGGGAAGTATATCGAATATCGATGAGATTAAGAGCAAATTATGCTCCTTGGACATACAAATAGACACGGAGAGCCTGATTGTGACCGTTGCAGAGATCGATGATTATCGATTAATTGAAGAAAAATTCACCCCGATAGAAGTGGATGTTTTAATAAAAACTTTAATGGATATATCAATAGGCATACTGGGCGAATGGGAGAAGTCTGTAATAGTCCATACATCGAAAGGGAAATTCATCCTGATTTTTTCTATAGGCAAGACCGTCAGTACGATGTACATATACAACCGAATTTATACGATTTTAAATAGAATACGATCTGAGATCAAAAAATACCTGAATATAACAGCTTGTTTCGGCGTAAGTAAGGTTTGCAAAGAAGTCCTCGATCTGCGTCAAGCTTATCATGAGGCAGATTCCATATTAAAAGACAAATTTTACAAAGGGAAAAATGGGATATTTATAGAAAATACGAGCAGTAAACTGGAAGAAGGCTTTTTCTGTCTGGATATAAAGGATGAAAAAGCTATATATTCAGCCTTGAAAAATTTAGATGTTAAGAGTGTAGAGAGGTTAATCGAAGAAGTTTTTAAAAAAATTTCAAGTTTGAGGTTAAGTAGTAAATCAACCCAGATGATTTGTGCAGAATTAATTAACATTGTAAACAAGGTTGCCAAAGATACCGGAATCGAGATCTCAAAGCTTTATATCAGCGAAGATATTCCTTACAATATGATACAAAAATATGAGACCCTCATGGATATTAAAGACTGGATTTTGGGTCTTAATAAAAAACTGATATCGATACTGGAGCGGACGAAAATAGGCGGACAATTAAGCGAAATTACCAAGAAGGCTGTTGGGTTTATTCATCGCAATTACAAAACGGACTTTTCACTGGGAGATGTTGCCGATTTCGTAGGAGTAAGCAACTCTTATATCAGCAGGCTGTTTAGGGAGGAGTGCAAGATGGGGTTTGTTGAATACTTGAACCATGTCAGGGTGGAGAACGCTAAGCAGTATATCGAGAATGGTGAGCTTAAACTGAAGGAAATTGTATCCTGTGTTGGTTTTAATAACTACAACTACTTTTTCAAGGTGTTCAAGGAGACAACTGGAATGACCCCGCTTGAATATGAACAGATTTGCAGAAGCTAAACGAGTTGCCATTGTTTTCGGATATATCAAAAAGTTAGAGTAGAGTATAGAAAAGTGTAGTCCGGATATTCACAAGCTCTTTTATAATTAGAAATAAGTGAATAGCATTATTTATTTACCCAAAAGTATTTATTATGAGGGAGAGTGAAACACATGAAAAGAGCATCCATTATTGCTGTTACTATTCTGCTCTTATTGACTTCCATTTTGTCAGGTTGTACTAGTAGCGACGGGGGGAATCAGCCATCTGAAAATCAGGCTCAGAAACCGGTGGAATTGTCATTGTGGACATTCCAGGAGGTGCACAAGACGTACTATGAAAAAACAGTGGAAATATGGAACAAAGCCAACCCCAATCAGCCTATAAAATTAACGGTGGATACTTACCCCAACGCAGAAATGCATAATAAGCTTTTAATTTCCTTACAATCCGGAGTCGGTGCGCCTGATATTGCCGATATCAATATCAACTTCTTCCAAAACTTTTTAAAGGGCGATATCCAATTGGTAGAATTGAATAAGATCATCGAACCGGAAAAGGATAAATTTATTCAATCCCGATTTGATATCTACAGTAAAGGCGGAAAATATTACGGTGTCGATTTCCACGTAGGTGCTTCCGTTGTGTATTACAATAAGGAAATTATGGATAAAGCGGGTGTGAACCCAGATACCATAAAGACTTGGAGCGATTATGTCGAAGCAGGCAAGAAGGTTGTTACCGCAACGGGCAAGCCTATGACTGCTTTTGAAGTTACTAACCAGCGACCGTTCTGGCCGATGATCGTGCAGAGAGGCTCCGACTATCTGGATAAAAACGGTGGAGTGACTCTTGATAATGATATCAATATAAAAACTCTAAATTCTATGCACGACATGATGTACAAGGATAAAATCGCAGTTCCCATGCCTGGGGGAGATACAAGTAAGGAAGAATTTTTCACTTACATGAATAAAGGCGGAATGGCTTCTCTGATCATGCCCATGTGGTACATGAGCAGGTTCTTGTCTTATATGCCTGACTTAAAGGGTAAAGTAGTAGTCCGCCCTATGCCTATATGGGAAAAGGGCGATGTAAGGTCTGCAGGAATGGGAGGAACGGGTACGGCTGTTACCAAGCAAAGCAAAAACCAGGATATGGCCGTTAAATTTCTTGCCTTTGCCAAGCTGACCAAGGAAGCGAATATAAGGATATGGCAGGAACTCAGCTTCGATCCTATCCGATGGGATGTCTGGGATGCTCCGGAACTTCAATTGCCTGACCCGTACTTCAGCAACGAAAAGGTGTTCAAGGTGCTTTTGGATATGAAGGATGAAATCAAATCACCTAATATGGGAGAATTGAGCGCCGCAGCCCAGGACATAGTAAATTCTAGTGTAATGTTCAAATCATTGAAAGAACAGAGTCAGACTCCGGAACAGGCATTAAAAGCAGCTGCTGATGAACTGCGGAAGCAGAAAAAATAATTAGCATGATGCAATGGCCAGGGCTGCAGAATCCGAACCGGTTTTCTGCGGTCCTGATACAGATGAGGTGGTGAAGTCGTGACTACAGAAAGGATAAATCCTGCTTACAAACCAATAACCAAGAGGAACAGAGGATTCAGCTTTAAAGGATTTTTTTACTCTAAAAAGTTAGCTCCTTATATCTTTGTTTCACCCTTTATCCTGTCATTTTTCATATTTTTCTTATATCCCACAATCGCAACATTTACCATGAGCTTCCAAGAAGTTTTGGGTCTCAATAATGCAAGGTTTATAGGACTAGACAATTACTCACGACTATTTAACGAACATTTTTACAATGCACTAGAAACCAACACCATATACACAGCTATTACGATTATGGTGCTAATACCCATTCCTATCATTTTTGCAGTATTGTTGAATTCCACGCTAATGAAGGCCAGATCTTTTTTTAAGTCCATTATATTTATCCCGGCGTTAACCTCTGTCATTGTAGCGGGCGTTTCTTTCAGGCTGATGTTTGGAGAACTGGATACAGCCCTCATAAACTCTGTTTTTATACAGCTGGGACTGACTCCCCAGAAATGGAATATGAACTATGGTACGGGTTTGATGCTGATGGTTATCCTTACCGCATGGCGTTATGCAGGGATCAATATGGTCTATTATTTGGCAGGTCTTCAAAGCATACCTGAGGAATTGTACGAATCCGCAGAAATAGACGGGGCCAACGCCTTCACTAAGCTGTATTACATCACTTTGCCGCTTTTAAAACCAATCATCATCTATACGCTAACCATAGCTATTTTTGATGGATATCGGATGTTTGGAGAAAGCTTTGTATTTTGGAATGAAGGGATGCCGGGTGATATCGGCCTTACCATTGTCAGATATATTTACCAGCAGGCTTTTCAGAGGAACGATATGGGCTTTGGTTCAGCCATAGGCATTACACTGCTCATGATTGTGTTGGCCATTAACTTGGTGCAATTGAAGCTATTCGGACTCTTCAAAAAGGAGGCGGACTGATAGTGGATACTAAACTTAAAAGGCGGTGCTTGACGGTATTGATGATTATTTTCTTCATCATACTTAGCTTGATTATCCTATTTCCGCTTTATTACATGTTCATGGCTTCATTTAAAAGCTCTAAGGAGCTGTTCAGGAATGGAATGGACTTCAGGTTAATTCCCAGTCTGATGAGTCTTGATAATTACAAACTTCTTTTCACGGGCAAAAGCAGCGTTTATCTATATTGGTATAGGAACAGCCTTGTTATCACCACTCTTTATACCATTTGCTCGTTGTTCCTTTCGTCCTTAGTAGGCTATGGGCTTGGAGCTTATAACTTTAAAGGTAAAAACATCATTTTCACCATGGTCTTGTTTGTCATGATGGTACCCCTTGAAATTCTCATGCTTCCCTTATATAAACTAATTGTCGGGATGGGGATCATCAATACGTACTATGGAGTCATTCTTCCTTTTGTTGTTTCACCCATGGCCATCTTCTTCTTCCGACAGTATATAGCAGGCATTTCAAAGGAATACATGGATGCCGGAAGAATGGATGGGTGTACGGAGTTTGGCATATTTTTCAAAATAATGGCTCCCTTGATGCAGCCGGCCTTCGGTGCTATGGGAATACTTCTTGCCATGCACAGTTGGAACAGCTTCGTATGGCCGTTGATCGTGCTGCGCACAAACACTATGTTTACAATTCCTATAGGACTGGCTTCATTAATGACACCTTATGGGAATAATTACGACATATTGATAGCAGGTGCTGTACTAGCTATTATACCCATTATTATCTTGTTTTTGTTGAATCAGAAGGCTTTTATTTCAGGGTTGGCTAACGGTGGAGTCAAAGGTTAAGGTTATAATAAACAGTAAAATTCTGGAGGCGGACGAAGATGAAAAATACGATTAAGATCAATACCCAGGCTGGAATTCACAAAGTAGATAAAAATATTTACGGACATTTCGCGGAGCATTTGGGCCGCTGTATTTATGAAGGGATCTGGGTAGGAGAGGATTCGGAGATTCCTAATACTCGTGGAATGAGAAATGATGTTATTCAAGCATTAAAGGATATGAGTATTCCTATCCTGCGCTGGCCGGGAGGTTGCTTTGCCGATGAGTACCATTGGAAAGATGGCATCGGATCCAAAGAAAACAGGGCACATATGATTAATACACACTGGGGCGGTGTGGTTGAAAATAATCACTTTGGCACCCATGAGTTTTTCGATTTGTGTGCGTTGCTTGAAACCGAGCCTTATATTTGTGGGAATGTCGGAAGCGGAACGGTTTATGAGATGCAGCAATGGGTTGAATATATGACCTTTGACGGTGAATCACCTATGACGGAGCTAAGGAAATCAAACGGCAGAGAAAAACCGTGGGAGCTTAAATATTTCGGTATTGGGAATGAAAATTGGGGCTGCGGCGGTAGAATGAGAGCGGAGTATTATGCGGATCTTTACAGGCAGTTCAGCACTTACGTAAGAGATTATGGAGAAAATTCGCTTTACAGAATTGCGGCCGGCCCTAGAGGGGACAATTATCACTGGACGGAAGTCATGATGAGGGAAGCTGGTCACTTTATGGATGGTCTGGCACTCCATTATTATACAAGATTACAAGACCATAGCGTCGTAATAGAAAATCCGGACGGCAACAGGATTTATTTGAAAAAGAAGGATGCAGTAAGAGGTCAAGCTGTTGATTTTGAGGAGCAAGAATGGTTTGGCATCATGAAAGCTGCTTATTTTACGGAAGAGCTTGTTGAAAAGCATGCTGCGATTATGGATAAATATGATCCAGACAAGAAAGTGGCGCTGATTGTGGATGAATGGGGCACCTGGTTTGATGTAGAGCCCGGCACGAATCCAGGCTTCCTCTATCAGCAGAATACAATGAGAGATGCGGTATCTGCCGGAATCAGCTTTAATATATTCAACAACCACTGTGACCGCGTAAGAATGGCTAATATCGCCCAGACGATCAATGTGCTGCAAGCTGTTATTCTGACAGAAGGCGATAAGATGATACTGACGCCGACCTATCATATTTTCGAAATGTTTAAGGTGCATATGGATGCCATCTTACAGCCTATAGAACTCACTTCAAGCACCTATAATTTTGAAGGGGAGGAAGTCCCTCAGCTTAGTGTTTCTGCTTCCAAGGATGCAGCCGGTAAATTGAACATCAGCATATGTAATACAGATCCAAGAAATAGCGCACAAGTGGATTGTGATACAGGAGGGTATGCGGGTAAGCAGGTCACCGGAAGAATTTTAACATCCTCCTCCATGAACGCAATTAATACGTTTGATCAGCCTGCTAATGTCAAGCCAGAGGCATTCACCAACGTACAACTGAATGAACAAGGATTCTCTGCCGATATTCCTCCGATGTCTGTTGTTGTCCTGACGCTGGAATAAGCTGGGGCGCGCGATGGCAAACCATGGTCCTTGCAGAGATTGCTCAGAATCTATCGAAGTTACGCCAGATAAAATAGAGAAGATGCTGCAGCTCCTGATAAAGTCGGGAAATAGGGAGCTTGTAGATGAAGAAACAAGCAATAGAAGGCTTTCTCTGTGTATGGGCTGCACGGGTTATGTGCACGGAGGTACGTGTAAATATTGTGGTTGTCTTGTACAGATCAGGACTAAAATTCAGGGGCAGTATTGCCCCTATCCTTTACATCCGAAATGGTAGCGACCAGGTTGGGCTGGCGCGCCAAGTTCATCAACTTAGGCTGGCTCAACGGTACCGTATGGTTCTCTATCAGCTTCGATCTTTGGCATATTGATGTTAATAGTATGTAATACAAAAGGGACAGGTCGAATTCAATAATTCGTCTGTCTTCTTTTCTGTTTTAATCTTCCAGAGGGGTTAGCTTACCTTGCCCATTCTGCTGAGTTATCATGAAAAAATACACTTATTCCAAACATCTGTCGGTTCTAATCGCCTACACATCCATTTAGAATTATTATGCATGAAACGGAGTTTGCTACTGTTTACAGCTTAATTGACGTTAGGGGCGATTCAATTGATTAATGTGACCCGATACTGGGAAGATCTTAAAGTTTTACAAGTGAACAGGGAAGCTCCTAGAGCCTACTACATTCCCTATAGTGAAGCAGAAGCGGCTTCGAGCGGAAAACGCGGACGTTCCCCTTCTTATCAAACCTTGAACGGACGATGGAAATTTCAGTATCATCCCAGTATTAAGGATGTTGAGGACGGCTTTTATGACGTTTCGACAAATGTAAGCGCTTGGGACGATTTGACGGTTCCTTCCTGCTGGCAGGTAAAGGGGTACGATCAACTACAATATACGAATGTTAATTATCCATTTCCCTGTGATCCCCCGTATGTGCCCAATGATAATCCGGCTGGATTGTACGTCAGGGAGTTTAACATTTCCGAAAACTGGGACGAAAAAGAAAAATATATCGTGTTCGAGGGTGTTAACTCCTGTTTTTATCTTTGGATAAATGGTGAATTTGTAGGATACAGCCAGGGCAGTAGGGTACCAGCTGAATTTAACATTTCCCCATTTGTCAAAAGCGGCAAAAACAAAATGGCCGTGATGGTACTAAAATGGTGTGACGGCACTTATATAGAGGATCAGGATCTCTGGAGATTTTCCGGTATTTTCAGAGACGTCTACTTGCTTGCGCGGGATCAAAATCATATCGTGGATGTATTCAACAAGCAAGAGATATCGGATGATTTTCAGAAAGCTATTTTAAAGTGTGAATTAGAGACTACGGGTCTTGTAGAGGTCAAGGCACAGTTAAGAAATGCCAAAGGTGATATGATACAGGAAGTACAAGTGATGATTGACCGTAAGGGAAGCTTGGAATTTGAAGTTCTGGAACCCGTTCTTTGGAATGCGGAAAATCCTTCCTTATACAGTCTTTATATGTACAGCGGGGATGAAGTACTCTTGTTTCAAGTAGGCTTCAGAAAAGTCGAAATTAAAGACGGTGTGTTTATGATAAATGGAGCTGCAGTTAAGCTGAAGGGAGTCAACCGCCACGATTCGCACCCTGAGCTCGGGCAAACGATTCCGATCAACCATATGATCAAAGACCTTGTGCTAATGAAGCGCCACAACGTGAATACCATTCGAGCATCTCATTATCCTAACGATCCGCGTTTTCTGAATTTATGTGATGTATACGGCTTTTACCTCATTGATGAAGCAGATCTGGAATGCCATGGCGTGCTCCATGCGGGAGATTATCATATGCTAACCAAGAATCCGGAGTGGGAGGATGCTTTTCTGGATCGGGCTATCCGCATGGTGGAAAGGGACAAAAATCATCCTTCGATCGTGATGTGGTCTTTAGGTAATGAGTCGGGATACGATGTTAATCATATGACGATGGCAAGATGGATAAAAGGCAGAGATACGTCACGGCCCATTCACTATGAAGGCGTCGATCCGAGACATAAAGGAAGCTCCAATACAGATGTTATCGATGTAGAAAGTCGGATGTATTCTTCACCTGAATATATTGAGAATTATGCAAAAGATGAGAACAGCACCAAGCCGATGTTTTTATGCGAATACAGCCATGCCATGGGGAATGGACCTGGGGACCTGAAGGATTACTGGGATATCATTTACAAGTATCCTAAGCTGATGGGCGGATGCGTTTGGGAATGGTCTGATCATGGAATCAAGACCCAATCCGCCAATGGAACGGAGCATTTTGCTTACGGGGGCGATTTCGGAGATCAGCCTAACGATGGCAACTTTTGTATAGATGGCCTTGTTGGCCCGGACCGGAAACCACATACAGGGCTGTTGGAATTGAAGCAAGTCATTGCCCCCATCCGTATTGAAGCGGAGGACTTGAGAAATGGAGCGATAATCGTAACCAATTTGTTCGATTTTATCGATTTATCCCATATTGATTTGACGTGGAGGATAGAGAAGGACGGACAACTTGTTGATCAAGGAGAGCCGATCCCACTCAATGCTTCACCTCATGCCGTCCAAAGGGTGAGTATACCTTATGAAGTACCTGCAGAATCCAGCGGCCGTTATTTCATTACTGTCTCCTGTCGGTCCAAGCGAGATACCCGATGGGCTGAAGCCGGTCATGAAATCTGCTTTGAACAGTTTGAGCTTCCGGTCAATAAGGTTCAGGAGCGCACGACTCAAAAGATACCGGTTATTCTTGTGGATAAAAGTGGGCATCAATTGAGCATTGAGGGATTTGATTTTAAGCATGTATTTGACATGTATAACGGTGTGTTTATCAAGGTAACCAAGCATGGAATGGATATGATTGAATCGTCAATGAAATTTAACATATGGCGGGCTCCAACCGATAACGACCGTAAGATCAAGCATAGCTGGATGGAAGAGGGCTATGATAGGGCCAGTATGCATGTGTACGGGGCTGAGATCACTAATCAAACGGAATCATCGGTAGAGATCGCTGTAAGCTTTTCATTAGGCGGATATATTAAAATTCCGATTCTTCATGGCGTTGCCCTCTGGAAAGTAGACGGCACAGGTGAAATTTCGCTGCAGGTAAACATCACTGTTAGAGAGGATCTTGTATTTCTTCCACGCTTCGGGCTACAGCTTACTATGCCTCAAGGAACGGAAGAAGTGGAATATTTCGGGCTTGGACCGCATGAGAGTTATATCGACAAACGTCAAAGTGTGAAAAAAGGAAAATATCTTCTGACGGTCGACGAGATGTTCGAGAACTATATTAGGCCTCAGGAGAACGGCTCGCGATATGGAACCGAGTGGGCGATCGTGTCCAACGAACAGGGAATGGGGATGAAATTTTCGGGTTCAGACGATTTCTCCATGAATGTTGCGCATTATACACCAGAGGATTTAACTTTGGCAGCCCATGATTACGAGCTTGTCAGACGAAAGGAAACGATTGTTCACCTCGATTATAAGGTAAGCGGAGTAGGCTCCAATTCCTGCGGACCCGAGCTTTTGGCACCCTACCGATTGGATGAAAAGGAATTCAAATTTGAAATTAGATTAAAGCCCATTTTCAAAGAGGATGAATAAGTAATAGTGTGGTGGTGTCCCTAAGCGCTGAGTATGGGGGGCACCACCCCTATTTTTTTGAGAACTAGTTCATATGGAATTAATTATGTCTGGAACCAACAACAATAAATAGTTATACTACATGATATGAAAGTATCATCTTGAAGCAGGTGGAGTATGAAATACCGATTTTCCTCTGAAAAGCTGCCTTACCAGTTTCAAGTGGCCAAAAGTGTTCAAGCTAGGCTTATTATTTTTTTAATGATTGTGGCTATTTTGCCTTTGCTTACACTTGGTTATTTTTCTTATAATAAGTCATCCCAGGTTGTAAATTCACAATTCGGAAACTACGGCTTGTATGCTGTACAGCAGCTGAGGCTTCATCTGGATTCCAACTTAAAGCAAATGGAAAATATCACTGGGAATCTATTAGCTTATTTAACATCCACACCCATTGTGATCGAAGATGAGGATATTCAGACTTACAGCCAATATACAGATGAAAGAGATCTGAAAAGACTTCTCGCATCTTACACAAATGCGGATATAATAAGTGTAAGTATCGTTACAAAATCCGGGAAAATTTATGGGAACGATATGATTAATGCCGAGATGCTGATGCGATCTAGTTTTTGGAAGGATGTTTCAGAGCATGTTATCATACGCAATAAAATTATTATTCATCAACCGGACTACTACTCATCCACATCGGTAAATTACGTGATTAGTTTAGTGGTACCTATACAAAAACAGTTCAGGCTACCGGAAGGAAGTCGTATTTTAATTGAAATGAAAGCGGATTCAATATTGGGGTTATTTCGCAATTTTGAACATGATTTGAAAGCGCATCTGCAAATTCTTGATCAAAACAGAGAAGTTTTGTTACAAACCTCAGATGATTATTCATTTGCTGATAACGATATCATCTGGTCGGATCGGTTGGATATGAATGGGTGGATCATTGAAGCCAGATTGCCGTATAAGCAATTTTATGAATCCTCCAGTGTCATTTTGAAATATTCGTTGTTTGTTTCTTTACTAGCGCTTGTTTTGGTTGTAGTTATGGCGGGTATCTTTTCTTCGCGTTTTACCAAACCCATTAAAGAATTAGCTAAATCGATCAAGAGATTCGGTCAAGGGGATCTTTCCGTACAGATCCCGATTACCACATCGGATGAGTTGGGATATTTGGGTGATGCCTTTAATCGGATGACTGCACAAATCAAACAGTCGGTACATGAAATCAGTCTTAAAGAAAAACTCAAAAGCGAAGCCGAGTTGAGAGCGCTCCATTATCAAATTAATCCGCATCTGCTATTCAATACATTGAATAGCATTCAATGGAAGGCAAGATTAGCCCATCAGCCAGATATCCAAAAAATGCTCGTGCATTTAGTCGCCGTGCTGGAAGCGAGCTTTAATTTTAAGCAAGCGCTTGTGCCACTTAAAACGGAGCTGGAGGTGGCACAGCATTTTTTGGAAATTCAACGTTACAGGTACGGAGAAGTATTCACCGTTTTATTGAATGTGGAGCCTGGGCTAGAGCGCTGCCTTATACCACGTATGGTACTTCAACCCTTGTTAGAAAACATCTTTTTTCATGCTTTTACAGATGGTAGGGGGCAATTGAAAATTACGATTACTTCCATACGGCAAAATATTTGCATAGAGCTTACCGATGACGGTTTGGGTATTAAACCCGAGCATCTGAATTATATTAGAAGTGGTCAAAAAATTCCTGATAAACAGGGCGGCTTGGGTTTGCGAAACGTCGATGAACGATTTAAGCTGCATTTTGACTTACAGTATAAGATGAACATTGAATCAGAGAGAATGAAAGGAACGAGGATGATTATCATATGGCCGAAATTGTTTTAGATACTGTTTTAAAAGTGATGATTGTCGATGATGAGCAGTTGGTCAGACAAGGTTTGCGCATGACGGTTGATTGGGAAAAGCATCAGATGACGGTTGTTGCGGACTCTGCGAACGGTTTACTTGGTTGGGAGTCGTTTCAGAAGCATCGTCCAGACATCGTTATTACCGATATTGTGATGCCGGAGATGGACGGAATTGAGCTGGCCAAACGAATTTTGGCGGATTACCCAGAGACTAAGATATTGTTTCTAAGCTGTCACCGCGATTTTAGCTTTGCCAAGCAAGGTATTCAGCTCGGTATATCCGATTACATTGTAAAAACTAACTTTGATGATGCACAAATGGATGATAGCTTGGAAAAAATACGTCAGGAATTGACTCTTCACAAGCTACTGGAACCCTCTTCTGCCCTGATGCACAAAGATCAACACAGTAGAGATAATCTTCTGCAAACATGGTTAATGGAAAAGAAACAAGCTGCCGCTGCTCAATTGAAGCAGCATTTGGACAATGATTGGAAATGGATGGTTTCCGGGGGCCAAATATTCCATCTGTTTATGAATGGAGCCGATCATGCGGACGAAAAAGGTTGGGGTTTACTGGAGGAGGTCATTCAAACCTTTCCACTTGTGTATGATGAGGGCATCTTATTTCTTAATAATGGACGGGACTCCATGTTTTTAATTTGTGCTCCACACCTTTTGAATTCATGCAAAAATGATTTACTCGCCATGAAATTGAAAAAGCCTTGGCTGCATTGGAGAACTGAGGGAAATATACAAGATGCGTCGGGCTGGATGACGGCCACAGAAAAAATGCATCGGCTTCGGCAAATTGAGCTGCAAATCGAATTGCGCAACGGGATTCATAAGGATGATGTACTTCGAGTAATTGATTTTGTCGACCAGCATTTGCATCTGGATATACGTGCTGCCGATCTGGCTAACCGAATAGGGGTTAGCAGAAGCTATTTCAGTACTATTTTCAAAGAAGAGGTGGGCTGCAGCCTAATCACTTTTATTTCTGACCGTAAACTTATACGGGCCAAGGATCTGCTGCGTTTGACCGATCTTCGAACGGATGAAATAGCCGAACAAGTGGGGATTCAGGATGTTAAATATTTTTCCAAATGGTTTAAGAAATGTGTGGCTCAAACCCCCAGCCTCTACAGACATCAAACAAAATAACGAAATGATGAAACAAGAATACGAAAACCTCCTGTCCTTGAGGAGTGTTTTTTTGTTTTTCGAAAATAATACACTATTATCAAACGAACGTCGGTTTGAAAGCACTTTCAAACCTACTATGATAAAGAGGAACCAAATAAGGGGGGTAATTAAGAATGAAAAAGAAAAGTTGGTCGCTACTGCTGGTCTTCTGTATGTTCTTCTCTATAATGGCCAGTGCATGTTCCAATTCAAGCAGCAATTCCGCAGAACTGGCAAAGCCCGGAGAAGCCGCCAAGCCTGCAGATGCGGATAAAAAGACGAAGCTGGTTGTTTGGATTTGGGAATCGGCAAAAACCGGTGTGGATCTAAACATGGAAGAATTTAAGAAGCAATACCCGAATATCGAAGTGGAATTTCAATTGATGAAATCGACGGACTTGTATCAAAAGTATCTGATCGCTTCCAATACCGGAGATGCAGTGCCGGATATTGTTTCATTGGAATCCACCAACCTTTCCCAAATGGTGCAGATTGATTCTTTACTGGATATTACTTCTCGCGTCCAGCCTTATAAAGACAAAATGAATGCATACAAATGGGAAGATGCGACAAAGGATAATAAAATCTATGCGATGCCTTGGGACAGCGGTCCTGTTGTGATGTTTTATAGAAATGATGTTTTTGCAAAAGCAGGGCTTCCTACCGATCCATTGGAAGTTTCTCAAAAAATCCAGACTTGGAATGACTACTATGAAGCGGCGAAGCTAATAAAAGAAAAAACCGGTGTTTTGATGTATGGAGACTCGAAAACAAATTCGAGTAACCGTGTATTCGAATCCATGATGTGGCAGCGCGGCCTGTGGTATTTCGATAAGCAGGGTAATGTATCCGTAGATTCGCCTGAAGTGAAAGAAGTAGCTGATTTTCTGGTAAAGATGCAAAAAGAAGGACTTGTATTTGATGCCCGTGCCAACACAGATCCTTGGGGAAATGCTATCAAGGAGGGTAAATTTGCTACAGTAGTAGGAGGTTCCTGGCATGACGCGACCATCGAGCAGCAATATGCCCCTGGAGATAAGGGGAAATGGTCGGTTGCCATGATGCCAAAATGGGCCAAGGATGATAAATATGTCAGTGCCAACCAAGGGGGCTCTAACATGGCTATCAACAAAAATTCCAAAAACCCTGAGGAAGCCTGGAAATTTATCGAATTTATGCTGGGCAAAGACAGTTCTCAAACGAAAATGATGTCCAAAGCAGGCTTGTTCCCAGCACTGAACACGGTATATAGTAGCCCGGACATGGACGCGCCATCTGCCTATTTCAACAATCAGCCGATCCTGAAAATGTATGCAGAGTCGTTAAAGCAGACTTTCCCACTTGCTTACACTTCCGATTTTCCACTGGCCAATAAAATGATGACGGACGTTTGGGCACAAATCTTTTTAAACAATGCACCCTCAGACAAAGCTTTGAAAAGCATGGCTGACGAGCTTAGGCAAAAAACGAAAAGAAAGTAAACAGAGAATAGAAAATATCCATTAGATCTCAAAAGAACAAACTGAGGGAGTATCATGTTCATTTGAACGAATGTGAATCAGCATGAGTTCGAAGGGGATGATGCCCCCTTTTGCTTTTTTAGCGCTAAGCAGTACATGCTTACGAAGTCAGTTTTGCTTCGCAAAACTCTTAGGAGGAAATCTATGAGAACCACAAGCTGGAAATGGCAGTTTCGACTGGCGCCTTATTTCTACATATCGCCATACTTTTTGTTGTTTATCTTGTTCTCTTTATATCCAATTGTTTATTCATTCTATATAAGTCTCACGGATTGGAACGGTTCTAAAGTGAAGTCGTTTATTGGGTTGCAAAATTATACGACTTTAATGCAGGACAACAGCTTTTGGTTGTCTTTATGGAACAGTGCTGTGATTTATATGATGTATGTTCCTTTAATGCTTTTTCTGGCGCTTATTTTTGCCAGTGTGCTCAATGCGAATTGGATGGTCGGTAAAGGATTTTTTCGTATGGCTTTGTTCGTCCCGAACTTTGTATCAGTTGTTGCTGTTTCTTTCGTGTTTGTTCTGATCTTCAATACGCAGGATGGACTTATGAATACGCTGCTGACGAATCTGGGATGGATAGATAAAGGTATTCCCTGGTTGGAATCACCGGGATGGGCTCGGTTTACTGTGGCCATGATGGTCTTGTATAGATGGCTCGGCTACAATATGTTGTTGCTTATCACAGGCCTGCAAAGCATCCCTAAAGATTTGTATGAGGCCGCATATGTCGATGGAGCGTCAAAAATACAAAGCTTCTTTCTGATCACCATTCCTCTGGTTAAACGAATTTTACTATTCTGTACAATTTTGTCCACAATTGGCACATTTTCATTATTTACCGAGCCTTTCATATTAACCCATGGAGGTCCTTTGAATTCCACATTAACTCCTGTTTTGATGCTATATAATGAAAGCTTTCAAAACTTTAATTTTGGTTATGCATCTTCGATCGCCGTCTGCTTTTTTATTCTCATGATGTTGGTCTCGTTAGTTCAATTACGCCTATTTGATGATAAAAATGGATAAAGGGGGAGAAATCGTGCAAACCTCATCTAAAACGAATTACAGCTGGAATCGCAAAAATCAATTAAATACCATAATCATGTTTATGGTAATGGCTATTATTTCCGTCATTATGTTATTTCCGTTTTTTTGGCTGCTAAGCTCTTCACTAAAAGCGGTAAGTGAAATATTTATCAACCCTCCCATATGGATTCCAGCTACGTTGCATTGGGAAAATTTTGGAGAGCTTTTTTCCAAAAGAGGTTTTGGCATCATTACGTGGAATAGCCTTTTGCTATCAACAACCTTTACTGTTGTAACGCTGTTCCTTTGCAGCTTAGGTGGCTATGCCTTTGCCAAATACCAATTCCGCGGCAAACAAATTTTGTTCGTATTTGTATTAGCTTCACTAATGATCCCTCACGAAGCGACGATGGTACCCCTATTTGTGATCTATAAGCAGCTTCATTTAATTGATAACATTTGGGGCGTAATTCTTCCGGATCTTGCCAATGCCTTTGGTATTTTCTTTATGCGACAATACTGTCGTTCGCTGCCAGATGAGATGCTAGAAGCAGCGCGAATTGATGGATGCTCCGAATTTACATTGTTCCGAAAGGTTGTACTTCCTAATTTAAAATCGGCTTTTGCAGCTTTGGGCATTATCTTGTTCGTTAAGCAGTGGAACAATTTTTTGTGGCCAGTTGTCATTCTAAGATCCAAAGAAAACTTAACACTTGCCGTAGCCATAAAAGCACTGGAAGACAGCAATTATACACCTTATCACTTGATCATGGCAGCTTCGGTTATTAGCGTTTTACCGCTACTTATCATCGTGCTTGTTTTTCAAAAGCAATTGATTTCGGGATTGACTGAAGGAGCTGTAAAAGGATAATCAATAATGCTATAGCTGTAACCCGAGCAGAACCAACTACTCTCGGGGTTATTTGCATTGAGCGCTGACAAATTGATCTGGACACTATGCCAAGGGCACTTCTAAAAAAATGTTATGAATACAAGATTGAAGACCTTGGGGGTAAGAAGTGGGGGGCAACTCAAAAAGAATGAAAGAGGACATGGGTATGGGGGTGGAGGAGCGAAGCGTTCGCCTTTGAAGCTCGTGTTCCAACCGCTGGAAGCCAAAAATTTAAGGAACACGAAATTCAACTGCGACCGGAACCCCATATCCATGTCCTCACCAACGCACGAATGTATGAGTTTAGACAAGGACCTGGCTTTCGGCCAGGTTTTTCTTATTTCCTATGGACATTGATAAATAAAGAAACAGAAATCTGTAAGTGGCAGACATCGATTTCCCAATTATGGTAATATAGATTTAGCGCAAAGGATTAATTGAAAGCGCAGACAACATCGAATTACTTTTTAGGAGGGAAATGTTCATGTCCATCCGTTTAAATGGTATATTTCTAAAGTTTCTGGGTTACTTTATCATGTTCATATTGATTCCTGTCGTTACGTTAGGTACGTTATCATATATCGTTTTTTCGAACTTCGTTCAGCAGGAAATTCGCTCTTTCAACCAGGTTATTTTGCATAAAACATCTGAAATCGTTGAGCAAAAAGCAGCGGAAATCCAAAATATGATGTATCAAACCGTACTTCAAGTACAAGTTAAGGATAATGACGCTCAAAAGAAACAGCAAGTAAAAGAACTGCTTGCAAGGATTAGAAACTCTAACAAGTTTATATATGATGTGTATGTGTACTATGGCAATACTCAACAGATCATACGGGCAGAAGGACAGTATGAGGCTGATTATTTTTTTCGCAACGTGTACCAGTATAAGGAGATGAATGGAAATCAATGGAGAAAAGTGCTGTCAGAAAGAAATAATTTTTCTGTGATTCCTACCCAAAAGGTTTCGGTTCTTGAAGGATCAGAGGTAAACCTCGTTACGTTTCTAACAGCGTTTCCACTGTATGATGATGCAATTGAAGGGAATTTGGTAGTTGTATTAGAAGAGGAGAAGCTATCATCCATCATGAATTCGCTAAACCAACAATCAGGGCAAAGCGGCTTCGTTATTACAGATTCAAATATGAAACCGATTTCATCCTCCGACAAATCTTTATTGGTACCGATGGACAGCCTCAGTCATACAACGATCTACCAGAAACTATTACATAATTGGAACGATCGGGAACAGAATTTCAAAACTACCCTAGAGGGGAAAAACTTTTCGGTTTCTTATATTGACTCGCAACTGATGGATTGGCACTATATTGTGTTTACTTCACTTGATAAAATGGATAGGCAAGCCAGCTATATTCGAACGCTGACCTTGGTCTTTTGTTTGATTTTGATTGGCATTGGTATTTATGTGGCGATACGTCTTTCCAGAAATCTGTCCCGTCCCATTTATGATATTATGAATTTATTCCAAGAAGCTGTCCTTGTGCAGGAAAGATCGAATAAAGATAAGAATGAATTTCAGTATATTTTCCAACACATTAATTTCGTCATCGATAATAATAAAAAATTACAAGTTAGCGCACAAAAGCAGCACATGCTGCTAAGAGATTATTATATTAAATCGCTGCTGCTAGGGGATTCAGCCAATGCGAACGAGCCAAACGATGAATTAGAGCCGATATTGCAGTATCCTCTGCATACAGCCATTGTTATTCATTCGGACTGCTTCAATGAGGAATCCAATTATGCGCATGACAATTGGAAAAACCGTTTAATGCACGTGATCGAACGGATGATGAACCAAGAGAATCAAATCTCCGGGCTGTTGACCAGTATGGGGGAATCTAATATCTCTATACTGCTCAACTTTTTAGATGAAGATATGTTTATGGACGAAATCCGCCAAATCACTGAATGTATTGCCCATGAAGTTGATAAATCGGGACAAAGAATTTCGATAGGAATTGGCAATGTCTACAATAGCCTTCAATATGTCAATAAGGCTTATGAGGAAGCATTGATGGCGCTCAACTTCCGGGATTTGAACAGTACCATTCAATTTATCCGCTATGGGGAAGCCCAATCCATAATGAATACCCAGTCTAATGTGTATACAACTGAATTAGAAAAGAAATTAACAAGCCATATCATGATGGGAGAAGCGGAGAAAGTGCAAGTGTTACTTGAAGACCTCTTTACTCGCAGTTTCGCCGATAAGGCTATTTATCGCATTCTGTTGGATTGCCGCCAAGCTCTATTGGATACGCTCAATAAATTAGTAACCAAACATCAGATCAGAAAAGGGAATATAAGCTTTCAGGAATTACTTCATCCTCCAGAAATAGAGCAGGTGGGCGTGATCGAAACCAAGGATTTTATTATCCATGCTTTTACTGAGTTGGCGCATCATTTTAAAAGTAACGCGGAAACCTCCAATGCAAAGCTGATGGAAGACATAATTGCTTTTATCCAACAGCGTTATGACCAAGCACTGTCGTTGGACATTATTTCTGACGCTTTCCAATTGAATCCTAAAAATTTAAGCAGGTATTTCAAAACACATCTCGGTATTAATTTTGTTGATTATTTAAATCATCTGCGCATTGAAAAGGCAAAGGAACTGCTTGCCAACGACCCGGATTTAAAAATCAATCAGGTGGCTGAAAAGACGGGAATCCCTAATATGAACAGCTTCATCTGGACATTTAAAAAGGTCGAGGGCATAACGCCGGGACAGTTTAAATCACTGATTCGAAGTGATAACGAAGACACTAATCAGCTGTAATGGCGTATTGAGAATTATTATGATCATTGGATATATTGTGATCATGTAAAGAAAATCTCCTTTTTCCCTGTTATCTAGGGTAAAGGAGATTTTTTATGATCCCCTGATTATTGGGGATTTACGGATGTGAAAGCGCCTTATAGAATAGGGCTAAGGATTTTGAAAGCGCTTAAATAATGAGCTATTCAACGCGATGAGACAGCAATTATGAAATGGAGGCGCAAGCGAAAAGATGAATCAAACCGTAGTGAAGGATATTCGTGAGATTGAGCACAAACAATGGCGAAGGGAATCTAAACTTATTACACGCATTATGCGAGACAGATATTTATTGCTGATGCTTATTCCCGGGCTGGTTTACTTTTTGATTTTTAAGTACATACCCATGTACGGGATTTTGATTGCCTTTAAGAACTACAGTATCTTTAAAGGAATTGCCGATAGCCCTTGGGTTGGATTCCGATACTTTATCGATTTTTTTCAAGGGCCGGATGCGTTTAAGTTAATTACGAATACGCTATTAATTAGCTTTTACCGTCTTTTTTTCGGTTTTCCGGCTCCTATTCTTTTGGCACTGGCATTTAATGAATTGCGCGGGAAGTATTTTAAGCGTTTCAGCCAAACGATAAGCTTTTTACCTCATTTTATTTCATCGGTTGTCATCGTTGGACTTGTTGTGAGCTTTTTGTCACCCGAAACCGGAATTATTAATACGCTGCTGAGCAAGGTTTTTGGTATAGAACCTATTTCATTTATGACGGAGCCCAGATACTTCCGAACTATATTTACGACGATGCAAATCTGGAAGGAAATCGGCTGGTCATCAATCATCTACTTGGCAGCTTTATCGGGGGTGAATACGGAGCTGTACGAGGCTGCAGCCATGGATGGAGCGAACCGTTTGAGGCAGACCTGGCATGTTTCACTCCCGGGGCTTCTTCCGACCATTGTTATCCTATTGATTTTAACGATCGGCAATCTAATGGATGTAGGCGCATCGACAATTATTCTCATGTACAATCCGGCGATTTATGATACGGCCGACGTCTTGAGCACCTATGTATACCGAAGGGGCTTGGTAGGAGCGGATTACAGCTTTGGGGCAGCGGTGGATTTGTTTAATAGCGCGATCGGTATTATATTAATTGTCGGAGCAAACAGACTCGGCAAAAAACTAACGGACACCAGCTTGTGGTAGTTTTGGAGAGGAGTGCTTAATTATGAGGATCAGAGCCACTTTAGACGACAGGATTTTTAGGACGGTTTCGATCATTCTGGTTTGGTTTGTCGTTATCATTACTTTGTATCCATTTTTGTTTGTATTGTCTTCGTCCATCAGTGACCCTAAAGCCGTTATGCAAAATAAAATCGTTCTCTTCCCTGTAGGCTTCAGTTTCGCGGCATATATGAAAGTATTCGCCTACCCGATGCTGAAAACGGGTTATATGAATACGATTTTTTACACGGTTATAGGTACAGTCTTGAATATGCTGTTTACTGCACTAATGGCGTATCCGTTATCAAGAAAGTCACTAATCGCCCACAAATATTTTATGTTTATCGTTACATTTACTTTGCTGTTCAGCGGAGGTATCATACCCACTTATCTTGTTGTAAAGGAAATGGGGTTAATTGATACCCGTTGGGCACTGATTATCCCCACACTCATATCGACGTGGAACTTGATTTTGTTAAAAAGCTTTTTTGAAAATATCCCGAAGGAATTGGAGGAAGCGGCTACCATCGACGGCTGCTCGCAGCTTCAAATATTGTTTAAGATCATTATCCCACTATCCGTCCCAGCGATGGCTACGCTATCCTTATTTTATGCAGTTACCCATTGGAACGCATTTTTTGACGCCATACTGTATTTGAGCAATCAAAATTTGCACCCCATCCAAATTTTTCTGCGTAATATCGTTATTGACAGCCAGACGGCTGAAATTCTGGAAGGAAGCGCCAAATCGGTTGATGATTTGATTCTGACTGAATCGGTCAAATACGCAACCATTATGGCAGTAGCTATGCCGATCATTGTCGTTTATCCTTTTATACAGAAACATTTTGTCAAAGGAATTATGATCGGGTCGTTGAAAGGCTAATTCCATAGAATCGCTTCCATTGGGGGCTATTCATAAAAAAATAAGAGCTAAGGGAGTTGTTTCATTTGAAATCATCCAAGAAGAAAATAACATCTATGATATGGGCTACAGCCATGGCCGCAACGGCGGTTGCAGGATGCAGCAATGCCAATGTGGAAACTGCTGTAGTCAGCAATGCGCCGCAGTCTACAGGCCAAACCGGTAAGCTTCCGTTAACGGAGCAAAAAGTGACATTAGACTATTTGCTCTCTGATCATGCAACACAACCGATTAACGCGACAGATCCTGTTATGGCGGAGCTCCAAAAAAGAACCAATGTATCCTTCAATTTCATCAAGACAGCAGAAGGCTATAACGACAAATTTAAAATTACGCTAGCATCGGGTAAGCTGCCAGATTTGCTCTACGCTGAGCTGGTTGACGCTAAGAAATACGGTCCGGAGGGGGCGTTTTTGCCGCTTGACGATTTGCTTCAAAAACACGGGCCTAATATCTTGAAAACGATTAAGGACCGCGGTATTGAGAAAGATTTGAAGGCGGCTGACGGTAAAATTTACGCGCTGCCGAAGCTACGAGAAAGCCCAACAGGCGGAGCCTTTATGGTGAGAAAGGACTTGCTGGATCAGTACGGAATCAAAGTGCCGGATACGCTCGACGATTACTATAAGATGCTGAAAACGTTTAAAGAAAAGGATCCGTCGATAGTTCCGCTTGGGACCACAATCGGTGATATGAACGCAATCTTCTATGTATTCGGAACTTATAATAATTACTTCGTTAAAAACGACAAGATGGAGTTCGGCCCGGCGCTGCCCGAAATGAAGGAAGCTCTCACATATCTGAATAAGCTGTACAGTGAAAAGCTGCTCGAGCCTGAATTTGGTATTATTGCATCGAAGCAAGTCGAAGCCAAAGTATCGAGCGGAAAAATTGGCGCTTACACCGGACATTTGAATCTAACAGATTTCTATACCAGCATTATGAAGAAGGACTTTCCCAATGCACAAATGATGCCGATCCCTCCACTGACGGGACCTGACGGTAAAAAACGCGTCATTCAGGAGCAGCTTATCGGTAATGCAGCAGTATTGTCGCACGATACTAAACACGCGGAGCTGATCATTAAATTATTTGATTATGTGTTCAGCGACGAAGGAAAGCTGCTCATGTCCTATGGTTTGGAAGGTGATTCTTATGAGATGAAGAATGGAAAACCAGAATATACAGAAAAAATGTATGGACCTACCAATAGCTCTTATCAAACGATGTTTACCAAATATGCTATGTTCGGACGCCGAATTCCGGTTGACCCTGCTGCTGATATTGGGCAGCAAGTGAACAAGGGTACGCTTTATGCCGATGGTGTAAAACTGCAAAAGCCACATTACATGACACCCAATCCACTACCGCATCTGACCTTTACAGAAAGTGAAACCGATGTGTTAAAAAGTAAGGAAACTGCCGTCAAGGATGTATCAGATCAATATATGTTGAAATTTATTATGGGTCAAGAATCTATGGATAACTGGGGCAAGTATACCGAAGCCTTGAAAAAAGCAGGACTTGACGATGCTCTAAAAATATATAATGAATCATATAGTAGATATAAAAAATAACGAATGAAAGAAGGAAACCAATATGACTAATCAAGAAGTAGGATATGCAGTAGTGGGCTTGGGTGTTGGTAAGTCGCATGTAAAGAGTGCCGTGAAAGCTAAGGGCTGCGGATTCGTTGCTATTTGTGACCTTGACGAAAGCGTTCTCAATAGTGTTGGTGATGAATGTAACATTCCGGCGGAGAACCGTTATACGAGCTATGAACTGCTGTTAAGGCGACCGGATATCGATGTGGTGAGTGTATGTACACCCAGCGGTATGCATCGTGACGATGCTATTAAAGCGTTGGAAGCAGGCAAGCATGTCTTAGTGGAAAAGCCTCTCGAAATCGAATTGGATAAGATCAACGACATTTTAGCTGCAGCGGAAAAAGCAGGGAAATATGTAGGTTGTGTTTTCCAGAACCGCTTGAGTCCCGGCAACAAAAAAATCAAAGAAACGATTGACAGTGGCAGGCTGGGCAAGCTTATCACGGCAAATTTTCATGTGAAATGGTACCGTACCGACGAATACTATGCTAGAAACGGCGGTTGGAGAGGAACGTGGGCAATGGATGGCGGCGGTGCCATCATGAACCAATCCGTACATACCATTGACTTGATGCAGTGGATGATGGGCCCGGTCAAGAGTGTTTTTGCCAAAGCAGGAGCCTACAATCACAGCATCGAGACCGAAGACACCGCTGTAGCTCTCATTCAATTCGAAAACGGGGCGATCGGTACTTTTATCGGAACAACCTGCGCCTATCCGGGCCTTGAGATTCTTTTACAAGTTCATGGTACTACCGGAACCGTCTATGCTAATAACTCAAATATTGAAGCCTTTAAGCTCGCGGATGATACGGAAAGAACAGAAGAGGCCCAGGTACTAAGCGAATTTGGAAAGCAGGAGAAGAAAAGCGGTGGAGCAGATCCATCGGCGATTTCCACAACCGGACATGCCGGACAAATCCAGGACATGATTTTTGCAATCCAAGAAAATCGTCCGCCTATGATCCTAGGAAAAGAAGGTTATGCAGCTGTTGAAATTATTCTTGCCATTTATGAGTCCGCACGGATGGGCAAGGAAGTGTTTCTTCCGTTAGTCAAATCCGAGGCACTAATAAAGAACTAAAGAGATGGAATTTATGTACATTAATAATATAAAAGAAGGTGAAAGAACAGGATGTCAGTACCTTTTCAAATTAAAGTAAATGCAGGCAATCATGACCGCAATTATTGTCCAGTCGTGTTCCAAATGGAGATAAGCAATGCATTGATAAAAGGTGCTGCCTTGGATTCATTAGTTATGAAGGACGAACAGGGCGGCGTTACTAGGGTACAGGCAATAGAGACCAACGGCTATTGTCACATTCATTTCATAGTCGAGCAGCTTGCCAAAGGCGAAAGCCGTACGTATAAGATCGAACTAGAAGCAGAAGCAGAAGCAGAAGGGCAAAAGACGGCGGCTTCCGGTGTAGAATTTATCCATGAAGAATCGCAGAAAATTGATGTGTTGGTCGGGGGCAGCTATTTTACCTCCTACGTGTACGATTCCTCCATCGCAAAGCCATATCTTGGTCCCATGATCGGACCTTATGGAGACAGCTATACCCGGCTTGATTTTGAAACCAAGGAGCACCCGCATCACCGCTCTCTGTGGCTGGCTATAGGCGATGTGAACGGGATTGACATGTGGAACGAACCAGCGGAACGGCATGGCAGGCAGCTTCATCAAAAATTTGCCCAAGTGATAGACGGACCTGTATGCGGTGTCATTACATCACACAATGTATGGACCAGCTTTAATAAAAAGCCGCAAATCGATGAAGCCCGTACGATCACTGTATACAACACACCAGCGGGCGGGCGAATCATAGATTTGGATGTTAGGTTCACCGCCAGCTACGGCCAGGTAGAGTTTGGCGCAACCAAAGAAGCCGGACCGCTCGGTATCCGTGTAGCCGAATCTATGAAGGTAGACAACGGCGGAACGATGGTGAACTCATACGGATCTGTCAGTGAAGCTGAATGTTGGGGAAAACGTGCAGAATGGTGTGATTACTACGGTGAAGTGGGGGGACATACACTTGGCATTGCCGCTTTTGACCATCCAGACAATGAACAATTTCCAATCTACTGGCATATCCGGAACTACGGCCTACTTGCAGCCAACAACTTCTACTTTAACGGTGGCAAATTAATCAAGCCCAAGGAAACGGTGCGATATCAATATCGGGTATATTTCCATGATGGGGACACCCAAGCAGGTAATGTCGCTAACAAATATCAGGATTACCTTCATCCTCCTCAGGTGGAAATAATAAGCTAATTCAATTATTATAATATCATGCAGCTAACATCTGACTACGAAATGCAGGAAGTAACAGATAAAGCAAGCATATAGTAGAATGAGAGGGAGAGTGGTGTTCGTCCATGTTTGAGCATATCGTCGTTTTTAAGTTTAATGAGAATTACACGCCAGAGAAGGGGAACCTGCTGGTGGAAACCTTACTCGCATTTAAAGGCAGGATTCCCGGTATTGTTGATTTAACAGCCGGTCTGAATGTAACAGAGGAAAGTGGCAGTATTCATAAGGAGGGTTATCAGTTGGGGCTTCGCGTTACCTTTGAAGATAAGGAAGCCCTTCGTCAATATGGCCCGCACCCTGTTCACCAGCACTATGTTAGCTTATTGGATGGCATTATCGACAATGTTATCGTTATTGATTATCCAATCGCGAAGTAAAAGGAAGGGAGGCAGTGAACATGGAATATCGTTATATGGGAAAAACAGGTTTGCAAGTAAGCGAGCTTTGCTTAGGAGCCATGACCTTTGGGCGCGAGACTAGCGAACAGGACAGCTTCAGCATTATGGATCGTTTTGTGCAAGAAGGCGGCAATTTCATCGACACAGCGGATGTATATACCAATGGAGCATCCGAGGAAATTGTGGGCAGGTGGTTAAAACAGAAAAAACGTGACGATTTTGTGGTCGCTACCAAGGTGCGTTTTGGTATGGGAAGCGGTCCCAACGATGTGGGATTAAGCCGCAAGCATATTTTGGCCGGGGTGGAAGCAAGTCTTCGCAGACTCGGTACCGATTATATCGACCTTTACCAGGTCCATGCCTGGGATCCAAAAACACCGCTGGAAGAAACGTTGGGCACATTAAATGAATTGGTGAAGAGCGGTTTGGTCCGCTATATAGGAGCAAGTAACTTTCGCGGCTGGCAGCTGCAAAAAGCGGTGGACTTAAGCAAACATAAAGGTTGGGAGCCATTTGCCTGTCTTCAGCCCCAATACAATTTGTTATCACGTGCGACTGAATACGAAATTATCCCGGTCTGCTTAAGCGAAGGCATAGGTGTTATTCCCTGGAGTCCATTGCGGGGAGGATGGTTAAGCGGCAAGTATCACAAACATATGGAATTGCCTCCCGAAGATTCCCGAGTATCGCAAGCGGAATCAAAGGGCTGGAGTGAATCTTGGAAAAACTACAACAATGATTATACTTGGAAGGTGCTCGACGCCCTCTATGCTGTCGCGGCAGATGCTGGTAAAACACCCGCACAGACGGCAATTAACTGGCTGCTGCAGCAAGAAGGCGTTACTTCGCCTATTATCGGAGCACGTACAATAGGCCAATTGGAAAGCAATCTGGGTGCTTCGGGTTGGGCGTTAAGTAGAGATCAAGTGGATCGGTTAAATGAAGCCAGCATGCTGCATGTGACCTATCCTTATGATAGTGGTGCGGAAAGACAGCAGAGGGCAGGGAGAGTTTAAATAAGAGATAAGGATACCGGGGTTCCGAGAGGATTCCCGGTTTTTTATGTACATTGTAAAATAACTGCTTACTTTTGTGCAAATATTAGGCTTCAATAGTTACCATATCCAGCCCATACGATCCATTGCGCAATCCTACCGGATGGGAGGAAAAGTGGCAGACGGATTACATTCTGCTCATGCACGAGCTGAGGAACGGTTTTACCCGTGAAGATGTTATTAGCATGCTGCATGATTTAATGTATGATATGGATAGGGAAGTCATGAAGCTGTCGGAAACCATTAGAAACAAGTGGAACATAGCATTTAGCTCAGAGGGAAGCATCATTTGGACGGAGTAGTGAGAAGGGGTTGGAAACATGGAGTTGCGACATATCGATGAGATTCGTACTATAATAGCTACGGGTAGAGTATTTACGGATGAAAGTGATCGGTTCAGCTATGCATTCGATGCCTCGTTCGGTACTTATTTGCCTGATATTGTGATCCAAACTAAAGATGTGAAGGAAATTGCCAATCTTGTCAAGTTTGCTGACCGGGAGCTGATCCCGATCACACCGCGGGGACAGTCTACTTCGTTGAGCGGAGGCCCTTTGCCAGTAAAAGGGGGTATCGTGCTTGATTTATCTGTGATGAGAGATATATTGGAAATAGACGAGGAAGACTTGGTAGCGATCGTCTCGCCTGGAGTGTTAACCGCGGAAATTCATAAGGCGGCTGAAAAAAAAGGGCTATTTTATCCCCCTGATCCGAGCAGCTCACATGTTTCGACGATCGGCGGCAATTTGGCGGAAAATTCAGGGGGCCCCCGCGGCTTGAAATATGGAGTGACTAAAGACTATGTGATCGGGCTAGAGGTCATTACACCACAGGGAGAAATTATCCATACAGGCGGCCGAACAGTAAAGAATGTGACAGGCTACGATTTGACCAAGCTGATCGTGGGCTCTGAGGGGACACTTGGGATTATTACAAAAGCGACCCTACGCCTGATTCCGAAACCACCTGCTTCGACTACGGTTATGGCTATATTTGACAATTTGGTCGATGCGGGGCGTGCCATATCGAAGGTATTATCTTCCGGCATTCTCCCTTCCAAAATGGAATTAATGGACCAGGCCTCTATATTGGCGGTTGAAAACTACGAGCCTACGGGCCTTCCTTTGAACGCAGAGGCTTTGATCCTTATTGAGCTTGACGGCCACCCCGCGGCGGTTAGCGACGAGGCTATGCAGGTGTCGGCCGTATGCAAGGAAATCGGAGCGAGAGATGTACGCGTCCCTCAAACACAGACCGAGATGGATGAGGTATGGAGAGCGAGAAAGCTTGTATCTCCAGCAATAGCTCGAATTAAACCGACCAAAATTTCGGAGGATATTACGGTGCCGCGCAGCCAAATTCCAGAGATGTGCAGACGGCTGCAAGAAATCAGGCAGAAATATCAGGTGCATCTTGTCGTGTTTGGCCACGCCGGGGATGGGAATCTTCATCCCAACATCGTGTGTGACAAATCGGATCATGAGGAAATGCGCCGGGTGGAGCAAGCAGTGACCGAAATTTTCGAAACGGCTGTACAGCTGGGCGGAACCTTGTCGGGAGAGCACGGGATTGGAACGATGAAGTCGCCATTTATGGAGATGGAGCTGGGAGCAGTGGGGCTAGATATGATGAAGCGGATCAAGCAGGCTTGGGATCCGAATAATATTATGAATCCCGGGAAAATATTTCCTGAGCCGGGTCAAAAGTTGGTGTTGACTGATGAATGAGCATTTGGAGGCGCTTCGTGTAGAACTAAAATACGACAAAACAAAGGCGTGTGTGCAGTGTGGTTACTGCCTTCCGGTCTGTCCCACCTATGTTACGATGGGCAAAGAAACACACTCTCCGCGCGGCAGGATCAATCTGATCAAGATGGTCGGGGAGGGTAAGATTAAGGATCTTTCCGTTCTGGAAGAACCGTTGGATCTTTGCCTCGGCTGTCGCGCCTGCGAAACCGTTTGTCCAACGGGCGTAGAATACGGTTCGCTTCTGGAAGCGGCGAGAGCAGCGATCATTCGACGCAAGAAATACTCGCTTCCGAGCCGAATTGCACGTAATTTTGCATTTAAAAGGATGTTTCCAAGCCGCAGAGCCATGAATTTGGTTGGAAATGCGATGTGGCTGTACGAAAAAAGCGGAGCTCAGAAGGCAGCCAGAAAATCCGGGTTGACCCACAAGCTGCCTGGCCATTTGGGCGAGTTTGAGGCTATTGCACCTCCTGCCGTATCACCGTTCGAACGTGCCAGTCTCCCTAAATTCAGCAAGGCTAAGGGTAAGCTAAAATATAACGTAGCCTTTTTTGTGGGCTGTGTGATGGATGCGATGTTCCGGAGAATTAACGAGCTTTCCGTGAAGCTGCTCGCTGAGGCTGGCTGTGATGTGACGATTATCGAGAATCAGACCTGCTGCGGGGCACTCCATGCCCATTCCGGTGAGCTCGATGAGTCCAAGACGTTGGCCAAAGCCAATATTGCCGCATTCAGTCGGGGCAACTTCGATTTCATCATCAATAACGCGGGCGGGTGCGGTGCGATTATGGTGGAATACGGCGATTTATTGGAAGACGAGCCGGATTGGGCAGAACGAGCCCGGCAATTCTCGGCGAAATCGAAGGATATCTCGCAAGTAATCGCCTTATGTGGCGGCATTCAAGGAGAGGCACGGCAATCAGAAAGAGTAACTTACCAAAGATCCTGCCATATGACAAATGTCCAGAAAGTAACTCGTGAGCCGCTCCAGTTGATTCAAGGCGTGCGGAACGTGGAGCTTATTGAAATGAAGGATGCCGACATGTGCTGCGGCTCAGCGGGCATATATAACATTGTCCATTTCGATGCTTCAATGGATATATTGGATTTGAAGATGAATAGTGTAAAGCAAACACAAACAACTACTATTATAACAACGAATCCGGGCTGTTTGCTGCAGATGAAGCTTGGGATTGAACGGGAGCAATTACAGGAAAGCATGCGTGCCGTCCACCTGGTGGAATATTTGGCAGAGGCTGCGGGAATATCGTGAACTAACCTGGATAGAAGTATCACTTTTCAGAATATACGGGTCAAATAACTACAATTTTTAAAATAATACAAATAAATTGTAGAAATTTGTCGTATTTTGTGACAAAAATAAATGATATAAGCTATAATAACTAAAGACACATTTATTTAATATTAGAATAGGGAACTATTGTATAAATGTATAATTAATAAAGGCACACTCATTGAAAAATGGGGCCGCAAGACTATAGGGGCTAACTCGTGATTACGTTATGCCAGCCAGTTGCCAGCGTAAAGGAGTCTCCTTATCTTGGGGCTCTTTTTATTTTATGCATATATTGGAGTTCTTTTACCTAGTTTGTAAGGAAATAACATAACATTTTGTTTGGGGCGTGGGGTGACAGCTATGTTTGTAAAATTACAAGAATCTCTACTATCTCTATTTGAGTACAATCCGGATCCCTGCTATCTGACAGATACCAATGGCATCTTCGTTGCTTTTAATGACGCAGTTCTAGAGTTAACGGGTTATTCCCAGGAGGAACTCCTTGGGAAATCCTTTGAGCCTCTCATTATTCCAGAACAAATCGGTAAAGTGAATTATATTTTCGAACAGGTTGTTTCTACTTGTCTTAAGGTTGATTTTGAAATTGCTATTTACAGAAAAGATGGGGAGCGTCTGGAACTTGGGATAACGGCCATGCCGATAAACATAGAAGGACAAATTACAGGTATTATCGGTATAGTAAAAGACCTGACCAAAAGTAAACAACTCGAACAATCCCTTCTCAAGACCCAGACGCAGCTTAAAACCATCTTTGATTCTATTGAAGTGTGTTTGTGGTCGCATGATCTGACAACTGGTCTGATCCAGATATCTCCTGCTTGTGAAGCCATTTACGCATACTCGCAGGAAGCATTTTTGAAGGACCCGGACTTATGGAGTAAAGTTATTCATCCTGACGACCAGTTGGAAGTAGAAAAGCGACAAAAAGAGCTTGGATGCGGCAAAAAAGTAAAACATGAATACCGGATTTTGCGCGCGGATGGGAGTATTCGATGGGTCTATGATTATACCGTACCGTTTCTGGATAGGAGTGGAATTATCGTTCGACTTGACGGAGTCATCACGGACATTACAGAACGTAAAAAAACAGAAGAGCGACTCCATAGGCTTGCGTTTCACGATGCGCTGACAGGTCTTCCGAACCGAAGGCTTATTCGGGAACGGATTAAATTGGCGATTGCGAATGCAGGGCGCAAAAAGAAAAAAGTAATCGTCATGTTTCTCGATCTTGATGGGTTCAAGTTTATTAATGATTCGCTTGGTCATTCGGTGGGTGACCGCTTGCTACAAAGGGTCGCTAAACGGATCTCGCGTTGTCTCCAGACAGAGGATAACATTGCTCGCATGGGTGGGGATGAATTTGTGATTGTTTTAGAAGATCTGAGTAAGTTTGATGTTGAAATTATTGCTCGCCAAATATTGGAGACTCTCGCCAAACCATTTAAAATTATCAATCAAGAAATTATTATAACGACAAGTATAGGGATTAGTTTGTATCCGGACCACGCGAACGATCATGAACTATTAGTTAAGCTTGCTGATCAAGCCATGTATGCTGCTAAAGAGAAAGGGAAAAATAGATTTCTTTTTTATAACCAACAATCGGACAAGTTCCAGCGACGGTTGAAGCTCGAGCAAGGATTAAGAAAGGCGCTTCAAAATCAAGAATTTATGCTCCACTATCAACCCATTGTGAATGTAGCAACGGGGGAAATTATTGGTACTGAAGCACTTATTCGATGGGAACACTCATCAGGTATAATTTCTCCATTAGAGTTCATTCCGATTGCCGAAGAAACGGGGCTCATATCCCCGATTGGAGATTGGGTACTTCGAAGTGCCTGTGCTCAAAATAAGCATTGGCACGATCTTGGTTATACTACATTATTTGTTTCCGTCAATTTGTCGGTGCGGCAGCTTGAGGAAGAAGATTTGCTCAAGTCGATACAAAGGATATTAATGGAAACAGGGCTTGATCCCCGATTTTTGCATATTGAGATAACAGAAAGCACAGCGATGACCAATGTAAATCAAGCAATACCTTTGCTAAAAGCATTGGGGGAAATGGGGGTTTCTATTTCTATCGATGATTTCGGAACGGGTTATTCCTCACTTAGTTATTTGGAGAAATTCCCTATTCATACGATTAAAATTGATCAAACATTTATCCATTCCAACCAGATGGCCATTATTAAAGCAATTGTTGCGATGGCTAGCAGTCTAAATCTAAACGTAATTGCTGAAGGCGTAGAAATCGAAAATCAGAGCAGACAAATTCAAGAAACAGGCTGCTCCGTTATGCAGGGGCATTGGTTCAGCAAGCCTGTATGCTCTCAAAGGTTAGAAAGCTTTCTGAGGAATCCAGAAGCTTTGGCCATACATTGATGCAGTAGATCGAGTGCACTTACTGCACTTTGTAAAAAATGCCATGAACTTTAAGCTGATGCCGGTACTTAACCCGGTGTTGGCTTATTTAACTTCCGCTGAATTCGCTAAAAATACCCGTAAAACTGGCTTTTTAAGCCCTTTTTGATGGTTGGTTCAAGAACTGTCACTTACATGCAGTCCAAGATGCCACTATAATAAAAATCGAAACGTTGCCGATCCAATAGAATTGTTGAAGTTGAGTAGTATTGGGTTTGGCAGCAGGTTTAAATAAACAAGATTCAGGGAGGTTCATATGAAGGTTTTATCTTGTAAGGTTTTCAGCTTTACGATGTTAGTGGCACTTTCATTAGGTGTGATCGCAGGGTGCGGCGGTGAAAAACAAAATCCGCAAGCAGGAGAGGCCGCGGGGGTTCCCTCCAATCTTAAAGTGAAATTCATGGTTCCGTCATATGCCGATGTTCCGGATATGAATGATGAGTATTGGACGAAATTCCAAAAGGACAGCAAATCGCAGTTGGATGTGGAATGGATTCCTTCTGGTGACTATGACACTAAATTTGACCTGGTATTGGCGTCTGGCAGTATTCCAGAGGTTATTGTAGCCGGTAACATTACGCGTCCAACACTGCAAACGGCTGTGAAGCAGGGAGCATTTTGGGATTTGGCTCCTTTCCTAGGAGACTTCAGCAATTATCCGAATCTAAAAAATAACAGCTTTAAAGATGTATGGAAATACATGAAGACCGACGGCGGAATTTATGGAGTTCCAAGAAATCGTCCACATATTGATATTAGTTTAAAAATGCGGAAAGATTGGTTGGACAAATTCAATTTGCCGGTACCGACCACATTGGATGAATACACGGCCGCACTGAAAACTATGGTAAACGGTGATCCGGATGCCAATGGCAAAAAGGACACGGTCGGCCTTATCGGCCAAGGTTTCTTGCTTGCTGACGGCGATGGCAGCTTCCTATCCGCTTTTGGTGGCTTGGATCCCGTCTATGATAAGGACGGCGGACTGATCAATAAATTATTGACGCCTAATTACACAGATATGGTCGGTTATTTCCGCCAATTGTACACAGATGGCATTTTGGCTAAAGATTTTTCGGCGATCAAGCAAACGCAGGCGGAAGAAATGTACACCACCGGTCGCGCGGCTTCTTATGCCCGGAATATTTGGCGGGATTTTACCTTTGAACAAGGTATTAAGAAAGTGCAGCCAGAAGGGGATGTTATCTCTTTGCCGCCTATGAAGGGTCCAGGCGGGGTAAGCGTTCAATTGTCGGTACCGTTCTCGGGTGCCTTCTATATTTCCAAACAAGTACCGCAGGAGAAAGTGAAGCAAATTTTGGATTTCTTCGAGAGAACGACAACAATGGAACAAACGGACTATAACTACTATGGTATTGAGGGTGTCCATTATACAATGGTCGAAGGCCAGCAACAGCTAACCGACCTTGGGAAAAAGCAAGTAACAGCCAACGGCACAGGCGCCATTTTCCCGCTTGCGTATAACAATAAGATGAAAGTAATCAATCCAGCGGCGCCCAAAGCCTACAACGATGCAAAATCAAAATCCGTGGAAACCTACAGCACAGCTGGCAAAATCGATTTCTTTTCCATTATCAATTCGAATACGTGGATATCCATCTGGCCGAAATATACTAGCGAATGGCAATCAATGGTTATTAAGGCCATCGTTGGACAAATTTCCATGGACGAGTACAAAGCCTATGTTGAGAAATTAAACAGCAGCCCGGATTTCAAGAAAGCCTATCAGGAATTTACCAAGGAGTATAAAGAAAAGTTCCTCCAATAAAACGACAGGTATGGCTCTTTTTAAACTTGATTTTTGCTGCCTCACTCCCTATTATTAACACCAGCACATAGCTCAAAAGTAAAAGTTGAGCTTGAAACAATGGGAGGACTTATGGCTAACTGGAAAAAATTCTTTTCAAAAAAATTAGGTATCGAGCGGCTGACGAATCCGAAAAAGTATTTATACAAGCTGATCTGGCTCGGTTGCATTTCCGTATGTATTCCGATTATTTTAGCCAGCCTGTTATACTATCAGCTTTCTATAAATCGGATGGAGAAATATATCCAGTCAGAAAGCGATTCGTCCTTGACCATCATGAAGGACCGTGCTGAAAGAGTTTTACAAGAAATTGAACAGGACTCTCTCCAGTTAGCCAAAGACCCTATGTTGCAGGAAGCATACGCAAGCTCGTCCAATGAAAATGTGATTCGGAATATTGAAATTTTGAAAAAAATCGCTCTCGTAAAAAATTCCAATAGCTTTATTAACGAAATTTTTTTGTATAACAGCTCTGGGAATGTGATTCTTTCTAACGAATACGGTCCCGTCTCGAAGCTGGAGTATAAATATAAGGATGATATTGATCGGCTGCTGCAGAGCAAAAGGCTTACTCAGTGGTCTCAGCTCAGCAACAGAGAAGGTTATATTACCTTTGCCAGAATGCTTCCGTTGATTGGAAACGGAGGGCCTGAGGGTATACTGGGCTTCGAGATCGAGACTTCCGTACTCAGTAAATTTTTGGAAACCAATTCAGTTATTGTTACGGGTGCCCAAGATCTGATTATTGTAAAATTGCATGATCCTTTTGGGATTAATGGTAAGCTGGAAAGAGAGCTTATACGGGAAACTGCCGGATTAAAGGGGATAGGGATAATAAAAGCGTCGGATAAAAGCTCCGGCAATTTTGTTGAAGAAGGCTTTGATGGCAAGCCGGCACAATACAAATATGTGAAAAATGTTTTCGCAAGAACCTATGTATCTGTCATTCCGGAGCAAGCCGTTACTGAGCAGTTGGATTGGATACGCAGCATGATGGTACTCATACTTATCGTTTTTATAGGAGTTGGCATCGTTCTGACCTATTTCACATCCAAACGAGCCTATACTCCGATTGAACAATTGATCAATCACAGCCGTTCGTTGAGTATGGACGGTATTGAGCATAAAGAGAATGAGCTTGATATCATCAAAGAATCTCTTGATTATTTAAGCAAAGAAACCGAGAAGCTGGGGTCCTATATGGAAAATATCGAGCCATCTTTACGGGAAAAATTTCTCTTTCAGCTTTTGAGCGGCGATTATACGAGAAATGAGACACTCATTCAGGATAGCGGGACTTATGGAATTGAAGTGGAATTTACGAATGTTGTGTTGATCGTGGAAGCAGAGAATATATACAAAGAAAAACGCTTTTTACCGGAGGAAAAAGGGATTGTTGCCTTTTCACTGGCTAATGTCATGCAAGAAATACTGCGCAACCATACGCTTCAAGGATATGCAATTCCTTATCAGGGTAGAGGTGCGGCGATTCTTCAATTCAACTCGGATATGGCGCAAGAGACCATGCTGAGCCTTACAATGGTATATGTTAATGCGATAACCGAGGCCTTCAAAAAATACTTGTCATTTGAGGTAGCCGTTGGGATTGGTCGTTTTTATGCACATGTGGCAGACGTACCGGTCTCCTATAAGGAAGCAGAAAACGCCCTTAAATATCGCATATTTCGCGACTCAGAGTCTGTCTTGTTTATTGAAGATGTGGAGCACATCAAGAAGAATATTGTAATTAGATATCCACGGGAATCGGAAGCTGCCATTCTGGACGCACTTAAACAGGAGGATATTCCCTTTGCGATTACTAATTTTAAACAATTCACGGAAATTATACAGAGCTCCCAGTCTTATGTGTTTATATACCAGAGCTATCATGTGTTGCTTTCATCGCTCATCGTGTCTCTGGAAAAGCATGGCGTGAATGCAGCCGACGTCATAGAGCATAATTTATTCGGACAATTGCGAAGCAAGATGACCTCCCAAGAAATTTGCGACTGGTTTGAGGAGACGTTTTTCCCGTTATACACTTGGTTGGCCCAGAATGATCGGGAAGCGACAGGAGATTCCGCTATTCTACTCATATGTAAATACATTAGTGAAAATTGTGGAAAAGACTTGTCCTTGGTACAGTGCGCTGAAATGGTGGGGGTGAGTCCTTCCTATTTAAGCCGGATGTTTAAAAAGAAGATGGGCAAGAACTTTTTGGAATATGTCGTGGAAAGCAAAATTGGTGAAGCTATGCGGCTTCTGAGGGATACAGATCAAGGTATTAGTGAGGTCGCAACGGCAATCGGATATTCCGAACGAAACTTTATCCGAATTTTTCAGCGCCGTGTCCAATTGACCCCAGGCAGCTACAGGGGACAATACAGATAATACCATTAATCGAGATGGAGGTTGAACAATGAAAATAACAAGTATTGAAACCTTTACGTTCAAGCAGCTATCCTTTGTCCGTGTCACATCCGAGGATGGTCTACAAGGATATGGACAAATCGCGCCTTATCAAGCGAATATCTCAGCGCTTGTGCTGCATCAACAAATTGCACCTCATGCGCTAGGTGCCGATTGCAATGAGATCCATGCCTTGTCAGAGGTCGTAATTAGAGAAGAGCATAAATTCCCCGGGTCTTATATATGTAGGGCTTTGGGCGGATTGGATACGGCCTTATGGGACCTCAAGGGAAAGCGGTTAGGCAAAGGCGTGTGCGAATTATTGGGCGGACAGCCGCGTATGGTGGAGGTTTACGGCTCTAGTATGCAGCGCGGCATCTCGCCTGAGCAGGAGGCGGAGCGCCTTAAGCGCCTCAAGGAGACGCAGGGCTACCGTGCTTTTAAAATCCGCATTGCCAACAATTTCGGAAACGATGTGGATGTATATCCGGGGCGTTCGGAGCAAGTAGTGAAGGCGGTTCGGGCTGCGATTGGCGATGATACGTTGCTTTATGTCGATGCGAACAGCGGATTAACGCCAGGCAAAGCTATCGAGACTGGACGTATGCTGGCGCAATATGGCGTATGCCATTTTGAAGAGCCCTGCCCTTATATGGAATTGGAATGGACCAAACAAGTAGCAGATGCCCTTGACATTCCGGTAACCGGTGGTGAACAGGATACGGATCTGGCACAATTCAGGAGAATGATCGGCATGCGTGCGGTGGATATCGTTCAACCCGACATTTGTTATGTGGGAGGCTTAAGCCGAGCGCTTGAAGTGGCCAAAATGGCAGATTCCGTCGGAATGGTGTGCACGCCGCATGCTGCCAATTTATCGATGCTTACGATTTTTACACTGCATATGGTCGCAGCCATCCCGAATGCTGGGAAGTACATGGAGTATACAATAGAACAAGATGCATGGACCGATAATCTTTTTACACAGCCTTTGGTAGTATCCGACGGAAAAGTACAGGTTCCAGAAGGACCCGGCTGGGGAGTAACAATTCGACCGGAGTGGTTGGATCGAGCGGAATATCAGATCAGTAAATATACGAAATAACAAGATACAGCCAGATTATATAAATGAGGTGCTTTCAATGGAAGTTGCTATTAAGCAGCAAGGCAGACAGCGGGCTCGCTCTCGTCTGTGGTCGACTATCTTGCAGAACAAATGGATGTACGTGCTGGCTACGCCGGGCATCCTTTACTTTCTCCTATTCAAATTCGCCCCATTATGGGGGCTTTTGATTGCATTCAAAGAATACAACCCCTATAAAGGGCTTTGGGGGAGCACTTGGATCGGCTTCACGAATTTTACCGAAATGTTCACAAGTGAAGTCTTCTATATCATGTTGAGAAACACGTTTGCCATAAATATTTTTGGGATTGTATTTATGTTTCCCGTACCTATTCTATTGGCGCTGATGTTGAATGAAGTCAGACATGAAGTATTCAAGAGAATTAATCAATCCATCGTCTATTTACCTCATTTTCTATCTTGGGTCGTCGTGGCCAGTATGACCTTTTTCATGCTATCTACGGACGTGGGTATTGTTAATAAAATTATTACTAGCTTTGGTTATGAGTCGATATCTTTTTTGTCTACGCCCAACTATTATTGGGGCATGCTCACGCTTCAAAGCATGTGGAAAGAAGTGGGCTGGGGAACCATTATATTCTTGGCTGCCATGGCAGGCGTCGATCCTCAGCAGTATGAGGCTGCTGTTATGGACGGAGCCTCACGAATGAAGCAAATCTGGCATATTACGCTGCCAGCTATTCGTCCGACCATCATCATTCTGCTGATCCTGCGTCTCGGTCATATGGCGGATGTTGGATTCGAACAACTTCTACTCATGAACAACCCGTTAGTTACATCTGTCTCACAAGTATTCGATACTTATGCTTATACCATCGGAATCCTCGGCGGCAAGATTAGCGTTGGTGTGACGGTAGGCATGTTTAAGGGTGTTGTGGGCTTGGTCCTGGTCATGCTGTCGAACTATGTGGTGAAAAAAATGGGCCAAGAGGGCATTTATTAAGGGGGAAGTAAAGTTGAGCTTCGTTGCAACTAAAAGGTTGACTCTTTTTGATTATGTGAATTATACACTGCTGGGATTGATTTCGTTACTATGTGTGTTTCCATTTATTTATGTGTTCAGCGTTTCCTTTACGGATCCTGAGGTATATGTACCCCTGCAATTTTATTTGTTTCCGGAAAAATGGTCTTTATCTGCATACAAGTATATTTTGTCAACCAACAGCTTTATTAACGCTTTAAAAAGCACGGTTTTTGTTACCGTGATTGGAACGGTGCTCAGTGTTGTTGTTTCGTTTACATTTGCTTACGTACTGGCAAGAAAAAACGTACCCGGTCGGAAAATGATGCTAAGTGGAGTCGTTTTTACACTAGTTTTTAGTGCGGGGATTTTGCCCAATTATTTACTGATCAAGGAGCTTGGGCTTTTAAATTCACATTGGTCCTTAATCTTGTCGGGCTTGACCAATGCATGGAGCTTGATCATTATTAAAAGCTTTCTGGAATCATTGCCTTCTGAGCTTGAAGATGCTGCTCATATAGATGGCTGCTCGGACATCGGTGTCTTTTGGCGTATTGTTATTCCGTTGTCGATGCCGGCAATTGCCGCTTTCACATTGTTTTTTGCGGTTTCCTACTGGAATACGTATTTCAATGCCTTAATCTATTTAACTGATGCTAAGAAATGGACACTGCAAGTGCTGGTCAAATCGCTGGTGATCGATTCTGACTCCAATGGCGTTGGAGCAGGAGGGGGCAGCGATGATAGGGTCATTCCGCAAGAAACCATTCGGATGGCATCTATTGTGCTGGCTATGGTGCCGATTCTTCTGGTATACCCGTTTTTACAGAAGCATTTTGCTAAGGGTGTTATGCTTGGATCCGTTAAGGGTTAAAATAATTATACGTAAAAAGCCTGTTAATCAGGCTTTTTTTGATGCTGGAATTGTGAACTCCCTTATTATTGGCTAAAGGGCAATTTTTGTCTATTGATGTTCCTAATATTCAAGTGTAATCTAAGAAATATTCTAGCATCAATATTCATCTCGGTTGTTTAAATACTACTATTCTTTGAATGTGTAGAGGTGATTTGAATATGTTGAAAGTGATGATCGTCGAAGACGAAGATATAGTAAGAGAAGATATCAAGCATTTGATTGACTGGGAGAAGCATGGTTTTACGATAACAGCCGAAGCCAGGAATGGAGGAGAAGGACTGCGGATATGTATGGAGCAGAATCCTGATATTATCATAACGGATATCAAGATGCCTGTAATGGGCGGATTAGAAATGATTAACCGTATTTTGAGAATACAAAAAAACAAAAAAATTATATTACTGACAGCTTACGGAGACTTTGATTTTGCACGTGAGGCGATTAATTTGGGCATTCACTCTTACGTGCTGAAGCATGAGCTGGACAGCGGCTTGCTAATCCAGGAATTGAACAAATTGAAGCACCAAATGACAGAGGAAGAAAGTATGGACTATTTGGCTCGGAAGGAGCATCTCAGGATGTTCCTGAAGCGGATTGAAGGACACCATGGTGATGTGGAGATGAATCCGGGTAATCTGTTTCGGTGGCAGGGTCGAACAGGGATCATTATTTTTGGTATTGATCAGCTAACAGCAGATAAGCTTGCTTCTTCTAACAGCCCTCAGCATGTAGATCGAAATGAATGGATGGAGTTCCTGTACACCCAGGTATTTCATGAAATTGAAGCTGAGGTTGTGGATTTGTATGAGCAGGATTACCTTATATTTTTTAAAATTCCCGAATACTATAGCGAAAGAAAAATTCTTGAATACAGCTCTGTGTTTGCCCATCAGCTTCAATTACATATTTCAACTCATTTTCGCCGTACGGTTTCAATAGCAATCGGGCCTGTTTTTGAAAACTACTCTGATATTAGAGGCGGGCTTCAGAAAACCAAGGAAATTTTTGCCCTGAAAATTTTCAGAAAAGTGAACAGTATCTTGACTAAAGCCCCAATGCCGTTAGATATCGAGCTTCAGCAAGCTTCCATCAAGCAAAAATTAAAAGAAATACAGGAAGAGCTTATTCAAGAACGCTTCATCGATGTTCATAAAAGCCTTGATGAGCTGTTCATCCATCGCTTAACGTCCCTTCAGGATGTGAAATTGCTTCGAAACTGTATATTTGAGTTAATCCGTTTGATTAATCTTAAAGGGACAGCTAGGCATACTCAAATCATTGAGCCTTTTGAAAAATTAATGGAAATACAACAACTTGAGAATGTGTTCCAAATTTCGGAATGGTTTAAAAACATAGTAGATCAATTAGAGGAGGAAGCCAGCTCCAGGTACAGTAAAAAAATCAGGGAGCTGCTGCAATATATTCATGCCAATTATCAGAAGGATATCACCTTGGATGAGATTTCGAACCGGGTGGGGTTCAGCCTGATTTATACAAGCCAGTTGTTTAAGAAGGAGGTTGGGGTTTCGTTTGTCATCTACCTCACGAAATATCGGATTGAAAAGGCTAAGGAGCTTTTGGAATCAGGCAATTATAAGGTATATGAGGTCAGTTCCATGGTAGGCTATCAGACCGTGCAATATTTTACCAAAACCTTCAAAAAGATAACTGGGAAAAATCCGGGTGACCATGAGTAGGATTTAGTCACATTCAAAGTCGGGGAGTATGGATCCAATGCCATATTTTTTTAGATATAGAAAGATCAGAACAAAGATTATCGCAGTTGCGTTTATTTCTATCTTTTTGTCGGTTGGCTTAAGCGGCTTTTCAATTTATTTGTATGTGAACCCAATCCTGAGCAAACAAATTGTCAAGGATAATCAAACCATCGTAGTCAAGATTTCACAGCAGGTATCCTATCTCATGGAGGATACGGTTAATTACGCGAAAGGTATCGTGGTGAGCGACCAGGTACAAACCCTGCTCAAAAAAATGTCGGTTACGCAAGGCTACGATTATTATGTAATCAATCTTCAGCTGGAAACGATATTGAAGGAACATAGCTTGCTAAGGGACAAGACCATTGTAGATATGGTTGTCGTGGATAATCACAATAAAGTGCTTGAAATGAATGATTTGTATTCGAGCTATTTAAAAGAGGATTGGTACAATGATTTCAGGTACAACGAGGTATACAACGGAGTTTCTAAACGGCATGTTGTTTCCAATCACGCGAATACATCCCGTCTGGACGTTGTGACCTATGTGATGAATATTTACGACAAGCAAAACGCTAATGTTTATTTGGGGAAGCTGCTGATCCATCTTGATTACCATGTATTGGTGAAGCCGATGTTAATTGATCCGTCACTGGGGATGAAAATTCTTACCTTTGACAAAGATCAGAATGTCGTTTATGCCCCTGAGGATGAGACTGTCGACGCAATACCTGCGGAAATCATAAGCAAACCCCAGATATCGGAGAAGGCCATGTATAAAGACGGACAGTATTATATTATGGAGTCCTTTCCGATCTATCAATGGAAGCTATATGGTATTATTTCGGAAAATAAAATCAATGCCAATATGAAGTATATCAATTATGTATTATTATCCATCATCATGATCTGTTTGTTTATCATGTCCATCATTATTTATCCGGTAGTTACGAATGTTACCAAGCCTCTGATGAAGCTGATTCGCGGTATGAGGCAGGTTTCCAAAGGAGAGCTGCATACCCATATTGCAGTGACCAGCGGGGATGAGATTGAAGAGGTAGCTCAAGTATTCAATAAAATGGTCGAAGACATCAAAATTCTCGTAGATGAGTCGGTTTTTATGGAAAAGAAGAAGCGGGAGCTGGAGCTCAAAATGTTCATGTATCAAATTAACCCGCATTTTATTTACAATACATTAAATTCTGTTATTTATTTAGCTAGAAAGGCAGATGCTCCAGACATTGCCGCACTTACGAAAGCCTTTATATCCTTCTTGCAGAGAACAATTAAAACGCAGCCGGAAACGCTCTCTTCTATACAGGATGAGATTAAGTATATTGAAGATTATACGAAAATTCTTACATTCAGATACAATGACAGAGTTGAAGTGATTTGGGATGTTGATGAGTCCTGTAGAGCGTACAAAATTCCAAGAATGATCCTTTATCCGCTTGTAGAGAATAGTATATTTCATGGTTTATTACCTGTTTCGGAAAAAGGATGGATAAAAATTCGGATTACTCTTGAATATGGGGCTCTTTCGGTAAGTGTTGAAGATAACGGTGTAGGAATTCATAATCAACAGTTGGAGAAGCTGCGTGACCAGATGTCCTCGTTGTCCCTTCATGAAGATCTTGATCATATTGGGTTATTGAATGTTAACAATCGCCTCAAGCTGCTATATGGGGATACTAGTATTTTGAATATTGCCAGCGTTCTAAATGAAGGAACTCGGATATATTTTATGATCCCTTCAAGTTTAGCAGATCCATCAAAATAATAAAAATGTATAACTTATAATAATTTTGATACATACCCTCCGAAAAGTTGCGATGCTATATTTAAGGAAGAACGTGATTGATAAATGAGGAGGACGATGTATGAGAAGGACCGTTTTTAGATGGTTGTCCATTGTTATTCTAGCTGCGATTATGGGGTCGATGCTAGCTGCTTGCAGTAGTGAAAGTAAGCCATCCGCTGGTGCCGATGAAAAACCAGGTGCGGGAATGACGGCTAAAAAGACGGATATTAATATTTGGCTGTGGGACAAATCAGAATCCCGTACTAAGCTCAACGAGGAATTTACCAAGCTCTACCCGCAGTACAATATTGTTCTCACGGCGGTTGAGAGCAAGGATATGGCCCAAAAACTGCAGACTGCACTGGCATCTGGGGCAGATCTTCCGGATATTGCCTGGCTCGAACAAACCTATCGTGGAAAGCTGCTGTCTCTGAATATATGGGAGGACATTTCCAAAGCGCCTTATAATTTCGATAAATCTCAGGTTTTGGATTACTTGCTTCCATTGGAAACAACCGAAAGTGGTGTATATGTTGGTCCTGAAGCTCCTTCGGTAGCGGGTATGGCCTATAAACGTGCAATGGCCAAGGAATACTTTGGTACAGATGATCCGGCAGAAATGCAGAAAATATTTACGGATTGGGATACGTTTATTAAAAAAGGAATCGAAGTTAAAGAGAAATCGAATGGAAGCGCATTCATGTTTGCAAGCCTAGGTGATGCGTATGCATTTCTAAAAGGACAAACGAGTACGCCTTTCGTTCAAGGTAACAACCTTAACTTGAAGCAAGGTGCTGGACCCTTACTAGAGAAGCTTGTACAAATGAAAAAAGCGGGAATTATTGATGTACTGGATGCTAACTCCCCAGCAGCCAATGCTTCCTATACGGATAATATCCATATCTTCTATCCATGCGCCAACTGGTCGGTTGAATTTACGATCAAGACTAATGATAAGAACGGGATTGGTCGTTGGGGCTTCATGATTCCTCCTGGCGGTCCATTCCCATTGGGTGGAACGGTACAGGGAGTACCGCAAAAAGCGAAAAATAAACAAGGTGCTGTAGAGTTTATTAAATTCTTATTCCTTACCGAAAAAGGCTCTGAAGTGGCACGTGATTACAAAGGGAATTTTTCACCATTCAAGCCGATTTATGATAAGCCCGATTTCTATTCGAAAAAGGACGAACACTTTGCCGGTCAGGATGTTATGAAGGCCTTTACAACCGATGTATTTCCAAAAATCAAATCGGTACGTTTACCGAGCAAATACGATCAAGATATTGATGATTCCATCAATGTCGCCATGAAAACCATAAATGCATCCGCGAACGGCGACGTTAACGTGGAACAACTGATTAAGAAAATGGAAGGCGACCTTACCGGCAAGCAGCCGGACCTGAAGGTTCAATAAAAGCACGATACATGCATAGCAGGATGAAATGAAGGGGTTTGGGTTTAACCGCAAGCCCCTTTAGTATTCATATTATTGAACTGGAAGGTGATATTTTTGCTGCGGGTTGGAAAAAAAGCGACTCCCTATTTGATGATTACCCCTTACTTTTTCTTATATATAGCTTTTGGTTTGTTTCCCATACTCTTTTCGCTAGTGATTAGCTTAACCAAATGGGATGGTATTGGTGAAATGACCTTTATTGGTTTGAAAAACTATACTCGAATATTTACGAATGACCCGTTGTTTTATACTTCGTTGTACAACACGGTATTGATCATTGTGATTACTATCCCGTTAGAAATCATATTAGGTCTCTTACTAGCCGTTTTTTTGAAGGATTTCTTCCGTAAGTCGGGCAGTGTCCTTCAATTGATTAACTTTTTACCGTATATTACAACACCAGTAGCTATAGGGATCATATTTCAAATTCTGTTTGATTGGAAAAATGGTTCCGTTAATGTCCTATTGACGAAAATGGGCTTTGAATCCGTTTACTGGCTAGGCCTTCCGTGGGCATCGCGGGTTGTGGTAATAATTATGCAAACCTGGACGACATTTGGCTACAAGATGGTGCTGTTTTTGTCCGGTTTATCTACCATACCGGAAGAGCTTTATGAATCTGCAAAAATCGACGGCGCCAAGTGGCTGGATTGTTTTATTTATATTACCATTCCGATGCTGAAGCCCATTATGATTTTTGTTGTAACGACCAGTATCATTAACGGCTTCCGATTATTTGATGAGCCTCAGCTTCTATTTCAATCCGCATCACAGCCGATCGGTGGACCGGATCATGCAGTTCTGACCGTAGTTATGAGATATTATGATGTAGCCTTCCACAGCTTTGACTTTGGGTATGGATCTGCGATTGCTTATAGCCTTTTTATGGTCATCGCCATTATTTCTTTTATTTCAATGAAATTTATGAATCGCGGGGAGGAGGAGTCGTCACATTGATTAAATTTCTGGTAAGGCTGCCGGTATATATGTTCGTGACGATTTTATCCTTATTTTCTTTGATCCCCTTTTATACGATGATTATTATGGGAACCTATGTTAGTGAAGATTTGTATACGGGCTTCAAGATATTGCCGGGCAATTATTTAATTGAAAATTTCAAAACGGTAATGGCTCAAAACTTTCTCAACTTTTATATGAACAGCTTGTTCGTTTCCTTAACACATACGGTACTGGCGGTTTTTATCAGTGCTTTAACGGGATTCACCTTTGCCAAGTATAACTTTAAGGGGAAGAAGTTTCTGTATTATTTTATTATCGGTACTTTGATGATTCCCCCTCAATTGGGTCTGATCGGATTTGTGGTTGAAATGAGATGGCTGGGGCTCGTCAACACGCTGTATCCGTTGATCATTGGCGGTATAGCGAATGCTTTTGGCGTATTCTGGATGACTCAATACATTTCTAGTGCGGTTCCAAGTGAAATTATTGAAAGTGGCAGGCTGGATGGATGCAGTGATTTCGGTATTTTTACCCGGATTATTTTGCCAGTTATCAAGCCGGCGCTCATTACGCTTTTCATGCTATTCTTCCTGTGGTCATGGAACAATTATTTGACACCGCTTGTTCTTATCAACAAGGAGAAGCTGTATACGATACCGCTTGCCATTTCCCTGTTAAGCAGCGAATACCGAACCGATTATTCTGCTAGAATTTTGGCGCTGGCCATGTCGACGATTCCCATTCTCATTATGTTTGGTTTCGGATCCAAGCATCTGATTCGGGGACTGGTTGGAGGAAGCATTAAGGGATGAAGGTTATGGATGAATGTTTAACGGATGTATTTGAGATCCATCTATGTAAAGGGGTGAATTCATATAAAGACCATCATTAATCTAAACCAATCGTGGGAGATCAAAGCATTTGACCCATTCGAGCATTTGAATTTGGCCGGAGGTATGGATTTGGTGAACGGGTGGATAAAAACCAACGTTCCCGCTCAGGTTCACGAAATTTTGTTAAGAGAAGGCATCATCGAGGATCCGACTATATGGGGTAAAACCGAGGCATGCTTGTGGGTAGCAGAGAAGGACTGGATTTACAAGCATAGCTTTACATGTCCAGCTCCTGGCAAGAAGGCTTATTTACATTTTAAAGGGCTTGATACTTTGGTCGATATTTATTTGAATGGGAAGCATCTGGCTTATCATAACGATATGTATGTACCGATCAGGCTGGATGTCACAGGGCAGCTGGAGGAAGAAAACAGCTTGATCCTCCACTTCCATTCACCTTTTGAATTCATCAAGAATTTGCAATTGCCGGAAGCATGGATAGGGAAAATTCGGCCCAGTCGTCTTATAAGGAAAAACGAACAGGATTTCACCGATTATTTGGGGGCAAAGCCTTATTTTACGCGGATAGGCATTCATGAACCCATTTTCCTGGAAATCATCGATGAGCTTGAGCTATTGGAAACGGATATTTCAATCCGCCTTTTGGATGGATACAGGCAAGGTGTGATCAAGTTCACAGTAAGCGGGAGCGGATTTGTAGAAGGAAGCTTATTGGGATTTTCGGTTACAGCACCTAACCGTAGGATCATTACAGAACACAGCCAGTTCATCCGTTGTGCTTCTGATGGAGTATGGAGTCAAGAATGTGAGCTGACCGTCGATAATCCGCAATTGTGGTGGCCGAGGGGTTATGGGGAACAGCCGCTTTATGAGGTTACGGTAAGTGCCATAGTGAATGGTGAAGTCAAAGATACCGATGTGAGATCAATCGGCTTTAGAGAGGCTGTAATGGTATCGCCCTTTGAGTTTATTATTAATCAAAAGCCGGTTAAATTGTGGGGTGCCCAATCGGCACCGCTGCAAGGGATAACCCATTGCTGGGATAATGAGCAATCCAACAAGCTGCTGGATATGCTGGAAAATTGCAATATGAACGCCCAGAGAATTTGGGGAGGAGCGAACAAGTACGGGGACGGATTTTATGAGGAAGCCGATAGAAGGGGCATATTGATTTGGCAGGAGTTTTTTCATGATTACGGAATGTATCCGGATACGTCGGAATATCGGGATTTATGTAAAAAAGAAGCCGAGCATCAGGTTAAGCGGCTGAAGCATCACCCTTCTATTCTTTTTTGGTGTGGAGGCAATGAATGCTTTATGGGTGCGGAGTTTGTACTTCCGGGAGAGGCCTATATAGGTGGGGAAATATTTCTTGAGGATTATAAAGAGGTATGCGAAACATTGGACCCCGACAGGTATTATCATATCAACTCGCCCTACGGGGGCGCATATAGTAACGACCCGCTGCAAGGCGATACGCATAGCTATACGAATACCTGGTATGTGCCAGGAGCAGATTATCCGATTATGATTGCGGAGGAAATCAGGACATCACCACCCTCCGTTAAAAGCTTTGTGAGATTTATGGGAGAAGAAAGAGCATGGCCAGCGGAGTACAAAGGGATGATTACGAGCAAGGATAAGTATCCATGGCCAGATACGTGGACGGAACGGACATCCGCCTTTGGATGGACAAAGATTCCTCCGATTGAGCTGTTTTACGATTCGGATAGCCTGGAATCGGCTGTTTACAAATTCGGAGCTGCTCACGGCTACTATTTAAGAAAGGTACTTGAAAATAACCGCAGAGGCAAGCCAGCGGACAATCCCGATGGAGCACGGGTATGCCAAGGCCATTTTGTATGCAGATGGAATGATTCATGGCCTGTTATATATGGGAGTATGATTGATTATTACGGTGAACCATATATTCCTTATTATGCGGTTAAGAGAGCTTATGAACCTCTCCTGCTAACTTTTGACGTGCAAAACTTTATCTATCTTTGGATCGTTAACGATAGCTCTGAGGATGTAGAAGGAACTTTATACATGAAACTCTTTAATCCGAATACCAATGAGTATGTACAAGAGATCAAGAAAAGCGTCCGTGTAGCTTCGGGACAATCGAATCTGATCACCAATCTCAATGAATTTAAACAATTTTCAAGAACATATATTTTACATGCTTATTTGGTTGATGAAAACGGCGAGATCATTTCCAGAACAAATGATTTTGTAGATATTGAGAAGCATATGCGTTTTCCTGAAGCCAAGCTAAGCATGGAAATCAACGGTGATACTGTAAAGCTAACCACGGATCAATTTGCACGGAGCATCGAACTGCAAGGCGATAATGAAGGGGATGAGTTTGGCTGGTTGTTTGAGGACAACTATTTTGATCTGCTTCCCGGTGAAACCAAGCAGGTAAAGATACTAGGTAAGCACAATAAGGGGACAATTACCGCCAAGGCCTATTATTCACCATTTGCAAGTAAAGGAGAGTTTGCACGATGACGATTATCCAATATTCCGAGCGGTTGAATGAAATTGTTGAAGCCGGTGAAGGCTTGCAAAAGCTGGCTTCCGGCTTCGTCTTTTCGGAAGGGCCCGTTTGGTGCTCCCGTAAGAACCAATTGTATTTTACGGATTTCCCCAAGCACCGAATTTATACATGGAGCTATGCGTTTGGACTGCAGCTATATACGGAGCAAAGTAATAGAGCCGTGGGTCTTACCCTTGACGCGGAGGGCCGACTGCTCGCTTGTGAATCTGTAACTCGACGCATTTCACGAACAGAAGAGGACGGTACTATAGTGGGACTGGCTACTCATTTCCAAGGAAACCGCCTAAACAACACCAATGATGTCATTGTGAAGCGAGATGGAACGGTTTATTTTTCCGATCCTTACAGCACGATGCTGGGCGATACCCAAGAGCTACCGTTCAACGGTGTATTCCGCTGTGATCCGGTAACTGGCACTGTGGATTTACTTGTTGATGATTTTAAGCGGCCTAATGGTTTAGCTTTCTCACCGGATGAATCGCTATTGTACATTGATGATACAAGCAAGCAGCATATTAGGGCGTTTGATGTGGTCTCGGACGGAACCTTGAAAAATGGACGGTTGTTCGCGGAGATGGATACAGCGGCAGGTCCAGGTGCAGCGGATGGAATGAAGGTTGATCAATTGGGCAATGTGTATGTTACCGGTCCCGGAGGCGTCTGGATTTTCGCACCGTCTGGAGAAAGGTTAGGCAGAATCGAATTTCCCGAGGTCGCTGCCAATTTATGCTTCGGCTCGCCACCGGATTCACCAATAGGGACTACATTGTTTATTACGGCATCATCAGCTTTATATAGCATCAAGCTTAAGGTTTGTGGGGCTGTATAATAGCTAGTGAAGCAGCACTCAATGACGGTTCAGGACCGATCATGACGCATAGACATAATAGATAGATTTAGAGCATGGGCATACATGGGAGAGATACTTATGAAAATTACCGATGTCCAAGTGTTTAGGTTAACCGGAGCTATCGATCAGAAATGGGAGCATCAAGAACGCTCTGCCTCCCCTTTGGATATGTATTCGGAGTATAACCTGCGCAACCAGTCATCGTTGTTAGATAGCTCGAACAAGCGTTTGCCGCTTATTCGCTATTATGTGAATATTCATACGAATGAGGGTCTTGAAGGATTATATGGCCCACTTGTTTATGAGGAACAAGCGGATATCATTGTCAAGAAGCTAAGGCCTTTTCTAATTGGTCAGGATCCATTGGATATTGAACGCTTGTGGGACCAAATGAGATATGACCGGCATGGACGCAATGGTTATTACATGATGGCGCTTAGTTCGGTAGATTGTGCGCTCTGGGATTTACGCGGCAAATTTTATAATACACCTGTTTACCGATTGCTTGGCGGGCCGACGCGGACACAAATTCCGGTATATGCAAGCACACTCGGATATTCAATTGAGGCCGGGAAGGTTGGCGAGCAGGCGAAGGCTTTGGTTAAAGAGGGATATCAGGCACAAAAATGGTTTTTCAGGCACGGACCCTCCAGTGGAGGAACAGGGAAGGCGATCAATCTCAGAATGGCGCATGAAGTAAGGGAAGCGATCGGCAGCGATAACGATTTTATGCTTGACTGTTGGATGGGCTGGAATGTTCCTTATGCAGTGGATATGATGGACCAACTGCGGGATTTGCGGCCGCTTTGGCTGGAGGAGCCATTGCCACCCCATCAATTAGACGGCTATCGGGTGCTCAAAGAACGAGGAGCCATACAGCTAGCTGCAGGGGAGCATCTGTACACACGCAAAGACTTCCGGCCTTTTCTTGATCAAGGACTCTTGAGCTATGCCCAGCCAGATCCCGATTGGACCGGAGGGATTACGGAATTGCGCAAAATCGGCATACTTGCGGAAACGTTTGATGTCCAATTCGTTCCTCATGGATGCACGGTACTGCCCAACCTGCATGTCATTGCATCACTTCCGCCTTCCGTTTGCCCTTATTTGGAATATTTGGTCTTATACCAGAAGCAGCAAAGCCATTTTCACAAGGATAAGCTCATACCCGTTAATGGATTTCTTTCTTTACCTGAACAACCAGGACTTGGAATTGAACTAGATGAAAGCAGTATCGAAAGCAAAGATCAAATTACAGCATAGCTAATGTAGTTGCTTACGAAGTAAGTTTTTTGTGAAACTAGAGGGGAGAGATAAGGATGAAATATGGTTATTTGGGGCGTTCAGGCTTGAAGGTAAGTAAGCTGTGCTTGGGTACGGCAGCATTTGGTGTAGAAGGCTTGGTAACCAAAGAAAGGGAATACGCCAGCATCGGTGAGAAGGAAGCGTTCAGAATTATGGACGCCGCGCTGGATGCGGGTATTAATTTCTTCGATACCGCCAATGTTTATGGCGGCGTAAGACTTCGCGGTGAAACGATTGGACATCGGGGAGCAACTGAGGAAATTATCGGCCGCTGGTTTGCCCAAGGCGGCAACCGCCGTGAGAAAGTAGTGCTGGCTACGAAAGTAGGGCGGGTATTTGAAGAGGATGAGATCGACGGCCCGAATAAAGCGCAAGGCTTGTCCTTGTATAAAATTCGCCGACATTTCGAAGCCTCACTTAAAAGATTGCAAACCGATCATATTGAGCTTTACCAAATGCATCACGTGGATCGACATGTGCTGTGGGAGGAACTATGGGAGGCTTTCGAGGGCTTGGTGCGCCAAGGGAAGGTAGACTATATCGGGTCTTCCAATTTTGCCGGCAGAGATTTGATGAAAGCGCAAGCGGCAGCTAAAGAACGACATTTTATGGGACTTATTTCGGAGCAGCACGGATATAACCTGCTCAATCGCCTCCCTGAGCTGGATGTGCTTCCGACCGCGAAGGAACTGGGCATCGGCGTTACGATCTTTAGTCCGCTGGCCAGAGGCTTGCTTGCCCTGGATGTTATGCGCCCGATTACCCGTAAGCTTACCGATGACGCTGAAATGCTGTTGGCAACACATCGGTCGCAAATGGAGCAGTTCAGCTGCCTTTGCCGTGAGCTCGGTGAGAAGGAGGCTCATGTATCGCTGGCCTGGCTGCTTGCCCAGCCTGCTATATCCAGCCCTATAATAGGTCCTAGCAGCGTGGAAGAGCTGCAGGATACACTGCGTGCTGTTGAAATTGAGCTGGATGCATCGACGCTGAAGCAGATCGATGAGATATTCCCTGTGCCGAGCGAAGTATCCATGTTTAAAAGAACCTGATGAAGGCATGTCACGAAGTAAGTTTGGCTATGCGAAACTCTAAGGAGGGACATCAATGAAATACGGGTATTTGGGGCGTTCAGGCTTGAAGGTGAGCCGGCTATGCCTAGGTACGGCAGCTTTCGGGGGCATGGGGTCCAAAGAAGGGGAATACGGAAGCATCAGCGAGCAAGAAGCGTTTCGAATCATGGACGCGGCGCTGGATGCCGGAATTAATTTTTTCGACACGGCTAATGTTTACGGCGGTGTCGGGCACCGCGGAGAAGCTGAGGAAATCATAGGGCGATGGATTGCCCAAGGTGGTAACCGCCGTGAGCGTGTAGTTTTGGGCACCAAAGTCGGACGTGTATTTGAACAGGATGAACTTGACGGTCCCAACAAAGCTCAGGGCTTATCCTTGTACAAAATCCGCCGCCACGTTGAGGCATCGCTAAAAAGGCTGCAAACCGATCATATCGAGCTTTATCAAATGCACCATGTGGATCGGCATGTGTTGTGGGAGGAATTATGGGAAGCTTTCGAGGGCTTGGTACGCCAGGGGAAGGTGGACTATATCGGCTCCTCGAATTTTGCCGGCAGAGACTTGATGAGAGCGCAGTCGGCAGCCAAGGAAAGACGATTCTCAGGGCTTGTTTCGGAGCAGCATGGATATAACCTGCTTAATCGTTTCCCAGAATTGGACGTGCTTCCGACAGCGAAGGAATTAGGAATCGGGGTTACCATCTTTAGTCCGCTGGCGAGAGGCTTGCTGGCAACCGATGTAACTGCTCCGATTACCCGATCCCTCACGGCCGACGCCCAGATGCTATTGGAGACGCATCGGTCGCAAATGGAGCAGTTCAGCAGCCTATGCCGCGAGCTCGGCGAGAAGGAGGCCCACGTATCGCTGGCCTGGCTGCTTACCAATCCGGCTATCGTCAGCCCGATTATAGGTCCGAGCAGCGTACAAGAGCTGGAGGATAATCTGCGAGCCGTTGAAATCAAGCTGGAGGAATCCGTGCTGCAACGAATTGATCAGATTTTTCCGATTCCGCAAGAAGTGTCCATGTTTAAAAAAACCTGATTCATTTCCTATGTATCAGCCTAAAAAGGATGGTATTGAACATGTCGAATAATTGCCCTTGTACGATAAAGGAAACCATGGTTTCCTCTATAAAAGTCGTGTATTTGGAAAATGAGCTACTGCGGGCCAGTATTTTGGTGGGAAAAGGAGCTGATGTATTTGAATTGATTTATAAGCCGCTGCAGATAGATGTTCTTCTGAAGACGAATAAGGGGCTGGCGGTTTTTGACAATAGGAACCTTTCCGAACAAAGATTAAAGATGTACTCGGAGCTATATGCAGGGGGGTGGCAGGATTGCCTTCCGCATCGGGCGCGGTATGAGCATATCGATATCACACAAGAAACAGGCGGTATCGCAGCCACGCTGCCATGGGAATACGAGATTACTCAAAATAACGCTGAAGCGGCAAGTATTCTCTGCTTCGTTCAATTGCCGGACATCCCCCTGTATATTGAAAAGTCGTTCACGTTGAAGCGCGGAGATTCCCATTTATATATAGGAATACGAATCCGTAATCAAGGAAGCTCAGCCGTCAAATTTACATGGACGCAGCATCCCGCATTCGGAGGACAATTTCTTGACGAGAATGTTACTATAGAAGTTCCAGACTGCGTAGCGTTTCATCCGAGAAGCTATGACCGCGCGTTCAAGGACGATTTAGCCCGGTTTGAGGAGCCGATAGACCGAATAACATTGCCCTCAGGAAATACCAGAAACATCCAAGAGGTAATGCCAAAAAATTCAAACGAACAATTTTTTATTGTGTTAAAAAATATTCGTGAGCCTTGGGCCAAGCTGATTAACCATAAAAAAGGAGTCGGTGTGCTGCTCAAGTGGCAATTGGATGCATTTCCGTATATAAGATACTGGAGTAACAATGTCAGCACCATGTATACGATAGGAATTGAACCCTCAAATGACGCATTTTCGTCCTTCGACGATTCATTGGAGCACGGCACGTTTCGTGAGCTTCAGCCAAATGAGGAATATGCTACTATGCTACAATGTGAAATTTTTGATACAGAACGATTGAAAGGGGCAAAGGTGCTATGACAATTACCGCAGCGTTTCGGGAAGATTCTCCGATGTTAAGCTTTGCTTTTAACAAGTTAAAGGAAGCGATGAATACGATTGGAGAGAGACTAGAATTTGTAAAATTGAACGATTCGAAGCACACAGACGTTATCATAACAAGCTGCGAGGAAGAAGCTGCTTGGTTTGGGTTAGCAATCGATCCCCTGGTCGAACAGGAAGGTTTTGAAATTCGGAGGTTTCTTCATAAAGGAATCACGACGCTTTTTGTATTGGCACAAGATGAGTCTGGAGCGATGTACGGAACGCTTGAACTCGCAGAGCGGCTCCAGCAATACGGCAGCCTAACCGCTATTCCAGAGGTTATCATCAATGCTAAATTTACATTTCGAGCTCTAAAATTTAATCTTCCTTGGTCAAGCTACCGGATGCATGAATGCTTTGACGTGCAGACGGAAACCGTTCGTGATCTCGCGTTTTGGCAAAGGTTTCTCGACATGATGGCGGGAAATCGGTTCAATGTGCTGACTCTTTGGAATCTTCATCCATTTCCATACATGATCAGATCGACCCATTTTCCCCAAGCGACTCCATTTTCCGATGAAGAACTATTGGAATGGAAGCATTATTGGACCACGTTGTTTCGGATGGCCAAGGATCGTGGTATCGAAGTCTATATGATCAACTGGAATATATTTGTGTCGGAGGCTTTTAAGGAGCATTATGATGAGAATGCCATTGATGATCAACAATTTTACTTTGGTGATGCTTATTCCACTGAGCAGATTAAACAGTACACCCGTGAAAGTGTTACCCAGCTCATAAACGAGTATCCTGATTTAACCGGGTTAGGCATCTCTCTAGGGGAAAGAATGCATGATATGTCTCCGCAAGACAGGCAGGACTGGATCGAAGACGTTTACTATGAAGGGATGAAGCAAGCCGAACGACCGGTTAAATTCATTCACCGTGCACCATTTTCCGTAGATCCTTTAGTTACCAGAACCTCGATAGAAAACAATGGGTTTTTGCCTGAACCAGTTTGGGTCGAAGTGAAATTCAACTGGTCGCATGCTTATTCCTCCCCGAGGCTTCTTTTGACACATGGAGGCTCCAATGGAATGGAAGGATACTGGAACCCGCCTCCCCAGAATTATAAAATCACCTGGATGGTTCGCAATGAAGATTTCTTTACGCTTCGCTGGGCGCAGTCTGATTTTATCCGTGAACATATAGCAGAGAATGCCCAGGATTATGTTGGTGGTTACTTTGTCGGGTCTGAGTGTTTTATACCGGCAATCGATTACTCCCATATTGAAGGAAGCTCGCATATGGATTGGACCTATGCCTTTGAGAAGCATTGGCTTTACTACATGATGTGGGGCAGATTGTTGTACGACCCTTCGACACCCGACCTTGTTTTTTCGGATGCTCTAGGTAAACGTCACGGAAAGTCCGTAGGCGGCCCGATGCTTGAAGCCTATTCCTTGGTTTGCAAAATGCCGATGGCACTCGCTTCATTTTTCTCGTTTACCTGGGATTTCACCTTATATGCAGAAGGCTTTATAGCAACGGATCGAGCCGAGTACAACTCGGGCAAGTCGTTTATTTCTTTACAGGATTTGCTGGATAGCACGCCATTCGACCCCGCCTTCTTATCACTCGGAGCCTATGTGGACCGGTTGATAAATAATCAACCTATGGATGGCTTCATCACACCTCTTCAGTTGGCCGAAACCTTGGAAGCGGATGCTAAGCATGGATTGGCATTGCTGCAATCGATTGTTAACGCAGCTCCTACCCTTTGCTGTGAAAAAGCAGATATTGAGGCGTGGGCTCGATTGAGTCTTTATTTTGCGGATAAGCTTCGGGCAGGAGTATGTTATGAGTTGTATAAGAGGACAGGTGATGAATCGGAACGTCAGAAAGCAGAACAATGGCTCAAGGCTCCCCATGCTGCGAAGCATTGGGAAGACCTGATTAAAGTAACAAACTCGCATTACCATGAGCAGCCATTGATGCATCTTGGAGAAACGCCGTTTACGTGGGAGCTATTCCGTCCGCAAATCATGGAAGATATCGCCTTTGTGAGCGCAGAGATCGATATGGGCCGTTGAAAGTCATCGCTCGTGTATAAGGTCAACCAAGCTGTTGGGGTTGACCTTTTTTTCTGTAAAGCTTTATGATTTCTGCTGGCTTTTTGAGGATACCAACAACGCTCTAAAAATACTTCGGGCTATCAAATCAGCCATAAGCATAACCACGTGAAGTCGAGTGCTTTGAAGTACGAGATGCTCCATTAGACCCCCAACGTTCACAATGCCTGCTATATGGATGTCTCCAACTGGGGACAATACTTTGTTGACACCTCTTCCTGGATAAATAGGACCTTCGGCAAGATGAATGATCCCAACGTTGGAAGATTGACCGAGACAGGAGTCAATACCGATAATGAAGGGATCGCAGATATTTCGGTGAAGCTGTTCAAGTGTTCTGTCCAAATTCAACGCTTGAACAGGCTCCGCCAATGTACCGAACAAATCGAATAAGGATGAGCGATATTTGTGGAGTGCAAAGCCTACGAGCGGACCTAATGAATCACCGGTGGAACGGTCAGTTCCAATGCAAACGATTACAACTCTACGGCTGGGATGAAGCTCCTCGAAAATAGCAATCAGTCTTCTAGTTAGTTGGTGGGAGGCTGTAGGATGGGTATAAGGTACTCTAAACACATCGCATAGGGGTGCAGTTTTCATAGAACCTCCTCCTTCGGATCATATAACGTGGATATATTCAGTTCTCAAGTTGTCGGTTATCACTATGAATTATATCTATCATTATACGATCGCTTTAAAAAATAGGATGTCACTTCCTACCCTCAACTTACCACTTCTTTTGTCGAATCTAAGAGCGGCAGATTACTCAACAAACTTATTATCCACTGAACTTTTAGTAGGGTTTGTTTTCAAATCCAAGGAAGTAGTATAAGATAAGACGGGAGAACCTCTTAGTAGAAGCACATGGGGGTTATTTTACTACTAGAGCAGTAAGGTGGATAGAAAGCATGCAGCGTCTATTATTCTGGCTCAAATATACGATGAAAAATTCTCAATCACGATTGCTTGTCATCCTGACCTTGGTCATATCGATTTTGATTCTTTCACTAGGCCTGGCGTCATACGTAATATCTAAAAGCATCCTGCAGAAGGAAGTCGCACTTCCAGAGCTGACTAAATTAACCATAGACCGTGACTTGACGGACCAGTTTGTAAAAAATATAGACATGACAGCCGTGCAGATCATTCTTCATTCAGCAACTCTTGAATTTTTGCAAAGCAACAACGATGATTATAATAAAATAACGAATATGACCGACTTTCTTAATGCGGCAAGCATTTCACACAATATTGAATCCATTTATATTTATGATATAGAGAAGGAAAGAATTGCTGCAAGTAATCCGGTTGGTTATATTTCGAACATGAATCTCTTGGCAGATCGCGAATGGCTTAAGGATATTCCATCGATCACGGGTATGATTGTGAAAGAAAGGCTAAATAAAAACCGGAATGAGATGAATATTTCCTTATTCAGGCCGATCATTTTGAATGCTCAGAAAAAAGGTATTCTGATCATAAATATACCTATCCCCAAAATTTTTTCTAATCAAATTTATATTGAAAATGATTTAGGGCGGAGCCATTTTGTATTTGATGCTGCTTTAGCACCTATTCTGATTAAGAATGCCACGGATCTTCAAGAAACAGAGCTGGGTGATGTTGTGAAAGCAGTAGAGGCAACCAATCATACCTCATTTTATAGTAACGGAAATAAATATTTGCTTTATATGTTGAAATCGGACTACACCAACTGGAGCTTTGTTTCAGTTTTACCTGAGGATACCCTGTTTAAGGGTATATATTGGCTTCGTAACATTGTTCTGTTAGTTTCTATTCTGTTTGCCATCTTGAGTGTAGCGCTCATCCTGATAACGAATAACAAGATGCTAGGTCCTATCAGAAGGATGAGGAAGCTTTTAATTCCGATTGAAAAAACGTACAATGAGCCCGAATTGCTTGATTTAGAAAAATTAACAACCAAAATTTTAAACGATCACTCTTTTATGTTTAAACAAATCAAAACCAGCATGCCAGAAATTCGCAAGAGATTTCTTGAGGATGCCTGCTTCGAACAAGCGGATTCCGTGGAGCTATATCAAAAATGGAAGGATCATTTTGCAGAGTGGCAGCAAGGGCCCCTGTATATAGCTGTTGTGTCTATCGATCATTATCGGGAGTGGTCGAATCGTTATACCCCGGAGGATTCCGAATTAATGTTATATGCTTTGGGGAATATTACCCAGGAATGCTTCAATGAAAGCTGCCTGAGCATTATGGTTCAGCAAGGGAAAGAAGGCTTTTACTTACTTTTACAGCCTAAAGATGAAGACACGAAAGAATTGCAACTAATAGGCGACAGGGTGATCGCTGAAGCACAAAAATATTTGAAAATGTCCGTATCGATCGGACTCAGTGAGGCGACCCGCGATGTTTTACATTTATCGCAGTCTTACCGGCAATCCAATGCCGCTTTATCTGAACGGCTAAATAGGGGATACGGACAGATTCACATCGCTTTAACACAGGACGAAAGCCAAATGGCAGAGATTGATGAAGCTTTCATTCAAGCTATCAACCAGCCCCTCCAAACTGGCAACGACTCACAGGTGTGGGTCGGGGTCGACTGTCTATTCAACGCTATCTCGGATATTGCTTATTCGCCGGCGACGGCGATAGCTGCCCTCGAAAGGCTACAGATTTCATTGGAGAAAACAGCCGAGGGATTCGGTAGACCGATTATGGCGGCTATGAAGCCTTATTTTTATCCCAAAATTAACTCTATGGATATCCATGATTTGAGAAACTATTTTAATGAAATAATCAGTCAAATTTTATCCAGATTCCACGAAAAACAGGTAAGTAAAACGAATATGGCGATTCAAGGGTTAATTGACTATATGCAGGAGCATCTTAGTGAAAATATCGGAGTCAAGGATATAGCGGATTCATCGCAGATTAGTGTTTATCAGGCTAACCAGTTGTTTAAGCAGGAAACCGGACAAACGGTTTATGATTATCTCACGAAGCTGAGGATTGAGCATTCCGAAATGCTTCTTAGGGATACCGATTACAAAATTTTTGAAATCGCTGAAATGGTCGGTTATCAGAATGAGAATAGCTTTATTCGAGTCTTTAGAAATATGAAGAACAAGACACCAGGTAAGTACAGGGATTGGTTGAAAGAACAGTCAGAATAGCGTTTAAAAGGGTCTTCTCAAGGGAATATGCTTAAATTAAACCGGTATGCTTATATTAAAAAGCTCCGGTTTTTTGCTATTTGCATATGGCTGGGAATATGAACCGTTGCCTGCATATCCACATTCGATTAGGATTTGAGTGACAGAAGCTTTACAACAATTATTAGATACGAGGGGCAGGTTTATCATGAAAAAAAATCAAAAGCAAAAAAGTATTCTATTAATGGCTGCTTGTTTGGTACTAACAGGAGCACTTGCGGCTTGCAGTAACACTGAGACTGAGAAGAGTTCGGCGCCGGGCGGCCCTAACGCATCAGACGGTCCGGGTGCGATTCGTATTATTAAGGGACCGATTGATCCAGACTCTACACCTTCTGATGCTGATGTCAAATATGTATCCGACAAGATCGGCGTTAATTTGAAAATCGAAACCTTCCCGTGGAATGACTACACTCAAAAGGTTCAGACATTAATCGCCTCCGGGGATCTTCCTGATCTTATAAGACCGAATGGACAAGGCGGTAATATCGACCAAATCATGATTAAGCAAGGAGCGGCACTGGCGCTTGACGAGTTGCTTCCTAAATATGCTCCTAACCTATGGAAGACGATGCCTAATGAAGCTTGGGGTAAAGTGCGTGCGGCATCTCCGGACGGTAAAATTTACTACATTCCTAAATACGATCTCTTTCCAAGATTAGGCATTATGATGCGTAAGGATTGGCTTGATGCAGTTGGTATGAAACCACCGACAACGCAAGCAGAGCTCGTAGAGGTACTGAAAGCGTTCCGTGACAAGGATCCTAACGGTAACGGACAAAAGGATGAGCTGCCAACTAGCGGACGCGAAGGCGGACGATGGATGGATGAATTGTTTTCCATGTATGGAATTGGGATGTATGAAGGTTTTCCGGATTGGAATTTAGTCGATGGGAAGCTCGTATACTCAGGTGTAACTCCCAATATGAAAGCAGCTTTGCAGTTTATAAACACCCTTTATAAAGAGAAGCTTCTGGATAATGAAACATTTTTGAATAAAAGCGATACATGGTCTGCCAAAATTAAAAATGACCAAGTGGGCATGTGGTACCATATCCCTAGCGAAGGAACATTGAACTTTAATGCGATGAAGCAGAAAAACCCGAAAGCCGAAGTCATTGTCATCCCTGTTCCTAAGGTGGAAGGCTACGAAGGCTTTATCTCGCAAAAAGCAATGGGCTTCGTTGATTATATGATTCCGAAGAGTGCGGAGAAAAACGCGGCTAACGTGTTGAAATATTTGGATTGGTGGTATACCGAAGAAGGACAGAACTTCCAATTATACGGTCAAGAGAACCAAACATGGGTCAAAGAAAACGGACAAGTGAAGTATATGCCTGAAAAAGACACACCGGCTCAAATTAAATCCAGAGAATTCGCTTTAAGCGGCTTATCTTTTTGGGATCTGAGCTTCCGCAAAAAAATTGTTGCTATTAACCAATCAGAATATGGCAAAAAAATTCCAGCTATGTGGGAAGTATCCCAACCTGCGCAAAAGCTACTTCCTGCGGACGGCATGCCTAACAGCGTCTACGAGGGCTTCGGGGATATCGGTACTCACAAGATTTTCCAAGAATATGCCATCAAGATCATTATGGGTGACTATCCAATCGAAAAGTTTGACGAGTTTGTAGAAAAATGGGAAAAATCCGGTGGTGATGAAGTTACCAAGAAGGCAAATGAATGGTACTCGGTAGTAAATAAAAAATAAAAAGACAAGGTCATATTTCTAAAAGTACGGTGAACAACTTAGTGGAGGCTGCCATGTGGTTTGGAGATAGTGTTGCGGTGCCTTTGTCCGAAGGACAACAGCAATCGGAAAACCACATGGCAAGCTGCAACGGCAAGTTGTTCAACAGACTTCTTGTGGAATATGGCCTTAACCTTGCCTACGATAGGAGGACGGACCTTGGAAACCGCAATTTCACAGCCGCAGCACACCCGTTCCGGAAAAAAGAAGGAGACCTTAAGTCGGAATCTTTTTGAAAATATAAAAAAGCATTGGGCGCTTTATTTATTGGCTTTGCCAGGCGTTTTATGGTTTTTGGTTTTTCGTTATGTTCCTGTACTCGGTTCCTTAATCGCTTTTCAGGATTACCAAATCTTTAACGGCTTTTGGAAAAGTCCATGGGTGGGCTTTAAACACTTCGAGTTTATGTTTAACTACCCCGAGTTCATAAGTATTTTACGTAATACGCTGCTTATTGCTTTATATCAATTAGTGTTCGGTTTTCCGGCTCCCTTGGTGCTGGCGTTGCTGCTTAACGAAGCCAAACAGAAGTTTTTTAAGCGGACGGTACAAACTTTTTTCTATCTTCCGCATTTTCTTTCCTGGGTTATTATAGGGGGTATCATGTTCGAGGTATTGTCAACCCATGGGGTGATGAATAAGCTCGTAGCCTTATTTGGTGGCGATCCGATCCTGTTTATGCAAAAGGAACAGTATTACCGTACCATAGTTACCATTTCTTCGATATGGAAAGAAGTAGGTTGGAACGCCATTATTTATATGGCCGCTTTAACCGGAATTAACCCTAATCTTTATGAAGCAGCAACTGTGGATGGAGCAGGAAAGTGGAGACAGTTGTTTTCTATAACCTTACCTTCTTTGGCTCCTACCATCATGATTTTGTTTTTGATCAAAATCGGTAATTTTATGGAGCTTGGCTTCGAGCAATCGTATGTTTTATTGACACCGATGACTTTTTCTGTAGGCGATATATTGGATACTTATGTATTCCGTTCGGGCGTGCAGGAAGGAAACTATAGCGTGACTACAGCGATAGGATTGTTCAAATCGTTGATTGGATTTATCCTTTTATATGGCGCAAATCATTTATCCAAGCGAACAACGGGGCAAGGTCTTTTCTAGGGAGGGACGAAAGTTTATGATAAAAAGATCGTTTGGCGAGAGTTTATTTCAGTATTCCAACTATTTCATATTGTTGGTCGTTTCTTTAACCATGTTTCTGCCGTTGGTTCATGTGGCGGCGATTTCTTTAAGCTCTCCGATTCAGGTAGAGGGAAGACATGTTGCCTTCTGGCCTATTGAGTTTACGCTAGCGTCGTATCAATTTATATTGGCCAAAAATGATTTGTGGATGGCACTCGGCGTTAATCTTTTCGTTACGGTAGTGGGTACTTTGTTTAGTATGCTGATTACAGTCATGCTTGCTTATGCACTATCCAAATCCGAATTTAAAATGACTAAAATGATCATGGTAGGCATTGTATTTACAATGATTTTTCAACCCCCGATGATCCCTTACTTTTTGACGATAAAAGGCCTTGGCATGCTTGACAGCATATGGGCTTTAATCATTCCAAGCGGTATATCTGCATTTAACCTGATTATTGTGAGAACCTTTTTTCAACAAATACCGGGCGAAATTGGAGAGGCTGCCAAGATGGACGGCTGTGGCGATTTCCGCACTTTGTTCAGCATTGTTCTGCCCTTGTCTAAGCCGGTCATGGCGACTGTGGGCCTATTTTATGCCGTTTCCTATTGGAACATTTTTTATCATGCCATATTGTTCATCCGAAATACGAAGCTGTATCCGCTACAGCTAAAAGTAAGAGAATATATCGTCAACCAAGAAACGATCATGGGATCTTTAAGCAATGTAATGCTTCCGTATAATCCCGAAACCTTGCAGACGGCAGTTATTATTTTCTCAACGCTGCCTATCGTTCTCGTGTATCCCTATTTGCAAAAATATTTCATACAAGGTGCAACCTTGGGATCCGTGAAGGAGTAGGAGGAAATCATGGTGTCTAAAAATGTTGAGATCAATGTGGATTGGCCGCAATTTCTTGCCAAGCATGATATGATTTGGGATAATTGCCCAGAGAAGTGGGAAGATAGCCCTTTTATGGGCAACGGCTTGATGGGAGCAATGCTGTTCAAGGAGCCGGGGATGGCTGCTTGGCATCTGGAGGTTTATCGTAGTGATGTGCAGGATCACCGTGATGATTCCCACGGAAGTCCGGGATTTAGCAGAGCCAGACTTCCTATTGGACACTTTCTACTGCATTTCGAGGGTAATGTTACCGGCTGTCAGTTGAGGCTTGACCTATGGAATGCAGAGCTTCATGGAAGTATTTTCACAGATACAGGCCGGGTCGATATGAAGGCAATCGTCCATTCGGATGAAATGGCTGTTTTTGTGGAAATAATCCCGGATCAAGGGGAAATGGATTGCTCTTGGCAATGGGTTGCCGCCGAAGCGATAAGTCCCCGCCAATCCTATGGCCTGCGGCATGGAGACCCTACGAGAACGTTAAACTCTTATATGCCTAATCCGCAAAGCTTGTCCCGAAGAGAGGGGGATATATCGTTATCGGTCCAGCCCTTATTAGCAGGTGGACTAACGGCTGCGGCCTGGATAGAACAACCGACGGATACCGGACGAATGCTGATTGTAGCTGTGACCCACAGCTATCCGGATGAAAGCGCCGATAAAGATGCGGTGGCAACGGTCAAGCAACTTGCAGCGATTGCACCGGAAGAACTATGGGGGTCACACCGCCGTTCTTGGCACCAGTATTATCCTCTAAGCTTTGTATCCTTTTCGGACACGCAGCTGGAGAGCTTTTATTGGATTCAAATGTACAAATTATTTTCGGCAACACGGGCGGATCGGGCCCTTATCGATAACCAAGGACCATGGCTGGACGAAACACCATGGCCTTATGCTACTTGGAATTTGAATGTTCAATTAAGCTATTGGCCGCTGTTCGCGTCCAACCGTTTACCATTGGCACAATCGTTATGGAGAACCTTACATAGCGGATTAGATAGCTTAATAAGCAACGTAGCGGAACCATACCGCCACGATTCGGCAGGTATTCCAACATCGACAGCGTTGGATTTGATGGCTCCTGTAGTGGTTCCGGGAACTGTGCAATCCGGCTTCGCAGAGGCGGGGAACTTGACTTGGGCAATGCATAATTGCTGGCTTTATTACCGAATGACCCTGGATGACAGCTATCTCGAAGAGGTGCTTTATCCGTTATTGCGGCGTTCTATTAACTATTATCTGCACTTTTTATATGAGGATGAAGAGCAAAAGCTGCACTTATTGGCGACATCCTCACCCGAATACGGCGTAGTGATGGAAGATTGTAATTATGATCTGTCTCTGTTGAGGTGGGGCTGCGAAGCTCTCATTTACAGCTGCAAGCGACTCGGTATCAACGACGACCTATTAGGAAGATGGCACGAGGTACTGGATACGCTTACTGAATACCCCGAGGACGAAAGTGAGGGCTTTCTGATCGGCAGAGATCAATCCTATGAGAAATCCCATCGCCATTACTCTCATTTACTGATGATTTATCCGTTATACTTAATACACGCTGAACAACCGGGCAGTAGAGAACGGATAGAGAAATCACTTCGACATTGGCAGAGCAAGCCGGAATATTTGGAAGGCTATTCGTGTACGGGATCTGCTTCCATATCGGCCGCGCTTGGCGACGGCAATCAGGCTCTAGCTTATTTAAAACGGCTTTGGGGAGGCTTTTTGTCACCGACAACGATGTACCGAGAGCTCGGGCCCGTTATTGAAACCCCACTCTCTGCTGCGCAGTCGATCCATGATATGCTTCTCCAAAGCTGGGGTAACACGATTCGTGTGTTTCCTGCAGCACCCGAAGCTTGGAAGGACATAACCATTCATAATATGCGTGCGGAAGGAGGCTTCCTTGTAAGCGCTGTTAGAAGGGAAGGCGTTACTCAGTTTGTTCGGATTCAAAGTCTAGCTGGAGAGCCTTGCCTTGTAAAAACGGGCATTTCAGAGCCCTTTACAATTTTCACTGGTACTGAGATGCCGCTAGAGCATCTAGAGGATGGCCTGATCCGGCTTCAGCTGCTAAAGGGTGAGGAAATCGTATTTTCTCTGGAGCAAGACAATGAATGGATCATTGGCCCGTGCATTTCTGATGCAGAAGCGATTAATAGCTACGGGTTAAATGCTAGAACAAGGATTGAAAGAAACCACGGGCGTAACCCGGAATTGTAAAGGAACATTCGTGATACTGCGCCTCAGAAGGAATGGTTCCGAAAGACAGTCAAATGGGGAAAGGAATGGTTATGATGGCAAATATGAATTGGGAGCTACACGCCGAAGGTATTTGGAAAACAGTTATTGGAGAGCCGTCGGCGATGACGCCCCTGTCTAGTATGGGTTGTAATCCACTCAAAGAAGAATTGGCAAGCATGGGGGAAGGAAGCCTGCCTTTTTCAAATGAAAGCGTGCAGGTCGATCGTACCTCCTCGTCCTTTATCGTACGGTTGCCTTTGGAGAAGCAGGAACGGATTTACGGCTTGGGGCTTCATTTTATGAAAATGAATCACAGAGGCAGAACCCGTTACTTAAGGGTAAACAGTGATCCAAAGCAGGATACGGGTGAAACCCACGCGCCCGTTCCGTTTTATGTAACAGACCGCGGCTACGGACTGCTTATCGATACATCGCGTATCGTCACTGTACACTGCGGCTCCACGATGCGCCTGAATGAAACAGCGGCCGAGCAGGTCAAGGATCGCAATACAGACCGCGGTTGGAAGGCTACTTTAGAATCTGAGTATGTAGAGGTATGCTTGCCACTGGAAGGGGCTGAGGTTTATCTGATAGCCGGGCCTGCAATCATAGATGTCGTGAGACGGTATAATCTGCTGTGCGGTGGAGGGACGCTGCCACCCAAATGGGGTCTAGGATTTTGGCATCGCGTACCTACACTATATAATGCTGACCAGGTGATGGAGGAAGCACAGCAATTTAGGGAAAAAGATTTTCCTTGTGACGTGATTGGTTTAGAGCCTGGCTGGCACAGTAAAAGCTATCCGGTTACCGGCGAATGGTCGCGTGAACGTTTCCCTGACCCGGCCAAGATGGTGAACACATTAAAGCAGAACGGCTTTCAAGTTAACTTATGGGAGCATCCGTTTGTATCCCCGGATTCCAGCTTGTACGATAAGCTGCTTCCATTATCCGGCAACTACTCGGTGTGGGGAGGAATTGCACCGGATTACACGTTGCCAGAGGCAAGGGAAGTCTATCAACAGCAGCATCTTGAAGAACACCTGAATATCGGTGTATCCGGCTATAAGCTGGATGAATGCGACGGAAGCGAGCTTACCCGGAATTCCTGGATGTTTCCGGCGCATGCCCAGTTTCCCTCCGGTTATGACGGGGAGCAGTTGCGCCAGGTGTATGGATTGCTGTTCCAGAAGATGACGGATGATCTATATCGGAAGCAAAACCGGCGTACTTACGGATTAGTACGGGCTTCCAATGCTGGCACATCGTCCATGCCCTATGTACTGTATTCCGATTTATACGATCACAAGCAATTTATTCGTGCTCTGTGTAATGCTTCGTTCAGCGGTTTGCTATGGACACCGGAGGTCCGCAAGGCAACCAGCGCAGAGGATTGGGTGCGCCGCATGCAGGTGGTATGCTTGTCACCACTCGCGATGTTAAACGCTTGGGGAGACGGGACCAAGCCTTGGAGCTATCCTGAGGTGGAACCCATTATCCGTCATTATATCAAGCTGAGGATGAGGCTGTTGCCCTATCTTTACAACGCGTTTGCCCAATACCGCTACAAGGGTATACCTCCGTTCCGCGCTATGCCTCTTGTCATGGACACATCAGATATGCAAAGCGTGAGTGAAACCGGAGCCGCTCTGAATACGACGGACGGAGCTTACGGGAAAAAGGTTGAAAGAGAATGGGACGATCAATTCATGGTTGGCGACAGCTTGCTTGTTGCCCCGTTAATAGCAGGCGAACATGCAAGGGACGTACTGCTGCCGCAGGGTATCTGGTACGGCTTTGAAACCGGCGAGCGTTTTGAGGGAAATCAAATTGTACGAGTCGAGCCAGGGCTTGAGACCATGCCGATTTTTGTCAAGGATGGAGCTATCATTCCAACCATCGCTGCCCGTGCCCATGCTCCCCGCCCAGGCGAAAAGGTTCCACTTCACCTGATTCATTTTGGTGAGGCGCCTGGCAGCATCGAGCTTTATGATGACGATGGAGAAACGTTTGCTTATGAACAAGGTGAGCACCAATGGGTCAATTTTACGGTCACCCGGTCAGATCAAGGTATCTTTTCCGGCGCAGCTTCCAAAGAGTCTGTCGATCTTCAAAGCTACAGCGAGATAAAGTGGACGTATCAGGCCAAGCGTTTGCCGGAAGATCACACAAATTGAATGCCCAAACCTAAATGAGGACCCACCACAGCCAAAGCCACAGCGACAACGACAGCTGCGGATTTATACAGATATTAGAATTGTAAGTGTTTGGAGCCACAGGAGTGGCTCCATTTCTGCTATCCAGAGGAGGTTAAGCCATTGTTAGTGCTCCGCTGGTGGATAGCCCGTTGGAGATCGACCTTAAAGTGGAAGCTGGTTTCCGTGTTCGCCGCCATCATTCTGTGCAACTCGGTTGTTATCAGCTTCTTTGTCAACCGGGAAGTAACGACAGCTATTGAGAGAGAGGAAATTCGACTGAGCGGTCTTGTATTGAAGCAAGCCAACTTGAACTTAGGCCGCTATTTGCAAGATTACGACCATTTCCTCCTGACGCTCGGAACGAGCCAAGAGATGACGACTTGGACGAATTTGAGCATCGATAAAAAAATAGAATCGATTGTTCCTTATTCAATTATTCAAAGGGATCAAATTAAACCATTTGTAAATGATCACCCTGAAGTTGTATCGATCAGTTTTTATAACACGTACGAGAACCAGACGTTCTTTTCTCCGGACTGGGCGCTTCGAAACGGCTATTCGATGAAAGACGAACCGTGGTTTGATGAAATACCAGTGGTCGGCAACATCAGCTACCATGTAGCGGTAAGCCAAATCTATATGGATTCTCGGCTCAATCCGGTTTCCATTCCTGTCGTTTCCATGATCAAGCGGTTCGGGTATAAAGGAACCACATACGTAAAGATCGATATCCGTCCCAATTTGCTGTACAGCATTTTGAATGAGATGCATCTGGGCGATACTGGTACCGGACTCATTGTCGATTCGCACGGCACCATTATCGCTCACCCCCAAAAGGACTTATTTCTATCACCGCTGAAGCAGGGTATAGCTGAACGGATGAAGGCTTCCTCTGAAGGCGCTTTCGTTTTGAAGGATACCAAAGAAATTATCATTTATGACCCGGTAGCTAACACGGATTGGAAATCGGTTATTATATTGCACTATGATGAGATCGCTCAAAGCATTTTTAAAATTCGTAACGTCATGCTGTTTACAACGGTTATTTGTCTTCTATTATCGGTCATGCTGATCGTTATCGCTTCATTCTCAATCACCCGCCGGCTGACCAAAATCAAGCAGACGATGAAGCAGACGGGACAAGGCTTATTTCATGTTCCCGTACCGGTCGAGGGACAGGACGAGATCGCGCATTTGGCGCAATCCTATAATATCATGCTGGAGGATCTGCAATCTAACATTAAACGTCTTGCAGAAGCTAAGCTCGCGGAGCAGCAATCCGTCCTCTTCTCCCTACAGTCACAGATAGACGCGCATTTTTTATATAACACGCTCGAAATTATTAATTCCATGGCGTCGCAAATTCCGCATCGGGATATTGAAGAAATCACGATTTCGCTTGCCCATATGTTCCGCTACATTGCTAATAACAAACAGGCGGGGATCAGAATTAGGGGCGAGCTCGGCCATTTGCAGCGCTACCTCCAAATTATAAGCATTCGTTACCGGGGCCAGCTTACTTATGAGCTGAAGGTGGACGAATCGTGCCAGGATGCGGAATGCCTCAAGGTTATCCTTCAGCCATTGGCCGAAAATGCCGTTAAGCATGGTTTTGAAACGACAGGTCAGCCGATCAAGCTGTCCATTTCGATTCGAAATCTGGAGAACCGGTATGTTGAAGTACTAATTTCTGACAATGGGAAAGGCTTTGATGCGTCACAATTGGAGCTGTTGACCAGGGAACTGCAAAGACAAGATTTTCAATTAAGCGATTTTCAAAGAATTGGTCTGCTGAATATTCAATACCGGTTAACGATGATGTACGACCACTCGCAATCGGGGCTTACAATCGGCAATCATAGTTCCGGTGGAGCGTTTGTCCGTATCGTTTTTCCTTATATTAGAGGCAACAATAGAAGTGGGGGATAACTATGAAGCGTATCTTAATTATCGATGATGAGCAGCAGATTCGTGCAGGAGTCACAGCTAAAGTAGAACAATGCGGAGATGAAGCTTTGGTCGTCTGTGGCGAAGCTTCCCACGGGGCAGAGGCGCTTGAGTGGCTGGAAACCAATTTTGCCGATATTTGCCTCACAGATATCCGAATGCCCGTTATGGACGGCTTGACGATGATACCGCTGCTTACACAAAAATATCCGTGGATGCAGTGCATTATTATTTCGAGCTATGACGATTTTCAATATGCTCAACGCGCCATACAATTGGGAGTCACAGATTATATATTGAAACCGATTGAGCGGGATGCATTGAGGCAATCACTGGATAACGCGTCTCTGCAGATCGATCAACGCAGGAAAGACCGAGCCTATCATTTAATGACCAAACGCATTCAGCAGTCCCAGGCTCTTGTCAGTCGCTGGAAGGATTTGATTGTTACGCGTCAATTCAATAAATATCCGCTGCTTGTGACGGATACGCTAAGCACGATGGAGGAGTGGTGCGAGGGCGAGTTGTATTTGCTGGATGCGCTGTCTTGCACATGGATTCAAATGGTCGCTGCGGAGGTTAAACTGGACCAGCCGGGATTAAGGACCATTCGAGACAGCGAGCTTGGCTTCGATTCGGTAGTGCTGCCTCATGATCGTACCCGGTTTTATTACCGGCTATGCGCCGTCCTGCGATTGGAAAGAGGGATATTGGATTTGTTGGATACAGCCCAAAACGGCTCTGTCCCCGAGAATACCAAAGTTGTCAGCTCAGTCAAGCAATACATCGATGAGCATTATGCGGAAAAGATTAATCTTGAAGAGCTGGCCGATCTAATTCCCATGAGCAAATCGTATTTGACCGTCTTGTTCAAGCAAAGCACAGGATTAACAATATGGAATTATTTGGTGGAGGTAAGAATGAGCCATGCGAAGCTAATGCTGCTAGACCAGCAGCTGAAAATTTACCAAATCGCCAACCGGGTCGGTTATGAAAACAGTGAGCATTTCTCTAAGCTGTTCAAAGAATATTTCGGAGTGACGCCCAAAGGCTACAGGCGCATGGTGGAGTTGAATGTGGAATAAGAGAGGTTGTTCAAAAGGAATTGTCTAAAAATTGCTATGGATTTAAACATATTGCCTTGTTGTTAGGAAGCCGCTATTTCCTGATAATAATACATAGTAACGAAAAGATAACGTTTTCAAAATGAGGAGGTTTATCACAATGACAAAGAAAAGAACGCTTCTATCGTCACTTTGTATTGTAATTAGCGGCACGTTGGTTTTAAGCGCATGCAGCGAGGCGAATAAAGAAACGGTGAGCACTGCGGAAAATACGAGTGAGGCAAAAATTAATCCAGCAGGGCAATACCCTATCAGTAATGACAAAATCAACCTTAAGGTACTCACACAGCAGGACGTGAACGTTGAGAACCTCGAAACGAATGATTTTACGAAATGGTATGAAAGCAAAACGAATGTTCATGTGGAGTGGGAGGTTGTACCGAAATCAGCTGCGGCAGAGAAGCTTCAAGTCAAGCTTGCCGGCGGGGATCTGCCTGAAGTATTTATGTCTGCAGGCATTACGGACAGCCAGTTGGTTGCATACGGAAGCCAAGGATTATTTATGCCGCTTAACGATTTGATCGATAAGTATGCGCCTAATGTGAAAAAGATGATGAAAAACTCACCATGGCTAGACCAGTATATGTACACACCAGATGGAAAAATATACTCAATCCCGAACGTCGGCGAAACATTCCACGCCACGATGCCTAAAAAGATGTTTATTTATAAGCCGTGGCTAGACAAGCTTGGACTAAAGATGCCGACTACTACAGAAGAGCTTTACAATGTGCTGATGGCGTTTAAAACGAAGGATCCTAACGGTAATGGTAAAGCCGATGAAATTCCTCTCTCTGGTGCGAACGGGACGACCAATTCGAACAATGAACCGGAAAGCTTCATCATGCAGTCGTTTGTTTATTACGATAAAACGACTTACTTGATGGTCGACAAAGGGCTAATCGAATTTGCTGCTGATAAGCCCGGATACAAGGAAGGGCTGAAATACATGCATAAGCTTGTACAAGGCGGTTTGCTGCAGCCAGATGCGTTCATTCAAGACCGCAAAGCGCTGACTGCGCTTGCAGAGGACCCTGCCGGTTCGCGTTTGGGTGCGGGAACCGCGCTGTATTGGGGCAATATGGCTATCGACAATGGGCCTAGCGGCAGGTACAAGGATTATGCCGCCGTTCCTATTCTAAAGGGACCGGATGGTCAAGTATTCGGATTTGACAGAGGGCATGTTCCGAGTGCGGGTGCTTTCGTTATTACAAGAAACAATAAAAATCCAGAAGCGAGCATGCGTTGGATCGACTGGTTCTTCGATGAGCATGCCAAGCTGAATGAAGGCTGGAGCGACTACCTCGGTCAAGAAGGCGTCGGTTGGAAAAAACCGGATGCAGGATTGAAAGGAATCGACGGACGACCTGCCACCTATCAAATGATCATGCCGTTTGGAACGAAAAATAATAATCGCTGGACGCAAACAGCCCCGCGTTACCAGGACGAGGCTTTCCGTATGTCGCTCGCTGCTACACCGGAGGCAGAAACGGAAGTCAGACTACAAGCGATTACGAAGGAGCTGTACAAACCGTATTCGAAGGCTGAAATGCAGGTTCCCCACATGTTCTTCAAGGAAGAGGATTTGATGCAATTCGGCGATATCCAGAAGAACATCTCGACGGTTGTACAGGATTTCATGCTGAAATTTGTAACAGGCTCGCTCGATATTGATAAGGACTGGAACAAATATACCCAAGAATTGGACAATGCGGGATTGCAGCAATATTTGAAAATTGTACGTGATTCTTATTCCAAAATAAAGAAGTAATGAAGTACGCTTATATGAATTGAGCAAGGCATTACGGCTCCTGATGACTGTACGGTAAACAACTGCACGGTAAAGCATTTACCATACAGTCATCAGGAGATATTACGTGAAGGAGAGGACTTCGAATGTTGAACCAAGCTAAAGCCCAGATGCATCCTTCTGCCCAAACACCTGTCCGTGCAACCGACAAGCTGAAAACCTTGAAAAAAATGAGGGAAAACTGGGAGCTTTACACGCTTCTGCTGATCCCATTTGCATATGTGCTTATTTTTCACTACATTCCAATGACGGGTCTGATCATTGCCTTCAAAAACTACAACGTAGTCCAAGGCATTTTTCACAGCAAGTGGGTCGGGCTCGCTCATTTTGAACGATTTTTCAACTCGTATGATTTTTGGAATGTTCTCAAAAATACACTGACCTTGAGCGTTTATAATCTTGTTGTCGGATTTCCAGCACCTATCATCTTAGCACTATGTATTAATTATTTGCCTGGAGAGCGGTTCAAGAAGCTGCTGCAAATGACAACCTACGCACCTCATTTTATTTCTGTCGTCGTGATTGCGGGGATACTCGTCCAACTGCTGTCCCGGGAAGGCCTGGTCAATAATTTGATTGTGTTGCTCGGGGGACAACGGGTTAACTTAATGGGAATTCCGGAGTATTTCCAATCGATATACGTATTTTCCGGTGTGTGGCAGCAGGCGGGATGGGGCTCGATCATTTATTTGGCAGCATTGTCAGGAATTGATCCACAATTGCATGAAGCCGCCAGAATGGACGGAGCCAGCAAGCTAAGACGGATTTGGCATATCGATATTCCCGGAATTTTACCGACTATTGTCATTCTCCTCATTATGGATATCGGCCGTATTATGAACGTAGGATTTCAAAAGGTGCTGCTCCTGCAAAATCCTTTGAATGTATCAGCGTCGGAAGTTATAGACACCTATGTGTATAAAGTAGGTTTAATCTCCGGTATGCCGAACTTTTCTTACGCCGCCGCCATCGGTCTTTTTAAATCGTTGATCGGTGTGATACTGATCGTTGCCGTGAACCGTATTGCCCGGAAAGTTAATAATACCAGTTTATGGTAGTCTTGGAGGGGAAAGAGGATGAAGGAACAGAGTATTAGGCAAGAAACAGGTGGAGACAAGCTGTTTTCCTTCGGTATCATTATATTGTCATGCCTTATATTGGTTGCGGTTTTATATCCGCTCATCTATGTGGTTAGCGCTTCCTTAAGCTCTCCGAGTGCCTTGATGTCTGGTAGGGTATGGCTTCTCCCTGTCGAGCCCGGACTGCAGGGATATAAAGCGGTTATAGAGCACAAGGATGTGTGGACCGGATATGCCAATAGTATTTTCTATACGGCAGTAGGTACATGTATAAACGTTATCCTTACTTTGGCAGCGGCCTACCCGCTTTCAAGGAAAGACTTATCCGGTCGTAAATTTATACTTCTTATGTTTACGTTTACGATGATTTTTTCCGGCGGTATGATTCCTACTTATTTGCTGGTTAAGGATCTGGGTCTTCTGAATACCCGCTGGGCGCTACTGATACCGAACGCTCTTAGTGTATTCAATGTTATCGTGGCGATGAGTTTTTTTCGCAGCAACATTCCGGACGAATTACTCGAATCGGCCAAGATCGATGGATGCGGCAATTTCCGGTTTATGTGGAGTGTCGTGCTGCCGGTATCTGGAGCCATTGTTGCGGTTATTACTTTATTTTATGCCGTGGATCACTGGAACAGCTTTTTTGATGCTTTGCTGTATTTATCGGATAAAAACAAATATCCGCTGCAAATCTTTTTGCGGGAAATATTGCTCTTAAATACATCGGATAACTTAACACTGAATGTGGCGGACCAGAATCAAAGGCTGTATTTGAATGAGCTGTTGAAGTATTCATTAATTATTTTTGCCAGCCTGCCACTTATCATCATGTATCCGTTTGTACAAAAGCATTTTGTTAAAGGCGTGATGATTGGTTCTTTGAAAGGATAAGACATTAACTAACTATCTTCTAAATATGGGAGGATTTATACTATGAAACAAACGATCGGACTATTAACCAAACAAAGCTGGTCTCTCCAATCACCCAATGGCAATATTCAATTCCACGTAGTATTGGACGGAGCGGGTAAGCTGGAATATACCGTTCATAAGGAGGGGAAAACCGTTCTTGCGCCATCACCCTTAGGCATCGTGACGGATCGTGAAAGCTTTACAGAGGGGCTGTCGTTCACCCATGCTGATACCCAAACTATTGATGAAGCTTACACGCTTCCGCACGGTAAAGCTTCTCACTACGTAAACCATGCCCATGAGTTAACGCTTTTCTTTGATAAAAACGGACACGGGCTTCAACTCGTGTGCCGTGCTTACAACGACGGCGTCGCCTTCCGCTATCAAATACCCGGTGAGGGCAAGCTGCTGATTACATCTGAGCCAACTGGATTTGTCTTGCCCCAGGAAACACTTGTGAATGTGTGGGCGCAGAAGTTTATGGAATGTTATGAGCGTACTTACGATCTGAACATGCCGGAGCAAATGGATGAAAAAGATTATGCTTTTCCGATGCTGTTTCAAGTAGGAAATGATGCTTGGATGCTATTGACGGAAGCAGCTGTATTTGGGGACTATTGCGGCTCTCATTTAAAAGTAAACAAAGAGCGTGCTCGCGCATTCGACCTAGCTTTTGCGCCTGATCAACCGGGACCTAACATCACGCAAGGTTATTTGGCTACGCCTTGGAGGGCGGCAATCATCGGAGAAAGCCTTGCTGCGATTGTGGAATCGGTCTTGGTGTTTCATCTGAATCCGCCTTCTGAGGTCGAAGATCTTTCGTGGATTAAACCGGGCCGCAGCGCATGGTCTTGGCATCCTGACAGCCTCTCCCCTAGAGACCATGAGAAACAAAAGCGGTTCGTAGATTTTGCTTCAGAAATGAGTTGGGAGTATTCGCTTGTTGATGGCGGTTGGGACCGGGAAGAAAGTACGACGGACGTTCCCGAATTGATCCGTTATGCAGAGCCCAAAGGCGTTGGTATTTGGCTCTGGTCCCATTACAAAAATTTGAAAGAGGAAGAAGAGTGCCGGAGCAAGCTCAGCTTATGGGCGGGCTGGGGAGTGAAGGGTGTCAAGATTGATTTCTTTGACAGTGATGCTCAGGAGCGCATACAAGTGTACGATATGATTGCCCGTGTAGCCTTGGAATATAAGCTAATGATCAATTACCACGGCTCCACCAAACCGTCCGGAGAGGAACGCCGTTGGCCGCATGTGATGACTAGAGAAGGCATTCTTGGAGCGGAATATTGGAAAAATGACTTGAATGAGGGACCCAATGCAGCTCACAATTGCACCGTTCCTTTCACCCGCAATGTCGTAGGTGCGATGGATTATACGCCGGTTACCTTCTCCAGGCTGACTCGCACCGGACATTGCCATCAGCTGGCGTTGTCGGTTATCTTCGAATCCGCCGTACAAAATTTTGCGGATTCGATAGAAGCTTACACGGAAAGCGCAGGGAAGCCATTCTTGCAGCAGGTTCCGGCTGCATGGGATCAGACGCTTCTGCTCGAAGGCTACCCTGGGCGTTTTGTTACGATGGCTAGAAGAAACGGTGAAGATTGGTTCGTAGGCACCATATGTGCGGCTGGAGGAAGAACGGCGCATGTATCACTCGATTTTCTTGAGAGCGGTGTTGCCTTTGAGGCTGAAATTTATGAAGAGGTTTTTGGTCCGTTGGATCATTACCGGTTTAAGCATTCAACTGATATTACTGTGCGTAAAGAGTCTGTTACGAAACAGGATACGCTGCATCTTCCTTTAAAAGTAAACGGCGGTGCTGTTATTCGGCTTACAAGGGCGATATAAACCGAGATTGTGGGATTTGTTTTCTAGAGGTTGGGTCATTTTGAGGTAGAGAAGCAGGCTTGTTAGTGTTCATCGTGGCAGCCTGCCTTCTCGACCAGCCATACAAGAAATGAAAAGTCTTACCAAAAGAAACCTCGATCAGACAGCCAAGTATCACGGCATGTCCTTATTTTCATATCCTATTCAAATCTGATTACTCTTTTCTCATCAGCGGCAATAACTGCCCTTAAACAAGCTTCCGTAACATAAAACGCATCCTCAGGGCTTACCAAACATACACTGCCTTCGGTGATTTGCCGTACAAAGTCCGCGAAGATTTCTATTTTAGGCAGTAACGGCAGCATTTGGACGCCGCTTTCATTCCCGTTAATAAGCAGTACTTGCTGATCACGAATCTCAAGTATGCCTTCTGCTCCAGTAATCCGAATCCTATCATCACCGTGAGTTGGCGCTGCAGTTGGTCGTAAATAATCAATACTAACCGTTGCTGAAACCTCGTTAGACATGGTAAAAAGACACATCGCCGTAGTTTCCAATTCGCCATGCCCTCCATTGTCTTGCGTGGAGTGAGAGGCGTAAACGGTCTCAAAGCGTTCACCGCTATACCAATGAACCCAATCAATAGCATGGCTTCCAACCCAAGGAATCGTTCCCCCATAAGTCTGCCTGCTCGTAAAATGCTCTCCCCGTTTACCAAGACGATACGATTTCTGTGCATGTAATAGTCGTATTCGACCGACTGCTCCATTCTTTACCGCATGCCACGCCGTATAAAATGCAGGATCATAACGGATTCCGAACATAGCAGCAAGCTGGGCTTGTCCTGAACTTTGGTAAGCTTCCTTTAGCATGTCTAAGTCTTCTAAGGAAGTTGCCACAGGTTTTTCTACAAAAACATGAATGCCTCTTCGTAAAGCCTCCGCCGCTATTTTCGCGTGATCGTGAAAGTAACAAGCCACAGCAACGATATCAGGCTTAGCTTGATCAAGCAACTCGATAAAATTTGAATAAAGAGTAGGTGAATGCCCTTCTTGATGTACGATGCGGATAAGGTTATCAATGGATTCTCCTAAGGAACCTGCTGATACGCCTACAAGGTGGACATGGGGCAGTTCTCGTAGTCCGTTCATTACATAATTGATATGGCCTGTTGATCCGATAATACCCAATCTCATGGTTTGTACTCCTCCTTTGTATGGTGCGTTAATCATTTTACAATACTTGGGTAATTATACCAGACGGGAGAATGATTTTGTAGACTAGGCGAGTCCAGCCGTGGAGCCGTTTGGTTAGTTGGCCTGCCTGCCTTATGGCGGGCTATTCTCTATGGATTCACAATAAACGGAATTGTGTGGTATAGTTACGAATGAAAACGGATGAAAATTCGTTATTCTTTCATGTACATGTACATGTACTTGTCTAACAGAGACAAGAGAGGTTCGAAAAACTCCCTCTATAAAAAACTAAAGAAATGATATCTGCAGATATCGTATTTGATCTTTGTTTGTATAGTTAATTTTGAATCTCTCTTTTTATCTCAATTCTGTAGAAAAGAGAGGAACACCTATGAAAAACGAAAAAGCTGTAGTTGTTTTTAGTGGCGGACAAGATAGTACGACCTGCCTATTCTGGGCTAAGGCCCGATATAGCGAGGTAGAGGCAATCACGTTTAATTATGGCCAGCGCCACAAGCTGGAGTTGGAATGTGCGGCTAGTATAGCTCAGGATTTGGGTGTCAAGCACCATGTTCTGGATATGTCATTATTGAACCAACTGGCTCCGAGTGCTTTAACACGGGACGATATCGACATCAAAGAGGAAGAGGGGAAACTCCCCAATACGTTTGTTGACGGCAGAAACCATTTGTTCCTGTCATTTGCAGCAGTTTTAGCCAAGCAATTGGGCGCACGGCATATCATTACCGGTGTATGTGAGACGGATTTCAGTGGATATCCGGATTGCCGCGACATATTTATTAAATCTCTTAATGTAACTTTGAATTTGTCAATGGACTACTCCTTTGTTATTGAGACGCCATTAATGTGGTTAAATAAAGCTGAAACATGGGCGTTATCCGACCATTTGGGAGCATTTGATTATGTCCGTAATCGAACACTTACTTGTTACAATGGGATCATCGCTGAAGGCTGTGGAGAATGTCCAGCATGCCGTCTTCGCAAACGGGGTCTCGATGATTACGTCGCTTCAAGAAATGGCAGGGGATTGTGATGCTCCAACAAATGTATCCTTCAGTCACCCATCCTTTCCAATTTGAACTAAATAAAGACTTCCACTTTGCAGCGGCTCATTATATACCCGCCGAAGCTGCTGGACAATGTTCACAAATGCATGGGCACACTTATTTTGCCAATATTACTATTGCAGGTAATGAACTGGACGAAGTAGGCTTCCTTGTCAATTTTTCATTGATTAAGAAGCTTATTCACGACCGTTTCGATCATACGCTATTGAACAACGATAGTAAATTTGATCAGGATGATTCCGCACGATTTCCAACAAGTGAAATTATAGCAAAAACCATATGTAATCTTGTACAAGAGCATTTGGACACAACCCTGAATCGACCTGTCTGCATCCAAGTGTTTTTAAGGGAGACACCTACAAGCTATGTCATATACCGTCCAAAGGCGGGTGAAAGCTATGGAAGCTAAAGGTATACCTGTTCTTGAACTATTTGGTCCTACCATACAAGGTGAGGGAATGGTTATTGGTCAAAAAACGATGTTTGTTCGTACAGCGGGTTGCGACTACTCCTGCTCGTGGTGTGACTCTTCATTTACTTGGGATGGCTCTGCCAAGCAGGACATTAGATGGATGTCAGCCCGTGAGATTGAACATGAGCTAGATCAATTAGGTACAGCTACCTGTAGCCACGTTACCATCTCTGGCGGTAATCCTGCCTTAATTAAACAACTAAGTGAATTAATCGAGGTTCTGCATGCGCGTGGAATAGAGATTGCCTTGGAGACACAGGGAAGTCGTTGGCAGGATTGGTTTATGGATATTGACGAATTAACGTTGTCACCAAAGCCTCCGAGCTCAAATATGATTACGGACTGGGCACTATTGGATCCTATTGTAGAAAAATTAACCACAGGTCGAAGAAATTTTAGCTTGAAAGTGGTCATCTTCGACGAGGTCGATTTGGATTACGCAAGGATCGTCCATCTCCGCTATCCCCATGCTGATTTATATTTACAGGCAGGAAACCACGATGTTATAGAAGCCAATCGAGATGTGTTACTACAGCAATTAATTGAACGATATATGTGGTTGATACAGGCGGTGATGACCTCAAGTGATTTTAAAAAGGTGAGGGTTTTACCGCAGCTTCATACTTGGATGTGGGGAAATAAGCGTGGTGTTTAATTATATATATTGACAAAAATGTAACTATAAGAGTATTATTAATGCATAGTATTCTTATAGGAATAAATATATTTTAGGAAGACCGGAAAACCGGAAACCAGCCTCGGCTTGTTTTCGGTTTTTTTTGCATGATTATAACCATGCACGGAATTAAGCAATCATTAAACGAATTGCTATGAGAAAAAACTAAATCTACAGAAGCGGAGTGAATGAGGTATGAATGAAAGCGAACGCAAGGTCCACCTTAATGTGTTTGTCCGAGTTGCAGGCCATCACGCAGGGGCATGGAAGCATCCTGACGCAGAGCCTGAACGCGATTTGGACATTGAGAAGTATGTGGAGCTGGCCCAATTGGCAGAAAAGGGATTAATTGATTCTTTATTTACTGCAGACAATTATTCGGGCACGGGTAGAAGGCTAGAGCCGTTCACGCTGCTTTCGGCTTTGGCAGCAGTAACGACAAATATCGGCTTGATAGGGACTGTTAGCACTACCTATAATGACCCCTTTCATGTGGCAAGGAAATTGGCTTCATTAGATTATCTTAGCAATGGGCGGGCGGCTTGGAATATAGTAACAGGGCATTCTCCCGAGGATGGCAATAACATAACAAAGTGGGGCGGGTATCCAGAGCCGAGCAAACGTTATGAAATTGGCGATGAATTTGTTGAAGTGACCAAGCAGCTATGGGATAGTTGGGATGAAGAAAATGTTGCCAGTAATGATGAAAGACATCTGCGTATCAATCATAGTAATGTTCACGAAATTGACTTTGAAGGTGAGTTTTTTAATGTAAAAGGGCCTCTGAATATTCCGCGTCCGCCGCAAGGCTACCCCGTACTGGTTCAAGCTGGCTCTTCAGAAAACGGCAAGGAGTTGGCAGCCAAGCATGCTGAGGTCATTTTTACTGCGCAGCAGACGCTTGGGGCGGCTCAAGAATTCTACAGCGACGTCAAATCTAGATTATCAAAATATGGTAAAAATCATGATCAATTGCTTATTATGCCTGGATTGGGGTCGATTGTTGGTGAAACAGCAGCAGAGGCCAAAGATTTAGAGGACGATTTATTTTCGTTACTGAATCTTGAAAACTCATTGAAACAAGCATCACGTTTTTTTTCTGTGGATTTCTCGGAGTATGACTTGGATGATCGGGTACCGCTCGACAAGATTAAGCCTGAGGATGGTAGCCGCAATGGGGGGATTACAAGTCGGCGTGAGGTTGTACTTGATGCTGTGCGCAGAGACAAATTGACGATACGGCAATTTTTGAACCGCAACGCTGGTGGGCATGGACATGTCACGTACAGGGGGTCTTACATACAGGTGGCTGATTTCATTGAAACATGGTTGCGGGAGCGTGGTGCTGACGGCTTCAATTTATTGCCCCAGGTGGTGCCGCATAGTCTGGAAACCTTCATTAATAAGGTGATTCCGGAGCTGCAAAATCGCGGGATTTTTCGGACTGCTTATGAAGGAACCACATTACGTGAAAATCTTGGGCTTGTCCGTCCTGTAAACACTAATCGGCAAATATGGACGGCCAGGTTTCAAGCTGCCAAGAGTATCCCTTCCGAAGTCAAATAATAATTAACCCGGAGTTGGACAAAAACTAGTGAATAGTAATATTCGCTTTAATATGATGGTATGAGGTGGACAATATATGGCTCAAGAATCAAGAAAAGCCCATTTTAATGTATTTATTAGCGCTACCGGACATCATGCAGCTTCCTCGAAGCATACGTCAGTCAATCCGAACGGCGGTCTTGATCTGGCGCATTTCGCTAAACAAGCGCAAATCGCCGAAAGGGGCCTACTGGATTCGCTGTTCGTGGCGGATGGTTATGCAGGACTGTCCCGGCGCTTCGAGCCGTTTACGTTGTTCTCTGCGCTTGCAGCGCTTACGAAGCATGTGGGCTTTATCGCTACCGTAGGAACCACCTATAACGATCCTTACCACGTAGCCCGCCAATTTGCTTCCTTGGATCATATCAGCAAAGGGCGTGCCGCCTGGAATATCGTGACAGGAGCCCAATCCGCGGCCCACAATTTCGGTCGGGAGGAGCACCCGGATGTTGAGGAGCGCTACAGGGTTGGCGAAGAGTTTGTTGATGTTGTCAAGCAGCTATGGGATAGCTGGGAGGAAAATGCACTCGTTTACAACAAGGAAAAGGATCTTCGCCTTGACTCAAGCAAGGTATACCATATTAATTTTCAGGGCCAATATTATAAAGTGAAGGGCCCTTTGAATATTCCGCGTCCACCGCAAGGCTATCCTGTGCTGGTGCAGGCAGGATCATCCGAAGGTGGCAAAGAGCTGGCTGCGAGGACGGCAGAAGTGATCTTCACCGCACAGCAGACGCTCGGGGCAGCGCAGGAATTTTATGCGGATGTAAAGGCAAGGCTGGCCAAATTCGGAAGAACGCAGGACCAACTGCTTGTTATGCCCGGACTCTGCCCAATAATTGGCGATACCGAAGCGGAGGCTAGGGATCTTGAGGAGGAGTTGTTTACCTTACTAGATACCAAGAGTTCACTGCAAAATCTTTCCCGCTTCTTTACAGTGGATCTTTCCGAATATCGCCTGGATGCACCAGTACCACTTGATAAGCTGAAGCCAGCGGAAGGTTTCAAGATTGGGATTACCTCTCGGCTCGATGTGATCATCGAGGCAGCGATCAAGGACAAATTTACGATCAAGCAATTCCTGAGCCGTAGTGCAGGTGGCCATGGCCATATTACGTATACAGGCTCCGTTCTTCAGATGGCCGACTTTATTGAGAAGTGGTTCCGTGAAGGTGGAGCAGACGGCTTCAATATTTTGCCGCCCATTTCCCCGGTAGGCTTGGAGTCATTCGTCGATAAAGTCATACCGGAGCTGCAGAATCGCGGGATTTTCCGCACGGCCTATGAAGGCAAGACACTGCGGGACAATCTGGGCTTTGCAAGGCCGGATAACCAGCACAACAAATTATGGGCAGCCAACGGGCAAACGATCGATGTGCAATAACGAAGGAAGGGCTTGGTAGCTTATGGTTTGTTTTTGAGGGCCTGCCATGATGTAGCTGCGCAATATCCCGAAGTGAGGGTTGATACACGATTGCTACGGAGTTCGTACTCGAGATTTAGGAGGAGTTGCCTTAACTATAGAATTTACATAAGCTATAATCGCAAAAATAGTTCAGTAGAAGTAATTGACAGGAAAGATAAGGGATGCTATATTTCAAATTAAAGTAAATTAATAGGAATAATGTAAATTATAGTATTAATAACCGGACAACCGGAGATTAGGCTTTTATAGGCCATAGTCTTCGGTTTTTTCATGGATTCCATTTTCATGGATTGCACAAAAGAAAGAGGTGGGAAGGATGAGTACGCCCCAACGTAAAGTTCACTTGAATGTTTTTTTGAGGGGAGCTGGCCATCATGCTGCTGCATGGAGGCACCCAGACACAACCCCGGAGCTAGGGTTTGATTTCCGGTATTATTTAAAGCTGGCACAAATTGCCGAACGTGGCAAGCTGGATTCTTTGTTTATGGCAGATGGCTATGTGGGGACGGGCAGAAGGTTGGAGCCCTTCACCCTGCTTTCGGCTTTGGCTGCTGCTACGGAGCATATCGGATTAATCGGCACCGTAGGAACTACGTACAATGAGCCTTACCATGTGGCGCGAAAATTTGCCTCGCTTGACCATATCAGTGGTGGCAGGGCGGGTTGGAATATTGTTACGGGACATACCGATGCTACTGCATATAATTTCGGTAGGGAAGAGCATCTGGAGCATTCTAAGCGTTACGAGGCTGCGGAGGAGTTCGTGGAAATAACGAAGCAGCTATGGGACAGCTGGGAGGAAGAGGCACTGGTCTTTGACAAGAAGTCCGGTGTGCAATTTGATGAAGCATGGCTGCATGAAATTAATTTTAAGGGAAATGTCTACAAGGTCAAGGGGCCGCTCAATATTCCGCGTCCTCCCCAGGGCTATCCCGTACTGGTGCAGGCAGGCTCCTCGGAGAGTGGCAAGGAGTTAGCCGCAAAGACGGCAGAAGCCATATTCACGGCACAGCCTACATTTGGAGAAGGCAAAGCCTTTTATACGGATGTCAAAGCAAGATTAGCCCGATACGGACGTACCCCTGATCAACTGGTTATTTTGCCTGGATTGAGTCCTATTGTGGGGGATACCATAGCCGAAGCCCAGGATTTAGAGGATGAATTGAATGCTTTTAATGATGTAGAGGCTGCTGCTGAAAAGTTGTCAGAACGATTTGGTGTCGATTTGGCGGGTTATCCGCTGGATGGGCCATTCCCGGTATCAGCATTTGACGATGCCTTGGGGATTGACACGGTGAATGGCAGTAAAAGCCGCCATCAGCTGATCTTGGACTTGATCCGCAAAGAAAATTTGACCATCCGTCAGCTTGTTAATCGTCTTGCCAGCGGTCGAGGGCACTTAACCTTCACAGGTACGCCCATCCAGCTCGCTGATGTGATTGAACAGTGGTTCAAAAATGGTGCATCCGATGGCTTTAATTTAATGCCGCCCTTATACCCAAACGGACTGGAAATTTTCGTCGACAAGGTGATTCCGGAGCTTCAAAATCGTGGACTGTTCCGTACGGAATATGAGGGGAAAACATTACGGGAAAATTTGGGGCTGGCGCGTCCTGCCAACAATTTACGCCAAATCTTGGGAGCAAAAACATAAAAAAATAAAAATAGCATTGCCAAAATGGTATTTGCTATGGTAGAGTGATCAAAATCACACTAAACACATAGGATTAATCAGATGCAATGACCAGACCACTGGAAGGCACAACATACGTTGTGCTCTTTTTTTGTAAAAATTTCAGGACTGCGTAGAAAGGAGTGGTAATAAATGGTTCAACATAAAGCAATTGAACCGGAATTTGGTTGGTATATGCCAACAAGAGGGGATGGTCCCTTCATTGGCGTTAAGCCTGACCGTGTGGTAGACACCACCTATATGATTCGTGTTGCACAAGCTGTGGAGGAAGCGGGCTACACCTTCGCACTGATCCCCACTGGAGGGCATTGCACCGATGCATGGATTATGGGAGCAACACTGGCCGCCCATACGAAGGTGTTCAAGCCCTTGGTGGCCATGCGCCCGGGCTTGATCGCCCCTGCGCTTGCTGCACGGATGGGAGCTGCTTTGGATGAAGTTACCGGAGGCAGGGCGTTAATTAATATTGTAACAGGCAGCTCCCCTGATGATATGAAAGCAATGGGTGATTCGCTGGCATTCGATAAGGATGCAAGATATGCACGTACGCTGGAATATATCAAAATTGTCCGCCAGCTATGGATTAACTCCCAAGAGGTAGAAGGGAATACAGTACTCGCATCCCGTGGCAAAGGTAAGGTGGCGGAGCCCTTGGATTTTAATGGAAATTATTTTCAGATTGAAGGTGGGGTCAGCTACCCATCACCGGTGCAGAAGCCGCATCCTCCATTTTATTTTGGGGGCAGCTCGCCAGCAGCGAAAAAGACCGCAGCGGAAATCGCCGATGTTTATCTGATGTGGGCCGAGCCGCTTGATTGGATCAAGGAGCAAATGGACGAGGTCGAATACCATCGGGATGTGCTTAATAAAACGCAGGGGATTGATCGTTATATCCGCTACGGCATCAGGGCACAGGTTGTTATTCGTGAAACGGAGGAAGAGGCATGGGCAGCAGCCAAGTTGATCGTCAGCAAGGTTGATCCCTCTACTTTGCAGGAAACAGAGGCACGCTTTTCAAAAGCCGAATCTACCGGACAGCAAAGGCAAAATCAGGTGAGGCTGCAATCAGCCCGAAACGATTATGTGATTGCACCCAATTTTTGGGCAGGGCTTTCCGTTGTTCGTGGAGGGGGCGCGATGGCTTTTGTTGGCACTGCGGACCAAGTAGCCGATCGGCTGATTGAATATATCGATATCGGAGTTTCCTCCTTCATTCTATCGGGCTATCCCAATCTTGAAGAAGCGTCCATTTCCGGCAAAGCGCTGATTCCTGCGGTAAAGAAAAAGCTGCTAGAACGGGCTACAGTACATAAAGACATTTTCGTATCCTAAAAAATCCAATAGAGGAGTGTGTAATGATGAGTATTCAATTCAGGAAATTTGGCAGAACAGGTTTAAAGGTATCTGAGGTCAGTTTAGGTACAATGGCTTTTGGACGGTGGATCAGTGAGCAGCAATCCGCCGAGGTCTTGGATACTGCGCTTGATGCGGGTATTAACCTGATTGATACCGCAGATGTATATGGCACCGGCTCGGATCGAAATAATCCTTTGGAAGGTGGGCAATCGGAAACGATTCTTGGCAACCTGCTCGGAGAGCGTAGACATCGCATTATTTTGGCTACCAAGCTTCATGGCCGTGTGGGATTGGAGCCCAATGATGCAGGCCAAAGCCGTTATCACATTTTTCGTGCGGTAGAAAACAGCCTCAAACGACTAAAAACGGATTACATTGATTTGTATCAAGTGCATCGATTTGACGAAAATACGCCGCTTGAAGAATCTTTGAGAGCTTTGGATGACCTAGTTCGCCAAGGTAAGGTCAGATATATTGGCGCATCCAACTATGCCGCTTGGCAAATTGCCAAGGCGCATGGCATCTCTGCCCGTTTGAACCTTCATCGTTACGAAAGTATTCAGCCGGAATATAGCATTATAGCTCGCGATATTGAGAAGGAACTGCTGCCGTTTATTGCTTCTGAAGAAGTTGGTGTGATTGTATACAGCCCTCTTGGACGTGGTTTGCTAACAGGCAAATATAAATTTGAGCAAGCACCACCGGAAGGGACTCGCGGAGCTGCTGGCGAGAAGCGTCTGCAGGTTCTGCTGGATGAGGAACGTAATTTCCGGATTGTTGAGCAGCTCAAAGGCATTGCCGAGCGTAAGGGCTGGTCGTTGGCCCAGTTGGCACTCACATGGGTCGTTAGCAGGCCCCATATTACCTCAGCTATTCTTGGCGCTTCTAATGCCCAACAAGTGACAGAATCGGTGGAGCATATTGGAGACAAGCTTTCAGCTGATGAGCTTGCCGAGATTGATGTGATTACGAATGAAGCTGTTGGCTCTAGCAAAAGAACTTCTGCTCTACAAGAACCAGCAGGTGCAGCAAGAAGCTAATTGAATCCATGTTTGTTTAGGAGTGGCAGGTTCGATAGGAGGGGCGTTGATATGGCGGAAATCGTGATCAATCATTTATATAAACGCTATGGCAAAGACAAACATCCGGTCGTAAACGATTTCCATCTGGACATCAAAGACAAGGAATTCCTTGTCTTTGTAGGTCCATCCGGCTGCGGGAAATCGACGACACTGCGAATGATCGCCGGGTTGGAGGATGTCACAGAAGGGGAGATTTTTATTGGGGACACGCTAGTGAACAACCTGCCTCCCAAGGATCGCGATATTGCCATGGTTTTTCAGAACTATGCCTTATATCCGAATTTGAGTGTCTATGAGAATATCGCCTTCGGGCTTCGGCTGCGTAAGCAGCCCAAGCACGAAATCGATTTGGCAGTAAAAAGGGCGGCCCGCGTGCTGGAGATTGAGCAGTACCTTGACCGCAAGCCCAAAAATTTATCAGGCGGCCAGCGTCAGCGGGTTGCGCTGGGACGTGCGATTGTCCGCAATCCCAAGGTATTCCTCATGGATGAACCGCTCTCCAATCTGGATGCGAAGCTACGTGTGCAGATGCGTACCGAGATTATTAAGCTTCACAAAGCGCTGGGTGTTACCTTCATTTATGTAACACATGACCAGATTGAAGCGATGACAATGGGAGACCGGATTGTGGTTATGAAGGATGGGGTGATTCAACAGGTGGATACTCCCGAAACTATTTACAGATACCCAAGCAATACTTTTGTAGCTAGCTTTATTGGTTCGCCACAAATGAATTTTCTCGATGGTCGTATCATAGAGAAGCTTCCGGGAAACCTTGAGTTCTCCACATCCCGCTTTTCATTGGAAATTCCTAATGATTTGGCATTGATCCTGATCAAGCATAGCCTGGTTAACCGAACGGTGACACTGGGGATCCGGCCGGAGAACATTAATTTGGAAGGTCTATACTCCGATGCTATCCTGACGGGAGTATATAAGCTCAGTGAATTGATGGGCGCGGATCGATTTCTTCATATGGACATCGGCCAGGATAAGCTATTGGTCGTTAGGGTCAATCCGAGCTTTCAGGCTAAGGAGGATGAGAACGTCCGGCTTTCTCCAGACATGACCAAAGCCTTGTTTTTTCATAAAGATACCGGAACAAGGCTTACTTAAATCACGCTTGTCATCGGGAAGGGAGTGTACGCATTGTTTTTCAATCAGTTTACAAAACAATCTTGGAAGCGGATCATCCCCTTCTTGTTAGCGACGGCGTTGGTAGCGGTTAGCAGCTTGCCGGCAGAAGGGACTGTCCCTGTTGCCAATGCGGCAGCTACTAAACAGGAGCCGCAGCAGGCTGCGTCCATGGTATCACCAGCAACCCAAGCATCGGATGTGAAAACGACCAGCAGCAGCATAGAACCCGAGCCTTATTATGCAGATGCTTTACAAGCGTGGAAGCGGCAGAGTGCACAGGATGCCACAGCTTCCGTGACCATTAAGGCTTCGACACCTACCGCGCGTTCATCACAGGATTCCACCTTCTCAGTAGGTAATTTAGAGGGGAAATCGGATGTTCTGCTATGGAGAGGAGCTAAGGTGAGCTGGGTGGAATACCAGTTCAACGTATCCGCTAAAGGCTTGTACGAATTTCAAGCCTCCTATCGTCCGCTTCCGGGTAACGGTGTTGGCAATCCAATCACATGGGACGTAACGCTTGACGGGAAGCACCCCTTTCGAGAGGCCTCTTCCATAACATTTTACCGGGATTGGAAGGATTCACGACCAATTCTGAAAAATAGCGATGGGGACGAAGTAAGGCCCCGTTCCGTTGAAGCGCCGGCTTGGCGAATTAAACCGTTTATTGACTCGGAAGGCGCTTATGCGAATCCGTTAAAGTGGTATCTCACCGAGGGTGTTCACACGATCAGGCTGAGTGGTATCGAACCAGTGGCCATCGAGGAGCTGCGAATCGTTCCTCCCGAAGCTATTAAAGCTTACGCCGGGGTAGCCGAGGCTTATCCGCAAACCAAGCCTGTTCAGGCTAAAGCCTTGACCCTGCAGGCAGAAAATATGGATTTGAAAAATGATACCTCAATCAAATTGTTTTCCGATACAGACCCGCGTTCAGTTCCTGTTGCCAAAGGAAGAATTACGTATAATACGGTCGGAGCGAAACGATGGATGTATCAGAACCAAGAGATTAGCTGGAACTTTGAGGCTCCCGAGACGGGTAAGTATAAGATAGGGCTACGCTCCTTGCAAAATCAAATTTCCCAAAAGTCTTCTTTTCGCAGGATTAAGCTTGATGGCAAGGTGCCATTTCAAGAGTTTCTTACTTATCGCTTTCCCTATGATTCCGGCTGGAAGGGAACGGTCTTGGAGCAGCCTAACGGAAAGCCCTACGGGCTGTATTTGGAAAAAGGCAAACATACGCTGTCGATTGCCGTAACAGGTGCTCCGGTTAAGCCAGCTCTGATCAAAATCGATGAGTTGTCGCAGCAGCTTCGTTCTATCGACCAGGATCTAAGGTCGCTTACCGGTGGACTGATTGACAGAAATCGAACCTGGAAGGTAAATCAGGAGCTGCCTGATCTGGCAGGTCGGTTGGACTCGGCAGCGAAGCTTATGGATAGCCTATCCGGGGAGCTGCTGCAGGTGAATGGTGTTAAGGATAGCATCATCCAAGGCTTTGGTACATCTGCCCAGGATATTCGTGCGCTGCTGAAGAAGCTGGATGATGTACCTTATTATGCGGATCAAATTACAAGCATTAATGAGAAGATCAGCAGCTTCATTGAACAATTATTGCAGCAGCCGCTGCAAGTAGATGAGATATACATCGCTCCACTGGAAGAGCCGTTTCCTAAGATGGAAGCCTCCTTGATTTCTGGAGTTGCAGGGTCGCTAACGAATTTCTTCTATTCCTTCCAATCGCGGGATAGCTTAAGTGATTTGGATGAGCGTGTACTGAATGTATGGGTGCAGCGTGGCCGAGACTATGTCGATCAATTACAGCAATTGACCGATGAGGAGTTTACGGCGGAAACAGGTATTAAAGTCAAGGTCAACCTGCTACCGACTCCACAGCTGCTTGTTATGTCCAATGCAGCAGGTATTCAACCGGATGTAGCGCTTGGGTTAACGCAGGATTTGCCTGTTGATTATGCCATTCGTGGAAGTGTCACGGATTTATCGAAGCTGCCTAATTTCAAGGAAATTTATAATCGTTTTAGCCCTGGCTCTTGGTTGCCGCTTCATTATAATAAAGGCTACTATGCGATTCCCGAAACGCAATCCTTTCAGGTGCTCTTTTATAGAAAGGATATTTTGAAGCAGCTGGACCTAGAAATCCCGCAGACTTGGGAAGATGTGTATGCGTTACTGCCGGTTTTACAGCAAAATTCATTGAATTTCTATATGAATCCAAAGGATTATACGCCGTTCTTTTATCAAAACGATTCGGAATTTTATAACCCTCAAGGCTTGCGAACAGCGCTGGATACCCCGCAAGGCTTTAAGGCCTTCAAGCAGTGGACCGATCTGTATAATACGTATGCAGTGGAGAAAGAGGTGCCGAGCTTTTACCAGCATTTCCGTAGAGGCACGATGCCGATAGGCATTTCCGACTACAATATGTATGTACAGCTTATGGCAGCTGCACCTGAATTGAATAACCGCTGGGGGATAGCAGAGATTCCTGGTGTGAAGAAGCCGGATGGAACCATCAGACGATGGGCCGGAGGCGGGCAAAGAACAGGTGTAATTTTTGAAAAGTCGAAAAAGAAGGACCAAGCTTGGAAATTTATGCAATGGTGGATTTCTCCTGAGACACAGGCACGTTATGGCAATGATATCGAAGCGGTCAATGGGGTAGCTTTTCGGTGGAATACTTCCAATGTCGAAGCCTTTGTTAAGCTGCCATGGAAGCAGGAGGATGCCAATATTATTCTCAAGCAGTGGAGTTGGTACAAGGATATTCCGAATTTGCCGGGCGGGTATTTTCTGGAGAGAGAAATTACGAATGCTTGGCTGCGTGCGGTTGTAGATGGGACGAATTATAGAAGCTCACTGGAAACGGCTGTCATGGACATCGATAGGGAGCTCAGGCGCAAGCAGCAAGAATTTGGTTATGTGGATCAAAACGGACATATACTCAAAACCTTAGATTTACCGGTGGTTGATAAACCATGGGAAGGGGTTAACGCCTATGTTAAATAAAATCTCAAATGTTGCAGTCAGCACGTCCATCAAGACCTCTGTAAAGCCGCAAGTGGAGCCGCAAGTCAGTAGGCTTAGCCAAGTGCTTTCGGAGATATGGGCATATCGTCTATCCTATCTCTTTATCGCACCGTTCATGCTGTGCTTTATCGCATTTATATTAATCCCTGTGCTTGCAGCAGTCGGTCTGAGCTTTACCTACTTTAACGCGATTGAGCAGCCCCGATTTATCGGATGGCAAAACTTTCAGTACCTGATCTCCCAGGATTTGTTGTTCTTGAAATATGCGCTGCCCAATACGTTCAAATTTGCACTTATCGTTGGACCGGGCGGATATATGGCGGCTTTTACACTCGCATGGCTGATTACCCAGCTGCCTGATTCCTTACGCAGATGGTTTGCTTTAGCGATGTATACACCGTCCCTGACGATCGGGATCGCCATGTCGATCGTATGGCTACCGATGCTGACAGGGGATAGAATCGGATATTTGAATAGTATCCTGCTCCAGCTTGGGATCATTGATGTGCCTAAGCTGTGGGTAACTAGTAAAGATTATTTAATGAATTCCATGATTGTCGTTACGCTCTGGTCCAGTATGGGCGTTGGTTTTCTGGCTATGCTGGCGGGTATTCTCAATGTTAACAAGGAGCTGTATGAAGCAGGTCGCCTGGATGGCATATCGAGCCGTATCCAGGAAATTTGGTTCATTACGATTCCATCGATGAAGCCGCAAATGCTGTTCGGGGCGGTGATGGCTATTGTCGCTACGTTCAAAGCAGGAGCGATTGGCGTCGAGCTGTCAGGTGTGAATCCAACCCCCGAATATGCGGGACATTTAATTATTAATCATATTGATGATTATGGATTTATTCGTTTCGAAATGGGCTATGCTGCAGCGATTTCGGTATTTCTGTTAATACTCATGTATGTGTCCAATAAATTGAGCTGGTCCTTGTTCGGCTCAGCGGACGATTGACTGGGCTTCTCTAGGAGGGATGAATGATGACAACGTTGCGCTTGCCTTGGAGGCTGGCACATGTATTCCGCAGAAGACCACGGCTGCATAGAATGGACGGCTTTCAGAAAATATTGACCGTCCTGATGGTTTTATTGTCCATCTTCATGCTGCTGCCTATCGTATATATTCTTAATCATGCTTTGAAGCCTTACCACGAGCTGTTTGTGTATCCGCCCAATATTTTCGTGAGGGAGCCTACCCTGCAAAATTTCACGGAGCTGTTTCTGGTAGCTGCCAATTCAACTGTACCGATTACCCGCTATTTGTTTAATAGTGTGTTTATCTCTGTTGTTGCTGTGGCAGGTGTTACGCTGGTGAGTGCGATGTGTGCTTATCCCATTTCCAAGCATAAATTTCCGGGACATAAGCTTGTATTCAGCCTTATCTTGTTAACGCTTATGTTCGCGCCTGAGGTGATGCAAATCCCTAGATATTTGGTAGTTAGCCATCTTGGTATCATGAATACGTACTGGGGACATATCTTGCCGCTGCTTGCGATGCCTGTGGGCGTTTTTTTGCTTAAGCAATTTATTGACCAATTGCCTAATGAACTGCTGGAGGCTGCGAGAATGGACGGAGCAGGTGAAATCCGTGTATTCCTGCGAATCGTGATTCCGGTATGTATGCCAGCTGTGGCGACCGTGGCTATTTTGACGTTCCAAACCTCATGGGGCAATTTGGAAACCTCCCAGCTTTTTATGCAAAATGACGAAATGAAAAATTTTCCTTTCTTCCTTAGCACATTAACCAACAATGCGGCTAATATCGTGGCCCGCCAAGGTGCAGCTGCAGCTGCGGCTTTAATTATGTTCGTGCCGAACCTGCTAATCTTTCTGTTCTTCCAAGGCAAGGTGATCTCAACAATGGCGCATTCAGGCATTAAATAGCAACCAAGGAAAGGAGGGCGGGTTCTTGCGCTCGTATCTAATGAAACAAATTCTTGTGGTCTTGCTTGTTGCTGTCATTTCGACAGTGGCCGTTCAACCAGAAGCGACCTATGCCTATACCCCATATAGTACCAATTACAAAGACGGCTACGATCAATTGGTGTGGACACAATCTGCTTACAATCCGGTTGCTGCACTTGGTCGTGATATTTATATTCCAGATCCGAGAAAGCCTGACCAGCTCATCTTTTCGCCGCTTAAGCAAGCCCAAGATCTGTTTATAGATGATAAGGACCATATCTATATCGCAGACACAGGGAACAACCGGATCGTCCATCTGGATGAACAGGGCAAGCTGGTCCGTATTTTGGAGGTCAAAGAAAGCCCGCTGAATAAGCCACAAGGTTTGTTTATCGACCCCAAAGGAACGATATACATTGCGGATACGGGCAATAAACGTGTAGTTAGCCTGGATAAGGATGGGAGGTTCATTCGTGAATTTAAGCGTCCTGAATCGAAGTTTTTACCGGCTTCATTCAAATTTGATCCAGTGAAGCTGGTCGTGGACAAACGTGGCTTTCTCTATATTGCAGCGCTTGGTGGTTACCAGGGTCTTGTACAACTGGATCCCGCAGGCAATTTCCAAGGTTTTTTCGGTGCTAATACGACCAGCTTTTCTTTAATTGATATGTTCAAAAGGCTTGTCTATACAAGGGAGATGTACGTCCGAGAAATTAGCAAGCTGCCCGGTTCGATAGCGAGCGTAACAACCGACCAGGACGGTATGGTCTACACGGTTTCCAAGGATATCGAATATGGGCAAATCAAGAAGCTGAACATCGCAGGCTTAGACCAGCTCGAAAGCAAAGGAGATTTTGCAAAAGGTGACAAGAAAACCTCTTATGGTGAAACGGCTTTTTTTGATTACCAGCATCGTGTACCGCTATTGGCGGATTTAACAGTGGACTCGGATGGGAACATTACCGTGATCGATTCGAAGCTGAAGGTAGTCAACCAATATGACAGCTCTGGTAATTTGCTGTTCTTCTGGTGGGGCGATGACAATGCGGTAACGACCAAGCTGGGTTTGGTCAAGACACCTACAGCGATTACGACCAATTCCAAAAATGAATTGTTTATTCTGGATGGTGAGAATAATTTTGTCCAGTCGTTCCGTCTTTCAGAATTCGGCGCCTTGGTGCATAAGGCCAATCATTTAACCCAGGAAGGCAAATATGAGGAGAGCGAAGCGCCTTGGGCGGAGGTAAATCGGCTTAACGCCTATTATACACCTGCGATTTTGGGGCTGGCGAAGGCTGCTTATAAAAAAGGAGACTATACGCAAGCGCAGCAACTATTTTACGAGGCAGGTCAGGCACAGGGTTACTCGGATGCTTTTTGGCAAAATCGGCTAGTCTGGTTTCAAAAGAATTTTGGCGTGCTGATGAATGTGGCCATAGCGCTGTTCATCTTCCTGTTTGTTTTAGAAAAATGGAGTAAAAAAAGCGGCTGGCGGCAAAAATGGCGTCAGCGTAAGCACAGTGAGCGCTTGCTGGTACAGCAGCTAAAGCAAGCCTTCTATATATTAAAGCATCCGATTGACGGGTTTGGAGCGCTTCGTCACGAGAACAAGGCAGGTGCATGGAGCAGCCTTATCATTTGGGTATTGGCGCTTGCTTCCTTTTGCCTGATGCAGGCGGGTATCAGCTTTATTTTTAACCCAGCTGTTATTCTAGAGGTCAATTTGCTAACGGTAGCCATTCAGTTCCTAGCGATTTGGCTCGCATGGGTCATCTCCAACTATTTGATTTCCTCGATTCTACGGGGGGAAGGCCGATTTCGTGATGTTGTGTACGGGAGTACTTATGCATTGTTTCCCTTAGTGCTGGTCGGCTTGCCACTAACCCTAATTTCAAACGTGATGACATTAAATGAAAGCTCGATTTATAACTTTCTGTATATCGGGTTGTTTACCTGGATTGGCCTGCTATTATTCTGGAAGGTGCAGAGCATGCAAAATTACAGTATAGGCGAGACGTCTGTTAGTGTCGTATTGTCGATGGTTACGATGACAGTGCTCGGAGTATTGATTTTTATTACGGTTGGATTAACCAAAGAACTAACGGATTTCGGTTACTCGGTCTTCCAGGAGGTGACGATTCGATGAGGCTTAAACAGGTTTGGTACCGGTCAGCAGCTGCGCTAACAGTAGCTTTGATAGCGGGAATCGTGCTGCTTCAACAGCAAGGAGCCGCTTGGCTGTATGCTGCCGACCAGAAGGAAACTGGAAAGCCGGTTACAACCTTGGCGGTACCGCCATCCACCTCAGTGGCCCAGCAGCCGGCTGTTGCGGCGAAGTCCGGTCTTCCCGATGAAACGGCTTTTCGCGTCGTAGCAGAATCGCCGGCATTGAAGCTGTGGGTCGATGACAAGACAGCCCACTTCAAGGTAGAACAGAAGCAAAATGGGCAGGTATGGCGTTCCTATCCGAACCCGGAGCAGTGGCCCAAGGAAACCATCACAGGTACGTGGAGAAATAATTTGTTATCTCCCATTATGCTGGAGTACATTGATGCCTCCAATTCCAAGTCCCAAGCGAAAACGATCAGTTGGACAGAGGATAAAGGAGCGCTGGAGGGATTTCAAACGACTCCGAATGGGTTTAAGGTTGTTTTCAATTTTACCGGCACACAGTTTAAAATTCCGGTTGAAGTGAGACTGCAGGATGACTATGTGGAAACAGTCATTTTTGATCCAGAGATCAAGGAAGGCAAGCTTAGCCTGCTGAATCTGAAGCTGTACCCGTTATTGGGGGCTGAGGCTTACAATGAAAAGCAGGAAGGTTACCTCCTAGTGCCGGACGGCTCAGGTGCACTGATTCGCTTCAAGCCGAATCAAGCCAATGATAAATCGTTTTACCGTGCAAGTGTATATGGACCAGACACAGCTTTCTTCAATGAAACAACAGCGCGCAATCCGCTTAGAATTCCTGTATTCGGTTTGAAATCGGGGGCGCAGGGACTGGTTGGAGTGATGGTTTCTGGAGAGGAATACAGCAAGGTATTTGCGGCTCCGAACGGTGCATATGGCCAATATAACTGGGTGACGGCAGAATGGCAGTATCGGATTAAATTTTTCCAAAATACGAGCAAAAAAGCCGAAACCGGTTTTTTTACGTACAGTAAGGATCGTTTCACGGTTCCCGAGCGCAAGACTCGCTATTACCTGCTGGATTCGGTCAAAAGCGATTACGTAGGAATGGCTGAGAAGTTCAGAAGCTATCTGGTTAAAGAGAAAAACCTGAAGCCTGTGCAGCCCAAAAGCAACGAAGTTCCGCTCTACATTGACATTATCGGTGCAGATATTAAAAAAGGGCTCCTGTGGGACAAATATTTGAAGGGGACGACGACTGCCGAGGCTATTGAGATGGTCAAGAGCATTACCGCACGAGGCATCAAAAATTTGACAGTTCAATACGCAGGATGGCAGCAGGATGGCTATAGCTCATACGGAGGCCTGTTTCCGGTGGATTCACGAATAGGGGGTAATGCCGGTATGCAGCAATTTATCCAATACGCCCACTCCGAGCAAATTCCGGTATTCCTGACAGCCAATTATACATTGAATAATACGGGTAAGGATGGATTCTGGCCAACGTTCGATGGCCTTCGTGACTTTGTTGGCAAGGTGCTGGAATTTGAAAATTATGCCAATCACGAAATGACAACCCAAGTGAGCCCGCTCTTTACCAGCAGCCTTGCCCAGGAGGACCTTAAGAATTACAAAGCGCTTGGAGCGGATGGTATTTATTACAACGAAGGTATTGGCCAGTACTTGAACAGCGATTACAACAATAGTTATCGCGCCAACCGCAGCGATGTACTGAAGAGCCAGCAGGCCGTGCTCAAGCAGACCAAGGACACACTGGGTGCGGTCCATGTGGAGAACGCTAATTTCTATGCTTTAAATGAGGTTAACCATATTCATCGCTTAGCCGATACGTATTCGTATGATATTTTTGTGGATGAATCGGTGCCTTTCACACAAATAGTGCTGCATGGCTTGATCACTTACACATCGGAATGGTCCAATTTACGTGAACAATACCGTAGCGATTTTCTACGAAGCATCGAATTGGGCGCTTATCCAGCCTACGTATTTACGAGTGCCCCATCCAGTACCATGAAGGGCGCCTATTCCATCTGGTATTATAGTATGGATTACCGTCAATGGGAGGCATCGGCCGTTAAAGAATATAAGCGGTTCAATGAAGCACTTGGCGATGTTCAGGATAAGCTGATTATTGGGCATCGAACCTTGGCTCCCAATGTCAAAGAAACAACTTACGAGGGCGGCAAAACTGTGATTGTTAATTACAATGAGCAGGAATTTTCGGATGGGCAAATTCGTGTTCCAGCCCAGGACTTTATAGTCGGGAAGAAGGGGACTCAGCAATGAGCAGAATAAGGCTTCAAGGGTCTACTCTCCGAAAATTAGAAGGAACCTTGTTTATTACACCATGGATCATCGGTTTTCTGGCTTTTGTTGCCTTTCCGTTGGTATTCTCCTTGTATATGAGCTTTCATCGTGTAAAAGTGACAGTCAATGGCATTGAGACGATTCCAAATGGTGTGGAATATTACCGTGAAATTTTATTTGCTGATGGTGGGCTGCTATATGATGATTTAATCCCCTTTCTGCGTGAAGCAGCGGTGATGATTCCGATTATCTTGATTTTTTCGCTATTGATCGCTATTTTGTTGAACCAGAAATTTTGGGGAAGAACCTTCTTTCGAATCATTTTCTTCTTGCCAGTGATTTTTTCTTCTGGGCAAATTATTCTTGAATTTATTAAACAGGGGGAAGGTACACTCTCCTTTGTAGAATCCTTGCGCATTGATTCGTATATTATTGAATATGTTCCCAAGGCTTGGGTGGAGCCGATCAATCATATCATTAGCTCGTTTGTGCTGGTGCTTTGGTACTCAGGGGTGCAAATTTTAATATTTTTGGCAGGCAGGCAGACGATTTCATCCTCCGTATATGAGGCTGCTCGTATTGATGGGGCAGACCCTTGGAACACATTTTGGAAAATTACACTGCCGGGACTTATCCCTTTTATTTTTTTGAATTTGATTTTTACGGTCGTTGATTTATTTACATTCCCAACCAATCCGATTATTAGCAAAGTGACGACAGCCAATTACGGCTTATCTAGCGCACTTGCTTGGATTTATTTTATGATCGTGCTGGTGTTTATCTCTATAGTGATGCTGCTTTATAGTAAAGTTGATAAAGCCTTTAGTGGTAAACGCAGCTAACAAATGCTTAGGAGGAACCAACATGGAACGTGTGCTCCACATATTCAGGAAACGTCAATTGGCTAATGGCTCCTTCAGGAATAGGTTGGTCGTTACGAAATATTTTCTTATTGGCAAGGAGGCAGATAAAGGATTCTTGTTCCGCTTGTTCCTGTATTTAATCCTGATCGATACCGCTTTTATTTATTTGAAGCCAATTTTGTATATGGTGATCACGATGCTCAAGGATGCCGATAATATGCTGGATTCGTCTGTGATTTGGGTACCCAGATCGATTTACACCGGACATCTGGAGTCGGCATTCGAGATGCTCAAATTTAAAACAGCCTTTTTCTACAGTCTGACGATCTCATTGTCCGTGTCCATCCTGCAAATTCTTTCTTGCTCAATCGCAGGCTATGCTTTTGCGAGACTGGAATTTCCATTAAAAAAGCTGTTATTTATTGCACTGATTTTTACCTTCATCCTGCCACCGCAGCTAACCATTTTGCCTTCCATTCTAATGTTTAAAGAAATCGGCTGGGCCAATACGTATTTGCCGATGATTGTACCTGCTATTTTCGGGCATGGACTGAAGGGTGCGCTGTTCGTGATTATTTTCCGGCAGTTTTTCTCAACGCTGCCCAAGGAGCTGGAAGAAGCAGCTAGAATTGATGGAGCTAATGCTTTTAGATTTTTCTTTAAAGTCATGCTGCCAATTTCTAAGTCTGCGATCATCGTCGTTTTTTTATTTTCATTTGTGTGGAATTGGAATGATTTTTACTTGCCTTCTATGTATATGTCCGGTTCCAAGGAGGTACCGTTGTCCATCAGCTTGGCCAAACTAGCTGCTTCATTGACGGCCGATGAAGCACAGGGAGGGATCAGTATTTTCTCAGAGCCTATTAAAATGGCTGCTTCATTTCTCATCATTGTTCCAGTATTGATTGTGTATGGGATTGCCCAACGATGGTTTGTCGAAGGTATTGAGCGCACGGGGTTGGTGGAGTGAAAGCTACTGGCATGCTAAGACAACACACTCGTTGTGGCGTCTCCGGTGTTTTGTATGAGGATTGGCAAGAGGCTGTTCAAACAAATACGACTAAACCAAATAAGGGGTGCAGACCAATGAAGATTAAAAATTCACTACTACTAGCTTTTATCTCTATTATCCTTATCCTATCCGCTTGCTCGAAAGAGGCTCCAACAGCAGCAACTGCGGATTCGGCGAAGCCGGCGGCGGCTACGTCAAACGAAGCAGCGCCTAGCACTGAACCTATCACGTTAAAGTTTTATAACAGCAGCGGTACATTTACGAATACAGAATTTAAAACCTTTATAGCTGATCCGGTTAATAAAAAATTTCCCCATATTAAGGTTGAGCGGATCGAACCACCAACTGGAACAACACCGGAGGATTTCTTTTCGTCTGGACAAATTCCCGATATTATTTATTCCAGCTCCAGCTCACACCGGAAAGTAATCAGCTTGGGTGTACTTTTGGATTTGAACGAATATGTGAAAAAATACAATTTTGATCTCAGCCGGATTAAGCCGGAAATGTTAAGCTATGCCAAAGAATTATCCAATAAAGGAGAATTGCTGGAGCTTCCGTTTAACTCCAATCAACATATTCTTTACTACAACAAAGATATTTTTGACAAATTCGGTGTACCTTACCCATCCGATACACAGATGACTTGGGAGCAAGCGCTTGAGCTTGGGCGTCAGCTAACTCGAAGTGAAAATGGCGTGAATTATATAGGAATTGATGCAGAGGGCCCTATCGGTATTGCCAAGAATCTGGCATTGCCGGTCATTGATCCGAAAAGTGGAAAATCGTTACTCAACACCCCAGATTGGGTACGTGTATTTAACCTTGCAAAGCAAAATTATGAAATTCCTGGCTATATCGGAAAAGATGATAAATATGTCTACGGGCGCGATGAATTTATGAAGGATCGCAATTTGGCGATGAGGCCTACATGGCTCGCTAATATGGTTGGTCCTTTGGAGGAGCTTCGCCAGCAGGGGCTTGAAGTGAACTGGGATATTGCACCAGTTCCTACGTTTAGTGACCAACTGGGCAAATCACGGGAAGCCCAGAATCACACGCTGTCTGTATTTACCAAAAGCACACATAAGGATGAAGCATTCCAAGCAATAGCACATATTTTATCCGATGATACTCAACGGATTTTAGCTCGTAACGGAAGGGTACCATCCATTATAAATCCGGAATTGGAAAAAGAATATGGTGCCGATTTGCCGGTGCTAAAAGGTAAAAAAGTACAAAATGTATTTGCCGTCAAGCCAATCCAGGAGCATACCTCGCATCAGTTTGAGCTTGATATTAATAAATTTGTCACGGAAGCTGCAGCGAATATTGCCAAAGGAACAGATGTGAATACAGCGATTCGTAAAGCCTCCGAGAGTATAGATAAAGAAGTGGAACGACTGCAAAAGAATCAATAATTTAGCCGGGAAGTCCAAGACCGTGTTGATCTAAACAGGCTTCACGAATTTATGAAATGAGGTGCTTAATTATGAATCAGACTGAACGTAAACTACATATTAACTTATTTCTTTTTATGGCTGGACACCACGAGGCAGGATGGCGCCATCCGCTTGCCCAGCCTGAGCGCACGTTGGATGTCAACTTTTATAAGCATTTAGCCCAAACGGCAGAGCGAGGATTGCTAGATTCCCTGTTTATTTCTGACAATTACTCGGGAACATGGCGACGCTTCGAGCCATTCACCTTATTATCAGGTTTAGCAACGGTTACCGAACATATCGGTTTAATCGCAACGGTTAACACAACTTATAATGAGCCGTTCCATGTAGCGCGTAAATTCGTATCCTTGGATCATCTCAGCGGTGGCAGGGCCGCTTGGAATATTGTAACTGGTGGTGGTTCCGATGCCCATAACTTTGGTTTGGAGGAGCATCCAGAGCATGCCAAGCGCTATGAAAACGCGGAGGAGTTCGTCGAGGTTGTCAAACAGTTGTGGGATAGCTGGGAGGATGATGCCCTTATTTACGATAAGCAGGCGGGTGTCCAAATCGATAGCAGTAAAGTGCATGAGATTAACTTTAAAGGCAGCAGCTATTCGGTAAAAGGACCTTTGAATATTCCACGTGGTCCACAGGGCCATCCCGTGCTGGTGCAGGCGGGTTCCTCGGAGAGCGGAAAAGAACTGGCCGCTAAAACAGCCGAAGTGATTTTCACAGCACAGCAATCGTTGACAGGCGCCCAAGATTTTTATCGTGATGTCAAATCAAGATTAGCTAAATATGGGCGTACACCCGAGCAACTACAAATATTGCCGGGACTTAGCCCGATTCTTGCCGATACAGTCGCAGAGGCCAAGGAAATCGAGAATGAGCTATTTGCATTGACAGATTGGCAGGGTTCGATCAATCGGCTTTCCGAACGTTTGGGCATCGACTTCAGCGGGTATACACCGGATAGCCTTATTCCTTCTATAGAAGGTGCACGAGGAGTAGAATTAATTGAAGGGATGAAGAGCCGGCATCAGCTGCTGATTGATCAAATCAATACGGAAAAACCTACGTTTCGCGAGCTAATCACGCACTTGGCCGGTGCGAGGGGGCATCTTACCTTTACAGGTACACCGCTTCAACTGGCTGATGTGATTGAAAGATGGTTTAAAGAGCGGGGTGCTGATGGCTTTAACCTGATGCCACCCATTTTTCCAAGCGGTCTTGAGATTTTTGTTGATAAGGTAATTCCAGAGCTGCAAAATCGCGGATTATTCCGAACCGCTTATGAAGGGAAAACCCTTCGTGACAATTTAGGCTTGGCCCGTCCTGTTAATAATATCCATGCGGTGACGAATTAGTATCATTCATGCATAAAAATATAATGTAAAAAAGCCGGCTTTCCTTTTGGGAGAGCCGGCCTTTCTTAGTTTAAACCAAAGCTTTAACTCGCTTAATCTGGGGAATAATTGAAGCACATGCCTTAGATAATCCAGCTATAAATCGGAATGCTGGGCCATGCGTGTGGGAGGAGAGAGGTCCAGCAAAATAAAGCCCTGGAAGGCTGCATTGGAAGTGGGCATCTAATAGAGGGAATTGGTTGTACCCATGTTCTTCCCGGCGAATGCGCTCTAGTAAAAGCGGGTCGAGAAAAGGGACCCGATCCAATTCGATCCTAAACCCGGTTGCAGCGATCACATGGTCGACAATCCGGTGCTCACCATTCGTGAGCTTAAGGTAAAGCTTGCCATCATTCGTTGTTTCCGCATACTCAACCGATACATTAGCAGATTCCCGTATTTTCCCCTCAACAAAAGGACGCAGGAAGTACGCGATACTCCCTGCCGGCCTTGACCAGCGTTCTTGTTTTTTCTCAAGGGGCCAATCGAAATAAGTATGGGCAAGCTCAATTAATTCGGTCCCAGTTGCACCAATCTTGCTGTAATTGGGTGTTTCGCGCCGGTAAATCAATTCACAGTCGCTGTCTGCCAGATGAAGCAAAGCTGCTGCTTCCCAAGCACTTTGCCCGCTTCCAACCACGGCCACCTTTTTATTCGTAAACGAATTGAAGCTATTATAGCCAAATGTATGGGACACGAGATTAGGAGAAATGCCAGTGAACACCTTCGGTGTGTAAGCGTAGTGCTGCAATCCCGTAGCAATAATAACGTTATGAGCCGTATAAACCTGTCCCGCTTCCGTTGTAACCGAATATCCCTCATATTCTTCATCCCCATCAGTATTCGAGTATAAAGGCTGTAGTCTAGTGGCCAGCTCTTCGGTAAAATCTACATTCGTTTTTGCGGCAAACCAGAAAGCATAATCTATGAAAACGGGTCGAGGCAGAGGGGTCATGATTTCCACTCCAGTCTCCTTGGAAAAGCGCTCCAGTGTAAACTCCGACTGTGGGTCGGAAAGTCCTATGGATATCGGATGGGTACGGATGAACATCTCCTGAGGCATTTGATTTTTCCAGAAATGCATGGGATATCCGAGTAATTTGTAACTCAAATGCTGAGCGGAAGCATGTGCTGCCAAAGAAATTCCATAAGGACCCGCACCAATAATAATCAAATCCAGCATAAAATGCCTCCTAAGAATGATAACACCGGTATAGGAATAATTATTAATTCAATTCAAAGCCCTGGTCGTGCAGAAATTCCGTGACATCATCGCGTTTGCGTGTATTCAGGCGTTTAGCCATTTCCTTGGACCAGTTCGTATCTCTGTTACCACCTGTCCGGGTTGCCATAAAAGCTTGTAAGGACTGATTATATTCTGCAATGCCGTGGTCATAATGGTCGGTAGAATAATGCTCACGATGCAGAATCGTTTCTATAGGTAATCGAGGACGGTAGCTCGGTTCTTGATCTGGATATCCCAAGCACATACCAAAAACAGGATAGACTAGCTTAGGCAACCCAAGAACATGGGATACTTCACGAATATTGTCGCGGATCCCTCCGATATACACGGCGCCTAAGCCAAGTGACTCTGCTGCAAGTGTAGCATTTTGTGCTGCCAGCGCGGCATCAACCGTAGCGATGATAAAAATTTCGGTGGAGGTGGGTATTTGAACCTCTTCAACCGATGCGGTCGCATACTGGAGGCGATGAAGATCGGCACACCATACCAGAAATACGGGGCATTCTTCAATATATGCCTGATTTGCTGCCAGCTTGGCAAGCTTATGCTTGGTTTCTGGTTTAGTAACAGCTATTACACTGTAAGCTTGCATATTACTGGAGGTTGGCGCACTTTGTGCAGATTGAATAATCGCCTTTAGCTGCTCGTCGGTTAAAGGATCCGGTTTATACTTGCGGATGGATCGATGTTGCTGTAATTGGTTTATTGTGGCATTCATAAAGAAATCCCCTTTCTAATTGGGTAAAATGATAACAAAAAACCGGAGACTTGAGCCCAAAGGCAGTCTCCGGTTGTCCGGTTACCGTAATTTATAACTAATCCTATAATAATACTGTGTTTAAATATACCATCATTTTTTGGGGATGTCAATATGGCCAGTGCTTAGGGTATGGGAATTTCATACAGATTTTTTGATATTGATTTCAAGTAAAATTTAATAAAGATGGCAAGCTGTGAAATGGTTGTTCCCCATGATGAGCGCTACGACATGCCGACGAATATATGGAAGTCAGCTATAAGCTATGGGAGGGCAGCTGGGAGGACGACTGAGCCTTCCCCACAGCGTTCACCTGTTATTTTTCAGGCGGGTAGCTCTGGGCGTGGGCGCGCTTTTGCAGCGAGGCATGCCGAGGGTGTCTTTTTGAAGGCGCCGACGCTTGAGGTATTGCGCGACCAGGTACAGGATATCCGCAGGCAAGCTCAGGCCTTTGGCAGAGACCCCGAGGCGGTCAAGGTGTTTAACGGTTTGTCCGTCATCGTAGCCCCTACCCGTGAGGAAGCATTGCACAAGCAAGCTGAATTCAAAAGCTACCAAAGCGCGGAAGCGACCTTGCTTAGCTATTACTCCGTTACAGGGATCGACCTGACGGCGCTTGACCCTGATTCTATTTTTGAAAATATCAAAGGTGTTTCGAGGCTGCCTGCGCACCACCCAGGTGCTTCCTATCGGGTTAACGGTGCTAGCTCTTGACCTAGCCTATGAGACCATTAACTGGCAGTGGATTCGGATTCAAAAGGAAGTCATCTCAAAGCTTAAAGATGGGTTCACAGGCATCCAAAACCCGGAAATAGGTTCTGGAGCCGTTGTCTATAAATAAATCCGACTAAACCGATTGACATTATTTTATATTAAGATATGATAAGTATAAGAGATTATGGATGCGTTGAAATTGATTTGAATGTTATGGGGGAATTGAGAATGAAGACAGTTGCAATTATCGGAGGAAGCCAAACAGATACATTCAAAAAGATAGGTGAGAAGCGGGGTATACGGGTTGAGCACCATAATGGAAAAACTGGCGGAGGCTCAGTAGATAGCCATTTTCAATGGATTATTAATAAAGCGGATGTTGTTATTATTCTTAAAGGAGCCATCAAGCATAATTCTATGTGGTCTGTGCGGGAATTGGCAGAAAAAAAGGGCAAGAAAATTGATTACCATAATGGCTTCGGCGCATCTGGGGCCATCGATAAAGCGCTACAGTTGGCTTATACTTAATTACCTGTAAGGTTGGTGAAAGAAATCATATATTTTGTGAGATAGTAGACCCTTATCTGGATAACCAGGGAAGGGTCTATTCTATTGAAAGGTTTGCCCTTAATTAAATTTTTGATGAAAGACCAAAAATTTTTTGAGCTGCTCCGCCTGAAATATGATAGGAGTGCAATATCGAGGTAAGCAGTCCGGGGAAACGTGCTTCCAGATCATCTGTGCGAATCGTGAGAAAACGCTGGGTGCCCTGTATGCGAACTTGAATGATGCCTGCTTCCCTCAGTGTACGGTAATGATGGGATAAGGTCGATTTGACAACGGGAACATCGATCTCTCCGCATGTCCGTTCACCCGTTTTATATATAATATCAACAAGGTACAGCCGAATGGGATCGCTCAGGGCATATAGGATAGATGATAACTGAATATCTAACCGGTCCGGATGATACAGCACTTTCATGTCATAACTCCCTTATATTTATTTGCAGATTATGATTGCATTTTATCATACTGGATTTTATACTTCAATTGTTCGAATATAATAGAACAATTGAAAGTAATAGTTGCTCCTGAGGGCAATAGCTTCTAGGATTGTTTTGGGCGTGATTCACTCCTATTTCGTACACGATTGTTGCTAAAAATGAAAACTCAATTTCGCCATCACCAAAGTAGGCCACAGCGTGTGTTTAAGCAGACCCTGATTAAAATATAAAAGGGTTACAATTATTATGATTGCATGTACAGCCAATTTGAAAAGGAGACCCCCAAATAACGTTTGTTTTTACTGAATTTTAGCTGGAAACAATCAATACTGGAGGCAGGTGTACTCGTACGCACCAGCGGCTTGTGGTACGTATCGACAGAGCATTCATTCTGATAATCCCTCTTCAAGGCTCACGGCAACACTACTACTTTCTCCTTGCATGAAGAGCAAAACTTGGCATATTGGATACACGTTTCTAATGAATCATCCGGCTCCATGGGCCACCATCGTATGGCTCCCATAGGCGCCTTCGACGCAAAGCTCTCGATTTCTGCAGGAATGCGACCCACAACAACGACTTCGATCTCTTTAAAGTTGGTTTCCATGCCCTTTTGAAGAGTTTTAAATAATTGGGTATGCTCATTAGTAGGGAAGGAGTGGGGGATAGGAAACAGGATCGAAACTCTGGATAATTGTTCATGAATGATATGAGCAGATTTTCGTGCAGGACTATCTGTAGCTGTCTCCCATATACGGCTATAGGGCACATCATCAAGTAAACCAAGCTCCTCCACTCTCGTGTGGATTCTTTGGCTATAATAGTTGTTTAGTTCTTTAACGAGGATCTGAATCTGCTTATTTCTTTGGAAAGTAGAGTTATCTCCATGTTCATTCCGATATTGGAGATAGAGTAAATCAGGTATTGTTACATATTTCGTACAAAGAAACGTCCGAACTAGCATATCGTAATCGTCTGCAACCAAGAGTTCTTCGCGGTGGCCTCCAATCAGTTGGTAACAATCCCTCGTCCACGCACGAGGATGATTCGGTAAACCGACCAAATGGCGGATGGTATTCCCATTGATGGTAGTATGCTTTTGCACATTTTGCCATCGATTCATTTTATGTACCCAAACTCGGTAATACATACTGTATCCAAAACCACAATCCCAACCATACCAATGAGCATGGTTACTACCAACGTACACCTCAGCACAATCCCCATAAACAAAGCCACATTCGGTGTGTTGTTGAAAGGTATCGACGATCTTTTTTAGGCAGTCAGGTGTTAACTCGTCATCATGATCTACTTCTACTAAAATTTCCCCTGTACATAGACCTGCTGCATACCGTTTGATTGCCCCTATATAGCCATTACGGGAATCTTGGCGATACCTCCTAACACGGGGATCGTCTAGAGGGAGTAAATCTTGGTTGTAAGTCTGATCCTCATCACCGGAGTCATCTACAATCACCCATTCCCAATTGGAGTACGTCTGGTTCAATAAAGAGCGATAAGGTCGCTGAATTTTTTCCTTGGATTTATAGCTAGCTGTGAACACGGATACTAAGGGCGCATCTGAAGAAAAACGAGTCGAGGGTATGGGTTTGTTTTCAGGGAGAGGATCGGTCTGTTTGAGCCAGCAGTAAAATAATTTGGATGGTTGAATTTCTGTTGGAGAAATGTAATGCAACCAACGTCTTCTCTCGTGAACAGGTAAGGCATTCAGCGTTGTGAATTTTTCCCAACCCGTTCCCAATGAAACATAGACGCGAGGGTTTTTGGGGTTTATATCCAATAATGCATCATTAGGTTCATGCAGCTTCACTGTTATGCCGCTCTCAGCCAGTCTTAGTAACATTTCTTCCAGTCCATCCGATGAATCCTCGCTTGAAAAAAATAGATAAGCCGTTAATAGTGGAGTATGATTCGATGACATTTCCATCCCCCTTTCAAGATATCCAATACAAACTATAGATTCGTCAATATTTATATTTGAAAAATAGAAAATTATGTTAAAAAATACATATGCGGATTTTAAAAGCACCTAGCCAAGAATGCCTATGGACGTATTCATCGGAGCTCACGAACGTATTTTGGCGCGCTGGCATATTTTAGGAAAAGGAGAAGGAGTTGATAAAGCGGTCATGACGATAAAAATTCCATTTTTAAAACCTAACCTGGTCAAGCAAGAGACGTTGATCCCGTATTTATCCGAGATAGAATCATCAAGAATTTACAGTAATTTCGGTCCACTCAATACACGTTTTGAACAACGAGTATTGGATGAATACTTTGATCATCTTGGAGCTGTTACAACCGTAAACAATGCGACTATCGGCTTGATATTAGCTATTTCCCAAAGTAAGCGTCCAAAGGGGAAATATGTCCTGATGCCGAGTTTTACGTTTGCTGCTACCCCCTTGGCTGCGATATGGTGCGGATTAGAACCATTTTTTGTGGATATTCGTGCGGATAACTGGTGTATGGATGAGAAGATACTTAATGAATGGCTACAAATATTGGGTGATCAAGTTGCCGCTGTTATTCCTTATGCTACCTTTGGTACAAATATGAATCTCGACTTTTATCAACAAATCCACGAATCAGGGGTACCGGTGGTTGTAGATGCTGCTGCCAGCTTTGGTACGACGGAAAATCTCAATCATTTTGGAAAGGGGTTTCCTGGTTGTGTCGTGTTTAGCTTTCACGCTACTAAATCGTTTGGAGTGGGTGAAGGGGGGCTAATATACAGTGCGAATACAGAATTAATTTCCAAAATTCGTCAAGCTGAGAATTTCGGTTTTTCTACGAGAAGAGAAACTACGTTACCAGGACTAAATGGCAAGGTTTCTGAATACACAGCGGCAATCGCTTTATCCACTCTGGATGTTTTTGACCAAAAACTAAAAGCGAGAGAGCAAATTTATGGCTGGTACCTCGAACAGCTGGAACATACAGATTTATTAGGTAAAGGCTGGACAATTCAAAAAGCTGAGGGGAAAATTCCTCATCAATTTATGTCTATTTGTTGCCCGGAGGGTCAACAAAATAGTGACATCATTCATTCACTTGCAAGTCAAAACATCGAAGCACGGACCTATTTCTCTCCTCCTTGTCATCAGCATCCACTTTTTACTGCTCATCCTCATACCCCCTTACCCGTTACGGAGAAAATATCCAGTCGTATTGTAAGCTTACCTCTATGGGAAGAAATGACCAATCAAGATGTTCGTTTGGTTGTAGAAGGGATGGTTCCATCATAAAAACGATTGTGATTTGGGGATGTGGTGGCCACGGTCGTGAAGTTCTCCATCTTTGTGGGCAAATCGGAATTGAAGTGGCAGGTTTTCTGGACGAACGACCTGAATTTAAAGGTCAGATTATAGACGATATTCCTGTTTTAGGTGATCTGCCAGATATCTCTTCATTACAAGAACAGGTAAAGATTGTATGTGCAGGAGTGGGGGATCCATTCCTCAAGAAACGTCTAGTTGAAAAAACAAGGAAGTTTGGTTTTCAGTTGGCAGATACATTAGTCCATCCTTCTGTGTTCATTTCTAAACGAAATCATCTAGGGGTAGGTAACGTCATTTGTGAAGGGACGATAATAACGACAAATGTGGTCATAGATAATTTTGTTATTATAAACCGAGGAGTGAATATCAGCCACGATGACCGAATTGAAGATTATGTGACAGTTGCTCCAGGTGTTCAGATCGGAGGGAACGTTACGATTCAGGAAGGGGCTTATATCGGAATCGGATCTTCCATACGCGAAAAAACGACGATTGGATCCTGGTCCGTGATTGGTGGGGGATCTTTTGTAAAAGAGGATGTACCCAAGCAAACCCTGTACGCTGGAGTACCTGCAGCATTCAAAAAAAGCTTGCCATAAGCTTTCATGTATCCTCCGGTATAATTGAGGATATCGGAGAGAAAGGAGGGGCAAAGTGGGATTTCCATTAGTAAGTATTGTCATACCTGCTTATAATCGGCCCCATACTCTACAAATAGCCATCGACAGTGTATTGGAACAAACCTACCCGAACATCGAAATTATTATCTGTGATGATAGTACAGATGATCGAGTGCAAGAGATGCTCGTTCCTTATTTGGCTTCGTCTCCTCAGATCAAGTATCATAAAAATGAACGGAATTTATTTCTTGAAAATTGGCACAAATGCTTTGATCTAGCATCAGGGGACTATATCAATTACTTGATGGACGATGACGTTTTTCATAAAGAAAAAATTGCGAAAATGATTTATTTTTTTAATGAATTCGAAAATATAGCTCTGGTCACTTCTTATCGGCAAACCATCGATGAATCCGGTCAATTTCTTCCTCCTATCTGGGCTACTGTTAAGCTATACCAAGAAACAAGGATATTAGACGGAAAGGAATTAGCAAACTTTGTATTAACACGATGTATCAATTTCATTGGTGAACCGACAACGGTGTTATTTAGAAAAAAAGATCTTACCGAACTATTTGGAGTTTACAAAGGAAAACAGTATTCTCTAATCAATGATCTAGCAACTTGGTTGTCATTGCTATCCAAAGGAAAAGCTGTCTATATTCCAGATACATTAAGTTATTTTCGGTTACATCCAGATCAAAATAGCAATAAAATGGATCTAATAAAGAAAGGGAGTGAATGGTTAGATATTATCATTGCCTCACGAGAAGATGGATTTCTTGATACGGACGATTTATTCAAAACTGCTCTTCACTGTTATCGTAATCATGTAAAAAAAAATCATCAATATGTAGAAGATATTAAGAGGATTGATAAAATATTAATAACCTTAGACCAAAATCCCTTAATCTAAAAGACAAAAAAACGGGAAGGGTTTATTAACCCTTCCCGTTTTTATTTAAATTGTTATCAGGCGTGATAAATAAGAGTAAGATGCAAGCAACTGTTATCATCCTTGTTGAGATTCAGGCAGCTCTACTACTTTCTCCGTACACAAAGAGCAGAACTTGGCATATTGGATACACGTTTCTAATGAATCATTGGGCTCCATGGGCCACCATCGGATAGCTCCCATGGGCGCCTTTGAAGCAAAGGATTCGATTTCTGCGGGAATACGACCAACAACAACGACTTCGATCTCTTTAAAATGGGTATCTATTCCCTTTTGAAGGGTCTTAAATAATTGGGTATGCTCATTAGTAGGACAGGAGTGCGGAATATTGACGAGGATTTGAATCTGCTTATTTCTCTGGAAAGTAGAGTTATCTCCTTTTTCATTTCGATATTGGTTATAGAGTAATTTTTGACCAGTAAACCCGATGATGGATCCTCCCCCCTCCTTTCGGTCAACAGTGAAACCATTTTTTTCGTCATTAAATTCATTATTATGAGAATTAGCAGAAAATATGACACCATGGAAACGTCCTCCTATCGGGGCTACCGTTAAGCTAAACCAAGATACAAGAATAGTAGACGGAAAGAAATTTGCAAACTTTGTATGAACATGATGTGTTAATTTCATTGGAGAACCGACATCGATTTGCAGAAGCTATCAAGCGGATTGATATGGTATTAACAAGCTTGGACTAAAAATCTAGTGGGGTGACGTCTTGCGATAATAAAAAAACTACCTGACACCAATAAATCTTGGTTGTCAGGTAGTTTTTTTGATTTTAAGTGATTCTTTGAATGAGTAGGGAGGCATTAACTATAGGTGCATCATCTACCGTAACTGTTAGATCGTCATCGTTTGAACCGATATTCCGTAGAGTATAAGTTGTTCCTGCTGTTGTTACATTTAAGATGGCTAAACCTTTAAGTTCTAATCCGCCGCTAACAGTAACAGTACCGTAATTTGTACCGAGTTGTTGTACATCAGCGCCATTAAAAATTGCATAAGCAAGACCATTAGCAGCACCGTTATTTTCTCCTGTTATAGTGTAGTCAATGCGATAGAAACCTATTTGGTTTATTGTTACTGTACTTGGTGCTGTAAAGGTATAGGTTGTTGTGGCTGTATTTACTAAAGCTGAATCAAATTCGACATCATCACCTGAGCCAACTGTTTGAGCACCTTCAGCAATTAAATATATTGCCTCAGTGGATGGTGCTGGTGCTTGCGGCGCTTGGTCGCCTTGCGGCCCTTGGTCGCCTTGCGGGCCTTGGTCGCCTTGCGGACCTTGATCGCCCTGCGGACCTTGGTCGCCTTGCGGGCCTTGGTCGCCTTGCGGCCCTTGATCGCCTTGCGGCCCTTGATCGCCTTGCGGCCCTTGATCGCCCTGCGGTCCTTGGTCGCCTTGCGGCCCTTGATCGCCTTGCGGCCCTTGGTCGCCTTGCGGCCCTTGGTCGCCTTGCGGCCCTTGGTCGCCCTGCGGCCCTTGATCGCCTTGGTCGCCTTGCGGCCCTTGGTCGCCTTGCGGTCCTTGGTCGCCCTGCGGCCCTTGGTCGCCTTGCGGTCCTTGGTCGCCTTGCGGCCCTTGATCGCCCTGAGGCCCTTGATCGCCTTGGTCGCCTTGCGGTCCTTGGTCGCCTTGCGGCCCTTGGTCGCCCTGCGGCCCTTGATCGCCTTGCGGCCCTTGGTCGCCTTGCGGCCCTTGGTCGCCTTGCGGCCCTTGGTCGCCTTGCGGTCCTTGGTCGCCTTGCGGTCCTTGGTCGCCCTGAGGCCCTTGATCGCCCTGCGGCCCCTGGTCGCCTTGCGGGCCTTGATCGCCCTGCGGCCCTTGATCGCCTTGCGGTCCTTGGTCGCCCTGCGGCCCTTGGTCGCCTTGCGGTCCTTGATCGCCTTGCGGACCTTGGTCGCCTTGCGGTCCTTGGTCGCCTTGCGGCCCTTGATCGCCCTGCGGACCTTGGTCGCCCTGCGGCCCTTGGTCGCCTTGCGGCCCTTGGTCGCCTTGCGGTCCTTGGTCGCCTTGCGGACCTTGATCGCCTTGCGGCCCTTGGTCGCCTTGCGGCCCTTGATCGCCTTGCGGCCCTTGGTCGCCTTGTGGCCCTTGGTCGCCTTGGTCGCCTTGCGGCCCATGGTCGCCCTGCGGCCCTTGATCGCCCTGCGGCCCTTGATCGCCCTGCGGCCCTTGATCGCCTTGCGGACCTTGGTCGCCTTGCGGACCTTGGTCGCCTTGCGGTCCTTGGTCGCCTTGCGGTCCTTGATCGCCCTGCGGACCTTGGTCGCCTTGCGGTCCTTGGTCGCCTTGCGGTCCTTGGTCGCCCTGCGGCCCTTGATCGCCCTGCGGTCCTTGGTCGCCCTGCGGCCCTTGATCGCCCTGCGGCCCCTGGTCGCCCTGCGGTCCTTGGTCGCCTTGCGGCCCTTGGTCGCCTTGCGGCCCTTGGTCGCCTTGGTCGCCCTGAGGCCCTTGATCGCCTTGCGGCCCTTGGTCGCCTTGCGGCCCTTGATCGCCTTGCGGCCCTTGATCGCCTTGCGGCCCTTGGTCGCCTTGCGGACCTTGGTCACCTTGCGGCCCTTGGTCGCCTTGCGGACCTTGGTCGCCTTGCGGACCTTGGTCGCCTTGCGGCCCTTGGTCGCCTTGCGGCCCTTGATCGCCTTGTTCGCCTTGTTCGCCTTGCGGCCCTTGATCGCCTTGCGGCCCTTGATCGCCTTGCGGCCCTTGATCGCCTTGCGGCCCTTGATCGCCTTGCGGCCCTTGTTCGCCTTGCGGCCCTTGGTCGCCTTGATCGCCTTGCGGCCCTTGATCGCCTTGCGGCCCTTGGTCGCCTTGCGGCCCTTGATCGCCTTGCGGGCCTTGATCGCCTTGCGGGCCTTGATCGCCTTGCGGGCCTTGATCGCCTTGCGGGCCTTGATCGCCTTGCGGGCCTTGATCGCCTTGCGGACCTTGGTCGCCTTGCGGCCCTTGGTCGCCTTGGTCGCCTTGGTCGCCCTGCGGTCCTTGGTCGCCTTGCGGTCCTTGGTCGCCCTGCGGTCCTTGGTCGCCTTGGTCGCCTTGGTCGCCTTGGTCGCCTTGGTCGCCCTGCGGACCTTGGTCGCCTTGCGGACCTTGGTCGCCTTGCGGGCCTTGATCGCCTTGCGGCCCTTGTTCGCCCTGCGGACCTTGGTCGCCTTGAGGCCCTTGGTCGCCTTGCGGTCCTTGGTCGCCTTGCGGACCTTGGTCGCCCTGCGGACCTTGATCGCCCTGCGGACCTTGGTCGCCTTGCGGCCCTTGGTCACCTTGCGGTCCTTGGTCGCCTTGCGGACCTTGGTCGCCTTGCGGTCCTTGTTCGCCTTGCGGTCCTTGATCGCCCTGCGGCCCTTGGTCGCCTTGCGGCCCTTGGTCGCCCTGCGGCCCTTGATCGCCCTGCGGCCCTTGATCGCCTTGGTCGCCCTGCGGCCCCTGGTCGCCCTGCGGTCCTTGGTCGCCCTGCGGCCCTTGATCGCCTTGGTCGCCTTGCGGTCCTTGGTCGCCTTGCGGCCCTTGGTCGCCTTGGTCGCCTTGCGGACCTTGGTCGCCTTGGTCGCCTTGCGGCCCTTGGTCGCCTTGGTCGCCTTGGTCGCCTTGCGGACCTTGGTCGCCTTGGTCGCCTTGCGGCCCTTGGTCGCCTTGGTCGCCTTGGTCGCCTTGGTCGCCTTGGTCGCCTTGCGGCCCTTGGTCGCCCTGCGGCCCTTGATAGCCTTGCGCTCCTTGATCGCCTTGCGGTCCTTGATCGCCCTGAGGCCCTTGTTCGCCCTGCGGTCCTTGGTCGCCCTGCGGCCCTTGGTCGCCTTGCGGTCCTTGGTCGCCTTGTTCGCCTTGCGGACCTTGATCGCCTTGCGGCCCTTGGTCGCCCTGCGGCCCTTGATCGCCCTGAGGTCCTTGAGTACCTTGAGTACCTTGAGTACCTTGAGTACCTTGAGGTCCTTGAGTACCTTGAGGTCCTTGAGTACCTTGAGGTCCTTGAGTACCTTGAGGCCCTTGG
>NZ_JAAOIW010000029.1 GCF_011440305.1 Paenibacillus agricola | reverse complement strand
TTATTATAATCATCACAGATATCAGTGGGGACTAAAAAAGATGACTCCTGTTCAGTACAGGAATCATCTCTTATGTGTGGCCTAGCACTCTTTTTTTTAAGTGTCCTTGACTAAGGGTCTAGTTTAGTGGGAAATAACCCTGCCGCACTACTTTTTTTGTTTGTTCTTGGCAACAACAAAGTTTGGGCTAAAAGATAGACATTTGCACAAAAAAATATGTCAGAAGTCAACATCATTGTTACATTAAAAGTCGCCTAAAATGCGGCTTATTTAAGTTATGTAAGAAGGTTCTTGTCATATCTCCCATAAAGACGGTATCCTGATCGTAAAGATTAAAATAGGTCCAAACCGTACTTTTGACGAAGGGGGACTTTGGCAATGCTTCGCATTCAAGCGCAAAATCTGTGAGTTCTCCAACAATTGATCGCCGTGCCTTCACATCAAACGCTGCTTCAGGTGCGTGAACAATAATCTTTGGCATTGTATTTCCCCCTTTCCTAGGCATATTAAAAAGGCCGCCGCATTTCCACGCAGCGGCCACTGACAACTAGAAGGAAGGTCCTTGGCGGCCATTACTAGTGATCAGATGTTCTGACCACCCGATACCTCGATTCTCTGAGCATTAACCCAGCGATTGTCGGGACCGAGTAGGCTTGCGACTGCGGGACCAATGTCGTCGGGTACGCCGACACGACCAAGGGCAACCATCGCGGCAAATGCTTCATTGTAAGCAGGAGTGTCACGTACAGCACCACCTAGAAAATCGGTTTCGATTGCACCGGGCGCAATGGTATTAGCGGTAATACCGCGGTGACCCAGTTCTTTCGCCATATAGATGGTTAGAATCTCGATCGCACCCTTTGCCGCAGAGTAGGCGGAGAAGCCGGGATAAGAGACACGAGTGAGACCCGATGAAAAGTTCACAATACGACCTCCATCTGCAAGAAGCGGCAGAAGAGCCTGAGTCAAGAAAAATACGCCCTTGACGTGCACATTGAACAGGCTGTCGAACTGAGCTTCTGTAGTTTCGGTAAAATCTATCATTTCTCCGTGGCCGGCATTGTTTACCAGATGATTGAAAGTGGCGCTACCCCATGTAGATTGCAGAGTCGAACGGAGTCTCTCAGCAAAGGCTGCAAAATTGGCAATGTTTCCAACATCGAGTTGTAGAGCGACCGCTTTACGCCCCAGAGCTTCGATCTCAGCAACGACAGAATTTGCTTCTTGCACTTTACTACGATAGGTCAGGATGACATCGCCGCCATGACGTGCAATACTGATGGCAGTATTGCGACCAAGTCCGCGGCTGCCGCCAGTGACGAGTGAGATATTGTTCATTGTAGTAGCTCCATGTTCTAATGTTTCCATTTTCAACGGGAGTTCATCCTCTCTAAAATCATTTTTTGAATACATTTGTTAGTATAGATGATAAAGTTTACTTTAAGTCAAGGCTTTTGTTTTTTTGAAAAAAGTGTACAATTAAATGAAGGGAATCCTTGTAATGATCATGTTTTTAACCATTCAAGTTTAAAATTTGGATAAGATAATTAGCAAAGACGAAGATTTTGATTAAAGTAAACTTTAACAGAAAGATGGAGGTTTATTTATGTTGACCATAAAAGAAGTTACTGAAATAACAGGAATAGCAGCTTCCACACTTCGATATTACGAAAAGGAAGGGCTGCTTCCACATGTTGAGAGAAATGAAAATGGGAAGCGGTTATATGACAAAGAAGATTTAAGCTGGATACACTTTGTTACTGCGCTCCGAGCAACAGGAATGCCTATTGCTCAAATTCAGAATTATGTATACTTGTACAAAGAAGGAGACTCGACGATTTCGGAACGAAAATTGATGATGCTCAATCATAAAAAAGAAATTGAGAAAAGCATAAAGGAACTATATTTTAACTTGGATAAAATAAACTATAAACTTGCTCTATATGATGTATTAGAATCTCAGATTGAACGAACTAGCATTAAGATTTGACTTAATACCGTCATTTCAGTTCAATGTATTACATAATTAGAATATCATCTAACAAGAGAGGAGCATTATTTATGAATGCCCCCCTTAAAATGATTCTTCATTTATTTATTAATGGCTAATTCACTTAGCAGTTGTCTATAAATAAGTGAATTAGCCATTGAATCAAATAATTCATGAGAGGATTTACCGAACAATATGCCTCACATAGAGGATTTTGAGTGCTGGAAGATGCCTTTTAACGAAGCGGAACACCGCATTCACGCATCGGGGCATACGCCCCTCGGGTCAAAGCCCCAGTCGTAAAGGATAAGACTGGAAAGCAGTTCACCACATCCTTAATACCACCTAACCGCATCGCGGCCAGTCACTACGTTCCTTTAAGGTGGTAAGGCGTCATGAATGCCAGAACGTTATATGACATACCCGAAAACCCAATTTCACATTTTCCTATACTGTGACTTTTCTTTGTTATCATGAACTGTGACAAGGCGTTATTTGTTTGAAAAGAGGAATTTGAAGTTCTTGAATAGAATAATTTATGCGGTAATAAATTTGTACACATAAGGAGATAAAACTATGGCAAAAAACAAATTACTAAGAATGGACAATGTCGGCATCGTTGTAAAATCTCTTGATGATGCAATCTCTTTCTTCGAGGAGATTGGCTTGAAGCTCGAAGGGCGAGCCACTGTAGAAGGTGAATGGGCTGGTCGCGTAACCGGACTGGGTTCTCAGTGTGTAGAGATTGCTATGATGGTTACCCCAGATGGCCACAGCCGACTTGAACTTTCGAGATTTCTCACCCCACCTACTATATCAGATCACCGGACTGCTCCTGTAAACGCCCTCGGTTATCTACGCGTCATGTTCACCGTTGAAGACATTGACGAAATGGTATCCAGACTCACTAAGTATGGTGCTCAGCTCGTTGGCGAAGTGGTTCAGTACGAGGACTCGTATCGGCTCTGCTACATTCGTGGAACCGAAGGACTTTTAATCGGTTTGGCGGAACAACTCGGTAACAAATAAGTAACTGACGTTTTATAATTATAAAAAATCCGGTCAACCTCAGAATCAGTGCTTGACTATTTAGCACAAAAATCGTTTGCGGTTGCATTCGACTAAAATCCCTGGATCAGCGAATACTTTCCATCGGCCATCCGTATTGCTGACCACTTTCATGTCCATGGATATATCTCCATGACCACCACTTTGGGTTTTAAACTCAGGAAGTGTGGATGCTGCTGGGCATAAGCCCGTAATTCTTCTAGAAATGCTAACTGAACGAGGAACTATAGCTTCATGTAACTTAAAACGCGGCTGCCGGCACAATTCGACAGCCGCGTTGTGCTAACGAACAGTTATATGAATTATAAGAAGGGATTTACTGGGAAATATAGAATATTACCCATATATTATTCCAAAATGAACAGAGGAAAAGGTTAATGAATATTGAAAATTAGAATATTAGCAATCAAACTTCAATTTTTGTGGCCTTAGCGTAACGAAAATAAACAGAAATAATTCTATAACGCCTCAAGAAAAACGGAGGAAATTATAGGCTAATGAACATATCAGGTATCCGATACGAACACTTTAGTGAAAAAGATTATAATGCCGTGAGTGAATTATTAGGCTACGACGTCGACACGAGTGAAAACATCCTTCGGGTGCTTGCTGAAGAACCGGAACTGTTTGTTACCGCGTTTATTGAGGATAAGCTTGTCGCACTGGCCCAAGTGAACGAGCCTGCATCACAAACCTATTTAACTATATTCGTCGCTCCACAGTTTCGCAGGCAAGGAATCGGTTCTGCAATGGTAAAGTATGCTGAAAACGAATTGCGAGCTGGCGGAGCCCAAAAAGTCAGGAGTTCTTTTCGTGCCGGTCATCAATCATCTCTTGCGTTTGCGCATAAGCTCGGTTATAACAAATATTTTTCATCGGCTTATATGCAGCGAACCGACAATACCTTTCCATTGGAGAAACTTCCGGTGAGGCTGTATAAGGACGAAGACTATCTTGCCAGTCAGTCGCTGTATGCCGTAGCCTTTCATGAAATGCGCGTCGGTGTCGGGTGCTTTCCTGATTCTGCGATTGCCCAGCCCAGTGAAAAAGAACGAAGAGCATGGAAAAAGGATGCGGAAAACCGTTTTGTCTACGAGATAAATGGGGAAATCGTCGCTTATAGCCACCTTTGTGGTAATGAACTCAGCAGTATTTCCGTCCGTATAGACTTTCAGGGTCTTGGGATCGGAAGGAAGTTTGTTATGTATTTATGCAACGAGATCCATCGGCGTGGCAGCGCAACCGTCGATCTTTGGTGTGTCGTCGGGAATTATGCCAGAAGTCTGTATGATAGCCTTGGCTTTAAGGAAAAGTATATTATGGAGTTTATGCGGAAAACGCTGTAGTTTCTGCCGTATTCCTTGCCGGGAACGCGTTGCATGCAGCGTTACAACCAGAAAAAAAGCTCTGATCGGTATATCCGATTTATCGGGCGGTAGCATCCGTAGAGATAGGCTCGAATAAGGCTTAGAATTACGCTAACAAGGAACGATAGTTGAATGAGGCAGACCGCCGCTACGGTCTGTTTTCCGTTGAAGTAACGGGTAGGATAGCATGATGATACCACGTTAAATAACAATCCTTTTTATAGCTTATTCGGATCGTATATTGTAAAACGCCTCAGTGAGCGGGGTAAAGAAAGTATTGCGGGGAGCTGTTAAATGTGGAATCATTAATTTCACAAGCTCGTATATTTTTAGATAATCGTGGGTTTGATTGGTCTATATGTGGTGGAGGGGCAATCGATTTATTTCTTGGTATGAAAATTCATGTCGGGTGACAAGAAAATAGTCCGATTAGTTACCGCGTAAATAGCGGTTTTTTTATTTTATCGGATCATATTCTTGTCATTTCTCAGTGTCAAGAATATGATCCGATTGCCGAACTATGTCAAGAAAATAGTCCGATTGCTGATAAGGTCATATAATAAATTTAATGAAGGGGACTAAGCTAAACCAGCTAATAGTTGTCAAGGTTTTTCTCCAAAAAAATCCTAATTCACATACTATACTATAAATGAACATGCCAAATAAACGTTCCCATTTTTTTAATTTGAAAATTTATTGTTTATTTAGTTGGATGTAGTTTTTGATCCGTATCTTGAAAATCTGTTTGACTTTTAGTAGCGCATAAATCCAATGTAAAAGTTTGTTAACACAAGCGATGACCGCTACTCTAAAGGGTTTGCCTTGCCTTCATTGCCTCCATACCCGCTGAATCATCGATTCTTTACTACCATTTTCAGTGGAAGAAGCTTATGGAGCGAATTTCGTTGGATAATGACCAGAGCCTTTTTCCGGATCCGCCACTTAGAAGAATAACTTTTCTTCCCCCTCCTAGAGAAATGGGAGCAACACTCCTTATTTCTTCATCTTGATTGTCTTTTCTATAGCATGCTTTAATGCAATGCCCGCACGGTTCCAAGACAGTTTAAGCGCGTCACGTCTACCACGCTGCCCTTTCATCTTACACAGGAGAGGATTTTGATAGGCTTTTCTCATCTGCCCTCTCAAGCTATTCATGTCCACTTCTGCCCATAATTGACCCTTTTCCGCGAACAAATCGCGAAATGGACGTGAAATAGAGGATTTGCGATTCATGCCGATGATAGGGGGTTGCAATTTATATTGAACCAGGAACGAATTTTTTTTTGTTAAGAAGTCCATATGACCGCCCCAGCCGGTTGCAATGACGGGGGTGCCGCTGGCCAGTGACTCCAGATACGGTAAGCCGACTCCTTCCCCTCGCGTAGGAAGAACAAAGGCATGCCCCTTTGCATAAAGTTTTCTTAGAGATTTAGATTTTAGATATCGGGTAATGATTCGGAGGGATGCAGTACTCTTACGAAGGTTTAGTCTAGCCTTGTAAGCTTTAATTCGCTTTTTGATCCAGTGTTTATTCTCATAAGGCGCATTTCCATTTGTTTTGATAATCAGTCGAACATTATCCCTAGCTGAAAACTCTTTCCAGTAGCCCTTTAGTAAGGCTTCAGGATTCTTGCGGTGTTGAAATCCGAATATGGATATAAAGGTGAATTTCTTTTTCTTATTGTTATAAGACCATTTCTTCTTTGGAGTAAACATCTGAGAATGCACACCATGAGGAACGATAAATATCGGGATTTTGATTCCACTATTACGCAGGGCCTGCTTATTCTGAAGTGATGGGACGCACACAGCGTCGGCTTGATTAATTGGTTTGATCCATCGCCTAGGTATACGGGTCGTCTCCCAGACTGTGTTGATGATAATCGTTTTGTAATACTTTCTTTCCTTCTTAATATTAAGAGTATTGGGTGAGTGATGATAAACTAACACCCTATGCTTCTTTGAAATTTTGTTTTTTCGGCTCCTCTTTGCCCCAATTGCAATCTTTACCCCTTGCCGTTTCAAAGCCTTTACGTACTCACGGCTGGCTATTCCAAGACCAGTGGCTGTTTTGACTGGCCCTTTCCATACAACCTGATAGGATGATGTCATCGGCTTCTCACTCCTGGTTTTCTTACATAGACCTTTCGATTATGGAATGAGATCGACCGGTATTTTCTCGAGAGTGCCGATCCCTCCCATTTCTTAGTACGGTAGTGAATGTTTTTTTTCGTGATAGGAAGAACGGTATTTTCATCGACAAACTCACACTTTTTTTTTCTACAAAGCGCTAGTATTCTTCTTCGTTTCGGAGCAACGACCAAAATCTTTCCAATTGGGTGTTTTACGTGTTTTCTAACGTCATCAATGACGTAGGGAAGCGTATTTAAATCTTTCTCGATAACCGGTATCAGAATATCTATTTTTGTTCTGTTTAATCGCTCCTTGATCATTACAGTCATATCTTCAACTCCATTTCATGAACTATTGGATTAAGATATTCCGGTATTGAGCAAAAGGAACGGATTTCTGCATAGTTTCCCTTGAAAAATCAAGCTTTGAAATAAAGAAAACACCAAATGGATAATGCTACCCAAAATCCGCTTGCAAAGTAAGCACCCACCACGTCGCTTGGGTAATGCACCCCCAAATAAATTCTGCTGATGCCAATAAAAAGGATAGTAATGCTGCCCCCGATCACCAACCAAGTACGTCCGCTGCGGGTCGGAACATGTCTCCATAAAAGGAAGGCTAGTGTGGCGTACAGCGAAAATGCCGACATCGAATGCCCGCTTGGAAAGCTGTAGCCCGTTTCTTGAATAAGAAGATGCAGTGAAGGGCGCTCACGCTGAAATAACATTTTTAATAGTATGTTTAAGAGGGAAGAACCGATGATAACTCCAGTAAACAGCAACAGTTCCATTCGGTGATGCAGCCTTTTATATAGAAAATAAATGGCGCCTAGAGCAATTATGGTCATAACACGGAAAGATCCCATCGTTGTAAATGCCTTCATGATGCTAGTAAGGAAAGGGTGCTCCAAGCCCTGAATAAATGCAATCATCGCCATATCGAAAGCAATAAGCATACTATTACTCATGAGAAAAGCTACAATACAAAAAAAGAGGGAAAAAACTACGCTTACGCTTAGTGCAAGTACCCTTATACCTTCATTAGGTTCATTGTTCATTTAGACTAACCTCTGTTCATATTTGAAATCATCTTCATTATTTGTTAAATACATGAACTTATTCCAACCAATATCGAATTACTTTTTCAATACCATCTTCTTTGCATGGCAGGGCAAAACCTTTGTATACGGCGGCACCTTTTAAAGGTTGGTACATGGGCACGGAAATCGTAGCAAGAAATTTTGCGGCGCGCAACGCTATAATAACACCGAACTTTATTTATCAGGACAAACCCAATCATGAAAAAATCGATTAATCCAAATGGGAGATGCCGGTTACTTGGAAATCGTTCCGAAGTCAAACGATATGCTATAATAATCATAATCGAACCCAAAGGAGACGTAATCATGCAGATCGTTAAGGGCATTTATCAATTGGCAGGGCAGCCCTACGGCGTATCCTCAAATACATATGCCGTGCTCGGCCAGGATTCCATCGTGCTTGTCGATTGCGGTACCGGCAACGAGGAGTTGCAGCTTATTGAAAAAAATATGATCGAATGGGGATTGGAAGAGTTTCCCATCAGCCACCTGCTGCTTACCCATTCCCATTTTGACCACAGCGGAAACGCCCACGTTTTCAGAAAAAAGGGCACCAAAGTCATTGCGGGCGTGGGCGATGCGGAAGGGATAGAGCTCGGGGACGAAAGGGTGCTGTACTATTCTTACAAACAAAACTTTGTTCCTTGCCGGGTCGACCAAAAGGTGCAGGATGGAGACCGTCTGCAAATTGCCGGATTGGAATTCGAAGTGATTCACGTTCCCGGACATTCTCGCGGTTCCGTAGTATACAGCCTGATGTATAAAGGCAAAAAGATCATGTTTACCGGGGATACCGTGATGGCGGGGCCGAACGGCCAGCCCAAATTGGGAGTTACGGTTGCGGAAGATTTCAATGTGGACGTCTATTTGCAGTCTTTGAAAAAATTATCCAAATTGGAAGCCGATGCGGTATTGGGGGGCCACTTTCAGCCATGCTTGCAAAATGCGACGTTTTTGTTGAGAAGAGGATATCGGACTGGACTTATTGAGCTTCGTTCCCCGTCCATACCAACGCTGCAATCATAGGCGCCGATAGGAGTCATACCGATGAAACAGTTCGAACAGCTCGAAACAGGTTTTTGTCATCTGACAAGAAAGGCCTAATATCAGCCGCGATGATATTATTTGTAGGCGGAGTTGGTATTGGAATCGGAGCAGGTTTCTATGGGTTAATTATTTTTACAGTTTTTATTTCCATGATAATGGCTAGATTGGGTAATCATATCGAAACTAACAGACTGATTAAATTAAAAAATGACCAAGTAACAGGCGAAATCTCTTCGGGGTGCTTACCTCATTGCTAACTAAATAACCAACTACCAAATAATCAATTACTAATGCTTGAAAGGAGCCACTTGGCTCCTTTTTCTTTTACAAACCCACATAAATAGAAGTACAGCATAGCAGGCCTGTTGATTATCTAGAATATGTAACTTCATTTAATGTGCTCAATTCGCAGTACCATTCAACAGGTAATCGACAAAGAACAGGAAAGAGCTCAAGCGACTGGTTGGAGTAATTCCTGGTGTTTAAAGTGGAGACCTTGGATCTTACGAGCCCTGAGTCCATTGATGCTTTCGCGCAGCGATTCCCATTTGTGTCGTTTATGTAAGAACATTTGTGTAATATATTTATAAACAGAGTACGACAAATCTACTTATGGGTGATCTACGGCGCGTGATGGCACGCATGGTTGCCGCAGCTGACAAAGGAGAACGAAACAATGAAAAAGTACATACTCTTCGATCATGATGGTGTTCTGGTTGATACTGAATTCTGGTATTACAAAGCGGGAGAACGCGCTCTGGCTGACATTGGATTTACCTTGGATAAAGACCAATACCTCCGCGACATGACCCAGTCATTGGGCACTTGGTCCCAAGCTAGGGCGGCTGGTATTGATGAACAGACCATCAGCAAGCAGATTGAGGTCCGCAACGTCTATTATCAGGAATATCTAAGAACAGAAGCCATAGAGATTGAAGGCGTAGTTGAAACTCTAGCCGAACTGTCAAAGTACGTCCGCATGGCCATCGTGACGACTGCAAAACGTGCGGATTTTCAACTTATTCATGAAAAGCGCCAGATTAGACAATTCATGGAATTCGTCCTTGTTCGCGAAGACTACGAGCGCACCAAGCCGCACCCGGAACCCTACTTGACCGGCCTAAAGCGCTTCGGAGCTACCAAAGAAGAGACCCTAGTTGTAGAGGATTCAAACAGAGGGTTGAACTCAGCCGTGGCGGCTGGTATCGACTGTGCTATTGTCCATAACGACTTCACAAAAACACATGACTTCTCACAGGCCAGCTATCGAATCAAGACTCTAATTGAACTAAAGGACATTATCCTGAATGTAACCTGAGAGAGCATTCGCCAGCGTGTAGTCAGGTCAGTCAGGAGGTGTCAGAAGTCAACATCATTGTTACATTAAAAGTCGCCTAAAATGCGGCTTTTTTAAGTTTTGTAATAAGGTTCTTGTCATCAGTCGATGTCAAGAACCTTATTACATTCCCGACAGAGTGACCTAATATATTATGCAAACTTATGTTGTCGGTACTTGCTCAGCTAACGAGCAGATTACTTCAATAATCTTCGATGATAATTTGAATATGATTACATCACGGAATCACGGATGGCTTGTCTTGCTCCAACGATTTACATGGCCTTATCTTCGCGATGAAGGAGACCACGCTGTATTCGGCTTTCACACGACTGGCTACTGATATGAACAAGGATTGGCTCGCCATCCCAGAAGCTCATGCTCAAGCAGCTTCAATGTCTGCTTTCGGAAGAGTTGGCACCACTAAAGACATTGCTGATGTAGTTGCGTTTGTAGCATCTGAGGAAGCGAGATGGATCACGGGGCAATTTATTGATGCCACCGGAGGAACTAGGCTTTAAGAAAATATTACACTGTCCTCCCTGTTAGTAGAACGACGGTAGCCGATCATCTAGGTCGGCTATCGTCGTTTTTGCGAGTAAATTTAAATCGGGCTCAACTTCAAAATCAGTGCTTGACTGTTAGCTCAACATCCGATGGCGGTTGCATTCGATAAGAATGCCTGCTTTATGGAAAACATTCGCCGATCCAGGTATGGTAAGTCTGAGCTAAATCCATGACAACAGCTTTGGGGTTAAGCGGCCGTAAGTCCTGATGAGCTTTGGCGTATGTCCGCAGAACCTCTGGGGGAATTTGATCTACAAACGTTACAGCAAAAAGTACCATAATTGATTTCGCCTTAGAGATGATAGGGAGAACTGTATCATAAATAACGGCAAGATTTTTGTTTCGGGTGGGCATAATGGATTCATTGCGTACGAATGGAAGGAACTGCATGACACGGAATGGATCATCCATTTATAATTTTGCCCTAAGGAACAATCGCCCGGAGGTATAGAGCATTGTGAGTTTGTGAACTATCCAAGCAGCGGAATCGTGTCATCTGGGGTGAGGGAAAGTCCGCGAGCCTCGATTATGATGATTCTAGATTCGTTTTTATTCCAGTATTTAAAAATTAAAAACCAACGATGCTATGAAAACTCAAGAAAACAAGAGGAAACGAGAGCATTTTCTTTCATCATAGAGGGAGGATAACGTAATACAAGTGCAAGGAATTTGTGGTAAAATATTACCAAAAAAAGTATCAATCAGACCAGTGTTTTTAGTATTGATGTTTCTCATTTTTGGTTTTGAGGTGAGTAAAGATGCAGAGTAGTTTTGATAAGGTAAACCAGAAATTAAGAGGGGTAGGTATCACTAGTGAAAGTGGTATTCAATCTGATAATTTAGGGAAACCGACAGATACGAAGGTAAAAGGTGATGACACGATCTAAATTTATAAAGCTTCAGATGCTTTTTAGCTTAAATTTATTATTCCCAAATCAACCGGAAAAGTAGACCATATTTCTGTTTTGACGAAAAGGATTCTGTCAATAATATGATTAAATGAGTAAAGCAATCAAAGGGATTCTAGTCCCTTTGATTGCTTTTTTTAATTTTAAGAAAGAGAGAGGCGCTAAATGCGTTCTCTCTCTTCAATTTATGTTATTTATTATTCGGCAACGCTTTGATAGCTTCAACGGCATTTTTTGCAATTTCAGTTGCATCAACACGGGTAATTTCAGTTTTTGGATTGAACGTACCATCTGGATTTAATTTAACAATATGAAGAGCGATCGCTGTTTGGATGGAACCTGAATGTAAAATATCGATCTGGTCATTGTCTTTAATATCAACAGGAGCTACCTTAATCATGGGTAGTTTCCCGCTTGTTTGAAGCGTCTGAACGAGCAGATTTGTGAAAGATTCACGAGTCATTTTGGAGTTCGGGTCAATCTTAATGTTAATGTCTGTGCCAACAAGTCCAAGTGTTTCAGTAATCAGTTTAACGCCTTCCGTTGCGGTAAGGGCTTCGGCTGGAGCTGAAGGTACTTGGTGAGATTTCAAATATTCAACAACGTTAGTAGCAATTTCAGTTGCATCCGCACTGGTAATCTCAGCTTTAGGATCGAACGTACCATCTGGATTTAATTGAACTGCACCAATGGCAATCGCTGTTTGAATAGCACCTGAATTTAAGATGTCGATCTGGTCATTATCTTTAATATCAACAGGGTTTATCTTGATCATAGGCAGCTTCTCACTTGTTTGAAGCGTATGAATGAGCAAATAAGTGAATGACTCACGAGTCATTTTGGAGTTCGGGTCAATTTTAATTTTAATGTCTGTATTAACGAGCCCAAGTGTCTCAGTAATCAGCTTCATACCTTCCGTTGCGGTAAGGGCTTCAGCCGGAGCCGACGGTGCTTGGTGAGCTTTTAAGTATTCAATGGCGTTGTAAATTTCTTCTGCAGCATCAGCACGAGTGATTTCAGCTTTTGGATTCATTTTCCCATCTGCACTTAGTTTGATGACCCCGTAGTTAATTGCACGCTGGATAGAGCCTGAGTATTCAACATTCATCTGGTCCATGTCGCTAATATCAACAACAACTGGATTAATCAGAGGCAGTTTACCAAATGCTTCAATAGCACGAATAAGTTGATGCGTAAACTGTTCGCGAGTTAAGGATGCATTTGGGTCTAGATCTTTTGGAAGCTCAACATTGTTGACTGCAGCAGTGATTAGCGCATTAGCATACCAAGAATCATTATTTGCCTTAACGAAATAATCGGTTGCTTTTGGCTCTTTTACGAATCTCACCAAATCTAGATTGAGCTTGAATGCATTTACGATCAGTTGAACTCCTTGAGCTTCGGACATCGCTGCTTGAGGAGCAAACAACTCTGGAGTGATGCCAGATACAATACCACTTTGTTGAAGGGCAATGATTTTGTCCTTTGCTGCAACTTTATCCAAATCCGTAAAGCTTGACGTAGCTGCGAAGCTTTGTCCTACAAGAGTTAAAGAAAATACAGCAGTTGCTGCTGATAGAGTCATCATTTTGAATATTTTTTCCATAAAGTTCACCTCATATAGTTTGTTTATTGCTTTCACATGATCATAAACGGTTATCGAAAAGAAAAGGTTGCATCCTTTTTTAAAAATATTTTTAATATACCTCTAAGTAGAACCCAATTATACCTATCGCTAGGACCCATATAATGGACTAAGAAAACTAGACAGCAAAAAAGGAGATTCTTAGTTGTATGACAGATCCAAGAAGGAAGTTCACACCGGAAGACAAGGCACGGATTGTACTGGAAATTCTGAAGGAAGAAAAGTCGATTTCCCAGCTCTCATCCGAACAATGGGATCCATTCGAATGTCCTCCAACGGTGGAAAACGGAAGCTATTCAAAACTTGCATCAGCTATTTGTTGATGATCGCAAAGCCACAACAAAATGAATATGAGCAGCAGATTAATGAACTCTACGCCGAAGTCAGAAAATTGTCCACTCAACTGGCGTGGATTAAAAAAAATCTGGTTACGGATCAAACTCGTGAACAGTGTCTATCCTAGCTCGATTGGCAAAACGTAGAGGTTCCTCTGATCGCTCAGGCAGATATCCTCAGTCTCAACCGATCCAGTCTGTACTACAAGCCGGTACCTCCGTCCCCGGAGGAAATCCACCTCAAACACCGGATTGACGAGCTTTACACGAAGCATCCGTTTCTGGGCTCTCGGCGGATAGCGGCGATTCTGAGTCGAGAGGAAGTGAAGGTTCACCGCAACACCGTTCAAAAATACATGCAGGAGATGGGAATCGCAGCGATCTATCCCGGCCCTAACCTGAGCAAACGTAACTTGCAACATCGCATCTATCCCAATCTGCTACGCGGTTTGGCGATTACGAAGCCCGACCAGGTCTGGAGTGTTGACATCACCTACATCCGCATGAAGCAAGGCTGGATGTATCTCTACGCCGTCATGGACTGGTGCTCTCGTTACATCGTGGACTGGCAGCTCGATCAGAGCTTGGAGATCGGATTTGTTTTGGAGACGATGAAACGAGCGCTATCGAGTCGAAATCCCGAGATTATCAACATCAATAGCGATCAAGGTAGCCACTTCACCAGTCCACAGTACACGGATTTATTGAAGGAGCATGAGGTGCGAATAAGCATGGATGGCAAAGGACGGGCAATCGACAACATTGTTATTGAGCGGTTCTGGCGAAGCCTGAAGTACAACGAAGTCTACAAGTAATTCTGCTTAATTTACAATGCATATCAGGGTGCGGGTGCTGTTATATAATCATTATGAGTTGGTTGAGTTAAACTACGAGGCAGCAATCCCTGACAATAACAACCAAATTTTCTTGCTATTTGATGTAAATCTAAGAGAATTATATTAAAATGAATATAGCTCTTATCCAGAGTTCGGTGGAGGGACTGGCCCTATGAAACCGCGGCAACCGACTTTTTAAGCACGGTGCAAATTCCAGCAAGGATCTAATCCTTGCAAAGATGAGAAGGAGAAACAGTAATTATATCTGGCTGTAAACCCCCTTTATCGGGGGTTTTTGTTTTTTATAAAAAGAGAGGAACTAAACGACCGTTCCCCGGCAGAATATCGGGAAACGGTGGCAGCTCATGGTGTCTTTTTTTGTGTCTACTTGACGGGGTTATGACCAATTAAGCGGCTTTTTTTGTTTTATCGGTACAAGTTCTTGTCCTCCCGAGTCGAGGGTAGCTCAAGCTGATCGTGTAGGAAAGACTTTCAATTCGATCAACCGAATTCACAAAAAGTTCGACATTGCTCTCCTCTAACCTCTAACAACGTGGTCAAGATGGCGGAGCTTTATAAGACGCTAAGACCTTGTGTTTGTCCTTTCCGCCAGCTTAGTTATCAACTCAATATCTTGGTCCGTTAATTGTTCAAAAAAATGTTTGCGTATTGCCTTGGAGAGGGACGGACGGGCATCATCCAACATTGATTTTCCAGTGGAAGTGATACTGACTTGAACTCCGCGATCTTTGTCTAATGGTTTCCTCATCACTAGTCCACGTTTTTCCATACGCTTCAGATGATGAGATAAACGACTTTTATCCCAGTCCATAGAGTCGGCTAATTCCTGTTGGCGAAGGCTACCGTTCCCAAAAAGGACTAATCGATCCAATACTCCAAAATCACCCTCTGATAGTCCAGTGTGATCGGACATGTCTTTGACTACACGACCAAAGATGGTCTGAAAGGAACCTTTCCACATATGCCAAATTCGCATTTCTTCTTCGTTTAGTTCGTTATTATCCATAGGAGCATAATAACATGGTTGACGTGTCAACATCAATGTGCTAAATTTGACTCAGGTTGACACATCAACTTAAATTTTCAATTACCCACCAATCGCGAAAAAAGAGGAGATTATAACTATGCAAGATAAACCCGTCGCTCTGGTCACCGGGGCTAACAAAGGTATCGGCCTTCAAATTGCGAAGGATCTCGCGGAACACGGATTCACCGTACTCGTCGGATCACGCAGCCTCGAGAATGGAGAAACTGCCTCCAAAAGCATCGGTTCGAATGCTCACGCTCTCCAGCTCGACGTTACAGATCAGGACTCCGCCGTTGCTGCAGCAGACCGTATTCGGAACGAATTCGGTCGTCTCGATGTGCTTGTGAACAATGCGGGCATCTCACACGCAGGTAGAGCGGGTAATCCGTTTCCGAGCAGTGGTGCGGCGAGCGGTCTTCTAACCGTAGCTTCGCTCGAAGATATTCGTGCGGTTTATGAAACTAATGTTTTTGGTGTCATCGCTGTCACCCAGGCGATGTTGCCACTTTTGCGTGAGGCTCCAGCAGCACGCATCGTCAACATGGGCAGCACCGGCGGCTCCCTTAGCTGGAACTCTATTCCGGAAAACTCACATCGTGCAATGTTTGGTGCCTATTCGGCGTCAAAATCGGCTGTTCATGCGGTGACACTTGCCTTTGCCTTTGCGCTTGAATCGGCAAACATCAAGGTCAATGCGGCATGTCCTGGCTTTACTTCAACTGCGCTCAATAATTTTGCCGGTACTCGAAGTGTTGAACAAGGGGCGCGTGAAGCGGTCCGGCTTGCGATGATTGGAGCAGAAGGTCCAACAGGAACGTTCTCAGATGAGGATGGACCCATCGCGTGGTAATTATAGTTTATACAACAATGGTTAGCAGCTTAAGGGGGATTTCATAATGCGTATTTTCGTTACAGGAGCAACAGGTTACATCGGTTCCGCTGTCATTCGCGAACTCATTGATGCGGGTCATCAGGTCGTCGGTCTTGTGCGCTCAGACAATAGCGCTACGAAATTAAAAGAGGCTGGGGCCGAAGTGCATCGCGGCGACATCGACGATCTCGACAGCCTTCGTAGTGGTGCGGGTGCTGCGGATGGCGTCATTCATCTGGCATTTAATCACGACTTCTCGAACTTCGCCGGGGCACTCACATCTGATATGCACGCCGTCGAAGCGATGGGGGCAACGCTGGAAGGTTCCGGTAAGCCGTTTGTGATCACCACGCACGCTAATGGAGTGGCAGCGGAGAACATAGTGTTATCGCTGGCTGAGCGCGGGGTGCGGACATCGATTGTAGAGCTTTGTCCTTCGGTACACGGTGCGGGTGACACAGGATTTGTGCCGAGACTGATCAACATTGCCAAAACAAAGGGCTTCTCAGCTTATATAGAAGAGGGGACCAATCGGTGGCCAGCTGTGCACCGCCTTGACGCTGCACATTTATACCGACTTGCATTAGAAAAGGCACCCGCCGGTTCACGGCTAGATGGGGTCGCAGATGAAGGAGTGCCGTTTCGCGACATTGCGAGTGTTATTGGTAGGCATCTGAACGTACCTGTAGTCAGCATTTCACGTGAAGAGGCAGACGCCCACTTCGGCTTCCTGAGCACACTTGCAGCACTTGATATCCCGAGATCAAGCGTTGCAACTCAGGAACTTCTGGGATGGCAGCCTGTGCAACCTGCACTGATTGCCGACCTCGAACAAACGCACTACTTCAACAACTAATTGAAATGCTCCCGTACATTCTGAAAGGTACGGGAGCATTTTTCTTAAAAAAACAATAACCCCCATTATTGTACAGGAGGGAAAATGATCTCTGTAAAACTGGAAGAAGGTAATAAGATTCTTGTCATCGGTCGATGTCAAGAACCTTATTACATTTCCGATAAATACAAGAACCTTATTACATTCCCGACGGATTTACATAATAATTATTATATAAACTTTTGTTATGGTACTCGCTAAGCTAACGGGCTTTCGGAAGTTTTTGGGAAATACTTTAATGCGCGCGCCCCATTTGCCGAGACTGGCAACGGATAAGATCATTCCTTTGGTTACAGAATGGCAGTGCAGAGCGTTAGACCGGGTCTATCCGATCGTTCTTGGATGCGATCCACTTTAAAGTTCGTCAGGAAAACCGTATTATTAACAAGGCTGCTTACAGCGTATTAGGGATCAGCATGTCTGGTCAGAAAGAAATCTTGGGCATCTGGATTGGGGAACATGAGAGTGCCAGCTTCTGGTTAGGCGTATGCACAGACCTCAAAAGCCGTTGAGTAGAGGACATCCTCATCGCTTGCAAGGATGGGCTTTCCGGCTTTTCTGATGCCATTAACGCTGCTTTTCCACGGACACAGATCCAGTTGTGCGTGATTCATCAGATCCTTAACTCCATGAAATATGTGACCTACAAGGAAGAAAAAGCGGTCTGAGCTGATTTGAAAAAGGTGTACCAAGCCTTGACCTTAGAAGAGGCGGAGGCTGCTTTTACTTCCTTTAAAGAGAAGTGGGGCAAGAAACACCCCATCATTATTCGTTCTTGGGAAACGAACTGGATCGAGCTTACCACCTACTTCGGTTATCCAGCTGAGATTCGTAAAATGATCTATACCACGAATATTATCGAAGGCTACCACCGCCAGCTTCGAAAAGTTACCCAAACAAAAACGGCATACCCATCGGATGATGCCTTGCGGAAGATTATTTATCTCGCCACCATAGATGCATCCAGAAAGTGGACGATGCCGTTACGGAGTTGGTAAGAATGTATATCACAGCTTGCCATCCATTTTGGAGACCGGTTGCAAGCGGAACTATCTGCATGATGAGTTACTTGAGAGCCGGCTTGACATGGAGCCTCTATGGGCATGATTCCTTGCGATGGGGCGATACCTCGTAAACTCGTATCGCTAAGGCAGTCTAGCCTATCATGCCCACCCCTCCATGTAAAGCCTCTGGATGTAACGGTTTGTCGGTAAAAAACCCATTTACACAAAATAATTTACGCTCCCGAAAATTTTAATAATTAGATTTCCAGCTTGCTTTTGAAACTTCTTATTATCATCAAATTCCTTCCGATCCATTATTCGACACGATGTAGCAAGCTTATTGCGGAAGGATTGAGTTTTAAGGAAACCTACTGCCCTCATTTCTTGATTATAGCGCACCGTTCCCCGTTGGCGACTAACGTGACTGGGATGATCCAGTATCCAGTCTGCTCTATAATCTATTTTGAATTCAAAACGTTTTTAAATAGAATCCTGAATATGGTGGTATCGTTAGTATTCCGTTGAAAGCAGTACAACATCTGGCTATCTTTCGTCCATAACAGTTTGTCTACGAAATGATTTAGATCTTTATAAACCACTTCGTTGCTTGTTACCTGATTATGATCTAGGTAGGCTGCATGTACTTCAATTCCATACCAGCCCGTATCCATGTTCATGACACTATAAGCTATTTTCTTACCATCCTGCGATATACTGATATCCAACAATTTCTGGTTTGTTAAATCAATAAGCAGTTCTAGCGAATTGTTTGTTATATCATAAAGATAAATGCCATACCGGTTATTGAACTGTCCTACTACTGCAAGAGCTTTATTGTCTATGGGAAAAGCATAATGAAGTTGTCCATTTAAAGTCTGTTTCATTGGATTTTTAGTATTTATATCGACCTTTAGTACATGGGTAGTGCCAATGCTGTTGTAAAATATACCTGCCGTCTGGCCATCCTTTAATAGTTTCAAGTCAAAAAACAAGTTGGGAAGTTTCCCGGCATAGTCTGAAATTTTTAATATATTTTCTCTCATTCCGGTTTTTATATCCTGAATAAACAAGTAGTCGTCCATACCTACAAATCGAATGTTGTCAGGAAGCCATTCAGCCGCAAATACACCGTTAAAGATGCTCAGTTTTTTGTTTGTCGCAGCATCATACACATAAGTTTTACTTAGTCCACCTTCCTTACTTTCGTAAGTAGCCAATATCAATTTACCATCGTTAGAGATGCTGATTTTACTTTCCGTTATTTGGTTTTGTTTATCGAACTCATAGCTCAACAAGTTTGTAGACAAGTCGTATATGCCGGTTTGCACCAAATTTTTAGCTTCTGGATTAGAGCTTGTAAAAGCTAATGTATTCATATCCAGTAAATCGGAATCCACGATATGGAAGGGTGCGATGAATCTGACTATTTTACTTACTGCAAAAGGAGTTTCCCCCCGATTTGTCGCTTCTGCCTTAAAAAGTCCCTTATCTAATGTTGTTAGGTAGGTAGCCTCGCCTCTAAAGGGCAAGATGCTTAACAGATGAAATCCCGTTATAAATACACTCAGGATCAGAACGCATATCATAAAACTCCTAACTTTTTTTATAGAAATGGCAGGTTTCATATGACATCACTTCCAAACCGTAAAATGACCTCGGTTCCTTGATTCAAACGGCTAATAATCTCGATATTACCGTTGTGCCTTTCAACGATTTCTTTAACGATTGCCAATCCAAGACCGGCGCTGCCTGATTCTCTTGAAGATTGTTTAGAGATTCTGAAAAAGGGATCAAAAACTTTTTTAATAAACTCCTCAGGGATTCCTACTCCTTGATCCTTTACCGTTATAAAGACATCATTTTGCTGTTGATCGGCATAAATATGAATGACCGAATTTACATTTCCATATTTAATTGAATTGTCAATGAGGTTAATCATTACTTCCTTTAGCCGATCCTTGTCTCCAGTTAAATAGAGATTATCGGGTGTGTGGCACTTGATAGCGATGTTATACTTTCTCCCTTTGATCAGCATCTCTTCACAGGTTTCTTTGATCAACTCGCTCATATTGATATCGGCAAAATCATAGCTGAACTTTTTAGACGAAGCCTTGGATAGCTCTATCAGCTCGATAACCATGTTATTTAATCGATTGCTCTCGTTAATAATGCATGCAAGTCCTTTTCGGGTGAACTCATCATCTTTTATACCCAAATCCTCAATAGCTTGAGCATATCCAGTGATGGTGGTAAGCGGAGTTTTCAACTCGTGAGTCACATTATCAAAAAAAAATTTATTCTGCATCTGTACTTCCTTGAGCATATCTCTATCCTGTTTAATGATGTCGATTTGTTCACTGATTTTATAAACCATCATTTTAAATCTGGAGCTTAAATGCCCAATTTCATCCTGCAAAGAAATATCGATATCCACATTGAAATTCCCCTTCGAAACCTCTTCGGATGCTTCTGCAAGTTTGATAATTGGCTTTGTGATTTTTCCGGAAAAAATGTACGAGGTAACGAAGATAAAAACAAAAATTACACTGGCAAAAAGACTGGTCATGCGTTTGAATTTTTGATTATAGTTATACAACTCCGTATAGTCTTTATAGTATCGAACAATACCGACGATGGATTCCTTTATAGGATAGGAGAGACTCACAATCACGTTATCCCCTGTAAAATTGGTTGTAAACGAAATCCCGCCGTTCATAGCTTTTACCAGATCCTCTGAGTTGTTAATGGCCATATTTGGCGCTGAACCGTATGAAAGTCTTTGTCCTTTTTTATCATAGATATCCACCGTACTTCCTACTTGTGTGCTTAACTGCTTGGATATGTTTTCCGCTTCGGAAATAATGGAGGCTTCGTTGATGTCCATATTGTTAAATAACAAATATTGATTCAAACCAATATCAAGATTCCGCTTGATTTCGATCATATCCGCTTGTATGACACTCTTCGTATTTTGTTCCGTCGTATGATAGGCGGCGAAAGTAAGCACGGAAAAACCTAAAAATATAATAATGGAGAAATAAATTAAAATTTTTAACTGGATCGAATACCTCATGATGGTACCTTTTCAAAGACAAGCTTGTATCCTACACCAAATATGGTCTCGATGATGGATGTATGTTTATCTTCATTCAGCTTTTTTCTGACCCTTCGAACATGGATATCAACCGTTCTGCCATCGCCAATAAACTCATATCCCCAGACTTGATCCAAAAGCTCTTCCCGCGTTATGGCCCTGCCTTTGTGCTCAGCCAAATAGACCAATAGCTCATATTCCTTATTGGTGAATTCGATTTGTTTCCCATTTTTATAGATTTCATGTCTTTCTTTATAGATCTCGATCTCTTTGCCGATTTTTATAGCTTTATGCTCTTGATCGACCGCGGCTTCGGAAATTAAATCGATTCTTCTGAATATGCTTTTGATTCTTACACTGACTTCCCTTATATTAAAAGGCTTCGTAATATAGTCGTCCGCGCCAAGCTCCATCCCCAGTATTTTATCAATATCGTCTGATTTCGCGGTAATCATAATAATGGGAATGATATAATTGGCGGTAATCCTCTTACATACTTCAAATCCGTCTATATCCGGCATCATCAAGTCAAGTAATACAAGATCAGGAAGAAATTCTTGTACAAGCTGCAGTCCTTGATTTCCGCAATTCGCCACTTTGGTTTGAAAGCCTTCGTTCCTCAGGTAATGAGAGAGAATATCCGATATGTTCACTTCATCCTCGATAATAAGTATTTTTCTGTTTCCCAATTGGATTCCTCCTGTTCCCAGTGCATGTTTCATTCAATTATTATATCACTTACTAAGGTTTGACAGGATGGTATAGAGCGTGGAAAAAAGAGGGGGCGCCGCCCCTCTTTATATGTTTGGATCGAATGATGATTTGACTGCGAAGCTCATTTGCTTTCCTATTTGATTTCCTGTAAAGGGATACCTTTTGCATCGAACAAGCTTCCGTCGTTGCTGACATTTTTGAACTCATATACGTAAGTATACAATAAGTTTGCTGTGCCGTTCACTACCTCATAAATTTCACCCTGCACCGGCAATCCGCTGTCATCCAGGAAGACAGATTCCGTGTATGTGGTGCTGAATGCTGCCGACTTGTCAGTTCTAGACAGCTTTCTCAGAGATTGTCCATCTACAGTCTGGACAATTCCCTCGTCAGTCCAGCCAACTCTACGCGTTCCTTCTTTATATTCATTTATATAATCTTGTTTTTCGGCTACTAACGAATTTGACCAATTCTGATCGGGATTTTTCGCCGTCAATTCATACCCCACAAGATTTCCCTGAGCATCTGTAGCAACTTTGATATATGTGTTGCCATTGTCTAAAACGTAGGCACCACCGAGTCTTTGCATAGAATCCGTTCCTTTTACGGGCTCTTCATAATTTGATTTCTGATTACGGGTTGCCGCATCTGCCCATGTTTCGTTTACTGCTACTACACTGCCATCAGGGTTAAACAGTGTTTTCTTCGCGTACTCGATCGTTCCTGCATGGTCATTATTTACAGCAGCGGATACAGCTGCTACACTTGCAGGTTGAGTGATATTACTGGTTGTATCCACCGCCGCGAGGGCAGTAGCTGAAGCGATTACCAGAGAAGCGATAAATACAGTTGGAAGCAATACTTTTTTCATATTCCAAACACTCCTTTTCCATGAACGTAATTTTTTATGATGGTACCATCATGCTTTTATTATAAAAAATAGTTTTTTCCATCGTTAGAGAAGTTATTTCCAACTTGTAAACTCTTTGTTTCTATAATAATTGAATCTGAATCACATAGCCCGTCCGATAAATCCTACGTTTATACTTATACGGTGAATCCTACTAGAAGTAGTGATATTTAGGGTAGAGGGGTTACGAGAGGAATCACCGATTCAGCAATACGCAAGTTATCCTATCACAAGTCTGATCTGTTATAGGAATACGGCGTTGAACTGCAGTTGGACTCCGTAGAATACTAAGAACCATGCTTTCAAGGCTTTACATCAGTATTTACAACACGGTCAAATAATCCTTTGAAGAAAATGCAGTCCCTGATCGCAATATGTAGGGATATTCCCCATATGACAGGATTAACCGAAAGCGGATTAGTCAGTAAAGACGTTATAATACGGACAAAAGATCCTGTCGGGCGGCATAACTGACATCCACCTCATGGAAAGGTTAGACAAAGGAATTTAAGAGCGAAGACTCTGTGAGATTTGGGAGGGTTGACCTCCATGAGATATGTGGACATCCACCAGTGCGACCATAATTGCACCATATATCCATTTTTTGGATACGAGTGGTTAAGTGCATAAGGATCTTTTTTTCTCCGTCGCTCCAAAACTAGCCTCTAATGAAGACTTATTCCAGTATTTAAAAATTAAATACCAACGATGCTATGAAAACTTAAGAAAACAAGAGGAAACGTGAGCATTTGCTTTCTTCATAGAGGGAGATAATATGGTGGGTGGAGCTATTCGGCAAGGAACAAGAACAAATAATCCCGCCTACTGGCGGGATTATTTGTATTGCATATAAGATTGTAGCTGCAGACAACGCAGCTTTAAGGCTAACGACGGTCAAGTTAGCTGCCGCTCGGGATCCGACCTTCACCAACTAGGGAATAATTCCCATCAAAAATGTCCCATAGTTGTTGTGCCATAATTTGAGGAGAAAGGGGCATGTTATTTTTAATCCACCATTCCACGACTCCGACGAAAGCAGATGCCATATATTGAACGACAACCTCTTTATTATGCCCATGGTTAATTTCCCCGGTCTTCAATCGCTCGGTAATTCCATTTATGACCACTAAGTTCATTTGTTCCCGAAAACAAGTTATACCTTTATTACTTAGCATGGAGGAATAAAATAAAAAATGTTCTTCAAAATATTGAAACATCGGCAGTGGGGAATTACTAACATTTAATCTTTCCTCGCCAGGCTTCGATAACATGCAAAACTTTAACATATTACTTAAATGATCTTTTATACATTTGTCGAGCAAATCATATTTGTCCGAATAATGAAGATAAAGTGTCCCCCTGTTAAGATTGGCTCTTTCCGAGATATCGTTGATCGTAATGTTTTCGAAGTTTTTCTCAGACATTAACTCAATTAGAGCTTTATTGATTGCTTCCCTGGTTTTATTTATTCTTCTATCTACTTTACTTCTATCTACTTTAGACATGGTGTACGATCACCGTCCTTTGATGATTATAAACAAACTTAAATCATGTGTTGATTAGTCAACAAAAGTCAGTTTTTTAGCGATTGAGATTTTGCAGCGACTCTTTATAATATAAATCAATACATGTTAATTAATCAACCGTTGTTGATCGAGTAAATCGGTATATTCACACATGTGGAGTAACTTAGTTATACAAATCACAGGAAGGAAAGAGGCGGAGGAATTATGAAAATAGAAATCTGGTCAGATGTTATGTGCCCGTTGTGCTATATTGGCAAAACAAATTTGGAAACAGCCCTTGAACAATTTGACCATAAGGCTAAAGTAGAAATAGTCTACAGACCATTCCAACTATTCCCAAATGCTCCGAGCAATACCGGCAAAGATTATTATACTTGGTCAGCCGAAATTCATGGCGGAGGAATGTCCTCTGATTATGTGAGAGAAGGAAATAAACCGGTGATCAAGATGGGCAAAGAGGTTGGCCTCACCTATAATCTTGACACTTTGATTCCATCAAATACGTCAGATGCTCTTCGCGTGGCTGTTTATGCGCAAGAACAGGGCAAAACAGGAGAGTGGATGGCTCAAGCCCATAAAGCCTATTTTACCGATTCATTGGATATTGGCGATCACGAAACACTCGCTAAGCTTGCAGGCGAGATTGGTCTTCATGCAAAAGAAGTTCTTGATATTCTATCCAGTGATAAATACAAGGATACGGTAAAGAAAGAGCGGCAATATGGGTCCCAATTAGGGATTACAGGCGTACCGTACTATATTTTCAATGATAAGTACGCTGTATCCGGAATACGGTCTAGCAGCGCGTTCTTGGATCTACTTGAACAAGTGTGGAGAGAAGAACATCCTATCCGGATGATCGACACTGTTTCACATGACGATTTCGAAGGTGGTCTCTGTGGGGACGGAGTTTGTAAGATTTAATCCAACACCCACTCAAAATTAATTTTAACTACAAGGAGACAACAATAAATGAATCCTAACTATAAACCAATCGTTGAACCATTTACTCTCCCTTCAGGAGTACAACTAAAGAATCGAGTGTTAATGGCGCCGATGACAAACTCCTCCTCCCTTGAGGATGGAGGAGTGTCAGAGCAAGAACTAGCTTATTATCGTGAGCGTTCAGGCGGAGCCGGTGGAGTTATTACAGCGTGTAGCCATGTTTCGCCAGAAGGGAAAGCTTTTATTAACGAAATTGGTGTGGATGATGACTCATTAATTCCTGGACTGAAAAAACTATCAGGTACGATTCAAGAACAAGGGGCAAAAGCAATTTTACAAATTTACCATGCGGGGAGAATGGCTTCGCCTGAGCTAATGGATGGCAAGCAACCGGTAAGTGCTAGTGCTGTAGCCTCAGAGCGTCCGGGTTCAGTTGTTCCAAGAGAAATGACGGAAGAAAAAATCAATGATACGATTAAAGCCTTTGGCGAAGCAACTCGCAGAGCAATCGAAGCAGGTTTTGACGGCGTTGAGATTCACGGCGCAAATACGTATTTAATTCAGCAATTTTTTTCCCCACATTCCAATCGCCGATCCGATCAGTGGGGAGGCACGATTGAAAAAAGAATGGCATTTCCTCTTGCCATAATCGAAAGCGTAAAAAAAGCAGTTGCTGAACATGCAAAAGTCCCGTTCATTGTTGGATATAGAGTGTCACCTGAAGAAAGTGAAAATCCGGGTATAACGATAGAAGACACTCTTCAATTGGTTGACGTTTTGGCTGAACAGAAGCTAGACTACATTCATGTCTCCGTAAGAGGTTTTTGGGATGGATCAATGCGAGATGAGACTGATACGAAATCACGTGTTCTGCTCATACAAGAACGTGTCGGCAATCATGTACCCATAATCGGGGTTGGAGGACTTTCTTCACCGGAAGATGTTAATAAGGCGCTTGACGTCGGAGTACCTTTATTAGCTTTAGCACATGCCATCATTATGGAACCAAAATGGGTTGAAAAGGTCATAAACGATCAAGAAAACGAGATCAGAACGACTCTACCAAGAACGGCTCAAAAAGATCTGGTCATACCGGACGCATTATGGAACATGCTTATTAACGTACCAGGATGGTTCCCAGTTGTCTAAGGGTCCTGACTGGGCCGCCATGTAGGAGATCTTTGCAAACGACACGGTGGCCATAAATTCGAGCGGACTTATTTTTCAAGCATGATCTACAAAGACAAGGCCATCCTGCAAAGGATGGCCTTAATACTTGCCGTTACAGACAATGGTGATTCGCACCAAATTTATTGAACTACCATGGAAGAATGAATCTCATTCTGGTGGTGCGGCGCTGGTCTTGTGCTGCATGAATGACTAACGGAGAACAAGAGTTCAACATCTAACACTACAAGGCTGCCGCTGGAACGATTGGCAGCCGATTAAGCTATTGGGTACGCTAGCGCAAATGAAGGACTCTATACAGGAAATTGGGGAGAATCAGTTGGTTTTCGAAACATTAGCAGGTCAGCTAACCGTTGTGCTGATGATGAAGATGAGAAAGCTCATGTAGAGGTTATGACAGGTAAATGCTTGGTTATAATAAAAAACTGCACCTCCAATTGTTAGTGTGTCTAACAATTGGGTGCAGTTCACTCCCCGGATAATAGCTGGTTCGTTCATTTAAGTTGCGGTTGAATAGTGAAACACCTTTGCCTGAGTAGTATGTAAGGATCCGGACACCGTAGCTGTATAAAAAAAATATTATAGGAGATACCTATTAATGGAGGTGTTTCAAATATGACGACCATCTGGGACGCAATCAAAAGTATATATGGATCGTTAACAGATGAAGAACCCGTGCCACCTTTGCATGTTGGAGAAGTAATGTCATTATGGATGCTGCTTACCATTTACGAAGAAGGACAAATCATTTATAAAGTCGCTTTAAATACGACTACCGATCCTGAGTTAAAACATGCAGTTGAGAATGCCGTTAAAGAATCGATGGAAGACATAAAAATGATCAAAGATTTCATGATTAAGGAAGGTGTTCCTCTTCCATCTGTTTTGCAAGCAAAACCCGACTCGAAATCTGACGACATTCCTCAGGGAGCGAAATTTACAGACGAGGAACTGGCCAACCTCATAGTCGGCAAAGTTACAACCTGTATAGCCTTATGTGGACAAGCTGTTTCCCAAAGCCTTAGAACCGATGTTTCCCTAATTCTTTTGAAATCGATGGGGAGGTTGATACAATACAGCGCCCCTTATCGATCCATGATGAGGAAACGCGGATGGATAAAAACACCCCCATATTATTATCCTCCTGGTGGTCGAAGTACATAAGTTCAGTCTAGGATATTCTGCTCTTTAATAAGATTCGTGATTGGTACTATGGAAGAAAAGTGAAGCCCTCATCCTTCGGGATGGGGCTTTTTTGGGTAAGTAGACCAGAAAACTTCCCTTTCCCCGCCAGCATAGCCAGCGAGGATCGTCTCGGTGAAGCGTTAGAAGCCATCACTCAAATTTCACTTACTCCTGCTTGTCATCTTACCGCGGCAGAAATATGCCTCTTCGTGAATGAAATAAACCAAATAAAGCAGAAAATATCTGGATTTAGATAATTGTCGGGTGACAAGAACATAGTCCGATTAGCATCCTAACGGGCACTTACGAAAACCCCGAAGGGTTTTTCCTTCCTTGCACGTATAGGTATCGTTTGTTTTGTCATAGGTAAAGCCTGATTTTTTCAAATGATTTTCGTCAGAATCTATGGGTGCTATGTATCCCTCGATCTCAAGTTTTTCGAGCCCATGATGGACAGGGGAACGATCATAGCCTTTGTCGGCTCCAACCTCGACTCCACTAATCGTTGTATACCATCTCGCTTTAGTTCGACATTTCAGGATGCCTAAATCAATGAATATAGCGCTTAAATCGTAGATTTGATACATTTGAAAACGCTATCATTCATGATAACATTTAGCTTGCACACCAAGAAACAATAAAATTTATAAAGGGAGGATTGAAGAAGAAGAATGAGAAAAACCTTTTTAAGTATGATGGGCGTTATTTTGATAATTTCTGTAGCGTTACTTGGTTGCTCCCAACGTCCGAGCGGTGCCACTGAAACGGCTGCGGACAGCAAAACCGCCAAACCGGATGCCGCTGGAAATACGGCAAGTAGCGGAGGCGGGGAGAAGATCAAGCTATCTGTTTACAGCACGATTACCGCAACTGCAAGTCAAGATGTCATGAAGGGAATCGCTAACGACTTTATGAAAGAAAATCCCAATACACAGGTCGAATTCCAATTTCCGGGCACTGAATATGAGAATATTCTGAAGGTCAAAATGGCTGCAAATGATTTGCCAGACGTATTTGATACGCACGGTTGGGCGATTATCCGTTACGGCAAATATTTGGCTGATCTGAAGGACCAAGCCTGGGCTTCGCAGCAGACCGATACCATAAAGCCGGTTGTGACCGATAAGGATGGTAAAGTCCACGCACTTGTCATGAGTGAAGCTAAGGACGGGATCTCATACAATGTCGACCTCCTTCAAAAATATAACATTGAGCTTCCGAAAACATTTGAAGAGTTAATGGCTGCAGCTGAAAAAATCAAAACGCAAAGTAAAGGTGATGTAACGCCTTTATTCATGTCGGGTATCGATAATGGCATGATCGGTGGATTCCTTGATCTATATGCCACAGCACTCCTTATCAGCCCCAAAGTCAACGATATGCAAGCGCTGCTCGAAGGCAAGTTTGATTGGAACAAATGGACGCCGTTGGCGCAGAAGCTGCTTGACATGAAAACGAAAGGATACATCAATGTTGATGTGCTCACTGCCAAAAGAAGCGATGTCCCGCAGCGTTTTGCAGAAGGAAAAATTGCCTTTTTAACGGGTGCCCCTTCTTTCGCTGACGACGTGCATAAGATTAATCCCAATGTGAAAATTGGTTTAATGCCGTTAACTTCTATGGTGCCTGGCGATGAGCCAACCTTTACAGGCGGCGAACGTTATACAATGGGGGCATGGAAGGACGGTAAGCACCTGGCGGAATCTAAGAAACTAATCGCCTTCTATGCAAAAGCGGACAATATGGGGAAGATTGCCAATGTAAACAAGCTGCCTCCTGGACTGAAAGGTGTTAAATCCCAGCACGAGTTTTCCGAGTATTACGATAAATATGTGAATACCCGTGTATTCCCCTATTTTGACCGCGTTTACCTGCCAAACGGGATGTGGGACGTTATGTGTAAGACTGGTACCGCATTACTCGCCGAAAGTGTAACGCCGGCACAATTCTCCGAAAAAATGAAGCAAGAATTCGAGCGTCTTCGCAATAAATAATAACTGAACCGGAAGGGTCTCGATCCTTCCGGTTCCTTTACTCAAACAACAGGAGGGTGGAACTGTGGCGAAGATTAGCAGGATGTCCGTAACGGACACACAAGCGCGGCCAACTCGAAGCAGGTTTATCAAGCGATTCGTCCGCAGCGGCGCTATGCTCAATCTGCTTTATTTGCCGGCATTGATTTTGTTTGCCATGTTCATTGTCTATCCTTTTTTTAAAGGTATTCAAATTTCATTTACGAATTGGAATGGCTACGATCAGGAATATAAGTGGATTGGTTTGCAAAATTATAGTCGCATGTGGGATGACCCCGATATTTCCAGAATAATTAAAAATACGGTGATTTATGGTGTAGGAAGCTCCGTATTTCAGAATATCATCGGATTGCTTTATGCCCTTTATTTGAATATGAATATCCAATCAAGAGGGCTTGTAAGAACGGTTATTTACTTACCGGTAATTATAAGCTCGCTCATCATGGGTTACATCTGGTACTTTTTCTTTCAATATCAAGGCGGCGCTATCAATGATATCTTACTGTTATTTCAAGACAAACCGGCAAATTTATTGGGTGATCCGCAAATTAATGTATGGATTATTACCTTTGTGAATACTTATCAATACCTTGGCATTGCGATGGTGCTGTTTTTGGCAGGCTTGCAGACGATTCCCAAAGATTATTACGAAGCGGCGACCATTGACGGCGCTGGAGCATTATCGAGATTTTTCCATGTAACCTGGCCATTGCTCGCACCAGCCTTTACTGTCAGTATGGTTCTGAATTTAATTGGCGGATTAAAGTTGTTTGATGTCATTGCGGCTTTGACCAACAGCGGCCCTGGGTATGCTTCCGCATCCATGTCCACACTGATGTACTTACTCTACTTTGGCCGCGAGGATGCCGGTTACGCGGCAGCTATCGGCATACTCATGTTTATCATGATCTCTATTGTCAGTCTGACCTCACTCATTCTCTTAAGAAGAAGGGAGGTCAACGCATGAACAGTAAGCGGTTGTGGCTTAACTTTTTTTCGATGTTAATCTGCTTGCTTCATATCTTGCCTTTCTATATCTTGATTACGACTTCGTTCAAGGCGCTGGATGACTTTAGTTCCAAATGGATATTACCCGGTTATTTGTATTTGGACAATTTCATCAGTGCCTGGTCTAATGCAAAATTAGCGGTCGCCTTTCAAAATAATCTTATTGTTACTGTGTTCTCTATCACATTTATTGTCATTCTTGGCTCGATAGCTGCCTATCCTTTGGCCCGGCGGCAGACCAAATGGAATAAGTTCATCTATATGTTGTTTATATCTGCCTTGATCGTACCTCCCCTTACAAGTTTGGTCCCGCTATATAAATTTATGGTTGATCTAGGCGGGATGAACCAATACTGGGGGATCATCCTGCTCCATGTAACCTTCCATTTACCCATGACGATTTTCTTATATACAGGCTTCATAGGCACGATTCCGCGGGAATTGGATGAAGCCGCTATGATTGATGGGGCTGGACAGTTTGAATTATTTTATCGGATCGTACTGCCGTTGTTGAAGCCGATAACGGCGACAGTGATTATTTTACATGGCGTATCGGTGTGGAATGATTTTCAGTTTTCCTTGTTTTTCCTGCAAAAGCCTGAATTAAGGACCATTACGGTCGCCCTTTCAAGCTTCTTCGGGCAGGATAGCAATAAAATCGGTTGGGTAGCTGCTGGCTCATTTATGAGCGCTCTGCCTATGGTACTGGTGTATTTATTCCTGCAGCGTTATTTCATAACGGGTCTTTCCGCGGGAGCAATAAAAGGATGAAATTATTAATTATATAGGTGAATTAAGGATGTGGTGGTGTTAGGGAGGAAGGTTTTGATGAGATGCGGCAATCAATCCGGTTCAAGCTGATCCTGCTATTTTTAACAACGATTGTTTTTCCTGCTGTCGTCATAGTCATCGCCATTCCCTCATATTACCAGAATCTTCTAACTAGCCAAGAGTCCACGCAAATAGAACATACATTAACCACGTTTACTTATAATATCGAAACCTATTTGGATGATTTAGATCGTATGACGATAACGCCGTACCTGAATGATGATGTGATGATAGCGTTAAAGTTGAAATCGTCCAATCGGAAATTTTTAACACCTTACGAACAATATGAAGCAGAACAAGCATTGTCGAACACTTTACCCAAGTTTTTGAAAAATACACGTAAAGACATACTGGGGACAATCCTTCTTCCTATGGATAACTCCATCTATATTACGTCCCCGAGCGGTTATGTGAACAAGGTCGTTGAGGGATATCCCTTCGAGAAGCAAGATTGGTACATTCAGGCTCTAAAGGCAGATGGAAAGGTCGCTTTCGTCAGTTTTCACGTGCAAAATTATTTGGAAGGAGCGGGTGCTGAGGTGTTCTCCGTTGCCCGTTTGATCAAGGATCCCGATTCGCAGCGTCCGCTCGGTGTAATTATGGCTGATGCGGATACAGCGGCATTGGAAACAATGATGCGCGGGATACGGCTTAAAGACGGATCCATTGCGGTAATTCTCGATGATAAGGGGAAGTTGATCTACGCCAGTCAACCCTTAAGCGCCAAACTTCAAAGCCAATTGGCGACTGATACATCTATCGTGATAGACACGAACGAGAGCTATTCTGTTGTGAACGAAACGGTGAGCCGTTCTAACTGGAGCGTCGCGGTGCTCTTTCCTGAATCGATCATCAGAAAGCAGCTTCAAACCATTTATTGGATAGGCTTTTTGTTTGCGGCCTGCGGACTGATCATTGCGCTGCTGTTGTATTTTACTATTTCACACTGGATACTGACGCCGTTTAAGCAAATGATTAAGGTGATGAAAAAGGTTCAGCGCGGCAATCTGGATACTTTTTATTCCGTGCGCGGCAACGATGAGGTTGCTCAGTTGGGTAACAACTTAAATACTATGATATCTCAGCTTGGTGAGCTGATAGATCGTGAATTTCGCGCTGCGCTTGGGCAGCGGAACGCTGAATATCGGGCACTGCAATCACAAATACAACCGCATTTTTTATATAACACCTTAAATGGATTCATCGGATTGAATCGTACGGGTCAAAGTGGGCTGCTGGAAAGAGCTATCTTGTCATTAAGCGGGATGATGCGCTATACGTTGAATCATAATGATTGGGTGATTTTAAAAGAAGAAATGGATTTTGTAACCAAGTACTGCGAGCTGCAGCAAATTCGATTTGCCGATAAATTGGAGGTTAGAATAGATTACGGCCCAGATACAGTCCACATACCGGTTCCTAAATTGCTGCTGCAACCCTTTGTTGAAAACGCTATCTTACACGGTGTTGAACCAAGTGAACAGGGTTGTCAGCTAACGATAGAGGCGTCAAATATGACTATACCGGACGGCAGCGGAGAATGGTTGGAAATTCGTATAGCCGACAATGGAGTCGGTTACGATCTAGAGACAGAACAGGAAGGCGTGGGAATAACGAATGTTCGAGCGCGATTGCGTGCTGCTCACGAAGGATCGAAGATCATCATAGCTGCTGCGAAAGGCCAAGGTACACTCGTTGTGATTCAATTCCCATTGAAGGATGTGAAGAGACAGTGAAGATGATCATTGCTGATGACGAAAGCCTAATACGTGCCAGCTTATCCAGCATGATCAAAGATATGGAGGCGTCCTGGCAAATTGTTAGTGAAGCGACCAACGGCGAGGAACTGTTGGAAATGCTCGCTGAGCATAAGCCCAACATTGCTATTGTAGACATCCGCATGCCCAAGCTGCAAGGCATAGATGCGATTCGAATTGGCAAAATAATCTCACCTCAGACGAAATGGGTAATATTAAGCGGCTATTCCGACTTTGCTTATGCGCAGCAGGCAATGAAACTGGGCGTTTCCGAATATTTATTAAAGCCTGTTGATCCTATCGAATTGGAAAAGACACTGCAGCTTGTATATAAAGATAATAAAGAATATATTTGCTTGCTGAATCAACAATTTGAAAACAGCTTATTTGCCTTATGCAATGGACTCACCTCACTCAAACATGAAGCGCGGGACAGTTTATACTATCAAGGCAGGTTTATTGGTTGGACGTTTTATTTAGACACCGCTCAACCTGTCAGTTGGGTGGCTGATGTCCAACGAGAGTTTTATGCAGAGCTTCATGAATGCATGGAGAAGCACCTTGTTTTTGGTATGAACTTGGCTTTGTTGGCGCTGCCGAATGGAGAATTAGCTGCTGTAGGTGCTTGGGACACGAGCAATGGTCAGTCTGGGAAACAGCCTATTTACGATTGTTTCAGCGAAATGGAACAAATTATAAATGACAGATACAGAAGTGAGGAGATGCTGATATCCGTACTGCGAACAGGTGAATGCCAAGGCTTTGAGGAGGTAAACAGACGGCTCCAGCAGCTGCAGCAATGGGGAGATCTGCGATCTGTTTGTGGTATCGGTCAAAGTATCGAATATGTGGAGTTGATTAAAGAAGCGGTAACGCCTCAAAAGGTAGAAGCATCTCGATTGTTATGCGCCATCGGACATCACCTTCAGGACGGAATGTATTTAAGCTATCAGCATGGGGTTAATGAATTGGAAGTCCTGCTGCAAAAGTCGGATTGGTTCAATGCGAAAAAAGAACAATCTTCATTACGCATATTTATGGGTTGTACTCTGGGACTTGTTTTGCAGGAAATAACAACAGATGTGGAAATGATTAGAGAGCTTAGGCAATATGGGGAAAAGAGGCTGCAGGGCACGTGTTCAAAAGAAACCTCGGTCGATCTGGTGAAACAAGTGATCCAATATATCGAAAAGCATTATATGGACGAAATCGGTATCGGGCAAATTGCCGGGCAATTGAATGTCTCGGCAAATTATTTAAGCACGTTATTCCATAAGAAAACCGGCATGATGTTTGTGAAATATTTGACTCGTATTCGCATGTTGAAGGCGAAAGAACTGCTTATGAACACTAATCTTCAGGTGAAGCAGGTTGCGGAGCAGGTCGGTTATTACAGCACAAGGCATTTCACTAAATTGTTTATACAAGCATTTGGCAGTTACCCATCAGATTGTCGTAAAAACCAGCTGCTTTCCAATTCTTAAGTTTAAATAACAGCTATTCCATGAAAACGAACGAAGGGGTGATCCTTTGAGCTTGGATATATTCAAGTTGGATGGTCAAGTAGCACTGATCACTGGAGGAGCGCAAGGGCTGGGAATGGTGATGGCCAAAGCTCTTGCGGGGGCTGGCGCCACAATAGCGGTATCGAGCCGCAATCGAAACAAGGCGCTGGAAGCTGCAGAGGCAATCGCCGAATACAGCGGACACAAGGCATTAGGCTTAACGGCGGACGTTACGGATACCGTTCAAGTCAATTCTATGGTTCAATCGGTAATCGATGAATTTGGACGTATCGACATCCTGATTAATAACGCGGGAATTAATATTAGGAAGCCGATTGAGGAATTTGCGGACGATGAGTGGGATAAGGTTCAAAACACTAATTTAAAGGCTCCGTTCCTATGCACGAGGGCTGTGGCAAAACAGATGAAACAACAGAGATACGGGCGCATCATCAACGTTTCCTCTATGCTTGGAAGTGTTGCGCTCCCAGAGCGAAGCGCCTATTGCTCCAGTAAAGGAGGGCTTCTGCAGTTGACTAAAGTGCTTGCACTGGAATTTGCTCCTTATAACATAACGGTGAATGCCCTCTGTCCCGGTCCGATGGCAACGGAGTTAAATGCTGTTGTCATGAACAATACGGAGGTTAACAAAATCTTCTTGGATAACATCGCACTGGGGCGTTGGGGCAATCCGGAAGAAATAGCAGGGGCAGTTATTTATATGGCTTCAGGCGCCTCCAGCTTTATGACCGGTGCCTCCATGGTTATAGATGGAGGATGGACGGCAAAATAAGATCCTCAGGAAGGATGATCTAGATGAAAGTGGGGCTTTCTGTATTCGGTACGACCTATATGATGGGCATCCATCCTAAATCGGGACAGCCAATAATAACAGCTAAACGACTGATGTCGTATGCTGTAGAAGCTGGCCTGGAAGGAGTGGAGATGCCGCTTGCGGTATTGGAAGGAGAAGATATTCCATCGCTTGCACAATATGCAGCGAGTCATCAGCTTTACATCACGGTTGCGTCTGGCGGTTATGATCCCGATAAGCTGAAGATGGCCATGGATATGGCCGAAAGACTGGGGGCAGCTACCGTTCGCACAGTAGTAGGAGGCGCAGGTTATGGCGGTGATCGTCGACCGATGGTTGGGCGGTGGCAATCCTTCATGCAGGACGTACTGTCAGGCTTGGCGAAAGCGACTGTCGCTGCCGAGCAAAGGAGTCTCACGCTCGCGCTGGAAAATCATCAAGATGTGGCATCGGAGGAACTGCTCTGGCTGTGCGAACAAATCGACTCCCCTCATTTCGGAATTACACTGGACACCGGAAATCCCCTTGCGACAGCTGAGGAGCCCGTTGATTTCGCGAAAAGAATACTTCCCCACCTGAAGCATGTTCATTTAAAGGATTATTGGATATATCTGTCTGAAGAGGGTTATCGTCTTGTTAGATGTCCCATAGGTCAAGGGGTGGTAGATTTCCCCGCTCTGATGGAGATGTTCTCTCAAAGCTGTCCAGATATGACCCTATCCATCGAGGTAGGTGCGCTTGAAGCACGCCATACACGGGTGTTGGCTGATGACTTCTGGCCCGAGTATCCGACACGCTCTGCATCACATCTCGCAGCAATACTGCGGTTTGTTCAAGCGAATGCTAAACCGTCAGCGGATTGGCGAACTCCGCATGAGAAGAACGAACCTGAGAGCCTGATCATTGCTTACGAAAATCATCAATTATTAGCCAGCATTGCCTATATGCAGGGACTAATTCGAAATTATAATGCTAAAGTAATATAAATCTTTTAATCATAGGGGTTGATTTCATGCACATTGATTTAAAAGGTAAGGTAGCTTTGGTCACAGGAGCCGGTCGCGGCATCGGTCGGGAAATTGCGGTCATGTTGGCTTCAGAAGGCGTAATTATGGTAATCACGGATGTTAATGAAGCTGCGATTGAAGCTATTAGAAAAGAGTTTGATGAGTTGGGATTTCAAGGGTCGCAATATGTTTGCGATGTCCGTGACTTTACACGGATACAGGAAGTCGTTGAATCGGTAGTTCAAACCTATGGACGTTTGGATATATTGGTTAATAATGCCGGTGTTGCAGGAGGCGGACCGGTTGTTGATTTGCAGGAAGAGCTGTGGGACCTAAACATGGATATTAATTTGAAAGGCACCTATCTGATGTGTAAAGCAGTAAGTCCCGTTATGAAAAAGCAAAAATCAGGACGCATTATTAACGCAGCTTCATTCGCGGCGATTATCCCAAGTTACGGCGGTGCAGCCTATGCTGCTTCGAAGGCAGGGGTACGCCAGTTCACAAGAGTGTTGGCCGGCGAACTGGGGCCATGGAATATAACCGTAAATTGCTACGCCCCAGGCATGATTCCCACAGATATGAATCATTTTGCTGAAAAATCGGATGAAGACCAGGAACGATTATTGGATCTGCTCACTCTCAGAAGGTGGGGCTCCAAGGATCAAGTCGCACATTTGATTTGCTTTCTAGCCTCTGACTATGCGGACTACATAACCGGAACCATGATTGATGTGAGCGGGGGCAAGCTGGCAATCCAAATGCCCCAAGTTGCTTATGAAAAATCGGAGGCGATATCGAATGAATGAACCATTCCCCGGATTATATAATAATACGGTTATCGTTACAGGTGGCTCCAAAGGGATAGGCGCCTCCATCGTAGCAAGATTTGTGGCGTTTGGAGCCAAGGTTGCCATCGCTGACGTGGATATTCAAGGAGAAGCGCTGGCAGAGCAATGGAGAAAAGACGGCCATGAGGTAAGGCATTATACATGCGATGTTGCACGAGCGGATGATATCAAGCGAATGATTCAGTCTGTTAAAGAAGATTTTGGCAGTGTCGATGTGCTCGTAAATAATGCGGGAATTTTTCCCAGAGGGGACCTGCAAAGTACCAATGAGGCCTTGTGGGACCTTGTGATAGGGATTAACCTAAAGGGTGTTTATCTCATGTGTCAAGCTGTCGCTCCACTTATGATCGAACGGGAAAAAGGAATTATTATTAACATCGGATCGCTGCATTCCTCCAAAGGAGAAGATAATACACTGGCGTATGCCGTCTCCAAGGGAGGTTTGATAACGTTGACTCGCAACTTGGCCCATGCCCTATCCAAGCATCGTATCCGGGTAAACTGTATTCATCCCGGGTGGGTGGCATCGGAGGGAGAAACAGCTCGTTGGGAAACGCTTGGAACAGGCATCGAGAAAATGCAGGAATCGATCCGATCGATTCCATTAGGCAGAATGCAGAATGGAACGGATATAGCCAATACCGCGGTATTTCTCGCCTCCGACCTTGCTGATCAAATCACAGGTCAGATGCTTGCGGTAGATGGAGGACTAAGCATAAGGCGGCCTTTATAAACTTATATAATCTTGATTTAGGGATACGTATCGTATAAGGAGGATGATTGTTCTTATGTCGAAAATTACTTTTATAGGCGCGGGCAGTCTTGTGTTTACCAAAAATTTGGTGAGGGACCTGCTTACATTCCCGGCCTTTGAGGATTGTACTCTCACTTTATTGGACGTTGATGAAGAACGTCTTGGCTATGCAAAGCAGGCAGTGGAAAACATTATTGCAGCAGGCAGTTACCCTGCCAAGGTAGAAGCGACAATGGACAGGGCAAAAGCGTTAACCGATGCGAACGGCGTTGTCTGTACCATTCTTGTTGCCGATTTGCCTGTGTGGAGGACAGATATGGAAATTCCCAAAAAATATGGAGTCGACATTAACATTGGCGATACTCGGGGGCCAGCGGGCATTTTCCGGTTTCTGCGCACAGTACCCGTCATGCTGGATATTTGCCGGGATATCGAACGCTATTGTCCAGATGCCGTATTTCTGAACTACAGCAATCCAATGGCTATGCTGTGCAGGGCGATGCAGGGTGAAACGAAAGTCAATGTCACTGGCTTATGTCACAGCGTACAAGGGACTGCCGCCATGCTGGCCAAATGGATCGGAGCCCCTATGGGGGAGATTACTTATAAATGCGCTGGAATCAATCATCAGGCCTTCTATTTGGAATATAAGTGGAATGGCAAAGATGCCATACCCTTAATTCGCGATGCGATTTTAAATAAACCGGAAATATATAACGAGGAACAGGTCAGAAATGAAATGTTTCTTCATTTAGACTATTATGTAACTGAATCGAGCGGGCATAATTCTGAGTATAATGCCTGGTTCCGCAAACGTCCCGATCTGATCGAGAAATACTGTACCCATGGCACAGGCTGGAACCCGGGTGAACACGCGCTTCCCATCAAGAACGTGGAGAAGAGACGGAGTGATTGGAAAAATAGGTTGATCGAATGGCGCGATAGCCCGATCGATCTTGGTCGGGGTAATGAATACGCGTCCTACATCTTTAATGCAGTTTTTGGGGATGGCACTTTATTTCAATTTAATGGTAACGTTCGAAACTTAGGATTAATTGACAACGTTCCGCCAGGCGCTTGTGTGGAGGTGCCTGTGTTAGCCTCCAGACAAGGATTCAGTCCGATTCATATGGGCCCGCTGCCGGATCAGTTGGCTTTGCTCGTAAATATCAGCGCAAGATGCGAAGAGTTGGCTGTCGAAGGAGCTCTTACCGGGGATCCACGTAAAATATTCCATGCCATTTGTTTCGACCCGCTTACGTCTGCTGTGCTTAGCTTGGCGGAGATTAAATCTATGGTTGACGAAATGTTTGCGGCTAACAGGGATTGGCTTCCGCAATTTAAGCATTTTTCTTGATGCTCGGGCATCGAAATATTAAACGATATCCAGCGGCATTTTTCGTCAATTCAATTAATCCCGACATCGCATACTCAGCAAGTGTGAATGGGAGTCGTCTTTTGCTATGGCTAATTAATAAAAGGCTTACTCCTGTGTTCCGCCACTGGGTTCAATGCTCGCCCAGCGAATATCGCTTCCTCGGGTGATTTTGGTTGCTCACCGTCTATGTCTTTTTTCAGCACATATCCTTGTGTGCGATCCAAACCTATAGCACTGATGAATTCAGGTACCGTTTGCAATTTTAGGGGACTAAGCTAAACCAGCTAATAGTTCTCAAGATTTTTCTCTTGCCGGAAGTCAACATCGTTGTTACATTAAAAGTCGCTTAAATTGCGGCTTTTTTAGTTATGTAATAAGGTTCTTGTCATCGGTAGCTGTCAAGAACCTTATTACATTCCCGAAAGAGTGACCTAATATATATTATGCAAACTTATGTTGTCGGTACTCGCTCAGCTAACGGGCAGCATAATGGATTGTCTATATGTGATAAAATAGAGAGTATGAAAGGTTTGATATAACTTGGAAATTAGGATTATTGAGAAAGAACAAACTTGGCAATTGCGTCATAAGGTAATGTGGCCGGAGAAGGATTTCGATTTTATAAAGCTTAAAAATGACGACGAGGGTACTCACTATGGACTTTTTGAAGGGGAGGAGCTTATCTCAGTGGTGTCGATCTTCATTCAAGGAGTTCAAGCACAGTTTAGAAAACTTGCTACGCTATCCAGTCATCAAAATAAAGGCTATGGAAGTAAACTCCTGAATTATGTACTCAGCGAAGCAGAGCGCCTAAGCGTTAAGCGGATTTATTGCAATGCAAGAATCGAAAAAGTAACGTTTTATGAGAAATCCGGACTTTCTAAAACTGACGCTACCTTTAGTAAAAGCGGCAAAGATTATATTGTTATGGAACGTTTCTACTAAGACGTGTAAGTCTTACTGATTAAACAAACGAAAAACGATAATTGAACGTACCAAGGGAGCAGACCGTTGCGACAGCTGTTCCCTTTCTGCATTGAAGTAACGGGCAGTTTACGAATTCTCATTATCGGTTCTTTATATGATAAAATAGGAATAAAAAAGAACACGTAAAGGACAAGGATGTCATGCAATTAATAAAAATCATGTACAGACAATTTTTAAGGGAACCTCTCTGGTTTAAAGTTTTGGTTTCTCTAACTTTACTTACTTCTATTCTTTTTAGCAGTTCATTGTTTTCGAATCATGCATATTATCAAAGCATTGCCAAGTTAGCGGCCGCAATCTTCTTTTGTTCATACGGAATCAAAATGCGGAGGAACCGTCAAATCTCTGTTATCTTCTTTGTAGTTACTGTTTTATGTATTTTTCTAGTATGGCACTATTTCCAACTCGGACGACTAAACTAAAGGATACGAGATCTGAACACCAGAAGGGTTGCCGTGTGAGTGCTCCGCTAACGGGGCAGTTATGCTGAATATGGGTAGTACCAGCGAAGCTGACACCAACCGTATAGTAGATGGTCATATATGTAATATTTCAAAGAAGATGCCGCTCAATTTCCGTCTGTAACACGGATCTCTTCTCCCTTAACAAAACTATTGGCTGCCGACCCCAAGTAAACAATCGAATTGGCGGTATCAGATGGTATAATACTGTATTTGATTACGTCCGCCGTCTTTTATTTGGTGGAGAAAAGATACGTATTTATTATAGGTTTGGCTCCGCCAAACCTATGATATCCACGACAATATCCTTACATAGGCCGATAAGCCTTTCGTTTTGGCAATGTTGATCAGTCTCGGCACAAATCCAGTGTCACCCTCACCGTGTACGGAAGGACAAAGCTCTATGATCGATGTCCGCACCCGCGCTCAGCAAGCGATAACACTACGTTTTCCGCCGCCGCAACGGCTTACCTGAACCTTCCAGTTCAGCTCCCATCGCTTCGACGGCGTGCAGATCTGCTGTGAGAGACCCGGCGAAGTTTGAGATGTCGTGATTGAATGCCAGATGAATGACGCCATCCGCAGCAACCGCACCACTACGAAGACTGTCGAGATCGTCGATGTCGCCGCGGTGCACTTCGGCCCCGGCCTCTTTTAGTTTCGCAGCGCTATTGTCTGAGCGCACAAGACCGACGACCTGATGACCCCCATCAATGAGTTCGCGAACGACAGTGGAACCGATGTAACCTGTTGCTCCTGTTACGAAAACACACATTATGAAGTCCCCCTTAAGCTGTTAAATATATGTGTATCAACTATAATTACCACGCGATGGGTCCATCCTCATCCCTGTTGGACCGTGAGCACCAATCATCGCAAGCCGGACCGCTTCACGCGCTCCTTGTTCAACACTACGAGTACCAGCAAAATTATTGAGTGCAGTCGATGTTAAGCCTGGACATGCCGCATTAACCTTGATGTTTGTCGATTCAAGCGAAAAGGCAAAGGCAAGTGTCACTGTATGAACAGCCGATTTTGACGCCGAATAGGTCCCAAACATCGCACAGTTCCACAAAAAGGAAAATAAAGCGAGAATGACGAATGTTTCTTATGGAGCAAACGTCATTCTTTTTTTATTCGGTTGTAGGAAACACCTGGCTAAAATAATGTAAAAACACGTAGGTAATGAAAGCGGGGTTTTCAATAGAAACATTTGGGGTAATGTGCTGAGCAAGACGGAGGGGATGAACAATCCGTACCGTTATACAGGTGAGCCGCAGGATGATGAGAGCGGATTGATCTACCTTAGGGCGCGGTTATGACCCTACGGTGGGGCGGTTCATTTCACAGGATACTGTTGATTGTGTTTGGGGATGCTTGTATTGCTGAAACCTATATTGCGGTCGTAGGAGCGGTTGCAGTAGTCGGAGGAATGATAGCTATCGCAAATTCCCCTATTGCCGATCCGATTGTCATTCCACAGGAGCCAACGGTAGAGCCAGGACCTAATATTACGATTACGCCTATGCAGCCGCAGTCTTTAACAGTTACACAGAGGACATTTCAGGATAATACACCAACAGTAATTGCGAATCCTATGGTGACTCCAGAAATTACGGTGTCTCAACAACCTATGGTTCAAAATGGTGAAACTGTACAAAGTTCTTGGATACCAGGAACTCCGTTAACTGAGCAAGCTATTAGAGAAGCAATGCAGGGTGCACCTTTACATGCGCAGCAATCGGGTGTATCTTTACCAGTTGTCCAACGATATGCAGAAAGATTAGCGAATGGAGAGATTACACCTCCATCTATAAAAGATGATGGTAATGTATTAGTTGATGGATATCACAGATACATTGCAAGTAGGCTAGTTGGCATACAGTTGGCATACCCATTGGCACAGTTCCTTCAAATGGTGCCAGGCCAGTAGATTTTAGAGATTGGAATGATGTAAAGATTGATCCAGTAGATCGGTGTAAATGAAAATGGTGATTATTAGAACTCATGCAAACGGGGATGTAAAGATTAACTCGGAAACTTTTCAATTCGTAAACCTTAATGGTATGGATTTGCACAGGGCTATTCTCAGCCATGAAGATCTAAGTGGATCAACTTTAGTAGGTACTAATCTACGTGGAGCAGAAATTGAATATTTCTATACTTGACAAATCTGATTTATCTAATGAGTTGTTAATGGTGTCGCATTTACAAAAATCATTTACAAAACGCATTATTGGTTGATTCTAAACTAAATGGAGCAGACTTGACGGAAGCTGATTTATCATTTTCTGATCTAACAGGAGCTGATGTCTGGAATGCTGATTTTTCAGGTGCTAAGCACTATAATACTGTTATGCTTTGTGAGAGAATAGAGGAATCTATTTTACAAGGGTCTTTATAATGAATTTACAGTTTGGCCTGATGGTTTTGATCCTATAAAACACGGTGCAATCAAAGGATAACAGAACAGTTACCATAATGTGACTATCCCTCGTATTGGGGTTTTTTTGCCCTTTGCTTGGAAGACGGTACAGCAGTGACCTATAGACCTATTTCCAACTCTCCTGACAAGTGGCCTGCGGTTGATATTAACGGCGGCAGCACTTTTAAACAGCAAAAAATACACTTTACAGAATAACGAGGAGGCTAAAAGTGCAACACATTATTAAGAATCAAATAAGTGTAGAGCAAATTGATATGCTAAAAAGTTTAAGAGGTACTCTATTAATCAATATGTTAGTCGATGATGCTGGTGAATTTGTTTTAAGTGTTCTTATTGATAGTCCTGTCAGTAAGCTAATTATTAGAAACATACCTACTAATGAATCCGATGGTGATGAATACCCTAAGCTTAAAATCGAACAAGTTTCAACAGCTGTTTCCAATTACAAGGAAGCCTATACTGGGAAAAGTATAAAGGACATTATCATTCTTAGGGATATAGCAACTTGGCAGAATAATAGCGATAAATGGATGGTTGATTGTGATATCGGGCTTAAAATAATATTTGAGGATGACGAATTGTTACTAATTGCGTATGATTCGTTGGCTGGATTACTAAAATTGTTAAACCCAAAAGAAGAGCAACCTGTAAGTGAATTGCTAAAAGAATACTGGTCAATGAAAACTGACCGACTTGCGTCCCTAAAGAGAGAAGAAATATACTTGAAAGAAATTTAGGCTCCAAGCTCTTTGTTTACGATCCATTCGGATCCTGGAATTTCAATGAATCCAGTATTACCTTTTTAACTGATTACCTAACTATAATGGGAATCTATGTCTGTGGGACTCATTATGCTGTGAAATTTATACAGAAGCAAAAAACTCATGCTGTGACGGATAAAGAACTAAGGAATACATGATGAAATGTCATATATATGCTTCGCTATCGTATTTTCTGGATGTACAAAAGGAATCGATACGATACCAATGGAAGGTGGACTGTGAGATTATAGACTTTTCTGATATTATACCGATGGTGTGAAATACACAACTGTAAATCGTATCTAGACGCGTCCGGAAACGAAAAAGCGGTACAGAACGGCGAGCCGCTTCCATATTGCACGTGCCCGTCATGGTTCAAAACGAATCAAAATTTCCGATCCTAGCAGAGAACAAATAATAGACGGAGATTATAGCGATATCAATCTTGTTAAGAAGGCTCTTGAAGGGGTGGATGCTGTATATCTTAATGATGTAAATACCACATTAGGCGTTAAAACAGTTGTGGAAGCAATGGAGGATTGCAACGTAAACATTTTAATTGTGGCGTCTAATTTAGGGATTTATGGCGAGGTACCAGGAGCATTTGGTAAATGGAATGAACGTATGGTGGGCACTGGGAGCCCAAGTTACCAGAGAAGCTGTGGCACAACTAATCGTCGATGTCATCGAAAACCCTGCTGATTATGCAAAGACTAGTATCGGTGTCAGTGAGCCCAATACGAATTGGTCGAAACCATCGTTCTATTAAACATAATATTTTAATTTCTGATTCCAGGAGATTGTTATTTGGATAAACCATGATCACTATTGATAATTACAGGTTTACAGCGGATTAATAGGTTCGTGTTCCTCAATCTTGCCTGCTCAGCCCTGAGATTCATATTGCCGTAACCGTTCTCCACAAGCGGAATAGGAACAACACTTTTAAATGAGTACGGTGTAATGCATATTTATCGATGGCGTGAGTAGTTTTGAGAGGATTAGACAATAATTTGAGAGAAATAGGCTAAGGGTTTCTTATTTTTTTGTTGCATAATAAGAATGTCGAAATAATATGATGTGCAGGTATAACAATGCCGAAAAGGGCAGACATGGAGCTGGACAAGGGAATTAGAGGTGCGAGCGATGCGTGGCTATAAGTTGTTGCCAATTCTCTAAGTTTACAAAGCAACCAGACCCATTGTGTTTTGCTGGATGTAACCGTATTTGTCTAACTCAGAAGGTCTAAGTACTTTTGAGAAATAGCAAATAATATGGCAAATTGTATTCAGTGCAAAAAAGAATGTAATGTTGAGACGCTTGAAGACTTAACAGGTCCAATGACAAAATTTTATTCGTGATTAAGTAAAAAACAAATATTAATAAAGGAGAAATCGGTATGAAATACGTAGAATTAAACAATGGTGTGAAAATGCCAATTTTGGGATATGGGGTGTTCCAAATTCCAGATCATGAACAATGTGAAAGGTGTGTACTGGATGCAATAGAGGTAGGTTACCGCTTAATCGATACTGCTCAGGGCTACGGCAATGAAGCGGCTGTAGGAAAAGCTATTAGAAAATGCGGGGTTCCAAGAGAGGAATTATTCATTACTACAAAGATCTGGATTTCCACTTATGGATATGAAAATGCAAAAAAATCTATCGAAGGATCTTTAGAAAGACTTCAGCTTGATTATGTAGATTTATTATTAATTCATCAGCCGTTTAATGATTACTATGGAACTTATCGTGCAATGGAAGAACTAAATAAAGAAGGAAAATTGAGAGCAATAGGTGTAAGTAATTTCTATCCGGACAGATTAATCGACCTGATTAAATTCAATGAAGTTGTTCCAGCAGTAAATCAGGTTGAAACACATGTATTTAATCAACAAGAAAAGGCTCGAGAAATTATGAAGAAAAATGGAGTGCAAATTCAGGCCTGGGCACCTTTTGCGCAAGGAAAAAACAACTTATTTAGTAATGAAACATTAAACGCAATTGGAGATAAATACAATAAATCCAGTTCTCAAGTTGCTTTGAGATACTTGATTCAAATTGGTGTATCAGTGATTCCTAAAACGGTGAATAAGGAAAGAATGAAACAGAATATTGATGTATTTGATTTTGAATTAACAAATGAGGATATGGATGCCATTGCAGCTTTAGATAGTGGAGAAACTTTGTTCTTTTCACATTATGATCCTGAACAAGTTGAACGTTTAACCAGCATGGTAAGAAAGTTCTAATAAATAGTCCAACTCAAGATTTAACCAATGAATGTTTCAAAATCTGCAATCTTGAACCGGTTATCGGACAAGTCTTAGTTATACCCGTCACCGCATGTAGGGGTGACGGGTACGAAAGCTCAACCCGACATCTACTCTCACGTATTGACTTCATTATAAAGTAAGAAAAACCGTCCGAAGTGAACTGCACCCCAATTGTTAGACATCATCTAACAGTTGGAGGTGCAGTTCATGCTCTTCGGACGGTTTTTCTTAGCTCTTCTCAGCTAACGGGCAGTAGAGCTTGAATCTTCGCAATCTATGAGAAACCACAAAAGGTTACATATGGTAATATTAAAACGGTATACGTATGTAAATTCCCAAACATTAAAAGGTGGACAATTTGAGGGGGTATTTCATGAATCATCCTATCAGTTTTCAATTAGACATGGCGAGGGATTGGTGCCTCGATATCGCTGAATCGTGCCCCGTAGAACTTGCTGATGTTCAATTGGATGAGTTCAGTAACACGATCCGTTGGCATCTAGGGCATATCCTCACTGTGGCGGAGCGTATGTTGTTTCAAGTTCCTTTCCCCTCTGCGTCTCTTCCTTCAGCATTCACAGGGTGGTTCGATTCGGGATCGAAGCCAAGGGATTGGATTGACCAACCCCCTACTATAAACGAGCTAATTTCGCTGTTGAAAAGGCAGCAAGAACGCTTCCTTGTCATTCCACCGGAGAAATTCGACGTACTTCTGGATCCTCCGTACTTCGGTTTCGCAAGCTATGGCGAGTGTGCAGGGTTTGTTATTGTTCATGAATCATTCCACGCAGGGAAGATGGATGAGATGCTCCGTGTAGTTAAGCAGAAGTCCTGAGCAGTCAGTTTACAACGTAAGTATGGCCGATAACAAACTAAGTTCCGCAGGACTTAGTTGATTAAAGTAACGGTAAACGATAGTTGTACTGACACAACGAATAGACGGCAGCCGGCCACGTGTTCGGCTACCGTTGTTCGTTGAAGTGGCAGGTTAATACAAATTGTTCATTGACAGATACTGTAAATAAGTAGTATTATTTTTACAATTTAATTTATAACAGCTATTGACTGCCGACTGATATCGGTAGTCTTTGCTGCATTAATAGGAGGAAAGCTGGGTCCTGTGGAAGCCATTGAAACTGTACCCATTCTTGTGGAGGAAATGCGCTCTTGGAGCCGTGAGGTGCTGGGAAAGTGGGTGGAGGACGACTATGTAGTAGAGACATGGACGGATATCGCCTTAAACCTGGATTTGATCGGCGATTTTACGAGAGGGAACACTCGTTTGGAGTCCATCGTGGAGCGTATTCGGAACGGGCAGATAAGTCGTCGGTTATAGATAACAACGAACAAATCACGCCCCTCTCCGCGCGCGTGTATTCTACATATCGCAATGAGGTGGCAAGGAAAGGCTCGGTGCTTGCAACTTCAATCGCAGACACTTATGGCATAGGGATTGTGGCCGTACCGAAGCCGAACATTATGCCTTTTGTTAAAATATACCTAAAAAAGCGTGGGGATATAAACAAGCTGGTTATTGCTAGTACAATGAGAACTATTATGCAAGATGTAATCAAAACGCCTATCGAAGATGGACCTGTTAAGTTTTTTGAAATAAGCGAGGATAATTGGTTTATGCCTCCAGGTTGGTCTGAAAACAAGACATTTGTTGAAATATTAATGTTTCCAGGTCGAAAGCAAGAAACCAAAGAAAAATTGCTTTTAGAGGTCGTGATCCAGTTGTCCCAGTTATTAAATATAGATAAAAGCGATGTAGTCATTACTTTGCATGAACCTATAGGTGCTAAGATGCTTGTGTATTTAACAGAACAGCAACTGATTATGGGCATTAATACAGTTAAAGGAACTTGGAGAGACGGTGAAGCTTTTGAATCCAGACCGGGCTATTCAATTAAGTTACCTGTTGTTATGGACTATGAAGTTCCCAAAGAAGGACAAGGGCTTCATATGAAAGGATGTTAATAGTAATTTGTCAACCTCGATAACAGGCTTATCAAATAACTCGTCAGCCAAATCAATTCGTTCTGACTATCTCCTTCACAGATTTCACGCCATAAAGGGTTTCAAGAACTGACACCACTTCAACTGGTAAGTCCCTTGTCGCATGAACTAAAAATCACAATAGTATCGGGAATATGAATGGAGACAATGTGGAATTTTTCGGCTGGTCTCTGTTAGAAGGGAGACTTATTGATTCTCCTTTTTAATTTCCAACATTTACAACACCTAGTATAATGAAAGGAGGGACTTGATGGAGAAATGAAACATCACGATCCGTAAATATTTCCCTAGTCCTACAGAAAAACAACACAAATCGGGATATTCCCGAAGTTCGCAAATACTACTAAATATAGATTAAATTACGAAGTTCGCAAATAAGACGTTATAAGAAATCCCCGCAAAGCACAAACATTTAAAACCTGAATAAAGACGGAAGTGAATAATATGGAGATTACTAGTTTTGAACTTTCAGAAATTAATTGCGAAAAAATAAAATATGTAGTATTGCATGAAGTAAAAGTCGAGGAACCTTACGTTGTAGACTTTGATGCAGACGATAGTCCAGAGAGATGGTTAGATCAGTGGGATTTGAAAAATTGGTGCATTATTTCAGCTTATGAAAAGGATGAACGCATTGATGGCTGTCAGAAGTCAACATCATTGTTACATTAAAAGTCGCCTAAAATGCGGCTTTTTTAAGCTATGTAATAAGGTTCTTGTCATCAGTCGATGTCAAGAACCTTATTACATTTCCGATAAATGACTAGAACCTTATTACATTCCCGACAGAGTGACCTAATATATATTAGGCAAACTTATGTTGTCGGTACTCGCTCAGCTAACGGGAAGAATGTGAAAGAAGGATTTTCCCGAAATATATGGAATTAGGTGTTCACAAAGTAATTCTTTCACTAACGAGGGTTTTAATGAAAAAAAATAATACTTATAGGTTCTGGAGGCTCAGGAAAATCTTCACTGACTTCACTGAAGAAGATTATTTCATTAGTATTTTTAAAAGTAGCTATAACGGGTAACGATAGCTCCATAAGAACTACTTCACAAAATAATTGTTTTTGTACATATGTCTAACCAGAGTAACGATTGCAAAAAGAGAAGAAAAGGTGTAGATTTAATGAATAAGTGCATAGTCACGGGAGCTTGGTGAAGCCAGGCTGAGAGGATAGTCTATTACTATCGACCGTTAAACCTGATCTGGATAATGCCAGCGGAGGAACTCAAGATCTCTTTGTATACTCAGAGACCGCCTCTTTTATAGATGCGGTCTTTTCTTTGTATCAAGGACCCCTCCGGTTGATCAAAATCATCTTTAGGAGGAAATAACATGTCAATGGAAACCAAAAAAGAAATACTCCCATCTAAACTGGTACCCATACACTGGACACTTTAAAAAAAGTGTTTAGCGTATGGGTACCTTTTTGTATACTAGAGAGAATAGTGGGGGCGAGCATATGAGTAAAAAACACTTTAGTAAAAATGAGCAGGA
>NZ_JAAOIW010000028.1 GCF_011440305.1 Paenibacillus agricola | reverse complement strand
AGCAACCGTTTGGTGATGATGGCAGAGGGGAACCACACGTTCCCATCTCGAACACGACCGTTAAGCCCTCTAGCGCCAATGGTACTTGAACCGCAGGGTTCTGGGAGAGTAGGACATTGCCAAGCACTGCATAAATAAAGAAAGAGCCTTCCGATGAAAATTCGGTAGGCTTTTTTTTAACATATAAGATTTTATATGTTTTGGGATAACCGGTGGGTTATTCCTTATTTTTTCATAACATGGCAACGAATCTGGTTATACTACAAAGGATGTTCATGTAAATGAAGTAGAGGCTAATTTCTACCTGTTCACAAACTTCACACTCCTTATCCAAATTAGGAGAACTTAAACGGTTTTTAATAAGTTATACTTGACATGAAAAATGGGCTTTTGATAAACTTGCAATCATATATGTCGGCAACTAGGAAAAACAAGGAGGATTACGTTTGTGTGGGAAACGAAATTTGCTAAAGAAGGTTTAACTTTTGATGATGTGCTGTTAGTTCCGAGGAAGTCTGAGGTTTTTGGCAAAGAGATCAATATTAGTACGCAATTAGCGGGTCACATTAAACTGAATATTCCCCTTTTGAGCTCTGCAATGGATACCGTTACAGAGTCCGCATTAGCTATTGCTATCGCCCGTGAAGGTGGAATTGGGATTATTCATAAAAATATGTCGATTGCCCAACAAGCGGAGGAAGTAGACCGGGTAAAACGATCTGAGAGTGGGGTTATAACGAATCCCTTTTCTTTAACAGCTGAGCATCATGTTTATGATGCCGAGGAGCTAATGGCCAAATATCGAATTTCGGGAGTTCCTATCGTTGACGAGAACAAGAAGCTTGTAGGTATTTTAACCAATCGTGATCTTAGGTTCGTCCATGATTATTCGATCAAAATTGAACAGGTTATGACACGTGAAAACTTGGTAACCGCCTCTGTAGGGACAACTCTGAGCCAAGCTGAAGGCATTTTGCAAAAGCATAAGATCGAAAAACTGCCCATTGTGGATGAGAATAATGTATTAAAAGGGCTGATTACAATTAAGGATATTGAGAAAGCCATTCAGTTTCCTAATTCAGCGAAGGACAAGCAAGGGCGCCTAGTTGTTGGTGCTGCAGTTGGAGTTTCCAAGGATGTGATGGAACGGACTGAAGCGTTAATCGCTGCCGGCATAGATATGATCGTGGTTGATTCTGCGCATGGCCATCATATTCATATTCTCCAAACAGTAAGAAAATTGCGTGAGAAATATCCCGATCTTACTATTTGTGCAGGAAATGTGGCGACGGGTGACGGGACAAGGGACCTTATTGAAGCTGGAGCCTCTATGGTGAAGGTGGGGATCGGACCGGGCTCGATTTGCACCACTAGAATTATTGCAGGTATTGGTGTACCGCAAATTACGGCAATCTACGATTGCGCATCTGTAGCTAGGGAGTATAACGTGCCTATTATCGCTGACGGCGGGATTAAGTACTCTGGGGACGTTACAAAGGCTATTGCAGCTGGAGCGAACGCTGTAATGATTGGCAGCTTGTTTGCCGGAACGGATGAGAGCCCTGGAGAATCGGAAATTTACCAAGGCAGAAAATATAAGGTTTATCGGGGTATGGGATCTTTAGGTGCAATGAAGGAAGGCAGCAAGGATCGATATTTTCAGGAAAATGAAAGCAAGCTCGTTCCAGAAGGTATTGAGGGTCGAGTAGCTTATAAGGGGCCTTTGGCAGATACCGTATTTCAATTAATTGGTGGCTTGCGTTCTGGCATGGGGTATTGTGGAGCGAGCACGATTAATGAGCTGATCACCGAGACTTCCTTTATACGGATTACAGGTGCAGGATTGCGCGAAAGTCATCCTCATGATGTACAAATTACGAAGGAAGCTCCGAACTATTCTTTATAATAAATAGGAAAAAAGAGGACGGAGCTATGAGCTGCCGTCTTCTTTTTTTGAACAGGGTTGTTCGCTGTGGTACAATAATAACTATGTGTTTGTAGAATGACCCAGAAGGAGTGAGAATGTTGCTATTCCCAGTAAAACGCATATCCATCTTATTAACTGCTGCGTTGCTAGTCCAATTAGGTTCAATATTCATGGTTACACCTAAGTTTGCAATGGCAGCAGAGGCGGTTGATTTAAAGCTAGAGGCCAAATCTGCTATTTTGATAGAAGCTGGAACGGGACAAGTTTTATACGAGTTTAATCCAGATGTAGCTCTTCCTCCTGCAAGTATGTCAAAGATGATGACGGAATATTTGGCTATGGAGGCTGTGAAAAGCGGTAAACGCAAATGGGAGGACATGGTCACAACAAGTCAATATGCATCGGATGTGATCGGTTCTGGAGGGCTATTAGCCTTAAACGAGCAAGCGACACTAAGGGACATGTTCTCTGCGATGTCGATTTATTCATCGAATGATGCCTCAGTAGCAATTGCCGAATTTATCGGGAATACGGAAGAAAATTTTGCAAAGATGATGAACGAGAAAGCCAAGCAGTTTGGCTTGTCGGAGCAGGCCCATTTTATTAACGCAACGGGCTTATCCAGGGCGGACTTAGGGAAATATGCACCGCAGGAATTACAGGGTGAAACCCTTTTAACAGCAAGAGATGCAGCCATTATTGCTTATAATATTATTAAGGATTTTCCGGAAATTTTGGAGACTACCAAAATTCCCTCGAAAAAGTTCCGAGAAAAAGATCTATCACCGATGATTAATTGGAACTGGATGCTTGCAGGCAACAAAGATAATGCTAACCTCAAGAAATACTCTTATGAAGGGCTTGATGGTTTGAAGACAGGCTCTACAGATGATGCAGGCTATTGCTTTACAGGTACAGCGGAGCGTAACGGGGTTCGCTTAATTAGTGTGGTAATGGGAACCAAAACAGAGCCTAAACGTTTTGAAGAGACACGGAAGGTGCTGGATTACGGTTTTACCAATTTTGAAACAAAGCAGGTGCTTGCCGCTAATTCAGAAATAGATTCCTTAAAAGTAGTAAATGTTAATAAAGGGATTGAGCTTCAAGTGGGTGTCGTTACCGAAGGAGCGATTTCATTAATCGCCAGAAAAGGCGCAGCACCCGAGGAATTCAAGGTTACAGCTGCTGCCATTGATGAAACCAAGCGGGTAGCGCCGATTACCAAAGGAGATATTATGGGAACTGCAACAGTCACTTATCAAGGCATAGAAAAAACAACGAATTTGATTGCTGCGGCCGATGTAGTCAAAGCAAGCTGGTTTCGATTGTTATTCAGGGCTATAGGAACCTTCTTTACCGATCTGTTGGCTGGGGCGAAGGGCTAAGAAAAACCGCTTAACGGATTGTATATTTGGGCGTATTCCTGTAAAATGATTGTTTAGTGGTTTGTGGATTTATTAAATTATCGTATATATGTTTGGAGGAAAAGGAAATGGAAACAGGTACTTCGCGAGTCAAAAAAGGAATGGCAGAAATGCAAAAGGGTGGCGTCATTATGGACGTCATGAATGCTGAACAAGCAAAAATCGCTGAAGCAGCGGGAGCCTCGGCTATCATGGCTTTGGAGCGAGTGCCTTCCGATATTCGTGCAGCAGGTGGCGTAGCGCGTATGGCTGACCCGACTGTTATGGAAGAGGTCATGAAGGTTGTTTCAGTCCCTGTTATGGCCAAAGCCCGTATCGGTCACTATGTAGAGGCGAAGATCCTTGAATCTATGGGTGTGGATTACATCGATGAAAGTGAAGTACTGACTCCGGCTGATGAAGTATTTCATATCAATAAGAGAGATTTTACAGTTCCTTTTGTATGTGGAGCTAGGGATCTTGGTGAAGCACTACGCAGAATCGCTGAAGGCGCATCGATGATTCGTACTAAGGGCGAACCGGGAACGGGCAATATTGTAGAAGCTGTTCGTCATATGCGGATGATTGTTGGCCAAATTAAAAAGGTGAGTTCGATGTCCAAGGACGAGCTGTTTGCTGAAGCCAAAAATATCGGCGCACCTTATGAGCTATTGCTGCAAATCCATGAAACAGGCAAATTGCCTGTAGTTAACTTTGCGGCAGGTGGTGTTTCTACTCCAGCTGATGCAGCGTTAATGATGCATTTGGGAGCCGATGGCATCTTTGTAGGCTCAGGTATTTTCAAATCGGAAAATCCAGAAAAATTTGCTAAAGCGATCGTGGAAGCGACCACGCATTATACCGATTATGATTTGATCAGAGAAGTTTCCAAAAATCTTGGCGCTCCGATGAAGGGCATCGAAATTTCCAAGCTGGATGCGACTCAGCGTATGCAAGATCGTGGCTGGTAAGAGCAACGGGTTAAGAGGGTGGCAACGATGAAAATAGGTGTGTTGGCTCTTCAAGGAGCCGTAGCTGAGCATATCCGATTAATCGAGAAGGCCGGCGGCGAAGGCGTTATTGTTAAGAAAGTAGAGCAGTTGGATGAACTGGACGGGATTATTATTCCCGGTGGCGAAAGCACAACAATCGGAAAATTGATGCGGACGTACCATTTTATTGAAGCTTTACGTGCGTTTTCGGAACAAAAGAAACCGATCTTTGGCACTTGTGCTGGCTTGATCGTGATCGCCAATGAAATCGAAGGACAGCCGGAGGCTCATCTCGAATTAATGGATATGAAGGTATCACGGAATGCATTCGGGCGGCAGCGTGAAAGCTTTGAGACCAATTTGGCCATCAAGGGTATTGCTGATGACGTTCGCGCCGTGTTTATACGGGCTCCATTAATTAATGAAGTCGGTTCTGATGTTGAAGTATTAGCAACCTATCACGACCAGATCGTGGCGGCACGTCAAGGGCATTTGTTGGCGGCTTCGTTTCATCCGGAACTGACCGATGATGAGCGGATGCATGCTTATTTTCTAAACATGGTACGTGAAAATAAGTAGGAGGGGTCTCCTTGTTAGATGTAAAATTGTTTCGAACAGAGGCAGAGCTAGAACGGGTACAGCAGGCGATGACAAAGCGTGGCAAGCCGCTGGACGATATTAGTCGTTTTACAGGTCTTGATTCGAAGCGTAGAGAGCTGCTGCAGGAAGTGGAGCAGCTGAAGAACCGCCGTAACGTCGTTTCCCAAGAGGTTGCCGCTTTGAAAAAGGCCAAGCAGGACGCAGATGCGTTAATTGAGGAAATGAAAGGCGTCGGTGACCGCATCAAGATACTAGACGATGAAATCCGAGGCTTGGAAACGGATTTAAATATGATTATTATGGCTTTGCCCAATATACCTAATGACAGTGTGCCGGTGGGCAGCTCGGAGGACGACAATGTGGAAATTCGCCGTGTGGGCGAACCGGCCACGTTCTCCTTTGAACCGAAGCCACATTGGGAGATTGGCCAGCAATTGGGCATTTTGGATTTTGAAGCGGCGGCGAAAGTAACCGGTTCAAGGTTCGTGTTCTATAAGGGCCTTGGGGCACGTTTGGAACGGGCGTTAATCAATTTCATGATGGATCTGCACAGCGACCAGCATGGGTATGAAGAGATCCTGCCTCCATACATAGTCAACCGCGACAGCTTGACCGGAACGGGGCAGCTACCTAAGTTTGAGGAAGACGTGTTCAAGCTTGCGGGGACGGATTATTTCCTGATTCCGACGGCCGAGGTTCCCGTCACGAATTACCATCGTGATGACCTCCTTGCTCCAGAGGACCTACCCAAGTATTTTGTTGCTTTCAGTGCATGCTTCCGTTCGGAAGCGGGTTCAGCTGGCAGAGATACGCGTGGCTTGATCCGTCAGCATCAGTTCAACAAAGTAGAATTGGTCAAGCTGACTGTGCCTGAGCACTCCTACGATGAGCTGGAGAAGCTGACAGCCGATGCGGAGAAGGTACTTCAGCTATTAGGGCTACCTTACCGTGTGTTAAGCTTGTGCACGGCAGATTTAGGCTTCTCCTCAGCGAAAACGTATGATCTTGAGGTTTGGCTGCCTCATAGTGCCATGTACCGTGAAATATCGTCCTGCAGCAATTTTGAGGATTTCCAAGCCAGGCGTGCAAACATTCGTTTCCGCCGCGACACGAAAGCGAAGCCAGAATTTGTCCATACGTTGAATGGCTCAGGTCTTGCACTCGGCCGTACGGTTGCTGCGATTTTGGAAAATTACCAGCAGGAAGATGGCAGTGTCATCGTTCCGGAAGTGCTGCGGCCTTATATGAACAACGTCATCAAGATCAGCAAATAGTTCTTAGTTCTTTAGTATTTTAAAAATTAGAACTTGATAATAGTACCTGATCTGTGATACAATGCTTTTTGTCACGTCACCCGGAGAGGTGGTCGAGTGGTTTAAGGCAGCGGTCTTGAAAACCGCCGAGGTCGTAAGGTCTCCGTGGGTTCGAATCCCACCCTCTCCGCCATACTATAACATTCACAAAGCCGTGTATCCTTTTAAAGGATATGCGGCTTTTTAACTATTTCGTCTTTCGTGTCATTTTTTACCGTTGCCTTAAACGTATAGAACGATTCCTGCTGCCGCATCTTAAAGTCTGTGGAGGTGTTAAAGAGGATGGGAAAAACCGATACGTTAACAATGAACCAAGACCAGTTAGTAAAGGCTTGGAATCAAACCTTGCCCACCGTATTAAATGAGTCTGAGCGTGTGGAAATTAAGGCAGACGCAGCAGACCCTAGAACCATCTGGGTTCATATTGCCACGGCGGGTCATTCCTTTTACAGCTTTGATTTTAAGTGTACCTACGTGGATTCGAGGGAAGTTCATGTAACTTTCGTGGATGTCGAGCAAGATGGGCAGCATATTAATGAACGTACAGAAATTGTACAAACGCTGATTGATGATTATGTGCGGCATATTCACGAATGTGCGCAGCAACTGCATGCAGTAACGCATCATTAATGGAGGTTAGCAGCAAGATGACTAAAAACAAAAGTAATGTAGATAAAAATTTGCAAAATGTAGTTAAAGATTTGGAGAAACAAACGGTTACCAGCCACCAAGCCCAGCAGGTTCAGCAGCAAACGAATGACCATCGCCACCAAGATGCATTGAACCATGATGAGCCGATAGGTTCGTCGATATTGACGGATAAAGAATAGTCTAAGGAGGAACTATAGATGCCTAAAAATTTAGCACAGCCTGTTAATCCGCCAAGCGGAGAGCATCAGGATCCAATTGACCATCAACCTAACAAGCCGTTAGCGGGCTCTAAAAAGGTAAAGCAAGCTAATCATACTCGGCACAACAATGCAAATGGGTGATGCGGTAGCCTAGAATACTTAGCCTCCTCCTTGCGTTGGATTAACGGTAAGTTGAAGGAACGCAAGATTGAGGGTACGCTTAAGAGAGAGCGGATGAAAAAATCTAGTAATAAAATCGATGAAGGTAATTAAAAAAAGAACCCATCTGGGTTCTTTTTTGCACAACTATACAACTATGCATGTTAGTTATTTCTGGTAGCTAGCTCTTGAAAGCATTCCCTCAGCATACTTTGTGCCACTTCCTCGTTGTCGGTGTAGCCGTAGATGGTACCACCTTCAGCCAGTTCATCAAAAACGTCATCGAGTCTGGAGCAAATTGTAATTAAATACTCATCATATACTACGTAAAAACGACTGTTTTCTGACATGGCATTACACCTCACTCGCATCGTTTCCTCATTCTACCACGAAGGAAATAAAAAGAAAATATGGAAATAATGATGCTAAGAAGGCACTTTTACACCTTTAATCTCATAGATGTTAGGGCTGGAGCTGATCACATGCTCGGGCTTTGGTTTTCCTCTTACGTGTTAAGAGCCGATCGTGCTTAATTCCTCGATGTCTTCAGGGGTCAGGGCAACCGTAGCACCCTTAGCACTATTGGTGATGCTGCTGCTTTTGCTAGCTCCCGGTATCGGTATCATTACAGGAGAAAGGTGTAGAAGCCATGCTAGAGCGATTTGCTGCGGCGATGCTTGGTATTTGTCGGCAATGCGCGAGAGCACCTCATTCGCACCAATTTGGCCGGCTTTGCTCATCCCATTCAGCGGGCTGTATGGCAAAAAGGCTATGCCTAATTGCTCACAACGCTTAAGGACGGCATTCGATGAGTGATCAAACAGGTTCATCCTGTTTTGTACGCTTGCCACTTGAAGGATGTCGCTTGCTTCATCCAATTGCTCCACGGAAACATTGGATAACCCAGCGTGAAGCAATTTGCCTTCTTTTTGTAAGTCGGCTATAGCCCCGACCGATTCGGCGAAGGGGACATTAGGATCGGGACGATGTAATTGGTATAGGACAATCGTCTCCAGGTTAAGAGCACGCAGGCTATCTTCAATGGCCTTGCGCAGGTGCTCAGGGTGCCCGTTCGCTTCCCAGCGCCCGTCTGGCCGCTGGTTGCCTCCCTTAGTGGCTACAATAGCCTCAGGATGCTGTTGTAAGGCTTTTGCTAGGATACGCTCATTGTGGCCAAAATCATCGTTATTCAGGCAATAGGCATCGGCTGTGTCAAAAAAGGTAATGCCTTGCTCCAGTGCTGCATGTATGGTCCTAATCCCTTCCTCTTCGGATGGCCTGCCATTTACTGAAATGGGCATGCAACCCATGCCGATGGCGCTTACAGAAAGCCCAGTAGAACCTAGTTTGCGTTGTGGAAATGTCATATGCGATTCCTCCAGAGTATCAATTTTGAAATTCTTGTATAACGGTTGATGGTAAAAGCTTGTTCATTAGTATTATAACAAGCAAGAGGAGCCTATATAAGTAGGGAACTTATACTGCCTTAGTTACTTTGAGGATAGTATTGCATGTATGAGGAAAGGAGGAAGGGCGGTGCTCAATTCATAATGACGATTGAGGCCACCATAAGCTGTAAGGAGAGGTTGCACTCACTATCGTGTTCGTGCTAAAATGAATCTTACCGCGTGCCCGTAGCTCAGTAGGATAGAGCGATAGTTTCCTAAACTGTAGGTCGGAGGTTCGATCCCTCTCGGGTACGCCATTCATCTAAAATTCAAGCCACCTCTAGCGGGTGGCTTTTTGTGTATTCAATAATCGCTATCATTGGAATCGGACAGAGTCATCCATTTAAGAAAGAAACGGGACAAAGTACAAAGCGAACGAATTCAGACAGCAGGGCAGTATTAGGATGAATGGTTTTAATTTTAAGAAAACTCGGCAGCATGGAGCGGTAGTTTTCTGTCTAGCTAACAAGAATCTGATGTTATATGCATCATATTTTGAGTTGAAATCACCGGGAATTTATGTGAATATGGAAACGACAGCTTTCCAAAATAGAAATGCCGGCTCTTTTTGAGAACAGGTGTTCCCGAAAAAAACTCGACGCCTTATCACAGCCGGATCGCGCATAATTTGGGCTGTTGAGAAGAATATAACGAGGAGGAAGAAAATAATAGTATCGAACAATAAAAGGATAGCCATGCAACCTACCAAGCAGTGTCTTTGAAAGTGTTTTCATTTTCACTTGTATCCCATGCGTCTAAGGAGAGCTTTTTTATGAATGTACTGTCCTTTTTTAAAATTAATTTTGACAAGCGAAGTTTGAGAGGAAATTATTTTCGTAAAAGCTTAATTTTCGCTTTAATAATGACTAGTTTGCCTACAGCAATTATTGGAATTAGCACCTATTTTATTGGAATTAAGCAAGTGGAAAAGGAAGTGTACCAAAAAAATCAGTACCAGCTTGAGCAGGTCTTTCAGCGGTTTGATGAACAGTTCTCACAATTTGAACTGATGGTGGACAAAGCAGCGGCTAACTCCATTTTTGATGAAAGACTTAGAGATGCGAATTTCATAGACGAATTTTCTGTTATGCAGGACATTTACAGATTGTTAGCTGTTGCCCAAAGCTCCGATAACATGATTTTGCGGATCGATTTGTATTTACAAAATCAACAATTGCTGGTTTCTAATGATCGGGGTGCGATTCGGCTCAAAGATGAGGCGAACAAGGCAGCTTATGATCCGATTTTGAAATCGGAGGATCTGATGTATTGGAGTGATGCGGAAAAGTATTATCCAAGTGGAGGCACGTTGTTTCCCTTGGTATTGATTCACAAGCTCCCATTTGTCAGTACAAGGCCTTTTGGAGCGTTGTTGGTATATTTGGACAAAACGCTGATTGATAAAGAAATTACGCAATTGAACCCTTATGAAAATGGTATCTCTTTTATCATGAAACCAAATGGCGATTGGATAACATCAGGTAAAGAAGTGGATCCAATTAAACAGCCACTAAAGGATTTTATAAGAAGCAAGGTAATGAAAGGCGAAATTAATCAGGAGCCCTTTAACGTGAAGTGGGAGGGGGCGGAGTATTCTGTTGCCACGGCCACCTTCTCGCGTACAGGCTGGCGATATGTGATTGCTACACCGCTCTCCCAATTAATAGAGCCCATTACTTTAACCTCCAAGCTTATGCTCGTCGTCAGTCTTTCGGGTGTTCTGATAGCAGCCATGCTATCATGGTTTGCTTCACAGCGAATGTACAGCCCCATCAAAAGGTTGGTTCAAATGTTTGGAGGGAGTATCGGTAACAAACTGCCCGAAGAGGATCGGTCCGACGAAATCAAGTTTATAGAAAACAAATGGCTCAACATTACCCGTGAAAGTCGTTCGTTCCAATCTCTGCTGAAAGAAAACCAATACAGTATGAAAAAAGGTTTTTTGCTGCAACTGATTCAAGGGCAGCTTTATTTTTTTTCTGAGATGGAGCTACGGTTGCGGATGGAGGAGTATGGCTGGGATACAGTAAATAAGAAGTTTGTCCTTCTTCTCATACAATTGTCTCCTTTTTCCGAAACCAGCAAACGGTTTGTTGAGGGGGACGAGCAGCTTGTCACTTTTGCAGCGGCCAATATTATTGAGGAGCTTTCCATCGATAAAGAAAATATGGAGGCTATCAATCTCCATAACTTATCCGTTGCTCTATTCGTTTCTTTTACGCAGGATAAGCCAAGGGAACAGATCAAAAGCGAAGTTTTTAGATTTTCGAATGAAGTCATCACGATGATCACCAAATTATTGGGTGTTCATGTGGCTGTAGGGATAAGCAAGCTGAACAGTGACCTCAAGGAACTGCCCAGAGCGCTGGATGAGGTCAAACAATGCCTGCATTTTCGCAATATCGGAGAGCACGGACAAATTATTAGCACAGATGAATTCATTCCGTATGTAAAAGAAAATTTGGAGTATCCGTTTCAAATCGAAAAACAATTAATTCACGCGCTTCAAATGAGGGCTGAGGAAGAAACCATTCAAAAATGGGGCGAGTTTTTATTGGTTTTAAAGGAAGATGCAGGTAGAGCCTTTCAAATTCAACAATACATGGCTCAACTGCTGGGCAGTGTTTTACGAGCGATGATGCAGCTTGACGTAGCACACTCGAGCACCAGTCAGGGCATCAATCTGTATGAGCAGCTGTTCAAATTAAAGGAACTCGAAGAAATCAACAAGTGGTTCGTAACCAGAGTGATTCAACCCTTTCTCAAAACCTTGTCCGAAAAGCAGGGCATCGAGATGAAGCAGACGATCCGCAAGGTGAAGGATATTATTGATCAGGAATATATGAATGATATTTCGCTGGAATATTTATCTGATAAAATCGGAATTCTGCCTAAGCGATTAAGTGCTGTCTTTGCGGAAGTCACCAATCAAAACTTTATCGACTATGTCACGGAAATCCGCTTGGACAAATCCAAGCAGCTATTAAGAAATACGGACTTGAAGGTTACCGAAATTGCAGCTAGAGTGGGTTACCAGCCGTCCTATTTTAATAAAATATTTAAAAAATCAGAGGGTGTTACTCCGGGTGAATATCGGGAATCTGGTATGGGGCTGTAATGCGATGAGCATACAGCCTTTTTTGCATGAAAAAGACTCGAAAATATGCAAACGGGAAAAAGTAATACTCCAGTTAATCGTATTGAGAAAATGTTGAATTGTGAGAAATGGAGCCGTCATGTACATTGAGAACATCAATTCATGTGAACACAAGGAAGGTGGCAGGGAATGCAAAACACGTTGGTAGAATTAGAAAAAAATGCTGGACCGACAAGAAACAGAAGTAAATTCCAGTCGGCAATGAAGGACATCCTGAGGGATAAATACCTATATATATTAGCCTTGCCAGGAGCCCTTTACTTTCTTATTTTCAAGTATGTACCTATGGGTGGAATTCTAATAGCTTTTCAGGATTACTCTCCCTATCAAGGCTTTTTGGCAAGCAAGTGGGTAGGGTTTGAGAATTTCGAACGTTTCTTCTTGGGTAGTGAGTTTTGGAATCTGTTTAGAAATACCATGATGATCAGTCTGCTTAATCTCGTTTTTTTCTTCCCCGTACCGATTGTCGTATCTCTTCTATTAAACGAAGTTCGGAATATGAAATTCAAATCAACTATTCAAAGCATTGTATATTTACCCCACTTTTTCTCGTGGGTTATTATCGCGGGCATGACCTTCTTATTGTTCTCCCGAACTGGAGGAATCGTCAATAATGTTGTCGTTATGATGGGCTTTGATAAAATCGACTTCCTGACGAATCCGAATTATTTTTGGATCATGCTGACCTTGCAATCCATATGGAAGGAAGCGGGATGGGGAACCGTTATCTTTTTGGCGGCAATTGCGGGTACAGATCCGGCGCTTTACGAAGCAGCCAAGATGGATGGCGCGAATCGCTTGCATCAAATGTGGTATGTCACGCTGCCAGCCATTAAGAACGTAGTTATTACCTTATTGATTCTGCGGCTTGGGCAGGTTATGGATGTTGGTTTTGAACAAGTATACTTAATGACCAGCAGCGCGGTATCCAGTGTGTCAGACGTATTTGAAACCTATGTATTCCGTATGGGAGTCAAAAATGGACAATTCAGCTTTACAACAGCCGTGGGGCTTTTCAAATCGGTTGTGGCGCTGATTTTGGTCGTATCGACCAACTGGTTGGCCAAGAAATTCGGCGAAGATGGTTTATATTGAGGAGGTGAGACTATGACTAGAAATACCCGGGCATCAACCTTTGATTATCTGATTACGATCGTTCTCATTTTTATTGGTCTTATTACTTTGCTACCCTTTTTATATATCCTACTTGTATCTTTTGCGACACCCTCAGAATATATCCAAAAAGGTGGAGCTTTCGTCTTTCCGTCCGAATGGACACTGGTCAATTATGAGTATTTGCTGTCCACAGGTGCATTCATCCGTGCCGGGGGAAACAGTGCATTTCTCGCGATTGTTGGAACCTTGTTAAGCCTTGCGGTTACCTCGAGCTTTGCTTATTCCTTGTCCAGAAGAAGGTTAAGGGGCAGAAAAATCTTATTGCTCCTCGTATTGATCTCCATCTTATTTAATCCTGGCATTATTCCGCCGTATTTGGTTGTAAAAAGCCTCGGGCTTATCAATAGTATCTGGTCATTAATTATTCCCGCCTTAACCAGCGGTTGGTACATTTTCCTAATGAAAAGCTTTTATGACAGTATTCCTGTGAGCTTGGAGGAAGCAGCAAGTATCGACGGCTGCAATGACATGGGAATTTGGGTGAAAATCATTCTTCCCTTATCACTACCCTCGCTGGCGGCATTCGGCCTGTTTTATGCGGTAAGCTATTGGAACGTATTTTTTCACGCGATTCTGTACATTAACGATTTTGACAAGTGGCCTCTTCAGGTGCTGCTGCAAAATATGCTGATCGATTCCTCGACCAGTGGCGGCGAGCTTGCCAGTCAAATCGCTTCTGAACAAGAAATGCCTAAGGAAACCTTGAAAATGGCGGCAGTAGTCGTTGCCACAGTACCTATTATTCTGGTATACCCATTCCTGCAGAAGCATTTTGCCAAAGGTGTTATGGTTGGCTCTGTTAAGGAATGATATATAAACAATGCTGAGGAGGTCACAAAGATGGTTTTCAAGAAAAAATCAGCCATGAAGGCAATACCGGTTATGGCTGCAGCTGTATTATTAGTAACGACCGTGGCTTGCAGTTCGAATCCGGGGCCTACAGGCGGTAGCGCGGGTGACAAGAAGGAAGCGCCCACAGAAATCAGTATCATGTCAACGTTCTTCTCGCAAGAGCCCCCGGGTGAAGATAATGTAATTATCAAAGAGATTGAAAAACGTACGAACACAAAGCTGAAAATTACTTGGGTTTCGCCGAATAACTACGCTGACAAGTTGAACGTAACCTTGGCGTCAGGGGATTTGCCGGATATGATTCTCGCCGATTATCCGCAGCGCTACCCATTGGTTAAAAGTATGTCGCAGCAAGGTGCTTTCTGGGATTTGACAACGCTGTACAAAAGCTATCCCAACCTTTCCAAATTTCCTGAGCTTACCTGGAAAAACCTCGCGTTTGGCGATGGTAAAAACTACGGTATTCCACGTGTAAGACCAGTCTATGGTCAAACAGCGCTCAATGTCCGCAAGGATTGGCTGGATAAGCTTGGATTGAAGGAACCCACTACCACGGATGAGCTGTATGAAGTGATGAAAGCCTTTGCTACCAAGGACCCGGATGGCAACGGAAAAGACGACACTTACGGTTTTCTGGGGTATACGGACCCAACGGGTGTAGGTAAGTTCAATGTCATTGAAACAGCCTTTACGAAAACCTTTGGAGATTGGAAGCTGGAGAATGGGAAATTGACACCTGTCATTTTCTTACCATCGCAAAAAGAAGCCCTTATGTATTTGAATAAATTGTATGCAGAGAAGCTGATCCCCGAGGATTTCAGTATCTTGAAGCAAACGCAGACGCTCGATATGATGAAGTCAGGCAAAGGCGGCCTGGATGCTGTTCCCATGGATCAGGCCTGGGAGTCAACAGCTGAGCTCAAGAAGATAAAACCTGATGCTTACGTAGAGCCCCTTGTATCGTTGAACGGTACCACTATAACGGATCCAGGCGCGTTCGGCATGTTTATGATTCCCAAAAAAGTACCTGAAGCTAAAGTGAAGAAAATTATGGAGTTCATGGACTTCGGCGCTTCCGATGAAGGATCTGATTTGGCCAATTACGGCTTTAAGGATGTTCATTTCACCGAGCAGGACGGCTTTAAAATCCCGACAGAACAAGCGAAGAAGGACAATGTCTCTCAGCAGGCTATGGGACAAATTTTCCTGAAATACGATAAATACCAGAAAGCCTACAAGGCTGGTATTCCCAAAGAATTTTACGATCGTCACACTAAGATCATCGACGAACGGACTAAATTTGCAGTTCTGGATCCTTCCATCGGGGTTGATTCTGATGCATGGATTAAATATTGGCCTGAATACCAAAAGAAAATTATCGATTTGAAGGTCAAAATGATTGTGGGCAAGGAAACCCCAGCCAATTATGACAAGTTTGTAGAACAATTAAAGACCGATGCCAACTTTAACAAAATTATTGAGGAAATGAATGTTTCCTACAAGAAGAAAAACGGATAAAAGCGTAACCTGATGACGGCAGTTTGGCCGGAAATCTGTGATGAAGACAAGGACGCCTGATGGCCCCCAAGGCCCTCGGCGCCTCTCTGTTCAAAAGTTAGATACACCCATCCTTCACCATAACGGAGTGAACCTACATGAAATTATCTTTTACCACTTTAGGATGTCCAGAATGGCCCTTAGACAAAATTATTGCAAGCGCCGTAGAGTACGGCTTTGATGCGATAGACTTTAGGGGTTTGACTGGCGAAATGAACATTTATAAGCTCCCTGAGTTTTCTGAATCGGTTCAAAAAACACTTAGCCAAATTACGGATGCCGGGCTCCACGTTTCTTGTTTTTCCAGCTCCGTCCATTTATTTTCAGAAGAAAATTTCGAGAAGAATATTCAAGAGATTACCGAATTCTCAAAGCTTTGCTCCATTTTCGGTACACGTTATATTCGTGTATTTGGTGGAAAGATTGGCGACGTCAACCGGGATACGGCTGTTCAAAGGGTTATAACCCATGTAAGTGAAATGGCGAAAATTGCGAAGGCACATGGCGTTAAGCTGCTAATTGAAACGCATGATGACTGGATTGCTTGCGCCGATATGAAAACTGTCATGGAGCAGGTTGATACAGAAGCTGTCGGCGTACTATGGGATGTACACCATCCTTACCGAATGGTAGGGGAACAGCCTGAGGATAGCTGGAGTGTATTAGGGCAGTGGATTGAATACACCCATGTGAAGGATTCACGCGCTGGAGAAAACGGCGGAGAGGATTTTCAATATTGTTTGACCGGTGAAGGCGATATTCCGCTGAAGGCGATATACCAGCTTTTAATCCGCGAGGGCTATCAAGGTTACTTCACATTGGAATGGGAGAAAAAATGGCATCCAGAATTGGATAACCCAGAAATTGCTTTTCCGCAGTATGTCCAATATATGCGTAAATTAGCTTCGGAGGTGACGGTATGAGCAAGATCAGAGTAGCTATAATTGGTCAAGGACGTAGTGGTCGGGATATACATGCTTTCTCTTTAAGCCAGCTGAAGGAGCAATTTCAAATTGTAGCAGTTGCTGACAAGCTGGAGGAGCGGTTGGAAAGGGCTAAACAAGAGTTGAATTGCGATGTATATAGTGATTATCGTGATCTGTTTAAAAGAACGGATCTGGACTTAATCATTAATGCGTCCCCCAGCAACTTTCACTATTCCATTTCCAAGGAAATATTGGAGCACGGATTTAATGTATTATGTGAAAAACCGCTTGCCAGAACGGCGGCAGAGGTGGATACCCTGATTGAAACGGCAAAAAAATCAGGGAAATTACTTGCTGTATATCAGCAATCGCGGTATGCCCCCGCATTTACTAAGATTCAGGAAATCATCGAATCCGGCGATATCGGCAGAGTGGTACAGGTCAGTATAGCTTATAACAATTTCGCGAGAAGATGGGATTGGCAGACCTTGCAAGCCAACAACGGCGGTAATCTCTTAAATACGGGGCCGCATCCGGTCGATCAGGCTCTCCAATTCTTTAATAGTGAATCCATGCCGAATGTTACTTCCATTATGGATCGTGCCAATACGGCAGGAGATGCCGAGGACTACGTAAAAGTGATCCTGCATGGACATGGACGCCCAGTCATTGATGTCGAGATTTCCTCTTGCTGCGCGTATCCGAGCTTTACCTATAACGTGCAGGGAACCAAAGGCGGTATCAAGGGAAGCACGACACATCTGGATTGGAAGTTTTTCAAGCCAGAGGAAGCCGGAGAACTGAAATTAGTGTCAACACCTTTGGTAAACGAAAAAAATGAACCGGCCTATTGCCGTGAACAGCTGAAATGGTATGAAGAAAGCTGGGAAATTCCCGAAGATCAAGGGAAAGATTTATTTCATACGATGGCTCAAAGCTTCTACGGCATGCTTTACAATACAATTGTGCAAGGCAAGGCGCTCGAGGTTACCCCACAGCAGGTTCGCCAACAAATTGCCGTTATGGAAGAATGCCATCGCCAAAATTCGTAATTTAACCTGTCTTAAGAAATGCCAAGCCACTCTTCGGGGTGGCTTTTTGTGTATTCCCCATTCACCCTAAGTAGCTTTTAAAGGCTTTCGTTCCACCTTGAATGGAGGAATCTCTGTAAACCTCTTGCTTAGCTGCCCTGTTGTCTGAATTCGCTTGGACTTAGCCCTGTTTCCTTCTTGAATTGATGGCTGAAATAATGAATGCTGGAATATTTCAGCTTTTCGGCGATATTACTAAGCGAAAGTCCACCAAGAAGCATTTGTTTTGCACGCTTCATACGCTCCGAAATTAAATAGTGCTTTGGCGTTCTCCCCATCTCCTCCTTAAAGAGCTTGGTAAAATGGATCGGGTGATACCCACACAAATCGGCGAGCTGCTCGACCGTCCACGGTTCCTCGGGGTGGATTCGCATGGCATGGAGCGCCGGCTCTATTTTACTGGCTTTTCCGCTTAAGGATTGATCTAGGACATGACGCATGAGGATTGCGATGAGCTCCATCAGCAGGGCTCTCATCACGAAGGCGTAGCCTGGCTGCTCCAGCTGATATTCTTTTATGATCCTGGGAAAAATCTGCTCTAGCTCTGGAACATCAAACCAGCAAGGAATGGCTACGTTACCATAGACGGGAAAATCCATATGATAGACCGGAGCTGCGCGAGAAAAGTCCGCCATGGAGACTGCCTGTATGCGATAGGCGGGATGGATGGGCTCCGGCGAGGGATGGCACCAATCAAAATGAACGCTGTAGAAGACGGCTTCCGTAACGGTGCTTAGACGATTCGGGCTATCAGGGCCGAATAACACACATTCCCCTGCTTTGATCCGCTGCTGCTTTTGGTCATACAGAAGCTCCGCTTCCCCCTCAATAACATAGAAAAATTGCCAGTCGGGGATCGTCCTGGGTCCCCAGGAAACATGTGCGTCTGCTCTGTCACGGTGAGCGAAATTGATGGTTGGCGTCAGGGTCAGGATGGAACCTACGTTCATGAGTAAGCCACTCCTAATAATGATATTAGAAAAGTATAAATGCCTCTTGGTTTTGTCTACATACATCCCTTGCTAGCATTCGTATACTTACCTATATCACCACTATATCACCGAAATTAAGCTGGTTTCAATGAGAGGGGAATTGTATATGCTGAATGCTGCGCAGATTGAGGAATTTGAACGGAACGGATTTTTAAAAGGGGGTGTCGTGCTGGGTGACAGCGAGGTGGAGCTGCTGCGAACGGAATTGGATTTGGTTATGGAGGGTAAATCGGTTAAGCGGCCGGTTTTAAACCGCAATATGAAGGAAGGCGAATCGCCCTATGACGGGATGAAAATGGTCGCCAATGAGAAGGTCATTCAAATCGTCAATATTTGGATGGTGAGTGATGCCTTTCTACAGCATGCAGGCCATTCCCTTATTTGTGAAGAGGTTGCCCAGCTCTGCCAGACGGATACACTTCGTGTATGGCATGACCAGATTCAATACAAGCCTCCGGTAACAGGTGGACCGACCGCTTGGCATCAAGATCATCCGTTGTGGCCAATTATTCAGCCTGCCGATCTCGTTAGCGCCTGGGTCGCTCTTGACGATGCAGTTATTGAGAATGGCTGCATGTGGATGGTGCCTGGGAGCCATAAATGGGGAGATCACCAAAAATATTTGGCCAGCAACGAGGAGTTTATGCCGTATCACCGAAAGCCAGAATTGCTTCCCGGAGGAGCAGACCTGACAGCGATCCCCTTTGAGATTAAGAAAGGGCAGGTAGGCTACCATCACTCCCTGACTTGGCATGGAAGCCCGAATAATCGGTCTGGCTTGAAACGCCGTGCTATTGCTGTCCATTATATGCCAGGACACACACGCTACGTGCCGTTTGGGAAACATCCGATGCTGCCATATGTGGATATTAAACCGGGAGACATTTTGGCGGGCGAGCATTTTCCAGTTGTTTATCAAAAGTGACGGCTAGTCTCAACCCCATGGAGAGAGGAGATTAACATATTGAAACAACAAGTGATTGGTTGCGCTTCACATTCCTATGAAATAGCAGACGGTTGGGGAAAGCTGCCTGCAAACCTTACTTATGGCTACACACACGGCGTGTGCGTCGATTCCCAGGATAACGTCTATGTGCATAACACGGGTAAGGATGCCGTGATCGTTTTTGACAGGGCGGGTCGCTTTCTTACATCGTGGGGCCAGGAGTTTGAGGGCGGAGCCCACGGCTTTTATCTGCACAAGGATCAGGATGGGAAGGAATATTTGTTTTGCACTGATACGAAGCGTGGACTCTTGGCCAAAATGACCCTAGATGGGAAGCTAATATGGGAAAAAGGACAGCCGGACCGTCCAAATCTCTATGGCGGTGAACGCCGATATGTTCCGACTGATGTATGTGTTGCCCCGAACGGGGATATCTATGTTGCTGACGGATATGGACAATATTATGTTCATCACTATAATTCGGAGGGCGGCTATATCCGGTCATGGGGAGGCCGAGGATCCGAGCCGGGACAACTGCTGGAACCTCACGGGATTTCTGTCAATTTGCGTGGTCATGAACCGGAGCTCTATGTGGCGGATCGCAGAAACCATCGCATTCAGGTGTTCACGATGAATGGACAGCATAAACGCTTTATGGAGCATAATCTCGATCTGCCGTGCAGCTTTTATTTTTTCGGGGATGAGGTTTATATTCCCGATTTGGACAGCCGTGTGACGATTCTGGACAAGGACGATCGCTTGATCACCCATCTAGGGGAGGACCAACAGGCCTATAAACAAAAGGGGTGGCCCAACCTCCCCAAAGCGTATTTCCGACCCGATAAGTTTAGCTCTCCACATGGAGTTTGCGTTGATTCTCGTGGAGATATGTACGTAGTTGAATGGATTTCTGAGGGTCGTTTAACAAAGTTGATCCGGCAAGTGGAATAGAGCAACAGTTTCCTAAACTGCAGGTCGGAGGTTCGATCCCTCTTGGGTATGCCATTACTTTACAATTCAAGCCACCTCCAGCGGTGGCTTTTTGTGGTGTGCAAATACTAGCTGGATAGTCAACCGTGTGCGGGAAACATTTTGAAGCAAGAGGCATGCAGAAACCTACAGCTATAGGTGCTCTGTAAGCCTTGGTCGCTAGCCGCATTAGCAGCGAAGGTAAGAGGGTCTCAGCCTTCCCCAACCCAAGTTAGAGAGCAGCTAAGGCAGATAGGCTTGAGATCAGTTGATCAGAAACAACGGAGCGCCTGGTAACTAGGGGAAAGCTGATAAGTAGCGGCAGCAAGATATTTTGACCACATTGAATAAAAAAAGAAGCGATACTCCGGCGACTGGTTGCAGAATTGGAGCGAAATATCGTTCTGGTAACTCAAGGGAACATCCATACAGTAAGTCGAAACTCTGTTGCTTATAGCGCTCCTCCAGTACACCGCGATACGTTTGCTGGGCTGCTGTTTCTAGCGCGATCTCACCCACTAGTAAAAGCTTCTTGATTTTTGCGACGGTAGACCACTTTGGAGAGCATGATACTGATTTCATACAATAGAACAAGTGGAATAAAGACCATAAGATGAGAAATAATTTCCGGTGGCGAAATCAAGCTGGCAGTAATAACCAGAATAAGATAAGCATGCCTGCGCAAAGCATTCAGCCGTTTAGGATTCAACACGCCCAGCTTGGTCAGAAACATAACAATGATCGGAAGCTCAAATGCAAGGGAAACAGGTATTATAATACTAAACATAAAAGAGAAATATTGGGAGACCCCATAAGTTTCTGAAAACCCTAAGTTTTTGGCAATGCTGGTGGTAAATGCAAGGCTCATCGGAAACACGATAAAATACGAAAAGCAAAGTCCTATGATAAAGGATATAAGTGCAAAAGGAATGTACATAAAAGCTGCATTTTGCTCAACTGGCTCCAATCCCTTTTTAACGAAAGCCCAAATTTGATAAAGGATATAAGGCAATGTGACGACAATTGAGAAGGCAAGTGCTACGCTCATATAAATTTTTGCGCTGTCCCATGGAGAGAACACATTCCATACCATGTCGGAGGCCGGTGGTCTGCTTTTTAAATAATGCAAAATTTGTGGGGCTATAAATAAGCCTGCTATCATGGCCATAAGTAGCACAACTAAAACAAGGATGATTCGTTTGCGCAGCTCTCCTAAATGTCCAATGAATGTCATTGCGTTAGGCATGCTCATAAGATACCTTCCTTTCATATTAAGCTGTATTTGAATTTCAACCGGTTTTTCGCAGCCAACTGCCTGATTTCGAAAGTATTAAAGCCTTCCATCATCTTCTGTTGAATTTCCTTGATCTTCTCCACATCCTCGAACGAGTACTTTCTGGTGCGCCCCTGAGTTCGATTAGGGCTTATCAGCTGCCTTTCTTCATAATACCGAATTTGTCGTTCGGAAAGTCCTGTTAATTCACATACAACTCCAATTCCCATCACTTTTTCGTTCATACTGACATCCTCCAACCTATGTAATGTTTACATCATCTTCACATTGACTTTTTGTGAAGTAATTACTGAAAGGCTTGCATTGGTAATAAATTCATGCCATTTCCAACATAATATCAAGTTTCAATTTATTTTTCATGGTAAAAACTACCTAATTTTAAAAAAACAGTGTTAGATTTACTGACACAAACTAATGCGTAAGCTTCAAAATTTGGTATATTTACTCTCAGATTCAATGATAGCTGAACAGGAGAGTGTTGAGATGGAAAATAAGGGATCAAATGAAATTTCAAGAAGACAGTTCTTGACTACTATCGGTAAAATCGGAGGATCGGCTGCCTTATTCAGCGTAATGGGTACTATGGGGTTATTTTCTCCTGAAACTATGAAAGCAGCGGAGTACACGCCTCCGAGCAGATACGATTTATCTTTAACAAATCGTAACGGTAAGCGGGTGATCATTCTTGGCGGTGGGATTGCAGGGATGACAGCAGCTTATGAGCTAGAGGAGGCTGGGTACGATTGTACGATTCTTGAAGCGCGTTCCCGCTCCGGTGGACGAATCTGGTCTGTAAGGAAAGGTACAACTGTTACGGAGATTGGCGGTGTGAAGCAGGTCGCTCGCTTTGATAGCGGAGAGCACATGTACCTGAATGCAGGACCCATGCGTATCCCTCAGTTCCATGTAACGATGGAGTACATACGTAAATTCGGCATTCCAATAGAACCATTCAACAATGTTAACGATCATGGTTATTACTATAGTGAAAATGTTGGTGCACTATCTGGGCAAAAAATCAGAAAGCGTGCAGTTAAAGCAGACGTTAGAGGATATGTTTCCGAAATGCTGGCCAAAGCAGTAAATCAGAACGCACTCGATTTGCCCTTGAATGTTGAGGAGAAAGAGAAGCTAGTTGCCTACCTGAAACGCGAAGGCGATCTTAACGCAGACCTTTTCTACAAAGGATCTTCCCGGGGAGGTTATAAATCAGAACCAGGCGGCAAGCTCGATGCCGGAGTAGTCCGCGACCCGCTCGATGTGAACTCGATCATTAGCTCCGGATTCGGCAATTTTTTCTCCAGCGAGTATGGATATGACCAACAAATGATGATGTTCCATCCGGTTGGCGGCATGGATAAGATTCCGCAAGCATTCGAAAAGCGCGTCGGCCACAACATGGTGTTCCATGCCGAGGTTAGTGAAATCCGTCAGGATGATAATGGAGTCCGAGTTGTTTACAAAAACAGAGATACTGGGGCAGTAAAGGAAATCACTGGTGATTTCTGTATTTGTACGATTCCACTGTCAGTGCTTCGAGATATTCCGGCTGACTTCTCACCGGAAATGCAGAAAGCTATCTCCAGCATCAATTATGCATCTGCAGGCAAACTTGGCGTCCAGTTTAAACGCCGCTTTTGGGAAACAGACGAGCAGTTGTACGGAGGCACTACGGTAACCAATACCGATGTGGCTTCGATCTACTATCCTCCAACCGGATACAACGCTCAGAAGGGAATTTTGCTTGCCTACTATGCAAACGGAGCTGCTGCAGACCGATTAGGTGCTATGACTCTTGCTCAGCGCGAGCAATACGCATTAAGCACAGGTGCCAAAATTCACCCGCAGTTTTATAAAGAATTCGAAACCTCCTTCTCCGTAAATTGGAAGAGTATCAAGTATAACCAAGGCGGATGGGCTACTTACACGGAAGAAGACCGGAAAACCTATTATCAAACGCTTTGCAAGCCAGACGGCCGGATTTACTTGGCCGGGGAACATATGAGCTACATTACGGCTTGGATGGCAGGTGGAATTGAGTCAGCACGTAAAGTTGTTACTGAACTCCATGAGCGCGTGTTGAAAGCCTAATAGATCAATATTGAAACAGAAGAGGAGACTAGTGGACTATGCTAAATAAAAATATTAAATCTATTCTGCTGCTTGCTATCATGTCTGGTGTTATCAGTATCACAGCTTTTGCTGCGGATGAGCCGGACAAACCTAATAAAATAAATGCTGAGCCGATTTATGAGTCTGAATTTTCCGGAAGTGCAACTTCGTCTATTTCTAGTGGAGTCTCCGTCCCTGCTGGAGCTGCTTACCTTTATACAAGTGGCACTGTTCCTCCTTTATTGAATAAAGATGGTGCAACCGTATATGAGCGTTATGGCGATACGAAGACACAAGCAATTGGTATATTCACCAATTTCGAGAAGCAGCTCGCAGAGAAAGGCTTGACCATGAACGATGTCATATACCTTCGCGCTTATTTAACGGCAGACAAGAGCAAAGATAACAAATTTGATTATGCTGGCTGGAATGAAGCATATGCCCAGTTTTTTAATACCCCGGACAATCCGGTGAAAACTGCACGTTCAACCGTCGGTGTTGCGAGCCTCGTCAATGATGACTGGTTAATTGAAATTGAGGCAGTCGCTGTATATCCTAAAAAACATATTCAAGACTAATCTATCCATTCTATAAGGAGTGTTGATGTCAGATGCTGCAAAATATTGGTATTCCTGGGCTTGTAATGATTCTTGTTGTCATACTTATTTTATTCGGACCTTCTAAATTGCCGGAGCTGGGTCGGGCTGTCGGTCGTACGCTTCATGAATTTAAAGCATCTGCCAGAGAGTTGGTATCCGAAACTAAAGAAGATCCGGAGCCAAAAACAGAGAAAGATTTGTCGGCTAAGTCAATCTCAACAAAATAATGATTACTTATTAATTAATTGCTTAAATAGCTTGGAACTGTGTCGGACGCGGATTTGTATAATTTTCACTATTTACTGCGTGCCCGTAGCTCAGTAGGATAGAGCTACAGTTTCCTAAACTGTAGGTCGGAGGTTCGATCCCTCTTGGGTATGCCTTATATTAAAGTTCAAGCCACCTCTAGCGGGTGGCTTTTTGTGTATTCCAATATTAGCTGGATAGCCCTATGAGATTATTCGTATGTCCAGCGGTGAAGCCAGCTATCATCTACTGACGATGAATAAAACAGGGTAGATGTTGTGCTTGGTGGTCCGACTGATCTTCATGAACAATTAAAAATAATGGAAAATTAGTCAGCTATTATTTCCAAATGAGTAATAAAATTCCGGCGGAATACAAAAATAAAGAGGGATATTGGACAGGTATGTACAGGGGGGCGCTCGCCATTGGCGTGAATCAAACGGTATGGCGGCAGGATCCTAAGTTAGCCTCATTACTGTTGCCACGGCGTTATGAAGATCTACTACGTCCTGAATTAAAAGGGAAGCTGGAAATCCCTGATCCGGAAACCTCAGGTACGGGGTATACCTTGCTCGCATCTCTTACGCAGCAGTGAGGAGAATATGAAGCCATTCAATTAATGAAGGTGCTTCATGAACAAGTCTATCGACCAGTTTTGCAGGAATAACTTCAGCGCAGCGGCTTGCCATGGGGGACGTGGCGGCAGTCGTATGCTTCCTTGGCGATCAGCTTCGGTTTAATAATTGAGGCTACGACATCAGCTCCTATATTCCCCCACAGGCAGGTTGGGAAATTGGCGCTGTGTCTATATTGAAAAGCGGGAACAACACGACAGCAGCTAAAAAGCTGGTAGATTTTGTTCTATCCATAGATGTACAGACCGACTACATGAATACCGCTTTTTCACTCCCTGTGCTTCCAGGTATCATTACCAATCCACTGCTATCCGATTTACGTGACTTGCCTATGAGCGGGCGATATCGTAATTTTCGATGATGTCCAAGGTTTTAACTCAGATGCTCTTTCATAAAGCTCCATACACGTTGCTTATAATAGCGATGTCCACCATCACCTATGAATAATTCACAATAAGGGGTAGCTGTAAACCCGCTGTATATATGTTGCAAATGTGCAAATGCCTCTTGCGTACCAGCGATCGGGAATATTGGATCTTCCTGTCCATTTACCATCAAGACGGGACGAGGAGCAATTAGCCCAGCCACATCGTAGAGCTCACAAAGCTGCATGATTCCAGGGATGACATTACATGGACAATGGTCCAGGTTCAGAATACTCTGCTCAAAGGTGCAAAAATATGCACTTGGGGCAGCAACGGTAATGCGCTCATCCAGAGCTGCAGTAAATAATGAGACCGTGCCTCCACCGGAGTTTCCAGTAATTCCAATTCGGGTTGTGTCAATTTCATTCCTCGTTTGCGCGTAATCAATCAATCTTGTCATGTCATGTACGCGTTCTCCGATAAGTGTACGTCCTTTAAGTAAGGCTTTGGATTGAAGATTGACACAGGAGGATACCATGCCCTGCTCAATCTCCTGCTGCCGTCCCATTTCCAAAAAACCACGGACATCAGGTGCAATAACGGCGTATCCTGCTTGCACCGCCTGCAGAGCTACCTCACGGTCACCATCCTGGGCATATTTCTTGGCTTCCTCATCGATGTGGATGCCCACGTAGGTCTCTTTTCCGTGCTTTCCATGTCCGTGGGGAGTCAGAATAAGAGGCAGCTTGTTTGTTCTATGTTTCGGAAGAAGCAGATAAAAGGGGATTTCAACCTGCTGCTCAGTCATTATATACAGCTTCTCCCTGGTATAGTCACCCAAGTCCTCAATTCCCATACTGCGTGGTTCAAGCGGCAAGTACTTGGTGTTCTCTTGAATAAGGTTAAGTCCCGTCAATTCCCGTAAGACGTTGCGTAAAGATTGCTGCCACTTTTCTAAGCTCCCGGAGTCCAATGAACTGCGGTAATCGTAAGTCCGATTCTGGTCCTTGCGAAGCACTTCCAAATAAGCCGATTCATTCAAATATTGCATTTGGGGCATCTCCTTAATTTTCCTTATTTTTTCCGATTATAACCCAAGGCTGAGCCTTAGGAAAGCCTTTGGGCCCCTTTAACTAGTAAGTAGCAAAATATGACTACTTTAGTCAAAGATAAGCCATATTCAGAGCCTGAAAGGATCATTTATAATGACAGTAATCTTTATCTAAAGCCACTACTTATGAAGCAAGCTTCCCCCTAAGGGAAGCACTCAGGAGGATAATTATCTATGAAGTATGCACAAGTCCGGCAAGAGTATTTGGAATATTGGTCTGAGTTGGATCCGAAGGTTCGTGGGGGTATGCTGGAAGGCAGGCAAAAGTTACTGTTTGCCCTGACCCAATTAGCTGCTGGAAAGACACCGAATCAAGAATTTATTTTGAGTGCGCTTGCACCCATATATTATAGATTAGATTGCAGTGATTTTTCAGTCTCCATGTTGCTCAGGATGTTGTACTTAGATTCAAAAAGCGGATTGTTAAGCAGCGATGTAGTCACCAAGATTAAACATACGCTGCTGGAGTATGATTATTGGTTTAGCGAGAATGCGAAGTTTCCGGGCAAGCAGAATATGTGGACAGAAAATCATATTATGGCCTTTCACACCGGCGAATATTTGGTTGCACAGTTGTTTCCGGAGGAGACCTTTACCGCACGGGGGAAAAAGGGAAAAGAGATTATGGCGGAGCTTAAGCTGAAAATGCTCGATTGGATCAACCTTAAGGGCAAGGTTGGATTCTCCGAATGGGATTCACACACCTATTTGCCGACAAATGCGAACTCCTTGTTGAACGTATTTGATTTTGCCGAAGACCTTGAGCTTAAACAGAAAGCCGGTGATTTGTTGCAGGTCGTCTTGTTCGGTTTGGCTGTTAACTCCTTCCAAGGAGTGCTTGCTTGCACTTACGGCCGGACTTATTCAAGAGACCTCAAATCGGGTGCTAAGGATCCAACACGCTCTCTTAAGAAATTATTGTGGAATTTCGGTGAACTAAGCCAGACCACGCTTGAAAAATGTACGGTCGCTTTTGCGACAAGCTACTTTGAACCGCATCCTATACTTGAACGTATTTTTCTGGACAAACGGAGTATGGAGGATCATGAGCAGCAAAGCTTTAACGTAGAAGACGGACCGTTGTTCGGGAAGGGCTTTGAGGATGAAGAGGACTTGACGTTATATTGGCAAAATATGGGATACACACATTCGAAAATTATTGAAGCAACTAAACGAATGGGTGAGAAATACGGTATAATGGTGCATAGTGAAGTATACAATGAGCATGAATATGTAAAAAATTGCCGAATTATTGGAGTGGAGCCTGAAGCTTGCCGCGCGATCACTTATTTAAGCAGGGTCAATAAAATCACCTACAAAACGGCCGATTACATGCTAAGCTGTGCCCAAAGCTACCGTCCAGGCGAGAATGGGTTTCAGCAGCATATATGGCAAGCAACGCTGGGGAAGGATGCGATCGTTTTCACGAACCACCCCGGAACCTTTACCGAGGGGGAAGGAAGACCGGATTTGTGGGCCGGCAACGGGATCTTCCCGAGAGCCGCTCAATATAAGCATACTTTGGTTAGTATTCATAAGTTGCGTGAGGATGTAAGCGTTCCCTACTCCCACGCTTATTTCCCGAAACAGGGATTTGATGAAGTTTCTGAAATCGCAGGCTGGATCTTCGGCAGGAAGAACAATGGATATATCGCGCTGCATTCTCAGAACGGGTATGCCTGGTCTGCCAACCCGAAACATGCTGAGGAAGAAGTCATATGTGATTCGTTGACTAATATATGGGTATGCCGTGTAGGATCGAAACAAGATCATGGTTCGTTTGCTTCCTTCGCAGCAGAAATATTGCAATCTGGCTTGCAATTTGACGGTCTTGATATGAGCTGGGACATTGCCGGGGATACGATACAATTTGGTTGGGATCAGCCGCTTTGTGTAAACGGTGAGGAGATTCCGTTAACGGGCTATAAAAGATTTGAAAACCCTTACTGCACATCAGAATATAGGTCTGGGCACTATGAAATCCGCTTCGAGGAGGACAGCTTGATCCTGAATTTTGATTAGTTTCAGATGAATAACAAATCAGGAGAAAGGGGATAAGCTGTGTCGAAGACATTGAAATTTCGAGCAGACGGAAGCTTCACAATCGTACAATTTACGGATATGCATTGGAAGCTGGGTGACGGGCTTGATCAACAAACGAGAAGGCTAATGGACATGATTTTAAGTGCGGAGCAGCCTGATCTTGCCATTCTTACCGGTGATGTGATACAGAGCGGACAATGCTTGAACGGAAGGCCGGAAGCTTACGCTCAAGCTGTTCAGATTCTGGAGGAGCATGGGGTTCCATGGGCAGCTGTTTTCGGAAATCATGATAAAGAATACGGTGTAACGGGCGAGGAACTGATGGAGGTGCAGCGCAATTGTCCGCATTGCCTAACCGAAGCAGGTCCGGGCGGAGTTTCCGGGCTGGGTAATTTCATGCTAAGGATCGGAGGACCGGGAGGTTCATCCACTTCTGCAGTGTTGTATTTGCTTGATTCCCATGAAATGGCTCCATCGCCTGTTACCGGATACGATTGGATTAAACAAGACCAGATCGAATGGTACACAGAGCAATCCGCCAAGCTTGAACAGGAGTTTGGCCGGTCGGTGCCCTCCCTTGCTTTTTTCCATATCCCCCTGCCTGAATATAATACCGTTTGGAATGAGCAGGAATGCTGCGGCAGCCGTTTGGAGAAGGTTGCTTGCCCGCCACTGAATTCCGGGTTTTTCACTGCTGCGTTGGAACGAGGCGATATAACGGGTATGTTTGCCGGACATGACCATGTCAATGATTATTGCGGGGAGCTTCATGGTATACGCTTGTGCTACGGACGGGCTACCGGATATAATACGTACCCGCGCAACGGGACCGCAAGAGGGGCGCGAATGATTCGTCTGCTTGAAGGTGAACGGAAATTTCAGACCTGGATCCGATTGGACGACGGAACGGTTATTGGCGATCCTTCATCCCAAGAAACGGTGTGAATTCCAACAAATAGAGGGGATAAGCATGAATTTTATACACAGGTTTTCTATAAAAACAACGTTTTTATTGTTGTTTTTCTTTTTTTTATGTGTCCCTTTTATTTTGTTCGGTGTGATTTGGTATAAAGAAGCAACAAAAACGGTTGAAAACAATGCCTATCAAGCAAGTGAGCAATTGGTTGAACAGTTAAGCAATAAGCTGGACATTTATTTTAACGAATTAGAACGTGTCACCCTCCCTTTAGCGACGCACCCGTTGATCCAAGAATTTTTGAAAATCAATCCAAGCAGTGATTATAACCGTTACCAAAATTCGAAATTAGTCGGTACGCAGATTTTAGACACGATCCTATTTGGCAGAAAAGATTTGTATGGTGTCTCCTTGTATTCAGCTCAAGGAAATACGGTTTCTACCACTGCTATTTTTGCGAATCAGTCCAGGTTTGATTCTTATATGAAACAAGACGTGGACAGAAAAAACTTTCGTTTCTTCGGCATATCGGTTATCGACTCTGCATCTGTGTTGACAGTGGGGAGGAATCTGTATGTGACGAATACGATGCAGCTATCCGGTATTCTAGCTATCGATCTGAAGCTTATAGAGCTGCATACCATGGCGCAATCCGTTCAGATAAGCAAGACAGGTTTTGTTTGGATCGTAGATAATGAGGGCCGACTGATTTACCACCCGGAAAGCAATAGGTGGGGACAGCCGTTAAGTGATGCGGAAATGAGTGAGTCGATTCCACTGGAAGGGCAATTTTTAACCAGAAAGTCGGAAGACCAGCACCATCTCATTTCAAGCTTTCGTTCCAAAAGCACAGGATGGACGGTTGTGTTCCAAATCCCAATCCAAGCGTTGACGGGTGATATGGTTTCATTGAGGAATATGACCGTAACCATCGGAATCTGTCTGGTCATTATTGCTCTCGTAACGGTAGGTGGTTATTCCTTATTCCTGAGCCGTTCATTGTCACGATTGAGATATATGATGAAAAAAGCCGAGCTGGGGGACTTGTCAGTAACGGCTCCTACTCATAAAAACCAAGAAATTAACAGCTTATACCATAGTTTTAATAAAATGGTTGAAGAGATTAGGGGGTTAATCGAGGCTGTCCATATTTCGAAAGTAAAAGGAAAGCAAATGGAAATTAAGCAGCGGGAATCGATGCTGGCATCCATACAATCGAAAATCAATCCTCATTTCTTGTATAACACATTGGAGGTTATTAATTCCCATGCGATTATGGAAGGCTATAAACCTATTAGCCGCATGGTTATTGCCTTAGCGAAAATTTTCCGTTACAGCGTTGGAAGCCCGCACGAGCTTGTCCATATACAGATGGAGCTCGACCAAATCCAAACCTATCTGGAGGTGCAAAAGCAGCGGTATGAGGAACTGAGCATGGAGGTAAACGTTCCATTCTGTGAAGTGGTACAAGTGAAAGCTCTTAAATTGTTGCTGCAGCCTATTGTGGAAAATGCATTTATTCACGGTTATGAGAAGCATAAAAAAGAACCTGCCTATATTGGAGTTTTCGACGAGCTAAGGGCTGATTATTATGTCATTAAAGTAGTGGATGAAGGAGGGGGAATGAGTGCCGGAAAAGTGGAGCAGTTTAATCATGTCTTTAATGAAGTGACGATGAATCAGATCGTTGATGATCATCAGCATCCTTTCTTGAACCGGATCGGGTTGTGGAACGTGCATAGCCGGATTGTGCTAACTTTTGGCAACCCCTACGGGCTGCATATTGCCAAATCGGATGAATCGGGAACGGTCATTGAAATTAGACTTCCATATGAATAGAGCCATGGAGGAACAAAAATGCATAAAGTAATTATCGTTGATGATGAGAGCATGATAAAGCGAAGCTTAAGCATATTGATTGAAAGAAGCGGCCTTCCGTTCACGGTTGTCGGAACAGCCAAGAATGGGATGGAGGCCTCACAACTGATACAGAAGCTTTCGCCGGAGCTTGTATTTACGGATATTAACATGCCCGTTATGGATGGGCTCGAGCTGATTGAATGGGCGGAGTCCAACACCCCCCAAACCACATTCATTATTGTATCGGGCTACAGTGAATTCGAATATGCAAGAAGCGCGCTTCGATTTAAGCAGGTTGTCGACTATTTGCTTAAACCGATTGACCCTGACATCGTACTAAGTCTGCTGCAAACCATCGAGCAAAAATTCGAAAGAAAGAAACATGGAAATAACAACAACAGTGAATGGATTTGGGCTTGTACAATGTTGGGGGAGGAGCTGCTGAATAAAATTTGGTTTCTCGATCAAGCCAGCGTGGATCAAACATTGGATACTATTGATAAAGAGCTAACAGAAAAGTATGCATCCTACTTCCCGCTGCTCCATTGTTATACGGATTTACTCATTTTTATTAGGAATAACCTGCTTCGAAAAGATGACGGTGATATCAGCCTGGCCGAGTTGGATTTGTCCATGAACAGCCATACCAATCCCCGCGGACAATTCTCCGAAAATATCAACCGCCTGATGAAGGAAATCAAACGCAACAGAAACCAAGCGTACAGAAAATACATTCGTGCCGCCGTAACCTTCATTGAAAGTCACTATCACGAGGATACATTATCGCTTCAGCAAACAGCTGATGAGGTTGGGGTCTCGATTTCGTATTTGAGCCGCTGCTTTAAAGAAGAGACCGGGATTTCATTTATTCATTATGTAACCCAGGTCCGTATTGAACATGCCAAGCGTATGCTTGCCAACCCGGAATCCAAAACGTATGAGGTGGCTTATTTAAGTGGATATAAGGAGTATTCTCATTTTGCTAAAGTATTCAAAAAATACAGCGGATATAATCCAACAGAGTACCGTAAGTTACTTGGGCTTGAATAAATGAATCAGCGCCAATGAAAGACAAAAATTAACCAGTTCCGAATAAGCACGGATATGTCAAAGAAACAAGAAAGCGATTACACTTATTATAAGTCATATAAAAGGGGTGAAGAAATTGTCAGCCGCTGTCGGAGTAGTCAGAAAAAGAAATTACATGCAAAAAAACTGGCAGATGTACATGATGATTTTGCCAGGAGCGCTGTTTTTTATTATTTTCAAATACATCCCTTTAAGTGGGAGTATCATTGCATTCCAGGACTATTCCGTATTTAAAGGGATTCTGGGAAGTGAATTTGTAGGTCTGGAAAATTTCAGAACGATGCTGGCGTATCCTGAATTTTTTAGAATATTGAGAAATACGGTATTAATCAGTGTATACAAGCTGGTTTTTGGATTTCCTGCCCCCATTATACTGGCGATACTACTCAATGAAATCGGTAAAATGTTTTTCAAAAGGTTTATTCAGACTATTCTTTATCTGCCTCACTTTTTATCTTGGGTTATTGTGGGCGGCATGGTTATCAGCATTTTATCCCCGACGTCAGGCCCTGTCAACGAGTTGGTAAAGCTTATGGGTAAAGAGCCGATCTACTTTATGCAGGAGCCCGATTATTTTCGGATCATCATTGTTGTTTCCGATGTCTGGAAGGGAGTCGGCTGGGGTACAATCATCTACTTGGCTGCACTGGCCGGGGTGAACCCAGAGTTATACGAAGCAGCCGAAGTTGATGGAGCCGGCAAATTGCGGCAAGTGTCCAGTATCACGATTCCAGCCATTTTACCTACGATCATGATCTTATTGTTGTTGAATATCGGCGATATTCTCGATGTTGGCGTGGAGCAAGTGTATATGCTGCTTAATCCGTTAGTTACGTCAACAGGGGAAATCATTGATACTTATACATACCGCGTAGGCTTGCTGGGAGGCAAGATGAGTCTGACTACGGCTATTGGATTGTTTAAATCCATTGTAGGCTTGGTTCTTATCGTAATGGCCAATCAGGTCAGTAAGAAAACAACCGGCGAATCTATTTTTTAAAGCTTTAAAATAAATAGAAGGGAGAAGCCTATGAAAACCGCACTTTCATTAAAAATGTTTCGAGGGTTTAATTATATATTTTTAACCATCCTTGGTTTAGTTATGTTATACCCTTTTTGGAATGTATTGGCTGCTTCATTCAGCAGCGGTTCAGCTATTGTTAAGGGAGGTATCACCTTTTTTCCTAGGGAATTCACGCTGGAAAATTACGAGGCGGTGGTTAAGACGCCCTCCCTGTGGAAATCTGCTGGAGTTTCGATTTATATTACCGTGTTTGGGACCTTTCTTAATTTAGCATTTACCTCATTAATGGCGTTTGGGCTATCCAGAAGAGACCTGAAGCTGCGGTCAGCCATCATGATCCTGATTATTTTCACGATGATTTTCCAAGTGCCTATGGTGCCTGGCTATCTGGTTGTTAAATCGCTTGGGATGATGAATACGCTATGGGCGCTCATGATCCCCGGATTAATAAGCGCATTTAATTTGATTGTTATGATCTCATTCTTTCAGAATTTGCCCCATGGTTTGCTGGAAGCCGCTAAGATCGACGGTTGCTCCGATTTCGGCACATGGTGGAGAATTGCGCTGCCGTTATCGATCCCGTCTATTACTACAATCGGTTTGTTCTATGCTGTAAGCCACTGGAACGCGTATTTCAATGCGATTATGTTTGTCCGGGACGCCAGTCTTTATCCGCTTCAGGTCAAGCTGAGGCAGCTGTTGGTAGAAACGAATTCGGATGAAATGCGAAGTACCATGGCTTTGACGCTGCAGTCGGTTGAAGGTATCAAGATGGCTACCATTATTGTGGCTACTGTACCTATTCTGCTTATTTATCCAATGATCCAGAAGCACTTTATTAAGGGTGCCATGCTCGGATCTGTTAAAGGATAGCCTTTTATTTTACATTTTGAGGGGAGAGTTAAGAAAATGAACTGGAAAAAAGGGATGAGTATCACGCTAAGCGGTATTTTGTTGTCAACAGCAGTTGCCGGTTGTTCCACAAAGACAGAGACTGGAGCAGCAGGAGGTGGAGATGCAGCGGCACAAGCGGTAAATGCCCCGCCTCCGAAATTAAAGGTAGCCGTTGTCAACAATGAGGGCTATGTTGTTGCGTCTGCCAATATTAACGAGGACAAATACGTTCAAAAAATGAGGGAATTATCCAAGACCGACGTAAAATTCGAACTCATTAACAGCAACGAAAAAGAAAAGCAAATTACGCTTATGTTTGCTGGCGGTGATTTGCCTGATTTAATCCAAGCTGTCGGGATTAACAGCGCTGAGCTGGCTCCTGCGGTTGATGCGGGCGCGCTTACTGACCTGAAGCCACTGCTTGAAAAGTACGGTCCCAATATTATGAAAAACACGCCGAAGGAAGCTTGGACAGGTCCAGAAGTGTACAAAGATGGGAAAATATACGGCATTCCGTTGTTGAACTTTAATGATCAAGGCCGGATTACGCTGCTCAGAAAAGATTGGTTGGATAAATTAGGCTTGCAGGTTCCTAAGACGGTTGATGAGTTTATCGAAGTCTTAAAAGCATTTCGTGACAAGGATCCTAACGGGAACGGTAAAAAAGATGAAATTCCATATACCGGCCGTGAAGCGTTGCTGTATGCGGAAACGTTCATGAATGCCTACGATGTAACGCCGAATACGTTTAAATTCGAGAATGGCCAAATGGTTCCGGGCTTCATTCGTCCGCAAATGAAGCAGGCGCTGGAGTTGTACAAAATGATGTACCAAGAGAAACTGCTTGATAACGATGTGTTTTTGAACAAAACAAAGGATACCGATACTAAAATTAAGGGCTCCGGTTTAGTCGGCATGTTTGTCACAGGCGCGGATGGCATAGATAAGCTTGCCGCCGATTTGAAGAAGAATGTGCCGGGAGCTGAAATTATTCCTGTAGCCGCACCATTAGGCCCCGACGGAAAAGGCGGTTCGTTCAAGCGCTCTATTATTTCGGCTACAACTTGGGTAATCCCATCGACCAATAAGAATCCAGAGAATGCCATCAAATTTCTGGATTGGTTTTACACACCTGAGGCTCAGAAGCTGGTCTTATACGGCCTTGAAGGCGTGGATCATACGGTTGAGAACGGCAAAATCAGCTATAAAGTGCCGAGTACAAATGAAGAGACGACTCGTGAGTCCATGCATTTGAACTGGATGAGGTTCCTTGGGCCAAGCCATGTACTGAATAAAGAGTTTATGCAGCTTCGTCCGTTCGGCGACCTAGTCATGCAAGCAATGGAGATTGCTACAAAAGAAGGACGCAAGAATGACGCCGAGGGAATGCCTTACTTGCCTGCGATGCAGAAGAATCCAGATTTATATTACAAGGGTCTGTTTATAGAATTTGCTGCAAAGGTTATGACGGGTAAAGAGCCTGTAGAAAACTTTGATAAATTTGTAGAGGATTTCAAAAAGCGCGGTGGTGACGAGCTTATTAAAGAAGGTACGGAATGGTACAATAAAAACACTAAGTAAGGTCTAAGCTTGCTTAATACACTATAGTAGGTTACAAGGATGCCGGAGGTAGGAAGAGGGTTTCTCTTCCTTTGCCGGCTTCCCTTTTTATTATGCGATGGTCATGAGACGATGGAGGGTTGAATCGAATGCATGGAATAGAGAAGCTACGCAGTACCCATGATCTGCACCTTCCGACATGGGGGCCCTACACGAAACAATATGCGGGTATCTCCCATCTACCCGATATCGATAGCGGGCTGCGTTTCGACCTCAGCGTATTCGGGGGATTATACCGGCGCAAAGTCGATATTCCCAATGTGATGTGGGAATCCGGATTTCATCCATGGGAGGCGGCAGCTGACCTGTCTTATTATGCATACCGCCAGCAGCTGGAGTGGAAGGATCAAGTATATTGTGATATTTCATATAGCGCATGGTCCGAATGCGCCAGATTAATACGCTGTGAATGCATCAATAATACGAATCTAGAACAAACGCTGGTCGTAAACTGGATGGCATCGCTTCATGCGCCGCAGGTATCCTCGCACAAAGAGCGCCTTAGAGCTTGGCAAGTGGAGCTTCCGGAACTCGCATTGTGGGTGGATGCGCTGGACTATCGTTCACTCGGATTTGCGGTTCCAAAGGCTAATGATTCTTTAGTGTACGACGGCTGGATAGGTGGTGAAGAGCGTAAGCACGAATTTGTTGGCGGTTGCTGTCTCGGCAGAGAGTTTGGCAAAGATCAAGGCGATACGGTTACTTATCAACTCCGTATACCGTCCAAGCTGTATGAGGGGATGCTGCTCATTCGCTACCGGATGGCAGCTGGCGATAGTGCTGTTTTGAGCATAAGCGGCTTAGGTGATCAAGATATCCGGCTTGAGGGAAGCGGGGCTTTGCAAACTGCTGCGGCAGCTCTCGGCGTGCTGGATGCAGGAGATTATGTACTAACTATTGTTTCGGCAATCCCTGCCCCGTTGGAGCTTGATGGGTTCGTAATCGTAAACAAAGCGTCAGTGGAGCAGGTCGTTTTCTCCGAGGTGCCTTGGAACCCGGTCCCCGGGATCCGTACAGGCCCGGTTCCTGAAAGTTTGTTGTTAGCTTATGACCATACCGAAGGCGTATATGGACTAGGCTGGGACTTCGAAGCCTACGAAATCCGTGAGTATCATCACAGCGAATTGGATCGTTTCATGCGGCATCATGTCCACGATCATGTTCATGACTCATTCCAGGGCGATGGTCAGGGGCATTATACGAATGTGTTCATGCGGCCGCTTTTTTTACCGCCGCAAACGTCAAAGGTTGTATACGGTATCATTTGTGAAGGCAGTATCACCCAAGTGAACGAGGAACTGCAGCGTTTCCGCGAGGCACGTGGCCTTCAGGAAACCCGTTACTTGGCAGCCAAAGCAGGAGCAGCGGATCGTCAACCTAACCCGGCAGGGGAAACGTACCGATTCAGCCAACAGCTGCTGGCGGCGGTTATGCAGACGAATGTCGTATATCCCGTTTATACGAAACGTTCCTATATACGCCATAGCACACCTGGCCGCTGGTGGGATAGCCTATACACCTGGGACTCGGGGTTCATCGGCCTGGGTCTGCTTGAGCTGGATACGCAACGCGCGGTGGATACGTTGAATGCTTATGTAACGGAAGAGGATGACGAGCAAGCCGCGTTCATTCACCATGGGAGTCCGGTGCCCGTTCAACATTATTTGTATTTAGAGCTATGGAGCCGTACACAATCACGTGAGCTGCTGCAGTTTTTTTATCCCAAACTGCGCAGGTACTATTTGTTCCTGAATGGCAGCTTGGGAAGCTCCACTACGGCGGGGCTTGCCTCGGGACTGCTCCAGACTTGGGACTATTTTTATAACTCTGGAGGTTGGGATGATTATCCTGCGCAAGTTCAGGTGCATCGGCAGAAGTGTACAGCGTCTACAGCACCGGCAATTACTTCAAGCCACTGTATTCGAATCGCTAAAATTCTTCGAATGGCTGCATTAGAACTCGGTGAGTGCGAGCAAGACATCAAGGAGTATGATGAATCCATTAAACAACTGTCCAAGGCGCTTCAGGAATATGCCTGGGAAGAAAACAGCCAATATTTCGGTTATGTTGTGCATGAAAAAGGCGGAGCTGCAAACATCCTGCGGGATGAAGACGGCAACAACTATAACTGCGGGCTTGATGGGGTTTATCCACTAATGGCCGGAATTTGTACGTCTGAGCAGCAAGCGATGTTGCTGTCCCACCTATTCTCGCCAGAGGAGCTTTGGACCCCTATCGGAATAGGAGCGGTAAGTCAATCTGCGCCTTATTACCGCAAGGATGGTTATTGGAACGGAACAGTCTGGATGGCTCATCAGTGGTTTGTCTGGAAAACGATGTTTGATCTGGGAAAGGGAGAACAGGCCCGCCTAATCGCCGAAACGGCTTTGCAGGTATGGAAGCGAGAGACGGAGGCCACGTATAATTGCTTTGAGCATTTTATCGTAGAGACAGGCAGAGGCGCTGGCTGGCACCAATTCGGAGCCTTGTCTTCACCGGTGATGAGCTGGTATGCTGCCTATCACAAACCGGGCACCTTGACGGTGGGATTGGACATATGGATAAAGGAACGGACATTTAACAACCGCTTCACGGAGCTGGAGGCGCGAATGATTCGCCATGGGAGCAGTCATACGTCAAATTATACCTTTCTCGTCTGTATGACGCCAGGTGATGGCTATGCTGTTCTATGGAATGATAAGCAGATCGCATATGTTGAGCCATATAACGGAGTATTTGAGATTACCGTTCCTTGCTGTGAGGAAGAAGGAAAGCTGAATATCAAGGTCGAATCATATTGAAAATCACTTTAAAGGGGCTGCTGCATAATGAGAGTTGATCATCATTTTCATTTGGAAGAAGGACCTTATTCCACGGGTTGGCTGCAACGGACGGCAAGAGCCTTAGCACATGTAAATGGACTACATGTGCAGTGTGGCTCGGACCAACCGTTACCGAATTCGCTCCAATGGATCCAGGGCTTGACCTTGCTGCTTAATAAGAGGCTGGAGCAGGGCTGCTTCAGTCCGGAATGGATCCAACATTATTTCTGTGAGGGTGCCAAGCAGGGAATCGGCCATTACGGTCTTGTGGATCACCTGTACAGATTCCATGAGTTTCGTGCTTATTACGAAAAGTATATGATACTGGACGGTTCCCCAATTGGTAGGATCCAGCAGGAATGGCTGGAAAGGGTCTGTGTTAGCTCTATAGAACCCTTCTTGTCAGTGGTGCATCAGATGAAGCAGGAAGCTGGTGTTTCCTTGTCCCTGGGCGTTGAGGTCGATTATTTTCCAGGTGGGGAGGACGAATTACGGGAGCTCTTATCTCACTATGAATTTGATTATGTCATTGGCTCGATCCACTTTCTTGATGGCTGGGGCTTTGACAATCCAGAAACACAGGGGCTGTTTAAGGAGAAAGATTTGGTAGCTTTGTACAATCAACTGTTCAATACGGTGAAAAGTGCGGCAGCGAGCGGAATATTTGATATCATTGCCCATTTAGACAACTTGAAGGTGTTTGGATATAGACCCGATGAAAGTCTCCTTCTGCCTATGTATGAAGAGGTGGCCCATGCTTTAAAACAGGCCAATGTCGCAACGGAACTCAATACTGGCTTGGCGTACCGTTATCCGGTAAAAGAAGCATGCCCAAGTCCCACGTTTCTGCAAGTGCTAGGTCGTGCCGGAGTACCTATAACAACCAGCTCGGATGCACATTATCCCGATGATATAGGTACTCTGCTTGACGAAGCGGAGCAATTGCTTGATCAAGCGGGCTACAAGGAAATTGTATACTTCCAAAACCGGTCCAGGATTTTTACACCGCTCAAGCTAGGAACAGGGGGATTCACCAATGGATAAACAGGATTCGTTGTCATTCCGTTCAGATGGAACGTTTACGATCGTTCAATTTACAGATATTCATTGGCAGCATGGATCGGAGCAGGATCTGAAATCACAAGAGGTCATGAGAAATGTGCTAGAGGCGGAAAGACCGGATCTTGTTGTTTTCACTGGGGATGTTGTGCATCCCACACCGGAGGCGGATCCTGCGGACATGCTGCGGCAAGCTGTCGCCGCTGTAGAAGAAAGAGGCATTCCATGGGCACTCATATTCGGAAACCATGATTCGGAAGCGGTTATTAGCCGCGAACAATTGATGAATGTGGTTTTGGCGCATAAACATTCGCTTACTCAGAGGGGACCGCAAACGGTGACTGGAGTTGGGAATTACCTTCTTCCTATTCAGGACAAAGCGGGGAAGTGCGGTGCAGTTTTATATTTCTTTGACTCTGGCAATTTGTCCTGCAATCCGCAGGTTGATGGATATGACTGGATCCGAAGGGATCAAATCTCTTGGTACCTAAGGGAATCCAAACAATTGGCAGAAGTGCATGAAGGGGGTTCCGTCCCATCGCTCGCCTTCTTCCATATCCCAATTCCTGAATACAATGAAGTTTGGCAAAGCAAGATTTGCAGCGGGGGCAAGCAGGAGGAAGTATGCTGTCCGAAAGTGAACTCAGGATTATTTACGGCCATGGTGGAGAGAGCCGATGTGATAGGAACTTTCTGTGGTCATGACCATTTAAATGATTATTGGGGAGAACTTCATGGAATCCGTCTTTGCTATGGGCGAGTAACCGGAGAAAATACGTACCCTCACGAAAGGGAATTTCCAAGAGGAGCCCGTATTATCCGTCTGTACGAGGGTGAGCCGCGGTTCGATACATGGATTCGTTTGGGCAGTGGTATCGCGATATACGAACAGCCTATGCATGAACCTGAAGGATTCAATTAGTCTATATGCGGATTCCTATTGCTTGCTAGAACGCACATGAACAAACCCATTGCAACTGGCAATTAACAGTTTCCTAAACTGTAGGTCGAGGTTCGCTCCCTCTCGGGTACGTCATTAAAACTACTTTCATTCATAGGACAAGCCACCCTCGGGGTGGCTTTTTTGTGTTCAAATATAGTTGGATCGTGATCAAGAATCCTGTCACATAATGATTCTAGGTGTGTCTGTAGGGATTATATCTGCCTGAAGAATCCCTTAGTACCAAGACTTTCTGGCTGTCACGCATTGATTATAGTCGGTAAGAGTTCGCCGGGTTAAGATAAATGGCGAGGCAATGAACACAATGAAGAAGGGGTGTAAGCAGTTGGAGAAAACAAACGTGCCCTCGAATAAGGCGATGTTGATTGATACCGATGTGCATAACGGAATCAAGGATCCTCGAGACCTACTTCCTTATTTAGATAAGCCATGGCATAAGCAATGGCTCGGTGTAGGAACCGGTGTAGGTCAACCTTATTACTCACCGGTAGGTGTGCTTAGGAGAGATGCTATTCCAGATGAAGGCGGAAGCTCTGGCAGTAATCCGGTATTTATGGTTAAGGACCACATTGAACGATATGGCTTTGATTACGTGATATTAACTGGGCAAAATGTGCTCGAAATGTCGCTCAATCCAGATATTGATTATGGGAATGCGGCGGTATCGGCTTATAACGATTATTTGATTGACCATTGGTTATCTGCGGATCCTCGATATAAAGGAGCCATGGTGATCAACCATTCGGATCCGCAGTATGCGGCAAAGGAAATCGAGCGTATTGGTGGACATCCCGATATCGTAGAAGTCATCATGTGCAGCGGCTCTACACGCTTATACGGCCATCGCAGCTTCCATCCGATCTATGAGGCAGCAGAGAGGATGGGCTTGCCCGTTGCTATCCATCCAGGGACCGAAGGACGAGGCATTGCAGGTACGCCTACACCATCGGGCTATCCATCTCGATATATGGAATGGCACAACATTCTCCCGACCAATTATATGGCGCACATTAATAGCTTAGTCTGTGAGGGTGTTTTTGAGAAATATTCGGGACTGAAGGTAGTTGCGATTGAAGGTGGTATCGCCTGGCTGCCTCATCTCATGTGGCGAATGGATAAGAACTACAAGGCGCTGCGGGATACAACACCCTGGCTTAGAAAGATGCCATCGGAATACATTCGGGAGCATGTCTATATGACCACGCAGCCTATCGAGGAGCCAAGCTTACCTGAGCATCTCGTGCAGCTTATTCAAATGTGTAAGGCCGAGGATAATATTATGTACTCAAGTGATTATCCCCATTGGGATTTTGACCCTCCGAAGCTGGTGCTCTCTGCATTTCCGAAAGATATTCGCGCCAAAATCCAAGGAGGAAATGCAGCAACTTTATATGGTTTGCACAAGAAGGTGGATTAGAAGTAAGGAGGATAATTGGTGAAAACAACTAGACTAAGACTGTTACAAGATATTCGACGTGACCATTGGCTTTATATAATGGCTGTGCCAGGCATCCTCTATTTTATTTTATTCAAGTATTTGCCCATGGGCGGCATTATTATTGCATTCCAGGATTTTCACCCTTTTACCGGATTTACAGGAAGTAAATGGGTTGGATTGAAGCATTTCTATCGGCTATTCGAAGATCCTGATTTCTTCACTTTATTACGCAATACATTGATGTTATCCGTGTACCAACTGGTGTTTGCATTTCCTGTACCGATTATTTTAGCCCTCATGCTGAATGAGTTACGTAGAGAATGGTTCAAGCGCTCTCTTCAAACCCTTGTATACATTCCGCATTTTATGTCCTGGGTTGTTGTTGTCTCCATGTTTTTTGTCATTTTCGAGTCAGAACGAAGCATTTTCCAATCCCTTATCGAGTCATGGGGCTTCGAAAACTTTTCGATCATGATGGATCCCGGGATGTTCCGTCCTATGTATATTTTACAGGTGATCTGGCGGGATAGTGGATGGGGGACAGTCATTTATCTGGCTGCACTGGCAGCGCTCAGTCCAGAGCTTTATGAAGCGGCCAAAATGGATGGAGCCGGTCGTTTCCGTCAAATGTGGCATATCACGCTGCCAGGCATCCGAAGCACCATTGTTATTCTTCTTTTGCTGAAATTAAGCGATATTCTAGAAACAAGCTTTGAACATGTCTTCAATCTCGTCAATTCTCTGAATCGTGATGTCGCCGAAGTATTCGATACCTATGTGTATCGGGTGGGGTTAATCAATGGACAACTCAGCTATGCGACTTCTATTGGACTTTTTAAGGGCGTTGTAGGCTTGCTCCTCGTTATTTTTGCCAACTGGCTTGCAAAAAAATTCGGTGAGGAGGGCCTCTACTAATGGTGGGTAAAGACTTTGGACAGCGCCTATTTGATGTCGTCAATGCGACCCTGCTCATTTTGTTTGCATTGATTACGATTATACCGTTTATTCACGTAATTTCGAGTTCCTTTGCATCGGTTGCCGATTATAATTCCAAAACCTTTCTGTTGTTTCCAACGGAGTTCTCACTAAAGGCGTACGAATACATTTTTAGCTCAAATGCACTGCCTACAAGCTTGGGAATCACTGTATTTATTACAATTGTGGGTACACTCATTAGTTTGTTATTTACAACCTTATTTGCTTACCCGTTATCACGCCAACGCTTTCACTTCCGTCGTACGATGATGTTTCTGGTTATATTCACAATGATTTTCCAAGGAGGCATGATTCCCGACTATCTAGTGGTTAAGTCGCTTGGGCTACTGAATAGTTACTGGTCGCTGATTATACCACGAGCGGTAATCGCTTTCTATCTTATCATCATGATTAACTTCTTCAAGAACATTCCGGTGGAACTTGAGGAATCGGCTAAAATGGACGGCTGCGGGGATTTGCGAATGTTTTTCCGTATTATGATCCCCCTTTCCTTGCCAGCAATTGCCACTTTAACTTTGTTTTATGCCGTGTTCCAATGGAATACGTACATGCATGCCATCTTGTATATCAACGATACCACCAAATGGCCCATTCAGGTTTTGCTCAGACAGATTGTTATGGTCTCTCAGGCAGGTTTCGTTGAGCAAGGCTCCGTAGAAGGGGAGTCCTCGATACCACCCGAGACAGTGAAAATGGCCGTGATCACGGTGGCGACCGTACCGATCTTGCTGGTCTATCCATTCTTGCAAAAATATTTTGCTAAAGGTGCTCTAGTTGGCTCCGTGAAGGGCTAATTAACAGGAGGAACGAATCATGGAGAAATATTGGGTAGCCCATAAAGATGAAATCGTCGAAGGCACCTGCAAAATTGTCAAAGTCAAAAATGCGGAGTATGGGGTTTATAACGTGAAGGGAGAATATTACGCTTGGCGAAATGTTTGCCCTCACTTTGGAGCTCCCGTATGCAGAGGTGTCGTTACCGGCACACGATTGCCTTCCAATGTATATGAGTATACACTTGGTCGCGAGAATGAAATTGTCAGATGCCCATGGCACGGATGGGAATTCGATCTGATTACAGGAGAGCATCTTGTTGATCCCGATACCAAGCTTCGTCAAGGCAAGCTTGGCTTTGCCAGCGCAGAGCAAGAAAGCTTGGAGAAGGTTGATTTAGAAATGCAGTCGGATGATCTTTACCTTTGGTTATAAAGAGTTATAAAGATTTTAATGCTGCTACTATAGATAGAGGCTTGCAGCCTTAAATAGAAGGACAACATACTAGGGAGGTATTTCAATGAAAAAAAGAAACATGTACAAATCAGTAGGGCTACCACTCAGTATTGTGTTTGCGGCAACGGCCATGATCTCTGGCTGTGGGGCATCCAGCGATACAGCAAGCAATCCAAGCGCCACCCCGACCCCGGCGGCGGGCACCCCAGCACCTGCAACCCCAGCAGGACCAGCCAAGGTATCAATGCTGAACGTGTATCTATCCAACACGGCACCTAAGATGGATGGACCGATTGTCAAAGAAACCGAACGCATTGGCAATGCCAAGCTTGATATTACGTATGTGCCATTCAACGTGTACAACGAAAAATTAAATGTAACGATGACCTCCGGCGAGATGCCGCAGGCGATCATGGTCGAGAACCCATTCACGACAACGATTCTAAACGGTGTAAGATCCGGTATGTTCTGGGATTTAACGCCTTACCTTAATGAGTTCCCGAATTTGAAAAGCTATGATAAACAAATCATGGATAATCTTGCGATCGACGGCAAATATTATGTAATTCCACGTCCGCGTCCGCTTGTTCGGCTTGCTACGATTATTCGCAAAGATTGGCTCGACAATGTGGGCCTTGCAGAGCCCAAAACAACCGATGAATTCTACAATGTTATGAAAGCATTTAAAGAGAAGGATCCAGATAAAAACGGCGTCAACGATACTTACGGCCTGATGGTCTATGAAAACAACATTCCCACAGAAATCTTTGCATGGTTTAATGCACCGAACAACTGGAGGGTCGATAAAGATGGGAAATTTATCAAAGACGTAGAAACCAAAGAATACCGGGAAGGGCTTACATTCGTTCGTAAGCTGTACCAAGAAGATTTAATAAATAAAAACTTCGCAATCGTCGTTCGTAATGAAGCAAGAAAAGACCTGTATAACAACAAAGTTGGATTTAGTATCGAATCGATTGATGCGGTTGTTCCCTTGTACTACTTCCAAATGGAAGATACGAAAAACCATTACACAATGACGGTAAGTCCACCGATTAATGGTAAAGCGTACGCGGCCACAGGGCATTACGGCGGCGCACTTATTTCAAAAACCAGCGTAAAAACAGAAAAGGATTTGCGTGAGGTGCTTCGTTACTTCAATTCCGTCAACAGTCCAGAGGCTAAAGCAGAGTTCGTTCGCGTTGCACAAGAAAATGAAAAAAAACCAGCGGCAGAACAATTCAATTTAGACGATCTTAAAAACTTAGTTACGACAGATGCGGTCATCTATCCGTTAGGATCGACGGATACCGATAAGATGCTGAAAGCGCGTATGAGTGAGCATGCTGCTGTAAGCATACCAGATCCATCCAACGGCTTGATCTCTCCTGCTCAAACAGAGAAAAACGAGCAGTTAAAGACAATCCTGCTGGATGCACGCGCACAGTACATTATGGGTAAAATCGATGACGCCGGCTATGATGCTGCGATTGCGCAGTGGAAAAAAATTGGCGGCGACCAAGTGTCGAAAGAGCTTTCTGACCTCTACAAAAAAAAGTAAGCTAGACACACAGGGATTGTATCCACGGATACAATCCCTGTACTTACTTCGTTCAGCAAATATGATATGATGGGTTGTGCGTGAAAAGTACGGTGGCAAAAGCGGGGGGCAACATGAGAAAATTACAGAGGTCTAGCTTTTTCATCAACTTGGTATTGCTTAGCTGTATCATTGGGATATTGCCTATCATGCTGTTAGGGTATCTGTCCTTTAATACGTCCTCTACAATTTTACAAGAAGAGGTAGCATCGAGCAAACGCCTTATACTCAAGCAGAACAAAGAAAAAGTAGAATACCTGCTCAAGACCATTGATACCTTAACCACACAAACCATCAGCGGATCTATCACGACGAATGCAGTCTCGATGCAGACAGTACTTGATTATCCATTTAGTTATGATTATCAAGATGTCTTTAATAAGCTGATCAACGAGCTTGTTCAGATTCAAGTGTTTGAGCTAGGCATTCAAGATGTCCATCTGATGAGCTATCGTCAAGATTGGATTGTTGAGGGTGGCGCGGTATATCCTATGCAGGATCGTCCTTTAATCGACAAGCACGATACTTATTTATATCATTTGCAATCGCTGCTGAAAGCATATCGGGATGATTCACGACGCTCCTATTGGAAGCTTATTCAGGACGATAAGTTAGGTCACGTCTTGAAGCTGATTAAGCATATTCCATTGAATGCGGTTAATCCGGTTGGTATCATTACGGTCAATGTACCTTTACAGGAGCTTGGCAAGCATCTTTCAGGTAATGACGAACCAGGTAACACGTTGATTTTGGATGATGTGGGAACAGTACTTGCCAGCTTCGAGACGGAGGATATTGGAAGTAGTGTGCAGGCAGAGCCGTATTATCAGCAAATTGCAAGCAGTAATGAACAAGAAGGCCTCTTTTACTATGAGCAGCACAATCAGAAGTATGCCATTCATTATAACCATGCCTTATACAACAACTGGACGTATGTCTCGATTACACCTTTAGAGCATTTGATGAGTAAATCAGAAGCAATCAAGCTCTATACCATGATTATTGCGGCCATTTTGATCGTTCTCGTCATTACGAGCTCCTTCATCGTTTCGCATCGGCTTTATTCGCCTATTAATCGGATTTATCGCTCGATACAGCCGGATGGCAAGCAGAGGCAAAATAATGAGCTGAACTATATCAGTGAGCACTTGGTTAAGCTGGCACAATCAAGTACAAAGCTTAAGGGCCAGATCGAGCATCTGCATAATCAGACTCGTGAATTTTTTGTGTTCAAGCTGCTGTTAGGGGATATGAAGCTAGGTTCGATTGTCGAGCAGCTCGAGCAGCATGACTTTCCAACAAACTGGGATCAATGGTGTGTGCTTGCGATTCAAATTGATACCTTGGAGGGGACGAACTACACAGATAAGGACCTGGACCTCATGCTCTTTGCCATTCACAATATAATTGAGGAGCTAGTACCACAGTCCATGCGTCTAAGTCCAATTATCCATAGCCAGGGACTCGTTCTAATCCTTGGTGGCGGTTTGGATGAGGAAATGCCATTTAACGTGCATGTGTTCAATAAAACCGAGGAAATCCGCAATAACGTCAAAGATTATTTGAATCTAAAAATAAGTGTTGGAATTAGTAGAAGGTACACGAACTTTATTTATGCACCGCTTGCACATCAAGAAAGCCTAGACGCACTTACTTATCGTGTGAGGCTCGGCTCAGAGTCGATTCTTTTCATCAATGAGGTGGAGCCGCTCTCTGAGCAGACGTTCCGTTATCCCAAGGAGCTCGAATTTCAGATTATGGAGGCCATCAAGCAAACCAATCACGAGCAAGCCCAAGAAAGGCTACATGCCATCATTGTCTATTTTTTCGAAAATCCGATTAATCATTATGACTATCAGCATTTTATAGGACGGTTATTTAATAACTTAACAGGCCTAGTTCAGGATGCGGGAGTGTCGGTGCAGGAGGTTTTCGAAAAGGAGACGTTCCACTCGGAAATTTTAGTGCGTATGCATACCTTCGAGCAGATCGAGGCTTGGTTATGGAAGCAGATCGTTCAGCCCCTTCTAACTTGGACGGAGGAGCGTCAGCGTAAGCAGCAGGTTAACATATCGATGTTGATGATTTCGGATATCGAGCAACATTACGATCAGGATTTGAGTATCGAAATGTTCGCGGCGCGTCTTCATTACCATCCAAGCTATATTAGTCGTGTGTTTAAAAAGGACACGGGTGTTAATTTTTCTGAATATTTATCAAATTATCGATTAGAAATCGCGAAGCGCTGGCTAGTCGAAACGGATATGAGGATTTCGGATATCGCAGAAAAGCTTCAATACAGCACAGCCTCGAATTTCAATCGAAATTTCAAAAAAACCGTACAGGTTACACCGAGTCAGTATCGAGAGCAATTCAAATAGGAGGGGATAAGGATGGGACTGGTACAATATTTGCCCGGCCAAGTAGTAAAGGCTTCTGCGGCTGCCTTGCCTGAAGGCAAAAGCATTTCCAGAGGCTGGAGTGCAGTATATCTAGGAGAAGCTCAAGACCGGATGGAATTGAAGTGGCAAACGAATGTCGAGCAGTTCAAGCAGACAGCAGGCCTAAGCAGTCGTTTGCGGATCACGGTTGCCTTAGATTATCGGGATGCTCAGCAGGTTGACGTGATTCTTCTTCAGTCCAATGAGCGTATCGGTACCATTGACATTCGTTACGCCTACGTATTTCAACCGTTCGAGATACTCCTTACAGCTGAACAGACCGCAGCGGCACTGGATCGGGGCGTACGTCTGGAACTGAAAGGCGGGAAGCAGCCTCTATGGGTATTTGATGCACTGGGTGAAGCAGAGGAACGTGTGTTTTTTACCCCACATCTTGTAATGGGGGAACCGGATTCACGAGTAGAGGAAGCCTTGAATACCATGCTTTCGCTGCACTCCCTGCAGCCCTTTGGCTGGATGGAGGGCTGTGTCCTTGATGGGCTGGATAGCTTGAAGCCGCTTTTAGGAGCCGATCGTATAGATCCCATCTTGGATTTGCATTTCAGCCAGTTTTTTAACGACGATGGTGATTTGCTTTATGAGGATCTACACGGCCACAAGGCTGACGGTACGTTTACTACGATTGAAGCGACCCTGCCGCTTGCCGTTATCACGAAATACCGACCTGACCATCCTGTGATTCATAAAGCCATCCAGTTTTTTGAGGCTAAAGGCCTTAAGGGCGGGGGGGCTATCATGGATGAAGGCGTGGTGTCGGCAGAAGGCTCTTATACCGTGGCTTATCCTCTTGCAGTTATGGCAAGACATCTTGGGCGCCGGGATATGGCTGAGCAAGCCATTGCCCAGGTGCTGCTTCGTCGAGATTTCCTGGCACGAGGGCAGCATGTCTACCTGCGTTATATGCAGCACTCACAAGAGCACACGTTCCGCAGCTGGGCTAGGGCGTTCTCATGGTATTGCTTAGGTTTAGTCAAAACCTGTTGCGAGCTTAAAGACTCCCCTTTTGCGAGTCTGGCAGGGGTGGCCGAGCTAGAGGCTGAGATTACCCGCATTGCACAGGTGACAGCAGATTGGAGACAGCCGAGCGGGCTGTGGTCTTGCTTCTTGGATGATGCAGCAACGGGTATCGATACTTCAGGCTCTGCAGGAATCTCTGCGGCACTAGCTTTGGCAGCTAGTCGCCATTTATTACCGGCTTCTTATATGGAGATCGCGAAGCATAACCTGTTGGAGCTATCCGCCTATTTGACGCCGGACGGTATTTTGACGGGAGTCGCCCAGCATAATGCAGGCGGCATGGAGCTGCAGCGTGGTGGATACCGGGTATGCTCTCAAATGGGACTTGGTCTATGGGCACAGTTGTATGCATATGTGAATCTGGCATGTGATTAGAATTGAAAGAAGGCGGCACTATCGGGTAGCGCCATCATAATCGAAAGCCACCTCAGCGGGTGGCTTTCTTGCCTAGCATGGCAGGAATACAATAAAAAGTGTCGAAATTAATCCTTGGGTAAGACGGTAGATAATTTGGTGGTGAGGCGACAAGATGAGTCAATTAAATGATATGATCCTGCAGCTTTTTTTTGCACTTGCTCCTTTTGTTATTTATAACATTTACTACCGAGATAAACTAAAAAATTGCACCAGCACCTTTATTATCATAACTAGCTCAATTTGTTTACTGCTCTCTATGACCTTCGCTTCCAGTGTAGTGACCGGAGTCTTCTTCGACATGCGGTATGTCATCATGTTTTTCGGTCTTGTTTTCGGCGGCGTCCAGGCTGGTCTACTTCTATTGATTGAATTTATCCTTTATCGGGTGTATCTTGGCGGCGAAGGGAAATGGGTGGGCATCTTTATCGTGGCCATAACGTTTACTATATCCGTGTTATTTTGTAATATATACAGAACTGCAGTCAGAAAATATATAGTCACTTTTATTGCCGGACTTCTCTTCTCCATCCTTCCACTTATTCTTACCTATCTGATGTTCCCCCAATATGTTACCGAAAATATCACCTTCCACATTTTGGTCATTCCAGTTCAAAATTCAGTAGCGATCTGGCTTCTAATGTCACTATTTAGCAAGGCCGTTTCAGACAAGGAATTATTTATTAGCCATGCGCAAAATGAAAGAATGGAAATGATGAGTCATGTGGCAGCCTCACTTGCTCATGAAGTACGCAATCCGCTCACGGCTATCAAAGGCTTTTTGAAATTAATTAGTGAACGGTCTCACGATACTCAAAAAATCGAACAGTATATTCGGATCAGTTTAGATGAGGTTCAAAGGACGGAGTCTATTCTATCTGAGTACCTCTCTTTAACCAAGCCTTCTGCCAGACAATGCGAGATCATTAATTATTGTGACCAGCTCCGGGTTGTTGCGGATGTAATGACCCCATATGCCATTATGTATAATGTTGAACTGGAAGTAAGCAAGCCTGACATTCCTGTCTTGGTGCTGGCAAATCCGGATGAACTCAAACAAGTCCTCGTTAACTTTATTAAAAATGGGGTTGAGGCTTGCTCGGAAATCACTTGCGGGAAGATCGAGCTGAGCCTTAAAGCAGAGGGAAATAACACTATTCTTTTGATTAAGGATAACGGGGTCGGTATGAATCGGGAACAAATCGAGCGGCTAGGCTCCATCTATTTTTCAACCAAATCCAGCGGTACCGGGCTGGGACTTACTTATTCCTATCAAGTCATTCATGCTCTCGGGGGTCTTGTAACGGTTAGCAGCAAGCCACAATTAGGCACTCGGTTTACGATCACTATTCCTTCTGTTTCTGCAGCGAAACACGAAATTTAACAAGGTTCAATAAAAAGAAGGATTTTCCTTTTTTGTAAAATCAGATATACTCGCATACAAGGGGTTATCAATTATAAAAAAGGAGGGAATTCGTTTATGGAGAAAAGGCAGACAAACGGGAACGGGGATTTTCAAGGGTTTGTTGCGGAGCATTACGATTTATGGTTTAGCGAGTCCAATAATTGGCTGGATTATGCCTTTTACAAAGGGTATGTGCTCGATAACCAGGGGCCCGCTGTAGAAATTGGTTGTGGCACAGGCCGGATCCTGCTTCCGTTTGTACAGGAGGGTTTAGATGTTGACGGAGTTGACTATTCAGAGGATATGCTTAAAGTTTGTACAAGAAAAGCAGAGCGGCTAGGGATAGCCCCCGCCTTGTACCGCCAGCCGATCCAGCAACTGGATTTGCCAAGGAAGTACCATACGATCTTTATCCCTGGCAATACGTTTAATCTGCTTACTGACCGGATAGAAGCTATTGGATAGCTTAAACGCTTATATAGCCATTTGGTCGAAGGCGGTCAACTGCTTGTGACCTTATCCGTACCCTTCAAATATATGAGGAGTGACCAGCCCGATGAGTGGAAGCAGCTTGCCGAAGTTAGCCGAGATGATGGAGCTATAGTTAGGTTAAGTGAGCGGATTGCGCTGGATTACTGGGAACAGTTGAAAACCAATTACAACAAATATGAAGTCTATAAAAACGGAAAGCTCATTGAATTACATGAGGATACCATACAAGTTAGGTGGTTTTATGAATTTGAATTTGAGCTGATGCTGCAAGCAGCGGAGTTTAAAGACATTGCGTTTACTTATGTCCAAGCAGACCGTGCTTATATGATGGTAAGTGCGCGAAAATAATGAGGGTATCAGCTTTTATCCGCTTCTACATAATAATTGCTTTGCACAAACTTTTCTATGGCTTGGATCCTTGATTTCACGCTCAATTTGTTATAAATTTTTTTTAAATAATTATCGACCGAACGTTTGCTTACAAAGATTTCATGGGCAATTTGCTCCTGCGTAGCCCCCCTGACCAGCAACGTCATAATATGGATTTCATCCTTGGTAAGCAAGGTATCCTGGGTGGGGAGGCTCGTTGTTAGCTGCATGCCGCGGTATAAAGCTAAGGGGATCATCGTGCAATCGTCTAAGATACAGCGAATCATATTTTGGATCGCGCGTTCATTGGAGTCCTTGGAAAGGATACCGCTTACTCCGATCGTAATTAACTGGTTATAGATGTCTGTAACATCAATTCCGGTAAAAATAATAATATGGGTTCCTGGCGAGTTTTTTTTGATTTGCTTGGCAACGACGCTACCAAATTGGTCAGGCAGGTTATAATCCAGCATAATAAGATCTGGCTTATACAATTCGTTAAGCTCCAGGCATGCCTTTCCACTTGCGGCTATTGCAACTACCTCAATATGCTCAATTTGCTCCAAAACCATTTTCGTTGCGAGGGCCATAACGGGATGGTCATCGACGATAAGTGTTCTTCTTCGCATGCTCATGCTACCTTTCTCATAGGAATAGTGACGGTTAGATAAACGCCGCTTCCTGTATCCGTTCTAATTTCCCATTTTCCTTCTAAAGATAAGATCCGGTTTTTCATTTGTTCGATTCCTGTGCCTGATGATCCAATCTCACTATGCTCGATGGGATGAGATGGAAACCCAATCCCATCGTCTCTATAAATTAATAAGATTTGATTGCTTAACGACGTTATTGTAATACTGACATTTGAAGCTTGGGAGTGCTTTCTCGCATTGTTCAAAAGCTCTTGCACGATACGAAATATATGTCTTTTGGTATCCAGATCCCAATACTCAATCATATCCGCTCCTTTGGCACTAAATTCAAGCTTAAACGGGCATAGTGGAGCCTCATGCTCGATCACCTTGTGTAGGGTTCTAATCAATCCGATCTCATGAAGGAGATGTGGGTGCATGTATCTGTTAACTTAAAAGTAGGCCAGCGGAGTCATTGAAAAACCAGCCACAACCGATAAACCAACTTGTAGAACGTAGACAGGTTGGGGGCAGGAGAGAATGATCCAAATGAACATCATGCAACA
>NZ_JAAOIW010000027.1 GCF_011440305.1 Paenibacillus agricola | reverse complement strand
GCGTTCGTCCTGAGCCAGGATCAAACTCTCCATTAAGGTAGAACTTGAGTTGCCTCATTCTTTACATCTGGCGAGAACTTGCATTCTCTATTTTTACTCACTCGTTGATTCAGTTTTCAAAGGACAACAGATTGAACATTCAGCCTACTTACTGGCTTTCTCGTTCTTTCATTCGTTTAGTTGCCGTTTAGCGGCGACTTCTTTAATATAACACAGCCTCTATCATCATTGCAAGACATTTTTTTTAGTTCATATCTCCAAGTGGTTATTGCACCATCTTGGTTACAAGGATTAAAAAGGGGCGAGAAGTAATGTATCATATTTCGACAATACAAGTCAAGCAATCTTGTCCAATTATTTTAACGCTGTATTTTATTCCTCGCATATTTGGATATTTCTTTGGGAGAAGCCAGCCTCGCATACATTCGAAAAATCACTTTATACCGCGACTCAATCGCTTTTTTTATTTCGTAATCCATCTTTTTATCGTTCAAATCAAATAGCATTTCGTCCAATTCTTTTTTCAGTACATAATCAAGCTCACTGCATTCCCTTGCATTAAAAAGAAATCCGAGCATACCTTTATGCTCCTTCCAATTGGTTATTCATTTTCAATCTGTGAATTTAAGGGCACAAAAAAAGGCTGTCATGTAAAAAGCACTACGTTCACAAATCGATATAAGCGCTTTTTATCATACATCCTCAATCATCCAAGCAGACCAAGCACATTGCTGCTTTATTGTTATGCACATATTTGGTTTTTTTATGCGATAGTTCCCTTAACTTTTTACCAGCCAATACGTAAAGGTACTTTCTATTACTGCCGCCACAGTCAACGCAACAATAAGCGTAATCGCTACAGGAATGACCACTTTAACAAAACCGCGAAAATCCTCTTTGAAATTATTAGCTCTAGCTGGACTTATGAGCAAAGCCATCCCCTTCATCATCAGTACACCCAACCGCAAGCCAAATGCTGCTGCAATGATAATCGCTGGGATTTCAATAATTCCATGGGGAGCAATGCCTTTGATTACAAAAAGCAAAGATTCCTTTTGCGTGGATACCGCCCCTATATAACCAAGAAGCATCCCATTAGCTAGCAGAAAGAACAAAGGCAGCACTCCGAAAAATGCTCCTAAAGCAATGATAAGCAAGGTTTTTACAATATTGTTCCAAAAAATGAGCCAAAAAATCGACCATTGGGGATTCGGTTTGTTTGCAATCGACTGGGTCAATTGCTCCAAGCCTTTAAGCTGGCTTTCAATAAAAACCTGGAAGGAATCCGAGAAGCCTGCTCCCAATATCAAGCCTACGACAAATACTAGGGTGGATGCTATAAAATAATGCTTCATCACCCGCATTTGCTTTTTTATATGTTCCATGGCTCATCATCTCCTATTGGTGTTGTATAAAGCTAAAGCTTAAGCTTTTAAGTTTAAGCCAAGCTGTTGGTCTAACTTAATGGTCCTAGCATACATTTTAATAAATGCAATCATACAAGCCCTTCTTTGGTAAGCGGGGCCATAAGGAGGTTAGGTTGATGAATTATTTTTATGTGGTGAACGGAAAAAAATTAAAGCAAGCCCTTATTATTGCTGCCGCTATTGTTTTTGCAATCGGAATTATTTATTCCGAACGGGATCAGGTGACCGTCTTTTCACAAGGTGAGCCTGCGGCTATTTACAGTGTGCAGACCGATAAAAAGTGGATAGCATTAACCTTCGACATCAGCTGGGGCGAGGTGAGAATGGAGCCTATCTTAAAAATATTAGAGGATAAAGGCGTCAAAAATGCTACATTCTTTCTGTCCTCACCATGGAGCAAAAGCCATCCTGAAATGGTGAACCGTATCGTAAAAGGAGGATGGGAGGTGGGGAGTCATGGCCATAAGCACGTCAACTACAGCAGTTTAAACGACGAAGAAATTCGTACCCAAATCCAAACAGCCCATCAAGTGTTAAATGAGGTCACTGGCCAAAGCCCAAACCTGATCCGTATGCCCAATGGCGATTTTGACAAAAGAGTGCTTCGCATTGCCAATGAGCTCAATTATACGGTTATCCAATGGGACACCGACTCCTTGGATTGGATGAACAAAGGTGTGGATAACATCATTAATCGCGTTGTATCTAAGGCACACCCCGGCGATATCGTGCTCATGCATGCCAGCGACTCCTGCAAGCAGACCCATGAAGCCTTGCCAGCTATAATCGACCAGCTTCGTGCTAAAGGCTATGAATTCGTTACGGTGAGCGAACTGTTAAAACAAACTCAGGTCTCTAATAAGCCTCCTGTAGAGGACCAAACAATGAAGCATGTTCAATAACAAACTGGACTTACATATAAAACAAGAGCCGTCAAAGCGGCTCTTTGTTTGTTTTTAACACCTTCGACAATATTAATATTTGCCATGCATTACAAGCAAGCAAAGGAACCATCATAAACAAGGTAGATGCCCCGCTATTAATTCGAAGCGCAGGCACCGCTTCTATGGCAGTTACCGCCGTCATAAAAAATAAGGTTGGAATAAATCCATTACTGTTCGTTAACTTCACCTTCCACCAAGCTGTAAGAAAAGCAACAATCAATAATATGACTGGGAGAACTGTATAGGAAATCCAGCCTTCTTCAGTATCAACATTCCGTAAATAAATGAGGTCTATAAAAGCAATAACTACACAGATGATCTGAATCACATTCGTTACCCATTTACTTCTTATCATGCCCATGGTAATAAATCGCACAATTAAATATGCAAAAAAGCCCATTTGACTAAGCGCGCTGATCATAGCCCCACCCAGGAGCATTGTTAAAACATTAAATCCAATTTCCTTACCTGTAAGCATACCCAGCTTCTGGTCACTGGCTTGCAAGATGAATCCGATTATCAAAGCGGCTACAGCACCAACTACAAGCGTTGTCCAAAATAAATAAAACCATTTCCGTAATGTCACACCTTTACCTCCACCAACAGCGTCTTTTCTGATGATAATTGTACCAACCTTCTCAACAAAAAGCTAATGGAGTAATGAGTGAAAATATGGCGCTTTGGCGAATACTAAGGCTAACAAGAAAGAAAGGAGCCATCTCACCATGAAATTACAATGGCTAAGCAAAGTTTTAAGCCTTTTTCTTATTGGGCTGTTATTATCTTCTTGCGGTTCAGACACAAGTTCTTCACAATCACAGAATGGCGGATACAAGGATACCAAAACTATGGTGATGGATATATTGAAAACCGAGGATGGGCAGCAAGCGATTCTCGCAGCCTCGCTCAAGGCAGCAGCAAAGGACGAAGGGCAATTAAAGCTGCTGTCCGTGGGAGATACCCAGCAAATGCAAATGGCCGTTAAGGATGTATTGACGGATACAAGCAATAATAAATTTTTACAGACGGTCATTACTGACCCCAAATTTGCCGGAGAATTCGCCAAAGCGATCCAAAAGGAAATGAAGCAACTTCAAAAAGATTTGATGAAGGATCCCGAGTACCAACAAGCCTTAATCGGCACGATGAACAATCCGGATTTCGAAAAAATGTTGCTGGACACAATGAAAAGCACAGCTTACCGTCAGCAAACCAAAACCGTAATTCAAGAATCGATGCAAAGCCCATTATTTCGATTGGAGCTTATGAATGTGATGAAAAAGGTGCTGGAGGAGGAATCGCAGCCGAAGCAGCAAGCTTCATCTGGGGGTGACAGTGGTAGCGGAGGTTCTGGCAGCGGTAGCTCAGGCGGCAACGGCGGGGAGAAAAAGAAATCCGAGGAAAGCCAAAGCGAGGAGAAAAACAAGAATCAATAGCAGATGGCCCTCTAATCGAGCGGTATTGTCGTAGAGAACAGAAAATAGACCGTCCTAATACCAAGGGCGGTCTTTTTCTAACGAAGATAAGCCTCTATTCCATCTTAGCTATCACCTTTTGGGCAAGCTCTTTATAAAGAAGGCCTGTCGCAGACTCCGCCTTATAGACCGATGGTGAATAATCAGGCTCGGATACATGGTTATCCGGTGCACCAAGAGGAATTTGCGCCAGCAATTGTGTATTAAGCTGCTCTGCCAACTTACCGCCGCCACCTCTGCCAAATATATAGGCCTTTTCGCCGCTGGAATCCTGGTAATAAGACATATTCTCTACGATACCTAACATTTCATGATTCGTATGTATCGCCATGGCTCCTGCCCTCGCAGCTACAAAGGCGGCTGTTGCGTGAGGAGTCGTCACAATAATTTCTTTGCTTTGCGGGATCATTTGGTGCACATCCAAGGCAACATCCCCTGTACCTGGCGGCAAATCCAATAAGACGTATTCCACATCGCCCCAATTAACTTCCTGGAAAAAATTGCGAAGCATTTTGCCTAGCATAGGGCCACGCCAAATAACTGGTGAATTATCCTCAACAAAAAAACCCATAGAGATCACTTTGACTCCAAAGCGTTCAATAGGAATAATTCGGTTACCTACAAGTTCCGGCTTTTGGTCAATGCCCATCATGTCCGGCACACTGAAGCCATAAATATCCGCATCAATCAAGCCTACCTTTTTACCTTCCCTGGCTAACGCAGCCGCCAAGTTCACAGTGACTGTAGATTTACCTACGCCACCCTTGCCACTTGCAATGGCAATAAAATGTACACCAGCGGCAGGGTCGAGAATATTTCGCACAGCCTCTGTCTCTGTAACGATAACTTCCTTGACCTGTTCTTGAACCTTTTTGGCCACCTCAGCGCGGTCAAAGTCAGACAATGAACGGAACCGTAAATGCACCTCAAGGGCACCTACCTTTTGAAACGCGGCTGTAACTTGGGTATTCAAGGTGTCCCGATAATGATTATCGTCTTTTGATAGCAAGACGGTTGCCGAAACTCGACCTTCCTTGACCATTATATCTCTTACAAAATGCAGCTCCGCCAAATCCATATGAAATTCCTGATCCTGAATGGAACGAACCGCATCCAGCAATTGTTCTTTCGTAAGCACAGCTTCACCCCAATATCATTAATCAGACTCGAACGTTATTATAGCATAGTTTGTTCATAAACCCACTTTTTCCCCAGAGTAATACCGCAATATTCCTTGGTAAACAGCAGCAGCAATTTTTTTCTGATAAGCTGCATTTCTAAGCAAGGCCGCCTCCTCCAGATTTGAGAGAAATCCGACTTCAATCAATGCACTTGGCATTTGTAACGTTTTCAGCAGAAACACATTGCCAACCGGTTTAGCTATCCGGTCCGTATTATTGAGATTTTTGGTTAATTCCTCTTGGATCCACATGGCCAGCCCCGCGCTATCCTTGTGGTTGGGATAATAGAAGGTTTGGGCTCCTGACCATTTCACCGAGGGAATACTATTTACATGTACGCTTATGAATAAATCGGATTTTTGCTGATTTATCAGTTGTGCTCGGTTTAATAAGTCTTCCGTTTTTCTCTTGCTATACCCCTTAGTAGCAGATCCAGCCAAATCCTTATCGTCCTCACGGGTCATAAAAACAAGGGCGCCCGCCTCCTGCAAATAATCCCTAAGATAAAGCGTTATGGCTAGGTTGATATCCTTCTCTATAAGTCCATCCTTGCTCTCCGCTCCCCCATCAGGGCCGCCGTGGCCGGGATCCAAGGCGATAACCTTACCGGATAAAGGTATTGTCCAGTATGACCATGTACGAGCTGCAGGCAGCTCGTAGGTAAACATAATTAACATGAGCAAGACAAGCCCTGCCGACAGCAATATTTTCAAGCTGCCCTGCAAGGTCAACCAGACAACCACACGTTTCCTTCGCTTAAACATAAAAGCCCACCCCACATCCCCATAGATTCTGTATCATCTATATGGATGAAGGTGGACAAATATACCTTAAGGCTATACTTGATATTCGGGTTCTTTCATACCATCTATAAGCACTTGCGCCACTTCCGGGCGGGTAAATTCAACCGGCGGGCATTGCCCGTCACGTAGCATGGCGCGTACTTTGGTACCCGATAGATGAAGATGCTCGGTAGCATCATGTGGGCAGGTCTTGCTGGATGCCATGTTGCCGCAACGCTTGCAAAAGAAGCTATGCTCAAAAAATAAAGGCGTAATACCCAGCTCCTCTTTCGTAAAGTTACTAAAAATTTCTTGCGCCTCATAGGTGCCATAATAGTCGCCAACACCTGCATGGTCACGACCCACTATAAAGTGTGTGCAACCGTAATTTTTACGCACCATCGCATGGAAGATCGCTTCACGGGGACCCGCATAACGCATAGCTGCAGGGAAAACACCTAAGAAGACACGGTCCTTGGGATAATAATTTTCCAAAAGCACCAAATAGCTTTTCATCCGTACATCAGCAGATATGTCATCCGATTTGGTTTCGCCAACCAATGGATTAAGAAAAATCCCGTCCACAATTTCCATAGCTGTTTTCTGGATATACTCATGGGCACGATGCACCGGATTACGCGTTTGAAATCCTACCACGGTCTTCCAACCATTAGCTACAAAAGTACGACGGGTCTCGGCAGGGTCGAAGTAAAACTCTTCGAATTTCTCAGCTTTGGGCCTATTTAATACATGTACAGATCCCCCTATATTCGTAGCAGGCCGTGATAGCAGCTTCTGTACCCCTGGATGGGCTGGATCATCGGTTTTGAACACCTTTACCGCTTCATGCTTCTGATCTACGCTATAGACGCTCTCGACGTTTAGAATACCATATACGACATTATCATGCTCTCCCACCAAGGCCACTTGATCGCCCTTCTGGAAGCTACCTGCGATTTGTTCATCAACTGGAAAAGTTACCGGTATGCTCCATACCGTGCCATCAGCAAGCCTCATATGTTCGACAACCGTTTTATAATCCTCTTCACCAAGAAAGCCCGTTAATGGCGAAAAGGCTCCTACACCAATCAAATCCAAATCTGAGATTGCCCAGGCACTGATGGGTACCTGGAACAAAGACTTAGCAAGCTCCAGCAGCCTGCCACGTTCCTCGCCTTCTACTAAGCGGTAAACTAGCTTACCTCCATGAGGTTGAATCGTTTCCGTCATTAGATGAAGCTCTCCTTTAATTGTGAGTTATTTATGAAGCCCACATTCGGTTTTTTCGCTATCTGCCCACCGGCCAGCTCGTGGATCTTCGCCTGCTGCTACTTGCCGCGTGCAATGGGTGCAGCCAATGCTTGGATAATTGTTATCATGCAGCGGATTATAAAGAACGTTATTGCTGCGGATATAATTCCAAACATCTTCAGAAGTCCAACCGGCTAAAGGATTGAATTTCACTAAGCCAAATTTAGTGTCGTACTCAACTTTCTTCGAATTAGCGCGAGTTGGTGCTTGGTCGCGGCGAATTCCGGTAATCCATGCGTCATAATTTTTTAAAATATCTGTTAAAGGATCAACTTTACGTATATTGCAGCATTGGTTAGGGCTAGTTTTCCAAAGCTCGTCTCCAAACTGCGTAGCTTGCTCGACCAAAGTTAGTTTAGGCAATACTTGTACAAACTCTAAACCATAGTGCTGCTGCATCTTATCACGTGTCTCATAGGTTTCTTTAAAGTGTACATTCGTGTCTAAATAAAAAATATCTGATTTCGGGCTCAGCTTTTGTAGCATATCGACCAATACTACATCCTCCGCGCCGAAGCTACAGGCTAAAGTGATATTTGGAAACTTTTCTACCGCTAGTTCAATTAATGCTTCAGGTGGTTGGTTTTCGTAACGCTCAGCCGCTTCTTGAATCCACTGCTCTTTTTCAAATAAATTCATAGTACACCTCCTAAAATTTAAATCCGAGTATGTTAATAAGTTTTATTAGTATAAATTTATTATAGCTACTAGAAACTTTTTGTCAAATTAAATTTTTCTAATGCCTTTTCATTACTATATGCACATTCTTAATAGTTAGTTAGCAGAAAAGAAAAAAACCTTTCCACCAAAATAGTGGAAAGGCCTGTGTTATGCTTATTGAGCTTTGGATTAACGCTTGGAGAACTGAGGAGCACGACGTGCTGCTTTCAATCCGTATTTTTTACGTTCTTTCATACGTGGATCACGAGTTAGAAAACCCGCTTTTTTCAATGATCCGCGCAATTCAGGATCTACCTTAAGCAACGCACGGGAAATTCCGTGGCGAATAGCTCCTGCTTGTCCGGAAATACCACCACCGTTAGCAATAACCAGTACATCATATTGACCCAAAGTTTCAGTCAAGTTCAGTGGTTGCTTCACGATAAGCTTCAAAGTTTCCAAACCAAAATATTCATCCAATTCACGTTTGTTGATCACAATTCGGCCTTCGCCTGGTACTAAACGTACGCGAGCTACCGAATGCTTCCTACGACCTGTTCCATAATATTGAACCTGTGCCACAAGATAGCCTCCTTTTAACTAACCGCGAAGTTCCCAGACTTCTGGTTGTTGTGCTTGGTGCGGGTGTTCGGATCCTGCATAAACTTTAAGTTTTGTTTTCATAGCATCGCCTAAACGATTTTTCGGAAGCATTCCGAAAATAGCTAATTCAAGAACACGTTCTGGTTTGTTATTGATCATGTCATTGGCAGAAGTTACTTTCAAACCGCCTGTGTACATGGAGTGACGGTAGTACATTTTGTTTTGCAGTTTCTTACCAGTTAAATGGATTTTTTCAGCATTGATGATCACAACGAAATCTCCTGTGTCCACATGTGGTGTGAACTGTGGTTTGTGCTTTCCGCGAATGATTGCTGCTACTTCGCTTGAAAGACGGCCCAGAGTTTTACCTGTTGCGTCAACAATGTACCATTTGCGTTCAATTTCATTAGGCTTAGCCATATATGTCGTGCGCATTCGTGTGTTCCTCCTAAACATTTTGCATATCATGCTTGATTGATGACACAGTTTCCTCATGATACCGAGACAACATGTCATCTCATCATCTAATTTATCTGTATCACATTATTTATAAAGTAAGGTGGCTATTGCTTGATCCGGGGCTGTGGGGTAGCCTATCAAGACGCCAAGTTATATTATACTATGAATAGTGAACAATATCAAGAAGTAAATTGATCATTATTGTATAAAACTTCCCAAAGCGTAAGGCCCTGGGGCATAGCAGTTGGTCCAGCCTTAGCGCGCTCTCGCGCATCTAGAATGTCCAGCATGCTTGTACTTGGTCGTTTGCCTTCCCCTATTTGAATCAGCGTACCTACAATAATCCTTACCATATTGTACAAGAATCCGTTGCCGGTCACACAGATATGAATAGCGTAGGAGTGTAATACAGGATCCATTGGCTCGCAGGCCAATGAAGCTGTATAGATCGTTCTTACATTGGATATCTTGGTAGATCGAAGCGAGCAGAAGGATGTAAAGTCATGCTCGCCTATTAAGCATAAAAGGCTAGATTTCATTGCTTCCGTATCTAAGGGTGTTGGGTGGTAAAACTCTTGTCGGCGCCGGAATAAATCCGGATGCTTGCCACATCTTATCGTGTACCGGTAAGTTTTGCGGAGTGCGTGCCGTCTCGAATGAAAACCCTCGTCAACTTGCCTAGCGCCACTTACAACAATATCAGCCGGCAGTAACGTATTCAAAGCCAGGCACCAACGAACCAAAGGAATGGGGGATGAAGTCAAGAAATTAATAACCTGGCATCTCGCATGCACTCCGGCATCCGTTCGTCCTGAAGAGGTGATTTTAATCGTTTCACCTGTCAAAGAACGTACAGCACGCTCTAGGATGTCCTGAATCGTATTGTTGCTAGGTTGCGTTTGAAAGCCATGGTAAGCCGTTCCATCGTAGCTTACGTTCATGCAAATATTTCTCAAGGCTAACCTCCGTCACACTTTCAACCCAAGTCGAGGCTACAAAAAAAGGGCTTCAGCAGAATCCTAAGATCCTGTCCACCCTTTCCAAACCTTATTATGCACGATCTACAAGCTCAATATATACCATAGGTGCAGCGTCTCCGCGGCGTGGTCCAAGCTTTAAGATACGTGTATAACCGCCTGGACGTTCCGCGTAACGAGGAGCCAGATCAGCAAATAATTTTTGAATAGCATCTTGGTTTTCGTCCGCTGCTTCGCGACGAACAAAGGAAGCCACCTGACGACGGGCATGAAGATCACCGCGTTTAGCCAAAGTGATTAATTTTTCTGCAATTGAACGCAATTCTTTTGCTTTAGCTTCTGTCGTTTGAATACGCTCGTGTATGAACAAATCCGTTACTAGGTCACGGAATAATGCTTTACGTGAGCTTGAATCACGACTTAACTTTTGATGTTGTGCCATTGTATGTGTAACCTCCTTATACTTGATAATCGGTGACGACTAGTCTTCCATTCTAAGTCCAAGACCCAGCTCTTCGAGCTTTTCTTGAACTTCTTCAAGTGACTTACGTCCAAGATTACGAACCTTCATCATATCTTCCTCGGTTTTCGTAATCAGCTCTTGTACGGTATTAATGCCAGCGCGCTTCAAACAGTTGTAAGAACGGACAGAAAGATCAAGCTCTTCGATGGTCATCTCCAACACTTTTTCTTTTTTGTCTTCTTCTTTTTCAACCATGATTTCAGCATCCTTAGCTTCGTCAGTCAAACCAACGAATAACAGCAAATGCTCCGTCAAGATTTTGGCGCCCAAGCTTACAGCTTCCTCAGGTCGAATACTTCCATCGGTCCATACTTCAAGAGTCAATTTATCATAATTGGTAACTTGACCTACGCGTGTATTCTCGATACTGTAATTGACACGAGTAATCGGGGTGTAGATCGAATCAATCGGCACTAATCCGATTAGCTGCTCTTCTTTCTTATTCTTATCCGCTTGTACATATCCGCGTCCACGATTAGCATGAATTCGCATATGAAGACGGGAATCAGAGGACAATGTAGCAATATGGAGATCCGGATTAAGAATTTCCACATCACTATCGCCACGAATATCGCCCGCTAAAACGGCTCCTTCACCTTCAGCATCAATTTCCAACACTTTGTCCTCGTCGGAATGGATCTTAAGTGATAACCCTTTTAGGTTCAGGATAATCTCCGTAACATCTTCCTTGACACCAGGAACGGTCGAAAACTCATGCAGAACACCATCGATTTGAACCGAGGTAACCGCCGCCCCCGGTAAGGAGGACAGCAAGATTCTGCGCAGCGAGTTCCCTAAAGTTGTTCCATAGCCTCTTTCCAAAGGCTCTACAACAAATTTACCGTATGTGCCCTCTTCGCTTAAAGCTACGGTTTCTATTTTCGGCTTTTCGATTTCGATCAATGATAACCCTCCTTCAAAACGTCGTTTCCCTCTGGATAACTTAAGACGCGTAAAACGTGCAGTATTCTTATCCACACAGTATTGTCAACTTTTGGATAATTATACTACTCTTCGTAATCTTGAATTAGACACGACGACGTTTTGGAGGACGGCAACCGTTATGTGGTACAGGAGTTACGTCTTTAATTAGGTTGACTTCCAAGCCTGCTGCTTGAAGCGAACGAATAGCTGCTTCACGACCAGCTCCAGGACCTTTAACCATAACTTCAACGACTTTCATCCCATGCTCCATTGCTGCTTTAGCCGCAGTTTCAGCAGCCATTTGTGCAGCGAACGGAGTGCTTTTACGTGAGCCCTTAAAGCCCATGTTACCAGCACTAGCCCACGAGATAGCATTACCGTGAGGATCAGTAATTGTTACAATGGTATTGTTAAATGTAGAACGGATATGTGCTACTCCGGTATCTATATTTTTCCGATCGCGACGTTTCGTACGAACAACTTTTTTAGGTTTAGCCATTTTCAGTGTTAACCCCCTTTACTATTTTTTCTTGTTAGCTACAGTACGACGAGGACCTTTACGAGTACGTGCATTCGTTTTCGTACGTTGACCCCGAACAGGTAATCCACGGCGATGACGAACACCACGATAACATCCAATATCGATCAAACGTTTAATGTTCATAGCGATTTCACGACGAAGATCGCCTTCTACTTTAACGGTTTTGTCAATAGCATCACGAAGCTTGCTAACTTCATCTTCAGTCAAGTCACGAACGCGTGTTACCGCGCTGACACCTGTTTCGGCCAAAATCTTCTGGGAAGTTGTTTTGCCAATACCAAAAATGTATGTTAAAGCAATCTCCACGCGCTTTTCACGAGGTAAATCTACACCAGCAATACGTGCCATTTATACAAGCACCTCCTTAACCTTGTTTTTGTTTGTGCTTAGGATTCTCGCAAATTACCATTACATTGCCTTTACGACGAATGACTTTGCATTTTTCGCAAATCGGCTTAACCGATGGTCTTACTTTCATTTTGATTACCTCCTGAGAGTTTGCTTAGCAAACTGACTTCGTAAGCATAGGCTGAGTTTTCGGAGAAAACTATCTTCGTGTGCGATACTAAGCTTGCTTTAGCATGCTGTCATCGTATGCATGTTCTGGCTTTATAGATAAAAAGCTAGGTTTTGTACATTTATTTAAAACGATAGGTTATACGGCCTCTGGTCAAATCATAAGGGGAAAGCTCCACCGTTACTTTGTCTCCAGGCAGGATCCGGATAAAGTGCATTCTAATTTTACCGGACACGTGAGCAAGTATTTTATGACCGTTTTCCAGTTCCACTTTAAACATTGCATTAGGAAGAGGTTCAATCACTGTACCTTCAACTTCAATTACATCTTCTTTGGCCACAGTCATTCTCCTTTCTTTTGTGCTTCTGATTGGATTTGGTCCACAACCTTATTGATTACAAAGCGCAGTTTACTATTGGTTACACGACTGCTTTCACTCAAACTTTGCACGACTTCACTACTGATGTAGGGCAACAATTCGAGATGAAGGATATTTTTCTTCTTAGGTTGATCGAATCTCCGTTTATCGCCGTCTACAATCCATACGAATCGTTGGTCTTCGACTTTAATGATGACAGCGTATTTACCAGAATCTTTGCCACGAACAATCCTAACTATATGTCCAAGCTGCGGGATGTTTACCGAATTCACAAGAGTCACCTACGCCTCACACTTTTGTAAAAATTTCGTATCCATCCTCTGTGATCGCGATGGTATGCTCAAAATGCGCGCACAGTGTGCCATCCACTGTAACAACCGTCCAATTGTCCTGCAGTGTCTTAACGTGCCGTCCACCGACATTGACCATAGGTTCGATTGCTAATACCATTCCTGGCTTCAATCGCGGTCCTCGTCCTGGTATCCCATAATTCGGGATTTGGGGCGCCTCATGCAACTGTGAGCCTATTCCATGCCCAACATATTCTCGAACAATTGAAAAACCTTCACTCTCAACGCATTGTTGAATCGCATAAGAAATAGTGAACAATCGAGCATCCGGTTTAGCTTCCGCAAGTCCTTTGTATAAGCATTGCTCAGTTACCTCCAAAAGTTTCTTGGCTGTATCCGATATGGTCCCAACGCCATAAGTCCAAGCTGAGTCTCCATGATATCCTTTGTACTGGGCTCCAATATCAATACTGATAATGTCGCCATTCAGCAGCTTTCGCGAGCTCGGAATACCATGTACCAACTCATCATTGACTGAAGCACAGATACTGCCAGGAAAACCATTGTAGCCTTTAAAAGATGGGATTGCTCCCTGACTGCGTATATAACCTTCTGCGATTTGATCAAGCTCTTTGGTTGTAATATCAGGCTGAATGGCTTTTTCCAACAAGCGATGCGTTTCGGCAACGATCCGCCCAGCTTCTCTCATTAAATCCAATTCAGCTGTAGATTTACAAATGATCATTCTGCTTGACCCCGCAATAGTAAGCTGATTTGTGCAGCAACTGTATTTATTTCTTGCTCACCGTTAACCTCACGCAAATTTCCTTTGTTACGATAATACGACAAAAGCGGTGCTGTTTTATTCAAATACTCGTCAAGACGAGTCCCTACTTTTTCTTCGGTATCATCTGATCTTTGGTACAGTTCGCCTGAACATTTATCACAAACCTGTTCAGTTTGAGGAGGGTTAAACAAGATATGATACGTAGCACCACAAGATTTGCAAATCCTTCGACCTGTTAGCCGCGCTAAAAGCAGGCTGCGGTCCACATGTAAGTTAATGACATGGTCTATACTAGTTCCGAGTGAAACCATAATTTCATCAAGCGCTTCTGCCTGAGAAATTGTTCTTGGAAAACCATCCAACAAGAAACCATTCTTGCAATCAGGTAGTTGCAGCCGTTCCTTCACGATACCTATCGTAATTTCATCAGATACTAGCAACCCTTGATCCACATATTTCTTGGCTTCTAATCCTAGAACCGTTTCTTGCTTCATTGCTAAGCGAAACGCATCACCGGTAGAAATATGCGGGATTTGAAACTCATTGACGATTGCTTCCGCCTGTGTACCTTTTCCTGCACCAGGAGGTCCCATAAAAATGACATTCATAATGATGCCTCCCTACTTACAGCAAATGATGCTAACAGAATAATAGGTGCCGATAGTGAATATTCACTATCAGAACCTATTCACTATTTATTAATGAACCCTTTGTAGTGGCGTTTGATCAATTGGCTTTCAACCTGTTTCATCGTTTCCAGTCCCACACCAATGACGATTAGTAAGGAAGTACCGCCGATTTGTACGGAAGCTGGCAAGCCAGCTAAATTCCCAAGCGCCATAGGGACTATGGATATAGCAGCCAAGAATAAAGCGCCCGACAAGGTAATGCGTGTCATTACTCTTGTTAGATATACGGAAGTTGTTTTCCCAGGACGAATTCCCGGTATGTAACCACCGTTCTTTTTCATTTGGTCTGCCATTTGTTCAGGATTGATCTGGACAAACGTGTAGAAAAAGGTGAACCCAATGATTAACAGAACATACAAAACCATACCTAACGGTTGTGTATAACTTAAGTTCGTAATGATCCAGTCTGCTACCGGATTGCCTCTCCAGAAGCTCGCAAGCGTAGGAGGAAAGACTAGCAACGATAAAGCAAAAATAACTGGTATTACACCCGCCGCATTTACTTTTAACGGAATATGCGTAGATTGACCACCGTACGTTTTACGACCAACTACCCGTTTAGCATATTGCACCGGAATTTTGCGAATGCCTTGTTGAATGAAGATAACCCCAGCGATCAAAGCGATAATTACAATCACGATGAGCACTACTTTGATAATATTCAAGAACAGTGCATCTCCAGCATCGGCTAACTGGGTTTTGTAAATCTGCGATATCCCTGTTGGAATTGCAGCTACAATTCCCGCGAAGATGATAATGGAAATACCATTTCCAATCCCATTCTCGGTGATTTGTTCCCCTAACCACATCAGAAAAGCAGTTCCCGCTGTCAGAACGATTGCGATCAAAGCATAGGTTGCGAATGTTGGATCCACAACTAATCCTGTGTAGATTCGGTTAAATCCGATAGCCAAACCAAATGCCTGGATAATCCCTAATCCTATTGTACCGTAACGGGTAATCTGTGCTAGCTTCTTTCTGCCTACTTCGCCTTCTTTGGCCCATTGCGCAAACCTAGGAATTACATCCATCGATAATAGTTGGACTATAATCGAGGCTGTAATATAAGGCATAATTCCCATCGCGAAGATGGAGAATTGGAACAAGGCACCACCGGAGAAAGTATTCATCAAACCAAAAACATCACTTGTATTGGCTTGGTCCTGAAGCTTTAGCATATCTGTGTTTATGTTAGGCACCGGAATGAAAGCACCAATTCTGTAGACGATCAATACCAATAAGGTAAAGAAAATTCTTCTTCTCAGATCGTCCACTTTCATAATATTGGATATGGTACGTAACATTAAATCACCTCGGTTTTACCGCCGGCAGCCTGAATTTTCTCTACCGCAGATTGAGAGAACTTGTTAGCCTTTACGTTCAACTGAACTGTAATATCGCCATTGCCCAAGATTTTGATTCCATCTCTAGCATTTTTGACAATACCGGACTCTTGAAGAACTTCTGGAGTTACTTCAGTTCCCGCAGCAAATTTGTTAAGCTCAGTAAGATTTACAATAGCAAATTCTTTGCGCCATTTGTTTGTAAATCCACGTTTAGGCAAGCGACGATAAAGAGGATTTTGTCCCCCCTCAAAGCCTGGACGAACACCACCGCCGGAGCGAGAGTTTTGTCCTTTATGTCCACGAGTTGAAGTTTTTCCCATACCGCTACCAATACCGCGACCCACACGCTTGCGGGCCTTACGGGACCCAATAGCCGGAGTAAGCTCATGCAATTTCATCGTTTGCACCTCCTCTTATTACGTTTTGTAAAGCAATTTATGCTTCCAGTTCTTTAACTTCAACTAAATGGCTTACTTGGTTGACCATGCCGCGAATCGCTGCATTATCATTTTGTGTAACCGTAGAGTTCAACTTGCGCAATCCAAGTGATACTACAGTACGGCGTTGTGTTTCTGGGCGGCCGATCAGGCTGCGTTTGAGGGTAATTTGCAATTGTTTAGCCATGATATCCCTCCTAACCTAATAATTCTTCAACAGTTTTGCCACGCAACTTTGCAACTTCTTCAGCACGCTTTAGACGTTGCAAACCTTCAAGAGTAGCATTTACCATGTTAATGGAGTTGGAAGAACCAAGTGATTTTGTCAAGATATCGCCAACACCTGCAAGTTCTAAAACCGCACGAACTGGTCCACCGGCGATAACTCCGGTACCCTTGGATGCAGGCTTCAATAGTACGTTTCCTGCTCCAAATTTACCGATAACCAAGTGAGGGATTGTAGTGCCAACAATAGGTACATGAATCAGGTTTTTCTTAGCATCTTCAATACCTTTACGAATCGCATCAGGTACTTCGCCAGCCTTACCGATTCCTGCGCCTACATAGCCATTACCATCGCCAACAACAACTAGAGCGCTGAAGCTGAAGCGACGTCCGCCTTTAACTACCTTAGATACACGGTTAATGTTAACAACTTTTTCTGTTAACTCTAAAGTATTGGGATCAATACGCAAGTGATTTTACCTCCTTGTATAGTTCGATTAAAATTCAAGACCAGCTTCACGAGCTGCATCAGCTAATGCTTGCACACGTCCGTGATATAAGTATCCACCGCGGTCAAAAACTACTTTTTCTACTCCGTTTTGCTTAGCGCGCTCTGCAATTAAAGATCCGACCTTGCGAGCTGCTTCTGCATTTCCGCCATTACTAATGCCATCTTTCAACTCTTTATCTTGAGTGGAAGCCGATACAATTGTAACGCCTTGTACATCATCAATTAATTGTGCGTACATATGCTTGGATGAACGGAAGATATTCAGGCGCGGACGTAATGCCGTTCCTTGAATTTTCTTACGCACACGTAAATGTCTTTTCAGACGTGCTTTGTTTTTATCGCTTTTATTAATCATTCGAGGTTCGCTCCTTCCAACTTAAATGAGAGGTTAACTCGCATTATGCAAGCTTACTTCTTCTTACCGGCTTTACCTTCTTTACGAAGAATGCGTTCGCCTTCATACTTAATACCTTTACCTTTATAAGGTTCTGGTTCACGAACAGAACGAATCTTAGCAGCAGTTGCTCCGACTAATTCCTTATCGATACCTTTAACCGTTATTTTAGTGTTCGTAGGAACATCAAATTCGATGCCGCTTTCCGGCTCGATTTCAACAGGATGGGAGTAACCAACGTTTAATACTAGCTTATCACCAGTTTTATTAGCGCGGTATCCAACTCCAACCAACTCTAGGTTTTTTGCAAAGCCTTCGGTAACACCGCTAACCATGTTAGCAACAACGCTTCTTGTAGTACCGTGTAGAGAACGATGCAATTTATTATCGGATGGACGTTCAACAGAAATTTCAGCTTCGCCGACGACCAGTTTCATATCTTTGTGTAGCTCACGTGATAAAGTACCTTTAGGGCCTTTAACCGTAATAAAAGTGTTGTCGAGTGTAATATTAACTCCACTCGGAATTGTAATTGGCTTGCGACCAATACGTGACATGGTATGCACCTCCGTTCATTTAAATTCTATATTACCAAACGTAGCAGATAACTTCTCCGCCAGCTTTAGTTTGACGAGCTTCTTTATCTGTCATAACGCCTTGGGAAGTGGAGATAATCGCTATTCCCAATCCGCCCAATACACGTGGAACCTCTTGGCTTTTTGTGTAAACACGCAAGCCCGGTTTGCTAATTCTTTTCAGACCGGAGATAACACGTTCATTGTTAGGACCGTATTTCAAAAATACGCGGATAATACCTTGTTTGTTGTCTTCAATATATTCAGCGTCGCGGATAAAACCTTCTTTTTTGAGGATCTCAGCAATTTCTCTTTTGACCGTCGAAGCAGGGATTTCTACCGTTTCATGACGCACAACGTTTGCATTACGAATACGTGTTAGCATATCTGCAATAGGATCTGACATCACCATATTTGTGAACCTCCTTCCCGAAACTTGGGTAATTACCAGCTTGCTTTTTTGACGCCAGGGATCTGGCCTTTGTGTGCTAATTCGCGGAAACAAATTCTGCAAATTTTGAACTTCCGAAGAACCGAATGCGGACGGCCACAGCGTTCGCAGCGTGTATAGGCCTGCACCTTAAACTTCGGGGTGCGCTGTTGCTTCACGATCATTGAAGTTTTTGCCACTTATTTTTACACCTCCGGTTGTACCGTCACCTTATTTGGTAAACGGCATTCCTAATTGGGTTAATAATTCACGGGACTCTTCGTCCGATCTTGCAGTCGTTACGATAACGATATCCATGCCGCGCACTTTATCTACTTTATCGTACTCGATTTCAGGAAAGATCAATTGTTCTTTAAGACCTAATGTATAGTTGCCGCGACCGTCAAATGCTTTAGACGATACGCCACGGAAGTCACGAACACGAGGAAGCGCTACGTTGAACAATTTGTCCAAGAAATGATACATGCGCTCGCCGCGGAGCGTTACTTTTACACCGATTGGCATATTTTCACGCAATTTGAAGCCTGCGATTGATTTCTTCGCTTTAGTTACTACTGGCTTTTGACCAGCGATCAATTGAAGATCTTGAAGAGCTACATCTAGCACTTTGGAATTGGAAACTGCTTCACCAACACCCATGTTAATTACAACCTTATCAATCTTAGGCACCTGCATAACCGTTGTGTAACTGAATTTCTGCATCAAAGCAGGAGTAACTTCATTTAAGAAACGATCTTTTAACCTTGCTGCCATCTTTCACGTACCTCCTTTCCTAACGATTTCGATTAATCGATAACTTCACCGGATTTTTGAGCTACACGCACTTTCTTACCGTTGTCCAGAACTTTGTAACCTACACGGGTAGGCAGGCCGCTCTTAGGATCAATCAGCATCACGTTAGACACATGAATCGATGCTTCTTGTGAAATGATACCACCCTGAGGGTTAGCTTGTGATGGTTTGCTGTGTTTTTTGATCATGTTCACACCTTCGACCAGAACGCGGTTTTCACGAGGGTATGCAGCGATTACACGGCCTTTTTTACCTTTATCCTTGCCTGTAATAACGAACACTTTATCGTCTTTTTTAACGTTTAGCTTATTATTGTGAGACTCCAATTTCTTGGGTTGCTTTGGCATTGAGTTTCCACCTCCTGAGAGCGTTCGAAGAACGCTAACTTCGTAAGCATATTTATATTAGATAACTTCTGGAGCAAGTGAAACGATTTTCATAAAATCCCTGTCGCGAAGTTCACGAGCAACTGGTCCAAAAATCCGAGTTCCGCGAGGACTTTTATCATCCTTAACGATTACTGCTGCATTCTCATCGAAGCTGATGTATGAACCATCTTTACGACGTGCACCACTTTTCGTACGAACAATAACTGCCTTTACTACGTCACCCTTTTTGACAACGCCACCTGGTGTTGCTTCTTTTACCGAGCAGATGATTAAATCACCAATATGACCCACACGACGACCTGTACCACCAAGTACGCGAATGCACATCAATTGCTTAGCTCCAGAATTGTCAGCTACTTTTAAACGAGATAGAGGTTGTATCATTGTTTAAACCCTCCTTCCGGAAATGATGCTAATTATAAGCTAATTTATGATAAAACGCCTTTTTCAACAATCTCAGTCAGTCTCCAACGCTTGTCTTTCGACAACGGACGAGTCTCCATAATTTTCACAACGTCACCGATTTTAGCTTCGTTATTTTCATCATGTGCTTTGAATTTCTTTGTTGATTTAATTCTTTTGTGATAAAGGTTATGTTTTTTGTATGTTTCAACAGCAACAACGATAGTTTTCTCCATCTTGTCACTAACAACTTTACCTACCTGATTCTTTCGATCGTTACGTTCAGTCATTGAAGATCCTCCTCTCTCACTCATTAACTAATGATCCCCAGTTCTCTTTCACGCAAAACAGTCTTTGCACGAGCAATCTCTTTGCGGACTTCCCGGATCTGAACTGGGTTTTCCAGTTGACCGGTAGCTAGTTGAAAACGGAGGCTAAAGAGTCTTTCCTTAAAGCCGGCAATTTTTTGTTCAATTTCAGCAGTGGTTAGGTTGCGAAATTCACTAGCCTTCATTTGCTTCACCACCTACATCTTCTCTTTTAACGAACTTTGTTTTGATCGGAAGCTTATGAGCAGCCAGACGCAATGCTTCGCGAGCGATTTCCTCGCTTACACCTGCAAGCTCGAACATAATTTTACCTGGTTTTACGACACAAACCCATTTTTCAACATTACCTTTACCACTACCCATACGAACCTCAAGTGGCTTTTGTGTTGCTGGCTTTGATGGGAAAATTTTGATCCAAACTTTACCGCCCCGTTTGATGTAACGAGTCATTGCAATACGAGCTGCCTCGATTTGGCGATTGGTGATCCACGAAGGCTCAAGCGCTTGTAAACCGAATTCACCGAAGCTTACTTCTGTTCCGCCTTTTGCATTACCACGCATTTTACCGCGGAATTCTTTACGATGTTTGACACGTTTTGGAACTAACATAGTTAGTTATCTCCTTCCGTAACAGCCTTTTTCTTAGCCGGTGGAAGAACTTCGCCGCGATAGATCCATACTTTTACGCCGATACGTCCATAAGTGGTTGCAGCTTCTGCTGTACCATAGTCAATATCTGCACGCAATGTATGAAGAGGTACTGTACCTTCACTGTAACCTTCATTTCTAGCGATTTCAGCTCCGCCTAAACGACCGCTTACTGCTGTTTTAATTCCTTTTGCTCCGGCTCTCATGGATCTTTGGATCGCTTGCTTCATCGCACGACGGAACGATACACGACGTTCTAATTGTTGTGCAATGCTTTCAGCAACCAAAATCGCATCCAGCTCAGGGTTCTTGATTTCAGAGATATTGATATGAATCTTTTTGCCGTTGGACAGATTAGCGATGTAGTTACGAATAACTTCGATCTCTGCTCCGCCTTTACCGATAACCATACCAGGCTTAGCTGTTTGAATGGTTACATTCACACGGTTAGCAGCACGCTCAATTTCGATATGCGATACAGCTGAATCTTTCAGCTTAGTCTTTAAATATTCACGGATTCTCAAATCCTCAATGAGTAAATCGCCGAAATCTTTACCAGCGTACCATTTGGATTCCCAATCGCGAATGACTCCCACTCTAAAACCTACCGGGTTTACTTTTTGACCCACACGTTATCCCTCCCTTATTTTTCGGATACCACGATTGTAATGTGGCTGGTACGTTTATTGATACGGCTTGCACGTCCCATAGCACGAGGACGGAACCTTTTCATTGTTGGACCTTGGTTTACAAAAGTTTGTGAAATAACCAAGTTGTTCGGATCCAAAGAATAGTTGTGCTCAGCATTAGCAATGGCAGAGTTCAAAACTTTCTCAACGATCGGTGAAGCAGATCTTGGTGTATGACGCAGAATTGCGATTGCTTCTCCTACTTTTTTGCCACGGATCAAGTCAATGACCAACTGCACTTTACGGGGAGCAATACGAACATATCTTGCTATACATTTTGCTTCTTGCATATTGAAGTACCTCCTTTCATTCACTACTTATTTCATAAACGAATCTTTAATTAGCGTTTGCTTGTTTTCTTGTCGTCATCATGACCTTTGTAAGTACGAGTTGGAGCAAACTCTCCAAGCTTATGTCCAACCATATCCTCAGTTACGTATACCGGCACGTGCTTTCTGCCATCATATACCGCAAATGTGAAACCGATAAATTGAGGAAAGATTGTCGAACGACGTGACCAAGTTTTGATAACTTGTTTCTTTTGAGTATCACCTTGTGCTTCAACTTTCTTCATCAGGTAGCCGTCAATAAACGGACCTTTTTTCAAACTGCGACCCATATTTCGTTCCTCCTTTCTTCAAACCCTACTGATTTCCGATTATTTCGTGCGACGACGAACGATATATTTATCAGAAGCTTTACCTTTTTTACGTGTTTTGTAACCAAGAGTCGGTTTACCCCAAGGAGACATTGGAGATTTACGACCGATTGGAGCACGGCCTTCACCACCACCGTGTGGGTGATCGTTAGGGTTCATAACAACACCACGAACTTCAGGTCTTTGGCCCAACCAGCGCGAACGTCCAGCTTTACCGATTTTGATCAATTCATAATCTTCGTTACCAACAGAACCAATGGTTGCGCGGCAAACCTTCAAAACTCGTCTAACTTCGCCGGAAGTAAGGCGGATCGTTACATAAGCTTCTTCTTTACCAAGCAATTGAGCTTCTGTACCAGCTGCACGCACCAATTGTCCACCCTTACCAGGCTTCAATTCGATGTTGTGGATAACTGTACCTACAGGGATATTCTCAAGCGGCAACGCGTTACCGATCTTGATATCAGCTGCTGGACCCGATTCAATGCGATCATCTACTTTAAGATTCTTAGGAGCGATGATATAACGCTTTTCACCATCAACATAATGAATCAAAGCAATGTTAGCCGAACGGTTTGGATCGTATTCTATTGTAGCAACGCGACCTGGTATTCCATCTTTATTACGTTTGAAATCGATAATCCGGTATTTACGTTTATGTCCTCCACCTTGATGGCGAACCGTAATTTTACCTTGGTTATTACGTCCAGCATGTTTAAACAAAGGAGCCAACAAAGACTTCTCTGGTGTTGACGTGGTGATTTCTTCAAATGTCGAAACCGACATAGCACGTCTTGCAGGTGACGTTGGTTTATATTTTTTGATTGGCACTTGGATTCCTCCTTACTTGAAAAGTTAATTACACGCTCTCGAAAAACTCAAGCTCTTTGCTATCAGCGCTTAGTGAAACAATCGCTTTTTTCCATTCGGATGTATACCCAGCATGACGACCGTAACGCTTAGGCTTAGCAGGCATTCTCAAAGTGTTAACTTTATTTACTTTCACTTTGAAGATTTGCTCAATCGCTAATTTAATTTCTGTTTTGTTAGCACGAAGCTCAACTTCAAACACGTATTTTTTCTCAGCCATCATATCACTTGTACGTTCTGTGATTACAGGGCGTTTAATAATATCGCGAGGATCTTTCATTATGCAAAAACCTCCTCTACTTTCTGTATCGCTTCTTTAGTGATGATCAGCTTGTCATATACCATAACATCAAGCACATTAATACTTTCAGCGACAACAAATTTCACGCCTGGAATATTACGAGCAGATAATGCTACGTTTTCTTCATAACCAGCTGTTACTACTAAAGCTTTACGATCCACTTTCAAATTGCCAAGAATGGCTGCAAACTCTTTGGTCTTCGGTTGATTCAATAGCAATTGATCCAACACGATGATTTCATTACTGTTTACCTTAGAAGATAACGCAGATTTGATTGCAATACGACGAACTTTTTTAGGAAGTTTGTATGCATAACTCCGTGGAGTTGGTCCGAATACAACACCGCCGCCCTTCCATTGAGGGGCACGAATACTACCTTGGCGAGCACGACCTGTTCCTTTTTGTTTCCATGGCTTACGTCCACCACCGCGTACTTCAGAACGTCCTTTGACTTTGTGTGTTCCAAGTCTCATGGAAGCACGTTGCATCAGTACAGCTTCATTCAAAATATGGGAATGCGGTTCAATACCGAAAACGGAATCCGCTAATTCAACTTCCCCTATTTGGGTACCTGTTACATTATATAGGGCTACTTTTGGCATCTGTTAATCCTCCTTTCCTGCTTTACTTAACTGTAGATTTAAGGCTCACGTAGCTATTTTTAGGACCTGGAATGGAACCTCTTACAAGGATCACATTACGCTCCGTATCGACTCTAATTACTTCAAGGCGTTGAATGGTAACCGTTTCATGACCCATGTGTCCTGGAAGCTTTTTGCCTTTTGGAACACGGTTGGATTGAATGGAACCCATGGAACCTGGACCACGATGATAACGCGAACCGTGTGCCATAGGACCTACGGATTGGTTATGTCTCTTAATGGAACCTTGGAACCCTTTACCCTTGGAAGTACCTGTAACATCAACGAATTCGCCTTCTGTGAATAAGTCAGCTTTGATTTCTTGGCCAACTTCGTATTCAGAGATCTGAATACCGCGAAACTCTTTAATGTAGCGCTTAGGTGTTGCACCCGCTTTTTTCGCATGGCCCAACTCAGGTTTAATTGCTTTTCTTTCTTTCTTATCATCAAAACCGATTTGAATAGCTTCGTATCCGTCGTTCTCAGCGTCCTTCTTTTGCAAAACCGTGCAAGGACCAGCTAGAATTACCGTTACAGGAATTACCAAGCCTTCTGGAGTAAATACTTGGGTCATTCCAAGCTTTTTTCCTAAGATACCTTTAGTCATCGTTGACACCTCTTTTCTTCTTATAACTATCAATTATTTATGCACATGTGCATTACAATTTAATTTCGATATCCACACCGGATGGCAGATCCAAACGCATCAATGCATCAACAGTTTGTGGAGTCGGATTTACAATATCGATCAAACGCTTATGTGTGCGTTGTTCAAATTGCTCACGCGAATCTTTGTATTTGTGTACGGCACGAAGAACAGTAATGATTGTTTTCTCCGTAGGTAATGGAATCGGTCCAGATACGCTTGCACCGGAACGTTTTGCAGTTTCAACAATTTTCTCAGCAGATTGATCAAGAATTCTGTGATCATATGCCTTCAAACGAATACGAATTTTTTGCTTTGCCATAGTATTCCCTCCTTCTTTCGCCCAATTTAGTATCGGACATACTCAGTGAAAATCTCCTGACGCCTTCCCCATGGCAAAGGGGCCGGGTGTGTCAGCAACCTCTCACATCATCGCAACGTCTCAGACCAACGTTAACTATTATATAAAATACCCAAAGAAAAAGCAAGAAGAACTTTGCTTTATTTATATTTTATTTTTAATAGCCCAAAGTCATCACAAAACGTGCTTACAAAGCAAGAGCCTTCCATCAATCTGATGGAAGGCTCTTCTAGATTGCATGTACTTATTTAGTGATTGTAGCTACAGCGCCTGCACCAACAGTACGACCGCCTTCACGAATCGCAAAACGAGTACCTTCTTCAATAGCAATTGGGGAGATCAGGTCAACCGTAACGGTGATGTTATCACCAGGCATAACCATTTCAGTACCCTCAGGCAAGGAGATAATACCTGTTACGTCAGTTGTACGGAAGTAGAACTGTGGACGGTAGCCTGTAAAGAAAGGCTTATGACGGCCACCCTCTTCTTTAGTAAGAACGTAGATTGAAGCGGAAAATGCAGTATGGGCTTTAACGGAACCCGGTTTAGCCAATACTTGACCACGCTCGATATCTTTACGGTCTACACCACGAAGCAATGCGCCAATGTTGTCGCCCGCTTGTGCGGAGTCCAACAATTTGCGGAACATTTCTACGCCTGTAACGATACATTTGCGAGTTTCTTCTTGAAGACCAATGATTTCAACTTCTTCTTGAATTTTAACAGTACCACGCTCTACACGACCTGTAGCAACAGTACCACGACCTGTGATTGAGAATACATCCTCAACCGGCATCAAGAAAGGCTTTTCAGTTTGACGCTCAGGAGTTGGGATAAAAGTATCGACTTGTTCAAACAATTCGACGATTTTATCAGCCCAAGGGCCCTCTGGGTTTGCCAAAGCTTCACGAGCTGCTCCACGGATGATTGGAGTATCGTCACCTGGGAATTCATATTCATTAAGAAGGTCGCGAACTTCCATCTCAACCAATTCAAGAAGCTCTTCGTCATCTACCATGTCGCATTTGTTCAAAAATACAACGATGTAAGGTACGCCAACTTGGCGGGACAGAAGAATGTGCTCACGAGTTTGTGGCATAGGACCATCAGTAGCAGATACTACTAGGATAGCTCCATCCATTTGTGCTGCGCCTGTGATCATGTTCTTAACATAGTCAGCATGTCCTGGGCAGTCAACGTGTGCATAGTGACGGTTAGGCGTTTCATACTCAACGTGTGCTGTTGAGATAGTGATACCGCGTTCGCGCTCTTCTGGTGCTTTGTCAATTTGGTCAAAAGCTACTGCTGCGCCACCGTATCTTTTGGATAGTACAGTTGTGATAGCTGCAGTTAGTGTTGTTTTTCCGTGGTCAACGTGACCGATAGTCCCGATGTTAACATGCGGTTTATTACGTTCGAATTTCGCTTTTCCCATGGCTTAGATTGCCTCCTCGAATAACTTATATTTTATATTATGCGCCTTTGTGTTTCGCAATAATTTCTTCCGAAATGGACTTAGGCACTTCTTCATAATGTGATAATTCCATCGAGTATACACCGCGTCCTTGGGTACGGGAACGCAATGTCGTGGAATATCCGAACATCTCGGAGAGAGGCACTTTCGAACGGATAATTTGCGCTCCGAAACGAGAATCCATTCCTTCGATCCGACCACGGCGTGAGTTCAAGTCACCAATGACGTCACCCATGTACTCTTCTGGTACGGTTACTTCTACTTTCATAATAGGCTCAAGCAATACTGGGCGGCATTTTTCTGCTGCTGCCTTCAAAGCCATCGATCCGGCAATTTTAAATGCCATTTCATTCGAGTCAACATCATGATAGGAGCCGTCAACCACAGTTGCTTTAATATCAACCAATGGGAAACCGGCAATAACACCGTTTTTCATTGTTTCTTCGATACCGGCTTGAATCGGGGCGATAAATTCTCTAGGAATAGAACCACCTACGACCTTGCTTTCAAACAGGAAGCCAGCTCCCGGTTCTTGCGGTCCAAAGATAACCCAACAATGTCCATATTGTCCACGACCACCGGATTGGCGTACAAACTTACCTTCAACTCTAGCTTCTGCACGGAACGTTTCACGGTAAGCAACCTGAGGTTTACCCACGTTGGTTTCTACCTTGAATTCACGAAGCATACGGTCTACTAGAACCTCTAGATGAAGCTCACCCATACCAGCAATGATCGTTTGACCCGTTTCTTCATCTGTATGTGCACGGAAAGTCGGATCTTCTTCAGACAGCTTGGATAAAGCAATACCCATTCTATCTTGGTCAGCCTTCGTTTTCGGCTCAACAGCAAGTTGAATAACAGGATCAGGGAAATTCATTTTCTCAAGGATTACTGGGTGCTTCTCTTCACAAAGTGTATCACCCGTTGTTGTATCCTTCAAGCCTACAGCCGCTGCAATGTCACCAGCATAAACGATGCTGATCTCTTGACGTGCATTTGCGTGCATTTGCAGAATACGTCCAACTCTTTCGCGTTTGCCTTTGGTAGCGTTAAGTACATAAGATCCTGAATTTAACACACCAGAGTAAACACGGAAGAAAGTAAGCTTTCCTACATAAGGATCCGTCATGATTTTAAAGGCAAGTGCTGAGAAAGGCTGTTCATCCGAAGATTTACGGATGACTTCTGTGCCGTCATCCAGCACGCCTTTAATATCAGGCACATCAAGAGGAGATGGTAGGTAATCTACAACCGCATCCATCATCAATTGAACACCTTTATTTCTGTATGACGAACCGCAAATAACAGGAAAGATTTTTACTTGGCATACGCCGAGACGTAGTGCTGCTTTGAGTTCCTCAACAGTGATTTCTTCACCTTCAAGGTATTTCATGGTCAGCTCTTCGTCAAGCTCTGCTATTTTTTCAACTAACTCAAGTCTTAATTCTTCAACTTGGTCTTTGAATTCATCAGGGATATCAACTATCTCGATGTTTTCACCTTTATCATCTTTGAAGATGTGTGCTTTCTGTTCAATCAAGTCAATGATGCCGTCAAAATCGCTTTCAGCACCAATCGGCAATTGAATAGCAATTGCATTAGCGCCTAATTTCTCGCGCATTTGCTGGATCGCTCCAAGAAAGTCAGCTCCGATGATATCCATTTTATTAACATAAGCAATCCGAGGAACATTATAACGGTCAGCTTGACGCCACACCGTTTCCGACTGAGGCTCAACGCCTTCTTTAGCGCTGAATACTCCAACTGCCCCGTCCAACACACGCAGGGAGCGTTCTACTTCAACAGTGAAGTCAACGTGTCCCGGGGTATCGATAATATTAATGCGGTGACCCTTCCAAGCGGCAGTTGTAGCAGCGGAAGTAATCGTAATTCCGCGCTCCTGCTCTTGCTCCATCCAGTCCATCGTCGCAGCGCCATCATGCACTTCTCCGATTTTGTGAGTACGGCCTGTAAAGAATAAGATACGCTCAGTCGTGGTAGTTTTACCAGCATCAATATGCGCCATAATCCCAATATTACGTGTATCTTTCAAGGAGAACTCTCTAGCCATCAGGATGTCTCCTTTCAAATTATACGGAATTTAAATTCTACCAGCGGTAATGTGCAAATGCTTTATTAGCTTCAGCCATTTTGTGAGTATCTTCACGTTTCTTAACGGAAGATCCTGTATTGTTGCTAGCATCAATAATTTCTTGAGCTAGTCTTTCTTCCATAGTCTTCTCACCACGAAGGCGAGAATAATTAACCAACCAACGAAGTCCTAATGTCGTACGACGATCAGGTCTAACTTCGATCGGCACTTGATAGTTCGCTCCGCCTACACGGCGAGCTTTAACCTCAAGAACAGGCATAATATTTTTAATGGCTTGTTCAAAAACTTCCATTGGCTCTTTGCCTGTACGTTCTTGAATCATTTTGAATGCATTGTACAAAATGGTCTGAGCAACACCTCTTTTGCCATCGAGCATAATGCGATTGATTAGACGAGTAACAAGTTTGCTGCTATAAATAGGATCTGGTAATACGTCTCTGCGAGTAACTGGACCTTTACGAGGCATAGTTATCCCCCTTTCTAAAAAACTCATTCTTATTTTTATTCATAATTACTTTTTAGCTGCTTTCGGGCGTTTAGTACCATATTTGGAACGAGCTTGCTTACGGTTGTTTACACCGGATGTATCCAATGCGCCGCGCACGATATGATAACGAACTCCTGGAAGATCTTTAATTCTACCTCCACGAATCAATACCACACTATGCTCTTGCAGATTGTGTCCGATACCTGGGATATACGCAGTAACTTCTACACGGTTAGTCAAACGAACACGTGCATATTTACGAAGTGCTGAGTTAGGTTTCTTTGGTGTCATGGTTCCAACACGCGTACATACTCCACGCTTTTGAGGAGCGCTGATGTCAGTTGCTTCTCTTTTCAAAGCATTAAATCCTCTTTGAAGCGCAGGTGATTTGGATTTCTCCACTTTGGCCTGGCGTCCTTTACGAACTAGCTGGTTAATTGTTGGCATTTTGCTACCTCCTTCCACTACTATTAATTTACTTTCAAGCCCACAGATCCAGGCGAATCATAAATGAACAAACGAAAAGCTTTTGCCGCGAACATTTCTGTTTATTGGACAAAAACGGATCTTGCTTATTCATTCACTATAGCTGCTACCGCAGCTCCAACATCAATACCGCACGCTTTACCTAACAACTTCAAGGAATCGACGTAGGTTACTGGCACCCCTACCTTTTTGCAAAGGGTAACCATCTTTATCGTTATTCGCGGATCTGCATCTTTAGCAACAAAAACTTCGGAGGACTTGCCTAATTCCACCATTCTTGTTGTTTGCTTTATGCCAATACTTATGTTTGCAGCCTGTTTTACTTTTTCATAAGACATAAAAAATATCCTCCAAAGCTCAAGGAAACACGTCGCAAAATGGCACACTTCGATATAATAGCACTATGAAAGTACCATTGTCAAGAAAATTACTTGCCCCTACAAAGAATTTCATGTAAAACCTTTGTAAAGGCAAGTATATAGCCTTCAATCTCTATTAATCAACAGCTACTACTTCCAACTCCAAAGATTTGTTATCACCTTGATCCGCGTCATTCGGAGTAGTTATCCGGATGTCACGATATCTGTGCATACCTGTTCCCGCAGGAATCAGCTTACCGATAATAACATTCTCCTTCAATCCGAGCAATTTATCGACTTTGCCTTTAATTGCGGCATCCGTCAATACACGGGTCGTTTCTTGGAAGGATGCTGCCGATAGGAATGAATCCGTCTCAAGTGATGCTTTAGTGATACCGAGAAGAACTGGTTTGGCAACAGCAGGCTCTTGTCCTGAGAACAAAGCCACTTTGTTGGCTTCTTCATACTCATGGATATCGACGAATGAACCTGGAAGCAATGTTGTATTCCCCGCATCAACGATACGTATTTTACGAAGCATTTGGCGAACCATAACCTCGATATGTTTATCGTTAATTTCTACCCCTTGGTTACGGTATACACGTTGAACTTCTTGAAGGATGTAGTTTTGTACCCCACGAATACCTTTAATACGCAGCATTTCTTTAGGGTCAATCGATCCTTCTGTCAATTCATCGCCGGCCTCAACCTGTTGGTTAAGCGAAACACGTATACGTGAGCCATAAGGAACGGCATAGGTCTTAGATTCAGCCTCGCCCAATACTTCAATTTCACGACGGTCTTTGGCTTCGCGAATTTCTTTAACGACACCATCGATCTCGGAAATAATAGCTTGGCCTTTAGGGTTTCTGGCTTCAAACAATTCCTGGATACGTGGCAAACCTTGTGTAATATCATCGCCGGCAACACCACCCGTATGGAACGTACGCATAGTAAGCTGTGTTCCTGGCTCACCAATGGATTGTGCTGCGATAATACCCACGGCTTCACCGATCTCTACAAACTGTCCTGTTGCCAAGTTACGCCCATAGCATTTTTTGCATACGCCGTGGTGCGAACGGCAGCTAAGTACAGAACGAATCTGCAGCTTTTCAATACCGGCAGCAATAATTTTATCCGCAATATTCGATTCGATGAGTTCATTACGCCCAACAATGATTTCGCTTGTTTTCGGGTCACGAATCACTTCAAAAGCGTAACGTCCTTCGATACGGTCATACAGATCCTCAATGACTTCTTTGCCATCTTGGATTTTGCTAACGGTAAAGCCCTTATCCGTACCACAATCGTCTTCTCTGACAATAACGTCCTGCGCTACATCGACAAGACGACGCGTCAAGTAGCCGGAGTCAGCAGTACGAAGTGCCGTATCGGCCAAACCTTTCCGAGCACCATGCGTAGAAATAAAGTATTCTAGTACGGTTAAGCCTTCACGGAAGTTGGATTTGATTGGTAACTCAATAATTCTACCCGATGGATTAGCCATCAAACCACGCATACCGCCAAGCTGTGTAATTTGCGATTTGTTACCACGCGCTTTGGATTCAACCATCATATTGATGGAATTGTATTTGTCGAGGGATTTCATCAAGATATCTGTGATTTCGTCCTTCGCCTTACTCCAAATCGTAATAACACGATCATAACGCTCTTCATCGGTTATTAAGCCGCGGCGGTATTGGTTCGTTACCATCGTTACTTTATCATCGCATTCCTTCAAAATAGCTTCTTTCTCCAACGGAACGGTTACATCCGCAACAGCGATGGTAATCCCCGATTTCGTTGAATAAGTAAAGCCAAGCTCTTTAATGCGATCCAAAATAATGGAGGTTAACGTAGTATGGTATTTACGGAAGCATTCCGCAATTATAGAACCTAAATATTCTTTACCTACAGCCTTAGCTTCAGGAAGTTCCTGCATAATTTCTCGAATATTAGCGCCCTTTTCAAAAACGAAATATTGATCGGATGTACCGTTCAGTAAATTCGCTTTTGTCGGCTCGTTAATATAAGGGAAGTCCGCTGGATAGATTTCATTGAAGATCACTTTACCAACCGTAGTGATCAAAATCGCTTCTTGCTGCTCAGGTGTAAAGCTTGTTTTATTCAACGCTTTAGCTGGAATCGCAATCCGTGCATGCAAGGCTGCGGCACCACGTTGGTACATCGAGACTGCTTCATGCACAGTACGAACAATAGTCAACGCTCCTAGAGCTTCTTTATTATCCGTTGTTAAATAAAAGCTACCCAAGATCATATCCTGCGACGGCGTAACTACCGGTTTGCCATCCTTAGGATTCAAGATGTTACCTGAAGCTAACATTAGCAAACGAGCTTCCGCTTGGGCTTCCGCTGATAAAGGAACGTGAACAGCCATTTGGTCACCATCAAAGTCGGCATTATAAGCCGTACATACTAATGGATGTAGCTTAATTGCACGTCCTTCAACCAAGATGGGCTCAAACGCTTGAATACCTAGTCTATGAAGCGTAGGCGCACGGTTTAAGAGCACCGGATGTTCCCGGATGACTTCCTCCAATACGTCCCATACCTCAGGGCTCACACGTTCTACCTTACGTTTAGCGCTCTTGATATTATGGGCAAGACCTTTATTCACCAATTCTTTCATAACGAAAGGTTTGAATAGCTCCAAAGCCATTTCTTTAGGAAGTCCACATTGATACATTTTCAAGCTAGGACCTACGACGATAACGGAACGACCGGAATAATCGACACGTTTACCCAATAGATTCTGGCGAAAACGACCCTGTTTCCCTTTTAGCATATGGCTTAGGGATTTCAAAGGACGGTTACCCGGACCCGTTACTGGACGGCCACGACGACCATTATCGATTAAGGCATCGACAGCTTCCTGAAGCATCCGTTTTTCATTTTGTACGATAATATCCGGTGCACCCAAATCCAACAGCCTTTTCAAGCGGTTGTTCCGGTTAATTACACGGCGGTACAAGTCATTCAAATCGGATGTTGCAAAACGTCCGCCATCCAATTGAACCATAGGACGAAGCTCAGGAGGAATAACAGGAAGGACATCAAGAACCATCCATCCCGGCATGTTTTTCGAATTACGGAAAGCTTCCATAACTTCAAGACGTTTGATCGCACGGTTGCGGCGCTGTCCCTGAGCGGTCTTCAGCTCTTCCTTCAGCATCTCCACTTCACGTTCGATTTCAATATCTTGCAGCAGTTTTTTTACAGCTTCAGCACCCATTCCTGCTTGGAACGCATAGCCATATTTCTCACGGTAACTGCGGTATTCCTTTTCGGAAAGGAGTTGTTTTTTCTCAAGCGGTGTATCTCCAGGATCCGTCACGACATAGGATGCAAAATAGATAATCTCTTCTAGGGAACGAGGAGACATATCCAACGCTAAACCCATACGGCTTGGAATTCCTTTAAAATACCAGATGTGGGATACCGGAGCGGCTAACTCGATATGTCCCATCCGTTCACGGCGGACTTTCTGGCGGGTTACTTCTACTCCACAGCGATCACAAACGACACCCTTATAACGGACACGTTTGTATTTACCACAATGGCATTCCCAGTCTTTGGTTGGTCCGAAAATCTTCTCACAAAACAAACCTTCTTTTTCGGGCTTAAGGGTTCTGTAATTGATAGTTTCCGGCTTTTTCACTTCCCCGCGAGACCACGAACGGATTTTTTCAGGAGAAGCTAAACCTATTTTCATAAATTCGAAGTTGTTAACGTCCATCAAGGAGCCACCCTCCTTATGTTTTATGGGACAAACCTAAAGCGTCAGCATAGACCCTAATATACGACGGGAAACTGAGTTATTCTACACCCATCTCTGTGCCTTCCAGATTGAGATTAAGCTTGTCGCTTGAAACCTCATCATCATCGTCCGTTTCCTTCATTTCGATCTCTTTCTCATCACCAGAGAGAATCTTGACGTCCATACCTAAGCTTTGCAGCTCTTTAATCAAAACCTTAAAGGATTCTGGAACGCCCGGCTCAGGAACATTCTCGCCTTTAACGATCGATTCATAGGTTTTTACACGTCCGACCACATCATCGGATTTCACGGTCAGAATTTCCTGTAGTGTATAAGCAGCACCATAGGCTTCCAACGCCCATACTTCCATCTCTCCGAAACGTTGTCCACCAAATTGGGCTTTACCACCCAATGGCTGTTGGGTAACTAGAGAGTAAGGACCTGTAGAACGGGCATGGATCTTATCATCCACCATATGTGCCAGCTTGATCATATACATCACGCCAACTGTAACCTCACGCTCAAAAGGATCACCCGTACGACCATCATACAAGATGGTTTTACCATTACGCTGCATGCCTGCTTCAACCATCGTATCGAACACATCATACTCGTGCGCTCCATCAAATACCGGTGTTGCGGTATGGATACCTAGATACTTGGCAGCCATTCCTAAATGGACTTCCAGCACTTGACCGATATTCATCCGGGAAGGAACGCCTAGCGGGTTCAGCACGACTTGCACTGGTGTACCGTCCGGCATAAACGGCATATCTTCTTCGGGTAAAATACGTGCGATAACACCCTTATTACCGTGGCGTCCAGCCATTTTGTCGCCTTCGGAAATTTTCCGTTTTTGCGCGATATAGACACGAACCAGTTGGTTGACGCCTGGAGGCAATTCATCACCGTTCTCACGGGTGAACACTTTAACATCTACAACGATACCATCGGTACCATGCGGCACACGAAGCGAAGTATCACGAACCTCACGGGCTTTTTCACCAAAAATGGCATGCAACAAGCGTTCTTCTGCCGTAAGCTCCGTTACACCCTTAGGCGTTACTTTACCTACTAGAATATCACCTGCACCAATCTCAGCTCCAACACGAATAATACCGCGCTCGTCCAAGTTCTTCAGAGCATCTTCACCTACGTTAGGAATATCACGAGTAATTTCTTCAGGTCCAAGCTTCGTATCCCGGGCTTCTGATTCGTACTCCTCGATATGGATGGAGGTGTAAACATCTTCTTTCACCAATTTCTCGCTTAGAAGGATCGCATCCTCATAGTTGTAGCCTTCCCAAGTCATGAAAGCTACGACTACGTTCCGTCCTAAGGCCAACTCTCCCATTTCTGTAGAAGGACCGTCAGCCAGAATATCGCCGACACGAACCTGTTCACCTTTAAAGCAGATCGGACGTTGATTGATACATGTTCCTTGATTAGAACGCATAAATTTATGCAATTTATGTTTGACCAAGTCTCCGTTGACCAGCTTGCCATCTACCATTGCTTGGCGGCGCACCCATATTTCGTTAGCCGAAACACGTTCTACAACACCATCAATTTTGGATACAATACATACACCGGAATCCTTCGCCGCTTTATGTTCCATACCTGTTCCAACCAAAGGTGATTGGGGTATTAATAAAGGTACCGCCTGGCGTTGCATGTTCGAGCCCATTAGTGCACGGTTCGAGTCATCGTTTTCCAGGAAAGGAATTAATGCTGTAGCTACTGAAACTACCTGCTTTGGCGATACATCCATATAGTCAACGCGATCTTTTGAAAGAATCAAGTTATCATCTTTAAAACGAACAATAACCGTATCATTTTTCAAATGGCCATCTTCCGTCAATTCCGAGTTTGCTTGCGCAACCACATAGTTATCTTCTTCATCTGCTGTCAAATAAGCGATTTGCTCAGTAACAATACCGCTCTTCGGATCCACCCAACGATAGGGCGCTTCTATGAAGCCATATTCATTGATTCTAGCAAAAGAGGACAAGGAATTGATCAGCCCGATATTCGGTCCTTCCGGTGTCTCAATAGGGCACATCCGGCCATAGTGAGAGTGATGTACGTCACGAACCTCAAATCCTGCACGTTCCCTAGTCAAACCGCCGGGTCCTAGTGCAGACAAACGACGTTTATGGGTCAACTCAGCCAAAGGATTGGTTTGATCCATAAATTGTGACAGCTGGGAGCTTCCGAAGAACTCTTTTATAGAAGCAATAACAGGACGTATATTAATTAATGCCTGTGGAGTAATTACATTAGCATCTTGAATGGACATCCGCTCGCGGACAACACGCTCCATCCGAGACAATCCGATCCGGAATTGATTTTGCAGCAATTCACCGACCGAGCGCAATCTCCGATTGCCCAAGTGATCGATATCATCTGTGCTACCAATACCATGTAAAAGATCAATAAAATAATTAATCGACGCAATAATATCGGCAGGCATAATATTTTTGATCGATTTATCAATCTTTCCGTTGGCAATAACTTTGACTATCTTGCCATCTTCATCGGGAGAATACACATGGATACATTGAAGAGGAATACGTTCCATATCTGCAATACCGTTAGAAGCAGTATAATCCTTATAGCCAACATTTTTCTCTAGGAAAGGCAAAACCTCATCCAAAAGCCTACGATCCAATAATTGTCCGGCTTCAGCAATAATTTCTCCAGTTTCTGGATCTGCTAAGGTTTCAGCTAGGCGTTGATTGAATAGACGATTTTTGATATGGAGCTTTTTATTAATTTTGTACCGTCCTACATTTGCTAAATCATAGCGTTTTGGATCGAAGAACCGTGCTACCAGCAAGCTTCTTGCATTATCCAGTGTAGGCGGCTCGCCTGGACGTAAGCGCTCATAAATCTCAATCAAGGCTTTGTCCGTCGAATCCGTGTTATCTTTGTCTAGCGTATTACGCAAATATTCATCGTCGCCTAATAGCTCCAGTATCTCAGCATCCGTGCCAAAGCCCAATGCACGCAGCAAAACAGTTACTGGAATTTTCCGAGTTCTATCGATTCTTACATATATAATATCTTTCGCATCTGTTTCTAATTCCAACCACGCGCCGCGATTTGGGATAACAGTAGCTGTATACGTTTTTTTACCATTTTTGTCTACCTTGGTGCTGAAGTAAACACTTGGTGAACGAACCAACTGACTGACGATAACCCGTTCTGCACCATTGATAATAAATGTACCGGTCTCTGTCATTAAAGGGAAGTCACCCATAAATACTTCCTGCTCTTTAACTTCTCCAGTTTCCTTATTGATCAATCGCACCTTCACACGGAGTGGAGCTGCAAAAGTGACGTCACGTTCCTTGGATTCATCGACCGAATACTTAGGCTCTCCTAAGTTATAATCAATAAACTCCAGTATTAAATTTCCAGTAAAATCCTGAATGGGGGAAATATCCTGAAACATTTCACGCAATCCTTCTTCCAAAAACCAATCATATGATTTTTGTTGGATTTCAATCAGGTTAGGAACATCCAAAACCTCATGAATCCGAGCGTATGACCTGCGTTTGCGTCGACCTAGTTGAATAAGATGACCCGCCAAGTTTGATTCACCCCTTATGTCTACTCAATAGAACAAAATAAAAGCCTCTCCTGAAGCCTTCTCGAGTAAATACTGCCCGAAGTGTCACTTCTTACAGAAGCTTTCCATGCATGTAATTCAACTGCTAACAATAACCAACATTTTCCCAACACTTGGTATCGTGCACTTAAAAGTTACACATTATACGTATCATGTATGAATTCTATGCACGAACCCAGAAAAAAAGTCTTGACATTTTAGTGAACTAAAGACAAAGATACTGCATTTAATGCTGACATTTTATAATAGTAACACATCATAAAAGTCAAGTCAACATAATTCGATTTTACCCCAAATTTATTTTTGTGCCTTAATAATTCGATAACCTTTATCCTTGCCTACCTCACTCACCTGGCTAAACAGGCTTTCTAGCTTAGCAAAAGCCGAGGGCGCTCCTTGCTTTTTTTGAATCACAATCCAGAGGCTACCACCAGGGCAAAGCACCTGATACGATTGCTCAAAAATTCGGTGGACGGTCTCTTTGCCCGCACGAATAGGAGGATTCGTAATTACCCTATCAAAAGTGAGGTCGATCACCGTATCCAACATGTTACTTTGCCTAATTTCGACATTGGATATATGATTAGACTCCGCATTTAATCGGGTAAGTTCCAGGGCTCTTTCATTAATATCTACCATAGTCACTTTGCCTTTTACCGCCAGGCTTGCCGCTACAAGACCCATGGGCCCATAGCCGCAGCCAACGTCGAGCACATCGCTGTTCTCAGGAATATCCATAGCTTCAATGAGCACCTTGGAGCCATAATCGACTCCTTTTTTGGAGAACACCCCTGCATCCGTCAAAAAGGTATACGTTCGGCCACGCAACGTTTCCTTGATTTGGTTTACATCATGTGCCGCTGTCGGCTTTTGCGAATAATAATGCTCTGACAACAACCTCACCTCGCATGCGAAAATAGAAAACCCCTTGAAGCATTACACTTCAAGGGGTTTTTAGGCGAAAACTACTTAACTTCTACGCCAGCGCCAGCTGCTTCAAGTTTTGCTTTAACAGCTTCTGCTTCTTCTTTGCCAACTTTTTCTTTGATTGGTTTTGGTGCGCCATCAACAACATCTTTAGCTTCTTTCAAGCCAAGACCTGTAATTTCGCGAACAACTTTGATAACGTTAATTTTGGAAGCGCCAGCGCTCAACAAGATAACGTCAAATTCAGTTTGTTCCACTACTTCAGCAACAGCTCCGCCGCCGCCAGCAGCTACTGGTGCTGCTGCAGTTACGCCGAACTCTTCTTCGATTGCTTTAACTAGATCGTTTAATTCCAAGATCGTCATACCTTTAATGGCTTCCAAAATTTGTGCATTACTCATGGTATATACCTCCGTTATTTGTGTTATAAATATTTAATTTCAAATCTTAGGTAATTAAGCTTCTTGCGTCGTTGCAGGACCTTCTTGCTTTTCTGCAACAGCCTTAACCGCAAGGGCGAAGTTGCGAACAGGAGCTTGAAGAACGCTAAGCAACATGGAAAGCATGCCTTCTCTTGAAGGAAGGTCAGCCAATGCCTTGATTTGGTCGTAGCCGACAACTTTGCCTTCTACAACGCCCGCTTTTACACTCAACTTATCGTTTTTCTTAGCAAAATCAGTTAAGATTTTGGCTGGGGAAACGATGTCGTCTTTACTGAATGCAATTGCAGTTGGACCTGTTAAAAATTCATCAAGTGCAGTAAGATCAGCCGATGCTGTTGCACGTCTAGCCAAAGAATTCTTTAACACTTGAAATTCAATACCCGCTTCACGCAATTGTCTGCGAAGCTCGGTGATTTGAGTTACGTTCAATCCACGGTAATCCGTTACGATTGTGCAAGAGCTGTCTTTTAATTTATCAGCTACTACGGTAACCTTCTCCGCTTTTAATTCAATTGTTTTCGTGTTTGCCATTTTTGCACCTCCTAAGAGCATCCATAAGGATGCTTTCTTCGTAAGCATTTACTTAACTTTCATTAAGAAAGTTATCTACGTAAGCATGATCTTTACTTTCCTGTAACAAACTCACCACGCCATGTGAAGGCATTCGCACAAGCAAAATGCCTCCGCAGACGTTGCGAAGGCATGACGATTCACGTTATCTTTGGTCAAACAAAGAAAAACCCGATTCTATATCATAACACCTCGGCAGGACATTAAGCCTGATTGCTCAAGCACCTGCTGTCTATGGTAAGTTATATTCATTTATCAACTAGAATAGGTTAGCATGAGTGACTATAAAAGTCAACCCAACCTTATCTATAAGTTTGTGTGTTTACGCGAGCACTAGGACCCATTGTCGAGGAAACTGCGATGTTCTTCAGGTAGATACCTTTAGCAGCAGCAGGCTTCGCTCTGTTCAAAGCGTCGATCAATGCACGGAAGTTTTCATTAAGCTTCTCGTCATCAAAGGATACTTTGCCAATTGGAGCATGGATTTGTCCAGCTTTATCCAAGCGATATTCGATTTTACCAGCTTTAATCTCCTGAACGGCTTTAGCTACATCAAATGTAACCGTGCCAGCTTTCGGATTAGGCATTAAACCTTTACCACCTAAGATACGGCCAAGCTTACCCACTTCACTCATCATGTCGGGAGTTGCTACGCAAACATCAAATTCAAACCAGCCTTGTTGGATCTTGTTAATCATGTCTTGGTCGCCTACGAAATCAGCACCAGCCGCTTCCGCTTCTTTTACTTTCTCGCCTTTAGCAAATACAAGAACACGTTTTGTTTTACCTGTACCATGTGGTAAAACTACAACACCACGAACTGCTTGGTCTTGCTTTCTTGGGTCTACACCCAAACGCACTGCAACTTCAAGAGTTTCATCAAACTTGGCAGTTGCTGCTTTTTTAACAAGCTCAATTGCTTCTTTGGCTTCATACAAAGCTTCGGAATCGATAAGCTTTACTGCTTCTGCATACTTTTTGCTTACTTTAGCCATTTGTAACTTCCTCCTTTGTGGTATTAGCGGAATATCCTCCCACTTCGGTTGTCAATCAACCTTGTTCGCAGTACCATAAGCGTCGAAATTGTTGCCATTCATCTCGAAGATGAATTAGCCTTCGATAACTACGCCCATGCTACGTGCTGTACCTTCAACCATACGCATTGCAGCTTCAACAGATGCAGCGTTCAAGTCGGGCATTTTTTGCTCAGCAATTTCACGAATAGTTGCACGTGTTACTGTAGCAACCTTCTTCTTGTTCGGCTCACCGGATCCTTTAGGAATCCCAGCAGCAACGCGCAGCAATACAGCAGCCGGTGGCGTTTTGCAGATGAATGTAAATGAGCGATCCTCGAAAACTGTGATTTCAACTGGGATGATTAATCCTGCTTGATCGGCAGTACGAGCATTAAACTCTTTACAAAATGCCATGATGTTAACACCCGCTTGACCAAGAGCCGGACCGATTGGAGGAGCCGGATTCGCTTTAGCAGCATTAACTTGCAATTTAACAATTTTAATAACCTTTTTTGCCATTGTGTTACACCTCCTGCATGTAGTATGCGGAACTTCCCTCTAAATTTTTTCTACCTGGTGGTAGTCCAGCTCTAAAGGCGTTTCCCTACCGAACATGTTCACATGTACCTTGAGCTTGCTTTTGTCGATCAGAATTTCTTCAATGGTACCGACAAAATTCGCGAAAGGACCTTCTTTCACACGAACGGTTTCTTTCAATTCGAAATCAATCTTCGGCTTAGGCTCTTCCATGCCCATATGCTTAAGAATAGATTCCACTTCTTCAGGAAGCAATGCAGTGGGCTTCGATCCTGATCCTGTTGACCCAACAAAGCCTGTAACGCCTGGCGTATTACGCACGACATACCAAGAATCATCGGTCTGAACCATCTCAACCAGCACATAACCCGGATACACTTTACGCATAACCGTTTTCTTTTTGCCATCCTTGTTTACGATCTCTTCTTCCATCGGAACCAAAACGCGGAAGATCTTGTCCGTCATGTCCATGGACTCTACGCGCTTTTCCAAATTTGCTTTGACCTTGTTTTCATACCCGGAATAGGTATGTACGACGTACCATCTTTTTTCCATCTCCATATTAGCCACCTATAACTCCCGCTTATTTAAAAATAAGACGTAGCAGCTCAGAGATACCCAAATCCAGTACGTAGAAATAAACAGTGACAAAAACAACAGTAAACAGTACAACCAACGTGTAGCTGATTAACTCTTTACGATTTGGCCATTTCACTTTTTTCAATTCAAGCCAGCTATCTGCAAAAAAAGAAAATGTGTTACCGAAGCCTCGCTTCATTCTAACCAAAAATGACAAAACTACACCTCCAAGAAACTACCTAGTTTCGCGATGAGCAGTATGTTCATTGCAAAACTTGCAAAACTTCTTCAACTCCATGCGGTCCGGGTTGTTGCGCTTATTCTTGTTAGTCGTATAGTTCCTTTGCTTGCAGTTCGTGCACGCTAATGTAATAATTACCCGCATGATGTCACCCCCTACGGTCCCAGCCTCATATTTGAATCCTTAAAAATCAGCAAAAAAACGCCTACAAGTTTTAAGGCTTCCTGTACACTTTAGCATAGCGTTATTTTCATGTCAAGGAAAACCTATCACTAGTATAAACATAGACGACAGAGAGTAAACTTGCCCCCTGTTAATTCGACAAAAAATAAAGCGTCTCATCTTATGAGTACGCTTTACCTTGCATCCCTAATTTCCAAATACCGTTCAAGCTTTCGTTTAACACGCTGTAAGGCATTATCAATGGACTTCACATGGCGATCCAGATCAACCGCAATTTCCTGATAGGAGCGTCCATCCAAATAGAGCATAAGCACCCTGCGTTCCAAGTCGCTCAAGATTTCACCCATTTTATCTTCCAAGCCGCTGAATTCTTCCTGATTAATAATCAGTTCCTCAGGATCGGTTACACGTGATCCGCAGATGACATCAAGCAAGGTTCGATCGGAGTCTTCATCATAGATAGGCTTGTCTAAAGAAACATAGGAGTTTAGAGGAATATGCTTTTGGCGGGTGGCGGTTTTGATGGCTGTAATAATTTGACGGGTGATGCAAAGCTCGGCAAAAGCCTTAAAAGAAGCTAGCTTGTCTCCACGAAAATCACGAATGGATTTATATAAACCTATCATACCTTCTTGCACGATATCTTCCCTATCAGCACCTATAAGAAAATAGGAGCGTGCTTTGGCGCGAACGAAGTTTTTATACTTGTTAATCAAGTACTCCAGTGCGTCGCTATCCCCTTCACGGACCGCTTCGACAATGTCTTCATCTGCCTTGAGGTCGTATTCGCACATTCTCAATTCTTTGAGGTCGACACTCAAAATAATCCCTCCGGCCTAGGCAAGACTAATAATCTACTTGATCCTAAAAGATAGGATAAGTATACATTATGTAATCTATTAACGTCAACCGAATTCACGCCAGCCGTAGCCTTTTATTGAAGATATTTACTGGTCCCTGCGCCATTTCTCAAAGAGAGCTTTCATTTCGCTGCTCATCTTGCCACCGAACGGATTGCGCTTGCGGGAAGCCTCTTCGTCAATCTTCTGGTGGATTTCACGTTTGGCGAGCCTAACCTTGACTAAAAGCTCACTGGCCGGAATGCGAAAGGCGCCTTTGCCAAAAATAACATGCTGCTCCGTCATATCCGAGGTAGCTACATAAATCAGCTTGCGCCGGCCTACATGCTCGATAACCAACCGCTCGATCAATTCGTCGGCCGTTTCCTTTTCCTTCGTATACAGGATGCGCAGCCTGCTATGTTCATACTTGCCGCCCAAGCCGGGCACGTAGTAAGCATCAAACACAAGGATTACTTTCATTCCCGAAAAGGATTGGTATTCTGCCAATTGCTCGATCAATCGGTCGCGGGCATCCTCAAGGCTGATATCCTTTAGCTTTTGTAGCTCAGGCCAATCGCCAATAATATTATAGCCATCTACTATGAGAAACTCCTGCAGTGCCGGAGCGACCATCTATTTCACTGCAATCCGCTGGCGGACGACCTCATACATAAAAACAGAGGCAGCTACAGAAGCATTCAAGGAATTGACATGGCCAAACATCGGAAGCTTGAGCAGGAAATCGCACTTTTCTTTGATCAGGCGCCCTACTCCTTTATTCTCGTTCCCAATGACCAGCGCTAGCGGAATTGTTAGGTTGGTTTGGTAAATCGGCTGGCTGGCTGCCACATCAGTTCCCGCCACCCAAATGCCATCCTCCTTCAACTGCTCGATGGTTTGCGCTAAATTGGTCACACGGGCTACACGTACGTATTCAACAGCACCTGCCGACGTTTTGGATACGGCTGCCGTCAAGCCTACCGCTCTGCGCTTGGGAATAATAACCCCATGCACCCCTGTACAGTCTGCTGTCCTCAGAATCGACCCGAGATTATGAGGATCTTCAATTTCATCTAGGATTAGGATGAATGGCTCTTCATTCCGGCTTTTGGCGAAAGCCAGTATATCTTCGATTTCCACATAAGCGTACGCCGCAACTTGGGCAACCACACCTTGGTGGGGAACGTCCTCGACCATTTGGTCAAGCTTGCGCTTATCGACAAACTGGACAATTACGCCCTTGTCCTTGGCTTCAGCTAGGATAGGCTGTACCATTTGCTTCTGGGCATTTTCCGCAACCCATATTTTATTAATCGTTCGTCCCGAACGCAAAGCCTCCAGCACAGAGTGCTTGCCTGCGATAAATTCTTCTTCCATGGTCGTTCTCTCCTTTAGGCAAAAGCTGGCTTGGTCCCAAAAAGCGAACGCTGCCTGTTTTGTGTCTTGCTAATGGTTTTCCAGCGTCTGCAGCATCAAATACTGAAGCCTGTCCATCTGCTTCATATAATATAAATAGCCAAGTAAACATTCAAAGGCGGTGCTATGGCGGTATTCCAATATATCTGCATTTTTGGCGGATGACCCTGATTTGGCGTTTCGCCCCCGCTTGACTACTTCCGTTTCTTCTTCCGTTAGCATCGGCATCAAGCTCTGCAAGGATTTTGCTTGCGCTCGCGCAGATACGTATTGGGTTGACAGCTTGTGCAGGTGATTGGGACGTTGGTTGGTCATTGATATCACATATTGGCGAACGAATACCTCATAAACGGCATCACCGATATACGCCAGTACGATCGGACCCAGCTGCTTAGGATCCTTGGCAGGTGGAAAGCTGAACAAGTCGGTTTCGAATGAAAATGGACCCTCGCTCATTATTTACGCCGCCAGCGGATACCTTGTGCCGTATCCTCCAGCACGATCCCTTGTTCGATAAGCAGGTCGCGGATTTCGTCAGCACGCGCCCAATTTTTAGATTTGCGGGCTTCTGTGCGGTCCACAATCAATTGCTCGATATCTTGGTCCAACAGCTGTTCTTCAGGCTTTGCTAGTATGCCCAAAACAAGATCCATCTGCTCAAACCGCTCCAGCAGTAGCTTAAGCGAGCCTTCGGATACTTCTTCCTGCTGTAGGTAGTGGTTAGCCGCATTGACTAATTCAAAGACCGCCGTAATCGCATCTGGTGTGTTGAAATCGTCATTCATCTTAAGCTCGAATTGCCGTTGCACTTCAGCCACGGTATGCACGATTTCTTCTGCCGGGCTTGCTCCAACAGCCGTAGAAAGGCGGTGCTTAAGATTGGCCAAGCAGTTCTCAATCCGTGCTAATCCGTTATTCGCTTGTTCAATCGTTTCCTCGCTGAAATTCAGCGGGTTCCGGTAATGGACGGAGAGCATAAAATAACGGAGTGTTTGGGGACTGATCGTTTTTAGCAATTGGTTCACATTTACGCCATTGCCCATCGATTTGGACATCTTTTCGTTATTGATATTAATATAACCGTTATGCATCCAGTAGTTGGCCATAGGATGGCCGGTCAAGCATTCCGATTGCGCGATTTCACATTCATGATGGGGGAATTGAAGGTCTTGGCCACCCCCATGGATATCGATCGTATCACCCAAGTATTTGCGAACCATAGCGGAGCATTCAATATGCCAGCCTGGCCGCCCCTCTCCCCAGGGGCTATCCCATGAGATTTCTCCTGGTTTAGCTGCCTTCCACAGCACGAAGTCCTGCGGATTCTCCTTACGCTCATCCACCTCCACGCGGATGCCGAATTGGAGCTCGTCCAAATTTTGGTGCGAAAGCTTGCCATATTCCGTAAATTGATTGGTGCGGAAATAGACGTCGCCACCCCGCTCATAAGCAAAATCCTTTTCCATAATTCCGATAATAAAGGTGATAATTTCATCAATATTTTCTGTCACTCGTGGATTTAATGTAGCTTTGCGAATGCCCAGCCCCTCGGTATCCTCGTAAAACTTTTGGATAAATAAATCGGCGATCTCCGGAACGGTTTGTTCCATAAGCAAGGCCTTCTTGATCAGCTTATCGTCCACGTCTGTAAAATTAACCACATAGTTAACCTCGTAATCGATCGATTCCAAATATCTCCGCACTACATCAAAAAACACCATCGGACGGGCATTCCCGATATGTATATAATCATAGACGGTAGGGCCGCACACGTACATTTTTACTTTTCCCGGCTCAATGGACCGGAACTCTTCCTTCGTCCGAGCTAACGTATTATAAATTTTTAGCGCCATGGTCTTGGTTCCCTCCGCTTTTGTGTTTAATCTCCCTTACTTCCACCTTCAGCTCATCAATCTGCTTCTGCAGCTGGCGGAACATGTCAATCACCGGATCCGGCAAATTATTATGGTCCAGCCGCCCGACACGTACGCCATCCTGCTTCACAATCCGCCCAGGTATGCCTACCACCGTGCTGTTAGGAGGCACTGTGCTCAATACAACGGCGTTGGCGCCAATACGTGAATTATCGCCCACAATAAACGACCCAATAACTTTGGCTCCTGAGGATATCACTACGTTGCTGCCGATCGTCGGATGGCGTTTGCCCGTTTCTTTGCCCGTGCCACCAAGTGTTACACCCTGATAAAGCACAACATCGTCGCCAATTTCACAGGTCTCGCCAATAATGACGCCCATCCCATGGTCGATAAAAAATCTCCGTCCGATAACCGCGCCTGGATGAATCTCGATTCCCGTCATAAATCGGCTCCACTGCGAAATCACTCTGGCAATTGTGTACCAACGGTTCACAAAAAAGTAATGTGCTACCCGATGCGCCCACAAAGCATGCAAGCCGGCGTAAGTAAATACCACTTCAAACCAGCTGCGCGCGGCGGGATCATTCTCAAATATAGTCGTGATATCTTCCTTCATGGACTTGAACAAGCGCAACACCTGCCTTCTACCTTGATTCCCATTCCCCTAACACAAGCAAGAACACATAAAAAAGCCCCCACAGCCCATAAAGGCTGCAGAGGCGAAAAAGTCGCGGTTCCACTCTGCTTGGACAGAAAGCTCCTGTCCATCTCATGTGTTCGTAACGTGAACACATACGGTACGACTACCCCGCTATTCTAACCACTGACACATGGCTAAAGGTAACGGCTCGTCAATACGGCTCCCAGGTGCATTTCCAACGGAAGGACATAGACAACTTACAGCTCGAACCCCTGAAGCCATGCTTACGAAAAAACCTGCAAGCCAAGCTCTGAGATACCGGTTGTCTTCTCTGTGAAGCCCTTACTCGATTGTACTCTCCTGATCGACGCCACGATTCCTATGTTGTAAACAGTATAACGAATAAAGTTCCGGTTTACAATAACTTGTTAAGCCGCGCGGCAACCTTTTCTTTTCCCAGCAAAAAAACAGTCACATTCAAGTCAGGTCCATGCACTTGTCCCGTTAATGCAACACGGATCGACATAAAGAGCGGCTTGCCCTTATACCCGGTCGCCTTCTGGACTGCCTTTAGCATAGCTGGAATATGTTCGGCTTCAAAGGCTTCAGCGCGCTGCACTTCGTCCAAGAAGCCGCGTATCACGATAGGGGCATATGCCTCTGCCAAGATCGCCTTAGCTTCTTCATCCTCATACGTAACTTCCTCTTGGAAAAAGATCTCGCTTAAGCTTACGATCTCTGCCGCGAATTGCATCCGGTCTTGATTGAGAGCAACAAGACGGTTTACCCATTCCTGCTCTTGGCCACTTAATGAATCGGCAAGCCAGCCCGCTTTTTGAAGGTGGGGCAAGCAAAGCTCTACCACACGGGACAAGTCTGTCTTCTTCATATAATGGTTATTCATCCAATTCAACTTATCCATATCGAATACAGCCGGGCTTTTGGAAACACGGCTAAGATCAAACTGGGCGATGATCTCCTCCTTGGTGAAGATCTCCTCTTCACCAATAGGCGACCAGCCCAGCAACGTAATGAAGTTCAATACCGCTTCCGGCAGGTAGCCTAGCTCCTTGTATTGCCCGATAAACTGGACGATCGACTCGTCGCGTTTACTCATTTTCTTCCGGTCGGGGTTCAATATAATCGAGAGATGGGCGAACTCTGGGATAGGCAGCCCTAAAGCCTCATACATCATAATTTGCCTTGGTGTATTGGACAGATGCTCCTCACCACGAATAACCAGGTTGATCTTCATTAAATGGTCATCCAGAATAACGGCGAAGTTATAGGTCGGAATGCCATCCGCCCGTACAATGATAAAATCGCCAATGCCATCGGACTCAAATTCTACATGCTCGCGGATTCGGTCGGCAAAGGCAATAATCTTGCCTTCCGGGACACGAAAGCGGATGGATGGCTTACGCCCTTCTGCTTCGTACTGGGCAATCTGCTCCGCAGTTAGATAACGTCCAATGCCCGAGTAGCGGGGCATTTCCCCCTTAGCTTCCTGTTCAGCGCGCTCCTGCTCCAGCTCTTCTTCGGAGCAGTAGCAAGGATAAGCATCCCCACTCTTAAGCAATTGATCGATATAAGGCTTATATAAGTCCAAACGCTCCATCTGGCGGTAGGGCCCGAATGGTCCGCCAATGTCGACGCTTTCGTCCCAGTCCAAGCTTAGCCATTTGAGGCCCTGCAATTGATTGTCGACCCCTGACTCAATATGTCGGCTTTGGTCAGTATCCTCGAAGCGGATAATAAATTGGCCGCCTGTTTTGCGAGCCAATAAATAATTAAATAAGGCTGTACGTGCGCCGCCGATATGCAATTGGCCGGTCGGGCTTGGCGCGTATCTTACACGCAGCTGATCTGACATGATAATAGCTCCCCCTTATATAGCAATCCGATATTTAACAATAATAATCATTTAGCTGAATAATCGTTTCTAAACACATTTCTGAATACGTTTATGAATAATAGTTGTTATGATAGCACATTTTTAATTAAGCATACAACCGATTGGGCAGCAATACCTTCGCCGCGTCCCGCAAATCCCAATTGCTCGGTTGTCGTTGCTTTTACATTCACTTGGGAAAGCTCTGCTTCCAGTACATTGGCGATCCGCTCTACCATCGCAGGAATATATGGCGCCATCTTAGGTTTCTGGGCAATAATGGTCGAATCGATATTGCCCAGCTTATAGCCTGCTGCTTTGGCCAATTGCCAAACCTGGACAAGCAGTTGGTAGCTATCGGCATCCTTGAACGCTTGGTCAGTATCGGGAAAGTGCTTGCCGATATCTCCCATCCCCAGCGCTCCGAGAATAGCATCGCTAATTGCATGCAGGAGCACATCCGCATCGGAGTGGCCCAATAAGCCTTTATCATAGGGGATATCAACGCCGCCGATGATACATTTACGCCCTTCTACCAGTTGGTGTACGTCAAAGCCTTGTCCTACTCGAATCATGGTTGCTTCTCTCCCCTAACATTGTGAATAATCCAATTGGCCCAAGGCAAATCCTCAGGCGTCGTAATTTTAATATTGTAATAGTCCGCTTCTACCACCTGGACGCTTACGCCCATCCTTTCAACCAGCATGGCATCATCTGTGCCGATGAAGCCTTCCTCGGCTGCCTGCTCATAAGCTTGCAGCAGCAAAGAACAGCGAAAAGCTTGTGGGGTTTGAATAGCCCACAAGCTGCGCCGATCCGGCGTCGACCTGATCGTCCCCGACTGGTCGACTATTTTGATCGTGTCCTTAACGGGCACCGCCAAGACAGCTGCTCCCGTTTCTATAGCTTGATGCCAGCAAGCGATGATGTGTTCCTTGGCCGCAAAAGGCCGGACCCCATCATGCACCATGACCCATTCCGTATCCGCGGCAAGGGCTTGCAAGCCTTTGTAAACGGAATCCTGGCGTTCTTGCCCACCTGGCACAACTTGATGCACCTTAGTTAGCCCATACTGCTCTAGGTAGCCCCTACAGCGCACTACATCATCTATACCAGTAACCAGCACGATGGAATCAATCTCGGGCATGCTTTGAAAAAGATTTAAAGTATGTACAAGGATCGGCTTTCCATTAAGCTCCAAATATTGCTTGCTCTCTTCAGTGCGCATTCGTGTGCCTTTTCCTGCTGCTACCACCACTACCGCCAGTTGGCCCATTCCCTATTCACCTGCTACCTGCATCATAGCGCCTTCAGGGCTTTGTATGTCCCCCTAAATGCTCACTCCTCTATCATAAACGTTTCAGAGTGCTTTTTCCAATAGTTTTGGTTTGGCGAAAATCATGCGGCCTGCTGAGGTCTGCAGCACACTGGTTACCATGACTTCGAGCGTGGTTCCAATAAACTCCCGGCCGCCTTCCACTACAATCATCGTGCCATCATCCAGATAAGCCACACCTTGCCCATGTTCCTTGCCATCCTTAATGACCTGCACCAGAATTTCTTCACCCGGCAGTACCACAGGCTTGACTGCATTGGCCAAATCATTAATATTCAATACCGAGACACCTTGAAGCTCACATACTTTATTTAAATTAAAATCGTTCGTAATCACTTTGCCTTGCAACACCTTGGCCAACTTGACCAGTTTGCTGTCCACCTCGGAAATTTCTTCGAAATCCCCTTCGTAGATCAACACTTTCACATCAAGCTCCTTTTGGATTTTATTAAGGATATCAAGCCCGCGGCGACCGCGGTTTCTCTTCAATAAATCGGAGGAGTCGGCAATATGCTGAAGCTCTTCTAAGACAAATTCCGGTATGACCAAGGTTCCTTCAATAAATCCAGTCTTGCAAATGTCGGCAATACGGCCATCGATGATGACGCTGGTATCCAAGATTTTGTGTTCCTCAAACCCTTTAGCTTCTCCTAATGCCGCCCGCTCTCTCGAAGTACGGTTTTTGGAAAGCAAACCAATAAACTCTTCTCTTTTAGCGTAGCCTAAACGATATCCTACAAAACCAATCATCGCTGTCAACACGACATGCAAGAACGGAGAAAATAGGCCTGCTTGTTCGAAAGGAGTAAGCAATATAAGCGTCACTAGTAATCCTGCAGACATTCCTAGGATGCCTGCGGCCAAATCGGTAATCGGTATGCGTGTTATCCATTCTTCGCCGCGCTGGATTAGCTTTAATCCATAATCGGCAGCCCAAGCCCCTACTCCATAAAAAACCAAAAACCCGACAAGCATCATCCAATAGCTTTGGCCAACTATTTGTATGCCGGTTATCGATTCTATGAATGTAAATAAGGGTTGCCCAATGCTTGTACTCCACTCCAAACCTAATATACCGCCAATAACTGCAAATAAACATTGAATCCACTTTCTCATCATAGGTTCACCTCCATACTTTTTTCATACATATTTTCATACATATAGGTTCGTTAACATTATGAACCAAAAGCTTCTTGCCTAATCCTCAGATAGCTAAAAAAACAAAAAAAAGCATCTATTTTCCCAAGGGGAAAATAAATGCTTTTCATTTTCGAATAATCTTTATAAGGAGTTAGTTTCCGACTTGGCTTCATCCATGGTCTTACGTGCTCTTTTACGTTTGGTAAATAGTCGTTCAGCGTTTTTTTTTAAGCCGTACAGCGCATACAAAAGTAGCGGTACGAAGATCATCTTAGATAAGGTTCCTGGGTATTGAATCGCTATGACAACGGCAAGGATCACCACGACAGGTGTAATCCAGATAGCCTTCTTGGGAATGCCCATTTTTTTGAAGTTGGGATATTTGACGGTACTGACCATCAGATAGGAAAGCAGCAAGGTGCTAAGCACTAATACAAATGCATTTAATTCCGTATGGAACAGAGCCAACGTACAAAGTACACCACCAGCAGCCGGTATAGGCAAGCCTATAAAATAACCTGGCGTGCTTGCTACTACATTAAAACGTGCTAAACGAAGTGCACCGCATATAGGGAAGATTGCTGTTGCAATCCATGCTGTAGGCGCATTCAGTTCTGTAAAGGCTACCACATACATAATAAAAGCGGGCGCTACACCAAATGATATTACATCGGACAAGGAGTCCAGTTCTTTGCCAAATTCACTTTGTACATTTAAAGCACGTGCAACCCGTCCATCCAAACCATCCAATAGCATAGCTACGATAACCATAATTGCAGCTAAATCCGGCTTGCTGTTAAAGACGAAAATGATCGCAATAATTCCCAAAAATAAATTTCCTATTGTGAAAATATTGGGAAGAGATTTTGTCAGCATGTTTTGTCCACCTCTGGTTTACTTTACCCTAATACTTCTTTCTATATTAAGGCACGTTCTGATTGTTTGCAAGTTAAATGTGGCGGTCAATGAGCACTTGATCACGAATTCTTTTCAAACCTTCCTTGATCGTCCTTGCCCGCACTTCACCAATGCCTTCCACTTCATCCAATTCTCCGATTGTTGCCATCATCAAATGAGGGAGGCGCCCGAATCGTTCCACAACGTTTTGAATGATTATCGGCGGCATCCGCGGAATTTTGTGCAGTACGCGATAACCTCTAGGGGAAACGGTTTCTTCAGCACTGTTGCTTGCGGTTGAATAACCCAACAACCGAGCCACATGGTAATGATCCAGCATTTCTTCTGATGCCAACCGTTTCAGGCTATTTGTCAAATCCTTGATTTTTTCATCATTAAAATCTTTCACATAATCTTTTAGCACCAGATAGGCTTCATGTTCGAGTGTACCAACTAATTCCTCAAGCTGCATACTTATTAGCCGTCCCTCCGTTCCCAGCTCCACGATATAACGTTTAATCTCTGCTTTGATACGCAGCACCATTTCAATTCTTTGGATGACATTCGTCACATCATGGAGCTCAACCAGCTCTTCGAATTCGGAAGCGCCCAAATTAGTCAAGGCTTGGTCCAATACCGTCTTATACCGTTCTAACGTTTGCATAGCTTGATTCGCTTTGGTCAGAATAACACCAATATCCTTTAACGAATATCGCAAATTTCCTTGGTATAAGGTGATAACGTTACGCCGCTGCGAGATGGATACTACAAGCTTGGAGGTTTGCTTGGCAACCCGCTCAGCGGTACGATGCCGAATCCCTGTTTCTGAGGAGGAAATCGCCGAATCCGGGATTAGCTGCGTATTGGCATATAAAATCATTTTCACATCTTCACTTAGAATGATCGCTCCATCCATTTTGGCTAGTTCATATAAGTAATTCGGTGAAAAATCGCATTTGATCGAAAAGCCGCCATCTACCAAGGCCATCACTTCCGGACTGTAGCCAACAACAATTAAAGCACCTGTTTTGGCGCTTAACACATTTTCCAATCCTGCTCTGAAAGCAGTACCTGGCGCGACCATTTGCAATAGCTTAATCATCACATCTTTTTTTATTTCTTCCTTGCTCATGTTGTTCCTCCCTGCCCATCCCGGTTTTCCCTATTAGCCTAATGCTGCCTTTAATGCCTCAGCGACCGTATTGACGCCTATAACTTCGATACCTGAAGGAGGTGTCCAGCCTTTCAAGCTCTTCTCTGGGACAATAACCCTGCGAAATCCAAGCTTCTCCGCTTCCTTGACCCTTTGGTCGACCCGGGATACCCCCCGTACCTCGCCTGTCAGCCCAACTTCGCCAAATACGACATCATAAGGCTGTGTAGGTTGGTCCCTAAGGCTGGAAGCGATACAGACCGCTATCGCCAAGTCTACAGCTGGCTCATCCAGCTTTATCCCTCCCGCTACATTGACATAAGCATCCTGGGTTTGTAAAAACATCCCCATTCGCTTTTCCAATACTGCAATGATCAAGGAGAGCCGGTTATGGTCAATACCCGTGGCCATCCTTCGTGGCGAAGGAAAGTTGGTTGATGATACCAACGCTTGAATTTCCACAAGCACCGGCCGGGTTCCCTCCATACTAGCCACGACCGTAGAGCCTGCCACTCCTAGCGAACGTTCAGAGAGGAACAATTCAGAAGGATTACTTACCTCCACAAGCCCAGTTTCCCTCATCTCAAATATGCCAATTTCATTCGTAGATCCGAAGCGGTTTTTTACAGCACGCAGCAGCCGGTAGGAATGGTGCCGTTCCCCTTCAAAATAAAGCACGCAATCCACCATATGCTCCAGCATCCGTGGGCCCGCAATAGCACCTTCTTTAGTAACATGGCCAACTAATACCGTTGCAATACCTTTGATCTTGGCAATTCGCATAAAATGGCTTGTGCACTCCCTAACCTGGGAGACACTGCCTGGTGCCGAAGAGATCGCGGGATGGTATACGGTTTGTATCGAATCAATCACGACAAAATCGGGTTGAACCTCATCAATAGCCGCTTCGATCTGCTCCAAATTGGTTTCACACAGCACATAAAGCATTTCCGATGAAGCATTCAGCCTATCCGCACGCAGCTTGGTCTGGCGAATGGACTCCTCTCCTGAAATATAAAGCACTTTTTTTCCTACTTGGGTCAGGTCATGTGAAGTTTGCAGTAATAGTGTCGATTTGCCAATTCCCGGATCACCACCTACCAGCAGCAATGAACCTGGCACTAATCCTCCGCCTAACACCCGGTTCAATTCATTATTACCCGTTAAGATACGCTGTTCTTCGCCGCTCTTTATATTTATGATAGAAATGGCCTTTTCTTTCGTATGCAATGAAGAATGTGTCATTTGTGGCTTTATTGTTTCCAATTCCTCTATTAATGTATTCCAAGCTTGGCAGCCTGGACATTTCCCTAGCCATTTGGGTGATTCGTACCCACATTCCTGGCAGCAGAACTTTGTTTTTTGCTTAGCCATCTATGCTCCCCTTGCTTTATGCGTTTTTCAAAACCTGCTTTTATCCGAGCCAATCGAATTACCGCTTCATTCGGCTGCGTATATCAAAGTTTACCATTTTCAGAAAGTAATGAAAACCCTTCCCACCTTTACGTGCAAAAACACCCTCCATCTGGGCTTAGGTGGAGGGTGTTTTCTTTAGACTTATTTATTTAATGTAGTTGTGGTTACTTCCTGCGTGCGGTCTACGACCAGCTCGCCATCTCTTTCGTCAATCGAAAGCGAATCGCCTTTAGTAATGGTACCTCGCAGTAATTCCTCGGACAAACGGTCTTCGATATGCTTCTGGATTGCTCTGCGCAAAGGCCTTGCTCCATAGGTCGGATCGTAGCCTTCTTTGGCCAAGAAAGCTTTGGCTTTCTCCGTAAGCACGAAGTCCACGTCTTGCTCCTTGAGGCGCTTGCGCAGTTCTGCAGCCATAAGCGTAACGATTTGCGCAATATGCTCTTCAGCCAAGGAATGGAATACAATGCTTTCATCCAATCTGTTTAAGAACTCAGGGCGGAAGCTTTTCTTCAGCTCGCCCAATACTTTATCGCGCATATTCGTATAGTCTTTACTCGCATCTTGAGCAGCGGTAAAACCAAGTGACGAATTTTTCTTAATCACGTCGGCACCTACATTAGATGTCATAATAATTAAGGTATTTCGGAAGTCTACTGTGCGTCCCTTGGAGTCCGTCAGTCGACCATCCTCGAGCACTTGCAGCAGGATGTTAAATACCTCCGGATGTGCTTTTTCAATTTCATCCAATAATACAACCGAGTATGGCTTGCGGCGAACCTTCTCGGTAAGCTGGCCACCCTCTTCATAGCCCACATATCCTGGAGGCGCTCCTACCAACCGTGAGGTTGAATGCTTCTCCATATACTCGGACATGTCGATGCGGATTACAGCATTATCGTCACCGAATAACGATTCAGCCAAGGCACGTGCCAGCTCGGTTTTCCCTACGCCTGTAGGACCTAAGAAAATAAACGAGCCAATCGGACGCTTAGGATCTTTCAAGCCTGCTCTTGCACGGCGGATGGCACGGCTTACTGCTTTAACAGCTTCCTCCTGGCCAATAACGCGGTCATGCAGGATGGATTCCATCTTGAGCAAGCGTTCCGTTTCTTCCTCAGCTAGCTTGACTACTGGAATACCTGTCCAGCTTGCGACAACTTGGGCGATATCCTCCGGGGTTACCTCGGAATCCATACTGCCTTGTTTTTCTTTCCAATCGTTCTTGGTGGAGTCCAGCTCCTCACGCATCTTCTGCTCGGTATCACGAAGAGAAGCGGCTTTCTCGAACTCTTGGCTTTGTACAGCAGCGTCTTTCTCTTTGCGTACATCCTCCAGCTTGTTTTCCAGTTTTTTCAAATCTGGTGGTACGGTATAAGAGCGAAGTCTTACTTTGGAGCCCGCTTCATCCATCAAATCGATAGCTTTATCCGGTAAAAAACGATCCGGAATATAACGGTCGGACAATTTCACAGCTTGCACTATGGCTTCGTCAGTAATCTTCACGCGGTGATGGGCTTCATAACGGTCGCGCAAACCAAACAGGATTTGAATGGCTTCTTCTGGTGACGGCTGGTCAACCGTAATAGGTTGAAAACGTCTTTCCAAAGCGGCATCCTTCTCGATATATTTTCGGTACTCATCCAAAGTAGTGGCGCCAATGCATTGGAGCTCGCCGCGGGCAAGTGCCGGCTTCAGAATATTGGATGCATCAATAGCACCCTCTGCTCCGCCAGCTCCAATCAAGGTGTGTAATTCGTCAATGAACAACACGATGTTGCCAGCTTGGCGAATTTCATCCATGATTTTTTTCAAGCGGTCTTCGAACTCGCCGCGGTACTTGGTTCCCGCTACAACGGAGCCCATATCCAAAGTCATAACACGTTTATCACGCAAGGTTTCTGGAATTTCATTATTAATAATTTTTTGTGCCAAGCCTTCGGCAATAGCTGTTTTACCTACTCCAGGCTCTCCGATAAGTACTGGGTTGTTTTTCGTTCTGCGGCTCAGAACTTGAATAACACGTTCAATCTCTTTGCTGCGTCCAATTACAGGATCCAGATGGCCTTCCTTAGCGTATGCCGTCAGGTCACGCGCTAATCCATCCAGCGTAGGCGTATTTACATTCACTGTATTGGCATGGCTTGTTGACACCGTTTCGCTGCTTCCTAGCAACTGTAGCACTTGCTGGCGCGCTTTATTCAGGCTCACACCTAAATTGTTCAATACGCGTGCCGCTACGCCTTCGCCTTCACGAATCAAGCCTAGCAGGATATGCTCTGTGCCTACATACGTATGACCCAACTTGCGCGCTTCATCCATGGAAAGCTCTATTACCTTTTTAGCCCTTGGTGTATAGGCAATATTGGTGGGTTGCTCCTGGCCTCTGCCAATAAGCGCTTCAACTTCATCTTGTATCTTCTCAAGACCTAGCCCCAACGCTACTAAAGCTTTGGCAGCAATGCCTTCCCCTTCACGAATAAGCCCCAGTAAAATGTGCTCCGTACCAATATTATTATGGCCTAAGCGAACAGCCTCTTCTTGAGCTAAAGACAGCACTTTCTGCGCACGTTCCGTAAATCTTCCAAACATCATAACTAACACACCTTCCTGTCTTTAGAATGAAATATGGAATCCTAGTAGAAGAATAATAATTGTAGGGCGTGTAGCTACGCCTGCTCCAAATGCTCCGAAGTTAGCTTTTCTCGAATCAATTGTGCTCTCCGGATGTCTCTTTCTTCCGCGTTAAGCTTCTCTCCTGCATGCTGCTGCAAAAACCCAGGCTGTGTCATCACCATAAGCTCGTTCATAGCCTGCATCGAAACATTCTTGATGATGCCTAGATCAATGCCTAGGCGGACATCAGACAGCCGCTGGGCGGCTTCTTTAGAGTCCATAATAGCTGCATAAGACATAATGCCAAATGAACGGCTTACCTTGTCCAATAGCTTAGCTTTAGTGTCTATTTGCAGCTTTTCACGAGCTACACGTTCATGCTCAATTAACTGGCGGACAACACCGCATAAATTATCGATAATCTCCTGCTCGGACTGTCCCAAAGTAATTTGGTTAGAAATTTGAAATAAATTACCTAAAGCTTCACTGCCTTCACCATATAAGCCTCGAACCGCTAAGCCTACCTGTGTAATAGCTGATAAAATTCGGTTTATTTGCTGAGTAAGCACCAACGCGGGAAGATGGATCATCACGGATGCTCTAATACCTGTACCGACATTGGTCGGGCAACTTGTTAAATAACCACGTTTTTCATCAAAGGCATATTCCAAATATTCCTCAAATACATCGTCAAGCTGGCTGGCCATATCCCAAGCTTCCTTGATCTGGAATCCCGAGCACAAGCATTGTATTCGTAGATGGTCTTCTTCATTCACCATAATACTAATGGATTCATTATCACTTAGAATAACGGCTCCATTGCGTGATTCATTGGCTAAAGCCGGACTAATCAAATGCTTTTCAACAAGCACCCGCTTCTCCAACTCATTCAAATCTTCAAGATTCACGATTGTAAAATGGCTTATTGTACTGAGCTCCTCATTGTCTAAAATACCTGACATGGTATCCAATACTTCATTGGATTGTTGGCTTGTCGATAACATAGGAAAAGGATACGACTGCAGGTTCCTGGCAATGCGGACTCTACTGCTGATCACGATATCCGAATCGGGGCTATCACCTTTCATCCAATCACTTAATGCGTGCTCCGTAAAACGATTTATTTCCATAAGCTTCTCTCCTTGCCTGAGGGAACTGGAATTAGCAACTTATCCTTCTAATACTCGTTTCTCCAGTTCACGTATTTCATCACGCAATTGGGCTGCCATTTCAAATTCCTCGTTCTCAATTCGGTGAAGCAGCTCTTTTTTCAATCCTTCAATTTCCCGCTTATGCTTTATTAACCCACCTGAGCGTTTGGGAACCTTCCCCGTGTGAATAGTGTTTCCATGAACCCGTTTAAACAAAGGATCTAATTTCTCGTCAAAATATTTATAACAAGAACTGCAGCCAAACCTGCCTATTTTGCTAAACTGGCTGTAGGTAAGCCCACAATTGTCACAACGGCTAGGCTGGGCTTTGGAGGTTAAGCCTTGGCTCGTTGGATCGAAATCCAATAAGCCAGACAACAGGTTGTGAATCGAAAATCCATTCGGTGTTCCCGGGATCAGCTCGCCCTTCTCTCTTGCACAGGTTTCGCAAATATGAAATTCGGTCTTTTCCCCGTTCAAAATTTTAGTGAAGTGTAGCGTAGCTTGTTTTTTGCCGCACTCCTGACAAATCATAAGAATTCCTCCTTATTTATTCAACAAGGAAATCAGCATTGCTTTTAAAATCTTGGCTCGAATCTCATCCCGAATTGGCAGCTTCAGCAATAACACATCTCTAGAGATTGCCGCTTTCATCAGCGCCGCTTCTCTCGAGGTAACATAGCCGCTTTCCTCCAACTGGTACAACAAGCCTTCAGAAGTGCCTTGGTCGATCTCTGTACTGATCGTCTTAAAAATAAGATCGAGCACTGAACCATGAGCATTAAGCTCAATCTTTTGGATGCGAATATACCCTCCGCCACCCCGTTTGCTTTCCACCACATAGCCTTTTTCCAAAGTAAACCGGGTACTAATGACATAATTAATTTGAGAAGGAACACAATCAAATTGATCCGCCAAATCGTTGCGTTGGATATCTACAATGCCTTCATCGCTTAAATGTAAAATGTTTTTCAAATATTGTTCGATGATTTCTGAGACATTACGCATCAATTCGACCTCCTTAAAAGAAGTAAATTGACTTTGACTTTCTTTGACTTTAACTTTATTATAGCAGTTTTCAGATAATTTGCAACTGGGGGATCATTTCTATTTATTTTTGGCTTTATGCACTTTTGTTATACCTTAACTATGTGCTTAATAAAGACAAATTAAGGCATGCTTTAATAAAGCAAAAAAAGCCCAACTGGAGATCTTCCAGAAGAGCTTTTCATGTTTCGTTGATACTATTGCTTGGCAATGTCCTACTCTCCCAGAACCCTGCGGTTCAAGTACCATTGGCGCTAGAGGGCTTAACGGTCGTGTTCGAGATGGGAACGTGTGGTTCCCCTCTGCCATCATCACCAAACGGTTGCTT
>NZ_JAAOIW010000026.1 GCF_011440305.1 Paenibacillus agricola | reverse complement strand
TGCAAGCCGTTTGGTGATGATGGCAGAGGGGAACCACGCGTTCCCATCTCGAACACGACCGTTAAGCCCTCTAGCGCCAATGGTACTTGAACCGCAGGGTTCTGGGAGAGTAGGACATTGCCAAGCACTGCATGAATAAGAAAGAGCCTTTTGGATTAATATCCAGAAGGCTCTTTCTTTTCTTATTTCTTAATGCAGCCAGACGGGGTCTAAAAATGTAATATAAAAGAAAAATATGGGAAAGCTTATGTATTCGAGACTCCGAAACACCAATTATTGTGCGTAGCAGGAAGCGTCTTTTTCATTCAGCTTCAAGTAGCCGGTTTTCGTATGTTTGCGAAAGCAAAAAAACAAAAACAAGCGTGGCAGGAAAACCCATACATGCACAATTAATAGATTTAGGATGATATCTAAAGGTAACCATGGGTAAAAGCATCCGCTTATCATTATGGTAATCCATAATACTTGCATTTGTGCTTTCATAAACCTGTCGAGTGCGATATGGTTAGTAGGGGTTAATCCTAACCAAGGAAGCCGGAACTGGAAACTCCAATGGGCAAGCGATCGTTTCTCCTTTAGTGTGACATATAAATAAGTAAGTAGAGTGTGGAGCAAGGGTATGGATGCAAGAGCAAATAATAGTGAGTAGGGATGGTACTGAAACAGGTTCCAAATAACCGCCATTGCTAGAACGCCCCAGTATACTAGCAAGATGATGGAATTATAATGGATTCTTTTCAGCAGCCGGTATTGGTATAGACTGGCTTCTTTGGAAAGCTCTTTTTGTTTCATGATAACCTCACGCGTCCATTTCATAGATTTCTATTGATGTCTCGTATTCATTTTATATCGGTTAATATGCACAAAATGTTAAGCTTTGGAACTATGTATAAGCTATATTCATATAGATATAGTATCCCAAGTTTAAGTTAAGAGAATAAGGACATACTGGTAGAAAAGAAGAATAGAGGTGAGTCTTATGGGAGAAGCTAATATGGAAACAAAAGAGGCCCAAGACTGCATCATCTGTGGACAGACAAAGGAACACGGTATCCTGATTATATCCGAATTTATTTGCGAAGACTGCGAACATGAGATGGTACAAACGGACGTCATGGATGCCAAATATCCTTTTTTTATCCACCAAATGAAGCAAATCTTTTATAAAAAGCATGCATAATCCTTAATCCTTGCATAGAAAGCTCCTGGCCTGCGGTAAAACGTTGGTGGGAGCCTTTTTGTTTGTTACAATGGAGAAGATTACTTTCATATGCTGACAGGAGAAACTATCGATGAAAAGGAATAAGCACCATGCTCCACTATTTGAGCAGCTGGTTGAACATGCCGGGAAACCACATGCCAGTTTGCATGTACCCGGCCATAAATCCGGACAAGGCTTGGACAAAGCTGCACGACCTTATTATGAAACGATACTGCGTCTGGATTTGACGGAAATATCCGGCTTGGATGATTTGCATCATCCTGAAGAAGCGATCTTGGAGGCGCAGCAACTGGCAGCCGATTGCTTTGGAGCAGAGGAAAGCTTTTTTCTTGTAAATGGAAGTACGGTTGGAAATTTGGCAATGATATTAAGTGTATGCCGCAGAGGTGAGCTATTGCTCGTTCAGCGGGACGCGCACAAATCAGTCATTCATGGCCTTATACTCGCAGGAGCACAGGCCGTTTTTATAAATCCTGAGGTAGACCCGGCAACGGGGATGACGCTTGGTTTGCGTTTGGAGGCTGTGGAGGAAGCGCTGAACGAATATCCATCAGCCAAAGGGCTGCTTTTGACGAGGCCTAGCTACTATGGCGTAGCTGGATCTCTACAAGCAATCGTGGAGCTATTGCACAGTCATGGGAAACCGCTACTGGTGGATGAAGCGCACGGAGCCCACCTGGGCTTCCATCCAGCGTTGCCGCAATCTGCCTTATCGTATGGGGCTGATTGCGTCGTACAGTCAACGCATAAGCTGCTGACAGCGATGACCATGGGAGCAATGCTGCACGTCCAAGGCGACCTAGTCGGCCGGAAGGAGCTCAAGCGCTATTTGACCATGCTGCAAAGCTCCAGCCCCTCGTATCCACTTATGGCGAGCCTCGACCTTAGCCGCCGTCAAATGCATATGGAAGGCAGCGAGCTGTTAAGCAAAGGGCTGGCCGTTGTCGAGAAATTCAAGCATGGAATGCAGCAGCTAAAGGATTTTATGTTGCTAGAGCCTAGAATGAGCGGGGATATAGTGTGTATTTTCAGTGACCCTTTTAAAGTAACCCTCAAAGTTTCCCGCAATCGCTTAAGCGGCTTTGAATTAAAGGACGCCTTGGAGGACCAGGGCTGTTTTGTGGAAATGGCGGATCCACAGGCTGTCCTGCTGGTATTTAGCTTAGCTTCAACCGATGGGGACGTGCATAGGCTGCTTCAAGCACTGGAATTGATTAGTCGCAATATTAAGGATAAGCCTGCCGGAAGTGGAGGAGATACTTTGAGAGGCTTTTCCTCTACAGTGATGCCTGGGTTGTCTAAGCCTGTATCCTTCGATGAATCGGTAACTTACCAACAAGGCGCGATCTTGGTCGCTTTAGAGGAATCGGCAGGCTTGGTATCCGCTGAAATGGTTGTACCTTACCCACCGGGCATCCCAGCGTTATGTCCGGGTGAACGGATTTCCGCAGAAGTTACACGCTATTTAATGCAGTTAGTCGCTATGGGGGCACGCATTCATGGGTTGGTTGAGGGTGAGCCGGCAATGATTTCTGTGTTTAGCGCCCCCCATCTATAAGTTTTAAACTAATTTCTTGAAAATTTTGAGGTAATCATAAGGCAAACGTTATATAATAGAAGATACAACTTAATCAATAATATAAGTTGTGATCAATAAGTATTGGAGTATACAAGATGCCTAAAGGATTTTTTCTCACTACAGAAGGCTGTGAAGGTTCAGGGAAAACATCGATAGTCTCGATGCTTGAGCGCTATTTATCTGGATTAGGGTACGAGGTGATTACTTCTCGTGAACCCGGAGGCATAGCGATTGCCGAACAAATCAGGGCGGTTATCCTTGATACGCATAATACGTTGATGGACGGGCGCACCGAGGCTCTTTTGTACGCTGCGGCAAGAAGGCAGCATTTGGTTGAAAAGATTATTCCGGCACTGCATGCAGGAAAAGTAGTCATTTGCGATCGGTTTATTGATAGCAGCCTAGCTTACCAGGGCCATGCACGGGGGTTAGGGTTTGAAGAGGTGCTTAGTATTAATCGCTTTGCGATTGACGAGTTGTTTCCTGATTTAACAATCTATCTGGATGTAGATCCAGAGGTGGGGCTTAAACGGATCCACAGCCATGAAGGAAGAGAAATTAATAGACTTGATTTAGAGGAGCTAAGTTTCCACCAAAAGGTGCGTGAAGGGTATCAGCTGCTCGCAGAACGTTTTTCGGAAAGAATGGTCACAATCGAGGCTAATTCGGAAATCGAGATTGTATTTGAGCGGGTTCAAGCGGCCATTCATGCTTTTCTAGAGAAATAGTAGGTAAAGCCTCGATTTAACTGGTTTTAGATCGCATGCTTTCGTTAGCTATGCAGGAATTGAAGACCTCCGTGTCAAATATTTATAGTGTGGCAGAAACTATTGATTGTATCGCATATACATGCTCTAAGCAAGTTTAATGGGCCTAGCACTGTTCCGACCGTCAAATATTTTATGGGAGGTTTAGCCAATGAAATTAGTTGTGGCCATTGTTCAAGATAAGGATAGCAATCGTCTTTCCAATGCGTTAATCAAAGAAGGCTTTCGCGCAACGAAATTGGCCAGTACGGGAGGATTTCTTCGTGCAGGCAATACTACCTTTATGATTGGTATTGAGGATGAGCGGATTAGTGAAGTTATGCAGGTGATTAAAGCTAATTGCAAAATTCGTGAGCAGATGGTAACCCCGGTCTCCCCAATGGGTGGGACTACAGACTCCTATATCCCTTTCCCGGTAGAAGTGCAAGTCGGTGGCGCTGCTGTATTCGTGATGCCCGTTGAACGTTTTGAGCATTATTAAAAGAACAATCGAATGCAGCTAAGGTTCGGTTGCTCCCAAATGAAGAAGGGGTGACGCCGCATGAAAATTAATCCGGGCTGGCGGCCTTTTAGCAAAGAAATTCAACGTACGGAGAATACAGCGGCGCAACAGCTCCAGCAGAAATCTTTTTCCGATATGATGCACCAGCAGAATGAAGGCGCGAACCAAGAGCAGCTGCAACGAATTTTGCAAGAAATTCAGACGCAAGGGGACCGTTTAAGCAAATCCATGACGGTTCGCGAGCTTCGCCAATATAAGCTGTTGGTTATGAAGTTTTTGGAAGAGACGGTACGCCGAGGTGTGCAATTGCGTGATACCCGGGGTTGGGATCGGCGCGGACGTGGAAAGCGCTATAAGCTATTGGAAGAAGTCGATCAGGAATTATTATCGCTTGCCGATGAAATGCTAGAGAACGAGCAAGGGCGTATTGACATATTGAATAAAATTGGTGAAATCCGCGGCATGCTGATTAACCTAGTCTTTTAAATTGTATCATTTTGTATATTCTATTATTTAGTAGGAAAGGATTTTATAGACCGCGATGTCTTTTCAATCCATACCTGGACAGGAACGAGTTAAACGGATCTTACAGAATAGCCTGCGGACCGATAAAGTGTCGCATGCTTACATTTTTACAGGCCAGCATGGCACGGGACGTAGACAAATGGCGCTTGCCTTCGCCCAAGCTTTGTATTGCAAAGTACGGGTGGATGATGCTTGTGGGGAATGTCTGGACTGCCGTAAGGTGGAGCATGGTAACCATCCTGACCTACATTGGCTTAAACCTGATGGTGCCTCAATCAAAATCGACCAGATCCGCGAGCTGCAAAAGCAGTTTTCTTACCGTGCTGGCGTTTCGGGGCTGAAGATGTATGTATTGGAAAATGCCGAGACGATGACCGTGCAAGCAGCAAATAGCTTATTGAAATTTTTGGAAGAACCAACCTCGCGTGTAGTAGCTATATTAATAACGGAAAACGGTAATGCTTTGCTGCCGACGATCCGCTCGCGGTCGCAATGGGTCCCTTTTGTCCCGTTAAGCCGCGAATTGATGGTAGCGACGCTTCTGGCTGAGGGGCATCCAGCCGTTCTAGTACATCCTGCAGTGCGTTTAGCGGCTGGGACGGAGGCTGCACGTGAGCTGGTTTTAGGAAATAGGTTTGCAGAAATCAGAAGCCTAGTGATACAATTAGCAAGGGAGAGCCTGACCCGGCTACCAACATCAATGTTAACAGCCCAACAGAAGCTAGCGAAATCGGAGCTTTCCGACCAGCTTCCTTTATTTATGGATATGCTCATTTTATGGCTTAAAGATATGGTACAGTTATGTCTTGGCTATCATGATGAATTGGTTTACGCAGACCAAACCGATTGGATGAACGGACAGGCCTTGAATTATGATATGAAGCACTGGGTCCGCTGCATGGAGCTGGCGATCGAGCTGCAAAAAAGGCTTCGTTTCCATGCTAACCCGCAGCTGGTGCTAGAAAAGATGTTGATGCAGTTGAAGGGGGTGTAATATGTATTCGGTAGTGGGTGTACGCTTTAAAAAAGCAGGGAAAATATATTATTTCGATCCTATAGATCTTCCAGTCGATAAAGATAGTGCTGTTATTGTCGAAACGGCTCGTGGTATAGAGTATGGCAAAGTAGTCATAGGCAAACGGACAGTTAAAGAGTCCGATGTTGTTTTACCTCTTAAAAAAGTAATCAGGATTGCAGATTTTACGGATGCACAGCTGGTAGAGGATAACAAATCAGCAGCTAAAAATGCCTTTTCCCTCTGTCAGGAAAAAATTAAGGATCATCAGCTAAGAATGAAATTGGTTGATGTTGAATATACATTTGACCGCAATAAAATTATCTTTTACTTTACGGCTGAAGGAAGAGTGGATTTCCGAGAGCTGGTAAAGGATTTAGCCGGAGTGTTCCGAACGCGTATTGAATTAAGGCAGATTGGTGTTCGTGATGAAGCCAAGATGCTTGGAGGTATCGGTCCATGTGGACGGATACTATGCTGTTCTTCGTTTCTAGGTGACTTTGAGCCGGTTTCCATTAAAATGGCAAAAGATCAAAATTTATCATTAAATCCGACGAAAATATCCGGGCTTTGTGGCCGGTTAATGTGCTGCTTAAAGTATGAGCACGATAATTACGAAAGTGCCAAGGAAGACGTGCCTCGTGTAGGCAGCAGTGTCATTACTTCACTCGGCAATGGTCGTGTAGTATCGCTGAATATGAACGAGCGGACCGCAAAAATTCAAGTTTATGATCTGGGCAAAGTGATGGAGCTTTCCTTTGATGATGCGGTTGAACAGCATTAACGGTAGTTCAAGCTCTCCCCGAGGTGGACGTGTGGATAAAAGAAATGTATTTGTGCAAATAGAGCAGATCGAAGAACAGATGGGCTCCATCTATGGTGAGCTTGGCCAGATGAAGCGGCAAATTATTGAGCTTTTAGAAGAAAACAAGCGACTTAGCATAGAAAATCAGCAACTGCGCAAGCTGATGAAGATGGACGCCTTGCCGTCAGATGCTATCGTTCCACAAGCTCCGATTACGCCTGCACAGGCTAAAGAGCTTACTGGGGAAGGTTATGACAATTTGACAAGACTGTACCAAGAGGGCTTCCATATTTGTAATGTTTATTATGGACACTTGCGGACAGAAGGCGATTGCTTATTCTGCTTATCGTTTTTAAATAAATGAGGAGCAGTATCGGAACTTCTGCACAGATAAGGAAGTTTCGATCCAATGAATCGGATGCGTATGTGATGAAGTGATAAACTAATAAATAAACCGCCGTAGGGAGAAAGCTTCTCTACGGTTTTTTTAGAAAGAGGAACGAAACCTATGGGGAACGCAGAAGTGCCGCTGCATGCTAGTGAAAGAATCGATGATCTGCTGACGAATGATTTGAAGATTATCCAGAGTGATGAGGTTTTTAGCTTTTCGTTGGATGCCGTACTTCTTGGTCGATTTTGTTATACGCCGCCTCGGGGAAGGATTATGGATTTATGCACGGGGAATGGAGTGATCCCCTTGTTGTTAAGCACCCGTACGAAAGCCAAGGTAGTAGGGATTGAGATCCAAGAACGGTTGGCTGATATGGCTCATCGCAATGTAGTTATGAATAAGCTTGAGGAGCAAATTCAAATAGTACATGGGGATTTGAAGCAGGCAAGTTCCCAATTTGGCCATGGGAACTTTGATGTGGTAACTGTAAACCCGCCGTATTTGCGCGTCCAAGGCGGTGAGCAGAATATCAATGAGCATGTGGCCGCGGCGAGGCATGAGGTATTTTGCACATTGGAGGATGTCGTTCGGACAAGCAGCCAATTGGTGCGCGCCGGAGGGCGGGTGGCGATGGTCCACCGTCCGAGCAGGCTGGTGGAAATCTTTTGCGCAATGCGTGATTATAAGCTGGAGCCTAAGCGTATCCGCTTCGTCCATCCGCGCGCAGGCGAAGAGGCGAATATGGTGCTGATCGAAGCCCATAAGGATGGCAAACCGGAGCTGCGAACGATGCCGCCGCTGCTTGTGTATAAAAATAAAACGGAATATTGTGACGAGCTGATGGAGCTTTATTATGGCAAGCATGACGGAGCTAGTCCAATCAACGTAACATGACGAGGGAGCCAAAGTGGACATTCAAAAAAGCTACAAGGAAGATAAGGCCTCAGGAAAGCTTTACTTGGTGGGAACCCCCATCGGCAATTTGGAAGATATGACCTTTCGGGCTATCCGTGTGCTTAAGGAGGTACAGTGGGTGGCTGCGGAGGATACAAGGCAGACAAGGAAGCTAATGACGCATTTCGACATCGCTACGCGGCTTGTGAGCTACCACGAGCATAATAAGCATGCTAGTGGTCCCGAGCTGCTGCGTTTGTTAGAGAACGGAGATTCCATCGCTTTAGTCAGCGACGCGGGCCTTCCGGCCATTTGCGACCCTGGCTCGGACTTGGTCAAATCAGCTTTAGAAGCAGGAATCGATGTGATTCCGATACCAGGAGCGAATGCGGCCTTGTCGGCCTTAATCGTATCCGGGCTATCCACGGAAAGATTCACCTTCCTTGGTTTCCTGCCGAGGGATAAGAAGCATTTGCTTGATGAGCTTGGAGCGCTGCAATTGGCGAAAGAGACGCTAATATTCTACGAAGCGCCACATCGTGTTCTCAAGACACTGGAGGCGATGCTGGCGGTGTGGAGCCCTGAGCGACAGGTATGCCTCGTCCGTGAGCTAACCAAAAAGTATGAAGAGGCTATCAGAGGGACGATTCGTGAGTGCTATGACTATATGTTGGAGCATGAGGCTAAAGGCGAATACTGCTTTGTAGTTGAAGGAAGTACGGCAGCTGAAGGTGCAAATGCTGTCGCATGGTGGGAAGCCTTCGGTTTGGAGGAGCATGTTGAACACTATGTGACACAAGGCTCAGACCGGAAGGAAGCAATCAAACGTGCGGCAGCTGACCGGCAAATGCCCAAACGTGAATTATATAACTTTTTGCATAAAAAAACGTGAGAAGGGCTGCGGCCCTTTTTGTTTACTTATTATAGAAGGAACACGTTTGCCAATAGTATCTAAATGGGTAAGAAGCGGTGTTGGAGAGGAACGTTTTTGTGAAAAATGGTACAGTGCCTTTCCAAAAAAATATCCCCAAAACGCAGAAAGCTCCGCGATTCAGGGACAAGAGGAGATATGAAAAAGGTTAGAATTACCTAAGTAAGAAGTGCTATCCTTATTATAAACTATTTTTCTTATTTTGTCACAGGTATTGGCATATCTGCTAAACATTCATGACAAATAATTTTTCCTTTGTAGTAGGAAACGTTGTCTGCATTACCACAGAAGATACAAGCAGGCTCGTATTTTTTTAACATAATGCGTTCGCCATCTACATAAATTTCCAAGGCGTCTTTTTCGCCGATACCCAATGTTCTACGAAGCTCGATAGGAATAACAACGCGGCCCAGTTCATCGACCTTTCTAACAATACCAGTTGATTTTAACATGTTATAAGTCCCCTCTCCATAAATAAATCGTCATTATTCGACATATTTCTTATTTCTTATGATACCAACCATTCCCATAATAGTCAACAACGATTTTGTCGATTTTTACGTTTTATTGAATTAACTCCCTACTTTTCATTAAATATAGATCAAAAATGATTTAAATTATCATGAAACTTGCTAAAATTACTCGAAACTACTTAATATTATAGAAATATAAGGACTATTGAAGGTTTTATTTGGATAATAAAGGAATGGAAAAGAGCATTTATTGGAAGTGTTTTTAAAATATTATTCGACAAAATAATTGTTTTTTCGCCTTTTTCGATTATTATTATGTCGAAAATTTAAGGAAAGTGCAGGAAACTTTATGATGAACCCACTACAGGAAGAAAAAGTTTTTAAGGATCCTGTCCACAAATATATTTATGTCCAGGAACAAACCATTTGGGAATTAATTAATACGAAAGAATTCCAAAGGCTTCGCCGAATCAGGCAGCTAGGGACTTGCTTTATGACGTTCCACGGAGCCGAGCATAGCCGTTTTTCTCACTCTTTGGGCGTCTACGAGGTAACTCGTAAAATTATCTCGCAATTCGAGCGCAACGGGTACGAGGACTGGCCCAAGGAAGAGCGGCTGCTCTCCTTATGCGCAGCGCTGCTGCATGATATAGGGCATGGTCCTTTTTCCCATTCGATCGAGAAAACATTCGGCACCCACCACGAAGATTGGTCTTGCCGGATTGTGCTTGGAGATACCGAAGTGAACCAAGTACTGCGCAAGGTGTCCGAGCATTTTCCGCAGCAAGTGGCAGGGGTCATTTGTAAAACCTATTACAAAGAAATTGTTGTGAGCCTTGTTTCGAGCCAACTGGATGCCGACCGGATGGATTACCTGCTTCGTGACGCTTATTTTACAGGGGTCAATTACGGTACCTTTGACCTCGAACGTATTTTAAGGGTAATTCGGCCATTTCAAGGGCATATTGTCGTCAAAGAAAGCGGCATGCACGCTGTTGAGGATTATTTGATGTCCCGCTATCAAATGTATTGGCAGGTTTATTTTCACCCTGTTACACGCAGTGCCGAAATTGTCCTGCAAAAAGTATTTGGGCGCGCCAAACATTTGTATGAAGAGGGCTATAGCTTCGCCTTTATGCTGCCGCCGCTCCTCAGCTTGTTCCGCAAGTCGTTGACTGTCGAGGAATACCATATGCTGGATGAAGCCCTAATGCAGACTGTTCTTATGCAATGGTCAACTGAGCAGGATCCCATCCTATCCGACCTGTGCAGTCGCTTTTTAAACCGCCGTTTATTTAAATATGTCACTCTCGAGCTGCTTGATGCGCAGCAAATAGAAAGATTACGTACTACGATGCTGGAGGCAGGCTTTGACCCCACTTTTTACATGGAGATCGATTTTCCATCTGACCTATCTTATGATGTATATCGACCTGGTGAAGAAGACGAAAGGCTGCCCATTTTATTGTTAGACCCCAATGATGGGTTGACAGAAATTTCTCTTAAATCCGAAATTGTCCAATCGATTAGTGGTATTCACAAGGGCAAGTACCACTTATACTATCCAGAGGAGTTGCTGCAAGTAGATCCCCAGTTTATTCCACCTGACTTGCGAAAGCTACTGGATTTTGAAACCTAACTTTGAAAGCTAATTAAGAAAAGAGGCGCATTTATCGATGTTAACTGACACCCATGCCCATTTAAACGCTTCCCAGTTCGATGAAGATCGACATGAGGTCATAGAACGTGCGAAGCAAGCAGGAATAAGTCGAATCATTAATATCGGTTTTAACAGGGAAACCATTCCGAGCTCGATCGCTTTGGCGGAGCAATATGATTTTATATACTCAACCGTAGGCTGGCATCCTGTAGATGCTAAGGATATGACTCCCGAGGACCTGGAATGGATTGAACAATTGTGCAGCCATCCCAAAGTGGTCGCCATTGGCGAGATCGGGCTCGATTATTACTGGGATACCTCCCCCAAGGATGTGCAAAACCTAGTATTCCGCCAGCAGATCCGCTTGGCCCGTAAGCTGGGCATGCCAATTGCGATTCATAACCGTGATGCGCACCAAGATATTTTGCAAGTGCTGCGCGAGGAGAAGGCTGCTGACGTCGGCGGCGTCATGCATTGCTTCTCTGGAAGCTGGGAGACCGCCAAGCAGTGCCTGGATATGAATTTTTATATTTCCTTCGGCGGACCTGTCACCTTTAAGAATGCCAAGCAGCCCAAAGAGGTGCTGGAAAAAGTACCCTTTGATCGTTTATTGATCGAAACTGATGCTCCTTATTTGACGCCCCATCCGTTTCGAGGCAAGCGTAATGAGAGTTCTTATGTGAAATTAGTCGCAGAGACAGCAGCCCAAATCAAAGGGGTTTCCCTTGAAGAATTAGGGCGCTTAACTACGCAAAATGCCATTACACTATTCGGAATTAAATGAATCATTTCAAGGTAAAGTAACATCTCATTTTTCTTGTAAAAGGGGATATCTAAAGCATTATTTATATCAATAATGAAAACGGAAGATAAATAGGGTTTTCATTGCCCAAATCAGCTAATTTGAACCGATATAGTTGAAATTCATCGTTTTTTGCCCTGTTTGTATACTTTACAACCATGCACCGAAGGGCGTAAACTCAATATTAACTTAATACGATTACCAATTTTCCATTTTCGCTGAGTTTCCTAATGGGAAACGGGGGAACCACAAAGTGCAATGCCCATTGCTTTCAATGAGGCAAAAGTCACAATTTCTGGGGTGAATCTTTCGGGTTGGACCAACAGTTTCAAGGTTCAAATTCCAAAGTAGGGCGACTCTCAAGTCCGAATCCGTCAGCTAACCTCGTAAGCGTTAAGAGAGAGGTAACGATTGTCGTGTACTTTATTTCATCATGCTGATGGAATAAATTGAAGTCACGGGAAGAGTCCTCTTCTCCGCTGACTTTTTTGTGTTCTCCTGTCATAATAGCAGGGGTTCCAGAACTTGACATCTTTACACCGGGGAGGTGTTATCCGCACGCAGGAAGAACGATATGGAACGTAGATTGCAGCCCCTAGTTGAACATATTAACGAAAAGATTGCAAAAACCTAAACCATAGTCGCGTCAGATGAAATCATGTGAAACATTCGACGGCGGGGCTTTAAGGAGGACCGAATAAGTGGGAGCTATTCTACACGAGCAACCCCATGTAAGACGATCATCCAGCATGTCCTTCGCATTGCGATGGAAGCATGAAAACTTGCGTTTGATATCGATCGTAGCACTTCTTTCAATCGCTATGACTTTCATGTTTTTGATGATGTTATACGGCACGGCTACCAAGAAGGTATCCGTTGTTGTCAATGGACAAGAATCGGTTGTTTATACCAAGCAATGGATTCTGCAGCGTTTTCTGGATGAACAGGGGATTTCAATAGGGGAGAATGATCGACTTTCCGCATCATTGGATGCCAAGGTCAATACGGGTGACCGGATTGCCATCGATCACGCAAGACCGTTTAAGCTAACCGCTGACGGAGAAACCAAAACGTACTACACCGTTGCCAAAACGGTAGAAAGTGCCTTGCAGGAGTTTCAAGTTTCCTTAGGCGAGCTTGATAAAATTAGTCCTGCACTTGAAACCAAACTGTCTGAAACCGAAGAAATTCAAATCGTTCGGGTTAAGAAGGAAATGGAAGAGTTCTCGGAACTCATAGCTTTTGAGGTCGAAAAGACAAGCGATTCGCAGCTGCCTAAAGGTAAGGAACAGGTTGTGCAAGAAGGTCAAGAAGGCGTTATCGTGAAAACGAAAGAGAAGCTGTTCGAAGACGGAAAGCTGATTTCCGAAGCAGTGGTTGACGAAAAGGTGCAATCCGAGAGCGTCAATAAAATTGTCGCTATAGGCACAAAAAATCCGGTTACCGTGTTATCTGCGGCAACGCCCAGCACACAGCAATTATCCAAGAGCGGCATGAATTTTGCCGTCAAACAGGTTATAAATAATGTCACGCTAACCGCCTATTCAGCTGGTGTGGCTTCGACAGGTAAAAGCGCTGAACATCCGCAATACGGGCTTACAGCCTCGGGTACGAGAGTAATGGAAGGTCGTACAATTGCAGTGGATCCTACCGTGATTCCACTGGGCTGGTGGGTATACATTGATGGCTTAGGGTTCCGGAGAGCTGAGGATATCGGTAGCGCAGTCAAAGGGAACAAGGTCGATGTCTATTTCGATAGCAACGACTATGCCAACCGCTTTGGTATGAAGCGAGGATATACCATTTATGTGATCGGACCCAATAAGCCAACTTCGGATTAAGGGGCAACAAGAATAATGGCCATAGTCGTTATTAGGTTGTTTTAGCCATCGGCAATTGGGACAGACTCATCATATATAGAATTACGAAAAAGAAGGGGATGTCCTCTTCTTTTTTCTGCTATGAAAGGCGCGGTGCAAAGCGTGATAAAGGAAATGATTGTAGTTGAAGGCAAGGACGATACAACCGCTATTAAGCGGGCTGTCGATGCAGAAACGATCGAGACCGGAGGATCGGCCATTAACAAAGAAATTATCCGGCGTATTAAGCTGGCACAGCAGCGGAGGGGGATTATTGTCTTCACGGATCCAGACCACGCTGGGGAACGGATACGCAAGATCATTACGGCACAGGTACCCGGCTGCAAGCATGCCTTTCTCACTCAGGAGGAAGCGACCAGCAAGGGGGATATAGGTGTCGAGAATGCTTCAATAAAAGCAATACGCCAAGCGTTGGAGAATGTGCGTACCGACTACGAGGGCGCTGAATCCGATATTACGTTAGATGACTTGATAGCGGCGGGCTTGATCGTGCATCCCCTAGCGGCTTCGAGGCGTATGGAGATGGGTAAAATGCTTGGGATTGGCTATTGTAACGGCAAACAATTTTATAACCGCTGCCGGATGTTTCGGATTACACGTGAAGAATTTGCAGCTGCCTGGCAGCAACTTGATAAAGAAGAGGGCTAGAGTATGGATACGACGAGGCTGGACGTGCAAGAAGATATCGCTTCCCCTAAGAAAACGAATGACTTGTTGAAAAAGCATCATCTGGTATTAAAGAAAAGCCTGGGGCAGAACTTTTTGGTCGACCCGAATATTTTACAAAAGATTGTGGGGGCAGCTGATTTGGATGCAACTAAGGGCGTGCTGGAAATTGGTCCTGGAATTGGTGCGTTAACCCAGCAGCTTTCCAAAGCAGCAGGCAAGGTTATCGCGATTGAAATTGACCAACGACTCCTTCCTCTGCTCAAGGAAACCTTAGCCCCTTATCCCCATGCCACGGTTGTGCATGGTGATATATTAAAGGTAGAGCTTCAGGCTTTATTCCAAGAGCATTTCAGCGAATACGCCCAAGTGAGTGTGGTTGCTAACCTCCCTTATTATATAACAACGCCGATCATCATGAAGCTGTTAGAAGAAAAGCTGCCGCTTGAATATATCGTGGTGATGATCCAAAAGGAAGTAGCCAGCCGCATGTCGGCCTCGCCTGGCGGCAAGGAGTACGGAAGCTTAAGCATCGCGGTGCAGTATTATTGCGAGCCTGAGGTTGTCACGATCGTTCCTAGAACGGTGTTTATTCCTCAGCCGAATGTGGACTCGGCCGTAATGAGGCTTAAAGTGCGGTCCAAACCGGCTGTAGAGGTAGAGGATGAGGCTTTTTTCTTTGACGTAGTCCAAGCCTCCTTCGTTCAGCGCAGAAAAACGATTTTTAACAATCTGGCCGTGCGTTATTTCACTAAAGAAACGAAGGGGCAGCTAGAAGGTATTTTGCAGGAGGCAGGAATAGAGCCTGCCAGACGCGGGGAAACCTTATCCATGGAGGAATATGCCCGTTTAAGCAGGTGCTTGGCTTTAGCTTTGGGCAATCTAACAGATAGCCCAACAGGAGACGCCGAAGTATAACCGAGGGGCACTACCAAAGTTTAGGCTTCGGCTGGTCTTAAAGAGGGGATATGCCTCTCAGAACGGCTATCACCAATCACCTTAAGATGCCATAAGATAGACGAGGAGGCGATTGCCCATGAAACAGGGAGATCTGGTTACTCGTAGATCTTATGGCCATGATATTGTATTTAAAGTCCAGGAGCTGCTACAGCAGCAAGCCATCCTATGGGGAGTGGAATATCGTTTGCTCGCTGATGCGCCGCTAAGCGATTTGTCCACGGCACCGATGCCTAGCTTTTACCCTGACAGCAGCCGGGAGCGTCCGCCTTGGATGGATCGGATCCGGAGCCCGGAGTTACAGCTTGTAACTCCAATTCCAAAGGATACCGTCGGGAACCATTTGCCTTCTGCGGTGAAGGGGCCTCTTTCCTATTTTGAGATGCCCGGCAAGGTGCTGCATTTGGACGGTGACCCCGCTTATTTGCGCAAGTGCATGAACTTATATGGCGAGCTTAGAGTGCCAGCAGAGGGCTTTTTTGTGCCTGAAGCCAAGATGGCAGAGGCACTGTACCGGTTACTGCCTCAGATTAAACCGGATATTGTTGTGGTTACCGGTCATGATGGTATTATTAAGCATCAAAGAAATGGTGATATGAACCTGCTAGGCAGCTATAAAAACTCCCATCATTTTGTCCATGCGGTAAAAACAGCCAGGCAATATGAGAAAAACAAGGATGCGCTTACGGTGATTGCTGGCGCATGCCAATCCCATTTCGAAGCGATTTTGCAGGCTGGTGCCAATTATGCCAGTTCTCCAGCCCGCGTCCTGATCCATGCTTTAGACCCGCTGTGCATAGCGGCTAAAGTAGCTTTTACGTCGATCCGAGACACGGTCAATGTGGCAGACGTTATTAGCTTGACACATAGCGGCTTTGAAGGAATAGGCGGCATTGAATCCCGTGGAAGCTTTCGAAAAGGGATTCCACATTTTAATAAAACCACATCTGTTCCGGCGCCTTAGGGCGTTTTTTCTTTGGGTTTCGACAATCCTGTGAACAATGAATGATTTTTTTAAGGCAAAAAACTCCCCAATTAAGTAAAAATGCCGTTGACAACCGCTTTGTACCACTGATATAATATTTATCCGGTTTGACATTACCCCTCTGATGCGATATACTTTAATAAGAAAGAGGTGGAGTGGTCAAATGGCTAAAAATGCGCTGTTGGATATCAAACGCAGTTTGGAACCTCATGTCGGACAAAAAATCATGTTAAGAGCAAATGGTGGTCGCCGCAAAACAATTGAACGTTCCGGTGTGTTAGAAGAAACCTACCCATCCGTTTTTATTGTAAAGCTCGACCAAGAACAGAATGCGTTTAAGCGCGTTTCTTACAGCTATGCAGATATACTAACAGAATCCGTGGAAGTAACCGTTTGTCACGATGACGGCGAATTACGGATATCCATACAACAATAATAGGTTAATAAACAGCATGCCCTGATGGGTATGCTGTTTTTTGTTGCGCCATGAATGTTTAATGGTCTGTAGGCGAATACTACTCACATCTTACCTTTAAGGGAGGTTCACGTATGTCGCGAAGAAGCCGTGGAGTCATGTCAGAGGGATTCAAATACGAGTTAGCCAAGGACTTAGGGTTCTATGAAACGGTACAGCGTGAAGGCTGGGGTGGGATTCGTACCAAGGACGCTGGCAATATGGTAAAAAGGGCGATTCAAATTGCAGAGCAGTCCTTAAAGCGGCAAACACCACCAAATAGGTAGTGCTAAGCATGATTCTAATGGAGCTAGGGCGCATAAACGCGTCTTTAGCTTTTTTTTGTTCGTTTTTTGGTATAGTATTAGCATATAGAAGCATAGAGCCGCAAAGAAGGTGTCGTATGAAAGTTTTTGAGAAGGCTCCGGCCAAAATTAATTTGTTATTGGATGTTTTGCATAAGCGTGAAGATGGTTACCACGAAGTAGAAATGATCATGACGATGGTGGATTTGTCTGACAGGATCGAGATGCAGGAGCTTCCTCGTGATACGATCATTATTTCTAGCCAAGCTGGATATATCCCGCTTGACGAGAAAAATTTGGCTTTCCAAGCGGCACGTTTGATCAAGGACCGTTATGATGTGAAACAAGGCGTTTACATACATTTGGATAAAAAAATACCGGTAGCCGCAGGCCTCGCAGGCGGAAGCAGCGACGCTGCAGCGACGCTGCGGGGTTTAAACCGTTTGTGGGGATTGAATATCCCCTCTGATGAAATGCAGCGCTTGGGGGCGGAGCTTGGCTCTGATGTGCCTTTTTGTGTAACCGGAGGCACAGCTATCGCCCGGGGACGTGGAGAAAAGCTGGAGCCCATCGAAGCTCCTCCGCAATGCTGGGTGGTGCTTGCCAAGCCGCCTATTAATGTCTCGACAGCGGAAATTTACGGCAAGCTGCGGGCTAACCAAATTGTGAAGCACCCCTCGACGTCCGATGTGCTCGAAGCGCTGCGCTTAAAGCGCTTCGACCTGCTCTGTGAGCGGCTTGGCAATGTGCTGGAGGAAGTGACGCTGGATTTGTATCCTGAGGTTCGCCAATTGAAGGAATGCATGATCCGCTTAGGCGCGGACGGCGTATTGATGTCGGGCAGCGGACCGACTGTATTTGGCCTGGTATCCAAGGAAGCCAAGCTGCCCAGGATTTACAATGGGCTTCGTGGATTTTGCAAGGATGTGTATGCAGTCCGGCTTCTGACCTAGGGTCACCAAGGGTTTGCTGGCGGTTAGGGCCCGATTGCTTCTTAGTTGTTCCTTAACTGTGATATTTTTGTGGAAAATAGCTGAATGTGAGCTTGGTGTCAGAATAATTTTCATGGACATCTTGAATAAATACGTATAAAAATGGTATATTCTTATTATATTATTCGGATTTTATGGAATTTTACAATAAGGGGGTGCACCTATGAGAAAATTAAAACGAAGTGCAAGATTGGTCGAAATGACGCAATACTTGCTTTTTCGCCCCCATACACTTATTCCTCTAACCACTTTTGCTGATCGATACAATTCGGCTAAGTCTTCGATCAGTGAGGATTTGGCGATTATTAAGGAAGTGTTTGAGGAAGAAGGTCTCGGTGACCTGCAAACACTGGCTGGAGCGGCCGGAGGGGTCAAATTTATCCCTAAGGTTTCGAAAGCGTACTCTTTGCAGTTCATCCAAGGCATATGCAGGCAGCTGGAGCAGCCTGAGCGTATTTTACCAGGTGGCTATATGTATATGTCTGATATTATGGGGCAGCCGCTGATTTTAAACGAAGTGGGCAAAATGTTTGCCACCGCTTTTGCTTCCAAGGACATTGACGTTGTAATGACCGTCGAAACCAAGGGAATTCCGCTAGCTTATGCAACAGCTACATATCTTAATTTGCCGGTCGTCATTGTACGGCGTGATAATAAGGTAACTGAAGGCTCGGCCGTAAGCATCAATTATGTTTCTGGCTCCAACAAACGGATTCAGACGATGTCCTTATCACGTCGGGCGATGAAGGAAGAATCGCGTGTATTAATCATTGACGATTTTATGCGAGTGGGCGGTACAGTCCATGGCATGATGGATTTACTGCAGGAATTTAAGGCAACCGTCAAGGGTGTAGGTGTTTTTGTGGAATCGGGTGAGGTGGAGGAGCATTTGGTGGAGGACTACATTTCCCTTGCCAAGCTGTCCGGTGTTGACCCGAAAACTAAGGCCATTACGGTAGTTCCTGGTAATTATTTTAATGATGGAGTGTGACTTAGAATGACTATACAAGCGATTGCAACCGAGCAAGCACCAGCGGCTATCGGGCCTTATTCACAGGCTATACAATTCGGCAATCTTATATTTACTTCCGGACAGATTCCGCTTGGTATAGATGGACAAGTTGTAGAGGGTGGAATTGAAGAGCAGACCCATCAAGTATTTCGAAATTTGGAAGCCGTATTGGCTGAAGGCGGGGCGAAATTTGAATCCGTTATCAAAGCAACGGTCTTTCTCAAAGATATGTCCCAATTTGCTAAAGTTAACGAGATCTATGCCAGCTATTTCGGCAACCATAAACCAGCTCGTTCAACAGTGGAAGTAGCCCGATTACCTAAAGATGTTTATGTCGAAATAGAGGTAATCGCGGCGACAATTGTCGAATAATTTTAAATAAATAAAAAAATTATTTATTTAATTAAATCTTAAGAAAAAAAGAAGGATTTAGCACCAAAATGTGGAATTTAAACACCAAGTCTTCTCAAGATGTGAAAAGGTGGTGAACATTAGTGCAAATTACTGACGTAAGACTCCGTCGTGTTAACTCCGAGGGAAGAATGAAGGCCATTGCTTCCATTACCATTGATAACGAATTTGTCGTTCATGACATTCGAGTTATTGATGGCAACAACGGTATGTTCGTGGCAATGCCAAGCAAGCGAACACCCGATGGAGAGTTTCGAGATATCGCTCATCCCATCTCCTCAACGACACGCGAAAAAATCCAAGCTGCTGTTCTGGCAGAATACGATTTGGCCGCATCTGAGACAGAGGAAGAAGCTATCGTAGTCGAAGGGGCATAATTGCATGGGGAGAGCCATTTATGGCTCTCTTTTCTTTTTGCACCCATTCCTATAATATTAAAGGTAATATTGAAAGGCACAACATGGTTACACAACATGGTCATAAGAATGGAGCTGGCTTATTTTGAACATATCAGGGATCGTACTTGCTGCTGGGCAAGGCAAGCGGATGAAGTCGAAGCTGTATAAGGTGCTGCACCCCGTTTGCGGAAAACCGATGGTAGGACATGTGGTGCAGGCATTAGAGCGCATCCAAGCGGGGCGGACAGTTGTCGTCGTGGGGCATGGAGCCGACAAGGTCAAAGCTTATTTGGGCGACCGCGCCCAATATGCGATGCAAGAGCAGCAGCTTGGCACGGGCCATGCGGTACTGCAGGCAGAAGCGTTGCTTGGGGAAGAGGATGGGCTGACCGTTGTCTTGTATGGCGACACTCCTTTAATCACGAGCGACTCCTTGCTTGCCATGATCAAGCTGCACCAAGACAAAGGTGCGGCGGCAACGGTGATGACGGCAATTATGGAGGATCCGTCAGGCCTCGGAAGAATTATTCGTGATGAGGCTGGTCGTGTTTCACGAATAGTGGAGCAGAAGGACTGTAACGAGCAGGAGCGGGAAGTGAAAGAAATTAATTCGGGCATGTATTGCTTTACAAACCGCAAGCTATTCAAGGCCCTAAATCAAGTAACCAATCATAATGCCCAAGGTGAATACTATTTGACGGATGTCCTTGGGATTATGGTGGGTGAGCAGGAGGTTGTTGAGGCCTATTGCACACCAGACGCCATGGAAACCTTGGGTGTTAATGACAAGGTGGCATTATCGGATGCTGAGCGGCTTATGCGTGCACGTATTAACCGCAGCCATATGCTCAATGGCGTTACCTTGATGGATCCACTTAACACTTATATTGAGGCAGATGTCCAAATAGGTGCCGATACTGTTGTGCTGCCAGGCAGCATCATAAAGGGCCAAACGGTCATTGGCGAGGATTGTGTGATTGGGCCGCTAGCAGATATCACGGATAGCCAAGTTGCGGATGGTGTCCAAGTGAAGTATGCGGTGCTGTCAGAAGCCGTTGTTGGCAACCAAACAGCGATCGGGCCGTTTGCCTATTTGCGTCCAGGCGCTAAATTAGGGTCCAATGTAAAGATTGGCGACTTTGTCGAAATCAAAAATGCGACCTTAGGCGACGATGTCAAGGTATCCCATCTTAGCTATATCGGCGATGCTCGCGTGGGGAATAACGTGAATTTCGGCTGCGGCGCGATTACGGTTAATTATGATGGATTCAATAAGCAATTGACCGAAATCGGCGAGGATGCCTTTATCGGTAGTAACGTCAACCTAGTGGCACCAGTAAAAATTGGCAGAGGGGCATACGTTGTGGCAGGGTCAACAATCACGAACGATGTGGAGCCGGATGGTATGGCCATTGCCCGTGAAAGGCAGGTCAACAAGCCTGAATATGCCAGCAAGCTACGGAGTAAATTCAGCGAGAAAAAGCAGCAATCCCAGCCGAAGAAGTAGGCAGCGTGTTCATTAATTTCGACCATATGGGGTTCAATTTCTGGTCAATTGGGTAAATTAAGATTATACCGAAATTGAAGGAGGAACAACCCAATGGTACTAGCATTGAAAGCTGAGGCACGTAAAGGTGCTACAAAGTCTGAACGCAAAGGGCTCCGCTCGAATGGTAAAATTCCAGGTGTCATCTATGGATCGAAAATGAGCAGCAAACCAATAGCAGTAGACGAAAAAGAATTGTTAAACTTGCTTCGCAAAAGTCCAAATGCCATTATCCAGTTGGAAGTACCGGATTTTGGCAAGCAACCGGTTATGATCAATGAGGTTCAACGGCATGCGATTTCCAGAAGTGTGTTGCACGTGGATTTCCACCAAATTAATATGAATGAGCCGGTTACAGCAATGGTTCGCTTGGACTTCCTGGGCGAGGCAGCTGGCGTACAAGCAGGGGGCATCCTGCAGGTGCAGCTGCACGAAATTTCCGTGCGTTGCTTGCCCGATGACTTACCGAGTTCGATAGAAGTTGATGTTAGCGAACTGGAAGTGGGCAGCAATATGCTTGTTTCTGAGCTAAAGGTTTCTAGCAAGATAGAAATTAAAACGGACGAAAATGATGTTTTGGTTACCATTCTTGCACCGCAGAAGGACGAGGTGGATGCAGATGCTGTGGCTGATTCCGATGCTGTGGCAGAGGTTGGCACTAAAAATGATGAAGACGCAGGGACGGCTAGCAAGTCTTAAGACTGATCCTGCTGGTTCATTATCAGCAAGTGGAATGGTTATCCAAAGGAGCGTGTCGAATACATATTCGATACGCTTTTTTGTGTATGCAGTCAGATTGCGCCGAAATGTTATCAGGCTGCACGGTTTATCATGGGTTATGGTATGATATAGAGATCAATATATAGACAGCTCTAATGGGTGGAAGGAGAGTTTGGTAGCGTGAAATGGTTTGTGGGATTAGGCAATCCGGGCCCTGCGTATCAATCGACCCGCCATAATGTTGGCTTCATGGCGATCGACCGGTTTGCGGAAAAGCATGGAATCAGAGTATCACAAAGTAAATGTAAAGCTCTGGTGGGGGAAGGTAATTTCAACGGTACGAAGGTATATTTGATCAAACCCATGACCTATATGAATTTATCAGGGGAATCGATACGGGCGTTTATGGATTTTTTCAAAGCACCCCTCCATGACCTAGTTATCGTTTATGATGATTTGGATACGCCGTTTGGGCAAATCCGGCTTCGCTATCAAGGTAGTGCAGGCGGACACAATGGGATCAAGTCGACTATTCAACATGTGGGAACCCAATCGTTTAACCGCATTCGGATAGGCGTCAACCGGCCTGAACCTGGCTACAATATTGCCGATTATGTACTTTCTTCCTTTTCCAAGGACGAAATGAAAGGGATGCCGCGGCTTTTGGATACAACCTGTGAGGCGATGGAGTATTCCTTGACTAGTGCTTTTGAAAAAACGATGGCGAAGTTTAACGTGTAAAGGTAAAGGCTAACATTCTCCTTTTTGGGTCATAATGATTAAAAAGGAGGTGTGCGCTTTGACTGTTACTTATATTTGCCGCCATTGCCAGACATTGATTGGGCAGCTGCCCCAGGAGCATTTGAATGAGCAGCTACTAGGCTTCCATTTCTTGACCCCCGAGGAGCGTCAGAGTATAATATCGTATAACCCAAATGGCGATGTCACTGTAAAAGTGATTTGCGATTATTGTAAAGAAGCGCTAGACAGCAACCCCGAGCTATCATTGATAGTGAGTCCACTGCAATAGCTGGTAAGGGAAATGGAGGCTGTACGGATCTCCAAGTATGACGGCAAGAGCCTGGGCTAGAAAGTCTGGGTTTTTTCTGGGATATCAGCTCTGAAAAGATTGTTTTCTAGAGTATAGTAGGTACAACCATGAAGGCTCATCAAGGGGCATCACCCATAAGCGGTGAAGCTCCTTATCCCCGTTGGCGGGGGTTGGTTGCAGGAAAGGGTATGGTTTTAATGGGTGAGAGGGGTGTACCGTTTTGCAGGCATTAATTCAAGCATTCTCCGCGGATCCTGATTTACAAAGTATTGTTTCGGGCGTTCGCTCGGGGATGAAGGAGCAACTGCTGTCTGGCTTATCTGGCTCTTCACGGCAGGTGATGCTGGCAGCCCTCTACGAGGAGCTCAAGCGTCCTTTGTTTATTGTGACGCACAACATGTTTTCTGCACAAAAAATATTCGACGACCTGATCGAATGCTTGCCTAACGACAAAGTACTCTTGTTTCCATCCCAGGAATTGCTGGCTGCTGAGACAGCCGTAGCCAGTCCGGAAATGCTGGCGCAAAGGATTGATGCCTTAACACGTCTGGCAGCAGACTTCCATGGTGTGGTTGTAGTGCCTTATGCAGGCATGCGGCGCGTGCTGCCTTATAGAGAAGAAATCGCAGCAGCGCGTATTGTCATCAAGGTTGGGCAGCAAATTCCGTTGGATGAGCTTATTGTGCGAATGGTAGGTCTTGGCTACGAGCGGGTAGAGCGGGTAGGAGCGAAGGGGGAAATGAGTGTCCGGGGCGGCATCATTGATTTCTTTCCATTATCTTCTCCTCAGCCTTACCGGATCGAGATGTTCGATATCGATGTCGATTCGATTCGCAGCTTTGATATTGCGGACCAACGTTCGATTGAGAAATTGAATGAATTGACGATTACGCCTTGTCGTGAGATTGTTGCCGATGGAAAACGGTTACAAGAAGCGGCGCAACATGCCTCCGAGCTTTTAAAGGCACAGCTGGAGAAAATGTCGGATCGGAATGCGAAGGATCGGCTTCTCGAAGGAATCGGGCATGAAATTGAAATGATGAGGGAAGGCAATTATTTCCCAGGCTTGTTTAAATATATTTCATTGATTTATCCAGAGCGGAGAACGTTGCTTGATTATATGCCTGATGATTCGGTTCTGCTTATTGATGAGCCAGCCCGCTTGCTGGAAACAGCCAAGCAGTTGGAGCGGGATGAAGCGGATTGGATGACCATGTCACTACAGGATGGCAAAAGCATACCGTCCTTAATCATTTCCAAGCCTTATGACACGCTGCTGCAGCGCAAGCCTTACCCGACCTTATATATGTCATTATTTTTGCGGCAGGTGCCGCAAACCCAACCGCAAAATATCGTCAACTTCATGTGTCGGGTGATGCAAAATTTTCATGGTCAAATGAATTTGTTGAAGACCGAGATGGACCGTTGGAAAAAAGCGAATGCCAAGGTGCTCATTCTCGCTAATGGCGAGGAGCGCGCTGGGCGGGTGCGCCGTGTGCTGGAAGACTACAATATTGACGAGCCGACGATTATTGACGGCAACCTGCAAGCGGGCTTCGAGCTGCCTAATATCCATCTGGTCGTAATAACTGAAGGTGAGATGTTCACCCAAAAGCAGCGCAAAGTGCGCAAGGTAGATAAAAAAATAGAAAATGCCGAGCGGATCAAAAGCTACCAGGAGCTTAAGGTTGGCGATTATGTCGTGCATGTGAATCATGGAATCGGCAAATTTGTCGGTATCGGTACCTTGGAAGTAGGCGGGATCCATAAGGATTATTTGCATATTTTGTATGCAGGTGGGGATAAGCTGTCGGTGCCGATTGACCAGATCGACTTAATCCAGAAATATGTTGGCTCTGAAGAGAAGGAGCCAAAGGTATATAAGCTAGGCGGAGCCGATTGGAACCGTGTTAAAAGCAAGGCTCGTTCCTCTGTTGAGGACATCGCTGATGATTTGATCAAGCTGTATGCGGAGCGCCAAGCGACAGTAGGGTACGGCTTTAACCCTGATAGTGTCTACCAGCAGGAGTTTGAAGGCATGTTTCCTTACGAGGAAACAGTCGACCAGTTGCGGGCTATTGGCGAAATCAAGGAAGATATGGAGAAGCCGCGCCCGATGGACCGGCTGCTTTGCGGCGATGTAGGCTACGGCAAGACCGAAGTGGCGATACGTGCTGCGTTCAAATCAGCTATCGATGGTAAGCAGGTAGCGGTATTGGTGCCGACAACGATTCTGGCACAGCAGCATTACGAGACGTTCCGCGAACGGTTCTCGGGGTATCCCTTTAACATCCAGGTGCTGAGCCGGTTCCGCTCCAAGAAAGACCAAGCGGAGACGATGAAGGGCATCAAGGCTGGAACGGTTGATATCGTAATCGGTACGCACCGTTTGCTTTCCGCCGATGTGAAGTTTAAAGACCTGGGGCTGCTGGTCGTAGATGAAGAGCAGCGGTTTGGTGTATCCCACAAAGAGAAGCTGAAGCGGCTGAAGACCAATGTGGATGTGCTCACATTAACGGCTACGCCGATTCCGCGTACCTTGCATATGTCGATGCTGGGTGTCCGTGATCTTTCGGTTATTGAAACACCGCCTGAGAACCGTTTTCCCGTGCAAACCTATGTGGTAGAGCATAGCAATGCTTTAGTGCGGGAAGCGATAGAGCGGGAGCTTGCCCGTGAAGGGCAGGTTTACTATTTGTTTAACCGGGTGCAAGGGATCAACCAGATGGCCGAGCAAATTTCGATGCTGGTTCCCGATGCGCGGGTTACAGTGGCCCATGGCCAAATGTCGGAGCATGAGCTGGAAAAGACCATTCTCGACTTTCTTGACGGTGAATTCGATGTGTTGGTTTCTACCAGCATTATTGAGACCGGGGTTGATATCCCGAATGTCAATACGTTGATTGTCCATGATTCTGACCGAATGGGGTTGTCCCAGCTTTACCAGCTGCGAGGCAGGGTAGGGCGCTCAAATCGAATTGCCTATGCTTACTTTACTTACCAACGAGATAAAGTGCTCACAGAAATCGCGGAAAAACGGCTTCAGGCTATAAAAGAGTTTACAGAACTGGGATCAGGGTTTAAAATTGCGATGAGGGATTTGTCCATACGTGGCGCAGGCAATTTGCTGGGCTCCGAGCAGCATGGCTTTATCGCTTCGGTTGGGTTTGACCTATACTCGCAAATGCTCGCCGAGGAAATCGCCAAGCGCAAGCATGAGATCACCGGGGAAGAGCCAGTGGACCAAAAACCTTGGTCAACCGTATTAGATATACAGCTGGATGCTTATATTCCGGGTGAATATATTTATGACAGCGTGCAAAAGATTGAAATATATAAAAAGGTTTCCGTGCTCAAAACGTTGGACGAGGTTGCCGAACTGCATGACGAGCTGGTTGACCGTTTTGGGGATTTGCCTGAAGCTGTCCATCATTTATTGGCTGTAGCCAGGTTGAAAGTATATGGTGCCATGTACGCTATCGAAACCATTTCACAAAAAGGTGCCGATTATGAGATCAAGATCCATCCGGATCAAACGGCTTTATTGGACCAATTGGCATTGACGGTCTTAGCCGGAGAGTTTGAAAACCGTTTTAGATTGATACCAGGTCCAGCTATCCATCTCCAACTAAAGGGCAAAGATTTACAGCCGGAAGAGTCCATCGAATTGCTCGAAAAGTTTCTGGTACAATTCAAACGTGCGTTGAAATCGAAGGGAGAATTACAGAATGTTATCAACTAAATGGAAAAAAGCTAAAAAAGGGCTAACCGCCCTTGCTGCAGTTATTACGATCACTGCCGTAGTTGCAGGCTGTACAGATAAGACGGATACAACGGCTACACCAGCTACACCAGCGCCAACTACGACTACAGTCAAGGGTGATGCAAACGAGGTAGTAGTCACCTATAAAGATGGGGGCAAAATTACCCGCGGCGAGTTCGATACTTTTTTGAATGTAAATACACTTTTTAACCAGGAATTTGCCCAGTATAAGGATGACCCAGCGTTTCACCAGCATTTGGTACAGCAGTTGGTAATCCTCAAGGTATTATCAGGTCGTGCCGATGATAAAGTGAAGGCCGAAGCGGATGTGAAAACCAAAGCCGAGGTTGAGCAGCTGAATTCTTATCTAGCTATGCAAGAAGGTGGAGCGGACAAGCAACTGAAGGACGCTAACCTGACTGCTCAGGATCTGGAGCAATTCATCGGACGAAGTACGTTGGCAATGAGTGCCTTAGAAGCTAAGGTTACAGACCAAGAGATGAAAGACGCGTATGACAAACATTTGGCTGATAACAAAAATGCCTACGATATCGCTACAGTCTCCCATATCCTTGTAGGTACGAAGGATCCGGCAACAGGTGCAGATTCCCGTACTAAGGAAGAAGCGCTGGCTCGCGCCAAGGAAGTTCAAGAAAAGCTGAAAAATGGTGGCGATTTTGCCGCATTAGCCGTAGAGTATTCCGATGATCCAGGATCTAAGGATAAGGCTGGAAAATATGAAGATGTAGAAATCGCACAATGGGTACCTGAATTTGGGAAAGCTGCTGCGGAATTGCCGATTAACCAAATCAGTGATCCAGTAGAAACAACTTATGGCTACCATGTCATGAAAGTGGAATCCCGTAAAACTAAAACCTACGACGAGCTAAAAGGAGCTTTGCGCTCCGAAGTAGCGGAAGCACAAGGACAATTATTTGTAGAGAAGGAATTGCCAACTCTGATTGAAACCAATACCTTGCCTAAGCCTGCTCCTACACCAGCACCAACAGCGCCGGCTCCTGCAACACCAGCGCCAGCCACACCAGAAGCTGTAACACCGGCACCAGCACCAGCAACACCAGCTAAGTAAACTATTACCAGGGTACCCCAAAGGGTACCCTGTTTTTATTTCACAAATATGGACATAATGTAAGCAACAGCGCCTGAGCCCTAACAAGTGAAGCAACAGACGGACGCTTTAATATACAACCACAGATGTATAAACTGCTGGAAATAAACAATACTATAGTTACTTAGTCGAATCCCCTCCGCCTGTATGAATATACACCTGGATCGATCCAGTAGAATCTAATTCCTCAGAGAAAGCGAGGCAACCAGAAACATGAAAGCAACTGGAATTGTTCGTCGTATTGACGATTTAGGGAGAGTAGTGATCCCGAAGGAAATTCGCCGCACTTTACGCATTAGAGAAGGGGATCCTTTGGAAATCTTTGTTGACCGTGATGGCGAGGTTATTTTGAAAAAATATTCGCCGATTGGTGAGCTGGGAGATTTCGCCAAAGAATACGCAGAATCCTTGTATGAAAGCACGAATCATATCACCATGATTACGGACCGGGACAATATTATAGCGGTTTCTGGTGGTTCCAAAAAAGATTATTTAGAAAAGCAGGTTGGTGCTCTGGTAGAAGCGTGTATGGAGAATCGCAAAACGACTTTGGAAGGTACCCAAGGCGAATATGAGCTTATCAAGGATCTGAACGAAGCTTACTCCTCCTTTGTAGTTGCGCCGATTATATCAAGTGGGGATCCGATCGGTTCTGTGATTTTGTTGAATAAAGACGAGAATGTGAAAATGGGACAAATGGAGACAAAAATGGCGGAAACAGCAGCGGGTTTTTTGGCTAAGCAAATGGAACAGTAGCTTGAGGTACGAGATGCAATAAAAAGCTTCCTGACAACGTATCCCCATGGATATGAAGGTTGGGGGGCTATTTTTTTGGGAATATGGGGAGGTTGGCTCTTATGTTATAATGAGGGAGCATGTTCAAAAGTCGCTTTTGAACAACTTTAAGGGCACTGGCAAGGTAAAGGGGAAGCGGAAGAATGGGGAAGCCTCCGATTCAAGGGAGCGCCAAGCAAGCTGGCTCTGTACTTTTAAAAGGTGCGGCTGTGTTAGGACTTGCTGCGGTTGTATCCAAGCTGATTGGAACGATGCAAAAAATACCGCTGCAAAACATGGCAGGCGATACGGTTTTTGGTATTTATAATGCGGTATATCCGCTGTATATTTTAATTTTGTTTTTGGCGACAGCGGGTTTCCCGCTGGTAGTGTCCAAGTTCGTGTCTGAGCAGGTCGCATTGGGGCGGCATACCGAGGCGCAGCGCGTGTTGAAGGTGTCCACATCTATTTTGGCAATTACCGGGCTTGTATGCTTCCTGCTACTATATTTCGGAGCCGATGTGCTGGCGGAGCTAATGGGAACCCCAGCTACAGGCTTGGCGATCCGTAGTGTATCGTTTGCGTTACTTGTAGTTCCCCTAATGTCTGCACTGCGTGGTTATTACCAAGGCTACCAAAATATGATTCCGACAGCCGTATCGCAGGTCATTGAGCAGGCGATCCGGGTGGCGACGATGTTTGGTTTGCTGCTCCTGTTTATGCAGTGGGGCTATGGACCGGATTGGATTGCAGCGGGGGCTACCTTTGGATCCGTGACCGGTGCAGCTGCTGGACTTATTGTGATGCTGGTTTACCACCGGAAGCAGCAAGCGGCACTGGGGTTATCGAGAAGGGATCAGCCAGTAGTGGAAAAAGTGTTAACCGTCAGGACGGTAGCGCTGGACAAGATGCGGGTGGATGTGGGTAACCCAATCATCGACAACATGACGATTGGCAGCAATCCACAGACTCCTAATGGCAATATAAAGCTTGCAGAGGCATCTGTGTGTCAAGAAGACCAAGCAATAGCGGGTGGGTGGGCAACTGGAGCGGATGGGCAGGCGGATGCAAGCAACTGGGGCTTAGCGCGGCGGATGCTGCTTTATGCCTTGCCTATATGCTTAGGCACGATTTCGCTGCCTATTCTTACATTGGTTGATTCATTCACGTTGCCTCGATTATTAAAGCTGCATGGCTGGGATGAAATCGGGGCGCTTTACCAGTTTGGATTATATAACCATGGGTTGCCGATTGTGCAATTAGTGGCGATGATTGCTTCCTCCATGTCGGCGGCGTTGGTTCCGGCGATAGCGGAAGCGAAGCTGAACCGTAATCCGGCTATGTTAAGAAGACGTGTTGTGATGTCGTTGCGGCTGGCTTGGCTTATTGGTTTGGCTGCGTCGGTAGGCATGGCGGTATTGGCTGAGCCGATGAATGTGATGTTTTATGCAAGCTCTGCGGGGTCACTGGCTATGAGCCTGCTTGCTTATACGGCGTTGTTCAGCACGCTGAACATTATTGCGGGCAGCGTGCTCCAGGGCTTCGGCGCGATTGTCGCTCCAGCGCTGTACCTGCTCGCGGCCGCAGCGGCTAAGATCGCGGCGAACGTCGCCCTCGTGCCCCACTGGGGCATCGACGGCGCCGCGCTCGCGGCTGTGTGCGCCTACGCGTTCGCGGGCTTGCTCGCAGTCGCGCATGCGCTGCGCGCGACCGGCGTCGCGCCGGCGTTTGGCCGCGCCGCCATCAAGCCGCTGCTGTGCATCGGCTTGATGGCGGCAGGCCTGCTCGCCGTGACGCACGGCGTACCCGCGCTGCTGGGCGCGCTCCATGTGGCCCTGCCCCCAAGGGGCTTGGCCACAGTGGTCTCGCTCGCAGGCGTAGCCGTCGGCGCGCTGGTGTACGCGCTCGCGCTAGTGCGCCTCGGCGTCATTAGCGCCGCCGAGCTAGAGCAAGTGCCGCAGCTGCGGGGCAAACCGCTCGCGCTGCTTCGCAAGACCAGGCTGCTACGCTAAGCCGTTGCACTAAGTCGTTGCACTAAGTCGTTGCACTAAGTCGTTGCACTAAGTCGTTGCACTAAGTCGTTGCACTAAGCCGTTGCACTAAGTCGTTGCACTAAGCCGTTGCACTAAGCCGTTGCACTAAGTCGTTGCACTAAGCCGTTGCACTAAGTCGTTGCACTAGGTCGTTGCACTAAGCCGTTGCGCTAAGCCGTTGCACTAAGTCGTTGCACTAAGTCGTTGCCCTAGGTCGTTGCACTAAGCCTAGCCGCCCCTCCCGCAGTAAGCGTTTCCCAAGGGGACAGGAGCGATGGCCTTCCACATCAGTCTGCACCCGAACCGGAGCACCAATAGTAAAGCGTGTCCCAACGGGACGAAAGCGATTATACCCACATAACTAACTAAGCAACTCCAAAGCAAGAATACTCCTCGGATTTTGGGGGAGTCCAGAGGGCACAGCTCTTTGGAGCCCTCCCTATAGGGAGGGTTTGGGAGGGTGAAAAGCGAGGGTAAGAAAACAACAGGAGGATTCAATCATGCAACCACACATAATTGTCGTTGGCTTAGGCTCGGGGGATGAAAATCAACTAACGCTTGGTATTTGGAAAAAATTACAAAAAGTAAAACAGCTATATTTACGAACCGATCAACATCCAATGGTCCAGATGCTAACCCGTAATGGCATTGCCTACCAGTCGTTTGATTCACTATATGAGAGCAACGACCAATTTGAACAGGTATACGAGGCCATTGCCACCCAACTGTTGGCCAAAGCCAAAGCTAGTATCCATGATGATGCAGAGAGCGAAATTGTATACGCCGTCCCCGGGCATCCGATGGTTGCTGAAATGACCGTGCAGCTACTTAAGGTGCGTTGCCCGGAAGAAGGCATACAGCTAACGGTGCTAGGAGGGGAGAGCTTCCTTGACCAAGCCTTCACGCGTCTCGGCTTTGACCCGATAGAAGGCTTTCAACTGCTGAACGGATCGGATTTGTCGATCTACAGCTTGAACCCGCAGCTGCATACGGTGATTGCCCAGGTTTACGATACTTATACCGCTTCAGACGTCAAGCTGACCCTTATGGAGCTATACCCGGACGAGCATGAGATTGTGGTAGGCCACTCCCTGGGCGTTGAAGGTGAAGAGAAAATTCACCGTGTTCCGCTTTATGAGCTGGACCATCTGCAGGACTTCGGCAACTTGTCTTTAGTTTGGATACCGCGGTCTGACGAGGATCGTTTGCGCAATCGAACTTTTGCACGTCTTCACGAAATTGTTGATATTTTGCGTAGTCCAGAAGGTTGTCCGTGGGATCGTGAACAGACGCATCAATCCTTGCGTAAAAACTTAATCGAAGAAGCGTATGAAGTGTTGGAAACCTTTGATGAGGAAGATCCGGACCATATGGCTGAGGAGCTTGGAGACTTGCTGCTGCAGGTCATGCTGCATGCGCAGATTGAAGCTGATGAGGATAGCTTTAATGTGTGGGATGTCATTGCCACGCTTAACGAAAAGCTGCTTCGCCGCCATCCACATGTTTTCGGTGAGGCAGTTGCTGGGGACTCGGCGGAGGCGCTTGTGAATTGGAACCAGATCAAGCAGGAGGAAAAGCGCAAGAAAGGCATCGACGTGGAGCAGCTTCCCTTATTATCTGGCGTACCACGTGAGTTGCCAGGTCTTATGAAGGCTTATAAGCTACAGAAAAAAGCCTCCACTGTAGGCTTTGACTGGAACCGCTTAGAGGAAGTTGTCGAGGTCGTCGAATCCGAATGGCTTGAATTGAAGGAGGCGATCATTTCCTTGTCCAAAGCCGAGCAGCAAGAGGAGCTGGGAGACCTGCTATTCTCTGTTGTCAATCTAGCACGGTTTTTGCGCATAGAGCCGGAGGAAGCGATGGCAGAGGCAAACCGTAAATTTTTTAAAAGATTTGGTTATATTGAACAGCAATTGCGTTTAAAGGGCAAAAATTTAGCCGAAGCTAATGTACAAGAGATGGAAGCCTTATGGCAGGAAGCAAAAAAATGTTAAGATCGCCTATCCATTTAGCAGGATTTTCCTGAGGTATAAAGAATACATACCAATATGCTTATTTTGAGGAGGAAATGTCAACGATGAATAAAACGGATTTGATCAGCAATATTGCCGAGAAAAGCGGCCTTAACAAAAAAGATGTAGAAACGGTTCTAAACAATTTTCTGGGTGAAGTTACAGATGCATTGTCCACAGGCGATAAAGTCCAATTGATCGGCTTTGGTACCTTCGAAACCCGCAAGCGCTCCGGTCGTACAGGCCGCAATCCGCAAACGGGCAAAGAAATCTCCATCCCTGAGTCCACTGTTCCTGCTTTTAAAGCAGGAAATAAGCTTAAAGAAGCGGTAAAATAATGCGTCTTGATAAATTTCTGAAGTTGTCGCGTCTGATCAAACGGCGTACTGTCGCTAAGGATGTATCCGATCAGGGGCGTATTTGGATCAACGGAAGAGATGCTAAGCCGAGCAGTGCGGTTAAGGTCGGAGATGAGCTTAAGATCCAATTCGGGCAAAAGGATGTTACGGTTCGTGTTGAACTGCTTACGGAATCAACCCGCAAGGATGATGCAGCCCATATGTACACGCTGCTCAAGGAAGAAATGCACAAAAACGAGCTATGGCAAGGCCAGAGAGACTGAAGTTTCAGTCTCTTTTTGTGTTCTAATCTTAGGTCTCCCCCCATATTTGTATAGTATACAAGCTTTAGGAGCTTAAGCTATATTTCGATATTCCGAAATGGGGGAGGAACCAGATAATGGCCATCGAGCAGGGGAAAGTGAAAAGGCAGGAAATCAAAATGCTCAACCGCAAGCTGCTTGAGGTAACGGGTGTGATGAATGTGGAAAGCTTCGACAGTGAAGAGTTTTCGCTGGAAACGGAGAATGGCTTTCTCATGATCAAAGGACAAAATCTGCATATCAAAAACCTGAGTCTTGAGCAAGGGTTGGTCGTCATCGAAGGTCTGGTGAATGCTCTAATATATGTGGATGCTAATTCACAAGGCAAGTCCAAGGGCATATGGGGCAAGCTGTTCAAATGACCCTGCATATCCAATTTGCTACGATGGGCATGATGATGCTGGGAGGCCTATCTTTAGGCGGGCTGTTTGATTTATACCGAGTGCTTGCTAATTACTTTCGAATGCCGCGGTATGCCTATTATTTTTGGGATGTGGTATTTTGGATCCTGGGCACGTTACTTATTTTTAAGCTATTGTATGACATTAACTGGGGCCAGGTAAGGCTATTTATATTCATCGGACTGCTGGTAGGGATGGTTGTCTACTTTTGGTTATTCAGTGGGCTTGTGGTAAAGCTAGTCTTAAAGCTCATACAATTTTTGAAATTTGTGATTCAGATAGGCGTGCGTGCGTTTAAAATATTGATTATAGTGCCAATTTCATTGCTTTATAGGGCTTGCGCCATATTTTTTGGATTTTTATTCGCAATAGCTATTTTCCTGTATCAAGTTATGTTACAATTACTTTATACTGTGTGGAAACTGCTTTTGTGGTTAATATCTCCAATGGCTAGGCGTGTTCGCATGATGGCAAAGAATAACAAAACCGTTCAAGTGATTGCGCGGTTCATTCACCGGCTGTTTGATCGGACGTAGGGGGATTTTACTAATATGCGAGCTGTCTCACAAACAGGCAACAACACGAAACCAAATAATAAAGGCTCTTATCGCAGACGCCGCTTGGTCATGATTGTTCTTGCTTGCTTTATGAGCTGGGCTGGCGTTACTTTGTGGAATCAAATCGGCAAATTGACCGAGAAGGGTGATAAGATGAGTTTTCTTCAGCAGTTAAGGGAAGAAACTCAACAAGTGAATGAAGTCACCAAACGCGAAGTTGTCCGATTGAATGACCCGGAATACGTGGAACAAAAAATTCGCAAAGAGCTGCATTATGTGAAACAAGGTGAAACGTTGTTTTATGTACCTAAGGAACCTAAAAAATAGGTATAAGTACTCAAGGTTATGTTGACCGTATTGCAGCGTGTACGTTATAATCTCCATTGTTAAGGTCTTTGTTAATTATTTAAGGGAGGAACATTTTACTTTATGGCAATTGAAGTAGGCAGCAAGCTGGAAGGCAAAGTAACAGGCATTACTCACTTTGGGGCGTTTGTGGAATTACCTGAGGGCGGTACGGGCCTAGTTCACATCTCGGAGATTGCGGACAATTACGTTAAAGACGTCAACGATCACTTGAAGTTGAGCGACATGGTCACCGTAAAAGTAATTAACGTGGATAAAGACGGCAAAATCGGGTTATCTATCAAGCAAGCCGTAGATAAACCTCCAGAAGCAGCTAGGCCTCAGCGCTATGAAAGACCAGCGGGCAGTTCCGGTGGCGGCGGTATGGGCGGTAGTGGTGGAAGCAGTGGCGGAGGCGATCGTGGAGGACGCGGTGGCGGAGGCGGCGGTGGTTTTGGCGGCGGTGGACGCGGTGGTGACCGCGGCAATCGAGGAGGCAAAGCTCCAGTAGGCAAGTTAACGTTTGAAGATAAAGTTTCGCGTTTTTTGAAAGACAGCGAGGAACGCATCTCTTCCCTGAAGAAGAACACGGAAGGGAAACGTGGAGGTCGCGGCGCTCGACGCGATTAATTATAGTATGCTTAAATAGGCTGTATAAGCAAACTGCTTATGCGGTCTTTTTGTTGCTTGTCGGCTGCTATACCCCGCAGGATCGCCCAAGCTCAAATGCTTGACAAAGAAGGCAAGCCTATTATATACTCATGCTTATTGTGGCGGTGTAGCTCAGCTGGCTAGAGCGTACGGTTCATACCCGTGAGGTCGGGGGTTCGATTCCCTTCGCCGCTATTGTACGAAAGTAAAGGCACTTTGCCGTGACATTCTGTCCGGTGGGGTGTTTTTTTGTTGCTTAATCTTTGATTGATCTTTAAGGCCTCCTATCTTGTCGGAAAAAACTTTGAATCTACCAACTCATTATGACAAACTTTACAGTAGACTCTCGATATACTAGAAACCACAAATCAATTATAGGTGGTGTTGGGAGAATATGTTAAAGTTACTAAGCTTTCGCCAAATAGGTCTTAACCAAAGCCGTTGGTTGCACCAGGCCAAACGCAACACGGCAAGCAAATTAATGGGGAATCGTTGGATGCAATCGCTGGCTATCCATAAATGGTCGATCCTCTTATTAGCGATGGCATTTTTATTGGGCAGAGCGATGATCCTGGACCAGCTGGCGCCTTTTGCTGTGGCGTTCTTCGCCGTAATTTATTTCCTTCGCAAAGATTTATTAGTGGGGACGGGCTTGTTTTTAATCGGTGGCAGTTTATTTTCCGCAGCACCTGCGCATACCGGCTATATGGCTGTGGCGATGCTCGTCTTTTTTCTTATCCAAAAAGGGATAGAACGGTTCCAACGCTCGGATATATCCTTTGCTCCCCTAATTGTGTTCATCGCAGTATTCTTCGTCCAGCTTTTCTCCGTTCTAGTTGCTACTAAGCTTTCTTGGTATACGTTCACGATGACTGCTGTCGAATCAGGGCTTAGCCTGATATTGACTCTTATTTTTTTGCAGGCAGTGCCTGTGTTTACGCTAACACGTAAAAATTACAGCCTGAGACATGAGGAAATCATTTGCCTTATTATTTTACTCGCCTCCGTTATGACGGGCACCGTAGGCTGGTTGATAGGGCCCGTCACGTTGGAGCATGTGTTATCCCGCTACTTGATCCTGTTGTTTGCCTTGGTGGGAGGGGCGCCGCTTGGGGCTTCCGTAGGGGTCATTACCGGCTTAATCTTAAGTCTGGCTAATGCTACGGCGATCTACCAGATGAGCTTACTTGCCTTTGCGGGCATGCTGGCCGGGCTCTTGAAGGAGGGGCGCAAGTTCGCGGTATCGCTCGGGATGCTGCTCGGCTCCTCGATTCTTTCTATCTACATTGGCAACCAGTCGGAGATTATGAACTCTACTTGGGAGTCACTAGCTGCTGTGCTGCTGTTTACGTTGACACCCCGTGGGGTTATCCAAATGTTAGCCAAATATGTGCCCGGCACCCAAGAGAATTTGAAGTCGCAGCATGATTATGCCAAAAGAGTGCGGGATATTACCGCGGATCGAGTTGAGAAGTTTTCAGAGGTGTTCCGCCAATTATCGCGTAGCTTCAAGCAAGTGACCGCTGATGTGGAGCCTCTGAAGCAAGAGGAGGAGGTCAGCCAATTTATGAATGCGGTGGCTAACCGAGCCTGCTCCTCCTGTTGGAAGAAGGAGCAATGCTGGGATGAAAAGTTTTACCAGACGTATAAATTTATGTCCGATATGATGGCCGAGGTGGAGCAGGGCAACGAGCTCAAGCGAAAGGATATCCACCCACAGTGGAAAAAATGGTGCGTACAGCCCAACCATGTGCTAGAAGTGATGCAGCAGCAATACCGCTTGTACCAGAATGACCAGCATTGGAAAAAGCAAATAGTCGACAGCCGTCATCTGGTAGCGGAGCAGCTGTTCGGCGTGTCCCAGGTTATGGAGGATTTGGCGAATGAAATCAAGCGGGAAGGCCAGGAGCTGTTTTTGCAGGAGGAACAAATACGCAGCGCATTGGAAGAGCTGGGCCTATCGATCCATAGCATTGATATTATTAGCCTGGAGGAAGGCAATGTCGAGATTGAGATTATCCACCAGTATACAAAAGGCTTTGATGAATGCCGGAAAATTATCGGTCCCTTGCTTTCGCAAATTTTGGACGAGCATATTACTGTTAAAAACGAGCAAATGCTGGAGCGCAAGGAAGGGTACAGTACCGTTGTTTTCGGATCGGCAAAGGAATATGAGATTGAGACAGGGGTGGCTGCTGCAGCCAAAGGCGGCGATGTGATGTCTGGCGATAGCTTCAGTATGCTGGAGCTGGGCAATGGCAAGTTTGCGGTAGCTTTAAGCGACGGGATGGGCAACGGGGAGCGGGCACGAGTGGAAAGCAGCACCGCACTTTCGATCCTGCAGCAGCTGCTGCAGTCCGGCATGGAAGAGAAGCTGGCGATCAAGTCGGTCAATTCGGTGCTCATGCTGCGCTCCTCGGATGAGATCTATGCAACCGTGGATGTAGCCTTGATCGATCTGTACGATGCCCATACGACCTTTCTGAAGATTGGGTCGGTGCCAAGCTTCGTCAAACGCGGCAAGGAGGTGATCCCGATTACGGCCAATAATTTACCGGTCGGGATCATCCACGAGATCGATGTCGACTTGATTAGTTTGCCATTGCTGCCTGGCGACATCCTGGTCATGATGACCGACGGGATTTATGATGCGCCTGGGCATGCCGTTAACAAAGAATTGTGGATGAGGCGGGTACTCTCAGAAATTGAAACCGAGTCTCCCCAGGAGTTTGCTGATATTTTGCTGGAACGGATTGTGCGCTACCATTACGGGGAGATCCACGATGACATGACAGTGGTTGTAGCGAGGGTAGAAAGGTACAAGCCGGAATGGGCAACATTTAGCTGGCCGGGTTTGCAACGCATTGAGAGGCCTAAGGTTGTAAGCTAACATACTAACCTGAATAAAACCCCTTTTCTTACGTCTATACCCCCTAGTTTAGGACTCTCGTATTTTGGGAAAACTAGCCTTATTCATAGTCATAGGGGGTTCCGTAATGAAGCAAATTCTTTTAATAACCGACGGCTGCTCAAATGTAGGGGTAAATCCCATTATTGCGGCAGCGCACGCCAAAGCAGAGGGTATCGTAGTGAATGTAATCGGTTTGCTGGATGAGCATGAAACGGATGAGCATGCCGCAGAAGAGATCAACGAAATCGCTAGTGCAGGCGGAGGGATGAGCCGAATTGTCACAGGGCGCCATCTGTCAAAAACCGTACAAATGATGACGCGTAAAACCGTAGCCCAAACGATCCAGCAGGCAGTAGGCAAGGAGCTCCAGCAAATTTTAGGGAATGCCAAGCTTGAAAGCCTCCCTCCTGATCAGCGCTCGCAGGTGGTTCAGGTTATTGACGACCTAAGTGAAACGACAGCGATCCAAATTGCCTTGCTGATTGATACAAGCGCCAGCATGAAGCCTAAGCTAGCGGCGGTGAAGGAAGCAATTTATGATTTGCAGCTTAGCTTGCAGGCACGGATCGGCAAAAGCGAAATGGCCGTATTCCATTTTCCGGGTACTGGTGTTAACCAGCAAGAGGCTGAAATGGATATGAATTGGACGAGTGACCTTGCAAAATTGAACCGTTTGTTTTATAAATTAAACATAAGAGGTACAACACCAACGGGGCCCGCCTTGTTGAAAGTGGTCCAGTTTATAATAGGCGCCACGGTTACCGATATAAATGAGAGTGAGAGCCCTGGTCAGGATTCCTCATTCAGGACAGGAAATGTGCCCTCAGGCAAGGATGGGATACTGAGTGACTATATCGTTTGATCAAATGATACAACCGGATTCCGTTATCCAAGGGAAATGGAACCAGATTGAGTACCGAGTTGAACGATTATTAGGCGAGGGTGCAAACGGCAAGGTATATTTGGTAAAGCGTGGAAAACGCAATTTGGCTCTGAAAATAGGCTTTGATGCAGCAGACACACAATCCGAGGTTAATGCTTTGAAGGTGTTGTCGAAATCCAATACGTCATTTCAAGATTATTTATTGGATGTCGACGATTTTCATCACGAGGGTGTGGATTACCCGTATTATGTGATGCGCTATATAAAAGGGCAAACCGTCTCCGATTTTATTAGGCAAAATGGTCGTGATTGGATTGGTCTGATCGGCTTGAATGTGCTGCGCAAGCTGACCGAGCTTCATGCCCGTGGTTATGTATTCGGCGATATTAAAGTGCAGAATATGCTTGTATTCGGTTATGGGGATGTAGAGCTGATTGATTTTGGTGGTGTGACAGCAAAAGGCCGGTCGGTCAAGCAATTTACTGAGGTGTATGATCGCGGCTATTGGGGGGCGGGATCACGCTCCGCGGATGAAGCTTATGATTTGTTTGCCTTTGCCGTGCTGCTGATCAGCAGCACGGAGACCGAGCAGCGCATGCATGGCATTGATAAGCTATTGCCTCAGAATCGCAATGTAGATATTCTGATTGACTTGCTGAACTCCAATCCTGTGCTGGGCCAAGCGGCATCTGTGCTGCAGAAGGCATTACTGGGGCAGTATACCAGCTCCAAGCAGGTGCTTGCCGAATGGCGTCGCTTAAGCTTCCACAAGCGCCCGCCTGCTTCCTTTTCCGGTCGGGAATCTTGGCTGAAGCTGGGGTTTGCCGCCTCATTGCTGGTGTTTGCCTTAGCGCTTTACATCTATTGGCCTTAGTTGGCGACATTATTGGCTGCAAAGTGAAAGGATTGGCGTATGGATCTATTAACGAAAGTGGAGCAAACCATTAAATCCGAGAAGCTGCTGGAGGAAGGGGAGTGCATTGTCGTTGCGGTGTCGGGTGGACCGGATTCCGTAGCTCTGCTGCATCTCCTTTTTGCGCTGGCAGAACGCTGGCATTGGCGGCTGGTCGTAGCGCACCTTAACCATGGCTTTCGTGGCGAGGAGTCCGAAGAGGAGGCATTGTTTGTTGCTGGTATTGCTGCACAGCTTGGTGTAACCTTCGAAGAGGCTCATCTGGATGTGCCCGCATATATTCGTGCTACAGGGACGAATCCGCAGGTGGCAGCACGCGAGCTTCGTTACGGCTTTTTGCGTGAAATAGCCCATAAGCATAAGGCGGCAGCCATTGTGCTTGCCCATCATGCCGATGACCAAGCCGAGACGCTGCTGATGAGGCTGCTTCGCGGAACCGGCCCTGCGGGTTTAGTGGGCATCCCCGTCCGACGTTTTGAAAAAGATGTGGAACTTGTTCGCCCCTTGCTTCGTATATATAAATCAGAGCTCTTGGATTATTGCCATGCTCACCATTTTGCTTTTCGCATGGACAGCAGTAATCTGGATACTAAATACTTCCGTAATGAAGTGCGGTTGGACCTGCTCCCCCGACTGCGGCAATACAATGACCAGCTGCCACAATCATTGAATCGTTTATCCGTCATGATGGCGGCTGAGCAAGATTTTATGGATATGCAGACGAGGGCTATTTTTAAAGAAGGTGTTCTTCAGGAAAGTGATTTCTGCGAATGGTCAAAAAAATGGTTCTGTGGGTTACATGTTGCTTTACAAAGACGTTTGATTAAACTAATATTGAATTGTCTTGATTGTGAAGCAGATTCCATAGATTTCATGAAGCTAGAGCAGATACGGGATGCTATTCTCGGGGAAACATCATCTAACCTGAGCCTACATATAGGAGGCAACTTGGTTTTAGCAAGGGAATATGATCGGATTTATCTGCATAATGATGTGGTACCACCCAAGCCCTATGCTTATACCTTGGAGCAGGACATGAGGGTTTTGGCGATTGAAGAGACAGGAATTACGGTTGAAAGCATATGGCTAGAGCGAGCCCCGCAGCAAGAGCAATGGGCGCCACCGGTACATGGACAAAACGCCGCTTGGTTCGATGCGGAGCAATTGCTGTTTCCTTTACAGGTAAGAAGCAGGCAGGATGGGGATCGCATGCGCCTTCTGGGGATGGATGGTTCAAAGAAAGTAAAGGACATTTTCATTGATTCCAAGATTCCGCCAAGCATCAGGCTGAAGACCCCGATTGTGATGGATAGCCAAGAGCAGGTGATATGGCTGCCAGGTGTCCGCAGGTCATCTCACGCTTTGGTTACCGCCCAAACTCGGTTTGTTTTTTGTCTGAGTATTTATAATTAATTTGATTTCAGTAGGAGGTTCTCTGTTGCAAAACGACATTCTCGAAATACTTTACAGTGAACAAGACATTCAAGAAAAGGTAAAGGAGATGGGGGAGCTACTAAGCCATGATTTTGATGGGCGTAATCCGCTAGTTATTTGTGTATTAAAGGGTGCCTTTATATTCATGGCAGACCTGGTGAAAAAAATGACGATTCCCTTAGAGCTTGATTTCATGGCGGTTTCAAGCTATGGACAATCGACGAAGTCCTCAGGGGTTGTCAAGATCGTGAAGGATTTGGATGTACCTGTGGAAGGTCGGCATATTATTATTGTTGAAGATATTATCGACAGTGGACTCACGCTTAGCTATCTAATCGATGTGCTGGAGCGTCGCAATGCATTATCCATTACGGTCGCTGCATTATTTGATAAGCCAGCGCGTAGAACAACCGATTTGGAAGCAGACTATAAAGGATTCAGCATTCCGGATGCTTTTGTTGTTGGGTATGGACTTGACTATGCGGAAAAGTATCGTAATTTGCCTTATGTCGGGATTTTAAAGCCGGAAGTTTACTCACATTAGCATTTCTTGTTATGCCCAGACTTGCTGTGGTACAATAAACAAAGTTGCCGTTTGAGAGGAGGTAAGGGATGAACCGAATTATACGCAATACAGGTTTTTATTTGCTCATTTTTTTGGTCACCGTCGGTATCGTTCACTTTATTAGCACGCAGAATGAACAGAAAGACGTTATTAGTTACGATAAGCTCCGACAGGCCTTAATAGAGAAAAATGTGGACTCAGTCAATGTCAAATTTGACGGATATACATACTTGGTTCGCGGGAAATATAAAAATGCGCCCTTGCCGGATAAGAAGAATTTCGAGACTCGTGCGCCCTTTGACCAAGAAGTTATCCAGATGTTTGAAAAGTCTGAAGTGCCGAACATTACTATTGAGAAGATGGAAGGGGACAACGTTTGGATTAGCTTCCTTACCTCCATTATTCCGTTCGTCATTATTTTCATCCTGTTCTTCTTTTTGTTGAACAACGCACAGGGTGGCGGCGGAAAAGTAATGAATTTCGGAAAAAGCCGCGCAAAATTATATAACGAAGAGAAGAAGCGCGTAACCTTTGAAGACGTTGCGGGGGCAGACGAAGAGAAGCAGGAATTAATTGAGGTTGTTGAATTTTTGAAGGATCCTCGGAAATTCGCTGCAGTAGGCGCGAGAATTCCTAAAGGTGTATTGCTGAATGGTCCTCCGGGAACAGGGAAAACCTTGCTTGCACGTGCTGTAGCAGGCGAAGCGGGTGTGCCGTTCTTCAGTATTAGTGGATCTGATTTTGTGGAAATGTTTGTAGGTGTTGGTGCATCGCGGGTTCGCGACTTGTTCGAGAATGCCAAGAAAAACGCTCCTTGTATTATCTTTATTGATGAAATTGATGCTGTAGGCCGTCAACGTGGCGCTGGATTAGGCGGCGGACATGATGAGCGGGAGCAGACGCTTAACCAATTGCTTGTAGAAATGGATGGTTTTGGCGCAAACGAAGGTATTATCATTGTAGCCGCTACGAACCGCCCTGATATTCTCGATCCGGCGCTCTTGCGTCCAGGACGTTTTGACCGGCAAATTACGGTTGACCGACCAGATGTAAAAGGCCGCGAAGAAGTATTGAAGGTTCATGCACGCAATAAACCGTTAAACAAAGACGTGAAATTGGAAACAATTGCTCGTTTTACAACTGGCTTCACAGGCGCTGATTTAGAGAACCTGTTAAATGAAGCGGCATTGATCGCTGCACGCCGTAACCGTAAAGATATTTCGATGGGTGAGCTAGACGAAGCATTTGACCGTGTGGTTGTAGGTACTCAGAAGAAGAATCGGGTCATCAGTGAACGTGAGAAGCGCATGGTGGCTTTCCATGAAGCGGGGCATACCATTGTTGGGTACCATATAGAAAATGCCGATATGGTGCATAAGGTAACCATCATTCCACGGGGGCGCGCAGGCGGCTACGTCATGATGCTTCCTAAAGAAGGCGAAGATAAGATGATGAATACGAAGACTGAATTACTTGACAAGGTAACAGGGCTATTAGCCGGTCGGGTAGCAGAGGAATTGTTCATCGGACAAATCGGAACTGGAGCTTACAGTGACTTCCAACGTGCAACTACCATTGTACGTAAGATGATCATGGAATACGGAATGAGCGACAAGCTTGGACCGATGCAGTTTGGTAACGTTCAAGGGCAGGTATTCTTAGGTCGTGACATTGGCCATGAGCAGAACTACAGTGATGCCATTGCTTATGAAATTGACCAAGAAATGCAAACCATCATTCGCAGCTGTTATGCCAAAGCCAAAGAAACCTTGGAGAAATATGCAGACCAGGTTCGTTTGGTAGCGGAGACTTTGATTGTAAAAGAGATTCTGGAAAAGGATCAAATTATACAGTTGATCGACAAAGGCAAGCTAGACGATGTGGTAATTGATGTCAAAGTCAATATTCAAGGCAAAGATTCAACAACAGAAACGAATAAAATCGATCTGGATAAGCCTGTTGTTATTGATGAAGATCCTAATAAATAATCCTGATTAAAGGGTTAATAACGAGCCGGTAGCCTATTCAAGTGCTACCGGCTTTGTTGTTGATCAAGGTCCAAAAAGCTCGCTCATTATGGCAGTAGTGAAAATTCGCATACCCAGTTCCTGGCAAGGGTGATAGCAATCAGGTGCAAAAGCGGGGTAGAGCCGCGATACTGAGCACCAGGCGAGCATGAGTGCTTTTTTGAAGTTATTTGAGCATTGACACAAACAGGGATGTTGTGTAAATTAGGTGTAAATCTCTAACGTAAATGTGAACATTTTCACATACTTTTCGAATGGCTAAGCTTTGCTGAGTACTTATACATTCTGATGTAAGAAAGGAAGGCGTTTATTATGGAAGCTTTAGCTTTAGAACGGAAGGAAGAGCAGAAGCGCGAGTTAAAGGAGCGTATTCTTCAATTAAAAAAGGAGCGCAACGCGATTATTTTGGCTCATTATTATCAAAGAGATGAAATTCAGGAAGTAGCTGACTTTCGAGGCGATTCCTTTCTTTTAGCACAAAAAGCAACTACGACAGATGCAGATGTCATTGTATTCTGTGGGGTTCACTTCATGGGTGAAAGCGCAAAAATTCTAGCTCCTAATAAAACGGTACTAATACCAGACGAACGCGCAGGCTGTCCTATGGCCGATATGGTTAATGTCGATGGTCTGCGTGCTTTGAAGAAACAGCATCCTAATGCCAAGGTTGTCGCTTATATTAACACTTCAGCAGATGTGAAATCAGAAACCGACATTTGCTGTACCTCGGCTAACGCCATTAAAGTTATTGAATCTGTAGACTCCGATGAAATTATCTGGGTTCCAGACAAAAATCTCGGTGACTATGTTTCGAAATTTACTAAGAAAAAAATGATCATTTGGGAAGGTTATTGCAACACTCATGACATGTTGACCGTCAAAGATGTAGAAGAAATGAAAGCGCAGTACCCCAATGCTAAATTCGTTGTACATCCTGAGTGCCGTCCGGAAGTAGTCAAGCTGGGCGATTTCGTTGGAAGCACTACAGCGATTATTAAATACTGCAAGGAATCCGAGCATCAGGAGTTTATTGTAGGGACGGAGGACGGCACGGGGTATCAGCTAAGATTAGATAGCCCGAACAAAACATTCCGCTTTGCGACTAAATATTTGGTCTGTCCGAACATGAAGGTGAACAATTTGAAAAAGGTTGTTCGCTGTCTTGAAACCATGCAACCGCAAATTTATGTACCGCCCCATATTGCTGATCAGGCCCGAGCTTCTTTGGAACGCATGCTGCTAGTTAAATAGCAAGCGTTACCTAATTCCCTTCTTTGGCATAGAAGAAAGTGAGTGTACTCATGATACCACGTTATTTAGTTGACTTTGACATCAACAAGCTGCCGCAAGTTCATATTGATGTAATGGTGATCGGCGCTGGAATCGCCGGTCTTTTTACCGCGATTAAGGCAAGTGAAAATTACAGTGTGCTTATGGTGACGAAGAAGTCGTTGCTGGACAGCAACACACGCTACGCTCAGGGGGGCATAGCGGCTGTTATAGCAGATGATGATTCACCGGATTACCATCTACATGATACGCTTGTAGCTGGTGCAGGGCTCTGCTCACACGAGGCTGTTGATGTGTTGGTGCATGAAGGTCCAGCAGGTGTCAGGGATTTGATCAAGATGGGTACCCAGTTTGACCTTGAGGACGGAGAGTTCGCTCTAACCAGAGAAGGTGCGCATAGCCATCGGCGTATTTTACATGCCCATGGAGATGCTACAGGCGCAGAAATCGTAAGATCCTTGTCGGAGAAAACAAAGCTGGATCCGAACATAGAAATTTGGGACGACCACTTTATAATCGACCTGATTACAGAGAATGGGGAATGCTTCGGGGCATTGGTACAGAAGCCTGGAGGACAAAGAGTAGTTGTCAGAGCAAATGCGACGATCCTGTGTACAGGCGGAGCAGGGCAGCTATACCGGTATACAACGAATCCGGAGATAGCAACCGGTGACGGAATTGCCATTGCTTATCGTGCTGGAGCACTCATTCAAGACGTTGAATTTATTCAATTCCATCCTACAGCACTTTGTTATCCAGGAGCCCCACGCTTTTTAGTGTCGGAGGCAGTACGTGGAGAAGGCGCCATCCTACGCAATATTTTGGGTGAACGGTTTATGGAGAAGTACCATCCTCAGCTAGAGCTTGCACCACGGGATATTGTGGCACGAGCTATAGTAGACGAGATGGAGCAAACCAAGTCGACCTTTGTTTATATTGATTTTACCCACGAATCGGAAGAAACCGTGAAGCATCGCTTTCCCACTATATATGAGTTTTGTTTAAGCTATGGCTTGGACTTGTCCTCGGATTGGGTTCCGGTTGCTCCGGCTGCCCATTATATGATGGGTGGCGTTAAAACCGATCTTTATGGCGAAACAGCAATAGCCCGTTTATTTGCTTGTGGAGAAGTATCGTCAACTGGTGTGCATGGAGCTAACCGTTTGGCTAGCAATTCCTTATCTGAGGCGATTGTATTCGGGCGCCGAATCTTGGAGCGCATCGACAAATTATCACCGATCGAGTTGGTTCCTGCTGCCGAGCAATCTAGCACCAGAAATGAGCACGCCAAGCAGCCTATCGTTGAAAAAAGGCTAAAGCTGCAAAAGATTATGCTTCGTTATGTAGGCCTAAAGCGTAATGCGAAAGGTCTTGAGAAGGGTTATGAGGAGCTTAAGCGGCAATTATCCATTTTTGAAACTAGCTTAACCAAACGCGAGGATTTCGAGTTCGCTAATTTGTTGACTTGTGCGCTTTTGACGACAGAAGCGGCATTGATTAGAAAAGAAAGCCGCGGGGGACACTACAGGGACGATTTTCCTGAGAAGGATGACCAGGTTTGGAGAAAACATACCGTGTTCAGCCGTGAAAATGGGATTACGGAGGTGCAAATCGATGATGTACGAGCTACAAACGGAATTAATTAAAAAAAACCTCCAGCTTTGGCTGGAGGAAGATATCGGTATGGGCGATGTTACAACCATGACGACAATTGTAGGTGACCATCGTTCCAAAGGTATTATCCATGTCAAGGAATCAGGAATTGTGGCTGGACTTCCCATTGCTGCAGCCGTATTTGCCCTAGTTAACCCTGAGCTTCGCTTCGAGGCCCAGGTAGTGGAGGGGCAAGCTGTCACCAAAGGCATGGTGCTGGCCGAGGTTTCGGGCAGTACCCGCCATATTTTACTTGGCGAAAGGCTGGCGCTTAACCTGATGCAGCGGATGTCCGGGATTGCTACAAGGACAAGGCAATTTGTCGACGCTTTGGAAGGTTTGCCTGTCCGGCTCGTGGATACACGAAAAACAACACCGGGGCACCGGTTGCTGGAGAAATACGCGGTTCGTGTGGGGGGTGGCCATAACCACCGCTTTGGCTTATTTGACGCGGTAATGATTAAGGACAATCATATTAAAGGCTCTGGTGGAGTAGCTGAGGCTATTCGTGCTGCAAGGGAGCAAATCCCCCATACGATGAAAATCGAGATTGAGGTCGAGTGCACTGAACAGCTGGAGTTGGCTTTGTCTGCTCAGCCCGATATCATTATGCTGGACAATATGACGAATGATCAAATGCGTGCAGCGGTTATGCATATTAAATCGACAGCTCCGCATATTGTGATAGAAGCATCAGGCTCGGTAACATTGGAGACAGTGAGGGGCATAGCCGAAACTGGTGTAGATATTATTTCTGTCGGCCGCTTAACGTATTCCGTTAACGCGTTGGATATTAGTCTTGATTTAAATGCGCAAAAAGGAGTGCAATCATGATTTTGGTCATTGATGTAGGGAATACCAACATCGTGCTTGGACTCTATGAAGGCAAACGCTTGCTGCATGATTGGCGATTGAGCACCAATCGCTCTTCAACAGCTGATGAATATGGGATGATGATGTATAATTTGTTCCAGCATGCAGGAATTGGTCTGGCTCAGGTAGAAGGTGTCATTATATCTTCGGTAGTGCCACCTTTAATGTTTGTATTAGAGCAATTATGTTTAAAATATGTTAAGAAAGCACCTCTGATTGTAGGTCCAGGTGTGAAAACCGGATTGAATATTCGTTATGAGAATCCCCGTGAAGTCGGGGCTGACCGGATTGTGAATGCTGTAGCAGCCATAGAGTTATACGGCCCGCCCTGTATTGTTGTTGATTTTGGCACGGCAACAACCTTTGATTACATAGATGAAGCAGGGCAATATATTGGAGGAGCCGTAGCTCCAGGAATTGGTATCTCGACGGAAGCCTTGTACCAACGTGCTGCGAAGCTGCCACGTATAGAACTAGTAAGGCCCAAGAGTGTAGTAGGCCGCAATACTGTATCGTCGATGCAGGCTGGCATTATTTTCGGTTTTGCTGGGCAGGTGGACGGGATCGTGGGGCGCATTCGCGAAGAATTCGGAAATCATCCTAAGGTAGTGGCGACAGGCGGGCTAGCTGATTTAATTGCGAAGGAGTCCCGCACTATTGAAACCGTGAATCCATTGCTGACCTTACAGGGCTTACAAATCATTTATGAACGCAACCAATGAATAGGAATATCAAATGAAATCGAACATAAAATCTGGTCTACAAAGAAAGGGCAAACGATGCGTGACCAATTAATTAGAGCTACCGCTATGGAAGGTAAGGTAAGGGCATTCGCCGTTCGAGCAACTGGCATTGTAGATGAAATCAGCAAACGCCATGGGATGACCCCTACAGCAACGGCTGCTATAGGGCGCACCGTGGCAGCTGGGCTCATTATGGGAGCGATGCTCAAAGGCGATGAGATGCTGACGATTTTAGTACAAGGTGGCGGCCCCATTGGCCAAGTGGTTGTAGATGCTAATGCTAACGGCGATGTCCGGGGTTATGTACAAAATCCACAAGTGGACTTACCGCTGAATGAGATTGGCAAGCTGGATGTTTCCGGGGCGATTGGTGTGGATGGTTTTTTAAGTATCATTAAAGATTTGGGTCTTAAGGAGCCTTATCGCGGTAATATTCCGTTAGTTTCAGGAGAGCTGGCTGAAGACTTTACTTATTATTTTGCCAAATCCGAGCAAACACCTTCGGCAGTAGCACTTGGAGTACTCGTAGGGGTGGATTATACAGTTACGGCTGCTGGCGGCTTTGTTATACAACTGCTGCCTGGACTGACGGACGAAGATATTTCGTTAATTGAATTACAGCTTTCGCGAATTGAACCGATTACCACATTGCTGAACCAAGGAATGGCGCTAGATGAGATTTTGCATCGTATTCTTCCTGGTGTACAGGTATTAGGCGAAGTGGATATCCAATTCCGCTGTAAATGCTCCAGAGAACGGGTGGAACAAACCATCATTTCGTTAGGCCGCGAGGAAATTGAGCTGATGCTGCAAGAGGATGGCCAAGCAGAGGTTTTATGCCATTATTGCAATGAATCTTATAAGTTTGACCAAGAGCAATTAACCGCGATCATCAATGAGCTACGATGATAGATTTAGGATACAGGAAACGCTTAATTCCATGGAGAAGTAAGCCTACGAGGGGATAAGGAATGCGAAACGTAAAGATATTGTGGGGAGTCAATGCACTTTTGCTGCTTGTCGTTGTCATCCTTTCCTCCGTATTATTTGCCGCGCTGTTTAATAAGCCTCTTGTCGAGGCGAAGCCAGAGCAGACTAAGCCTGCTGGGCGTATCATTGCGACCATAGGTGAGAAAACTATTACCAGTGAGGATTTAAAGCAGCAATTATTGCAGAAGCACGGTCGGGAACTGTTAGATCAAATGGTGGATCATGAAGTTATTGGCATGGAAGGCCATGCAGAAGGTATATCGGTGGAAGAAAGTGAAATTAATAAAGAGCTAAAACGGATGCAACAGGGCTATGACAGTGAACAGCAATTTTATGAGTCGATGAAAGAACAGCTTGGCTTTTCAGAAGAGGCACTAAGAACGGATGTATACAGCAAACTATTGCTAGAGAAGCTAGCCACACGCTCCATTAACATTACGAATGAACAAGTGGATGCCTATATTAAGGCCCATCCTGATGAGTTTAAAGCTCCTGTGCTATTAAGAATCCAGCAAATCGTGGTAAGCAGCCAAGCAAATGCAGACAAAGTGGCGTTGGATTTAAGCAAGGGGATGGATTTCTCGCAGGTCGCCAAAGACCGTTCACTTGATGATGCAACTCGCAATAAGGGCGGAGACTTAGGTTGGCTGGATGAGGACGATCCTTTTATGGTACCTGTCTTATTAAATGCTGCAAAGCAATTAAAGGTAGGCGAGGTCAGTAAGCCGATTTCTTTTAACGGTAATATATATTTCATCAAGCTTCGGGAGCGCCAAGAAGATTCGAAGGCGAAGCAGGACGAATTGAAGGAAGTAGTCCGCAAAGAGATGGCACTGCGAGAAGCCCCTCCATTAAAAGAGGTGATCCTCAAGCTTCGGGAGCGTTGGAAAGTTAGCATCACCTTTTAAACATTTGGATATTGACAACCTCTCTACAGGTTGATAGGATAAAGATACAATACCGACCAATTTACTATGATATTATCTATTAGGATTTTAGGAGGAATTTAAATGGCGAAATTAGTTCAAAGTATTACGGATTTAATCGGTGGTACACCCTTAGTAAGGCTAAATCGTGTTGTCCCGGAAGGCAGTGCCGAGGTTTATGTGAAGCTGGAGTACCAAAACCCAGGTGCAAGCGTTAAGGATCGTATTGCGATCAGCATGATCGAGGTAGCAGAGGCAGAAGGCAAAATTAAACCGGGTGATACCATTGTTGAGCCAACAAGTGGTAACACAGGTATTGGTTTGGCCATGGTTGCTGCAGCCAAGGGCTATAAAGCGATTTTGGTTATGCCAGAAACGATGAGCTTGGAGCGTCGTAACCTGCTTCGTGCTTATGGAGCACAATTGGTGCTTACGCCTGGAGCTGAAGGTATGAAGGGTGCAATCAAGAAGGCGGAAGATCTTCAAGCCGAGAACCCGACTTATTTCATTCCCCAACAATTTAATAATCCTGCCAACGTGAAAGTACACCGTGAAACTACAGGTCCTGAAATCGTGGAAGCAATTAATTCCCATGACGGCAAGCTGGATGCTTTCATCTCCGGTATCGGTACGGGTGGAACGATTACAGGTGCTGGCGGCGTATTGAAAGAAAATTTCCCGAATATCAAAATTTATGCGGTTGAGCCTAGCGCATCTCCTGTTTTATCTGGAGGCAAACCAGGCCCACATAAGATCCAAGGGATCGGAGCTGGATTTGTACCGCAAATATTGAACACAGATATTTATGATGAAGTGATCAAGGTGGACAATGAAGAAGCGTTTGAAACGTCCCGCCGTGTAGCCAAAGAAGAAGGCATTCTAGGTGGTATTTCATCTGGAGCCGCGATTTTCGCTGCTTTGAAGGTAGCCAAGGAATTGGGCGCAGGTAAACGGGTAGTAGCTATCATCCCGAGTAATGGCGAAAGATATTTAAGTACGCCATTGTACCAATTCGAAGATTAATCTTGCCGAATAATACCCTTCAGTTCACTGAGGGGCTTTTTTTCGTTGTAAATATACAGTATACTAAGTCCAAACTTATGTGACTGAGAACAGCTATTGGCCGTGATTATCGGCTTATTCATAAAGAAAGGGGGAGTAGCCAGTGGTTTTGACAACCTACGAGCAGTGGCAGGAATGGGCAGGGAGTTACACGGTACTCCCTTATATCCAATCATTCCCTTTGGATGATGACCGCTTGCTTACATGGGAGATGGCCTGGAAGGAGGCCTCGCCGGGCTCCTTTGTCTTGGAGAGTGGCAAAGGCGGGCGTTATACCTTCCTCGGCCTTCACCCAGTTTCGGAGATTCGGGGCACCGGGCTTCAGGCAACTATTAAGGGCGCAGATGGAGCTATAATTGAAACGCAAGGGGCTCCTTTGGAGCTCGTTAAGCGCTGGATGGAGCCATTCCGTTCACCGGTAGTGCCAGGAACGCCTAAGTTTGTTGGAGGCTGTGTAGGTTTTTGGGGATATGATGTGATCCGTTCTATAGAAAAGCTTCCGAATTTGGCTTCCGACGATTTGGCAATCCCCGACTATGCTTTTGCGCGGTTTGAGCAATTGTGGATAATCGACCATGAGGACAAACAGCTCTATTGTGCCTCCTCGTATTGCGTGTCACCTAATAGCTCCTGTGGACGTGGATTGGATATAGAGTATCGCAAAGCAGTTGTGGAAACCGGACAGATGAAAGCTTTATGGGATCGCATTGCGGAAGCTAATCATACGGGACTTCATATACGCAATAGACAAATGATGCAAGAACAAATGGCAGATGACAAACTCCGTGTTGATTCGGATTTCATGGAGGGCATTCAAGCCAATTTTTCCAAAGAGGCTTATATCGAGGCCGTTCATAAAATTCAGGCTTATATCGCTGCGGGAGATGTTTTTCAAGTTAACCTGGCAGTTCGGCAGCATAAACGACTCCACCAAAGCCCTGAATCGATCTACGAATGGCTACGGATTGTTAATCCTTCACCTTATATGGCATTGATGAGGTTCAGTGACTTCCAGCTCGTATCCGGTTCTCCCGAGCTATTAGTCCAACTGGAGGGTGGTGTAGTGCGAGCCCGTCCCATTGCGGGGACAAGGCCAAGAGGCAAGGATGCCGAGGGTGACATCAGGCTTGCTGAAGAGCTTATCCACCATGAGAAAGAACGGGCTGAGCATATCATGCTGGTTGATCTGATACGCAATGACCTAGGGCGGATTTCCAGCTATGGAACTGTGCATGTCAAAGAGTTTATGGTCATTGAATATTACTCCCATGTGATGCATATTGTGTCACAGGTCGAGGGACAATTGGCTGAGGGCAAAGGGGCTTATGATAGTATAGCCGCGACCTTTCCGGGAGGGACCATAACCGGAGCGCCCAAAATCCGTACGATGCAGATTATTGAGGAGCTTGAGCCAACCCGCCGTGGTCCTTATACCGGCTCGATGGGCTGGATTGGTTATAATGGGGATATGGAATTTAATATTGTTATCCGTACATTGGTTGTGGAGGGCGGCGTGGGATACGTCCAAGCTGGAGCCGGTATTGTGATCGATTCGATCCCTGAGAAGGAATATGTCGAATCCCTCAATAAAGCCAAAGCTATGTGGAAAGCGATCCAATATAGTGAATGGAATGTTCAAAATCTGGTGTAGAAGAAAGTGAGGAATACCATGATTCTAGTGATCGATAACTATGACTCGTTTACGTATAATTTGGTGCAGTATCTGGGTGAGCTAGGGCAGCAGGTTGAGGTACGCCGCAATGATGAAATCGATTTGGCAGGCATCGAGGCGCTGCAGCCTGACCATATCCTGATCTCTCCGGGCCCATGTACGCCTAATGAAGCTGGAATTAGCTTGGCATTAATTGAGCGTTTTAAGGGTGAAATTCCGATTTTAGGGGTGTGCCTGGGGCATCAAGCGATTGGACAAGTATTTGGAGGCGATGTGATACGAGCGGAGCGGCTAATGCATGGTAAAACCTCTCCGATTATAAATGATGGCAAAACCTTGTTTAAAAATCTGCCATCGCCATTTACGGCAACCCGCTACCACTCCTTGATTGTAAAAAGAGAAACCTTGCCAGATTGCCTGGAAATTAGTGCGGAAACAGCTGAGGGAGAAATTATGGGGCTACGCCACAAGGAATACCCGATAGAGGGTGTGCAATTCCATCCGGAATCGATTATAACCGACTATGGCCTGCAAATATTGCGAAACTTTTTACAGGAAACGGTCGTAAAGCAGGCGTGAAGATTTATGTCAATGGATCTATCGTTGAAGAAGACAAGGCTGTCATTTCGGTATACGACCATGGCTTTCTTTATGGTATTGGTCTGTTTGAGACGTTTCGCAGCTATAAAGGCATTCCCTTTTTACTTGAGGAGCACAGAAAGCGACTAGCTGATGGATGCAGGCAGCTAGGAATTGCCTATGATCCCTATAGAGGAGGCTGGGAGCCAATCATTGAAAGCCTGTTGGCAGCCAATGGGTTGGAGGATGCGTATATACGTTTTACAGTAACGGCAGGCCAGGATTTATTAGGCTTGCCGTCTAGCGATTATGAGAAGCCATCAGTTGTTGTATATATCAAATCGCTGCCTCCTGGGCCTGTAGTAGGGATTGGCAAGGCTTTGCAGCAGCTGGAGCTGCCCCGAAATACGCCGGAAGGCGCTATACGCTTCAAATCGTTGCATTACATGAACAATGTTTTAGCCAAACGGGAGCTAATGCGTTATCCGTGGGCGAATGGCGCTGAGGGCTTGCTAGCCGATGCTGACGGCCATATAGCAGAAGGAATAACGAGCAATGTGTTTTTTGTTAAGGCGGGCAAGCTATATACCCCATCTATTGCTACAGGCATTTTGCCGGGAATTACGCGAGCTTTGATAGGGACCTTGGCGATTGAAGCGGATATCCAGTTCGAGGAAGGCTTATATGGTTGGGACGATATGCTAGCTGCCGATGAGGTGTTTATGACCAATTCAATCCAAGAGATTGTGCCAATCACGAAGCTGTTTGGCCGAGATGGCATTGAAACGCCGGTAAGCTTCGGCGTAGTTGGGGCGGTGACCTGCCTATTGCAGCAAATGTACCAACAGCGGATCCAGGTACTATCGAAAACTATGAGGGATGAATAAAATGGAAACAACACATAAATATCAGTTGGGAGTGGATTGCCGTGGACATTACTTGGATTTGCACAAAAAAACGGCGATCATGGGGATTTTAAACGTCACTCCGAATTCATTCAGTGACGGTGGCTTGTATATGAATGTGCAGGCGGCGGTAGATCAAGCCAAACGTATGGTTACCGAAGGCGCCGATATCATTGATATCGGTGGCGAGTCTACACGGCCGGGAGCGGCCACTGTGTCGCTTGAGCAAGAGCTGCAACGGGTGATTCCCGTTGTTGGCGCATTGCTTGAAGCGGGGATAGGTGTCCCGCTCTCTGTAGATACCTACAAGCCGGAGGTAGCGCGGCAGGCGCTAGGGCTGGGTGCCCATATCGTGAATGATATATGGGGATTGAAAAAAGATCCCGAGATGGCTCGCTTAGCAGCGGAATTTGCATGCCCCATCGTGATAATGCATAATCGGACAGAGGCCGTGTACGATAACTTCATTCAAGATGTAATAAGCGATCTGCGGGAAAGTATTGCTTTGGCACATGCAGCAGGCATTCAAGAAGCACAGATTATTTTAGATCCAGGCATTGGATTTGCCAAAACGTACGAACACAACCTACAATTAATGAACGAGCTTCACAGGATTGTAGCTATAGGCTACCCAGTCCTGTTGGGGACATCGAGAAAAAGTATGATCCAGCGTACACTTCAGCTTCCTGCTAATGCTGTGATGGAAGGAACCGCAGCTACTGTCAGTATGGGTATCCAGCAGGGCTGTCAAATCATACGGGTCCATGATATTGCGGCGATGAAACGTGTGGCATTGATGATGGATACGATCCTTGAGCATAAAGGGGGAAAGAATGTTGAGTAGCAGTTTGGATAAAAGCTTGGATAAAATCGTAATGACCGGACTGCAATTATACGGCTACCATGGCGTTTTTCCGGAAGAAAATGCAATCGGCCAGCGTTATCAGGTGGATGTTGAAATGTATTTGCCTTTAGACAAGCCGGGTACAAGTGATAAAATTGAAGATACGATCAATTATGCCGAGGCGTACGAAGTTATTCGTCGAATCGTAGAAGAAGAGCAGGTATTTAAGCTAATTGAGGCTTTGGCTGAACATATTGCAGCGGTGCTGCTGCAAACCTATGTGGGTATCCACGAAATTACCGTACGTGTTGTAAAACCGCACCCGCCTGTAAAAATGTTTTTTGATGGCGTTAAGGTAGAAATCCACAGAAAGCGAGCTTAACTTTATGGTTTTAACAACACCAACGAGCGCGTATGTGGCGCTGGGCTCTAATATTGGGGATCGAGAGCAATATTTGCTGGATGCCATTGCCTGTTTAAATGAAAATGAGGATGTGTTTATTGCCGTACGCTCCTCCATATACGAAACAGAACCGGTTGGATTAGTAGACCAGGCTCCTTTTCTTAATATGGTCATTGGGGTAGAAACACAACTGTCTGCACAGGAGCTATTTGCCCACATGGTCAGTATTGAAAGTACACTGGGTCGCACACGCGAGTTGCGCTTCGGACCAAGGACGATCGATCTGGATCTATTGCTTTATGGCGAGCTTGCCCAAGACAACCCCGAGCTTATTTTACCCCATCCACGGATGGAGGAACGGGCATTTGTTTTGGTACCTCTGGTTGAGGCGATGAAGAAGCAGCAAAAGGAACAAGCTGATCAATGGGCAGCGAAGCTGCAGCATCTGAATCGAAAGGAAGGCGTTACCTTATGGAAAAAAATGTAACAGCGCAGCGAATACGAGCTTTTCGGAAGCTAAAGGGCTTCACGCAAACCGAGCTAGCGGAGCGGTTAGAGGTGTCGATTGCTATTCTAGGAGCTATTGAGCGGGGAACAAGAAAGCCGGATCCGATCCTTATAGATAAGATTTCTGAAGTGCTGCATATTGATCCAGAAGAATTATTGCCAACAGCAAAATAAGTAAGGAAAGGGGATTAAATGATGTTGAAAATAGGAAATGTCAAAGCGCTGAACCGAGTGGTGCTGGCACCAATGGCAGGTGTGTGTAATCCGGCCTTTCGCCTCATAGCCAAAGAGTTCGGTTGTGGCTTGGTTTGCGCGGAAATGGTCAGTGATAAAGCTATCTTACATGGCAACCATAGAACGCTGGATATGCTTTTTGTGGATGACCGCGAAAAACCGCTTAGCCTGCAAATTTTTGGTGGAGATACGGAATCGTTAGTGGAAGCTGCCAAATATGTTGACCAGAACACGAATGCAGACATTATTGATATTAATATGGGCTGCCCGGTTCCCAAAATTACAAAATGTGATGCGGGCGCGCGTTGGTTGCTGGATCCTTCAAGAATCGAAGAAATGATTACGGCGGTCGTAAAATCGGTAAATAAGCCAGTCACGGTAAAAATGCGTATTGGCTGGGATGACGAGCATATTTATGCGGTGCAAAATGCCAAAGCTGTTGAAAATGGCGGAGGCGCAGCGGTATCTGTGCATGGGCGGACTCGTGTCCAAATGTACACAGGTCATGCCAACTGGGATATCATTAGAGAGGTTAAGCAAGCGGTGTCGATTCCTGTTATCGGCAATGGTGATGTTCAAACACCAGAGGATGCGAAGCGCATGCTGGATGAGACTGGTGTGGATGGGGTTATGATTGGACGTGCAGCATTAGGAAATCCGTGGATGCTATATCGCACGATCCAATACTTGAGCCATGGAGAATTGCCGCCTGAGCCTACAGCCCAAGAAAAGATCCGCATAGCGATTTTGCATATGGATCGGTTGATCGCCTTAAAGGGAGAGCATATTGCCGTGAAGGAGATGCGCAAGCACCTGGCATGGTATTTGAAGGGTCTTCAGGGAGGGGCGCGCGTGAGAGATATCGTCATGGAGCAGACCAAACGAAATGCGATGGCTGACGTTTTGGAGCAATTTGTCGATTCGTTGAAGGAATCCGATTCACTGGAGGAAGGCGTACCATTCATACCCCAAGTGGTATAATAAATGTAGGTTTGGCTTAGATTGACATTTGAATAGGCTTGCCATATAATCAGTCAATAGTCATTTTAAGCGAGATTAGTCATGAAGATTAAGAATGTCAACATATTATTTAGTAGTGAATTCATACTCGAGGATTCGACCCTATCAGGGTACAAACTTTGAATCTGAAATATGAAAATTTTTCACACGAAAGGGGATTGTTACCGTGGCCGAAAAAGAAGTCATTCTGACGCAGGAAGGTTTAAGAAAGCTTGAAGATGAATTGGAGCACCTGAAATCCGTTAAGCGTCGCGAAGTGGCAGAACGAATTAAAGTGGCAATTGGGTACGGTGATATCAGTGAAAACTCCGAGTATGAGGATGCTAAGAATGAGCAAGCCTTCATTGAAGGCAGAGTCATAACACTCGAGAAGCTGCTGCGTAATGCACGCATTATTAATAATGCTGATGTGAACACGGATACAGTTAGTGTAGGTGCCATTGTAACATTGAAGGATTTAGAATTTGGGGAAACCGTCGAATATAACATCGTAGGTACGGCGGAGGCTGACCCATTTAACAATAAAATTTCCAATGAGAGCCCTGTAGGCAAAGCGATTCTTGGCAAGCCCAAAGGCACGAAGGTAGATATCAACGTTCCCGTAGGTACAATTCAGTATGAAATTATCGATATTAAGAAATAACTTGGATGCAATCTTAATCCATAATGGTCGATAAAGCTTCCTTTGGAAGCTTTTTTAATGTAACAAAAATCGTTTATAAGGAGCTGAAGCCCTTTGTCAGAGGAACAAGAATTAAATGAATTGCTGCAAATACGGCGTAACAAGCTCGATGAGCTGCGGGGATTGGGCATCGATCCGTTCGGTCAAAAATATAACGTTACCCATCATGCGGGAGATTTGCTACAAGGCTATGACGCTTTAAGCCATGATGAATTGGAAGCATTGCCTGTTGAGGTCAGCATTGCTGGTCGGATTATGCAAAAGCGGGGAATGGGTAAAGCGGGCTTTGCACATGTCCAGGATATTTCGGGAAAAATCCAAATTTATGTACGCCAGGACACTGTGGGTGAAATTCCGTACCAGGCTTTCTCTATCTTGGACATCGGTGACATTATTGGGGTGCAAGGGACGGTATTTAAAACCAAAACAGGCGAGCTTTCTGTGAAAGCCAAACATGTAGAGGTTTTGTCCAAATCGCTTTTGCCATTGCCAGATAAGTTTCATGGTTTAAAGGATGTGGAGCTCCGTTACCGTCAGCGCTATGTGGACTTGATCATGAATCAGGAAGTGCAAGCAACCTTTATTCAGCGTTCCCGAATTATCCAATCTATGCGAAGATATTTGGATTCCCGCGGTTATTTGGAAGTGGAGACCCCAACTTTACATGCGATTGCTGGCGGCGCTACAGCACGTCCCTTTAATACGCACCACAATGCGTTGGACATGCAGCTTCATATGCGGATTGCTATTGAGCTTCATCTAAAGCGGTTGATTGTTGGCGGTTTGGAAAAGGTTTACGAAATTGGGCGCGTTTACCGTAATGAAGGCGTTTCGACGCGACATAATCCTGAGTTTACGATGATTGAGTTATATGAGGCTTACGCCGATTACTTGGATATCATGAAGCTGACAGAAAATTTAGTTGCCCATATTGCTGAAGAAGTTTTAGGATCAACCACGATCCAATACCAAGGACAAGAGATCGACCTTGCCCCTGAGTGGAGGCGTGTATCAATGGTCGATGCGATTAAAGAAGTGGTTGGTGTTGACTTTAATAAGCATATGACGAATGAAGAAGCGCACCAATTAGCCAAAGAGCATAAAGTACACGTAGAACCGACGATGGCGTTCGGCCATATCGTGAATGCATTTTTCGAAGCGTTTGTGGAAGAAACCTTGATCCAGCCTACGTTTGTATTTGGCCATCCTGTTGAAATTTCACCTTTAGCCAAGAGAAATGGTGCCGACCCACGGTTTACCGACCGGTTTGAGCTATTCATAGTGGCCAGGGAGCATGCTAATGCCTTCACTGAGCTTAATGACCCTATCGACCAGAGGGAACGTTTTGAAGCGCAGTTGATTGAGCGTGAGCAGGGGAACGACGAAGCCCATGAGATGGATGATGACTTTATCCGGGCACTAGAATACGGTATGCCGCCTACGGGTGGATTGGGTATTGGAATTGACCGTCTTGTTATGTTATTGACAGATTCGGCTTCAATTCGAGATGTGCTTTTATTTCCACTTATGCGTGAGCGGCAAGGTGAATAAAGAATGGCGTAATGGTTTATAATACAACGTATCTTCCAATGGAGGATACGTTTTTTAATTATGGGAACATCGAAGAAAGCAAAAATGCAAATATTGTTGTTGCAATTTCTTTGCGGATTTGTTATATTACTTTTTGTCGCTTCTGAGGCACAATGTTTGAAACGATTCAATTTCAAATTATTTTAAAAAAAGCTTGCAATTAGTATGGCAGTTGTGATATATTTATAAAGTCGCTGAAAACGAGATACTTAATAGTATGAAGTAAGATAGCGGCAATATAGGTATTGAGAATTATGGATTTAATAGATGAATCTTGTCCTTTGAAAACTGAATCAACGAGTGAGTAAAAATAGAGAATGTAAGTTCTCGCCAGATGTAAAGAATGAGGCAACTCAAGTTCTACCTTAATGGAGAGTTTGATCCTGGCTCAGGACGAACGCTGGCGGCGTGCCTAATACATGCAAGTCGAGCGGATTGTACCTTCGGG
>NZ_JAAOIW010000025.1 GCF_011440305.1 Paenibacillus agricola | reverse complement strand
ATTCAGTTCCCCCAATGTCGTAGGTATGATTGCAAACTCTACCATCATACTCTATTGAAGGAACTCTCTGTTAAAAACTGTTCATTCTTATTTAACAATTTCTGTCCACTTTAGTTTAGCAGTTACACCTGTTTGGAGAGCCTTGGAAAAACGGATTTACATTAAATGCGTTTGTGAAGCATGAGATTCACCACCGTGGCCAATTGACGATCCTGATGCGGCAAGCCGGTTTACCGTTGCCAGGGGTGTATGGTCCTGCCAAAGAAGAATGGGCAACCATGGGCATGGAAGCTCCTGTTGTTTGATATCGGCCTATCCGGACAACAGGAGAAGCAATCACTTTCTAAAAGTGGTTGCTTTTTTTTATTGGGTAATTTGCTATGAATCGTTAAAATTGTGGTTAGTGATGAGATATGAACAAAACACCCGATTTTGTGAAATAGTCTATCAACGAAACCCCTCCAGAAGCATAAAAAAGGCACTACAAGCCATTTTCTTTTTCTTGGTCGAAGTTAATCCACTTTTTGCACCGTCAAACTAGAATAGCCTATTTATAATAACTACTAAAGAATCGCCTATCTATAGTGACTGCATAAATCTTAACAGAAATACAGAGGACGATAAAGTGAGGAAGTGCAATGAGGAAGTTAGCATCAGCCCCAGATATTCCCATAAAGACCCACCAATATACTGGCGGCAGTTGAATGATCAACAATAAAAAAATACAGATCAAGATAAAAAATTCTACTGTTTTTTTTAAGAAATGTTCTCGTTTAAATAATACAAATAAACCCAATAACGCCAATAAGCAGATGCCTAATAGCAAACTTGTTTGTGCCCAAACTCTCACATATGAATCTTGGGAACCCATCTCGTGTCCCAAAAAGCTAAAACCAATAAAATTAGTGAAATAACCAATGGACAGTAGGATTGAAATTAAACCTACCCAAATCGCCTGACTCCTTCTCATCTGATCCATGTATTTAGTCATCATAGAACCTCACTTTTTTCTAGTTGAGAAAAGACACATCTGAGTGATGCGTCTTTATTATACCTTATTTGTTACATTGTTCCAATTTCTAAGTCAAGCCCATTGGTCGGGCACCTGTTTCCTCGTCTTCTACTTCAATGGCGAATACATCAGGATTATTAGAAAGTTTAGAAAGTTCGGTAGCAGGTGCCTTCACCTTCAATTTCTGTAAAATAGGGCCTTTCTATTTGTGTCGGGTGACAAGAACATTATCTCATTGAATGCCGCGTAAACCGCGGCCTTTTTGTTTTATGGGATAAAGTTCTTGTCAAATTTCAATGACAAGAACTTTATCCCATTCCCGAAATTGACAAGAACTTTATCTCATTCCCGACGAAGATTACATAATGTGGAAAACGAAGACTAAATCAAGTATACTGTTGATAAAATTTGAACGGCAGTATATTTCTGTTTCATTGGATTCTGTTTCATTTGGCTCCTGCAACCTTTTGAACAATTGATAGGGAAACATTATCTCATGAATGTCGCATAAATCGCGGTTTTCTTGTATTATGGATAAAGCTCTTGTCAAAATCATTGACAAGGACTTTATCCCATTCCCTTCGATTGTTACATAACATGGTAAATTATGGAAATACAACAAAAAGATCTCCAGTGACGGAGATCTTTTTGTTGTATTTACAAAAGAGGTGACGAAACAATTTGTCGATCAAATGGAATCCGATCATTTACAGATTATTTTTGACCCGTCGAACTTGTTAAATCCTGAAAATTATCTTGACCAGGATTATATTATTTCTGAATTTTTTGATTTATTAGGTGATAAAATCGTCGCAGTGCACGCAAAAGATTTTATTATCGAGAATGGAAAGAAAAGAAAGGTTTCTTTAGGTCAGGGAATTATAAACCATTCTCTTGTTTACAGCAGACTTAAAGAGGTTAAGCCCGCATCAAATGTACTTATTGATCCTTCAAAGATCAATGAAACCCTCGAATTTTTACGAAAGATCTTAAATACAGTTTAGAGTTTAATATTTTATAATACGAGCCCGCACATGCGGGTTCGATTCTTACGTCCTGTGGAAAGACAAACGCTGCTGCGGAAAGGATCAAAAGATTGAATGGTGGATATCAATTGGAAGGAGGAGGCTGATGAGCAAGCCGAAGGGTAAAAATAGAGGAATTATTTTTTGGAAAAACCTCAGTCTGGCTCTGCTGATTACATGCATTCCTACTGCTTTTATTGGCGTCATCTTATATTACATCGGAACGGACAAAAATCAACTTAACCAATCTATTCAACAAATGGATGACTTTTTGACCAATCTGGAGCATTCGGTGGTTCGATTAGCTTTTGACCGCAGTCTCGATACAACGTTGAAGCGGCTTGACTTTATTCAGGAATTTCAACAAACCAACGAACTTATGAAATCGTTCTCATTGATGGTCGAATCCAATTCCCTAATAAATAGTGTAAGCTTGTATTTGCGCGATGCGGATAAAGTGATCAGCAATGATTTGGGGCTTCAATCTATCCATACGGATGAGGAACGGAAGCTGCTCCATTCACTATTGGAAAAAGAACGTACGATTTATTGGGATTATTCATTGAAAAAAAACAATATGACACAATCGAGCAGCAAAGCGATTATTATTAAGCTCCCGGGTGGACAAATGTACGGCTCGTTCGGTGCTTTCATCATTTATTTGGATCAAGACAAATTAAATAACATGGTACAAAAATTGGCTTCAGGTGAAGGGGTTGCTTTTCTATTCAATGAAAAGGGTGATTACTTGACAACTCGTTCCCAAGAGACCAGTCAAGAACAGTTAGCTCTGGAGGATTCCTGAGCTGATGCAGCAGGTTCAAAAGAATATATTGATGGACGTCTCGCTGGAAATGTATGCCAATCAGTTGAATATGAGCTCTTCTAAGCTCAGCAAAGCATTCTATATTAGAGGGCATTGGGAGGATCGGCTGAAGGCTATCGAGGCGGATATATCGGCGATGGAGCGAGTGCTTGCGGGCACGACCGCCCAAGCTTCGTCACAGCAAGTATCGGCGACAAGCGCTTATCCGGCGTCGTCGTCCCGTTCATTACCTCCGTATAAGCACAATCAGCCCAATTACTTTACAAAGGGTTCGGATTTGGAGCTGGCAATAGCTCTCCTTGGAACTGGAGGCGGAACTGGAGACGGAGCCGAAGATGGAGAATGGCAGGTGAGCCTTCGTTACCGTCATGCGAATCAGGATGAGTTATATAAAGCCGTTGAAATGACGCGCCGAGGGGAGCACTTTTCTGCAATCATTCCAGGAGCCTATACCCATTCCCTTTATCCCATCGTGTACTTCTTCGTTATTGAGGAACCGTCAGGCAAATCCCTCATGGTGCCCGGATTTGATGAGAATTTATCCAATCAGCCTTATTACATCCTAAGGGAAAGAACTTAAAAAGAACGGGAGTGTAAAACGATGAAGAAGACAATGAGCGGCGCCCAAGCCGTTGTAGAATGTATTCGAAGAGAAGGCGTTGACCATGTCTTCTGTGTTCCTGGAGAAAGCTTTTTAAGTGTGCTGGACTCCATCTATGAAACAGAGGAAATCAGGCTAATCTCCAACCGGCATGAAGGCGGCTCCGCTTTTATGGCCGAAGGCTATGCCAAAGCGACCGGCAAACCGGGCGTTTGTATGGCTACACGGGGTGTCGGTGGTGCCAATTTGGCGATCGGCATTCATACAGCCATGCAGGATTCGACGCCGATGGTTGTGTTCTTGGGTCAGGTGCATAGCCACTTCCGGTCACGTGAGGGCTTTCAGGAGGTGAATCAGGAAACCTTCTTTGCCCCGATTTCGAAATGGACCATTGAAATCACGGACACCGACCGTATCCCTGAGCTTGTGCAGCGAGCCTTTCGAATAGCACAATCAGGAAGGCCCGGTCCGGTGGTTGTGGGGCTGCCAGTCGATGTTATAGACGCTGTAGCGGAAATGGCTATCGGTCCGGCGGTAACGATTCCAAGACCAGTGCCAAGCCATATGGAAATAGCTGCTGCATTGTCCTTGATTTCCATTGCCAAACGCCCGATACTGGTAGCTGGTGGGGGCGTCGTACGCAGCGGAGCGCATGAACCGCTGCTTGAGCTTGCGGAAACGCTGGGAATTCCCGTGCTGGCTTCGTTCCGTCGGCATGATGTATTTCCGAACCAGCATCCGCAATATTTAGGCCATATCGGCTTGGTCACCCACAAGCATATCCTTGAAACCGTGAATAGCGCTGATCTTGTGATTGCTGTCGGCATGCGTTTTTCCGAAATGGTCACACATGGCTACACGTTATTTTCCGATAAGCAGATTATTCACGTTGATATTGATCCCGATACTCTTGGAAAGGTTTATTACCCGGCGCTCGGCATCGTGGCTGACGCTGGAGAAGCCTTGAAAGCACTGACAGCAGCTATTCAGCCTGATGACTCTCGTTATAAAAAGGAACGATTGGATTGGATAGCCGAGCGGCGTCGCTTATATGAGGCGTGGATTAACGCGGATATGCACGAAGGTGCGCGGATGAATATGAAGAAGCTCATAGCCGACCTGCAGCGCCTTACACCCGCTGATGCTATCATTACAAATGATGCAGGTAATTTTGGTGGATGGCTGCATCATTTTTACCAATTTGAAAAGCCTGGGACGTATATTGGCCCGACCAATGGCGCAATGGGTTACGGTTTTCCGGCAGCAGTTGGTGCCAAGCTGGCACATCCGGGTCGAGTAGTCGTTTCCTTGTCTGGCGATGGCGGCTTTATGATGACGATGCAGGAATTTGAAACGGCGGTGCGCTACCAGATTCCAGTCATTGCGTTGGTTTTTAACAATAATATGTATGGAACGATACGGATGCATCAGGAAAGGGAGTACCCTGAGCGAATTTCCGGAACCTTGCTGTCCAATCCCAGCTTCGCGGAATTAGCCCGATTGTTCGGCGGACATGGCGAGCGAATTGACTCCCATGAGCAATTTGGAGAGGCTTTGCAAAGGGCATTAGAAGCTGGAAAACCGGCGATTATCGAAGTTATTCTGGATCCAGAGCAAATTTCCGTTTCCGCAACGATCGAGGATTTAAGAAAAGCCAAGGTGGAATTATTCAAGGCATAGCCTGATCTGAATACTTCGAAAACCACAATTATTAACGGTCATAATGGGAAGGTAGGCGAGGGCATTTTGCTTAAATCTAAACATTGGTTTTATAAGATGCTGTTTTCCTATCTTCCTATTTTCTTTATCGTAACCTCGTTTTTGTTTCTTTCCTTTTTTCTGGTCATTAGTGGATACATCAAAGATTCCACAATAAAAGCGAATGAGATATTGAGCGAGCAAGTGAATCAGGCTGTTGAGAATATATTGGAGCCTATTGATAAAATAATTATTAGGGAAATTGTTGTAGACGATACGCTGCGCCAGTATTTTAATGAGCTTAGAAACGAAAGGTATACCTTGTATCAGGCCCATCAAAAAATGAACAATATCAAAGCGAATTATTCGAATATTGATTCCATTTATATGTTCCGTCAAATCGACGGTTTGATTATCACCGACAATTCGCTGATATCACTAGAGGACTTCGAGGATCGGGCATTTATTAAAGAGCTGACGGATGAGCCGAAGTTCAAGTCTTGGAGCGGTAAAAGAATATATAAGGATCACAAAAAGTCCACGGAAACGGCTGTCGTCTCCTTAGTAAGAAAAGTTCCTTTTTCAACGGGCATACAAGGGTTGATTGTGGTCAATATTCAAGTTGAAGCAATCCGTGAGCTAGTAGTCAACATGTCTGCCTCCAAAATCAGCTTTGTCCATTTACTGGACGTCAGTGGAAATTCGATTTTTAGCACACGGGAAACAGAGCAGGCTCAGGACCGAGAGAAGCTTCCCGATGATTCCAATAAAGAACTGACGCGAATCAAATCCCCTTACACCGAATGGGAAATCCGGACAGGGGTTAAGGAAAAGTTCTTTTTCGATTTTTTCTCAACCTTTCCTATTGTCTGGTTCAGCTTGGGACTGCTTTCCATTGTGATAGGCTCGGTATGGATCGTTTATGTAACCCGCCAAAATTACAAACCGATTGAATCGCTCATTGTGGTAATTGACCAAATCTTCAAGAAAAAGAATAATGATCTGTTCGCCAAAGGAAATCAGGACGAAATCAGGTTTATTTCAATGGCGATTGACCAACTGGTTGAGCAGGCCAATAAATTTGAGAATCAGTTTGAAGTGGATGTCCTGCGTCTTCGCCGCAATCTTTTTATGGAACTGCTAGAAGGAACGGCAAAGATGAATATGGCAGAGTGGAAAAGAGAGCTGGCCCGGCTCGGGTTGCCGGGAGAGTTCGACCTTGTAGCCTTATCTATTCTAGAGATTGATAAGTATGCTGATTTCTGCCGTCGTTATTCCAATCGGGACCAATATCTGCTGAAGTTTGTCACGTTTAGCGTCATGAATGAAATCGCGCAGCAGCAGCAAATTCGCCTATGGGCGGAGTGGATATCCGATTCCCAGCTGGGCATGATTGTTATGGCTGACCACATAACGGGGGGAGCGACGGAGCTGTTTACAAGCCAGATTGACCAGGCATGCAGCAAAGCAATCACTTGGGCTAATGAAAACCTGGAGTTTTCGATTACATTTGGTATTGGCGGAACAACTAGCTTCATCGAGGAAATCCCGCAGCTTTATGACGATACGCTTGATGCCTTGAAGTATAAGTCCATACTGGGGAATAAACGTATCATTCATTATAGTGAACTGCCGAGTAAAACGAAGGTGGACATCTATAACCATATCCAGCTCATACGATCCATTGCGCAATCCTACCGGATGGGGGAGGAAAAGTGGCAGACGGATTACATTCAGCTCATGCACGAGCTGAGGAATGGCTTTACCCGTGAAGATGTTATTAGTATGCTGCATTATTTAATGTATTATATGGATAGGGAAGTCATGGAGCTGTCGGAAACCATTAGAGACAAGTGGAAGCAGGTCGCAATGCCTTCGTTAACGCTGCTGCTCGATAGCTTTGAAATGCTGGAGGAGTTTCACGAGCAATCGTTGCAAATTTTGTTGTCCATGCTGCTGGAAATTCATGTACTGAGGGAACATGGCAATAAATATCAGCTCATCCACAGCATGAGGCAGTATATTGAAGATAATTTTGCCGACCCCAGTCTGTCGCTGATTCATCTAAGTGACGAATTTAATTTAAGCACCCGACATTTAAGCCGATTATTCAAGGATGAATTCGGTGAAAAGTTTGTTGATTATTTGGTTCGATTCCGTATGGAGCGTGCGAAGCTACTGCTGAAGGATACGAATGAGCCGGTGCAAACTGTTACATTAAAGGTTGGCTACATGCACTCGTTTTCTTTTATTAGAGTCTTTAAAAAGACAATCGGAATCACTCCGGGAGATTTCCGTAAATAATTCGGCCGCGAAAGGGCGTGTGTTTGTATGTCTTCCTCTGTCAAGGATATCATCCTTTATCCGATCCAGATTCATAATGAGGCGCCGTTGGTTGATGATCTGTACGAATCAATCCGTCTTGCGCTAGAGAGCATCCTTGGCGGCATGCAGGGCATGAAGCTTCAACCTGGGTCGCGTATCGGCGTTACGGCCGGAAGCCGCGGGATTGCCAACTATATAACCATCATGTCCCATACCATTCGGATTCTACAGGATAAAGGGCATTTTCCTTTTATCTTTTCGGCTATGGGCAGCCATGGGCGAGGAGAAGCGGAGGGACAGCAAGAAGTCCTGGATAGTCTAGGGATTGTCGCCGCGCAGATGGGTTGTCAAGTATCCTGCTCTAGCCAGGTGCTACTTCTTCAGGAGCTTGAAGCCTTTGGAGTGAGGCTGCCTATATATTGCGCACAAGAAGCGATGGAGGCCGATGGGGTTATTGTCCTCAATCGAATAAAGCCACACACCTCCTTTCGCGGTGACTATGAGAGCGGGCTGTTGAAAATGATTACGGTTGGAATGGGCCGGGCACCGGGCGCCAACTCCTTCCATAATCTGGGGGCAGGCTTGTTGGGAGCTATGATTCCGCTGATGGCAAAGGTTCTCTTGGACCGTTCACCGATCCTTGGAGGAATAGCTATTGTGGAGAATGCGAATGAGCAGACAGCCCTAATTGAAGGGATTCCGGCCGGGCATTTATTTGCAAGGGAAAAGGAACTGCTGGTTTATGCCAAGGAGCTGATGCCCAAGCTCCCAATGAATCAGGCGGATCTATGCATCATCCGGGAAATGGGCAAAAATTTCAGCGGTACCGGGATGGATACGAATATCATAGGCCGGATGAGGGTCGACGGAATGGCGGAGCCTGACTCGCCTAGATTGACCTATATCGGAGTATTGAGATTATCCGAGGCTTCGAACGGAAATGCCAACGGAATTGGATTAGCAGACTTTACAACGGACCGCCTTTTCAATGCGATTGATCGCAGGGCCACTTATTTCAATGGGTTGACAACCGGCTTTGTTAACCGGGCGGCGATTCCGATGATATTTCCGACAGATTTGGAGCTTCTGGAAGCAGCTATGCAATCTTTGAACTGCAAGGATGTACATGCTTTGCGTATGGTGCTTCTGAAAAATACGCTGCATCTCGACCAAATCTGGGTAACGGAACCGATTTACAGAGAAATTGCCGATATGGCAGTGGTTTCACTAGCGGGAGAGGCTTCAAACATAGCATTTAGTCCAGAGGGAAGCATAATTTGGACGGAGTAGCGAAAAGGGGGTGGAAACATGGAGTTGCGACATATCGATGAGATCCGTACCATTATAGCTACGGGTAGAGTATTTACGGATGAAAGCGATCGGTTCAGCTATGCATTCGATGCCTCGTTTGGTACTTATTTGCCTGATATTGTGATCCAAACCAAAGATGTGAAGGAAATTGCCAATCTTGTCAAGTTTGCTAACCGGGAGCTGATCCCGATCACACCGCGGGGTCAGTCTACTTCGTTGAGCGGTGGCCCTTTGCCAGTAAAAGGGGGTATCGTGCTTGATTTATCTGTGATGAGAGATCTATTGGAAATAGACGAGGAAGACCTGGTAGCGATCGTCTCGCCAGGAGTGTTAACCGCGGAAATTCATAAGGCGGCTGAAAAAAAAGGGCTATTTTATCCCCCTGATCCAAGCAGCTCACATGTTTCCACGATCGGCGGCAATTTGGCGGAAAATTCAGGGGGCCCCCGCGGCTTGAAATACGGGGTGACTAAAGATTATGTGATCGGGCTGGAGGTCATTACACCACAGGGTGAAATAATCCATACAGGCGGCCGAACAGTAAAGAATGTGACAGGCTACGATTTGACCAAGCTGATCGTGGGCTCTGAGGGGACACTTGGGATTATTACAAAAGCGACCCTACGCCTGATTCCGAAACCACCTGCTTCGACTACGGTTATGGCTATATTTGATAATTTGGTCGATGCGGGGCGTGCCATATCGAAGGTATTATCTTCGGGCATTCTCCCTTCCAAAATGGAATTAATGGACCAGGCCTCTATCTTGGCGGTTGAAAACTACGAGCCTACCGGCCTTCCTTTGGACGCAGAGGCTTTGATCCTTATTGAGCTTGACGGCCACCCCGCGGCGGTTAGCGACGAGGCTATGCAGGTGTCGGCCGTATGCAAGGAAATCGGAGCGAGAGAGGTACGCGTCCCTCAAACACAGACCGAGATGGATGAGGTATGGAGAGCGAGAAAGCTTGTATCTCCAGCAATAGCTCGAATTAAACCGACCAAAATTTCGGAGGATATTACGGTGCCGCGCAGCCAAATTCCAGAGATGTGCAGACGGCTGCAAGAAATCAGGCAGAAATATCAGGTGCATCTTGTCGTATTTGGCCACGCCGGGGATGGGAATCTTCATCCCAACATCGTGTGTGACAAATCGGATCATGAGGAAATGTGCCGGGTGGAGCAAGCTGTGACCGAAATTTTCGAAACCGCTGTACAGTTGGGCGGAACCTTGTCGGGAGAGCACGGGATTGGAACGATGAAGTCGCCCTTTATGGAGATGGAGCTAGGAGCAGTGGGGCTAGATATGATGAAACGGATCAAGCAGGCCTGGGATCCGAATCATATTATGAATCCCGGTAAAATATTCCCTGATCCGGGCCAAAAGTTGGTGTTGACTGATGAATGAGCATCTGGAGGCGCTTCGTAAGGAACTTAAATACGACAAAACAAAGGCGTGTGTGCAGTGTGGTTACTGCCTTCCGGCCTGTCCCACCTATGTCACGATGGGCAAAGAAACACACTCTCCACGCGGCAGGATCAATCTGATCAAGATGGTCGGGGAGGGCAAGATTAAGGATCTTTCCGTTCTGGAAGAACCGTTGGATCTTTGCCTCGGCTGTCGCGCCTGCGAAACCGTTTGTCCAACGGGTGTAGAATACGGTTCGCTTCTTGAAGCGGCGAGAGCAGCGATCATTCGACGCAAGAAATCCTCGCTTCCGAGCCGAATCGCACGTAATTTTGTATTCAAAAAGGTATTTCCAAGCCGTAGAGCCATGAATTTGGTCGGAAATGCGATGTGGCTGTACGAAAAAAGCGGAGTTCAGAAGGCAGCCAGAAAATCCGGGTTGACCCACAAGCTGCCTGGCCATTTGGGTGAGTTCGAGGCTATTGCACCTCCTGCCGTATCTCCGTTCGAACGTGCCAGTCTCCCTAAGTTTAGCAAGGCTAAGGGTAAGCTAAAATATAACGTTGCCTTTTTTGTTGGCTGTGTGATGGATGCGATGTTCCGGAGAATTAACGAGCTTTCCGTGAAGCTGCTCGCTGAGGCTGGCTGTGATGTGACGGTTATCGAGAAGCAGACCTGCTGCGGGGCACTCCATGCCCATTCCGGTGAGCTCGATGAGTCCAAGGCGTTGGCCAAAGCCAATATTGCTGCATTTAGTAGGGGAAGCTTCGATTTCATCATTAATAACGCGGGTGGCTGCGGAGCGATTATGGTGGAATATGGCCATTTATTGGAAGACGAGCCGGATTGGGCAGAACGAGCCCGGCAATTCTCAGCGAAGTCGAAGGATTTCTCGCAAGTAATCGCCTTATGCGGCGGCATTCAAGGAGAAGCGCGGCAACCGGAAAGAGTAACTTACCAAAGATCCTGCCATATGACAAATGTCCAGAAAGTAACTCATGAGCCGCTCCAGTTGATTCAAGGCGTGCGCAACGTGGAGCTTATTGAAATGAAGGATGCCGATATGTGCTGCGGCTCAGCGGGCATATATAACATTGTCCATTACGATGCTTCAATGGATATATTGGATCTGAAGATGAAGAGCGTAAAACAAACCTATACAACTACCATTATAACAACGAATCCGGGCTGTTTGCTGCAGATGAAGCTTGGGATTGAACGGGAGCAACTACAAGAAAGCATGCGAGCCGTCCACCTGGTGGAATATTTGGCGGAGGCTGCGGGAATATCGTGAACTAACTAAAATGTTAGTTAGCCCAAAAATGAACAGGTTTGATAGGGAGGAGCTTTATTATGTTATATATAAACGGTGAATGGTCAAAAGCAATTTCCGGTAAAACATTAGCCGTTACCAATCCGGCTACCAAACAGCTGATTAGGTCGGTACCTTCAGCAGGGGCAGAGGAAACCAGGCAAGCTATTGCCGCGGCTAAGCAGGCATTTGCCATCTGGCGAAACCTGACGGGCAAAGAACGTAGCGTCTACCTACAGGCTGCAGCCAACAGCCTTCGGGAGCAAGCGGATGCTTTAGCTGAGCTCATCACCATGGAGATGGGCAAGCCGCTAAAGGAGGCAAAGGGCGAAGTTGGTCTCTCGATCGACTATTTCGAGTGGTATGCGGAAGAAGCAAAACGCATATATGGGGAAACGATCCCCTCCCAGCATAAGGATAAGCGGTTGCTTGTCATTCAACAGCCGGTCGGCGTTGTTGCAGCAGTTACTCCTTGGAACTTTCCGGTAGCCATGTTCGCCCGTAAGATTGCACCGGCCCTTGCGGCAGGCTGTACCATTGTGCTGAAGCCAGCTTCTGCTACACCGCTTTCGGCCATTAAAGTGTTTGAGTCCTTTGTGGCTGCAGGCATTCCCAAGGGAGTCGTTAATCTTGTCATCGGTTCGGCAACAGAAATCGTCGGTGAAATGACTAGCAATCCAGATGTACGAAAAATCACTTTTACAGGATCAACAGAGGTCGGCAAAAAATTAATCCGTGATTCAGCGGATACTGTAAAAAGAATGTCGATGGAGCTCGGAGGCCATGCGCCGTTTATTGTCTTTGATGATGCGGATATTGATGCTGCAGTCGATGGTGCCATTGCCAGTAAATTCCGCAACGCCGGACAAACCTGCGTTTGCTTGAACCGTATTTATGTTGCCGAGAGTATAGCCGATGAGTTCGGTCGTAAGTTTGCCGGGAAGGTTTCACAGCTCAAGATTGGCAATGGTCTGGAAGAGGGAGTCGACATTGGACCCTTGATTGACGAGGAGGCCGTCTTGAAGGTTGAGGATCATGTGCAAGATGCGCTCCAGCACCAAGGCCAGCTGCTGTGCGGTGGAAAGCGGGCGCAGATTTCGTTGGACGGTTACTTTTATGAACCAACCGTCATTAATCATGCCAATGACCAAATGAAAATTGCCCTCGAAGAAACATTCGGGCCTGTGGCTCCAATCTTTACTTTCAAAACGGAGGAGGAGGTCCTAGCCAAAGCCAATCATCCGCAGTACGGCTTGGCTGCTTACTTCTATACTCGAGATTTAGGGCGGGCATTTCGTGTAATGGAACAGATTGAATATGGTATAGTGGGAATTAACGATCCCTTGCCGACGGTTGCCCAGGCACCCTTCGGAGGCGTGAAAGAAAGCGGAATGGGCAAAGAAGGCGGAAAGTCCGGATTAAAGGACTACTTGATCGAAAAATACGTATCCCTGAACATAGGCTAACCGAAAACCGAGCAACAACCAGGATAACTGCAGACTCGATTAAATAGGCGTAGGTGATCTTCATGGAACGTTCTATAAAGAAACAGCTCATTATTTTTTCTTGCCTGTCTTCGATGCTGTCTTTCATATTCAGCGGTATGGATGTCGTTTATACGACTTTTGCCATAAACGACATCCATATCAATACCGAAGAGCTGTCACTGATGAGGTCGTTGCGTTTGCTATTATCCATATTTGTTGTCTTTATTATGGGTAGTACGATTAGCAGGATAGGAAATAAAAGTTCTGTAATGTTTTCAATACTATTGTTGTCCTTTTCAATCATTCTGCTTATTTTATATCCGACTAAACAAATCTTGTTTATCGCATTTCCTTTGTACGGTGCGCTAAGTGCTGCATTAATGGTGAATATGAACGTCATGGCACAAAATACAACCAAGCCTTATCTGGAGCTATCCAATACAACCTACCGGTCTACATTTATCGCCTTTTCCATTATCGGCCCTCTCATAGTGGGTTTGTTATCGAATGTGGACCATAAATGGGTATTCACCTTTTTTAGTTGTATGCTGGGCCTGAGCCTTATCGCTGCCTGGGGGTATCCCTCCGGGGCATTGGCTCGCTCCCCGAACCAGAGGGCCGTTTCCTTGAGCAGTATATTAAAGCAATGGCTCAAGCTATTGAACAACAAGCCGTTTATTTATTTTGCTGTGTTGACCGGGTTCCTCAATCAATTGGGGATGATGAATTTAATTCTAATCCCTTATAAATTAATGAATCATAACCAGGTCACGGAGCAGCAATACAGCTATCTCATTACGCTAAACGCTATTGTCGGATTGATTTTCACTTTGGCGGCAGGCTATTTTTTAAAAAAGTATTTGAATGCCTTTATCGTCATCCCCTATTTTCTATGTATGGCAGGCAATATCGCGATGGGTCTATTTTCGAACCTAATTGTTGTTGCTGTGCTTTTTGTTGTCTCCAATGCCATCTATTTTATGATCATGGCTCCGCATAGCTTATGGATCAGCACCAAGCTGGCGGGTGATATGGGAAATGCTTTTAGCCTGACCAAAATGATTTCGTCATTGATAGGTTTTCTCCTTACCTTAATCCTGTCCTTTGTCCAGCCTTCTTTGGGAATCGATGGTTCGATGGTTGTGTATAGTGTGAGTGGATTGTTTTTCAGCTTCTTTTTGTACCTATTTTTATTCCGGGAAGAGAAGGCAAAACATTTGGCATCGCCTTATAAAGATTGACCCAATCACTTGGTGGGCAGCAAGGCAGCGAAGCCCTTTTTCGCCCGATGAATAGCGCGGAATATCCAGAATGTCGGCAACCATCATACAAAAACACAGAGACCGTTCCCCGCTATATAACCGGGAACGGTCTCTGTATTGAACTTATTACCGTAAGAAATGCTAGGAACCGATTTTTACCCATGCTTGCTTTTCCGACGACTCTACAATAGCATCGCAAATTTTAGCGATCTGATATCCGTCTCTGAAATCAGGGGAGCAATTCGTTCCTTCCATAATGGATTTCACAAAATCATAGCACTCGATAATTTTGGTTTCACTATAACCGAGGCCAAGAGCGGGAATCGGCCACAATCCATCTCCATAAGGATGGGACGGTCCCGTATAAATGGTGCGGAACCCTTTGGTATCGGACGGATCATCCGCAAAACAAACCTGGAGCTCATCTCTACGTTCATAGTTAAAGAAGATCGATCCGCTCTCTCCATGAATTTCGAAGGTGATAAAATTATTCCTTCCATGGGCGTTTCTTGTCGATTCAATACTTCCAATGGCCTCATTATCGAATTTGATCATAAACAGTACTTCATCATCGACATCCACTTTTCCCTTAGGAACGTCCCCGGCAGATTTCACCGTTCCCAAACGGTCCAATCCACCTTGCTGTAAGGGCCGTTCCGGTATCCATGTTCTCATAAGCCCATTGACGCTATCGAACTCGCCAACCAGGTAGCGGGCCATATCAATCACATGCGCCGCAATATCGCCTAGGGCGCCTGAACCGGCTATTTCTTTGCTGAATCTCCATGATAAGGGTGAGTTTGGATCTGCCGACCAATCCTGCAGGTAGGTGCCTCTGAAGTTCAGGATTTTTCCGATGCGGCCTTCCTCGATGAGCTTTTTGGCTAGTGCTATGGCAGGGGTACGGCGATAGTTAAAGGCAACCATATGGCGAACGCCTGCAGCTTCAACGGCCTCCAACATCGCTTTAGCTTCTGCAGAAGTACGGGCCAAAGGCTTTTCACATATAATATGCTTCCCAGCCTTGGCTGCCTCAATAGCCATTTCGGCATGCAAATGGTTTGGAGTAACAATGTCCACGATATCTATTTCTGGATCATGAATGAGCTGTCTCCAATCTGAATATGCTTTTTCATAGCCAAATCTTTGTGCTGCCTCTTGGGCAAGCTCCAGATTGGCATCAGCAATGGCCTTACGGTTAAGCAAAGCAGGAGCCGGCCAGAAAAACATGGGCATGGCCGCATAAGCCAGAGAATGGGCCTTCGCCATAAAACCGCCGCCGATGAGTCCTACATTTAAAGTTTTCATAGTGTTAGTCCTCCCAGACAATAAATTATTTGTTTCGCAATACGGAATCCAGATATTGTTTGCTAATGACGGCCGCATCTTTGGGATGTCCGTCATAAGCGTCGAGCTCAACTGTTATCCAACCATTGTAACCGTTTGCTGTAAGTAAATCGGTCAATTCCTTAAGCGGCAATGCCCCTTTGCCCAAGGGTAGAAAGGAACCGTCGGCATAATCTTTATAATGTACATATTTGATTCTATCGATATATTTGCGGGCTAAATTGATGAGATTGGCTCCCCCTGCGACAAGATGGGCCGTATCCGGACAAAAATGGATGGAGGTATATTCAAAAATTCGTTCTATTTGCTCCGGCGCTTGTCCAATCGTGCCCAAATGCGGATGATAACTGGCTATCAGGCCGTGATCCTCGGCAATTTTGGCAACCCGTTCTAATCCTTTTGCCAGCTCCAAGTAATCCTGATTTACAATACCGCTAGCCCTGATGGCGCCTCCACCAACAACCAAATGCTCCGCTCCAAAGAGCTTGGCCATTTTGGCTGCCTCATTGATTCTCCAAAGCTCGTCATCAAGAATGTCCTTATAAATAAAATTCGCTCCGCTGTAGACAGCTACTAACTCCGTTTGATTTTTATCCAAAAGCTCTTTAAATTTTTCAGGCTCGTTAACGTATTGAACCAAATTTCCGTCAAACAATTCAACTCCGGTATAACCGGCTAAATGAATATCCGTAAGCGCTTCCTCATTCGACCCATTCGTTAAGTAAAAAAGATCCTTTATGGAGGTAACCCCGGCAGGATGCCCGACCACGCCACCCCAAGTATTAGTGTGATATCCCAGCTTCATGGAAAAGCCTCCTTATGCTTCATTTTTGAAATCCTTTAACTCATTTGTGTTCATATCTATTAGTTTCTCGGAAAAAAGTTGTTTTCCTCCTTTTTAGCTTCCAATCACAATCCCGACCGAATCGGTATTCATTAGCATCAGATGGCCAATTGATGTCTTAATTTGCAGAATTTTGTCGGATTTTGGTGACAAAAACAAATAAGATAAGCTATAATTACTATATATCAATTATATTAGGTATATATGACTATTATATAAATTCATAATCGAGAGGCACACTCATTGAAAAATGGGGTCGCAAAACTATAGGGGCTAATTCGTGTTTATGGAATGCCAGCCAGTTGCCAGCTTAAAGGAGTATCCTTTTACACTGGGGACTCTTTTTATTTATATTTATCTGGAGCTCGTTTACCTTGTTTCTAGGGAAATAATATAACATTTTGTTTGGAGCGAAGGCTATGTTTGTAAAATTACAAGAATCTCTACTATCTTTATTTAAGTACAATCCGGATCCCTGCTATCTGACAGATACCAATGGGATCTTCGTTGCTTTTAATGACGCAGCTCTAGAATTAACGGGTTATTCCCAGGAGGAACTCCTTGGGAATTCCTTTGAGCTTCTCATTATTCCCGAACAAATGGGTAAAATAACTTATATTTTCGAACAGATTGTGTCTACGTGTCTTAAAGCTGATTTTGAAATTGCTATTTACAGAAAAGACAGGGAACGTCTGGAGCTTGGAATAACAGCTATGCCGATAAACATAGAAGGACAAATTACAGGTATTATCGGTATAGTAAAAGACCTGACCCAAAGTAAACAACTCGAACAAACCCTTTTCAAGACCCAGATGCAGCTTAAAAACATCTTTGATTCTATTGAAGTGTGTTTGTGGTCGCATGATCTGACAACAGGTCTGATCCAGATATCCCCTGCTTGTGAAGCCATTTACGCTTACTCGCAGGAAGAATTTATGATGGACCCGGACTTATGGAATAAAGTTATTCATCCTGATGACCAGTTGGAAGTAGAAAAGCGCCAAAAAGAGCTTGGACGCGGCAAAAAAATAAAACATGAATACCGGATTTTGCGCAAGGATGGGGGTATTCGATGGATCTATGATTATACCGTACCGATTCTGAATAGGAGTGGAGATATTGTTCGACTCGACGGAGTCATCACCGACATTACAGAACGTAAAAAAACAGAAGAGCGGCTTCACATGCTTGCTTTTCACGATGCGCTGACAAGTCTTCCGAACCGGAGGCTTATTCGGGAACGGATAAAGTTGGCGATTGCGAAGGCAGGGCGTAATAAGAAAAAAGTAATCGTCATGTTTCTCGATCTTGACGGATTCAAGTTTATTAATGATTCGCTTGGTCATTCGGTGGGTGACCGCTTGCTACAAAGGGTCGCTAAACGGATCTCGCGTTGTCTCCAGACAGAGGATAACATTGCTCGCATGGGCGGGGATGAGTTTGTAATTATTTTAGAAGATCTGAATAAATTTGATGTTGAAATTATTGCTCGCAAAATATTGGAGACGCTTGCACAACCATTTAAAATTATAAATCAAGAATTTATCATAACAGCAAGTATAGGAATTAGTTTGTACCCGGATGACGCGAACGATCAGGAACTATTAGTTAAACTTGCTGACCAAGCGATGTATGACGCTAAAGCGAAAGGGAAAAATAGATTTCATTTTTATAACCAACAATTGGACAAGTTTCAGCGACGGTTGAAGCTCGAGCAAGGATTAAGAAAAGCGCTTCAAAATCAAGAATTTATGCTCCACTATCAACCCATTGTTAATGTAACAACCGGGGAAATTATTGGCACTGAAGCACTTATTCCATGGGAACACTCGACATGTTTAATTTCTCCATTAGAGTTCATTCCGATTGCCGAAGAAACGGGGCTTATATCCCCGATTGGAGAGTGGGTACTCCGAAGCGCTTGTGCTCAAAATAAACATTGGCACAATCTTGGTCATACGGCATTGTTTGTTTCCGTCAATTTGTCGGTGCGGCAGCTCGAGCAAGAAAATTTACTCAAGACGATACAAAGTATATTAAGGGAGACAGGACTTGATCCCCGATTTTTGCATATTGAGATAACAGAAAGCACAGCGATGACAAATGGGGTAATACCAGCGTCGCTGACATCAGGGGCAATCGTATGGGTACAATTGGTAATTATCTAATATATCCGTTTTTAATGTTTATTGTTTTAAATCATCCCATCTCACCTTCTAATGGTAATCTTTCCTTCATATTTAATCGGAATGTTCCATATGGATTTACGTGTGTATAAATCAGAGGTGTTAAAGCACGAAAATCTTCTGGTGCCATCATGTCAAACCATTTTTTTTCTGACAAAATATTTTGATACATAATCGTGTTGATGTAAACGAGACAGTTTTGTAATAAATGTAGTGATAATACGGACATTTCTTGATCTTCCATGCGATTTGTAGCGATCTCTCCTCCCTTTCCATAGAAGATAAAACTGTTCGCCGAATTCCAGTTTTCTACTACATTTAAACCTGAATTAATTTCGCGGCGAATTTCTTCGGAGTTAATGTATTCGCAGAGAAAGATGGTCTTTACAGCTTTACCTAACTCTCCAAATGCTTGATATGTCGGATGTTTGAGATTATTTCGTGTAAAACGCTTCAGAATTGCCTCCGTTTCCGCAGTACCTAAACGAAGAGCTGTAGCATATTTCATCATTTGATCGTATTGTTGACGAATCAGTTCCCAGTTTATAGGACGCGTGAGAATAGATTTTAGATTTGGGTAAGCATCCATCATCCCAGCTTCCGGACGATACAACTTTTGAGAATGAATCGCTTTTAAACGAGGCATTAACTTAAAATTTAGTAGATGACAAAAGGCAAAAGCAACCTCACTTTGCCCGTGCGAATCCACATAGTTTTTCTCCACTTCCATATCCGTGCAATGACGCAACAATCCTTCAATCATAGCAGCGATTTCCGAAGATGAACATGATTTTAGTTGTGAATAGATACATGTAGAGTTCTTTTCCACATGCCAATAAATCATGACTCCACGGCCATGATAACGTATATGCCACTCTGTCATCAAATTTTGATCCCATGCACCGAACTTTTTGGAATCCGAAGCACAAGAGGTTGTTCCTTCTCCCTAAATTCCCTGCAATTTGATCTTAAAAATAGCATTAACCACTTCTGCAATGGCGTTTCTGAGATTTTCCTTATGGATAAATTTTCGACGGACATATAATAGATCTTTGTAACTTTCTCCATGATCACCTGCTGTTACCCGTTTTAATCCCGTGTTAGTACCCAAACCATATAAAGATAAAATCAAACGTTTTTGTAATGTCTCTCGATCTAATATTTCTCGATTCGCAACACTCTTAAATTGCTCTGTAAAAGCCACGCGTAAATCCGTTTCTTTTAATATATCCATGAGGCTCGTCATAGACCAGCGTCGCAATATTTCTGTTTTTATTCGTGATAAATTTAATGGTTCTGCTTGAGGCTCTAGTGGACTAACGGAAATCCAACCGTTATTTTTTTCAGTAATGCGCACCTTTGGGTTTTTCGGCATTCCTGCATTTAATTTTTCTAATCCTTGTATCATTTCTTGTTTAAGTTCAGATATAAATGTATCTGCATCCAACGGTTGATTTAATGCCTTATAATTTTCTTCTCTGCGTTCTTCAAAGTCAGTCGGAAGATCCTCATCTGGATTTCGGTACCTATTTGCCCCAGATACCCAAATTTCTTTACAACGAAGTTTATCCCGAAGCATTTGTAGCGCACTGATTTCGTAATTAATACGGTTGATCCGTTCTTTACCTTTTTCATCCTTTTCAATAATAATATCTCTATAATTGGAGCGAATAACGCCTTCGATTGGAATGTTATCCGTTAAAGGAAAATAATGAACACCGGTATCAGCATACTTTTTAATTAATTCCAGTGCTAGGATCAATGGACGGTGAACATCGTTATTGGATTTGAAATCAAGAATACGTAATATATCCGGAACTACACGACGATAATGGCTGCCATACGAAGCTCGGATAACTGTGTGGATTTTTTCGCGATAGGCAAGGCCAGTATGTTTAAATTCTTTGATTAAATCTTTTAAAGTTTGTTCACTGACCACGGGATAAAGTACTTCTTTGATAATGCCTTCTGGATAATCAATGGCAGCTTGTGCTAAGTTGAATAAAATACCATATTTATTGCTTACTTTTTTAAGATCGTTTAGGATTTCTTTCTCTATCTTTTTTTCTGCACGAACACCAATCCGATGAATAATTTGAACAAGGAGATCAACAAGATTGTCCGTAATCTCCATGCTCCGTAGCCAAAAGAAGGCAGATAAAAGCGTATATCGAATTGGGTCTGGATGACGGCGCAATTCGCGAAGATCTTCGGTAGATACTCGCTGTCGGTATTTTTTAAGTATTTTAGGTGGAATGTCTTTAAAGAGATTGTACGGTAGTTCCAAATTACGAATGGTACGCAATTTACTTAATTCCTTTAATACAGTATCGACGCTTGCACGACCAGGATCTGATTTCAACTCATTAAAAGTTATTTGATCATAGCTATCCGGGGTAGGTTCTTCTTCATCTGCTTCTAAATAAGAAATGCTATCAATGAGGGAATCTAACTTTGCTGAAGTCTGGGAGGGCAGTAATTGATATGTGGCTTGAAAAAATGTTTCTTCATATGTATGAATTGCTGACCGTATGAGTCGCTCAATTCGATCTGGAGATGGCGGCACAATCTTTAATTCGCGGAATTGACGGTAGACATTTGCTTTCAAGTGTTCAAAATCCTGGTCATGGTAAAGGACATTTTGGCATAACCATTCGGTTAATTCTTGAACATCTTCTAATGTATCTTCCCGGAATCCATAAAACTCTCGTATTTCTGTGCGATGATATTTAATCATTCGGCCAGACCAATCATATTGTGCATACAATCCAGGCTCAGAAAAAATTTGTTTGGCTATGTATGCAATCACGGCTTTAGGAACTTCGTACTTATGTATCGGAAATCGAGCTTCATTTTGGAAAAATTTCAACAGAACAGCAAAACCAATTCGCGTTTCACCTGTTTTATTTTCGATTAACCTCATTTCATTCGGAAGTATCGTAAAATGCTCAATCAATTCATCCAATTCCCAGTTCCGCTTCAAAAGTATCCCCTCCAATGGTTGGATCTGACAATGATTAAAATACTTTATAAATTCAAGTTAAGCACGACATTATCAAGTTCATCTTGAGTTATACCGATATAAGCTAACGTAACTCGAGGCGACGAATGATTTAACAACTTTTGAATGATCGTAATATCCACACTTTGTTGAAACGCATGATATCCAAAAGTCTTCCGGAGTGTATGAGTCCCAATCTTGTCTTTGATCCCAATTGCTCGCGCTGCTGCATTGATGACAGTATACGCTTGCCATCTTTGAAGCGATGCCAGTCCGTTCGTTGCTTTACGAGACAGAAATAATGGTTCGTGTTGATTGTAACTTCCTCGCTCTACCAAATACTCCTTGATAGCTTTTGCAGCGATTTCGCTAATTGGAAAATCTTTTGTTTTACCCGTTTTTTGTTCGCGGATAGAAATACGATCCAAAACCTTCCCTTTCTCGTCAATCACATCACGTACAAGTAAGTTAAGTAGATCACTAATCCGAAGTCCACAATTAATTCCTAACGTAAACAAACAAAAGTCACGAACACTTGTCGCTTTCAAAATCTTTTTCATTGCATCGATCTGTTTTTTGTCTCGAATCGGTTGTACAAATTCCATAAAGCTTTCACCCTTTCTATAAAATACATAAATATATATTATCATACATTATGTGTGATTGAAACAACGGCACACTTTTTTTAGAATAAAGAAATACTCAAAAACCCAATACTGGCACGGGTTTACGCCATTTCCCCAATCACACACAATGCTATTGTGTGTGATTGGGGTTTCCTTATTTTGGGTTGCGATAAAAATCACTTTTGTTAGACAAATTTTAATTGCGTATGATATATTTATTTAAACAAGAGAATAAATAGGAGATGATTTAAATGGAACATGTCATTAAATCTGAAAGTGAAATACGCACAAGGTATCAGATAACAATACCAGAAGAAATCAGAACAAGGGCAAAGCTAAATATTGGCGATTCATTACTATGGCAGTACGATGAGTTGCGACAAGAAATTATTGTTATGCCCAAACCAAAATCTTTCTCAGACAAATTATGGGGACTTGGTAAAAATATATGGGAGCAAGAATCGACGGATGATTACATTCGCAAGGAGCGTGACGAATGGTAACATCCAACTTTTATACAGGTATTAAAAAAATAGCGTTAGACACCAACATGTTCATTTATGTTTTTGAGCAGCATCTCGAATTTGGTGAGAAAGCCAAAGCGATTTTAGAAGAAGTGGAAAATGGAGTGATTTCGGCAGTAGCCTCTGCGGTTTCCCTAACAGAAATTTTGGTCAAACCCATTCGAGAGGGTAACTTGAATCTGGAAAAGCAATATAAACTTCTTTTTACTCATTTTCCGAACCTAAGTATTATACCTATTGATAATTCCATAGCGGAACGTGCTGCATATTTACGTGGGATATATGGCTTAAAAACTCCAGATGCATTAATTGTAGCTAGTGCGATCGCTGCTGAAGCTGAATTATTTATAACCAATGATTTACGATTGGAACAAGTGAGAGAAATAAAATGTGTGTCTCTTGGACAGGTATAGATTGTAAGTTGGCACTTGAGGTAATACCAGCGTCATGACAGTTATCGATGAAAAAGCCACTTGCCAAGTGGCTTTCAATTTAAAGTATCTACCCGTTAGATCATTTAGGGAGCATATGAATTAATTTTTGTCTCTTCCGATATCTCATAAACAAAACCGCCCTCAGTGCGTTATCAGCGGCGATACTTGCCCAAACAGCGGGAAGACCTAAGCCCAATTTCCAAGCAAAGATATAAACGCCAAGTGTACGAACTCCCCAGATACCTATAGTTGTCACAATCATAGGATATTTGCTGTTTCCTCCTGCTTGGATGGCTGAAGTGTCCACTAAAGCTGATGCTAAAAACGGTTGTGATAGCGTGTCAATAGCAAGGACAATAAGCAACAAGTGAATCACATAACTGTTATCCGTAAACAATGAACCAATCCAAGGTGAGAAGATACAAATCAGGGCAGTTATCAACGTCATGGAAACAGCAGATTGGATATAGCTCCATCGTCTGTAGGATTGTACATCAGAATCATTCTTACTTCCGATTGCCTGTCCTATAGTTACGCTGGCTGCAATAGCAAAACCTGAACCAATGGTTGAAGCGAATACAGTCAATGTGCCTGCAATATTATGTGCGGCATATACATCAACACCCATTCTTACAATTAGACCAAAGTATACAACTTGTCCAAGTCTCATTGATAATCGTTCCACGGATACAGGAATAGCGAATTTCATCATGTTCAACAAGAATGATGCCCGTATTCTAAAGTCTTCTTTAAGTAACGAGATTGCTTCAACGTTCCTTGACTTCCACCACAAACGTAAAGACGCATACAAACGTGCAAGCACCATTGCCCACGCTGCACCTGCTAAGCCAAAGCCAGGGATAAATCCAACTCCAAAAATCAACACGTAGTCAAAAATAACGTGAATCACATTCATCTCTAGTCCAACTTTAAGGGGCGTTCTTGTATCTCCTGTGGCGCGAAATGCTGCCGATTGAGCAGTGAATAATGCTATCAGCGGGGAAATACCCAACACAATACGAAAATAAGGTAAAGCTGTTTTTTGTAGTTCTCCATAGGCCCCCATTACGTGCAAAAGGGGTACAGCAAAAATAACTGACCCCATTGAGAACAAACAACCTATAACAAAAGCAACCACGAAACCATGCCAAACAGCAGAACGTCCTTGTACCATATTTTTAGCGCCAATGGCTCGGGATAAATAAACCGATATTGCGGTTGAAACAGCAGTGAAGACACCAATAAACGTCAAGCTATAAATATTGGTCACTCCAACGGCATTTATGGCAAGTAGTCCGAGCCTCGCTACAAAAAATGAGTCAACCACGCCCAGAAGGCTTTGTAAATAAGCTTCACCAATCGCTGGTAATGCAATGGCAAAGACGCGCTTTGCAGGAATAGGGAACATATTTATCTCTTTTGGACAAACAAACCTTATGTGAAAAATTTATAGCAGACGTTCCCAATCCAAATCGCTAATAAAATCCAAATAATAATGAATAATGTACCTGTTACCCAATTTTTCGGCTTTCCGTTCTTACGAAGTTCCTCCGCTTTTATCCTGCAATCTTCAATAACTGATGCAGGAATCATTTTAAGCGCAATCGTTATTCCAAGGGGAACGATAATTAAATCATCAAGATATCCTAAGACAGGAATAAAATCAGGAATTAAATCTATAGGGCTAAAAGCGTACGCAACAACCAAAATCGTAAATAGCTTCGCATACCACGGTACTCTCGGGTCTTTATAAGCAAGATATAATACAAAAATGTTCCGTTTTATCTCCCATACCTTATTCTTCGCTCTTTCCAGCGCCTTCGCTTCTCCCATAATTACCTCCGATACTTTCGAATTAATCTTTTGTAATTTCCCCTTCAACATTACCTTCCGAAGCATAAACACTTTCTATAAATTCGCCAAATTTTTGTTCGCATTCATCTAACATTTGTTTTGCATGTACTGAATTTGGACAAGAGAAAAAATCTCTTTTCATGATTTTTTTATGCCATCTTTTCAGTTTGCCAAACTCCGCTTCATTCTCTTCAACTTCATGGTAGGTAAACTTTCCTTTCCTTGTTTCTGTCTCTATTTCATTTAAAAAGTTTTTACAGCCTTCCAATAATTCTTCATACTCCGCTATTCGCTGCTTATTAAAAAGCTCAAAAAGCTGTTCTTCTGTTTCTGCCGTAAATTTATTTATCTCAAGAAACAGCGATTCGCCTTCATTTGATTCAATGAGTTTTTTTATGGATTGTATTTTCTTTTTTACTTCCACAGTATCTGGGGCAACACAAACGGACTGCTGAATATAAACGACCCCAAGCGCTTTCAATGTGCGCCAAACTCGCACTCGAATGGTGGATGGTTCATTAGGTGCTTTATAAGAGAAAACAATCCATGAATAGTCCTTATTCAAAGAATGCTAGCCCCCCTTGTTCTATTTGATGATTTCAGATTACCATTCGTAATATAAAAATGCAACGTATGTTTCATTTTTAATTAGGGAATGTTAATTTTATACAAAAGTTTATTATTGAAAGTAGAGGGATATTGATGGCTCATCTAGGTTGGCTTATTACCCGTTATGGTTATATAGGTATTTTTCTGCTTTAGCTCTTGGTATTGTGGGATTGCCTGTGCCGGACGAAGTGCTATTAACCTACGTAGGATACAATGTGTTTCAGGGAAAAATGATGTATCTGCTTGCTTTGGTTAGTGCCTTTTTAGGCGCAGTTACAGGAATTTCAATCAGTTATGCCATCGGTTTAAAATTGGGATTACCATTCCTAAAAAAATTCGGACCCAAAATACATATCACCCAAGGGAGAATTGAATACACACAAAATCTTTTTAAAAAATACGGAAACGTTATGCTCATCGTAGGTTATTTTATTCCGGGAGTTCGACATATCACTGCCTACTTAGCGGGAATATCGCACATGGACCTTCGGAAATTTATGATATTTGCCTACAGCGGAGCATTTTTGTGGAGTATTACGTTCATAAGCCTGGGGCATGAATTGGGGGAACGGTGGTTTATAGTCGAAGAGTATATCCATCGATACGGATTTTATGTCTTTGCTGCTGTTATTCTATTGATATTAGGGGCTGTTTCTTATTTTAAATTTAGGCGCACGCAAATGAAATGGCACCGAATGGGTTTGCCTACAAAAAGATATTTGCTTAAATCCGCTTTGATACTATTCTTTTTCGTTTTCATATTCGACCGGTTTGCAGACGAATTAATCGAACACGAATTAAACAAATTTGATCAAAATATTATCAATTGGGTACAGGGGCTTATTTACCCACAGCTTACAACCATCATGAAGATTTTTACCGTTCTCGGATCCACAACCGCACTGATTCTGTTTCTAATCATTTCGGTTGCGTTGATGATTTGGCAAAAGAAACGATGGGAAGCATTATTTTTGGTCATTGCCATAAGTGGAGGGGCGCTTTTCAACCAATTGCTTAAATGGGTGTTCCATCGCCAGAGACCCACACTACATCGATTAATTGAAGAAACCGGGTATAGTTTCCCAAGCGGACACTCCATGGTTTCTTTTATTTTCTATGGAATGCTGGGGATGTTATTTTATATGTTTTTAGTTTCCAGTTTACCAAAAGTGATCATTACTTTAATCTCAATTGCCCTGATTTTGATGATCGGTATCAGCCGCATTTATCTTGGTGTTCATTATCCAAGTGACGTTTTAGCTGGATTTGCAGCAGGAGGAGCGTGGCTTGTGATTTGTCTAATGGGATTAAGACTTGTCCTAGAGTATAGAGGAACAAGCAACAAGGGGTAGTAAGTACCAGCGTTAGCTGACATTATCTATACTAGCAAATTCCATACTATTCATAGTACACAAGGTAAACTCTGTTCCTTCACTTGCTAAATTTCTAAGTATTCCTGTCATATCAACTACATTCTGTAAAATAACTGCATTAGCAACGAGATCAAGGTACTTAATACGTTTTTCTTGTTCTTCCGGATCTTTTACTTTGTTGTGGTTGCGGTAATCTGTTCATGCAATAGTATGTCCGAAATGCGGGTGGGGATTTATTTTTACGGCAGCTTAACTGTATATTCAATTGTCAATCCATGTTACGTTAATAAACGAAATCAACTTGGACAAGGTATTAAAGGAAGTATTTTACACATACTAACTACGAATCTAAAACAATTACAACTAATATGCGAAAAGGAGTAAGATTTTTATATGATTCGAGCTACGCAAGACAGAACGAATTTGCTAATGAATCACAACATTCCGTTTTCACAAAATAAATTGTTGCATTTGCTTATCGTTACATTTGCTATATTTTGGGGTATTTTGGCTATTTCACCGATTGACCGCATGCAATGGCTTATAGAAAATTTACTTCCTGTTGGGACTATTATAGCCCTTGCTTTATCTTATAAAAAATTCGCTTTTTCCAATTTGTCATACTTATACTTATTGATATTTATCTTTCTTTGCCTTCATACTTATGCAGGACATTATTCATACGAAAAAACTCCATTTGACATGTGGTTGAAGTCCTCGTTTCACACTCAAAGAAGCTTCTATGATTGTATCGTTCACTTTACGTTCGGACTTTTTTGGACTTATGTTTTCCGGGAGATATTAATTCGGGTAGCAGTGCAGCATCGTTTCTGGTCTTACACTATTCCTGTGGCGATCGCTCTCAGCTTTAGCTCAACATTTGAAATCATTGAAATGTTAGCCGCTATTCTGGCAGGGGGGCAGGCTGCTGGCGAGAAATATGTTGGACTGCAAGGAGACGTATTTGACACTCAGAAAGATATGGGACTTGCTCTAATTGGAGGAATGATTTCAATGGGCATACTTGCATGGATTGCTTGGAGAAAAAAGAGCAGGGTGGTCACTCATGAACGGGTTATTTGAAGTTTTATTGAGAACATTAGCAGCATTTATCCTAATTATGATCATTACCAGGATGTTAGGCAAACAGACCATTTTTCAAATGACTTATCATGATTTTGTTGCTGCAATTACGTTAGGAGCGATCACAGGAAATTTGGCTTTTAACACAAAGTTAAATCATTGGAGCATTGTAGTCTCCTTATTGCTATTCAGCGGAATTGCATATCTGGTAACAATAATATCGTTAAAGAGCAGGAAATCACGGAAATGGTTATCAGGTAAACCAACGGTACTCATTGAAAACGGAAAAATTCTTGAAAACAATTTAAAGAAGCAGCGCCTAACATTAGATACGTTAATTCAAGAATTAAGGGAGAAAGACATATTTGATATTCAGGAAGTCGAATTTGCTGTTCTAGAATTAAACGGAAGAGTATCCGTATTAAAAAAACCTGAATTCAGACAGGTTCTTATTAAGGACATACCTAAATTTACCGGACAAATTCAATCGAAAACGACATTTCCAGTAGAACTTATTATGGACGGGGTAGTGGTGAAAGGAAATTTAGAACAAAATCAAATAAGCGATAGTTGGATACATAACGAATTGAAAAAAAGAAAGTTAACTTTGTCAGAGGTTTGCTATGCGGTAAAGGGTACGGATAGTAAATTGTATTTTGATTTATACACTGACAAAATAAAAAATCCAATTGATAAGGAGTAATTACAAAAAAACCACAGGAATGGTCATACCCCTGTCAAGTAGACAAAAGAAAAAAACCAAGCAGCCAGAAGCGTGCCGATACTCAATCGGGCCGCGCTGTTTGAGTTTTGCTTGAAACCGCTGGTAATTGTAAATGTAGATGTATTCCTTAATTGCTTGATGAATTTCGGATTCTGACTTACGAGATGCGAAAAGAAGGATTCGATACAGGTGGCGCTTTCCAGGCAGGTTGCTTTGCGAAAGTGGCTGCCTTTGACGCTGAATGCTTCCAATCGTTTGTTGTATACCTGAGACGTGTATTGGAAGCCTTGATCCGAATGGAGCACGGCTTCAGAGACGTCTCTTTTTCTTGTCCACTGATCAATCGTATCCAGCACAAGTTGAATATTGTTACGTTCGGATAATTGTCAAGCCACAATCTCGTTATTAAACAGATCCTGGATCGCTGACAGGTAATAAAAGCGTGTGCCACGGCCGTCATCATTCGAGGATAGCTAAAATAGGGATGAGCAAGGCCTAATAGGCGTTGGACAATCACATCATGCCCCATATGGTGAGCCCATCCGCATCCCTCTTCATTGATGGTAATAAGGGCATAACGGCAACTGTAATCTGAAAGAGCAAAATCATCATTTCTTCTATGCCCTCCATGTCACTTCCAAAATCATCAATCACAATAGCGACATTTTGAACGAAATATAGATCGTTTTCTGCAGCTGATTTTATGTTCGGCAACAAAACAGTCAAAGCAACAATGCAAAAGAAAATCTTTTTTTCATGTTTCACCTCTGTCATGAAATCATTTCAATGAAATCAATTTTCCAGGGTTCCTTCACCGATGTTCTTTTCATTTTAAATGTAATGGTGATTCGTTCTTCATGCTGACCTTTTCGATAAATGCTTGATTCAATCGGGATATCCAAAGTCAATAAACCAGAAGTATCCTTTTTGTCATAATTCGATTTTTTTTTAATTCCTGTGATTCGGTCTTTCTCTTGAAGAAAATATTCAATCTGATTATGTTTTGCATGTGTAAAGCTCATTTTGATGATTTGCGATTCCTTATGGTTTAAGGCAAGTAAAAATGTATCAACAATATCAAATGGCGATGCGTTATCCAAATACTCACCGATTTTTCCGGCAGCTTTTCGTACCATTAACTGATGTTCAGGATCTACGCTGCCTGAAACATGAGTGGAGCTCCCCAAAAAATGGATGCAGAAATGTCCTGAGAAACCATTATTCGGAATGCCATCTCCACCATGAGGCATACCATGCATAGATGCGGCCAAGGAGTTGATTTTCAGTTTGCACCAATATAGCCTTTCGCTTCCAACTCCATTTTCCGTTATAAATTTGCTTCATAACGGCTGTATCTTCTTTTGTTAAGGGCTGTACATCAGCGTGATTCTTACCGGCTCTTCTTTGCACGTTAAACACAAACCCTGTTTCCATATCGATGACTTTAAATGTAGCTTTCTTCGTATCAGATCTGAAGCTTTTTCCCATTCAATCATTTTTCCAAAATGTTTCAAGCGCAAATGTTCGATATACCTCACAAGTTCCGTTTTAATTCGTTCATTGATTTCAATCATTTCATCCGTCTTTTCATCAAACAAATTACCTTTCCGATCCACCATAAAGGTTGAATTTGCATTGTTATTTATTAGGGTTAAATAAGTATCTGAAACAGGAATAGCTTGAACAGGTTTGCGAACTTCTGTTTGAGCAATATCATCAATGGTTTTATTGTTCATAATCATAAGCTGGGTTTCCATTTCCGAATCATCGGAAGATCTTATAGCTAATATGGCTTTATTCATGCTATTCGCATGTACGTTCTGATCAAATGAAATGAAAGAAACAAACAACGTAATAATGATTAAAAAATACGTACGAGTTTTGTACATTTTGATTTCCTCCAAATTATTATTCGAACTCATTTTTTGCTTAAATAGGGAAAACAAATACAGGAAAATTAAAGCAGAATAATGGTTCAAAAATAGGGGGATTATATACTTACTGGTTTGGATTGGAGGGGTTATATTGCGAATATTTTGCTATCCAATTATCGTGATGCCAACAGACGAAAAGATAATTGCTTTAACTTTTGATGATGGTCCTACGGATACCCCGGAAATTCTAAAATTTTTAAGGATATATGAAGCTAAAGCGACATTTTTTGTCATTGGTAAGCGTGTTGAAGAATATCCAGATTTAATTAAAAGGGAAATTATCGAAGGTCATGAAATTGCAAATCATACATATAGCCATAGGTATTTCAACAAGAAAATGCCAGTGGATAGAATCGAAGATGAAATTCTAAAAGCGGAACAAATGATTTTAAATGTTACGGGAGAAAAACCGAATCTATTTCGCCCTCCGGGTGGGTATTACGGGGAAAATCTTGTCGATGCTACAAAAAAATCCAGGTATCAAGTGGTGATGTGGTCATGGCATCAAGATACGGAGAATTGGGATACACCCGATTGAGCAAAATCATTAATAAAATATTGAAAAATGCCCGAAATGGAGACATTTATCCTGTTCCATGGCTATGTTGAAGGAAAAACACAAACTATTGATGCTTTGAAACAAATCCTTCCTGAATTAAGAGAAAGAGGTTATAAATTTGTTACGGTATCAGAGTTGCTTAAACATCGGAAATCAATTACTGTTGAAAATTAGATTTTGCAAGGAGCAAGGGAAGATGAAGAAGTACAGCCGGATAACTTTTATAACTTTGTTTCTTCTTATTTTGCACATAACAAACGTAGATGCTCACGAGCACCAGATAAAAAAGAACCGCAGAGAGAGGTTTCTATTCAGATTAATCCCTTGAAAAATGAATTGACTATACTGATCGATCAAGTTCCTTATAAAAAATACCCGATAGCATCAGGAACACCAGAAACTCCGTCTCCTGTCGGAGACTTCAAAGTAATCAATAAATATAAAAATTGGGGATCAGGATTTGGAACCCGGTGGATCGGTCTTAACGTGCCTTGGGGAACTTACGGCATTCATGGTACCAATAAACCTCATTCCATTGGACAAGACGCAAGTCATGGCTGTATTCGGATGTTAAATCGGCACATTGAAGAAATATATGATTTGGTTAATGTCGGAGCAAAAGTAACAATTCTCGGACATGTCCTTAGGGAACCGCTTTGGGACCCCCGACGTCTCGCCAAGGGAGATAGTGGCGGCGATGTACAATTAATCCAGAGCCGCTTAAAGAGCGCAGGTTTTTATAAAGGAAAATGCAATGGGCGGTTTGAATCACTTACCGAACAAGCCCTTAAGGCATACGAAAAAGCAAATCATTTACCAATAGACGGGGTTGTAAGCATTCATGACTACATTTCATTAGGATTGGTGGAGTAAATTGATCGAGGATGGGTGAAAGAAGAACAGGAGTAGCGTACTGGAGCTGTCATTTTAGAAAAAACTCCATAAAATACCTTTGGAAAATCAAGGTTTTTATAAGGATATGTTCAAAGGTCTTGAACAATCATTATTTTGCGGTGCATTGGATAAAACCATTCAAGAAAGCTGTTCCCAAATTTTAAAATTGTGTATCTTCCAACTTCAGCATATTATGGTATTCCCGCAGACAATCTAATGATAGTGAGATTCCATTCGGCAAATAAAAACCGAATTCCAGGTTAAAGAGGTGACCTTTATGCTTTGTTCTTCTGAAAATCTTCTTCCTACACGGTCACTTAAATATCATGAAACTGATTCTAGATAGAAAATGGAGGTTCACTATAATGCCTAATGAAAAAGTCCTAATTCTTTATAGTAATTATGGGGATGGACATCAACAGGCAGCTAGAGCCATTCACGATTCATTATCAAAGAACCATCCCAGTGCCAACATCTTTCTTATGGACTTCATGCAGTTAGTTCATCCGTACACGCATCCGATAATTCGTTATTTGTTTGTTCAAGGGATCAAAAATTTTCCTGATGTGTACGGATTTGTTTACAATAAAACAAGGACCCTCAACAACCTTTCATTATTGCTGAAAAAATTCAATCGCATGGGAATGCGACGATTATTGAAGCTGATTCAAACGTTAAATCCCTCTGTCGTGGTGTCCACCTTTCCGCTTGCGGCGGGGGCTATGTCCATATTGAAATCGAACGGGCTTACGAATGTCCCGACAACCACCGTTATTACCGATCATACCGATCACAGCTATTGGGTATACCCCTTTACAAATCGTTACATTGTAGGATCGGAAACGGTGAAGCAAGGATTATTAAAATATGATATTCCGCACAATCGGATCACTATAACCGGTATTCCTATACGATCAGAATTTATGGAAGGCTATGACCGCATAGCTCTAATCAAGAAACACGGATTGGATCCGCAACTACCAACTTTGCTTTTAATGGGTGGAGGTTGCGGCATCATTAGGGACAGCGCGACGCTTGCAAAAGCCTTTGAAGCTTTGCCGGTGACCATTCAATGGATTGTTATATGCGGACATAATCAAAAATTAAAACAACATCTTGAGGAAATATGTTCCTTGTCCAAGCATTCGGTTCATATCAAGGGATTTGTAGAGTATGTACATGAGCTCATGGCCGTTTCTGATGTTATGGTCAGTAAGCCCGGAGGACTGACGATCTCCGAGGCTTTGGCTATGGAATTGCCGATGATCGTTTTTAACCCTCTACCCGGTCAGGAGGAGGATAACACCCAATTTTTAATGCAGTCGGGAGCCGCTTTTCAAGTAGAGACGGCCCAGGATTTAGTAAGAGTCATTACCGAGACCATGCAAGAACCGGAAATGCTGAAGTCGATGAGAGAAAGAATCCGACAGGTTCAAAAAAAGTGTGCCGCTTTCGATGCGGGCGAGGTGATTTGGCAATCCCGGTCGGATCATATCATGAATAATAGTTCGAAGCCGTTAATTCCATCTTTGCAACATTAAGCCTGCATGAATAGGGGATAACATGAAGGATAAACAAAAAAAACCACGCATTCGCAATAATGCTGTATGGCTTGACGTATGCTTCCACGCTCTGGCAAGACATTTTGCTTGCAGCCGGAATGGGGTGGGGGCTGTATTCAAGCGTGGAAGGTATTGGTGTGATTATTGGTCCTGTTCTAGGTGATGGATCGCCGATATTGATTAACGAAAGAACTGCTTTTGGGTGAGTGCAGCTTTGTTGGTATTGATCGCAGTGTATTACATGGTAGGGTGTTCCCTGAAGGGGAAAAAGAGCTAGCATGTCGCTTTTGTTGAGGAGGATGGGGGTATGAATCGTGCATTCTTGTTCATTATCGGCATCTTTTGCGTTTATACGATAATTCCAACCCTCGTTGTCCGTTTATTCGGTATCGGTGTTTATAAAAAGGGGACAGCCGGACGCGGAATTGCCTTGACCTTTGACGACGGTCCAGATCCCCAGTATACACCTCTCTTACTGGATTTATTAAAGCAGCATAAGATAAGGGCAACCTTTTTTGTTCTTGGTTCGAAGGCGGAGAAATATCCTAAGCTTATTGCTCGAATGCATGAGGAAGGACATCTTGTAGGCCTTCATAACTATGTGCATTGGGCAAACGCTTTGATGACCCCACAGAAAGTAAGATTACAGTTGAACCATTCTGTCAACGTTATCGAGAGTATTATTGGGGAAAAACCAGTTTATTACCGCCCGCCCTGGGGGATTATCAATGTATTTGATTTCTTGTTGATGAAGCGCTTTCGAGTCATCCTTTGGTCCATTATTGTTGGGGATTGGAGAAGCTATGGCGGCAAGCGTAGAATCAAACGAAAGCTGCTTTCTAAGCTGGGAGATGGCGCTATTATCGTTCTTCATGACAGCGGCCAAACCTTGGGAGCCAATCATGATGCTCCGACATTCATGTTGGAGGCGCTGCATGAATTTATAGTTAAGACTTTGTCTAAAGGATACTCATTTCTAAGAGTTGATGAAAGGATGTCGCTTGATGAACGATTCGACTACGTGAAATTAAGTATGAAAAAACGTATTTTCGTATACTTGTGGTTTAAATGGGATAAGTTGTTTCATGTTTTGTTTGGAGTGAAACCTGTTGATCCGGAAAATCCTTTACTGTTTTACAGAGTGCGTCCTTACCATGGAAAGACTATTTTATTATCTGATGGAGAAAAAATAGTAAGCGGAGATCGCGTCATTGAACTGCATTTCAATAATGAAATGTTATTTCGTATGGCCATCGGCTCCCATTCCATAGTTCACCTTGCAGTGCAAATAATTCGGTCTGTAAAAGAGGTTTTACCCCACACGGTAAAGATATCGAATGATGTTCATTACAGCAATATTAAAGCTATCTATGGAATCACCATGATCCATCGCGGGGCTAACCAGCTTGGATTTACGTTAACGAACTTGCCGCGCGGATGGTTTTCCTACGTAACAAGCTTATATTTGAAAGTACTTCTTTATACCATTCATCCGAAAGGGAAAACTAGACTGAAGGTGAAGTCCGATGCTCTCACCCCCAAAGTTCTAGCCATCTCTATACAAGAGCTTAAAAAAAGACACCTGAATGGTTTAATGAAAACATAATGGTGCAATCCGCGTTTCAATTACAGGGACTTGTATACTCGATAAAGGATCCTATCGCTGAAAATACCAAATGGAGGATGCAAGCCAATATCCGCTTGCCAAGTAACCACCTAGAACATCACTCGGAAGATGAACGCCTAAATATATACGGCTTACGCAAATTGGCAATAATCATAATCGAACTAAATAAAATTAATATTCCACGACCAAAGGAAGTTGAAATATGCCGCCAAAGTAAAATAGTGAGTATCACGTATAGACTAATTCGGGAACAGCCGACATACGAAAATAGTTCATAGGCTGGATACTAGTTCCACTATAGAAAAGACCTATTACATCAAGAAAAAGAATACTGGATTTACTGAAAAAAATCCGATTCTTACTGTTATAGGAACAGATTACGATCACTTTACATTGAATACATATTAACAAAGTGGAAGCCCTTGATAAATAAGGACTTCCACTTTATAAGTTAAGATAATGACAGCTACGCTGGTGCTACCCCGAGTAGCGTGAACTCTGAATTTGGTGATATCCGGTGACCAAACAATTATATATGTAATTGCGGTACCTCTGGCACTTGGTGACAGTCATGAAGTGCCAAGCACCTTTGTTGGCCAATCAGAAGAATTTATGGAAAAGTAGACCACCGGAAGTTAACAGTTCCGGTTAATCTGGACCCTTTGTCAAGGACACTTAAAAAAAGAGTGGTTTTGAACATTTAGGCAGCAAACAAGAGATGATTTCTGTATTGCACGAGGCCACTGAAAAACTTGCGTTGTTAATTAGTTCAAGACATCTTTCAAATCAAAAAGGCGACATTTCGTTCAAATTAGAGCGGAATGTCGCCTTTCTCTTTATTCTTTTACTTCGATTCTTTCATGAGGGTAATGATTCGTTTGAGATTAACAGAAAATATCGCCATGGCACCTTGTAATTGCATACCAATTAGACCCGAGGAAGATGCCACATCATACCCGTGTCTATGTTTGAGTTCACTATTTTTTGCCTCGATTTTATACCGCTCTTTCGATTTCTCTTTGAAATCATCGCTGTTTTGAAATGCTTCTTGTTCTTTATGCTCTGTTGATTTTATGGTTACAGAATACGTTTTACTTTTCGCACCTTCTTGATAACACCCTTTCCTCATCGGGCATATTTTGCATTTTTCAATATCAAACATATAGGTATCTTTTTGGTTGTCATTGATACCTTTCTTCCCTGTTCGCGCTTTGCGGATCGCCATATGTCCTGCTTTACATACGTACATTCCAGCATCTTTATTGTACTCGAATTCTTCTTCCTTTTTTCGAATGCCATGTGTAATATTAGGATTTAACTTAGCCACTAACTGTAACTCGTTTCGATTAGCATACTGAATATTATCCTTTTCTGAATAGGCTGTATCCCCAATCACTATGTCAATTTTCATTCCTGTTTCACGGCTTTTCTCTATCAGTGTTTGGAGCTGTTTCCCATCCGTTTTTTCGCCAGTTGTAATTACAACAGCTGTAATAATACGTTCTTCGTTCATTGCAATATGTGTTTTATAGCCAAAGAAAGAGGAGTCAGCAGTTTTGTGACCCACACGTGCATCTGGATCATTCGAGAGTTGAAGGTGCTCCTGGTGATCTTCTAAGATTTCTTTCAGGTGGTTCAGTTTCTCTTTCACCTTTGGATATTCGCGGATTGTTTCTTCTTTTTCCACGGCATCAATGACTTTTTGGCAATAGTTCAATTCATCGGCCAATTCGTTCGACGTTGTTTTTGGCGGGAATTTATCTTTCATTGTTTCATCAATTTGATATACGACTTTTCGTAGCAGTTTAGATTTTTCCATCAAAATCTCTTTGGGTGATTGTTGATTGAAGCGTGCTTTCGTGTGGGTAGCATCCACAATAATAGCCCGGCTCTTGATGATTTCTTTTTCCAATGCGATTTCCACTGTTTTTTGAATGAGCATGTCCAGCAGGTTTACATCTTTCAGGCGAAGTTTACGAAACTTCGTTAGTGAACTAGGATTGATGACCTCGTCTTCTGGCGCCATATCTAGGAAGTATTTGAGGGACATGTCATACTTAGAACGTTCTACGATATCCACATCTGATAAATCAAAGATTGATTTCAATAATAAATATTTGAACATTCGAATGGGAGGCGCGGCATTGCGACCATTGTCGAGGCAATAGTTATTCTGTAATTCTTCATGGACAAACGAAAAATCTACGAGGTCATTAATTTGACGTAACATATTATCTTTAGGCACTACGATATCATAAATGGCCATATATGGACTGAGGATAAGAGTTTGTTGGTTTGAGATCATCCGAGACACCGCCTGAAATCTTTTATTATACAGGAAAACAGGATACCCTTCCTCATAAATAAGGTTAAAGTATCCTGTTTGTAGAGTTTGGACTTTTTCAGTGGCCTCGTATTGCACAGGGGTCATCTTTTTTAATCCCCATTGATATCTGTGGTTGTTGTAATAGCGAATATAACGGTCGATTTCACGTTGCAGCTCTTTTAAAGATGTGCAACTGCGGCTGTCTACATGGTCCTTCATATGGCCGAAAAACGATTCCTGCGGAGCATTGTCCCAACAATTCCCACGCCTAGACATGGACTGGCCTAGCCCTTTCTGTTTCAGCAACTCTTGGTATTTCGGACTCGTGTAATGGCTTCCCTGATCCGAATGGATGAAAGCATTCTTGTGTAACTTCAGGCGTCTTTGTTTCACAAGTGTATCAATCGTGTCAGTTGCAATCTCCAGTGTGAGTCGGTTAGATAGGTTATGGGACAAAACCTCGCCTGTGGAGGCATCTAGTATGGTCGACAAATAGGCCATCTCTGAGCGGCCATAGGGGAGATAGGTGATGTCGGTAAGCAATGCCAGACCAGGAATGCCCTTTCTAAAATCCCTCTGCAGGCTGTTGGGAAGGGTTCGATGTTCCAGTGTGGCCTTGGCCATGCGCTTGTATGGGTTAGGTTTTCTATGCGGACATATGATGTTAAATTTCTTCATAAGCCTGCGGATTTTCTTTAGGTTATAAATGACGTCGAACTCGTTCTCAAGGATCATTTTGATGGAGCGAGAGCCCTTTTTGTACCCTCTTCGTTGGAAAGCCTTCTTAATCAGTTCACCAGCTTCGGCATCCGAATGGGCTCGCTCTAAGCGCGATCCTGCCGCTTGTATGTAGCTGTAGTAACCCGAGCGGGAAACATTAAGCAACTCACAGAGGTAGCGCGTCATCCGCCCTAGACCTTGATCTACGGCGTTCTTAATCAATTCGAATAGCTTATCTTTGCTTAGATTCATTCTTTTTGCTACCAGCAACCTTTCTTTCATGTCGAGCTTTTTTAACAGTTCTACTTGCGATTCAAGAAGCCTGATTCTTGCTTCCTGCTTGGCAATGAATTCATCTTGTGATAGTTCACGCCTTAGAGGACGCCCAGAGGCTTCTTTTCGGGAGTCGACTAGTCCGATAATTCCGCCTTGTTCATAGGCTTTCTTCCAACGGTCTGCACACTGCTCTACACGCTTCATACCGATTACGTTTACATCAAACTCGTTAGCTTCAAAGATTTCTCTCGGGTTTTTACCTGTCATATATTGATCAATGAACAGCTGCTTGAATTCATCCGAATAGGTTATCGCTTTATCACTAACTCTGATCACGTATTTGTTTCTTGATAGGTTTTCACGGTCTTCCTCATTAAATCGCTTCTTGCTCATGCAATCCCCTCCGATGCTTACTCCAGTATACAAAAAGGTACCCACAGCCTAAACACCTCTTTTCTAAGTGTCCAGTCTATGGGTACCAGTTTACCGGGTGAGTTCCTCTTTTTTTAATTATATTACACGCCAGAATTTATATGTTTAGGGTAAGCGGAGCTTACCCCTTATTTAAATTTTTGGTAAAATAGAGGTATGGACGCTAATATCTTAAAGCAAATCTTTTTCGATAAACATCGACATTGGGACTCATTTGTAGAAAAACATAAAGAGCATATTCGGCCAAACGTCATCAAAGAGGTGCAAAAGTTCCGTGGCTGTGGCGATCCGAGAAATGGATTTAAAATTTTAGTCTGTGAAGGATGCCATGACATACGGCGAGTGCCCTACCGCTGCAAAGGCCGTTTCTGTACAACATGCTCCTGTGGTGAAACCGAAGAATGGAGCCGCGTGTTGATGGAAGATGTCTTCCAAGTCCATCATCGTCACGTGGTTTTTACCATCGATGAAGGGCTATGGAGCGTCTTTTTGTTGCATCGAAAAATGCTGAAAGAATTTATGGACGAGGCCGTACGGATCATTAAAGAACATTTTGAAAAGAAACATAAGATTACGCCTGGCATCATTGCAGGGTTGCATACCTTTGGTTCGCGTCTAAATTTCAACCCCCATGTGCATATGCTGGTGACGATGGGTGGAATGAAATCAAACGGAGAATGGAAAACATATGATTACGTGCCGTTTGAAATGCTTAGAAAACAGTGGCAAACCGTGGTGTTAAAGCTCATTCGAAGAAGCTTGAATGAAGAAGAAAAGAAGCAAGTACAGTCCAGATTACAGCAAGCCTACTCCGCGAATGGAGAAGGTTTCTATGTGCATGCACCGAAGCAAAGAGGAAATATAAAGAAGCAATTAGGCTATATAGGGCGTTATATAAAGCGGCCAGCTCTTGCGTTAAAACGAATCCAGTCGTATGACGGAGAGTACGTTGTATTCAGCTACCCCGACAAAACAAGTGGGGAAGAGAAGACGGAAAAAGTAACCGTAGAAGAGTTCATAGCAAGGGTCATACGCCATATTCCAGATGAAAACTTTAAAACCATCCGGTATTATGGGGTCTATTCGCGAAGACTGAAAAAGGTAAGTAAAGCGCTGGTGACAAACTGGCAAAAAGAAGCAAGAAAATGGATTGTCCGTGCCCAAAGGCAGCTAAAACGCAGGAATTGGAGGGAACGAATTCAACGAACAACGGGAAAAGACCCACTAGTCTGCCCAAAGTGCGAATGTTACTATGAGTACAAGGGAGAAGTCTGTCTAGAAGCAGGCCAATTAACGATTAAATATGCAGCTTGCGAGAAGACGCGAGGCTGTTTAGAAAGGATGATTCGAGATCTCACAGGGAAGCAAGAAGACAACCAACAAAAAGAAAAAACGGCCATTTCCAGTAAGCAAATATCTGCTGTTCAAACAGGCAGTGAGGTATATATGCCTGACCTGTTCGGAGAGCGAAAACATACCGCTTGATGTAGTAAGAGAATTTGATCGGATGGATCATGGCGATCTCACAGTGCCTCCGCAATTCACATGTGAAAGCTGTGGTGGAGCTATGTATCCTGAGTACTACAAAGGTATTTACGGTTATGAATACCGGATCCTAGATAGATTTGAGGGCTAAAAAGAGTGGAAGGTAAAACCAAAAGAAGGACAGAGGACATGGGTGTGGGGTGGAAAGTTTACGGACCGTCTTTGAAGTCGTGTTCCCACCGCTGTAAGCGATAAATTCAAGGAACACGAACTTCAAGAACGGCTGGAACCCATAGCTATGTCCTCACCAACGCACAAACGTATGGGTTTGCCCAACAGAGGACCGTCCGATGAACTTCGGACGGTTTTTCTTATTGATATATAAAGGAGAGAGAAAAATGAAAATGACTTATATACAAACGGGTACCGAAAAAGAAATAAGGGCTAAGCTATATGAATTTGCAGAATCATTGCAGGGCTTAACTTTATTTTCAACAGGACTAGAAATGCTCACTGTATACCATCAACAATTTATTGGCGTTAAATCAGGTGCATACATCATATGCACTGGAAATCTGACGCATATTGCAATAACTATCATAAGTAAGCAAACAAAGGTCGGTTATGGATGTGTGCTTTCCGGTCAGCCTAACCATTTAATTAAAACAGCAGTCGAGTTAATGGTAAATGGAATAGCTGGAACAGACGAGGTGGATATTAAAAATGAAATTATAATGGATGTAATTCACTTGGTAGTACGCACTTTCAAAGAATGTGACTATAACTATTATCCTGGTTTAACTTAACAATAATTATTTTATAAAGCGCAGCTCGCTCGTTCGAAATTTGGCATGCAGCATCCTGGATGTCATATACCGTTATACGATATATGAGTAAGAATGAAGTGCTCATATTTATCAATTGCATCAAAGATGACCTACAATTTTTTTCAGCAACCTCAAAAATATTTCTAGCAAAGTAGTAAATGTCAGTGGGTTTATTTCATCAATTATGTCACAAAATTCCGGATGAGTGGGATGTTTTGTATATTTTATGTTTTTTAGAGGAGTGACCTTGCCCCAATAAAGTAGACACAGAGAAAGCCTCGGTGACACCCATTAGTCTACTGCTTACAGTTCTTCCCCGACCTTGAATGGCGGGACATAATCGTTGGAGGAATGCGTTCTCCTGCGGTTATAAAAGAGCTCAATATATTCAAATACAGCCTTTTTAGCCTCAGCACGCGTCTTAAAAGTGTAGTCATTGAGCCATTCCATTTTGAGCTTACCCCAAAACGATTCCATCGGAGCATTATCATAGCAATTACCTTTGCGACTCATGCTGCAGACGAATTCATGCTTGTTGAGGAGCTGCTGGTAGCCCTTACTGGCGTATTGTACACCCCGATCGGAATGGACGATGAGTCCCTGTGAAGCGCCTGTCCGTCCAATCGCCTGCTTTAACGCAGCGCAAACAAGTTCCGTCTTCATTCGACTGTCCATAGCCCAACCCACAAGTTTACGGCCATATAAATCTAACACACCAGCCAGATATAACCAGCCTTCGGCTGTTGCGATGTAGGTAATGTCACTAAGCCACTTCTCATTGGGTTTGCTCGTTGAAAAGTTCTGGTTCACAATATTGTCTGCAACCGGCAGATTGTGACTGGAGTTTGTGGTCGCTTTATATTTTTTTACTACTTTTGATCGGATGCCATGGGCCTGCATTAACCGCGCAACACGGCCCCGACTTGCCTTCTGCTCCGAAGGTAAGTTCTTGGTAATCTGCGGCGAACCGTAGATTTTTCGACTATTGCTGTGGATCTCTTTGATCGTATTTAATAGCTCTCGGTTCGCTATACTGCGTCTGCTTTCTGGTCGACGAATATGAGCATAATAGCCGCTTCTGGACACATGTAGAACCTGGCACATCTTTGCAATCCGAAATTCGAAGCGATGTTCATAAATGAATGTGAACGTGATTACTTCAGATTTTTCGCAAAGTAGGCCGCCGCCTTTTTTAAGATTTCATTCTCTTCTTTCAAGTCTACGAGCTGCTTCCGTAGCTTGCGCATTTCCTCATCTTCAGGTTTTAGATTCCCGCTGCCCGGAAATGCACCTTCTCCATCTCGTTTATACGTTCTCACCCAGTCTCGGACTGTGGTGTGGTGAATATCCAGTTCCTTGGCCACGTCGCCTACTGTTGATTCATTGGCCAAGATTCGTAGTACAACTTGTTCCTTAAATGCCTTGTCAAACTTCTTTCGCTGCCCCATAGTAAATCCCTCCACGTATATTATAGAGGTTTTCTATGTGTCTATCTATTCGGAGCAGGGTCAGAGTGTCAAAAAGCATGCTTTTAGGCATGACGAAAAAGGGCTTGTTTTTACGTGCCAAAACATCATAAAATAACTTTAGGCACTAGCGCTTCGCGTCGTCTTCTTCACTTCAATTACGGCAAGCGGAAGTCCGGTATCTGACCACAGCACATAGTCGCAATATCCCAAGAGGGAAAAGACCAAGCGGTAAAATACGCGGATCTTCTGCAGGAGAAATATGGTCAACGTCCGATTATGTTTTTATACCAACGGATACCAGACGTGGATGTGGGATGATACGTTTTATCCGGAACGTCGGGTATCATCGTTCTTCTCTAAATCGGATCTCGAGTGGTTAATTCAAAAGCGAACTGAGCGTAAAAATACGACTGAATATAAGCCTAATGCGCTTATAGCAGGACGTATTTACCAAATTGAGGCGATCACCAGAGTAGCGGAAACATATGAAAAGAGCCATCGCCACGCGCTTCTCGTCATGGCAACGGGAACAGGAAAAACACGGACTGCGATTGCCTTTGTAGACTTCCTTAAACGAGCAGGATGGGCAAAAAACGTATTGTTCCTTGCTGACCGTAAGGAGCTTGTGAGTCAGGCATGTGGGGAGTTTAAAAAGCATCTTCCTAGCGCTACCACGTGCAATCTTATCGAGGATAAAGATGATCCATCAGCTCGAATTTACTTTTCTACGTACCAAACGATGCTGGGCTTGCTTGAGCTCGATTTACAATAAGTTCGGGCTTGTGTTCCAATACTTTGATGCGTTGCTTTTGGGGCTCACGGCAACTCCAAAAAGTGACGTGGACCATGACACCTACAAGTTCTTTAATTTACCGGATAATATTCCGACATTTGCTTATGAATACAATCAAGCCATTGAAGACAAAAACTTGGTCCCGGTAAAACCGGTATCGATGTTCTTTAAGTTCCTCCACGAAGGGGTCGATCGTGCGGAACTTTCACCCGAGGAGCAAGACGAATACGATGCCAAAATCCGTCCACTTAAAAAGGAAGATAAGGTCAAAGCTCAAGAGTTGTACCAGTTTCTGTACAATCGAGATACCATTCGGAAAGCTTTGGGGCTTGTATTGGAACATGGGATCAAAGTTGAGGGCGGGGACCGGCTAGGAAAGACGATTATTTTCGCTCGTAACAAAGACCATGCGGAGCTAATCGTGGAAGTTTTCGATTCGATGATACCTCATCTGAAAGGGAAGTTCGCTGCGGAGATTCACTATGGAATTCCATACGTGAGCACGGTGATCTCGAACTTTAAACAAAGTGACAAGGATCCGCATATTGCGGTATCAGTCGATATGCTAGATACCGGCATTGATGTACCTGAGGTTGTAAATCTTGTGGTATTTAAACCGGTGCTATCCTTAACGAAGTTTTGGCAGATGATCGGGCGCGGCACGCGTCTATGCGAGAACTTGTTTGGACCGGGTCAGCATAAAACACATGCCCTGCTGTTTGATTTATGCGGAAACGTTGAGTATTTTAAATTTGGTAAAAAGGAAGATCCTAAGCCGACACCGCTGCATATCACGGGTCAACTTTTCCAAGAGCGTGTTCACTTGGTTAGGGAGTTGTTCGGATCAGGGGATACTTACGATGCTATTCGGCATGAAGTGATTGAAACACTGACGCTTCAGCTGACCAGTATGGATGAACATCATTTTGCCATTCGTCCTCATATTCCGACGTTGCTTAAGTTTCGAAAAAAGGAAAGTTGGGAATGGATTGAAGATCTTGATGTGCACCAGTTAACAAGCGATTTCGCCAAACTAGTGTACGACATGGAGCCTGAGGATAAAAAACGGGTGGATCTTCTACATGTCAGACTGCAGCGTGCTGTACTTGGGGTTACCCTGATTCCAGGAACTGACTTCAAAAAAAATCAACTACAGGAAATTGCGAAAAAAATCTTTCAAAAACGAGTGATTCCACAGGTAGCACAGCACGTTGAGATGCTAAAATCGATCATGGATGTCCGTTTTTTTGAGAGGACTTCAGCAATTGAGCTTAATGATTATCGTAAGGTTATCCGTGAACTGATCCGGCTGCTGGACAAAGATCAGAAGGTGATCGTGCATATTGATTTTCAGGATGAGCTGATTAGAGACATTGACTTTGATGGTGAACTCCCTTCATTCGGTGATTTTACGGACTATAAGAGCCATATCAGCGATTATATTCGCAAGCATCAAGATCACATTGCTATTCAAAGAATTCGGCGTAATAGGGAAATTACGCTGACGGACGTTGAATCGTTTGCGGAAATGCTCGAGAAAGAACAGGGAGGGACCAAAGAGCAATTTAATAAGCTCTTTATCTCGGACAGTGAAAATTCGTTTGGTATCTTTGTTCGAAGCCTACTGGGACTAGAGCGATCTGCAGCCCAAGATGCATTTGCTGAATTACTGCAGCGAGCGAATTTGAACGCAAACCAAATCAATTTCATCAATATGATCATCGATTATCTGACGGTAAACGGCATATTGGAACCAGGTAAACTCCTCGATCAGCCGTTTGTTTCGCTCCATCATGAAGGTGTATATGGATTGTTCGATGAAAATACAGTCGATGATATTGTGAATGTCGTTCAGTCTCTAAAAGAAGGTGTTCGCATAAAGATTAGTTGAGCAATTGGAGTTATGAAAGCTAGATTCGGATTCAAGAAATCCCAATCCTAGCTTTTTGTATGTGTTGGTCATAGAACATTTTTTGTGTGTGAGCTCTTGGAGCGTTGGACCGACTGGGTCGCGATTATGACGGCATCATTTCGGAGTGGAAAACATTACGCGGGAGCTTCAAGCGGATATCGTTGTGCTGGAAAACGAAACATTGTTTGACAGCCGGAAGTTCCGGATAATGGGTGATTTTGGAAAAGTGGTGGAAGACCAGTTTTTTAGCTTGCTGGCTTACGTGGCTGAGCAGGAGAGAAAGAAGAAGCGGCAGCGTCAAACCGAAGGCATTGAGGTTGCCAAGGCGGACGGCGTAAAGTTCGGACGTCCAAGGTTGGAAATTGATGGAGCATTCGTTCGGGTATATCAAGAAAGGAAATCCGGTGTGATTACGGCCACGTTGGCCATGAAACAGTTGGATATGAAGCATCGAACGTTTTATAGGCGCGTAAAGGAATACGAGGAAGTTTTATCTTAAGTGGAGTGGCAAGGCCCAGGACTTATGAAAGAGTACAAATAAAGAGGGGGAGGGACGGAGCTGTCCTCCGGTCTAATGGGGAAGTAGTGACATCCGCTAAAGCATTTTTCATTTTCGCTCATATTCAGCCTTGAACAGCGATTTACTTTCCGTGGAACAATGGCAAAAGAATGGCTCTGTTCGCATCAAAAGCGAAAGAGCCGTTTTTCGTTTTTCTCCGGATTGCTTCAAATATCTGGCAAGGTTCCTAAAAATGGGGGCTGGACATCTGCACAAAATAAGCGATTTTATACATATGTTTAATTCGAAAACCAGGTTTAGAAAACCGGGAGTCGATACCTATCACCGTTTACAGTATGAACGATCGCTTCTGAACCATATAGTTCAATAAGAGAAGGTTCTTCCATTCGGCTGACTGTAAGCTTACTTTGTTTCAAGGCAGAAAGAAGTGCTGGAATTTGCTTTTCATTAGAACCAAGAAATTGTACAGGAACCGTACGTTCATTAAATAAGACAACGGTTTGTTGCATAATGATCCTCCAAAAGCAAATGTACCCCTTAATGATCCCCGGATTGAAGGATGATCTTGGAATCATATTTATATACTCTAATTTGGAACAAAATATTCCGCCATATTGAGGGGACCATTCATCTACATCCTAAAAATATCGCTTAGGTAATTTAAAAGAGCAAAACATTTTCATGGTGGGAGCAACTCGTCATCACCTATCTCCTAATCCATTAATTGTAATAAAGGACGTATAATTCTACGAAAGTTGAAAATACGTCCTTTTTTTAGTGCCCGCGATCGGGGCGAGGGCTTTTTTGGATTGGGCAGGGAGTGTGTCTAATACCCAAATTTATTATAATTCACAAAATAGTATGTCGTTAAATTACTAATCCAGTCGAATGCATCTTATTTTCGGGTAATAATGCTTCATACCACTTTCCCCAAATACGTCACTGGCATCTTTTGAGTTATTTAGCTTTACAAATTACATGGCAATCCCTACTTTCATACATTCAACATCGATTAATAGCTCCCTCGTTTTACCTTTTTATACTGTTGAATGGATTCACTTTTTCCAATTCCCTGCAAATACCATCATACGCGTCTGCAGATGATTCTGATATAGAATATCTAACGAGAAATTCATACCAAAAGTCATCAAAAGAAGTTGTTTCCCCATGAACCGCACGATTGGTTATGAAGCGATCCCATAATCTTATCCGGAGTTTTTCCAAGTCATTGCGTGACTGCATCTTCTGGTCGTGGAGATCCATGATGGGATGTCCCTCCCATCAGACCCTGAAAATGTTTTGCCCTTTCCAAGTGATAGTCACGTAATTGCTGGTGGTAATGGTGCATCTTCATGTGCCATTCGTGCATTTGCTTCCAGTAGGTAGCGTGGTCATTCGTATACATAGGCATTTGATAATGAGTAAAAGACATTTCAATTACCACTCCTTGATTTTGCGATTAGCTTACGACAACAGTCTATGGGGGGATAACCATAGGAAGCACGGCGATAGCCTAAAGTAGGAGAAAATCATTTCATAAATACTACAAAATCATCACGAAAATACTCATAAAAATCACTTTTTGTTTTTTTAATTATTTTCCTAAAATAAGCCGCTTTATCTAAATGAAATGACCTTAATTGTTCTGTCATCTGAAGGTACCACTCATACATCTGCCTCGTACAAGAATCATTATCTTTGATAAACACTGGTTTTGGATTGTACATTTAGAAGTTCCTCCTTTTTATGGGTCTACCCGACATCAGTCTATGAAAGCCGATAGACACAACACAGCAAATGCCTATAAAGACTTTTTTTCTTTAGACCCAAAACAATCAAAAAAGCGCTCTATCCCGAAGGAAAGAGGGCTTTTGATCATATTGGAGGATTTAGGGTCTAACTACTTATCCGTCCTTACGCATCTTATCCTCGGACAAAACTGCTTCATTCCATCCCATTTACCCCAAACGCACCCTAAACATTTCTTCGGCTGTCTCGGCTTAATCTCAATAGTCAATATTCAATACCTCCTGCATTCATTAGAACGAACGTTATTTTATCCCAAGAAGAGAATTATATTCCAAACCGCATATAATCTGGCCTCTCGGACATTAAGTAATGGATGGCGAAAAGTGCAACCAGGATACTTCGTAAGAAACGGGAAAAGTGGTAAAATAGGGCCTTTCTGTCTATGTATCGCGGATTTTTCCAGTCTTAATTGTATACTTTTGATCAGTTTTGGTATGAATTTCTGAAAAAGACATGTAGTATGAATCTCTCTGAAAGCTCTTCAAATCAATGGCAGATACGAAAATCCACCGTAAATGATCTTACGGTGGATTTTCTCTGACATGGACGCAACGGGGGGGCCAACCGCCGATGCAAATGTAAGTATAATCCAACAGACAACAAAAGCACCAGAGAGTTCTCGGACGAGGGCTTTGTTTTGGATACTCGTTTTTTATTATATCCTCATTTACAAAATATAAACGAGAAAAACCTCGCGATTGGTTAAGTATCAATCCCATAATCTTATGCGAAGTTTTTCCAAGTCATCCGACTACTTCTTCTGGGCGGGAATATCCATGATGAGCCGGGTGCGAATACCGATATCATGTACTCGTTGGAGAAGTAGCGCAACGATCACGAGAGTTAATCCGACAAGCTGTATGAGTCGTGGGATCACAATTGTCAAAGGAAGCGTAGGGAAGGATCCTATCCATCTGTTGCTATCATGCCCGCCGACCATGGCTCAAAGCGAAGGTGTCCAGTACCTTAAGGGCAGATCATCTCGAATGCTGCAGGATGAATTCTCCCATCTGAAAAAGAAATAGTGGGGCCACTTATGGGCTAGGGGTTACTTCTGTGCCACTGTAGGAGCAGTTAATGAAGAAAAGATTCAAGATTTATAGAACCGAAGGCGACGATGTTTTTGACATTGAGGATTAGCCTACTAGGTTTCCGAGTTGAGTCGGAAACTTCAGGTGGCTTCAGCCACAGGTTGCTTTTCAGCAGGCTTTAACCTCAACGGCGGCTTTCAGCCGCGTATGGAAACCTACCCTTTAAAATAAATAAACAAGGATTCCCCGGAAGGAACCCTTGTTTCATATTTTTTGAACCCTTTATATTGGGGTTCCTCGTTTGCGATTTGCTGTAAAGGAGGGCTAACTTGGTCGAGAATATTTTGAGTCTTTTGTGCAACGTTAGTAAACATTGTTTTTGCTTGTTGTTGATTCTGGGTACTGAGCGCAATCTTGTCTAGAACGAAGAGACACCCTATATATACCTGGCCATTCAAAAGCAACTCCATGATGCGCCTACTAATGTGGAACAAAATCCAAATGTAATATATAAATATCAAAAACCTGATCCACTAAAAAATGGAACAGGATTTTGTCTTGACAAACTCTTTAGAATCCTTTATATTGCGGTTCTTCTTGCTCAATTTGGTTCACACGAGGAGTAACTTGGTCGATAACATTCTGCGTCTGCTGAGCGGCGTTAGTGAACAATGTTTTTGCTTCCTGATTTTGGGTACCCAATGCAAATGTTTCAAAACTCGCTTGAGCACTTTTCAATGAAGCTACTGCTGTTTTTACTTGTGAAGCAACGGTCATTCTTATCACCTCTCCATTTGTGAAATACACTGCTTTTTTAATATGCCACACCGGCTAGAAATAATGAATGGGAGTTAGAGGGGCTGATTTAAGGTAAAGCTTATAGATAAAACGCTTGGAGAGTCTGCCATGGAACTAGCCCTCCGCCGGGGCGATGGTTGCGTACTGAATATCCGTGCTTTATCTCATAATTTTAGGAATGATAGGATAAACATTGTTTGGGATTCTTTTTTCTTTTCTTCACTTATTTTTTATCTTTATGAATCTTGCCAATATTTGAAGAAATAGTGCTAATGGACATGTTCTTGCCGGCAATCCCACGATAGCTCCAATGCCATAGCTTCGCTTGTGATGCAGAACTGTGTCTCGATCAGCTCAGTGGGAGAACAGTTTTGTTCAGGGGTTTTTCCCCTAAAAGCCGCTCGTTCTCCCGGCTACCGCCAACTTATACCGACCATAAAAAAGGGCTAACCAGATAATACGAAAAAAGCCTCGATCCCGAAGGAAAGAGGGCTGGGCTGATCATAGAGAGAAGTTATTACATTTAGATGAAGCACTTAATGCACATGCTCGGTATGTCTGGCGGCGTGAAAATAAAGTGTTAGAGATGCTAAAGAACCGAAATGTAAACATTACAACAGCAGTTAAGTGCTGCGTTTGAAAAGGGGTACGACACGCCGCAGGATTGCTGGGAGACGCAAGCAACAAGGGGAAGCAAAATGGAGTACTCGGGGCGAGAGATTACAAGCCGATTTTGCTGACCCAAAAATTGAAAAAGCCCTCGATCCCAATGGACAAGGGCTAATACTAAGGGAAATAGGGAGCATGACCAATATCCCTCAGTCATTATATCCAATTTCACAAAATGATATTCCCAAAGCATGGGTAAAGGTAATGAAAAGGTTTCTTTGATAGACAAAATTTAATAAACCACGACACGATCCCCAAGGATGAGGGCTGGCATAGGATATTGGGCAGCGAGACAATTATCCATGGCGAATGCATCTTATCCCCGAGCAAATGTTTCGTTCTCCCTGAGTATCCCAAGAACATTCTTAGATATCATTTCATTGGTAATAAAATAATCTCATTCGGAGTTTTTCCAAGCCAGCAGCTGGCTCCATGTCATACACTTCCCTCAAACTGCCTCTTCCTGGTGCATTAGACCTTGAAAATGTTTTACCCTTTCCAGGTGATAGCCACGTAATTGCTGTTGGTAATGATGCATTTTCATGTGCCATTCATGCATTTGTTTCCAGTAAGTAGCGTGATCCTCGGTATACATAGGCATTTGATGATGAGTAAAAGACATTTTTGATTACCACTCCTTAATAGTTGACGATTAGGCTTACGACACAGTCAGTCTATGGGGAAAAGTCCATTGGAGACACGGTATTTGCCTAAAGAAGGAGAAAATCTTATCTTAAATACTTCAGAATCATCATGAAAAACTCATAAAAACCATTCCGAATTCGATTGTTTGATCAAAAAATCACACCAAAATTGATCGAAGGGAATACAATATTTCTTACTGTCAACATGGGTATACAAATCAAAAATCATCAGCCTTATTTGTTCCTATTCAGATTCTCGCTCCATATTTATATTTTCCTCCAAAGCTATGTTGTGCCGTTTCCCATCACCACATCAATTGTTGTTTTGTTAATCATTTTCCTAAAATAATACGCTTTATCTAAATGAAATGACTTTAATTGTTCTGCCATCTGAAGGTGCCACTCATACATCTGTTTCGGATAAGCTTCATTATCTTTGTTATAAACTGGTTTTGGATTATACATTATTCGATAATTCCTCCTTTTTTTGATATGTTCTACATGGCATTAGTCTATGGATGTTGTTGAAGATATATCACGGCACCTGCCTATAGAACCCAACAAATAATATTTTAGTGAATGAATTTCATAATTCACAAACCCTTGGTAGGCTTAAGTTTTTAACGCTAGAAAAAAGGAGTATCTCCCCAAATCCCTGAAAGATTCTTGGAGATGGAAGCCAAGGCGAGGCTTTACGTTTGGAGATGTGGACGAACCGGGAACTTGACGAAGCATCAACCAGGCACAGGCCAGGACGCGAATAAGTTGTGCATGATTGAAATGATGGTAAGTGACCCGATGGATGCGCCGGATTATATTTACAAGATGTGCAAGTATCTGGAGGAGCAGGAGAACCAACAGAATTAACGGGTTTCAGTACTGTACGGAATACTTTTGTTTATGGGAATCTTTTAAGGGCAAAATAAGATAGTGGCACCCAATCAAAAGGAGTGAAGAAGCTATGAAGAAAGTCGCTTTCCTGCTGACCAACGACTTTGAAGATTCGGAAATGCAAAAACCTTACGAAGCAATCAAAGCGGCTGGTCATGAAACGGTCATTATCGGGTTGAAGAAAGGCGAAAAATTGACAGGCAAGAACAAGCAGACAACGTATACGACTGATGCTTCCATCGACGAAGTTAAGGCCGACCAGTTGGACACGGTCGTCATTCCCGGCGGATCGTCACCGGAAAACCTGCGTCTCAATAAGCAGATACAGCAGTTCGTCAAAGACATGGACAGTCAGGGTAAACCGATTTCGGCGATCTGCCACGGGCCGCAAATCTTGATCAGCGCGGGTTTTGCCAAAGACAAGACACTGACGTGCTACCCTCCTTTGAAGGATGACCTTATCAATGCGGGTGCCAACTACGTCGACCAAGAGGTGGTCGTCGACGGCAACTGCGTTTCGTCGCGTATCCCAGCCGACGAACCGGCGTTCATCCGCGAAACACTGAACAAACTGCGCACTCCCGTCCCTCAGTCTTTACGATAACTGCCAATTAGTTCCGAAAGCCCCGGACTACCGGGGATTTTGTATGAAAAAAGGTTCGGATCTCTATCCGGTACTTCTTTTGATTCTCAATTATTTCAGCTAAGATTTGTTGGACCATACGGGTGGCAATCCCAGGTAAAGAATCTTCCTGATCAGAGCTGACTCTACCGGCAACTTCCTGGTCTAGAGTTTCAATATGTCCAGTTAGAAAGTCAATGTGTTGTAGAATCGTTATAAGCATCATGCGATGATAAGGATTGACATAGCCTCTAAGATAAGAGCGAGCTCAAGCTCTTCTTTCTTCTTTATTCATGGATCTTCGAGCGAAGTTTATTCACCATCTGCGATGGCATGAAGCATATCTTTAGAGGAAACGCCCATATATCCGAAACAACGGAGCTAAGCTTGATGTAGGCTCCTTCTAAAACCTTTTGAATCCGATTACGGGCTCGTTCTTCAATGATACTTCGGCGATAACGAACAAGTAGTAGAAGTTCTCGTTGATTTCGGTTTGGAATGAAGCTAGCTTTCAATAGTTCATGACGAAGAAGTTGGGCAATGGGTGCCACAGTGTAAGCTTAACGAGATACAGGGATGCTAACAATCCCAAATCTATGAGTAACGAGCAAAACAAATAAATAATTTGCATAAAGGATTGGGATATTTGGAACAATAGTAGGGTGTTTCTAAAATCTGCCTAGGCTCCTTATTAAATTTATGGAGGATTTTGACTCATGACTGTTGGTTCCGACTTGAAAACTGCTGTTGCAACACTTATTAACTTTGAACAATTTGCATTAGGGACTCAAAATCAACAGGCTATAAATTTATACACGAATTTGGTTCAGTCCACACAACAACTTGTCTATCATGCACAGTATAAAGGAGTCTACAATGGAAAAAAATAGACGTGAAACGGTTATCCATTCTGAGGGTCAAAACGTAATGAATGGCGATGAAGCAGCGATAAGTTCGAGTCTGGATGGACAGGAAGGTATACAGGATGAAAGTGAGCCAGGTCCAATGGAACGAACAAAAGAAGTTATGGAGAACATAGGAATCAAGATAAACAGTTTTTGAGGCAAGGCTTGTTCAAATGTAATGAGGCAAATAGGCCACCGACCGTATTGATAATCGGTAGCCTATTTGTATTTAACTGAATTTAGGAGGGGGACTGTATACTCGAAAATAAATTAAGAGTTTTTATTTTTAGCTTGCTTTAAGTTTCCGCAAAATTATGATTCAAGTCACAATGTTTTTTTTGAAACAAATCGGTAAGTTTCCTTGGATATTACTTCAGTGGGGGCACAATGCATTTACAACTCAGATAGAGATAAGATGAATAAGATCGTTGAGGCATATGAAACAGATCCATGCTTATTGATAAGGTAGCAACCCAGTAGAGGAGACTGAAGTAATTATTTATACGCTCCATACGCTTGGTATGCCGTGTATTTGTCGAACTTAATCGTATCGAACCAATTGCGTTACCTTTGTGTCCATCGGCGCTTGATAGTTAGGGGCGAATGGACCTGATGTCGAAGCAGAAACTTGATCAGGCGCTGTCTGGCTTGAGCAGGTCTTGTCTTGCATCTGCTCTTGTGCGAACAAGATCACGCAGTGCCGGAACGAAATAACCGAGCCAATTTGAAGGGAATCGCGGAGGTCGTTTTGTGATTCCCCGCCCGCTTAGGAATGAGAGAGAGCGCCTTCTTCCATGGACTCGATCCAGCGGTAGGTTGTAGCAAGACATGTGGTCTGCATTTTGTTTTTCAAACTGTATCACTTGTTCACAATGAATAAACCCCTGCTAAATTACACCCCCACATGCACCGTTTCACATCGGTATTAAGAATAAGGTACGATATAAATCCCTTCGTTTTCTTTCCACTCAGCATATAACACATTTTTCACTTCATCTATCCCCTGAGACTGGATCTGCAGTTCCAGCCATTTATTATCATAACCTACAACTTTTAGATTGTCCCAAATGATTTCCCCGTCAGTGATCAACGTAGTTGGCAATATACCTGTTGTGGTGGTAGATTCAAATCTTTACGTTTTACGGTATCATAGTCTGCTTTTTTAAGAACGCTTATACTTCCGTTTGGCTCCAATAGCGCATATTCTACTTCGCGAACCGAAAAGGCATTATTGCCGCAACATATACATCAAATCGTGTTCTTTTTTAATTCTCTTAGGATGATCCTTCCATTTCGAATGACGATAGATGGCCTCCCGTCGATCCAACCTCTTATTTTTAAAGACCTCTGCCCCAACATTTTAACGGCCAACATGAGCAAGCCCCACAAGAATAAAGAATACAGCAACGTTAAGACGCTTGCTTTTTCATCATATAGAGCACTTCCCACGACCTCTCCTAAAAAAATAGCCGAAATAAAATCAAACGGTGTTACCTGACTAAATTGTGTTTTTCCTAACATCTTGGTAATGATCAACAAGCCCACAAAGCCCAATAATAGTTTAATCGTTATATGGAGAAACAAGATTTCTTTCTTCCCCCTTTCTATTGCCGGATATGAAGGATTGCAAAAAATAAGCTTTTTTTGTTTCAGGTTATATCATCGGTGAAAGTAGGCGCGCTCCTTGCTCCATTATGCGCTGTGGAAGTGAACGATGCAGCAAATCCCCGATGCGCAACGGTACAGAATGGGTGAGATCACGCTCGAATTGCTCTGTGAGTTCCCTCGCCACATCGGTACTGTATATGACTTCGCACACCTCGTAATTCAGTCGAAAACTTCTCATATCATAGTTCGCCGCACCTACCTCGGCAATCTCTCCATCGATGATCATTACTTTTGCATGCAACATCCCTTTATTGTACTGATAAATATGAACCCCGGCTTCCAACAGTTCTCCGAAATAAGTACGGCTTGCAAGGTCCACGAATTTTTGATCCGAATGGTGAGGAACCATCAATCTCACACGCACCCCGCGCGCCACAGCTGTCTTTATCGCCATGATGATGTCTGCATCGGGCACAAAATAAGGGTTTGTGATGTCCAGTGTCTTTATCGCTTGTGTCAGGCAAATAAAATAGACCTCACGGATCACTTGAGTAGGAATTCCAGGATTGCCTTCAAACGATTGCATGTACGCGTTCCGCAACGCTTCTGTATTCGTGGCGGTGTCAATAACGTTGCCACTTAGTGTGCCCAACTCAGAGGCCCATTCTGCCGCTTGTCCGGAAACAGCAACCCTTAGCCCCTCAATGGGTTTTTGTGCGTTCTCAACTAGGGTGTTCTTGTGTGCTCTCACCTTTATCCGTTCTGGTGAAGCAACATTCCAATGGATGTTGAAAATAGTGTGCAGGTCGACAGCAGCCTCACCTATGATTCGCAGGTGAGTGTCGCGCCAGAACCCCACGTTCGGATTTAAGCCGGTATACTCATAACCAATGTTGATACCACCAGTGAAAGCTTCCTTTCCGTCGATCACAACGATCTTACAATGATCCCGGTAATTCCAATTGGATAATACCCAAGGGAAGCGCACGGGAAATACCGTACGGCATTCAATCCCCGCATCCATCATCCGAATGATCTGCGCTCGTGGAAATTTTCTGCTCCCCCAACCGTCTCTCACAAAGCGGACTCGTACACCAGCCTTGGCCCTTTCGATCAATAGATCCGTAATGCATCTGCCAATCTGGTCATCCCTATAGATGTAATATTCCAAATCAATCGAGTTTAACGCGCTCTTTATGGATTCCATCAGTCTCTCATAGGTTTCAATGCCGTTCATAAGCACTTGGACTCGGCCGTTTCGAAGGCCATATACGGACAAATGCCGTAAAGAGTGAGCGATAACCAAGGCTGAGCGGCTGAATGAATCAGGCAACGTGTCCGATTCATTATGCAGAGACGTTAGTCTTTCACGAGAAATACGTATGGGATTTGTTATACTGAGATAGAATACGAAACCGATGACAGGAAAAACGAGGCAAATAGCTAGCCAATTCAAAGCCTTGGCCGGTCTTCGCACCTCGCGGATCGCTACGATTAAGATCAAAAGTGTATTGATTAGATACAACCAAAGAATCCACACCAACTGAAATTCCTCCTTTATTTATCTATATAATGCGCAACTAAGAGTTACATATACGCACAAATAATCAACTGACCAATCAATTTGATGTCCGTCCATGCCGAAAGGAAAGTCGAATCATAACGGAAAGTAATCTCGCCATTTTTCTGCAGATTTGCCAGCGGTTTACCGGTATGATAAATGAAATTCGCCTCAAACTATTATAGTTTGACTTCGAACACAAATGAGCCCATCACGGGTGGTGAAAAATGTGCGTGGGTGATGTCCCTATTTAGAGGACGTAAGAATCCCTATGCAACTGGCCGAAGGGGAGCTTGGGTAATCTCTGCACTGGCACTGGCGATTGGCGCGACAGCATTTAGCAAAAAGAGAATACACGGATAAAAAAAGATCAAACCCAACTGCTAATGTAGGGTTTGATCTTTTTTCTAGATCAGTGCACACAAGGGGCAAACAGCCATGCATGTTCAGTTGCATGGCTGTTTGATTCTTAAAAACCCTTGTATTGGGGTTCTTCATTCTCTAACTGCTGTACGCGGCTTTCCACTTGCTGAAGGATTTGTTGGGTTTGTTGGGACGCATTCGTAAAGAGCGATTTTGCTTCTTGATTTTGTGTTTCCAAAGCAAACTGTGCCAGACTGGCTTGGGCACTTTTCAAAGAAGCTACGCAGGTTTTGACTTGAGAAGCTACTGTCACTGGGTTCTCGCCTCCTTTTAAAAGGATAGGCAAGAAAAGTATGGGTTCGGAGGTAAAAGGAAAGATGCTTACTTACTCCCATACCAAAATATAATGTTTCCGTCTCCCGCCTAAAAAACATACACTCAATTATCCAATATCATAAAATCAAGACTTATACTTTTACATGGTAATGCATGAATATTATGGAAACGGGGTATCTTTATATTTGTCGATTAATGGAACTTAGAAAGAAGGGAAGCAGTCATGCCAGAATGGTTAGAAATTGCCTTGCGCACGTTACTAGCAGTTGTGGTTCTTTTTTTAATGACGAAGCTGCTGGGAAAACGACAGGTAACCGAGCTCTCTTTGTTTGAGTACATCACCGGGATCACGATCGGAAGCCTCGCCGCCTACGTATCCTTAGAATTGGATACCAACTGGTATCTGGGCCTTGTTTCGATCGCAGTTTGGGTCGGTGTTTCCCTAGTGATGGAATTTTTGCAATTGAAAAGCAAAACCGCAAGGGACATCCTAGACGGTAAAGCAACTGTACTTATTAAGGACGGTAAAATTATGGAGGACAACCTAAAGAAGGAAAGGCTCACCACGGACGAGCTGATGGAACAGCTGCGAAAAAAAAGTGTGTTCAAAGCTGCTGACGTTGAATTTGCAGTCATCGAGCCAAGCGGCGACCTCAACGTTCTATTAACGAAAGAAAATCAGCCGTTAACCCCCAAACATTTGGGTATTAAAGTCGCTCCCGAACAAGAGCCTCAAGCCGTAATCATGGATGGGGAAATTATGGACGAACCGCTAGCCACTATAGGTTTGAATCGGGAATGGTTGGATACGGAACTGGAAAAATTGGGCGTTGCAATTGAGAATGTATTTCTTGGTCAGGTCGATTCCTACGGCCAGTTATATGTCGATTTGTTTGACGACCAGATCAAAGTGCCTGAGCCCCAAAAGAAAGCCGCGCTACTCGCGACATTGAAAAAATGTGAAGCCGATCTTGAAATGTTTGGCTTGTCAACGAAAGAACAAAAAACGAAGCGGATGTACGAACAATGCTCGATAGCCTTAGAAAAGGTTATTGATGAAGTCAAACCGTTACTGATTCGTTAGCCAAACGCATGTTATGGTTTTGTTGAAAATCGAGGAGGATGTCCATGGCCAACAATATAAAGAAAAAGTTAACGCCTGTGCAGCAGGAATATAAAGAACTAGTCCAAAGTGTGGAGCCCCCAAGGCCGTTGCTGAAAAACTTCTTTCGTGCGTTTATAACCGGCGGATCCATTTGTTTGGTCGGACAAGCAATTCAGGAAATGTTCATTCATTGGGGCGGGTTTGATGAGAAAAAAGCGGGGGATCCTACGGTCGCGGTTTTGATACTTATTTCCGTCATCCTGACCAGTTTAGGGGTGTATGATAAATTTGCCCAGTGGGCCGGTGCGGGTTCTGCCGTGCCTGTGACCGGATTCGCGAATTCGATGGCCTCTGCGGCGATCGAACATCAAAGTGAAGGCATGGTGTTAGGCGTCGGCGGCAAGATGTTTAAGCTGGCAGGCCCGGTCATTGTATTCGGAACCGTCGCTGCTTTTATTGTTGGAATCGTGCATCTATTGATTAAAGGCGGAGGGGGATCCTGATATGTTGAAAGGACACCAGAGTTGGATATTTGAAAACAAACCGGTCATTCGTTCAACGGCAACGGTTGTAGGTCCTTTTGAAGGTAGGGGGCCGCTTGCCAATGATTTTGACATTATCCACGGGGACTCCATGCTTGAAGAAGAAAGTTGGGAAAAAGCGGAGAAAGTATTGATCGAAGAAGCAGCAAAATTGGCGATCGAAAATGCGGGGTTGACCAAGGAACAAGTGCATTTTTATATCGGCGGCGATTTAATGAACCAAATTATTAGCAGCAGTTTCGCCGCCCGAACCTTAACAATCCCTTTCATAGGTGTATTTGGTGCCTGCTCGTCATCGATGGAAAGCCTGGCGTTAGCGGCAAATCTTGTGAATTCCGGTTCGGCCAAATTTGTGTTGGCAGGGACATGCAGCCACAATTCCAGTGCGGAGAAACAGTTCCGCTATCCGTCCGAGTACGGCTCGCAAAAACCGCCTACCGCCCAATATACCGTAACCGGAGCCGGAGCTGCCATAGTATCTACGGAAGGTGATGGACCTGTCGTCACTTCTGCGACGATTGGCCGTGTAATCGACATGGGAATTAAAGACCCGTTTAATATGGGCGCGGCGATGGCTCCCGCAGCGGTGGATACGATCCAAGCGCATTTTCGCGACTTGGAAATTGAACCTGGTTATTATGATCTGATTGTAACCGGTGACCTCTCTAAAATCGGTTATGAAATCGCTTGTAAATTGTTTAAAAAACATAACTTCCCAATCGGTCAAACCGAATATTCCGATTGCGGAATGATGATTTACGATTATGAAACTCAAATGGTTCAGTCTGGTGCAAGCGGCTGTGGGTGTTCCGCGGTTGTTACGTATGGACATTTGCTGAAACGTATGCGAAAGGGCGAATTAAAACGAATCCTCGTTGTAGCCACGGGTGCACTTCTATCCCCGATCTCCTTCCAACAAGGGGAAAGCATCCCCTGTATTGCTCATGCCGTATCGATAGAAGCTGGGAGGAGTTTGTGATGATATTTGTATGGGCATTTCTGGTTGGTGGCGCAATCTGTGTCTTCGGTCAATTTTGTTTCGATGTAGTTAAGCTTACACCGGCCCATACAATGAGCTTGCTTGTTGTGTTGGGGGCGTTTCTCGATGGAATTGGATGGTATGATCCGTTAATTGAATTTGCCGGCGCGGGAGCTTCAGTGCCGATTACGAGCTTTGGTAACGCGCTCGTTCATGGTGCGCTTGAGGCATTAAAGAGCGACGGTTGGATCGGGGTCATCACCGGAATTTTTGAGGTGACCAGTGCCGGAATTTCTGCAGCGATTATTTTTTCGTTTTTGGCTGCATTGTTCGTAAAACCAAAAGGATAATACGGGGAATCTAATGGAAATATAAAAAGGATTCTACTAAGCAGAAAAAGGAGAAGGTAACAATGGTAAACAAAAGATGCATGAAGATGGTTATTGCCTTAACATGTGTGGTGCTTCCGATCGTTGCAACGGGATGTAATGATAATAATGAGGTGAGGCAACAAGGAAATCGAACAGATCGGATAGATCGAATACAACAACAAACGGATACGAATCCTGCGGATAATCGCATTCTAGTAGCAGACCAAACGGCGCAAAAAATCGTTTCGATCCCTGGAGTGAAACAAGCCAATGTGGTGGTTACACAAAGAAATGCTTATGTCGCTGCGGTATTGGATGATGGGCAGGGCCAGTTAAGCAGGGAGATTGAAGATCAAATCGCTTCCAAAGTCAGGGAAACCGATCCGACCATCCAAAATGTATATGTTTCCACCAATCCGGATTTCATTGACCGAGTCAATGCGTACGTAAGGGATGTGCAAGAAGGACGGCCAGTCGCAGGTTTTATTGAGGAATTTAATGAGATGGTGCAACGAATATTTCCGAATGCCCGGTAATCCTGTATCCCCCGTCTTTTGTATGGTGCGAAAGACGGGCAAAAAATTAACATTACGGCAATAAATAGTGCAGGCGTTAGCTCAATAATTGAACTAATGCCTGCATTTTTTTTATCGCTCAAAAACCTCATTCAACAGCAATTTTACTTTTCTAAGATCAGATACTTTCATTTCAATAAGTGAATCAATAATTTGATTAATGAGTATGTCTTTATCAGACTTTCCAGTAATCCGGACTTTATCAAAGACAAAAAGTTCACTTAAGGGAACATTCAGTGCATCAGCAATTTTTTGTAAATTTAAGATAGTGACATTTTTCTCCGCTCTTTCAACTCCGCCAATGATTGTTTGGAGAAAAGAATGGATAAATGCTTTTGAAACACCATGTGTAGCAATTCGGGTACATCAGGTCCGTATTGGTCAAACGCAGTGCAGGCAGGGCTCAGTAGCACAGTGTCACCCGGTGCGGCCAGCTTGTGTGCCTGCGCCACTGCCTCGGCCAGGCCTTCGCAGCGGACAATAGGCGGGCAGCTCCACACTCTGCTGGCCACAGCCTCGATTTGACTGGCCTCTTCGCGGTCCATTTTTGAAAAGGTATGCTTTTCAAATCACATTACACGGACAGAAATACTACGTTCTATGGGCAACAATGAAGTAAAGACAATCAAAAACAGTAAAATTGGGCAAAGTAGGAGGGAATTGATTCAATTAAGCGGATTTAACCAACTTGTATTACAACAATATTTGGAATGTGATCTTGTCGAACATAATTCAAGCACAATATCTAAAATTTTAAAGCCAATTGAGAACCTTAATGAACGAGTAGATACTTGGTTTCCCTTGAATCTTAAATGGTGTGAACAATGCATTAAACATGGGTACCATAGTTGGTTACATCAATTTACATTAATTCAACATTGTCCATTTCACTATAAAAGATTGAACGACACTTGCCCGAGATGCTACAAAAACATTCCATTTTTATTAAGTGATGAAATACTTGGAGATCCATTTACTTGTCAATGTGGATTTCAATTAGCTGCCTTTTCAGAAACTCAGTGGAAGGACTGGGCCTTGCCTAATGAAATATTGGATCCTTCTGTCATCAACTGGTTAGAAACGGGAGGAGAGGGAGTTAAGGATTCCACCCACTTATTGTTCAATCCACGATCGACATCACTTCATATGTTTACTCAAGAACCGTTGATTACTTACAGAACCCTGGGAAAGAACACTACGAGTATTAACCGGTGGAGTGATGAGATTCTTCAGGAAATTAGCATCATAAATAAAAACTGTTTCAGAGCTGTGGACAGATATATCAAGAAAAAGATCGTTTTCAAGCACAGGAAATGTATACAAATACTCCAGGAGTTATTAAAGAAAGAAGATGATCCTGAATTTCCTCGCATATGCCCATATGCATATGCTTATGTCTTTTGGAAACATACATTGCTTAAAACTGACCATTTCTACAGTTCGTCAATGAAGGGGAGCGATATGATACAACCCAAGGGAATGGATTTGGTAACAAAGTTAATGGAACCCCATATTCTTTATCTAAAGGAACGACTTTATCGGCAAAAATGCTTTACAGAAATTAGTGATAGAAGATTATTCCATTGGATTATCAGTCGATACACGATAGAACTCTGCTTAAAATTCTTTTATAATTGGTTAAGCATCGCAAAACAAAGTTCTGAAGATAAGCGAGTTCCTACATGGAATGAGGTCAACAAAATGGCCGACGAAAGTCTGCCGAAAATCATCTTCAAGCATCAAAAAGATGATGGAATAACTGAGCAAATTGCAGTGATATTAAATGAACAAGGATTGTTAAGACTACTGACGAACAAAGATATGAAATGTGAAACCAACCCAAAACGAATGAAAAAGGAATATCGCTTATTGAAATCTTACACACCTTTGAGCATTGCGATGAATGAACAAACAGTAGAAAATAAACAATTAGGTGATTACGTGGGAGCGTAAATTATTTTGTGTAAATGGTTTTTTAGCGACAAACTGTTCATCCAGAGGCTTTACATGGAGGGGTGGGCATGATAGGCTAATCTGCCTTAGCGATACGAGTTTACGAGCTATCGCCCAATCGCAAGGAATCATGCCCATAGAGGCTCCATGTCAAGCCGGCTCTCAAGTCCCTCATCATGCAGACAGTTCCGCTTGCAACCGGTCTCCAAAATGGATGGCAAGCTGTGATATACATTCTTTCCAAGAACGAAGCGGCATAGTCCATTTTCTGGATGCATCCATGGTGGCGAGATAGATAATCTTCCGCAAGGCATCATCCGATGGGTATGCCGTTTTTGTTTTGGTGACTTTTCGAAGCTGACGGTGGTAGCCTTCGATAATATTCGTGGTATAGATCATTTTACGAATTTCAGCTGGATAACCAAAGTATGCGGTCAACTCCATCCAGTTCGTTTCCCAAGAACGAATGATGATGGGGTGTTTCTTGCCCCACTTCTCTTTAAATGAAGAAAAAGCAGCCTCAGCCTCTTCTAAGGTCAGGGCTTGGTACACCTTTTTCAGATCAGCTAAGACCGCTTTTTCTTCCTTGTACGTCACATATTTCATGGAGTTACGGATCTGGTGAATGACACACAACTGGATCTGCGTCCGTGGAAACGCAGCGTTAATGGCATCCGAGAAGCCGGAAAGCCCATCCTTGCAAGCAATGAGGATGTCTTCTACGCCGCGGATTTTGAGGTCTGTGCATACGCCTAACCAGAAGCTGGCACTTTCATGTTCCCCAATCCAGATGCCAAGGATTTCTTTCTGTCCGGACATGCTGATGCCCAATACGCTGTAGGCAGCCTTGTTAATAATACGATTTTCCTGGCGAACTTTAAAGTGGATTGCATCCAAGAATACGATCGGATAGACCCGGTCTAACGCTCTGCATTGCCACTCTGTAACCAAGGGCATGATCTTGTCCGTCACCTTGCTAACCATCGTAGGTGATACGTCTATACCGTACAGATCCCGCATATGATCCTCAATGTCACGGGTAGACATGCCTTTCGCGTAGAGACCAATAATCTGCTCCTCTAAGCCATTAAGGCTCGTTTCGTGCTTCTTGATAACTTGAGGCTCAAACTCACTGTTTCGATCACGTGGTATCTGCAGTTCGGTGTTGCCAAACTTGGTTTTAATGGTCTTTTTACTGTAACCATTTCGACTATTGCCTGTATGGTCGCCTTCAGAACTGTGTTTGCTGTAGCCTAAATGGTCGTCTATCTCCGCTTCAAACAAATGCTGTAAGGTGTCGCGAAACATACTCTTTAGCATCTCATGAACATCTTCGACCGTCCGGCAATCCTTAGCTAATTCCTTCAATGTTTTGTCTTTTACATCTTGCATAAATGATCATCTCCCTTAATGGAAAGTTTAACCATTTACACAAAACTTAGTACGTTCTCGATTACGTTCAAAGATATGTAACCAGGTTGACTGTTTAAATAAGTACAAAAATTACTAAAAACATCGCCAGAAATTTTTGACGATGTTTTTTTGTCGGGAATGGGATAAAGTTCTTGTCATTTATGACATCAAGTTCTTGTCACTTGTAAGAGGACAAAAACATAAATGCATTATCAGCCGCATATGACGCGGTTTTTTTATTTTATGAATACAACTTCTTGTCTTTTCCAAAAGACAAGAAGTTGTATTGTTTTCCATTAATATACATAATGATGATGTGTTCTCCGCGGTAATTGAACGATGTATTTTTAAAAAGGAAAATAGTTGGGGATAGGAAGTCTTTAAAGATAATTTAAGGAGGTCCACAGTCTCTTTTTTGATAAATAAAGGAACTTTTCCCAATGGAATTGCGTCTAAGCACTAGGACCACTTTAAAGAAGAGATAAATAAAATGAATAGGAGAGGACTACTAATGATTAAAAAACTAGCAATCTTTGTTTCTATCCTGACCTTGTTTTTAGTACTTGCAATACCCAATTCTACTAAAGCTGCAACCGGTAATGTTTCAGTAACTTTACCAGCTTTCGAGGTAGAACTTAATGGCATTAAACATAATTCAGAAACGATGAAATACCCTTTTCTTACTTACAAAGATATTACTTACGTACCCATGACTTGGACGATGAGCTTGGTAACCGGACTTCAATTACAGTGGAGTGGAGAGGAGGGGTTATCGGTATACAAATCCCGTAATCCTTTTGCAATTAAGCCGGAGCTGGAAACCGGAGGGAACTTTAAAAAAGGAAGAGCCTACAATGCGCAAGTGGTACCCTTTGCCGTTACTGTGAATGGGCAAAGCGTTAACAATGCTTCACAACTCTATCCGCTTCTCGTGTTTCAAGATATTACGTACTTTCCCTTGACATGGACTTATGCAGTGGAAAACTTTGGATGGAATCTAAATTGGGATGCTATCCAAGGCTTTAAGGTTGGGTCTGATCAACGTTCTTATATGGGTTCTCTTATTCATGAGGATGAACAACACTATTATGTTGGACTTCTGTCAAGATAGTAGACACAGATTTTATACTCACACAGCCAGATCCTGAAACGTACGTTCATAATCAGAAGGCGTGTTGTACCCAATCGAAGAATGGATACGTTGGTTGTTGTAAAACA